>NZ_CP197418.1:2746666-5493333 GCF_052161655.1 Novipirellula methanifontis
ATGTTTCGGAAAGAACCGATCTCTTGCGTATCCCGCATGTCATTGCCAATCGCCATAATCCGTTTGGTAGCAATGATCGGCATAAGCCTTGCTGATCGCGTGAATTTCATGTATTTCCCATACAAATCCCCCAATGTCGACGACTTCGGATTCCACGCCAGACAAGCCTCCGCCAATTCCAATTCATTGATTAAACTAGGGTGGGGGCGGCCCTTGCTCTCTAGCGAGACAGCGCCACTACGACAGAAAGACGCGTTACCTCGTAACCCAACGTGACCCGAGGGATTCAACCTAACTCCTTCCCTCGCCCACACTTCGGGGTGCGATTGCCTGTAAATTGGCGATGTCCAGCTAGGGTGATGCTTGCTACCGCTATTTTACGAACCTCCCCTCTGTCCGCACTCAGCCCATCCATCGGACCCAGACGAATGCCGGCAACTGCAATTTCGGATCTTTTACCTCTCAGCGCAGAGACTAAGAATCCGCATCCCTATCAAATCTTTGGCCTGACCGGCGGCGAACAGGATTCCCAGGTGATTGTCGCTGCGATTAAGGAAACGATCCAGAAACTGCAGAGTGCCAAGCCGGATGCCGATCCAGCCGTCTGGAAAAAGGCAGCGAAATGGGTCCAACAATCACGCGATATCTTGCTCGATCCTGCCAAGAAAAAGGCCCTGGACGTCCGTTTCGGCGTCATTGATTTTGGTGACACCGAATCGCCCCAGGTCACGGCGGCTCCCATTTCGGCGCCCTCCGCAGTACCGCCTCCACCGGGTGCTGCTCCGAAATCGGATCCTCTTGCGGGGCTGTTACCCAAAAGCGATCCGCTTGCCGGAGTGCTGCCTGCGGGTAATCCATTGGCACCACAAATGCCTCCCGTACCTCAAGCTCCTGTTGCAGCAACACCAGCACCCACGTTTTCGGCGTCTCCTGCGCCAGTAACCGACGCGGCCCCGATTGCTGCTGCGGCGCCGATTGCGATCAAGAAGAAGGCTCCCAAGCGGCGTCGCAAGTCGATGGCCGGGTGGTTTGTCTTTCTGGGCTGCGCGATGGCGATCCTCGCGATGGTGGGGTCACTTATTTGGGTTCTGATGTTCAAACCAGGAACGATCGCGATCACGGCCAAGGACGGCAGCTTTACTTTATCAACCAACCCGGGCGGCTCTGCCAATGAAGCATCACCACCATCAAGCGGACGAGTCAAATCCCGGCCCGTTGACCCCATTATGGGCAACCTGAATCAACCGAGCTTTAACGACAACCGAGGCCAGGGCGGTCAAAATATGCGTCCCGCACCCTCGATGCCGCAGACCACCCCGTCTGAACCCGTTCCGTCTGAACCAGAGCAACCTGCGGCAACGCCCCCCGCTCCGCAGGAGAACGGTCCCCCAGAAACGATGGATCCTGAAATGGGCGAGCCTGAAAAAATGGATCCCATCGGTTCCACCCCCGCATCGACTACGCCCGAGTCGACAACGCCCACATCGACAACGCCCGATCCCACAGTGGGTCCTGTGATGATGCCCGTCGAAACGATGAGCAAAGAGCTGATCGCCGAGGCAGAGGCATTGATCACAAAAGCACGCACGGCGATCAAGTCTGCGGATTGGAGTCAGCTGAGGGCGGTACACGAAGTGGCTGTTAACACTCAGCTCAGCGAAGAGCAACGACCGCTCGGCGAGCCCTTGTTCGAGATCGCCGACTTGGCAACTTACTATCGCGGCGCTATCGAACGCGGCGTGGCAACACTACAGACGGGCAGTGATTTCGAGCTCACCGAAACACTTCGTGTGATCGTGGTCGAGAAAGGCCCCGACCGCTTGGTGATTCGCTTTAACGCGACCATCAAAGCGTACACGTATGACGAATTGCCGCCGCGACTTGCTGACAAACTCGCTACGTTTGCACTCAACCCAGGCGACCCCACTGCGATTGCGGCCCAAGCGGTCTATCAAGCCATCGCCCCCAAGTCGACGGAATCTCATCGTCAGGAAGCAATTCAAAAGCTCGAAACGTTTTCGGGCGAAGTCGAAGGGGCGAACCCAAAAAACATAGCCCAAGCGTTTCGCGATTTGTTCAAGTCTTAGCAGTTAGGCAGGAGTCTTTCAGTAAATTGGCCGTTTTGGCGCTAGCCACGGTTTCGGCGCTGAACCGGGGCTAGCGCCCAAACGGCTAACGGGATTCCACCCAGTGATTCCTGACTACCTGCTTAGTCGGACACAAATTGTGTAGCGGCCGATTCCTGGCAGCGTCGGCTAGTGTGCCCCGAAACGGCGGTCGTTCTGTGAGCCGACAGCACTAGCCGCGGGCCTGCCCATTTTTTATGAAATATGCCCGCGACTAATGCAGTCGGATAAGATCGTCAAGTTCAGTGACTCATCTTGATCTGGTTTGGGCCCAACGTCCGACCCGGAAAACATTGAAAAAAACATAGCGTCTACACCATGAAAAACGTAACGAGCGAAGTCCTCGATACACTTTCCCGCCTGATCGCATTTCCCTCGGTTAGCTCGGTTAGCAATGTCGAAATCACAAAATACGTCGACGAGATTTTACGCTCACTCGGCTTTGAGACTGAACTAACCATCTATGAAGACGCCAAGGGGATTCAAAAGGCAAATGTGCTGGCGAAACGAATGCCGATCGAATCCCCTGGATCGCTGACCGGTGGCGTGGCTTATTTTTGCCACACGGATGTAGTGCCCGCCAGTGGCTGGGTGGGTCCTCATCCCGAATCGCCCGGGGATGCGTTTCACGCGACGATCACAAACCAGCGTGTTTACGGACGAGGGGCGTGCGACATGAAAGGCTCGCTGGTCGCGATGCTCGCTGCGGTAAAACAAGTTCCGCAAGAATCACAAACGCGACCACTGTGGGTGGTCTGCACCGCTGACGAGGAAACCGGATTTCAAGGAGCACGGCAACTCGTTGAGTCTTCGGCGGGATACCGTGAAATTGTGGCGGCACAGCCGGTCGCAATCATTGGTGAACCTACTGAACTGGGCGTGGTTCACGCTCACAAAGGCATCACAGGCTTTCGCGTCACCAGCCGCGGGCGGGCAGCCCATAGCAGCACCGCCGAAGGAATCAATGCAAACGTAGCGATGGTTCCAATGCTGCAAAAAATCGCGGAACTCAACGAGCGAACGTTGACCGACCCTCGTTATCAAGACCCTCGATTTGATCCGCCCACGCTGTCGTGGAACTTCGGATTCACCGACTTTGGCAACGCGATCAACATCACCACGCCCAAAAGTGAAGCGTGGGTCAGCCTGCGAACGATGCCGGAAATCGATGGCAGCGATTTGATCGACGAAGCTCGTGTCTTTGCCGAATCACGTGGGCTCGAATTCAAACTGTTGATCGGTTGCGACCCGATTTGGGTCGATGCCCACGCGGAATGCATTCAAACGATGTGCGAGTTAGCCAATGCATCGCCTACGACAAAGTGTTATGCGACCGATGGCGGCTTGTTTAGTGAACTGCAACAGACCTTGGTGTGTGGGCCAGGCAATATCGCTCAGGCGCACACGGTGGACGAGTGGATTTCGATCGAACAACTCGAAAAAGGCACCGACCTGTATCGACGCGCCATCCAACATTGGTGTTCGTCGATTACCGATAAGGTTTTAGGGTAGGGAGGGTAATAAATGGCGTCCTTCGCTCGGGACGTGCGGTTAATTACTTTCGTAGCTACGCTCGCCAGAGCGTGGATTTCCACCGCAAACGCGATGGCAACTACGTTGAAATCCGACAGTGATTCACCGCTCGTGCCGCACGATAGTTGCGTGGGACGTTGCTTTCGCCGGGGACGTCGATTTTATTGCTGAAGCTTGTTCCGTAGTGGGCGAGGCTACACGTCTTCCACGCGGGATCTTTAGCAAGATCCACTACCCTAAGAAAAAAATCGACGTCGCGGATCGAAAAACGACACAAAAAAAACTGCCCGTGTCCGCGGTGAAGCGAAAACGGGCAGTCGAATTTTTAAAGCGAGTCGATCGAAAAGGATATTATTCCTTTTCTTTCTCTTTCTTATCTGCATCCTTCGGCGTGTGATCTTCGTACTTGGCCTCAGGAATCACGTCGTCATCGCGAGTTGGCAAAACATTGTGGTAAACGGCGAACTCTTGGTCGTCGTCACCCTTGGTCTTTTCAACCTTTTCTTCGCTAACGTCACCGGCTTCGACAATCATCTCGACAACTTTGCGTTCGACGATTTGGTTGCGAAGCGCGTCCATTTGGCCGCTCTTTTCAAGGCGAGCACGGACTTTACGTTCCGGCGAATCGCTTTGCTGAGCGATCAACGCGATTTCCGCATCGTAATCGGCTGGCTCTGCATCGACTTCGGCTTCTTCGGCGATCTTCTCTAGGATGAAGTGTTCACGAAGTGCAGCTTCGGTTGACGATTGAGCGTTTTGACGTGACGCGTTGACGAAGCGGCGAATGCTGTCTTCATCGAATCCGCTGCGGCGCAGTTCAAGGACCTTACGTTGCAGTTCGCGTTGCGTTTGTCGTTGAACCAAAGTTTTTGGCAACTCAAAGTCGGCGTTACCGGCCAACGCATCAACGACCGATTGGCGAAGAGCTTGCTGGGTGCGGTAATCGGCTTGGCGAGTCAGCGAGTCACGAACGAAATCACGAAGTTCTTGCTCGGATTCAAAATCGCCCAGCTCTTCCAAGAAGCTTGGAGTCATCTTTGGCAATTCCGATTTCAACACTTCAATCACTTGGATTTCAGCATCAATTTCCTTGCCGCGAGTTTCTTCGTTGCTAACACCATCGCTGATCTTAGCTTTGCCTGAGCGTGTGTCGCCTTCGATCGCGCCAGTCATCAGCTTACCGAAATCTTCGATCACGCCGTCCGAAAAGCTCAATCGGCTGTTCAGCGTGACGCGTTCTTCTTCGAGTTCGCTCAGCAACTTGCCGTTCTCAGTGAACTTGATCGACACGACAAGCTTGTCGCCAAGAGCGGCAGCTTCGTCAGTGGCTTCAAGCGTTGCGTAACGGGCCAAGACGCGTTGCAGCGACTCGTCAACATCGGCTTCGGTGATTTCTTCGACTGGCTTAGAGAGCTTGAGGCCCTTCCAAGTCGGCGTTTCAAAATCAGGACGAACTTCGACGGTGAATTGGTACTTGAAGTCACCATTGTCTTCCGGCAATTCGATCGATTCGAAGTCAAACTCGGGTTCGCCGATTGCGGAAAAATCTTCTTTGTCGCTCACTTGCGAGAGCGAGTCCATCAACAGGGCGCCCTTCACTTGCTCGCGGACACGGTCACGAAATTGCTTTTCAACCAATTTTCGCGGCGCACGGCCTGCACGAAAACCGGGCACGGATGCTTCCGGCACGATTTCGTCGTAGGCGTCTTTTAAGTATCGCTCAACTTCCGCGTGCGGAATCGTAACAATCACCTGGCGAACGCATGGCGAAGGGCTCTCAACTGTGGATTGCAGCTGGATTGTTTTCTTTTCTTCCGGAACTTCCGTTGTTTCGGGTTCAGTGGAGGTGGACATCCTTCGGTAAGACCTCTCGTCTTTGCGGCGTCATCGTATGGCACATGAGGGCGAAACAGGAAAACCGACCATCGGATCGCTGCGCCTCATCGTTTCTATCAAATCAAGCCCGGTAGTGTACTGTGTCAGGGTGCATCGTGGAAATGGGGGAAAATCAGAAGATTGCGAAGTTGGCAATCCGGGCGTTATCACCCTCACTAGAGCCCCCCGGTCCCTCGCTCGAGCTCCGCGGCAACAAACCCGCTGAAACAAATTCGCAAGTCTTCTGAAATTGGGCTTGAACGAATTCGATCGGTATCTACAATCCGCTCCTGTTGATGGCAAACCAGCTGGTTCGCCGCCAACAAAAAAAAGGCCGCCGGGTGACCTTGCAACATTAAACTGCAAGCGATAATCTGGCCGGCGTTGAAAGTTTTGCGGCTGTAGCTCAGTTGGCAGAGCATCACGTTGCCAACGTGATTGTCGTGGGTTCGAATCCCATCAGCCGCTCTTTCTTTTCTTTCACATGAGTGGAATCTGCCACTCATCCGCTTTCGCAGCAAGCGAAGCAGCAAAAACCAAGCTCCTCGACTGGTTTTTTCGCATTGGTGGTGACTTTCATGAAATCGTGATTGCCGCTATGTTTTTTTCTTTGCCTCGCATCTCCCCTTCGGCCATTCGTGGATCTTTGCAGTGCCGCATGCTCAACTTGGTCCGATCGCTGTTCACTTGCCTTCGCGAGTTGAAACGAACGAACAACTTCAAGCTGATTTCCCCAATTGGGATATCGCTCTCATCGCTGAGAAAACCGGAATCCAGCAACGGCATATCGCCGAGCCCGGTGAAACCGCAAGCGACCTTGCCATTCACGCTGCAAGAAAACTGTTTGCCGAACATGCGATCGACCCGCAATCCATTGACTTCGTGCTGCTTTGCACCCAGACGCCGGATTACCCGCTGCCGACAACGTGCTGCCTAGTCCAAGACCGGCTCGGCCTGCCAACACGCTGCGGTGCTCTGGATTTTAACTTGGGATGCAGCGGTTTCGTTTACGGCTTGGCGATGGCCGATGGGCTGATCCAAAGCGGTGTCGCAAAAAAAATCCTGCTGCTAACAGCAGAAACGTACAGTAAATACATCGATGCAGACGACCGTAGCCTGCGGACGATCTTTGGCGACGGTGCTGCGGCAACCCTGGTGACCGCCAGTGACGAAAAGTCGCTGTGGGGATTTCAATTTGGCAGCGACGGCAGCGGCGGCGACATGCTAATCGTCGGCGACGGTGGCAGTCGGCCAAGCGAAGATGCCATCAAACCGCGACATCGAAAACGCTGGAAGAGCCGCCTGTATATGGACGGCCCGAGCCTGATTAACTTTACTGTCGAGGCGGTGCCGCGACTGATCGGCGAAATCCTGTCTGAAAATGGGCTGGCTGATGCGGACATTGATCGCTATTTGATGCACCAAGCGACTTGGAAAATGCTCGACCAGCTTCGTGGGCGGATGGGCGTGGCCCCCGAACGCATCCCAATCGAGCTTGCCGATGTCGGCAACACGGTTTCGTCAACTTTGCCGATTTTGATTGATCGACTGCGAAGTCGTGGCGAACTGAAGCCTGAATCCGTTAATATGTTAGTAGGATTTGGGGTCGGACTGTCATGGGCCGGCGGCCTGTGGCGAGATGTCTACTCGGCCTAACAAAAGCCGCCTAACAAAGGCCTCAAAGCGACATTGAAATCGCAAATGGCTGGCGTAATTCTTTGCCGAGAATGAATTAAGGGACGAGCGGAACATTACTGCGGAATTTCGACGAACCTGCCGTCGCTAGACGACGGAAATCCACGGCTAGACGGATCAATCCCAGTAAACAGTATTGGGGCATCTTTTTTTAGACTTTTGTGACTCGCTCGTTTGCCGCGAACCGGAGAAATTCACGATGCCAGAGAACCTTTCAGGGCGTTTGCTGATTGCATCCCCATATTTGGGCGATGGTAATTTTCTCCGCTCCGTCCTCTTTATTGTCCGCCATGACCCCGAGGGGGCTTTCGGGTTGGCAGTAAATCGGCCCACCGAAAATCGTTTTCGCGACATTGTCGCGCTAAGCAGCACGATGGGTGGCGATCCGCGCGAGGACGACTTTATTTATCGTGGGGGCCCCGTCGAAGGGCCGCTGCTAGCGCTGCACGATTTAGCTGGAATCGGCGATCCGTGTGGTCCGATCTCGCTGGCGGATTCCGACGCACCGCTTGGGCCTGGAGAATCCGTTACCGGCGGGGCCAAATTTACAATCGAAGATCACCCAGCCGACCCGTTTGGAAGCATGTCGATCGACTTGGGAAATCCGCCTGCTTGGATCACTGGTGATGACGACCATTTGCGAATTTTGCACCATCGCCAAGATGCGAAGGTGCGATATATCGCCAACTACAGTGGGTGGGGCCCCGGGCAACTTGACGAAGAATTGCGAGTAGGAGGATGGTTGGTAGGCAAGCCTGATAGCGATATCCTGTTCGGCGATGCCGATCGATCGTGGGAACTGGCCGTCCGCCGATGTGGGCATGACGTCCTAAACTCCATGGCACCGGGAGTCCACTTTGGTGACCCCAATTTGAATTAAAAAATGTCCGAAGCGGATTTCCTGGAATTTTCCGCAGCGAATTCGCTCTAACTCGGGTAAGCCCCGCGGCAACTTTCTTTCACGCCGATGCGTGATATTGATCCTATCCTCGAGCCTATCTCCATGCGACAATTTGCGATCGGTGATATCCATGGATGTGCCAAGGCACTCAGGTCACTGATCGAGGCGATCGACCCTGCTGCCGACGACGAGCTGATTTTTCTTGGCGACTACATTGATCGCGGCCCCGACAGCAAAAACGTGGTCCAACAGATCGTCGAATTGCAAAAGCACTGCCGCGTGATCCCTCTCCGCGGCAATCACGAGATCATGCTGATGGGAGTGATCGCAGGACTGGACGATGTGATTTGGCGAAACAGCGGCGGCCAAGCGACATTGGCAAGCTACGGAGGTTCGCTGCAAAAAATCCCTGACGATCATCTCGACTTTTTTCGCTCTCTCAGAGCGTTTTACGAGGTGGATGAATCGATCTTTGTGCACGCGAATTACATTCACAGCGTTTCAATGCAATTGCAAGACGAAGCCACGATGTTTTGGAAACATCTCGACTTTCCACATCCGCTGCCACACTGCAGTGGCAAGCGTGTTTTCCTCGGTCACACGCCACAGCCCGGCGGAAACGTGCTGGACTCGGGGTACTTTGTCTGTATCGACACCTATTGTTTCGGCGGCGGCTATCTGACCGCGATTGAACCAGCGACCGGCGAAACCATTCAAACGGATCGCCATGGGCATGCACGCCGAACACCGATGCGAACAATTGCAGACCGATTTGGCAAGGCGACTCGGTTCTTAGGAACCAAGATCCAATCGATCAAACGCCCAAGATCGTGATCACTCTATTCGCTGCGAAGTGTCTCAGCAGAAGACTGCCAAGTACATTTCCATCATTGATGTAGTTGCCGTCGCGTTTGCGGTGGACCACGTCCTGGCGAACGCAGCGTTCACAAAATCACTCGCGAGTTGACGTGGTGTCGTTGGGGGAGGGAGATTCACTCGAATGCGACGCGGAACCGTTTGCAGCGAGCCTTTGCTGTATCTCTCCCAATAGAAGATCACAATTCCGATCCAACTGATCCACTGCATGTGACGCTTCCACGATCTCCATTTCCTTTCCAAGCGTTTCGATGGTCGAACTAATCTCGATGATTTTGCTGAGGCCAAAGAAACGAGAGGACCCCTTAAGCGTGTGAGCACTTCGGCTAAGCGTTGCGAAGTCTTGCGATGAGATTGCAGTTCGCATTTGCCTGAGGAGCTCAGGCACCTCGTCTTGGAACGTCTTTAGCACTTCAAACGCTAAGGTTTCGTCACCACCCATTTGCTTGACCGCATGGCCCCAGTCGAGCATCGGTTCGCTTGGGATCACAGGTTCCGATTCATCCTCCGATGCGGACGAATCAGTATTCCCTGGTGTTAGCTGCGTTGTTGACTTGTCGTCAATTTCCTTGCCGTCAACATTTTTGTCTTTGCTTGACGGCGAGATTTGGTCTGACGCTCGCGTAATCACACTCTGCAATTCTTCGGGATTGAAAGGTTTCGATATGTAATCGTCCATGCCCGCGTCTAAACATTTCTCTCGATCGCCTTTCATCGCTTCGGCAGTCATTGCGACAATGTATTGATGTCGATCATTCCCTAATTCCGCTTCTCGAATCGCGGCAGTGGCCTCGAGCCCGTTCATCTCCGGCATCTGAATATCCATCAAAATCACATCGAATGATTCTCGCTTTACCGCCTCGACCGCCTCGCGACCATTGACGGCAAGCTGGACCTCGTGATTCCATTTCTTCAGGAACCCCAATGCCACTCGCTGATTGATGACCCCATCTTCGACTAGCAAAATCTTGCGAGGTGGAGCCAGGGGCAAATCAGGTGCAGGCGCTGGCACTTCCGTTTTTTGACTCTGGACGCCCTTCACTTCGAGCACTGCATCAAGTAATTCCGCCACGATCACAGGTTTAGTCAGATACCTTGCCACGCCGCACTCACGGAGTCGTGGTGGATCAAGACCGTTGACCGAGGACGACAGAATGATAATGGGGCCGTACTGAGAACGGTATTCGTCGCAGATCCGTTCGGCGAATTCAATCCCATCCATCCCGGGCATGTGATAGTCCAGCAGGATCAGTCCAAAAGGAGTCTCGTTTTCGATCGACTCCGCGACCAACTCGATGGCATGCGCTCCACTTTCCGCCAGAGTGGGTTGCATACGCCAGAACAACAGGACTTCTTGCAGGATGCGGCGATTGGTCGAGTTGTCGTCAACGACAAGGACACGGGTATCGGCCAGCGCCGAGAGCACAGCAGGACGACGCGGCGACTGATCGGCAGCAACGCCACAACGAACCAAGAAGTGGAATGTCGTTCCGATCCCCGGATGGCTTTCTAACCAAACCCGGCCGCCCATCATATCGATCAGCCGTGAAGAAATGGTCAGGCCTAAACCTGTGCCACCAAAATGCCTCGTCGTGGACGCATCTGCCTGCGAGAACGCTTCAAAGATCTTTGACTGTTTTTCTTTGGGGATGCCGATTCCTGTGTCGCGAACGGTAACGTGCAGCAGTGCGGAATCCTCCGTCACCTCTTCGGGATTAACATCGACGACGACTTCACCCGTCTCCGTAAACTTGATCGCATTGCCGACAAAATTCACGATAATTTGACGAAGTCGCCCAGGGTCGCCAACCAATTCATTGGGAATCGTTGGATCAATACGCCCGGCAAGTTCGATGTGTTTTTCGTCTGCTTTGAGCGTCAATAATTTGACGGCTTTGCCGATGCAATTGCGGAGATCGAAGTGCACATGTTCCAACTCGAGACGCCCCGCCTCGATCTTTGAAAAATCGAGTATGTCATTGAGTAGTCTTAGCAATGAGTCGGCGGACTCTTGCACAAAGCCCAAGAATTCTCGCTGTTCCGCTGTCAAATTGGTGGCCGTCAACAACTCCGTCATGCCAATGATGCCGTTCATCGGGGTACGTATTTCATGGCTCATGTTTGCCAAAAATTCGCTCTTCGCTCGATTGGCGGCATCGGCTGCGTTTTTGGCCGATAGTACTTCCTCAGCGGCCAACTTCCGCACCGTGATATCCCGACCGATGCCCACCATCCCCTTCACCGTGCCATCCTCATCGCAAAGCGGCACTTTGGTTGTCAAAATCCAGATTCGTTGGCCATCGCCGAGTTGCAACGTTTCTTCTTTTTCAATCAGCGGTTCGCAAGTACGCATCACGATTTGATCGTCGGCGACAAAGTTACACGCGATTTCGGGTGGCGAAAAATCGTAGTCCGTCTTACCAACCAAATCGTTAATCGAATCGAGTCCAAACAAACGAAGTAACGCAGCGTTGCCGGTGATAAATCGCCCCGCACGATCTTTGACGTAGATCGGGTCAGGAATGTTATTTGTGATCGTCTTCAACAAATCACGTTCACGAGCAAGTTCGAACTCGGCACGAAGTTGTTCGGTCACATCCCGCGAGATACCAAAGGTACCGATCACCTCGCCGGACTCATCACGGAGCGGCAGTTTTGTCGATGAGCACCATGTGTCCTCGCGGTCATCCCACGTTTCTCGCTCGACTTTCGCGATCACAGGCGTTTCCGTCTCCATGATTTCGCGTTCGTCCGCCATCGCCGCTTCCGCGTGCAGAGGACCGAAGAAATCAGCATCCGATTTGCCGACCGCGTCGGCCGGATCCGCCAAATGAAACAGCCTCGCGAGAGCATCACTAACGCGAATAAAACGGCTTTTCTTGTCTTTGAAATAGACGGCGTCGGGGATATTCTCAAGCAAGGTGTTCAACAGGAACTGAGATTGCTTCAATTCTGCCGTGGTTTCATCGTTGTTTTCCAGGTCCCAGAAAATCACTTCGAGTCCGGTGACTTTTCCATCCTGATCTCGGGTGGGGATTCTCAGCACTTCAACCAGACAATGTTTTCCGCTGGTCGAAATATGCTCTTCAACCACATGGTCCGCACGCCCATTTTGGATGGTCGCTTGATCCCGTTCAGTCCAAACCTCTGCCGCCGCCTCGGGAACAAGATCAAAGTCAGTTTTACCCACCAATTGCGAAGGTGTTTGACCAAGGTTTTGGCAATAGGCTTCGTTTGCGAATTCGATGCGTCCGTGGCAATCTTTTCGCACCACCCTCAGCAATTTGGAATCGCGAAGGGAGGGATCCACTCGGATCGACTGCAATCCGGTCCAATGTCGATATTGCCCCGTTGCGTCGAATTTATCGTTAATGGAATCGTTAGACGTTGTGCTGTAGTTTGGATTCACGATCGAATAACCTCGGTGTCATGGCTGATTCCATCTTACACGTCTCCACCCGCGATAACACATAAATCATAGGTGGCAAACAAGGATATTGGCATCACAATGTCCAAAATCCGAGCTTCTCATCCGTTCGAAGCTCATCTTTTGTTTAATCAAATCAAAATTGTTCATTTTGAATTCGAGGAGACAGCAAATCAATTTTTGACGCATTCCCCCGTAGTGGATCTTGCTAAAGATCCCGTATGCAGGATCTTTAGCAAGATCCACTACGCCAATGATTTGCTTCACATAATGTCGAATGTGCGCAGCACCCGTTCCCCTGTGGGCTCGTTGTCAATGTAAGCCGGTCAACATGCATCACTCGACGGAAGCATCTGAGCCGACGGCGCTAGCCCATTTAACATACTGACAATGGTCACACGTTTTCGAACACGTAAGCTCTAATAGGAGCCTGCGGTGAACCGCTGTCATTGTCACGACGATGACTTGAATCCTCTAGGTAATCGTTACATGCATCCCGTTATTCTCGACCAACCGTATCAGTTTGTACCGCCGTACCAGGGACGATGCTGGCCATGGCTGCTGCAGCGGCTTGTGCGTCGACGACTTCGCCGGGACTATGGCATCGAAAACATCCAGTGCGAAGGGCTGGAACATTTTCAACAGTCGCTGTCAGCAGGGCATTCGGTTTTGCTCGCGCCCAATCATTGCCGTCCCTGTGACCCAATGATCGTGACGGAACTTTGTCGACGCGCCGGCGTGGTACCATTCGTCATGGCCAGTTGGCACATCTTTATGCAGGGACGTTTCCGACGCTTCATGCTACGACGAGCCGGCGCATTCAGCGTCTATCGCGAAGGTTTGGATCGACAGGGGTTACAGGCGGGCGTCGATATTCTGCATCAGGCAAAGCGGCCACTAGTCATTTTCCCCGAAGGAGTCATCACGCGAACCAATGATCGGCTTTTGGCGTTGATGGAAGGTGTTTCCTTTGTCGCCCGATCAGCCGCCAAGAAGCGGGCGATAGACGGTGATGTAGGTCAAGTTGTGATCCATCCCGTGGCAATTCGCTATCACTTTCATGGCGATATCGATGCCGCACTGCACAGCACACTGGATGCAATCGAGACTCGCTTGTCGTGGCGTCCAAGGCGAGATAATGATCGCATCGAGCGAATCTATCGCGTAGGCGAAGCGCTGCTGTGGTTGAAAGAGATCGAGCACTTTGGCCAGCCGCAGTCGGGCGAGATCGCCGTACGAGTAAAACGACTGATCGATCGAATCCTTGTCCCTCTTGAAAAAGAATGGATCAAGGGTCGATCCGACATCACGCCGGTGGCTCGGGTAAAGAATCTGAGAGTTGCAATTCTGCGAGATATGATTTCCGGCGAGGTTACCGAGGCAGAACGAAAGAGACGCTGGGAACAGCTCGAAGACGTCTACATGGCTCAGCAATTCAGTCACTACCCACCCGACTACATTCGATCCAATCCGACCAACGAACGACTTCTTGAAACCATCGAGAAATTTGAAGAAGACCTGACTGACGAATGTCGAATCCATCGACCGATGTCGGCGATGGTAACAGTGGGTGAACCGATTTTCGTCAGCCCACAAAGAGTGCGCGGCGTATCGGAAGACCCAATCATGAGCGAAGTGAACCGTAGCTTGCACGAGATGCTCGGGATACCACTTCCCCACATGCCAATTGCGGAATCGCCCCTTGCCGAATCAGTCATGAACGAAGAACCAACTCAGAACGAGGCAGTGAAACAGCAAGGGACGAAGGATGAGTCTTGATACTGGTGATGGCGAATTAACACGATCGCCCAGTCGATTTCTGCGTTGGCAATTCACGATTCTCGGCGCGATGTATATTGGTTATGCCGCGTTCATGCTTTGCCGCAACACGCTCATCGCCTCAAGTGCCGAGTTGATCAACGATCCCGCACTCGACTTGGACAAGGAATCGTTCGGTCATTTGATGAGTTGGCATTCCGCCGGCGCGATTCTTGGCAAGCTGGTGACAGGGCCGGGTGCCGATATCTTGGGAGGGCGTCGCATGTTCTTGCTCGCCCTTTCGATCACCGCTCTGGCGAACGTCGGCTTCGCGTTCGGTTCATCGTTCTTCACGTTTGCCCTATTCAATTTTCTGGGGCAATTCGCCAAGGCCGGCGGTTGGCCAGCGATGACCAAGATTGTTGGCCAGTGGTATCCCGAGCAACGCTACGGCCAAGTGTGGAGCATCATTTCGACCAGCTCACGCGTGGGCACGATCGCTGCTGGGTTGTTACTTGGCTATCTGTTGAGTTTTGTTGGCTGGCGCAGCGTGTTTCTTGTGTCGTCCGCCGTGACGGGCGTCGTCGTGGTGCTGCTGTTCTTTTTCCTGCGAGAAACGCCTGGTCAAGTTGGCTTGTTTCCACTGGGCGGGCATGACGACAACGACGAGTGTGAAGAAAAACAATCGGGGGAGACAAGTTCTCAGCAAAAGGTTCTCGAGCAACATCCCTTCGAACTGCTGACGTGGTTCCAGGCGCTGGCGCAGTTCGTTCGCAGCGGACGATTCTGGTTCATCGGATTCAGTATCGTATTTCTAACGATCATGATGGACTTTTTGACATTCATTCCCATCTACCTGTCTGAATCGTTAAACATCAGCAGCAGCCAAGCATCGATGGCAGGCAGTTCGTTTCCGGCAGGAATGTTTGTGGCGTTACTACTGACCAGCTTCGTCTACGACCGACTTTCGAAACTGCAATTAATGGGGACTCTCGGTGGACTGTTGATCCTCAGTTGTATGTGCGTCTTAACGCTTTGGAACTTAGACCAGATTCCGATCGCGGTACGCAGTCACGCAGCGATCGGCACAATTTTTCTGTTAGGGCTGGCCATCTCGCCTGCCTATTACGTTCCGATGAGCGTATTTGCGGTCAAGTTTGGTGGCAAGCATTCGGGGTTCTTGGTGGCGTTGATTGACGTGTTCGGCTACGGCGGCGCGATCTTGTTCAACTACTATGGCGGCTCGATCGCCGAACATTATGGATGGTCCGTATTCCTAAGTGGATTGTTGACCATCGCAGTGCTGGCAACCACTTGTATGGTGACGTTCCTGACACTGGATTGGCGGTCAGAACGTCGCAGATCGCTCGGAACCAGCGGATAATAACTCTCGGATTCCGACGTAGCTGCTGTCGCCAAACTGCGGAATTCCACGCACTGGGGGACGTGCGATTTATAAGTTGACGTAGGGTGGGTCAAACAAAACCATGTGTCTGGTGGGTCGGCGTTCGCGATTGAAGGTTTGAATCAAAATCAGTTGTTGAGTGGAGTTCGTCGGTTTTGCGACGCCCCACCAGTCACCTCGCGAACTTGACCCACCCTACATTCATTCAGCCCTCATTAAAATCACAAGTAGTAAATCGCATGTCCCGGCGAGCGTAGCCACGACAGTAGTAGATTGCACGTCCCTGGCGATCAGAACGATGGCGATATTTGTTGCCGAAAGGCGATGCTATCGTCTTTTTCAGATTTTATTGGGGGCGATGTCGATTCACGAGCCCGCCGTTCGACTACTAGGTTAATGCAGACGAATACGACGATATTCGTGCTTCCACTACCCCCCTGAGACCAAGACATGAAAATTGTATGCATGAGATTTATTGAAATGTCGATTTGGTTAACAGCCAATCGACAAATAGGTATAAGTTGAGACCGTCTTGACAAGTAGCACCCAAGATCAGCGGAGAGAAACAATGAAAGTCATGGTCATCGTCAAAGCGACAAAGAGTTCAGAGGAGGGCAAATTGCCCAGCCAGGAATTACTCACAGCGATGGGCCAATTCAATGAGGAACTGGTTGCCGCCGGCATTATGAAAGCAGGCGAAGGACTCAAACCGAGTTCGGAAGCGAAACGAATTCACTTTCGTGGTAGCGATCGTACCGTGACCGATGACCCGTTCGCGGAGACAAAGGAGCTGATCGCGGGTTTCTGGCTGTGGGAAGTCGCCTCGATCGAGGAAGCGGTGGACTGGGTCAAACGCTGCCCCAACCCAATGCTCGAAGAGTCCGACATTGATATTCGGCCGCTGTATGAAATGGACGATTTTGCCGAGAACGATCCACAGGGGACAATCCGCGATCAAGAAGACGCCATCATGCAAAAAATGTCGCTGCAGCAGGCGTCGGTTCAGCCGTACCTGTTCTTCGGCGGCCGTTGCGACGAGGCGCTGGCGTTCTACGAGCAGGCACTCGGTGCGAAGGTCCTCATGAAAATGCATTTCAACGAAAGTCCCGATCCCGTTCCCGACGGCATGCTGCAAGCAGGGTTCGAGAACAAGATCATGCATTCGTCGTTTAACATTGGCGAGATGACGATCATGGCGTCCGACGGTTGCAACGACAATTCAAAGTTCGATGGCTTTCGCTTGGCGTTGTCGGTTCCAACCGAAACGGCTGCCGATTCCGCGTTTGACGCACTCGCCAAAGGAGGCAAGGTCGACATGCCGCTCGCGAAGACTTTCTGGTCGCCGCGATACGGAATGGTTACTGACAAATTCGGCGTTGGCTGGATGGTGATGGTCCCCGGCGAGCAGCAGTGACGCACACGTTTTACTTACGAATAGAGCGCAGCGATGACGGATGACTTACAACCTGTCGTCAACGGAAATGTGGTTGGACTGTCTTCAATAAATTAGGAATGCAATATGCAAATTAAACAACGAATCACCCCCTTTCTTTCCTACATCGATTGTGCCGAAGATGCAGCAAATTTTTATGTCTCGGCGTTGCCGAATTCAAAGATTGTGCGGACAGTCAAAAATCAAACGAACGGTTCCGTCCTGACGGTCGAATTTGAACTTTGCGGCATGAACTTCGTCGCGCTCAATGCGGGGCAGGACTGGAAATTCACTGAAGCATTTTCACTGGCCGTATGGTGTGATACTCAAAACGAAATCGACACGCTTTGGGGCAACCTTACAGCGGACGGCGGTTCGGAGGTCGCCTGCGGTTGGCTAAAAGACAAGTTCGGCATGTCTTGGCAAATCGTTCCAGCACAGCTTCAACATTGGCTGGCCAGCGACAATCCGGAAGCGTTGCAGCAGATGTTTGAATCGCTTTGGACGATGAAGAAACTGGACATCGCCGAATTACAGAAAGCTTTCGACGGTCAAGACTAGAGTAATGCAAAGGGACACCGCATTTTGCAGGTCAGGTGATCTCGTTCAATGTGCCGGTGCTGGAGCCGAACGTATCGGTTTCGATCCCCAATTGCTGCAACATGGTGACGAACAGATTGCACAGCGGCTTGTTGTGGTCGCGTTGGAAAGCCAAGTGCTGGCCGTGCTTGAAGCCACCGCCAGCGAGCAAGAGGGGGAGATTCGTGTTGTCGTGGGTGTTGGCGTCTCCCATATTGCTGCCGAACAAGACCATCGTCCGATCGAGCAAACGGTCCTCCCCTTCGCGGGTCTCGGCGAGTTGTTGAAACAACTTGCGTAGCAACACCATTTGCTGGTGGTCGGCGTCCTCAAGTTGCTTTAACTTCTCTTCGGCCTGCCCATGATGGCTCAGGTTGTGATAGCCGTCGGTCGTGTTCTGATCTGGATGCAGCTTGAATACGGGCGTCGCAAAGGCATCGACCATCAGGGTGACAATACGCGTCGAATCAGATTCGAGAGCTAGCCTCGCCATCGACAGGATCAGGTCAAACTTTTCGAAGAACTGTTTATTATCGTGAATGTCCTCCGGAACCGGCTGCTCCGTAGACGGCTTGGGACGCAATTCCCACTCACGCGCCGAATGCAGGCGTTCCTCGATCTCACGAACCGACGTCAGGTATTGATCGAGTCGTGCCTGATCATCGCCACCGAGGTTTCGGCGAAAATGCCGCGAGTCGTCGAGCAACGTGTCAAGAATACTGCCGCGCTGGTCCAACTGATGCAATTGTCGCTGAACCGCCGCGGGGTCGCCCTGAACAAACATCTTTCGGAACAATGCCGTGGCACTATCCTCGGCCGGAAGCAGCACGCCATCGCGAGTCCAAGCGAGGCTGCGATTGGCTTTATCGATGTTCACGCCTAGATTCAGTGTCGGAAAGCGAGTCACCGGTCCGAGTTGCTTGGCTGCGAACTGATCCAAAGAGATCGTGTTGCGGAAGCCGCTCTTAGTTGGACCACGAGCCGCTGTGAGAAAACAGTTCTCCGTACTGTGCCCGCCATCGACATCGGGATGCGACAAACCGCTCAGGACGGTGAAGTCGTCGCGGAACTGGCCGAGCTCGGCGAGGTACGGCGAGAGCTGGTAATCGCTGCCCGTGCCTGCGGGAAAGAATGACTTTGGAAGCACGCCCAAGTTGTTCGAGATCAACAGCATCCGTCGGGCAGGTTGTGATTCCCGATCCTTTGCAGAGGCGGAGCGTGAACTATCGAGATACGGTAGCGCAAGGGCAACTCCTGCACCGTGAAGAAACCGACGACGATTGATTCGATGGCGACGGCTCACTGGCAGCCTTCCTTTCCTAAAAAAATTCGGCTCTGTACAAGTGCATGCAGGAGATCGCCGGCGCGGTAGCCCTTAGCGGCACAAGCATCGAGGATCGATTCGATGTCTGCACGATCCGCAAATCGCACCGGAGTCCCGGTTGCATAGAGAGTGAATTGTTGCAGCAGGTTGCGGGCTAACTGGCGCTGATCCGCTACAAGTATAGCCTTCAGTTCGTGAATATCGCAAAAGCTGCGACCGTCCAGCAATTGGCCGCTGGCATCGACCGCTTCACACAAGGTGTAAGCGTAGTCGTGGCCGGCACGGTCGATACCGGTGACGCGTTCCCCTGCCTCGACACCTCGATAGCGTGTTCTCCAGCGGCCCAGGATGTCGAAGTTTTCCAAAGCCAGACCAACGGGATCGAACCTCGCATGGCAGCCGGCACAGGATTTTGATTGGGTGTGCAGATCCAACAGTTCGCGAATGGTTTTCGCACCACGGATGTCCGGCTCGACGGCGGGCACGCTGGCCGGAGGAGGAGGAGGCCGCTGGCCCAGTAAACGCTCCATGATCCATGCGCCGCGGATGACAGGTGACGTTGAAGTGCCGTTGGCCGTGACCTTCAAAATGGCCGCCTGCGTTAACAACCCGCCGTACGGGCTGCCCTCGGGTAGGTCCACTTTTCGCAGGCTCGACCCCGAAACCGGTTCCAATCCGTAATGCTCCGCGAGTCGATCATTCACGTACACAAAGTTTGCATCGACCAACACGCTCGATGGCAAGTTGTCGCGAATCATCGCCGTAAAAAAGGCCCGCGTCTGACGCTCCATCGATTCGACCAAATAGTCGTCGAAGCGATATTCGGGATGCAGCCGAATGTCGGGTTCATCACGTCGGATGTGCCGCAGGTTGAGCCAGTAGTCGGTGAAGTTCTGCACGAACCGGTCAAAGCCGGGACTGGCAATCAGCCGGTCCGTTTCGCAGCGAAGCGTGCTGGCAACGCGAAGCTGTCCCGATTTGGCGAGTTTCATCAACGGATCGTTAGGACGCGAATTGGTCAGAAAGTGTGATAACCGCGAAGCGATCGCGTACTGATCGACGTCCTTGGTCGCAGGATCAGACGGATCGAGTAGATAGAGAAAATGACTGGAGCACAGAAAGGCCTTGTACCCGGTGAGCAGCGATTCATCGAACGGACTGTCCTGCTCAAGTCGCGAGAGGACGAGCTGTTCGAATCGTTGTACGGCTTGTTCGGGAACGGGTTGGCGAGTCGCACTGTTTATGAAACGCCGCAACAAACGTTTGGCTTCGGTCGCGGGATCGGTATCGCGTTGATCGTTGGATTGCTTGGCAGCCTGGGCGCCGATCTTACGGTTGTCAAACAGTACACGGTGCGATGCTGGAGGCCACGTCGCTGGGGCAAGAGGCCCTTCGACTTCCAGCCATGCAAAGGCGACTCCGGGCTGGCCGCCATCGGGAAACGGCGGATAGCGATACGTCGGCGGGCCACCATCAACGTTTCGCGCCAGAGGAACCGGTAAACCCAGCAAGCTGTATTCAAACGTTTCGGTCGGCAACAGTCGAATCGTCGTCTCGTAGACTTGAGACTCCGGCTGAATGTCGATGATGCCGCCGGTCGCGCGGACGTCGCCCGAGACATCGGCCCCGGATAGTTTCCTCGCTCGAAACGTCATCGGAATCGGCATGGCTGCCGGTTTTAGCTGGTAGCCTTCGGTCTGCAACACCGCGCGGGCAGCGAACCGCACCCGGTACTGACCTGGCAGCTTGGCGACGAAGCCACGGGGATAACCGAAATACGGCCAATTCGCCGACCGGAACAGAGCGAGCTCGAGCGCCGGGTCGTCCTTCAGGGCTTTGAGTTCCTGTGTTCCAACCGCCTTGTTGTCTTTCGCAAAAAACATGGCTTCCCGTTCACCGAATGTATTGGTTGCGGAAAACAACTGGGTTCCGATCGCGCGGTACTTCGTCATGGGCGGAGGCTCGGCGCCGCTTGCCATCGCCTGTCGCAGCGCGGCGTCGGCGGCTTCCAGATAGGCTGTCAGTTGCACTCGTGACATGTCGAGCGTCGTCGCTGTCTTGTTGAAACGATAGCCTTCACGATCCTCCGGCAACATGTCACGGATATCGAGCTCAGGCAGTCGTAGCACAGCGCGGAGATTCTGTTCGAACTCCTCGCGGTTTAGACGTCGCAACGGGCCGCGTCCGTTCGCCATCACATCCGCTCGATCTTCAACTGCAATGGCATCGCTGAGTTGCTCCACCAGTGCCTGACGGTCAGTGACTGCGAGCGCATCTGCATCGGGCGGCATTTCACCGGAGCGGACTCGATCATGAACACGAATCCAGCGGTCGCGGAGGGCACGGTCATCCAGATTCCGATCCAGCGCCGTCAGATCAAGACCACCTTCCGCTGAAGTCCCGTCATGACAGTCGAGACAGTTGTCTTCGATGATCACGCCCAGTGGCTCCGGAACTTCGCCAGCATCAAGCGACTGCGTCAGCATGCTGACCAATAGCAAAACGCCGCAATTCAATAGGCCGTAGCTCAAGCAATCCTTTTGGGCGACGTCTGTGCTACCTCGCACGCAAGTATCTCCACGATGACATGGCCATCCATATCGGTCAGTCGCCGATCGAGGCCGTTGCAGTTCCAACTCAGCTTTTCAGGTTTGAAAGCGAGCATACCTGCAACACTTTAGCACAGACCATCCCACATCATCGTCGAAATCACCGCTGCGGCTCGATGCAAACTCAAATCGGAGTGTCACGTGTCCTACCAACGATTCGGGAGAGGCTACCACCGGCGGTTCGTCAAGCTGAACATTGCGATAGCGCCCCACCCAGGCGGCATCAACACTCAAGCCAAATTAACCAGCGCCTTCACCTGAACACCAACCACAAAGCCTGCCCCCAGCAAAGCTATTCCGAAACAGGATGCAATCGCTTTGCGATTCTCGAAAGGTCAAGATCGACGTTTGTCCACGAATCGCATCTGCTGCTAGAGAAGTCTGCCTTAGCCGGTCCAGTCTCGACTATTCGTGGGCAATTCCACTCTCGGAAGCCAGACTGAAATGGGGTAATACCGAAACCTTTTTGGCGATGTGCACTTGAGCCGCTCGTAGAAAAACGGTTCCGATTTGCAACCGATTGCTAAGCGATACAGAACAAATCGCTGCGAGGTTTGAAATAGCGACACACTACAATGCGTCGGAGTGCACTGGCACTTCAAAATTTGGTTACCCAAGTTCCAATACCCTGCATAACCATATCTATCGCAACGGTCCCAACATAGAGTGCTGTTATCCGACCGGCGATCTCTATGTACCTATCAACCAGCCCCTCTCGATTTGGATGCACAAAATCGTGTATCGACTTGAGAAGTATTATCGCTACCAGACATATGGCAATTGCGGTCACGACAACCGTGCACGCCACCAAAGGGTCATGCCTTTTGCCAATAATAACACTGGCACTAATCGTACCCGGTCCAATGAGTACGGGCATCGCAATCGAACCTGCTATGTGCTTTGATTCCCCTCTCAACATTTCGATAGCATTAGGGCCGCGAAATACAAACTGAATTCCAATGAGGAGAAAGACAATCCCCCCAAAGATCTGGAATGATGCAAATTCCACTTGCATTAAGCCAGAGAAAATCGTTTCTCCGAGAATTGCAAAACTACAGAAAACAGCTCCAGCAATAAATCCAGCCCTTACAAGCACAGGAACAAATTGTTCCTGTTTGAGTTTTTGCACCAAGTCAACTAAGTAAATAATTACCAAGAATGGATTGAGAAGCGTTAACAACAATGCTGTAGAACTGAAAAAATCAATCAAAGTTTTTTATGCCGAACGATAAAGGGACAGAAAGCAATCTGTAATCCCGGCAAAGTACCATGCATTTAGCAGGCACGCTGAACTTTCTCGGTTTAATTGACAAGCGAATTGCGCCGCTCGATCGATCGATTGGCCCCCATTTGCATGGCGGTCAGGTGAGTGTGTATGCCAATTTTTCTTCCGTTCTTTAGCCAGGGAGGATCATTATGACACTTCAGTCCATTGAGTTAGCGAACGTCAAAGGCGATAAGCGACACGAACCGTTAATTGAAATTTGGAAAACTCACTTTTGTCACCACACCCGAATGCGTGCGGACGCCATCCTGCTGAGCGACCGGTAATAAGACCGCTGTGAGACGCAGGGGTCTTTGTAGGAATACCGAATGCCAGTAGGCTGTTCCACTATGCCCAAACGCTACCGAATTCAGTTTCCGCCATCCAACTCTGAAAAACTACAGCAAGATGAGGTTTACTTTACCCTCATTGAGGACGGTGTAGAGAAACGCCTACGATTCCACGATTACGAAGAGATCTACAAGCGACCCGGCTTGTATGAGCAGCTCTTTTACGAGCGACTTCGCTGCAACTCGCCTGAAAAAGTGGCTGATCTGTTGCAACGTGCTCTCAATACCGTACGCGAACCTGTTACGGAATTACGCGTCATCGATTTGGGGGCTGGAAATGGAATGATGGGCGAAGTCCTCAAACGTGAGGGCGTTGCCAGACTGGTGGGTGCGGATATTATCCCCGAAGCCCGCGACGCGGCCTATCGGGACCGATCCACTGTCTACGACGACTACTATATCAACGACTTTGCAAACCTAGACAACAAAGTCCTTGAAGAACTCCGAGAGTGGCGGTTTAACTGCTTGACCTGCGTTGCAGCACTCGGCTTTGGCGACATTCCCCCACGAGCCTTCTTCAACGCCGTGAAGCTCGTTCGAACCGACGGTTGGCTGGCTTTCAATATTAAAGAGACGTTTCTCGATCACACCGAGATCACTGGCTTTTCGCGTCTCGTCCGCGAATTGATCTTCTCGAAGTACCTCGAGGTTTATCATCTCGAACGTTACCGACACCGCCTGTCGATGGAGGGATCGCAGCTATTCTACTATGCCCTGGTAGGACGTTTGACGGCGTCGATCCCTGACGATTTTATCGAACAATATGGCATCGACGAAGACTAGGGCAATGTCGCCCATCAAATAAGCTTTCGAGTCGAACGTCGCGCGACGAGTCAATAAAGTATCGATGCTATCCGGCCCAGGCCAGGGTGACGCAACAGAACAGCGATGAATCCAACCATGGGCCGGCCGATTTTCTCCAGTCAGTCCGATCTGCGACAAGGGCGGACACGAAGGAATTGATCGTCGCGCTCGTGGCCGACCCTCGATTTGATCAAGCAGACTGGCCATCGATGAAGTGGTTGATCGCCAGTGACGCGAAAAGTCAAAGCGTCACTACAACCACTGAGCAGGGCTGTAATTCGGTCTTGTAGTCCAACAAAGTCTCCTGCTGTTATCTCAGCAAAAGATAGTCCTCGGGCGATCATGCTACGGCAGTTCGTCGAACGTATAGAACCGTAGTCCTTGTTCCTTAGCTTTGCTGAAGACGCGAGTGAGCGCTTCGGGAGTCACGAAATTCCCCGTACCGGTTTTGGAAATGCGGTGCGCGTACAGCACGATGATTTCTCGATTCTTCGCGGCTCGCTCAAGAGCTCCGTCGATCTGTTGGTACGTACGATCCGGCCGCAACGGGGCGTAGTCGATGCCTTTGCCATAAAGGCACCCGTGCTCGGCAATTTTCGAAGCCGGTACAAAAAAGGCGTCGTCTTCACTGAGTCGTTTGTCGGCAGCGATGTTCTTGCCTGTTCGCACGTGCCGAAACACGTTCAGCAGCGTCTCGTCTGTCGCGGCATTGTTGCGGCTCATCGGGTACGCGAACGACACAGGAGCGACGTCTGCTGCCTGGAACTCTTTCAGCTGTGGATCGATTTCACGCCGTAGAAAAGCTTCCGGCGAGTTCTCTTGGAAATACTCAACCGCTTTCAGATGGTTGACACTGTGAGACCCAATCGCATGCCCGCGCGCTCTCAACTGCTGAATGGCGTCCCTCGCCGTGTCGTCAATTTTCCCGCTGATGAAGAACGTCGCCTTGACTCCAAATTCGTCGAACAGCGGCAACGCCTTGATCCAGTCGTCGAAGTTTCGGTCGTCGAAGGTCATCACGACACCGCCTTCGGTTAACGGCGCTGGCGTGCGCGGCGGCACACCGTCGTCTGCAGAGACAGGCGTCGTTAGAACGGTCACTACGAGAGCCCAGAAGAATCGATGCACGAGGATGCCCTACAATTGTTGCCGACTGGGGTTAAGGAGTGATTCAGACCTATCACCCTGGCCGCGTTGCCGCAGTAAATCTTTTCAAAGACAGCATCGTGCAGAAAGATGCCGTGGATGTTCCAGAATCCCTGACGATGGTATTCGCATGTTTTGCGATCGCTCGAATTCGTCGTTCAAGCAATCCACCAAGGTCGAGCAGCCGAACATCGATTTCGATGCGCCGCCCGACTGCCTGAATTCCCGACTGCCTGAATGCTCTCATCCCTGGACGCAGTGGAAGCCGTTCGTGGTCTACGACTTCACGCCGATGTTGATGTAAGCGTGAACATGCGGGGCGCCGCGAAAATGCCAGACGAGCGACGGGCCTTCCACACGCCAGACGTCCCAGACTTGGTCATCATCGATGTCGTCTTCTTGATAGAACGCCATGTGCAGTTGATCAAGTCCCCCGCTGCTTTTCAGGATCCCCATCACCTCTTCAACGTCTTCTTCTCGATAAGGTGCCAACAAAACCTTTAGCGTCGACTCGACCAGTTCCTTTTGGTCACGCGAAAGTTTGTTGACGGCGATTCCTGGGAAATGACCGCTAGGTCCTTGCAACTGGACGGCTGCTTCTTTGGGAGCCTTCTTTTGCAGTGCCTGTTTTGCTTGGCCCGAATCCAGTGCTTGAAAAACCCTGTTCGTCTGCTGGGTTTGGTAATAGAAGAGATTGTCTGCCGGATTCTCTTCCCCGTGCCCGTAGACAATCGGGCCGCCGAACGCCGCCTTGTCGACTCGATTTCCGTCGGCCCGCATTGTCAGGTGCCGTCCGGTCATTTCAAATTGGAACTGGTCCGTACCAGGTTCTCCAAAAAGGGCGAAACTATAACTCTCCATGCCACCGTCATCTTCGTCCATCTGTTGAATCAAACGCTTGTAACCATCCTTCGTCGTGATGTTACGAACGATCTGGTCGATCAGCGTCTTTTGCTGCTTGGAGAAAAGATCGTCCCCGATGGTCGTTTTGCTGATGTGCCAGTTCGGATTGATTTTGCGACGGTCGGCGTGATCAAACGGTCGCCAGACTGCTGATTTCTGTTTCTCCGATAGAGAGGCATACAGTTCTGCGACGACAGTCTCTGCGGATGTTTTAGACGAGTCTGCGGCATGAGCAAACCGAGCGTCGAAGAGGCCGGCTGACGCAACCCCGACCGCGACGGCTCCTCCGAGTTTGACAAATTCTCGCCGGGCAACACGCTGGCCATCTTGACGGTTCATGTTCATCATAAAGCTCACTGAGGGTTTGAGGGAGGATCCTGGCGGGTGCCGTCTAAAAGCAACGGCCGATGCGCAACTATCTTACCAAATCCGTCAGCACGGCACATGAATTTGTAAATTTGAATCCGAAATGCCATCACCGGCCTGGTCTGATGAATGCGGCGGTGGCCAGCCAAGCGGGTTCGATCAGGAACTCACGTCTCGGGGTCATGGCAATATTGCGTCACTGATTGGGCTCAGCGGCGGTCCCCAGTTCGGTGACCTTGATCGCGTACAAGGCAAACGTGGCTAACCAATGATCGCCCTCGTAGTGGCCGCTGTTCACGTACTCCATGCCAGCTTGCAAGTGCCGCAGTCCGCGATCCTATCGGAAAACTCGTCAACATATTGGCCCATGTAGAGTAGTGATCCGTCGCGCGGCGGACGACGATAATGACAATATAAGAGTGGATCAGGGTGACCGTGTAAGCGATCTCATGGAGCGATTGAGTCCCTGATCCGCTTTAGGTTAAAAATCTCGGGTGAACATCTTTAGCTGACAAAATTCGAGCTCACGAGCGAAAGCCGACCATACCAGATGACTGACACCGAAAAAGACAGTTTGATTGAACTGCTCTAATCATTGCTGATGTACATAAAGCGGCGACCTTCCCCAGATTTATTACCGAAGTATTTCAAGAGACGTTCGTGGAAGAAGTGGGCGAGGCTGTCTGCGCCCGCTCAATCTCTGCGCGGCAGCGACTGATCATGTTTTGCAAGATGACGAAAGAATGGTCCGCGTCGAGTCGCTCGCTAATCAATTCGTGGCAGGTGATCGACTCAATCTCCTCTAAGTCACGCAAGGCATTGCCAAAACTTGAGTCATCCCGGCACCCTATAGAGCTGAGTATCTGCTGAACTCGACCGTAGTAAACATCCACACGATTCTTGCGTTTCTGATCAATCCACTTTTTAATTCCATGCAAGCCACTGGCAAGCAATAACGCCAGTGTGATCAACACCCCAATTGACTCGGCATTCTCTGCCAAATATCCAGGCTCGTTCCGCCGATAGTAAGCCTCCGCCCCGTGGTGCAGCGGGAATTGCAAGTGAGTTTGGCTTGACTGTTCATCGAGTCCACTGAGTAGTGATATTTTCCTTCCCAAGACCGCACGATGTGCGAATACGGTTTGTACCATGCCCCGCGCAAGCTCTTCATCCCAACTCTCACGGCAAGCCAGCACGGCACCGATACCGACCGAAGATATTGGACTGGTCGGACTACCTTCATACGACATCAACGGAATTTCTGCAAAAGTCGCGTGCGGATAGTGCGTCCGAAACCCTTCGATGAATGCCCGCTCCGAAACGAACGTGTTCTCTTCTCCTACGGCGCGAATTTGAATCGGAACCAGCTCAAATTCGGGGCTGGCGACCAATTCCTGGATGATCTCGGCTCCCAGGCCCACCAAGAAAAAGGCAGCGTCGATGTCTCCGGAACGCAATGCGTCAGCAGCCTGCGAGAATCCTAAATTCCGCTGGTTGGAAGCCGGGATTTCGACTCGCGAGAATCGCAGAAGTTCGTCGACGAGGGGATAGGTTCCACCGGACTGCGACCCCAGATTCGTTGGATGCCCCGTCAAGTCATTCAAACATTCAATGTCCGAACGTCGTCGGCAAACCAAGTGTAATACTTCGGTGTAAAGCATTGCCAAACTACGAACACTCTCGTCGGCAACGGCATCATTCTGCAGAATCGCGACATCCGCCGTCCCGTCCTGCAATCGCGTGACGTTCTCGCGGCTACCTGCGCTCGGGACAATTTCACAGCGTACGGGCGAGTGACGCTTGGCAAAGGAATCCCCTACTTCCTTTCCAACTTGATAATAGATGCCAAGTTTGGAGCCCGTCGAAACGACCACGGTCCGGGGTGATTTGCCAACAGCTAAGGCAAACCATATCGCGACACAAACCAACACTCCGACGAGAGCCAACAGAACATTCTTCAACGTCATACAAACAACACCCAAGCCAGTCCATCAACACAGATGTTTGCCGAACACCCTCGGCATCAAAACCACTCTCTGTTTCTTGGTAGTGTACCAACGCTTCCTCGCGGCGTGTTGTTCCATCGACACCATCTGCCATGTCGCGTTAATCGACTTCGGCGTCGTCATGCAGTTCACCAGCTTTCGGATTGATGGCTTTGAGAACGTCGGTCCATTGAGTGCGATGTTTCTCAAGCGGATCGAGGAAGCCGTTTTCGTTGCGGGGCGCGTCGCCTCGTTCGGCCTCGTCCCACTGCTCGATGTAAAAGAAAAGGTTCACGTAAAAGAAAAGGTTCACGGACTCTTTTACTGTTCAGAAACCGCCTTTGTTGATTGACCGAACCGGTCAAACAACTTGTTCAATGTCAACTCCTGGTCGGCGTCTTTCGCCCCGCCGTCGTTGTCACGGATAGACTTGCTTTGAAAAAGAAAGCTCACCGCGTAACAGGCGATCCCGACGCAACCCGAGTCGCGAAGGGATGGGCGATTTATAAGTTGAAGAACTGGACGCTGATCTGGATCGAGTCCAAGAAGCATCTCCATTGGTTCCTCACTCCCCATGAATTCGGAGAAAACGCTTGGCGATCGGAACTAAACCCAATCCGAATTTGTGGGGAGAGGGGGAGCCGGAGAATCCAGGTTTCGATTTCCCGGTGGTCCATTCGCGCACGCATCCGAGTTTCATGTCGTCGCGTTGCGACTGGGGTTGCTTTTGTGCTCCCGTAGCCACGGACTCACGTCCGTGGCTACAGCCTGTCGTCGCGTTGCGACTGGTAGGACAGAATGGATCGATTTGCTTGGGTGGTACCGAGAAAGATAGGACAGAGCGTCTTCTTTAAAATCTTTCTGTCCTCTCATGCGGTGTGAGCGAGCTTGCACGCTAGAACAGGGCAGACTCAGAATCGATGGAACGATGTGGTATGCGCGGACGAAAGGTCGACAGAAAAATTGGTGCGACAGAAACATGAGACTGCCATCGCGATTCGTGACAGAACACGATGGCCGGCGTCGTCTCCATTTTTTGATCTCTCATCTTTTAACCTTTCGCTACATTGATCGTGCGTTACACCGTGACCGCAACACCTGCCGTCGCTTCGCGACTCCGTGCGATGGTGTGCGTCCTCTTCCACGGACTCACGTCCGTGGCTATTGCCTGTCGTCACTTCGTGACTAACCATTCGCGAAACACTGGAGCCAACAAAACGCAAAATAACGAATCAAAACGTCCTGTCAAAAAAAGTTTGTTAGCAGTTTAGCGATAGCCCGAGCCGGTCAAACCACTTGGTTTTTGTTAACTTCTTGATCGACGTTGTTCGTTCCGCCATGGTTGTCACGGATAGACTTGCTTTGAAAAAGAAAGCTCACTGCGTAACAGGTGACTCCGACGCATAAAGACAGCAACCAGCACGATGCAAAGAACCATCGGCAATGTTCTCCGACGATCGCTGCGAACTCCATTGGCCCGAATTCGAGGCGACGGGCGAACTCAAATGATTCAAACAATCGCATCCCCGCCATGGTTGCCAAGCTCATTAAGGCGACCCCCGATGGAATCAACGCGCCAATACTGAACACGCGCTGTCGATCTGTTCCGCACACAAAGATTGTCGCCAACAGCGCTGGGAGCAGCATGGTCACAAAAAGAATCATCACTCCACGGGCGATAGGATTAGGCACAGCAAAAGTGACGGCGCAAATCACTGCAATTGCCGCGATTAACGCAGTAAGGGACCGGATGCTGAAGCGGGGTAAGTCAGCCATCGATATCGCATTCGCAGAAGAAGTGATCGGCTGATGTTTCGGGAGAAATAGGGTACGTGGGCTTCTACGTCAGAACTGCGGCTCCATCAGCGTGGTGGGTTGCCAATGCAGAACAAGGCCTCTCCGCTGCGAATAAAGAAATTGCCTTGCGAAACCGCAATCGATGCCATCGTTTTACCATCCAGTTTGTTCTTGGTGATCTGCTTGTATTCCGCCCCAGGCTCAAGCACCGTGGTGACACCTTCTTCGGAGGTGATATAGATTCGGCCGTCGGCTAGCAGCGGCGATGCGGAGTAATTGCCGCCGAGACGTTCTTGCCAGACGATGTCACCCGTCGACGCCTGGAGGCAGTACAGAATGTTGTCGCGAGAAATCGTGTAGAGATACGGCTTGACGTACAGCGGCGATGGCAAGGCCGGGACGCCGCGAGTTTGTTCCCAGGCAATATGCGATTCGGTCACATCCCCGCGGCCGCCCGGGCGAATCGCTCGGATTGTCGGCTCTTCGAAACCGGACGAGGTAAAGATCAAACCTTCGCCGAGCACGGGTGAGGGTGTCACGCCTTCACCCTGGCTGTAAACGGACCAAATTCGCTCGCCTGTTTTGACGTCGTGTGCCTGGACGCGGTCGCCACCTGCACTGACCACCGTCTGTCCATTGTCGATTCCGATCGGTGTCACGTGTCCAACCCGGGACAGTCCCCGTTTGCCGCGCCAACTCGTTTTGCCGGTCTCCGTCTCGATCGCCAGCAGGACGGCCTGGTCCCACGGTTCCTTCCAACCGAATCGCTGCTCCTGCGGACTGCTGCCATCGAACGGCATGATCAGCAGTTCGCCGGCAAGCATCGGCGAGGCACCGAGGCCATGCAAGCTGTGGAAATCGACCTCTTCGTTCTTCCATACCCGTTTGCCGTCGAAGTCGACCGCGACAACCGTTCCATCATAGAACGCGGCGTAGACTCGTTTACCATCGGATACCGGGGTCGGCGTGGCGTAGGAGTTTTGGGCTCGCTTGGGTCCAGGTACTTGACGATGAACTTCGGTGTTCCAAAGCACCTCGCCACTCTTGCGATCGATCCCGATCACTCGACATGACGCGCCACCATCCGTCGCGGTCGTCACGAAGACGTGGTCGCCCGACACAATGGGAGACGACCAGCCTTGGCCCGGAATCGGCGTCTTCCAGGCGATGTTGCTGTCTTCGGACCACTCCAGCGGCAAATCGCTTTCCGACGTAACGCCCTGACCGTTGGGGCCTCGGAAACGAGTCCAATCTTGACCGCATAGCGAGTTTGGAACCGCCGACAAACCGGCGACGAAAACCAACGTACAAAACAGCAAACGCATGACAATATCTCTTTGAATTCTTGGAAGGAATCCGATCATGATACCGCAAACCCTGCGTAGGATGTGCTTCTAGCAATCGGTCACGTCTACGTTCGAATGACTGCTGGTCGCTGCATGGCTCATGCTCGCAGAACCGGCCCCAACGAAACCCCGTTCAAGCGTTAGAAACTGCGTCCCGGCTAGACTCCCTGACACGGATTTGCTCCCGTGCAAACTCGCGTTGGTAAGCAGGTCAATATGAGTCATTCCACACAATGATCTGAGCCGACGGCGCTAGCCGCGGGCATGTTTCCTGCAATATGGACGGGCCCGCGGCTAGCGCCGTCGGCTCACAAAAGGATCGACGTGGCACTGGTATACGCCGAACGACCTGCTTTACGCACACCGACGCAGTTGCTGAGCCCTATCACGCTCCGGTTTCATCGACCGAAGCGGCCAGTCGGGTGAAAAACGTGTCCCGACAGCGTTCGGTTCTGATTTGCATTACCCTATAGGGTTTGACTGCGACCCGAACCAACATCGCCCCGCCCCAAATCCTATGAGCACCGCAATGACTCGCTTGTTCTGTTTATCGATTGCCCTTGTCGCGATCGTCACCCAGCTTGTATCGGTTTCTGCTGAGACGGAAACGGATGCAAAAACTGTCAGCTTGTTTAACGGCAAAGACTTGACGGGGTGGCATGTCGACATCCCGCATCGGGACAAGAACCCCGACGCAAAACCGAGCTTCATCGTCCGAGACGGGATGCTGGTGAGTCTCGGAGAACCAAACGGCCATTTGATTACGGATGCGGTCTACGAAAACTACCGGTTTGAAGTCGAGTATCGTTTCGCTGCCAAGCCAGGCAACTGCGGCGTGTTGGTCCATGCATCGACGCCGCGTGCGCTGTATGGAATGTTTCCGAAGTCGATCGAGGCACAGATGAACCATACCCACGCGGGCGATTTTTGGTGCATCGTCGAGGACATCACGGTACCCGACATGGTCAAGCGGCGAGGCCCGAAGGAGACGTGGGGCGTCACCGAAGGAAAGGCTCGGAGGATTCTGAACCTGACCGATGGCTCCGAAAATCCAGTGGGCGAGTGGAATACGATGGACATCGAGTGCGTTGGCGATGCCGTCAAAGTCTGGGTCAACGGTGACCTGGTCAACCATGGCACCGACTGCACCGCAAGCAAAGGCCAACTCGCGTTGCAAGCCGAAGGCGCAGAAGTCGAGTTCCGCAAGCTGGAGCTGACTCCGATCACGAAACTTAGTAGCGATTGAAAATTGCTGGCTTGTAGTCGTTGATCGCTCTGCGATCATTACGTTGGATCACGGAGCGATCAACGACGATGGGCATCGATGTGTTGATTTGCATTAGCAGTCGATCTCGGCGTACCTCGCGATTCAATAGCTGGTAAGATTGGCCTCAAGGCTGTTGCCTTACCGCTTGTTTTACGAGGTATTTTTCGCATTGCCTGACCACAGATGGAACGAACATGCAGCTCAAAACAAATCTACTCTTCCTTGTGGCTCTGGTCGTCGTGCCGTGCCCACGCGCCCACTGCGAGCAAGTGTTGATCAGTGGCCTTCGACATGTGCGGATCGAAGGACCGCCAGAATGGACAGAGTTCCCCAATTCACCCGATGAACGATTCATCGACGTCAAATTTAAATCTACCGAAAACAAGAGCGAACGGGCGCTCGTTGTTCAGCAGCAGGATGTCAAGCAGCGTTGGGACGTGACAATCAACGGTACACTGATTGGCCGTCTTCGTATCGATGAAAACGACATGCGGGTCTACTTTCCCGTGCCCGCAAACGTGTTGCGACAAGGGGAAAACGTTTTGCGAATCGAGCAAGCGGCTCAGCGAAATGCTGTGACCGACGACGTCCGCATCGGGAATATCCGACTATTGGATAGAAAGGTCGAGGATGTCCTTTCGCAGGCGTCTTGCGAATTGACCATCGTCGACGCAGGATCTGGCAAATCGCTACCATCGCGAATTACGGTTCTCAACTCGGACGGTGCCCTGCAGTCAGTAGCCGCATCATCAGGCGATCATCTTGCTGTCCGCCCCGGTATCATCTACACATCCAACGGTTCCGCACGATTTGGTCTCCCCGCCGGTCGCTATACGATTTTTGCAGGCCGCGGTTTTGAGTACTCTGTTGACCGGATCGAGATCGCACTGACACCCGGTCAATCGGTCCAGCGAACGTTGAAGCTCACTCGCGAAGTCGACACGGAGGGTTTGGTCGCTTGCGACACGCATGTTCATACGCTTACGCATTCCGGACACGGTGACGCCACCGTTGAAGAGCGAATGATCACGTTGGCTGCCGAGGGTATTGAAATGCCCATTGCCACCGACCACAACTCACATGTCGACTATCGCCCTTTCGCTCGACAAGCGAACGTCAGCGAATATTTCACGCCGGTCATAGGCAACGAAGTGACGTCCCGCATTGGGCATGTCAACATATTCCCGGTTGCGGCCGGTGAGCCGATTCCTGACCACACGTTGACGAGCTGGCAAGCTCTGTTGGACGACATTTATGCGACACCCAACGTCAAAGTCGCTATCCTCAACCACGCTCGCGACCAACATTCCAGCGTCACTCCGTTCGGTCCACTCTTGCACAACTCGGCGGTTGGAGAAAATCTCGAAGGTTGGCATTTCGGTTTCAATGCGATGGAGGTTCTTAACTCGTCAGCCACACAAACGGATATCTTGCGACTGTTTCATGATTGGATGGCTGTCCTGAATCGCGGCTACCGTGTCACTCCCGTCGGTAGCAGTGATTCCCATGATGTCGGCCGCTATATCGTCGGGCAGGGTCGCACCTACATTCGTTGCGACGACGGCGATCCCGGAAACATCGACGTGGACGACGCGGTCGATAAATTCCTGCAGGGCGAAGTGTTGGTCAGCTATGGACTTCTAACCAAGCTAGTCGTCGAGGACTCATTTCAGTCGGGACAAACTGCAACCGCCGGCGGAGACACGGTTCGTTTGAAGGTCCATGTCTTGGGTCCCCACTGGACCGAGGCCAGTAGGATCATTCTCTACTGCAACGGTCAGCAAATTGAAGAGCGAAACATTTCCGAGCGACGTGCCGATTTGGCGACAGGCGTCAAAGCGATTGAGGAGTTTCGCGTCCCGAAACCGAAGCACGATGTGCATTTTGTTGCGATCGCAATTGGACCGGGAATCGACGATCTGTACTGGAAGACTGCCAAACCCTATCAACCGATGTCACCGGATTGGCAACCGCACGTTGTTGGTTGCAGTGGTGCCGTCTGGCTTGATGCGGACCAAGACGGAAAAACAACGTCGGCTCATGAATATGCTCGAGACATTTTCATGAACGCAGGCGGTGATCTGAACGCCATTCTGAAATCGCTGGAAGACTTTGACGAAGCGACCGCGATCCAAGCCGCCCATATGGTTCAGCAGGCGGGCAACTCGCTATTGGATGATTCGAACCAAGCGGCCATTCGGAACGCGGCTCCTCAAACTCGCCGCGGGATCGCTCAGTACCTCAACGCCTGGCGAGAAACTCAGATGGCGAAGTTCAAACCGTAGAATGATCCGCCACTGGACCGCTCCGAAAGAACGGAACCGGCGACAGTGGCCGCCCTTATCTGCGGCTTCGGCCTATTTCAGAAATAAGTCACGAGAGGCTTGACCGCAAGTACTACAATGTGTAGTACTACAGCTGTAGATTTGCGTGTACTTAACAGCAAGAGGTGATCCAAGTGAAACTTGGTGGACGGCAATTGGCGGTGATGCGAGTCCTATGGGAAAGCGGAGAAGCGACCGTGGCGGACGTCCAGGCCCAATTGGGCGTGGAACCGCCGCTGGCCTACTCGACCGTGGCAACAGTGCTTTCTCGGATGGAAAAAAAGGGCTTGGTCGCTCATCGCGAGGAGGAGCGGCAATACTACTACCGCCCCCTGATCTCAAAAGACGGAGCTGGCAAATCGATTGTGGGTGAATTGGTTGATCGCGTGTTCGGAGGAAGTCCTGCGGAACTGGTCAATCATCTGTTGGATAGTGACCAAGTCGACAAGCGAGAGTTGGAACGAATCAAACAGGTTGTGAATGAACATGAATCTCGGTCAGGGAAAAAATCATGAGCGATTTCCACTGGTTCGCGACAATCATCTGCAGCTTTCTGCTCACCTATTTTGTCCATTCAACGGTGATCATCGGTGGGGTCGCATTACTGCGTGTTGGAACCAAACGGTTTGAGCAGCCAGTGCTGCGGGTGCTGGCGTGGAAACTGGCGTTGTTCCTGCCACTACTGACAACAAGCAGCGTTGCGTTTCTTCCGTTTCCTCACTTGGGCTTCCAGATGGCGTTGAATGAGTCGGGCACGCCCAGCCCGAATATTGAAGTCGTCATTCCGCCAGCGGTAGCAAAGTTTGAGAGGGATTTTTCGGTAGCGACGGTTGCCTCGGCGGTGGAGTTCAGTGCCACGTCCGATGAGGAATTATCATCGCTGGCAGCGACCGCTGGCGTCCCCGCGACAGTCCGTGTTCCGCCTCGGCAATGGTTGTTTGTTGTTTTCGCAGCCGCGTGGGGTACGGCTGTCTTGGCGGGACTGATCAGGCTGATGGTTCAGGCAAGACGATTGAGGGCAATACGAAATAATTCCACGCCGCATTGTGATCCTGTCGTATGCGAATCGCTGACGCGTATTGCTCGGCAGATGGGAGTAACTCGGCGAATAGAACTGCTTGAATCGGATCGTATTAGCGGAGCATTCACAGCGGGTATTTGGCGCCCTTTTATCGTGGTGCAGGCTAACCGAGGCGGAGCATCAAATCGCGCTGGCGATCTTCTGCAGATGGGTATCAATGCCAATGAACTGACTCCTTCACAATGGGATGCGTTGTTGGCACATGAGTTGGCGCACATCGCGCATCGTGACGCGATATGGAATTTGCTGATCCAACTCGTCCAGCGTGTGTTTCCATTCCAGCCCCTGAATCGAATTGTCCGACGTCAAATTCAGGTCGCGATGGACTTCGCGGCCGACGAATCAGCGGCAAGAACTTTGGGTGAGCAACAGGGCTTGGTTCAATGTTTGATCCGACTGGGAGATCAAATGCTGGATCGCCGAATGCTCACGTGGACGCAGTCGGGACTCGTTGCCGGAATGACCGCGTTTCGCTCGACGCTTGGTCAACGCGTTGAGAAATTGCTTGATGGAAACAGACCCAACGCCGACGTTCCGCCGATGGCGAGGTTGACCGTGCTGGCAGGTCTAACAGTGTGTGCGATGTCAGCGGCGTCGTTGGCTCCGTTGGCTGTCGCAGAGAAAAAATTTGACCCGTCAGAAAATCAATCTTCTTTAACACAGGTAGGTACCATGAAGCCACAATTAGCGACCTTAGGCCTTCTGCTTGGTTTGACATCTCCGATCGCGGCCGATGAACCTCAGCCGTCATCGGCTCCGGCCAGGCAATTGACGGAACTAAAAACGACCGCAGATCCGTTGCCTGAAGGACTTCGACAATTCAATGGCATGTTGGTCGGTCGCCTCGCAGCGAAAGATGTTGAAAAAGGTACCTTCCTCGTCGCCGTCGACGCTGTGCCTCGCGTGTGGCGAAACAGCAAGGCCGAAAATCCCAAGTCCATCGTTGGCAAGACGGTTCAGGTGACCGGTGTGTTCGGCAAGTTTCTGGATGTCCTGGTTACCACCCGTACCGGTGAGACTTTGGAGTTTGAATGCAAGCACGATGGCAACGCCCTGGTCTTTCCTGGCGAACTGCTGAGAAAAGTGGCTGCGTACAACGCCGAAGATTATCCCGTATTGCCCGAGGAGTTTCGCGGCTTTCGCGGCGCTGTGCTTGCCAGTGTCGTCAAGAAGGATCCAGAAACCTTCGAACTGATTGTCAAGGTTGAAAAAGTTACCGACGTTTGGAAAGAGAATTCAGCGAAACAGCCCGAAAGCATCGTGGGGAAACAGGCAATGATCGCAGGCTTCTGGAATCGCAAAGAGGCCTACCACAATCTGAAAGTGGGCAGTCAGATTCAGGTCGGCATACAACATATCGGTCGACAAAGCGATCACTTAACGGTGGCTGAGTTTGTTCGCCCGACCGGCACGGTGTCGGGCTCGATGCCAGAAATGAAGGAAGAAGAAGTTAGCGATGGAATGACAAAAGGAGTGCGCGGATTTCGTGGGATGCTTGTCGGTCGTCTGGTGAAAAAGGACGTTGAACGTGGAACGTTGACGATTACCGTCGACGCGGTTCCTCGAGTCTGGCAGAACAACCAGTCCTCCGTTCCCAAGTCTCTGATTGGGCAGAACGTTAATGCCGAAGGGGTTCAGGGAAAGATGCTCGATGCGCTCGTCGTGGCCCGGGTTGGTGAGACAGTGGAATTCGGTGCTTTGCACGACGGAGGAGAACGTTTGCGAGTGGGCGAAGTGCTACGGAAAGTCGATCCGGTCAAACCAGGAGACTACCCCGTGCTGCCCGACGACTTCCGCGGTTTTAAGGGCATCTTGGTCGGCAAAGTTATTAAGAAGAATGAACACCTGTGGGAATTGATTGTCGAAGTCAGCGAGGTAAAAAAATCGTTCGAGAACGATCGCGCTCGGAATGCCAACAGCATCGTAGGAAAGCAAATCATGCTGAGCGGATTCTGGAACCGGAAAGATGCTTATCACGACATCTCCGTCGGTGACAAAATTCAGACCGGCGTTGAGCATCCTCAGAAGCTCGGCGACCAAATGAGCGTCATTGAAGGAATTCGCAAGCTCGACGAGTAGCCTGGCTGTCCGCCTACCGGATTTTTCGTCGTTGCTGGTTCCCCTCACAGAGAGTCTGAGCATGCGATTGCCCGTCCTGAAGTCCTGTATCATCGGTGTGTTTTTAGTCGCTTGGCCAGTATCGGCCGTGCGTGGTGCCGATACACTGCCGCCTGCCAGTCAGCGGTATGACGATGCCGAGATCGCCGATGTTCCTGATTTTCAGCGACATGTCGTGCCCCTGCTGGGAAGACTGGGGTGCAACGATCGCAACTGCCATGGCTCGTTCCAGGGGCAAGGAAATTTTCGTCTCTCGCTGTTCGGTTACGATTTCCAGATGGACCATGCGGGGCTGACGGGTAAGGCGACCGCCACAGCGGACAAACGGATCGATATCCAGCACCCCGTCGACAGCCTCATTTTGCAAAAACCCACTTTGCAGATGGATCACGAAGGCGGCGAACGTTTCACCTCGGAATCGTGGGAATACCGATTACTGCATCGCTGGATCGAAGCCAGTGCTCCGAAGGTCAAGCAGCCCCAGGAGCTCGTTCGTCTGGAGGTGCAGCCCTCCGAAATTCTGTTCACCCAGGGGAACGGCACGGATCAACTTCGCGTGGTTGCCGTCTGGCACAATGGTGATCGCGAAGATGTGACGCCCCTCTGCCGATTCCGCACCAATGATGACTCGATCGCGACCGTCAATCAGGATGGCGAAGTGACGTCCGTTGGCGCAGGTGATACGCACGTCATCGCCTTCTACGACAATGGCATTGGTTCGGTGCCGGTGATTCGTCCTCATTCGTCCGAAGGTTTCCAGAGCGCGAAAATCGATTCAAGCACTTCGCCAATCGACCGATTTGTATTCGCAAAACTCAATAAGCTGAACATCACGCCGTCTCCGAATTGCAGCGACGAAGAATTCCTGCGACGTGTCAGCATCGACATCACAGGCACGTTGCCGACTCCCGATGAAGTTAGAAGTTTTCTGAACGACCACCGTGATCACAAACGCAGACGGAAAGTCGATGAGCTGCTCGATCGCCCTGCCTATGCAGCTTGGTGGACCAACAAACTTTGCGACTTCACCGGTTGCAATCCTCAGCAGCAGGCGGAACTCGGCCAGGAACTCTCCGTTCAGTGGTACATGTGGATTCTCTCGCGTCTGGAAGCGAACCTGCCTTATGACGAACTCGTCCGCGGGATTGTCTTGGCTCAGGGAAGACGCCCAGGACAATCTTACGACGACTATGCCGCCGAAACTTCCGCGTACTTCCATGACCAGCCAGACGTTGATTTCGCCGAGCGGGAGACGATGCCTCACTACTGGACTCGGCGGAGCATGCAGAAATCGGAACAGGCTGCCGAGGCGTTCGCACAAAACTTTCTTGGGATTCGGTTGCAATGCGCCCAGTGTCACAAACATCCGTTCGCTCAATGGACACAGCAAGATTACAAAGACTTCAGTCGCTTCTTTGCAAATGTGAAATTTGGCGTCGCCCCGGATGACCAGCAGCGTTATCGCGAATTGGCGAACCAAGTCGGCATCAGCGTTCGCGGTGATGAGGGCTCGCCGGTGCGAAACGAAGATCTGCGAAAGCTCGCCAGCGGTCGAGTCCTCCCCTGGCGCGAACTTTACATCAAGCAACGCGACGAAGCGGAAACCGCCGGCCTGTTGCGAAGCGGTCTCGTGACGCTTGACGGGGAAGCTGATCCACGCCAGCCTGTCATGGATTGGATGAGCAATCCAGAGAACCCCTGGTTCGCTCAGGCGTTGGTCAATCGCGTCTGGGCCTCGTACTTTCACAAAGGGATCGTAGAACCGCCCGACGATTTGAACCCTGCAAATCCCCCCAGCCATCCACAGCTGCTTGACTGGCTGACGAGCCGTTTTATCGAAAACGGATACGACATGAAGTGGTTGCATCGCGAAATCGTATCCAGCCAAACCTATCAGCGGAGCTGGCGTCCCAGCAACGACAATCACAATGATCGCAAGAATTTCAGCCGGGCGATCCCCCGACGAATGGCAGCCGAAGTGGTCTACGACAGTATCAAGCAGGTTGTGGCCTCCGCCGACAAGGCTGTGGAAGTCCGAACCGATCTCACACGTCGCGCCTCGGGGCATCTTTCCATGCGGTTGGCCGGTACCTACGCCATGCAGGTTTTCGGCAAGCCCGAACGTGCGGTGAATTGCGACTGCGAACGGAGCAATCAACCGACGTTGCTGCAGGCTGTGTTTCTGCAGAATGATCCGATCATCGAACAACGGCTCGAAGACAGTGGTTGGCTCCAGGAAATCGCAGAGCGGGAAGCAAACGACCGCTCCCTGCCACTACGCGAGTTGATTGAGGAAGCATGGTTAAGATCACTCGGTCGCCAGCCGACCGAGACAGAATTTGAACGTAGCGTCGTCCATCTCAGCCAGTCGCCATCCGTGGTCGAAGGGATGCAGGACTTGCTGTGGGCCCTGCTGAATACAAAAGAGTTTCTGCTGATCCGCTGAAGTTTAAGAAACCCTCTCCCGCTGGAGTTTAAGATGACAATCTCGCGCCGAAGCTTTCTCCAGGTTGGCTCCATTGGAGCAAGCCTGACCCTGGGGAATTATCTGCGATCTGCCGCCGCCGCAGGTCAGGTCGACGAAGGTCGATCCGCCGTATTGGTGTTCCTCGGTGGAGGGCCATCGCACATGGACACATTCGACATGAAGCCGAATGCAGCGGCCGAATACCGAGGACTGTTTCAGCCGATTCGCACGTCTGTACCTGGGGTTCAGATCTGCGAGCATCTTCCCAAACTGGCTCGCAGTGCAGCGGACTATACCGTGGTCCGGGGCATCTCGCACAGTCTTGCCGATCACGGCTTGGGGACTCGCTATCTGATGACTGGCAACCTGCCGACTCCGGTGGTGGACTACCCGATGTACGGTTCGGTCGTCAGCAAGGAGTTTCCTGGGGTTCCCGATTTGCCTTCGTTTGTATCGATTGACCGACCAGTCGAAGGCCCGGGATATCTTGGTGCTGAATACGGCCCGCTCTCAACCGGCGAGAAACCTCGATTCGGCCAACCGTTTCGAGTGCGTGGCATCACGCTTGATGGAACGTTGACCCTGGATCGATATCGCGCTCGTCGCAAGCTTGTTGACGACATCGACACCGCCTTTGCTGAGTACGAGAATCTCGATAACACGGTTCGCAGCCTCGATCAGTTCTCACAGCAGGCGTATCAAATCATCAGCTCGACCAAGTCCCGTAATGCGTTTGATCTGTCGCTTGAACCGGATCGAGAGGTCGATCGGTTTGGTCGCCACGAGTATGGACAGAGCATGCTGCTGACAACGAGACTGATCGAATCGGGCGTCCGCTTTGTGACCGTTCTGTTGGAAGGCTGGGACACGCATCAGGATAACTTCAATCAGCTTGGACGTGAGTTACTTCCCAACCTCGATCAGTCGTTAACGGCGATGCTAGATCGGTTGAAAGCACAGGGGCGACTCGATTCGACCGCCGTGCTGGTCACAGGCGAATTTGGTCGCACTCCCAAGATCAACAAGGATGCCGGCCGTGATCACTGGGCCCGAGCCATGTGCGCACTGATGGCCGGTGGCAGCGTGCGAGCAGGACAGGTGATCGGCGAAACCGACGCTAAAGGGGAAGGCCCCGCGGGTGACGGATTTACGCCCGACGACCTTGCTGCGACCTTCTTCAAAAACATCGGAATCGATCCCAAAACCGAGTACGACGCCAACGTCGGACGCCCCATCACTCTAGTCCGTAACGGGTCTGTCATCCCAGGAGTTCTGACATAGATCAGGCCGTGGTCCATTGATCAGCTCAGGAGATCTTCGAGGCGAAAATGGCCGCGAGATCTTTTTCAGCGTGGCGTTGCCGATCTGCAAGCGCCGTATCCGTTGACTTAGCAACAGTGACTTGCCAACAGCTTGCTTTGCTCATGGCCTGATTCGCATACCAGAGACTCTTCACTTTCGGGATTGCTCGCTGGCCGGTTCAAGAATCATTGGATCATCCGAAGACGCTTTAGGTAGCTCAGCGTTGTCGCTTGCACACTTTAGAGTCGCTTTGATTGGGAAGCGGGAACCGGAGTTGATTGTTGGGTGCGTGCCCTCGATGCTCAACGTGCTGTCATCCTCAAGCTTCAGCTGAAACTCACCCACACCAGCGCCGCGTCGGAGCGTGATCTGCCCCGTGTCTTCAGGAATGATTCGATAGGATTCACGTTCGGTGGATCTCTCCGAATCAGCCGACTTGTAGGAAAGTGTCAGGTGACAGATTTCGATTCCTTTCATCGCCAGGTACTTCTCTTCGATCTCCAAAATCAGATCAACTTCCGCGACCGATTTTCTTTTAGAGAATCGCGACAGCTGTCCGTCTTTGTCGAGGGCTAGCGGTGGTGAAGTCGCAAAGTTACCTCGTTCGCCCTGGTAGGATTTACCAGTCCATTTGCCAATCAGGTCAGCCAATGGAATTTCGACGTCCGCTTTGCTGCTCGGCTTCACAATCGCCTGTGGTTTCGCCGTCGATGATTCGCGATCGCTCGGCAATGGATTCGGTCGCGTGCTCGGTTCACATCCAGCGGCGACAACCACAGCCAGCGCAGCAATCCAAATGCGGGACGGCAGGCGAAATAGTGACGTGTGCATTTAAGATCCCATCGTGCATATGCATTCGATCAACAACGACTAGCGTGTTCGAGTGCGAGATTCGCCGCTGCGTACAGGTATTTCATATCGTTCGCCTGAAGGATTAGATCGAGGCGCATGACGCGTTGGTCGGTTTTCTCTCAACCAAAAGGCAAGTCCCAGTACTGCCATGAAGATCAAGAATACAATGAACTTTCCCAGGAAGCTGGACGAACTGTCGCTTCGAGGTTGGTTCATATCGGTTCACATGTCCGCTTTGGTGTCTCGACACCATTGGAATCTGGGTACTGTGATGATCCATGCAATCGCGACAGTTTGAACTGTCAGCACATTTACCATGCCCCATTGTATTCGATTACAGTAAAGAATCTACGCCGATTATAGATTATAGTAGAGCTTCGCGATTCCGAATCAGCTTGCCACGACAGCGATGAATGTTGGCGCCGCATGCGATTGAGCAGCCCGAAGGGAGAGCATGCGTGCCTTACTGTACAAAATGTGGTAACGAGCTAATTCAGGGCGAGGGCTGCAGGAAATGCGCGGTGTCCATTGTTACTTCGGACAACCCCGCGGCTGCCAACGTCTTCGCGAACGCTCCCAACTTATTGGACGCGTTTTCGCAACCACCACCGAGCAGCCCAACTCCTGTTGCAACGCCTTTCGTCCGTGCCCAAGTCGCCCCTTCATCTCCGCAGATAGGGCTTGTCGCTGCGTTAAGTGACCCGGTGCTGTCTCCGCGCATCTTAAAAGCGGGTTCGATCGCGCTGCTCAAGAGCCTTGGGCTGACGGCCATCGTGATGATTCCAGGTCTGATCCTGTTGTCCATGTCACCCTTAATAGGAGTGTTATGGATGTTTGTTGGTTCCTTCTTCCTGATGGCCCGCATGTATGAGAAGCCATGGCGGTTGACGTGGATCACGTGTGTTACGCCAGCGGCTGTGTCGGGTTTGTGTTTCCTGATTCAGCTGGTCCTGTTTCGGGATCTAATCCCTAATCTTGTCACCCTTTTTTCCGCTGCATCGATTGGAGTTTTGATCGGGTTGTTTCGAGCAAGAAGCCACTCGATCTACGTCGACAACGGAGCGGTCATGGCTCAGCGCACTGTCGGATATCTGGTGGTATGGGCGATTTGTTATGGAACAACGCAGATGTTTGGGTTGTTTGCGGCAACGATGCCACTTATTCGAGGCAGCTTACTTGCCTCTGCGTTTAGCACGTCGATGTTGATATGTGTCTCCGTCGCGATTCTGATTCGGTATTTGAATACGAGACGAACAAGCAGCTCTGCAGGTAGTCATCCGAATGTTGCTGATGCAGCGGTTATCAATCCAGGAGGCGGGCAATGATTCGTCAAGCCCCAATCACCGTCTTAGCGATGCGGCTCCCCACGATCATCGTCCTCTGTGCCGTTGCATACTATCCAAGTTCAGCGATCGCGCAAACGAACTTCGATCCTGTAGCGGAGGGACTCGCTCCTACGCGAATCGGACAGTATCAATACAGCACCATTGCCAACCGCGGTAACGTGAGTAACGGCAAGGGCAGTATCAGCGTAGAATACTACCGGACCAAGGATGGCAGATCCGACTCCTATGCAATCGATTCATTTGAGTTAGACCTTGATTGGGAAGAAGCCTCGCACAAGTCCGATGATATTTCAGGGGAATTCCTGCCAAATGGATTTGGAGCCAACGGCCGGCCTCCGCTACCTGATCAACAAGCAGCAAAGGTGCGAGACAATTCGAAGAACCTGCCGGTCTACTATTTCTTTAGCCAGACACATGCAGTCAAGGGAAGCATCAGCCAAATCAATAGCAGAGGGACTGACCCGTTAGATAAGGCTTCCTTAGATCACATTGCGAATGAATTCATCAAGCGGATATCCGGTCGTGCGAAGCCCTACCCGCAACAGATACTCGCGCTGCGTAATTCTCCTCCGCTTCGGGGAAACATACTCTGGAAAGTCACGCTGAAAGATAGCCCGAAGTATGGCTACGCGTATCTGAATGTTGAATACATGCACCCACGCAATGGGAAAGCGTGTCGGCTCGATTTTTGTTACTACTATTCACCATCGGGGAGGGTTAACCATTCCTATCTCAAGACTGGCAACGATACAGTCGCGAGCGAATCGCACTACTCGGGAGTTCGATGCTATCCAGATGATGATTCTGGGCTCTCGCAGAATGATGTGAATCAACTTGGACGCAGGTTGCTTCCCATCATAGAGCGATTCGCCGCTCGCCGCCCGAGTCCGACGTCGCCCGACAAACCAACTTCTACGACCCGCGCTGGCTCGCAGCCAACACAATCCGGTGCAACCGATCCGCAACATACGGCAGACCTGAGTCCAAGTCTTGCGGGGCGATTACCGACCTCCGATGGAGACGCAACGGCGTCCCCCAATCAATCGCTGCCGTCAATAAATGCTGGTCGTGATGTGTTGGGTTCTGAGAACGACGGAAACTATTTGACCGAAGCTGAACAGCGGGCTCGTGATGCGGCGGCAACAACCATCCTTGTCACGTTGATTCTGGCCGGCGCAGCTGCTGGCCTCAATCTGACTCAATCGATCACGATGGCAATCGCAGACGCCGTTCGAGCCGGTATCGAAGTCACAACCGACAACGTCGTGGATGCGTTGCTAGATCTGCCCGAGATCCAAAACGGCTCGACTGATGATGATGGCGGTAATACTGTCCCGCCGGATGAATCTGAAGATCCGTCGGTGTCCCAAGATCCCAATGGGCCGGCGAAGTCCAATGAACCAGAGGCGACCGAACCGGAAATTATCGTTGCTCGAGTCGTTCAACCGGGCGAGATGCTCGGACCTGATACCGAAAACACGGAACCAACGAAATCGGATTCACCAACTGCAGCGACAACAGACGGAAACGGTTTGAAGGATCAGCAGCCCGTCCAACCGAACGCGCCGTCGGTCCCCGGCACGCTTACTGAAGGAGACGAAACCATCCCGTTTCGTGGTACGCGAGAAACACTTGATCAAGCAAACCGTACGATTTTCGGTGAACGCGGTTTGCATGGTAGCTCCACTTCGTCGCTGACGGATGATCCGTCGGTTGCCGGTTCGGCCGAACCCTCTACTTCAACAGAAGTTGACGGCAGCGATCCGAATCGCGTCGTCGATCAGCCGGCCGGTTCGATCGCACCGACTGACGCTGAAGTTCCACCGGAGGGTGGTCGTGTTTTACAATCCGGTGACGTCGCTCAGGCCAACGACACTCAGGACGGCGGCACGTCACAAGAGGTTGTGCCACGGACCAATGGTGATGACAACGCAGCACAGCCGCCAGCAGGAGAACGTGACACGTCGACCGCTCAGCCGACAACGAATGATGACGTTCGCGCGACGCCGGTTCCCGATTCGACGGATGCGCAAGTCACACCGAGCCCCGATGGTGAAAACGCAACGCCGATGTCGGACCCAAATCCAGTTGGTTCCTCGACAAGCACCGTGGATTCAACAACCACAGTGGATTCGAGTCCAGAGACGGATAACACTCACACCGCGGCCACCGGCTCAACAGAGGAACCTCGCGTTTCATCCACGGACGGCAGCGGGGAAGCACAAACAGTCGCTGGCAGCGACGCGACCAATCCAGCTGATACCGAGCCCATCAATCCTTACACACTTCGCGATCCTAACACTGACGAATTGTTGGGCCGAGACGTTAACGGACGCGTCAAGTACGGCGATGAATGGATGACGCCGGAAGAGGCGAAGGTTCGGATTGACATCGATACGGAAACCCTTGCGAGGGCAACCGGTGCGAAACAGAGGGCTGATGATTTCAAAACGGCTGTGGACCGTCTTTCGCAGGAAACCGATCCTCAGCGGCGAGCAGATTTGGAGGCCGAAATTCGCCGGCGAACGACCGATATATTGGGAGACTACGATACGCGAAGTCTATTGAAAGCCGAGGGAAAGACTCCTTATAGCGCCGCTCTCGATGGCACGGTCCAGAGCATCAATCGTGGCGTCGATTCCGCTCATATCGATGACCTGAACGCGATGGGCTTAGGGAAAGACGGACAGAAACTTGTTGGTCGTACGCTGATTGACTTCCGCAACGCGTCCAGCACGGGCACCGTACCAACCGATCGAGATCGGGGACTCGACGAAGCAGAGTACCAACAAGCCCTGCAAGAAATGAACAACGCGAAACCAGGCAGCCAGGAAGCCTATGATGCCGCTCGCCGCCTTGACGAGGTGAGAAGACGTCAGAAACTCACCCTGGATCCAGAAAAATATCAGGGCTATCTCAATGAAAAACGAACCGCAGCAAACAATCAAGCCGAACAGATCAATCAGCAACTAGAGGCTCTACCGGCGGATTCGCCTGAACGTGCGGCGCTGGAACAACAACAGCGCAACGTCAATCAAGAGATTCAGGGATTGGACAAACGAGAAGCAGATCTTGAGGGCGTCAAGTTGCGGCACCAAGCATTGCAGAATGCTCGCATCGAAGAACTGCATCGCGCGCTTGCCAAGCACCCCACCGACTCACCTCAAGCAGCTCGCATCAGACAAACAATCGAAGGAATTCAGAATCAAAAGTCGATTCCAATCTCGAAAAGCCGCTTCGGTGGCATGGCGCAAGAGTCCTACAACAATGTCTTCGAGCAGAAAACGGGAAAGAACGCGACGGGTGCCCTGCAAGCCGTGACTACCGGACAGAGTGTCGACGCGTATGGCGACGCAAAGGTGCTAAAAGGAGTTGGCCCCGACAATGTGCCCAATCCAGATTACGCCGCGCAAACGGCCTCCGTGTCCAACGTCAAAGCTACGGACAACCAACATCTCGTGGATGAGGGACACTTCACGCGAGGCCAAGCGATCAAGGAAACGGCTCGTGGATACGCCAAAGACATGGCCACCAAGGTGCTTCCGCTGGTCAACAGTGACGCAGGTATCACACCCAAACGGGCTGCTGAGCTGAAGACGATTTACGGAGTCTTGGATGCCGTCGGGAAAGGCGAGATCCTGCCGGGCCAAGCAGACTTGAAGCTCCGTCAGGCACTTCCCGATATCCCGAACATGAACATGGCCAAAGCGACAGCCATGGTGGATGCCAACTTTGAAGCGGCAATCAAGTGGCGAGGAAAGTTTGATCCGCCAAAAATGACGGCAGGCGACGCCTTTGGTCACGTCAGTGATCTGCACGGCACATTGGACGAATACGGCAAGCTGCGAGGAAAGGGTGCAAACGTCGTCGATGCTGCGGGCACCGCTGCGCTCAAGACGGCCACCGGTAACGTGCTCTATGCAAATCAGCCGGGCATTGGAATGGTCGGCGCGTTATTGCCCGAAGGAGCACGCAAAATAATGCCAGACCAATTTGTTGGTGAGTTGATCGATACCTCTAGAACGATGCTGGGTGCTGCTGCAAGCGACCTCGGAGAAGCGACGGTGACAGGAGAAGTTTCTGGCCAACATTTTACGCAGGCGGCCGAGGAAATCGCCAAGGGCGGCGGCACGGTTGGCGGGTACGGACGTTTGGGAGCGTTCGCAGGAGACGAGTTCGCTCGTGCACAACAGCAAAATCCCGATGGTGGAATTGCCGATAACGTTGGACGTGCCGCCGGAAACCTTGCGGGCGATGTTTACCGCATGGCGCAGACAGGTGTTCTCAAAGAGGAACTGATCGCAGGCAAAGAGGCCTTCGACAAGTATGCCGTTGACGATTTAAGACCCAGCGCCCTTCGAGGTGAGCACGGAACGCCGCTTCGAGGCGTCTTCCAGGCCTTGGATCTTGCCAACGAAATTGCGATCGACCCACAGCGTTTTGCCGATGATACACAAGCGCTGCGTGAGGAAGGCTGGGTGTTTGACCGCGACGGAAACTTCGGTAACGGATTGGCATTCGACCCCGTGCTTCAACGGCAAGTCGCCAGCAATGTCGACGAGGCGATGTCTGGTGCACCCTTCGTCAATACCCCCTACACCGGACTTCGTGACCTCGGCCGGACAGTCGTCGATCCGGAGTTTCGCAGTCAGATGCAGGAGGGCGCGGGCGGATTGGCTGATGAAATGGGCGAATTTTTGTTCGGCGGAATGGTTGATAAAAGCAGGAGCGGCAAATGATGCAAGAGTTTATTCTTTCATCCCGCCAACTGGCCACGGTCATCGATATTGCCGAGCTCCAACCAGAGAATGGAGCACCGCTGTCGGGATTGTGCGAGCCAAGACTTCCGCCTGAGTCGTCTGACTACTATTCGCTTCAGCGGCGTAACGTGATCCTTCACGAGGGTGATCTCGTCCGTATCAACAGCGCATTCTTAGCGGGTGTGTTGCCGATCTGTCATCCGGACGAATTGATTCAGCTACGGTCTTCTGTGAAGCCTGACGCGACTGTCTTCGCGAGGCACGGAGACTTCGCGACCGAGTATTCGCAATGGGAGGACGGGTTGATCCGAATCGCCTTTCCGATGGACTGGAACAAAATGTGCCGCTCGCTAGCTGGGTTTGCGGAAAACCAGCAACAAAACTCGGACAGCCCATCTCAATTCATATTTCAAGGGACCGCCGCCGAAACTGTGTTGTTGTCTTTGATCACCACAGAGGCTGCAAATCACCAACCGCTTTCCCTTGAGGAGCTGAAAGCCAGGACGAGACAAGCCCTCGCATCGCCGCAGTTTTCTCAACCTTTATTGTCGCTTGGACTGGAACTGGATCTTTCGGAACTTGAATACGTCGACGAAACGGCGCCGAAGCTGGTGAAGAAACTTCTCGACCGGAAATTCATTGTTTGCCAAAACGATCGCTACTATCCGATGCGCAACGTGGCCGAAGCGTTCTCGCATCCTGTGATCGGCGAAATGACTGTCGCCCGCGAGTTGAACACACCACTCGGTTTGATCTCACGTCGACTGCATGTCGCTCGCATGCCGCATAATTTGATCGTCATGTCCGCGTTTCTATCGTCCGGCGAAATGTTGGTTGATTGGCGTGCGATTCCGACCGCAGCATTTACAAATTATCTCAGCCATTCGCTCGAATGGACGTTGCCTAAATTTCCGATTGGCACTGCCGCTGCCATATCATCCGAGTCGCTGACAACGGCAAGCACCAAACGACCTGATTCAAATGCGCCGGTTGGTAACGCTCTGCCAGTTCAGGGACCGGCGGGCAACGCCGTTGCTCAGACCGATGCATTTCCGATGATCTGGGCAGCTACCCTGTTGGGACTCGCTGCGTCCTTTGGCCTGGTTTCGGTTTCCAGTCTGAACGTTCCTGTTTTCGCGGGGCTGTTCATCACCCTAACGAATTTGATTCTTTGCGGTATGTGTACGGTTGCTATGCTTCGAATGGACAGGCAACTGATTCGGTACGCTGCGATTCTGGGCTGCATTCCGGTCGTCAGTCCCTGGGCGGTGCTTGGCATGCTGGCAGGTGCCGGAATTTTTGTCAGTCTGAACAGAGAGTACGTTGGTTCCGCAAGCGACCCTTGCCCGTCCACGACCCGTTAGTTTCGAGGAAGCTGATCGTGGTCGTCTCGCTTCATCCAGTACGGCAAACGAACAATCCGCGGAGCTACGCTCACCAGAGCGTGGGGGAATACTAATAAACTCCGCGAATTTCAGCTTCAATCGACGACGCGTAAAACTCCGCGAGCTGTCGATGCGTTTGGTCACTCAACCGCTGCCAGTCTGACACCATGGTGTTGTCCGCCACTTGTGACGGCTTGGAGGCTCCGGTGATAACCGTGCTCACCGCTTCGTGATCCAGGATCCACCGCTGGGAAAACTGGGCCATCGTCATGTCGGCTGGAACCATGGTTCTGATCTGGTCGGTCAGGGCAACCCCTGTTTCGAAGGGCAGACCCGCAAAGGTTTCGCCGACATTAAACGCATCACCATTGCGATTGTAATTGCGGTGGTCGTCGTCGGCGAATTGCGTCTCGTTCGTGAACTTTCCCGCCAGCAGCCCGCTGGCCAGCGGCAACCGCACAATGATGCCCACCCCCTGAGCCATGGCGCGGTCAAACAGAGTTGTAATGGGTTTCTGGCGGAAGACATTAAAAATAATCTGCAGAGACGTCAGTTCTGGTTGCTCGAGGATGCTAACCGCCTCGTCCATCGACTCCACGCTCGCGCCAAAATTTTTGATCAGCCCGTCGCGTTTGAATTTGCGCAGCCAGTCGAATATGTCTCCCGCGGACATGACCTCCGACGGTACACAATGCAGTTGCAGCAAGTCCAAGCTGTCGACCCCCAGGCGGCTGATCGATTCGCATATATGTTGCTTGAGGATCTCGGCAGAATACGGCCCCGGATAATTTTGGCGCCCCACTTTGGTGGCGACAAAGACTTGATCGCGGTGCTGTTGAATGAATCGACCAATCAGTTTCTCGGAACGTCCGCTTCCGTACACATCGGCTGTATCAAAAAACGTAACGCCGTGGTCCCACGCCGTTTCCAAAATCTGCATCGCTTGCGGCTCACTGACGCTGCCCCAATCGGCGCCCAATTGCCAACATCCCAGGCCGATTTCGGAAACCGAGCGACCGCTATTTCCAAGAGTTCGAGTCTTCATGTTTGTTTTCAATTATTGGCGTACAGCGTCGTAAGGATTCCAAGAAAGCGTACTCGGTTTCACTCGAATCAGCCAGCTACGCTGCTTTGCGTCCGCCAAACTTTTTCGCACGCCTGAGGGCCGTGCAACTTAGACCGCAGTGGTGGACCAGCGATGAACCAGTCCGCCCAGCTGCATTAGAACACGAATTGACTCCAAGGATTACCAAGCCAATGGACGGTCTTTATTAGTGTCAATGAGTGAAAATTAGTGTTCCGATGATTCTCCCTGAAGCGGTCTCGTCGGCTCATTGCGGCGGAATCATCCAGCACGATTTGAGTTTCTCCCTGCCGACACAAGGTTGTTCCGCAATTACGGCAAGTAGTGGACGTCACGATTGCCGGAAGGCTACAATAACACGACAGTTTATCGGCATTTTATAGAGGCGGATCTGCATGCTGTTTGCACGTTGGAAACGGATCGTTTTGCTGTTGCTGGCAGCACCTCTCGCCTTAGGATGTGCTCCGGCGTCAAAGCTGTCTGATAAATCGGACTCGAGGGCGATGCCATCGGGAAACACACAAGAGATTTCTCCAGCGGACCAGAAGCCGCTCGAGGGAAGTTTGATCTCAAAGAAGAAAACAACGACGAACGCAGAGCACTACGGCGAACGTGTTACGATCAAGGGCACTGTGAACCAACTCGACAGACTTGAGGGCACAGGGACACTCACGCTCGATTTCGAAGTGGAAAACGGCTGGCACATCTACGCGATGGATGCACCTTCAGGAGTCAACCAAGCAACAAAGATCGACTTGCGGTTTCCGCCAAACGTGGTTGTCACAACTGCTTGGAATTCGCCGCAACCACAAATCCACTTTTCTAGTTTTGGGATGGAGTCGACGTACTCGGGGCATTTTCAGTTGACTCGTTCGCTGACGTTCAACTCTTTCCTTCAATCCAGTGAAATCACCTGTGAGGTGAGCTATCAAGCGTGTTGCCGACAACAGTGTCTTCCCCTCTCGAAGGCAACGTTGGTCATCCCCATTCCAAATGATTAAAGGATGTAAATCTCGTGAGTACCCAACGCTTTCTTATCTTGTGGTTCATAACGACTCTCGCCGGCACGTCAATCTTCGCTGAAACGGGGAAAGTCGGCCCGTCGCCCAGCGGACTGTCCGTGCTATATGCCGGAAAACCCGACAGCAGCCGAATGCAAGTGTTCGCTGGCTTTCTAAATCAGCACTTCAAGAAAGTCGAAACGTGTGATTTTGAACAATTGACCAGCCAAAATGCCGCGGATTTTGATGTGGTGGTGTTCGACTGGGTGTCGGTCTATCCAAGGGATGCGGAAGGTAACATCGACCATACCAAACATGAAATCCTGAGCCCGCGTTTGCACGTGGACTCAGCGTACAGAAAGCCCACGGTGATGATTGGTGCAGCGGCTGGTACTTTCTGCAACACCCATCCGATGACCATCAACTGGAAGTGCCTGTGCCTGGAAAACTACGCTCATGACGTGGATACCGAGCATCCGGTTTTCAAAGGGCCGCTAGCGGTCAATATGACCTTCGAATCGATCGAAAAGCCGAACGACTATTTCTTATACCCAGGCACGATGAAGCTAGGGGAAAAGATGGAAGCGTGGAAGATTCAAGGACGGTCATTTCCGGATGTCGATCCAGGACTCGTCTCCAGTCGCGAGAACTTCATCAATACGGAGGATGCGGAGGTAATTTCGGGCGGTTGTAACGGCAAGGGACCGACTTCGGTTGCCATCGGTCGTCACGGTAACTTCATGTTATGGGGATTCTCGGGAAGTCCTAAAGACATGACCGAATCGGCTCGTAATGCCTTCATCAATTCGCTGTGCTATATGACCGCGTTTGATGGACAATCTCCGCGTCCGTTCCAAGCAAACTATGACACCCCCGAACATCATCTGGCTTCGATTTACTTTCTACGTGCTACTTCCGAACCTTACGTTGACCAGCAAGTAAGGAGTATGCAAGAGATGATCGACCAAAACAAGGTTCCTCAAGAGGTGATCGATCAAATTGGAAATGATCCCAAGGCGTATTTGAGCAATATGATGAAACTCCATACCGATAAAGTACTGCAGCGTATTCCGGATGCGATCCGTAAGCAGCATCAAGACAATGTGGAGGAGATCATTCAGTTCTATACTGAACATGCAGCCCAGTTGCGAGTGAATTCCGAGCAACAGTTTGTCACGGATGATCGTCCGTCCGAATAGTGGCGGACGTACTGCGGAAGCTCGATAGCCTGTGAGCATTGCCACAATGATCCGTCTTCGAGATTTACCCGCGCATCGAGTTGCTTAACGCGTCCAGATGACACCGAAGGCCCATAGAGTGCCGAGAATGATGATGATCAAACCACCATTCCAGTGCCACTCACCATTCCAGTCTCTGTTGGCCGAACTGATTGTTTTGGAGATCGACTTTCGACGACGTTGTGGAGAAGGAGATTCTCTGGCGAGAGTATTGCTACTGTGGAAACTACTTCCACAATAAATTCGGCGGATCGATTCGATCGATGACACGACTTCGACGCACTTTGAGTGATCGCCTTGTTGCTCGGCATCGTTTTGCATTCAGGGCTTTCATCCGGTTGCTTGGCAATGCACGGGCAGTCAAGCTGCGGTATACTTGCAGCGACATGTGGCAAGGCTACATCAAACAAGTGACCCAACTTGGTGATTTGTTGCAATACACTCTATAGCCTTGCCGGAATCTGTATTCACCCACAGATTCTACTAACGAGGCGATTTTCTTTAGGCAATCAAGATTTAATCGATGAACCGTGCTGCCGAAGAACCGTCCGTGGAGCGTCTTGTCGATTGCGGTCTGTCGGCTACCGCTGCTGGTCGCTGGATCCCACTGCTCCGCGAACTTATGTCGATTCCCGATGCAGGAACACGCTGGACGGAAATCGCGTCCCGCTTGCTGATGCCGGAAATTCCTTTTGCGGTCCACGAATGGCTCTATCACTGGAATTACCGATCCCACTTCGAAGATCGACTCCCCTGTCCTGCCTGGCAGCCGAGTGTCGATGAAATCCAGGCGACGCATATCGCCGCTTGGATGCGTGATACGGGAGTTGCCAGCTATGAAGCGTTGCATGCTTGGTCACTGGAACATCGCGAGGAATTTGTTGTCAAGCTGGTTGCCGCCCTGTCCATCCAGTTCGTTGGCCCGATAGGTCCATGCTGCGACACGTCGGCAGGAGTGGAAGCCATTCGCTGGTTCCCCGATGCAACGCTCAACATCGTCGAGAGCTGTTTCCAGGCCGACGAAGCGGCAACGGCGATCATCACCGCGGACGCCACGAACCAGCTGCAGTCGATGACCTACGCTCAGCTCAAAGCAGCCACCGCCCGAGTCGCCAATGGGCTGGCCGAACTGGGGGTCCAACCTGGAGACCGGGTGGCCGTTTGCATGCCTATGACAGCGGACGCGGTGAGCGTGTTCTTAGGAATCATTGCCGCAGGATGTGCCGTCGTCACGATCGCCGATAGTTTTTCCGCCGAGGAAATGGCGGTGCGAATAAAAATCACCCAGCCAAAGTGCATCTTCATCCAGGACGAGATTCTGCGCAACGGAAAATCGTTTCCGCTGTACGAAAAAATTACTTCGCAGCAAACGCTGCAGGCGGTCGTGTTGAGAGCAAGCGGCGATCGAGGCCTGCCGCTCCGCAGCGGAGATTTGGAATGGTCAGACTTTCTATCTGCGGATACCCAGCTGAAATGTGTGCCGCGGCGTCCCCACGATGAGTCGACCATCTTGTTTTCATCGGGGACGACCGGGAATCCCAAAGCCATTCCCTGGGATCATACGACGCCGATCAAATCAGCCAGCGACGCCTACTTTCATCATGACGTGCATTCCGAGGACGTTTTGTGCTGGCCAACCAACCTCGGCTGGATGATGGGGCCGTGGCTGGTTTATGCCGCTCTCATCAACAAAGCCACGCTGGCCTTGTCAGAATCGGCCCCTACGAGCCGAACTTTTTGTGAATTTGTCAGCCAGGCGAAGGTCAGCATGTTGGGTTTGGTCCCCAGCATGGTTTCAGTTTGGCGGCAAGGCGATATGACGTCAAATCTTGACTGGACTGCGATTCGTCGCTTCAGCTCGACCGGCGAATGCTCCAACGCCAGCGACATGTTGTGGTTGATGTCGCGAGCCGGCTATCGGCCGATCATCGAATACTGTGGCGGCACCGAGACGGGCGGAGGCTACATTACCGGTACCTTGACCAAGCCTGCGGTTCCAAGTTTGTTTTCCGCCAAGGCGATGGGCTGCTCCTGGTTGTTGCTGAATGAAGCTGGCGAAGAAAGTGCGATGGGAGAAGTTTTTTTCGAACCGCCTGCGCTGGGGTTGTCGACACGTCTGCTGAATCGCGATCATCATGAAGTCTATTTTGCAGATATCCCTGCAGGTCCCGACGGCCAAGTTCTGCGCCGCCATGGAGATCAAATCGAAGCGTTGCCCGGAGGATACTTTCGGGCACGAGGCAGAATTGACGACGCGATGAATTTGGGCGGAATCAAAGTCAGCTGTGTGCAAATTGAGGAATTGCTGGTGGCACACGAGAGCGTTCGTGAATTGGCGGCCATCTCGGTCCCACCTGCGGAAGGCGGCCCCGAGAAATTGATCCTCTACGCGGTGCTTGATGCGGAAGTTGATCTGCCAAACTTAGTGAACGATCTGCAGCAGTGTTTGAAACATCGCTTAAATCCTCTGTTCAAAATCCACGCCTTGGAACCGATTACCAAACTGCCGCGCACGGCCTCTAACAAAATCATGCGGCGGGAATTGCGAACAATGTATCTCGAGAAAAATCACTCATGAGCCAGTCCTTGCCACGCGTGGCCGTCGTTGCCGCGGCACGAACGCCTATCGGTTCCTTCCAAGGCGTCTTTGCCAATTTATCCGCCGATCATTTGGGCGGTGTTGCCATCGCAGAGGTGTTGCGGCGCAGCACTGTCGATCCCCAACGCGTCGATGAAGTATTGATGGGGCAAGTCTATTCCGCAGGCGGGGGTGCCAATCCTGCTCGGCTCGCCGCCGTCGGCGCTGGCTTGAGCTACGATGTTCCCGCGATCACGGTCAACATGTTGTGCGGCTCAGGTCTGAAAGCGGTTGCCCTCGGGGCGCAAGCCATTCAAGCCGGGCAAGCGAAAGTGATCATCGCAGGCGGCATGGAAAGTATGAGCAATGCTCCCTACGTTTTGCCTGGGGCCCGCACGGGTTTGAAAATGGGGCACAAGCAGATCGTCGACACGATGATTCAGGACGCATTGTGGGATGGGTTTTACGATTGTCACATGGGATCCACCGCGGAACACCTAGCCAATAAACACAGCATCTCGCGTGAGGCTCAGGATCATTTTGCCGTATTAAGCCAACAGCGCTATCAAGCCGCTGCGGAAGCTGGCAGATTCAAACAGGAAATCGTTGCCGTCCCCGTGCCGCAAAGGAAGGGAACCGAGCTGCTGCAAGACCGTGACGAACATCCTCGACAAGATTTGCAGTATGAAAGCATCGCCGGGCTGAAAGCTTGTTTTCAAGCGGGAGGTACTGTAACGCCCGGCAACGCTTCGGGCATTAATGATGGCGCGGCTGCATTACTGCTGGTTCACGAACAAGTCGTTAGCGAAATGGGAATCAAACCGCTGGCTTGGATCCGTTCCTTTTGCAACGTTGGGCTCGATCCCATGGAGATGGGCATGGGCCCGGCTTTGGCGGTGAAGAAGTTGCTGCAGCAAGAAGCCTTGCAGCTGAAGGATATTGATCTGCTGGAAGTCAACGAAGCCTTCGCCGCCCAGGCACTTGCCGTCGGTCAATCGCTGGACTGGGATATGGAACGCGTGAACGTTAACGGCGGAGCAATCGCATTGGGGCATCCCCTGGGTGCCAGTGGAGCTCGCGTGGCCGTTACCTTATTGCACGAAATGCGCCGCCGCCAAAACCATTTGGGAATTGCAGCGTTGTGCATCGGTGGTGGCATGGGCATCGCCATGCTGTTTGAGCAGGCAGGCTAAACCATGAAACGACGCATTGCCATACTGGGTTGCGGTCTCATCGGCTCGGGCTGGGCAACCTTTTTTGCCTCGCGGGGACTGCACACGCGGGTCTTCGACATCGATCCAGAGACCTGCCAACGGGGTCTGCAAACCGCTCGGGACAACCTGCGAGCGATGGTTCAACTGGATTTATTGTCGCCTGCGGAACTTGAACCGGCCTTGTCGAATTTGCAGCCCGCTGATTCGCTCGAAGAACTGCTGGTTGACTGCGACTACGTCCAGGAATCGGTGCAAGAGGACTACGCCGTGAAGGCTCAGGTCTATCGTTCGCTCGAGGCTCACCTCAGCCCGACGGCCATCATTACCAGCAGTTCCTCGGGTCTGCTGATGACCAGAATGCAGCAAGCTCTCGCGGTTCCCCAGCGCTCGCTCATCGCCCATCCCTTCAATCCACCGCACCTGATCCCACTGGTGGAACTGGTACCCGGTCAAAGCACGAGCCCCGAAACACTGGCGGACGTCAAAGAGTTTTTCGTGCAGTTGGGCAAGCGACCGGTGGTGCTCAAAAAAGAAGTCCCAGGGCATATTGCCAATCGATTAGCGGCAGCGGTGTGGCGCGAGGCGTTGGCGCTGCTGGATGACGACGTCGCCAGTTGCGAAGATATCGACACGGCGCTGTGCACGGGCCCTGGGCTGCGTTGGGCACTGATGGGCCAACACATGATTTACGAACTGGGCGGTGGTGCCGGCGGGTATGAGAAGTTTTTTGATACGATTGGCGGTTCGTTTTCCGCTTATTGGGAAGACATGGCAGACTGGACCGAAATCCCAGCTTCGGCCAAATCCAAAGCGATCGCGGGGACGGGCCGTCTGCTGGAACAGCGGAGCCGAGAAGAGTGGTTGCAGTGGCGCGACGACAAGCTCGGGAAGATTCTAAAGATTTTGGAAGAATGAATTTGATGCAACAGCCTACAGTGCTCGTCACCGGCGCGGCCAGCGGTATTGGAGCCGATTTAGCACGAGCTTTTTTCCACACGGGGCATCGATTGGTGTTGGCCGATCTCCAATCGCCAAACTACATGTCTGAATTCTCCAGCCGTGCAGAAGATGTGATTTTCGTGCAAGCGGACCTTGCTCAGGCAGCCGCTTGCAATGAGGTCGTGCGGCAAGGCCTCGATCGGTTTTCGTCGATTGACATCCTCATTAATAACGCTGGCTTTCAACACGTGTGTCCTCTCGAAAGCTTTCCCGTCGACGTGTGGGACAAAATGTTGGCCGTGATGCTCACCGCTCCTTTTCTGCTGACGCAGTTAGTATGGCCGAGCATGAAACGCAGCCGTTGGGGGCGGATCGTCAATATCGGCTCCATTCATTCCCAGGTGGCTTCGTTGAATAAGGTGGGCTATACGACGGCCAAGCACGGCTTGATCGGTTTGACGAAAACAGCTGCCCTGGAAGGCGGACCGTTGGGAATTACCGCCAACGCTATCTGCCCGGCTTACGTGCGGACTCCGTTGGTTGAAAAACAGATTGCAGCTCAGGCGGAAACGTTGGGGATCAGTCAACAAGCTGTCGAGCGCGACGTGTTCTTGAAGTCGGCTGCCACCGGTAGCCTGATTGCTCCGGCCGAGATTTCTAGCCTCGTGCTCTATCTCTGCTCCGAGAACGCAAAGTCGGTAACAGGGGCCAGTTGGAACATTGATTGTGGTTGGACAGCTCAGTAGGCCTGGAAAGAAACATGCTTAGCATCTTTGGAATTTTGATTTCGCTTCTGCTGTTGATCGTGTTGGCCTATCGCGGCATCAACGTTTTGATCTTGGCACCGATGATGGCGTTGTTGGCGGTGTTGTTTGGCGGCAATGCGCCGCTGTTGGCCACTTACACGCAGGTGTATATGAGCAGCCTGGGAGGATATCTGATTCAGTATTTTCCGCTGTTCTTGTTGGGCGCTATTTTTGGCAAGCTGATGGACGATTCAGGATCAGCGCGTGCCATTTCACGCTTTATTGTCGCTCATCTGGGCCAAGAACGAGCGATTCTTGCCATTGTGCTTTCCTGTGCGGTGCTGACCTATGGCGGCGTCTCGTTGTTCGTCGTCGCGTTTGCCGTTTATCCGATCGCGGCCACGCTGTTCCGGATTTCGGGAACTCCCAAACGCTTGATCCCGGGTGCGATTGCCTTGGGCGCCTTTACGTTTACGATGACCGCGTTACCGGGAACGCCCGCAATACAAAATGCGATTCCCATGCCCTTCTTCGGCACCACACCTTTTGCAGCGCCCATTCTCGGACCCATCGGCTCGTTGATCATGCTGCTCGGCGGTATGGCTTGGCTGACCAATCGGGCCCACCGTGCCAGCCAAGCAGGCGAGGGCTATGGAGAGCATGCGGAAGAACCTGAGATCAACGAGGCAACTTGTGACGTGCCCCGTTTATGGCTAGCTGTCACACCTATTGTACTGGTGATTCTCGGCAACTGGACGTTCAGCAAGTGGATTATTCCAAGTTGGGATACCACTTATCTCGGTGACCCGAAATACGGAGCAACGGAGCTCAAAGCGGTGCTTGGAATCTGGTCGATCATCTGTGCATTGCTGATCGCGATCTTGGCCTTGGCGGTTCTGCACTGGCGGCGTTGGGCCGATCTCAAAGAGTCGATAAACCAAGGCACTCGAGATGCGCTGCTGCCGATATTCAACACGGCCTCGGAGGTCGGCTATGGTACGGTCATCGCCTCGCTGGCGGGCTTCGTCATCATTCGAGACTTTGTCGTCAACCTAGCGCCGGGGAACCCTCTGATTTCCGAAGCGGTCGCCGTGACGACGTTGGCGGGAATCACGGGCTCGGCATCTGGCGGATTGAGCATCGCGCTGAGCACGTTGGGAGAGACCTATCTGCAGATGGCGGAAGAGGCGGGGATAGCACCTGAGTTATTGCATCGAGTGGCGTCGATGGCAGCCGGGGCATTTGACACGTTGCCGCATAACGGCGCCGTCATCACTTTGTTGGCAATTACCAAGCTAACCCACCGCACGTCTTACTTGGATATCTTGGTGGTAGCGGTCATTGTGCCAGCGTTGGCCACCGTCACCGTGATCGCACTGGGCGGATGGTTTGGCGTTTTCTAACGCCCCAACCACAGGTGGCACCAATTGGGATTTCCTTACACGGGGAAACAGAAAGGTAGGAAAATTAGGGGTAGGAAAATGAAGGCGGAGAACCAACTTACCGACAGCCCGTCGTAGCGTTCCTCCCAGTGCACATCGATCACTGTCCAAATCCCAAACCAGTAGAAAAGCATTTTGTTTCGATATTTCGCGTCAGGATTACTCACTGTTCGTGTGTTACTTGTAAGGAGAAACGATTCAACCTTGGCCTGACACGAGCGAAACGCTGATTACACGGCTGCAGAATCCTGCGGATCGACAGGCGTGGAGCGAATTTGCTTGTCTGTATGAACCTTTGATCTTTCGATTCGCACGTCGCAGTGGACTGCAAGAGGCCGACGCCGAGGATATCACCCAACGGGTGCTTTGGTCCGTCGCTCGCGCGGCCGATCGCTGGGAATCGGGAACCGATCGAGGACGGTTTCGCAGCTGGCTGGCGACAGTCACCCGAAATGCGGTGATTAACATGATTCAGCGAGAAAGTGAAATGCGAGGAACGGGATTGTCGGCTGGCTGGGAATTGCTGCAAGAAAGTCCGCAGAGAAGTCAAGACATGACCGCGATCTGGCAGCGGGAAAGGCGGCAGGAGCTATTTCGCTACGCGGCGGCACAAGTGAAAGACCACTTTGCGGAAGACTCCTGGCAAGCATTCTGGATGACAGCAGTCGAAGGGGCAAGCGTTAACGAAGGCTTGCGGCAGTTAGAAGTTCGCTTTGAAAATGATTGGAACCAATAATGACGAAACGTAACAACAACGTCGTGCAACGGCGCTCCCCCGTGCGAGGCGCGACCGGCACGGTACTGGCAATGCTCTTGTTGAGCATGGTGGCCTTCGCGCCAGCGATACCCGCACAAAACGTGACGGACCCGTTTGACACAAAAGCTTCGAATTTAGGGCGAGCGGACGATCGCGCTGACGCCCACGCAGATCTTCGATCGGCAGCGAAGCGAGCGGACGACCGTTCCCAAGCAGCGGCGGCGAAACTTCGACAATCGGGGACTGCAGAAACACTCGACCCGCGAGCTCGCGAGTTTCTCAGGAAAATGGTGCTCGACGCCTTCCGTGCTAGGCAACAGCTTAATGAGGCGGAATTGAAACAGATGCAGCAGCGAGTCGCCAAACTGAGTCGTCTGTTGGCAGCGAGACAAAAGTTGGAGGCGGAAATTATCGATCGACGAGTGGATGAACTCTTGAACCCCGATTTGCGATGGAACGCGGCCGCTGCCGAATCGGCTGGAACTGCAACTGCGAATTCGAATTCAGGGTTACTTGCGGGGCCAAAGCCTAGCCAGCCGCGACCGGTGACCGCATCTCGCACGAGGCATTTTTGGGTTGAATCGGATCCTTTCGCAGCATCGGTCGAACCGAACCTGTTGGCGAAAATCGATCAGGACGCCGAAGCTTACTACCGGGAATTGACGCACCAGTGGTTTGAACAAGAACCCGTAGCCTTCGCAAAGCTATGCGGGATCGATGTCCAGATCGCACCTCACGATGGACGCAGCAGCACAACCTACACGTTCAACGCTGATGGCAAAGTCGACGGCGCCATGATGCACCTGCAAGGGCGCACGGAAAGCATCCAGGGCATGCTACGACACGAGGTGATGCACCTCGTGATGGCCGCGCAGTTCAAGGTGCCTTTGCCACGCTGGATTGACGAAGGCATTTCGATGTTGCAGGAGTCTGAAGGAGTTCCTGAACATTTTCGCAAGCGAATCGCTGACGCTCAAAAGAACGGGACTCTGTTCCCGCTGAGTGAATTGTTTGCGATGAAAGAGTACCCGAAGGATGCGAATCTGATGTATGCTCAAGCGTGCATGATCGTAGACTGGTTGATAGGTCGAGGTGGCAAGAGGAAGTTGGCCGCCTGTTTGCACAGTGTTGAATCCGATGCCATGACAAACCAGTTGCCTGCGGCAATCGTGACGGCGTATGGCTTCGAGAGTTTGGCCGATTTGGAAGCTCAATGGTTAAACTCCCTCCAGCAAACCGGTGAAACGGAGGACGAGTAGGACCAGAGCCCAAGATTTTCCCCAGCCCCCACATCCCCAGCCCTCGAGCTTCAGCAGCAAAACTGACGCACTCAGGTGCAAACGCGAATTCTATCCAACTTAATTTGGATTGAATTTCGAAGTCGTTTGAATTCGTCGGATAGAAGTCACTGAACGCTGCAAAGCCTTGCGATTCAACGAGAAGCAGCTAGCCGCGAATCAACGCGACGCGCTGTTCTGATTTCGAATCGAGGCGACAAGACACCGTTAGAATCTTTTTACCGCGGCCCTGTCGAACTGCAAATATCGCAATCTGTTGTACTCAGTCATGTTGCGGCGGTGCTTGCGCAATCCGTTAGGGGCAGGATTTCATGGAACTTGCCGCTTGCCGTCAGCTGAGGTGAACTCTGGCTTTCTCTGACCTCCACATCCTGCAGGTTGTTCTCCTGAAAAACCCGTTTTACGGAGTGTATCACCTGGCAAAGAACAGCCTCGGAGTCGGCGTCTTCTCCCAATTCAATCCTTACCTCAAATTCTCTTTCGGCGGTTTGGACCAACTGAATGCGCCGGGCCTGCTCATGTTCGAGATCAAAGACCAAGGGCGACAATGCTACATCTCCGATATGAAGCAGAGTCGCCTGACGCCCCTCGACCTGAAAACTACGAAACGGTGAACCGCACGGACACGGGTCTGGATAGAACCTGAGACGATCGCCCATGTCATAGCGGATAATCGGTTGAACATCGTTAACGAGCACGGTCAGAAGAGCCGTGCCCGAAAGAGAACCATCAGGGACCGGTCGCATGTTTTCGTCAACCGCCTCTAGAATCACCCAGTCTTCGTGCACGTGATGGCGGCCATGGCTGCACTGCAACGACGGCGTGAAGCATTCGGTACTGGCATAGGAATTGAAAATAGTATGCTTTAAGGATGGGAACGCGTGACGAGCTTTCTGACAAAGATCATCCGTGAGAGTCTCTCCGCTAACTCTGAAAAGGGTCGGTTCAATATTCAGTCGCCCAGCTTCCTTCTCCCTGGCCAGAATCGACAATACACTTGGGTAAGTCACAATGGTGCCGATCCCATCGAGAGCACTGAGTTGCTCGACAATTTTCTCAATCGGTTGCCCGGCTTCAATAAAGGTCGTACGCTTCGCCAGCCAGGGAACCAAATGGTTTATCAGTTGGATAATGCCAGCCCCGGCAAAGTGACCGTTTCCGCCGCTAATCGCCACGTCCAATCCGGCTTTACGGGCTTCGTTAATTATCCTGAGTTGGCTTCGGTCCAGTCGAGCCAGGGTAATACCGTACAAAAGCTCGAAAACGGCTGATGGCAATACGATAACGGCTGGCTCACCTGACGTCCCGGAGGTTCGAAAAACAGCGACATCGCCAATGGGAACGCCCAGTTGATTGATATCGCGCATGTGTTCCCGTGCGCGGGTAAGAGGGAGATAACGAATGGTCAGCCAGTCATCGAAGTTACGCATCAGTTCGGGCTTTCGAGTCACCGGAAGCTCATGCAATTCGATAAGGCTGGAATCCCTCAAATCGGAATATAGTTTTCGAAACAATGGGGAATCCTGCCGCACTTTCTCAACGAGACGCCGAAGTCTCTTCAGCTGCCGGGCTTCAATTCTTTTACGTCCGCCCCGGGCTGTCCAAAGTCCTTCAACGAAGTATCCCAAGGTTCTCAGCAGGCTGAATCGCATCGAGCTAGGCTCCGAGGGTTAGGATGGCTGGAATTGGCTTTTCAAGCCGCTTCATCGTGCCGACTTGACGTTCATGTTGGCGAGTCGCTTTGGTTTGAGTTTCGCTGATGTTATCCGCGCGTTGATTTGTGTCGTCGAGATAACGCAGCTGATCGGTTGTAATCGCAATGGGCGTGCCAACATTGACGGTTCGTCTCTTTCGGCATGCGAGTTGCGTTTTAAAGTTCAACGGAACTCAGACGCTTCGACGCCATCCGATACGGAGCACGCTTCGATGCTCAAACTTCTGGTCGCCTTTACAGTCTACGACGGCCATACTGCGGAGATCGTCGATCGGATCGCATTGGCACTTCGCGACAAAGACTGTGCGATCGAGGTGTGCGAACTCGCGCGATCGGCACCCGAGTGGTGCACTGCTCGGGTCGATTTGATATCCGGGGAAAATCATGAAAAACGAGTGGGACATCATCGTCATCGGTTCTGGCATGGGTGGGATGGTCACCGCCGCAGCACTTTCCAGATTGGGACACAAGGTGCTGATGCTGGAACAGTACGACAAGCTCGGCGGCCAAACGCATAGCTTTTCGCGTGAGGGATTTTCGTGGGACGTCGGACTTCACTACCTCGGCGGATTCGGTCCGGATGTATCCGAAAAAGCGATGCTGGATTGGTTGTGTGACTCGCCGATCGAACTGGCTCCGATTGGTGCCGTTTACGATACGCTGCATATTGGCGACACGACTCCGCTGAAACTCTCGCGTCCCGCTTCAGCACAGCGAATAGACTTGAAGGAACGCTTTCCCGACGAAGCGGAAGCGATCGGCAATTGGTTTGACGCGATCATCGACGGCCGCGACGCTGTAAGCACCGTTGGGCAGGTGCGTTCCATGCCGTCCGTCTTTGCATCGGCCGTGAAGTGGTGGCGCGGGAAGAAACTTAGCAGATTCTGCGAACGCACAACCGTGGAAGTCGTCAATGAAATCACAGGCAATGCGGAACTTGCCAAGGTCCTGATGGCCCAATGGGGCGACTTCGGTGGTCGACCAACCACTTCGAGTTTTGCGATTCACGCGGCCGTGATGTATTCGTATCTGGAAGCAGGCGCTTACTATCCAGTCGGCGGGGCGGGTTCGATTGCCGAGCACCTGTTGCCCACCATTATGAACAACGGAGGCGAAACGCGGGCGGGCGTCGAAGTTACGTCGTTGGTCATGGAAAACGGAGTTGTCACGGGGGTCGAAACTGCGGATGGAGAAAAGTTCTGTGCGAAACGCATCGTGTCAAACATCGGCGCTCGCGAAACCGTCGATCGGCTATTGCCGGAGGGCCACGGCCACGACGATTGGGTAAATGAGATTCGGTCGATTGGGTCGAACATCTGTCACTACTCATTGTTCCTTGGCTTTGAGGGCGATGTCGAAGCGGCCGGGATGACAAAGTCCAACCATTGGCTCTATCCAACGGGCGAAGTCGATGTGCTATGGACGGACGCCCCCGATAGCGCGCCGGAGGCCATGTTCGTTTCCTTCGCGTCATTCAAAGACCCAGCTCACGATCCCGGTCCGGAGAAAAAATACGCTGGCGAACTGATGGTGTGGTCTGATTGGTCAACCGTCGAGAAATGGGCGTCCGTTCCACGGAGCGAGCGGGGGGAAGATTACAAGTCGTTCAAAAAGAAGATCGAGACGATCCTGCTGGACCAGTTCGCGAAGTACTTCCCGCGGTTGGCTGAACTAGTCGTCTTTCACGAACTCTCAACGCCGCTGGCAACCGCATCGATCACAGGGCACCGCATGGGGGCGTTTTACGGACTCGAGGTGACTCCACACCGCATCACGACCGAAGCGCTCCGCATGAAAACACCGATCGACGGACTTTACCTCACCGGACAGGACGTTCTGACGCCCGGTATTCCCGGAGCGTTCTGGGCCGGCTTTCTGTGCGCCGGCAGCATCGATCCCAAAGTCTTTATGCACATGAATGGGTAGACGAATTAGATTTGTCGTGCTGCGGTCATCGAAGTGCCAGCTACCCATCCCGAACTGATTTCTGTCAAGCAACCAGCCTGAGGTGAATCAGACCGCTGCGAACTGCGACAATTGCTTCGAACTGGCGGAGGCATCGCCCGCGAGCAAGCCGTAGTAGTTGTTGTTGTTGTTCGGCATGCGTTTAATACGAGTGACCGCATCAACTTCAGCGGTTTGCGTTTGTCTATTTATCGCGTCGGTGAAACCGATCTCGGAAGTTCGGGCTGCGTTGGAACGTCAGTGAAGCGGGGCACTAATGGCGCAAATCCGGTGCGACGTCGCGACCAAACCCATCAAGAGATGGTGACGGGATTTAAACTCTCTAATCCATTGCCGCAAAACAAATTAGTGCGATCGGCAAATTGGATTGGCGATATTCCAGATCCAATCGAACTCGCGAGGCGAAAGCGGTAAAACGCAGTAAACCGTTGCCGTTTGAAGAGAAACAGCTCGCCACAAATAAATGCAACGAGCTGTTTTGAAACAAAATTGGGGCGACAGGACACCGTTAGAACTTTTTCACCGAGGTGTTGTTGAGCTGCAAACAACGCAGCCGCTGCTGTGCAGACAAGTTACGGCCGTACTTACGTAATCTGGTTGCAGTACTAACGAGGGGAATGGGCGGTGCGACGTCGCGCATTGGTCGGAACACCGATGCAAGTCTGAAGCTTTGCTTAACCACTTTGGACTGTCCCAATTCCGTGCCGGAGACAGCAGTGAAACCATAAGAGGCCGTTCAGACCGCCGTTAGAATGTCGCAGGTAGTGTTATCTCTCGATGTCGGGTGTTAGCGGTTTCGTGGCGTTTTCCGTGTAGAATAGGAAGCCCCCGACAGGCCACTCTTCGTCCTGCTTGCTCGCACTCATCCCGCGACGTAAACTCTCCGTTGCCTTTCACGTTGTTTGAATCGCCACCGAGGACAATATGGCTTCCGAGCTAAAAGTGAAGCATTTCAAAGTTCGTGGTTCTGCCGATGACGGGATTACGGTGCATCAATGGGAGTCGGTCGAACACACTTGGCCGAATCACTCACACCCTGAATACAAACTGGGCGTTTCCGAAGGCGGGACGGGGACATTTTTCTATCGTGGCCAGCGATACTTCACCGGACCGGGGAAGCTGCTTGTCATTCACCCCAATGAAGTGCATTCGTGCACGGCTACCGGAGCGTGGCGTTATCTCTATGCTGCCCCGAACGTCATCGCCAGTATCGTCAGGACGTTTGACCGGAACGGTGATATCGAACCATTGTTGCTGCCCCCGGTCATCGACGACACGCAACTTGTGGAGCTCGTTTTGCAGGCTCACCGGGCGATGGACGACGGAGATTCGCAGTTGGATCAGGAATCAGCCTTCTATGAAGCCATCTGCGAGCTTTTAGTGCGGCACGCATCAATGCCGGACATTCCGAAAAAGCGGGGACGTGCGAACATTCGCAGAGTCAAGGAGAGCCTGGAAGCGAAATTCCGCGAGAATGTCTCGCTTCACGAACTCGCCCAATTGGCTGGGACCTCCGCCCCGTATTTAAGCCGCCTCTTCTCCAAAGAGGTCGGCATTCCCATCCAGGCCTATCTCTCTCAAATCCGCGTGCGTCGTGCGCAGCAGATGTTGATGGCCGGTGAGACGCTCGCAAATGTCGCCTACGCTGCCGGTTTCGCGGACCAGTCGCACTTCACGCGGCATTTCAAACGATTCATCGGGGTCGCGCCGGGAGCGTATTCCAAGGCGGTGAATCCATCGAGCAACTCCTGACGCGCCGTCGCAACCCCAAAGCCGTCCGGTGTCATGCGCAATAGATCGCGAAATGTCGGATGGCTCGCGCACTTCCGCTAAGAAATCCACCGTTTCGATGCCAAAGTGGACGAGCGCTGGGGACGATCCGCAGGTCCTGAGCCCGCGTCAATCCTTGCGGTCAATTCTTTTGACGGCGCGCAAAATCGTTCAAGAAGCTCCCCGGGCACCTCCCTAAACTCATGACGTTGAAGGGCTACAAGTCAGCCCCGGCTGTTGAAGTATTCGCTTCGACACCCATCCATGAACGCCAGGGATTCAATCCAGTCGCAATTCGCTGATTGGACCTGGACAACAAACACAACACACTCTTCTGCAACACCAATAGGATAAGAATTCGATGAATCTTGAACTCAACAATAAAACAGCACTGGTCACCGCATCAACGGGCGGAATCGGTCTGGCGATCGCGACTCGCCTGGCTGCCGAAGGGGCAACAACAATCGTCAATGGTCGCAGCGAAGCGAGCGTCGACACGGCGATTGGAAAAATTCGCGAGAGTCAACCGAAGGCCGACTTGATCGGGCTGGTTTCCGACAATGGGACGGCCGAAGGCGTCGCACGAACGATCGCCGAACATCCACAGATCGATATCCTGGTCAACAATCTGGGCATTTTTGAAGCGGTTGATTTTTTTGACCTGACGGACGAAGCGTGGCAGCACATCTTTGACATCAACGTGATGAGCGGTGTGCGTCTTGCACGGCACTATCTGAAGGAAATGCTGGAGCAAAACACCGGACGCATCATCTTCATCAGCAGCGAATCCGGCGTGGTGCCCGCTCCGGAAATGCCTCACTACGCGATGACGAAGACAGCACAGCTTGCCGTCTCGCGTAGTCTGGCTCAATTGACCAAGGGAAGCTCCGTTACCGTGAACACCGTCATGCCTGGATCGACGTTAACCCCAGGTGTGAAGGAATTCGTCAGCAACCTTTTCCCGGACCAGCCCTACGATTCGGCTGAGAAGCGATTCATGGCAGACAATCGGCCGACCTCGTTGATTCAGAGATTGATAGAACCGGAAGAGATTGCCAACATGGTTGCGTTTGTTGCCAGCCCACTCGCATCGGCTATCAACGGAGCACCAATACGAGTCGACGGAGGACTCATTCCAACGATTGCTTAACGTTGTCGGAAAAGAAACGTTAAGGTGACGCGGGCAAAAAAGGGCATCTGTTTGAACTGCCAAGGTAGCTGACAAGAAATCGCGTAAACCATTGCAATTCAACGAGAAACAGCTCGCCACAAATAAATGCGACGAGCTGTTTTAGATTCAAATCGGGGCGACAAGATTTGAACTTGCGACCTCTGCGTCCCGAACGCAGCGCTCTACCAGGCTGAGCCACGCCCCGTGGTGGATGATGCCCCTATTTTCATTGCGGTGTCCGACCTCGTCAACGGATCCATACTGGCTTGCCAATCAGTTTTCGCTGCATTGGTTTTGTCCGAGCTTCTCGTTTGTCCGCCCGCCGTGGGCTCGCGCGCGATGCAGCGCTGGCAATCGATGCCGAGGGTTACCGGAAGTCGCCTTTGAGATCCAAGTTATGGGTCGCGGACAATATTGAACGGTGCCCCATTCGTGCTTTTGTCCCTCCGGTGTTTTGTAGATACATGGACGTGCGCGGCCATTGCAAGCAATTTTCCCAGCGATTCCTCAGGGCTTCGAAGCTGCAAACATTTGTTGACGTGCCCTGAATCCTAACGGCTCTGCAAAAAACGCCGGGGCGGTGTCCGCTGCGATTCCTGTTTGCGTTGATCGTTTTTAGAAACCTTCCGCACACCCACGTGGGGAATGCCGCTAGAATGCGGGGGGGGCAGCCAAGTGTACAAAGATGGGGGATCGCCCGTTTCACCAACGATCCGTCTTCCATTTAGCCGGTTGGTGCCCTCGCGTTGCCGATGCCGCTTTTCTACCGGTGTTTTTGTACACCAAGTTGCCGAAACGTTTCGTATTCGATGACCGTTGCGTTGTTGAAAAGCACCCTTTCTTTTCCTCTCACTCGCTCGAATCACTCTCTCGAACTAGGACACTATCATGAAACGCTTTCTCCGGAACAGATTCCCATTGCTGCTAGCCGCCGGGCTGGTAGCAATTCCATTTGTGCTGATGGCACAAGACAAGGCCGAGCCGAACGCGGAAGCGGACGCGGGCAAGCCGGCCGAAGAGATCAAAGTCAGCGACATGACGCTGGCCGATTTAATGATCGTCTTAGCCAGCCCCGAAGACGCGTTGCCGCCTGAGATGCAAGATCCGGCGTTCAGCAAGTACGCCGATGTCTCGCTGCTGTCGGTGGCTTGGGGCGATTTGAATGCGGTACTGATGACCGACATCGCACTGCAGCTACAAGAGGGCGAACGCATCTTGCGACGACCGCACCATGCCATTGCTTCAGCCGACTTGTTACAAGCCGCTGCAAAAATCGCGGGCGAAAACAAAGACGACGCGACACTAGCTCGAATTAAAGCCGCTGCCGAAGCCGATGGCAACAAGGAACTGATCGGTCAGGTCGCAATGGCGGCGAAGTTGGGCGGTACCGCTCGCGATATGACTCCTTCGTTGCAGGTGCCTGTGGACCAAATTGACGCGGCTGACCTGGCGGATTTGCAAGGATTCTTGCTCGCCGTTCGCGCAGCACGATTGGGTGGTGATGCCAAGGTGCTGGAATCTCTGCGTGGAGAAGTCGACAAACTCGAAGGCGTGCCCAGCGCCCAAATTGAATCGCTTAAAAAGACGATCGACGATAGTTTGGTGATGGTCAAGCAAGCGGGCAAAGTCGATCCAACCGTCGATACTCTCGAGAAGATTCGTGGCGCAACGCGTGACTTCATCGGTCACTTCGGTCACGGCAGCTTCCATGGTCACTTTGGCGGACACGGCGGCCATGGTGGTGGTCACTTCGGCGGTCACTTCGGAGGCGGTCATGGTCACTACGGCGGCCACTGGGGTGGTGGTCACGGTGGTCACGGCGGACATGGCGGTAGCCACTGGGGTGGTCACTGGGGCGGTCACGGTGGTGGTCACGGTGGCGGTGGCCACTGGGGCGGTAGCCACCACGGACACCACTAGGTTCGCGGACATTCGTGTACCAAGAATGACATGAACCAAGAATGATTGAAACGACAGGACGGCTATCACGCTGTCTCTGTCGTCGCGGGGGGATTCGTCCGGCTGCAGAGTGAAATATCCGAAATAGTCCGGGCGGACTTCGGCATGACGCTTGAGTTGCCAACCGGAAGTATCGGAGGGATTGTTCCCTTCCGCTAAATGAGTAAATGACAGGCTGGAAGCCTATCCCACGTTGGAAGTGACGGTGATGACAGGCTGGAAGCCTATCCCACATGGGGCTACTTTGGATGGGGACGATACGATGAAATTTGACGACGACAACGAAATCGCTTCCGCTGAAACGTCAGCATCGAAAACAAAACCAAGCTTAAAAATCCAGTGGTTGGTTAGCCTATTGGTGGGCATCCATTTCTTTGCAATCCTGACCGCCGTCACCTCATCGGGCAGCGGCAAGTACACGTCGCCTTATGTGGCGATGCAGCTGAATGAACCTTTTCAGCCCTATCTTGAAACACTGTTTCTTCGAAATGGATATCGGTTCTTCGCGCCCAACCCAGGCCCCAATTTTGTCGTCTGGTTTCGCTTGACCTATCAAGACGGCCGGATTCGTTGGATTGAGTTCCCTAAACGCCAAGACTTTGCCACTCCGTTGGCATACACGCGGATGTTGTCGGTTGCCAACATGGGGTCGACCACCTATCCCGACGAAGATGATCCCGACAAAGGTTTCGTCAGCCCTGTGACGCAAATCTGTTTGTCGTCGTTTGCTCGGCATATCGGATCCGAAAAAGCGGTGACGCAATCGCTCCGTGACGAAGGCGATTTGATGTCGATCGAAATTTATCGTGTTGCCCACCTTTACATTATGCCGGACCAGATTCGTGAAGGTTGGGACTATACCGATTTGCGTCTGTATCAACCGATGTATTTGGGCGCATATCGCTCTGATGGAACTCAGATTGACAAAGACGTCGTTCGCTATTGCAAAACGCCGATCTTGGTGAGCGACATGATTAGCAATGACATTGTGCCCGAGCTTTTTAAGATTCCCGTTGAGGATCAAACGCCGGAGACTTTGTTAGCGGAACTTGACCGACTTGGGATACCCGAACCCGTTCGTCGCTTGGTGTACCAAAACCCCGAAATGATCGCACCCGACGCTGCGGAAGTGACCGATCACGTGCTGCGGGCACTCGGGCTCGATCCTGATGAGACTAATGAATAAGGGGCACTCGACTATGCAACGCTTGCTAACTTTATTGCGTCCAGTGCAAGCCTACGTGGCACAGCTGTGGAAAACGCTGACGGTGGGCTGGAGTGATTTCTGGTTCACATCCATCGATCCTGCGACGCTATCGGTCGTGCGAATTTGCGCTGGGTTTGTTGTCCTGTACATCTTCCTAAGCTGTGCACCGGAGCGATTAAATTTAATCGGGCCAAACGCTTGGATTGATTCTCAAGCGATTGGTAATTTGCAGCAACTTGGAACGGAATCGGCGGAAGGGACGGATGAGTTTGTCGCTCGGTGGTGGGGACAATCGATTTGGAACCATGTTCACTCCGAGGCCGCGGCATCGGCGTTGTACTGGGGCTTGGTGACGGCCGCGTTTTGTTTCATGGTGGGATGTTTTTCACGCACCGCCAATTTGTTGGTGCTGGTAGGGCATTTGAGTTTCGTCCATCGCAGTTACGTTGCCTGGTTTGGAATGGATTCGATCTTGGCGATGATCTTGTTGTATCTGTTAATCGGTCCGAGCGGACGAGCCTATTCGGTCGATCGCTGGATCCGAAATTGGCGTGCAAAGAAATCGGATTCGCCACTTCCCGAAACGGGCGACGACTCGTGGCTTGCCAACGTGTCGTTGCGGATGATTCAAATTCACATGTGTGTGATCTATCTCTGTTCGGGACTTGCCAAACTGCAAGGCGAGACGTGGTGGGACGGTACCGCAGTCCTTCGATCTTTGATGGGCTACGAATTGGCACCGGTGGACCTGCGTTGGTTGGGGAATTTCAGTGACGTTCAACTGGAGTGGTTTTCGTCACTTTCGGTCGTAGCGACGCTGGTGTTTGAAATCGGTTTTGCATTTTTGATTTGGAATCGATTACTACGTCCGCTGTTGTTGGTGGGGGCCATTGGATTGCACATGGGGATCGCAACGCTGATGGGGTTGATCGGATTTGGTTTGATCATGATTACGGGATGTTTGGCGTTCGTTGCACCGTCGTCGATTCGCTGGGTCATCGGCGTACTCACCGAACCAAAAGCGGCATCGACCGAACCGGCATTAGCCGAAACAGCCCCAACAGAGGACGTCGACGCGTCCGCGGAACTCTCTGGCGTCTGAACCAAGTATTTTCCCCCAGGTGGCAATCACAATGTGTTATTATGCAGTTGAGCTCCATGTAACACTTTGGAGGAATTGTGATGAAAGTCTTGCTCGCGTCCGATGGCTCGCCGCTCGCAAATAACGCGGCTCAGTTGTTGCATCACCTGGATTTCCAACGGCAGTTAAAGTTGGCGGTGTTGACGGTTTCGCTGGAGCCAGAGTTGTCGGTTCACGGCAACCCTCAGAACCTGGAACGGGAAGAACAGGAACAGCAATTTGTCGCAAGGCATCACGCCGAATTGGAGGAGCTTTTCGCGGATCAGTGCCAGAACTATTTCTCCAAACTCCATCAAACCGGCAACGTTGCGAAGTCGATTCTTGAGGTTTCACGACGCATCGTGGCGGATCTGATCGTGATCGGGGCAGTCGGCCATTCGTTGGTCACCCGCATGTTGCTCGGCAGCATTTCAGATCGTGTAGCAACCCACGCACAATGTTCGGTGTTAGTCGTGCGACCGCCCGATAAAGACCACCGTCCCCATGTGTGCCCCAAGAAAATCACGATTGCTTATGATGGATCGTTGGCATCGCGTGAAGCGATCAACGAAATGATGAGTTTGAAGTGGGATCCGGATTGCGAGTTCAGCGTGCTTAGTGTTGCGCCAAGCTATGACTATCTGATGAGCGAAGGGGTGGCGGCAGGCGTCTTAGAGGATGAAGCGAAGGCGTTGGAGCAGATGAAAGGCAAAGCCGAGTACATGGCCAAACAGATATCAGAGACACTGCCAAATACGCATCCGCACGTGGTCAGTTGTCAACACGAGGGCGAAGCGATCGTCAGATTTAGTGAGCATCATCAAAGCGACCTGGTGATCCTCGGGGACACTGGGCACAGCTTGCTGCACGATGTGTTTCTCGGCAGCACCACTAAATACGTGCTCCGCCATGCACCATGCAGTGTGTGGATATCACGCCACCATCACACTACCGAAAGCGATTAAGCACGCGGATTGTCGCTGATCGCTCGGGACGTGAAATCTATTGTTGATGCATTTCTGGTGTAAGCCGGTAGTTATATTCCGGCAGATCCGTGAGGTATTCTACAGGAGGGTCCTTGGTGCGTTGGATCTGTTTCCGTGATGCTGGCGTAAATGACTTTTGGATGATGTGGCCGGTTGTCACGAGCCCTGTTGAGGTTGTGGCCCGGGATTCAATTGCCATGACCATCTCCCGAAGTGCTGTAAAGAGCTGACCGCTATAGGCCCGCTCGACCCACGGAAAAACGCGACGTTCGATAGGGTTGTATTTGGAACAAAAAACCGGGTAGTGCGCCACCTGAATTGGTAACCCGAACTCAGCTGACAAACGTCCCAAGTGCCACTTAAAAGTACTTGATTTATTGCTGTTGCTCCCACCACAGTCCAGCAGCACAAGGATTCGATCAGCCGTGGAGAACAGTTGGCGGCCGATGTGTTTCCAAAACCATCCCAGACTATGGCAAGAAAAGGCTCCAGTGTCATGGCTGGTGTTTAGATTCATGTGGGCAATATTCTGTTGTGGAGCGTAGATCCCGTGGGTGATCACCTCCGCTTGGGCGTAAGAAGGCAGCGCGTGATCGAGCACATCAATCGGACCATCGGCAAGAACTTCACCCGGTCGATGGACGTTACCCAGCAGTTCTTTCTGTTTGCTGTCGATACTCAGAACCGCGTCTTTTGTACGGCGAAACCGCTTTCGCATCTGATCAATAATGCCGAACTGCTCATCACGGTTACGGCTGGGAGCTTTGGTCACCGATTTGACTTGTTGTCGCTTTCGGAGGTTCCTCTCGCGACACAGACGAGCCACCACAGGACGAGAGATGGAAGTGCAAGCCTCGCACAATCGTTTCGTGATTTCGCTGATGGAAAGACAAGTCCAGTGAACGGTACAGTCCGTTGGGCTTCCTGCGGTTCGCTCATCGAGAATCTCATCTAACTCATCGAGAACCTCCGGATGAGCCTCTTCTTTTTTGGTCGTCCGGCCCCCTTCTTCCGGACTCTACCTTCTGCGGGGTCGTCTGCATTGCTAAGACGCTCAAGTTCAGCTCGCCCACGAGTGATAGTGGAATGCGAACAACCTAGAAGTTGACTGAGATACTCACACCCGCCATGTGGCAGGGTCAACGACAGGGAGGCAGCGTAACGCCGCTTGTTTTTCTCGGAAAGGGAGTTGAAAACCGCCTTGATTTGTTCCTCCTTTTCAGGAGCCAGTAATGAATCATTTTGAATCATGTCCATCCTCCGTGGATGTTGAAGTGAAATAGATTGAACACTCCAGACATGGGCCGCAATTTCCATTCCTGTCCCGCCGCGACTTTGCTAGCATAGACATCCGTCAGTAATACATTTCACGTCCCCCGCGATCAGAACGCTGGATCGCGGAGTCCGGAATGTTTGAAGGCAAACGATGGAATGCTAAAACGTTGGTGTTGTTGTAACTTTTAGTTGCGCCGGCTTTCTGCCACCTCTCCACCAACTTCGTTGGGGGAGAGGTCGAATGGAGCCTTCAGCGACGTTCGGGTGAGGGGGCTGACCGAGCAACTCGCTCGCCAGCGGTAACGCCGCTTGCACCGGATTTGCTCACCGATAGCGCGGTCGCCCCCTCACCCGAGCAACGCCTAAAGGGCGTGCTCGACCTCTCCCCCGACTTCGTCGGTGGAGAGGTAACTGCAATATAGGCTGAAAAAAACACTCACCCCCAATATCCGATGACAACACCGAAGTTTTGGCAGTCAAGGCGAGGCGCCGCTCGCTCCATGCTGGCGCCTTAATAACACGGACGACACCTGCACTATGGGTGATGCGGAAGCGTCACGGGTGTCTCGAATCCACTCGGTTTGACAGCCAAGATCGAACAGGGGACGAGCGGCAACAGTCGCTCAGCCGTGTTGCCAGTCATCAGCCCCGAGATGCCTGATCGGCCCAGCGTTCCCATCACCAGCAGGTCGATGTCAAACTCTTCGATACAGTGCCAAATCGCGAAATCCGGCGGTCGCGTCGTAAAGTGAATGTGCGCTTCGTGAGGCAGGTCATAGCCCTTCAGTTGGGCGTTGATCTGTGCTTCGGCGTTTTGCCTGTACTGCGCCGCTTCTTCGTCCGAGACGGGAGCGGGAAAGATATGATCGTGCTCGCGGTATTCGACCGCGTGCAATACGTGAAGTTCGGCATGATGAAGTTCTGCCGTTGAACATCCCAATTCCATAACAGCTTCGCCGACGGGACGTAAATCGTGAGCAACCAGTACCGAACGGATATTGTGTTCTGGCGATGATTTGGTAACCCACACGGGGCTCGGACATTTCCGCAACAGTTTGACAGTGCTACTGCCCGTTGCAAACGGATTCTTCGGATGGTCATCTTTGGCGCCGACGATCACTAAATCGTGGTGCTTCCATAACACTTGCCGAATCAACTCCATCCAACTTTTGCCGAACACGACACGGTTGTCCGCTTCAACGCCCTCGTCATAAGCGTGTTGCACCAACTTGGCCATCACCTCCTTGGCGTGGTCACGTACGGTTCGTTGGCCATGTCCCTCCTGAACCAATAGCTGCGTTTCTGCGTCGAGATTCGGAGCCCAAGGGGACAGCACGTGAAGGAAAGTCAGATGCGCGTCATTAGTCTTGGCCAACCAAATCGCTCGCGTGATGGCTTTCATGGATGAGGCGGGGATGTTGTCGACGACATATCGGTCGCCTTCGGCAAGATCGACGCCCACGAGGATGGATTTAAATCGCTTCATCTCAGATCTCTTGTGCCTTGGTGCGAGCTGGAATACGGTGGGAACAGGTGTGCTCTAAGCGTCGACGATTGCCCCCGTTCCTTACCGCTCCCAAAAGGCAAATGATGTGCCAAGCAGCGGTTTGAGAATCAGATCGCCAAAGCCTAGCCCCACTCCGCCTTCAAGGGGCGTTTTCGCAATCGATTGAAGCATTTTGAGTGTGCGTAATCGACCCATTACATAAGGGTACCAGGGGTTCATATGTGCCCTGTTGCACACGCGAGCGTGCGAATTGCGACCTTGTGACGCCAACACCGTTGCTGGCGTTCTTTGGCATGGTGAATGCAATTGTTTTCCCGCAAACAGTTCCAACCCCTATTTTTAATCCGGCCAAAGCACAAGGAGCGAAGATGCGTCAATTGGCCTGGATCGTAGCCGTGCTTGTGGCTCTCACCTCCGTCGGCACCGGTTGGTTTTGGCTTGTGGAAGGTTGGTCGCTGATGGATTCCGCGTTCATGACGGTGATCACGTTGAGCACGGTGGGGTACGACGAAGTTCGACCGCTGTCAGACCGCAGTCGTGTCTTTGTGATGATCTATTTGGTATGCGGTTTAGGTGTCTTTCTTTTTGCGGTCGTCCAACTCGGTGAGATGATCGTCCGTGCGGAGCTACGAACTTGGTTAAGGAAACGAGGAATGAATTCGACACTTCAATCGGTTAAAAACCATTTCATTGTGTGTGGCTATGGCCGCATGGGGCGAACGATCTGTCGTCATTTAGCGGATCGCAAACTGCCGTTTGTCGTCGTCGACCTAAACGAAGACACGCTTACCGAATGTGAACAACACGGCTGGCCGTGCGTGCGTGACGACGCGACCAGCGATTGCACGCTGTTGGACGCGGGGATCCACCGGGCTCGTGGGTTGGCGGTTGTTTTGGACAGTGACGCCGACAATCTCTACGTGGTGCTGTCGGCTCGATTAATCGCACCTGAATTACAAATCATCGCTCGAGCCACCGACGAGAGCAGCGCTCACAAGATGGAAAAGGCGGGTGCCAATCACGTGGTCAGTCTGTTCGCCAACGGGGCGGCGACGATGGCGCAATTGTTAATCAATCCGCACGTCGAAGATTTTTTCGAGTTCGTCTCGGGTACGGGGGCGACGTTGGATCTGGCGGAGATTCGCGTCACGACGGATTCACCTTGTGCGGGCCGCACGCTATCCGCAACCGATTTTCGCAGTCGCGGCGTCATCGTGGTTGCGATCCGTCGTCCCGACGGCGAGATATTGCTTCCACCGTCGGGTAAGACCGTCATCAATGCGGACGACGTGCTGATCGCGTTGGGCAAAGTCGCTGCCATTTCTGCCGTGCTTTCGTGTGATAACCAAGACGTATCTTAACTCCCCCTGCCGCATCTAAAACCTTGAAAGGCTGCTTTTCATGTCCGCCGTCTCGATCGAAGCAGGAAATCTCATCACGGGACTCGGCGGTGGTTTAGCTCTATTTCTGTTTGGCATGCGTCAAATGACCGAGAGTCTGAAGACGGTTGCTGGCAGCAGCATGAAGACGTTGTTGGCACGCTTGACCGCAAACCGATTCACCGCGGCGATGGCGGGCATGATTATCACCGCGGTGATTCAGTCTTCGTCGGTCACCACGGTACTGATCGTCGGGTTTGTCTCGGCAGGTTTGTTGACGTTAAGCCAATCCATCGGAGTCATTATTGGCGCGAATGTGGGCACGACGATCACCGCCCAAATCATTGCTTTTAACGTGTATCGATACGGTTTGTTGCTGATCGCGATAGGCTTCTTGACCGACGTGGTGGCCCGAAATGAAAAGATCAAACAGTGGGGTATGGTCTTGATGGGGCTTGGGATGATCTTCTTCGGCATGAATTTGATGAGCGAGGCGACGACTCCGCTGCGTCAGTTGCCATTGTTTATCGACGCGATCCAGAATATGCAAAACCCTCTGATGAGCATCGTGATCGGGTTTGTCTTCACCGCCATCGTGCAAAGTTCCTCGGCGACCACGGGGATTGTGATTGTGTTGGCAAGCCAAGGACTGATTTCGCTCGAGTCGGGGATCGGATTGATCTTTGGCGCCAATATCGGAACCTGTGTGACCGCGATCTTGTCCGCGTTCGGCCGACCCCGTGAAGCGGTTCAAGCCGCCTGGATCCATGTTCTTTTTAACGTCGGTGGCGTGTTATTGTGGATGTTCTTTATCCCCGAATTTGCCCAGCTCGTACGTGTGATTTCGCCAGCGGCTAATGACTTGCAGGACGCAGCCAAGTTGGCGGCGGATACACCTCGTCAAATCGCCAATGCCCATACTGTTTTTAACGTGGTGAATACGCTGTTGTTCATCGGGTTCACCGGTCCGCTGGCTAAACTGGTCGATCGAATGGTGCCGAAACGTGAAGAGCCCAAGGGGATCGGCGCCCTCTATCTCGACGCGATGTATCTTGAGCATCCCGCCTTGGCACTAGACCAAGTGCATCGTGAACTCGTGCGTCTAGGTGAATTGAGTCAGAACTTGTTGAAGCAATCGCTCGCAGTGGCAACGCAAGGCAGTCGTCGAGACATTGCCCGGATTCGGGAAAAGGTTGATGACGTGGACCATCTGCACGGCGAAATTATCACGTTCCTGGCCCGGCTTTCGCAAAAGAGCATCATGGATCCTCAGTCCAATCAGCTTTATCGCTACATCGGTATAGCCAATTACATGGAGAATGTTGGGGACGTCGTCGAGAATAATGTGCTGACGGATGCGACGAAGCGAATCCAGTCCAATGTGGCCGTCAGCCCCGGGACGATCGAAGTGCTAAGCACGGTGCACAAGCAAGTCTGTTGGGCTTTTGATCGGTTGGTCACGGCGTTACGAGAGCGAGACTTCGAAGCAGCCCGCGATGCAGCGGAAAGCAAAACCGAAGTGAACAAGATTGCCGAGAAAGCCGCGTTTCACTTGGCACAACGGTTGGTGGCTTACGAACCCAATCGGCTCGCTTCCTTTAAAGTCGAAACGGATATCATCGAGAACCTCAAACGTATCAATACCCTGACGCGACGAATCGCTGATGTGGTTCTGGAAAACGAAGTGCCCTCCTCACCTCCGCACGAGTCATTGTCCAGTGCGAACGCGAATCCCCACGTGCAGGCGTAAACACGTGCACGCGTGAACTCGTCTCCCGCTACGGCAATCCAAGCGAATTCGAAGCTTCATTGTGTGGAAATGCCGACGCTGCTGCACTGGACAGTACTGTCGAAAAGCATCCAACGCTTCTCCAACGCCTAGTTTGAATCCATTGTCAACATTCGTTCTTGACCGATGGCGGGATGCCGCTAGAGTTGAATCACCTGAAGATTAACAACAGGATCTTGGGTGGCGAACTCACCCTGATGCGATCCCCCAAAAGACAGGGATTTGTTTCACGTCGTAAGAGACGATGAAACATCAAAACGCATCGATTGGAAGTAGTTGCCGTCGCTAGACGGTAGCATCCACACGTCGGCGAGCGTAGCCACGCTAATTAATTGGGCGTTTCTAAGGGATCTGGCAGGCAAGGATCTGAAACGTTCAACACAACGCAATCATCCGATTGCTTTCAATAACGATGGTCGTTGATTTCCGATCCAATATCCCAAGAGATTGCCGTAATGATTCAAACAACAACACCTCCCTCCAGCCCTCCCGAACTACCCTCCGTGATCTCGTTGGACGCGGCCCTCAAGGCAAACGAGCTCTTTCGCACTTGCCCCTATTCGTCCATCCGAAATGTACAGTGCCGCTTTCACGAAGGCGTCTTGATTCTCAATGGCGAAGTACCCTCGTTTCACATGAAGCAAACCGCTCAGGAATTGGTTCGACACGTGTTGCGTGTCGAACAAATCGACAATCGCCTGACCGTTGCTCGATGAGAATCCTGGCTTTGAGTTTGGCTTGGCAATGAGCTCGGGCTGGCATTGAGCGCGGCTTGGCATTGAGTGTGGGCCTTACTTTGCACTTGTTACCGGAACGAGTTGCAGTGCGTCTAAGATGACGAACCCGTCGGTGCCAGAGTTAATCACGGTAATCACGGTTTCCGCAGAGTCGGTTAGATCTGCGATACCGATGGGACGAAACAATCCGCCTGCCGGCAGAGCCTGAGTTTGGTCGACGGTGATCTTGGTTTCCGTCGAACCGTTGGTGACGACGACGGGCACATTGGTGGCGCGAGTCGGGTGGGCCGAGTAGGCCATCCGCAACTCATACTTGCCCGACTTGGGTGCGGTGAAGCGAAACGTAGCTTTCGAACCGCCGTCGGCGATCTTGTCATCGTGCACGTAGCCGCGACCAAGATGGGGTGAGAAATTGGTCGAGTGTTTCCAGACACCGCTCAGCTCAGCCGCTTCATCATCCAAGACGATCCCCGCCAACTTGGACGCATCGACACTGTCTTGATCAAAAATTCCCTCAGGGATTTCCAGCACCTGTTTTTGTCCCTGCAGCCGCTCTCGTAGTTCGGGATAAGCGAGATCCTGAACCGCCACTTCTTTTTCGGCGGCCATCGCCGCAGCGATCCCGGCGCTCTGCCCGAGAATCATCCAAGTCGGTTCGACCCGAATCGATGAAATGGCAACGTGCGTGCACGAGAGAGCCACTGGCACCAACAGATTCGAGCACTCACTCGGCACTGGCAAAATCGCACGCAACGGAATGTGGTACGGATAGCCATGTCGTTTCCCTTTCATCCGCACGGGGAAAATCGTGCCTTCGTTGATCACGCCTCCATCGCTCAGTGCAATCCGCTGGCAATCGTGCGAATCAATGGGAAAGGAGGAAACAATAATCGGATCCTCTTTCTCCTGATCAACCAAAATATCCTTTTGGCTAACCACGTACATGCCCTTCATGCGGCGACCCTCGCGAACATAAAGCTGCGGCGAGAAGTGTCCGTACTTTGCGAACTCATCTTTGCACAACCCGAGTCGAGCATAGTGTTTGCGAGTGGACTCGGGCACCGCAGGATCGGTCGTCAAAAACTTAAAGAACTCAAGCGTGTATTGTTTGTGAGCTTCCCAAATCTGTTGACGCTCTGCCGCGTTGGCTTCGCTCCAACCGTTGCACGCCCCGACAAACCCAAACGAAAATTGGCCACCGATCGAATTGTTGCCATCCAGTTTTCCGCCGGGCACATCGTACAGATCGAAACCGACGCCGCTGCCGTTGTTTCGCAGGTGGCGGCGAACGGCCTCAAAGCGAGCCGGTTCATAATGATCGGGCTCAGGCATCGGGACGCGATTTTTAGGGTCGGCGGTTAGACACAGCCGGAAACTGTAAACCATCACATTCGAGTCGCCTTGATCCACTGGGCCGGCATCAGTCGTAGTGATCAGCGGCAATGGATTTCCGTCGTCGTCCAGACCCGAAAAGTTCATCTGCCGCTTGGTGAATTGTTTCCCCGCCAGCGATTCGCCGTATTCACTCTTGCCCTCGCGTCCGATCGTCCAGCTGACGCCCGCTGCAGCCATCAAATCGCCCTCGTACGTTCCATCGACAAACACTTTGGCCGAGAAATCACCGTCGCTTGTTCGCAAGCTTTGGATGCGGCTGCCGTCCTTGATCACCGATTCGAGCACTCGCTCGGTCAGCACGGTCACTTTGGCCTCGTCGAGCATCTGCTGGGTCACCCGCGCGGCAACGTGCGGCTCGTACGACCACTTGCTTTGATCCTTGACGCTGACGTCGTAAGGCAATGTGACGCCACGGGATTGATAGTCTTGCTCGATTCGGCGATGCCATTCATCGAACAGACCCATCACCGTGCTGCGAACGGTTTGATTGGAATCGCTAAAGCAGAGCCCGCCGGTGTTGACGCCGCCCACGTGATCGGTGGGCTCAATCATGATCACCGAGGCGCCTTCGCGTGCCGCAGCAATCGCCGCACAAAACCCACCAGGGGTCGAGCCATAAACGATCACGTCCGCTTTGGTCGCTGCTTGGGATGGGGCGTTGAGTCCCAGCAATAAGCCGACAGCAAGCAGCACACGAGGAAAGGAGGAGTGACGTAAAGTCGGCGCAATGGAAATCATGGTGGGGGATTTAATCTTGAGGTGGGTCGAGGGTGGGAACCGATGGAAGGAATACGGTGTCAGCGGGACGCGATAGCCGAACTCACGACGAGTTCAGCGGTGGCAATATATTTTACCGCGTGTTACTGCGTCAGCTCTTTGACGCGGATGTCACGCCACAGCACGGTGCCGCTGTTGCCTTTGTGAATCTGCAGTCCAAAGAAGCCTTGCGGATAAGTTCCATCATCAACCCAGTGGGCTGCGGGAACACCATTGAGCCACGTTTTGACGACGTTGCCCTTGGCCATGATTGTTAAGCGGTTCCAGTCGGTTTTCTTCAGTGCCGCACGCACCTCTTGATGCTCTTTCAACCACAGCGGATAAAAGTAACCACCGCAGCTTTGGCCATAGATGCCGCCAGACCAATGGCGGTCGCCGGTAATCCCTTCCATTTCCGCTTGCGGTCCAAACACAGTTTCGGACTTCACACCCTTTTTCGATTCGGACACTTTCGACTGAGCGCGAAACATCACACCGGAGTTCCCATCGGCTTCCCATTTCATCTCACACGTGAAGATGAAATCACGGTAGTCATCTTTGTCGGTGGAGAGGTAGGTGCTTGGCGATCCAGGGACGCAGGTGCCCTTCAGCACTCCGTCTTTCGCTTCGAACTTACAGGTGCCGCCCTTGGGAGACCAGCCGGTCAAATTTTTTCCGTTGAAGAGTGGTGTGAACCCTTCGGACAATTCGGGTTCCGCGTCGGTGTTCAGCAACATCTCATCGGCGGGGGGGATATTTTCTTGATTCTTGTATTTTGCGTACCAGTCCTTTTGTTGCGGATCGACTTCGCCGGCAATTACCACGCCACCGCTGATGACCATTCCGCAAACGAGACTAAACATGATCCACGGTTTGCTAACCGTGATAGGTTGAAACAACATTTTGATTCCTGTTTTAGATACAAGGTTAAACTTTGATTCTTGATTGCAAGATCCTAACACGGGCAAACGCCATTTTCGCCCCCTCGGTTGTCGCAACCATGTCGGCAACGCAAAAAACAATCTGAATTATTGACTCTAGACCCATACGAGCGAATTAACGCAGTAACGACAATTGCCAGACGATGGACATGACCATAACGCTACGCCAAAACCTCGCGGACCACGTCCCCATGGACGTTTGTTAAACGCCGCTGGATGCCATTGTGATAGAACGTTAGTTTTTCGTGATCGATGCCAAATAGATGTAGTACCGTCGCGTGGAAATCGTGCCAGGGGATGGGACGCTCGACCGCCTTCCAACCAAGTTCATCGGTGCTGCCGACTGCTATTCCTGGCTTCAATCCCGCACCGGCCATCCAACAACTGAATCCGTAGCGATTGTGGTCGCGTCCTGGGCCAACCTGATTCGCTGCAGACTGAGCGAACGGGGTGCGGCCAAATTCGGTGGTGAACAACACCAGTGTGTCGTCCAACATGCCACGCTGTTTCAAGTCACGCAGTAGGGCAGCGACCGGTTTGTCGATACGTCCCGCTTCGACCGTGTGGTTTTCTTTGACGTTTTCATGAGCATCCCAGCTGGCACGTGGACTTCCTGCAATCGGTCCTCCCGAAAACAATTGCACAAACCGCACGCCCTGTTCCAACAACCGTCGTCCCAGCAAACAACGTTTGCCCATGTCCGCGGTCTGTTTCTCGTGGATGCCGTACGCCTGTTGCGTCGTCTGTGATTCATCCGAAAAACGGCTGACGGCAGGAATCGACGTTTGCATCTTGGCCGCCAATTCGTATGCCTTCACCCGCGCCATCAATGCCGCATCCTGCGGGTTGCGATCGGCGTGAGCGTGATTGACGGCATCAATAAATTCACGGGTTGCGGTGTCCGCCGAACTCAAATCCTGAGCCGGGAATAAATCTCGAACCGGTTGATCGCCACCGCGAAGCACCACGCCTTGATGGTTCGATGGCAAGAAGGAACTGCTCCACGTTGATGCACCTGTATTGGGCGCCCCGCGTTCATCATTCAACACAACATAGGCCGGCAGTGTTTCATTCTCCATTCCCATCCCATAGGAAATCCAGCTTCCCATTGAGGGAAAACCGTTAAACTCAAAACCACTGTTGGCCAAGAACAGTGCCGGAGTATGATTCGCCGACTTCGATTCCATCGACCGCAATATCGTCAGATCATCGGCTAACTCGGCAATGTGGGGAAACATCTCAGAGATAAGCAGCCCACTCTCTCCACGAGGTTTGAATTCCCAATCTTGTTTACGCAATAGCCCCATTTGACCAAAGAACAAATCCACCTGTTCGTCGGTTTGCAACGATTTTCCGTGCATCTTCGTGAGCGCCGGTTTCGGATCAAACGAGTCGACGTGACTGAGTCCACCGACAAGACAGATGTGAATCGCCCGTTTTGCTTTTGGCTGCACTGACGGTTCGGAAGCCGACGCGCAGGGTGTCTCGCGATGGATCAGCGATGCCAGTGCGGTGGCCCCAAGACCACTAACACCCCAGTTGAAAAAATCGCGACGGGTTGTGTTCGAGTTCATCAAATCATTCTCAATCGCGGTATCGCACAATTTCTATTTGGCATCACTGTTGCCTTTCTTAATTCATGACAAATTCGTTGGCATTAAAAAGGCCTCGGCACAATGCCGCCAAACCGTGATTGCGAACAAGTTGCTCGGAAAGTACTCGCTCCTCTACGCTGGGGTCACGCGAGATCGCCAATTGCCATGCTCGCGTCACCTGCCCACGAGTGTCATTCTGGAATTCGGATCGAACTCGTACCGCCATTGCATCGGCCATCTGTAACACAAACGAGTTGTTTAAGAGACTTAGTGCCTGAAGCGGCGTTGTCGTCACGGCACGACGTGGTGCGGTAGAGGCGGAATCGGGACAATCAAATGTATCAAGCAACGCACTTCGTCCACCGCGAGGATTGAAACGGTAAACCGTTCGCCGCCAAAATGCATCATTGTTGGTATCGAGCGGTTCGTAGTAGGTCGTGCCGTTGTTTTCCGTTACCGAGACGTCGATGAAACTAGGTCCGCCTGCGGCGGCGTCCATTTTTCCGCTAACCGTCAACATGGCATCTCGGATCACTTCCGCCTCGAGCCGACGTGTCGCACCTCTCCACAATAATCGGTTGTTTGCGTCAATCGCCCGCCCCTCGGAGTGTTGTGCAGCAGTAAGACCGTGCGAAGCTTGTCGATAAGTTTTCGAGGTCACAATCGCCCGATGCAATGATTTCATCCGATAGTCATCGGCGTGAAATTGCCAGGCAAGATACTCAAGCAGTTCGGGATGCGTCGGACGTCCGCCGTTAAAGCCGAGGTCGTTGGGAGTATCGACGATGCCAACGCCAAAATGATAGTGCCAAATGCGGTTGACCATCACGCGAGCCAGTAGCGGGTTGGCATCGCTGGTGACCCAGTCGGCGAGTTTGCGGCGACGCTCGGCTTCGGGTGCATCTACAGCCAAATTAAAATTGCCCGACAGCCCCGATACGGCCCGCAATCCTGATGGCGCCACTTCGTCACCGACATTGGCGGGATCACCACGCAATAACACATGTGTGGTTGCGCCAGGCCCCGGCATTAGCGTATAGATTTCGGCCTGACTCTCGGCAGTGTGCGTCTCGATTGCCGCTCGCGTATTTGAAATGGCTTTTCGCAACGATGTACGATGGTTGCGTTCGGCCGGACTTAGTGATGCCACGATCTGCTGTTCGGTGACATGATCGGCAAACGTTTTTGAGGATCGTTGGATTTCCTCGGCCGACAGCGCGCGGTCATAGAATGCGGCTCGATACAATTTGGCACGCAGGAATCGATTTCCGCCAGCTGGCTTGTGCCTCAGCCCGAACAAAATCTGAGCTTGGTTCGCCTCGTAGGTTTGCAGCGGCGATTTTCGAATCGACGTTCCGTAAGCAACCCCATCGCGATAGGCGACGATCGTTCCGTCCGATTGATAAACCACCGCAATGTGCACAGGACGCGTCTCCGCGTCGACTTCTTGAATTGCCGCAAAGGATTCCGTGCGTGCAAAACCGTTGCTGCCCGCCATCCATTGTTTTGGATCTTTTTCGCCAAATACAATTGCGTCAAAGATGCCGCCATCCGGTCTCTGCAACGAAATCGCCGCGCCGCCGGATTGGTCCAACGTATCCAGTTGAACCCAGGCTTCGAATGTTTTTTCGTTGATCGTCGTAGCAATCGCCGGCGTCTGAACAAAACTTTGGCCGTCCAGAATCAACATGCCTGATTCGACTTTGGCGTTTCCAATCGGAGTGCCGTGCAAATTGCCAATGCTGTCGGACAAGTCATCGTCAAATTCCCACCGCGCAAACGCAGCGGGTGACTCTGTGAGTGGAATGTCCAAGCCGCTGCGGTTGGTCCGGATCTCGCGGCGTGCCGTTTGATCGACCGCAGTCAATTCATGCTGTAGCGAGGAGAGTTTGGATGTCAGTTTGTCCAATCGGTCTCGATCCTCGGGCGTTTGTTCGACTCGTTCTCCGAAGCCGAGGCCCGAGATCGAGGACGCCATTTGGTAATACTCTTCCTGCGAAATCGGATCAAATTTGTGGTCGTGACATCGCGCACAATGGACGGTCAGCCCAAGAAAGCTCTGGCTCAGCGTACCCAGCACCTCTTCGATCTCGTCTTGGCGAGCCAATTCACGCATCCGCGGGCTACCGCCGACGACGGTGTTATGTACTCCGGCAACCCAAAATCCAGTCGCTGCGGCTCCCTCGATCCCGCCGGTGATTTGATCTCCGATCAATTGCTGACGCACAAATTCGTCGTAGGGCATGTCGGCGTTGAGCGACTCGATCACCCAATCGCGATAGTGCCAGGCGTTTTTGCGAGTCGCGTTTCGCTCGAAGCCATCGCTCTCACCGAACCGCACCACGTCCAACCAGTGTCGCCCCCAACGTTCGCCATAGTGCTTTGACTCCAGTAGATCGGCGACGACTTTTTCGTAGGCGGCATCGGATGGATCCGAAACAAACGCGGCGACTTGTTCAGGCGTCGGCGGAAGCCCGACAAGATCAAAGTAGACACGCCGAATCAGGGTGCGAGGGTCGGCTTCGGATGCGGGATTAAGATTTGCATCCTGCAAACGTTTCAAAACAAAAGCATCAATCGCGTTGCGAGACCATTCGTCATTCAAAACCGCCGGTACCGCCTGATCGCGAAGCGGTTGCAGCGACCACCAATCGCGTCCCGCGCGAGTGGACGTCGACGTTGCATACGGATCGATCGGGCTGGTGCCCCACGCTGCCCCTTCATCGATCCATTGTTTTAGCGTGTGTTTGTCTTCTGCGATGAGTGGATGTTTGGGCGGCATCTCGTCGGCGTCAACTCGCTGCCACAATACGCTGTTGCTCCGATCGTGCGGGAGGATCGCGAATCCACTGTCGGATTCCGACATTGCCATTTTCACATCGATAAGCGACAAGCCTCCCTCGGCTTCATCGCCCGCGTGACACTCGAGGCAATGTGACGCGAAAATCGGCGCAACATCGCGGTCGAAATCGACTTTGGGTTCAATATCGTTTTGCTGTGCCCAGCAAAGCGTCGAGCCCATTACGAAAAGTGGAAAAACGAAAAGCAGAAACGCGGATCGCAATACGGTTGAGTAGATCGTAAATCGCATTTAACCGATCTCAGGATAGGTCCACGGAGCTCGGTATTTTCGTTTCAGAAGTCCGTTGGCTTCGTCATCGCCAATGATGCGTTGGGCGTCGCCGTCCCACCGCACGCTGCGTCCGAGTTTTAGCGACAACATCCCCAGCAGACTGAGCGTGGTTGCTTGATGACCGAATTCGATATCCGCAGTCGGTCGCCGCCCCGATTCGATCGATTGCAAAAAGTCGGCCCACAGCAATTTCAAATTGTGTCCATCGGGTTCTTGCAGTTGATGATCTTCATGCACAACGGGTTTGCGGGAATCGTCGGGATAGAACGTCCAGCCGTCACGCCAACCCATGTGGAACGTTCCCTTGCTGCCGTAGAAATTGCATCCCACGGTCGATTTCTCTGGACCGGCGCCGCCGAATTGGCGATGTTCCCAAATCGCGGTGAAGTCGTCGAATTGGTAGGTCGCAATTTGGGAATCGGGAGCGTCCGTGGTTTGCACGTCCTCGTTTAAAACAGCTTCGCCGCGAACCGGACGACCGCCCGTGGAATGGACGCTTTTGGGGGATTGTTGATCACACCACCACAACATTTGATCCAACCAGTGCACGCCCCAATCGCCGAGCGTGCCGTTGGCGAAATCGAGATATTGGCGAAAACCACCGGGATGGATTTTGCGGTTGTAAGGACGCAGCGGAGCCGGACCACAATACATCTCCCAATCAAGTGTCTCCGGCGGAGCACTGTTTTTGGTCGGTGTTTCTGCGCCTCCGCGACTGTGGACAAACATTCGCACCAGACCGATGTCTCCGGCCCCACCGTCTTTCAAGAATTTCATTCCCGAGACGTGGTGCGGTCCAATGCGACGATGCAGTCCCACTTGGACAATACGATCGGCGGCCCGCGACGCCTTCAGAATCGCTTGGCTTTCTCCGATCGTATGCCCGGTCGGTTTTTCGATAAAGATATGAGCTCCTGCTTCGATCGCCGCCAACGTATTCAAAGCATGCCAATGATCCGGAGTCGCGATGATCGCAATCTCGATCTCTTCCTTTTCGAAAAGTTCGCGAAAATCCGAATACAGCTTGGGATCTTCGCCCGACAGATCGTTGACCTCTTCGGCCGCGAGTTCCAATTTGTCTTGGTCGACATCGCAGAGGGCGACAACTTTGGTTTGCCCCCCCGCCATCGCCTCTCGCAAAATGTTCATGCCCCACCAACCGGATCCGATCAGCGCGGTGCGATACTTTTTATCCTTCGATGCCGCATGGATTTTGGGGGCGGCTACCAGCGTCGATGCTGCAACGGTGGAAGCGATAAAGGCACGTCGATCAAGAGACATCGAGTGGTGATCCGTGGATGGGGGAAAGGAAGGGCGAGGCTTCAAAGTAGGTCATTCGGTGAGCCGAAGGCGCTAGCGGACTGTTGATTTAGTGAGCCGTGACGCGTAAGCGGCCGGGTTCCACGCATTACCCTGTGCCTTACGGCCCGCGGCTCAGGTCATTGTATGGAACGACTCCTATCGAGCTGCCTATCTTAATCGCGGAGATCGACGCAAGCGACCTGGCCCTGGATCGATCGGCAAAAAACCCGTCCTGATGATAACACGGGGACCGTCCAACATTTGCCGTCGAGCACTTTGGCTCGCGAAATCTCACTGAATCCTGCCGGCGATGCTGCCGCGAAGACCAATTCGCCCGCTTCGGTCAACAGAATCAATTTGCCGCCGGCCAAACTCAGTCCGCCTGGCTTCAAATCGTCTTCGGACCACACCACCTCGCCGGTTTCCCAGTTCAAACAGGTCAGCCGGGCACCGGCTTCCATGTCACCATCGATGCCGTACAAGTGGCCTTGGTATAGTAGCGAGCCATGCAGTTGGTTCAGCATGTTCTTGTTCTTCCAAATCAACTCAGGTTCGTCGTCGCTCAATCGGAACAAGGCGGCGCCCCGATTGTATCCCGAGCAAAGGAACATCTTGCCATCGTGAATGATCAGGTCGGCAGCGTTGCAACCAAAACTGGTTAACCAGCGTAGCGACCACTGGGCTTCACCCGTTTTCAGATCAACACCGGTAAAGGCACGTCCCGATGGGAACACGAAGGTATCGGTGTTTGGGATCTGAACCGGGGACGCGTAGCCGCACTCGCGGTCCGGCGAAGTCCAGATCAAAGTGCCGTCATGTTTGTTGACGACCGCTCCTGATTCACCCAGGGTGAGCACGAGTTTGTCACCCACAACAAGCGGCGCGGCGGCAAATCCCCAACCCGGAAGACGAACCTCTGCGACGTCCGCAATCTGTTTCTGCCAGCGGACTTCGCCGGATTTGTTGTCGAAACAGAACAGTTCGCCGGCGCGGCTGAGGACATACACACGGTCACCGTCGATGGTCGGCGTGGTGGTGGGGCCGCCTTCGAAATCGCGAGCATCCAAGGACGCCGGATAGGCGTGCTTCCAAATCACGTGACCATCGCTGACGTCGACGCAGTACACGACGTCATGGTCGTCGACATGGCCGAGTGTATAGGCTCGATTGTCCTGGACCACCACCGAGGAAAACCCAGTTCCGACGTCGATCGTCCACGCAATCGGCATCTTGCCCGTCGGCCACTCGGCCTGCCAACCGGTTTCGCTCGAAATGCCGTTTAGCTCTGGGCCTCGCCATCGATACCAATCCTCGGCATCCAGAGTGGCCGGGGCAAAACATGCGATCATGCAGACCCCTAGGAGCAACATCGCAGGGGTCAACATTGCAGGCGACAGCATTTTGGGAGCAACGCAGGTGGGCAATGTTGCAGGGGTAGGAGATTTCATGCTGCAAGTATAACATGCGCACGACGCAACTGGAGTCCAGTCGTCGCAGTGAACTTGGCTCAGCGAGAGAACAATTCGCTGGGCGATAGCAGGGCTTGCTGCTCCGCCGGACGCTCCTCTTCTGCAGTCACCGAGGAATGATGACTGCGAGCCGGTCGGCCCGCCCGCTTCCAAAGCTCCATATGCTTGTCTTTGGCCTCGCGAAGATCGTCTTCGGTTTCGGATGCATATTCTTGAGCTTCCGCGATCATTTTCGATACCACTCCAAAACGTGGATCGGCGCGAACGGCACTCGATTGCGAGATGCTGGTAAGTTGTTGCTGGGCGACGGCAAGTTGATGTTCAAGTTCGGCGACGCGTGAATGCGCCGACTCGACTTCATCAAGCGTTTGTTCGTCAAATTCGACCCCCGCGAACGAACGAACCCCGGCATCATTCAGGATTTCGCGAATGGTCGCCGGCGCGAATAACAGCGCCAGCATCGCCAACACAATGATCAGCTCGCGTATCGCGGCGAATCCGTCTCGAATCGACGCATATTTGCTGGGAATGGAATCCGACATGATGCAATAGAACATCCAAAGGAATGGAAGCGTTTTGTATCTTTTCGCCTATTCGGGCAGGCGGCGTCCAGAGCGATTAAGCAGGTCAAAACGGGGGAGTGAGCCGACGGCGTTAGCCGCGGGCCCGTCGTTTTGATCGAAACAGGCCCGCGGCGAATGCCGTCGGCTCACCAGAACAGGCAGAGATTGAGTCTTGGGCCCTATCGAGCCACACTCGCTGCCAGCACTTTTTGGATCTGATGCAACCGGTGTTCGTAGTCGCCACGCAATTGCGTTAGCCCTTCCAAGTACGCTTGCTCTTCGTAAAGCCGGGCTACAAATGTGGGCTCCCAACGCTTCAGAATCCGTGGCCCAAACAACAACGCGGCTTCTAAATCGACATCGGCGTAGGCGGGATCATTTGGCGTCGAAGCATCAAAATCGGACACGTCCGCTCGTTGCAACGAAATGACGGCATAGGGCCAGTGCCCCCAAGCGATCTGTTCCTCATTCAAATGAAAACCGTTCCGCAATCCCCAACCGCGAACGAGTTCATGTTGGCGATTGGGCTGCAAGACAACGTGATCAGGAACGCGATCAGGGAACGCTTCGAGGATCTTGACCATACTCTCGGCACCCATGCCACAGATACTCAAGCTGCTCAGTTCGCCCGGCTGGATCACCGCCAAGCCATCCCCGAAGCGGACTTCGGCGCACAGCCCCTTAAGCGCTCGACACGAATTGTCATACGGTTGCGATTTATTCTCGACCGCAATTCCCCGTGCGATTCGCTTGCTTCGCAGTAGCGATACCAGCAACCCACCGTGATCCGAACCGATGTCTCCATGGACGACGGAAGAATCACCGCGAGGGTTGATCAGCGAAGCGACGGTTCGCAAACGAACATCTAATTTAGGCATGGCAACGTGAAAACTCAGTCTCCGTCCAACAGATTGCCGAGCGAGCCGAGAATTGAACCTTCGCCTTTTCCGGACGGACCTGCATTGGCGACAATGCGTTCGGACAATCGTCGCATCGGCAAACTTTGCAACCACACTCGCCCGTGCCCTCGCAGCGTGGCCAGGAACAATCCTTCGCCACCGAGGAACATGCTTTTCAAATTCCCAGCACGTTCGATGTCGTATTCCATGTGCGGTTCAAACGCGACCAAACATCCTGTGTCAACACGCAGCGTCTCGCCATGCAGTTCACGTTCGATGATCGTTCCACCAGCATGAATAAACGCCAACCCGTCGCCGACGAGCTTTTGCATAATGAAACCTTCACCGCCAAACAAACCGGTTCCAATTTTCTTGTTAAAAGCGATCGTGACCTGAGTGCCGAGTGCAGCACATAGGAAAGCATCTTTTTGGCAAATCAGATCGTTACCCTGAATCGTGGCGAGATCGATGGGAATAATTTTGCCGGGATAGGGTGCCGCAAACGCAACATGACTCTTGCCCGCACCCGTGTGGGTAAAGTGGGTCATGAACAGCGATTCGCCTGTCATGGCTCGCTTGCCGACGCTCATCATTTTGCCAAAGAAACCTTTATCAGGTGACGAGCCGTCTCCCATCTTGGTCTCGAACTGGATGCCTTCTTCCATGTACGTCATCGCGCCGGCTTCGGCGATCACGGTTTCCCCGGGATCTAATTCGACGATCACCATTTGCATATCATTGCCGACGATTTCGTAGTCGACTTCATGGCTACGACGATTGCCGCCACCGCCGCCCCCACCGTAACCCGGTCGCGTCATATTCCGTGCTCCGGCGGCTACCGGAAAAGCATTGACCGGTGCGTCCTCGATCACATCGATCGGCTCGGGCAGCGCAGGAACTTGAAGTACCGCCGCACACGAAGGACATTTGACTCGTTTTCCGGCATAGGTTTCAGGAATCGCCAATTGCTTTCCGCATTGGCAGTGGATATTGATGGTCATGAGAGTACTCTGGCAAAATCGACAAGGAATGTTTTTGCGGCTCGTATTTTGATCGAAGGGCATGGTAGGAAACCATCCGGCTTCGCAGCAATCCGATGATCGAAAACAGCACGTTATTTATAGCGTAAGAAATCACGTTGGGGGGCGCCACTCGGCAGATCACCAGGTATGATCCGTCCCCAAATACTCACGTCGACACGCTCTCCCTCTCTCACCCTCTATGGCGAAACGAAAACCTGAGATCCGGATGCGTACGTTTGGTATCTACACCCAATGGGATGCCGACTCAAAAGATCTTCCGCGATTCTGCAAATCAACCACCTCCGTGCGAGCGGAGGTGGGCGTCGAATTTGGCTTTGTCGTCAACATCAAGAACGCCAAGAACCAATCGTTGCGTTATTGCATCGATCATCCAGGAATCCTGGATGCGGAGGGCAAAAAGAGGCCCCCGTTTGACGGGATTGTGTACGTCAAGCAAAACGACTGGAACTTTTACCTTGGCGATACGATCTGGGAACCGATCGAGGACAAGCTAGGGTTGTGGCAATTGACGATCGAGTTGGATGAGAAGATTGTCGCGGAAAAAACATTCGAACTCTATTGCAAAGATGAGGGACCCGCGGAATACACCCTCGCTCCGCAACCCGAACGGCCATAATTCTGTGGTGAAGATGCGGTCGCAGCGTTGCCAATTGCGTTAGCGCAACGCTGTGAAGCATTTAGAGACGGGAAATTGCGGCATTTGCGTTTTGTAGCTAAGCTCGCCAGAGCGTGGATCCACCGCGAACGCGACGGTAGCTAGTGTCTGTCATCAAACAGAATGATCCCGTGTTTTACGGGGTTATTTAGAAAAAAGCTCCTTGAAGACTGAACCGTTTGACCGGTTCGAGTGTTGAAACAGTTAGGAAAAACCAATTTCATCACAAATCTTCAAGGAGTGGTCGAGATGCGAAAGAGTTATGAACCTCAGATGCGGTTCGCAGCAACCCCCATCGCGCAGTTGCAATTGAATCTGAATTGTCGTGACGAAATTATACCCGTTCTCGCTGCCCTGCGTCATGTCTATCTCGACGGTCCGCTGCGAAGAAGCCTTACCAACTTAATCGCGCAAGATGTCAGTGAGCTCTCGCGCCGCGATACCGGCAGACCCGGTTTCGATGATTGGCAAATTCTCGTGCTGGCAGTGCTCAGAATGAATTGCAATTTCGACTACGACAAAGTCCAAGACCAAGCCGAGAACCATCACAATCTCCGTACGATCCTCGGTGTTGACGATTGGGAGCAAGACCCGAATTTCGACTTTCGCCGTATTCGCAATTCGTGTTGTCTGATCAAGCCTGAGACAATTGAGAAGATCAACCACATCATTGTTCGACACGGACAACAGTTCCATGGCGATGCAGTAGGATCGGCTCGCGCCGACTCGTTCGTGATCGAAACGAATATTCATTACCCAACCGAAAGCAGCTTGATGTACGACGGGATGCGGAAGATCATCCCGCTGGCCCGCACCCTTGCTGACGAAATCAGTCTTCCTCGGTGGCGTCAGTCCGCTCACTTGTTAAAGACGATCAAAAAGCTTCATCGACAAATTAATCAGCTCTCTGCCAGTCGTATCGTCAAAAAGAAGGAGGCGATCGAATCGCTCTACTATAGCCTGATAGCGCGTGTAGACTTGATCCTCCAAAGAGTCAAAACACTGGAAAAGGCAGCGAAAAACGCATTGCCTCTCTCGCTGCACATTCGGCTTGAGGAACTCACGGGTTGGGCCAGTTTGACCCAACAGGTTCGTGATACCGCGCATCGCCGAGTGGTGCTGGGCGAGAGCGTTCCCAACAGCGAGAAGCTGTTCAGCCTTTTCGAAACTCATACGCAACTCTACCAACGTGGCAAAGCAGGCGAGCCGATTCAGTATGGACGACTGGCAATGATCTTTGAGGACGGTGCGGGCTTCATCAGCCATTACTATCTGATGGATCGTGATGAAACCGACGGCAGTGTCGTGGTTGAGCAAACGAAGATCGCCCAGCAGCGTCACCAAGGTAAGCTTGAAGAACTTTCGCTTGATCGTGGCTTTCACAGCGCGGCGAACGTTAAAGCCTTGTTGCCGATCGTTGGCAACGTCAGTTGTCCATCGCGGAACTCTCAAAACTTTGCAACCGAAGTTGCCAACGAGTCAGACGACTCGCGCCGACGTCGACACCGTCACGCAGGAATCGAATCCGCGGTCGGTGCGTTGCAGCGGGGCAACGGATTGAAACGTTGTCGTGACCGCAGTGAAGTTGGTTTCAAACGCTATCTTGGCCTAGCCGTGCTGGGGCGGAACCTGCAGGTGCTTGGCCGGCTATTGATCGCGGCAGAAAACCCCGACGCTGCAGCGGCAAAGACAGTACGTGCAGCGGCCTAATTAGGTCAAAGACACAACGCAGAGTTGATCAACGACACCCTCCTGGCTGAAGGTACGCGCAGTCATCTGAAAACACTGCAAATTCGCCCCTCATCGTGGTGTTGAAGGCGGGTCGCCAACAATCTTCACACTAACGTTTCGCCCTCTCAAGCTGTAAAATTACGCCGCCTCGAGGTTTTATGACAGACACTAGCTACCAAAATCGTATTGCGAATGCTTGCGGAGTTGTCCGAGAATGGCCGCAAATTGATCATCATCGGACCATGCGTCCGGTGTCACTGGCTGTGCGTGGTTGATGTACGGCTGACGGATGTACTGCATCAAGGTCGCGGGCATCTCCGCAGGCGGCAACACATAGTCGGCCAATCCTTCGCTAATGATGCTCGACGGCATCGAATCAAACTCGGCAGTCGTCGGTTGTTGGGCGATAGCCATACCGCCGGCTAGTTTGATATCACGAATTCCCAACGTGCCATGGCTTCCGGTACCTGATAACACGATGCCAATCGAACGTTCGCCTTGATCTTTCGCAAGCGATCGCAAAAAGAAATCGATCGCGATTTCGTGTCTCTGGGGTGTTGGTGGTTCGCTGAGTTGAAGCACACCGTCAACAATGGTCAAAAAGTTATTGGACGGAATCACGTAGACATGGTTCGCCTCAGCGACCATCCCCTGATTTGCCTCGACGACCGGAAGCAAACTGACCTTGGACAGTATCGCGACCATCTGACTTTCGTGCTTTGGATCCAAATGAGGAACCAAAACGAAAGCCATTCCGCAGTCGGCGGGAACCACGCTGAGAAGTTGCTTGAATGCACTTAGACCACCCGCCGAGGCGACGACCCCGACGATCGGAAACCGAGTGATTTTTGCGAGTTTTAACGATTTTGAAAGCAGCTCTGGCGCCATGCTAGTTTCGATCACGCAGCTTCACCCTATCAAGCTAAAGGTAAAAGCCAGTGCGTTCCAAAACTGGGATCGGCTTCCAGCTTGTCATTTGTCGGTTTAACAGGCTGGAATCCTATCCCAGGTTAGTTGGCAGCGCCAGCTCGCAACATGCAGTCGCGCGGTTGGCCGGGTGAAGTGTTCAGCCCCACCGCAAACGGTGATTATATCAAGTAACTCGGGGCCAAAGAACGCCTTCGCTCTGCGAATGGTTGAATCCGCCATGCGGGTCTGTTTCGGGCAATCTCTGCCAGGTCGGCTCTGGTTGATTCCGCCACCTCAGAATCAGATGCTCGTCGATGTTCCCAATGATGTTGCGGTCGAATAATCTTTGAACCAAGGCAAACTGGGATGCCGGAGTCCTTAATCACGGGACTTTTTGCTTTTTTCCGACACTCGCTTCAAGGAAGCTACGAGCTGCCTACATTGAAAACCTCTTTTAAACAGTCCTGTCCCGTATGCGGACGCTCATTGCATGTCCCGATCAGGTTGCTTTGCTGCGAAGTATCGTGCAGTCATTGCTCCGGGGTATTTACCGCCAACGGACTTGAAACTGACGATCGCCATGTTTCCGGCAGACTAAGCGGCAGACGCCGGCCAAATCCTGCACTTCACATAATCAACAATTTACTTCAGAAATGAATGAGGAAACACCATGAGTAGCAAATGTGCCAATGCATTACAGGCGTCGCGTGCGAGAATCATTCTTTTGCCTAAAGCGGAACAATCCGTTCTTCACGACGAAGGCCTCGCTGCAATAGGGCATAGGGTGACGTCGATTGCTCACGAAAGCCGAAATTTTCTGCAACGAATCAAGAGTGCAGCAGAGTTACTCGCAGAGATCGATAAGGACAACACGGAGGCCCTCGATGCAATCAATTGTATTCAGAAGACGAAAATGGGGCTGGAACACCTGCTCGAAGAGGTTCGTCAGTTTTCGGCTCCGATGCACTTGGACATAATTCGGCTGAGCCTGCAAACAGTGTGGCGGGCAGCGTGGTGCGACGTAACGCGATTGAGTACCCGGGAAGCACGTTTGGATGAGTCAGTTGGTGACATTTCTCTGGAATGTGATGTTGATGTCTTTCGGCTAGGTCAGGTGTTTCGCAATCTCTTCGAAAACTCATTGGCAGCATGCGATACCTGTTCACCGTGCATCCATGTGCGCTGCGAAAACGGTGACGGACTCAACCATCGCGGTATCAGAACCGAAACATGGTGGAATCCGCCAAGCTACTTTGGTTGATCGCTCAATGGCGGTGAACTGCTCGATACGCAAATCTAGGTGTATCGCAGTCACGGGTGGAGAGTTGGCCTGGCGATTCTTGCGCAAGACGTAACGAATCGTTTCGGCGAGACGAGAAGGAGAAAGTTATCTGATGCCCAAACCTTGCGAGTTGTCATCGCCAAGCCCAGCAAGCACTTAGCAAATGGTTCGATAGAACGCTTTCGCCGGGGGCATGACAAACAGTACCGTTGCCTAACTACGGAGCATGACGCCACCCGGCCGATCATCCATTGCCGGAAGTCACCAATTGTATCGGGGCGGACTCCAATCAAATGCCAACTGAGAATCGTGTCATGAACGCAACCGAACAAAATGACGTTCCTGTCACTGAACGTGGTAAGGAAGAGAATCTGACGTTCGACGAAAAGGAATCCAGTGCAGTTTTTGTTCTCGCGGGGCTGAGCTACTTGTTAGTGCTCTTGATCGTCATCCTTGCAATCGGTGCGGGTTATCTGGCTCTCGAACTCTACACCTCTCCTGCAAACTGAATCCAACACTTCAATGATCACTGATATTCATGCCGCCTGTCTCGTTGCCGAATTCGTGTCGCTTGAAAAGGTGCAAGTTGCCTTGGAAGTCCTTCGCTTAGACCATTTCGCCTCCGATGCTGTTTCGGTTGCTTGGCGAGGCCATGAGAAAGCGATCAATCCAATCGACGACGCACGGAACAGTGGTCAGGATTCCCGTGACGCGGCCGAAAACAACGTTTTGCTTGGCGGCTCTGTGGCGACCTATCTGTTGACCGCGACTTTGAAAATTCCAGTAACCGTCGTAGGTCCGTTGACGAAGTTGATCGGCGGTGCGATTGCTGGCGGTTTGTTTGGCAAGGCGAGAGACTGGGGAATCCATGAGCAAGCCGCCATGCGATATGACCAACTGATTGCCGATGACGCCGTCCTTGTGATTGTGACCAGCACGCCTTATCGGCTTGATGAAGCGAAGGCCGTTTTGCAAACCTGCGGTCCGTCGAGCCTAGAGGTATTTGAAAGCCATTAACCCCGGGGGGTGTGTCCCTCATTCCTACAAGCTGGCGGATTGATGTATTCCGAATCCGTTGGAAGCCTCAAGAGCCTGGGCGACGTCGATGTCTTCTTTCACGATGGTCTCTACCACCTGTTTCATCTGGTGCTGTCCAGCCATGACTTTGTCGCTCACGCAGTCAGCAACAATTGTTTGGTCTGGCGTCGCGTAATGCCGCCGCGAAGGCAGTAGAGCCGGAGCCGAGTATTACCAAATCGACCTGTTTATGTTGTGTCATAAGTTTCCCCTTCTTCGTTCACTCCTTTACGGTTCCCCGCAGGCCTGGCCAGTCTGAAAACGCGAGGAAATACAGGATCGCTAGATTGACAATGGGCACTACCATCAGCAGGCCGAGCCACGGCGGGTATCCCGCTTTTTTGAAGATGAACCAGAACGGCAAGATGATCAACGCCGCAAAAACCAGCATCATCAGCGGTCCGAATGCCCACATCGATCCACTCGACATCATTTCATCCATGACGACTCTCCTTACTGTTGAAAGACTTAACGTTATTTCTTCATTTGTCCTTGAACACCACATCGACCGTCGCGCCAAAAAGGACCAAGACACTCTACTCCTTTCGCTCAGTAAACGATGACGGAGTCCGTCCGCATCAGCAGTATCGTGGTCCTTTGCGAATTGAATGTACGCCTGCACGTCTCGCGTGGGGTCGACGCCAGCGGCCTCGTCGCTCTTCTCGTCACCGACGATGTAAGAGGCAATGGCCAGGCCGGGAAAACTCAGCGTGAGCGACCCGTTAAGGGAAACCTATTGCATCTGGACTCCTCATGGATCTGCCGTCAATTCGACGGGGTATGTGAATCAACGTACTGGCGGACGAACTGTTCCAGTTCGGGTTGTTCACACTCGAAGCCCATCTCCTTGGCCTTCTGAAGCGTTTGCTCGCCGGTCATACCTTGCTGCTCGACAGCCGTTTGCATCATCACCATCGCCCCGGCCCGCTTGCCACTCTTGCAGTGAGCAAAGACCGGCTTGGGGAGGTCGGCGAACTTCACCCGAAACTGATCGACCAGTTCCGGCCCCATCGACTTCATCGACACCGGGATGTGCCGGTACTCCATCCCTGCGGAATTGACCTTCTCCCCTTCGGCCTGTGGCGAGAGCGGCTGCTCCACCTCGCCATCCGTGCGGAAGTTCACTACTGACTTGAACCCCTGCTGGCCGAGCTTCTGGAGTTCGTCTTCCGAGGGCTGTGGACCGACCGTCACCTGATCGTTGATTTTCATTGCCTGCATTTCACGTTTCCTTTGGATAGAGGTTAATCGTCGCTACCTGTCGTGTGATTCCATATCTCGAAGCGGCACCAATTGTGCCTGTTCGTGCCATGGTGTGTCTCATTAATTTGCTCCCTTAAGTGCCGTGGTCTTGGACGCGATGACCTCGATGAGTTCGTTCCAGGATTTGACGAACGACACTCCGATTCGACGAGTAATACTTCGGAGCCGAGTAGGGCAATGCGAAAGACTGCGGTATTGTCGCGACTGACGCGATCCGTTTGAATCGAGTGGAAAGCCATTCTCGGATGGCGGAAACCACTATGCACCGAATCGCACCTATCGGATCCGCAACTGATTGGCGTTCCAACGTCCCCGCCGGTGAGTGCGACGTGAATCGCGGCGATCAGATCGTTCTTGTGGTTGCCTTTGACGACTAACAACAATCCCTGCGTACGGAATCTGATGCGCACCTTATGTCGCGGTTCGTTTGTTTGCCGCTGAGGATATCTCATTCACGTCGCTTTTCGACATTACGGAACGCTTTGTCGAAGCGGCACGACACTTGCATAATCTTCAAAGAATCACTTTACGAAAGCTTTCTACCAAAAAGCAATCTGCCGTTGCCGCATCTACTTACGTGCGGCGTCAATTTTTTACTCGAGGAATTCTGAATGAACGCAAAAACTAGAGTTAATTCAAAGACATGGTTCAGTGTCAGCGCAATCCTGCTGGCCACTTCACTCGTCGCCGTTTGGTCTGTGCAGTCCAGTGCTCTTGCCCAAGAAACTCAGAAGAAGCAACAACAGGAAGGATCCAGTTCAAAAGGCTCGGGCACCAAGGGAAAGAACAGTGAAATGTCGATGAGTTGCCCCATGATGACTGGTTTAAAAGGCATCAAGTTGCACGCCGACGCACCGCCATTGCTGATGGCGCGAATCGAAGAACTAAATCTGACAGAATCGCAACAAACACAATTGGCTGCCATTGGAATGGAAGCTCGTGAAAAGGCGCAACAAATCCTTACGAACGAGCAACGCGAACAAATTGGCGATTCAACCGAGCCGATGTCGATGATGGAAGTCGCCATGATGCGGGTGAAAATAATGGACGAAGATTCGTCTAAAAAAATGTGCCCGATGTGCATGAAGATGATGAAGGAGAAAATGGACGGCAAGATGGATGATATGAAGGGTAAAATGAAAGAGAAGATGAAAAAGAAAATGACTGAATCGGACAGTGGGGACAAATCCTCGGATAGGTAATACGGTCTTTGATGGATCAGGTGCAATCCGCCGTTAATTGTCAAAATGCGTGAACATTCTTTTGTTTGCTCCTGAGTCGACTTGTTCATCGTTACCACCGGATACGTATTCCTCGCGAGAGCGACGTGCGTTAGCCCTATAGCCAACGACGCTAGTAGTCCTCGGATGGTTTGGGCCGTGCGGGTTAGCATCGTTGCTGTTTGGGTTACTCGTGATTGGCGAGTTCAACTTACCTCACGCCGACAAGATCCTGACCGTATCCGTGCTTACTGTTGTCATGAGCATCGTTGCTCACGGAATCTCGGCCTTGCCCGGAGCGGCATGGTATGCCCTTAGGTTTTGCTCAGCTTAGAATCAGGGGTAGTACGTTTAACGACTCAGCGCCAATGAGTCGCTTTCAGTCTGTCGTTCATGAACCAACTGGTTGAATCCGCCAGTCGATAACCAGCGGACACTCGATGTTGGACGTACGGCAGCAACACAACAATGGCGACTGTGCGATCACGCAACTCAACAGCGTCACGTCCATCAAGACCGCACTGGCCAACGATTCGGACTTCGGTTTGGGTGGCTCAATCTTTACGCAGGACATCGAGCGCGGCAAGCGAATCGCAAGCCTCATCGACACAGGCATGGTGTTTGTGAACCACCCAACATGGACTGCAGCGTTCCTGCCGTTCGGCGGAATCAAGAAATCCGGTTACGGACGCGAGCTTTCAGGCTTGGGGATTCAGGAATTTGTTAACAAGAAGCTGGTACGTGTCACGCCGATCGACGCGCCCGAATTCGGATCGGTGTGAGTGGTCAATAAGGACCGGTGGCAGCCTGCCGCCTCCAGCACGAGAGAACCGCAGCGGCAAAATGTCGCCGGTAACAACAACCATCCGATCCAAACAAGATTTCATCAAGGCATTAAACAAGTGTCACAACTTACCAACAGAATCGCAGTTATTACCGGTGCTCTGACCATTCTATTTCTGACATTCGGTGGCAACTACGTCGTTGCTCAGAACGCGAACGTAGATTCCAACCAGAAACCTCAAGCGGGAAAAGAAATGCCATATCCGAAAGTCATCATCTTCGATGTCAATGAAACGTTACTCGATATGACTCCGCTCAAGAAATCTGTCGGCAAAGCACTCGGCGGGCGGGAAGAGCTTTTACCCCTTTGGTTCTCAACGATGCTGCACTATTCATTGGTGGAGACACTGAGTGGCGAATATCACAGCTTTGGAGAAATCGGCACCGCGGCGCTGATGATGGTGGCTGAAACAAAAGGCACTGAACTCAGTTACGAAGAGGCGAAAGAAGCGATCGTGACGCCACTCCGATCGTTGCCTCCGCATCCGGATGTTGTTGCGGGACTGAAGGCACTCAAGGCCGATGGTTTTCGGATCGTCAGTCTGACCAATTCATCCGCCATCGGAGTCGAGACTCAATTCAAAAGCGCCGGTCTCACTGACCTGTTCGAGAAACGCTACAGCGTGGACAGCGTCAAAAAGTTTAAGCCGCACCCGGACACCTATCGCATGGTGCTAAAGGACCTTGGTGTCCAACCGGGCGAAGCCCTGATGGTCGCGGCGCACGCATGGGACCTGGCCGGAGCAAAAAACGTCGGGCTGCAGACAGCCTTTGTGAAGCGTACGGGCAAGGCGCTGTACCCGAACGTTGCCAGGCCGGACTACGTCGTGGATGACTTGACTCAACTTGTAGAAATTCTGCGGAACGTTCAGTTAAAGAAACAGAATGCCCCGTGATTTGAGCGTTCGATAAACCCGAAACCTGTGGAGAAAATGGATGGATGTTACTACTGATCGTTCGACAGTCTCAAAAAAAACACTGGAATTTGCCTGTTGATGCTCCGTTTGAGTGCCGGCCTCGTCTTTGTCATGTGGACGGTGGACACCCACACGAATCACAACAGCCGTGTAACACGGCAACCGCTTCCGAAAGTTTCTGCGATTTACGCTATGACACTAAACCCTCTTTTTTACTGGAGATAACAATGGACGTTCAATCTTTTCGCAATCGTCAACAGACAATTAAACTTGATGGAATCATCGACGACGAGCTCACCGTCGCCTATACCGACGTCGGCGAAGGTGAGCCTTTACTGCTACTGCATGGCATTCCCACGTGGTCGTATCTCTTTCACGAGATCATCGGCCCACTCTCGGAGGATTTTCGAGTCATCGCGCCGGACATGATCGGCTACGGATACTCCGATCGTCGTGACCGCTTTGATCGGTCCATCGAAATGCAAGCTGATGTCGTCGAACGCTTTCTTGCAGAGCTTGACATCCCTAGCGCTCACTTTATCGCCCATGACATCGGCGGCGGCGTGGCAATGATCGTTGCCGACCGCTCGCCGGAACTCGTCCGTTCGATGGTGCTTTCTAACAGCGTCGCCTACGACAGTTGGCCCGTCGATGCGATGCTCGCTTTGGGGCATCCTCGCAACGCGAAGATGAAGCCCGCGGAAATGAAGCAACTGCTTGAGAAGAGTTTTGAGTTCGGTTTGTCCCGACCCGAAAGACTGACGGATGAGTTCCGAGAAGGAATCATGAAACCTTATCTGGAACCCGAAGGGGTCGTCAGCATGGTGCGTAATTCGGCCAGCTTGAACACCAATCACACGACGCCGTTGACAGCACGGCTGAATCAGATATCGCAACCGACACTGTTGCTGTGGGGCGTCGATGATCGTTGGCAACCCGTCTCAACCGCCGAACGGTTGGTCGAAGACATGCCCAACGCAGAACTGCACGCGATCAAGAATTGTTCTCATTGGGTGCCGCAGGACGCGCCCGAAGAATACGGGAATGCGATCCTCGAATTCTTGAACACATTGACAAATGCCGATTGCAATACGCAAACGGTTGGAACAGCTTGAATGAATGTCAATTTCAGATCGCTGGCACGATGGCTCGGAGTCATCGTGCCAGCGTCAAACGTCCAAGCAAGGCGCTGTATCCGAACGTCGCTAGACCACAACATGTCGTCAACAATATTTTTGAACTCATGGAGAATGTAACAATGGCCAATCAAACGCAAACACGACCAAGTGACAATCCAACTTTATCCCAATCGCTCGACGATAGGGCTGCAGCCAACGCGGAAAAATCTTCGGACGAGGTTAACAAAGCATACGCCGCAGGCATCGAGGCGGCCCGGGCAACCGGCATCGCGAAGTCTGCGAAACAGGTCGGTGATGCCGCAATCGACGCCCAGCTATCGGGCTGGGATGGCGAGAGTGTCAAACTAAGCGGACTTTGGCAAGACGGGCCGATCGTGCTGATGTGGTACCGGGGAGGCTGGTGTCCCTACTGCAACCTTCAGCTTCGTGCCATGCAGCAGAGCATGGACAAGATCAAAAGCGCCGGGGCAAAACTGGTCGTATTGACTCCAGAGTTGCCCGAGAAGGCCAAAGAAACGGCGGATGCGAATGACTTGGACATGGTCGCGCTGCATGACAAGAACAACATGGTCGCGCGAAAGTACGGCATCGTCTTTCAATTGGCGGAACAAATCATTCCTGCGTATCGCGACAAGATAAAATTGGCCGAATTCAATGGTAACGACGCAATGGAGCTGCCTCTTGCGGCGACGTACGTCATCGACAAATCCGGCAAAATTACTTACGCCTTTCTCGATGCGGACTACAAGAAACGAGCCGAACCAGCGGATGTTGTCGAAGCTGTTAGAGCCGCCGCAAAATAGTTTTCGCGTCAAACTACCAGCCCTGCGACTTTTGATACCAACGGCAAGTGCCGGAACACATACTTGAGCGGCTTTCCTGATTCGTCGTAAACCTGTCGAAGCACGTCTTGCAACCGACCACAGTCGGGACACGCGTAGTCGCCATACTCCACAACGGCGACTTGCGCATTAGGATCACCGATGATGTGATCGTCGGGATGCTTTATCGCTTGTGGGAGTTGGCCATTCATGTTCAAGTCATCCCTGTCGCAGTGCAGTCAGGCGTTCACCAATTCATCATGGCAGAGTCCACCATCACCTAAGAATCGAGTTGCGGATGCGGATGGATTCAGCGGAATCGATCGTTGTGGATCGTTTCAATTAACATGCGTGCTGGGACGCAGGCCGGGTTGAGTCGGTCACGCCGACATCGAAAAATCACTGAGAATTCGCATTGTTGGGCAAGTCGAAGTTGTCGTGTATCGAGGCTTCACCGAAATTTGCGTGGCGGAATTAGCCACTCCTGTCATAAGTGGGCAAAAATATGTGAAGGCAAAAACTAAGGTCGTAGAAATACAGGTTCGTCGTGAATAACGGATTTTCCCTTCCACGCGTTGTAGAATCTTTTTGCCCAGCAAAATTTTTGGCTAAATTCCGTCACCAAACATCTGGTGCAAAGCAAGCAATGGTGGAATCCGCCATCTCGGTATCAGCGCACACTCGATGGGGCGAACCACTTACTAGGAATACAATTAGACATTAGGAAAGCGACCACAATGAAACCAATAAGCTAACGGAGACGATCGTCATGACAGTCAATTTGCATGCGGAAGCTAATGGCAAGCTTTTAATTCTGAAGCTTAGCGGCAAGCTCAAGAAGGAAGACTACGCGCACTTCACACCCGAGGTAGAGCAAGCCGTCAAAAAGCATGGCAAGATTCGTATGCTTGTAGAAATGCATGACTTCCATGGATGGACTCTCGGAGCTGTATGGGAGGATATCAAATTCGACGTCCATCACTATTCCCACATCGAACGACTCGCTTTTGTTGGAGACAAGAAGTGGGAGGCGGGGATGGCCACATTTTGCAAGCCGTTCACCGCCGCGACGGTGCGATACTTTGATGAGACCAAATCGGATGCGGCATCGTTGTGGATTCACGAAGGCGTCGTGTCAGCGAGTCAGACGACGTGTTGATGATTGCAAAGACGTTGCACCGTGCTACGTGCGTCGAGTCAACTCAGCTTAAACAAGGAGTGATGAAATGAAGATATTTGGTGCGCTATTGCTGTTGATGGTCTTGGTTGGAGGCTTTGGCTTCTATCGAGGTTGGTTTTCGATGTCAACCCAAAGTGGCGATGTTGAGAATAGCAAGGTCAATGTCAACTTGACGGTGGACCCAAACAAAATGGAAGCGGATGCAGATGCCGTGAAAGATAAGGTCCACGAACTGACGGGCGAAGCCAAAGCCAAGACGGAAGAACTTGATCAGCAATCGACAGAGACGTTGAATACGGAGTGATGACTAGAGACCACTACGATGGCGAGAAGGCGATTTGCTTTTGCCAGTATGAGACAAGATACGTTGATTCTTTAGGAGATGAAAATGTTAGGCACAATCTTACTCGTGATTTTGATTTTAGTGCTTCTGGGAGCAGTGCCCACATGGCCGCACAGTCGAGGTTGGGGCTACGGCCCGAGCGGCGTTTTGGGATTGGTCGTCGTCATCCTGCTAGTACTACTACTAATGGGACGTCTGCCGTTTTGATGGTCACTCCAAAAAGTCATTGGCTGAACCGGACCAAGCTGCGGAAGTTAGCCTGCTGATGGACTGGCGTGAACAACTCGGTGGTATTGAGTGCTTGGCGGCAGTACACGATGGCAAGTGCGTCACCATGAGAGTACTCAATGTGAACTTCAATGATTCAGATGAAACCCAGTCTAAGGAACCCCCATGCTCATCAAGCTAACCAGTGACAAATCGGTCACCGACGCCGCTGCCGCTTTGCAGCTCGCTGTTACCGCCAATCATTTTGGAGTCATGCAAGTCCACAATCTGCAAGAAACGATGCAGAAAAAGGGCGTGGAATTCAGTCACGAGTGTTTGATTTTTGAGGTCTGCCAGCCGCAACAAGCTAAGAAAGTACTCGATGCCAATATGAGCGTTTGCACTGCTTTACCCTGTCGCATCTCGATCTACGAAGAAGGCGGCAAAACGACATTGGCAACGCTCAAACCAACCACACTGCTGGCAATGTTCGACTCCCCCAAATTGAAAGATGTTGCGCAGGAAGTGGAAGACACGTTGGTTCAGATCATGAAGGATGCAGCGACAGGGTAGTGTCGCCTACGACAGTTGGCCCGTTGATGAAATGCTCGCTTTGGGCCATCCTCGCAATGCGAAGATGAAGCCCGAGGAGATGAAGGAGCTATTGGAAAAGGCTTTTGAATTCGGTTTGTCACGCCCTGAAAGACTGACAGACGAGTTTCGTGAAGGAATCATGGCGCCTTATCTGGAGCCGGAAGGAATTGTCAGCATGGTGCGCAATGCGGCCAGCCTGAATACCAACCACACCACCCCGTTGACCGGCCGATTGAGCCGGATGTCACAACCGACTCTGATGCTGTGGGGCGTAGACGATCGTTGGCAACCAGTTTCGACCGCCGAACGATTGGTCAAGGACATGCCCAATGCAAAATTGCACGCGATAAAAAACTGTTCGCATTGGGTGCCACAGGACGCTCCCGAGGAATTCACAACCGCAATCCTCGACTTTTTGAACCAGTTCAAGCAAGGCGATTCGTGAAATTCGAGAGTGCGCTGAAGACGCTGATACGCGGGACGGACAATCGTGTTTTTCACCGGTTAATGCGGCGAATCGGCGACACACACACGCTCAGGTCGCTTCGGGGCGAGCCATTGGCAAGATTGTGTGAAGGACGACTCGTAAGCAATGTCGAACCTTCATGCCAGCGGGACAGGCTCACGGTCTGTCTCACATTTACTTCGGAAAGAGATCCAATGGATAAAGAAAATGAGCATCGCCGTCATCAAGCCACATGAGATTGCCGAACTGATCAAGAAGGGGCTTCGGTAGCAAGCTATGCCTCAAGATCCTTCGCGCGATTTCAACTCGTCAACCGATCAACCTGAAGCGCCGATCGAGAAAATCCTTGGGCCATTTCAGCGATTCCTTCGGGCGCAGGCCACGAGTGGGATTCTGCTGCTTGGCGTCACGGTCGTCGCCCTTGTTTGGGCCAACTCGCCATGGGCGGAAAGTTACCACGATCTGTGGCATCTCAAGTTCGAGATCAGCCTGGCAGGATTCTCTCTTTCGGAATCGCTTCATTGGTGGATTAACGACGCGTTGATGGCCGCATTCTTTTTTCTGGTCGGTTTGGAAATCAAACGCGAGATACTTGTGGGCGAGTTGTCGTCTCGCGACAAAGCGGCCTTGCCCCTTGCCGCGGCGATCGGTGGGATGATCGTCCCTGCGATCCTGTTCTCCATTTTCAATTTTGGGGGAGACGGACAAAGCGGCTGGGGTGTGCCGATGGCCACCGATATCGCTTTCGCGATTGGTGTGCTTGCTCTGCTGGGGGATCGCGTTGCTTTGTCCGCGAAGGTGTTTCTTACGGCGCTCGCCATCGTTGACGACATCGGCGCCTCGATGGTCATTGCGTTGTTTTACACCGATGACTTGTCGTGGTGGAGCTTGGTTTTTGCTGCCTGCTTTTTCCTTGCCATGCTGATCGCGAATCGAGCGGGTATTCGTAGCCCGCTCGTGTTCTTTCTGCTTGGATTGGGGGTGTGGTTTGGTTTCCTTCAATCGGGTGTGCATCCCACGCTATCGGGCATCATTGGCGCCATGGCAATTCCAGCCAGAGTGCGGATTAACGCCGCGCAATTCTTGCCGCAAAGTCGCGGCTCAATCGAGGTATTCGAGCAGGCCGAACCGCCGGAAGAAAACGTTTCTCCCAACTCACTGCAACGCGACGCTCTGCATTCTTTAGAGACGGCGGTTCATCAAGCGGAGACACCGCTTCAACGCCTGGAACACATCATGCATCCCTGGGTGCTGTTCGTGATCATGCCACTGTTTGCACTTGCCAATGCGGGAGTCAGCTTTAGTGGCGACCTCGCGTCCGCATTGATAGATCCCGTCGCGTTGGGCATTATTGTCGGGCTAGTGCTGGGGAAGCCGATCGGGATTGTCGGCTTTTCCTGGTTGGCAGTCCGGGTGGGTGTGGCGACTCTTCCAAGTGGCGTTTCATGGCGATGGATCACGGGTCTGGCTTGTCTGGCTGGCATTGGTTTTACGATGTCGCTTTTTATCGCCGGACTTGCGTTTGCTGATGAGGCCCAGCTGACGACAGCAAAGCTGGCAATCCTGTCTGCCTCGGTGGTTGCTGGAGCCGGCGGGTGGCTCATGCTTCGTCAGCTTAAAAGGTCCGCCGAAGATCGGCTGACGCGACCGTAATATGGATCTGAGGTTTTCACCAGTTTTGAAAATCATCAAAAGAAATCTCTGCCAGGAATACTGGCGTAGTGGAATCCGCCATCCTGCTTTGGTCAATCGCTCAATGGGTGTGGATAGTTCGCGATGTAAAACTGTCTGTATCGCCAGTACGCCAACGCGAGATCGCGTTGTCCGCGTCCAGGTGCAACGAGTCCAGGTACAGCGAGTCCAGGTAGTTTGATCGGCGGGTCGATTCAAGACACAGCCACCTCAATCGAAATCACGTCTCAAGCTGCACCACGCTTGAACAATCCATCAGAAAAAGTTTCGCGATGAGCACAATCACCAAAAAACAGGCAAGCAAGCGCACCAAGCATCTCCTACACAAAATGGATGCCTATTGGCGAGCAGCAAATTATCTGTCGGTTGGGCAGATTTACTTGTATGACAACCCGTTGCTCAAGGAGCCCCTGCAACGATCTCATGTCAAGCCGACGCTGCTGGGCCATTGGGGGACCACGCCCGGACAGAACTTTATTTATGTTCATTTGAATCGGGTAATTCAACAGTTCGATTTGAACATGATCTATATCTCCGGACCGGGACATGGCGGCCCCGCGATCGTGGGCAATACGTATCTGGAAGGAACTTACAGCGAAGTCTACCCGGAGATCACGCAGGACGAGGCTGGCATCAAGAAACTGTTCAAACAGTTCTCGTTTCCCGGCGGCATCCCCAGCCACGTCTCTCCCGAATGTCCAGGCTCGATCCACGAAGGTGGCGAACTCGGCTATTCGCTCAGTCATGCGTTCGGAGCGGTATTTGACAATCCGGATCTGATCGCGGCATGTGTCATCGGCGATGGTGAGGCAGAGACGGGACCTTTGGCAACGGCATGGCACTCGAACAAGTTTTTGAATCCGATCACCGATGGAGCCGTACTGCCCATCCTGCATCTGAATGGCTACAAGATCGCGAACCCGACAGTCTTTGCACGTATCACTCGCAAGGAACTAAAGCAGTTTCTGAAGGGATGCGGGTGGAAACCCTATTTTGTCGAAGGGGATGAACCCGAAGCGATGCACAAGCGGATGGCCGCTGTCATGGATGAAGTAGTTGATGAGATTCGAGAGGTGCAATCCAATGCACGCGAGAATGGCAAGGCATCGCGACCACGCTGGCCAATGATAGTGCTCAATTCGCCCAAGGGCTGGACGGGACCGAAATTCGTCGACGGCCAACAGATCGAAGGGACATTCCGGTCCCATCAAGTGCCGCTGCAAATCGACGACGATCACCCTGGACACCTTGAACTGCTCGAAGAATGGTTGACAAGCTATCGGCCAGAAGAACTGTTCGATGAGCACGGGCGACTGATTGAAGAGCTGGCTGAATTGGCTCCGGTCGGTAAGCGGCGGATGGGAGCGAATCCCCATGCCAATGGTGGTCTGCTGCTGAAGAACCTGGTCATGCCGGACTTCAGGAATTACGCGGTCGATGTCCCGGATCCCGGTGCGGCCCAAGCGGCGGATACCCATGTTCTGGGCGAGTTCTTTCGCGACATCGCCAAGCTGAATAAACAGCAACGTAACTTTCGTATTTTTGGGCCTGATGAAACACTCTCCAATCGTCTCAGCGCCGTCTTTGAAGTGACGGATCGGCAATGGGAAGCTCGCACACAAGACAATGACGAGTTTCTTGCCAGTGATGGTCAGGTCATGGAAATGCTCAGCGAGCATCAGTGCGAAGGTTGGTTGGAAGGTTATTTGCTTACCGGAAGGCACGGGCTTTTCAATTGCTACGAAGCCTTCATTCACATCGTCGATTCGATGTTCAACCAACATGCCAAGTGGCTGAAAGTCACGGCCGGTATTCCATGGCGCAAAAAGATCGCGTCGCTGAACTATCTACTTGCATCGCACGTCTGGCAACAGGCGCACAACGGTTTCACACATCAAGACCCGGGCTTCATCGACCACGTCGCAAACAAAAAGGCGTCGATCGTTCGCGTCTATTTGCCGCCTGACGCGAATTGCTTGTTGTCGGTTTGGGATCACTGCCTGCGCAGCCGGGACTATGTGAATGTCGTCATCGCCGGCAAGTATAAGGCCCCGCAGTGGCTAACGATGGACGAAGCAATTGAGCATTGTACGGCGGGCATCGGCAAGTGGCAGTGGGCGAGCAACGATGGCGATGCCGAACCTGACGCTGTCTTGGCCTGCTGCGGTGACGTGCCGACACTTGAGACCCTGGCTGCGGTTTCTATCCTGCGCGAACATTTACCGGAACTCAAAGTGCGCGTGGTAAATGTCGTCGACCTGATGAAGTTGCAACCGGCATCGGAACATCCGCACGGGCTGAGCGATGAAGAGTTCGATGCCCTATTCACTCGCGACAAGCCGATCATCTTCGCGTTTCACGGCTATCCGTCGCTGGTTCATCAGCTGACCTATCGTCGAAACAATCACCACAATTTGCATGTACGTGGCTATAAGGAAGAAGGGACGATCACGACGACGTTCGATATGACGGTGTTGAATGATCTCGATCGTTTTCATTTGGTGATGGATACCATCGACCGCGTGCCTCAGACCGGCGACAAGGGTGCTCAGTTGAAACAGCAACTCATGGACAAACTGAAGGAACACTCGGCTTACATCCGCGAGGAGGGTCTGGACATGCCCGAGATTCTCAACTGGAAGTGGGAGCCGACCCGTGAATAGATTCAGTCAACTGTGGCGCAATTTGCGGTCGAGATTCTGGTTTATGCCTTCGATGATTGTCGTGGCCAGCATCGCGCTCGCGGCAGTTTTGATTGAGGCAGACGCCGCCGTGAGCGACCGATGGCTGTCGCAGTGGCCGCGACTGTTTGGGGCCGGTGCGGAAGGCGCTCGAGGAATGATGTCCACCATTGCTGGCTCCATGATGACCGTGGTGGGCGTGACATTCTCGATGGTCTTGATGGTACTGGCGATGGCTTCGAGCCAATACACCTCACGCATCATGCGAAATTTCATTCGTAGCCGTGTCACTCAGGTCGTCCTGGGGATTTTCTCAGGAATTTTCACCTATTGCCTGATTGTATTGCGCACAATTCGCAGCGGCGATGAGGGTGCATTTGTTCCCAATTTGGCGGTCTCCTTCGGTTTCGTTCTCGCACTCGGTGGTGTCGGAGCTCTGATCTTCTTCATTCATCACATCGCCTCTTCGATCCAGGCTTCCAGCATCATTGCTTTGGTCGCAGAGGAAACGATCGCTGCTGTCGACCGACTGTTTCCAGGCAGCGTCGGACAAGTCGTGGACAACGAAGATGACGAGCGACCAGCCCGACCGCCATCCGAGTGGAACTGGCAACCGGTCAAGGCCAGTGAGAGTGGCTATATCCAAAGTGTGGATAACGACGAGCTCGTTCAGCTCGCACGGGACAAGAACACGATCGTTTGGATGAATCACGGAATTGGCGAGTTTGTTGTCGAGAACACCACTTTGGCCTCACTTGCTCTGGAAGATCCTCCGGATCAAGCAACGATCGAGGTCCTCCAGGCGATATTCAGCATTAGCCGCCACCGTACGGTGGATCAGGATGCGGCCTTCGGGATCAGGCAGATCGTCGATATAGCGCTGAAAGCACTCTCTCCCAGCATCAACGACACGACGACCGCCATCATGTGCGTCGATTATTTAACGGCGATTCTGGCCCGCTTAGTGCAACGACAAATTCCCTCATCGCGTCGATACGAGGATGGGGAACTACGAGTGCTTGCAAAAGGCCCGACCTTTAAAAGCTTGCTGGCCGAATCGTTCGACCAAATTCGAAGCAACGCCAACGGCGACGTCGCCATCATGTCGCGGATGCTCGGTGCCCTTGAAACCCTTGCCAGTTTGACGGCCAGCCCAAGCCGTCGCCGCGATATTGGAGAGCAAGTGCAATGGATTGCCGAGTTGGCCGAGCGTTCCGTCGAGTCCGCGCATGACCGCACGAGGATCGACACACGGCTGGCACGTGTGCGCGAAGCACTCGAAGGCGAGCCTGCTTCATGCACAGGTGAGGGGCGTGACTACAAGTGCGATGAGAACACGTCAGTCGTGCGTAACTGAATTTGAAAAACTCAATAGAAAAAGGAATTCCCATGCTCAAACACAAACTGCTTTTGCCCGAAGGGATACTCATTCTCGAACCGTCATCTCCACTCGAAGCGGACGAGTTTGAGGCTGTGCCCCACGAAATTGATCCCTTTCTTGCGGAGCATGACGCCCTCGCTGGCGTAATGGTCTTCGCCAAGGCCCTTCCGGGCGGGATAAACCTCGAGGCCGCCTTTGCTCACTTGCAGCTTATCGAGAGCTATCACCAAAAAATCAAGAAACTGGCAGTGGTCAGCAACAATGTTTTGCTGGCCGAGTTGCCAAGGATCGTGTCTCAGCTTGTGCATCCAAACGTCAGGCATTTTTGCGAATCCGAGTACGAAGACGCACTGAATTGGCTCAGGAGCAGCGGCGTCTCAGCAGCCAAGAAATCCATTCGCGCCGAACCGGTGGGAGGCCAGCAATGACTTTGCGACTATTTTTGATGCGGCATGGCGAGACGGAGTGGTCGCTTACCGGGCAACACAGCGGTCGCGCCGATATTCCGCTGACGAAAAATGGCGAAGAGCAAGCACGCGAACTCGGCCAGCGGATTCGGCTGTTCACTTTTGAACATGTGCTGACGAGCCCGCTGCAACGCGCGCGACGAACATGCGAGTTGGCGGGTTTGTCGAACGAAGCGAAAGTTGACGCAGACTTGATCGAGTGGGACAACGGTGATTACGAGAGCCGAACTGGTGATGAGATTTTGGCTACGCGACCTAGATGGAATCTCTTTCGAGACGGCTGCCCCAACGGTGAAATGCCAGAACAAATCTCTGCGCGGGCTGATCGACTGATTCACAGACTGATCGAGTTGGATGGCGATGTCGCTCTTTTTTCGCACAGTCATCTAGGTCGTGTGCTCGCCGCGCGTTGGATCGGGCTGTCGGTCGAACACGCCCAGCCGTTTTTGCTTGATACCGCGTCACTGAGCATTCTCTGCTACGAACACGACCGCACCGATCAGCCTGCCATCGCGTTGTGGAACTCCGCCTCGCTCGAACGATTCGGTGATTCATCTGTTGGCGGAAATGGCAGCGCGGCTGCGGTATATGAGAACGCGATTGAGCGCTGGGACAATGAAGGTGGAGAAACTCCTGCCGCTTCGTAACATGCGGAAAAGGGAATCTCGTGAAATAGCTGATTGCCTTCGACTTCACGAATCAGAGGCAGATCAAAACGATCCTCAGCAAATTGATTCCCGGGTTTGCAGTGAACCTTGCTGCCACGACCTCGATTGATGTTACTAAACTCGGCATCGATACCCGGCTCTCTTCGGCACGATCTCCGAAGGGGTTCGAAAGTAGTGCGACGCACTTAACTTTACTTGAAATTGGCAGCTTACCGGCGATCCTGAACATCGGATACACTTTCAGAAGAGCTACATTCCCGTCAAAAATGGATGATCGCCATGCAACGAACCGCCTATGCAATTTTTGTTGTCACCCTGATCGCGTTTGGGGGACATGCGTCTGCAACCGAGCCAGACCCCGCTTCCGTGTTTGAGCAGAGGATCATGCCGATCTTCAAGTCTCCGAATCCCTCAAGTTGTGTGCAGTGTCATCTTTCGTCTGTAGACCTAAAGGACTACATCCGACCGTCCAGTCGTGAGACGTTCCTGTCACTACGAGACCAGGGCTTGGTTGACGTTAATCGTCCACGCGAGTCAAAAATCCTGCACTTGATCGAGATGGGCGAATCCGATTCGGACTCGTTAGCCAAGCGAATTCATGCAAAGAATCGAAACGCAGAATATGAAGCATTTGCGTCTTGGATCGTAGCCTGCTGCCAAGACTCGGACTTGGTGAATGCCGCGGCGATCCAGCCTAGCGTTGCGGCTGGTCCCAAGGCGTCTGTGGAGGTCGTTCGGCACTCCCGCAAAGATCGGGTTTTGGATTCCTTCGTGCGAAATATTTGGTCTCAACGCATGCGATGTTTTCCGTGTCATACACCGGCAGAGCTCGACACGGATAATCCGATGCACGAAAAGCCAATGGAACGAAACAAAGAGTTCGTCGCCAAGTTTGGAGCGAAGATGAATATCTTTAAGGAGACTCCTGAGCAGACATTGCAATCGTTAATCGCAAACAGTCGAAAGCGGCATGGCAACGATCTTCCGTTGATCAACGTGGACTCCCCGTTACAAAGCTTGCTGCTGCTAAAACCGACGGCCAAGATTCCCGCCAAAGATGCCAGTGGGAACCTGGGCAAGCCTTCCTCGGTCGCGCCGGTCTCGCACCTGGGCGGCATCAAAATGCACACGGACGATCAATCGTACAAAGCGTTCGCTGCTTGGCTGCAAGACTATGCACTGGCTGCCACAGGGGGCTATCGGGATGGCAAAGCGATTCCCAAAGACAACTGGTATCCAACCGAGCACGTGATCCGCATCAAAGGGCTTCCCACGAACTGGCCCAATTTGTCAACGGTTCAAATATTTGTTCACCGTTGGGATCCGGAAATGGATGATTGGTCCCCAACTCCCATCGCTTTCACTCAATGTAAAGTGACGCCACGCAAGATGGTCAATGGTTCCCTGTTCGTGATCGCGGCCGACGATCAGCGAGACGATTTTGCGTCCGAGGGTGAAACCATTCCTCCTGGAAAGGTACAGCTACGACTCTATTTGGACCGTGACGACGTCCTTCGTGATCAGCCAACGAAGCTGATTAACAGAGACACTCCGGACGCGTCCGCAGTGATCGATGCGAAATTCGAGAAGGGATTTCAGAATGCGGACGTTGTCGAAGGAGAGCATGTACTGATGACCGGCCTGTAAATAAGCGTCGTCGATCGCGACGTTAAACAGACTCAACATCACCGACCTTTGTTTTCACATCGTGTTCAGGATTGCGATCACAGTTGTGTGTGCAAGATCTCGCCCACGAGCGTCCTAGTGCTTCGTCTAGGTTGAAATTTGGGGCTTCTAATGTAGTGGAGCTTGCTAAAGCTCCCTGTTTCGCGGGTGTGGGAGATTTCTTGGATGTCAGAGGATCTTTTGCAAGATCCACTACCTCAAAATCAAAGTCGGACAAAGCACTAGGCATCATTCGCTCCTTTTTGACGTCATGCCAAGAAACGAATAAATCTGATTAGCGGGGCTTTGGAATCAGAGTGATGCTTGTAGGTTGGGGAGCCACAATTGATTTGGATCGCAGAAAGTGGCGTTCCACGATATCGACAACGCTCTCTTCGCTGACCTTGACTTCTTCCGCGTCTCGCATGTCATCGTAGCGGTGAATACCGTTCAACATGCCACTGTGCGAGGCGACTCGATAGGATTTGTTCCTGTCCAATTGCATCCCGTTAACGTGCACATCACGAACCCGCTTTCCTTGTTGGCCGGCCCAATCGAGCGTCCATGTCATTCCCGAGGTCTGAACGAGTCCGCCCACACGATCCAGCGGGTTCTCTGCTTCCAGATTGGTAGCCGACTGCTCCAGTACGTCATGAATTTGTCGGCCTGTAAGCGTAAAGGTTGCGAGTTTGGCCGGATGCGGTAACAGCGTGAAAAGATCTTCACGAGTCACCTTCCCCTGAGGCAACGTGATTCCATATCCGACCCCCGGAAGCAACGCGACCTCGGCTCCTGTTTCTTGACGGAGCAAGTCGGCAACCAGAACATCGAAGGGACTCTCGTGTTTGTATTTTCTGGGGATAAGAGTCTTCGCCATCCCGATGACTTCCTCGAGCTTCTTTCGATGAGGCTGACGGATGTCGGCAATCAACGTGGCCATTTTTGGATGCGAGTAATCCTTGACCCAGAGCATGTGCAGTTCGTCTTCAATCTTGACAATCTGTCCATCAGCAAGGCTGACTCGAACTTCTCCAAGAGCCGCCGTGTCGGACATGGCTTGGACAATCTGGGTTCCATTGACGGTGATCGCCGGATGGAGGCGGTCATGAGAATGGCCGCCGATGATCAGGTCGATTCCGTCAACCTCACGGGCTAGCAATTTGTCCACCGCTGTTCCTTGATGAGACAGAATCACCACCACATCCGCCTGACGACGGAGTTCAGGAACGTAGCGGCGGGCGGTTTCGATTCCGTTGACGAAGCGAAGCCCCTGGATATTTTTTGGCGCGGTGGTTTGATCGGTGTTGTGGTAGCCGAGAGCCAAAATGGCAATCTTTACCTTGCCCACCGAGAACACGTGGAACGGCTTGCCCAAGAACGGCTGGTCCGTTTCTTGCTCGATGATGTTCGCTCCTCGCAGCGGAAAGGCGGCGAGTTTTTGCAGATGACGAGTTTGTTCCACGCCGTAGTCAAAGTCATGATTGCCGAGAGCCATATAGTCGTAGCCGACAGCATTCATCATGCGAATAACGGCTTCCCCCTGAGTGAGGTTTCCGAGAAGGTCGTCGCTAAAAGTGTCGCCCGCATGAACCAGTAGCACATTTTGCTCGCCCCGCTTCTGACGAACTCTTTCAACGGCGGAAGCCAATGCCTCGAAGCCGCCAATACGGCCCTCTTTCCCGAAATGGTTTTCTGGCTTTTGAGGGTTGCCGGTTTGGGACGTTGCATCTTCTGAAACGACACGAAATGGCATATGCCGACCGTGGAAGTCGCAAGTATGCAAGATCGTCACTTCCGTCGGACTGATCGCTGTATGTTTCTCCTCGGCTTCACTCATTGAGCAGCCCAATCCAGCGAGCAGAAAACTGAGCATCATGGTTTTTAAGATTTTCATGGTTGTAACACCAGTTATTTGAACGGGACGTAGGGATAGCCGCCCATTTCGATATTGGGGTCAACGTCTTGATCCGTGAACGACAGGGTCTCCAATCTTTGCCTCCGCAAGAAGCTAGGAGGAGGTTGGATGCTGGAACGAGCCGAACCTGTTTCAACTGCAACCATGTCTGCAAATCATGCGCCCACTCTCTCCTGAGCTTTTCTGATATGTCGGCCGACAATACGGCGGTGCAGATCGATGCCGGAGCCTACCTGTCGATTCCCGATCCGGGAGCGGACAGCGAAATCAATTGTATGATCGGCGATCCATTGACCACTTTCCAACATCGAACTCGAAGCGGCCATCACCTCCGTTGTCCAAAACCGAATCGACGGCAAGGACGAATGGACGAAGCAGACCTGCGAGCGAACTAGGCTCGGCCAACCACACCACCCCGAGGTTGCTAAAAGAAGAACAACTAGGTCGACGCACTTCAGACGAAGGCTAATCGCCCCCGTCCCCTTTTTGTTTCCCCGTCATTGAGCGGACAGATTCAAGGCCTCTAGCATAAACGGATACACCGAATCGAGAAGCGAATCACCGTTGACCTTGGCGTTCCATGCCGAATGGCCCAAGCCTTCGAGTCGGATACGTTCGATCTTGCTTCGATAGTTCTTTAGTAAGTCTTCTGCATGATGATAGGGAACAATTTTGTCTTGTGTCCCGTGGATGATCAGCAAGGGGGCATCATCGGAATCGAATCGATTTCGCCCATCATATTCTTTCAGCAAATCAAGCAAGAGCCCCGATCCCCAATGGCTCACCACCGCCTGGACACGCGAGGATTGGTCCAGATGAGTCGCTTGCAGTAGTTCGTTTTCGGCATCGTTTGACAGCAGTTCGTCGCGAAAGTCTTCTTCATCCGAAGCTGCGAGAGCTGCACCGATGTAACCGCCTGCTGATCCGCCATAAACAACGATCGAATCACCGTCCACGCGATACGATTCTGCATTGGCACGGATCCAACGAACCGCCGCCTTTGCGTCTCGTGTTGCAGCATAGGTGGGGCGGTTCTTTAACCAACCTTTTGGCGCGATTGCTCGATCACCGTGCAGACGATAGTTAATAGAAAAACAAACCCACCCGCGCTCGGCAAAATAGTTTCCGGCGCGAACCATTGACCGCATCAACGAATCACCGGTCCAAAAACCGCCGGAATGCACCAGCAAAACGACGGGACGATTCAGCACGGTGGCTTCGTCAGGTTCATAAACATCAAGCGTCAGATTTCGCGGATAGCAACGCTGCGGATCGGTGGGATGATAGATCATCCCTTGAGCGTAGGGCAAGCCACGCGTGACTTTTACTGGATACGTCGGTTTTTCAAAAATCGAACCGATCGATTCTCGTTCACCTGCCGACGGCTTCGCCGCTGTCACCGGAGGCTGCGCCATCGCGTCGAAACCACGAGCCAAGACGATGAACATAAAAAACAAAACACATCTTCGGTAAGTCGCTATCGCTACCACGTGGGGAACCTCTGGGGAAATTGCTGACTCGACGTTTCATCATTGGATTGAGCCCGTAACGCCGCCGAGCCTAAGAGAGTATCCGAAAAGGGGTCTGACCCTTTGGAAGCGAGTCGCTTTTGTTGAGTTTCTTGCCTCGCCGGAGAGGGTCAGACCCCTTTTCGTGTACTAAAACGCTCTATAGTACTTAAAATCTCGCCCCGCCTGTATCTAACCGGCTGTGATTCTTCTCCACCTAATGTTGTCCTTCTGGTGGCGTGATGATCGACAACGAATGTTGACTAACCGGCTCCGTTGGAATCGGCCAATCGTCTTTTTTCCCATCCACGTCAATCTTAAGTAGCCAATCTGTCTGGCCCACTCCACTTCCGTGGGCTAGGCATCCTGCGGGTCGAGTATTCCGTTCTTGGCGTGAAAGTCGCGGACGGACCATACCGGACTATTCGAACACGTAGGTTGCCACCATCCTCACTTCACGGTCTGGATCTTCTTTCAGTCGGAGCATTTGATCGTGGTACGGTTTAGCTGCGGCCTTCCATTGAGCCAGCGACAACAGCGTTAGGCGGCGGACGGTAGCATTTTGATCTGCTAGTCCTTTCGCCAAAATGGGTAAGACTTGCTTCGCCGCCTTGCGCCCCAGGCTGCGGTCACCCAGCACGGACACGGCATGCCAGCGAATGACCAGATGCGAAGACTCTAGCCCGCGAAACGCTTCATCCAGATCCGACAAACCGATTTCGCATAGCGAGCTACCGAGCTTCAGCTGTTCCTCTACGACTTCGACGACTTCAGGATCCCCGGAGCTCAAGAGTTTTTCAGCAAACCGATAATCGAGTGGGCCCGAACTCTGCGATTTCAGTCCACTCACGATTGCAGCGACCGCTTGGACTCGCGTTGCAGATACACACGTCTGTTCGAAAAGGAAATCGATGTCGCCTAACTTGAAGAGTGCTTGAGCGCTCGATTCAGCCAGCCCTCCTCCACTGCCGCAACCTCCTCGCAGTGCATCGATCACTATTTGATCTCGCACGCCCAGTTTTCCCAGCAGGACAGCTCCGTAGTACCCATACTTCGACGGGAGGAACTCAAGCAAAGCGGGGATCGAATTTTCACCGAGCGAAAGAATCTCCTCTTCAAACGACCAAGGAGCTTCCAAGTACTCCGGCATGCGATCAGCTAGCAGCACAGACGCATCTACTTGGCTCTTGGGGGCATACTCAGCGAAGAGTCGTTCGAAGAGACTTTTAGGTACACAACGTCGCAGGATGTCCTCAGCCTCATCGCTGACATAGACGACAAAGTCTTTCGTCGTCCGTTCGTCCCGCTCGAACGTTTTCCGAATGGACTTCGCAATGCGAACCAGCACCGACAAAAATCGCTTTTCCGTCTTCCGCCAATGGTTCTGGGTGCTGCGATTGGCTTCTTCGTTCAGGTCGTCTGCCAACTGACTGAGTGGCTCTTCTTCGATCGCGAGTACATTTTGCCAAGTCCAATCAGCCGGATTCCACTTGAGTCCGTTGTCTTCTGCCGACTTGATCTGTTGAGCAGCCTCCAGACTATTCACCGCCAACTGAGGAAGGTTCATCTGCCCGTCGAGTTCGCGATAGCTCTCGTGAAAAGCCAATGCATAGACTGTGTGCCCGGGATGCTCGGCAAGCCAACGTTGAAACGCCCTCTCACACTCGGCGAGCAATACAAGTTCGAAATTTTTCCAGTCCACGATTCATTTGTCCTGTATAAAATCTTCCAGCGCGTCATCGCCCTCCTGCCCGACATACTCTTCGTAGTCAACGAGCTCGTTCCATCCGCCTTACATGCCCAGTATATCCGCTACCCGCGTCCCAAGGGACGAAAAGCAAGACAGCCAAAAATGCCCTCGCTGCTTTGGCGAGGACTGGGCATTTGCAAATTTGACGTTCATGAGTCGTAAGGTCGGCGTTAATCTTTGGGAGTTTGAAACGAAAGACAATCGAAGCCTGCGTCAGGCTTATCGGTTTCTCGAACCGTATGCGTTTGCCGAGAAGGATTGGCCGTACAAACAGTTCACCCGCGGTGGTGCTCGCGAAACAATTCGGACGGAATTAAACCCCCGTTCGCGAAGACTTCGTCAACGACCAGGGTCAGACGACCGACGCTTCTTTACTGGTCACATTCACCGCCGCCGGAACTGACGACACTTTGACTACTCCGCGTCGGCGGTCGGAGCGTCCGAGCTGAGTAGTTTGTCCTGAATCAACTGAAGAGGTACGAGTTCCGTTAATAGAAACTCAAACGTACCGAGCCGATCTAAGATTTCTGGACCGAAGATGCTCAGCGTCCATCTCCAATAAGGTGAGAGCCCTTCTTGCTCGCCGCCCGAGATGCTCTTGCCGCGGCGAATGAACCCTTCGACCAGGGCGTTCATGGTCCGCGATTCATCGCAATTGGCCGGTTCAAGTGTCACGTTCTTGTCGTCGTAAAGGTCGCTCCATTCCCTCGACTGAGTTTGCCAGTCGTCTGGTTTGTCCGGCGGTACCGTTTTTCTGACGGTCGATCGGACCTCATACGCTAACTGGTACTGGCCACACAGCACCGTCGCCGAACGCAAACCGAGACCGCCCGCGGTGATCGGCCAAACCATCCATGCTAACGGAACCTCCTGCAACTCGCCTCGATGTCGTTCTTCAATCAGCGACGTCAGTCCGACGTAGATGCTCTGGCCATCGCCGAAGAAGTCGTTCTCGAAAGTCTGTAGAGCCTGATTCGCAGAGTCGCGATGTTGGTCGCCCAAATCCATCGCCAAACCGAGCCCCCAAACCAAGTGTTTCAACTGGTCGTTGTACGCTAGTACCTTGGCTAGGATCGCGTGCCGTGCATCAACCTCCTTCCGCGAATCACGCAAGTAAACCTCAAACGCCTCTTGATTGGTTTGCCACTGCCCCGCCTTGGTCAATTCCAAGACGCCCCAACGTGGATTCGATGAGGGAAGTTCATCGAGTTGTTCGCCGCCAATCGTCACCGCCCCGCTCTTGTCGTCATTCAGCGATAGACCCACGTCAGCAAGGAACGATTTCGCAGCAGTAAACGCTGCCTCAACTTCCTTGCCACTAGGGCTAAGGATACAAAGATCATCCAACTGGCGAATGATCCGGACTTTTGCGTTACTGTGAATAAATTTTTCGAGCAATCGCATCAGCTTCTCACAGAGCCAATGCGAATACCCCAGTTCCATTGGCACACCGCAACCAGCCGCTTCCACACGATCGACATCCACGATATACGGCGTTTTTAAATAACGCTGCGTAAATTCGATTCCGGCGTCAGTCATCCCCAGTCCATTCAGCATGGTGAGCAATGTCGCGTGCGGCACCGAAGCGAAGTAGTCACGAACGTCGATCTTTAACACATGAAGTGGGGTGTCAGGAAAGGCTGCGCGAAGCAACTCAATCTCAGCATGAACGAGCTTGACCATCGGATTGACTCCTTCGTCATACCCGTAGCCCATATTCGATGCATCACGAAGCTCGGCTTGTCGGCTAGCACGCAAGCCAACCAATCCCATCACTGATTCTTCCTCGTCCTCGTTCAAAACAACTTGGTCGGTCCACGGATCTACGGGTTCGTACCAATCTAGCGCCGCTCGGTCTTTCTGCAACGCCAGTATCCGTCTCTCGTTGAACATGATGACCTCTGGCGCCCCCAGGTCGATCAACTTTTGCAGACGGCTGAGATGACTGAGAATAATGGCTGAGTTGGTGTAACCATCATCGATTGCGGAGGACCAAAAGTCAGCCGAATGGTTGACGGTTAACAATTCGACAAGCGACATGGTGGGGTATAACCGCCATCGGTTGCGTGTCCAAAGTACTCGAGGTCGAACACCTTGATCGGGCCACGACCACTGCCGAGGATCCCGTGTGGCGACTCGGATCGCATCGCTCAGTTGACTCGCTAACGCACCATTCTCCTGGAACCGTTTGGCCTCGAGTCGCACATCCTTGGGATAGTGAGCGTTCGCGGAAATCCAATGCAAACCGTCAAAGCCTGCAAGTTTCATATCGAGCGACTGCTGAAGCTTTTCTGCAATAATCGATTGAACCTTTTGGCGATGGTTCGCAAAGGCTGACAATTCGGAACCCAATAGATCAAGTGCGGGTTGCGAGGCCTCGGCGGCGAGTCCTGCAAGGATTCGCGTCCTCTGAGCCTGCCGTTCATTCATGCGTCCAACGCCTTGGATGTCAGATTCATCCCACTCACTTAAGAAGGCACCGAACAGATAGACGACGTTGGCCCGCAGTCGGCCTCGCCGGATTTCCACCAGCAGTTTCTCACGCCAAAAATCAATCAGAGATTGTGGGGCGGCTCGACCTTGGAAAAGTGCCCTCAGATTTGGCAGATCACGGTGAAGCGGAATCTCGGTGATCCGAACCTTCTTCAGGCCTTCGCATAGCTTCGCGAGACTCTGTAAATCGCTGCCGCGACCAGCCGACTCTGCCGCTTCGTATTGGCTCAGCAATGACTCACGTTGCCGTGACAGCTCCGCAAGTCGAGTCTTGGTAATGAATTGAATCGTGGATGCGGTCATCAGTATTTCTCACTTGAATTAGAAGTACCGACAATTCTAGTCGATTTCAAATCGGCAAATGCGTCGCTTGGCGTTCATATCACGGCTCATTGCGAAGACGTTTGCGTTCCACCAAACGTTTGACCTGTTCGACTTTGGTGGGACCGCCACCTGCTGTCGCGCCAAACCAGGGAGCGATTGCGATCACTTCGTCGCTGCGGTGATCCAACAAATCAAATTTCATGTTGTAGGACGCCCAACCCATGGACTTGGCATTTTCTTGCAGTTTCGCTGCTAACCGATTGCTTGGTCCGCTGTATCGAAACGGTTTACTTGGATCGTTGCTGTCAATCTGGTTCCCCTCCCAGGCAAGCAGCGTGTCGCCGACTTCGATACCAACAGCCTCGGCGGGGCTGTGCGGAGCCACTCTCGTGACCGTCAAACCACCGGCGTAGTAGGCCGGAATCCGATTCTTGTCCGCGGGTCCGAGCGACACCCCAATCTGAAACGGATCGTTGTACTCGAGATCGGGCGTCGATTCGGCTGGTGCTCGATGTCCCGGCACCGACCGGCCCCAATGTTGATACCAGTGGCCGGCAAATAACGGTAACTCTTTTCGCGGATTCAGCGACGGCGTGTTGATGTAATGCGACCTCCCAGTTTCGAGGTCCTCGTCATCAGAGTCGTCGCCGGGATTGGAGACGACAAACACCAACCGGTATCCTTTTCCTGGCTCAACGATCAGCTTCGTGCCAACTCCGTCCTCGACTTCGGGATCGGCATCAGCACAAAACTGGATTCGTTGTCCCTTGCGAACAGTTGGTTTGTCTCCGATCACGGTTTTGACGGCACCACCAGGAATGGTTTTCTGCTGAACATCGACGACCTTTCCGAATTGCACATCTCCTCTTAGTTCGGCACGGCGGTAAGTGAAAGCGTTATCAAGCGTCGCGGGTACGCCTGCTCCCGTGGTGCTGCGATAGAAGAACTCGACATCCACAATCTGTCCGATCTCGTACGTTTGCTGAGAAGGGATCAATCGAAAGCCCGCTTGAAGCCCGTTTTCCGCAGGCTTTCCCCAGTGAATCGCCGCCACATTCTGCAAGTCCCTGTCCAAATAATGCTGACGAATCGTGAACGCATAGGTCGATCCTGGCTTAGCGACCTGTGGAACGAGAATTTGCACCGACCAGATGTAGAACCATTCGCCGATCGCGTTTTCGAAGGATGGGATAAATTCGAAGCGGATGTCTGACGGCAACTGATGCGTTCTGGCGATGCGTTGAAAGCGTTCGAAAGTGGCGTTATCCACATCCGCTTCGTTACGCTTCGTTTGCCACAGAGCGATCGCTGCGAGCACTTCATCCAGTGTCAGCGGAGGTAATTCAAGACCGTGACTCCGCACAGTTTGGTGGATGCCCGCGATCCCGTTGGTTGGTTTGTGAGCAGCGTTGAAACCAGCGATGCCCGTCGCAAGTGGTGCTGCTATTTCGTCGTTGCCAAGCGCCTCGCTTGGCGTTTGAATCGCAGCGGGTGGTGCGATCGACATGCGGCGAATGGAAACAGGCTCGGATAGCCCATGCGTTTCCAAATTGACTTCCCAGGTCTGAATCGTTCCCTGATCGCATCGGTGCCGCACCAGACCGCCCGTCAACTGCCACCCCGCCGGTACGATTCGATTTTTGCTGAAGATCATCGACACCATGCCCGCTCGTATTTTCTCTGGGAAATCACCGTTGCCCAATTTCCACTGCAAGCATGTGTAGACCTCGCCCGAGGTAAGGGGCGGTTGCGGCCTGCCCTGAGCATCCTTGGAATGCAGATGGTTAAATTCACGCACAGCCTCAGCAAGAGTTCTTTCGCCGACCAATGGAGTCGCGATATCGTTTTTGACACTCGCTTGGTCACCTGTCGTGGGATTGGGCTCCATGTCATGGAGTGGACCAACGTCTCCAGAAGCCTTCTCTTCCCCTCTATTCTGCAACGGCTCGAAAAACATAATCGCCAACTTTCGGCCATCGACAAAACCCGTGGGACGATGAAGGTCGTCTGCATAGGTCGTGGCATCGGGAGACACTTTCTCCGTAACTTCGGCACCTTCGTACAGCAGAACGGGCGTTCCTTCACGTGTCACAACAAGGAAGGGTGCTGTGGTTGTTGGATCGAGCGAATGTTTCTCTTCGCTGAACGGAATCAACCAATCTCCTGACACTTCCTTTCCTTCATCGATGACCTGATTAAGCGAAGCATAATGCGATTGTGCTTCCCATTGAACTTCGTCTACCTGCCATGCCTTGAGTCCTAGACCCCGCAATACATAGTGCTGGCTACCGTCGTCCGTTTTATATTGGTCACAAACCAAATCGAAACCTTCTTGCTCAGCCCAGGCAAACAAATCTGCTCGATCGGATTCCGACAGATTCCGTCCACGCCAAGCAGTTGGTACTGATTCGGATCGCCCCGTGTCGAGGTCCAGAAACACAGCACGCTCCTGCTCGGTCGCATCCGCAGCAATCTGCAATGACTGGAGTTGGTTACTCGTCCGCCAGAAAATCTTCGCAAGTATTTGGTTTGGCTCAACGCCTGGAGGTTTCTCCATTGTCATCGATGGCACATTGACGATTCTAAATGCGGCATCCTCAACCAAGTCCGCACTGTTTGCATCCCACCATTTAGCCCAGCGCTGAGCGTCGCGATGGAGGGCCCGTTGTTGAAGATAGAGCTGTTGCGGCATCCCGACGCCAAACACTCGACTGAGCCCGAGATCTTGCCCCGTGAGTTCTGCGAGAGCACAGGAAAGTTCGGTCGGCGCATCGGAGCAACCAATGGCGGCGTCACCTTGGCCTGTAAATCGATTTTGCTTAAAAAAGGAAACCAGATCTTCGTCGATGATCGTGTCGCTCCGTATCCAATTGCATTTGGTTGACGGAACGCTCGTTCTTGGGATGGCACGAATCAAAGCCGGCACGCCCCGTTTGTCTCCAATTGCCCTTAGCGCAAAAGCAAGTGTCGCGATCATTCGGTCGTCGCGTGTTTGGTCAAGTTCGCGAACGATGCTCGGTACGGCAGCCGATCCATAGTTCACTAACAATTGAAGCTCTGATCCCCACCGCTGACTTCTTGGCGAGTTCGGGCCACGATCTTCACGCCTATTGAATGCATCAATACTTGATAGCACTTGCTGGATTTCACGTTCCAAGCCTGTTGGCATATCGACTTTGGCTTCGGCGATCTTAGATCGATTGGCCTCCGCGAAATACACACCGCCCATGCCTTCGCCCGTAGTAGGGTGATAGAAGGAGACATGAGAACTGCCAGTTGTCGTAATCACCTTCGAAAGCGTGAATTCGTGCGTGCCACTCGTCGCCTGGATTCTTTGGCTAGGCTGAATCGGTGTGGGCGTTGGATTTTCTTCAGGTCCCAAGGTCGTCGTTGAAAAGAAACACAGATCAGCCGTTTTAGCGGATTCAAGCGTGTAGACTCCCTTCACCATCACCGTTGCCCCCACTTCAAATCCGTTTCCAGAAGATGTCACAGATTGAATTTCGATCTCGTCTCCAACAGCAAACTGCGAATCACCTAAATCGATCTCAACAACATGAGTGGCCAAGACTGTTGAAGTATCGATGGGATTAGTCGAACGAACAATGTTGACAATTACGTCTCCACCTCGCTGTAATGAGACCTGCCCGTCACTCACTGTTATTCCCTCGATCGGTCCGTCGATCATCACGACGTAATCTCCGCTTGCGATACGGATCTTTTCACCCGATTGATGAACCCTCAGTCGCTCGACTGTTTCGCCACCCTTAACAATGCGGATTGGAACGTCATCGACGACCGACTGAATCGTCAGCGTGCCTTTGTTCAATTCCAGCACGATCAACACGCCCGCGAAAAGCAACGAGAAGGCGAAGGCTGCAGCGGCGATGAACTTGCCGATCGGTGGGCGGCGGCTTTGTTCGGGAGCCAACGCGGCGATGGATTTCGGCAACAGTGTTGTCGTTGGATGCTGGACGTGTGCGAGGCAGTCTTCGAGTAGCTCGGCGACCTGTTCGGCCGAGTCAAAGCGGTCACCGGGAGATTTAGCAAGCAACTTCATCACGATCTGCTCTAGCCACAACGGGATGTTTGCATTGATTTCGCGAATGGAACGTGGCGCGTCATCGGTGACTCGGCGGAGGACGGCGTAGCTGGTTTCGCTGCGGAACGGCGGGTGACTAGTACAGAGTGCGTACAACACACAACCGAGCCCAAACAGATCACTGCGGGCGTCAATCGCATCGCCGCGGACTTGCTCGGGCGACATGTAATGGGGCGTACCGGGATGGAAACCGCTGCGAGTCAAACTGGCGTCGTCGGTGGCGCGGGCAAGGCCGAAGTCGGTCAGCAACGCGCGATCGACACCTTCATCCAACAAAATGTTCGAGGGCTTTACATCGCGGTGGATCAAGCCTTGGGCGTGCGCGGCGGCGAGTCCTTTTGCAGTATGAGTGCCGATCCGCAGCACTTCGCAAACATCGAGCGGCCCATCGCGATCAAGTCGCTGTTGCAGTGAACCGCCGGCAATGTACTTCATCACCAGAAACGGATGCTCGTCATCGGTTTCGACGTTGTGAATCGGCACGACATGATCATCAACGACCGCGGCCGCCGCACGAGCTTCCCTTGCAAACCGCTTCCGAGCCGCACCACTGCTGGCCAAATACGGAGCCAGCAACTTCACCGCCACGGGGCGATTAAGCTCCGTGTCGTAGGCTTTGAACACCACGCCCATGCCACCGCTGCCGATCAATCGTTCGACATCATAGCGACCAATACGGCCCAACATTTCGGGATGACTGGCCTGCGACAATAGCGTCTTTGCCATCGCTTCGTTCCATGCAACAGGATGCTTCCAACGTTCATCTGCATCCAGCAAATCGGCGTCCTCGGAATCGTTGACGTCTGCGGTCGATAACCAGCGTTGCATTTCGTCCCATTGCTCGGCATCGGCGGCAAGCCCAGCCAAGCGACTCTGGCAATACGCACAGGATTCCACATGCCGAGCGATATCGGGGTTGTGCGTGTCAATGTCGTCATCGGCATCGAGCAGATCGTCGAAGGCAATGTCATCACATTTCATCATTGGATATCTCTGCAAAGGATTTCACTGCGATCTGCAATCGCTTCATCACTCGACTGCGGGCGATGTAGATACTGCCGGGACTGACACCGAGCTGACTCGCGACCGTTTCGATCGATTGACCAAGTACGGTGGTGCGGTGGAAGGCTTGCCAGGTTGTGTTGCGAACTTGCAAGCGGACCATTTCGGAAGCTCGCGTAAAGAGCTCGCGACGAACTTCCAAGTCGAATTGGCTTGCCACGTCCGCTGCCGCTTCGACCTCATTCAATTGCCGAGCCGCCTCGTCACCGCCACTCGCCCACGGTCGATGTTTCCGACGCGTCATATAGTCGATCGCTGTATTGCGAGCGATACGGAACAGCCAAGCTCGAAAAGCACCGCGATCGTCTCGAGCAATCCAATCGGTGACCGAGCGGGCGACCGCTGACAGCACTTCTTGAACGACGTCATCCGCATCGGCGGCTTGTAATCCAAGCCGGCGTGCCGATCGGTAAACGACAGGAGCGTAGATTTCCGCGAACTCATCCCAAGCCGCGATGTCCGCCCCATCCTGCAATCGCAGGATTAAGCTGGCACGCGTTTCGGGTGGGCTGGAAGTCATCTAATTTCCGGTCGGGGGTCAGAATCCTGACGCTTCGGTACTCTTGTACGAGGAAGACTCAGCACGCACAGCAATCTTTCACGCCATTTAGCAATATTTTAAAAATCGCCCGACGACGGGGTTTCCCTGATCGTGCCGTGCAGCATCCCGCCCACCTGCAGGCTGATTTTCACTGCATCACAAAGATAAGGGAAGCTAAGCTTTCCACACACAACCATACCCCAAATCAATCACCGATCGAGCGAAAGATTTACGCCATCATGTCGGCATGTTCTTTCATCGACCGCCGGACATCTATCGCGATGGCCGTGATGTCGTTCAGTGTCCCAGAAATCTGACTAACAGTACAACTCCAAGGGTCACTGTCACGGTGGTTACAAGTATGAAGCCGATGACGACAGCAAAGATCGTGGTCCGCATGCGAGGAAACAGATCCCCCTCAACCAGCTTGCCATCAACGAGAACGTTGACTCGGTGCATCGCGTCCAATTCGACCTCGACTTGATGCCTTTCCCGCTCGCCGATTTGAATGCAACAAGGCCCTCGTTGGATCGGTGTCGCCTCACCTGCGGCGTCAACCGTGTGTGTCTTAAGGCCTCTTGAAAGCGACGTTTGGACGATCACCGTGTGTATCTCCTCGCGGCCAACTGGAATCGCTCGCCGCCTCATCACCAGCCAGTCAACATCTAGCGGGGGCGGTTCGTAGGGATTGTTGCTTTGCATTGTTTGGATTGAGCACAAGGGCTGTTGTTGTTGATAACATCCGCGAGACGTTCAACGATAGCACGCAACCAGGTCACTTGGACAATACGTGCAACTTCATGATAGGTGACGCGAACACCCTATCGATAGCGGTCACGTGGCTTTCGTTACGCGGAAACATTAAAGAGACAAGAACGCTTTCGGCAGTTCTTAGAGGGTATCCGAAAAGGGGTCTGACCCTCTCCGGCGAGGAAAAAAACTCAACAAAAACGACTCGCTTCCAAAGGGTCAGACCCCTTTTCGGATACTCACTTAGTCTTTCGCCTTGGTGGCGTTTGGATTCGGTTGAATTGAGCGTTTTTTGACATGCACTCATTCCCGTGGATCCGTGCGTATCCGTGGCTGACAATTGGGCTCGTTGGTTTGCCACGGATTAACACGAATCCGCACTAATTTTGCGCGGTCGCCCTGCTCCTTAAGGAAAGATGACAAAGGCCAATTCCATGGGATAGTAACCTTTTCAATCGACGCATCGACCTCGCAGGAAGTTCTCGCCACTTCGCCCATTGTCGAGCAGTCCTTTTCGATTCACCAAAATCAGTCGGCTGGAAAGCGAACGGCTACTCCACCGAATCCAAAAAGATCCTCGGTCCAACGTACTGGGGGCACCGAAAGTGACGATGTTTAATGGGCAATGTGCCGTGATCAGCGATACGGTGCAGCGTCCCTTCGTTACGGACGTTTCGGTTGTCAACGACGAACGATTAAGCCGGTCAATATGAGTCATTTCACCTAATGATTCCTGCCTACCTGCTTTAGCAGTTCAGGCTAGCGCCGTCGGCTCACAAAAGGATCGACGTTTCATCGGTATATACCGAACGACCTGCCTAGCGGCCCTGGCTTACGGTGCGATTGGCTTTAGCGTGATGCCACGCAAATCGAGCAGCCAGTTTTTCAAACTCGGATCCGACTTGAATACCGCGACGCTTGTGGCTTGCGGCAGCGTGATCGTGCCGAGTTTGACTTTTCGGTAGTCGTCCCAATTGTCTGTGCTTCGCACGGTGCCGGTCAAGGTTTGATCGCCGAGACTGAAGATGAAGTTGTTGCCCGCGGTATTAGCGGGACAGGCATAGTCCAACCAAACTTCGTATTGACTTGGTTTGTCATTCGCAACGGTCCATTCGACTCGGTCGTTGACATCGCCCCAAAATCCGATGTTCTTATATTTCGCTTCGAAGTTGATCTTGTCACCGAATATGCGACATGCGGAAGCGGCCAGTTCAACGGTCCCACCTTCGCCTGCGGTGATCGTGACGGGTTCGTTTCCTGAAAAGGTTTTTGGTGCCGGTCCCAATTCGCCAAGAAACGCGAGCAAGTCATTCATCTGCGACGGGGAGATTACCTTTTCGAACTCTTCGGGCATCAGCGACGTGCCGACGCTTTGGACTTGGTCGATATCCTCTCGCAAAATAGTTTTGGATTTGCCATTCTGCAGCGTCAATTCGATTGCCACGGTCGATTCGTTGGTGATGATGCCCGCCTCGACAACTCCATCGAGCGTCAGCACGTTGTAGCTGAGGTACTTGTCTTCGACCGCAGCGTTGGGAGCCAGGATCGCGGTCACCATCGCTTTCGGCGAGCGATCCTTGAGCCCGGCCAAATCGGGGCCGACTTGATTGCCGATACCTTTGACGCGATGACAGCTGGCACAATGCTGGGTAAAGATTGCTTGTCCGCGGCCCAGATCCCCCGCTGCGGGATTCACGACGCGATAGGTTTCGAGCAAGGTGTGTTTGTCTCCCGAACTCATCGCATTGCCGAACAATTCTGTGGCCACCGCACGCACTTTCTCGCTGACGTGAGCGGTCATCTTTTGTCGATGTTCCGTGCCTATCGTTTGCAGCGGGATCGTTTTGCTGCGGACGGCCTCGGCTAATTGTAACGCGGTGGATTCACGCGTCATCGAATCGTCTAGGATCGCCGACCTCACGGTGGGGCTGATGTTGGTCAACCGCGACAACAAAGCGGCAGTTTCGTGACCAGCCAAGGCGTGGACCGCGGCGATTTGAAGCTCAAGCGGCTCCGCTGCGGTGACCAAATTAAGGACATCTCCACGAAACTTTGCATCGATCAGTGTCAGTGCGGAAACGGCGGCTCGGCGATGCGTGATCTCAACGTCCGGGTCCGCCACTAGCGTTGCAAGTTCGGCACCGAAGTCCGCCAGTTTTACCTGCAGGGCGGGTTGCAGTGCCACGCCGCGTTTGCGAACGGTGCCCAATGCCGCAGTGAGCTCGTGGATGTTCTCGACGCTTGTGTCTTGACGGGCCTGATCGATAACGTTGTCGAACAGTTCTGCCAAAAAGTCACTATTCTTCATGCGCACGGCCATCTCGAGGACGGCGGCCTGATAAGGTGCTGCAGCCTCTTTGCCGTGAATCGCTGTTCGGAACTCACGTAGATTGTGCTCGCCCAGCGAGCTGATCACAGCGGCTTGCAAGTACGAGTCACCGGCGGAAAGCAAAGCAATCTCGGCGAGTCGATTCACCGCGTCCGCCGACGAGGACTCGCCTAGCGAATAGGCGAGTTGCAGACGTACGTGCGGATCGCTGATGTCACAGGTTTCCAGTGCCGAAACCAAACGGTCGGAAACCTCCCCCGGTTCGTGAAGGAATTTCTCGGCAATGCGAATCGCATGACGGCGGACGGTGGCGTCGGTGTCGGCCAACGCGATGTGAAGCGTTTGGATGTCGATCCCTCTCGCGTCCAAAGTGCACATCGCGTGCAAGCGGGCTAGTGGATTGGTTGACGAGCGAATCATCGTTTGCAGTCGCGCCGTGTCCTGAGGGTCGTTACGTTCGATCAAGTATTGTTGAGCAAGATCGCGGACGCGGCCATTGGGTGATGCGAGTTGATCGACCAAGGCGGGACCGGTTAAATCATTTAGCTTGAGGATCGGTCGCGGCGACGTGTGCGTCGGATAGACTCGATAGATCCGTCCTCGATCATGCCCCGAACGCAAGAAAAGCTCTTTGGTGCGTTCACCAATCCATTCCGGGTGTTCCATCACTAACCGGTACATGTCGGTAACCCATAGTGCCCCATCGGGGCCGGTGGTGACGAACGAGGGCCGCAACCAAGAATCGGTCGAGGCCAAGAACTCAATCCCCGCTTCGTCTGCGGGTCGAACGCTTTCGAACGTGACTCCTGTGGCAATCAATTGCCGGCGATGAACGAGGTTGTGAACCGGTTCACAGGTAAACGTGTTTTGCAGAAAGTCATCGCCGAACAAAGTGTCACGATAAACCATCGTGCTACAAGCCGAAGTGAATTCATGTTCCATTCCCGCGGCAGGCGGCTTGTAACCGGACCAATGGCTCAACACTCGTGAAATCGGAAACACTTGGGTGTTGTCTAAACGGGCGATATTCCGTTGAGCCGCCGGTGGCGCTACCAGCGGATTGCGACGCAAATAATGATCTGCCAAGACGTAATGACGCACCGGAATCGAGTTGTTGTTGCCAAACCAATTACCATGGTTGTCGCGATGGCGACCGTACTGTGTTTGTCCTGTTTGAGCTTCCATCGCTCCGTCCTCGGGACGAATGCGGATGTCGAGTCCGCGAATGTCTAGCTTTTTGCCCGTCTTGACCGACTCGATCACTCCCCCGCTATCCCCATTGGCGAGATACAACCAATTGTCCAATCCGCGGGTGATGCCATTAAAACGGTGTTGTTGGTTGCCTTCGCCAAATCCACGATAGAGTTCTTCACGAACTTCGGCTTTCCCGTCACCGTCGCGGTCGGCGGCAAAGAACAGCGAGGGAGCGGCACAAACGAGCACTCCATCACGCCACGCCATCACGCCAGTGGGAAAGGGGATTTCGTCTAAGAATAATGTCGATTTGTCATACTGGCCGTCTCCGTTGGTGTCTTCCAGGTAGCGAACGCGACCGCCCGGTTTGCCCTTGTCATCAAGGCCAAGGGGATAGTCCGCCATCTCGACCACCCACAATTTTCCATCAGGCCCCCAGTCCAGGCCGACGGGGTCCATCACCAAAGGTTCGGCGACCACTAGCTCTACCTCAAAGCCCGGTCGCATTTGAATCGATTGGTGCGAGAGTGCAGCCGAGCGGGGCCCGGGCTCTGTGCGGCCTAACAATTCCAGAAAGGAACGCCGGTCGACCCAATCGGGCAGACGGTGGGTGTCTTCGTTTTGCACCCACATATGGTCATCGCTAAACCAGACGCCGTTGTTGGTTCCATTGCGGACGATCAAGGGAACATTGGTCAAATCCTCGACCTGACGCGTGAATCCGCCGGTGTCGACATCGTAAAGCTGAATCGCGGTTTCCGCGCCGTTGGAAATGATTACATCGACGTGGCCGTCCTTGTCAAAATCGACAAACCGCACGCCGTTGTCTCGGCCAAGATCATCGACAATCGCAAAAGGCATCGGATGCGGTGTGGATTGCCACTTGCCATCATCGCCGCGTTTGAGGATTTGTTTGGTTTTGGGGTTGCCGACGATAACCTCCGAGATGCCGTCGCCGTCTAAATCACGAAGCCGAACCCCTTGATCGACACCCGCGACGGAGGTGCGGATGTCCAACAGTGGTGGGGGCAGTGGACTGGAAGTGATCCCGGCGTCGGTCACACGGTAGATGCCTTGTTGGTTTTCGTTGTTGACCAGCAAGGAAACGGAACCGTCCGTGGCCAAATGCCCCAACTTGACGCCCAAGTCGACTCGTTCTTGGTTTCCCTTGGCGGTGATTTGAAGGTCATGATCGAACTCACGCCACTGGTTGGTTTGCGGTTGCCACAGGCGTACGGTTTTGCGAGTTTCGTTGCCGACGATGACGTCGACGTAGCCATCTTGATTCAAATCGGCGATGCGGACTCCATGGTCCCCGCCATCTTCGGGGGCGCGCAGCGGTTGGTCGACCAACAGGTTGCGGTTGATGCGATCAACGCATTCTTTGAACGTCAGAAATTTGACGCGTTTGCCGTATTTTTTGTCTGCGTAATCGATCAATTCAACCACTTGGTCATTTCGAATCCAACCATGCGGATGGAACACGAGGTTGAACATGCCTTGCTTGATCACCGTCGCATCGAGTGCGGCTTGCATGTCGGCGACGGTTTTGGGGTTGTTGGGCTGCTGCAGATTTTGAGCTTCCCAGTCGCTTGGGACCATGCACGGGAACTGCCAGCCGAGTTTGCCGATGACATACGGGTAAGGATAGTTTTGGATCTTGTTGACGAATGATGGAAACGGGATGTACTTGGCGAAACGCGGGGTGCCGTCGGGATCCAAGACGAGTTCACGCGGCAGATCGGGGTCGGCATCGGTGAGGACGGTAAACACGCTGCTGTCGGCTTGTAGGAAATTGCCGGCTTCGGTGCGACGGTTGAAAATCTCTTGCCATAGTCGCGGGCTAGGCGTATTGCGTGAATCACAACACGGGGTGCGAAAGGCAACGGGGGTATTGCCGGGGATGGACCCCATCGTGTCAACACAACGATCAAAGGTCGATTTGGCTGTCGCGAAATCGCTTCCTTGCAGACAAGGACAGGGGTGATCGACCGTGTGGACTTCGATCGAAAGTCCTTCGTCGAGCCAAGCTTGCAACTGGGGATCGGTGGGATCGACCTTGCACGACATGATGCTGACCGGGGCGCGGTCATCGATTTGTTTCAGTCGCTCGAGGATCGGCCGCAAATACGCTTCGTATTTCGCAGTATCGGCCATGTCGTCGATCCCCAACGTGATTACGACATCGACTCCCTCATCACCCACCCATTGTGGTGTCGTTAGCTTGGGAAACGCCGTGCCGGGATAATAGCCCTCGGCGGGTTCATCCAAGTAGGTCAGCGTGTTGGTTTGGGCTGCTAGTTCACCACCGTGTAAGAGGAGGAATCCAGCAAAAATGAGCAGGGCGGATTTGGACATTTCAAGCTTACTAAACGTTGCAATTAAGGTGGGATGCAATATGCGGGGGATAAGACGATATCATACACGGTCGTAGCAGCACGCGTTGCTGCGAAGACAGACCTCCCACCAGAACCTTTCCCACCTTACCGCTCACCGATCCCTCGTTATGAACACGAACCAACCTCCAAAACTCAATCGCCGCGAATTTATTGCTGCATCAACAGCGACCGCAGCCACGTTCGCCAGCGGGCTGGCGACTTCGTCGGCGCTTTCCCAGACGCTGGCGGAGACTCGCGTTGGGAGCCTTCACCTCGGCACGTTTCGGTTTGATGTCACGCCGCCGATGGGCCACTCGCTGTGCGGAGGCTGGATCAAGCCCGTTGTCGGGGTCGACGATCCGCTCGAAGCGATCGGCTATGTGTTGCTCGGGTCCGGAAAACCGATTGTGGTCTGTGTTGTCGATTGGACAGGGCTACTCAATTCCGCCCACTTACAATGGCGACAAGCGTTGGCGGAGGCAGCGGGAACCAGTATTGACCGAGTGACGGTTCATTGTGTGCACCAGCACAATGCCCCGTTTGCCTGTCTTGATTCCGAAGAGATTGTGTTGGCCCAAGGCGATCTGCCGCACATCATCGAGCGTGAGTTCTTTCTCCTTTGTCTCGATGCCGGTCGCGGCGCTGTCCGCCAGGCTATGCAGCAAACGACTCCGGTGACCCACGTTGCTCATGGCGAAGCAAAAGTCGAAAAGGTAGCGGGCAATCGACGAATCATAGGGCCCAATGGCAAAGTGATCTCTCAACGCGGTAGCAGTTCGCGAAGTCCGGAGCATCATGCACTGCCCGAAGGCGTGATCGATCCGATGCTCAAGACAGTTGCGTTTTATAACCAAGACCGAAAACTAGCGGCGTGTCATTATTATGCCTGTCACCCGATGAGCTACTACGGTGACGGACGCGTTAGCGCGGATTTCTGTGGTTTGGCTCGTAAACAACGCCAGCAACAGGAACCGGACTGCACGCACTTGTACTTTAACGGTTGTGGGGGGAACATCGGAGCGGGCAAATACAACGACGGGTTCAAGGAGATGCGAGTTGTCTTGACCGAGCGGATGCTCACCGGAATCGTGGCCTCGGAAGAAAAATTGGATCGACAATCCATCGAGTCGATTCGCTGGGAAACCCAGGATATCTTGCCGCCCGTCAACCCGAGCTTTGACGAGGAGGCATTGATGCGTCAGATCAGTGACAGCAAACAGAGCGTGGTGAACCGAAATCGTCCCTCGTATACCGTCGCCTGGATTCGCCGCATGAAGGCGAGACTGCCAATCACGCTCAGTTGTATGCATGTGAATGACATTTCTCTTCTGCATCTACCTTCGGAAAGCTTTGTCGAGTATCAATTGCGAGCCCAGGCTGCGGCGTCCGATCGCTTCGTGGCATGCGCCGCCTATTCCGATGGCGGCCCGTGGTACATTCCAACCGCAGAGGCGTACCCACAAGGCGGCTACGCCGTCAGCGTCGCCCACTGCGCTGCGGACGTCGATCCGATGCTAACCGGTGCAATCAACAACATGCTCTTGCGCGTGTGATTGTCGAGAGGTGATTAAAGTAGCTTCAGCCTAGCCAACGGCCCTCAGCGCAGCATCGACCGGCAGATGCAATCGACGATGCCCGATTCAAGCTCCACTCCGTCCACCCTGAAATTAAGCTGAAACGCAATCCTAGTGCTTTGTCCAGATTTCTTTTTTTTGGGTAGCGGAACTCGTCAAGAGTTTCGTTTGGACGGGAGAACGGTCGAAAGTCTTGACGACTTCCGCCACAGTCAAACCCTAACTTTTAATTTGGACAAAGCACTAAAACGACTGTCCTGATTTGTGAGCCGAACGCACTAGCGTCGGGCTGCCGCTCGGTAAAACGTTGGCAAAAGAAGACTCGCGGCTAACGCTGGGCTGCTTCATCTTTGGCGTTGACAGCATGTTTGGTTTGCGCGGGTTTGATTTCTTAGTCGCGAAGCGACGGCACGCTGTAGCCTGGGACGTAAGTCCCAGGAAAATGGAGCGAAAACGCCGTGAGTCACGAAGTGACGACATGAGTTTTGCGGCATGGCAGGGAGGTCACGCAACGAACTCATGCCGTCGCTTTGCGACTTTCGCCCCCCCAAATACCCATCACCCCGGACTCGCGTCCGGGGCTAAAAGCTGCCACCGCTTCGCGGTTCAGGATCAGTGCTGATTAGTATTCCCACAACTTGGCTGCGTTGGACACTCATTTCCGCTAATCGCACACGCGGCGACGCAAAACCTTTCGATGAAGCAGCTGCGTTAGTTGAGTTGACTCAGGCCGCTGCGGCACGCTGCACCGCTGCATCGACCGCGGCTCCGAGCGTCTGCATGGCCTCGTGTAGCTGCTCATCGGTGATCACCAGGGGTACCAGCGAGCGGACGCACGATCCATAGAGCCCGGCCCGAATCGTGATCAGGCCACGCTGGAATGCCTCTTCGACAATCAGCGGCGGCAGCACGGAATTGGGCTCCTTCGTCTCCCGATCCGTGACAAACTCCAGCGCACACATCGCCCCGATGCACCGCGCGTCGCCGATCACGTCGTGCTTCGTTTGCCAGCGACGGAAGTAGTCGAGGCAGACCGCGCCGATCTCAATAGCCCGGTCGGCCAAGTGATGTTCACGCAGATAGTCGATCGTCGCCACGGCGCTGGCACAGGCCACGGGGTTGCCGCCGTAAGTGGATCCCAGCCCGCCGACGTGTGGCTTGTCCATCAACTCAGCCTTGCCAGTGAGCGCCGCGATCGGCAGCCCCGATCCGATGCTCTTGGCCATGATCACCATGTCCACGTCCCACTCGGTGCCGCAGCCCGGCGTGTGTTCGATGGCAAACATTTTCCCGGTGCGACAGAAGCCGGTCTGTACCTCGTCACTGACTAGCAGGATGCCATGTTTGGCGGTGAGTTCGCGGAGAGCCCGAAGGTATTCAGGCGGCGCGGGAATGAAACCGCCCTCACCTTGCACCGGCTCGATAATGACTGCCGCCACACTGGTCGGATCAATCTGTGCCACGAACGCTTTCTTCAGATCGTTGATCCGAAGTTCGCAGAAATCCTCCGTGCTCATCCCAGCCGGCTTCTCGCGATACTCGTAGGGGAATGGCACTCGATAGACCTCGCTTGCAAACGGTCCGAAACCGCGTTTAAACAGCTCGTACTTGCTGGTCATGGTCATGCCCAGCAGGCTGCGTCCATGAAAGGCACCTTCAAAGACGATGATGCCCTGGCGGCCGGTGGCGTAGCGGGCAATCTTTACCGCGTTCTCGCCGGCCTCGACACCGGAGTTGCAGAGGAGCGTTTTTTTCGGACCGCGGATGGGCACGATTTCGTGCAGTTTTTCGTTCAGCTGCACCATCGATTCATACGTGCCTACGATGCTGCTTAAATGAATCAGCCGGTCAACTTGGCCATGGATCGCTGCGGTGACCTCGGGCGGGCAGTGCCCGGCATTCAGGGCGCCGATACCGCCAGCCAAGTCGATGAAAACGTTACCGTCCACGTCAGTCACTGTAGCGCCCGCGGCGCGGTCGGCGACGATCGGACAGGAACGGTACAAACCGCGCACGGTAGTCGCGTCGCGCCGCTCAAGGATCGCCTGAGCAAGTGGACCGGGCAGTGGGCCGTTGATCCGAATGGTCGAGTTTGCGGTATCGGTCTTGGACATAGCTGACGCTCAAAATCAGTAAGTTGTGGGTATTCCAGAGGGGCTGAACACGCTGAAGGTCTGCGGCGCGATTCGATCCGCATCGTTGTGGACGTCGCCTTGTCCCCAAACCGCATCCATTGCCGCGTCACGAGGTGAGATCACTACTGCGCCCCCGGTTTCGACATCATAACCCGGCTGCGGGCCGTGGCAGATGGAGCCCAAAGGATCGCTCTCATCGAAGCGGTTTAACAGTTGCCACAGGCCGAGACGCGAGCAATCCTTGGGATGTGCCTCGAGCCATTCTTCTGCCGTTCGCAGCCGGTTGCGCGTGCTGTAGGCCGGCGCGTCGCCACGGGGCGGCTCAATCGAGATCAGTTCGGAGTTCAGGCAGTGGTTGGTATGGGCAAGCGTCGACTCCAACGAACGCACAGCGAGACGGGTGGGCGAGCGTTCAACGCTGTAACCGGTACTTGCCGCATCCAGCAGCAGGTAGTGGTGTGCGCCAGCGACTGGTGCCTTTTTCAACAGGGCCAGTGCTTCGTCGGCGTTGCGGGCGCGAAGTAGGCGGCGAACCACACTGGTCCACATTACGCCCGGACGCCCGTCCGCAGTCACCATGTTGTTGATCCCGACCGCGAGACCATGTTCATTGACGCCGATCATGGCCGGGCAACCCGTCACAGTGAACACCACTGCGGCGGGCTGATCGGTCGACCGCAGGTCCAGCACGCGGATATACGGAGTGGCCGTGGGATGCATGTCCCAAGTTTGCGCCAGCAGCGGTCGCCCGTCCGCAGCCGCATTGGCGGCGACCAGCACGGCGGTGCATTGTCCCGGATCTTCGATGGGCCCCTGGCCCATAGCCCCACCCGCCGCGCCGCCGCGTAGGGCGTCGACAAAATCAGTAAAGCCGCCGGTCACTAGCAGATCGCGGGCTGGCACGTCTGCGGCCTGGGCGATGCCCTCAAGTTCGGCGGTGGTCAGGTCGTCGTAACGCCGTTGTTGTTCCCAACAGGCTTCGGCCAGTGCCTCGGGGTTAACCGCCTCGCTGCCTTCGCCGATCCAGAAACGGTCGTAACAAAGCCGCATACGCTCCTGAGTCAGCAATTGAATTTCGCTGCGAAATGCGGTGCCGTGGGCGACGCCCATCGCGGCGGCATCGCCGTCAATTTTCAGCATTTCGATGGAGGGCATGGGACAATGTTCCTGGTCAGGACGAGCCAACAGCTTAACGAGGCAATGGTAAAAGACGACGAAACATTAAGGCGCATCGATCGGTAGTAGCTACCGCCGCCTACGGTAGAACCATTGTCTCAATTGTTCCGCCAGCCCCACAGGCTCAGGGTGCGAAACAATTCCGACAATTGTTCTACATTGCAAATCCTCTGCGGTAATATATTCACTGAAGTACATGTCCACGGCAATAGCACCTCGAGGGTGCGGTGTGACGAAACTCTGAGTTTGATCGGCATGGCGATGCAAACGCTGATGGCTGGCCGCCGAAGGTCAGGGCTGTCAATCGTGTCCGATGATCGGTTTCGACATCGATGAAGTCGCCAAAACAATCTGTCGCAGGCGTTGTCAGTTCGATAAAATCCATCTCATGAAAACTGACAAAACGCTTATCTCGACGAGCAAATTCCTCAGCCTGGTTCTTAGGCACCAACCCGAAGTCGTCGGGATGAATCTAGACGATGAAGGTTGGCTAGACATCAATGATCTGATCAACAATGCAAACGCGCGTGGTAGGAAGTTGACACTGGAACTGCTTCATGAAGTCATCGCAACGAACGACAAGAAACGGTTCGCGTTAAGTGACGACGGCCTTCGCATTCGAGCGAGCCAGGGGCACTCGGTATCCGGAGTGGATCTGAAGCTTGAGGAAAAGACGCCACCCGATATTCTCTTTCACGGAACTGTTGCTGCGTTCATCGACAGCATTCAGGCAAATGGACTGCAAAAGCGATCCCGAAACCACGTTCATCTATCTGCCGATGAAGCGACCGCAACCAGAGTCGGTGCAAGACGTGGCAAGCCAATCATCCTTCGCGTCGCCGCTAAGGCCATGCATGATGACGGACACCAGTTCTACCTTTCGGCCAACGGCGTTTGGCTGGTAGCATGTGTCCCGCCTCAGTGGCTTCGTCTTCCGAAACCTTCCAATTGAATCGAACCACCAATCTGATGTCGTTCTTTCATTATGCGGCCGATCTCTCTTTGAGCCCGGCAGCCAAGTTATCTATCGAGTTGCTGATAAACTCTATCGCTTGAGGCCGCCAAAGAGCCAAGTTGTTCAGGCAGCAGTAAACACTGCTGCCGTTTTCCCCATTCAGAAGTAGACATTCCGCTGGTCCGTCTCGACCGCGTTGCACCAACAAGTCGGCCGAGTTCGTTACGGTTCCGGATCCATTTGGACCACCGACGCATGCTCTACTAGCAAGTCCTTGAATTCAATCAATGTCGGATCGTCGACAACTTCTTCCAACAGCGCGTCGTCGTACCACATATGTTCGCTGTCACCCTTGCCCGTTAGAAACGCAGCCCACTGCCAAGGATAGGGAGTGAAACCAATTTCACCGCTGTCGAACCAAATCTCGAACGTGCTGCTATCGGCATTTAACGGATGGATGGTGTGCGTGATTCCCACGTGATAATAGAAGACCCAAATGGGGCCCAGCCAGTTGACCCCAATTGCCTCTTTTTCCGGAAACGTGGTGGCAGGATCTCCCAGCACAACAAACCGCTGTGTCACTTCGGCCAACTTCACTCCGTCCGTACCGATATCAGCACATAACGATCTGAAGTCCTGGTCGCCTACCTTCGGAGAGCCAAAGGTCTGCAGTGACTGAACGGGGATTCCGTCTTCGTAGTGCAATCGCACGGCAGCGACCGTTGCTTTGGCAGCACCCAGGCTATGACCTGTCAAGAAAATCTTTTGCCCCGAGATGTGCGCGCTCAGTGCGTGGTCGAATACCCAGTCGTAAACGGCATCGGTACTGTCCCAGAACCCTTGGTGGATACGACATTCCTTCTCGTTCAATTTCAATTTCAACGGGACGTCCAGCAAATCGACCTCTTGATCGACGCCGGGGTTGGTGGTGCCTTCGCCGCTGGTACCTCGGAAAGCGATCACAGTAGCATCACCGATGTCAAATACCGCAACCTCACTACCCGAGTCATGATCCATTTTGACGTGGATGTTCCACGACTTGATCCCTTGTGGCTCAAATAACGCAATCATTTCATCGCGAAATCCTTCTTCGGTATCAGCCTTACCATAGACCCCCATACTCAACTGCGACAGCAAGTAGGAGTTCAACGTAGATGTACCGTCATCATCGGCGTAGAACAAATCGAAGGGTAAGATCTCGACTGTCTCCTCAGGCGATTCTTCGCTGTCGGTATTGCCAGTATGTAAACCTGCGGATGGTTTGGAGGTGTCTTCTACATATCTGGTTTCTCCGGTGCGAGGGTCGAAAATGACTCTCCCGGTAACCCGAATAAGATCGTTTACGGTCGCAGTGGAATCGATCTTTTGCGTGCTTTCTTTTGAACTTTCGAGGTCACGCCGTTCTTCAGCAGGCGCCGTCGGCGACAGGCTCGCCAGGCAAATCGTGAAAACAATAGGAAAAATGGCTCGTGTCATTGGTCAATCTCACTTTCTTAGGTAATTGGCAACAGGCTCCAAGTGGCTGTTGGCATAAGCGAAATTACCGAAGAAATGTGACACTCTTCGCGAGCGGAATCTTTCCCGACGTCCATCTGGGAAAAAAAGCTGCGAATCGGCGCCAAGTCGAACCAGCGGTCGTGACTCTGTCATTCGTTGTGCGGTGAAGACGGCAAGTTCGACACGCCAGAAGTCACGAAACCCTGGCCTAAAGAGCCAAACACTGGATGCATTGAGGCAAATAAACAGCGGGCACTCCGCAGCGGGCAGCATTTCGCCGGGAATAAACAGTGCGGAAGAGACCGATTAGAAGCAGTTCCGTTCACGCAACCTGCGTGGGACAGTTATCTTGCCTGTCATCGACAACCAAACTTGAAAGCTGGCGTCTGGAATCCCAATAGACGCCAGCTTTCGCGAGCTGGTGCGGCTCACCCACCACGTTTTTTCGATCAGAACCTTCGCCTCACTCAATCGAGGACTCCGCTTTTTCGCAGTGATGATTTTAGCATCGTGAGCGTCGGATAAGCCTTTACAAGCTTGATTGCGCAGTTGCGGGCGAGCTTGTCACCTGTCTCGCCTCCGATGGCTTCACGCAAATCGGCCAGGATCTCGGCGGCAGCTTTGTAGTTTTGGGTACCGCGTGCGGCAGCGAGCTTTTCCGCTTGGGCGAGCCAAGCCTTGGGGGACTCCTTGATTTTTGTCATTCGGGCTTGCCGTTCTTTCTCTGCCTTGGCCGCATCACGCACCGCTTTTGCACGAGCTTTCTTCTCCTGTTGTTCGTTCGCCTTTTCTCGGAGGACTTCGGTTGCTGCAAGCAAGTCATCCAATGAGCGACCTCGGTTTGTTATGGGCCAATCCGCTGGCGATCCCGCATCCCGGATCTCAGCCAGCAATTCCGCTTTGACTGATGCTGCGTCGTCCTTCAGGAACCGTCGCAGCAGTGCTCGCAATCGTGCCTCGCTGATCGATTGCGTCCAGACTTGGATGGGATCTTCTTCGTCTTTATCACGCTTGAATGCAGGCACACCATCGGCGGCGGCTTTCAACATCAATGGATCGAGTCCAAAAAACGGCATCAAGTCCACGCTGAGAGTGGGCATCTTGTCGAGACCATGAGGAACAGCAGGCTCGATCATTTCCGCCGGGTCACCCACCACACTACCGTCCCAATGATTGTTAGTCGGGATTCTGACCGATAACAATTAGTATTTAGTACAGCTCAAATCAAGGAAGATATATGTGCCCTGACGTGCTTGCGCCGCTTCAATGCCGCGAGCGATGATCAACGGTGCATGCAAAGAACTGGCCGATGCACTGGGCACTTACGGACATTTCGCCAACTTGTACAAAAGTCCGAAGCCAAACGTCGACACGACTGGCACATCGCCAGCAGCGTGACAGCACTTACCGCGGAGATCAATCGTGATCAAAAAAGTTGTTTAAAACTGCTCCATGCAGAACTTCATCCCCCAATAAAAAGGGGGTTTTGTAAATAAAATTGGGGATCGAACCCTGAAATTCTTGACCTCCTCACACCAACTTGCCATTTACCCAGATTCTTCGCGTTGCCACAGCCTCCCAGTGTTACTTCGTGAGCTAGAATTTTATCTGTTCCAGGAATGCGCAACAAATGAAGGCATCATCGAAGCATAGGCAACGGGCGTGAGTAATCAAAACACCATAGAAGAACTGCATAAAGTAAACCTCGCTGACTTTGCGAGGCACCTCGGGCTGACTGTGATCAAACGAGGGAAGAGCAGCTTTACAAGCTGTCTTTTTCACAAAGACCAGAAGCCTTCGATGTCCTTGTACGCGCTTGCGTCCGGCGAATGGCGGTACAAGTGTTTCTCGTGCGCGGCAAAGGGAGATATCTTCGATCTGGTTCAGAGGCACAATCAGGTCGATTTCCGCGAGGCTCTGGAACTGGTCGCTCAGTTCGCTGGCGTTTCACTCCCACGCACCGCCAAGGCAGTTCAATCCCGTACTGCAGAATCACTGGCATTGGCAACCTTTAGTGCCTGTACAACGTATGAAAAAACAGGATTGCGAACGTGGGCGAAACAACGCGGCTACAAAATTGCGACACTAAAACGATTCGACGTGAGCTACGCGCGAAATCAAAAGTTATCCTTTCAATTTGCGAATGATCGAGAAACGCTCGCTGCTTTTGATAAAGCGGGGTTTGTCGTTCGCGGCGGAGAACCCAAAACGCGACAACCGGAATTGGACCTGAACATTCCATATCGAGACGCGATGTTCGGAGATCGTATTATTTTCCCGGTGAAGGACATTCGGGGGCAGCCAAGAGGCTTTATCGGTCGAGCAGTCGGCCAGGATACACGGCAGCGATATCTTTTTACGCGGTCGTTCCAAAAGAGCAAGCATTTGTTCGGTGCAGATGTCCTGCGAAAGGCGATTGCGAGTAATTCGGACGATGGCGAGGAAGCCAAAAACGAACCGCTTGAATACGTCTATGTTGTTGAAGGGCCAACTGATGTGCTCAGACTTGCAGGACTCGGCCTCCACTCGGTCGCCGCGATGGGAAGTGATCTTTCTGAGACACAAGCTGAGCTCCTTTGCGAACTTGCTCGCGATGCATCGCTCCAAAATCGCTCGCTTGTCATACGAATCTTTTTCGATAGTGACGATGCAGGCATCGAGGGAACTCGGCGAGCCCTTGCACAATTGCTTCGGCAACTCATAAAGTCCGCCAGCTTCACGCTCGAAGTCGTCACTTCCAAAGGTAGCGATCATGGCTACACCGGAACAGATCCAGACAGTTGGCTAAAAGATGTTGCCAAACGGAACGCTTACAAACAAATCGGAGAACATGTTTTTTCGGTTGGTCAATTTCTTTTGTCGCGAAGCATTGGCTGCGACCCGAGTGATCTGGACTCCTATTGGCAACGCCTCTCAGCTTCCCAGAGATTCTCAGCAAGAAGGCGAGTTGAGTTGTTGCTTAAACGCAACGAATGGGAAAATGTTCTTGATACTCTTGGCGAGAATTTTTCCGTACGTCTGATTCAGTCGAAGGCAGCTCCCCCGCGCGAAGCAACTGGGAATCTTACCTCGATCGGTTTCTATCACGCCGGGGACATAGATCTGGTGCGGCTACGCAAGACGGCAACATTGGTGGAAAAAGCGAGCAACGCAACCTGCTTCATGCAATTCAAATAGCGCATTGCTTTTCTCAGCGTCGAGAATTTCCGGTCGATGCGAAAAGTTGGGATCGGTTGCTGGTGGGCGGTAATGTCATCGTTCCCTATTTCATTGAGTTGCTTGGAGAATCCAATTGCAAAATCGAACCCTTACTCGGCATGAATGTGCCCAAAGCGTCAGGCGGAAACCGCCTGAAAGCTATACCTTGCCCGGAACAACTTTCAATTCAACAGTACCTTCTCAATGAACTAATGGGCGGCGATGAGAATCGCTTGCCGCCCCGTTTCCGAGACTGTATTCCTGCTGTTCGTTACTCCGGCAGTGGTATTCACACGACGGGCCTTACCTCTGGGGTATCATCTACGGCGAGTTGTTTTTCCTACCAAGTGGATATGTCAATTGTTCACGGCGAAAAGACGCCTGGAAACGAAGGTTTTTTTCGCCCTTTCCCTGAATGTTGGTCGGCGTTTGTCGACTACCTAGCCAGTTCGGTACGCGAAAGCGAACAAGACTGGACAGATGATCGCCAGTACTTCGTCGCTCGCCTCGATGTTCGTGGATACTACGACTCGCTTTCTCGGGTTGCAATTGACCGCGTACTTTTGGAGCCATTGCAAAATGCTCTTGGGACGCTCACAAGTCCAACCGATTTTGCGCCATCGTTTCGACCAGATATAGAAGAGACAGCGACACGAGCACGGCAGTTCATTGACGAGATTTGTGACCAGAGTTTCGGCTACGAATATTTCGATCCGAGCACTGGCAGAAGCAAGTCCCGCAATAGCGGAGCGCCTCGCGGCATGCCGCAAGGCCCAAGCCTTTCCGCCTATCTCGGGACGATCGCATTGTTCCCTCTGGACGAAGCGGTTTCAGCATCAATTGAGTCTTTGAACCATGGTGCTTCTGCACCTTCGGTAACGTACGCTCGGTACGTTGACGACATGGTCGTGATCGCACGCTCAAAGAATGATCTCAATCGTATTCGCATGCTCATCGAGAAAGAGCTTGGGAAAATTGGTCTCGATTTAAGTCCGAAGATAGATCCTTTGCCTGCGATGAATGCAATCGAAGTGCAAAACTGGCTGACCGCGGATCGCGGACTCGTTGAAGTCTCCGGCTTCTCGCAAGCTCCCCCGGTGATCGCGCCCATACTCTCGGACGATGGATGCGTCGATCGCCGCACCGCACTGGTGCAATTACACGATCCAGAGCTTAGGAAACCTGGTACAAGCGTTCGGATGCTATCAGGTGTCGTCGAGAAGGTTCTAAAATGTGCTGAAGTTCGATTCGGTGATCATTGTCACGTCGCTGCGATCGTTTGGAGGATTTGTGCCAGTGAGCTAAATAAGCCTAGAGATGTTCGGAGCCAATTCGACATTGTTGACAAGTTCAAAGAGCTGTGGAGTGTTTCGGTTGAGTCTAGCGACGATAATAACGCGTCTTCTCAAGGCATGCTCAACGCAGCGATTCACGGTCTCGATAAGTTTCTGGGGAGCCGTAGTTTCAATTCAGAGACGCTCGATGATGACGAACAGCAGATAGCGTATGCATTTCGAGAAGTCATTGCCCGCTCCGTCAACGGTGGATTGGTTGAGCAACTCAGGACCGAATTGGATCAGGACTCAAACGCAAACGATTTCATTTTCACCGTCCACGAACTGAACTTAATCTCGCAATCGGTCACGATATCGCCTGTAAAAGATCCGAAGTATTTGATCGAACGAATACACAAATTGCGTTCTCGATTCCCAAATTCGCCAACGCTTACTCGCTATCTCATTTCGATTTCGGCGGTCGATCCGTTCGAGGAATTGATTGCCAAACTGACACACATGGTAAGAGGTGATGCGACACTTCATATTTTGTATCACGAAGCAATAGGACGACTATCGAACACGAAGCATGCCGATGGCGGTGATGTTCTCGGCTCGATGGAGTTGGCGATTAAGGATTGGATTGATGCCTCACCAAAGGATTGCCTTGCCAGCGTGTTGGGAAGTTGGCTTTCGACTGACGATGATGCTGATCCAAGGGTTACTGGTGAACTTGCAGTCGTTTCCCTCAGCGTGCTGCTTAACGTTACAGCGGCTGACTCCGCAAATCTGCTAAATCGGCGACGTCCGTTGGTCAATGAAGCGCTGAAATCGAAGACAAATGAGAGTGCAACATGGTTGCCGTGTCTTCCGATCGGTGGCCTTCGATACTTTGTCGGTTCGGCAAGCAGCAAGTTTCTTGCTGTCCCAATTACGACGGTTGCAAGCGAAGCGGAATTTACGGATGAATCAAATTTCGATTCAGCGGATCTCGCACCTCGCAACTTAAAATGGAAGACGAATGGAAAAACGAACCAATACTTTGAAGCGACCACCAAATCTTGGCGTCTACTCGAACCGGACCGAAAAGAAGATTTGTGGGAGAATGCAACCTTGGGGCGTTGGATTGCAGACTCATTCGAGAACCTGGTGGCAGTCGCTTCCGACAGCTTCGAGTGTCCCCCGCATTTATACAACTTGATTGCTAACGGCGAATCAGAAGACCCGCCGATTCAGGGTGTACTCGGGCACGCTGTCGAGGCGGAACAATTGTCAGGACAGAGTTTTGCCCGTTCTGCAATCAACGGATTGCTCGCGAAGCCGGTTCCTCTGAATGGCTCACGATACTGGCGGGCAGGAATCGCGATTACCGACTTTCTCGGATTGATGGATGAGGTGGCTTGCAACCCGCTCGTAAGCATTGTTCGCGTTTCGCCCCCATCTGATTCATTAGAGGAGCACTGGGAGCACCGATGGGCGTTTGAAAAACTAATTCGGTTTAGTCTGCAACGCCTTTGCGGAAAAACCGCATACGCTTCACTGGTTCAAGAGACAGAGACGATACCGCCTAGTCTTCAACGTGTCCTCAGTCGCCTCCGTTCATTTCCAGCCTTTCGCGAGGACGACGAACAGTTCGAGGAAATTGCGGCAGTTCTCACGACGGTTTTCGAAACACGGTTCGCTGCTAAGCGTTTCGACAGTATGCACGTTGACGACGATCCGAGTGTGCCTGGAGTACCAACCGATCTACTATCTAGCATAGCAAGAGGGGTCATCTATACCGATAGAAGGCTCTCGCAGCGACTGCCTGTCGGTCACAAGCCGCATTTTCGAGGACGTCGCAACGTTGCAGCTTGGATATGTTTTTCGGATCGTGTTGCTGAATTGAAGAAGCGGTTAGGCGAACCCGATGATGCTGTTGAGATTCCTCTTCAGGCACTTGCAAATGGTTTGGCCCTAACTGGCCTCGCCGATCTGCTTCGCTGCCTCACGCTCGAATTGGTTACCGCAGAGTCGGGTCTTCGAGAAGAGCTTGTCGGCCTCGATCCGAACAAAATCCTGCTCGCTCAGTGGGAACTCGATGACACCGCGTGTTTCGTTCGCAAGCGTCAAAAAGACAGAGAAGATGACGAATTGAAATCCGGTGTTGCCTCGTTGCTAATGAGCCTAAACGGAGGATTGCAAAACGAGAATCGCAACTATAGAGAGAACCTCGATCGGATTACTCCGCTCGGCTGGTGCGTCGCAGCAGGCGTCGTCTCAGGGACTCTTCGGTCAAATCTGAGGCTAAGTTTGTTGTCGGCGACACCTCTCGACGAGGAGGCGGTCTCACTGTTCCGTTCGCTTGCAAAGTTCTTGGCGGAACCTATGAGCCGAATGGAAAACAAAGATCTTCCGGACGAGTCAGATCCGTGGAAAGGTCTCGATTCGCTACTTAACGATAACTGCCACAAACAGTCACTGGATTTTGCAAAGCAGCTGGAAGCATATGGACGTCAGGTTGGTCTAGTCGTCAGCGAGCCACGCTGGTCAAGGCGTTTTTCGCTCGTTCCTTCCGAATACGGCGATGCCTCGGCTGAAGGAAGGCGGAGAACTTGGGAAGTCAATCTCGATGTCGAATCGTTTCAAATTGAGCCTTGGCGCATTGCGACGGCGTCTACAGCAAGTGATCACCAAGGATACAAGGCGGAATACCGCAGTTTCGATAAGGATCAATCTGAATCGTGTTGGACGGAGACACGTTTGAAGGGCAAGCTCATTTCCGTTCACATCGCACAACCAGGTATTGCTTCGCTCGCTGGTTTTGCGGTGCTGCCCGCCGAGAATGGGGACAAGAAACATAGGAGCGGAATTGATTCCGCAAGCGATGAGATTGGCGAAAATCAGGCTTCTCGACCTGTAGTCAATTCTCAGTCAGAACCGTCTACTGAATCAACTGCCTCGGATGCTTCAGAAACAACAAGGGTTTCAATTGATATTGTTCATTCTGACGTGCCCGTCGGTTGGGATGCGTTGACCAGAGCGAAAGAAAGCTCTTGGGAAAATCGTGCTAAGGTCGAGCGTACTCACTACAAGCGGATCGCCTTTGTTCAATTGCAGGTGGAGCCATATGGTTCTTATCAACACCCTGTCTATGAATGCTCTCAGGAAAAACTCAATGAGTTTTCAGGGGGTCGTTGGAGTATTGGAAAGCATCCGGATCGCATTGACGTGATCAGCCCGGTTGAGCGAAGAAGGCGACGACTGCTGACAGAGGTGCTTCGGGCATGCGAATTGTTCAAAGTTGACTTTCTAGTTTTGCCGGAATACTCAACGCGCCCAGAAACTGTAAACTGGATTCAGCGACAGCTCAATTACCGTAATATGGAAACACTGGTTTGGGCGGGAACTTTTCGGCTTCCGCCCTACTATGATGTCGAAAATTTTCCTTGGTTGCAGGGTGGCAGAGACTGGGCATCGATACTTCCAATCGTCGGAGGGTCAAGTCATCCGGGTATCGACGGAACTTCTGGGATAGTAACGCGGCACAAGAAGTACCCATCTGTTGCGTACAACGAAATCTTCGATCCGTCAAGCAGCATCCTGAGTGCGATTTCTCATGAGAGCACTCGCATTACAGAATTGATTTGCTCCGAGATATTTCTCGCCATGTCCCCTACGAATCTTCTTGCACTTTGGAAATCGTTTGATGCTCTTTTTCAAAGATTCGGTCGAAACGAGGTGCTGGAAGATAGTGAGGAACTTTACGTCATGAAGGATGTCGTTTCTTTCTCCCGTGAGACGTCATTATGTTTTGACGAGGGTCGCATAGGCGAGGCTGCGAAGCGCCGTAGAAGTATTCTTTTTGTGCCATCTATGACACCTCGCACGGTTGACTACGCGATTCTTGGGCAAGCGAACCATCTCGCCTCCGGAATGATGACCGTCTTTTGCAACGACTCGGGTTGCCATTCACACGGGCAAAGCTGCTTTATCGGAGAAGATGGCTGGGACAATGAAAAGATAAAGGAAGTTCGCGGCATTCCTGGTGCCGGACCGTACCATGGCTTGACGCCCGGGTTTTTCCATCAGTTTCAGGCCGACCGTGGGTGGTTGGGCACGAATGAACAAGCGATGGTAATCGCGGACGTTGACCCGACTCATCAGTTCGGCGGAAAGCCACGTCCACAAAATTTGCTTCCTCCTCTCGAGATGGTCGCTCACTTGCCAATTCTCGAAGTCGGCGGTCGGAAAGCTCAGGCTGACAAAAATGTAGTTTACGGGCGTCTGTCCGACCTTCCAGCTCCGGATTTAGCTCAACTCGTTCGGATACTCCCTTGGTTGGACGGACTCAATTGGGGGAATCAAAAAGCGTCGGATATGGCTTCACGAAAGTTTGTGGTCGATCGAGTGCTTCAAGGAATTTCTAGAATTATTTCCAGGCCTCCCAATCCGGTGAACACGATTGGCGATGACCAGAATTTCATTCTCGCACGTGCATTATTGTCGTTGGCTTATAGCGTTCCAGAGAACTCAAGTTGGCTTAAACGTAGGGCGGAGGCTTACAAGACGCAGCACGCATCAAATCCTGTGCCGTATCCGCCGCCTGTCGCGACGGATTGGCTATATGTTGACCTAGACGAAGAGCGTGCAGATGATGACGAATGCGAACTGCAAGTCCCACGCGTCGAAATTGAACCAGGTCAAAAACTAAGCGACTGAAAGGCTAAGACGACGAGCTTCTTCCCCAGAGACCTGGCATGACTTTGCTATCGTTTGAACAGCTAGCGTTCAATTGCGTTGGTGATGTGTTGGAACTCTATGAGTTGAACTGGCTGTGCAACGCGGTTATCGAGGAAATGAAGCGTTCTTCCACGCAGGAGTCGCTAGGATGACGGCTCCGAAGATTCTTGGGACTTGGTTGGCAGAAAATCCGTGTCAGCGTGATGTTCTCGACAGACTTGCCGCCAGCGATGTGCTGTGGGAGCGACGAGTGGCAGTGCTTGCGACGTTTGCGTTAATTCAAAACGAGGAGTTCAGTGAAATCATCAACCAGGTTGATCGCTTTAACTATTAGTGAGGACGCTGTTGGTCACCCGAACATCTCTGGATCCGTTCAGACGCGAGAACGTGTAGGATAGGCTGAAGGCACGAAGTTTTTGAAGCTTCAATTTCCTCATGTGCAAGAGCGTCTTATGCCAGATCTGCCGAATGGTCCCAAAGGAAAATTTCGATCGACCCTCGCTGTCGTACGCAATCCGCGGGAATTCTTTGTGAGGTCGGTATCTTCATACGGCGATCCCTTTCTGCTTTCCGCGATGAATGGCCCGGTCGTTGTGACTGGCAAACCGGAGTACGTCGAACAAGTGTTCCGAGCGCCCCCGGACACATTTCGTGTTTTTGCGCGTGAAGCGATGCTTCCCTTGCTCGGTGCGGGTTCGTTGCTGATGATGGAAGGATCGCAACATCGAGCCGAACGGAAACGCGTCGCGCCGCCATTTCACGGTAGTTGCATGAAAGCGTATGGAAGGGCGATGCAGTCCACGGCTCAAACGGCAATCAATCGGAGGGAAGAGGGGGAGACGTTCACGGGGGTGCAAATCGGAACCGAGATTTCGCTCGATGTGATTTTGCAAACCATTCTTGGTGCCGACACGGGGCCATTGCTGGCGGAGTTTCGCAAGTTGACGCGAGAAGTGCTGTCGCGATCGTGGCCCATTCTGTTCTTTTCCCCCAAGACACAATTTCGATTCTTTGGGTTCAGCCCGATCGATCGCTTGAAGCATGCTCAACAGAAGCTCCGAGACCAACTGCGGATCGAGCTCGACCGCCGGGGTGATCAGATCAACGAACGCGACGACATTCTGTCGATCCTTGCCAGACCCACCGAGGAATCGCCAGCCCCCGACTTTGAAGATCTGGCCGATTCGGTTGGAACGCTGATGTTCGCTGGCCACGAAACAACGTCCGTTTCCATTGCTTGGGCACTTTATCATCTGCATCGCCATCCCGTCTGGCTGCATCGCTTGCGAGACGAACTCGATGCCAGTGATCAGCAACCGGACACCTATGCAACGATGCCGCTTTTAAAAGCCGTCGTGCAGGAAACGCTACGCCTGAATCCAATTGTGACCGAGGTGCTGCGGGTCGTTCAATCGCCTTTTCAGTTGGGTGCGTATGACATTCCGATCGGACACGCTGTCGCAGCAGCGAGTTGCCTGACTCACTACGACCCCGACATCTACGAAGCCCCCAACGACTTTAATCCCGAGCGTTTTCTGGATCAAACCTATACGCCATCGCAGTACTATCCGTTCGGCGGTGGTACTCGTCGCTGCGTCGGAGCCGCATTCGCAAGCTACGAATTGGCGATTGTGCTGGGAACCATTTTGCAATCGCACGAATTGGATTTATTGGATCAAAAAGAAGTCGTGCCAGTCCGACGGAACATCACAATGGGGCCCTCAACGGGCGTCCGACTTCGGGTTCGATCACGAAGGTAGCACCGCAGAGAGCGAAATGGGCTGCAGTAAGTCAGTAAGTTATTCGTGTCACCTTCACAATTGCCATCCGACGACAACTTCGGAGCCCGAACTCGTTGACGCGTTGCGTATCCAATAGGCCTCCGATTTCTGAAAAACGCTTACCGTTTCTTCTTTTTCTTACCCAGCAACTTCTTGCGTTGCTTGCGACTCATTCCAGTTACCGAGCTCACCGAGGGAAGTGGTGTTTGCATTGGTGCACGCGTGGGAGGTTGCAGCGTTTGCGGACTGTCCGTCCGCTGTTGATTTTGTTTGGTGATGCCCGAGTTGTACGCCACCATGAAATCGTTCAGTCCCTCTTGCGTCGTCATGTCAAACCCTGCCGCATTACCTGCCATGACCATTGACTTGGCAAGTCCAAAGTTGGACGAGTCTGTCATGGCATCGCGGAATTGACCCTTCAACTTTTCTAGCCGCGCGGCAATCTTGCCTGCGAGTTTAACATCGTAAACACGATCGACAAACCGCCAGAACGCAGCTAACTGGACGATCATACCGTTGCACTGTTTCGCTTCCAAGCTGACTTTTCGAGGAAACACCTCCAGCATCAACTCTTCTACATCAGCTAGGCTCATCGACTCTACGGTCACTTCCAGATAGTTAAGTGCCATTTCGAGAAACTGATAAACCGTCCACGGTTCCTCGTCATTCTCCAGAACCGATTTCCCCTCAACGGAACTTGCAAACGCACGGGTTGCATTTTGCAGATAAGTCTCGGCGTTCTTCTCATGTAACTCGCCGCTGAAGAACAGTGGTTTCTTGGAAAAGCATCCAATGCCAACGGCAGTCCCAAGGTCGCCCATGGAATGATGTGGTTCTTCAGGCATCGGCAATCCCAGCCCTTCGACTTGCAGTTCACGTCGAACGACTTCCCAATCTCCCATGTATCCCACGTCGATACGGTTGGCGGCGAAAGCCCGCTCGATTGCCTCAGCAGCACTTTCCAAATGCCACTGAACCGCCAATCGCATCAGCAAGGTGTTTACTTTAATGGGAAGTTCGTTTGCGCTAGCCAGGCCACGCAACACATGCGGCTGAGCCAGATCGGCGACATCACTGTGGCGTTCACCAAGACGCTCGACGGAATCGATCAGCGTCGACTTCCCACATTCCTCAGCCGAAACATCAATTACCGAGTCGAGAAGTAAGCATGCCGCTGACGACGAATAATAAGCCAAGGCATCCGGAATATCATCCATCCAAAACTCATTCATCGAGTCATCGCCGATATACGACTGGACAAAACGAACGATCGCGGGGATCGCATTGAGCGAGTCGTTTTTGGCGAGCAGTTCGATCGCACCGACTCCTAATTCCAAACTGTCATTTTCGCCAAATGTTTCTTCGTACTTGTCGTCATCGAGCAGGCTCGGATTATTGAACACCAAGGCAAGCACGTGTAACAACTCCGTCAAATCAGCCAGCTCGTCGGTCGAGAGGACACTCTGACCACGTTCAACAAGCTTCACTGCACGTCGAGCAGGTCCAAGATTCGGTAATTGGGCGGATGTCATGTCAAACTCCATTGGTTGGCCTCGGATTTGTTCCTTTGCGATCGCAATCGCGTACATTCTATGTCAACGATTCCAGTCTCGCGAGAGCACTCTGGCATGGCATGCAGCAACTTAGCAAATCGACTGACCGCCCCGTACTTGCCGTTAACTCCGTGGTCGGCCAAGAACTCTCGATGGATGCAAAAACACAGTGTTTCTAGCGTTTTTAGTTTCACCCGTTAAGTGAAGAATCCATTCCCCGTCTCTACAGGGTGTTGGCGGGGTGGGTGTTGGCGGGGTGCCAGTCACTTTCTCACGAAATGAACGGATCCAAAGCGATTTTGACAGCCGCTTAATCCCGACGAAGCAGACAACTCGCGGGGCATATGGCGACTCACGGGGCAGTGGTGAAGGTTTTGCAATTGAAGATTCGAATGAGTCGACCTGAACCGATCAACAAAGCTTTTTGACCACACAGGGTCATCCGACCAGAACGTCGATATTTCTTAGACTTCCCTTCATCACCCGTTGGTAACAGTGTTCGTCAGGGTCAATCAACTCGCCGAGCTTTTCTTTATCCAGAAACATGCCAGCAGGTTGGGTCGACTCTGTCCAATTGCGTGCATGACGTGCATCAACGTCACTCAGCTGGCAATACAGTTCGTGATCGAAATCGGCTTCACGATGAACCTTTCCGTCGTGAATATGAACCGTCGGAAAGAAGAGTCGCCAACCGATGGCCGATGCAAACTTGAACGCCATTGGATGGACTTTGTGATCTCCCTTCTTCAGTTTAAATACGGCGAATCCGTAAGACTTGTATTTGGGTATCGCATCCCAAGTCTCGGCGTCCAACTTGAACCGTGCGTCGAGTCGGTCAAAGTCACCAATGGTGGGTACGAACGACGCCTCGAACGAGCCAACGTCAACAACTTTAAGAGGTAATTCGGAGTCAATTGCTAACGCCCCGAACCCGCCCGCCTTGCCACTCGGTGCTGGCTTTGGAAACCCCGCGTGCATGTCATCGAAGAATTTTGGATACTGTTCCAGATTGATGAACTCCACCGCGTCTTCACCTAAATTTTCTCTCGACGGTAGCGGCAAGATCATTGCCAAGTCCTCCGTCGCTTCAAAACTCATGCTGTAGACAATGAATTGCCAGCCTTTGCCTGCAGCACGTGCAAAAATGCGGGTATCGGCAACAGATTCCACCGGGCGAGAAAAGCAGCACATTTGATTTTCCTTTCATGAAGATTCAGCGAGTAATTTATTCTATCGTAAAGTGATCAGCACAGTGTCATTCCTTGGTGGCTGTTACTGCCACACGCAGTCTCGTGTGCGATCAAACGGCGAGCTGGTTAGGGTCCGTTTCGCGAACTGGCAAAACATGGTCCGATTTTTGTGGCGAGAAATGCTTCGGTTTCGTTTACTGTAGAGGTTCTTTGTATGCCGGAGTACAATCGTACATAATACCTGAATAAAACGTTTGATTTACGCGATCGATCCCATGAGCAATTCCGACGCAAAGCAATTTGGATTTGAGACGACGCAATGGAGCTTAGTGCTCGCTGCGGGTGAACAAGTCGGGTTGTCACAAAGTGAATTGCTAAGTGAGCTGTGCCAACGCTATTGGCGTCCGCTGTATGGATTTGCTCGACGTAGCGGTCGATCCGTGCAAGCTGCTGAAGATTCGGTTCAAGCGTTTTTTGTGCATCTGCTTTCGGGAGATGCGTTGGCTATGGCCGACCGAGATCGCGGCCGCTTTCGCACGTTCTTGCTTTCTTCGTTGCAAAATTTCATGCGAAACGAACATGCCCGTTCCAATACAATTCGGCGTGGTGGCGGGCAGCGTCTATTGAGTTTGGATGTCCGCGATGCGGAAGGCACTCTTGTATCAGAGCCAGCCACCGCAGCAACTCCCGAAGATGAGTTTGAACGGCGGTGGGCATTGACCGTACTGGACGAGGCCTTGAATTCGCTTGCAATCAAGTACTCGTCGCGAGGCAAATCCGAGATCTTTGACACGCTGGCGAGTTATCTGAGCTTGGAAGGGGCTGAAACCAAGTATCAGGACACCGCTTCGCAATTGGGCATGACGCCAGGGGCTGTTAAAGTTGCCGTGCACCGTCTGAGACGAGAGTATCGAGATCAGTTGCGTCAAGTGGTTGCGGAAACGGTGCAGGATAAAAACGACGTTGCCAATGAGTTGGAAACGCTGCTGCGAGCGCTCAGTAAGTAGGTTGGACGCCGCACTGATCAAAATCTCAGAATTTCTGTAACCATGGCAACTTTTTCTGTTATCGACTCCTAAGCAGACTGTTGATTTAATCGAAATGCAAATCGCAGTGGTGAGCCGTGGGCCGTAAGGCACCGGGTAATGCGTGGGATAAGCCGCTCACGCGCGAGCGGCTCACTAAGTCAACAGCCGCCTAGTTCGACTGTCCCATTTTGTGAGCCGAACGCGCTAGCGTCGGGCTGACGCTCGGTAAAACGTTGGCAAAATAAGGCCCGCGGCTAGCGCCGTCGGCTCACGAATACGCTGAAATCGAAAAAATGGGACAGTCGAACTAGCCCGATGATTCAACTAGGAGTCCGACAATGATTGACAGTGACAAAAACGGCGAACAATGCCAACGCTGCGGTGAAAAGCTTGCTCGAGCCGCTGGCAAAATCGTTTGCCCAAATTGCCTAATGCGTCTGGCGATTCATCCTTCGCCATCGGAAATCGCTACTGGCCCAATGGACGTGACGCAATCGGTCGTGCTGAGCGGCGGGGAAACCAACGACAGCGATTTTCCTGACCTAACGCCCGGCCAGATGTTTGGCGACTATCGAATTACTGGACGACTTGGCCATGGCGGAATGGGAGTCGTCTACGAAGCCGATCACACGCCGACGGCTCGCCGAGTTGCGTTGAAAGTGATGGGACATTCGCTGGATGATCGTGATTCGAGGGCGAGGTTTCTTCGCGAGGGACGATTGGCCGCGTCGATCAACCATCCCAACAGCGTCTACGTCTATGGCACGGAAGAGATCGAAGGCCGACCGACGATCTGCATGGAGTTGGTGCGAGGCGGAACACTCGGGCAATGGGTCAAGGCCAACGGTCGGCTCAGCCCGAAAGCGGCCGTTGACGCGATCCTGCAAATCATCGACGGCATGGAAGCGGCCTACAATGCCGGCGTGTTGCATCGCGACATCAAACCGAACAACTGCTTTGTCGATGCAGAAGGTCACGTCAAGATTGGCGACTTTGGATTGTCAATCACCGCCGTAGGCCGCGATCTACCCGCGGGAGCAGAACTGGCTCGGACACAGACCGAGATCACACAAGTCGGAACGTTCTTGGGGACGCCGGCATACGCGTCGCCGGAACAACTGCGAGGCGAACCGTTGGATCACCGCAGCGATATATATTCGATTGGGATCACGTTGTATTACCTGGTCGTCGGACAGGTTCCGTTCGTCGCCGACAACATGGTGCAATTGCTTGCTCGCGTCCTGGACAACACGGCACCCTCGTTGAAGGATGCCGCGATGGATGCTCCGCCAGAACTGGAGCGCATCATCACCAAATGCCTGAAGAAGGCACCGGGCGACCGCTTTGCGAGCTACGGCGAATTACGTGACGCACTGATTCCGCTCAGTTCACGAGTCCCCACGCCAGCTACGTTGGGCAGCCGTTTCCTAGCAGCGGCGATCGACTATTGTCTGCTGTCGATCGCAATCAGTCCCATCAGCATTTGGTTGTTTGCAAGTCGGACGTCGATAAGCCCTGGAGACCCGCTACCGGGCTTTAGCTCCGTGATTGCCTCCGTCGCCGGCGTGTCAATGCAGTTTCTGTACTTCGCACTTTGTGAATGGCGTTACGGCAAAACCCTTGGCAAACGAATGCTGAGGCTGCAGGTAATCCAAGGCGACAGTCGACCGTCGTTCGTCGCGGCAGTGATGCGTTCGCTGCTTTTCATTATGCCGCCAGTCTTGCCGAGTATCGTTGCAGGCTTCCTGCTTGGTGACCAGCAATTTCGCGACGTCACATCGCTCGGCATGGCTTTGCTAATGATGCTTCTTGGCTGGTCGCGTTTGCTGATTTCAGTCTCGATGTTTTTAACGGTTCGTGCTAGCAACGGTAACGCCGCAGTCCACGACCTTGTTTCGGGCACGCGGGTCGTGGAAAGCATGAGCGTCGCTTCACGGAATCCGCGTGTGGATGCTCATGAGGCGTTCGATGCCAAGTCGGGCACCGAGATGATCGGTCCTTATCACGTTCTTCGACAGTTCGGAAGCACCGATCAGGGCGAATTGCTGCTTGGCTACGATGCCACCTTACTTCGCCGCGTTTGGTTGTACATTCGTTCATCCAACGCATCGCCACTAACGACGGCTCAACGAAACGCGACGAGGACCAGCCGCTTGCGCTGGCTAGGCGGACAAGTCGATCCGCAGAAAAGGTGGGATGCGTACGAAGCACTTTCAGGCTGGCCGGTTGCTTGCGACGAAGCGAAAACGCTCGATTGGCACGTTGCGAAAGAAGTGCTTGGACAATTGGCCGATGAGTTGTCTGCCGGTTCGCGAGCGGCAGATTTACCCGAGAAACTTTCGATCCAACATGTGTGGGTAACCGAGGGCGGTCAGCTGAAATTATTACCGTTCGGTGTGCTCTGTGAGCCACGCGGCGACGCAAAATTCAACCATGCACCTACGATTGGAACGGGAACGGAACAGACCGAGATTGCGGGTCGCCTTCGTGTTCTACGTGACGTCGGCCTTTTGTTAGCCGATCGCTATCGCACCACCAACAAAGGTGTACATGCGATGTCGCTGTCCGATGCAAAGTTGGTCGAGGATCTGCAACACACCCCATCACTGGAATCGGCGAAAGAGCTGGCCGATACTTTGCGAATGAAGCGTTCGGTTCGCGTTCCTTACCGAGTCGCTGGCATGGTCGCAGCCACGCTGATGCTGCCGATGTTTACGATTCTTTCGAGTATGATGATGACGCTTGTGTACCAGCAGCAGGAAGCATCAATGCCCGAGGCACGCGAACTAGCTGGGATACTGTCTCTGATCGACGAAGAGTTCCATTCAGGTCGGCGCGACAATACGTTACGAGTCAATGCATTGAAGACTTACGCGAGAGCCAACTATAGCGAAACCATGGATGATGATCAGGTCATGTTTTCCGTTTATGGACAAACCATGCGTGAAACATACCGTCGAACGCTAAACGAGATTTCCGCATTGCCCGATCCAAGCGAATCAGAGGCCGATGCGGCAGCGGCCCTGGTTGCTGAAATCCGAAAATCGCATGGCGAACTTCCTCGTCTGGAAAACAGCTTCACTGGACTCCATGGCGGTCTCTTTTGGGCAACGCTTTGTTGGATCCAGATGGTTTGGTTACCAAGTCTTGTGACCGGGCTATTGTTTAGGGGCGGCGTGATCGTGCGACTGTTCGGGTTGACCTTTGTCAACCGCCGTGGCAAGCGAGCCTCAGGCCTGCGAGTGTTCATCCGGATGCTTGCGACAGGAATCGTACCCGTCTGTGTGTTGATTCTGTTGTGGACGCTATCGGGTCGGAGTTCCGGTGATTGGCCGATCGAAACACTTCAACGATTCTCGGCCGCGAGCGTCGTCGTCATTGCTTGCCTCGCGGTCGTCATCTATCGAAGCCGCCGCCGATTGTTCAGTGACCGCTTCGCCGGCACCTACCTTGTTGCACGCTAATTCTCGGTGGCTTAGTACCGTCGGATGTTTAAGTGGCAGTCGATGTTACGTAGCTACCGTCACCAGACGGTGGATCCACGCTCTGGCGAGCGTAGCTAGTGTCTGTCATAAAACCTCGAGGCGGCGTAATTTTACAGCTTGAGAGGGCGAAACGTTAGTGTGAAGATTGTTGGCGACCCGCCTTCAACACCACGATGAGGGGCGAATTTGCAGTGTTTTCAGATGACTGCGCGTACCTTCAGCCAGGAGGGTGTCGTTGATCAACTCTGCGTTGTGTCTTTGACCTAATTAGGCCGCTGCACGTACTGTCTTTGCCGCTGCAGCGTCGGGGTTTTCTGCCGCGATCAATAGCCGGCCAAGCACCTGCAGGTTCCGCCCCAGCACGGCTAGGCCAAGATAGCGTTTAAAACCAACTTCACTGCGGTCACGACAACGTTTCAATCCGTTGCCCCGCTGCAACGCACCGACCGCGGATTCGATTCCTGCGTGACGGTGTCGACGTCGGCGTGAGTCGTCTGACTCGTTGGCAACTTCGGTTGCAAAGTTTTGAGAGTTCCGCGATGGACAACTGACGTTGCCAACGATCGGCAACAAGGCTTTAACGTTCGCCGCGCTGTGAAAGCCACGATCAAGCGAAAGTTCTTCAAGCTTACCTTGGTGACGCTGCTGGGCGATCTTCGTTTGCTCAACCACGACACTGCCGTCGGTTTCATCACGATCCATCAGATAGTAATGGCTGATGAAGCCCGCACCGTCCTCAAAGATCATTGCCAGTCGTCCATACTGAATCGGCTCGCCTGCTTTGCCACGTTGGTAGAGTTGCGTATGAGTTTCGAAAAGGCTGAACAGCTTCTCGCTGTTGGGAACGCTCTCGCCCAGCACCACTCGGCGATGCGCGGTATCACGAACCTGTTGGGTCAAACTGGCCCAACCCGTGAGTTCCTCAAGCCGAATGTGCAGCGAGAGAGGCAATGCGTTTTTCGCTGCCTTTTCCAGTGTTTTGACTCTTTGGAGGATCAAGTCTACACGCTCTATCAGGCTACAGTAGAGCGATTCGATCGCCTCCTTCTTTTTGACGATACGACTGGCAGAGAGCTGATTAATTTGTCGATGAAGCTTTTTGATCGTCTTTAACAAGTGAGCGGACTGACGCCACCGAGGAAGACTGATTTCGTCAGCAAGGGTGCGGGCCAGCGGGATGATCTTCCGCATCCCGTCGTACATCAAGCTGCTTTCGGTTGGGTAATGAATATTCGTTTCGATCACGAACGAGTCGGCGCGAGCCGATCCTACTGCATCGCCATGGAACTGTTGTCCGTGTCGAACAATGATGTGGTTGATCTTCTCAATTGTCTCAGGCTTGATCAGACAACACGAATTGCGAATACGGCGAAAGTCGAAATTCGGGTCTTGCTCCCAATCGTCAACACCGAGGATCGTACGGAGATTGTGATGGTTCTCGGCTTGGTCTTGGAGTTTGTCGTAGTCGAAATTGCAATTCATTCTGAGCACTGCCAGCACGAGAATTTGCCAATCATCGAAACCGGGTCTGCCGGTATCGCGGCGCGAGAGCTCACTGACATCTTGCGCGATTAAGTTGGTAAGGCTTCTTCGCAGCGGACCGTCGAGATAGACATGACGCAGGGCAGCGAGAACGGGTATAATTTCGTCACGACAATTCAGATTCAATTGCAACTGCGCGATGGGGGTTGCTGCGAACCGCATCTGAGGTTCATAACTCTTTCGCATCTCGACCACTCCTTGAAGATTTGTGATGAAATTGGTTTTTCCTAACTGTTTCAACACTCGAACCGGTCAAACGGTTCAGTCTTCAAGGAGCTTTTTTCTAAATAACCCCGTAAAACACGGGATCATTCTGTTTGATGACAGACACTAGCTACCGAAAGAACATGATATTGCGGCGGATCGGGCGCCGAATGGGACTGCATCACTTGGAACACTTGCAGCAATACGTCGAGCGTCTCAAGGAAGATCCGAAGGAAGCCACGGCATTGTACCGTGACTTGCTCATTAGCGTGACAGCTTTCTTTCGAGACCCTGAGGCCTATCAAGAGCTATCCGACCAATTGCTTCCCGAGCTTACGAACCGCGACGTCGCTCGTTTTCCGTTCCGCGTTTGGGTCCCCGGCTGCGCAACCGGTGAAGAAGCCTATTCGCTTGCGCTGCTATTGATCGAGTGTCTCGACGGGCGAAGCGATGCAGTTCTTCAACAGCCGACCTCTACAAGGCCCATCCAAGTATTCGCCAGCGACGTCGATGAGGCTGCCATCGTAGTGGCTCGAGCTGGAGTCTATCCCTCAAGCATCGCGAGCGACGTTTCACAAGAGCGTTTAGACCGGTTCTTCACCAAGGCCGATGAGGCCCACTATCAAATCGGCAAGCAACTACGAGAGTCGGTCGTATTTTCTCGGCAGAACCTAATTTACGACCCACCGTTTTCCAAACTCGATCTCATTTCATGTCGAAATTTGTTGATCTATTTGGAGCCAGAGATGCAACGAAAGGTTATCTCGCTTTTTCATTTTGCGCTGGCAGATGATGGTGTCTTGATGCTGGGGCCGTCTGAATCGATTGCACACGCCGATCACCTCTTCGGGTCGATCTCTAAGAAATGGCGGATCTTTAAAAAGGTGGTTTCGAGTCGGCGCAGCGGAATACCTTTTCCGCTGGTCGCGACGCACGGTCCTCATGGACGCAGTACGATGCAATTACCTTCCATTGCGCCGCGTCAAGGATATAAGGAACTCGTCGAGAAAGCTCTCATCAGCAATTACTCGCCCGCTAGCGTACTGGTCAATCGCCGCTATGAAGTCCTGTACCTCACCGGACCACTGGTTGATTACTTCGAGTTTCCTGCGGGCGAGCCCAACCACAATCTATTGTCCATGTGTCGTCCAGGGCTGCGGTCAAAACTGCGGTTCGCATGCCAAAAATCAGTCGCTGAAGACACTGACGCTGAAATCGAAGCTAAAATGAAACGCGGCGACGATACGATTGTCTGCACCGTTCATGTCCGCGTCATAAAAACACGAATGGAGGCGGAATCGCTGATGCTAATTAGCTTCGCCGACAAATCTCGGATCGCCGCGGTCTCACGACCCGCCGTATTGTCGGAATCACCGAATGCCGAGTCCTCCTCCTACGCGAATCAACTCGAACGAGAACTCAAGTCACACGGCGAAGAACTGGGAGGCGTGATCGAGGAATTGGAAGGTGCCAACGAGGATCTCAAAAATTCCAATGAAGAAATCATGTCGATGAACGAGGAACTTCAATCGGCAAATGAAGAACTTGAGACGTCAAAAGAAGAGTTGCAGTCGCTCAATGAAGAGCTCAGTACCGTAAATTCGGAACTGCTTGAAAAAGTGACCGAGCTCGATGTCGCCAATAACGACATTTTAAATTTGCTCGCCAGCACGGAGATTGCGACATTATTCTTGGATGGCGACTTGCAGATCCAGAGGTTTACGCCACCAACGGTTAAACTATTGAACTTACGATCTACCGATATTGGGCGTCCTTTTAGCGATATCACGACTCGATTCATCGATGATTGTTTGCTGAGTGATTGCCGAAAAGTGATTCGTGAATCGACACCGATTCAAAGCACGATCGAGGGGGACGATTCTCGAATGTACCTCCGGCGAATTCTGCCCTATCGGTCTCATGGCGATCAAATCCTTGGGGTTGTCATCACTTTTATTGACCTCACGGAGAGGCTTTTGCTGGAAAAGTCTTTGCAGGAAAGCAAGGAGCACCTGGAGGCAATCCTCGACTCTGCCGCAGATGCAATCTTGACCATCGACGACGAGGGGACCATCGCTAGTCTCAATCCCGCCACGGAGAGAATGTTTGGCTATCCCCGCGAACACATTCTCGGCAAATCCATTTTGTCACTGCTGACGTCTACCGATTGCAATCGTCTGATTCGAGTATCGTCAATCCAACACTTGCCGATATCTGAGTCCGGTATCGGAAACTACCTCGAGTTGATAGCGAAACGCAAAGACGGCACAGGCTTTGACGCAGAATTGACGGTAAGTCGAATCGACCATTTGTCGCTACTTATCGTTGTCATTCGTGACGTATCTCAGCGGAAGGAGCTTCAGAATAAAGTACTAGAGATAGCTTCGGACGAACAGCGTCGCATTGGGCAAGAACTGCATGATGGCACTCAGCAAGAGCTTACCGGATTGTCATTGATCGCAGGGACAATCGAAGATTTCTTTAACCAAAGAATTCAGACAGTAGATGATCATCGTCAAACATTGGCGCTTGATCACGCCGACGTTTCGCGTCTGATGTTCAACGTTTCAAAGCTCGTTCAGGGATTGAAGGAGGCGAATCAACATGTTCAGTCACTATCACATGGAATTATGCCGGTACAGATCGACGCCGAAGGATTGCATTCAGCATTGACTGAACTTGCGAGTGATACAACGGTTGAAGATAAGGTTGTTTGCAGCTTCGTCCACAGCGGTTCAATGACAATCGAAAGTAACAATGTTGCAACGCATCTGTATCGAATCGCTCAAGAGGCAATCAACAATGCTCAGCGACACGGCGGAGCGAAAGATATCTGCGTTTCACTTTCGGCTGACGAGCACCAGATCCTATTGGAAGTCAGTGACGACGGAGTCGGGATGGATGCCTCCTCGATGAACGCGGGCGGCAAGCTTAATCAAGGAGCAGGGTTGCAAATTATGGAATATCGCGCCAGCGTCATTGGCGGTTCAGTGTCTATTTTGGCTGGGCAAAACAGCGGCGCCATTGTGCGCTGCACGATACCAAGGCAAAGGAAATTGGGATGAAAAATGAAATTGTGAAAACACGAATAGTGATTGTTGATGATCATCCGTTGATGCGAGATGGCCTAACCATGCGGATCACAGCCCAGCCTGGCTGGGAGGTTTCCGGAGTCGCTGCGACGGAAGACGAGGGGGTTACAGTCATTTCCGAGCAATGTCCCGACTTGGTCTTGGTCGACATTTCGCTCAAGTCGGGAAACGGGATCGAATTGATCAAGCGAGTTCGATCTCGAAATCCGACGGTCAAGTTCCTGGCTATCTCAGCTTACAAGGAGTCGCTTTATGCAGAGCGTGCATTTCGGGCAGGTGCGTTGGGCTATTTGAACAAGCAGGAAACGAATGAAAAGTTGATCGATGCGATTCGCACGGTTCTCAAGAACGAGCGATTTTTAAGTGAAGAGCTTAAAGCGAGGTTGGTGGCGTCCGCACTTAAGAATACTTCTGGGGAACAGAATCCGATCGACAGCCTCAGTGATCGGGAGAGAGAGATCTTCCGCTTGATTGGTGAAGGCATGACGACGGGAGCGATTGCAGAGCAACTGTTTTTGAGCACACATACCATCGATACGCATCGTGAACATCTCAAGCGAAAATTGAACGTTAGCACTGCGAACGAGTTGAGCCGTATGGCGTTTCAGGCGATGCTCGAAAGCACCTGAGTCAGGAAGTAGCCGAAGTCGCCAGACTTTGGGTTCATGACCCACCAATCTCTGGCGAAATCGGCTACGGGGAGGGCATACGCCTATGGCAGAATCCGCCATGCGAAAACAATAGATTGCTTGATTTTCGAATTCGAGTTGATCGACCAGAATTTTGGAGTATTACGATTCCATCGTTCGATTTCTGGCCTATGGCCTGCCACAGCCCGAGTAAAACGCTCGTGGACTAGAGCTGCTCGATGGATTTTCGAGTTCACTTTGCAAGAACGCATCGTGCGCCGACCGAAGTTCTCACATTTTTCATTGGGAAGATCGACAATGACAGGCAGCTTGAATCCACAGACGAGCGAGTATTGCAAATGCGAGAACACGCAACATGCAAGAGCAAACGACGTGCCTTTAACCGAAGAGAGACTTGCGATTCTGGGACACGAGATTCGAAACCCGCTTAGCGCACTCAGCTACGCTCTGCAAGCCTGGCCATCGTCGATGGATGATCCTCAACTAACCGAAGAGTTGCTACAAATCATGCGTCGTCAGGTCTCACAATTGACTCGGCTGAGCGATGACTTGCTTGACACGGGAAGGATTGCTCGCGGACAACTTTCCATTAGAAAAGCGGCTGTCGATATCAGCAAAGTGATTCACCACGCCTGTGAGGAGGTCCAGCCGTTTATTGATCGATGTGGTCACACGATGACGGTAGATCTGGACGTGTTGCCGATAACAATGCTCGGTGACGAGTCGAGGCTAGTGCAGGTCCTAGCCAATTTGCTTCATAATTCTGCCAAGTTCACCGATCGCAACGGCAATCTTTCTGTTTCGATCGAGAAGGACAACGACGCGGCGGTCATACGAGTTTGCGACAACGGACGCGGGATGGGGGCCGATGATTTACAAAACATCTTTCTAGCAAATGGTCCCTCTGAGAAACGTTCCGTAACGAGTGGTGACGGTCTTGGAATCGGACTTCGTCTAGCCAAATCAATCGTTGAACTCCATGGAGGGATGATTGAAGCGTTCAGTGAAGGTTTGGGACATGGCAGCACGTTTGTGGTGAGATTGCCAATGGTTGCCGAGATGGCCGCTGACGAAATCATTCCTCGACCGAGGCTGTTCGTCTCTGATCAGGTTAATCGCACGCATTTACCAAATTATCGCGTCTTGGTCGTGGACGATGATCGGTCGATGAGGTTCCTGATGTCGCAACTGCTTCGAAAGATTCATCAGTCCGTCACGGTTGCCGACAACGGTGAGACGGCAATCCAAATGATACTGCAAGACCAGCCGGAGGTGGTCTTCCTCGATTTACAGATGCACGGCATCAGCGGTTACGAAGTCGCACGCCAAATTCGCAGTCGCGTCGAATTGAAAGATTTGGTTCTGATTGCACTCACAGGCAACGCCGATGCAGCAAGTAGAGAGCTTGCCGCGGAATCAGGATTTGATCGGTACCTTGTTAAACCAACGAGCATTGCGGTGCTTACTGAGACACTTCTTCGCATCGGCGAACCGTCGGTATGCTAAAATGTGCACCTAATGACGACAGCGAACGACCCAAAGCACCGAGTACCGACTAACGCCGTGCAACCGGAATTGCATTTCGGCAAGGTGGTCGCAGTGCGCGGCAGTGTTGTGGACGTTTGCTTTACGCAGCGGTTGCCTGCGATCCACACGATGTTGAGGGCTGGGACCGACCAGGAAATTGCGATCGAAGTGCTCGCGCAACTCGATGCCCATCGCGTGCGCGGGATTGCACTCACACCCACGCAGGGACTAGCACGGGGGACCCAAGTGACGGACACAGGAGGTCCTTTGCTGGCTCCGGTGGGCAAACCGATTTTATCGCGAATGTTGGATGTCTTCGGCAACACGATTGATCGTGGCCCGGCTCTGGAAGACGTGCAGTGGCGAAGCGTGCATCAAACGCCACCTCCACTCGTCCGCCGATCGACGAAATCGGAAGTATTCGAGACGGGAATCAAAGCGATCGACGTGCTCTTGCCCTTAGAACGCGGTGGCAAGGCGGGATTGTTCGGCGGCGCCGGGGTAGGCAAAACAGTGCTGTTGGCCGAGCTGATTCACAACATGGTCGGCCACGAAGAAGGGACGAGTATCTTCTGTGGTATCGGCGAACGTTGTCGCGAAGGTGAAGAACTGTACCGCGAAATGAAATCCGCCGGTGTGCTTGACAACATGGTGATGATTTTCGGTCAGATGAACGAACCGCCGGGCAGCCGGTTTCGTGTTGGCCACGCAGCCCTGACAATGGCGGAGTATTTTCGTGACGAAGAACACCGCGACGTGTTATTGTTGATCGACAACATCTTTCGCTTCATCCAAGCTGGTATGGAAGTCTCGGGCTTGATGGGACAAATGCCGTCACGTTTGGGTTATCAACCGACGATGGGAACCGAGCTTTCCGGTTTGGAAGAGCGGATCGCGAACACGGATTCGGGCGCGATCACATCGATCCAAGCGGTCTACGTCCCCGCCGACGACTTTACCGACCCCGCCGCAGTTCACACATTCTCGCACCTGTCGGCTTCGATTGTTCTGTCACGAAAACGAGCGAGCGAGGGATTGTTTCCGGCGATTGATCCCCTGCAGTCGAATTCCAAAATGGCGACACCGGGCATTGTTGGTGAGCAGCACTACGAATTGGCGCAAGAGATTCGGCGCACACTCGCTCAATACGACGACTTGAAGGACATCATCGCGATGCTCGGGCTCGAACAACTATCACCGGACGATCGAAACGTTGTCGCTCGCGCTCGGCGGTTGGAACGATTCCTGACTCAACCCTTCTTCACCACCGAGCAATTCACCGGGTTGAAAGGCAAATCGGTCAGTTTGGAAGACTCACTTGACGGGTGCAGCCGGATTTTGAACGATGAGTTTAAGGACTATCCGGAAAAAGCTCTGTACATGATCGGCAAGGTCGACGAAGCCAAAATGCCCACCGATTCGGAGCCGCTTAGTGACAAGGAGACGGAGCATGCCAATCCAAGCCCACATGACGCTTAAAATCCTGTTGCCTTTTGAAGTGCTCGTCGAGTGTACCGATGTTTTGCGAGTGGTAGCAGAGACTCAGTTTGGTTCCTTTGGGATATTGCCGCACCGACTCGACTGCGTGGCAGCGATTACGCCTGGGATCCTCGTCTACCAAACGGTAGACGCCGGTGAGTCGTTCGTGGCCGTCGACGAGGGCGCGATGGTGAAGACCGGATTGAACGTGCTGGTGTCGGTGCGAAACGCTATTGTGGGCGTGGACTTGAGTGAACTTCGTGAAGCAGTACAGCGAGAATTCTTGACGTTGAATGAACAAGAGCAAAACGTTCGCGCCGTTCTGGCGAGAATGGAAAGCGATTTTGTTCGTCACATTGCGCAGTTCCAGCATGAATGAACACCCCGAACCGAATAAAACGAAACTGGCGAGTCAGTCGTCCAAGTTTGCTCGCCAAGTAGACACGAAAGCGAAGCGAAAAATCAAGGCGATGCGGCGTCACGACACCGGCGTTTGGTTTGGGCTTGGTATGATGGGGCTGATCGGTTGGTCGATCGTGGTGCCGACGCTTGTGGGTACGGCAGTTGGCATGTGGCTCGACAATCGCTTTCCTCGTGGCCAGTCGTGGACGTTGATGTTGCTGGTGGCTGGTTTGCTGATCGGCTGTTTCAATGCCTGGATGTGGGTTTCCAAAGAGGACAAAGCGATGCATGAAGAGAATGAGGACGAACATGAATGAGATCGCAAACAATGTCGTGCCTCTCGTCGTGGGCTTGACCCTAGGTGCGATTTTCTTTGGTGGGCTATGGTGGACCATTCGCAATGGCCTAACCTCGGCACATCCTGCGTCTTGGTTTCTAGTCAGCCATGTTTCGCGAATGACAGTGACACTCGTCGGTTTCTATTTCGTCGCGGACGGACAATGGCAACGAGTCCTGCTGTGCCTTGCTGGATTCTTGTTCGCGAGAATCGTGGTGACACGACTGACTGCTCCCGTAGCGAAACTCGCAGAGAGTTTCGATCCCGCCACGAATTCCGAAAATCTCTGCGACTCTCGCTACCAAGAGGAGATCGAGCATGCGTCTCAGTCCCGATGAATTGATTTTTTGGCAATCAGGTTTCGTCAAACTCAACGCTACGATTGCTTTCACATGGGTCATCATGCTGGTGCTGACCATCGGATCGCTGCTGATTACTCGGACGTTGTCGACGGAGATCAAACGCACTGGCTGGCAAAACTTACTGGAAATTATCGTCACTGGAATCGTCGAGCAAATCAAAAGCATCGGGCTTCGCAAACCTGAGAAATACCTCGGCTTTATCGGGACACTGTTTCTGTTTGTGGCCACCGCGAGTCTGTTCACGATCCTTCCGGGCTATGAACCTCCGACAGGGTCACTTTCAACCACCTGTGCGCTGGCGTTATGCGTCTTTGTCGCCGTTCCAATGTTTGGAATCAAAGACCAGGGAGTTGGCGGCTACTTGAAATCCTATATTAAGCCGACATTCATTATGCTGCCGTTCAATTTGATCAGCGAAGTATCGCGAACGTTGGCGCTAGCGATTCGTCTGTTCGGCAACATGATGAGTGGGGCCATGATTATCGGCATCTTGCTTTCAATCACGCCCTTCCTCTTCCCCATTGTGATGACACTGCTAGGTTTACTAACCGGGATGGTTCAGGCTTACATCTTCAGCATTTTGGCAGCGGTCTACATTGCCGCGGCGACACGTGTTCGCGAGCCAAAGGTCGAGACTGAATCCGTAACGACAAACTGACCCGTAGTGAAACTCGCAGAGAGTTTCGACCGCGACACGAATCACCGAAAGTCTCTGCGACTTTCGCCTATGAAATTTCATATGCAATCTCAAAGGAAACAACATGGATAGCATGACTTGGATCGCAGTGACGTCGATTGTCATTGCGGGGATCACGACGGGTTTTGGCACAATGGGGCCAGCGTTAGCCGAAGGCAGGGCGGTCGCCACTGCGCTGACGTCGATTGCGCAACAACCTGATGCCTCGCCGACGATCACTCGAACATTGTTTGTTGGCTTGGCAATGATCGAGTCCACGGCGATTTATTGTTTCGTCGTGTCGATGATTCTGATCTTTGCCAACCCGTTTTGGAATCACGCCATCTCCCAAGCGACAGGGAATTAAACGATGCTCATCGATTGGTTCACCGTCGGTGCGCAGACTGTCAATTTTCTGATCTTGGTCTGGCTACTGAAGCGTTTTCTCTACAAGCCTATCTTGGATGCTATCGACAAGCGTGAAAAGCGAATCGCGGACGAACTTGCCGATGCGGACACGAAAAAGCGAGAAGCCAAGCAGGAACGGGACGAATTCACAAAGAAGAACGAAGAGTTTGACCAGCAGAGAAGTGAGTTGCTGACGAAGGCAACCGAAGAGGTAAAGGCGAAACGACAGCAGATGCTTGACGAGGCGCGGAGTGATGCCGACGCCTTGCGAACGAAACGCCAGGAATCGTTGAAACGTGAGTTCACGAGTCTACAAGCGGAGATCACCAAGCGGACTCATGCCGAAGTGTTTGCCATCGCGCGCCATGCGTTGTCGGACCTTGCTGGTGTCGACTTAGAAGGACGGATGTGCGATGTCTTTCTCGCTCGCCTGCGAGAGCTCAACGATGATGTGAAGAAAACGGTTCGTGAATGCAAAGTTTCCGATTCGAATCCTGCCATTGTGCGGAGCTCGCTGGATCTGTCTTCCGAGCAACACGACGCCGTCCAGCGAACGCTCAATGAAGTGTTTTCAACCGAGATGCCCGTTAGATTTGAATCCGATGCTGAGGTCGCAAGTGGGATTGAATTGACGATCGGCGGACAAAGGATCGCATGGAGCATTGGTGACTATATCGCGTCACTTGAAAAAAGCGTTAGCGAACTGCTTGACGACGACACCGTGCACGCGGCCGATACGAAAGTGAGTATCTCCCAATGAGCGAGCCAAACGACTTAATGCAAGTCACATTTGAGCAAGCGTTCGAACGGCTTTCTCGTGGTCGCCAGTCGTTTTCGCCAAAGTTGCTGCCGCACGAGGTCGGAACTCTCTCGAGTGTCTCGACGGGCATCGCTCAAGTCACCGGATTGCCGGGGATTGGGTACGACGAAATCGTGACGTTTCCCAACGGCACGCTTGGCATTGCGTTTAATGTCGATGCCGATGAAATTGGTGTCGTACTGCTCGGTGACTACACGACGCTGCATGCGGGCGCGGGAGTACGCCGAACAGGCCGAGTTATGGACGTTGTGGTCGGCGACGGTTTGTTAGGCCGTGTGATCGACCCGCTTGGCCGTCCGCTCGATGGGAGGGCAGCGGTCGTCTCGAACCAGCGTAAGCCTGTGGAACGCCCGGCGGCTTCGATCATGGACCGCGCCCCAGTCACGGTGCCGCTTCAAACAGGGCTGAAAGTGGTTGACGCATTGATACCGATCGGTCGCGGTCAGCGCGAACTAATTTTGGGTGACCGCCAAACGGGTAAAACGGCGATCGCCATCGACACGATCCTCAACCAACGCAATCAAGATGTCGTTTGCGTGTATTGCGCAATTGGGCAACGTGCATCGACAGTTGCGAAAGTGATAGCGACGTTGAAGGATCAAGATGCGATGGATTATACGGTTGTCGTCGTCGCCGAAGGGAACGATCCACCTGGACTTTCCTATGTCGCTCCGTACGCGGCAACAACGATTGCGGAGTACTTTATGGAAGAAGGCCGCGATGTGCTGATTGTCTATGACGATCTGACTCACCACGCCCGATCCTACCGCGAGTTATCGTTGCTTCTTCGGCGTCCTCCTGGTCGCGAGGCTTTTCCCGGTGACATCTTCTATCTTCACTCGCGACTCTTGGAACGATCAACTCATCTGCGCGAGGAACTTGGCGGTGGTTCGCTAACAGCACTTCCAATCATCGAGACGGAGGCGCAAAACATTTCCGCTTACATCCCAACCAATTTGATCTCCATCACCGACGGACAAATCTATCTATCGCCATCGCTATTTGAGTTGGGTATCCTGCCAGCAGTTGACGTGGGGAAATCGGTCTCGCGTGTCGGCGGCAAGGCACAACGAGCTGCCTACCGTGCCGTCGCTGGCGATCTCAAGTTGGCATACGCACAGTTCGAGGAGATGGAAACTTTCTCCAAGTTTGGTGCTCGGGTCGATGAATCCACTCGCCAAATGATCGAACACGGCCGACGTATCCGCGCATGTCTTAAACAAGCTGAACATTCGCCAGTCTCCGTGCCGGCGCAGGTGATGGTCCTGTTGGCACTGACCGATGGCCTCTTTGATCAGGTTCCGATGGATCAGATGACAGACGCCGAAGCCTCAGTTCGAGCCGCCGCAGCAAGTCTTTCCGACGAGATACAAGATCGTCTCCAGTCAGCGGAATCGCTAAGTGATGCGGACCGCGACGAGATTTTAAGAATCGCTCGCGACGCACTTCAATCATTTCAACCACCTGATACGAAGCTTCCACCAAGCCAGGGACCGGCCACTTGACACAAACAACAGCAAGTCTAAAGCGACAGATTGGCGGAGCCACGGATCTGCAATCGGTGGTGCGGACGATGAAAGCGATGGCCGCTTCCAAAATCGTCCAGTTTGAAAGTTCGGTACGTGCGCTCGCCGATTACAGCAGCACCGTCGAACTCGCCCTTGGCGTGTGCATTCGAGAAGCCGAATTTGCCGACATCCAATCCGAACGCGTTCAATCACCAGAACATGGGCAGGCACCAGAGGGCGGGCAGGCAACCGCCGCGAATATGAACGCCGCGATCGTCTTCGGTTCCGATCAGGGCCTTGTCGGACAATTCAACACAATCATTGCTGACGAGGCGATAGGAACGCTCGCTAGTTTGCCCGGCAAGCATATAATTTGGGCCGTTGGAGAGCGAATCCACGCGAGTCTGGCTGACACAAACTCTCAACTGGTCGGTCAATTCAACGTGCCAAACACGGTCAAAGCGATCGCACCTTTGGTAGGGCAACTTCTCGTTGATTACGAGACGCAAACCGAAAGACACGCGGCGTCCCAACTCTACTTGTTTTACAATCGACCCACGTCCGGTTCTCTGTACGAACCGGTCAGCCAACGTCTTCTGCCACTGGACGACGCATGGCGTGGTCAGCTCAGCGAGACCCCGTGGCCGACAAAGAATCTGCCACAAGTTTTGGGCGGCAATTTTCAAACGATGCGCAAGCTAACGGGAGAATACCTTTTCGTGTCCATGTTCCGCGCCTGTGCCGAGTCTTTGGCCAGCGAGAATGCCAGTCGATTGGCTGCCATGCAACGAGCTGACAAAAATATTGAAGAACTCCTTGCGAAACTCAACTCGTCATTTCATCGCCAGCGACAAAGTAGCATTGACGAAGAACTCTTCGACGTCGTTTCCGGTTTTGAGGCGTTGCAACGTTAGCGACACTTACATCACGCAGAACCGGCCGATCCGAACGTGCTCGACGTTGCGGCGGGGCGACCGGAGCAAGTTTCTGTCGGCGATGAATCCTTCATTTTTGCGATTCCGCTGCGATCACTCTCGCTATGGATCCGCCCGCGCCTGCGACCGCATAGCTGCCGTCATCCGCTGCGGTGACTTCGTAAATCCAGCCCTCGATTCCGTCGAGTGTCTGTTCGATTTCGACGGTGTTGGGGTTAAGGATTCTCAGTTTTCCGTCGGAGCATCCGATCGCGAGTCGCTCACCATCGCGGCTCCAAGCGATCGAAGCTGGTTCGACCGGCAGCCTCGCAAATCGGACGAGCCGACCGATCGTTGGCTGCCAGAACCGAACCGTTCTGTCGACGCTGGCCGAGGCAAGATAAGGAGTCGCATGCCCACCTGGCCTAACCGCTAGATCGCAGACGGCCCCGGTGTGGTTATCCAGATTTCGGAGCGGATGCTCCGCGAGAATACCCTGCTTGCAGTTCCACACTCTCAAGACCTGATCGATGCCGGCCGAGACTACCAAATCGTGCTCACTCATCGATTCGACGCACAACACACGACGAGAGTGCCCATGGACGACACGCAACTCTTCTACCTCGCCACTGGACAGCCGCCACTGAATCAAATCATTATCGGCAGCGCCGGTCACGAAGAGGTCATCGGACAACCAAGCGGCCGAATGAATCACATCGCTGTGCGAGGTTCGAGTTGCAATCACTTCAAATTCTGGCCACGAAACTAGTTTCCACTCTCCGTATTCACCTGCAGCACCGCCAGCGATCAGAAGTTGCCTGCCGTTAGGAGAAAATTTCAAGTCGTGAATCTGTGGGAAACGGACGTCGTGAACGAGTGCGGGATCGAGCTTGGGCCAGGAGATGATGTGAACTCCCAACTGCGAACCGGCAACCAGAGTCGTGTCGTCAGCTGAAATCGTCAGTGCGGTGATCGGTGGTTGGCCGCCATCACTTTGCGACATGCCGATGATTCCAAGCATCAACACTGCAGCGGTGACAACACTCCGGCGCAACCGGCAAACGATGTGCAGCTGCGCAAACAGCCAAGGCAAGCTCGAAATGCTTGTGAATCGGTTCATCCAACGAGCTCGTTTAGTGCGATGCCATCCGCGGTGACCTGCACCGGACGACCGTCACTGGTGTAAAGAGTCGTTGCAGGGTCGATACCAAGCAATCGATAGATCGTTGCTGCCAGATCTGCCGGCGTAACGGGACGAGAATCGGGACTTTCGCCCATGTCGTCGCTCGAGCCGATGACTTGACCTCCCGGTACGCCGCCGCCGGCCATCATCACGCTGAACACGCGAGGCCAGTGGTCGCGTCCGGCCTGGGTATTAAGCTTCGGGGTGCGGCCGAACTCACCCATCACGACGACCAGTGTGTCGTCAAGTAAACCGCGATCATGTAAATCAGTAATTAGCGCGGCGTACGCCATGTCGAGCGATGGTACGAGCCCCACCGGTATCTTCGCACCTGTGTAGCCCTCCTTCAGTCGTGTGACTAGGTCATTGTGAGTATCCCAGCCGCGGTTGTTCACGGTGACAAACGGAACACCGGCCTCGACCAGTCTGCGTGCGAGCAGACAGCATTGTCCGATCGATTTGCCGCCATAGCGGCGACGCACGTCGTCACTTTCCGCTGACAGATCAAAGGCGCGCTTGGCGGCCGGCGAAGTCATCAACCGATAGGCCTGCTCGAAGGCGGCATCGTTCGGCGGAGCGATTTGAGCTGCTTCCTGTACTCCGTTCAGCATCTGCAGATAGCTCCGCCGTCGCCCCAACCGCTCGTCAACGATGCCAGGGAACGGATCGAGATCGCGAACCTGAAAGTTGGGGCTGGCAGGATCGCCGCCAACTTCAAACGGAGCGACACTCGGCGGCAGGTAGCCAGCGGCGGCAAACTTTCCCCCGCCCACCCGCAAATCGGGAAGTGCCACATGCGATGGTATGTCACCAGGACGCCGATTCAGGTGCGACACCACGGAACCGATGGCAGGATAATTCAGTGCAGGCGTTGGTTTGTAGCCTGTCAGCAAATAGTGAGTGCCGAAATTGTGCTCGCCCAGCGGTGAAGTCATTGAGCGAATGATGGCGGTGTGCTGCATCGCGGCCGCAGTACGCGGCATCAACTCGCTGATTCGAATACCCGGCACCGAAGTCGAGATGGCTTCGAAGGGGCCGCGAACTTCCTTTGTCGCATCGGGCTTCGGATCGAGAGTTTCAAGATGACTTGGGCCGCCGTCTAACCAAATCAGGATGCACGACTTGGCACGAGCGGCCGGGCTGGCCGCATTCACTCGATGGATGTAACTGCCAAGGCCGAGTCCCAAAGCGGTGAGTCCGCCGACGTGAAGAAAATCTCGCCGACCGATGTTGTTGTGATTGGTGGCGGCTTGCCACTTAGCATCGTGCGGTAAATAAATGTTGCCTTTCGCTCCGCGAAAGTAGCATTGTTGCATTCTTTCGCGGAGCGAAAGACGACAATCAAAAGCCGCACGATGACTAGTTGTTGGTTGAGAATTCATGGCAGTTCAAAAGAGCCCAAAGGAAATCTTCGAGGCGAGCAGTTCGCTCTTGCGGGTCAGCGGTCGAACTGATTCGATTAACCCAACCGGCCAGTTCATTGTTGGTTGGCGGCCGACTGAACGCAACCAAATAAAACGTGTTGACGATCTCGTCGGTCGAGGCTCCTTGTTCAATCAGCGAGCGCAGGCGGCAATCGGAGTCACGAATCTTTTCATTGATGAGACCACCGTTCATCAAATGAAGTTGCGAGGCGATTCCTCGGTCAATCCTGACGTCAGACGAGCACGGCTCGCCGGGCAAGCATTGACCCAGGAATTCCAGTTTGCTTGCCGAGACCGTTCGATCGACCACATTGATCGCCCTGCGAACTCCGTCATATTCATCCGCCACGCCAGTGACATCGCTGATGGCATCTGCCAAGACTTCCGCCGACAGCGGTTTCGTGATCGCATGGACGTAGAAACGATTGTCGACGTTATCACCGCCCATCGCTCGGCTTGCACGGTTATAGGCGGCCGAGTTACAGATCAGCCGGATCAAGGGACGTAGTTGGTAGTTGTTCTCCGAAAAATAATGAGCCAGCTGGTCCAACAACTCAGGATGCGAGGGTGGATTCGTCGCACGCAGGTCATCCACCGGGCTCACGAGTCCGCGTCCCATCAGAGTCTCCCAGACTCTGCCAGCCATCGCCTTGGCAAAGTAAGGATTCTCAGACGAGGTCAGCCAGTCGGCAAACGATTGCCGCGGGTCAACACCGCCGGGAATGAATGGTTGACCAGGAATCTTGGCAACCGCGGGTTCACCCGTACGCGGGTGCGTGATCTCGCCGCGGCCCGTGAACCGCACCACTTGGCCGCGATCGATTCCCACAAAAACCGCTGCCAACCCGTGGTAGTCGTCCTGCGTCCAGCGATCGAGTGGATGATTGTGACAATTGGCGCAGCGTAGCCGTACTCCCATCAGCACTTCGCTCATGTATTCGGCTTCTTCGCGGGCGGTTGCGAAATATCGATGCACCGTAGCCGCCCCCGTCTCGTGGGAGTCGCCTTGTGAAAGGACGAGCGAGTCGGCAATCGAATCCCAACCCGCGTCGGAGGCCACCTGGCCGTGCAACCAACTGTAAAAGGTGTTGGCTGCCAAAGTGTCGGTGCCCGGTTTTTGTAAGCGGAGCTGAGTCGCTAACCGATGCGTCCAATAGTCCGTGAACTCGTCCGAACTCAGCAAATCGTCAATAAGCTCTGTTCGATTGATGGGATCGGGGGTAGACACAAGCTGCTGCACCAACGCGGCCGAGGGCAAGCGACCGATAAGATCGAGCGATACACGTCGCAAAAACTCGAGATCGCCGCAGGGTTCGGCAGGTGCCAGACGAAGAGCGAGAAGTTTTGCGTTGATTTCGTCATCGATCCAATTCCCGCGGTCCGAGTCCAGTAGAGTGGGGATTGCCGGTCCGATGGGGGACGTGATCAATAGGGAAGTCACTTGGTCGCCGTATCGGACGGTCACGGCATGCTGTCCGGCAAGTTTCACTGTCGCTGCGCCAGCCTCGTCGACGGCGAGCGCCGAGTCGTCTTGGCTGACGTAGATGGCCGTTTCGGTAACGTCACGCTGTAACCCATCGCTGAAAACCGCCGTAACATTGATTTGCAACTCTGCCGGAATCGTGGTCGCGGCAAACGAAGTCGGGGTAACGATCAGCCGCTCCAGATGTCGCCGCGTCTTCCGTGTCGCGCCCGCTTGGATCCATTCCGCAATCACTCCAGCAGCTTCGGCATTTGAATCCATCACCTCGCCACCACCGTGATCCAACTGTCCCGTTGGTTTGGTCAGTAACAGACTACTTCGTGGCGTTACGTAGTTGACGCGACGTCCTTCGAGTTCGTTTACGATCGAACGGTAATCGAATTCGGGATCGCCTCCGAAAAGTGACAAGCGAAAACCTGCCTGCCCCGCCGCACTCCCATGGCAGCTGGCTGCGTTACAGCCTGCCTTCGAAAGCAAAGGCACCACGTCGGTATCAAAGTCGATATCCTCGGCAGTACTAGCCGCAGCAAAGAGCAAGCTCGTGCACAAGATGAAGCAGATACTTCGCATGATTATTCTTTGTCAGCCGGCTCGTCTTCTTTCGGTGCAAATTCCTTTGTCCATTTCTTGAGATAAGCCTGCGCTTCGGGTGTCCCGTATTCTTTCAGCCGAGGCCCCTCGGTGATAAGACGAGACGCCTGGTAAACCCGTTGGCGGAACCAGCGATTCTTGGCGGCGAAGTCCTCAACATCGGTTGCCGCCGCCGCGACCTCTTCTGGGGTAGCATTCTTTTGGATGACGGGCGCCATCTTTTGACGATAGATAGCGTCCTGCTCGGGTTGCTGACCCGCCCGATTCATCGCCATCCGAGATTCTTTGTAACCCATCTGCTGCAAAGTCGGTGCGTCGCTGCCGCCCAAGACCTTGATGATCTCGTGACCGATTTTCGTCGCATCAGCTTGCACGCTCGGTTGCACCAGAGCAAAGTTGGCCGTTACGACACCCTTTGAGCCAACAAGCACCGTTAAGGTCACTTTTCGATTCAGGCCGTACGCACCTGGCCCCTCGATTCCATCGGTCGAAATCAGAGGCGTAGCACTTCGGGGCAGTGCGTGACGTGCTCGTTTAAGGTAGGCGGTGGTTTCCGTCACGTCGTCGGTAAGAAATACCAGACGCGACTTCAGCCCAGCTTGCTCTTTGCTAGCCGCAAAATCCATCAGCAAACGTATCAGACCGACCGAGGGGCGAGTTATCTGGTGGACGAATACGACTAAAATCGGTGAATCGTTTGTGCCGTCTAAGGCATTGACGGCGCCAGTGTCACCAAATGCTGCGATTGCCTCGAAGGGCCGAAGTTCCTCGCCAACTTGTGGCCCCGAAAAAAGCGGTTCGTCCGCGACAGCGACCGCGGTAAGGAGGAGCGTGATCACGGTCGCTCGTAAGATCGCATGCATCATGTGTACTCGCCTCGCAATGTGCGTGAAGTTGAGATTCGCTCATAATATCAACCCTGTACGACCTTAGGGGTATCGAAAATTTTGCGAGAGCAGGACTTTTTGCATTGGCCAGCGTCGCATTGGCCGGCGTCGCCCAATAAGTTCGTCGTTAGAGTTTTGTTACAAATTATTTGGGGTGAAGTGTTTTCACCGTAGTGGACGAGGTTACGAGTCCCGTCGTGCCACTAAGTCGAAGGGACTCGTAACCTCGTCCACTAAGCAGGTAGGCAGGAATCATTGGGAGAGACTCCGTTAGCCGTTTTGGCGCTAGCCCCGGTTGAACGCCGGAACCGTGGCTAGCGCCAAAACGGCCAACAGACTGAAAGACTCCTGCCTAACTGCTTACAAGGAAGAACGAAGGGACTCGTAGCCTCGTCCACTACAAGGAAGCAAAAAGGCTCTAACAACGGACCTATTACCTAACGCAAAACTTGGCCCGTTGTCGAAGCTTACCCGTTGGCAGATTCGGACGTGAGTCCCGCCAGTTCCGTGCTCAATTCGGTTAAATTCATTGCCGATTGTTCGATTTCTTGCAGCGCCGTTGCGTGGTCGGCCGTCATCCGTTCCATGTCCTGCATGGTTTTATCGAGTTCCACCGTACCGGTTGCTTGTCTTGTTGCTGCCGAAGCGATCTGTTTCGCGGTCAACGCGGACGCCGAGATCGTCTCCAATAACTTTTGAACCAGGTCACCGGTTTGCTGCGCCACCTGTCTGGCTTCGGCTACGACCACCGTTTCTTGCTCGGACGATTCTACGGCTTTTCGGATGGCATTGAGAATCTGCGTTAGAATGCCGCGCACCTCGCGTGTCGATTGCATCGATTGCTGAGCCAACCGTTTGATCTCGGCAGCCACGACAACAAATCCCTTGCCGTGTTCGCCAGTCCGAGCGGCTTCCACAGCGGCGTTCAGCGCCAGGACGTTGGTTTGTTCGGAGATATCGTCGACTGTCGAAGTGATTTCGCCAATCGCCTGAGCCTGTTCGGCAAGGGAGATGACGTGGGTGGCTGTTTTTTCGACTTGCCTTCTGACGGACTCCAACGCTTCGATCGATTTTTCCATGGCTTTACGTCCTGTTTCGGCAGTCGCTTCGACATGCTGAGCTTCGTCGACCATCCTATTGGCTCGTCCTGCGGTATCGTGGGCAATGCTGGAGATCTCGTTCATCGTGCTCGCAGCTTCAGAAACCGCAGCCGCTTGGTCATGCGATCCACGAGCCTGTTTTGACGTCGTTGATAGAATGTCATCGCTGGTTGAGTTGAGACGCCCGACCGTATCAGCGATCGCCTCGAAAAGCGTATTCCGCTCACGTTGTGCCCTCAACATTTCTTCTTGCGATGCGAGGGTCAAACGTTGTGATTCCAATCGCTCGTTTTGCTCCGTCAGCTTTTCCTCTTTGGTTTTCAGGTCGTCCACCATTGATTGCAGGTTTCCTGCCATCTGATTAAATCCGGCACCTAACTTGGCGACTTCATTCTGTCCCGCAGCAGGAATTCGGTATTCGAGTTCTCCTTGACCGATGCGATGAGCGCCTTGGAGCAATTCATCGATGGGGCGGGTTAGCGAACGCGCGATCAGCCATCCGGCGGCGATGACAAGAAGCGTTGCGGCAAAGGCAAGCAAGATGATCTGGTTGCGCAGTCGTTTGATCGGAGCAAAAACCACCGAAGTTTTTCTTGCTTCCAGGACGACCCAGCCCATCCCTGCAAAGTCACCGTGTCCGCGAGAAACCGCGAACGCGCCTAACAACTCTTCGCCATCACGAACATCGGTTAGATTTGCAACGAATGCGTTTTCGTTCTCATCAAAATCGACGTCTCGAAAATAGGCACTGCCGTCTCGCAGCCCTGTCGATTCTTCACCGGCTTCGCGGATTACACTGTGATCTCGATCGAACAGCAACAGATATCCGTCGCTTTGACTATTTCGCTTGTACTTGTCGACAATTTCAATCAATTCTTGAATATTCAAAACGGCTTTCATCACGCCCAGGAACTCGCCGTCCTCGTCGACCGCCTTCAGACAAATGTCGACCGAGTAGATTCCTGCGCTCTGGTCGAAACTGACGTCCTCGATATGAAATCCGTTTTCAACAGCATCTTGCCACCATGATTCGTCGTCTTGGCGATAGTCCGAGGTACGGTTGGTTTGGGCAACGTTAGCACCAAATCGGTTGGTGATAAACACCTCGCCGAAAACAGCATGCCCAGCCGTTTTTTCCAATTGACGCAGCCAAACATTGAAGTCGCGGGCCAGATCATTGTTCGTGACCTGCTGCATCAACGGGATCGTTTCGTCGGCGGGCGTGTCCCGCCACTGCTGATCACGTTGCTCAACCAAGCTCGCCGGATCGTCCATCTGCATCATCTCGTCATTGGATCGCCGCAATGACGCGCGCACCAAGTCGGTTTGCAGATACGCCTGCCACGTCGTCGCGCGGGTTTGGATGATCCAATCGACCTCGTCCATGACTTCTTGAGCGCGGGTGACCGAATTCGCTTCGATGGCATCGCGCAAACTGGCTTCGCTGACACTGGTTGCGTAGATCCCCACCAGCCAAATCAGAATCGTCGGCAAAATCGTTGCAATCAGCAACTGATGGACGATACGCATGGTCGTGTACCCCGGAGAAAATCGCACTGTTAAATGATTTTGATTACTCCGATTGTAATTGAACTACCTCGTTGAACGGTTGGATACGGCCCCCAAATGTGGTGTTTTCCTTATCGCTGAGGCGTGCGGTTCTCCGATCTATGCCGGTATGAACGTCAATCGATATCCCAAACTGCATGTTTTTTTATTCGCGCTCGTGATTGCCATCTCACCCTTGGTGACGTCGCAGACGCGTGCCGACGATGCTGAGGTCGCCAGAGCCGCGTACAAGCAAAGCTTTATCGATAACGATTTCAGCTACCTCGACGATCCGTCGTACCAAGGAGTTTTTCTAGGCGAGCAATTGAAGCGACTTCGTCCCTCGCGCGACGTAACGATCGACTTGGGCGGTCGATTCCGGTCTCGGTATCACAACGAAAACAATCTGCGCGGCGGTCGCCGATTGACGGGTGCCAGCGACGAATTCTTGCTGTCGCAAACGTTCTTGTTCGCGGACATCCATATCGGAGACAACTTGCGTGTCTTCGGGCAAGCGATTGATGCGACTAGCGATGGCGAAAATCTGCCGCCGCGCGCCAGCGAAGTCAATCGTTTCGATATGCAAATGCTTGCCGTTGATGCGTTACTGTTGAGCGGTGGCGACGATCAAGAATGGTGGCTGCGTTTCGGACGCCAAGAAATGCACTATGGATCACAGCGTCTCGTCGCCAGCCGTCCGTGGCGGAACACGCCACTGACCCACGATGGCGTGCGGAGTTGGTGGAAGTCAGATTCGGCACGGGTTGACGCCTTCTGGGTGCGGCCGATCGATCCGAGACAGCATCGGCCCGACGATCACAACTTTGACACTCCAGACCAAAGCCGACAATTCTATGGGGTCTTTGGTACAGCGAAAACCGATACGGTGAGACAGGACCTTTATTACTTTGGGATGACCGAAGACGATGAACGCGTGCAAACCTTCGCCGGTGTTCCTGGTGGTTTCGATGTCCACACGATCGGAGGTCGCGTTTTTCGCAACGAAGGTGACCTGCGGTTTGAACTCGAAGGCGGCTACCAATTCGGAAGTTTTTCGACTTCCCGTCAATCGGCTGCCTTTGCAACCGTCGGACTCGGGCACACCTTTGAAAGGTTGCCGCTTAAGCCGACCACATGGCTGTTCTACGACTGGGCGTCGGGCGACGACGATTTGAACGACGGCGTTCACGGGACGTTCTACCAGCTTGAGCCTCGTGGACACTTTTACTTGGGATACGCCGATTTGACGGGGCGTCAAAACATTCAGGACTTGAATCTTCAGACCTCGCTTGCGGTCCGCGACGACCTGGAATGTCGTATCCATTTCCACAACTTCTGGCTCGCCAACCGCCGAGACGCGCTGTACACCAACGGCACAGCGGCAGCGTTCCATGATCCCACCGGGTCTGCGGGCAACGAGGTTGGCCACGAGTTGGATTTGCAGTTGCGCTGGAGCATCTCGCCGCGAGCGCACTTTTTGGTCGGATACAGCTACCTGTGGGCAGGCGACTACTTCGACAGCCCCGTCATCCAAGGCGGCCCTGCTGGAATTGCCGCCAACGGAGCGAGTGGCAACGACGGCGAATTCACGTACATCCAGTCAACGCTGCGATTCTAGCGAGCGAAAATCGCAGCTGGCCTTCAGTCCGTGTATCCGTTCTGGCAGACGATGTGTGTCTGCGATCTCGTTCAACAAAAGATCGGGCCGGCGCACGTGCTGCATCTCGATAGCGACATGCTGATCCGATCGGCCTGCGAGTACAAACGGTGGAGGTGTCCATCGTGATGTTGCATCCTTATGGATCTGACATTTTCTTGAGCCAAGACCTTGTCGGATTCTCTGCACGTGCCCTTCACTGCTGGACTGCAAGATCAAACAATGCTGTTTTGCGAGGGGGATACTCGTTAGAGTCGTTGTGGATCTGAAAACGAGTCCGTGCGTGGAGCGGGATGGTATTGGGAATCGCTGCCTTGTCCACTCCGTGAACGTTGCAGCAAACGAGGATCAGACGCTAATGTCCGAATATCAATGGGTCGAATTCAGGGCGATCGAGTCGCCGCTTGATCAAGAAGCCATCAAATTTATGCTCTCACAGTCTTCGCGAGCGGAGATTGACCAGTGGCGGTTTGCCAACGAATACAATTTTGGCCGTTTTCACGGCGACGCCTTGGAGATGCTTCGTCGAGGTTACGACCTTCATGTGCATTATTCAAGCTTCGGCCACCGACTGCTCTATTTTCGGTTTCGCGACGGGTTTGAGTTTGCGGACTTGGTCGATCAGTACACCGATGGCGACCAAATCTGCTGGCAACCGGATGAGCAGGGTAGCGGCGGCACACTGATGATTCTACCCGAAGGCGACGCGGGGACGTTCGATGTGGTTTGGGAGCCTGAAACATTAGCGTCCGATTTTGTTCCACTGTGGGAAATGATCAATCGCGGTGACATGCGACCGTTGTATGTGGCCTACTTGGCTCTCTGTGCTTGGTTTGATCCCAATGCCGAAGATGACAACGATTGGGAGCCGCCCGTTCCCGCTGGACTAAAGCAATCGCACCCCAGTCTCGATCGACTAGCCGACTACCTCGAGGTCGACGGCGATCTACTCGATTTGGCTGCGGAGGCTTCGGCTGAGTTACGGGACCAAACGCTTGATTCAGAACGCATTCATGAATGGCTGCAAAGCCAAGACCGCGAGCAAATGAGGTCAGCCTTACAAAGAGTTTTATGCAATCCGAGTCAGGAACCGCAACGGTTGCTCCGGGAGATTACGGCCCAACTGTTCTCGCCAAGTGTTCTCCAGCAGAGCCGCAGGAGTCTGCGCGAGATGCGGCGGCGAGCCGATGAAGTTGCAAGGCAGCGATGCGAAGCGATGGAGGCTGAGAAGGCTCGGCAAAAAGCGGAAGTCGAACGATCGCGACGCGAGAACCACGAGCGGCAAATTCAATCGATCGCAAGCGATCCAAATCCGATTCTCCGCCGTATTGACCAGGCGATCGAAGAGAAGAAACGGCCTTCGTACCAACAAGCCGCTGGCGATTTGAAACTTCTTCAAGAGACGCTCGGTCCTGTCTTCGCGAGGGCCAAGGCCGAAGAGCTACGAAGCAAATACCCCAGCCGATCGGCACTTCACTCGGAAATCCGAAAAGCCCTCGATGGTTGAAAATCGGTGGCAGGAAGTCTAGAACAGCTCGAATGGTTGGGGGGCGTCTCTTTTTAGGAAGTGAGCGCAGTAGGCGAGCCGAAACAGGCTCTCGAAGAAGTATGGAAATCTCCAAGCTGGCATCGCGCGTTCCGATTCTCTCGCTGTTCATTGCGGCGAGCTTGCTCGTGGGCTGGTTCATACCTGGTTTCTACGCGTGGACCGACTCCGACCAGAGTCGCCCGTCGACGCTATTGTGGAAGGTGCCGCTTTGGTCAGCGATTGCTTCCGCGGCGTTTTGCATGGCTCTGCCGTGGTTGCCCATCAGGACCAAACCGACAAGCGATGCCCCACGCCCGCCGATGCGATTTTCGGTTCGCACCTTGCTGATACTCACCGCGGGTGTTGCCGTCGCGATTGCATTGTTCGCCAAGTTCCCGCTCGTGGTGAGTGGGATCGCTTGCGCCAGCGCTTTCGCTTGCCTCATAGCATTCTGCGTAAGAAATCCACAGCATCGCATGGCTGCATCCGCACTGGTCGGGTGTATGATATTGCCGTACGCCTGGGTGGTTGGCTACGACGAACTCGACCGGATTTTGCCGACATTGGCAGTGCTCGTTGCAGGAATGCCTAGCTTTCTTCCAGCTGTACTGATAAGTCAGCTGTTCGGACAACATTTCCAAGAGTCACAATGGCTGGCGTTTCGACTGACCGCACTAGAGCTTGCGTTCGGCATATGGGTGATCCGCTTTGGCCCGAAGCGAACGATCGCGTACTTTCTGCTTTTCATGCAAATATCTGCTGTCGGCTCGCTAGGTTTCTACATGATGTGCATCGCTTAAGGAAAGAAGCATTCCACCGTACTGGAATGCGAAGACTTGTTCCTCGGCAACTGTCCGCGGCGACTATCGAATGCACCCCAATGGGAGCTTCTTAAACACGGGGAATTATCGGACAATAGATAGTTCAGACTTCAACGATCGCCAGAGAGAAAGGGCCGACATCAAGTTGCCGATCGGAAGACGAAGTACACGGCGCCCATGATGCACATCGTAGCCCACAGGTAGTCAAGCTTCAGCGGTTGCTGCATATAAAACACCGCGAATGGCACGAAGACGCACAGCGTGATGACCTCCTGTAGGATCTTCAATTGACCGAGGTTCATTTGCGTGTAACCGATCCGGTTTGCCGGGACCTGGATCAAGTACTCAAAGAACGCGATTCCCCAACTGACGAGCACCGCAATCAGCCACGGTCGCCCATCCAGATTCTTCAAGTGGGCGTACCACGCAAATGTCATGAACACATTCGACAGCACCAATAACGCAGCCGTCTTCCAAAATACTGGCCCCATTCACATCGTCTCCGCAATCTTCAATTGATTCAACTCAAAACTGCGGATTGGAATACTCGACACCTTGTAACTCAGCAAGATGCCGTCCCTAATCTGTGTATGACCAAGCACTCTTCAAACATCCGAACGCGGCTCGGGATAAGCCTTGCTTAACGACTTTCTTGACCGCCGCGAACTTGAACTCTCGGCTGATTGTTCTACGCTTAACCATGAATCGGTTCTCCTGTTAGAGTCGTCTGATATCTGCCGATCCACTGTCAATTTTTCGTGGGCAATTCCATCCGTCGGATCAGCTGAGAAAATCAACATGAGAGTTCTAAATCGATTCATTGCCTTCGCGCTTGCTGCTGTGCCCATTGGGAATGCCAACGCCGCGAACTCGGCCCCCGCACAAACACGTCCCAACATTGTTTTCGTCTTGGCCGACGATCTTGGTTGGCGTGATGTCGGGTTCCAGGGAGCGAAGTTCTTTGAAACGCCCAACATCGACAAATTGGCGAGTGACGGGATCGTTTTCAACCAGTTCTATTCGGGAGGCCCCAACTGCGCGCCGACACGAGCTTGCATCATGACCGGCATGTATACGCCACGCCACAAGCTGTATACACCCGGCGGCAAATCCAAAGGCAACCGCCAATTCATGCGACTGCTTGTACCAGCGAAAGGGGCTTCGAGCGGTGACATGGAACTGGAATCTCGCAACAACTCCATTTCCGCAGAACACACCACGATCCCTGAGGTGCTGAAAACGTCAGGCTATACGAGCGCTCGGATTGGCAAGTGGCATCTTGGTGATGACACTCAGGGGTTTGACCTCAGCACCTGTGATGGAAAAGACGGTCCCGGGCATAAACATTACGGCAGTCCTACCGTCGCCAAGACGATGACCGACGCTGCGGTTGAGTTCATTGAAAACAATCGAGACGAGCCGTTCTTTCTCTACGTCGCCCACTGGGATGTTCATTCGCCTATTCGCGCCGATAAGGATGTCGTTGCCAAGTACGAAGACAAGCTGGAGCAATGGGAGAACACGAACGGTGAAAAGTTGAATCCGACTTACGCGGCCATGATTGAGGCTGTCGACACAAGCGTGGCACGAATAAGAAAGAAACTGGTAGAGCTGAAACTCGACAACAATACTCTGTTCGTCTTCTCATCGGATAACGGTGGAACCGGTGTGACAACCATGAAACCGTTGCGCGGTGGAAAGGGAGCGTTGTTCGAAGGAGGCGTCAGGGTTGCTACTTGTGCCGCATGGCCTGGCGTAATCAAACCAGGCTCAACGTCGGACGTGCCAATCACTAGCGTCGATTTGCTGCCAACGTTCACGGATATTGCTGGAGCAACACTACCGAAAAACCAACCCGTCGATGGCGAATCGTTTGTTCCGCTGCTTTCTGGAGGTAGCAAACTGAAACGCGACTCAATCTTCTGGCACTATCCTCTTTATCTCCAGGGTACAGGGGACGCGATCGTCAAACCAATCTTCGGCACCAACAAGGGATATTGGCGAGGTGTTCCCGCGACAGTCATGCGTCAGGGTGACTACAAGCTCTTCTATTTCTACGAAGATCAGAGCATTGAGCTTTACAACGTCAAAGAGGACATAAGCGAGATGGTCGATCTGGCCGAAAAACAGCCTGAACGTGCAACTGCCATGAAATCAGAGCTACTGGCGTGGGTGAAAGAAACCAAGGCACCGACTCCATCCACGTTGAATCCAAGCTTCAAAGCAGAGCGTGACGGAGAGTTCCAAAATGGCGACAAGAAGAGGAAACAGCAACGTCGTCCCTAGTGGTTTGCCAGCGTTGAATTTTATGGTAGTGGACGAGGCCACGAGTCCTTGAAGTGCGATAAATCGCAGGGACTCGTAGCCTCGTCCACTACAGACCACCCTAAATTTTACATTTGACAAACCACGAGCCACACAGTCCGTCTCGGTTGTCGGCAATGGCAATGGTTATCGTGATGATTGCCAATCAAAATTTGGTGGGTGCACCCTTCCAGGCGTCGTCGCCATGATCAGCCTCGCCCACCAACCTAACACCGACCTTCACGGCGTCCTGACCGTTCCTACTTTGGTTCACGGGCGGAAAAGGGAATTGAGATACTCTTCAATCCGGGTGAAGCCGCTGGCCACCTTGCCGTTTCGATCGTTGGCATCATGCGGATCGAGACCGTGTTCCTTCTCCCACTGGTCCGGCATGCCGTCGTGGTCGGCATCGGCAGGAGGAGTGCCGGGATCGAGCTTCGGCCAGCCGCCTACATCTGACGGGTCGTCGATACAGCGTCCGGTCGTGCTTCGCACGTCAGCGATGACCCTTTTGTCGACGGCGTCCCGCCGGGGCACCGTCACCCCGGCCTGATCGAGCACAAGTTCGTAAGCCTGTCCGGACGGATGGATCGTGACGGGGATGGGCGAGGCGGGCCACGGTTCCTGACGCTGAATCTCTTTCGCCGCAGGAACGAGCATCTGGTCTTTCCCCAACTCGCTGGAAGCATCGCCGATCAAGGCCCACTCGTCGGCGGTTCCGTCAGGGCGATGGGGGCCCACGTTGTCGCGGACGTAAAACAACGGTTCCTTCGGGTAATTACTGAGCTGCACTTCGTAACGCACCGTGCGGGTGTCCGGGCCGGCCCGGTAGGTGTTGCCGATGAGGTTCACCTTCGGGGCCTGCTTTTCAGGCGTCGAGAACTGGCTGCCGAAATACTTCCAGTTGTAAACCACATTATTGATGATGTGGTCGGGGCCCTCGTTGTTGGAAAACTGGGGATTGCGGGCGACGTTGTGGGCCAGCAGATTATGATGATAGGAAACACGCCTGACGTCCGACCCCATCAGAGTCCCCTTGCTGTGCGGTCCCTTGGGGTGGCTGCTGTTTTCGAGCGCCTCGGAAATGACGCACCACTGGATCGTGATGTCGCTAGCGGAATACCAGGCATCCAAATTTTCGTCTGTCCCCCAACTGATCGAGCAGTGGTCGATGACAATACGCTGGGGAACTGCCTTTACATTGTGAATGCTGATCGCGTCGCCATTGACGGTCTTCTCGCGGGATGGACCGCGGCGAACCCGCAGACCGCGAATGACGACGTCGTGGGTGGCGACCTGCACGACCGTCTGACGCATTTCCGGTGCCGCCTTCAGGGTGATCCCGTCTCCCGGCGCCGTTTGCCCCGCGATCGTGATGAATGGCTCGAGGATGACGATGGGTGAATGAACTTCGATCATTCCACCGGTTCGAAACACGACGATCCGGGCGCCCTTCGCTTCGCACGCGGCGCGGAAACTGCCGGGCCCATCATCGTCGAGAGTAGTCACTTCAATGACTTGACCGCCCCGGCCGCCGGGCGTTTCCGCGCCAAACCCTTCGGCGCCGGGAAAGGCCGGCAATTCGCCGTCGGCCACGAGAGGCGTTGCCGACACCGCCAGGAGCAGGGCAATTTGGAGAACGATATGAGTGAGGGAGATCTTCATCGGCTTTCAATTTACTATACGGCTGGTTCACTTCTAAGCAACAATGGAGCTGAATCAGTCTACTGACATTGTCTAGGATTGTGGAAAGACGAAAAAGGCAAGGGGTTGAATTGCTGATTCCACGTTACGATCGCGATCTGTTGCGTCTCGGCGAGCAATCGACATCCGCCTCGCAATCGCAAATGAGAGAAAAATGCCTCGATGCAATCGACAACATGCTAAAACATTGGGTTGCCCCTGCCAGGTCTTTGCTTGAAGAGATCTCGAAGTAGCTTACGTTTGACCAAGGACTCTGTAGAATCCACATCAAATGAATCCCAACACGTCTTCCGAATCGCTCAAGCCAACCGTTTACGTCATCGCCGGCCCCAATGGTGCAGGCAAGACGACGTTCGCTGGTCGGTATCTGCCGCAGTTTGCTGGTTGCCAGGAATTCGTGAACGCCGATTTGATTGCTGCTGGCCTATCGCCATTCAATCCCGAATCGCAATCGTCTGCCGCTGGACGCTTGATGCTCGATCGAATGGACGAATTGTCTGCGGCCAAAATGACCTTCGGATTTGAGACGACGCTCGCCGGCCGTGCTCATGCGAGGAGACTGGGGGCGATGAAGAATGATTTCGGATACCGAGTGGCCATGTTCTTCATCTGGCTTCCATCAGTCGAACAAGCTATTGCTCGTGTTGCGACTCGTGTCAGAGAAGGCGGTCACAACATTCCCGAACCTACGATTCGACGCCGCTACGACCTGGGAATCAAAAACTTCGCGTCGTTGTATATGCCAGTACTGGACGAGTGGTTTGTCTACAATGGATCCAGCCGACCTGCTGAAATCATCGTCGGACAACAACACGGCAACCGGCGAGTCTATGACGACGCCAGTTTTGCTGAACTCAAGCAATTTTCCCCGGAGTTATTGCCATGATTCGCGACGATACGCCTGAAATTGTGAAGCAAGCGAATGCTGCCATGGAACAAGCGGCAAATGATGTGCTATTGCGAGCGCGACATCATAACACGCCGATCGTAGTTTGGCGTGACGGCAAGGTGGTCGAGCTCGATCCGCATTCCCCTGAGTTCGATGAACCTCCAGAGCAACCTCCGGCGGCCGGCGAGGAATAGAGCTGCGATGGCTGTCGATACAGCCAGTCAGAAGACGTAAAGAGGCAATGGGTCGAACCGCTGATTTCACTTTTTGACCGCTCCCCTTTTCCTGCTTCGGGCGAGCCGGACGACGTGATCGCTCCATGTCGCCGAAATCGGTTTCCCACCGGCGGTGTGGTTGCCTCAGCTTGGCAACATCGGCTACGCCATCAGCACTAACCGATATCGGGGAGATCCGTTGCGTAGCTTTTCAAACGCTTCGTTGATGTCGCTCATTGCATGGACTTCCGTCATCGGCGCGATTTTGTGACGGGCTGCGAAATCCAACATCGTTCGTGTCGCAACGATACTGCCGATTGGGGACGACGAAAATGATTTTTGCCCCGCAATCATTGGAGGTACCGACGCTTCGACTTTGTCCGCCGCGCCGACCGTGTGTAGTACTCCGCGTGGTGCGAGCGCGGCGATGTAGGCATCCCAAGGCAATGCTGCGTCAGTCGTGTTCAATATTAAATCAAATTTTCCATTCACGTTTTTCAGGTTGGCATCTTCCTTGGTCGCCACAAAGTGGTTTGCACCCAGTTTACGAGCCTCGTCCTCTTTGCTGCGTCCGCGCGAGATTGCAGTCACTTCGCATCCCCAAGCACGGCAAAACTGAAGCGCCATGTGCCCCAAACCGCCGATGCCGACAACGGCGACTTTGGCAGTCGGCGACAGATTGTGTTGCACCAGCGGACTGAACACCGTCACGCCGCCACACAACAACGGACCCGCCGATGCGGGGTCGACGCCTTCGGGAATCCTTGTTGCCCAGCCCCAATGGCAACGCACCCGATCGGCAAACCCGCCGTGTTGATGCGTGATGGTGCCTTGGACAGAGACACAAAGGTTTTGATTGCCAGACAAGCATTCGTCACAGTGCATGCAACTGCGACTAGTCCAACCTAAACCCACCAGGTCACCTTCGGCCAACCCCAGTGCATGCTGGCCTAATGCCACGACACGACCGACGACTTCGTGACCACCGACGAAGGGGAACTGCGTGATCTGCCATTCGTTATCGAGCATCGAGAGATCGCTGTGGCAAATACCGCAGGATTCGACCTTGATTTCGACATCATCCGGTCCAATTTCCCCGGCGTCATAATTGAAAGGTTCAAACGGTCCGCCGGGCTTGGTCGCGGCATATGCGTGGATGGCGGTCATAAGTGAGTTCTTGGATTGGATGAGCGGAACAGTTTATCGAGGAACGATTGCCTCGATGCGAGAGTAATAAGTGAACGCAAAACGCAAATGCCATGCCAGACTCCTTCTTTATCGCTTTCAGCAAAATCGAAGGGATTGGGGGCATTTGAAACCAATCAGGTCACTTTGTTACCCGGTAACTGATTCGCCAAACAAACATGTCAGCTACGTCCCGACACGTTTTTCCGCGTCCTAAGGTTTATTTTTTTTCACGAAGCGAACCGCATCCGCGATGACGTATCCCTCGGTGTCCTTGGTTTCAAAAAGGACGTTTCCCGCTGTTCCTTTTGAAAATCTCCAGCTGCCGATGAGTTTCCAGTTGTAGCCGCCCTGCTGCTGGTTCAGCCAGATCTTCTCTGTGCCTCCTTCATGGGTGATTGTCACGGGGACATTTTTCGCACGAGGAGGGTTGCTGCTCCAGATGGTGTAAACATCGTATTCGCCGGCCGTCGGAATATCGGGCGTGAAACGGATGGAATTGGAACCCTTTCCCTCCGCGTTGTCGTGGAGATACCCGTCTCCATGGAAGCCTGGGGAAAAGCTGCTAGGCAGCCACTGGCCAGTCACCTGTGCATCATGATCATCGACGATGATTCCCGACAGTTTTGTGGCGTCGGGCGGGGATAGCTTCTGGCCTCGTGCGGTAAGACGCTCTGCGAGTTCCGCGTACGCTACATCCTGCACGGGGATGTCCTCTTCCAGAGCAAGGACGGCTGCAGCTCCTGCGGATTGGCCGAGGATCATGTAGGTCCATTCCAGCCGGACAGCTCCGTATCCCGCATAGCTTGCGGAAAGGGCGGAGGGGACAAGCAGGTTGGTGCATTCGGTTCTTTTGGGAGTGATGGAGCGGTAGGGAATGCCGAACGGAGCGTAGTTTTGGTAGTTGATGAAAGCACCTTCATTGTAAACCTGCCCGTCCTTGATCACGGTCCGCGCTGCGTGCAGATCGACAAACCACCAAGCGATCCCGATAGGGTCTTCGACCGGCGGGGCAGGCTGGAGGATCTTGCCTGATTTGTCTTTTCTCGGGCGAGCGATCACATCCGCCTCCGTGATGACATAGTCGGAGATCATTCGCCGCGTACTGCGCAGATACAGCATCCTCGGCCAGCCCCCGTTGTCGGTGTACTCGTCCTTGCAGAGGCCCCATTGCGACCATTCGCTGCGGATCTTACTGGGCACTTCTGGATCGGTGGAAAGGAAGTGGATCAGACCCTGCGTGTATCTGCGGTGTTCATCGTAGATCGCTTTGCGCTGGGCGTAGGTGCCATCGGGGTAGCCGTGGTTGCGGCCGTAGAAATTCGCGGAAAGCTCGTGCCAGCTGCCTAGATCGTTGAGGCGAGCTCGAGGGTTTGTCGAAACGGTGCCTGGACCATCAAGCCAGTCATTGATGCCTCCGGCGGCGAAAAAGCGGCGGTAGATTTCGTAATCGGAAGCCTTGTAACCTTCCGGAGCCGTGATGGTGATCTTGTTTGCCGAGTCTTTCGTCAGCGGCAGGCGGAGGCAGAAGCCCATCGCGCTCTTGTCTGCATCCCCGTGAGTGCCGACGGCTTCGTTTTGCACTCCATGAATTGTGCCAGAGGAGGCGTCGCCAGGGATCTTGTAGGGATCGACCTTTACGCGAAACTGCTGTTCATGCGTCGGGTTGATCACGCCGCCGACTGTCTCTCCGTATTTGGCGTTCCCTTCTCTGCCCCATGCGTAGCTGACTCCGGAGAGCGCCATAAGATCACCCTCGACAGTACCGTCGATGAAGACTTTCCCGTGCACCGTCGTCCCGTCTTCACATGTGAATCCGATGATGCGTCCGCCCTCCTTCATTACTGCGCCCTCCGCTTCAGAAATGCGTTTCCCACGTAACACTCGCACTTTCTTCTCTGCGAGCCAGTCGTCGATAGCCTGCTCTGCGACCGAGGAGCGGAAGTTGTATCTCGGCGACGTGGCTTTGGGATTGTAAGCTTTCGCGATACGGATGAAAAACTCATTCGTGAGCCCGCCGATCGGCGCCGCATTGCCAGCTCGCGGGTCCACATCCTGGCTGCCGAGGCCATTGACGATGATCCCACCGAGGTGTTCAACCGGTGAGACCAGCAACACATCCTTCCCGTTCTCCGCGGCCTCGATCGCAGCGGTAACGGCAGAGGGCGAATCCCCGTAAACCACGACATCCGCCGCTCGTGCAGGCTGGATGGCGATGGCCGCGAGGAGAGTTTGCAGGATAAGATTGAATCGCATTAGCTTGAGGATCTTGGGGGAAAGCAGGTCAGGAAAAATCATTCCCAGGGAATGATTTTCCTGAGGGATTGCAGGGGGGACCAACTCGTGGGCGGGGATTGCGAAACGCAATTATAGGTAACGCTACGAAGCATTTAGAGAAGGCAAATTACGGCATTTGCGTTCCGTAGCTACGCTCGCCAGAGCGTGGATGGTTGCCGCCCAAAACGAATCACCACCTTCTGGCGAAGGTAGCTACGAGAAAATGCTTCACAGCGTTGAATTATAGGGTGTCAGCACGATCAAAGGTTGTTAGCTGCGGCGGGCGCCGTCCATGCCGCACTGCGGGGATTTTGTCCATGCCGCCCATCATCGCCGACCTCTGCGGAACACGATCGACAAGCAGAAGCAGGAAGTCGAAAAGCGGAAGGAGGTCGAACCACTGATTCCATTATACGACCCCGCTCCTCTCTTACTGTCACGAGCGACCACAGACATCACGCCAGGTTTGAACCCGCGTGGGATCGACAGCTTACCGTTCAGGGACGAGATCAAAGAACACTAATTTTCACTAATTGCCACTAATAAAACATGTGGGGGATTGAGGGCAGGAACACCATGACACGCATCCAATTTCTTCCTTCCCTATTAGCGTCAATTAGCGTTGATTAGTGTTCTCCAAGACTCTCCAACGCAGACAGATCCCGAAAACTCGTGTACTGTGATGTTCTCGCAGTGGTAGATCGACATCGACTTGTCGACGCTGCAACTGGCTGAAACATGATCCAGAATCAAGTGCTTGACATACCTGGCTGTTGAGAGCCTCTCAGCCTTGCAGCTCTTGACGGTCGAGTTCTTTGCTTTGATCTTTGCGTGTCCATTTTCCGAAACGCTCTTGTGTCGGAAATCGTCGCCCAAACAAGAAATACGCGCCGGCTGATACGAACACGATACCAACTAGCAGGCCGCTAAAGTCACTGGCCAAACTACCGATCACCTCCCATTGACTGCCAAAGGCATAGCCGAGTCCGCCGAAAACGAGAATCCATGTCACTTCACCTGCCACATCGAAGGCAAGAAAACGGACAAAGGGATAGCCACCGCCTCCCGCTACCAAGTTGGTGGGAACGGCGAACGCGGTAAGCATCCAACGAGTTAGATAGATCGCGACTCCACCCCGCTTGATCAGTGCTGATCGCGCACGTCGCCACGTGCGACGCCCACCGAAGCGGCGTTCGATGCCACTGCGGGCATAGCGGCCCATACCATACGAAGCTACATCACCGAGTACGACACAGACAAGCACGCAAACGGGAGTCAACACAACATCCAAAACGCCTTGTCGCATGAATGCCCCAGCCGCGATCACAAAGAGAGTGCTGGGCAGCGGAACTCCTACTGCAGCCGCAAAGATCGATAGCCCCAACGCTAGCAGGCCGTACGCTGCAATCCACGTGAGGATCTGTTCAATCAGCGGGGTAAGCGACAGACTCATTGCACCTCCTGTACCTGTCGAGTGATGACGGCCTTGATATCCTCAACTAGGCCGCGGGGTCCACGAGGATATCGCAGTTCGTGGGCCAACTCCTCCAAGGGCTTGTGGATGTAAACTTCATCGTCGCTACCCGATTCACTTGAGGGTGATTCCTGGAGAGCAAACTTGTCCAGCCCTAGTTCGTCAACAATCGTGGTTATCGGTATCCCTGAGCTATTCGCGATATACTCCAGTGTCATCCAGACTCGTACGTCGCTTAGACCAGTCGCTACAGGATTTTCGTGATAGGTCAGAATAATCTGTCGTAAGCGGTCGATGACGGCTGGGTAGTCACCGGTCTCCGAACGCCCTAAACGGAGTTCCTCGTTCAGGTGCTTTACGTCGATATTGCGACGACGTTCGGTTGCGTTGACCCCCAACTCGGCATAGATGTACTCTTGGGGGACCGCGTAAGCTGCGGCAATAAAACGAATCGTCATCCACGGGTGAATGGCGTCAACGTCTGCGTCTCCGGTGTCAAAGCCCTGTTCTTGGATGTATCGCAGTTGTCGATAAGATTCCAGCGTGCGACCGCCAAAGTAGAAAACCAAGCCAAGCCCTACGAAGACGATGGCAAATTTCAGTAGCTTTTGCCTGGCAATCATCATGTTCTTTTTCTTCATTCGCTATTCGTAAGCAGCTAGGCAGGAGTCTTTCCGTATATTAGCCGCTTTGGCGCTAGCCACGGTTCCGACATTCAACCGGGGCTAGCGCCCAAACGGCTAACGGGATTTCACCCAATGATTCCTGCCTACCTGCTTAAACACCGCCGAATTGACGCTCAGCGTCATTAAAATTAGCGTCATCGAAAACAGCGTCCGATACCCTCGTTGGATTTTGCAAGTCGTCCTAAACCGATTATTGCTTGACACATCCGACCACCGTTTTGACGTCTTGTCAATGCAATATCAAAAGAGGAATTGGTTAGGGAAAAAAACGGGACGGGTAAAAAAAGGACGGGGGGCAATTTGAAGTCGGTTGAATTGCGTCGACCTATCTGTTCCTCTGTTGGCGGCGAGGCGGACCGGGGTTGCGGCCTCCTGGATTGCCTCCGGGGCGGCGGGGGGATTCGCCGCGTTCCAAGGCGGCATAGGCTTGTTCACCGAGGCCCGCGCGTACGTGGTCTTTGAGTTCCTTTTGCATTGCCGTCGCTAGCTCAGGCATTTCTATGGCGAGGTTTCGATCTTCGCGCAGATCGTCTTCGATATTGTAGAGAAAGGCCTCTTTGGTGTCCCAGTAGTAGAGGAGTTTGAAGTCGCCTTTGCGGATCGCGGATTGCGGATGTTCAACTTCGACGGCTTGGTGAAATACGAAGCGATCGATCCGGCGCTGGACTTCGCCGACTCCGCCATTGAGGAGAATGGGTTTCCAACTTCCTCCTTCGTTGCCTTTGAACAGGGAGGATCCGGGTGCGGCGAAGTCTACGATCGTCGCGGTCAGGTCGTAGCTGATGAGAGGCACGCCACTGTAGGAGCCGGACTTGATGCCGGGGCCTCTTATGATCAGGGGCACGCGAAGTCCGCCATCGCCAAGATTACCTTTGCCGCCTTTCATCACGTCCGTACGTCCGCCGTTGTCGGACATGTAGATGACGATCGTGTTTTCGGCGATCTTGAGCTCGTCGATTTTCTTCAGGATCGCGCCGACGCAGGTATCGAGGTCTTCGGTCATGGCGGATCTTACCGACGGGTCGGCACGTCCTGGGGTGGTCGGTCGAGCGGTTCGGCCTCGGTATTTTTCGATCGTCGTTGCGAGCGCCTGGGGTTGGGGATGAACTGCGTAGTAGGAGAGTTGCAGGTAGAACGGATGACCGTCAACGACTTGTTGCTCCATGAATGCGTTAGCGCGGCGCGTGATACTGAAGGAAAGTTTCGGGTCGCTGGGGTTGGTTGAATCGCCGTCTTCGTTCATGGTGATGCCGTCGCTCTCGTCATAACCCATGGACTTCGGCGTGTGGGACCATTGCCATTTGCCGAGGTGGGCGGCTCGGTAGTCGGGGTTGACGCGCTTGAGGGTGTTGGCGAGTGATTGGCTGACGGGGGCGCTCCAGTTTCGCGAACCTTTGTCTGGGGCGTTCAGGGTGGTGGTGGTTCGCCCCATCTGGATGGCGGCGCGCGAACACTCGCATGTGCAGTGGGCGGCGTAGGCTTGTGAAAAGGTCATTCCCTGCGAGGCCAATTGCTCGATATTGGGCGTGCGGAGCTGGCTACTTTTGCTGAAGTCCTTTCCAGGAATCATCGGTACGGTGGTGCCGTTCCAGGACTGATCGTCGACGAGAATGAAGACGATGTTGGGTTCTTCGGCATTGATGTGGGGGGCGATGCATAGAATCGCGGCGGTGACCAAGGCGAGTTTCGAAGCGAGGTGTTTCATGTTTCTAGAGTTGTCGGAGTAGAGGGTGGCGAGACCAACGGAGGCTTAGCGTGGACCGCTAAATCTTTGGTGTTGACGGTACATTCTGATGACGCAGGTTTTCTTGCTGAACCGCAAAGCGGTGGCAGGTTTTAGCCCCGGACGCGAGTCCGGGGTGAAGGGTATTTGGGGATCGAAAGTCGCAAAGCGACGGCATGAGTTCGTTGCGCGACTTCCGTGCGATGCCGCAAAACTCCTGTCGTCACTTCGTGACTTAGGACGCATTCGCTCCATATTCCTGGGACTTGCGTCCCAGGCTACAGCCTGACGTCGCTATCGCGACTAAGGAATCAGACCCGCGCAAACCAAACATGCTGTCAACACCAAAGATTAGGCGGCCCAGGCTACCGATGATGGACGAGTGTAACGAGTTAGTCTTCGCGAGTTCGTCATACGCACGGCTCGCTAACGTTCGTAGAGAACATCCAACGTTGATTCGCCAAGCAGGATGTTCTTCATCGCCTTTCGCAGGTTGGCTCTTGTTGCCTCTCGCGGTGAGACCTCGAGTTTTGATGAGAGCGCAAAAACGGTGATGTGATACTTCTTCAAGCCAGGACCTTTGGAGCACATCGGATCGTAGGTAGAGCTGCCCCTGTCGTTTACTCCAACGCTGCCGACGCCCTGGGAGTTTTGCTTCAGCGACATGACGTTAGCCGGAATGTTGTACACAACCCAGTAGGATTTCTCCTGGTCGGGTGCCGTGTGCCAAATGCTAACCGCGAAGAACTTCGTTTCTGCGGGAGCACCGGTCCAGGTGATCGCCGGTGATTGCGCGGCACCGTCACAAGTGCAGTCGACCGAGAGAAAATGTTTCTCGTCAACCGAAGTGCTGGTCACGTTGAAATCGGAAACACTCGTTCGTGACATGGATGACAGGTCTACCGGCGGATCGACTCTGCCGAGGCCGCCGCGCGGTGGACGATTATTGTTGCCATCGCGTGGCGGTGGTTGCGGCGGACCACCACGGCGCGGGCGATCGTCACGCGGGGGTGGCGTTCCATTGCGTTTGGAATCACCCGGCGAGTATGTATTCGACGTCTTGCGACCGTTCGTATCGACGAAAGTAAATTTGGCCGAACCGTCATCCGCAAGCGTGTAGGAAACAGACCCTTGCTGGCCGCGGACTTCGTAAACGAGGTGATAACTTCCCGGCTTCGGCTGCGTAAAGTCAGTGATCTTCGCATCACGCAAGGGACGTAAATCAGGTCGGATCGGATTGGCTCGCGGTTGCGGATCGACCTGGCCACCACGCTCCGTCACGTCGCCATAGAATCCGCCATTCAGATAAGGGTAAGTCTTGGTCGCGTGATAGTGATATTTGCCGGCCTCGTCCTTATGGCCTCCCAACGAATCAAGCGGTGCAAAATCGCTCGCCTGCTCGTCTTGGTATCCAAAAATGGGATAGCCGTCCAAGGCGTAGGCAATCGGCTGGTCTTTGCCCGTTGTCTTTTCAAGATGAACCGGAGCGATGTGGTAGTGATAATCATCCGCTCGACCGCAGTGGCCACCGTACTCATCCAGTTCACCGAACAACAGTGCATCGTCGCCACGATTGTTCAGCGGATTGAAGATCGGGACACCGTTGACCGCCAGTGCGATCGCTCCACGCATAAAGTTGCCCTTCGTTGACATTGGCTGCTTCGCAGGAACCGGCTTCAATGGAATTCGCCAAGCGTTGTCACCAAAGTACTTTTGAGGAATCGGAACCTGTTGTTGCCATGAACGAATTCCGATCATCATCGGATGGTCTGGCATTCCGTTGGAACCAACATAGAAATACTCATCATCCCAACGCAGCTTCAACGTGTTCGAAAACGGTTGGAAGTGTTGGTTGATCAATGGCATGGGGTTGGCTTTCTCCTTCGCCTTGGTTTCTGTATTCGGCGGATTCTGCATGACAAACCGTAGCTGACGCTGCTGGTTAAGCATTTCAATTGCTTCAAGCCGGCTTGCGATCCACGCCCGGTCAGAAGCAATCAGGCTTTCAATCTTGAGGGTGACGAGCCGGTTATCGTCGCGACGGATTTGAACGCTCTCACCGGACGCGGTGACGAACGTGCCATGCAAGTGGGCACCTTCATCATCGAGGGTCCAGGTCCTTGATCCCTTAGCTTCTTCTGAATCGCCATGCTGGTGACCTTCGTGGGCGAAAAGAACATTGGGGATCGCCAGCATCATTGCAATCGCAAACACCGAGCTGAAAAATCCAGGGGTGATCCTATACATACTTCTTAAATTCATCGCTTTCGCCTTTTAGGTTTACCGTTCACAAACAAGATCAAAGAACACTAATTTTCACTAATAAAACATGAGTGGCATCGAGGGCAGGAACACGATGACACGCATCCAATTTCTTCCTTCTTTATTAGTGTCAATTAGCGTTGATTAGTGTTCTCCAAGACTCACCGGATGAAGATAGTCCAATACAAACCGTTTCCATTGCAACCCATCACTGCGTCCGTAATTGACCAAATAAGCAGGTCAGTAGGAGTCATTCCACATAATGATCTGAGCCGACGGCGTTAGCCGCGGGCATGTTTCCTGCAATATTGACGGTCCCCGCGGCTAGCGGGCTGTTGATTTCGTGAGCCGTGACGCGTGAGCGGCCGGGTTCCACGCATTACCCGGTGCCTTACGGCCCACGGCTCACAGTTGTGATTGGCATTGCGATTAAATCAACAGCCCGCTAGTGCCGTCGGCTCACAAAAAGAATCGATGTTTCACCGGTATGTACCGATCGACCTGCTTACCTTCTCGGTGGGGAGTTGGGAACAATGTTGTTTAGGTTTGAGAAGTCGGGACGAGATTTGCCATCGGGAGCTGCGGTGACGCGGTGACGGAAGATCACCGTGTTGTCGAGTTCGATGTCATCGGTCCAGATGAAGCTCGCCCCACTAAAGTCATGCGCAAAAAAGGGGGCCTTCGGGCCAACTTGCTGTTGCGAATACTCTTTGGCGAAACCCCATGACTTGTCATCAAAATCGGTCTCGTACCAGCCTTCTGGAATCGGCAGATTTCTTACCTTGGGATTCTTGGTGTCATGGTTTATCGGGCCGTGAGAGAAGGATTTGGCTTTCCAGCTTGCGTTGGTCACTGTGCCGTCGCCAAACTTCAGGATGAAACCTGCGTCACCAATACTCGTATTGGCGTATTCCATGCCGGTTTCCGAATCGGCATTGTCTTTCGCCATGACCGCAATTGTCATCGGATACGCTGGCAGAATATCAACGCTGACAACGTTGTGCGGCATGAACTTGATCGAGTCGACTGCGACATGCTCGCCGTTGATGTACAAGGTGAACCAGTTGTCGGCGTACACATTCGCTTTCACGGTGTCGCTGATACTGGGTTTGCCGATTCGATTGGTAGTTGGGCGTTGATTGGCCGGAGGCTGCGCCCCCACCTGGAACGCCAGTTGCGTTGTGGCGAAATATGCTGCGACAGCGATCGCAGTCCAGAGAAAACGTTTCATCTTTCTTTACTCGTATTCCACAGCCTGTTCGGGGCCGTGATGGGGGGAATGGTCGAAATGGTTGCCCGGCAGGTTCCGCTCTTCGATAGCGGTCATCATCAATGTGATTTTCTGAGGGCCGTAAGACATCTCTTCAAAACGCATCTCGCTAATCTTGCCACTTGATTCGGCGTAAAGGATTTCCACTCGGGCCGCACCACGGAAACCGGGTTTCTTGACGGCCACCATCTGTCGATAGATTTCACTGTCTCGCGTGGCTGCTGGCTCAGAGCCTTCCCGAGGTAACAATTCCAAGTCATAAGCGGTGCGCAACGCTTCGAGTCCGTCGTGCAGATTATTGATTGGCAATCCGTCTTCATGGCCCGGCAGATCTCGAGCGAACCTATTCAAGTCATCGCTATAACGAACTGACCCATCGGGTCGTACGGCCCAGCTTATCGCTGCGTTACTGCCCGTAATGAAGAATTCTCCTGGCGCGGTCTTGCGTGTGAGAACGAACTGGTTCGAACCGCGAACGTCAAGCACCGCGCCGTCCAGAGAAGGTTTGGGGGGACGGCGACGCTCTGGTGAGTTGGGATCTTGATGTTTTGGAGGGATCACTGCTTCGAGAACGGAAATCAAAAACGTACGATCCATGGGTAAATCGTTGGCCTCGATGATTCGATTCAATTCAGCCATCGCGGCCGAAGCCGAAGGAGCATCCGCGGTTTGCCACAACAGCGCAACGGCCAGCAATACAGCACAAGCGGTCGACGCTAGACCAGACGACCATCGCCCCCACACGCTCGATCGCGGCTTATTGGGCAACACAACGTATGTCGCATCATTTTCGGAAGCGACCAATTCGCTACGCAGTCGATCATGCAGCATCATGTACGAAGCAAACTGCCGGGCGTGCTTTGGATCTGACTTGATCCATTGGTTCAACTGTGCTTGCTGCTCACTCGAAAGTGAATCGTCGAGGTATCCGTGGATCAGCTTTTGATAATCAACGCTCATTAAACACTCGCCTCCAGTGACTTGCGTTCGATGCACCCTCGGAGTTGATCCCGAAGTCGCTGCAGTGCTTTTGCGACTGAATTCGGCGTCATGTCAGTTTCGGAGGCAATCGCGGCTGGCTTCATGTCGTCTCGGTACCGCAGGCCAATCAACTTTTTCGCGCGACCGTCCAGGGAGCCAAGGCAGTCCTGCAGGAAATCGAGTGCGTGCGAACGTTCTTGTGCTTCTTCATGAAATGCGATGGCAAGACAAGCGACCGCGTCGTCATCAAACACCAGCGGATCTCGGCCCCGGCGTCGCAAATACAGCCCTACCTGCCGCCGCGCAATTCCGATCGCCCAGGGGATGAATGGCGAATTGGAATCGTAGGTATGAAAGGATTCGACGACGGCGACTGCAACGTTCTGTAGTACATCGTCACGATCTCGGAAATCACGGACCACCGAGGCAATGAACGCCGAGACTGCTGGCTGGGCCAAAGTCCATTGTCGGGTCGCCTGTCGGGTTGTCTCGTCCACAAAATGCTCCACAGAAAAAAATGCCTCACGTACTTACTTATCCGAGCGACCTATTTTATGACCCACTATTTGCGAATTTTGAGAAATTCTTTCGTTCTATGCCATCGTGACCACGCCACGCGAAGGCGCAAGCCAAGTTGCCGCCGAAGCGATCGCAGCAGTGAGCCGTAAGGCACCGGGTAATGCGTGGAACCCGGCCGCTCACGCGCGAGCGGCTCACTAAATCAACAAGCCGCCAGCATCAACGTCATCGCCGCCGGGGCGTGCGTATGGGTGCTGTTGGCACAAAGCGAGTTGATTTCGAGAATGTCCGCGGTGACTGTCCCCGGGGGGGCCGGTTGGTTGCTCCTGATAAAGTGTTGGCAAAAATGTGGTTGGTAAAAAGATGATGCGCGGTCGAGGTGCGGCTCATTTTCCTGTCACCCATTTTTCTGTTATCAATCACGCGCCGAGACCGTCCCCAGCAGAAGATTGGCAAGGAAATGGGGGAGGTAAGACAATCCCAACCGCCGTAAGGGGCCGCCGCACGCGCTCGAGCACCAACATCTTTTTGCCAGACATCTTTTTGCCTGTCTACTGAGCCCCAAGCTTCGAGGCTGCCTTCGTGAATCGCTTGACAACTTTTGCATCGACGTCATCGAGGCTTTTGTACGTCAGGTGCCGGCGAAACTTGCCGCCGCCTTCGAGTAGGCCGTCAGGATCGTTGATTACGTTGCCCTTGGCGAACGACAACTGAACGTGAGCCTTGTACGAGAACACGCCGCAGAACTGGCCCTCCTTCTCGTTTGGCTTCAGCGTGTAGAGCGTCCCGCCGTACTTTGCAACCTTCGTCGATTTCGGAACTGCCGCCATGACAAGCGTGTCGAGTCGTTCGATCAGGCTCTGTTTCTCCGCATCGGTCATTTTTTTGTCCTTGTCAGCCAACAAGAGATCAATCGTCTCTTCGACGCGTCGCTCTCGTGTTTCCGGCATTTTTGCCGAAGCGACACGATAACAGAAGCCCCGACGTTTGCCCGCCGTCCAATGGTTCCATGCGTTCATTGCCGCGTCGTTGGCTTCCAACGCATATTGCAACTCCAACGGAACAGTGACCGCGTCTTGGTTGGCAATGTCGAACGACACTCGCACGCGATCACCCAGTGTCACCCCGCATAGCTCTTGCAGTTTTTTCGACACCATCAGGTACCACTTGCCCTTGGTGGGCATCAAAGCCGCTTCGATGCGGATGCCTTCGATCTCGCCGTCGATCCGCAAACGTTTCGACTTGCTGAAGTCCAACTGCGATAGGGTCTGTTTCGGGACATAGACGACCGAAAAGACGACTTTACCGAAGCCATACCTCACGATTTTCGCGTCGAAGTTGTAGGGATAGTCGCTCATGAAGTTCCAAATCGCTGGCCCGTAAAATGGATGGAAACATTCTAGGCGATCTATCGAACTTGCCAGAGCCCACGCACCAAGGTCAGTTCGTTGTCAAAACGCGCAAACGAAAACTCGATTTCCGCTCCTGGCGATGAAGTCATCGCGGAGATCGAACGATTGCGAACGGCACGCTTCATCAAAACGAAGAACTGGAGCCTGACTCAGATTTGCGACCACTTAACGTCTGCATCGTACAGAGACGCGAGAGACCTTTGCCCGAGATCGCCCCCGGCCGATTGCTGAGCAGGTGAAAAGCACGCCAGCATTCGGCGGCAGGGATCTAATCAGCCGTCATTTTCCGAAAGGTATCCGTAATACCGATAAGCGATTGGACTCGCTCAGAGGACTTCGCGGACGCTTTGAAGATATAGATGTAATTGGGGTCGTCGAACTTGATGCGAGTGATGTTCTCACGCAGCTGATCATCGTCGGTATGTTTTGCAGAGAAGACAAACTGTACTCCCGCACGGATGGTTTGAATTGGATCGAGTTGGGTGGCGCGGACAATTTTGTAATCACGAAGCTCCCATTGTTCGATCTGGTCCTCGAAAGTCTTCTTGATCAACGCCCTTTTTTCTTCTTGGCTTTCAACGCGAGGCTCGATCACCACCACAATCGACTCTGTGTAATCTGCTTTCTCCGCAATGAACGTTGTTGGTTCGCGGTACGCCAACCGCCAATCTAAATCTTCAAAGTTTCCAATCTGGCAATACGGCGTGAGCGCAACGACGTCCCTGGTCACTGGTCGAACATTGACATCGTTCGATGGAACTTGTTCGGGGTCTGCCGGTAGGTTGCGAACGTCTACTGACGGTCCGGCTGGTGGTTGCTTCATCTCATCACCTTCCACCACGCGAATCGGTCCATCGAAACGCTGTGGGCCAGATTCAATTTCGGGGCCAGTTACGATTTCAGGGCCGGCGTTCATCTCCGGGCCGGGATTGCTAGGCGGCTTTGTTGAACCCGGCGATTTCAGCTCTTTGGCGATGTAGGGTTGCAAATCGCTTGAGAATTTCTGCATATCGCGAGTCAGCACCGCATACGCCGGCGCTGCGGCGTCTTGCATCTTTGCGATCGCCGCCATTGCATGCAGAGTGACGACGCTGTCTTTGGCGTCGTCCGATTCCAACAGCTTGACAATCTCAGGCACCGCTGCGATCAGTTCCAATTCTCCGCACTTTCGCAAGCAGTGTTCGCGCATGGATCTCAATCCACCGCCATTGATCCCCGCCACATACAAACCGTGTTCATCGTCTTCCGGTTTGAACGGTGGACTTTCATTGGGATATTCCGTGACCAAGGCGAGTCGTAGGTCAATGGGATTCGCCTTGCCGGTCCACGACAAAGCGTTGTCAATAACGATCATTTTTTGATCGGGATCCAATTCGCGGTTCAGCATCAAACGATTTAGCGCCATGAAGGCGATCGCCCGACGCATCGTATCGGCATTGGTGTCTTGCAATACATTGAGCAAGGAGTCCGTCTGATTGATAAACGCGCCCGTGGCTGTATTGAATTCACCTTCAGCCAACGTCTTTTCGACGATTGCGTCGAACGGAACTTCCTCCACATCAACAGAGTCGTAATGATCTAACGCGTCTTCGCATTTGAACGAGAGCGTTTCGTCGTCCGACTTGGTGCCCGCCAACAACGCATCTCTGGCAAACGGAAACTTAGGGCGAACCTGGGCCAATGCATCGGCTGCTGCGTGGCGGACAATTTCCTCTTCATCCTTGAGCGATTCAACGAGCAGTTTTGAAATGGCTTCTGTCGAAGGGGTAATGGTTCCCAGTGCGCCGACCGCCGCTGAACGCACGGATGCGAATTCCGACTGACTGGCCTGCTTGAGTAACACAACCGTGTTGGGGCTGTGCTTCGGCAACCAACCTGCACCTATCGCGGCACCGTGCAGTGTCAAATAGGCTTTCGTCGCCAGTCCTTCGGCAATTGCGTCTTCGGCACCTAATTTGCCGAGCATCTTGAACGCTGCGACGACGTCCTCATCGCTTTGATCGAGGAAGGCGAATCTCTTGAGCGCTGGTATCGCTTCTCGGGCAGGATCACCAATGTTCGCAAGTGTTAAGCAAACCATGTCGTGGGCGGGGAAGTCGGCCTGCTCCAACGCCTCGATCAGTCGCGAGACTGCGGGGGCCGCAGCTCTGCCAAGGTTGTGGATCACATCGATGCTCGCTTCTGACAAGTCGGCATCGTTGCTGCCGAGGTTTTGCAACAGCTCCGGCAATGCCTCCGCCCGACGCTCGTCGTCGACGTCAACTAAATTTTCTAACGCATAGGTCGCAGAGACACGCACTTGTACGGAAGGGTCCAGCATGCCGGCACGAAGAATCGAAACCAACTTCATCTCATCAACCGTCGACTGATCGTCCATCCCGATACGATCGATCAACTCGGAACGCACTTCCGCATTGGGAAATGTCAGGCAATATTTGACTAACTCTGCTTCATTGGTCGTCTCGCCGCTCGCAAGTTTGGCAACCTCGTCTGGAACGTCCACGTCGGGGGTATCAGTCCCTGAGAATGGTCTGATGGCGCCGTCTAAAGTCGACGATGGGGCGATCGTTGATGGTTCGGCGGCCGGAGGTGTGGTGGAAGCGACCATGGGTGCATCGCCCGGCGTTTTCGCGTTCGCTTGTTCGGCAATAAACTCCTGGTCTCTTTTCGAGAGCAGGGACAGCAAGACGAGTGTGGACTTGCCATTGTCAATTCGCTCCAGTTCGACGATCCTCCCATTGATCACCTGGATCAACCTCGCTTTTACTCTGGAGCGACCATCCAGGGTTGTCCAAACCCGTTCGACCCCAGGTTGCTCAGCGGGCTTCGCTGGCGCCTCGACTGTTTTGCTATTCAATTCTTTAACGAAGTCACGGTCGGCTTGACTGAGCGCAGCCAGCGGGATCACGACGACCTTGCCATTGTCTGTTCGCTTGAGCGTTACCGATCGAGCATCATGTGAAACGGCGATCGCATTGACACTAAATTTCTGATCGCGACTCGTCCAATCACGTGGGCCGTTATCGATCGGCGCGTCGGCTGCTTTCTTTTTCTCCGCTGCTGCCATGGCAGCCCTGTCGGCTTCGCCAAACGTGTCGAACTCTAATGTTAGAACGTGACCACCGTCTTTAGGTCGAACAAACAAATAGGTGCGATCACCATGCGTGTAAGCTTCCGGGTGGTCCAAGATATATTTGCGCTGATGTGTGGCCATGAAGAACAGATCAACGCGATCGCTGCTTGTGACGTTCGTCCGATATCGCTCTGGATATCGAACCACTTTGCGACCGAGATCACTCAAGGTTGGATTCAATTGATGGGCCGTCAACTGTTCGCGTGATAAACCGTAGACAATCGGTTGTGAACGATCGGCAATGATCAAATCGCCCAAATCCTTGGAGGCCTTTGTCAACGGGACACCGCTATAGATGGTGTCCCTTCCGATCAAATAGCCGCCACGAGCGACTTGATATGCGTAGGAAGTTTGCGACTCACCACCCGTGATCATCTTGGGGGCCTTGCTTCCCATGGTGAGATAATCTCGCATCCGAAACCCCGTGATCGACCCCGATGGACTTTGCGGAAACGGTTCCTGTTCAAACACCATCGAACCATCAAAGCTGATCGTCGCCAAAGATTTCTGTGCCACCGGTCTGAAAAGACCCGCAGCATTGACTGCGAAGACCATACTTTCGCTGCGATGGCCATTCATTCCATCACCGTGCGTGGTGACAAGCAGGTTGCCTTTGAATCTTTGCTCATAGGCGGCTGAGATGTGCACCAGTCCGTGTTTGGGCACAACCGCATCTGTCTTCAGTTTCCAATCGTTCGCTTTGGAATAGACTTTCACACTACCATCGGTTCGGCTGCCCACAATCACATGATCATTTCGCCACAATGCCACGCGAGGTGATGGCGTATCAATGGTGGCAACCACTTGATGTTGTAGCACATCATAGATCGAAACCTTGTTATCGGCCTGATGTGCGAGCACAAGAAATGTGCCGTCCGCTGACATCTCCATGAAATTAGTGAGATGGTGGACTGGTAATTCGGTGAACTCAAGTGCTGCGGTAACGGCCGCGGCATCCTGCGCGAAAACAGGATCGTCGTCAGGGGCAAGCAACAAACAGGCGGCGACAACCAGAATCACAATATATGTGTGTGCTGATTTGCGAAGCATAAACACTTATAACCCCTGTTTTCATGGAATCGCGTCTAGGAAATAACGCGAAAGAACGAACTCATGAAAAAACAAACTCGTGAAAAAACAACCGCAATTTTATTGTATTCATCGATCTATCGCGACTCTGCTTGGTGATATTTTAGCGATAACGCGCTGGTTGCCAGATGATGTAGACGGTGTGTCGCCATGCGAAATGTCTGGCCGACCAGATTTCATGTTAGGCCCAGATGGCTGCCATTTACTCGAGCTGTACAGCACAAGTGTTCCGTGGGGCCTGAGCAGGTCGTTCGGTATATACCGGTGAAGCGTCGATCCTTTTATCAGCCGACGGCGCTGGCGGGCTGCTTATTTAATCGAAATGCAAATCACAACTGTGAGGCGTGGGCCGTAAGACACCGGGTAAATGCGTGGAACCCGGCCGCTCACGCGCGAGCGGCTCACGAAATCAACAGCCCGCTAGCTGCGGGGAACTTCAATATTGCAGGAAACATGCCCACGGCTAGCACCGCCGGCTCAGATCATTCTGTGGAATGACTGATATTGAATTGCATAGGAACGATCAAGTCGATTCGAGAACGACAGAAAGTGAGCACGCAAATATTGTCTCAGCTAACCCGGCCTGGTTGCGATGAAAGTGCCGCAGAGAGTGATCGACTTGATCTCCGCACTCGCCGTGCATGAAATGACAACACAGCTTCCTCACGAGATCGTGGATTGCGATATCACGCAACAGCGAACCGTCACAGTTTGAATGTCCACCAACTCGAACGACTCGTCTGGGTGAGCTGCCATGTGAAATTGGAATTGCGAGCCGATACAAAACGGCAATCGGCTTCAAGGTTATGTAGGAGAGAGCTCGGTAAGCAGGTAGGCAAGAATCATTGCGTGAAATCCCGTTAGCCGCTTGGGCCAACGCTGTGAAGCATTTTAGGCTGCTTGGTTTTGATGGAATTCGGCGAGTTTTTTACGTTCTTCCATGTTCAGTTTTCTTATTTCAGGATCGCCCAACGGTTTCTTGTGTGGGTTCTTTGGACGGTAACGCGCCTTCTTGTCCGTGCCCGCTTGATAGGTCTGGACGAGGGCTTGCGACAGGCTGTGCAGCATGTTGTCACTCGCACTGCAATATTTGTCGAGGCGACGCATGCAGCGTCGCAAGCAACGCATCGTGTTGGCCAAACTTCGTTTTTTCGGATCATAGTCGACTTGCTCGGGAACGTCTTGCTGTTCGGGAATCTGTTCTCGCAGCGCCAGCAGTTCGGCAATCGCCATCGCGCGAATCGACCAGTCCAGTTCCGCCAATGCCCGATCGCTGTTGCGGCAACGTAGTTTGTGCTTGTCAATGGTTTGTTTTAAGCCGCGGAATTCGACTTCGATTCCCCAACGCATTTTGTAGTAACCAATGAGCTGCTTGTGCCTCAGCTTACGAGCGCTCAATACGCTCGTAAGCATCCACATCTTCGTCTTGCCAACTTTCACTTTCACCAGACGCAGCTTCAGCGGCGGGGCGCCAGATTCCATCCTCCCCTTGGGCCAACACAAGACTCGACCTCCACCGAGTTGCTTGATATCAGCCTGCTCGCTGAGCAACTTCACGTTCGCTCCGACACGAACAAGGAAGTCACCACCGGCAGCCAGGATCGCACTCCACAGAGGATAACCTACGAAGCCCGCGTCACCACAAAACAGTGTCTTTTCCGGGAAAGTCTCTTCCTTAAGCATCTCCACGACGTGGCCTCGTTCGCTTGAGTTCGATGGCCCCAAACGCCAAGTCCACGGTAGACGAAGGCTCATGTGCCACATCATCGTGACCCAGATTTGAGGTTCTTGTGGCTGAGGTTTGTTCTTCTGGTTCCGCTTCCGTCGCATCCCCTTGGACTTCTTCTTTCCGTATTTGGCACGCACGCCGCGGCCATAGTTGGGTGCACAAAAAGCTTTCTCATTGGCGGCCGTTCGCGGGACCGTCACGCGTGACCCATCGAAGCCGATCAGTACCCAGTCAGCGGACCTCCAAAAACGTCCGCCCACTTCCTGGGCCAATGACTGATGTCTCTGGCGAAGCCGCGTCGTGAACAGCGATTCGTAGCGATCCAATGCGTTCATGAAGGCCGTGTAGGTTTTGGCGGTGCAGTGAAGCCCCAGCTCTTCACAGATTTCCATCGTCTGATCGAAGGCATCGGTGACGTTTATCTCATTTTGCCAAGACCAGATGAGTGCCTGGATCGCCAATTCTTCGGGCATCCATTTGATATTGCCATGAAATGTATCTTTGGTAAACAATTCACCTTTGGGAACAATCCAACGACACACCTCGTTGAAGATCGTCTTGTTCTTGCGACGAGATTGGCGGTTAGGTTTGCGACGTTGGTTTTGCTTACTACGTTTTGTCTGCTTCTTGCGACTCATGGCCAGATTCCTTTCTGACTGAAGTGTTTCAGTTAGTGTTTGGGGGGAATCTGGCTTTTTTCATATTCGGAGCTTGGTGAAAACCCCGCTTTTTACGTGCTCAAAATGCTTCACAGCGTTGCGTTTGGGCGCTAGCCCCGGTTGAATGTCGGAACCGTGGCTAGCGCCAAAGCGGCTAATATACTGAAAGACTCCTGCCTAGCTGCTTAGGGTGAAGCCGGTTTTCGTTGATCGGCTCGCCAGTGGAACGATGCGTAGGACAGAACCAAGCCGAATGCGTTACCGGGGTACTGCTCGGAGCCAAATCGTATCTTCGGTGGTGGCATCGAGTTCGATTTGAACCTCCTCGATGACGGGGCCGCCGGGCATCAAAATGCTTGGTTTGTCGGGGCGATTCTGAGCACGAACGATTTTAACAAGGGGCTGCAAGGGGGCGGCAATTTCGGCCTCAAACGCCAGCGGCATTCCCCGAAACAAACTCATGCCGCGGTAAGCGTTTGGGTTGTTCCTATTGCCTCGCTCTAGCATTTGTAGCGGCTTGGTAACGTCGGTTCGCCATGCGATGCGATACGGTTTGTCAGATTGCGGATCGAGCTTGATGGGCAGCGGATCTGAAAACGACTGTAGAGCTTTGTTGTCAAAATCGGTTCGCACATCGAGTTGTCGTTCACCGACATCCAGAAGTCGCCAAAGGTGGCTCGCCCCGCCGATGATTCGCAGTCGCCACTTGGTCAAACTTTCGTTCTCGCGAGTCGCTGGAAGTCGAATTCCGATGTCATCGGGGCGACTCGCATCCCAACGAAGTTCGACGACGGGCTGGGTCGCGTCTGCGGATTCGACGTCGGCGTGTAGCAAAGCGTTGTAGGCCGTTTTGATCGGATCTGTTTGCCATGAAATGGCGTCCTGCCCTTGCGACTCGTCTCGCAGATGCCACCAAGCGAACTTCTTCGTCTGATCCGACAGCACCATTTGATCGCCAACGAGAAATTCGGGAACGATCGTCAGCACTGGGCTGTTCGTTTCGGAGGCCGGAAGATAGATCTTCCATTCATACTGTTTGCTTCGTGCGGCGCGGTACCGAAGCCCGTCGCGGAGTCCGATTCCTTTGTCGCCAGGGTCGGTTGTGAGGTCGATGAAGGGTGATGCCGGCTGGTAAGTTTGGTCTGCTTGGTCAATCCAAAGTCGATAGCCGGGGTGGCTGACCCAGTTATCGCTTTGACCGTTAAAATAGGTTCCTGACCCATAGTTCGTTCGCGGCGTGTAAGATTTGCCTGTCAGCTGTAGCAGTGACGCCGCCTGCCGACTGATTTCGGCCGGTGGGCTTAGCCCGTTGGACTGACGCCACCCGTCGGGCAACCATTCATGCCCCATCACTTTGTCAACAACGGACTGACCATCAACGAACACAGTGAAGCGATACTTCTCATCGGCGTGGTCGGCAGCGCGTAAAGTAATTCGATGTTTACCGGGGCGCTATCGGTATTTTCTCAAAGCTTTCTGGTAATCCAGCCTGAGACACGGTTGCCACACCAAATCGAATCTCAAACGACTTGCCGCGGGGAACATGGACTTCCCATGTTTCCACATAATGCGCCACGCGAGGATACGCAACTGACTGAAGTCGATCGGGGTCCGCAACGTCTAAATGACTGGAGAGAGCAAGTAAATGCGTTCGTTGTTGAGTCAAACTGGCGTTTTCTCGGAAAGCCAGTATCGAAGCAATCCCAACGGCAATGATAGCCGTCAGCATGAGCATGTGTCCAAGTGAGAACCTGAATCGCCCTTTGCGAGCGTTCGTCGATACGGAGTTCATTGCCGCTGTCCCTCCGCGATCCAGGAGTCTTCAAAACCTTCGGGTTTATTGCCTTGACGAAGCTGATCAAACTCGGCGTCAAGCTTCTTGGGACATATTACAAAGATGCCACCCTTATAGGTCGTGACGGATTGACCGTAGACATTTTTCTCTTCTGCAGTGTTCGGATCGTACACTCTCAATATCGGTAGAATCGTGTCTTGATCAAAAGATTGGGCAGGTCCACCGGGCGTTGCCAATGTTTCGACCACCAAATCACCACTGCTGAGGTCAGCCTGCACGTCCCAAGTCGCTGCACTGATCGATCCGCCAAGCGAGACAAAGCACACAACCTTTTCGGCTTTCCGATGCAAACTAATCGTCAGCAACTCGTGATAGGGGTCGGAGCGAGGTGAAGAGTGGCCGGAACTGAAACCGCCTTGGAAGTACAGACCTCGATCTGACAAACGCCCCCCGCCGCGCATTCTCTGGAAGTCATATCCAGGCGGCAGATAACAGCGAAATTGCCAAAGTTGGTCAATGTACGGAGCAACTTCCGGAGGAGTTTTCGGATCTTCGATGGCAACGATGTGAATCTTGTCGGCGTCGTCGATCGACATTCGTCCCAACTCGGCTTCTAGCTGCAACACGTCGTCCCGCAGTACGCGACTGGACCGCGTCAACACGATCAATGTTACGATTCCGGTGACGAACAAAAGACTCGATATAAGTCGCAGAAGTCGGTTCTGTGTTGAAGTTTTCAAACGATAACCAGCCAGTCAGTAAATGTTGATCGGCAGGAGCCGAGAAGGGATCATGGTAACACAAGGCGAAAGCAACAAAGGATGAGTTAGCATCGTTCTGCAATTGCTTGATGACTGGGTGATTGAGAATCTGCCTACGTAAGCGTGTCTGCCAGACTTTGGCCCGCATTGGATGACTGGAATCAAACCGCACAAGCTGGCAAGCTAAGTGCAATCCGTGGGACGCATGGCCGAGCAGGTTAAGGTGGACAGAAACGCAACGGCAAGAGCGGCTGGTTGGCGCGCGGCCCAATCAAGATGACCGGTACTGCAAGAAGAGAACCGTTCACCAAGTCCGTTTGGGTCACTAACCGAACCATCCTAACAGCACCTCGCGAATCGTACCCGCATCGTCCGCCTGCCAGTTAGCCCCAAGTTGCTGACGACGGGAATCGGGTTGTTGGCAAAGTGATTCTGCCAGCATTGTGCGGCGATACGAAAGGAATCGGTTTCGACGATCGAGGCGACAACTTCACTTGCACGATCACGTTCGTCCATCGTCATCATGGCAACGACTCGGTAAACATCCTGAGCGTGTTTTGCGGCCTGCGCTCGACTAAATTCTCGTAGCTCTTCATCGATCTGTGTAACTTGAGATATTGCCCAACGATCACTGGTCGCAGTCAGCTTCATCACGCTCCAAGTGACCGGGTTGGGGACATTCAGGTAGATACCATCCATTGTAAATTGGAACGGATGCAGTTCTGAACCAACCGCTTCTGGATTGGTTCGGCCGTGAACACCTTGATCACCCAGCGATGGTTTGTGTTTGACTCGTTTGTTCGTGGCGGTAATTCCAGAATCGCCCAAATCTGGTCGCTGAGCATGCATTTCTACAATAATCAACTGGTTGCCTTGCAGACGCTTGATGAACTTCCATCGTTGTTCATGTGCACGATCACTTGCTTCGAAGCCGTTCTTATTCAATGCAGTGATGATTGACTTTTGATGAGCGACATCTTTGATTAGATCAAGCCCGAGCACCAAGTCGACGTCTTTCGTCACTCGCGGATTCGCATTCCGCCAGTTTCGTATCGGCACGAGCGTGCGCGACGGAGATTCTTCAGAGAGCCAACGCTGCTTGAGGAATAGTCCGTACCCGCCGGCGACAAGTATGTCCGTTGAAGAAACGGCACCAAGGTCGTGCCAAAGCGGTGAAAAGTGTGGCCATAAAAGATCGTCCATACTGCTCGCTACGCCTGTGATTCGTTGATGATTGCTTGATACAAGTCCTTGGCGGTCTCACGTTGGCGAGCATCGCCGTCATTGAGTTCGAGCCAGGTTTGAATTCGACTGGCATAGCGAATACCCTCCTTGTCTCGCTCGTTGGCAAAAAAGTATTCGTCGTCTTTTGTCTCATTCAGTACGATGTCCGCGAAACTGGGAACGCTCTCAGGGGTCAACGACAGCAGTGATTCCGCAAGCTTCAAATCGCTCACTGCCACTTTCAACGGTCCACTTTGAGCGATCGTGCAATAGCGTGTCGCTGAGGACTCGCCGGTAAGTGACCACGCCAAATTCCCAGAACTCGACAGTTCGCTTAGCTTTGGCGTTCCTTCGAGGCTTCGATAGCTGCGATGTCGACGGGGCGGTCTCCGACGCCAATTCTTGCCCAGGTGATCTAGCATCCGAATTGGATCGGTGAGCTTGATCTTGTTCCCTTCCTTAATCACGAGCATTTCTTCAACGAATGCAGTGATCGCTTTGGAGACCTGTGATAACGATAGGCCTTTCAGTTGAGCTTGCTTCTCGATCGCTTCGGTCAAATCGCTCAGAGTGTCCCATTGAGGTTTGCACATCAGCGTCCGAGCAACAAACGCCGAGCGACCACGAAAAGGATTGGCGACCGGTCGTGAGTCGGGATAGAGATTTGGATGGCCTGTACGCACTACACACATGTGGTTCGGGACATAGACAATGCCATTACCACACAAGTCGATTCCGCTGACAGCCAAGTCCTCGAGTTCGGTCAATCGATCCGGCGACAGGTACGGAAGAAAGATCAGCGGATGACATTCCAAGCGACGCGCATTGTCCGACGCTTGCTGAATGGCTTTCCGGAAAACCTCTGGCGTAGATCGCGTTTTACACTCCACAGAGAATCTCTCGGTGGCATTGTCTGCGGCAAACGAAACTTCAATCAATGCATCGATAGCTCGATCATATTGAGGAACCGCGTCTCGAATGACGAGCGGCGTCAGCAATAGCTCACCTGGACGTAGCCTGTCGAGCATAAACTGCTCATCGATTTTCGTGTTCTCGTCCATTTTCTCGCCTGGGAAAACTGTCTTTAATACGCAAACTTAGATTGTTTTCCCGAAATGACAAGTTTTCCCGCGTGGGAAAACGTCGCTTTTTTTGAAAACTAGCCAGGTTGAAAAGTAGCCGTAGGGCACGCAGCATGTAGCTCCGAACCTACAAGCTGCACGGTCGACGTGATTGGACTTGGGAGAAAAGACATTCAGGAATTTCCGGAGTAGCTTGGAGTAAATTCACAGGATGGCACGTTTACCGAAATCGTCGGATTCACTCCGCAGTAATGCAGGGTGATGCAGTAACGGTCGATGGGCTCGACTCTTGGCGAATGTGTGGCTGATGCAACACGACCAACCTGCAATCCGTTGCCCCGCAACTGACTTGCGAAACACCGAGAGTCCGATTCGCGATGAATACATCGCAGCGATCAAACAAGCCGACATGCGCGACCATGCCGCGATGATTGATCTTCACCACAGGTGCAGTGAGTAAACACGCAAATTGGAGAGGCTCTCGACAAATGAACAGGATCGTTGGATCGACCAGGTCGCGGTACTGCTGGTCGGACTAGCATCCATACAGCTCGAATTTTGCCGGCGGTGAGCGGAAGTGACAGACACCAGGCTGCTACGAGAGAATCTCTGCATTGGGCAATCCCTCGCGCAGCGTTTTAACTCCCTGCGGTGTGAGCTGCGTGTCGGCGACGTCGATGTAGTTCAGAGTCATGCCAACGAGCGTGGAAACCGATGCGTCTGTAACTTGCGTCCCGCAAAGGTTGAGTCGAGTGAGTTTAGGGAGCTGCGAAATCAGCTCGATCGCGTGATCGGAAACGCCGGTTTTCCAGAAGCTGATTCCTTCGAGATTCGGAAGCGACAGCAGTGCTCCGACGTCAGCATCGGTAATGTCCACTTTGTTGAAGTTAATATCGACAATGTCCTCGTTCGGAATTTTTTGCCGACTTCGAAAAGGTTCACCGAGGAACGTGAAGCGAACTCCTCGGTCCGTCATGGCGATCAAAGCGGCATCCATCGAACATCTCTCCGTACTGAACCGTTGGGATGTGTAGCCCATTGAAAAGCTAACGCCCAGGCTGTGGGCATTTCACGGCTTACATACTGCAACTCTCATTCCGTTTCTCGCGGACGAATCTCTCCCGTTTGCGGCCGGCTTTCATGGGCGGATCGGTCTGACGCTTCAGCCTCGAACGCTTGCCCCCTGGCGCAACGCTGTGAAGCATTTCGTAGCGGAACTCGTCAAGAGTTTCGGGGGGCATACACCATGGAACGAAAGTCTTGACGACTTCCGCTACGTTAAATTAGCACAAGCCCTATAAGAAAAACAGAGACACGAGAGACCTTTGCCCGAGACACCCCGGAATGTGTCAACGACAGTGAGACAACTTTTTGATAGTTGTTAGGTGCTGCATCCCGCGTGCTCAGGGGCCAGCCCCCGAACCCCCGGGATTTTTTCAGGCATGACTCGGGTGTTCAAAGAGTTTGTTGCTGGTACTGTGTCGACGTCCGGTGAAACGGAAGACGGCTCTGCGGGGACGCAACCGTCCAAGGGATAACCGGATCGAGGGTGCGTCAAAGACGTTACTTCTGGAGCCCCCGGGCAATTCGCTTCGGGGGCTTCGCTTTTCAATTCATCCTTTCGTTTGGGAGCGTTGATCCAAACTGCTTTGGGAAGGCTTGCAGGTGTGGGAATGCCGTGTACGAAACGCTCGGGATTCTTCTGCCATGCCCCGTGAAGCGTTTGTTTTCTCGACTCGATCACTTTTTCGCCTTGGCCGTAGTGCAACGATGATGGGGTAAGCAGGCCGATGCCACTGTGATAGTGCTCGTCGTTGTACCAGCCAATGAATTCACGGCAGAATCCAAGTGCGTCTTCATAGCATCCAAATCGCTGGGGAAATTCAGGGCGGTACTTCATCGTTTTGAACTGGCTTTCCGAGAAAGGATTGTCGTTGGAAACATGCGGCCGACTGTGTGACTTGGTGACGCCCAGCGAACCAAGCAACTGCGCCACCGAATGCGATGTCATCGATGGCCCACGATCGCTATGGAGGATCAATTGCTCGCGCGGAATGTTTTGCTTTTCAATGGTTGTTTCGATCAGCTGCGTGGCTAGATCGGCGCTTTCACGATGTGCCAGCATCCAGCCGACCACGCAGCGGCTGTAGATATCCAGAATGACATACAGGTAATAATAGGTCCATTTCTCCGGGCCCTTGAGCTTGGTGATGTCCCACGACCAGACTTCATTGGGGCCGGTCGCAAGCAATTCAGGCTTTCTGTAGTTCGGGTGTCGGAGTTGGTTTCTGCGTTCGCGAGTGCTTTGATTCGCTTCGAGGATGCGATACATCGTCCGCACGCTGCACATGTACTCCCCTTCATCGAGCAATTTCGAGTAGACCTGCCGCGGCGACTGATCAGCGAAACGTTCGCTGTTGAGTCGATCGATCACCGCTTTTCGTTCTCCGAGTGAAAGTGCTCGAGCTGGGATCGGTCTCGGCTTAGGTTGCTGGTCGGGATCGCGGCGACGGTACAACGTCGCTCGCGAAACATTCAGTGCGCGGCATGCAGCAGCGACACCGACTCGTTTGCTGAGCCCTTCAGCCGCACTCAATCTGTCTTCTCGTGTGAGCGTGTCTGCATCATCTCCGAGACTTTTTTTTGGACGTCAATGATCAACTCCGCCTGGCGAAGTCTTTCTTTTAGGCGTTCATTTTCGCGTTTCAAAGCGGCAAGCTCTTTTGCCTTTGACGGTATTGCTGGCGGCACATCGCTACTGGGCTTATTCGATGATGACAATGATTTTTCCCGAAGTTGACGACGCCAGCGCTGAACCACTGACGAATAGAGCCCTTCACGACGTAGCAGAGCTCCAATCTCACCGGGCTCGGAGCACTGCTGAGCTTCGATCGCGATCCGACGTTTATACTCCTCTGAAAAGCGACGACGGGTCGCTTTCTCAGCCACCTCAGGATTTTTCTTAACTTTTTTGTTGGCGATTTCGGTCATGTAAACTCTCCGTGCCCTCGACTTTGAAAAACTTCAAAGTTGTCTCACTCATGTTGGCACAGAGGGCCCCGCGAGATGTCTGACGGCGGAGCTTCGACGTGAGTCTTTGCCCCGACTGCGGTATAGCATGAAAAAAGCCGACGTGTGGAAAATTCCCTACGTCGGCTTTTAAAGTTGATCGTGGATGACAGGCAAGATGCCTATCCTACTTAAGTTGAGCGAACCACACCTCGCTCAAACCGCTTGGGAGATCTCAGCAAACTTCAGACGACTTTGGCAAGCTGCCGTACCAAAATATTGAAGAGAGCTTACTGAGGTGATAACTTACGATTTTCGCCGATGATGCAGCGTTCATGAAATCTTTGAAGGGGAAGACGAGTGATTGGCATCGCTTGTAAATGTGGTTTTCGAAAGCAGGTTCCCGTAGATTGGGCAGGAAAACGGGCCAAGTGTCGTTGTGGACGTCTGTTGCAGATCCCCGAATCGCCCTCCACTCCTGCAAGCGACGTATCTCCAGCCGTTGAAGGTCATCCACGCCAAACTCCATCGAGAGAGCCAGCAGCACCTGTGTCACCCGATTTTCCGCAAATCGAAGTCGAACCACGGCCCGGAATAAAAAACTCGCGTCGTACATCCCTTTCTAACGGGCGGCGCAAGAAGAACCGCAACGTCCTAGTCGCATCGCTGGCGATTTCCGCTGGGTTTCTCTCTGTGCTAGTCGCGCTCATTGTGATCGTTGGCGATTGGGGATCGCCGCTCGCAACCAATGCCGAAGCAAACCGTCCTTCATCGTCACGTGTAAATGAGCCCGAGCCGACTCAGCCGATGATTTTGTCGCACGACGCCGATCGTTTAGGCCCCACGCAAGCCAATCATGAGCAGCTCGATCAATTCACTCGGGAGAACAGCCAGGCTCAAATTCCACGGGACCGAGTTCCGACGGACCAAGAACTGAGGGGCCAACCGATTGCCACCGCACAATCGTTTTGGAAAAGTTGCGTTGACCCTGCTCTCCAACGGCTGGCCCTTGATCCAGGAGTTCATCTGCTCGAAGGAATCCAACAATCCGCACCCAATGCAGGTATCGACAATTTTCTGGTCACTGGCGGAGTGATAATCAAACCAAGGACCGCACTTGAGAACTTTGTCTCCATCCTTTCCTGCCCAGGCTTCAAAGAAGTCCACTCGCTACGAGAGGAAGTTTCGTTCATGCACGCATCTTGCGATGTTTCACCTAGTGGGAACTACATTTTACAACAGACCAGCGTAGGCGCGCCCGGCAATCAAAGCAGAGTGTTGCGGCTGTACTCGCTTCAGAATGGAACCGCCAAAGACATACCTTTCGAACAGCAATTGCTATCTGTGCAGTTTGTGAGTGACGACTTGATCTTACTGCACACTAAAGACCGTGTGCTACAGCTGTTCGACTTGCAGAAGGAGACCGGAAAGCCGATACACGAGTTTTCCGGAACTCAGCTCACGTACTGGAAATTGACTCCAGGGAAACGTTTCGTGCTCGTCTTCAGCGGGGCGAGCCCCGCTTCGCTGCGAGTCATTGCAGTCGATGATGGACGTCTGCGTGATCACGCCCAAACGACCTTGGAAATGGAACGCGAGTTTGTGATTCATCATGCCGAGATAAGCCCCAACGGCCGTTATTTGCACTTGGGATTGCTCAACCCTCGGGCCAGTCGAAAGCGGCTGCGAATTATCGACTTGGCAACGGGCGAAACCAAACAAGATGTCGAAGATTCCGAGCTACCCGAGTCGCTATCCTTCTCGGCGAGTCATCCTGTCCTGACCAATGATGCGTCATGGCTATTCCCACAAGGCAAATTGGTGGATTCCAAGACTTTGACGGTGACATGGCGAGCTGAAGTTGTCTTCACTGATTTCCAATCTTACGATCATGATTGGTTTGTTTGCGCCGACAATCGGGCTGCCACCTTTCAGCCCCTGAGCGGACGGTCGGCAGCCAAGCACTTGCTGGTTGCCGAATTGCCCTAGTCATGTCCGATCGGCTTCACGATCTGCTCGAACTTTTTCGTTGTTGCTTCATGGTCGTCCCATGTCTCATTCGCCCCTCATGGGCGGTCGGAGTAAACCGACGTGGCATATTCAAGTAACTGTCGCAGCGGTTGCAAATCAAACAGTCGTTGGCACACCCTCGAGAACATCGTCGTCGATTCGAGTGGCTGCCTGTGCGATGGTTAGGCTGGCGATGGCTAGGCTGGCGGATTGCGATTCAATCCAATCCTGCAAGTCATCGTGGACGATCATCTTGACGTCGCTCACCTCGCGCAAGTTGTACTGGACGGTCTTGCCGATCAGGTACCATTTTCTCGGCTCGACGTCGGTCGCGCCGTAGGGGATCAGCAGCGGCGGGTGGAAAAGTGAAAAGGGTGCTATCAGTTGAAGCAATATGCCTTCCTTGGTCACGCCGACCGTCGCGATTCCTTTGTATGAGTTCCATCCGACATCGCCGCCCACCAAAATCACCGTCTGCATGGTCCGCGTGGCAACGCAGTGAATTTCATCGGCAGCACGATACGCTTGGGCCAGTCGGGTTTACCGCCGGGAGTTACATTTCCAAATCACACACATCAAACCGACAGGCAGACTGTAGGTAACCAGATGAAAGAGCAAATTGCCGATCATATTTCTTCCTCCGGCGCGTGGTCGTGTTTATACCGCCCAAGCTTGTCGGCTACTCGGAGAATGTTCCGCTCGACCAATTGAGGTGATTGATTGGGAAAGACAGGTAGGTCCTCGAGCGCGACGCCCATCCTGGCCAGTGCGAATCGCCACTGATCGGCATCGCCGGAGCTGTTCATGATTGGCGACGGGCGACTTAGAAACAGTTCTCGTATCCGTGGTATTGCGGCCGATGCCTGCGGCCCTAAGCGAACCAGTGCCGCTCGGATGCCATCAATCGATGAGCGTCGATCACGCCAATGCGGCAATTCAATCGCGGCGTCGAGAATTCGGTCGATTTTGGGCATCGCGCGATCGGGACCAAGATCAGCCAAGGTCGCGATCAGCGGTGCCGCTTGTTGATAGATTTCAGGCGAGTTCCAAATCGCGAGATACGTTGGACCAGGATCGGCAAACGTCCCCGGCGGGAAACTCGCCAAACGTTCGGCTAACCAATGACGCAGGCTTGCCGAGGTGTGATCCATGGAAATTCGATCAACATAGGCATCCAGCATCGCGGCGGGCGTCTTGTCCTTGGAAAAAACGTTTTTGATTGGCGTATCAATGTCTCGGACGCGATCGTCGGCCACGATTCGCGCGATCAGTGCATGGTCCCGCGGATTCGTATCAAAGAAAAACAAGCCGAGGTAGCGACGTGCTAAATCGAGCTGAGCGGTCGTTGCCGCGGGGTCGTCAAGTGCTTGCACGGTTTGGTCCCGCAGCAGTTCTATAGCCTTTGCGTCACACGGCGGAACGCGGAACTTGATCGCTTGAAGCAGCGCGGTTTCCGGCTTCAGCGACCGCTCGCCAGACTCCATGACCTGCCGCCCAATGTGGAAGGAGCTGTTGCCGGCCATGGTGGCATGAAAGCCGAAGTAAAACATGTGAGCGGGTATGGCCTGCTTTCGATAGCTCTTGCGGTAGCGAACGGTGCCTTTCGAGTCGAGAATCGTGACTCGCCGGAGTGTGGAAGTTCGGTGGTTCGCATGGCTTTCAACGCGGATAACCCAATCGGCCACGTCAGCGTCAACGGGAACGACCTTTCGTAGTCGCTCAAGTCCGGCCAACCGCATCGCCCAATTCGCCTCCACCGCTTTGGCTGCCGTGATCAGCTTCATCCCACGATTGGCCTGAACCAACGGCGGATACTCACGGACGATCTGGCCCGGCTTACTCGGGAAGATGCCTGCGGCGGGATCTGTCTTCGCAGAAACCAAGGCGTAGGCGGCGGAGGACTGAGGACCCGATGGTTTGCCACGCCCGGCGGTTACCGTGGTCAAGCTTTGCACAAGTGGCGAGTCGAGCAACGCGAGACTCAAGTAGTCGCATTCGGGCTCGAGGCGTTGATTCGGCCTTTCGATACGCACATGCCGCTCGAGTTCGATGGCTTGATTAGGTAGCACATCGCGCAATTCGTCCGCGCGGTACGCAGCGATTGCCTTCAAGCGAAACGGTTGCATGACGACCCAACCCAGCAGCAGCGAGACACCGAATGCCGTCGCGGTCGCCGACATGGGCGAGGAGATGGGCAGCAGACGCCGAACAATCGCCGTCACGGTCAAATAGACAAACACCGTGGGGGCCAAGGTGAGAACCAAACCCGGCACGATCAAAAAGAAATATCCCAATAACACAAGATCGGGAGCGGCGATCGCTAGCCCGGCCAAAACGCCGGTGATGGCAAGTACGTATTTCATCCGCAAATTCGTTACAACGATTAGGTTCTGCTCAATTCAACAGATCACGGGCATCGGATCAAATGCGATCGTCCAACGCTCAGAACCATAACGAGCGGATGCCGCTCAGAAATCTAGCTTACCGCTAGCCGACATGACCGAGTTTTTTGTCTCTCGATTTCCCCGGGCGGTGGCGATGTTGAACTCGCCGCCCTCGGCTCAGATCAACCCCGCAAACGTTAACCACTTTTATACGATAGCACTCCAGGACTTCATAACCTTGAGGTCTGCATCGTACAGAGACACCAGAGACATTGGGCTGAGACCGCCCTGGAGAGCGTTTCGGCGGCGGGCTGATAGTACTTTTCCAGAGACACCTCCGCGCGATGTGTGCCGGCGGAGCGATGACTTGAGTCCTTGCCCCCTCGGCAAACGCTGTGAAGCATTTCTGAGTCGTGTTTTGCCAGGTCATCACAACCCGAACGCGTAAGCGAGGGACCGGCGCTGGTTCAAGAGTCCCTCGCGTACGCATTCGGGTTATGAAAAATGCTTCACAGGGTTGCCCGTCGGCGTTAAAACACGAAAAAGCCGACGTGTGGTAAATTCCATACGTCGGCTTTTAAAGTTGCTCGTGGATGACAGGCAAGATGCCTATCCCACTTAGGTTGAGCAAATCGGCTTGTCTGGCTCGTTTTCATTCTGGCAAAACAAAGGCGACGAGAGTTCCGCCACGGGGTCGCCCGCTTTTGCCGCCGCCAGCCGAGATGACTACGTATTGTCGTCCGCTCACCATGTAGGTGCTTGGACTAGCGTTACCTCCGAACGGCAACTTGGCTTTCCATAGAAGATCGCCGGTCTGTTTGTCGAAGGCGCGGAAGGTTTCGTCCGCAGTCGCTCCGATGAAGATCAAACCTCCGGCTGTCACCAGCGGGCCGCCGTAATTCTCAGTGCCCGTCGGTGGAATTCCTTGTGCAGTCAGTTCGGGATACTCGCCCAACGCAACTTTCCATTTGATTTCGCCTGTGTTGAGATCAACCGCGTTCAAGGTGCCCCACGGTGGCTTGATCGCAGGGTAGCCTTGAGCGTCCAACCATCGACGGAATCCTCCGAAGGCATAGACAGGTCTTTGGTCAGCATCCATCGCAGCCGGCTTTTGATGCTTTGCCTCGTCAAGAGCCTCGTCACGAGCCTCGCTGGATTGCACGCCTTTACTGAGCACGTAATCGAGAATTGCCACGCGTTTTCCCTCCGGCATCGTGTCGTAAGAGGGCATGCGTCCACGACCTTGCCGCGTCATCTGCTCGATCTCGGCACGTGTCTTTCGTTTGTCAATGTCGACCAGCGACGGGAACTTCAGTTCAACATTGCCTTTGAGATCCATGCCATGACACACGCCGCAATAGAGCAGGTAATCACGTTCGCCCGTAGCCAGTTTCGAGCCATCGGCATGACGGGTCTCGATCATTTGCAGCAGCCATGGCATCTCGTTAACGTTGACGTAATAGATCCCCTCGGGGTCAGCGGCTCCGCCACCCCACTCCATTCCGCCATCGAATCCAGGAAACATCACCGTCTCTTTCAGGCTTGGCGCAGGAAAAGGCCCGAAGTTTGGCGCGGCAAGAATCCGGTCCAAGGTCATCTGATGCGTTTCTGGCGAGATGTCCGATGCATCCTCTGCTGTGTAGGCCTGTCGCATCAACGGCGGAGGCTTAGTAGGGAACGGCTGAGTCGGCCAAGTCTGCTCGCCGACTAAATCGGACTGAGGAACTGGTCGCTCTTCGATCGGCCAGAGTGGCTCACCTGTGACGCGGTCGAACACGAATAGCAAACCGTGTTTGGTCCCCTGCGCGACCGCATCAATCTGCTTTCCATCGTGATTCACGGTGAGCAGAACCGGCGCGCAGGGCAAGTCCTTATCCAGGAGATCGTGATGCACGATTTGAAAATGCCAGATCCGCTCTCCGGTAGCGGCGTTGAGCGCGACGATGCTGTTGGCGAACAAGTTACTGCCATGTCGTTCACCTCCATAAAAATCCGGCTCAGCCGTCTTGGTCGCGGCGTAAACGATGCCACGTTTTTCATCCAGCGATTGTCCGCTCCAAGGCATCAAACCGGTCGCCGTTTCATAAGCGTTCTCGGGCCAAGTGTCGTAGCCCACTTCGCCAGGACGCGGAATCAAGTGAAAGATCCAACGTTGCTCGCCCGTTCTGACATCGAAAGCGCGAAGTGATCCCTTTCCGCCAAGTCCGCCAACAATCAACAGGTCTTTGTAGGTAACACCTGGCGTGTTGAGGCCCGAACCAAGATCGATCGAGCCGTTTTGGCCGAATGCACGGATGGTCTCGCCAGTCTTCGGATCGATGGCGAATAGGAATCCGTTTACCCCGGTGAATAAGCGTTGCTCCCCACCGGTTTCGCTGTGCTCCCCATTGGCTTCGCTGGCCCAATAGACCAGCCCTCGTTGCCGCGGGCTACCCGCGCCAGTGTGTTCGTTCGCAGGATCCCATTGCCAGAGTTCTTTACCGGTGGTCGCGTCGAGCGCGATCACCTTGCGCGTCGCGGTCGGCGTGTAGAGCACTCTGCCCACAATCAAGTTGTTCGCTTGATACTCGGCCTGATTCCCGGTCTCGAATGTCCAAGCGACTTTCAACCGAGAGACGTTGCCACGGTTGATCTGGTCGAGCGACGAATACAGATCGCGATCCTTTCCCCCAAGATATTCTGGCCAATCGGCGTCCTGACCGTGCGCTACGCTTAACCAGCAGCAGCTTAAAGAGATCAAGACAAGTTTGTAGTAAGCGTTCATATAAAGTAAGGACTGTCGGAGTAATTACTGTAGTAGCGGAACTCTTTCTCCGCCTTCGTAAACATAGGATTTGCCGGCGTGAATGGGTGCGTTGCTGGATCCATTGTCAAACCATTTGCTCCACAGAACAGGCTGGGGGCCACCGTTGTCACTGAAGAAACAGACGATCGTATCATCGCCAATTCCGGCATTTGAAATCGTATCAAGGATCTGTCCGATCCCCGGTCCATGTCATGGACCATAGCGGCATAGACGCGACGTTTTGGGTCTTCGATCTGTTTGTATTTGTTGATGTCGGCCTCGGGAGCTTGCAATGGTTCGTGTGGTGCATTGTATCCGACATAAAGAAAGAAGGGTTCATCCTGCTCGGCGTTGCGATCTATGAAATCCACCGCATCCTGACTTAGGGCATCGGTCAGATAGCCTTCAAAACCCGCAGGCTTCTTGTTCCGAAACAGGCCTTGCTTGTAGCCAGTGCCGAATGGCGTGGACAAGTCAATCTCGAAGTAATCGTGCCTTAAGCCATTACTTTAGTTTTTGCTTCAGGCGATCGGACAATTCCGGTTTCTGCGCGGCAAGATCATTGTTTTCGCCAGGGTCGCTGCTCAGGTCATACAACTCGACAGAGTCATCACCATAACATTCATCTTTCCATCAGCGATTTTGACATTCTCTGGCTTGAAGAGCCCTGGTGGCCATCCAATCCAGCCCCAGCCTTTTCGATTGGGGTCGGCATCCCATTTTTCTGAATCGAGAGTGTCTCCCTCAAACTCGTCTGAAAGATTTTCGACTAAAACCCAGTTCTTATTCTTCGGTCTGGGGTCTTGCCCGTCGACAAAAAACGGCTCTGTCACCTTCTTTGGGGCAGAAGCAGGTTCAAGTCCGCAGGCCGTCGTTACCAATACCAACACTGGCATCACGAACAGACATCGAGTAAGCAAAAGTCGCTGCATTGAATCTTCCTTTAGTACTGAATCTCTGAGATGGGAATGCGTGAGGATGACAGAACTGAGCCCGTTATCGCGACTCGTACATTTGATTGCCAATTTCTCGGGCTGCTTCTACGATTTCGACGTAGGGAGTGTCGCAACAATCAACAAATCCAACCTGATAGTTTTCTCCGTCTCCACGACCAGCGGTCGGTTCTGATGTGTACTCGAACCAATGCGTTCCGACGAGCAGCGGATTTCGCAGCGCCCCGCTGACGTAGTTCTTGTAACACTCCGCACGGTGCTGTTGGTTCTTCGCCGGCACCTTGCTGGGGTGAAACATGCCTCGGTCCATCGCACCAAAATGAAATTCACCAATCAGTAAAGGCTTATCTTCACCTTGGGGTAAACCCAAGTTCTCGACGTCGTAGAGATAGCGATTGAAGCTGACCACATCACAAAAATCACACGCAGCGCGAATCGCGGTCGGGTTATCCCAGATGAATCGGCAACCAAGGTACAGTTGACCCGGCGCAGCTTTCTCAAGCTCTTCATCTACTGTGCGGAAATAGGTTTCGGAGAATCGTTTAGTAAAGCTACGCAAGTCCGATCCTGCTTTATTCAGATCCGGGATCTGAGTCGAGGTCAAAAGACCATCCCAAGATTGGTGATCGGTGCCCCAAGCTGAATTCAGTTCGCCGATCGTGACGTACTTCGTCTGCAGGTCTTCGATCAACTCATGCTTGGCCACCTGCTCCGCCGGACTAGCAAGAGTCCATTTTGCTAAATCAAGATCGTTACCCCAGTACAGTTCATTGTCGACGTAGTATCCGATGCACCAAGGATTCCCGTGGGCGTATTTGCATGTTTCGATTCCATGAGCGATCGCTTCGCGGAATTTAGGATCAAAGACATCGTGGAATTGAGTCCACATTTTTTGAGCACCGGCTAGAACGGGGCCGCGATCAACGTGGACGAAGGCTACGAACGGAGTACGGTCTTGCTGGCACATGTCGGAATCAGCCCACGACGCCAACGTATTCATCCCCCAGCTTCTTAGCCGCTCGTGTGCTAGATCAGCGAACTCTTGACGCCATTGTTCGCCATATTTGCGGAATAGATTTGCGTTGAAAAAGTTGTAAGTCTTGAATGGTGTTCGACTGGCGTAGAATCCAAAAGCCCAAGTGCTCTGCGAATAGAATTGAGCCATTGGGTCACCTTCCTTGGGTAGATTCCGAAAGTATTGCTCGCGATCTTGAATTCCCGTCGCGCCAAATCGAGTGGATACGGAATCGATACCGTGGGACCAAAACAGCTTGCCGTCTGGATTGACAAGCCACCACTTGCCATCGACCTTTTGCGTGCGAAAGAACTTGGCTGGCTCCAATTGCGGACCATCATTCCAACCTCCGAAACGATCAAACGACTCCGGACCGGCGTGAGCTTCCAATTCCAGCTTTTCTTTTTCGCGTCGGTCGATCAGCTCCTGCTGGTCATGTGTTTTTCCTGGCCAATCATCATGAATAAACTGCCCAAACTCATCAATGAATGGTAAGAAATCTTCTGGCTTCACCTCCGTCATCAGCGTTTCGAAGCGAACGTTATCGATGGTAAAGAGATGATCTTCACGAGGCTGTCGGAGAAAGATGATGACTTCGACAATCTTTTCGGGATCAACCGTGCTTTGTCCGGGGGAAGCGTGCATGCCCTCCAAAGTCAACGGTGTCGAGAATCGATAGCTTGTGTTGTAGAGTTTCCCAGAGATTGTGCGAGATTCGCCAGGGCCAACTTGGGTCATGACAGTAAAGTTGTTCCCGGAATCACCGTTGACATTGTCGATTCGCAATCCAAGTTCAAATGCGTCGTCATTTAAGTTGGTGAAGTCAAAAGAAACCTGTTGGTACTGTGAACCGTCCCAGTACTCCCCCTCAGGTTTCAACGTGATGCCCGGCCAATCGGTCGCGTGTCCTGCTGCAAGTTGCAGCTGTTGATCGGTTTGCGAACCGGTTAATGATATCTCGATGCCACGTGCTTCAACGGTGTTGATGTCAAAGTCATGTTCGAAATCGAACAACACGGACCGGGGAGAAGTGTCTTCGCCGCAGACCGCCAGACCGGATAAGGTCGTCGCGAAAAATAGCAGCAACGCACAAGACGTTCCGAGATGCACCATCGGTTCTTGACTCTATTTGTAAAAGCACTTCGACAGACAGGCTTACGATTGCTCGTCGAATTCAAGCGATGATTATAGACAAATCGAATGCTCTGCGTTTTCAATAATCATTAATCACGTCTCGGTTTATGTCTCAATCAGATCCGGCAACCGCACGTATCATGGTCAAACCGATCCGCGATCGTGCGTTACGATCAATGGGATTTGCACATTGAAGGAGTGGCGAACGTTTAGATCCTTGGGCGGGAACACGCACGCACGATCGCGTGGGGAATTAATTCCGATTTGATAAAAAAGGCTCAGCGATTTGGCAAATGGTGTGCAGGAATATCCAAGTGTTTATCATCAGCACCTTTCGCGAAGTTGCTGATGTTGTAGCTGTTCTTTTGGTCCCAGTCGCATTCCACGCGGCCATCACCAAGAACGATATTACCGAGCTTCTGGCGGAACCATTCTGCCAACTCCTTGTATTCCGGATCAGCGGCGACATTATTGCGTTCCAGCGGATCCTGACGTAGGTCATACAAAGCCAGTTCCGCTTTTTCCACCGGACACCTTAGAGCCCATTTGATGTCCTTGTTCAGGTTCTCTTCTTTAACCAGACCGTAGCCCGGGCGGGTTCGCATGGAAAACCCGAAGTCTTTGGTTCGCAAGTATGCACGCGGTCCGTAAATCAGATTCATTTCACCCAGCGCATACTCGCGACTCACGGTATTACCGGAGATCACTTCGGCGAGGTCGTAGCCGTCCAGGAAATCGTATTTCTTGTCGTGAATGTTGACACCACCTGCCGCCAGAATCGTCGGCATGAAGTCGACATACTCCACGATTTCGTCAAACACCTTTCCGGCCGGGAATTTGGTCTTGTCGGAGGACACCACAATCGCGGCGTTGTGAATGGATTGACGCCACGGGGTGAACTTCGTTTCGATGCCCTGTTCGCCGAGGTGCCAACCGTGGTCGCCGACCGTGTAGATGATCAAGTATTCCTGATTTCTTTTGGCACAGTATTCCTTGAAAGTTTTAACCGCGTCACCAATCAGAGCGTCGCCATGGGCGCAGAAGGCGTAGTAGTCGCGAATCGCTTGCTGCACTTCTTCGGCAGTAAAAGCAAGCTTGGCTGAAATATCTTCCGGCGATGAAGCAATAATTTTCATGCCCTTACAAATCCGCTTCAATTGCGGCGGCAGTTTTTCAAAATCTGCGGGCTCAAATTCCGGCACATTGTACGTCTTGTCTTTAAATCGATCGCGGCATGACTGCGGCGGCAACACGGGTGTGTGGGGAAGACGCAGACCGACCTCGATCATGAACGGCTTATCCGAGGGCACGCCCTGCATTTTTTTGCCGAAGGAGGAGGTGTAGGTCTGGTCCGTATTCGCGAGATAGTCTTTGAACTCCTTGACGATAAAGGCATCGAGGGTTTTGTCTTCAGACTGCGGATTACGACCACTGACGATCAGGGTCTTGTTATTAAAGCCCTGCGGATAGGTACGAAGCAGCCCGAACTCCTGCGTCGTCTGGTCCTGAGATGCAATATCCTCCGCGGTCAACTCAGCCTTCTTTCGAGCGATGAAATATTCCCGTGATGAACCATCGGCATACATAACCTTCTCTTGGTTCCCGGCGTCTTTTCCATGGGCCACATGAGAGTAGATGTCACCGACACCATTGGCCTGTAGGTCATGCTTGAAGTGGACGCGTGCGCCAAAAAGTCCGTCCGTATTGAATGCGTTCGGAATCGTATAGATATAGGAATCCATCTTACCGAAGGCGCCCGTGCTATAGCCGAATTCACGAATCGTCTGATGGACGATCGGGGTAACAAAATCGGGTAACTGATGCGTCATTTCAAAGGCATAGTGCCCATTGCGGAAAGGGTAACGCCCGGTGTGCATCGAACCGCGGGAAGGACCACAGGCGGGAGAATTACAGATCGCACGGGTAAACAGAACGCCCTCTTTCGCCAGCGCGTCAATGTTCGGCGACTCCACATAACCAAGCAGACTTTCATCCGTTCCATAAACCGCCCGATTGAAACAGCTCAGTGAGTCCGCACGCTGGTCGTCGGTCACGATCCACAGAATATTCGGACGGCTATCTGCAGCCCCGGTGGCAATGATGTTCGGTTCCTCTGCAATGGCGGAGACCGCGACGGCACAAAATACTAATGCCAAAACACACCCTAATTGCTTCTTCATTCGATTTGTTCTCCCAATTCAGTTTTTGATTTTGTAGTAGTCCAAAGACCATGGCGTTTCAGGACCGAACGAGAAACCGCTGTCGAATTTCAAAAGTGGGATAGGCTTCCAGCCTGTCATTTCCGACATGACAGGCTGGAAGGCTATCCCACCTATTTACCGCTCGGTCCTTAACGGAGCAATGTCCTATGCTTGACTCAAAGTTCCAGTTTCTTGTCGTCGGCACCGGGAGCGAAGTTGCTGCGGAACAGTTTGGTTCCATCCGCTTTCGGTCCCCATTCCACTTCCACGCGATTGTCGCCCAGCACAATATTCATCAGCTTTTTCTTCATGGCTTGGGCGATAGTTTCATACTCGGGGTTGAACGCCAGGTTGTTGAGTTCATGCGGGTCTTTTGTCATGTCGTAAAGCGCAGGATCCAGTTCTTTCCACGAAGCGTTGCGAGCCCACTCCATGTCCTCCCCACGACGTTTGGTCGGGCGGGTCTGCATGGACAACACGAACTCTTTCGTGCGGATGTAAGCACGCGGGCCGGTCACTGCATGGCTCTCGCCGATGACGTAATCGCGAGCTGGAATTTCACCGGAAGCAACCTGAGCCAGATCGTAGCCATCGAGGTAATCGTTGATTTTGTCCTTCAGATCAACGCCTGCCGCCGCCAGAATCGTCGGCGCGATATCGACGAACTCGGTGTAATCAGTAACTACTTTGCCGGCCGGGAAGGTGGTTTTATCGGATGACACCACGATGATCGGGTCTTGGCTGTCGACGTTCCATGGCGTGAATTTGGAGTAGGCGCCATGGTCATTCAGCTTCCAGCCGTGGTCTCCACAGACATACACCATAACCCATGGACGGTTGTTTTGTTCGCTATACTCGATGAACGCATCAGCTGACTTGCCAACCAGGTCGTCGCCGTAAGCACAAAAGGCGAAGTAGTCCTGGACCATTCGCTGCTTGTCCTCGTCCGAAAGGTTATCGGAATAGCTGGCCATGACCTGCCGCTTCAACTGCTTGGGCATGGTCTCTAATTCATTCTCGCCCAGTTGCGGAACGTTGTAGTGATGCTGACGAAAACGGTCGCGGTAATCCGCGGGCGGCAACACGGGGGTGTGAGGGAAATCGAATCCGATGTGACAAAACAGAGGCTTGGATGGATCAACGCCGTCAAATGTTGCGTTGCCTAATTTGAACTCGGTGCTTTTGTTATTCAGGTATTCTTCAAACGCCGACGTGTAGAAGCCGTCCCTTGTCTTACCCGCCTCACGCGGACTGATGCCGGCCAGAATACCCGACGTAAACACAGTGGCAGGTTTGTTCAGCGTGCTCTTACGCAATAAGTCGAACTTGTCGAAGGCTTCTTGTGCCATTCCTGCAAACTGCGGGTTTTCTTTTTCTAGCTGTTCGGAAATGTAGTAGGTCTTGCCGCTGTCCGTTTTCAGGAACAGCAAGTTCTTGATTGGCTTGGCGAGCTTATGACCATCAATTTCTTTGACAAGTCTGACCTTCCCCCATTCGGTCATTCCTTGATCACTGAGCGTATTGGAATCAATATCCGTTTGGTAAATTTTGGGCTTAACGGATCGTCCGTTTTCGAAGCTTCTGAGCCGTACGCCTAGTTTTCCGAAATGCGTGGTTTGGTAACCGATCTCGGCCATCCGCTGAGGCAAGGTGGGCCGGCAGTGTTCGGCATTGTTGTTGTGGTACTCAAACTCGTACACCCCCGAACGGAACGGGTAGCGGCCATAGTGCATTGACGCACGCGAGGGCGCGCACCCTTGAGCGTGGCAATAGGTATTGATAAACGTCGTGCCCATTTTCGCGAGGCGATCTGTGTTAGGCGATTCCACGTAACCCAGTTCGCTCATCTCGCGGCCATGTAGCATTTGGTTGAACGCGCGGATCGAGTCGTAGCGGTGATCGTCCGTCAGAATCCAGAGGACGTTAGGCTTGGCGTGCTCGGGTTCTGCCGCCATCGTGTTCTTGGGGACGCACGCCAAGGCTGTTAACGCGACAAGAAGTATCAAACGCGGTTCGATGTTCATTGATTTCTCGTACTATTGGTGTGTGCTGCGTCAGATTTTCGTCGCCGTTTTGGCAATAGCTTCCGTCTCTTCACTGCGGAACCGTGGCTATCGGCCCGGTGATTTAGTCGTTTTGAAAAAATGAGCGTGCCAATCGAAACCCGACGCGTTAGCGAGGGACCGAATCCAATCCCTCGCTAACGCGTTTTGAAGCTGCGCTTTTGCGATTGGATTTGTTGGCCAAAGGCCATCAACATCATAGCCAGGGGCACCGCCCCTGGAATGAAGTACGAAACGAATGGGTTTGGCCAAAGGCCATATTCAACCCAGACGCGACCCATTGAATAAGGCCGTTGGCCTAAGAAACAACGAGTTTTTCGTATTCCTGGGGCGATGCCCCAGGCTAAGTTAAAAAAGGCCGTTGGCCATAAAACCAAAACGCGCAACTTCAAAACTAACGCGTCGGGTTGCTAAATCAACATCCCGCTATCGCCAAAACGGCTACCTATTCAAACTTCGATTGGTTTGTCATTGCTAAAGAGCTTCCCCGTATTCCCATCCCTTGCGGACGGGAGCACCAAATGTGATTTTCGGTCCAGCCAACAGTGCAGCTGTCGCTGACACGATCAAACTAATTAAAGGGAACTCGTCTCAATAAGTAAATCAAAATCAAAATACATCGGAAAAATTTTCTTGGCAGCGAGGCTAAGGCGCTTTCTCCGTAAGCGAATCCATGTCCGACATCGTTAAAAAGCATATTGAAAATCAGGAGCGGCATCATTCAAACCAATCGTTCCGCAATGAATACCTTGAGCTCCTTCGGAAGCACCGAATCGAGTTCGATATGCGGTACGTATTTGAAAACGAACATTTCGGTTAATCAGATTTGAATTGGGCAACACACTACACAAAGTTAAAGCACGAATTGTCGCTCCGCGACAATTCAATTACCACAATTGAGGCAAACCTTGAACGGTTACGAAGAATCAAAATGTATAGAACCTTAATCGCCCTGACTGCCTTGTTGATCGGTAAGCCGTTCTGCTTTTTGTTCGGCCCAACCACCACTCACCGGAAATGGGTCAAGGGGTCCGGCGCTACGCAGTGGGGAACGGATCCAGATGCGCTGAAAGGTAAGCTGCCACCATTCCTACCAGACGTCCCCGAAGTGCGTGAAGACCTCAACGATTATTTTGGGCAGGCGATGGCATTCGACATGGCCATCGGAGCTTTGGTGGACGAACTGAAGCGGACAGGTGAATATGAAAATACGATCATTGCCGTTTCTGGCGATCACGGTGCGCCGGGATTCCCTTACGGCAAATGCAACCTATACGATTTCGGGTCGCGAGTGCCTTTGGTGTTGTCGGGTCCCGGGGTGAAGGGTGGCCGAGTCGTGGAAGACTTCGTCTCGTTGCCTGATTTAGCCCCCACTTTCTTAGAAGCTGGCAAGGTGGCCGTTCCGAAAGCAATGACAGCTAAAACGCTGTGGCCGGTGCTCGTGTCTGATTCCGAAGGCTGGGTTGATGCTTCTCGCACACAGGTCTACATCGGGCGAGAGAGGCAACAATGTAGTCACGAAGGCGATCGAGAATTGTAAGGGAACCGTTCGCTGCTCAAATGCTTTAGACCATCCAAAATACTGGATTGAGTGAGGCCGCATCCGATTTTTTTGGCCCCAAGCATTGACTAGTCGACATATAGCTGGAACATACAGGTACATGGGTTATGCAGTGGACAAGGCAACGAGTCCCGTACCGCAGGACTCGTTGCCTCGTCCACTACTGAACCGATTGATATGCCTCCACCTGAAAAACGCAACGTTCGACTTCCACGTCTCGCCTTCGTCGTGCGGATACTCTTCGCGTTGTTCCTTGTCGGCACCGGGATCATGACGATGGGTTTTGGCGTGAATGGGTATCCAGTTGGCGATCCGCCAACCGAACTCGATCAATTCATGCTTGCGCTTGAGAAAACAGGCTATCTGATCTTTTGGGTTGGCTTTCTGAAGACGGTCGCTGGCGGGCTGATGTTCTTCCCACGGACTGCGCCACTGGCGATCCTGATGGCGCTGCCCTACGCGTTCAATATTTTGCTGTATGTCATCTTCTTTGCTCATCAATACTTGGTCGTCGGGATTCCCGATTTCGCAGCGTGCGCGCTGCTGATTTACTGCTACTTTGATTGGTATCGTCCGATCTTTGCTGGGCCGACGCCCGTCTCGACTCAAAATTTGCACGGAGACGAAAATGCACTTTGATTCAGAATCGTCGCCTGGGTTTGCGATCGGGCGTGTCGCCTATCTGATCCGCTCGGGAATGGCTGCCGTGCTGAAGAGTGCCGCTTGGCCGTTTTCTCCGGAGGAAACGCAGACGCTGATAACTCTGTCAGACGCGGGTGAACCGCTGAGCATGAACGAGTTGGCGTCACGTATGATTCGCGATCCGACGACGGTAAAGCGACAATTGGATCGACTCGTCCAGCAGAAGTTTGCCCGGCGAAGCGAATCGAGTGAAGACGCTCGCATCGTAATGGTCGGATTGACTCGACACGGAGAGCAGAAACTTCAAACTGTCCTTCCCCTGTTAGACGACTTGCGAATGACCACGATGAAGGGCATCTCGAAGTCGGAGTTGGTAGCGACGCAAAACGTTCTGCGAAAGATGCAGATGAATCTATTGGCAAGGCAAACTCTCGAATGACAGTTCACCGTAGTGGACAGTTCACCGTGATGGACGAGGCAACGAGTCCGTTTTTCGATAACCAAGTGGAGGGACTCGTAGCCTCGTCCACTACAACACATTTCCAAGGAATAGTCTTATGAACAAAATCATATTCTCACTCAGATTCCGTAGAAGTTCGCAAACAGTCGGTCTACTATGCATTCTCGCTCTGACGGCCGGAAATGCCAGCGGACAAACTCAGGTCGAGCCCGATACGGCACTTCGGATGCTCAATGCTCAGCAGCAGCAGTTCGAGAAGGGAGTTGTCAAAGTTGCGGACAACGTTTACACCGCGGTTGGGTTCCACGGAGCGAACACCTCAATGATCGTCGGCACGGACGGCGTGATTATCGTCGATACTCTTTTCGGCCCGACGAGTGCAGCCAAAGCGGCTGAAGCTTTTCGGCAATACAGCGACAAGCCGGTCAAGGCGATCATCTATACGCATAGCCATGGCGATCACATTGGTGGAGCCAGTGCCTTTATCGGCGATGAAAAACCGGACATCTACGCCACGGAAAGTTTTGGTTCCGCCGAAGGCGTCAACAAAGCGGTTGATCCGGTAAAGCAGAAACGAAATGTTCGCCAGTTCGGACGGAAGCTCTCGTCGTCGGAGATTACCAACCGCGGTGTTGCACCGGCCGGTACCGACGATGGCGACCGCGGCAAAGGATTCCTTCCACCGACCGTCACCGTTCCCAGCAGCGGACTCAAAACGACGATCGCGGGTGTCGAAATCGAATTTCACATCGGCCCAGGGGAAACCGACGATGCGATGTATATCTGGCTCCCGAAGGAGAAGGTGTTGCTGGCGGGCGACAATTTTTACAGTTCCTTTCCAAATCTGTATGCGATTCGGGGCACCGCCTATCGCGACGTGCTGAATTGGTCGGAAAGCGTTGGCAAGATGGCCGCGCTGAAACCACACGTTGTCGTTCCTGGCCACACGATGCCCATCCAAGGACCGGAAGCGGCTACGATGGCACTGAAGGATTACAGCGAAGCGATTCGCAGTGTGTACGACCAAACGGTGCGAGGCATCAACGCTGGAAAAGGACCCGACCAACTTGCTCACGAAGTCGAACTCCGTGAGCATCTGAAAGACAAACCGTATCTCATCGAGTTCTACGGCACTGTGCCGCATGCGGTCCGAGCAATCTATGCAGGCCTGTTGGGCTGGTACGACGGAAACCCGACGACGCTGAGTCCGATGGCACCCAAGTTGAAAGCGCGCAAGATTGCCGAACTCGCTGGTGGCACGCAAAAATTGACCGAGCGAATGAATGCAGCATTGGCAGAGCAAGATTACCAATGGGCATTGGAATTGTCGGATCATGTGAAATGGCTCAGCGACGGCGACAGCAAACTGGCCCGCAAAGTGAAGATTGAGTCACTCAGAGGGTTGGCTGCACGAGAGTACAACGCGCCGAACCGGAACTACTACCTCAGCTACGCGAACGAACTTGAATCCGGCGAGTTGAGCGACCTGTGGTTTTAATCACAACTCATGCATAGACCTGTCCCAATTAATTCGAGAAACCAATGTCAGACAAAGTCACGATCGGAGTCACTGCGGCCAGCGGCCAGCTCGGCTCAGCAATCGTCCACGCCGCTGTTGATTGTGTCGGCAAGGAAAATGTCGTTGGGCTTGCTCGGACTCCGCGAAAGGCAGAATCGCTAGGCGTGGAGGTCCGACCAGGTGACTACACATCGCGTGATGAGCTGACAAAGTCATTACAAGGCATTGATAGCCTGCTGCTGGTTTCTGGAATGGACACGCCCGACAAACGAATTGGTCAACATCGCAACGTCATCGAAGCTGCTAAGGAGGCGGGTGTTAGCAAGATTGTCTACACCAGCATTCAGGGCGCGGAAGCAGGCACTGCGTTTTCACCTGTTGTCCAAAGTAATCGTCAGACGGAAGAAGACGTTCGCGACAGCGGGCTTCAGTGGGTGATCGGCCGCAATGGCATCTATATTGAACCGGATGTTGAGTATGTCGAGACCAACAAACAACGTGGTGAGATTGCAAACTGCGCTGGTGACGCAAAATGCGGCTACACGACGCGCGGTGAACTGGCCTATGCCTACGCCCGCATGTTGACGGAATCGAAGCACGACGGCCAGACGTACAATTTGCATGGCGAAGCGATCACACAGCAAAAATTGGCCGAGTACTTGAACGACGCGTTTGGTACGGAACTGAAGTATCGCGCCATGACGGTTGATGAGTATCGCGAAGACCGCATTGCAGAACTTGGCGAGTTCCTCGGCACGGTAATTGCTGGCATTTATGAAGGCATCCGCAATGGAGCAGCAAACAACGAAAGCCATTTTTGCCTTGCTGCTGGTCGCAAGCACCAAGGCTGGAAAGCATACTTTGACCGACTCAAGGCTAACTCAGCACAAGAGTAGCACCGTCCGTGCCTCGGTATTTTCTCAACATTGATTTAACGGGACCGACACTATCAATACGCTCGAACAAAAGCAGACCAGCGAGAACTTCCTTGCCGATGTCCTCGAAGGACTTCAGAAACCGAAAAAAACGCTTCCTTGCAAATACTTCTATGATGGTGCCGGCTCAAGACTGTTTGATGAGATCTGCGAACTCGACGAGTACTATCTGACGCGAACGGAACTCGCCATCACGAGTGAAAACGCTGACGCCATAGCGAAACAAATTGATCGACGTGTCATGCTGGTCGAACTCGGCAGCGGCAGCTCGATCAAGACTCGAATTCTGCTGGATGCACTGATCGATCCGGTGGCCTACGTGCCAGTCGACGTTTCAGAAGAACATCTTTTGATGACAGCTGACGACTTGCGTTCAAGCTATCCTGAAATCGAGATTTGTCCTGTGGTGGCTGACTTTACGAAACCGTTTTCGCTGCCGACAACCAAGGCCCCCTATTCGCACGTGGCCCTCTATTTTCCGGGATCAACGATTGGCAACTACACGCCGGAAGAGGTAGCCGGACTTCTCGCGTCGATCGCCAAATTGCTTGGCCCCCAAGGCGGGTTGCTGATTGGCATCGATCTTCAAAAAGATGTTTCCACCATTGTCGCTGCCTACGATGATTCTCAAGGCGTTACCGCAAAATTCAACTTGAATTTATTGGAGCGTATCAACCGTGAGCTAAATGGTGATTTCGTCTTGCCCAACTTTCAGCACAAAGCGATCTACAACTCGACGGATCATCGCATCGAAATTTCGATTGTCAGTCTTGTGGATCAAAACGTGATGGTCGGAGACACAGTCGTTAATTTTGCGAAAGGCGAGAAGATTCTGACCGAGTATTCGCACAAGTATAGCATCGAGGGTTTCGCCGAACTGGCTAGGCCGCATGGTTTCAGCTTGCACCAACAGTGGACGGACAGCGAAGGCCTGTTCGGCTTGCTGCATCTTGTGCTAGACGGAGCGGCAGATGAATGAGAACGCTGCGGATTCGAGCTTGAGCAAACAATTCGAGAGTGTTCGGCGGTTTACCGATCGCATCACGGCGTCGCTTTCGCCGGAAGACTGCATGGTGCAGTCGATGGAGGATGCGAGCCCAGTGCGTTGGCATCTCGCACACGGGACATGGTTCTTTGAAACGTTCGTACTGAAACAAGAAGCGGACTACACGGTATTTGACAAGCACTTTTCCTATCTGTTTAACTCCTATTACAACGCGATTGGCGAGCAATTCCCCCGACCCAACCGGGGAACGATCTCGCGGCCTGGACTTGATTGCATTCGGGAGTATCGCCGTTACGTTGATCGGGAGTTGCTCAGCCGATTGCAATCGCCCGACTTCGTTGCTCGGCATGCTGAAACGATCACCGTAGGTTTGAACCACGAACAGCAACATCAGGAATTGATCCTTACGGACATCAAGAATGCGTTGGCGTCCAATCCGATGTTGCCCGTGTATGAAGACCGCGAGTTTGCGCCGTCAAATGGGACGACGGATTCGTGGGCAGAGATCACCGATGGCAAATACGACGTCGGACACGATGGAGATGGGTTTTGTTTCGACAATGAACTGCCTCGTCACACGGTATTTCTTCCGGCATTTCGTATCTCGTTGAATTTGACGACCTGTGGACAGTTCATTGAGTTCATCAACGATGGGGGATACGAGCGACCGGAGTTATGGCTCTCACTCGGCTGGAACGCGGTCAAGGAACTGAGTTGGAACGCACCGCTCTACTGGATGCGCCGAGATGGTCGATGGATGCAATTCACGTTGGCAGGGCTTACGCCGGTCGATCCCGATTGGCCCATTTGTCATGTCAGCTATTTTGAGGCGGATGCGTTCGCACGATGGGCTGGCAAACGACTCCCCACCGAATTTGAATGGGAGGTCGCATGTCGAAGTCTCACCAAGACGCGTGCAGAAGCTAATACGGGCCAATTCGCTGACAAGTTGTTCGCAGGCGGCTACGCCATTCACCCGACGTTGTCATCGGGTGGATTTTTTGGTTCCGTTTGGCAGTGGACGGCGAGTAGCTATCAAGCCTATCCCGGTTACAGCCCGCCGCCCGGTGCGATCGGCGAGTACAACGGAAAGTTCATGTGCAATCAATACGTCCTGCGTGGAGGAAGCGTGGCGACGTCGCGTTCGCATATTCGCGACACCTACCGCAACTTTTTCCCAGCGGACGCACGCTGGCAGTTCTCCGGCTTCCGCTTGGCAGAATAGCCGGAGATCGCCGAGCCACGAATTCAACGACGCGTTTAACCCATCAACAGAGAGAACCAAAATGAACCGACTCTACCTTCCATTGATCCTGCTGCTCGTAGCGGCCCCCGTTTTTGCACAAGACAATGCTGCGACCCGAAAGCTGACGCAACAATCGAAACAGTTTGAAGAACAAATCGTCAAAGTCGCCGATAAAGTCCACGTCGCAGTCGGATTCAGTCCGGCGAACGTTTCGATGATCGTTGGTGACGATGGGGTTGTGATTGTCGATACGGGAATGACGCGAGACGACGCCGATCGCATCGTGGCGGAGTTTCGCAAGATCACCGACAAACCGGTCAAGGCGATCATCTTCACGCACTCACATGGTGACCATACCGGCGGTGTGACTTCGTTTCTTGGAGCAGAGCGACCGCAAATCTGGGCTCACAACAACTTCGGAAGCGAATACCGTCCATTGACGGATGCCGGTGTTACGTTTCAATCAGTCCGAGCAGCAAGGCAAGCTGGATTCAAGTTGCCACCGGAGCAACGGATCAACAACGGCGTCGCCCCGGTTCGATACCCCAAGAGCGGCGGCCACGCATTCGCGTCAGGTGCGGAGTCGAAACCGTTACACTTTCTCGAAGGAGATCGGCAGACGATCAACGTGGCCGGAGTTGAACTTGAACTCGTGTCAGCACCCGGTGAGACCAACGACGAACTGTTCGTCTGGTATCCGGCTGGCAAAGTACTCTTCGCTGGCGACAATTTCTACCGATCGTTTCCAAACTTGTACGCGATTCGAGGGACTCCCAACCGTAGCGTTCGCCTGTGGGCCGACAGCCTCACTAATATGTCTGCCAACAATGCGGTCGCCTTGGTCGGTGGCCACACCAAACCGATTGTCGGAGCAGACGAAGTCAAACAAGTCCTCGGCGATTACCGTGATGCCGTTCAGTTCATCCACGACAAAACCGTCGAGGGAATGAACAAGGGAATGACGCCGGATGAGTTGGTTGAGTACGTGCAGCTTCCTGAGCGCCTCGCCAGCAAAGACTATTTGCAACCGTTTTACGGGCATCCCGAATGGGGCGTGCGGACCGTCTTCAGCCAGTACTTTGGCTGGTTCGACGGCAACCCATCCAATCTGTTTCGCCTGACGTTGAAATCAGAAGCAGAGCGTGTTGCCAAGTTGGCGGGTGGAAAAGAGAAACTGGTCTCTGCGGCCAAAGACGCGCTCGCGAACGATGACAACCAATGGGCCACGCAACTCGCAGACCATCTATTGGCCCTCGACAAGAACGACCGCGATGCAAAACAAATCAAAGCCGATGCTTTGACGAAGTTGGCTCGCAACATGGTCAACGCAACCGCTCGCAACTACTACCTCACCGTCGCACGCGAGCTACGGGAAGGGAAGTGAACCGCTCGTCATCATTGCGGCGTCCGACCTGCGGGGCAATTCAGTCAATGCATCTTTCGCCAGTAGCCGCCTGCGATGTGCGGGTACTGGCGGGGAGTGACGTCGTCGTTCGGCCTGCGATAAGGGCCTCTTGAAGATCAACCCATTCAATCACTAAGGACGAGAATGAAGCGAACCAACCCGCGCCTTTTGACGGTGCTTCGCAAGAATAAAATCAGCCCGCATCTTTTGCGTCTTACCTTCGGTGGCGAATCAATGGCGACGTTTCCTGCTGGAGCGGAAGGCTCGTACATCAAGCTCATGTTTCCCAGTGGTGGAAAGCGCCCGACGCTCCGGACCTTTACGGTTCGCAAGCATCGCGACGAGGAAATTGATGTCGACTTTGTTATCCACGGTGACGGAGGCCTCGCTGCAACGTGGGCGCAGGAATGTCCGCTTGGGGAATCCATCCTTGTCGGTGGCCCAGGTCCCGGCACGCTGGTTGATCCAGCGGCGGACTGGTTCCTGCTGGCTGGAGACCTCGCAGCTTTGCCCGCCTTGAGCGTCAACCTGGAGACGATGCCCCGCGATGCGCGGGGTGCCGCGTTCATCGAAGTCCTCTCCGAAGAGGACAAACAACTTCTGGATGCTCCGCAAGGCATCGAGATTCATTGGCTCATCAATCCGCATCCGGGCAAGCACCCCGAATTGCTCCGGCAGGCAGTTGAGGACTTCGAGTGGAAGGAGGGGTATCCCTTTGTGTGGGCCGCAAGCGAGTTTGGGACTATGCAGGGGCTTCGCACGTATCTCAAGGGCACGCGCGGACCGGAATGTGTCAACGACAGTGAGACAACTTTTTGATAGTTGTTAGGTGCTGCATCCCGCGTGCTCAGGGGCCAGCCCCCGAACCCCCGGGATTTTTTCAGGCATGACTCGGGTGTTCAAAGAGTTTGTTGCTGGTACTGTGTCGACGTCCGGTGAAACGGAAGACGGCTCTGCGGGGACGCAACCGTCCAAGGGATAACCGGATCGAGGGTGCGTCAAAGACGTTACTTCTGGAGCCCCCGGGCAATTCGCTTCGGGGGCTTCGCTTTTCAATTCATCCTTTCGTTTGGGAGCGTTGATCCAAACTGCTTTGGGAAGGCTTGCAGGTGTGGGAATGCCGTGTACGAAACGCTCGGGATTCTTCTGCCATGCCCCGTGAAGCGTTTGTTTTCTCGACTCGATCACTTTTTCGCCTTGGCCGTAGTGCAACGATGATGGGGTAAGCAGGCCGATGCCACTGTGATAGTGCTCGTCGTTGTACCAGCCAATGAATTCACGGCAGAATCCAAGTGCGTCTTCATAGCATCCAAATCGCTGGGGAAATTCAGGGCGGTACTTCATCGTTTTGAACTGGCTTTCCGAGAAAGGATTGTCGTTGGAAACATGCGGCCGACTGTGTGACTTGGTGACGCCCAGCGAACCAAGCAACTGCGCCACCGAATGCGATGTCATCGATGGCCCACGATCGCTATGGAGGATCAATTGCTCGCGCGGAATGTTTTGCTTTTCAATGGTTGTTTCGATCAGCTGCGTGGCTAGATCGGCGCTTTCACGATGTGCCAGCATCCAGCCGACCACGCAGCGGCTGTAGATATCCAGAATGACATACAGGTAATAATAGGTCCATTTCTCCGGGCCCTTGAGCTTGGTGATGTCCCACGACCAGACTTCATTGGGGCCGGTCGCAAGCAATTCAGGCTTTCTGTAGTTCGGGTGTCGGAGTTGGTTTCTGCGTTCGCGAGTGCTTTGATTCGCTTCGAGGATGCGATACATCGTCCGCACGCTGCACATGTACTCCCCTTCATCGAGCAATTTCGAGTAGACCTGCCGCGGCGACTGATCAGCGAAACGTTCGCTGTTGAGTCGATCGATCACCGCTTTTCGTTCTCCGAGTGAAAGTGCTCGAGCTGGGATCGGTCTCGGCTTAGGTTGCTGGTCGGGATCGCGGCGACGGTACAACGTCGCTCGCGAAACATTCAGTGCGCGGCATGCAGCAGCGACACCGACTCGTTTGCTGAGCCCTTCAGCCGCACTCAATCTGTCTTCTCGTGTGAGCGTGTCTGCATCATCTCCGAGACTTTTTTTTGGACGTCAATGATCAACTCCGCCTGGCGAAGTCTTTCTTTTAGGCGTTCATTTTCGCGTTTCAAAGCGGCAAGCTCTTTTGCCTTTGACGGTATTGCTGGCGGCACATCGCTACTGGGCTTATTCGATGATGACAATGATTTTTCCCGAAGTTGACGACGCCAGCGCTGAACCACTGACGAATAGAGCCCTTCACGACGTAGCAGAGCTCCAATCTCACCGGGCTCGGAGCACTGCTGAGCTTCGATCGCGATCCGACGTTTATACTCCTCTGAAAAGCGACGACGGGTCGCTTTCTCAGCCACCTCAGGATTTTTCTTAACTTTTTTGTTGGCGATTTCGGTCATGTAAACTCTCCGTGCCCTCGACTTTGAAAAACTTCAAAGTTGTCTCACTCATGTTGGCACAGAGGGGACTTGGGAAGGAGCAGCTTTATCTATCAAGCTATTGGAAGCTCGGGATCACCGAAGAAGAACACAAGGAAGCCAAACGCGCCGATGCCCAAGAACACTTGTAGTCTCAACATGGTTCCGGGACTAGCGATTCCGACGTTCCGGTAATGAACTCATGCGTCTTCACTCATCATTTGGCCTTGTCGGAGACAAGATTCTCAAGCAACTTCAGGGCGTGGGTTTCTCCCCACTTCTTCAGCGATTTCAATACTGGCTTGAGCGACTCTCCTTCTTTCGTCAGTTCGTATTCGACTCGCGGCGGAACTTCGGCATAGACGATCCGGTTCACCAAACCACCGGCCTCCAACTCGCGAAGTTGCTTGGTCAGCATCATTTGCGTAACGCTTCCGGTCTTGCGTTTAAGCTCGCTGAACCGAAGTCGACCGTCGAGCAGGTAGAAGAGGATCATGCCCTTCCATTTGCCCCCGATCAATTCGAGCGTTGCTTCTACCGGGCATGCGGGTAGCTCGTAATTGACGTGACGGAGCTTGTTTTTGGTATCCACTTTGTGCCTATGTGTCCGAAATGTGCGTACTTGAACATGTCGCCTGTATCTCTAGTATGCACAGGTACGACCTGAATGACAATGTTCCAACAGCCCCCAGACAAGCGAGTTAACTGTGAAATACGACGGCTACACGACATTCAATGCAGAGCAAAACGAAGGCGTGCTTACGGTTACTATCGACTACCCGCCGGTGAACGTCCAAGGCATCCCGATGTTAGATGACTTGAATCGGCTGGCAGCAACACTGGAAGAAGATCGCAGCGTCAAGGTCGTCGTGTTTCAATCGGCACACCTTGAGATTTGGGTCGCCCATGCTGACACGGATTTCCTGAAAGACATGTCAACCGAAGCCGTCCCACGGGACAAGGTTGAGCTGTCGTATCTGCAAAAGGTTTTGCAGCGCATCAGCAGTTTACCGCAAGCGACCATCGCCAAGATTGAAGGCTTCGCTCGCGGAGGCGGACATGAATTCGCCTTGGCGTGTGACATGCGATTCGCGGCACGTGGCAAAGCCAAATTCATGCAGATGGAAGTCGCAATGGGCATTCTTCCCTGCGGCGGCGGATCATCCCGCATGGCGAGGCAGGCCGGTCTCGGCCGCGCTTTGGAAATCATCCTGAGTGCTCGCGACTTCGATGCGGACGAGGCCGAAGCCTACGGCACCATCAACAAGGCCCTCGACGCTGACAAGATTGGCGCTTACGTCGAAGAGCTGGCAAATCGCATTTCCAAGTTTCCAGCAGCGTCGATTGAGTCGTGCAAGAGAGCCGTTTATGCGTCGATCGACGCGCCGATTGAAGAGGCACTCAAAGAAGAATCCTATTGGCTGTATCAGGCGACGAGCAAGACGCCAGCAGTCAAGCGTTTCACTCAAGCGGATGAAGGTGACGTTCAGAATGACATGGCCAATCAACGCAACTGGAACGATCTGGTAATCGGCGTTCAGGACATCCAGTAGAAGGTGCTTTCCAAACATTCCCGCTCACGAAACTGACAATGAATAACTCGAACAAAGACAAGAATCATGAAAGCAATGCTTATTAACGCCTATGGCGACGACGCGAAATTTGAAGCTGCGAAGATTGAAAAGCCCGAAGCCAAAGCTGGTCACGTCTTGGTGAAGATCGCGGCGTCAAGCGTTAACACCGTGGACACGATGATCCGAAAGTTGGGCAAGGACTTACCACTGTCACCCGATGCGCCCGCCATTCTGGGAATGGATTTCGCTGGTACCGTTGAAGCGGTTGGCGACGGAGTGAAAGAATATGCTGTCGGCGATGAAGTCTATGGTTGCGCCGGTGGATTGGCAGATTTGCCGGGTACGCTGGCTGACTACATCGTCGCGGACAGCAACTTGATCGCTCGGAAGGCAAAGAACTTGTCGATGCGAGAAGCCGCAGCGTTGCCGTTGGTTGCCATCACTGCTTATGAAGGACTGACTCGCGCGGGAATCAAGCCGGGACTAAAAGTATTGGTGCATGGAGGCTCGGGCGGAGTTGGCCATGTCGCTTTGCAATTGGCAAAACATTTTGGTGCCGACGTTTTTTCAACGGGTGGCGGTGACAAGCAAACGGCATTGATCGAGCAACTGGGTGCAACAGCGATCAACTACAAAACGGAAACGGTTGAGCAGTACGTTGCCAAACACACCGATGGAGAAGGGTTTGATCTGGTGTTCGATTCTGTCGGTGGCGCGAACCTCACGAAGTCGTTTGAGGCTTCAGCGCTGAATGGCCAAGTTGCCACGACTACTTCGATGTGCGAGCTGGACTTGACCCCAGTTCACTTCAAGGGACTTTCACTACACGTCGTGTTTATGCTCATTCCAATGCTGCATAACTTCAGGCGAGCAGAACACGGAGCGATCCTGCGGAGCTTGACGGAAATTGTCGAGTCGGGCGGACTCAAGCCAGTGCTCGATGAAAAGCAGTTTGCTCTCGAAGAAACTGGGCAAGCGTACGCCCGACTGGAAAGCGGAAAAGCGATGGGAAAAGTAGTTATTGACAACCCGTAACACAGGCTGCCAGCCTGCATTGCAAAAGTTGTTTCAACTGTTCTACGAAGAGGCTTTACAAAATGACATTGGCGACGACTTTGAAGGCAACCGACTTCCGGTCTATCAACCGGGGATACAACACTGTGTTCAGCGCGAACCGGTTAAGCCTTGGTTTGGTCGTGCCGATCGAGAACTACGCAAGCAGTCCCGTCCCAAAGATGCAACGTCACGTCGAACGTGTGCAGCTCGCCGAAGCACTTGGCTTCTCCGCAGTCTGGTTGCGAGACGTGCCGTTCAACGTTCCGTCATTCGGCGACGCGGGGCAAGCTTTCGACCCATTCGTCTATCTTGGCTTGCTGGCAGGAGCGACCGACCGGATCGCGTTGGGCGTTGCCAGTATCGTTCTGCCTTTGAGGCATCCCGCGCACGTTGCCAAAGCGGCCGCGACCGCCGACGTGCTTTCGGGAGGACGTTTGATTCTTGGAGTTGCCTCGGGCGACCGCCCGAAAGAGTACCCGACGCTCAACATCCCGTTTCCGGATCGAGGTGCTAAATTCCGGGAGAGCTTTGAATACATCAACGAGATGAGCGAAGAATCGCCCAGTCTCAACAACACCTTCGGTAGCATCAACGGTGACATGGATATGCTTCCCAAGCCCGTGGCAGGGAAGTTGCCGATGTTGATTACGGGAAGCAGTCAACAGAGTCCAGGATGGCTCGCAGCGCACGGCGACGGCTGGATGCTCTATCTCCGTGGGGCGGATGTTCAAGCGAATGTCATCGACACATGGCGGAAGCGAATGGAATCCGCCGGGCGGCCAAACCAACCAATCATGGAACCACTTTATGTCGATCTCGCCGACGATCCAAGCACTCCACCGCAACCAATTCATCTGGGATTGCGCCTCGGCGCAAATCATCTTCGGGACTACCTCAAAAAGCGAGAAGAGATCGGCGTGAATCATGTCGCATTGAACTTGCGATTCAATCAAAGCGACGTCGAAGCCACGATGAAGCGTCTGGCTGACGAAGTCCTGCCAGACTTTGCGAAACAAGAGAGGAACGAATGATGAAACGAATTTTACTAACGGGTGCAACCGATGGCATTGGGCTGGCGACTGCCAATATGCTGGTCTCGCTGGGCCATCAAGTCTTGTTGCATGGTCGCAGCGCTGACAAGCTGGACAACGTGGTTCAGTCGTTGCGTGCGACGTTCGAGGACGCTCAAGTCGAAAGCTATCTGGCTGATTTGTCACAGATTTCGGAAGTCGAGTCACTCGCAAAGGGTGTTTCCGCCAAGCACGACACTCTCGACGTGCTCATCAATAACGCTGGTGTTTTCAGCGCAAGCAATCCCAAGACACCGGAGGGGCTCGACGTGCGGTTCGCAGTCAACACAATCGCTCCCTATTTGTTGACCCAGAGACTCCTTCCGCGAATTGGAAAGTCCGGGCGCGTCATCAATCTGTCTTCCGCTGCCCAGTCGCCAGTTGATGCGGGAGCGTTGATTGGACAGTGTAGGCTGCCAGACGGAGCAGCCTATGCACAAAGCAAACTGGCTCTGACGATGTGGTCGCGTCATCTGGCGTTGTCGCTAGGCGACGAAGGCCCGGCAATCATCGCCGTGAATCCCGGCTCAATGCTGGGCAGTAAAATGGTAAAAGAAGCTTACGGAGTTGGCGGGAAAGATATTCAAATCGGAGCCGAAATACTCACCCGTGCGGCAACTTCCGACGAGTTCGCATCGGCTTCCGGCCAATACTTTGACAACGATTTAGGTCGATTCGCACCACCCCATCCCGACGCGCTCGATGACGAAAAGTGCCAAGAGATTGTCGATACGATTGAGTCCGTGTTGGCTGAGATACAAAATCCCAAACAAACTGAGAGTTAAAAATGAAATACCTGACATCAACCATCGGTTTGACAGCAGCAACCCTATTGCTCGGGTCACTCGTTGTCGCGCAAGAACCTCAGACGGCTGTGCCCCCATTAACTTCGACTGATACGTCGCAGGCGTACAAAACTGAACTTGAATTGTTCGCATCGCTCGATCAATCTGCGGGCAACATTGCTTACATGCCGGACGGCCAGTTGGTGTTCAGTCATCACCCGTTCTTCAAGCCCGACATTCGCGTTGCGACTTACGATGAAACGACCAAGTCCGTCACGCCATTCCCCAACAAGCAGTGGAATACGCCTCGCACCGAAAACGATTGGTACCTCGACGATGTTCTTGGCATTCGCACCGACGAAAACGGAATCGTCTGGATGTTGGACATGGGAACCCGCAACAATATCACGCCAAAACTGGTGGGTTGCATGTCTCGAAATTGAATTCTCTGGACACTAACCAAGAAGTGATTGCTGCCGAACACGATCTGCCCTTAATCAGCAATCCGTAGACTTGCGGAGCACAAAGCTTGAATAGCAGGTAGCATTATGCTACCATGTAGTGGTCAGGAGACAATTTATGGGACAACCGGTCAAGCTATCCGACGAGCTTGTTTGCGACGCTCGCGTGACGGCGGAGCTTTCGCAACGAAGCATTGCTGGCCAGATTGAATTTTGGGCGGCGATTGGCAAATCGCTGGAACCTTTGCTTCGAGGCGATCGAGCGATGGCATTGCGACGAGCCGGCGCAGTTCGACCGTTGTCCGAAGCGATCGCTGAAGTGGATTCTCCGGCCGGAAGACAACGTGTCAGTGACTACCTCAAATCGCGACCTTTCCCGCGTTACGAGCCGGTGACGGATCGGCCCGGTTTGCTTCGCAGGATTGACGAGGACGGCACTGAGACGATTGGCCGATTCGTCAATCGAGTCTTTGAGCCGGCCGACGATTGATGCTGGACCTCCATTTCCTTGATACGCGTCCGATCGTGATTGCTCTGGCGGGTTCCAACGGAGCCGGTAAGTCAACGTTCTTCGCGGCGCATCTGGCCGACAGTGGTTTGCGATTCGTTAACGCAGACGAGATCGCAGGCCAACTTGCGATCGGTCCCTATGAGGCAGCGGAGGCTGCTGCAGCGATTCGAGTTGCACTTGTTGAACGCGGCGAAAGCTTTGTATTTGAAACGGTCTTGTCGGACCCTATCGGTGAGAAAGTGGAAGTCTTGGCCCAGTATGCCGAGAGCGGCTATGAAGTTGTGATGATCTTTATTCGAATCGCGGAAGTCGCCACGTCGATCGAGCGAGTGTCAATTCGAGCCAGCCAAGGTGGACACGACGTGCCCGACGAGAAACTTCAAGCGAGATTTGCACGAACGCAAGCGAACCTAGAGCGAGCAATCCAGCGATTGCCCCACGTTCTCATCTTTGAGAACTCCGATCTGAGTCGCCCTTATCGACTCGTCGAGCGGTATCGCAGGGGTGAACGTGTCGAAGAGTCTTCACGCGATTAAATAGACAGTTCGGCGATTGAAGATGGCGTCTTTGACTTGCGTATCGGATGTCTCGAAGGTGAGTTGAGATTTTGGGACTCTTGGAAACTGGATTTGTATCGGACGTCTCCGGCTAGGACGATTCGAGGAAGGTTGCCCACTTTCTTCTGATACACGCCGAAGGGTCAGAACCTGGAGGCCTGCATCGTACCGAGACGCGATAGACTTTTGGCTGAAATCGCCCCAGGAATTGTTTCGCGGGAGGCCGGATAGCAATTTTCCAGAGACGCCCCGAGAGATATCTGCCGATCAAGCGATGGCGTAAGTCCTTGCCCCGTTTGCGGTAAAGCACGGAAAAAGCCGACGTGTGGAAAATTCCCTACGTCGGCTTTTAAAGTGGTTGGTGGATGACAGGCAAGATGCCTATCCCACTTAAGTTGTGGGCGACCAGCGGCGTTCAAGCACTAGGAGGATTCTAACCATTGGTCAGAACACTCAGCAAATTATGTTGTGATTTTCTTGTAGGTATTGCCCGTTCACGGTAATCGGTTTGTACGTTGCCGTTCCTGGGTGGGGTCGATGATTACTTGTTAACTTGAATTCCACTTTGGCACGCACGCGGGCGGAAAGACGGCATAGGTAACCGGGGAGGGAGCGTTTGGTCGCTCCCGGTGCTTGTTGTTCTTTTAAAGGAGCTGCGTTCGGATACTTGTGTTCCAATGCCTTGGGTAAGCACACCGACGCTTTCCCTTGCTCTAAATCGTGCTCGTGCAACACACGGCGCGACTCCATCCATCGGCGAATTTCCGGCACAACGCTCTCAGGCATCGGCACAAATCGACTCTTCCCACCCTTGGAGGCGTGAACCTCAATCACCATCCGATCAAAGTCAAAATCTTTCATGCGAAGTCGCAACGCTTCACTGATCCGCATCCCGCATCCATAGAGCAACTGCGCGATCAACAAATGAACGCCTTTTAGATGCGAATAGATCCGTTCAATCTCCTCAACGCTCAGCACGGTTGGAATTTGCTTTCCTTTGCTCGAACGAATCGCGTCTACTTCTCCCAGTTCACGTTTGAGCATGTGTTCAAACAGATAGAGAATGCCATAAAACGCTCGGTTTTGTGTCGCTGGCGCAACGTTTCCATCGACGGCAAAATCCGTTAAGTGAGCCTCCACATCCGCCGCACTAATCTCTGCAAAATCCGCTTGGCACTTCAAACCACGAGCTCGCATGAATGCCCGGACGTTGGACACGTACGCTCGCTCCGTCGCTATCGCATCTTGACGACGTCGAATTGTTCGACGCAAATTTTGGATCACGTTTGGCTCGCTGGGGTCGATATAACCAACCTCGTCGTGAATCTCTTCCGTCTCACCTCCGCGTAACTCTTTGAGTTTTTCCGCCCGAGCGATCTCCTCAAGTTTTGATTGGATGGGCTTCAAATCATCGAAAGGTACTGCTTGGAAATACCGGCGATAGCAGATCAGTGACTGGACGATCTTCAGACGCTTCCACGCTGGCGTCTTGCGTCGCAAATGGTCTCGCAAGAACGCGATCACTTCATCTGCTGTAAATTCCCAAGTCGGCTGTGGTTTCCGGCCATGGAAACGACACAAATTCTCAAACCAAACCTTCGCCCACTTGTCACGGCTCTCACGCCACGTCGCTGCAGATTGACTCACCTGCGCCATGGAATTCCCCCTTCAGTTGCACGAACCGGCGTCTTAAACACGCCAAACCGATCGAACAATTAGATTCCATTCTCAACCGCGAATGACCGCAAGCATCGGCCACTGCCCTCTCCCACAACCACTCCCCGCACGGGGCACCGGCAATCCAGCCATCCCCTCACGGCCAAACGGAGCGATCACAGCTCTACTAAATTTATTTGACAACACGACTCCAACGATGTCAATGCGTTCAGCGAATGAATGTTTACGTCACAAAAGCTTGACCTGGGGTATGGCTTCCCCCATAATCATCGGGGCTGGAGCAACCGGCGATAAGTCCTACCAAACCGGCGATAACTCCCGCAGTGTCACCGACCGTACCGAAGGTGCAACCGGCGAGAACAACCCAAACATCAACTTATCACCGCACCAACCGGTGATAATTACATTGTTACCCGACTGAAGAACTCCGTATGGTCCGACGTGACAATCTCTGACAGCGATTACTTGCCACATAAGCGACGTTGTGTTGGCTCGTCCTATCTGATTCAGCAATCTCCTGGCGCTGAATGTGTCGGCGGGCTCGAAATTCAAATCTCGACACCAGATGGTGAAACCGGCACACTTCTCGTTGACGCTACGCTGTGGCCTGGCGGTGAGCCCGCCATGGATCTTTCGACGTGGACAAAGCCCGCTATTCGTGGGCTTGAAGACTATGCCGAAGCGAACGCGATTGCTCTCAGGGACTTTGATATAGTGATGCGCCGGTTCCTTGTTCACGAAGTCGACTCGATGCCGATGCTATACTACTGCGCAGCCCAAAACGCCATGGAATCTGCACTGAATGCTTGGTGCCAAGAGCTTCCGTATTCAACCCGAAACCATCGGAGAGACGGGTAACCAGAAAATTGCACGGGAGATCGCGAGGTAGGTTCCTTGGCCGCTAGGACATCGCCCGCGCAATCCCCGTGAATTTTGACGTTACCCGACGGAAAGACCTTTGCATCACGACTCGTAATCACTCTCTTCCAGCCCCATTGTACGGAACACAATTTAAGATGCCGATCGGAGTTTCACTTGCAACTGACTTAGCCATCGGTGACTACTACGAAGACTGCGCCTACCATCCGTGCGTATGCATTTATGTCGAGGACGGGGCAGTCAACGGCGTATCGCTTGTGGACGGTTCATACCCGAGATGCTGCAGCGTGCCCGGATGTGGTGTTCGCAAGCTGTCTTTCCAAGAGGCTTTGCATTGGAAGTTCTACGGGCCACTCGATGAAGACGTTGCAGATGAATGCCAATGGTGGCAAGATTTCGATCGAATGGCTCGCTCGTGCTTTCCACCAATAGCCGAGAGCGGCGGGTAACAATGTGGTGCACCCCGAGCACGCGAGCCGGCCGTATTGAAATGGAGAGTCTTCCGCGCGTGCCGGGTGACCACCGCCGTTATCCGACTGAAATCCATGGCTGCCATACGCCTGATACCCCAAAGCGACTACGCGGATTTCCCTCGCCTAGAAGTGAAGGCGTTAATCGAACGGTTGCCAGGCGTGGTCATCGTCCCTACTGATTTCGACGCAATGATATCTGCGGGCCGAGACGCTGGCTGGTCCGACGAATTGTTCACCGCAAATCAACAACTGGCAACACGTGGCAACTGCATCGACTTCCAATGGCCGGGACCACCGAAGCTGACGGGAGCCGTGTATGAAGACAATGCGTACTTCCTTGTTGCTGACGACTACCGCCAAACTTTAGAACTAATCGAAAATTGGGCGATTGAACTTGGTACGAGCGTTTACGAGCACGACCCTCTACCTCCACCGCCTGCACCCTGCCCGCAATGCGGTCAGGCCTTGCGCACTCCAAAATCCAAACAATGCTTTGCCTGCGGTGCTGACTGGCACTGAGCGATCCCAAGATGGCGGATAACCAGAGAATTGCACGCGAGTGGCGGTGGCGTGCTTTTTGAAGTGGATGATCAACTCCCGCCACCGCGTGAATTCCAACGTTACCCGACTGAAACGCATGACTCTAACGGATGAACAGCAGCAGTTTGTCGCTTCACTTCGGTCACACAAATACACGCTCCATCAACTCCTCATGCAAGCGCAGGGTCTGCCGCGATCTAAACGCGTTGGTGCGTTGCTCCATATCTTCACCGATTCAAACAACTACGGCGACCAGCAGACGGCGGGACGATTGCTTCTCGACTTAAAACCGACATGTCCACATTCACTTCCTGACGTCCTTGACGCGATTGCACCAAACTGGAACGTGAGCGTAGAGGAACTCGTCTACTACTTGTCTGACGTTTTCGGCCCCGTGATGGTTGTTGACACTGCTCTTGAATTGGCGTCAAAATATGACGATGGCGACCGCAGGAACCGGGCCTTGGGTACAGTCGCTTGGTGGCTCAAACGTCGTGTCGAGGACGGCGGGTAACAAGCGCGTGCACCCGCGTACGCGAGTCGGGCGGTCTTGAAGTTGAAAATCTTTCGCGCGTACCGGGTGACGCGTGACGTTATCCGACTGAAGCACAAAATGGGATGGTCAACCGATTGGCTGTACACGCTGTTGCTCGACCGCGCACGCGAGACGTGGATCGAAGCGCAATCCGCAGCCAAACAACGCGGTGAGCCTGTGCCAAATTATCTGGTCGCTACTGAACACCCGAGCTTCAATGAGCAATTCACCATGGCGTTTGGTGATCCGATACGGATTTGGACATCACTTGATGACTTCTCTTCGTTGGCTGACTCATCGGTGTTGCCCAAAAAATCATTGCCCGTTGATTCATCTCGGAGCATTTTCGCGATCCCGTTGTTTGCGTTTCACATAGCCGGCGATCGAAAACGAGTTCTGATCTCGCGGCATATCGGCGGGCGGTACGGAAACGGCGGCTGGCATGACGTGATCGGACAGGGCAATCGTGGTACACTTACGAACGCGGGACATGCTGGATGGATCGCGTGAAAATGCCGGATAACAATGCCGTGAACCGAAGCGGCGAAGTCGGGCCGTCTTGAAATTGAAAGTCTTTCGTCGCCGCTCGGTTACGGCTGACGTTCTGCCATTCAATCCATGACCAAGACCTTTCAGTGTAACGTCAGCTCAAAGCGGTTCGCATTGCGAATTGCGACGATGATCGATTCACGCTTGATTTGGTACAAACATTACTATCGATGGACCGATCAAATAATCGCCACGATGGAATCGCCTCCGCAGTGGATACTTGAGATCGCAACGATAAAATACTACCCAGACGCCGTCGCTGCCGTTAACCGTTTTGTGTATGCCGAGCCATTTGAATCCTTCGATGGTCAGAAATGCAATGATGAATACGTAGCGTGCCTCTACCTTCGCAATGAATCTGTCGCAACATCTTGGGCCACGTTTCTGAATGATGCTGGAGCGTACACTGATGCGTATGACGGTCGTCGTTGCTGTGAATATTTTTTTGAAATGCTGAATACTCTCGAGGATCACGAATACGCCCTATCGGTTCAGGAACACCAACGGACAGCTGTCGCATCGGAGTTCAGTTCCGAGATCTCCTTGATTCGGCCACTCCACGAAATGTTCATGGACCACTTTCGCGAGTACGTAGCACAACAATAGGCAGAACAAAGCGTTGGACGCGGAGCCGCCGATCGCGTCGTTCCTGAAGTCAATGTTGATTGGCGGCGGCCCGGTCAACGCACCCGTTCTGCCACTAGGAGTCACACTAGAGAAATATGGCCGTTTGTCACTACTGCCATGGATTGATCGGCGATGCTGCGGAGCAATGCTTCACATGTGGCTGGGACTGGCACGACCCGACGCAACCGATACAGCGGGGCACAGTCCCATGGGAACGCCTAGGAATTACGGCTGTGGGACGCTACGTAGTTGAGCTCTGCGAGAGTTTCGCAGGTGATCGCTACACTCAGTTCCGTTCCGCAAATGAGGACCCCAGTGACCCGCATTACATGACTGAAACTGAAGCCGTTGATGGAGCTCGTCTAATGGAACTTGGGCTGAACGACTACGTCAATCATTTGCTTCTTCGGAATGGCGACACATTCTCGTTTGGCCAGAATGGGCAATGGACAACAAACGCTTCATACGAACGGCTTTCTGATCGAGAGACGTCCGAGTGGTCGGGTAGCACATCCAATCTATTGTCACGTCGAGCAGCGTGCAACGCTGCTTCGGACCACGGTAAATCCATCGGCCTTGCCGCATTCACGGTGGTGGATGCGGTTTTACTTGACGAGAACGGTTCGCCTGTTTGGCACGTGATACTGGAATTCGAAGAAAACGATGACGACGACTGGATTGTGTTTAGTCCCGTGAAATCGGTGCAGGTTGACGCAGAGACCGGCGCTGCATCATCTATAATGACCTTGTAGACAAAGAAGGCAGAACAATGGGTTGGACGCGGAGGCCTCGAAAGCGTCTTTTTGAAATGGTTGATCTTTCGCTCGGCCCCGGTCAACCCTGCCGTTACGCGACAGAAGGCTGATTAATTGGAAAGACCGCGATACCCTGTTTTTACTTCCGCGAGCCGTGGATTTTTTCCGTCGGATCGCCAATGTCCAGCCTGCGGAGCGCAGTTCGGCAAGGGCTTTGCATATCTGTCCGGCGGTTCGCTGTTACTTACAGACGACAATCAAAATTCGATTCAAACCGATCAGCTGAAAGCCTTCTTGCACCTTGGGTTTCATGGTACCGATCCTGAGATGCGTGATTCCGCAGATTTGCAGATCGCCGAAGATGTGCTGGGCGGACAATTCGATTTGCACTGGTGTTCTCTTCGCTGCATGCGAGAATGGATCACTCGAGTGTTGGACGACCTCGAGAAGAAGCTTAGTGGTGATTGTGAAAGCGCGTAACAATCCCGTGCACCGAAGGACGGCTTGCGCGTTTACTCGAATCGAAACTCAACCGTCCGTCCTCGGTGACGGCTGCCGTTACGCCTGCGATGTGAAATGCAGCTTACACTCGATCTCATTGAATCCACGGGATGCAAAACCCGGAAGCCGTTGGCCGCGAAATCACGCGACCGACTCGTGCAGCGCTTTGACATCGATCGCGTCGGTCAACTGAAGACGTTTTACGAACATTGCAACGGTGGGCGAGTGAAGCGGTTGGGCTGTCGTTTCTACCCGCTAGCCGAAGCCATCGACTTATGGGGTGCGTTCGATTTTACCATGGACCTTCGGTTCCTGCCTTTCTTCGTGTCCGAAAACAACGAATCTGATCCATGCGTGGTCGGGATCGACGGCCCGCTCCGTGGCCTCGTGTTTCAGATGTGCCACGACTCCGATTCACGGATTCTTGCCCCAAACGTCACGTCATTTCTTCGATCACTCAGGAAACAAGAGGACGACGAGTATTTTGCGATCGAAGATCATGTCTTTGTTTATCCGAAATCATTGTCGCAGGGAGAAGCCAAGAAGTTTGCTGCACTAATGGAACATTCACGCAATAACCTCGATCATGAATCCGAGGCCGAACGTATTACAGAACTTGCCCTCAGCATGGTTGACGACAAACAACTGCTCGCACTCTTGGCACCGACGGCGCATCCAGACGGCAACTCGCAACTCCAGATCAAGCGTCGACTCGAACGAATCGGAACCAAACAATCTGCAAATCGGCTCGCCCAGATTCAGAAAACCGCGGACGTGTTTGTAGAGAGATGCATTCAAGTTCTCCATGCTGCAGGAATCCATGCTCAAGCGGATGCAGTGTACGGCATGCGTGTTGGACCCGACAGTCTCGCGGTTAACGTATCTGCTTTCAGGTCCGAGAGCAAACGACCCGATTTTGACGAATACCTCGTTCAGCGAATACGATACTTGTTCTTCGACTAATAAACACGGCGTAACAAAACGGTGAACGGGAGGGCTCGGCGCAGTCGGTCCTGAAGTCAAGTCTTCTCCTCGCCCCCCGTTACCTTTACGTTATGCCATAAGTCACAAACTGAAACAGTGCCTGATCTCACCTTGCCTGCGTCGTTGCATTTTGAGTCGGAATCGATGGATGTTGCGTGCGGACGTTATTCTGGATTCGCGAGCAACTTCTTCGACCACTTGCGGGAAACAATCCCTGAAGCATATGACCATCTGGCCTTCTACCGACCAACCAAGTATCAACAGGGTGATGTGTGGGCCATCTGTTCTTGGCGACGGGGGCCGTTCGTCGTTCAATTGGACCCAGATTGCGAAGTAATCGTGATTTCCAACGGTGATACGAGGACTGAAATCGGCACTTGGGAAAACAACCCATCACGTGCTGCTATCGAATTCATACGCAAACACTTTGAATGAACAATATCCTTTTGTTCCGACGCGCTCCGTATAGCCACTGGTTCCCGACGGGAAAAAAGGGCATAACCAAGCGATGGTGACGGAGCGGCGGTGGTCGCCGCTCTCCAATGGAAACTCAACTTCCGCCGCCCGCACATCGCTCCCGTTATGCCACAGAAATTCAAATCCAATGGCGTTTGATATTGACAAGTTGGTTGCCGTTTGCAGAACGAAGATTCAACAGTTCGCATGTGAACACTCTCACGAAACGTTTTACCGTTTCGCCATTGATGCGGACATGCTTTGCCTAAACTCAATTGAACAGTTCGCTACTACGCTTGACCAATACCAATCCGGTTGGGAACGTCGTACGCGACAGATCGATTCTTTGTCAGACTTGTCCGAAGAAGACAAGCATGATGAAGAGTTTGGGATTAGCGCCGCCGAAAAGTACGATGGACTCGACCGGACCGACGATGCAGTTGTGCTACAATTTATCAACAATCGGCGCTCCCACCTTCGCTCCAACGGGTGCGAATACTACTCCGAGGCCGGGATCAAAGAATTGCGGGACAACACAGGTGATTGTGCATACCAAGGGTTTGCCGATCTTGATCGCGAATGCGGTTTTGACCACGAACTTTACAACGCTCACTACCACGCTGCGATGGATGCAGGCGACGATCACGCACCGCAAACAGACTACGCGATAGCCATCACTGAACTCGTTGCTCGACTGCAGCGAAGCGACGCATTCGATAGACTGAAACGCACAGATGACTTTGCGGTAACGTGGGTCGACCACACCTACTAGCAAAAGGCATAACAATGCCGTGGACACGGAGGACGGCATCGGGTTTTTACAAATGGAAAATCAACTCGCCGTCCCCGGTCACGGCTGCCGTTATCCGACTGAACAATGCATGATTTCACGCCAATAGATCACAAGGACTCCGATCCCGAGTATCGAGCCGCAGTACTCGACGGTATCGAAACCGTGCTCGGCTCAAAACTTACCTACGTGGATTCACCCGATGCATTGCTTGGCGACTGGAATCGTTCGTGCCCACATTTGCCTGATCGCGAACCGCAGCGGTTTTCGTACCTGGCAGATGGCACATTCCGTTCGCCCTACGACTCGGACGATTCGCCTCCAGGAAAATGGCGGATCGACAACGGTACGTACACTGAATCAACTTGGTGCAAACCGATGCCGGAGTACGGCATGGATGAGGGAACTTGGAATCCCGAGACCTACCATTGTGCCTTGGCCGAAGTCGAGTCCGTTGCTATCTGGAACGGCGATGGGAGCTTGCTCCTGTTGCTTACCAAATGCATCGGATAACAATGGCATGAACGCGGAGCCGCCGACAGCGCGTTTTCAAATGGAGCATCAACCGCGGCGGCCCGGTTATGCCAGACGTTACCCGATTGAAATCCTAACATCGACGCCAATGGCAACCGTTGAGTCAAATCCGACCGAAGAGCAGCTTCGTGAGACACTTGTGCGCAGCATCAAGCGTTTCTCGCTGTCTTACGAGCAACATCAGCTAATCCATTCGTCCAGCTTTGGTCTGCTTGTTTCTCACATTAAAGCGAAACGAAAGTTCTTCACTATCGTTCTTGGTGTGCTAGCCGCGTTTTTTACCGTGCAAGCAGTTCGCGGACTTATTGCTTCGACGTCGTATATTCCGTGGCTTTTCTGTTCCATCGCATGTGCTCTTTGGGCGTTCCGCCGCTACTCAAAGGTGAACTCGCTGGCCGCCGCGTACGACGCGTACGTTGCTGTTGCTGGCGAACCGGAGCAAGAGCCACACTCATTGGCAAACGAACTCAAGCTAGCCTTTGATCTCGACTACGACGAACACCAGTCCATACGATCCGGCAACGCGGAGCGGGCCGCTCACGGGATTATCGCTCGCCGGAAAGCGAACACACGCTCTTTCGCGATCGGAGCAGCGATCCTCTCGGCCATCGCAATTCTTGTTTGGGGCTTGTTCGGTATTGGTTTCGCTATACTTCTATGTCTCGGTGCGGTCGCATCGTTCGCTCGCGACCGCGCCGTAATTGCTAATGTTCAAAAACTGCTTGCTCGGTACTCAACGGAAACCCAAGACGGGTAACCATCGCGTGAACGTGCGGACTGGCAAGGTCTTGAAGACTAGCGGGTGTGAATCCCGCCTGAGTAACTGTTAGCCACAGGCTCAGTATCGAGTTTTGCAGCCAACCTATAAGCATCATGAGCCGAAGTGGTTGGTTGAAGCGTAAACAGAGAGGTAGTGAGGGTGAAAGGTATCGGCTGGCTGCCGAACCCTGAACGAGATTGAGCTCCGAAATTATGGTTTCCTGTTGGATACTGCCCAAGGTCTGTTCATGCTGGAAGGCGAAACTCGCGGTCGCGTCTTGGCGAGCGACAGCGAGAGTCCCGGAGTCGAAGATCCACTCGCGCTACACACTATGTTTTCAAGGCAACCAGTGACGCCCAAAGATTCTTGATCTGACTATGAACTCCAATCATGACAAATCGAGTATGCCCGCGAAGCCGAAAAGGCAACAGAGGCAAATGACTCTTTGGGAATCGGATGACTGCATAGTACCGTTGACTTCGGGTAATTCCGAACGAGGGAAGGCGGTCAGGCCGACACGCGATTCCAGCCGACCACCTGCCACTCACAGAAGTGGAACGCCGGTGTCTGATCGACTGGATCGCATCACCACGAGAGCGAAAGGCGACGCATCAGCGACGTTTAGCAACCTCTTTTCGTTGCTCAATACTGAACTGCTGTTCTACGCGTTCCGACGACTCAAGCGAGACAAAGCACCGGGGACCGACGGTGTCACGGTGGACGATTACGAAGAGAATTTGCAAGGCAACTTGCAAGATCTCGAAGATCGAATCCATCGTGGCAGCTATCGTCCTCAGCCGAGTTTACGCCGAGAGATTCCCAAAGGAGACGGTAAAACGCGACCTTTAGGAATTGCTTGTGTGGAAGAAAAGATCGTCCAGCGGGCGATCGTGATGATCTTGGAACGCATCTACGAGGAGGATTTTCATGATACCTCGTACGGTTACCGTCCCAAGCGAAGCTGCCACCAAGCACTGGCCGATCTGGGCCAGACGATCACACGCCGGCGAGTCAACTGGGTGCTCGACGCGGACATTAAAGGGTTCTTTGACCACGTTGATTTTGGGAAGCTCCAAGAGCTGCTCGGGAGACGCATCGAAGACTCTCGTATGCTGCGTCTGATCACCAAGTTTCTGCACGCCGGAGTGATGATTCAAGACAAACGTTACGCCACCACGGAAGGCGTCGCGCAAGGTTCGGTTCTTTCTCCACTGCTAGCCAATGTGTACTTGCACTACGTGCTGGACGAGTGGTTCGAGCAGCAGGTGAAGCCTCGTCTTAAAGGCGAGTCCTCGATCATCCGCTTTGCGGACGATTTCATCTGCACGTTCGAGCGAGAATCGGACGCGTTGCGTTTTCGTGAGGTGTTGACCAAACGTCTTGGTCGGTATTCGTTAGAGTTAGCTGAGGAGAAGACGAAGTTGCTCCGTTTCGGCCGTTTTGCCAGTCGCGATTGCCAGCGATTGGGTGAAGGGGCTCCGGGCGCATTCGACTTCCTTGGCTTCATGCATTACTGCGGCACAAGCCGCGCAGGAAAGTTCAAACTGAAACGGAGAACATCGGCAAAGAAGTTTCGATCGAAAATCCGCGAGCTCAAAGACTGGTTCCGTTCCAAGTTGACGACGCCGCACAACGAGGTCTGGCCAACGTTGGTCCGCAAACTCCAGGGACACTTTCAGTACTACAATGTCAATGACAATTGGGAGATGCTGATGAAGTTCCGAGAGGCGGCACGAAAGTTAGGTCTTCGTTGGATGCGTCGTCGCAGTCAGAAAGGGCGAAACCTCAGTTGGGAAGCTTACGGCCTTTATCTCGAGCGACACCCGTTGCCGAATCCGGGACAGATTACGGACTTGATCGCGATGGGGAGTGTGAAGTGATGCCCGGTGAGAGGTGTCGGCTGGGAGCCGGATGCGTTAACGGCGCCCGTCCGGTTCTGAGAGGGTTCGGTGATCAATTGGACAAGGATCAAATATTGTGACACCACAAGGAGAAATCTGTGGCAAACCGTGAACACAAAGCGTATCCTAACATCCGAGAGACTCCGTTCTACTCGCCCGGAGAACGCGAGCTGAGCGATTTGGCCGTTAGAAACTTTCCCGCGCGTTCCCGGTTACGCGTGCCGTTATCCCACTGAAGTGACCGTCGATGGAACACTTTGACTTCATTTGCGATGAAGGATTCACATCTCTTCGTTTGCTCGACCGTAACCCATTCGACACAAGCGAACCGATCAAGGGCCTACGTGTTCACGTTCGGTGTACCGACTGCGTAGCGGCACTCGACATTGACGCGAAATCATGGTGCGGATTTGTTGACTTGTTCACACATGACTATAACATCTGTGGATCGAGGGCTTGGCTGGCTCCTGCTGGTGAATGGAAACTGCATTTGGAACGGGATGAACAAGGCGTATTTGTGATCACGTCTGAGCTGGACTCGCTGCTCGACTACCATCGCTGGACACTGCGTACACGCTTCAAAATGTCGGAAGATCGCTTTCGTGAAACCGCCGCTGGGGTGTTGTCGTTCATCAGCGTTTGGCAGTAACAGGGGATAACCAGAGAATTGCACGCGAGTGGCGGTGGCGTGCTTTTTTGAAGTGGATGATCAACTCCCGCCACCGCGTGAATCCCAACGTTCTGCTACTGAAGCGATGCACAACTTCGAATCATGGGAAGATCACTGTCACTTTCACGACCGGCGTGATTACGTGGGTTTGGTGGCGTACTGCAAAGACGAAGTGAAGCGTTCGCCAGACGATCTTTACGCCGCCGAGCGTTTGCTACAGGCGTCTGTATTGAACGGCGACTACCACGATGCAATTGATTTCGGGGCAACTTTGGAACGCGATCATCCGGGCGTAGGAATGTTTTCGCACCACATTCTTGACGCACTATTTGCTCTTGGGAGAACGGAGGGTGATTTTGCATGGTCCGTTCATCCGAGCATCATTCGGTTAGATCGTGGAGTTGCGAATGATTGCTATAATTTTCTCCGACCCAAACGAAAGCCTCGAGGAATCGATGATTTTCACGTAGAACTTTGGTTGCACGATTACGTGGCTTTCTCGGACAACGAACTGCTACACTATCTGAAAGGCGACCCGCGTTTTGTTGTCAACGGTGATTCGCCTGCTACTGCGGAGGTAGCCGTCGCTCGGCAACGCAAGAAAGCAGAACCAAGGGATGCACGTGAGTCGCCGAGTTGAGTTTTCTGAAGTGGTGAGTCGTTCGCGGCGACCACGTGATCCCAATCGTTCCCCGACTGAATGATGATGCGATTTCCACTGCACACCCGTCTCGTGGTTTCCTCCTTGATCGCACTTGTCGTTGGAGGGTGCTTTCACCCAAATTCAAAACATGAAACAGCTTCCACCGAAGGGCACTTGACCCCAATGGATCTTCCAATCGGCTTCACTCGCATTGACGTCAAGCGAAACGACCAGCTAAACCACGCACCCTTTAATCTTTCGTCGGATGGATACCGGCCCGGCAGTGACGAATCCTATTTTTCTGATCGTTTCAATGACGAGATCGGTAGTACAAAGGAACGTTTTTCCACCTACTTCTCGCAATTCGGTGAGTTTGGAAGCCTGGACCGTAGCACAAAGGGACTTCCTTCTCATTGGTGGATCGATGACGACTTTCATGGTGTGTCTCGAGTCCTGATGGTGGACCTTCTAAATCCAGCACTTACGCGGATTGAGGTATTGAAAGGAGCACAACGCGAGCTCAACGCCTTGGAACATGATTGGATGCTGCTTCTGGCGCACAACAACGACTACAATGATGTAGGTGAGTACGTTGGCCTGCCAGGCGAGTATTGGATCTGGATCACGAAAGAAAGCGTCGAGATATATTCTGAACTTGATAAAGATTTGGAGACGTTCTATTCCTCACTTGATCGGCCTTGAATTCACAGGGTGGGGAACCATCCGATGCACCGAAGGACCGGTGGTCAGTTTTCACGAATGGATGCATAACTCCCGTTCCTCGGTGATCGGTAACGTTCGCCAACATTCGATATGAGACGTTTCTCGCTGCGCACGCTCGTCTTCACAATTCCACTCCTGTTCGGAGTGGCACTCGCATTTTGGGGCTATCAACGCAGCAAGCGTCAGGCCGAAGTGCTTCGTTGGTATCACGACGCCCTTACAACTGGTGATACGCTTCCACTCCCGTGGCTTGTTCAGGCTTTCGGTCAGTCTTCTGCGAAATCACGCGTCCAAGATTCTGCACGCGATATCCCGGAGTTAATTTTCGACGATCAATCGCGGGTTGCACAGATCGAACGTGCCGCAGTTACGGATGGTACCGAGAGCGGTGACGGAGTTGCCCTGTACACGTTTGGCGCAAATCATGGTGTCCATTGCTACCATGCGCCGCTCGGTGCTCGAATTGAACGTATTGCATTCACTGACGATGGGCTCGACATCGTACTACATGGTGACCTCAAAATGGGCTCGTTTGATTATTCCATCGACGCAAACACTCCGGAGACGTATCACATAGAATGGATGCCACACACACCACCGCTTGTGGCGAATATTTACCTATTGGTTTGGCAACGCCATCAATCCGATTCAATTCGACGCCCCGACCATTGAAAACGTGGCGAACCATCCGATGCACCGAAGGACCGGTGGATCGTTTTCACGAAAGGATGCTTAACTCTCGGTCCTCGGTGATCGGTACCGTTCCCCGACTGAAGGTATCGCATGACCGAACGTGAGTTACTTGACGCAATCGAGAACCGATTGGTGGATGTCGTCCCGCGTGCCATGGAATCTGCCTCAATTCCGCAACCCATTTACGCAACCGTAATTCAATACTTTGGCCTGGATTCTGTTGGAGACCTCACACCAAATCTGCGAATGCCAACATGCTCTCGCCGCACTACGATTATTTCCGAAAAGGGCGAGACTGCTCCGCACTACATTTGGTGTCATGACGAATTCGACGACGATCATCTGGTGATAGACGCAACTCTCAACGATGCCGAGCTTTCAACGATGTGTTCGACTTGGTATGACTCACTGCGTTCATCGACCACCACACTATCAGCCCTTCGAAAGACTGTGCAGCGAGCGTCAAGGCGACTCAACGACATGTCCGAGCGTTTTGCGAATCTACCACTTTCGGACGATTTTGTTGTTTATCCCGGAGACATGGCGCATGAATTCGATGACCCTTTCTCGGACCTTTCTGCCAGTGTGGACGCGAACATGCTTGCGAAGTTCCGGGACCTACGATTGATTGGGGCGGACACGTGGTGGAAACTGTAGCAAAGCCCCGGGAATTGCGGGGAACCATGGGATCCAACGGAGCGGCGGTGGTGCGGTTTCTCGTGAGATCGATGTCAACTCCCGCCGTCCGCTGATCCCGGCCGTTCGCCGACAGAGGCCATGCAAATGCTCAACCGCGTCGTTAGTGGACCATACATTTACTCCGCATTCTGCATTGTGTGCTGTGCAATCGGGTTCTTCGTGTTTGGGCCGATCGGTTCCCTTGTCGCATACGGCATTGGCGCGGCAGTCGCACTCTTTGGACTGATTCAACGCATCCGACAGGTTTGATAATGGGACGCGCGATTCCGACCAGTCGGCTCACCTGCAAGGCGAACGAGCACCTGCTTCTTCGCAACGTTCCGCTATGGAGATTGCGCATGCGGTTGGTGCTCGTACACCAGTTTTTTTGCGGTCGCTCGATGCGGTTGATATACTCAGCTGGCACTGATCCTGGTGGTCAACATAACTCCGCTGCAAATGCGGCGAACCATGCAATTCACCGAAGTGCGGCATGGGGCGTTCACAAATGGAAAACAACTTGGCCGCACTCGGTGATTGCGGTCGTTCGCCGTACTCGCCCCAAATAAACTAGTGAACCCATACGAGCCGCCAACAAGCCACGACGAAGACCCAGCTGCATCGAATCTTGTTCGTTACATAGCGGCTTCGTTGGTCGTGGCTCTCCTTGCGACGTTCGCTTTCGTATGGCTTACTCCGCAACGTGACGATGAACCGCAAGGAAAATACTTGCCTTCTCCATACTACCTCGAGGATGATTTTGCCGCCGAGGATAGCGAGCCGTAACGCGACTGCCATGCCAACACTAGAGTAATTGACGTGTGCTGTGGAACCTCACCTCGCAGATGAACTTGCGCACACGGCCATCTACCATGAAAAAAAGACTCGTTTGCTATCATGCTAAACTGAGGGATTGACGAACCGGCCCGGAATTGAAGTCCGTAGTGATTAATCGCGATAACGAGAAATTACGGCGAACCATACAATTCACCGAAGTGCGGCATAACGCGTTCTCAAATGGAAACCAACTTGGCCGCACTCGGTGATTGCCGCCGTTCGCCGACTGAAGTGCTCACCGCATTGTCGCCTGATGAAATTCACAATGAAGCGACTTACTGATACCGAAATCGATGCCCTTCGTAGCGAGTATCCGTATCTGGACCGCGACTACTTTGACCATCTTGCTCGGATTGGATGGGGACCGCAGGAAAACGGACGGATGCTATACTCAGGGCCTGTTCATCCTGCTGACGTATACGGTGACCGTTTGGATGACTCGAAGCTCGTGCTTCTAGGCGATGACGGTTGCGGCTATTGCTTCGCGTTCGATCCGGTTTCAAGCTCGTTTGGTGAATTGACTGACCGAGGTGAATGGACCCCGTGGGGTGACCGATCGTTTGTGGACTACGTCTCGTAGTTTGAGCCAAAATAAATGCGGACTGCGGCGAACCATGGGTTGCTCGTGCGGACTGGCAAGGTCTTGAAGACTAGCGGGTGTGAATCCCGCCTGAGTAACTGTTAGCCACAGACTCAGTATCGAGTTTTGCAGCCAACCTATAAGCATCATGAGCTGAAGTGGTTGGTTGAAGCGTAAACAGAAAGGTAGTGAGGGTGAAAGGTATCGGCTGGCTGCCGAGCCCTGAACGAGATTGAGCTCCGAAAATATGGTTTCCTGTTGGATACTGCCCACGGTCTGTGCATGCCTGAAGGCTACATCTTGTGACGCGTTATTGGCGATGCTTCACAAGAAGTCCCGGAGTCGAAGATCCACTCGCGCTACACACTACGTTTTCAAGGCAACCAGTGACGCCCAAAGATTCTTGATCTGACTATGAACTCCAATCATGACAAATCGAGTATGCCCGCGAAGCCGAAAAGGCAACAGAGGCAAATGACTCTTTGGGAATCGGATGACTGCATAGTACCGTTGACTTCGGGTAATTCCGAACGAGGGAAGGCGGTCAGGCCGACACGCGATTCCAGCCGACCACCTGCCACTCACAGAAGTGGAACGCCGGTGTATGATCGACTGGATCGCATCACCACGAGAGCGGAAGGCGACGCATCAGCGACGTTTAGCAACGTCTTTTCGTTGCTGAATACCGAACTGCTGTTCTACGCGTTCCGACGACTCAAGCGAGACAAAGCACCGGGGACCGACGGTGTCACGGTGGACGATTACGAAGAGAATTTGCAAGGCAACTTGCAAGATCTCGAAGATCGAATCCATCGTGGCAGCTATCGTCCTCAGCCGAGTTTACGCCGAGAGATTCCCAAAGGAGACGGTAAAACGCGACCTTTAGGAATTGCTTGTGTGGAAGAAAAGATCGTCCAGAGGGCGGTCGTGATGATCTTGGAACGCATCTACGAGGTGGATTTTCATGATACCTCGTACGGTTACCGTCCCAAGCGAAGCTGCCACCAAGCACTGGCCGATCTGGGCCAGACGATCACACGCCGGCGAGTCAACTGGGTGCTCGACGCGGACATCAAAGGGTTCTTCGACAACGTTGATTTCGGAAAGCTCCAAGAGCTTCTCGGGCGACGCATCGAAGACCCTCGCATGCTGCGGCTGATCACCAAGTTTCTGCACGCCGGAGTGATGATTCAAGACAGACATCACGCCACCACGGAAGGCGTCGCGCAAGGTTCGGTTCTTTCTCCACTGCTAGCCAATGTGTACTTGCACTACGTGCTGGACGAGTGGTTCGAGCAGCAGGTGAAGCCTCGTCTTAAAGGCGAGGCCTCGATCATCCGCTTCGCGGATGATTTCATCTGCACGTTCGAGCGAGAATCGGACGCGTTGCGTTTTCGTGAGGTGTTGACCAAACGTCTTGGTCGGTATTCGTTAGAGTTAGCTGAGGAGAAGACGAAGTTGCTCCGTTTCGGCCGTTTTGCCAGCCGCGATTGCCAGCGATTGGGTGAAGGGGCTCCGGGCGCATTCGACTTCCTTGGCTTCATGCATTACTGCGGCACAAGCCGCGCAGGAAAGTTCAAACTGAAACGGAGAACATCGGCAAAGAAGTTTCGATCGAAAATCCGCGAGCTCAAAGACTGGTTCCGTTCCAAGTTGACGACGCCGCACAACGAGGTCTGGCCAACGTTGGTCCGCAAACTCCAGGGACACTTTCAGTACTACAATGTCAATGACAATTGGGAGATGCTGATGAAGTTCCGAGAGGCGGCACGAAAGTTAGGTCTTCGTTGGATGCGTCGTCGCAGTCAGAAAGGGCGAAACCTCAGTTGGGAAGCTTACGGCCTTTATCTCGAGCGACACCCGTTGCCGAATCCGGGACAGATTACGGACTTGATCGCGATGGGGAGTGTGAAGTGATGCCCGGTGAGAGGTGTCGGCTGGGAGCCGGATGCGTTAACGGCGCCAGTCCGGTTCTGAGAGGGTTCGGTGATCAATTGGACAAGGATCAAATATTGTGACACCACAAGGAGAAATCTGTGGCAAACCGTGAACACAAAGCGTATCCTAACATCCGAGAGACTCCGTTCTACTCGCCCGGAGGCCGCGAGTTGACGCTTTTGAAGTGGTAAGTCGCTCGCGCGGCCCCGCTGAACCCCGACGTTATCCGATTCCAATGTTCTATTGCCAACGACATGCTCTGGATTGACCTCAAATGATGCTCTCCGAATCCGCGATGAATACTGCTCGACAACTCGGTCAAACCCTGTTCGACGTTGCGACGTCCGCGTCTGGCGATGCCGACTGGCAGACCGTCAAGCTCGATGCCCGTTTCGATGGCAACGGCGGAATTGCACGGAAGATTTTCGTGACGCAAGTGCGTTCTGGCGCTGACGAACTTTGCCCTCCTGCGGGTGACACGATTGATCTTCCGCTGGCTGAACTGGATAAGCACCGATCCGGCACGGGAACGGCTTGGTTTGGTCTGCTGTACACGGTTACCTGCAACGGCGAAGTCAAAATTGACTTAAGCTATGACCACGAAATCGCCTACGATCCCGCGTTTCGGGATTGCTGGGTTGCTAAAGCCCAAAACGGCGGATAACAATGCGATGGTGACGGAGCGGCGGTGGTCGCCTCGCTCGCAATGGCCGAGTCTTTCGCCGCCGCCCGCACATCGCCGCCGTTCTGCGAATCATGTTCCGCGATACCCGAGGATAGACCGATGCTAAAAACTTCGTTTTTGCTGGCCGCGTTATTCGCGACGGTTGCCGTACCTGCTGCGGCGCAAGCCGATACTGAAAATCCAACTTCCGCACGTGACTTCTACGAACGGGGGTTGAAACGAGAGGACGCGAAACAACTCAAAGAGGCCATCGAAGACTATAAGAAGGCGGCCGAGCTAGACCCCGGTTCTTTCGACGCCCACTTCACGCTTAGCTCCTTGCACGCAGATCTGAAAGATTATCGAGCGGCGATTGGTGCATTGGCAAAGAGTTTGACGGCTCGACCAAAGGACTATTCCGCGCTGTTCAATTCCGGTTTGTACCACGAGTATCTTCGCGATTACGATGAGGCAATCGCGCATTACACTCAAGCATCGGCTGAGGATGCCGACTTCTCGCATTACGGAGGCTCCGCGAACGAGGCCCGCGCACATGCTTATCACTACCGAGGACGTGTTTACCAATGGTACAAAAAGGAGAATGAGAAGTCGGTTGACGACTTTACGTCTGCACTTCGCTTGGATCCCAAAATCGAAATGGTTCGATACCGGCGAGCGCGAGCCTATCACGACCTCAAGGAATACGCCAAGGCAAATGCCGACTTTGCAGCGGCGCGTGATTTAGACCCTGACTATCCGAATTTGCTGAATGCTTGGGCATGGCAACTGGCAACGTGCCCCGACGCAAAATACCGAGACGGTCAATTGGCTTTGCAGCTGGCAAAGAAGACCAAAGACATGGATACGCTTGCTGCGTCCTTTGCGGAAATCGGCGAGTTCGGTGATGCTGTTGCCACCCAGAAACGTGCTATTCAGATACTGGATGGCTTGCCGAAGCCGAAAAATGAACCTGCGGCAAATCGCCGGCGCGAGCAAAAAGAGAAGATGGAGGTGCAGTTGGCGACCTACGAAGCCCAACGGCCATACCGAGACGAGTAGCAAGTTGCAGAACAAAGCGTTGCACGCCGAGCCGCCGATCGCGCGTTTCCTGAATTCAAAGTCACTCGCGGCGGCCGGGTGAACGCCAACGTTACCCGGCTGAAATCCATGAGCATACCTGCTCGGTACATTCTCCCCGACCCTGACCCGGCCGTCGTCGAGCGCATGTCGGACATCTGCGACCAGATTGAGGACCGTCCGTTCGGCCAAGCTGACGAACTCCTGGAGGAATGGCATCGCCATGCCACGCGTCAAACCGAACACAGCGAATTCAAAGCGTATTACGAATCAACCAACAAGGCCGATTTTGTTCTCGCGGCGCTTCATCCTGTCGCGATATACGATGCTTCCGCAACGTACAATGAGGTCGCATCTATCTTTGCGGCTGTCACGTCCGCTGAGCTTGATGGACACGAAATGGATTACTACTACAGTTGGCTCGATGCGCAATTCCCTGGTGCTCGCCTGATGGACCTGGCATACTGGCCCGATACTTGGTTCGATGACCCATCCTTGGTCCGGAATCCTGATGGGACGTTTATTCCTGAGTCGCACCTCACAAATGACCAAATGCTCGCCTACGCGATTATTGTGTCGGGTCGACGATTCGACGACGCACCGCCTGCTCCAGACCTTCCGTTTCCGATCCCGAAGAATCTCTCAAGCGGCGGGTAACCAGCCAATGCACCCGCGCGGCAAAGTCGGGCGTTTTCAAATGGACAATCTCTCGTCGCCGCCGGGTGATTGGTACCGTTATCCCACTTGACCTCATGTCACACAAAATGTTTAGAACGCGTGGCAATAGCGAGACATCATACCGAGAGACGCTGCGTAAGCGTCTTGAATTACTTCCGTTTACTGCACCGCCCGCACCTTGGAAACTCGCTGGAGGATCATTCATTGGCGGACTGTCTGACGTCGGTTACGTTCCCGATACCGATGACGTACTTGCAGTGTCAGCCGAAGGACGCATCTTGTTCGACGCATCAACCGGAAAACGCCTGTCGCACGATCCAGCTGATATCTTCCAAGACGACCCTTGCCTTCCTCACCGAACGGCACCCGCGATAGGAAAACATACCGGGGTATGCGTCACTCTCGCTGGTCGGCATGGCGGAGGCCTTTCCCGATTTACCGACGACGGTTGGACGATCGACATTGTCCAACTTCCCTGGCCCAGCCATTTCCTCTTTCTATCCGCAGGCTACCTTTCCGTTACTAATGCTACTGGCGATACATGGAAACTGTGCGACGACAACTCCTACACATTCCGTGCCGCCGGATTTTCACCCACGGGCCGGTCTTTCGTTTTTGCTACATCGGGCGAAATCGTGATTTTCAGCCGCGCATTGGGATAACCATGCGATGGTGACGGAGCGGCGGTGGTCGCCGCTTTTGTCTGCTTGCAAGTTAACTCCCGCCGCCCGCACATCGCTACCGTTACCCGACCAGAAAATCCGCAATCATTTGACAAGTTGACTCCATGCTCCGATCATACTTCACGGTTTACACACTGGGCGAAGAATTGAACGAAACGGTCCACGTGCTTTTGAGAAATGGTACGTTCAGCGGTGACGTGGACTTTCCTTCCCCGACACTAAACGATGGTCTCGGCCATCCCGCGTTGGACAGCGATTTCTTCGTTGATGACGAGGGTGGCGTGACAATTTCCGTTCGATTGCCGGACATGTCTGGCAAACCGGGAACATTCGTACTCGGCGATCGGAGTTTCGAACTTTCCGCCGGTCGTTGCTTCATACTCACACCAGACTGGCAGGGAGACCAGATTCCAGCGCAAACGCTTGATGACGCATTTCAGTACCTCGAGGCGAATGGTAGCCAGTAGGACTCGATGCCGAACAGCGGCGGGTAACAATTCGATGCACGACGAGTCGCCGAGTCGTGGTTTTTGAAGTGGTTGATCACTCGCGGCGACCGCGTGATCGATGACGTTCGCCGACTAAAATTGAAAGACAAAAATTGGACAAATACGAAACTCTGAAAGCATGCGAAACTTCGGCGCCGAACCAAGGGATGTCGACCGACGACATAATCACGACACTTTCCAAGTGGGACGCTGAGTACGGAGTTACTATCAAGGACGTTGATTCGGATCGGTTCGTCGCGACTTTCGGAAAATTGCCTGACGATTTGAATTCTTTTGCAAATGACCTCTACGCATTCTGCCCGAACATCCTCGATCAAGATTTTTCGCAGTATCCCGAGATTCTTGAGAGCGCCGATGTGCTCCCAGCCGACTACATCGAGCAGGTCCGAAGCTTTTCTGAGGGAATTGACTTCAACGACAAGGACTACGACATCCAACTTCTGAAGCGTTCGTTAACGAAGTTTCGCTCCGTTTCATTCATGTGGGACTAGAGTTACAATGTAGGGTCTGACTCGCCGAGGTCGCGTGTTCATACCGCATCCCGACGGCGGCGAACCAAGCGATGGTGACGGAGCGGCGGAGTCATGTTTTTTCGACTGCTTGCAAGTCTTTCCCCGCCGCCCGCACATCGTTAACGTTCGTCGACTGAATGTGATGCTTGATAGCCGCGGCCATCTAGCTGACCGCGTTAGAGCAAATGTAATGGCCGCCCCATTCAATCCGCCCGCCGAGATCAACGCCGACCCTATGCCAGAAACACCGACGTTGCGACGCGGAAAACGCGTCCTCGCAACCATTGGCGCGCTGTTGCTCGTTTACACATTAACGTACGTGATGTTACGGAATCGTGGCATTCGGCAAATGGAAACTTACGACAACGTTGGCATTCTGTACACGGATGTTGAATCCACGTTTCAACGTAAGGACCTGACGATGCATTTGATCCTATCTGCACTGTTCGCACCGGCGAATGAACTCGATCGCATATTCTTCGGTGGCGAACCTCCGATCCGATGCATCATCTTTGACCTTGCTTGACAAGAGGAACGATGTGACGCGGGAGCGATCTTTGCCAGAAATGTTGGAACGTTATGCTCGACGGTAACCGAATTACTCCGTTAAACTACGACGAACCACGACATGCACGGGAGATCGCCAGGGAACGTTCCCCAATGGAAACTCTTGGGGGCGATCCCCGTGACGGCCACCGTTACCCTAATCGACCATTTCCTTCTCCACAATCAGTTTGGTGTCCCCACATGAGCTGGGATGTTCGGTTTTCAACCGCTGAATCGACGATGGGCACGAAAGCCACCGTTCGTGAGCAATTTCTTTCGGCGTGCGAACAGATTGTTGGTGCGCCGATTCCTCGTCAGGGCCCAACCGAAGTGGTGATCGACGATGCTTTCCGGTATGAGACTCTGTTCATCGGCAATAAACACGTCACTGAATCGCTGTGCTTGAGCATCAACGTCGTGGATGGCGATCCGCACAGCGATCAATCGCATCCGGTTTGGGCGTTCATCAGGCAAATCGTCAACTACACCGGGTGGCAGGCCGAAGACACACACAGAGGCGAACCGATTTCGTAAAGTGGGGTAACAATCGGATGCACGACGAGTCGGCGAGTCGTGGTTTTTGGCAATGGTTGATCGCTCGCGCCGACCGCGTGATCCGTAACGTTAGCCAGCAATGAAATTGAGCATCAATGAGCTATGATCTGTTTCTCAAGTCGGACTCTACGACTCTCACCACAGACGAGTTTGAGTCATACTTCAACGCGCGACCGTACTACACTCTCAGCAACGCGCAAGCTTTCTACGAGAACCAAGACACGGGCGTATACTTCTTCTTTGACTACGCTCCCGACGAATTGGGCACAGTTGCGTTCAATCTCAACTACTATCGGCCTCATTTCTTCGGCCTCGAAGCCGCGCCAGAGGTGGCGGAATTCATCTCAGCGTTTAATCTCACCGTTGAAGATCCTCAAACTGACGGGATGGGCGATGGGCCGTTCTCCATTGACGGCTTTCTTCGTGGCTGGAACGCCGGAAACCGATTCGGATACCGGGCCATCCTCTCACAAGACGAGCGACCGGAAACACAGGTTTACCCCACAGCGGAACTCGAACGCACTTGGCGATGGAATCTAAATCGTGCTGCACTACAGAATCGGATGGGTGAGCTGTTATTTGTTCCGAAGTTCATGTTCTACAAAGGACAGACGCAGGCCCGTTCTGCCGTTGTGTGGCCAGATGCTTGCCCGATTTTCATGCCAAAAGCCGACATCGTCATCGTGCTTCGCGATGATCTATTCAATACAACTGACCGCGAAGTTACAGTAGTCGAATGGCCAGAGATCAAATCGGTCGTTCAGGCATTTCCTGTCGACGAAGAGCATGGCCACTTTCGCTTAGATTATGAAGTCACACCAGATTCTGTTGCTCAGTTCATTCGAGCATTACCAATCGTGCCTCAAGAACCTGATAGTGGACTCGCGTATGACAGTGTCCTGAATGCGGAGCTGGTCCTTGGGAACACAACGGCGGGCTAACCATCGGATGCACGACGAGTCGCCGAGTCGTGGTTGTTGAAATGGAGGATCGCTTGCGGCGACCGCGTGATCCGTAGCGTTCCCCGACTGAATTGCTTCACTTTGCACCGCACACCATCATGAGGCGATTCGCCGGAATCGCGACTCCATGAAGATCGCGACGTACCAGTGGCCCGAACACACTCGGCCTTGCGACTTTACGCTGTGCCTCCAGGATGGATGCGTGTTCGCTGATTTTGCGGCTGATTCCGTTGGGAACTTCTACTTGGTTCGCATTTCGTTTGATGGGTACGGATGCTGCACAACCGATGCCGACATCACCTCAATGTCTGCTGACGATTCCACGTTGCTGGCCGCCTTTATTTCGTGCAACGATGTAGACAACGAAGCAACTCGTGACATCCTTCGTCGATACCTTGACGCAAACAGGAACCGCCTCTGGTGCGATGCGCTTGTCGAACATGATCTATTGCCACCTTGACTAATCACATTTTCCTGGGGTTTCAACGGATTTGCCGCCTCACGTTGCGCTCGATATGATTGGTTCAACGTTCATCGGATCGATCGAATTGTCTTCGCCACAGACAAAGAGGGGAACAATGCGATGAACCGAAGACGCGGAGCCGAGTTTTTTTGAAGTGGTGAGTCGTTCGCCACGTCTCGGTTATCGCCGCCGTTCCCCGACATAATAACTCAAACCGAACAAGTGACTTGGCGCGAACCAAACTCGTTTACCCGAAAATGCCCGGCAGCGGTGATGCGCCGTTCGCACGCTGCATCGCATTCGAGAAGTACGACGGGACAAATTTGCATTGGGTCTGGGACCGTGAACTTGGCTGGCACGCATTCGGAACGCGCCGCGACCGCTTTGACTTGGATGCGTCTGGCATCGCAGCATTCGCTGCTGCTCATGCAGGACTTGAGCATGCTGCGCAACTGTTCCTCGATTCACTTTCTGATGCTCTTACTGAGGTCCTGCACAAACTTAATTACTTCGATTCAAACGAGATCATCGCGTTCACTGAATTTTTGGGCCCAAATTCGTTTGCAGGCAAACATCGTGGGACTGACGAAAAGCAACTCGTGCTATTCGACATTCAAACCGATTCTCGATTTCTACCTCCGGAGACCTTTGTCGACGATTTTGAATCGCTTCCCATTGCTCGTGTTGTTTATCGTGGCAAATTGACGGGAAGATTCACGCATGACGTGCGGGAAGGGAAGTATGACGTCACCGAAGGCGTCGTTTGCAAGGGGCATTCCGATGGTCAAGTCTGGATGGTAAAAATCAAAACCAACGCATACATGGAAACACTCAAGCAGGCGTTTGCGGACGACTGGGAAAACTATTGGGAGTAACACCGTCCATAGGCAACGCAGCGGGGAACCATCGGTTGTTACGGAGCGGCGGTGGCTAGCTTTTTGTTCTGCTTGCGCGTCGTTTTCCGCCGCCCGCAAAACCGTAACGTTCTGCTACATGAGCAACCTCAAACATAGACTTGATGTCCACCCCGCTCGGCTTGTCCGAGCGGATGACGGTACGTCTGCGTTCGGAGGCGATGTCCGTCACGAGGGCGCTCACCCCAAGCACTGGAAACAACCACTGCACCTAGTCGCAATGCTTGATGCCCGGTCCGCAGATTTCCCGCTCGGCAACTATCCGCACGACGCTCTGCCGCTCTACTATCCTTTCGCGTCCGATTTCCCGTCTTTGCAGTACCGCATTGAGTCGGACTCGGCGATCCAGATCGTCAATGTTTCGCGATATCAAACCAGCAAGCGGCCAATGATCGAAACAACGTTTCTGCCGCAATTCCGCGCCAACTTGGTCGCATTCACGTATGACGAGGCACGTGCGATCGCTGTTTCGGAGACCTACCCTTCTTACGAATCCAGTGCTACTGACCGTGAATTGCTTGACGCAACCGATGCCTTTTCGTCCGTGCGAACTGGGGCCAATCTGCGAACGTTCCAGGGCGACGTTGATAACGAATGCCATAATCTTGACTGTTTGTATCACGGGAAGTCGTGCCGCATTGACATCTTCTGCATTGCGCCGTGCTCACGCGCACTCGCCCCTAATTCACACTGGGGGACTTACTCGTCAGACGTTGATCTGGTTTTTGGAACATGCCGTTTCTGTGATACTATCGTGGCCCGTAGCGTTTCGACTTAAATCGCAGAACCATGGCATGAACGCGGAGTCGCCGATCGTGTCTAATGGCCGTTAGAGACCGGTTCGCGGCGACCCGGTTATGCCCACCGTTCTGCTACAAAATGCTGCGTCGTCACCTCATTCAAGATTCCAATGACCGCGGATGAATTCGTTGACTCGCTTGCTGCGCTCTGCCCGACGGAGGCGGAATTGCAATCGCACGGGCTGAATGAGAACGATATCCAAGACATCAAGTCGGCCTTCATGTGTGTGCCAAGGCGAGACCCTTCCGAAGCACTTCGCACCGCAAATCCGGTTTTCGACCTACTGAATCGCTATGATTGCACTTCAGTACAACTACCAAACTTTCGCTTCTCAGATTGCCCGCAGCAGACCGCGAACGGAGTGTTGATAGGATGGTGGGAGGCAGACCCAGTCTTGTTAGACAGCGGTTCAATTGCATGTTACGATCACGCCGCACCAGACTATGTAATCTCGACCTGTGCAAAAGACTGCAGTCGGTTCCTGGCGGCGTTGATTCATCATGCAGCCCGCTACAGGAGTCCGGAATGGCGCGAACGGCGTGATGAACTCGGTCGAGAGTGTGCTTCGGTCGCAGGTGATCCATCAAGCTGGCAGTTTTATGTTTGAGTCATGGATCAAGCTATAAGCAGAACCATGGGTTGGACGCGGAGGCCTCGAAAGCGTCTTTTGAAAATGGTTGATCTTTCGCTTGGCCCCGGTCAACCCTAGCGTTCTGCGATGAAGGATTGATGCTCGACGACATACGACAACGTCCTGCCCTTTACGTTGGTACTAAAACGCTGACTGGCCTCTATCACTTCCTCGGTGGCTATCAGTTTGCGCGAATCGAGCACCGTGTCGCCGACAAAGCTTTTTCTTTGCCTGCCGACTTCCAAGACTGGGTTGCCTATCGCCTGCATTTCAGTGAACCGACGTTTGGCTGGCACAGCATGATCCTCAGCAAAACGTCAATCGAATCGGAGGCGTTCGATCAATTCTTCGCATTGCTTGATGAGCATTCGGCACGTGTCCCGTGCGTACGTGCAAAACTACGAGGCATTCGCCGCTCCTACACCGCAACGACCAACGGAGTATCGAGACAAATGTACTATCCCGATACGATTTCCCTCGTCACCTACACGGACGACCCAGGATTCTTCGTGTATTCTGATGACACCAGCCTGGATTTCCCCCGCCACCCATTCTTCCCTTCGATAGAATGGCTAACGAATTGGCTTGATGTCGGCAGAGATGATTTCGATAGCGTCGACGCCAGCTGGGCGGAATTGCAGTAGCTACAAAAAACGCAGAACCACGCGATGGTGACGGAGCGGCGGCAGCGCTTTTCGAAGTGGTCAATTAACCTTCGCCGCCCGCACATCGCCGCCGTTATGTGACCGGAGACTGCATGGCACTTGGACAACTCCTCGATCAAATCCGTGACTACTACGTCAACCGTTTCATCGACGCGATCAACGAGCACTCCGCTGCTGATGACGTAACAGTTGCGCACGAGCCCGCATTCTGCAATGCAGATGGTGACGTGGTAACTGAAGGCCAACTTGCCCTTCCAGCACGCAGCGATCTACTCATGATCCGCGATGGCGCTGTTACAGATTCACTCCGAATTGACACTGATGGGATGCTGTCTTTCGAACCTATTGCGTTCGATTGGGCGGAAAGCAACCTAAATATTGACTTGCGGCCGTTTCAATGGAATTGGGTGCAATTGCGGATTTTCGGCTTGCAACCCGATGCTGATTGGATGCCAATTCGAGACTGGTTCGTGCGTTGGTTCCAAAAAAGCGACCCCACTGACGCTGAATTGCTCGGTGGCGTTCACTTTCTATCTGATCCTGAAGACGGGGACGGTTACGCACAGGTGTCGATTGATCTCGGCACGGCTCCCGTAGAATCGTTCGAAGAGTTGCTCGATGCACTTGCGCAGCTAGGCGCGAATTGTGTACAAATTGGACAGTTCAATGAAGGCACATAACAAAGCCAATCGGGATAGGGGCCCGGATTGCTCCGGGGCCCCTCCCACATCACCTAGCATGCGGGTCCGCACTAGGCGATTCGCCGCGAGGATGCAAGCTGTTGCCAACGCTCTAATAGACTCAGTAAGCCTTCACTTTTCAGGTGCTCGTTCGATAACGCACGCTGGACTCCCGACGTCTTGGATAGACGCCACGGGCCTTTGCCGCTAAACGCGAACGGACGGGCGTCCCGGTACGACAAGCCCAAGGATATCAGGTTGCGAAGCCGAGTGTTCGACTTCTTCCACTGCTTCCAGTAGCATGCCCGAACCCGTCGCCGAAGCCACTTGTCGAGCGTACTGAAAGTTGTCTTGACTTGATCTAACTGAAAATACCCAAGCCAACCAATTGCATAAGAACGGAACTCCGCGAAACGCTTCTTCATCGACACACCTCGGTTTCTACGAAAGATCTCCGAGACGCGCCGTTTGAATGCGTCGAGCTTCTTTCGACTCACGCGAAACTGTCCGCCAAAGCCACGGAATTCGTAGCCCACGTACTCAAGCTCTTGCGTCTTACAGACGCTGCTCTTGTCGTGATTGACTTGCAGTTTCAACGTCAGCGTCAGAAATCGCTCAACGCTCGCGTAAACACGATGCGCAGCAACATCCGACTTGGTGAAGATCACGAAGTCGTCCGCATACCGCACGAAAGGCAATCCACGCCGCTCCAGTTCCTTGTCCAGATCATCCAAATAGATGTTGGAAAGGAGTGGTGACAACGGACCTCCTTGCATCGTTCCTTCTTCGCTAGGTTGACATAACCCATCGATCATCACTCCGGCTCGCAGGTATCGTCCGATCAGTTTGAGCAGTCGCTTGTCGTGAACCTTGCGGCTCACGCGTGCCATTAACACGTCGTGCTGGACTCGGTCAAAGAATTTCGACAGATCCATATCGACGCATCGGCGTCGACCGCTGCGAATGATCTTCTGCACCTGCTTGGCTGCATCTTGCGCCGAGCGATAAGGTCGATAACCGAAACTTGATTCAGAGAATCCCGGATCGAAGATCGGCGTGAGGACTAACACAATGGCGGTTTGGATGACGCGTTCGAGCAAGTTTGGAATTCCGAGCTCTCTCGTGCCGCCATCGGGCTTGAGGATGGCCACCCGCCGGACAGGGTCCGGACGATAGGTGCCATCGAGTAGTTGTCGACGAATGTTTTGCCAACGCGGCGCAAACCACTCGGGAAAGTCGTCGACCGTTATTCCGTCGGGCCCAGGGGCTCCACGGTTGGCCTTCACTCTTGCCCAAGCCATTTCCATGTTGACTTCATCGACAATTGCTTCCATCAGATTGTGAGCATCATCGCCCAAGGCTGACTTCTCGATGGCCGCCAGAGCCGAATCATCCGTCGGGATGTTTGGCGCAGCGTCATCCACTACGACAAAGTCGAAGACGAGTTGCTCTGCGTTCGGATTCTCTGAGGTCATCGGTGGTTCGTTCCTTGACTGTTGACGTTCGGTTCTTCCCGTCGCCATTGGAATTGGCGGATCGGTACTACAACTTCTGCTGCATTCTCCAGGCACGTCATGCGTTACCGCATTCCGCCCCGCCTTTCGGGCAAGCCCTACTCACGGGTACGCCTGGAGTTCTCCCCAGATAAGGGTTTTCGTGATCTGTCCCCGCCCAAGCTCCCGATCTACCTGCGCTCACTCTTCCGGTTCGGTTTCGCAGTCAGCAGCCTGCTCACCTGTAGACGTCGGCCTCCTATCGGGTTTCTGTTCGTAGCCTGGCGGGTCTTGGCGTGAATGTGTCTGACGACGGTTTTAGCTTTGAAGCTCGTCCGATTCGGTTATTGCCCGATCGAAGCTGTTCTCGGCGGCTAGCCAGATTTACGGTCACATTCGCAGGCTGCCTTCCCACGGATCGTCACCTCCCCGCAGTTGCCCTCGCCTCGTACTGTTCTTTCGTTAGAATTTCATTTGGTATACTGACTCCTCGAAAGAAACCGGAACTAAGTACAGGGGACTTGCACCCCACAAGATCACGCCCATGCTGGGCGTACTGCACACGGAGTCGCGGGTCGCGCGGCTTTTGAAATCAATGCTGTTTGCCGCGACCCGGTGAACATGGACGTTATACGAGAAGAGAAAGATGTTCGCTGACACGGTTCGCGAAAAGTTGAAGCGTCACGCTCGCGAAACGTACGTCGCGAAGCTGAAACGCGGCGGCGGCTCTCCTGCCGCATCGAAAATCGGTGGTGTACCTTGGCTTGACACTGCAGATGATTGGCCTCTCTGTGGACACTGCGACAACCCAATGCAGTTTTTGTTCCAACTGAACCTTGAAGAAACAAGCCGCCTGACATGTGGTCCCAGCGGAACTGGCTTATTCCAAGTTTTCTACTGCACCACTTCAGACACGTATTGCGACGAACTTGGCGACGATCCGTTCTCGCCATACGGCATGCATCTTTGCGCCCGCCACTACCGACCGAAAGCTGATTCAGCCGCAGTCAAGAAGCCCCGGTCCGCGAATTCACTGAAGCCGAAGACGATCGTTGAATGGAGTGCTACCACCGAGTATCCCAGTTACGAAGATGCCATAAAGCTGAAAGGCGTGTCGTTCACTGACGAAGAAACCAACTTCATCTGTCTTGAAGATGACTCACTTACTCAAATGGGCGAGAAACTTGGTGGGTGGCCGGGCTTTATTCAGGGCGCCGACTACCCTGCCTGCCCAACGTGTAGTCAGCCGATGAAGTTTGTGTTTCAGCTCGCTTCATTTGGAAGTCGCATCGCGTTTTTGTTTCGGTGCTCAAAGCATCGGTCAACTCTCGCGTTCTCATGGCAATGTTCATAATAACGTATAACAAGCAAATGCACCCGGGCGGCGGAGTCGGGCGTTTTTAAATTGAAAATCTCTCGTCGCCGCCGGGTGATTTTGGACGTTCGCCCAATTCAAATGATGACACGACCCAACGACGGTGGCGGCACAACATTGGTCCTCGCTGACGGCGACGACTTAGCTTCCGTGCCGGACTCGCATCGCGACATCATCACCGATTCCGTTCGGGATGCTTTCCGCGATCCAGCGGCGTACTTTTCTGAAATCGCGTCACGGACAGCGATACCCAGCCTGCGTAACTATCTGGCCAACTTTGTCGCCGACGGTCGCTGGACTCTGCTGCTCGCTGACACGTACATGATGGAACGTGCGACGATTGCTGCATTCCAATGGTTTCACCCCGCCCAATACGCTTGCATGCTTATCGCGCCGACTGCGGACTGTGACGACGACCGTTTCACGTCGTTTTACGATTGCCTGTCCATGGCGCATTGGGATTCAATCGGTTTTGCTGGCGGCATTGTTCCCTATTGCAACCAAATCTCCGTCGACGACTACGGGACACCGTCAACAAATCCAACGTTTCCCGCTGATGCAACGAGGGTATTCGGCAACTCATCCTGCGGCGACATGATGATTTGCAACTCATCGGGCGATGCCGGGTATTTGTCGCACGAGAGTGGAGCGTCGCACGTTGTCGGTTCGTTTTCAGAGATGTTAGACTGGATTTTTGGCGAGCTGATTCAGAATCAAACGCCAGAATTTGACTATTCCCGCTGCTGACAATGCGGGGCGAACCATGCGATGGTGACGGAGCGGCGGTGGTCGCCCTTCTCGTCTGCTTGCAAGTCCGCTCCCGCCGCCCGCATATCGCTCCCGTTATCTGGCACGGAGAATTCAAATGCGAAAGATGATTCTAAGCGTCTGCCTCTCATTGGTTGCCCTCGCTGGTACGCCGAGTTGCGCTGGTGATCCGGCTACTCAACTCAACGGCACATGGGAATATGTGGCGGCAATCGAGGCGGATCGTATCACCACATACGATGAGTCATCAGCAATGCAGCTCGTAATCTTGGACAATACGTGGGCGCTGTTCAAGGGTGGAAGGCTGATTCAGGGCACTGTCGAAAACGTTGATTACAACAAGCAGACTAGCCCCGTATCGTTCGTTCGCCGTAAGGGCAAAGCTCCTCATGCTGTTGGTCAAGCCATCGTGAAGCTATATGATGACCATCTGATGTACACGACCACCCCAATGGACGCGACGGGATTTGGCTCAACGTCTGGGGCGGTTGGTAATTTCGAATCCGATCCGGACGGCGGTGGGGCAAATGTGACCGATCCGCTCGGTGGCACGAATGGCGGTGTTGGCCGTCCTTCCCAGCATCCGCCAAAATCCTTCTCACCGGAAGGAACGTCCAACACCCAATACATTCTTCGACGAATCAACGACTCAACATCCCTGATGAGCCAGATAACAAATGGATTGCACGGGAGTCGGGCGTCGCGCGTTTTGACAGATCAAACTTCCCCCTGCCCGACCCCGTGAATCCTAACGTTCTGCTAGCTAAACACATTCATCCGGATTGATAAGAAATGGGCACCTGGGGTTCTGGCCTTTACGCCTGCGATATTGCAAAGGATCTTAAATCAACTGTTGCGGCAATATCGCGTCTTCCCTTCGACGAGCAACGGATTTTAGCAATACTGAAAGACGCATATCCTGAAGCAAGCGCGCAACGCGAGAATGAAGACTTCACCGTCTTCTGGCTCGTGCTTGCCGATCAATTTCACAAAAAAGGAATTGATGCACCGAGCGTATTTAGGCAAGCGATAGAGATCATCGACTTCAAGCAGGATGCTTTGCTTCCGCAGCACTTAGAGATGTCCGAACGTGAACAGAAGAAGCGGCAAGCATCGCTGATTAAGCTACGCGACAAGCTTCGCAGCCCCGTTCAGTCGAAACCACGAAAGACACTTTCTAAGCCTCAACCTTTGCTGATGCGCGTAGGAGATGTATTTGTGTATCCAATCGTCGAAACCGGTGGTTGTTTCAATCCTTATTTTACCAAGGCGAACTGGGAGCGTGCCGACTGGGGTGCCGCCACAATCGTTGCATGTGGCTATGTCTTCGACTTCTTGCCATATTACTACCCGCTTAAAATAGCGGGTCGCTTGAACGCTGACAGCACGCCAACTCCGGACACAATTCGCAATCATTTTGGTTGGCTCTTGCAGAATCCAGGGACATGCTCAGCACCTCATTTCAAACGCATGCAAATTCAAGTTATCGACCGCATCTTTATTGATCCCGTGAAGCGAGATGCGAAATTCGCTGACATGCGCTCCGGTAAATATGCGGCGGTCAACGATATTTCCATATCCAACTGGTTACACATTGGAGGTGGGACTGACCGAGGTTACGGTAGTATCGAGACACTCTCCGAGATTTGCGGCGTTGAAGGCGAGTAGGCAAGTGCAGAACCATGGCATTCACACGAACCACGGTATAAGAATGTCACAAATGGAAACCACTCAGGCCGTGCTCGGTGATGCGGGACGTTCCTGGGCTCTGGCATCATTTTCCGTTGGCGCTTTCAAAATCTGGTTTGTGCGGATTGGTTGCACAGTCGGGATGCTGTGGGCTAACCGTAGATAGCACTTAAGGAATACAGCGAAAAATGGACGCTTCGGAGAAACAACATCGGTTGTTCGCACGAATTGGGCTAGCCTTTGTCGTCTGCTGGTTTTTTGGTGACGTCGCCCTGACCTGGTCGACTCAGGTTATGCACCAGAGCAAGATGAAACGAGACGTGGATCGTATGCGGGCAGCGAGCTTTGATGTTCTTCGAAATAGGGCAGAAAGATACGGCGGCGGACAAGAGAGTCAGCTCCTTCCAACGATGACGTCGCTTCGCGACTTAGCGCGGATACCGCTGCGGATAGCTGGGCTGGTTGGCTTGGTGATGTTCTTTGCCTACGCGAATGTCAGAGTCTGGTTGAACAAGAAAGAGTCATCTTTTGTTCCCGACCCGTTGATGGGAAGAATCTCGCGAGTTTGTCTGTTTCTCGCCGTATTGTTGTTCGCTACCTCAATTGTCTACGGCCAAAGCCGTACGTCGATGAAGCCGGTAAATCGAGTGTTCTCGATAGAGGAACGCAGAAAAGATCTTGAGTTGCGCACCGTACGGATTCCCCAGAGTCACCCAAGCCATGGCACGACGACGTATGGCCGTGAACGAAGTGGAAAGTCGACGATCGCTCAGATTAACGCGAAATCTCTTCGGCGCATCCTAATCATCAGGTTGTTCTCTGGTACGTTGGCGATTATCGGATTCATGTCATTGGTTATGGGGCGTCGCCCGAAGCGTAAGAAACCGACGCATCGCAAGAGGAAGTTACCTGATACTCTTGAAATGCCATTCTCAAAGAAACCGGGTTCCGAAGATGGCGAATTGCTCGGTGAGGTCTAGTATTCCTGGACGCTGGCATCGTTTCCAATTGATGCTTTCATGGATTGGGTGCGCGGTCGGGATGCGGTAAGGTTGCTCGGAGGATACGCGATTGAGCCATGCTTGAATTTTGCTGGGACTGGGCCAACCTGCTAAACTGACGCAGTTGCTTAGTGGCCGCGAACTTCGCTGCAGACCGGATTGCACGCGCCAGGAACCATGCGATCAACCGAAGTCGCGGATGGGCCGTTTTTTGTACACAAACCACATTGTCGCGGTTCGGTTGCCGCCACCGTTATTTGGCAAGGAAGTCTCACTTATGAAGAACATTGGTTCGCTCGTCGCACATTTCGTTGTGATCGTGGCCGCTTCCCCATGTTGCGCCCAATTGCAAACACTCTCATCGATGGAGCAATTGCCTTCCGACGCGCGCAGGCTGGCTCAGGAGTGGCAGCTCCCGCAAAAGGACTCTTCGGGAAATCTCAGGGAAGTCAGTTGGATCATCGAGACTCACGAACAATCGCGAAAACCATACATGGGGCGTCACATTGATCTCAATGCGGGGATTACCGGAATATGGTCATACGAAGAGGTGTGGAAACACTACGCGAAGAAGGTCGGTGCAGATGCCACGTTTCCACCAGCAAATGCGCGGCAATGGGATCCCGATAAGGACGGCGAAAGATCCCTCGTGCATCAGATTATTGAGAAGCACCGACGCTATACCAGATTTGTCACATCTACCAAAAAACATCAAATCGATGTAGTTTTAACGGACGATCCAAGCAAACATGATCCAATGGAGCGCTTGACCGTGAGTGTGAAGATCATCCCGAAATGAAACGCCACCTTGGCGGCACCGGATCTGTCATGGTTCCAAATAACAAATCGGTGAACGGTAGGGCTCGGCGCAGTCCAGGTTAAAGTCGACGTCCTCTCCTCGCCCCCGTTACCTTGGTCGTTATGCCACTAACGAAGACACCCAATGAAGCTTTCACCTATCGGTTAACCTGAGAGTCGTCGGCTTCATCATGCTGTTTGCCGCCAGCGGGATTCTGTATTTGACGTTCCAGGATTTGGCACCCCAGTCCAAGGTCGAGAACCCAAGGGCACCCGCGATCGGTGCCGTGCTCGGATGCTTACTCGGCGTCGTGGGGCAAGTCTTACTCAACGGCTGAACCGCCCGCGTCCCTCGAAGGAAGCCGGAAAGTCAGCATTTAGGATCCTCTCAGCGTCTCTAAATCACATGACCCGTCTAAAGACGTTTGGGCTCCGTTTCGGTGGATCGCTACAGAATTGGTGAGAGGAAACATCGCGATTTGCAGCGTCAAACGCGGTTCTCAACTGGAGCGAAAGGGAGGTGCCGACGGCTCCTAACCCAAACCGGCTAAGAAACGGAGAACGTAAGAATTCTGGCCCAGAGACCGAAATCCGGTCGCGCTCGTCAGCCAGTGGGTTCTCGGATGTCTGAGACGACAGAGAAACAGGCGCGACGACTGTTGACGCAAGTGGTTGCGGGATAACGGGATAAAACGAAAAAAGCCGACGTCAGTCCATGGGACCAACGTCGGCTTGTTCTAGGAGACGCTACTTTCGCGGAGCGAAAGGCGACTATTAAGTTGTGCGAACCGAACTCCTTTCAAAAGCTCTCTCCACACAAGTTATCCACTAGCGGCATTTGAACCGCCCTCCTCAAAAAATGTGGTAAACGCCGGGCGAAAACAGCCCCTGCTGAATGGCTGCACACCACGCGATACTACGACTTCATAACCCGGAATTCGCAATGCATGGAAAGCAAAAACGGAGAGACCAAGATTGCGGATGATACAGGTCGCAGACAGTAAAGCGAGCCAGCTGAGCCAGCGACAGATGCTTGTATTCAAATGAGACCTATCTAGTGGTTGGGCGCCGTCCTAAGCGTGCCGCTAACATTTACAACCGTGACGTCAATCGTCGAATTGTCATATATTAGCTTCGCAGCATCCTTCTTGGCCAATCGAACGCATCCATGAGAAGCCGGATATTTTGGCACTGTCGGCCAGTAGTGCAAAGCAATGCCGCGTTCTTTCGATTGAAATCGCACGACCCATTCTGCCCTGGGAGAAGTGCTAAAACGTCTATCTTTGCCCAGCACCTTGAAGGTCCCCTTCGGGGTACACTCCGTTCCCTTCTTCTTGCTTGTCTCAACGTCATCGCAGTCGACGTTTCCTTTTCCTCGACCAGGCGAACAATGAAATGGGCCTTCCTCCTTGCCCACTGCATTCGGCCCCGTCCATTCAATAGTTACTAGCTGTGTTGAGAGATCCACATTAATCTTTTTGATGTACGTCTCTTCAGCCAATAATTGCGATCCTAGGGGTAACCCTACAACCATACCCAGCACCACTCTGAATCCAGCATGCATTGTCTTCTCCGATCGTAGTAAAGGAATGTATCGCCAGGACCAAACCTCCTTGCGAACAGGCTATTGTTTTCGGTCACATTATCTCAGTTGACGCGGTCCACCGTCGCGGCATTATCGTTACTTAGTTTATTATTCGTAAAACTTCGTGACTCGTAAATAATGTATCGAACAATGGCCACATAAGCTTGTCCATGCAATTCTAGCCACCGAGGTGTCGGCAGATTAACGCCATCGCGGCTAACGCACCTCCAGTCAACAGGCATCGAATGCTAAAGCCGAACAACCAAGCATTGGATTCTATTGTGGGGGGCATCGGTGCGGTAATTTCTATTTCCGGTTCCCCAAAATCCTCGCTGCGAACTGGTGTTATGGGAGGTGCATCGGGAACTGGTGTTCGGATGCCGATCGGCTCACTTGCTATCGGCTCATGGACGATCTGACTCCCGTCATCTCGTATCGTCTTGAATCGCTCATGCTTTGAGAACAGTTCTGCAAGCGTTTCATCCTGAACTGCTTCAATTGCCGACTGCTCCCTCGAAGAAAGCCACGTAGCAAGATACGTAGCGATGAGTGTTAGCAACAATGCCACGAAAGTCGTGTCAAACGCTAGCCCCAGCGAGAGAGCGACCGTCGAAACGCCGCTCTGCTGCTTTGCTAATTCGTCGGAAAGGACGGCACCAGTTCCCATTAGCGCTGTTCCGATTCCCCAGACAGTGCCAAGAAACCCCAGTCCAGGCATTGCTCCCAAAAGGAACCGCAAGTGGAAGGAGGAGTTGTCTCGGCGGTCGGCCTCTTGGTTCGCAAGCGACTGCACGAACTCTGGCAAACCGGCCATCTGGGCTCTGCTAAGTATGGCTCGGAGAGTGGATTCCCAGATTCTCGTCGAGGCACTGAAGACACCCCATGTTTGCCTGTGCCCATGCCCAAATTCCGATGCATTCTTAATCTCGTTTCGCAACCAACCAACAGTGAGCGAGCCTGCGGGAGCCGGCAAACCAAGGGGAATCTGCGTGCGTTGTTCCGCAAGAACAAAGGTGAGCCATCTACAAAAAACGATTAGCACCAATCCCCAAAACGATGCGATTATCAGCAATTGAATTACTCCGTTGAACACGCGCAAAACAACAACTGCTGTTTCTGTTTGCACGTCCCCCCATTCATCCTCCATTGCAGCCTCTAAGGCGTCGGCCAAAGCAGTGTTGATCTGTTGCTGCGAAAGCTTGAGGTTCGTTCCGTCGATGCGATAGTGATGGCTGGCTTCTTCTGATACCGACTTCCAGTATGTACGTACCCAGCTGGCAAGCGATCCCGGGCTGGTTGGGAAGGAGATTTCGCTGGTTATTCCACGCGACTCCACATCTAAGAAACGGGGGGCGCTGGCGAGCGACTTGGTTCTCCACCAAGGTATGCGTCGGATTTCTCTCTCCTCTCGCTTTTCCCCATCAGGAAGGTGCCAGCACCCGACATCTGCAATGACCCGTTGAGACCCGTCCGCGGTTTGCGTGTGGGTGACCTCTACCACCATGAGATACGGATACCTTGAAGGGGCGTCCTTTGCCCTCGGTGGGAGGACCTCTGGATGAACAATGCGTGCATAGTAACGTCGGCCAGAAATAAAGACTGCGTCACTCCGTTCCCTATTCACGCCATCGACGAAGGGTTTGTCGACAAGAAATACATCAGCTGCGGACTTGATCTTTGACCCCTGAATCCGAATCCTCGCTGTCTTTTTAGGATCGCCTATCTGGCCAAGAGAAGTCCACTGACGAGTGTCTTCAGGTGCTCGAAGCGAACTTGGTAACGCGCTTGTTGCAGCTGCGTTTATCATTGCTAGGCTTACCCAGCCCATGGTACCACCGACAACACAGATTAATACAAGGCCGAGACGCGAACCAACGGCGATAGCGCCAATAGCGACACTGAACCATCTTGGTGTTTCTCGGATCCATTTCGGGGCTGAGCGGATCCAGCTAGCAGCAGAGCGAAATAATTCGCTCATGCTCCATTTCGAGGACTCGTTTTCACTATCGGACATCAAGGCAACCTTTTAGGGTGCGGATATTAGCCACAAAAGAGGGTCTTGTAGGGGATCAAGCGTGTCAGGATCCATCCCGGCGGCAAGTGTTTCCGCAACGCCGATGGTGGTCGCCGTCAAGCCCGTCGGCGGACCGATCCAAAATGCGGGAAAAACGAAGAATCCCTTGGTTTTTGTCAGGCCGCGATTCTGAATGAGATCCTCTAACGTGGATGCTGACTTGTTAAAACTCAAAGCGATTTGACTCCCCATATCGATAACAATAGCCCGTCGTCCGATCACTGCGTTTGCGTTGGGTCGCCATGGTGCAGTGAGCATTCTACGAAGTAGCGAAGGATCGACAGTAAGGCCTTGCAGCAGCTTCACTTTCGGTGCTTGGTTAACGTCCGATAGAGAAATCTGGCTTGAATTTAGCCGACCTTTCCTCGTTGTCGAATCGATCCCTATCGCCAGCCAAGCACCGCCGCGATCCAACTCTCCGTCGGACACAATTCTCCATTGATCCGGTTGCAGCCCATCGCTCCGGGACGATTGTAGCAAGGGGTACAAAAGCGAACCGATGGACTGCAAAGCTTGGTGGACTCGGCCACTAGTGGCCTCTTTGACAGGCCAAGTCAAAGGCGTTGGAATGAATTTGGCACGTAGCCAGTTTCTGGCATTGTCGTCTACCTCAACCTCTATTACTGAAGGGTTGATACGTCCCCCTCGATCAACAAGTAGCAGAAGAGGCACGTCGCTCTTTGAGCGGTCCCGCCATCCCACGGACACTGCCAACTCGTATCCGTCCCTCGGCAAGAACCAAGCGGCGGGATCACCGGAACCATTACTTAAAGCTAACTTGATTCGTTCCGAGGTGTCCGATCGACCAAGATTATCGCCAGAAGAAATACTAGCTTCGGCGAGTAACGACAAGACAACTATTGTTAGTTTCATGGATAAGGATGCATTGCCTCTCATTTTGCAATCCCCAGTTGAACGTCCCGTACGTAAAAGCGATTCGATGCATTTAGGATGCACTGATCCGGCGACTTCGTTTCCTGATTGCTTACCCACATCACTCGAAACTTCAGCTCTTGATCGCCGCGCAACAGTCGTTGGAACGAACTTGCATCGGGGCCGCTGAGGTGACGCAACTCAAGTCGACGCAACCAAACATCGAGTGCTAGCTCAATATTTTCGCGGCTTCTGATTTCGATAAGAAACTTGGACGACGAACTCTTTGGACGCCGTAAAATCAGTTTACCGCTACCATCATTTGCCTCAAGGTCAACATTGTGCGGTAGAAGCACCTCAAATCCTTCCGCATCACGCACTTGGAGACTTACACTGTCGCCAACTCTTAAGAAATCGTATGGCTTCAGAATTTCAATTTGTAATCGGCGTTGTAATTCCATACCAGCGTCCGCTTCCGCATTCCGCCGCATCGCGGCAAAAAGAAACACCATTAGAGCGACGCCGCCAAGCGCGGAACAAAGCAGATCTAATAGTGACGCAGAGAAATTGGGGAGCGTCCGTTGTTTGCGCATTAGGGCTGCTCCGGTTTCAAATCCAGGGACTTGATCTTAAGCAGGGTATCATCAGAAATATCTTCCTGAAAATTGCAAATCGCGACCAACCGAAATGTCAGCGACTTACTTTGCAAGGAAGTGCTGGGTAGCTCGAGGCCCACGTACCATGGTTCGGCGCTAGCGATGGCTGCTGATTGAATCTTAGACTTGGCCAAGTTCTGGATCAGCAGCAACTGGGATTCCGATCCACTTGGTCTCCGATACCATGAAAACGTGGCATCACTTCCGTTATCTAAGATTAGACCAGGTATTGCTACATTTCCCGCGTTGTCGTTTGCAAGCACTTCAACCAACGTTGCGGTTCGAACAGATCGTCTTTCGTCATCAGGCGTGAGCTCAACACTCGCAGTTGGGTGCCAGGGGCGTTCGTTTCCCAACGAATTTGGCAGTGGAGCGGCGTACAGGTCAGGCCAAGCATCGACTAACCCTTCCCAAAACGCTTCGGTACCTACAACCACATTCTGAGCGGGGGCCTCAAACACGACCTCAAGCCTGATCGTCTGCGCCTTCCAGGAAATTTCGGCATTGACTGGAACAGTAAGCTTCGCATTCAAAGAAGTGACAGAGTCCGGGCCAGAATTGCTGCCTATTTTTGAAAACCACAGGTTGCTTCCTGAAGCCTCGGATATTGAGAGTTCCACGAGTCCAATACCCAAAAGATCGTCTGGTGTCTCGTCAACGGTAACATGCCCGCCGCTCAGACCAGAGGGCCCGAAGTCATGAGCATAGCCAAGGGGATGGACTTCGAGATGGATGTTCTGGATTGCCCCCAAAGTCAAAACGGGCCTGAGATCCGTCGGTTCCGTATTGCTCATGTCGTCCGGCGATCGGATACCTGACGCCGATCCGAATCGTGGAATTTGGATTGTGAGCTGAATCTCTCTATCAAGTGGACTGCCTAACGCTCCGACTTCGGATTTCGGCTGCGGGATTAGTAGCATCATCAGTAGAATCATTCCACCTAAAGCGCAGCAGCAAAGATCAAGAAAGGAGGTTGAAAAGTCTGCTGTGTTTCGATGAACAGTTCGTCTCATAGTAATTTCAAGAATTCGGTTTCAACGACCACTGTATGCGGTCCCATTAGTCCAAGTAACAACTCGTGCCTGGTCGTCCGCGAAACCTAGAAATGTGACTTTTAACGGGAAGACAGCTTTTCCGTCCTTTTGGTCAGGAACAATACTACTAATTTCCAACACGGCGTTCACGTCTTCATGAGCCTTTGTAATTGCATGCATTTCCGTGTCAGTCAACGCAATCGACACTTTCAATTTCGTGTCAGCCAATGCACCAAAGACGGCCTCCAGAATCCAGTGATCGCTGTCGCTGGTTACCAAGAAAAGTGTGTCACCTTTTACGTCGCCCACCACGGGAATCACTGTTGTGTCCGGGTCGTTCGGAATGACGATGGTTGGATCGCCAATTACCAATATCTCTGGTTTCTCTGCGTCCTGCTGCCACGCAACTATCAGCTCATCAGTATGTGTGAACCCCGAAAATGAAATCGACCAGGGAAAACCATTGCCGAATGCTCCTTCAGCGGTATTGCTGACTGACTCAACGCTTATAGGATGTGCAGGCCGCGTTAGGACAGCGAATCTCGAGTCACCAATTGGGATTTTGAGTTCTGTAAAATCCTCTGCTTCGGCATCCTTGTGACGAACCCGATGCACCCGCCAATTGCCGTCATCGAAAACGATCAGATTCCAATCACCTTCTTCGTTTTTATCGATCTCAACCGGCTGAGCACCTTCAGGTATTGCCGTAAGGGGGTCAGGCTGCTGATCAGTCGAAGCGCTAGGATCAGATTCGCCGCCTGACTGCCCACTTCTAGGACTTTCGGAATCCTTGTCAGAATCTGAATTCCGGTTTCCGTCGCCGCCTTCTTCACCGTCGCCTCCCGAGCCCGGCCCCTCACCACCACCTCCTCCCAGCACCATTACAAGGAACGCCGCGAGGCCGAAAAGCGGATTGATAAACGACAAAGCCACAATCGCGGTTACCTTATCCCAATCCGATAAGACGTCACCAGATTTCTCCCAGAAGTCCTTGGACTTCTTCTTAACGTCTTCCTTCCATTTGAGCGCATCGTCTAAGTAGGAAGCAATTTCCTTGTTGAGTGGCTCTGAAAACCTGTGTTCCTCAACCAATCGAAGTGCCAATTCAGCTTCTTTGAACAACCCTTCAAGCTTTCCGTGCTGTTCAGCTAGGCGATGCACCTCCTCAGAAACACTGTCGTGCGAGAAGCTAGCCATACGCAATGTTGCTCTCACGAAAGGACCGTCTTTCGCAAATATCTTGTCAACTTTCTGTTTGACTTGATCCTTAGGCAGTTGCTCGTCACGAAGCCCGTCGATGCCTTCAATGAACTCTGCTACCTCTCCCAACAACGGTTTCCAATGTTGAGCTAGCACTTGGTGTTTAGCCAAGTATTCCCGAGCGACCTCATCGAATGAGCCCGTCTTTTTCTGAGCGTCCTCTATGTCAGATTTTTGCACTGCTGACCAACCGGCGTCTTTCTTCGTTAGCTCAAGCAGCGATAGCAGTTTTTGTGGACTAGGAGGACGTTCAATCTCTTGTACCAGGCTCTGGGCTTTTATGGCTTCATCAACTGAGACTTTAAAATCATCCCACGGCTTCCCGGATTCCTTCTCAAAACGCGCCCGAAATGCCTCATAAGAACTAACCTTTGCAACCTTAGTTTCATCAACGACGGGCGGCGGCACCTTGTCCAGCGGAATCAGGTCGTCAGTTGGTGGTTGAACGTAGGAGTTCTGCTCTGGAACCTCATCGCCAGTGGTCGCTACATGCTTTTTTCGCTTCCTCTCGAACTCGTCATTCCACTCCTTTCGTTTACCCAAAAAGTCCTGAAGATCAAATTTTACCGTTGGTTCAACCGGCGCAATCTCAACCTTTTTCCTGCATCCTTGGCACCCAGGAAGAATCAGTGAGTAACACATAAACCAGATCAGCCAACGGCGACCTCGCCATCGGCGAATTTGAGCCAGTGAATTATATTCTCGCATTAGGCACTCGCTTGTTCCTGGGACTACCGTCCTTCTACCTTCCAACTGCTATCGCCGTCTCGTCGCCATGTAAGCGTCGTTTGTTGGTCGCCAACTCCCGAGAGAACGATTTCGACCGAAGCAATTTGCTCATCGTGAGTTACGGTGATCTTCTCAATGCGGAGTTCTCCGCTTGCCGCCACCAAGACGATATCCTCAAAGGCAACATCACTCAAATCAAATGGCAGTTTCAATCTCTCTCGAATATCCCCATCGACCAATACGTCAAAGACCACGGACGAACCACTCTTGTAAACAGAGTAGATATGATTGCCTACAGTCGAAGGCACGACATACTTCTCGACCTCATCAGGAATAATCGAATTTAACAGTTCGGTCAGACTTCTTGTTTCCGTGCCGTCACTCACATCCTTGTCGAAATCCTCCGGACTAGTCGCCGGACTGTGATCGCGTTTGGGGCCTTCGTTTTGGTTTTCAGGACTATTTGAGGTCGATCGATTGTTAACGGACTCGCTACTGTCCATACTCACGATCAGGTAATAGATCAACGCAAGAACGATGACTACTGCGGCGATGATACAAGTCACGCCGAGTGACTCAGGACACGCCACCAAAAGCACCGTAACCACCGAGCTAATAATCCCGATAATCGCAGTTCTTTCACTTTCGCGACCCTCAGTATGCTCGTCTGATTCATTGGAGTACTCTTCGGAAGCCTCGTCGCGAGATTCTTCATCGAGCGCATCGTGAGCGTTCCGGAGTTCGCTATTCGCGTTTCGAAGTTCCTTGGTCGCGAGCGCCATTTCAACAGCATTTTCCGAAAACTCATCTCCACGAAGCATTACCACATCATTCGCGAGACCGGCGTATGGCCCATTAACAGCGAACATGGATCCATCGGGAGTTCCATTTTCGGAGCTACTCTTCAACCGATCTATCGATTCAACTATGGCACCAAACGATTCAATCGGTTGCGCTAGGTCGCTAGCGACTCTCGTAACTGCACCGGCAGTCCTTCTTGCGACACCGTCGTATGTGACGATCGCGTCTCGGAATCGCAGCAACTTGTCTCGATTTTCGTCAGTCGAACCATTCAACTTTTCTTGGACGCTGGCCAAGACACGTGTCGGATCAGGTATCTTCCGATTCGTTGCTATTTCCAGGGCGTCGCGGTGCTGCTCGAATTCATCAACCGCGCTGTCCCAGGATAGGCCATCACGCCCAAATCGCTGGGACATTACCGACCTAAAGCGACTCTCAAACTCATCAAACGTAGTGAGCGGCGGGTCATTATTTGTAATTTCATTGATCGTTGCTTGCGGGTCGGGACTATCGGCCAAGGCGAGGTTCCGCTGCTTGTAGTACTCAAGCAATTTTTCTGCGTCGCCTACTGACTTGACTACCGTCGTTGGCTTCGTCGGAGTTTTGCCCACGGAGCCAGGGGACTCAGCACTACGGCGACAGCCGATGGGAAAAACGAAATTCGCGATGAGCACTGCCACCAGGAGGGGGCGTCTTTTACCAACTCTCATTATTTCTCTCCCGCTAGTAGGCCAAAACTACACAGTAATTGCTAAAGAAACGACACGTAGGACATGAGTTGCTCAGCCATCTCCCATGGTCGTAAAACCACAACGGTTACAAGCAATGCTAAAGCAAATGCGACTGTCGTGGAAAAGATATATGCAATCGAAACGCCAAAAGCTTGGTGACACTTCGCTTGATCTAGAGCTTGCTTGTTTTCCTTGTCATAAGAAACAAGTACTTCATCGAGTCGATCCAGAAACTCTGAGTAGATGGCTTGCGTCAAGTCGTCAGCTTGCCGCCGCATCTCATCGCGGTTGACCAAGGGAAGAATTGAGTGTGCCCAGAGTCGGTAAGGTTCGGGCGGTGTGCGGTTTGTTAAACGATTGTATATCGAGGATGTGTAACGCAGGAAATCTGCGTCACTGCACCATGCCAAGTGCTCACACACCTGCAATTGTCTCTTCGTAAGATCGCCGGGCCATTTTTCTCGAAATAGTGGCCAAAGCGCAAACCACGAATTTCGACTGGAGCACGTGACTGCAGGCCAAGTGCATGCAAAGATCAAGAGCAACGTAACTATCAGTCCGCTACCAACACTCCGATATTCCAACGAAAAACTGGACTGAGCGTCGGAGGTTTGCATTGAACGGTCAAGAAGTGATTGCCTGACGTCCTCATCAACGACGACGACGACGAGTGCTGCGATCAAAAGAGAACAGGAGGTGCACATGATCGCATCAAAAATCAGCCGACGCGTTGCAAGTTTGTTTACGTAGCCCAATAACTTATCGATTCGGCGACCGGGTGACTCAACAAATGCCAGCGTCCAGAACCGGAAAGCTAAAAACCCAAACGCACAAAAGATCAGCGCAATAACCAGTGCATCTTGCCAGTGCATAGCCCTCACCATTCCACGCCTAAGCCCACCCAATTACAATTAACAAAAAGCTACCAAAACCAAGCGGGGAGTCAAGCACCCCACTGCCGTTGAGCAGCGAGGGATTCTGTATGCAGCCAAGCAATCGTATTCTGGAAAACTGAGTTGGTGGAAGTCTGCATTCAGCTTCTTTTCGGTACAATCGCAACCGTCATGTGCGTGAACAAAATCCTCTTCATGAAGTCGTTTTCATCGTCTTCCATGGATTGCTTTTCACACCAATTCGTAGCGGCGCAAAAATCCAAAGCAGCGAAATATTCGTCATAGCCACTGACTTGCCACCAAACCAGCCCCTACGGCTTCAAGTCTCGGTCGAGTCGTTTGGCTCTGCACCGGTGATTGCGACTTCACCAGGTAGAGCCGAGACTAGGTGGCGAATACTAGTGCTCCCCAGCCAAGCTTCTTGGCGGCACAATCGATACGTCCACACCGCATTCGCTACATACCCGGGATTATCGGACAGTGAAGCACGACCTGATCGTTTCGACCGGCATTACCGTTGCATTACACACGTGGAATCACAATGCCCGAGGGCCTGCTGAACATTAGCCACTGCGTCAATTCACCATCGCACGAGCAATCTCGACAACGTCCCCGATTGCCGGACCACGATCCACAAAGTCGCCAACGAACACGACTTTCCGATCCGCACGCCGATACCCGCGCCGGCTATACCCCAGGTCGGAAAGCAATGCTTTTAGTTCGTCCGCATGTCCGTGAATATCACCGATGATGTCGTAGTGGCTCGGTCTACTCTCCATCCGAGTTGTCCTGCTCCGGCAATTGTGACTGATGCCAATCGGCGTACGTCTGACGCGTTCCAATCACCTTCCAAGCTATCCGCCCATTGGTGTTTCCGGCCGCGACGATTGCAGCACCAGCGCTGGGGCTGCTAAGTGCGACGTCTTCGGCGAATAGTAACAAGCCTTTGTTTGGGACTTCGACGAGTTTCTTGTCTTCGACGAACTGTGCCCGCAGGTCCCGATAACTTGTCCAACTCGCACGCGGCGTCAGTGTTGCCGTTGATCCCTTCAATACGACAAACTCACCGTCAATCTCTTGGGCTTTCGCAGTTGCATCGCCTGAAGAGAACTCAAACACTGGTGAAGCATCCGATGGCTCAACAGTTCCAGGCGTCGTAGGTCTAACCGTTGGCTTCGGCTTCAGGAATGAAAACCCGAGTACCGGCAGCACCAATTCAATATGCTCAAGAAACCCTTCCATATCCGCGACATCCGCTTCAGGCATTGGCGGTAGCGGTGGAGCGGTCCCATTGTGGATCATCGCCCGGCCGGCCGCGTAACCCATCGAGATTAGTCGACTTTCCAGGTATCGTACGTGGGCCTTCGTCAGGTTCAAGTCCTTGCTGATTATCGCGACGCAGCGAGTCCAGAACTCCTTCCTTTCGTCCTTGTCGTGGGAAGCTAGCCGTTTGAACACGTTGTCGCCTTCACCGACATAGACCACCTCGCCGATCGGATTCTCTGGGTCCGGTCCCGCGAGAATGTAGATTCCCGTCCGCGAGATCTCGTCTCGCTTGGCAAGCTCAGCCAGCTTGGTCCGCGGCGACACCAGCATTTTTCCGCTCCAGTTCATCACCTCGGCAGTTAGCAATCCTGATGCATCACCGTCGACGAGATAAAGGCGTATTGATCGTCCGTTCATTTGTTGGCTCACTCGATTGCTTCAGACACCAAATTAGAAAAGCTCATAGCGTCACTTGATCATTCGCTAAGTAGTGCGAACTCGCAAAGCCGCCGACAGTCGATACGTATAGTCGGTCTCGTGCTCGTGAGGCGGCAACATAGAGAAGGTTTTTCTCGGCGATAATGTGCCGCTCTCGTGCCAGATCATCGTCCTCACGACCGCGATACTTCGTTGGAAACACTGCGTCCGTGAGTCCCGCGATTACAACACATCGAAACTCTAGCCCTTTGACGCGGTGCATGGTTGCCAACTGCACACCACTAACATCCGCAGAGTTGCCATCCAAAATATTGAACTCGATGCCCTTCTGCTTCAAAGCAGACTTTAAGCGTTTCAATAACCAATTTGCGCGTACAACAACGGCAATCTCCTCCAACGGGAACTCGTCTTTCAGTGAATGAACTAATTCCGCAAGAGCGATTGATTCGGATTGTTGGTCTACATTCTCCAATAGCGCCGGCTCAGGACCATCAAAAAGCGAGTGTGTCGCAATCTCAGACCATGCAGATTCGCAAAGGTCTGAGGCCGTGGCAGCGCCACTTCGCCGTGTCGCCCAGCTGCGAATTTGCTCGGTGGTTCGATAGTTGATTTGTAAGCGATGAATTCGATCATCCACGAGGACGTCACCGTCTTTTAGCTGCGTTGGTTCGTGGTAAATCCTTTGACGAGGATCAGCGACGATAAAAATATCATCTGCCGCACGGCGGACCAGTGAACGAACGAAACGCCAATCACTCGCCGTGAAGTCTTGTCCTTCATCGACGATCACGTGTCGATACGTTGGCTGAGCGGCACTAGCTGACAATGCAGTAGCATTCGTCGCGACACCCACCCAGCTCATCTTGCCGCTAAGGCGGAGCGCCTCGTTGTACAATTCAAAGGCTTTCCAAACTCCCGCCTTCTCTCGACGAGAAAGCGAGGGCGTTCGACCAACTCTGGACATTTGCAGATAGTCTTCCCTCGTTGTTACACCACGTATTGCATGCGTGTAGAACCACTCATCGCGTAGTACGTCCGTTTCAAAATTAGTCGGGTTATCAACAGCAACTTGATCCCAAGCAAGTGCGATTTCTTCATCGCTGGCGACTTGGATTTGGCCGGATGTGCGGAGCCACGACATCGCGTGCTCATGGACGTGCTGCACGTCGATACGTTCCAACTCATCGCAACAAAACGTCTCCATCACCGACTTCACATTCTCCGCGAGGTTCTTTGTGAATGTCGTGAAAAGTAAACGTTCGTTCGCGGGTAGCTTGAGGGCGAGTTGTCGTGCACGATGCATCGCAACAATTGTCTTGCCAGTCCCTGCACCGCCCAAGACTAAAGTCGGCCCCGAAAATGACTGTTGTGTCATTTGACGCTGATGTGGGTGCAAGAACACTCGCCATTGTTCCAGAGGCGCTGCAAGAATGCGGTCTAGTTCCTCATCGCTGCTCACACGTCGAAACCGTCGAGCAGATTGACTTTCCAAAAGAACTTTGTCCTCGTCGCTCTCATCTGACTGATCGTCGGCCAGCTTTTGCGATTCATCACTCTCAAGGAACATGCCGACAGCCTGTTTGACGTCTTCCACGGACTCACCTTCGGCAAGCCACACCAAAGATTCATACGCTTCAGCTGGCAGAACTCCTTGGAGCTGTACTAGTTGTTCCTTGGATTCGATTACCCGGATCGCCGGTAGAAGAATGGCGGGAATACCAAACGAAAGCAGTGTCTTGTCGTCGTGCGAAAAAAGCCCTTCTTTCTTCGCAGGTACCAACTTGGCTTGAGCCAAGGTTTGCTGAACTTGTTCGACGTTCAGAATCTGTAGCGACTGTGTTTCTGGATGCACCTCAAATGTTCGGTTTCTTGCCCAATCCATCGCTTCGTCATGGTTGTCCACCCAAACCAGCACGTAGGTGTTACCGGTGTTGGGGTGCAGCACAACGGCTCGGTACTTTTGATCAATCCGAACAGTTCGGACACGATCGTCCGTCATGTTGTGAATTTTCTCGTAGTTGATTGCTGCTGATCGTGGATCCGCTCGAAATTTCTTAGCGAACTCTTGGACCTTCTTTCGCTGGGATTTGGGTAGCCGTGCGAGAGCATCCATGAACTCATTGCTAATGGCCAATTGCGGAACGCTCATGCGTTGATGGCCCCCGCGATGGCTGCAGCGTCAGTGCCCAATTCTTTCCCGACGATAACCGTCCAAGATCGTGACTTAAATCGCTCGGCCGATACCTCGTCACCGCCTCGAAAGTACGCCACCAATTTTTCGGGCCAAGCCAACTCGCTCTCGGCGACCGTGACACCATCTTCATCGTCCAGCGGATAACCAGGCTCGGGAGCAGGAATGCCGTCACTGGAAAGCTGAAGAACCAGCTTTCGGACGTCGCCGCTTACCAGATCAAGGACTTCCTCGTATTCACTCGAAAGCTTGACGGTTGGTTTTTGGTTGGCAGATGATTCGGTCGCCGTCACTTTCTTTGGAGGGGGAGCTGACTTTCCGCCTAAAGCCGCCGCGAGTTCTTCGTTCTCGTCAAGCGACTTTGCGAACTCTTTGTCAACCAATATACGGCCAAGCTTCTTCAGATAACGCCGCATCGCACCGGCATCATCCAAATCGACGCGAGTGATTTCCAAGACGTTGTATCCTTTGCTGCGAAGCCAAGAGCGAATCTCGCTATCCTTCGCCGCCGTCTTGGCATTCCCGTGGATGTGGTCACTCATCCCATCGAGATAGATGCAGATCCCCATCTCATCGGGATCATCTGGATCCTGATCAAAAAAGACATCCGGCGTCGTGCTACTCAAGTTTGGGCTCGGTCGAAACTCATACTTGAAGCGAATTTGCTGCTGGAATGATCCGGTCGCAAAGCCCGCCGCTGACAAAAGATGCTTTAGTTTGGCTTCGGCATCATTGACTTCGCCAGCCGCGGCGACGGGATTGTTCTCCGGTGACGGTTGGAGCGAGGGGATTGGGTGTTCAATCTCTAGCTGGTTCCCTGCTCGCTCGAAAAACTCGAGCCCCGCATGACGATCGAGATAGCGATGGTAGTACGCATTGCGAAACGTCTGCAGGCAATCGTTGCATGAACTGCCGCAATCTGACGGACAGCCCGCCAGCATCTCCGCCGCGGTCGAGATGATTCGCGGGAAGTTTTCGAGCAACTGAGCCAGTAGTCCCGAACCGCCTGGCATTGGATCCCAAAGAGTCCCATTGACTTCATCTCGATCGACATGGCCGACAACAAGCACCTGCAAGTCATCCAAGTGCATGTCCAGCACCGACGCAGCAGCTTGCCGAATAGACTCAAGAATCGTGTACGCCGTTGACTGGTCCTTCACGTCGACCATTGTGATCGCGTCAGCGACCACGTCAGCGTAGAAGCCAACATTGACAGGTTCCTTGTTACACCACTCAGTATGCTTTTCGCGGAAGTTCTGGATCTGACGAACGGACGAAAGTGGCGAAACACTCTGTCCACAAATTTGGCAGACGGGATATCCCATTTCAGGCGGGGTTCGGTCAATAAGCGATGACGCTCCGACATTCACCATGCGGAAATGGACACCTCGACGGAATTGAAGTGGACTGCTGCCCCAACCGTAGGCCTGGCCACCGTTATGCCGTCCTTGTTCACGACCATAGGTTGCTACCGACAACTGAAACCGGTTTTCTTCCTCATCCGAGATCTGCGACATGTGAACCAGGTCCACGTCACACACGGGAATCGCCATCAACTCAATGTCACTGAGGCTGCCCGAGGCGCTGCTTTGGTCGCTTTCGATGATTGCTTCTCGATCAACGTTCACAGCAAACACTGGCGTGTCGACTTCGTCCATGTCAGCCTCGCGATGAAAACGCCGGGCTACAAAACGATGACCGTTTGCATAGATCAAGTTTCCCGGCACGTATTCACGGAGAGCCATCGACGCAGCACGCGGCAAATTAAAGTCCATCGCCCCCATCTGCCAACGTGGAACTTCCGCCATCCCGACGATTGCCCCACCGTCCAAGCCGTAGCCCGGTAAGAAGCCTTCCTGTGACAGAACGCTAAACGTGACCGTGTCATCAACGCCATCCGCGTCGCCACGTCGACGACGGCCCATGCCTTTGAGTTGCTTGACGAGACGGTCGCAACGCTTGAAGTGTGCTTCATCGTCATAGCCAAGCGTTCCTTCGTCATCTCGTACGCGGTTTAGACGCCGGATTTCACGGACTGCCCATTGCAGACGCTTTCGCAGCCTGCCGATCACGTTTTCCAAATTGCTCGCCACCTGGTCGATATGCCGTGCGATTTCCTCCGGCGTTGTCACATCGGCATCCTCGTCTGGCCAGCCATCACGAAACGCTCGGCCAACGTATTGCAACAGATCCTCGCGGTGCGCCCGAATCAGATTGGCCAGAGGCTGAACATTGAAAGCTTCGCTGCGCATCTGACCGGATGCGGTGAAGAGATAGTGCGTGATACGAGAGGGAAGCGTTTCCTTCAGCGTGTCGTGAATCAATTCTCGGTCTGGCTCCGGCAAACCCGACGCTGGTCGCCCAAGTTGATTCAGTCGCGTGATCACCGTTGCCGCAACGTGTTTCGCAACCAAGACATTATTTCGCAGATTGAAAGCTGGTGGATCCACTCGTCCGCCAAGCATCCGCATTGGATCATTAAAGTAGGACCGATCATGCGACGCTGGGCGACAGTATGTGATGGTCACTGCCATGCGGTGACGACGACCGGCACGCCCGGCTCTTTGCCAATAGTTCGACGGCAACGGTGGAACATTGCGAAGTAAAACCGAATCAAGAGCACCGATGTCTACGCCTAACTCAAGCGTTGGCGTGCAGACCAGAGTGTTGACGTGGTCGCCACTTCCTTTGAACCAGTTTTCAATCTTCTCTCGGTGGTCCTGCGGAACCATCGCCGTATGCTCTTCCGGACGAAGCATCGCGTAACGCTCATCCAACACCTGCAAGTCATAATTGTCAGGATCCTCGCCGACAAATTCCAGCGTGCCATCACACTGCCACGCCAAGCAAAGACTATTGGGAGTCCTTCGTGTGACTCGGCGGCGACAACGATTGCAGCAGTAATAGCCGTGGTTCTCCGTAATGCGAATCTTGTCCGAGTCAATCTGGTAGACACCACTGCATCGTGGCAACGCTCGTCCCTTATTGCTTCGCAATGTGACTGGAACCAACAATGCTTTGCTTGGGGCGGTGCAATACGCCCAAAGCTCCTCAATAAAGTCGCCAACGTCTTCAGGCGGAACGCCCCATTTGCGAACGATGGAACGAATCAAATTATTTCGCTCAGACATCCAAGTCGTGACACGCTCACGCTCATCGCCATTACCCAACTCCAACTTCATGCCTTTCGGACCAGGCAGAATAGGAAGATATCCACGTTGGATTTCTCGATCGCCATCGTGCCAGTAGCGGGAGAAGATTTCGCGGTGTGAATCGCGTAGCAATCGTCGTCGCCGCAGCGAATCGAGCAATGTTTCAACACCGACCTTCAGTTCTTCCGCGGGCATGGCGAGCCGATTTGCCCACGATTGGATAAATGCATCCGACGTATTCAGCCCCTCATAGTTCACCGTAATCCGTCCCCACGGCTCAAGACCCTTGCGTTGGTTCGATGCCATCGTGATTTCACGCAGCATCTGAACACGAAGAAAATAGGCTCGCTCATCCGCGTGTGATCCACCGCTGCCTTCCTTTGGCGCAACTCGCCAAACTTCAGGAATCAAAGCTCGGGAGTACGAATCATCAAGATCTAGTTGGTCACTCATCTTTAACGCAACGTCGCCGATCGAAACGGCGCCGCCAGCGATGGCTTCGGCCATTAACCCACGAAGTCGGAACCGACGTGCGTGATCCTTCATCCATCCCGCTTGAAAAGCCGCGTCTTGCCGATTGTCCGCAAACAACAACAGGCGTTTTCTTTCCGCGTGCTGAACCATGTCTTGAGCAAGCACGTGTACATCGGCAACCGACGTCGCACGCACCTCGCGAATCGGCTCGCGGTATCGCCGGCCGTTGGCGCTGCCCAGAGCCCGACAAGAAAAACAACTCGTGAGATTTCCGGGATGCGTTTCCTTGCTCTTGACCGCGTACAAACGAACCATGTCCGACATCGTGCCGCAGGATTGGCATCGCGACTTAGGATTCGGATGAGCGGCACCGCACTGGCGACAGAAATAAAGAGCCGTTACCCGAGCATGATTGGCGAGGTCTTGGCCGTCTTGGTTGACGATCGTGTCCAATAGCACAACGCGAGTCCCGCCGTGTTTTGCCTCCTGCGGTGCCCAAAAGTGGTCTTCGTCCTCGCCCATCTCGCCGCCGCCCGGCGTCGCACCGGTGTAGGAGAAGTCCTTCAAGTGCGTCGTCAAATAATGCTGACCGCATGTATTGCACGAAAACAGTCGCGGACGCCACCACTTTTCGGCGTCCTCTCCACGCTCCAATTCTTCTGCACTGCTGAGCGACAACGTCGGCTCATTGCCGGTTTGAAACGAAACGACGCCACCTGTGATGCCACGCAGGAATCCGTGCACCACGGGGCGCATTAACGGACGGCCATCTTTCAACGACGCAGCGCCAAGTGTCAGATAACACAATAGCTCTTCTTCGCCGACCGCTCGGCCAACCGTCGTCTTTAACTCACTCAACAGCGTTGACAACTCGCGTGGTCCCAGCAGCGAAGTTCGGATCTGTTTCGCGATCTCGTTCTGTCGTAAATCGTCAAACAATGCTTCCTGCCATTGCTCACCATTGATCTCTCGCTTCGTCAGTCGGCGATAGACCGATGTGACCTGTTCTTCAGGGTTCAGCGATTCGACGGCCACGAGAGTGTCCGCTAAGAGTCTACTCAACTCTCGCGGACGATCGGGGCGATAGCTATGGGCAGCCCACTCATCGTTCTGGTACTCCTCGTTCACGGTTGCGACAGATTCGGAATTAACGCCAAAGAATCGAGAGGCGAACTTGCGGGCGGCGTCCGGATCTCTTTCGTCCACGATTGTCGCCGAGGTAGCGATGCAAGTCGTGTGCGAAGCGTCTTTGCCGCAGAACGCTCTAAGTCGCCGGATCAAGCAAGCCGTCTCCGCACCTTGGATTCCGGTAAACGTGTGGGCTTCATCGAACACCAAGAACTCAAGCAGGGCGTTCTCGAAAAGCTCAACGTCACGCTGGCGAGTCAGCAGCAGTTCAAGCTGTTTGATGTTGGTCAGCAAAATACGTGGCTGGGAACCATCGGTCCGCATTCTTTCGCGTGAGCAGATCTCCTCAACCGGATGAACGGAATCGCTCTGTCCCGCCTCGCGAGTCTCACGAATACGGAACTCGTAATCCGCTCGGCTCTCACCAACCTCCATCCGGTGGCCGTGAACCTCTCGTTCGTGCTCCGGCGTCTTGCCGACATACATTCCAAAGGTGATGCCGCTGCCAGCAAGTAGGCCCCGCATCCGATCGAGTTGGTCTTCAGCCAAAGCATTCATCGGATAAACGATCACGGCTGCTATGCCAGCCGGTGCGTTTTCGTCGCGCAGTTGCAAACACCGGCTGATGATCGGATACAGGAAACACTCGGTTTTTCCCGAACCCGTCCCCGTGCTGACCAGCGTCGGGCTGCCCGTGTCAATGGCTCGAAAAGCTCTCTCTTGGTGTCCATAGGCAGCGGTAAAGCCGCTCGGCACGATTCGTTTCATGTGCGGATGAAACACACCATCGTCAATCAATTGCTCGACGGAAGCTCCCTGACGAAATCCTCGCGACAAACTGACGTAAGGACCGCGAAGCAGCGGTGAGGTTCGCACCGTATCGAGCCTCAGTTGATCCCGCATTTGGTCGTACAAACGAGGATCGGCCAGCGCGTAGCTGGTTAGTTGGTAGCGAAGAAAACTGCGAACGACCTTTTCTGTATAGACAATCGGATTGAGCGGCATCGGTGCCCCTTAGGAAACAGCTCTGATGATGAAGTGGCTTGGAAGTCAAGTGGACACTATCATAAGAGATTCAGCGGACGGTGGCGTCCCCACCGACTGCTCCCCATTTTGGAACGACAAAATGAAATCACCGCAAGATGCAAAGCAAATCGCGAACAACTATGCACCTGTTTCATCGACGAAATCAACAGCTGCGCACTACCGTCGTCGGGGTCCCCAAAAACTCGTAGCAATCAACGCACAATCTCAGCTTGATCGACAGATCGCTCGTCTACTCTCACTGCACAAGGACTTGCGAATTTGCGTTAAAGATCAAGATATTGCCGGCATCAGCGACGAAGCGAAAAGGGCACTGCTCGATGACTTGAACGATTTGCTTGGAATCAAAACTTAGAAGAATCACGATTTTCGGTCCCACATTCTCTTGATGTAAGATTCGAGTGCGAATCTATTGTTGTTCAAAAACTAGTTCTTTATCGAGCATAGTAAATGTTCAGTCATCGCTTGACCGTACATCCTCAGAATCAGAACTCGCGACCCATTCCGCGATGCATTCTTCTTGGAAACGGAATCTCGCGATCCACTTGGCTTGTCGGATTACTTGCAAGCTTCGGGGGGCAGCCTTCTGCATCTCTTCAAGCCACGAGTAGATGAATGGTGAGATCAGTCGGCATGCATCACAATCTCGCACGTCGAACAAGACTTCGTCACCATCCAGCGATCCATCGCTGAGCAGTGAGGTAGCGAATCGTCGCGCCTCCTCCTCCGGCGATCCCATCCCGATCCGGCGGTTGACATTGATCGTTTTCAAGGCTGTTGCCTCACCTGCTGGTCGATGACTGAAACATGCTCTCTGTGAATGACCCGCAATCCGAGCGGCAAGTTCTCGCTCTGGATCTTCTGGAGATGACGCCCGTTTGCCGACTAAGGGTGCTCGAGAGCAGACTGCGTACCATCAGTTCGATCCGAAACGCCAGGCAGGCAATCTGGGTAATTTTTGCTGGCCTTGTCGCGTGCGATCGCCTCCGCGTATATAATTGCTTGTAACATCTCGTTTTCCAGGCCTCCAACCAGCAAGAACACAAGCACCCATGGCTATCCGCCTTCGCCTCGATAAAGAACAAATCGACAGCATCGGCAGAGTGTTAGCTCTAGATTCGGTAAAGTTATCGGCGATCCGTGATCATTGGGGCAACTTGGATGCACCACCTTTGCGTCCTTCCGACTTGATCGAGGAGACACAACAGTGTCTTGATCCTGCGACAGGGGAAAAATTAACCCCGGGTCTCTGTGAAGATCTCGTTGGGCAATTGCTCTCGCTCTACACAATCCTTCGGCGATCTGATTCCACACTTGACGAGATACGGCTTGCGATTGGTAGATCGTTTCAGGTTTCGCTGAATGAAGAGCAATTCGAGAAATGGCACGCTATCGAGGATGCATTCTTCGAGTTGATGAGTACGAAGGTCGTTCGCCTCGCCGCAATGGCGTTGGAACTCTCGTACGACTACGCGAATCTCCTGCGACGCACAAACATCATCGCTGATATCCGGCCGCTTTTTGATGAAAATGCAGGCGAGATTGAGGCTGCGGTCGTCTCCTATACACTTCGACTTGAATATTCCACTTCATCAGGTGGTCAAGATGTGAGTATTGCTTTGGATCAAGAAGATCTCTTGAGACTACGCGAGCAGTGTGATCGGGCGTTGTGTAAGGCCGCGACAATTGAACTAAAGATGGAAGAAGGACTTAAAGCTCCCACCACGATCCCCGGCAAGGAGTCAAAGAAATAATGGCACATGGATTTACAATTGAGCCAGACGTTCCCGTCTTTGGTTCATCGCACATTCCTGTTGAAGACACCGGTGACGAAAAGCAGTTCTACGAACGTATTCGCACTGGCCTGAGCGAAGCAGTCTCTAACTTGCCAAGAGTGATCCTTCACGGATCAAATGCGATGGCGAAGCACAAAGATGCTTTGCTGGAGCACGCGTTAGAGAACGCACACAGTAAAGGAGCAAGCGACACGCTTGCCCCAACGCTTGCCTCCCTTCTGCAACACGCCGATTTCGTCCTAAACAGCAGCGACACTGCGACACGGGATAAATTTTTAGAAAGCCTTGCCGCAGAAGTTGACGCGGCACGCATCTTGGAAGTCCTGAAACAAGCCGTCAGCAATCGCGTAGAAGCCTCATTCGTCGAACAAGCACAAGAGCTTGATCGCATAGGTGAGACCGATCGGGCGCTTGATGTCGTGTTCGATGCTATCGACGATGCTTTTCTCGACGGGAAGTTTGGCGAGGTCGATCAGGCACTGGATTGTTTTGAAATCGCGAAATGCTCTGTTGGTTTGCTCGTCGGTATTTTGACGGTAACGGCTGCAGCGGAAAGCAAGCTCAAGCGACGCAAGAAATTCCGAGACCTCGTCGAAACCAGCATCCGAAACCGAGGCCGTTATGACGAGCGGTTGCTACGCGATCTGTAAGACGGAATTGAACAACTGTGGACAGAGTTCATGCGCCCGAGAACTTGGATGTCGATTCCATTGAGCATGCAGCGATTGCGATCGGCATTCCCGATTTGGAACGCCCGCATCAACTTCATGCTGGCGTCGTTTTCCGAAAATCATCGGACAGCATCAAGCTGTTGCATTTAAGATTTCACCAAGATCTTGCCGAGGAAGAAGTTGCAAATTCGTACTTCATTATCGAATGCGACTTCATCGAGGAACGGCTTCAAGCGGTCAGTGCGCTGTGTCGTCGAATTGCACGCCGCTACTTAGGCGGCGGAATCTCTTACGGATTCACGCCCCCCAACGACGTTTTTGATGGCATCACAGGGGAGCTTCTTCTTGACCCGACCGATACGGGACTAACCTGTGCGACATTCGTGTTAGCGGTCTTTCAAGCGGCAAGGTTGCCCTTGGTTGACTTAGAAACTTGGCCGCCGGCTGACGAGCTTGACCGAAGATGGCAGCGCTGGGTTGTCGAAATGCTTCGCCGACACACTGACGACGACGCTCACGCCAATGCGGTAATGAGCGATGTCGGTGCAGGTCGCATTCGTCCCGAGCACGTAGCTGCGGCTGCGATCCAGGGAACCTACCCAGTATCGCGGTTGGCAATCGACGACGACGCCGATCAGATCGCGTATCAACTGTTTGATCGCCATCGCAACGATCTATTGGATCAGCACGATGATCTCGTCACGGCGACTATCCGCAACTTAGTCGAGTCGATGTATCGGCATCACCGCCTCGCACCATTCTTTGTCCGTCTTACTCCAGAACAAGAGACCTGCGTTCGGTATCACCATCCCTTTAGGAACAAAGACTACTTGACCTGCTATCTAGACGGCGACGACTGGGGTTCTTGGCTGCTTGCCAAGCTGCCTTCCAGCCGACTTCTACTTGAATTTATGACTCTTGCGACCATTGAGCGCAACGGAGCCGACCCGAACTTGACGGAAAGCAGGCGACGCCTAAGACAAGTAACCGCTGACTTCTTGCAAGAATAATTCAAGGTCAATCACTCAAGGTCATCCAACAACGGCGTCGGCTTCGTTCGTTTCGATGACTTTGGCTCGCTGCTCAATTGAAACGGCTCATCGTCTTCGCGAACCTGGGTCGTCATCTGCTCTTCACCAACCCCTAACTCCGAATCACCAGCCACCAACTTCTCGCAGGCGGCTTGGCCGAGGAGGTTTCGGGCGTGGAGGTGGCATTCGGCCCAGGATTCTTCGGGGGTTTGAGCCAATTGCCAATCGTAAAAGCGAGGACCAAAGCACTCCCAAACCGGCTGCGACTGCTTCGCTTGCTCGCCATTATCGCTAATTGCTTGAGTTGTCGTCTTCAATTGCCGGGGCGCTCCTTCTCCAGCCTGCCCTCACCATTTCAGCGAGGATGACGTATGAGACAAACGGAGAGCCGTGTTTCATCGCTCCCGCAAATTTGTAGTCGTCAACAAAATCATCAAATACATCTCTGAGGTTCTCAGGTAACGAATCACGAGCAGCTTTGTGCTTCTCCGTTCGATTCGGTTGCTCTGTCATATTGTCGATCCGCTGTTCATGTTATCTCTTGGGGCGCGTCGTCTTGGGGACGCTTGTTAATTGAAATGGCTCGTCATCGTCGTTTTCCGTATCCACAGTGTCACAGGTATCAGGACTAACAATATCCTCAGCCGACGGTGATGTCGCCGTTGTGGTTTCGCCGTTCTTAAGCACTGGCCTGATTACAAAAATCTGTGATCGTTTCAAGCAAGTTATTTTGGTCTCGACGATGAGGGAACTGGATCTCCAGCTCAATTCATCACTGGCAGCTCGGTTGAAGAATGGAACGCTGGAAACTTACGTGGTCAATGACGATTCGTCATCTGATGTAAGCACTCAATTAAGTCTGCACGCCAAGTTGTTCTTGCTTGAGCGTGGGCAGGAGCGTTCGATGCTGATTGGATCAGCAAACGCGTCGCACAGCGCATGGGAAGGACCAAATTGCGAAGCGATGATGTCGTTTGATCCGTCGATCAAGGCTTCGCAGTTTGTGCAGCAGTTTGTTTTGCAGGATGACAAGTGTCGGCCATGGATCGAGCAATACACGTTCGACGACTGGGAAAACCGTGAAGATGAAACGGACGAAGAGAAGATTGGAAATCTCATAGGGGCGATTCAGAAACTTCTTAAATCGCTGCGTTTCTCGTTGTCGTTCGACGACAAGAAAAATACTCTATCACTTGCATCGGAATGTCAAGGAATTCGAGCAGAACTAGAACAGTATCGCGGTGATGGTTTCCACATCACGGCGACGCCTATCTCCCTAATGGATGACAGCGGGGGCGTTTCACGCAGCGATCGCCTTATCGACCAGGCTTTCGCAGGTGGCATTTCGTACGAGGTGACGGTCAGCAAATTGACTGAGTTTGTCGGCTTCTCCATTCACCATGAACCAACCGCCATTTCGTGTCAGCTGGTGCTCAAGGCATCATCGCATGATTTTGCCAATCTGCTCGAAAGTCGAGATCAAGCGTTGCTAAAAGAGGAGCTTTCGGCCCGACAATTTGCAAAATTTCTAACTGCACTCCTCTTTGACGACGCCGCGGCATCCAGGAAAGACATTCGACGAATCCTCACTGGCAGAACGGGTGGTGGCAACGGACGTGATTTGATGGCTTCGGATGTGTTCATCGAAGACGTGATGCGATCATGTACCGAGGACGCATCAAGAATTGGTGAGATCACTCGCATGCTCGAAACCTTCGATGGAAAAGATGGTGAAGGTGAACAATACGTCGGTGATGATTTCCGAGCCTTCTGGTTGTCTTTCAAGGAATCGTTCATCAAAGTGCATGGAGCTTGAAAGATGGCGGACCTAAAGGAATTTCAACAGGCAGCGGTTGATCGCATCGTGCGGATGCTTCACGAAAACGGCTCCGGGCGATTCTTGCTGGCGGATGAGGTTGGCCTTGGCAAGACTCTGATTGCACGCGGCGTGATTGAAAACCTAAGTCGAAAAAAAAAGTCTTTCACCGTAGTCTATCTCTGCTCGAACCTGGAAATAGCATCGCAGAACGCAGAGAAGCTCGTGTCGGCCGAGTCTGCCTCAAGACCGTTAAAGGAACGGCTTACGCTAATGACGCTCGCCATGGAGCGTTCACGGACGTCTGCTCTCCGAATCTACTCTTTTACGCCTGGAACCTCCCTAAATCTCGGCCAGGCAACCGGAGTCATTCGTGAGCGAAAGCTGCTGCTCCTTTTGTTAAGTCGGCAGTTCGATTTTCGATTGAGCAAACGGCTTCGCTCGCTCTTTTGCTGCTCGGCCGATCCCGACCGCTGGATGGAGGAAACTGACAAAAGGTCATTGAACTTTGAATTTGGCAGCGACATCAAAGCAGGGTTTGCAAGACGCTGGGCGGCACTCGTTCGCAAGACTTTCGTCGACGTTATTGATGCAGAAAAGACTCCAACGAGAATGCGACTCGATTCCGCCGTTGTTACGACAGCGCAAGATTTCGCTCGGTTTGGCAAACAGGATTGGACTAAAAGGAATCGCAGCCGGGTGATCAGCGAACTTCGCACGTGCTTGGCCCTCGCCTCTTTAGATCACCTCAATCCGGATTTGGTGGTAATGGATGAGTTTCAAAGATTTCGAGATGTGCTGATCAACTCACGCAACGAGTCATCAGTTGAATCGAAGCTTCTGTCAATGAATGGAGCCAAGGTTCTGATCCTGTCGGCAACACCCTACAAGATGTACACGATGGGGCATGAAGACGAAGATCATCACCAAGACTTCTTGGAGACATACGCCTTCTTGAAGAAGTGTGATACCCGCGACAGTCGCGTCGGCAGTCTCAAAGCAAACCTAGAAAACTTTCGCACTAAGCTGGAGTCCATTTCTCAGATCGAGACCGTTGATGAAGATCTGCTTCAGAAAAAGCATGCTATCGAAACGGATTTGTGTACTGTGATGTGCCGCACGGAACGGAATCGTTACCTCGACGATTCCAAGAAGGGCATCAACGAAATTCCTGTGGATGGAATTGATCTCGCTGGTCAATTTCCCCAAGGTGAGGAGCTAGGGCAGTATCTGGAACTTCGCCGTTTCATGCTGCAAGAGTCTGGGCTCGCTGGCGAATACGCGCGCTCTATCGAAGACTTTTGGAAATCTGGACCTTCGTTGCTTTCGTTCATGGACGGTCACTACTCTCTGATTTCCAAGCTGCGTGCTCGGGATGACAAACTTGGTGGCGTTGTTCCTAAACACCTATTGCTACCGGAAGCCAGCTTGAGAAAGTCGGCAACGTCAAATCTAAAGTTTCGACAGTTGTTCAAGAAGGTTTTCGGTGATGATGACCAAGCCAAAGACGATTGGCCATTTCTTTGGATAAAACCTCGTTTTACTTACTATCGCGACCGTTTCTACGGAAAACGCAAACCATCAAAGTTCTTGATCTTTTCGCATTGGCATTTCGTTCCAAAGACGATCGCTTACCTCGCCAGTGCAGAAAGCGAACGCCGCATTCGATTTGATAGGGATCGCTCCACGAGTTCGCCGCTTTCGTTCAAGAGCGGCAGTCTATCGCTGTTCAACGTTTGCTTCCCTTCCCTGGCGCTTGCAGGTGGGATCGACCTGCTTCGATGTTCAGCACGACACGATGCCGAACCTGATCAATCCGCTGTGGAACGTGCGGCTCGCGAAGAACTACTTAAGTTGCTGCCAGAAGGGGTTGCTTACCGAAAGTCGGGAAAGGCGTCAGATATTTGGCAGGTCATTGCTGCCATTGAGTCCAACTACGCTGCAGTGATAGGCAATGAATTCAGTGGTGCACTCTCGCGTTTGATCGCCGATCGCGACTTGAACCCTTCAGTCACGAAAGAAGATGGTGTCGACTGGTTTTCCCAATGCCAGGACAAGTACGCTCAGTGGTTTCGACAGTCATTGCATACAAACAACTCGCGTCTGGTCGTAACCGAAAAATCGCTCGGCCGAATTCTACGAATCGCGTTGTATTCGCCGACGATTTCTTTGCTGCGCAGCTTCTTACGAGTTGCCGATGAAGTACTAACCACCAATACAAAGACGAATACGAAGGAAACCGTGATTGATTTGTTTGCGATGGTTGGATCGATTTGCCTGAGTCAAGTTCGCAACTATTTCAATCGGCCGTTAGTACAATCAATCGTCGATCGGCACGGTAGAGGTGGCAGTTACGTAGACAAAGTGCTGGACTACTGTGCTCGCGGACACTTGCAGGCTGTGCTTGATGAATTTGTGTACCTTGAAATGGGTAACGTTAGCGGCAACAAAAACAAATCACGAGCGGAGAAACTAGCTGAGCAGGTTGGCACTGCTTTTTCAATGAACACTGGTACTCCTCGTCTGAATATGCCCGATTCAAAAGGTCGGTTCCAGACCAATTCGCCGATCGTGGGAGCGACGCATTTCGCCCTGTCATTTGGTGAAGACACCAGCGTTGAACGAGAGGGTGGAATAGACCGAAAGTCAAGAAAGTCAGATGTCCGAACCGCGTTCAACTCCCCGTTCTGGCCGTTTGTCTTGGCAACAACATCAGTCGGCCAGGAAGGGCTCGATTTTCACTGGTACTGCAAAGACATTGTTCATTGGAACCTTCCGTCGAACCCTGTCGACTTGGAGCAGCGAGAAGGCCGAATCAATCGACACAACAGCCTTGCAATTCGTGACATGATCGCTCGTGACTATCCTCTTCGAGAATTGAAGACATTTGCCTCGCAGCGAGCCGAATTGGAACCAAGCGGACTTCCCTGGGAGTGGGTGTTTGATGCCATCAAGGAAGAGCCAATGAACGATCAAACATTCAAGCATGGGTTATTTCCACATTGGATATACAAGCCAAAGGACGAGAATACGGAAATACTTCGGCGGCATCTTATTTTTTACAACGCAAGTCGCGACATTCATCAGTACCGACGATTGAAACGTGACTTGACGATTTATCGACTCGTGTTTGGCCAGCCAAGACAAGAAGACATCGTCAAACGAATCCGCGAAAATATCGGTGATGACATCGAACAGGATTCGCTCGAGAAGCTCCTTCCGATCTACATGATCAATCTTTCGCCATTTGTAGGCGATGCCGCTTGGAATTCAGCTTTAAAGCAGGCTGAGCGAATCCTCGGTGACGACCGATTGAAATCTGATTTCATTTCGATGGTTCGGAAGTTTTACTCAAAGAAGTCTGCGAAACTGTTGGAAGCAAGTGATGAAATCCAATCGCTTCTTCAGCTATGCGAAGGGTCTCTTAGAACTGATACTGAAACAGCAAATGCGATTCAAGCCGCCGCTGCATTATTCTACCTGGTAAATCCCTACGATGAAGTCTTTGACTTTTTTCCAGGTGTTGGATTCGCCGACGACATCAAACGAATAAAACAAGTACACTCCGAAGTTTTCGGAATCCTGTAGTCCCGCCAAGTGCGACCTGTCATTCAATTCCGATGATCTCACGACACTTCGGGTAGTTTGTACACGCCCAAAAGCGTTTGCCGGCGTGTGCGCCTTTTGCTGCTTTGCGTTGGACCATTGCGGTGTGGCACTTTGGGCAGGAGTGTTCGCTTGGTTCCGCTGGCAATGGCGGTGGGGCTGACATGTTGGACGCGGTTTCGGGCAGAACGCTCGCGATTTGTTGTTGGACTTCGGCGATTGAATAGGTGCGAGCGGCTTTGATGTGCAGGATGGCCAGGTCAGCGGCGGCGAGGGCTTGGTCGAGGAAGGCGTCGCGATCCTGTCGGTCTTTAGGATTGTGGCTGGCGTCGTCGAGTTCGATGGCAAGAACCGGCTGCATCGTTGTGGGGTCGCATAGCAGGAAGTCGATGTGCTTGCTGCTGATCTTGTTTTCGTACGTGCGGCTGTCGTCTCTTCGCGGGACGTACAACATGTCCCACAGTCGCACCTTGTTGTTGATCGAGTAGGTTTGCCCGACCGCTTGCTCAAGGACGCGATAGAAGGCCAGCTCGGCGGCCGACAGGAAATTGTCGCGCAGACGGTACGGGAGGTCCTTCTTTCCTTGTCCCGATCCAGCACCTGGACGGATGCCCAACAGTTTGAAAAAGAAACCAAGGCAGCCACTTTGTTGCGATTCCGCCATATTTCATTGCCCCAACATCACGTAATGAATTTAGCGGAGCAGTCTACCAAATGACGAATTCGGCTGACATGACGGATAAGCACTGAACCTCGATCATCGTATCGACTGTCAGACCATCGCATAGATCCGTATTCTGTGTAACTTGATCGCCAGTGGGTTCAATACACTGATTTCCATCGAGAAGACTCTACATGAAGATTTGGTTCATTTCTGACACTCACAACGAGCACCTTGGGTTACAGGTTCCAGAGGTGGACTTGGTGATTCACTGCGGTGATGAATCGACGCACGGGAATGCTTGGATGAATGAACCCGAGGCGAGACGGTTCTTTGATTGGTACTCGGCGTTAGACATCGCAAATAAAGTGTTCGTTCCGGGGAATCACTCGACTGCTGTGGAACAGGGACTGATCCGCGCCCAGGAGTATCCCGGTGTTCGGTTCCTGGTCCATGAGTCTATGCAGTGGAACGGGCTGAAGCTGTTCGGTTCGCCGTACACGCCTCGTTTTCATGACTGGGCGTACATGAAGAAGCGTGGGAAGCTCGATCTCGTTTGGCAATCGGTTCCCGATGATGTCGACATCCTGATTACGCACGGCCCGCCGAAGGGAGTCCTGGATGTCACGCATGACATCGAATCGCAAGCACTCGTCCAGGTCGGATGTGCTGCTCTACGGCGACATGTCGATGAGCGAATCAAGCCGAAGATGCACGCTTTCGGGCATTTGCACGACGAGAAAGGCATCAGCAACTACGGGATGTTCACTCGCGGTGCGACGCAGTACATCAACTGTTCATGCTGCAATCTCGCGGCCAAGTTGAAGAACAATGGGTTTGTCGTTGAGGTTGGAAATGGTATTACATGAGTAGGCAGCTACCGTGGTCGCCACCTCGATGTCGGCTCGACCAGGAATAGGATTACCTCTTGCGTGATGATCGCTCGGTGGGCAGTGGCAGGGCCGGCTGGAATCGAAAGTGCGTCGCCCTCGCGAAATTGAACACGCGAATCAGTGAACTCGATTGCGAATTCGCCGCTGACGACAAAACCGATATGTGTCTTGGTGCAGGGTTCGAGCTCGACAAATGGCGGGGAGAACTGAACTAAGCGGATACTCTGGTTTGCGTCATTAAAACGTTTCTCTCTCGCACCGAGAGCGATTTCGACCCACGGTAAGTCGGCGAAGCGTTTGAGCACATCATTCATGCTGGTTGTTCTCCTCGGCTGAGTCGATCGACTCGCTTGAGGATGGCTGGAAATCGATGCGGGCCATGCATCGCAGCGATATTGCTCGCTGCTTGGGAGATGGGTATGCCGACAGACGTGATGTATAGCGGTCGAGCACTGCCGCCTCGGTGTAGCTCGTGAGCGTGTAGCGATCGCTTGAATGGATTCTTCGCGACGCCGATCACGGGAATCGTTTGATTCAGAGCATCGTGAAGGTATTTGCCGAGGCCAGGATGGTCGAGGTCGTCCAACCATACGTAGCCGTCAATGACGATGTGCGTTGGAGGAATCGGAAGTTCGCCAAGGACCGCCTTGATGCACGGCAATTCACGCAGATAGAACTGGCCAGGTTGATAGTCTTCGACGGCATCGACATTGACGACCAACTCGCTCAATGATGCAGCATCGCTCCAGTCGTTGATGACAACGCAGGCAGCGATCGCTGTCGTTGGATCGGTTTCGGACTCGGTGTAGCCGACGTCGATGCAGGCGATGGTCATTGTTGATTGATGATGGTTGGGTTCACGTTTCGTTCTCAGTCAAGATAACGACTCTCGCGTCCACATTGAGAACTTGCGTTCCGGATGAGAGCTCGGCAAGAGGCTCCGGCCAATGTGAGTGGCCCCTGACAACAAGCGTGCTCGCGGATTGCTCGAAGACTTCTCGGGTTCGTGGTGATCCACGGAATCCACGCTCTGGAGCATCAGGTCCATCGTGCATGAGCGTGAGCGCTGGCTCCTCGCACAAGAGCATGCCAAGTGTCTCGACATAGTCGTCTTCGGTGCGTCGCCAGGGGCGTCTTGGGTTTCCTGTGATACCGCTCAGTCCGGCGATCGAAACGCCTCCGATCGTCACTTGCTCGTTGTCTAGGAAGTGAACCGAGCCAGTGAAACGCGGCCGGTTCGCCCCGTCCGCGAACGTGTCGTGGTTTCCTGCGACGCCGACAACCCAGTCGAACTCAGAGGCGAACGCGTCCCAGACGGGCCGTACGTCGCCGCTGCCGCCGCGTTTGTCGAGTGCCGGGACGGTGTAGAAATCACCAGCAAGCAATACACCGATGTCTCCCTTTGGCAGACCGAGACTGGGGATTACATCCGCGCGCAGCATCGCCGGAAGGACTTCGCCTAGAAGCCGCAGCGGTTGTCCGCAAGCCGACTCGAAAGTCTCGCGTCCTTGAAGGTCGGCCGTGACGACAATTGCAGACGTGCCCTCGGGCAATGCATCAACGAAGCCGCGATGAACCGGGACGACATCGTTGTAGAAGTCGCCAGGTCCACGACCTGCGTTCAGATACCGTATTTCAGCAAGCAGTTTCGATTCGATGGATGTGATTCTCATAGCCAACTAAGACACTATCGCCACGCATCGGTTCAGTACAGCATCCTCAGAGGAAACGAAAAACGCCCGCGGGGGGATTGCTCCTCCGCGGGCGTTTCGGATTTCCGCTCGCCTTTCGGCTTATAGGTCGACGGATTCGACTTCGCGGACGAAGCGGGATGCGTCGTTCTCTAGGAACGATGAGACGACGTTGAACACGGCGTCACTGAAGCCGCCGATGTTTAGGATGTCGTCTTGCTCGGGTGCTTGGCTGGTTCCGTAGGGTTGGATGTCGATGCAGACTAGCTTTGGATCGGCAACGCCAAGTCCACGCTGCGTCTTCTTGAACTTCTCCCACTGCGTCATCACGCCGGTTGAGCCGTTTTGGCCGTAGCCGTAACGACGTCCCGAGGTGATCCAGCTTTCGTTGTCGCTGACCAGCACGACGCCAGCGAAGGCTTGCTTTGCGTAGCGTGTGTTGGCTTCGACAAATGGCAACGAGCAGTCCGTTCCTCCGCCTCCGTACTTCGACAAGCGTGCTGACAGTGACAGGATCGTATCGCTTGTATCGACCTTTGCCTTATAGGCTCGCGTATCGAATGGAATCACGACGCTGTCTGGGTTGCCACGCAGGATCGCTGCTGCGAACAATGCCGCAATATCGACGCATCGCATCTTCGACGTTCCGCCGCGACCACGGTTTCCCGTGACTGGGCAGCCCATCGAACCTGACGTGTCCAACGCTATCTAGTATGCCCCTCCGTTTCGCCCTGGACGGCGTCGATTGCGTAGCAGGAACTAACAACTAACAACGAGACTGACGCAAATGGGTAGGCGGGTAGCTCCCGCCGTTGCACCACCGCATCCTCTTGTCCTTGTGGGCTAGTATGGTGTGTGCGGCTCAATTTAGTAACATACAACCGTCCGCCCTCGACGTGCGAACGGAATGGTTTGCCAGTCCAGTCGGGCCGCTGCCCAGCTGGTTGGTTGGACGTGGATAGGGAACTGAGACAGCGGGGCGTTTTTAGTCCCCAGATGGTTCGAAGCTATGCGACGCTGCTATACGGTGCCCACTAGGTTAAGTAACAATAAAGCGAATAAGAATGACACAAGCCGACCAAACAATTGCAGAGGAAGAATCACCTTTTACGTGGGTTCATTGGGGTGTCGTGATGCTTATTGCCGTGTGCATCCTAGTCGCCGTCATTACAACGCCGGCAGTCGTGCAGTTTGTAACCGGAAAAAAACCAGCTACGGCGGGAGAATTCGGGGACATGTTTGGCGCCGTCAACGCCATCTTCTCTGGTCTCGCCTTTCTAGGCGTCGTCGTTGCAATTCTACTTCAGCGGCAAGAACTTGTTCTACAACGGAAGGAACTCGCGGATACAAGAGAAGTCCTTGAGCAACAACGCAACGAGATGCAGTCTCAAAATGCATCCTTTAGAAAACAGCAGTTTGAAAGCATGTTTTTTCAAATGATTTCCTTGCACAATCAAATTGTGAATGATTTGGATACAAAGAAAAGCACATCTATGTACAAAAGGATAGGGCAGCGGCGATTCGCTAAATTGAACGGCATCATCGAGCCGAGTGAACCCACGGAGGAAATAGTGAGAGGTCGGGATGTGTTCGAAGTATTTTACCAAGAGCTCAAGAAGCTAGTAGCAAGCAAGAAACCGAGCCAGAGTCCCGAAGAGCAAAAGATAAAAAGTCAGGAAGAATTTGCATCGATTTATGAAATTTTTCGTGAGAAAAAGTCAGCGGACCTCGACCACTACTTTCGAAACCTGTACACGATCATGAAGTTTGCCGACGAGCACGGTGGAGACACTGCTCAGTCCTATGTGAACATCCTTCGGGCCCAGCTGTCAGCGTTTGAGTTGATATTGCTATTCTACAACTGCACATGTGGCCCCAACATTCAACCGTTCCGATCCCATGTAGAAAAGTATGGTTTTTTTGAACACTTGCAGTTCAAGCTGCTTATTAATGGAACTAGCACGAGCTGGATAAGCCATGATGCCCTTTATGAGAAAGTCACTCACTGCTAACTGCTTTAGGAAAGGGGCACTGACAGCCTGTATGCAGCGTGGGGTGCCCTCGCGGCGACGGTTGGCGAAACCACAGATGAACCAATGAACCAAAGACGAGGAATGCGACCACCAAACCGACACGAGCGACGGCTGGCGATGCACCGGAGTGACCGGCTGCGGGAGATGCCAAGTGTGCCGTTTTACGAAGCCACCGTCCCCGAGGAATTTGCACGATATGCGACGGCCGAGCTTTTGGCCGGTTTTGAATTGAAGCCGCGTAAACGTGAGCGGCAGGTGGAGGTTGCAATTTGTTGCCTGAATGCCGCCGTGTTGGCCGAGCTTGTTGGTGCATGCGTTGCGGATACGCGTGACCAAACGAAGCCCGGCGTGCGAATGAGGGTGGCCATGTGGGATGCTGCCGAGCGAGCAGGGTTAGTTGTGAAGCACGTTGGATCCGAAATGAGTGGTATGCAAACCCGCTACCTCGCCACCGCAGCACTCACAAGACACTTTGTAAATTGGCCGCTGAGAGAGCTGACAAACCTTGAACTGACGAGAAACACAATGAGGCCCAATGAACCAACGGCAGAAGCATTAGTGCTGCTGAAGAAAAGTCGAAAACGAGGCGGAAACCTATTACCGCTACCCGATCTTGAGACGGCGACAACCATTGGCGACCTGCCGATTGGTGGCTACCTAGAGCGTGTGGAAAACAAAATTGAGAAGATCAACAGATCAAACCTGCGGCATACATGGGAAGCGTTTAAGACGATGCCGGACGGCCGCCTACGTGCAACGCAGCCGAACGTTTGCATCAAGCAACAACACATTGACGAGCTGATGCGATATGCCCGCCTATATACGTGGGGACCAACATCAGCCCAGAATTTCACCGTTAACGAACGCCGATTGATGAAGATCGACGGCGAACCGGTGGCCGAGTTGGACTATGCGAGCATGAACCTGCGAATGGTTTACCACTTGCGGAAAATTGACATTGACGCCGATGAAGATACCTACCGGACACACCGCGTTCTGCCCGAGGTTTGGGGCACCAAGGCGAAACGGCCATTGGCCCGTTTGTTTGTGAAGCGGGCGACCAATGTGATGCTCAACACGACGAGCAGGAAGGCGGCAGAATTGGGAGTACGCGGGTTGCTATACCGGAATAAAGAGAGCCGGTTTTGGGCGGCGATGCTTAGGGCCTACGATCTGACACCGAGCGATATTGTGAAACGAATTGAGGAAGCCCACCCACAAATCGCCGACCGTTTTTTTATTGAACTGGGAGCCTGGCTGCAAACATTTGATGGGATGGTAATGCTTCGGGTGATGGGGGCATTTGCAATTGAGGACCGACCGGTGCTAGGCATACACGATGGTTTGATTTGCCGAGCGAGTGACGCCGAGTTTGCAGTGGCCATGATGCAGATCCACTATCACGTGAGATTCGGTTATTTGCCGGTTGTGCGACGTGTTTACTAAGTCTATACCCGACAATGGTTTACGCATAATGCATGGGTAGTGGGTGGGTGTGGCCACCGGTGGTTGGTGTTAGCAAGTGTGAGGTTTGGTATTAAAAATTACAAACCGAACACACACCACCGCGACAGACACCCCAATACCCAATACATGGCCCGTCACGCCAAGACCACCCCGTAAACGCGACAGCGGGCCAACAGGACCGCCAGACGGCATGCCTACGCGACCGCCACACCGCCCCTGCCAACATCGCCAACGCCACACCAAAACAACGGAAACTAAAATGACACCAGAACAACGACTAGAAGAATTGATTGCCCATGGGGCCGCCATCCAGCTTCCGCTGCACGACCAACCCATGCTAACACTAACCCTGGCCGGGGCGTTGTGGTTGACCGACCCGAAACGTCTCCGATGGTGTGCCATCTTCCCGGAGCACCAGGGCCACGTGCATGAGTTGCGGTACACCCGCACCGATATGATGAATGATGGCCGGGACATCGCGTTCTACCGTGGCCCCGATTTGGTGGCCGGTGTGGTGCCATACGAAGAGGGTGACCTAGAAACGGACGAAGTGCGGGCCGCCCTGGCCGCGTGGCGTGACCAATTGGGACGCTACGACAACGTGGCCCAATTCGCCGAGTTCCTAGAGATGGCGTAGGCTGCTTCTAGTGCGGGACAGCCACCAACGCCACCAAAAAGAACCTGCAAGAAACTTCCGAGAGTCTCCGCGAACAGGAGTTGCCCACGTCAATCGTCTCCGTAAGCTGCCCTGTACGTGACCGCAACATGTAGCGGCAATGAACCAGCACCTACACCGGAGACAAGAAAGATGGCAGCCAAGAAGAAGACCCAAGCGATTGGAAACGTGACACCACCCGTGAACATCGAGTTTGATTGGGGCACCACCGGCCAACGCCGCACCAAACGATTTGACGACGCACACGAAGCGAAGGCATTTTACATGGCCAAGGACAAGGCCGGGAAGAACCCGAAGGTGATTGCCGCCGAAAGCAAACTCGTCGCAGAACACACGCCGACACCGGAGTCACCCTCGCCTATGAAGGGCGACACCACCAAGGTGCCCGGTGTACGGGCCATGCGAACGCGGCCATATCTTGCGGGCGTGATTATCCAACGGCACGGATTGGCCGCCGGTGTTACCGGTGCGATGGTGGCGGAACTGGACGCGGCCTATGGCAAACCCAACCCCACCGAGAGTCAGTTTTGCTTGAAGAACGCATGGCACGCCTGTCGAGCGTTTGCAGGTGTTGCCGAGGGAGCGGTGCAATGAACATACCCATCCCCGGCGACCGTATCCGGCTCCTGACCATGCCCGACGACCCGGACCCGGTGCCCATCGGCACTACGGGCACCGTGCGGGCCATCTCGCACGTTTCCAGCCGTCCCGCGTTCACGCAGATTGGGGTGGATTGGGACAACGGACGGCGACTGATGCTGACCGTGCCTCCGGACCGCTTCGAAATCACCGCGTAAGATCAATCCCCCGCCGCCCGTGTTGCCCATTGCTGCTTCACGGGCGGCGTCATACGCTCCCGGCACCATCAACGCGACAGCGGGCGATCTGGGCGGCAAGACGTGGGTTGAGGTCGCTTCAGCCGTCAGCGACAATGGTACAAAACGGCATGGCCATGCCGTTTTGTGAACACCAAGGATCATCATGGATACACCGCAAACCGAAATCAAACACCTCAAGGGCCAAGCACTTGAAAGACGTATGGCAGAACTCGCAAAGAGTATTTCCGAAGAACATGTGATGTGCAGGACGGCCGAGGGCGTGGCGTTGGAGCACGCACGCAAGGCCGGGCTGTTGCTCTGCGAAGCGAAAAAGAGGAAAGGCGGAAGCGGAAAATGGGGTGATTGGAAACGGAAGCTGATCGAGCAACTCGGAGCCGCCGATCGCACCATGAGCCAGTACATGCGGGTAGCCCGGTTCTGGGACGACCCCCGCATCAAGGCCACCCGTGACCGTGGCGAAGACTTGAGTATCACGAAGTTCATTAACATCGTCAAACGCCCACCCAAGCCTGCCCCCGGTGCCGGGGAAGATGACGAGCACAATGAAAGTATAAAAATTGTACGCAAGGACGTACGCGACGAGTTTGCCGAGTATCTCCGCAGCCTGGACTCCTACGAAGTCGGCATCCTTTACGCCACCCTGGATGATGTGCTGGCGGTTGCCAACGCCGACCTCAAGGAACGGGTATGTGGAGCCTACGAGGGACCATACTACCGGGACCGGGATGAGTACCACCGGGAGCAGGCAGCCCAGATGCACAGGCCAACACCGGAGGACGAGTCGAAGAAGAAGAGGAAGCGACGCAGCGACTATGAGAGAGAAGGGGAGAGGGCCGCCAACGCCGACATGAAGGCGGCCAAGGTGGAGAAATGGAACTCACTTCCCGTCAGTGGCAACAAGGAGCCCAGCAAAAAACGGCCACCCCGTAAACGTTAACACCAGCCGGGCAACCGGCACACGTACATAGGGTATCCGGTATGGGGAGTAATAGCATCCAGGATTGGCAGGAAATGCAACTGGGGAAAAGAGCCGAGAAAGCAGCTCCGCACTTCCTCCCCATTTCACCCCCTACCCCGGCACCACCGATGCCGCACACGACCACGGACGGGAATGTGCATTTAGGGTGGCGGCATCAACGGCAATGATGAACGCATGAAATAACGGCCCGGGCCGAGGCTTACAGGATGTGTGGATTAGGGCGTAAGCTAATCGCACGTGAACCAAAACCTGCACCGGAGCCGCCCCAATGAAGAAATCGATTGCCGTTTACATCCGCGTGAGCACCATCGGCCAAAACGAAGCCGGACAACGCGAGCAGATTACCGAGTGGTTGCACAACCACGGACACGCCCCCGCCGCTGCTACGTGGTATGTGGACAAACACACGGCCACGACCACGGCCCGTCCCGCGTTGGATCGGCTTCGTGCCGCAATCTTCGCGGGCCACCATGCGACCGCCGTAGCGTGGCGTCTGGACCGCCTAGCACGGAGCCAACGCGACGGCATAAACCTGTTGGCCGAATGGTGTGATGCCGGGGTGCGGGTTGTATCCATCACCCAACAACTCGACCTTGCCGGTGTCACCGGGCGACTGATCGCGGGCGTGTTGTTTGCGGTAGCCGAGATGGAGTTGGAGACAATGAAGGAACGCCAACGGGCAGGCATTGACGCCGCGAAGGGACGAGGCGTTTACAAGGGCCGCAAACCGGGCACGACGAAGGCCCGGCCAAACCGGGCACGGAAGCTACGCGAAAGGGGCCTGACGCATTGCGAGATCGCCACCGCCCTGGGCGTCAGCCGCACGACGGTTAGCCGATACCTAAATACGGCGAATTAAAAGGGTTGAGACTCCGCAACGACGCGGTATGTTACCAGCGGGTTACCAACGGGGTGGCCCGCCAATGCACCGGAGACGAACAACCAACAACAACGGAACCAATGGCACGACGACGAAGCGAAACGAAGAAGGACGTTGCGATCCCCAAGACGTTCATCCCCAGGCTATGGGATGAGTTGGATGGTCGCTACGGCATCGCGAAGACGATACGCCACCGGTACGAAATGCTACGCGAGGATACCGGGGCGGAGTCCTACCAAAAGGAAATGCTCTGCCAGCGTGCCGTCTTCATTGCCTTGCAGTTGGAAACGATGGAATGCGAGGCCACCGAGAGCGGGATGTTTGACCCGGGCGTTTACACACAAATGAGCAACGCACTACTCGGGCTGCTCAAGGCGTTGGGATTGAACCGGCACATCAAGGACACCGGCGACCTGCAAACCTACCTGGAGGAACAACGCCGATGAACATTACCAAAGCAATCAAAGATAAGAATCTGCTGCAACCGTTCTTTGGCGACGTGCAAACGTGGCGTCCGTGGTTGACGGCATTGCGTGCGGTGTATGGCCTGCCGGTGCGGGCCACGGCCAGCCGCCGGTTGGTGCAATACGCCACCGGGCGGTCCGCCGACAGTTTGCCCGAAGATGGGTTTAGCACAGCGTTGTTTTTGACCGGAAGACGAAGCGGAAAGAGCAGGATTGCCGCAACCATAGCCGCCTACGAAGCGGTGCTGGCCGGACACGCCGCCAAACTATCGAAAGGAGAGAAGGGAGTTGTGCCGGTGGTGGCACCCACGAAGGCCCAGGGGCGGATCGTGCGTGACTACACGCGGGCGATCTTCGAGCTGCCGCTGTTTAGGACCGCGTTGGTGCGGGAAGCCGATGGCGGGTTTGAGTTACGCGGTGGCGTACGTATCGAGATCATGGCCGGTGACTTCAGGACCGTCCGGGGCTACACGTTGCTGGCGGCCATCGTTGATGAGGCGTGCTTTTTTGGCTACGAGGCCGACGCGAAGATGAATGACACCGAATTGGTGCGGGCATTGAAACCGAGTCTTGCAACCGTCGATGGGAAGCTGATTTGCATCAGCAGCCCCTATGCCCGGAAGGGGTGGTGCTACCAACAACATAAACGCCACCACGGGAATGAGACGGCGAAGACATTGGTTTGGAACGTCCCAAGCCGAACGATGAACCCGACGTTGCCGCAACGAATTGTTGATGAGGCGATGGCGGAGGATATGCAGGCCGCGAAGTCCGAATACCTAGCGGAATTTAGAGATGATGTGGCCGACTACATCCCGCGTGAGGTGGTTGAGGCGGTGGTTGCACGGGGCATGCCCCAACGGATGCCCCGCCCCTATATCGACTATGTGGGCTTCGCCGACCTGAGCGGCGGACGTTTAGACGACGCGGCCCTGGCCATTGCCCACCGCGACGGACGCCGTGTTGTGGTTGACTATGCCCGGCGGTGGCGGCCACCGTTTGCACCGGATCGGGTGATAGCCGAGATGGCAGAAGAATTGAAGGGCTACAACGTACGGGCGGTGACGGGTGACAACTACGCAGCGGAGTTTGTGGCCGGTGCATTTACGAACAATGACATCCGCTACGAGCGGGCCGACAAACCAAAATCCATCCTGTATGCCGAGCTATTGCCTCGGCTATGTAGCCAGGAAATAGAGTTGCCCGATTGTGAAATCATGGTAGACCAGCTAGCGAGTTTGGAACGCCGTACGCGTGCCGGTGGCCGAGACGTTATCGACCATCCACCGGGCGGCCACGATGACCTTGCGAACGCGGTGGCGGGAGTGGCAACGGTTGCCGCGACACCGGCCCGCCGCGTTGGTGCGATGTTTTGTTAAAGGAGACCTATCGATGAACAGCACACTTGTAACCCAACGGGTTGAACAGTTTGACGCCAAACACGGCACGCCGGCCAGTGATGGAAGCTGGTTTTATTACGCCGACGGTGCGAAGCGTGAACAGAGTCCATACGGTGCCCTTTACGAACCCAGCAACGATCCCCGGCAACGGTTGGAGACGGTGGTGTGGTATCGCAAAATCCGCCTGGACCATGTGGCGGCGGAGTTTGATGAGACGAAGCAACGCATCAAACAGCACGACCTACGCACGCAATCCGAGACGCAAATCGAAGCCAGTATCCGCACGCTGCAAACCCTGCAACGCCGCGTCCGCCATGCCGCCGAGAAGTACGGCGAAGCGGCGGATGAATTGAAGAAAGTGATGCCGGGCTATCGCACACCGGAAGAAGAAGCCGAGAACCAGCGACAGTTGGCCGAGGCCGACGCGAAGCGATCCGCCTACGAATCCACCATTAACGCCATCAACATTTAGGAACGCAGAAACCATGCTCCAGCACATTACCATCAACGCCCACGGCAAACACACCCGCTATGAACAACTAAATGGGAAAGAATACCTAGTTGTCCCGATGGTGATGATGACGGAGGGCGTCCACAACGGGAGCAACGGTGCGTTGTACTACCCGCCCCATGAATTGGCCAAGACGCCCGAGGCTTGGAACCTGAAACCGGTTGTGGTTTACCACCCTCAGTTTGGAACCGCGACGACGCCCGCCGAACTGGCCGCCCGGATGGTTGGCATGGTGATGAACGCACGGTGGGACGGTGTGCGGCTACGTGCCGAGGCGTGGCTTGAACAAGAGCGTCTCGGCGACCTAGCCCCGGAAGTGGGCTGGGCGTTGGCCAACGGCGAGCCGGTGGAAGTATCGACCGGCCTATTTACCGACAACATGCCCACCCCGGGCACGTGGAATGGGGAAGATTACCAATTCGTGGCCACCAACTACCGGCCCGACCACCTGGCCCTATTGCCCGAGGGCGTAGGGGCGTGCTCGGTGGCCGATGGTTGTGGGCTGCTTCAACTTAACCAGGAGAGTGATGAGATGAACCAACACACCGAAGAAGGCCTGCCATTGCCAACGATGAATTTTGGCTGTCAGTGCAACCATGAAGCCTACAAGGGCGAAGGGTTGCCATTGCCGACGATGAACTTCGAAAAGCCGAGCTGCGGTTGCGGGGCAACTGGTGCCGTAAACGGGGGCAACGTCGCCCCCGTTGTGGCCCCGCCATCGTGGCCGGTGCAGTCGCATGGGCAGGCCAACAACAACGCGACAGGCGGCAATCAGGGCGGCGAGACGGGGTTGCCGTTGCCGTCCACCCTTTAACCAATCAACCCACGTGGGTTTCCTTGGGTTGCTCGGGGTGGCAGTAGGGGTCTTCTCCACCACTACGCGGTTGGCAACAACCGGCACGCCACCCCGGGCGGCTTTTGCTAAAGTTACAAACGGGGCGGCACGGCACGGGATTGATCCCCCATGCCGGACGAATCAAACCCTAGCCGGTTTCGTCTGCCGCCCCTTCTTCAAAACATCACGGCTAGGGGAAGGCTAGGAACGATGACAAAGACGAAAAAACTACGATTTGCGGGGTTAGTCCGCGTCTCCGGCGAAGCTCAAGCAAAACGCGGAGAGTCGCTACGCACCCAACATGGCCAGATAGAGAGCACCGTTGAGCAGATGGCGGCGAACGTGACGCGGTGGTATGAGGGCCAGGAGCACGCAACGCCCGGCTATGAACGGCAGTTGTTGGACCGGATGTTGGGTGATGCTGCCAAGAAGAATCAGCCGTTTGATGCGTTGATGGTGGCCGACCCAACGCGGTGGACCCGTGACAACCAACGCGGCGACTCGGGCCTGGATCATTTGCGACAGCATGGCATCCGCTTCTTTGTGTTGGGCCAAGAGTTCAACCTATATGATCCCACACAACGCTACATGCTCCAACAGTTCGCCTCGTTTGGTGAACTATCCGCCGCCCTGAACCTTCAGAAATCAATGCAAAACCGCATTGCCCGGGCAAAACGCAATGTGCCCACCAACGGCAGCCTGCCGTGGGGCCGCACGTTTGATAGAGCGATGGAGACTTGGGGCATTGATGAAGAAATGCAAATTATCATCAAGGACATAGCGGCACGCTACATCAGAGGCGAATCTCGGGTGAAGTTGGCAGCCGAGTACGGGCTGGAGCAAACGGGCCTACACGAAGTGCTGACGAAGAAATGCGGGTCGGAGTGGACGATTCAGTTCACGTGCAAGAAGCTGAACATCGACGAAAAAGTCACGTTGACGATCCCCGCATTGCTGCCCGCCACCACTCGCAAGGCTATTCTACGGCGTGCCGAGAAGAACCGAACCTCCGATCACGGCCAAATCAAACACCGCTACCTGCTATCCCGGATGATCTTCTGCGGACATTGCGGCAGTGCGTTATCGGGTGGGTGCCCGCGTGGACGCCGTGTGTACCGGCACTACGAGCAGAAAGAAAATTGTTTAGGAGGACAAATTACCGCTGACCGCCTGGAGGAAGCCGTATTGCGGCAGATGTTCGAGATGTTTGGCAATCCTACGGCGGTGGCGGCAGCGGTGGAGAGGGCAACGCCAAACCTTAAGCGATTGGAGGAATGCCGGAAACGACAAACACGGGTTGCCACCGAGCTAGAGAAGTTGGTGAAGGGCCGCGACCGGTTGGTGCGGATGATCCGAGAGGGCACATTGAAACCGGAACACGCAAAACGCGAGCTAGAGGAATGTGAGGAACGTGAGACGCTACTGACAAACGAGCTTGACACACTGGAAGCGGAGTTGGGCAATGTGCCCGACAAGGCCACCGTGGAAGCGGTGGCGGCACGAGTTGCGGGCGGCCCAAAACGTGGCAATCGCAGCAACCGAAAGCTCAATCGCGAGAAGCAGCACGCTAATACGAACTACGATTCGATGTCATGGGAAGAGAAACGCGAGCTTTGCCAGATTGTGTTTGGTGGGAAGTTGGCCGATGGCCGACGCATGGGCGTGTACGTTGAACGCATTGAGGGGCAGCCGAAGCACGGCTCCAAAGATTGGAAGTTTCATATCCACGGCAACCTAATTGATGAGTGGGGCGGCACCGCGTACCTTGACGAAATGCTGGCCGACCCAGAGCACAAAACAACCGGCGTAGGGCGGGCCGATGGGGTGCAAAGTAGATTGGGTTCGTCGTGTCGAGTCCGATAATGATTGGTCCAGGCAGCGTTGGTACATTTCCGCACGCGATCTCCGCCGCGTCATGTAGCGCCGTCTTGATCTTGCTTGGAACCTCGTCCGATGCGTTCATGTAAGCCGCCAGGAACTGGTACGGGAACTGACGGCTGCGAGCGATCGCGTCCGGGTCAGCCAGTTGGCCGGCCACGTAGTCGATCATCGCGTTGTCGGTTCCTGCGAATCCGAGGATTCCGTCCTTCTTGAATACGTCGTGACGCAATAGCGTGTTGAGGTTCATTCGCAGTGCTTGAGGTCCCATTTGTCGGGCAATCGCCTTCCAAACCAGCGGACCCTTGGCTGCGTCGGCTAGCAAGTCCCATCGAACTTGCAGGTCGCCGGCGATCAGCGTTTGGGCTTCGGCGGTGTCGGCTGCTCGGTAAGCGACCAACGACTGAACCGTCGTTGGCAGGTGGTCAGCCGTAGCTGGCGCCCACTTGTCGACTGGCTTATCGGTCAACCATCCGAACAACGCTCGACGCGCGTCATCCTTTGGCGTTGGACGTGCCATTCGCAAGATGTCTCGCAGGCTCGGATCGTTTCCGATCGAAGCTGAAAGCAACTTGCCAACAGACGCGTCGTTCAGCCAACGTTGGAACGCTCGCTGCAGCGAAGACGACAGACCCTTGCGACCGAACTGTCCTGAACGAGTCATTTGGAAAACGGTGCGTAGAACGCGGCCGTTGTCCGCGACTCGGTCGAAGACTTGGTGCATCAGCTTGGTGTTTCGCGTCGACAGCGCGACCAACAGCGCCGCCGGCATGTCCTTCATGTAAGCACGCTCACGTGAATAGACGGCCAGCTTTGCCAGGAACTCGTTGTCGTCGATCTCGTCGATCAGCTTTCGCATCGCGTCGAGTTGGTTCTGCGCGGACGCGTAGTAGACATTGCCGAACGTGCCGGTCGCCGCCATTTGGGCGAGCGCGTGCTTCGCTGACAGCTTGTACGCTGGGCCGCTCGCTTCGTTGACGACTGTTGCTCGTGGCAGGACGCTAGTGATGCTTTGGAATAGAGACTTGTTGGCCATGGTGGCCTCCTTACTAAAAAGCGATCCGACGAAGTTTGGTGCAGAGGTTGCTCCCAAATGAGCTTCGCCCCGTTGTGGGGCCGCGACCGAGAAACGTCTCGGCGCGGTTGGAGTCGGGACGACAGGAATCGAACCTATGGACTCCACTCCGGCAGTCGGATCGTGTGTTTTGCGTCCCGAACGAAATGGGGCCGTTTCGCAGCACGATGGTTTTGTGTTGTTGAAGTGGGATAAGCTTCTAGCTTGTCGATCTAGGACTGACAGGCAGGATGCCTATCCCACGGTAGTGATGCAAAAAACGCGATCGACGAAGTTGTGACCAGAGGGTTTTACGGTGCTCTACCACTGAGCTACGGCGCTGCAATCTTGCGAATGGCAGTTGCGCCGGTGGGACTCGAACCCACGACACCCGGCTCCTGAAGCATGTACTCCGAATCGGCAGTCGATCGTGTGCGCTTTCTATTTCGTTTTCTTCTTGGTGGTCTTTCCCATTTGTTTCCAAAGGGAACGGCCGTTGTCTCGATCGAGCCGGACAAGTTGTTGCTGTCGCGTGTCGAAAGCGATCAGGTTTCCCTTGGGTCGCTTCGCGTAAACAAACGGCAAGCAAACGGCAACGACTTTGTGCGGTTCGCCGGCTGCGTTTGGCAGGTAGCGAAGTCGAACGAGTTCGTCGATGGGTTGCAAGATTCCTGAGCAGTCCCATAAGTAGGACGGAAGCTCGATGATCTCGCTGAGGATGGTGACGTAGTCACCTTTGGCGATGTCTTCGCCAGCGATCCTGGCCGCGACGGTCGTCACGGTTTTGGATCGGGATTCGGTTGTGGTTTTCATGTTTCCGTAATCGTTGAAAGATTGACTTTTGCATGTGAGTTCTCTGTTGGTCAGCGAGTTTGGATTACTCGCGGCCGGTCGTAATGGCGAAACAGGAATGTAAAACACGCATAGTTCGATCTCTCGAGACGATTGGGAAAAACGCGACTAACGAAGTGGTTGATCAGAGAAAACGTTCTGCCAATTAAACTACGAGCGAGCCGAAGCTTGCTCGGTGGGAATCGAACCCACACCTTTCGATTAAGAGTCGATGTACTCCGATGCGGCAGTTAGTCGTGTACGGGTGCTAAGTTGAAGGGGGCGACGAAGTTTGTGGCCAGAGGTTTTTTCCTGAGCTATCGGCGTTCCTTGCGGATACCGAGCGGGGCTTGAACCCGCGACCTCGTCGCTCTCTCGACGCGCTCTAACCTATGTACTCCTAACCGGCAGTCGCCTTGTTCTGTTGTTGTGTGTAAAAACGATTGACGAAGTTTGTTAATCAGACAGATTCGATGCTCTACCAACTGAGCTACGAAGCGAACACAAGGTTCACTTCGGTGGGACTCGAACCCACGACACCCGAGGTGATGTAGTCCGATTAGGCAGTCAATCGTGTTTTGTAAATGGCGACGAGGTAATGACTCAGATCACTAACGCATAGGAACCGAACCTACCGATCGTGTTGCCACGATCCCCAGACTCACTGGACGCAATCATTGGTGGATGGATTCCAAGCCGACAGTCGCCATGTTTTGTAAATGTCCAACGAAGTTGTTTGCCGAGAAAACCGCTCTTATCGACAGCAATGCCGTCGACAGTGGGCACACGACGACGATTCTCATGGAGATTCATCGACGCTCACGCTGCTTCCGGTCGCCCGGAAGCTCGATACCTTAGGGTCCTCATAGTTAGGATGTATTCCCAGCAGGCAGTTGAACTTTGTGTTTTGATCGGCCAGCGAAGATTTTGAATCAGACGGTTCTTTAGCAAAGATGTATTCCGATTCGTCAGTTGGTCGATCAAGAAACGCTGGTGGGAGTCGAACCCACTTAAACCGGGTTGCAGCCGGCCGCCTAGCCATCTGGCTCCAGCGTTAAGATAGGGGTGAGTCTTGAGTTGTGAGTCCTGAGAAAAAGGGGTTGAGATATGCGGGATCATCGAAAGCTACGAGCGTTCGAGTTGGCGGACCAGCTTGTTATGTCGGTGTACTCAGCAACCAGGACATTCCCGAAAGACGAAATGTTCGGGCTGACGTCACAACTTCGTCGTGCTTCCGTTTCAATCGCGTCCAACATCGTCGAGGGATGTGCGCGGAACTCTGAAGCAGACTTCCTGCGTTTCCTCGACATGGCATTTGGGTCCATTCGAGAGGTTGAGTATCAACTGACGATCGTTCAGCGGCTCGAATACACAAACAGCGAAACCGCCGAACAACTTGCCAGCCAAGCGGATGAAACAGCAAGGGTGCTCGCCGGTCTCATCCGCTCACTTCGCTCGTCTTCATGAACCTCAATGACTCAAGGCTCATCCCTCAGGTCTCATTCCCTAAAAGTAGTCGTCGCGATTGACGCCATCACAGACGCCCGGATCGTAGGCAACAACGTTTGAACCGCTGACCGCTGCCGCATGGGCATAGGTCGTTGCGGCCGAGCTTTTCCTCGAGTTGCTTGCCTTGGATAATTCGGACTCCGCGTTTTACTTTCGTTTCTGACGGGTAACCTTTACGACGTTTGCTCATCGGCTCGAAAGCATTGTGCGTTGTCGTGGTCATATTGGTGTTCGCATCGCATCGTTCTGCTCCGGTTTGATTGTGAAAGTGTTGATGTGTGTAAAGACCGATCGGCGAAGGGACAACTCAGATGTTTCACATTTTCAAGATGTAATCCGAGTCTGCAGTCGATCAGTCAGAAACGCCGGTGGGAGTCGAACCCACTTCGACCGGGTTGCAGTCGGGTGCCTGGCCATCTGGCTCCAGCGTCATGAGTCGCCGCCGGTTTCGGCGGCGACCGTGTTACTTGTCGTTCTCGTTGTCGTTCAGATCAATGATCTTGAACGTTGCTTCGGCGACTTCCTTGGCAACGTGCGGCCCGTTTGAGACGCCTTCGTCACTCTCATTCAGGACGATACGCGGGGTCGATGGCTCGAACCGCAAGTCGTCGATGTAGTTTGCCGTGTGGAAATCGTCGATCGGACGCAGCAGATCGTCACCGCTTCGAGACATCAGCGAGCCGATGTCGTCAGTGCTTCTAATGCAAGCTCGTCCGACGTCGTCGACGCTGTTGACTCCGATTCGGGCCACATCGTCTGCACATCGACCGAACATTCCCAGCAGTGCGAGCAATCCAGCACCAGCGCCGTGGGCCAATGCGTTGTCATTGTCGTTCTTCGTCAACATCGGCCTCCTTTCATCGTGGCGTCGTGTAAAGGTAAGCGTTCGGCAGGACTAGCGGCTTTTCAGCTTTCTTCGGCGGGCGCGGCGGGCTTTGGTTTGTGCGGCCCTGGCTAGCGATTCCTGTTGACGATAGGTGCGGATCGATTCGGGATGCGACACAGCCCAGCGGTCCGGCAGCAGTGACTCGAGCTCACACTGGCCTCCTGCTAGGCTGCGAAGTACGTCGTCCAAGTATGCCCACAAGTCCAGTTGTTGACGCGATGCACTGGCGACGAGTGTATACATTCGCGCCGCCACTTCGCCCGCAGCCTCGCTGCCAATAAACAACCAGTTCTTGCGCCCGATCGTTAGCTTGCGAAGTTCTCGTTCGGTGTCGTTGTTGTGGATCGGTAAGCGACCATCTTCTAAGAACGCAATAAGAGGCTTCCACTGGTTCAACGCATAGCGAACTGCCACGCCGATCGCACTCTTGGGAAGTACGCCTGCGTCCGCTCGCCAGTCTTCTAACAACAACCGAAACTGCTCGACCAGCGGCAGCGACTTCTCGCGGCGCAACCGTAAGCGATCGTTTGCCGAAAGCTCCGCTGCTTCGTCTTCGATGTCAAATAGCTGGCGGTAAAACGCCAACGCACGCGCAGCACGCTGCGGATCGTTACTTCTAGCCGCCTCAAACTTGCGACGCACATGCGCATGACAACACGAAGCGAAGATTCGATCTTCGCTGCCTAGATAAACGCCGTCATATACTCCGTAAGCATCGACTGTTGCCCAGCCATGGTAGTCAGCCAAGAAGGCGGATGGTCCTTCGCGAGTCGCTTTGCCTTGGGCCCGTGAGCGATGGAAGAAGAACACGCTGTAGGGCGATGGATCTTCGGGGCCACAGACATTCGATCTGGCCAGCCACATTCGTCCGGTTCGCATCTTGCCAGGAAGAGAAGTGTCCTGTAGACGCACCGGAGTGTCATCCCTGCCGATCACGGGCGAAGTCAGCAGACGCGACTTCATCAAGTCGGTCAAGGGCGTGATGAGGTCGGCGGCGGCATCAAGCAGGCCTACCTGCGTGCTACGTGGGATGACCACGCCAGCTCGGGCGAATACATCTTCAAGCCGATACAGCGGCAGATGGTCGGCGTATTTGCCCAAGATAATTTGCGATGTCACACCGAAACCGTAACGAGAGCCCTTTGTTAGCGAGGCCGCATCGTTGTCGGATTCCGGCGGCGGAGCGACCTTTACGGTTTCCTTGCAATTGCTGCACGCACGCTTGAGATACTCCAGCACATGCACGACCATCTTGGCCGGCACATACTCCAGACGCTCACGAACGTCCTTGTCGATCACGGGCATCTCGTCGCCACAACAAGGGCACGCCCGCTCCTGATCAGGAACGTCAATCACCTGGGTTTCACGCGGCAGGTTATCGGGAAAACGATCCGATTTCTTGCGGCGACGACGGACAGTGATCTTTTCTTCGACTGTTTCGTCATCGCTGGCGGTTTCACCATTGTCTTCGACCGATGTGTCGAACAAAGGCAACTGAGAGCCATCGTCAACGAAGCGTTCGCTCCGCTGCCCATGGATGTACCGTTTGAGCTGTTCGAGCTCAAACTTCAGCTTCTCGTTGTCACGAGCCAGACGTTCAGTGAGCTCGATCTGCGCTTGGATCAGCGCATGGCAAGTTGCGATATCGTTCGGTAAATCTTGGCGATCGGACATGTCATTGGTTGTCGCGATTGCAAAGAAAAACGCAAGGCGAGAACTCGACTTGCGTTTGCATTTTTCAAAAGTTTTTTGGCAGTGACGCTTCTACGCGACCTTGTATCGCTTGCGTTGCTTGGCCGACTCGATGTCGATGCCCGAGAGCAGCAATGACAACTTGACCGGATCGATTTCTAGCGAAGGTTGATCGGATTTCAAAGCGGAGAGTTGGAAGGTTCCGGCTTCGAGTCGCTTGTACCAGATCATCAATCCATCTCGGTCCCAGGCAAGAATTTTGACACAGTCACGACGACGATTAAAGAAGAGGAACAGGTGGCCTGAGACCAACGGGACATCGAAGTGCTCGGCAACGAGCCCGGATAGACCGTTAAAACTCTTTCGCATATCAGTCGGCTCAGTGAAAATGAAAATCCGCGACGAGGCAGCAACCGAGATCATGATCGGGGCTCCGCAGTTCGCGAGGTTGCGTCAACGACTGCAGCGATCAAGTCAGTGAGCTGTTGTTTGTCGAGTCAGCCGGCAAGCTCAATCGTGGCACCGCCGGGAAGGGTGAGCGTGTTTCGCTGCGTCGGGCTCGGCGGCAGCGAGACGGCGACAAACTTGGGCTCTGGAGTCTGTTGCTTCGAGAGTTTACGTTTCCAGTGATAGAAGCTAGCTTGGGCGCAGCCTTCGTCGGCACAGAACGTTGCAATTGTCAGTCCGCTGTGGCGTTGACGTTGGATGCGTGATTCCCAAATTTTACGACGTGACGAAGCGGTAGAGTTTGGCATGGTGACCTCCTGGGGTTGAGACAAAACCCAGCAGCCTACCGAAGTCAAATATTATCCCCCCGCCGAACGCTTACGTGTAAAGTGCTCTCGCCAGGAATCGAACCTGGTCTACGACCTTCGCAAAGTCGCGTGCTATTCCGGCACACTCCGAGAACATTTTGAGTAACCCGCCCAGGAATCGAACCTGGTCCGACAATTTCGAAGACTGCCATGCTGTCCAGCACACCCGCGAGTCATTTGATTGTTTTCTTCATTCATAGTCACAAGAGCCGACGACTGGGTTCGCACCAGCATGAGCCGCTTTACAAGAGCGGTGCCTTTCTGCATCGAGCCACGTCGGCTTGAGTTGTCGCATCAGTAGCCCGACCAGGAATCGAACCCGGAACTTCTGGTTGGAAGCCAGAGATGATGTCCGTTTCACCATCGAGCCGTTTTGCGAACAAGCGGAAGGCGAGGGAGTCGAACCCTCATCACCCGAAGGTGGCACGCGTTAGCAGTGCGGCCCGGCAAACCGTATCCGGCTGCCTTCCAAGATAGTCATTAGCAGATAGTCTCTAGTCTTTAGGAAGTCGCTATGGACTACAGACTATTGACTATGGACTGCTGCAAGGGGTCCGTCCGGGAATTGAACCCGGTCTTCGTCCATACCACAAACGCGTGCTGCCGCAACACTTACAGACCGATTGTTTGAGTGATCACGGATGGAATCGAACCATCGGTCTCCTGCTTGTCACGCAGGCGTCTTAGCCGCTGGACCATGCGATCGTTTCGAGTAAGGTGGTCGAGACAAGAGTCGAATCTGCAAAATCACTTGGCTCTCGACCAAGTCGCTTTTCCGGTTTGCGTACTCAACCATATAAATGGCGGGTCCAGGAGTCGCACCTGGCCCGATTTTTCTCACCGGCGGGCGTAACCTTGAAGGTTGCGTTCGAGGGGCCGGGCTCTCTATGCAAACAGAGATCGCGGCGGGGTGGGGTGGCGAATCCCGAAAAGGATAGAAAACTAGCGATAACTGCGTAGAAACTATAAACGCCCGGCGGTCCTTCTCTCGACGCTGGGCGTTAAGTCTCTTGGTCGCCAAAGTAAGAGCTTTGACGAAAATCCTACGGGTCGATGAAAGGCAGAATAACTTTGTCGCGATCGTGTACGTTAATGAGAGATGGCTGGCCACTACTATCAATATTGTTGGCCATACCAAGAACGTTTGCTGCGACACCAAGTTCCGTTACGACTACGTCGCATTCATCGAGCCCTAGCAGAAAGAGGTTGATGCCGTTTCGCAATGGTGGAAATTCATCGCGTGATGGATACCTATCCCATATGTTGCGGTATTTTGCGGTTTCCGCGTCGCTCAGATCGATTTTCCCCCATTCAATTATTCGCTCTATTACAACCTTAAAAATCTCCCGCTTAATTCCTCGGTACCATTCTGGTTGTAGCTGTTCAATTTCATCCAGCAAGCGAATTATCATCTGCCGAACACGATCTTCCAGCATGCCCAATTCAGGCATGATAAGATCTACAAACGAAGTTTCTGCGTTGATGAAGGCACTGACTGCTTCCAAGAATCGATCGAAGGAACCAGCCGCCTGGCCATATTCACCAGCTAAAATAGACTTAGCTACGTTTTCGTGCGCGAAAATGTACTCGTTGGCAATGTAAACCGCGGTTTTGTACGATGGCGGTTCAGGTAATGTCGGAACGATTTCTGCGAGGTCGCGATGCGTTCGTAGTTGGCCCTTCGCAGCAACTCTGGCTTCGTCATCCAGAAGTGTAAAGCAAGATCAGCGGGAGTGAGTTCTTCGTCCTCGGGAATCGTGACGCCAGCTTTCATCGACGCCAACATTAACGCCTCCATCCCCTGGTCGTTGGACATCTCCTCGATATGGAAAAGTGCCTCGACCAATTCGCTGGGCATCGCGAGTGTCGGCGAATTTAAGATGCGTGTGAGTTTCGTAAAGTCGCTATCTTTCAGCTCCGCGTTTGGCGTGACCACGAACTTGCGAGCCGCGAAGTACTCGGAGAATCGAAGCAGGAACTCGCGAAGCCGGATGGGGTTGATAGCCCCCAACGTTCCTCGGTCAGTGAATTTGGAAAGCTTATAAACAGGCATGGCAGACTCAATGGATAACGACGCTGGCAATGAACATCCTTGGGTAACAGTTAAGTGGCGAGCAATTGCTAGCAAACTCCTTACACCTGTCTATAAGACTCATTGCCTTTGACACGTTCGGTCCCACGCTGCCCGAATATTCTTCGTAGCCGCTATGACTGACACACCCTTGCCTAGGAAGTGGAGCGTATTTTTGCCCACAAAACACGCTGTTTTCCCCAGTCCATCTCCTTGGTAAGCGGTCGGAGAATTTTTTCCGAGATTTGTGGTTTGCCCTTCGTCATCCGAGGCAGGAACAACAATGCTTCCTGGATATCAGGAGCCAGCAACGTCAGGCTAAGAATCTGCGAAACGCGAGGCTGCGAGACATGGCCAATTTCGGCAATGTGCTGCAACCCCGTCGCCCGCCCAGATCGAAGCAGCTCGTCAAACCGAATCGCGAGTGCCATCAGCCGCGTAATTCGTGGCAGCGTACCCGGCACCGCTTCCTTCTCATCGACGACCTTGTGCCGCCGCGATGTTGTCACTGCGATCGTTTTGTGAACCGTAATCATGCGACCGACTCCTCGCACTCTTCGACGAGCGCCGTGATCGCGGTCGGGTGATAAGAGATTGCCATTGAACCGGCATCAGGATCGTAGACGACTCTCGCGACCAGCAGCTCGACCAGATGGACTCGTTCCTTCGCGGTCAGCGATGCCCAAACTACTTTAAAGTCTGACATCGCGATGTCGATATCAAGCCGCGAGAGCTGGCGGGCGGTAACCTGTTTCAGCCTACCCGTCGCGACAGCAAGTTCGGCTTCCGCCTTCGCGATCCGGGCCTTCAAGTCTTTGACACGTACATCGTTTAGATTCTCGAACACCTCGTGTTTCAAGATCCGTCGAACCTCTTCCGTGTCTCGATTGATTTGCGCCTTCAAGTGACCGAGGTGCGTTTCAATATCGGCCTGCTCTTCGTCTAGCAAAGCCTTCGACCCTTGGAACACGGCATCTCGTAGCCCTTCGTCATCCACAACCACACGCAACTCATCAATCACTGCTGCTTCGATCATCGCTGCCGAAACCGAACCCATCTCGCAAGCGTCGGCCCCAGCTTTCACCGCCGTTTGGCAAGCATAGTAGCGATACACGCTCGACTTCTTCTTGGTCGTGCGGTGAACCATGCGGCATTCGCAGAATGGACAAACCAGGATGCCTTTCAACAGCGCCGAATATTTGTTGACCAATCGCTGTGCTTTTCCTTTTTGGTGTGCTTTCAGCATTTTGCCAACTGCGTCGAACGTCTCCTGGTCAACGATTGCATCATGCTCGCCTTCGTAGATGTGCTCTTTGTAGGCAATCTTGCCGACGTAGAGTGGACTGGTGAGCAGCGAATGAACAGCGGGCTTGTCGAATACTCGGCCGCCACGAGTGCGTCCCGCTCGAGTTCGCCAAACTTTGTTGGGCCACCCGAGTTCTTCAAGTTTCTTCACCACCGGCAGCAACGAGCGATACTCCAAGTACATCGCAAATATCTTGCGGACCTGCTTCGCTTCGGTCGCGTTCACTACTAACTTTGGACTCGACCCGCTGCGGTCAACGTCGAAACCAAGCACCGGCATCCCGCCAGACCATTTGCCCTTGGCTCGCATCGCAGCAATCTTGTCACGGATCCGCTCGCCAATGATTTCACGCTCGAACTGGGCGAACGAAAGCAGAATATTCAGCGTTAGCCGGCCCATCGAATGCGTCGTGTTGAACTGCTGAGTCACGGAAACAAACGACACACCGAACTTGTCGAATGTCTCCATCACTCGCGAAAAGTCCATCAGCGATCGGCTGAGCCGGTCCACCTTGTAAACCACGACGCAGTCGACCTTACCGGCTTCTATGTCTTCCATCAGCCGTTTCATTGCCGGCCGCTCAAGGTTGCCTCCCGAGAACCCACCGTCGTCATACATCTCAGGTAAACAACGCCAGCCCTCCGCTTTTTGACTTACGATAAAAGCCTCGGCTGCCTCGCGTTGGGCGTCGAGTGAATTGAATTCCTGCTGCAAACCTTCTTCCGTCGACTTGCGAGTGTAGATGGCACAACGGATTGTTTTCGCTGGCTGCACTTCTGTTTTCGTTTTCATGATGCGTCTCCCAATTTGAAGAATCGGAAGCCGCTCATGTGGTTTCCTGTGATGGATTTAGCAACTGCGGACAGAGAGTCGAATCGCTGGTTTTCATACTCAAAGCCTTCCGTCAAAATCAGCACACGCCGAATCTTTCCCTTGTATCGTCGCTCGACAAAGCTTCCCGGCGGCGGAATGCGAGGATCCCAGTTCGGTGGCATCTTGGTGCGCACTACATCGCCACCAACTTTCGGTTTCGGCGGCGTGACTCGGATCACCGACTCATCGGCGATCGGTCCGGCGCGAAGCAGTGCCCGTTCGCTCAGTCCGCCTTCTTCGTTCGCTTGAATCCGCCAAGCGATCCGGCGAACGATGAAGTTGCGATTCCGAGAGCGACATTTTTCTTGGTGGACGACCTCGAACTTCTTCACTAGCTGGTCAATCGTCATGTCTGCTAACTCGGCTATTTCAAATGCTGCACGGTTTTTACTTTTAGGATTGGGACTCATCAGCTACCTCCGGTTGGCTCGGGGGCTGAGGTTTGACTCGCGAGCTTTTTGCTTCCGCTTTGTCTAGACTTCGCCGAATCGCCCGCGCCAAAATGGTCGCGATCTCTTCGCGTTGTTGTTCGCTCAATTGGATCACCGTTTCTGTGAGAAAGTTCATCGCGGACCGTCTTGCCCGTTGCGAGATCGTCGCCGCGAGACACAGTGATCACTGACGGCGGAGAGATCTCAAGTCCCGTTTCCTCAATCTCGCAAGAACTTTCCAAAGTCTCTGGAATCTCGCCGCATTTCACCCGAATCGTCACCAACTCTAGTAACTTCGCCACTCTCCGCACCTGAACCGCGGGCTGGATGTAGTCCAACGCCATATAACCCTTTCTCCTAAAAACAATCCCTAGCAAACCGTACAAAACGGGGATCGCCCTCAGGGTTATGTAGGCGAGAACTCGGTAGGGTTAACCAGATTCTGGTTAAAAGAAGCTTCTGAGTCGCTACGAAAAAGCGACTTCTCTGGTCCTTGCCGCGAACCCAAGAACTGGAAAAGATGTCAGCATTGCTGATGTGAACGCTACGCGCAGGTTGAATCCATGACTATTGCAGACCTCCCTACTGAAGTTGATGCTTCCGATTCGTTCTGGGCTAGCTATTGGGCCAAAGAACTGGGGGTTTCGACTGGTGCTTTGATTCAAGCAGTCAACTTGGTTGGCACAACTGTGAAGAAGGTACGTAAGTATCTCAAAGCGGGGAAGCGAATTGCCATTATTGATCGTAATGGGCAGGAGCGATTGGTAGCTCGAATCGGCTTTATGAACGATGGGCTGCATGTATCCGTTCCATATCATCAGGCCAGAAATGGACTTCTATTTAAGACACCTTTCGACTACTCGAAGAAAGAAGATGTTGTGCCGTGTCAGAATATGGAGCGATTTGTTGTAAGTGACCGTGCAAAGCTAAGCATTCACCACACTGGGTTCGTTCAGTTTTCAACTCTTGAGAAGAAAATCATTTCTGGATACAACCCAGCGCTAAAGCAAATCAAAGGTGTGGGAGTCCGCGCGTCTGCGGAAGTAAAGGTCAATACTGGTCCGTTATTTGGAGTGATCGTTCAAGGTATTGAAGACTTTGATATCAGCAACGGAAAGCACTGTGAAACCTTTTCGACAGAGCAGTTTTGGCACCATCCGGATTTTTCTACAGATTCTGATACAGCAATCAATCTGGAGTTTTTCATGATGAGTCGAGAAGATACGCGACGCGCGATACTGAATCCTGAGAACCAACGTACACGCAAACTTCACTTGCCCTTCAACGGGAAGTTCAAATTTCCATTTGACGTACGAATGATTGAAATTCCTCATTCGCCGTTTGACATAGGCTTGATCGTCAGCCGAGTTTCCTCGGATAACAATATCGAATCCGGGTACAAAATTGGTGGGCCGGGTTGTTTTGATGAGGATGGCAATGCATTTGGTATTGCAGCATGGTACCCATGCCCAGACATCTTCGATGGAGAAGATCTGCCATCACTTGATTACAAGGATGATTAGACGAAGGCAATGCGTTTGGAAGACGAAGCGATTCTTTATCGTTGGTTCTCTTTCTCGTACCTAGTTGAAGCAATTTCAAAAAACATTTTCGAGCACGACCTCGTCCAACGGGAGTTGGCCAAGCTTCTTTGGTGCCTTTGCCGATGGCGACCATTGGTCCCATGACATGGTCGTCGGGGAGATTGATCAGTTTGGCTACGTCTTCGATGTCGGGCCGATCATAAGGCAGGATTGATAGCCCAGTCCCTGGGCGGGGCTTGGGAAATCGCTTGAGCCACTGCTGCGCGGCGATCGCGCGATGGCACTTCGCCAAGCCGGCGCGCTGCGACCGTCGTCTGAAGCGATCGCGGAAGTGGATTCGCCGGCGGGCCGACAACGTGTGAGCGACTATTTGCAATCACGACCGTTTCCGCACTACGAACCGGTTTCGGATCGACCCGGTATACTTCGCAAAACGGACGAGCATGGCACCGAGACGATTGGCCGGTTCATCAATCGAGTCTTTAAGTCTTCCGTGCAGCGAGTGTCGATGCGAGCCAGCCAAGGCGGCCACGATGTTCCCGACGGGAAACTGGAGACAAAATTTGCGCGGACACAGGCGAACCTCGCTCGAGCGATCGAGAGATTGCCGCCGGTGCTCATCTTCGACAATTCGGATTTGAGCCCCCCATACCGACTCACCGAGCGGTATTAAAATGGCGAACTCATCGAGATCCCCTGAGGCCCCTGGTTTGACGGAAAAAATCAGACCGAGCGGTCTCTTCATCGACACCAGGAATGTTGACCACTTTCTTCCGATAGCACTCTGGGACTTCATAACCTGGAGGTCAAATAGTACAGAGACAACAGAGACCTTTGCCCGAGATCGCCCCAGAGACCGTATTGCCAGCGGCCCGATAGTACTTTCCCAGAGATACTTGGAGAGATCTCTGCCGACGGACCGATGACGTAAGTCGTTGCCAGATAAGTGGTAAAACACGAAAAAAGCCGACGTCAGTCATGAAGACCAACGTCGGCTGATTCGATAACCCGGCGGTCGGAGTAAACCGATATGCCGAATTGAAGTTGCGGGAGCCGGATTCGAACCGACGACCTCGAGGTTATGAGCCTCGCGAGCTACCGGGCTGCTCCATCCCGCGGTGAAGTTTTCGAGTGAGTGACTTGCGTCTCCCATCGATGTGCAGACTATATGGGAATCCTCGGCAAAGTGTCAACAGCCTGCACATCTCAATTTCAACATTTCTTGACTTGCCCACCGACCTAGCCTGACGCGATCCCCTGACAACCGGAAATATCGTTAGCAGTCACGTCACTTGTAACGATGATGTCCCCGCCCAAATCCATTTCAGACCACTTTCAGCCTTGCTGCGTTCGCATTTTTTTGACTCACACTCTATTCTATGTAGAAGCTACTTCCCCAGGCAATCTTTTCTCTCGTTGTTCGGATTTCGATGTCGCAAGCGGATTCCCAATCCGATTTGATCCGCCCTCGTACGGACCCCTCAACACTGGGGGTGACTGCAGATACGCCTGCGAACACCCCGACTGCTCCCCCACCGCCCCCCACCGCTGCGTCGATTCTAGACCAGACAATGTTGGCAACGGCGTCCTCAACACCGGATTCTCCGCCCGCACGCCCGATTCCTCCTCCGCCGCCCCCTCGATCAACATTGCCGCCGCTGCGGCGTCCGGTCGAATCCACAGCAACCCTAAATGGCTCCGACGAGGCGGCCTCGGCGGTGGTTCCCAGTGGGATCGGATCGGCGAAGTCGCTTCGTTGGCGAGACGAACTGCCTAAGTTCCGAAAAGGAAAAACTAAGCCAGACGGTGCGTCTGCCGAGAACGAGCAGGCCAATGCCGAAACCGACGAGCAGGACGGACCGTCAACGGAAGAAAAAATCGTCAAGGGCGCTCCGCCTTGGTTGATCAGCACCGTCATCCACTTGGTGGTGTTGTTGGCGCTGGCGTTGATCTCGACCCCGGCCGGCGACGCGATCAGTCGCGTGCTGTTGGAAATCGGCCAGAGCGAAACAAAAGAAGAAGTCAACTTTACCGAGTTTGTCGTCGACCCCAGTGATACGCTGGCCGATGCATCCGAAATCGAGACCGATCAAGAAGTAATGGTCGATATCCCGTCGATCTTTGAGGACACTAACGATTCGGATTCCTCGGAAATATCGATGGCGGACATCGGTTTCGGACCCGAAATCGAGATCGCTCGGCCAATGTTCAACGGGCGTTCCGGGGCGATGAAGTCGACGTTGTTGGCACTTTATGGCGGTACCAAAGAGACGCAGCATGCGGTCGAAATGGGATTGGAATGGCTGAGCCGCAATCAGGGCACCGATGGTGGATGGAGTAAACGAGGTCCCTACGCCGATGGAGGTGTGGCGGAAAATCGAACGGCAGCCACGGCGATGGCTCTGTTGGCGTTTCTCGGCGATGGCCAAACGCACACCAAGGGAAAGTACGCCGAAAACGTGGAAAAGGGCGTCAAGTATTTGATTAAACAGCAATCGCGAAGCGGGTTCATGGCCAAAGATGCTCGTGGCCACGAACAAGCCTACGCGCAAGCCCAAGCGACCATCGTGCTATGCGAATTGTACGGAATGACCAAGGATTCGTGGCTCCGCGACAGGGCACAAGCCGCAATCGAATACGCTCAAGACGCTCAGGGTGAACAGGGCGGTTGGCGCTATTACCCCAAGTCGGATTCGGACACGTCCATCACAGGGTGGTTCGTAATGGCGCTGGAAAGCGGTTCATCGGCAGGCTTAGAAGTCAACCGCAGCGTGTTGTACAACGTCGAAGGCTACTTGGATCTCGCCCAAGCCAGTGGCGGAGCTCAGTACTGCTACCAACCCCGCAGCCGCCCCAGCCCTCCGATGACAGCAGAGGGTTTGCTGTGCCGCCAATATTTGGGGTGGCCGCGAAACCATGCACCGATGGTACAGGGGATTGACGCGTTGTGGGAAGTCGCTCCGTTCGATTACGACGATCGTGACAGTTATTACTGGTACTACGCGACTCAGTTGTTACACCATTATGGCGGTGAGCCGTGGCAACGCTGGAACGAGCGAATGCGGGTTCAACTGCCCGCCAATCAGGAGACTCGCGGGCGAGAACGCGGCAGTTGGGATCCGCAAGGCGACCGCTGGGGCGATCACGGTCGCTTGTATTCGACCTGTATGTCGTTGTTCTGTTTGGAAGTTTACTACCGCCACATGCCGCTCTATGCTGGCCACGCGGTTGAGTAGTGAATGTCGCTGATCGCTCCGCGATCTCTGCGTTTTGATCGTAAGCAGGTAGGCAAGAGTCTTTCGGTAAATTAGCCGTTTTGGCGCTAGCCACGGTTCCAACGTTCAACCGGGGTTAGCGCTGGACCGCTAAAACTTTGGGCTTGTTGTGATTTTTGATTGCGCAATTTTTCTGCCACCTCTCCACCAACTTTGTTGGGGGAGAGGTCGACTGGAGCCTTCAGCGACATTCGGGTGAGGGGGCTGACCGAGCAAGTCACTTGCCGACGATAACGCCGTTTGCACCGGAATTGCTCGGATGATAGCGCGGTCGCCCCCTCACCCGAGCAACGCCTAAAGGGCGTGCTCGACCTCTCCCCCGACTTCGTCGGTGGAGAGGTAACAGCAGTATCGGCTGGAAGAAAAACTCACCCCCAATATCCGACGTCAATACCAAAGTTTTAGCGGCCAAGGCTAGCGCCCAAACGCAACGCTGTGAAGCATTCTTTTTCCGTGAATTGCGGCGTCTCAACGTAGCGGAAGTCGCGCAAGACTTTCGTTGTCTGTCCGGGATGCCCGAAACTCTTGACGAGTTCCGCTACGAAATGCTTCACAGCGCCAGCCTTCTAAGTGTTCGCTTTTGCGAACCCATACCGGTGAATGCGTAGCGTTAGGAGCCCGATGCATCGCTGAAGGGGAATTGATCGGCAAAACCCGCATGATCGTTCAACTCAACCTCTCATTTCGTCGCCAACTCTCATAACCCTTTGATTTTACGTTAGTGATTTTAGTCGTGGTCAACAATTGAGCGTCACTTCCGACCTTAGCGGATGTTGCGCTTTAGCACGAAAAAAACACAATCAGTATTATCCTAGGAATCGTTTCCTTTGTTACGTGAGTTCATCGCATCGTTAAGACTGGCTTTCGCACTGGTGTGCGTCGGTGTCAGTCTTATCCTCGGCGGCCAATGGCTGGGATTAATCCCAGACGTGGACGCGGTGGAGATGCGTGCTCGTCAACGCTATTGTGAATCGATTGCGATCAACGCTTCGGCACATGTGCGGCGACAACAGTGGGTGGATTTGACCACCATTTTGCGAACTCAGGTGGAGCGGAATGATGACATCTTGTCGATTGGACTGCGAAGCGATTTAGGGACGTTACGTCTCGACACGGGGCATCACAGTGAGATGTGGGCTCACTGGGAACAAAACGACGATGATGAAGCGGACCGTGTCGAAGGCATGCGGGTTCCGATCACACTAAATCGCCGTCCGTGGGGCAACGTCGAGTTTTGCTTCCGCAAACCAGAATCCTCTACATGGGCGCCGCTGACGCAACATTCGGTTTACCGTTTGGTAGGCTTTTTTGTGATTGCGGGGCTCGGTTCCTACACCCTCTTCGTCGCCAAGATCATGGGGGTGTTTCGCAAGACACAGGTGGTTCCCGATCGCGTTCGTCAAGCACTCGATACGCTTGCCGAAGGTTTGTTGGTGCTTGATGAGCATGGCAAAATCGTACTCGCCAACCGGGCGTTCACCGATACGATTGGGATGCCTCTCGAAGAACTGGTGACACAGAAGGCCAGCGATTTGTCGTGGACGTTGCCACAGAACAGCGAGTTGTCAGAGCTAGATGACTCGTCCTATCCGTGGACTTCCGCGATTGAAAAATCCGAGCTGCAATCCGAGCAGATGTTGCACTATCGATTGAGCGATGGACGCAAACGCATCTTCTCGGTCAACGCAGCTCCCTTGGGTGGTGATGATAATCAGCGTGGAGCGTTGGCAACGTTTCGTGACGTCACTCATGTCGAAGAGCATCGTGAAGAACTTGAAAAGATGCTTGGCATGTTGCGCAACAGTCGCGATGAGATTGAACGCAAAAACAGCGAACTCGAAATCCTTGCGACTCAGGATGCATTGACGGGCTGCTTGAATCGTCGCGCCTTCTTCGAGCGTTTTGATGTCCATTGGCGAACCGCTCACACCAATGGCACTCCGCTGTCGTGCATTATGATCGACAATGACCATTTCAAAAACGTGAACGACACCTACGGTCACCATATCGGTGATGAAGTGCTTCGTCGCGTCTCCAAAGCGATTCGTGAAATGCACGAAGACCACGGTTTGGTATGCCGCTATGGTGGCGAAGAATTTTGTGTGGTGTTCCCGAACATGACGCTGCAGGAAGCGATCGACGAGGCCGAGAGAACGCGTAAAGCAATCGAGGCAATCAAATTCGAGGAACCGGCGGAGCTGAAGTTGACCGCCAGTCTTGGCGTATCCGAGCTACGTTTTGATCCCGCGGATCCTCAAGAATTGATCAATCAAGCGGATGCGTGCCTGTACGTTGCAAAACGCGAAGGCCGTAATCGCGTGATTTCTTATAATCTGAACATGTCGATGGACGGGGAATTTTCCGGTGGCAACGAAAGCGCTGCGAAACCAAAGCGGTTGGATATTTCCTACCAAGCTGTCACGGCGTTGATGGCGGCTCTTTCGTATCGCGATGCCAAGACAGCCGAGCATAGTCGCCGGGTTGCCCATTGGTGCTCGCGTGCGGCTGCCAATGTGCTTGATCCTGCACAAATCTATGTGCTAGAAATCGCGGCGTTGTTACATGATATCGGCAAGGTCGGCGTGCCTGACAATATCTTGAACAAACCTGGCAGTTTGACAGAGCAAGAATGGGAGTACATGAGTCGCAATGATCGGATCGGCGTCGAGATCGTTACCAGCACGTTTGCCTGTGACGAGTTGACTGCGATCATTTCAGCCCATCAAGCGATTCGTCTACAAGGCCAGCGTTCGCTTCCGCTTTCGGATTTAGAGGCGATCGAAGACGAACAAGTTGCGTGGTGTGCAAAACTGCTGACCATTGCCGACAGTTACGATGCGATGATCTCGACCAATTTGTACCGTCAACAGTATTCACATGATGACGCGATTGCCGAGTTGCGCCGCTGTGCAGGAGTTCAATTTGACCCTGACGTGGTCGAACACTTTGCTTCGGTGATTGACGAACGTGCTCTCGCGGTCGCCTCGGGTGCTTTTGCACTTGGCAAACAGGCAGCGATCCAGATCGGTGTGAATGTCGAACGACTCGCAAACGCGCTCGTTCAGCATGATTTGCCTGGGCTTCAAGAACACGCCGCATTGTTGGCGATTACCGCCAGTAGTTGTGGTCTTGATTCGATCACCAAGGCCGCAAATCACATTTGCGAAATCACCAACGCAGAAGATTTGCAGTGGAACATGTTGCTTCGTGACACGTATGAGCTCCTGGACACGGCACGTGCGGCACAAGCCGATTTTCTACGCGACGCATTGGAGCTAGAAAATACGCGAAGTTTCAGTTGCGAATAGTCGGGTTGAAATGAGAGCGTCTAGCTTTGGGAAATCATAACCCGAAGCGTAAGTTTTGAAGTTGCGTTTTTGAGTAGTAGGCCGGATCAAGCAAACGGCGTAAATGCCGGATCTGCGGACGCAATTGAAAATCTCATTTCAGTTCAAGGCCAATATGACAAGGCCACCGTTTGCGCCGATCCGGCATGATTTTGCGTCCTTGATCCGGCCTACAACTTGACCGCAAGTGCAAATAACGCAACTTCAAAAAGCGTAAGTGAGCGGCTCACCGATTGCTGGACGTCGAGTCTACGCCACTTCGTCTTCGTCGTACTCTTCGTACTCGTCTTCTTCACTGGCGTCGGAACTATCTGAGTCCGCGTCGTCGTAGTTGCTCGCGACAGCCCCATCGACCACGTCGTCATCGTCCTCCGAGTCATCGGGGTCTAAGCCTTGCATTTTTTGCCATGCTTCCATGGTCAACAAGACTTCGCGTGACTTGGATCCGTTGTATTCGCCGACGATCTTGTCTTCGGCCATAAAGTCGATCAGACGTGCGGCACGGCCATAGCCAATTCCTAAACATCGCTGCAGCAACGACAACGAACCACGGCCTTCGCGAATCACCACTTCGATTGCACTTTCGTACAACTCGTCGCGATTTTTGATTTCGCCGACATTGCCGCTTTCGGCATCATCGCCTTCATCGACCTTCAGATTCATTAACTCGCCGACGAAATTCTGTTCGCCGAGACTGCAATGATCGACCACCGCATCGATCTCTTCGTCGGACAAGTAGGTGCCTTGTCCACGAATCAACGTGCTGGTCCCCGGCCACAAGAACAACATGTCACCATTGCCGAGCAATTTGTCGGCACCGTTTTCGTCCAAGACAACGCGGCTATCCGTCTTACTCGCCACTTGGAAACTCAAGCGAGCCGGCAAGTTACTCTTGATCAAACCGGTGATGACGTCGACGGTCGGCTTTTGCGTTGCCAGAATCAAGTGTATCCCCACCGCTCGGCTCTTTTGTGCCAAGCGAATGATGTGCGTTTCCACATCCTTGCCGGCGGTCATCATCAAGTCCGCCATTTCGTCGGCGATGATCACGATGAAGGGCAGTTTGTCCGGAACGCCGTCGGAATCCTCCGACTCGTCCAGATCGAGTCGTCGCAGAATCTCTTCACGACCAAGATCGTTGTAACTATTGATATGACGCACCCCAGCCTTGGCAAGCAGCGAGTAACGCTCTTCCATCTTCTCGACTGCCCAAGCCAAGATCGCTTCGGCTTTTTTCATGTCCGTGATCACGGGATGCATCAAGTGCGGCAAACGGCCGTAGCCACTCAATTCGACCATCTTGGGGTCGATCATCAGCATCCGAACTTCGTCGGGGCGACACATCATCAGAATAGAAGTGATGATCGCGTTCAAACAAACACTCTTACCCGTACCGGTTCGACCAGCGATCAAAAGGTGGGGCATTTTCTCGAGCCCGACCACCATCGGGTTCCCCGAGACGTCCTTGCCCAAGAACACGGGGATGTTCATCTTCGAACGACTCATGTCCGATTCTTCGATCACGTCACGCAGTCGCACCACCTGACGATTTTCGTTCGGGACTTCGATTCCCACAGTGTTTTTGCCGGGGATCGGCGCGACAATACGAACACTCGGGACACGCAATCCGATCGCCAAGTCGTCCGCCAAACCGGTGATTTTACTGAGTCGCAATCCGGCTTCGAGTTCGATTTCGTATTGGGCGATCACAGGACCGGTTTCGATTTCAACAACGCGGATGTTGAATCCGAAATCCTTAAACGTGTCTTCTAGGATTTGTGCCTTGCGACGCACTTCGATCAGTTGTTCGTCGTAGCTAACGTCATCGCTCTGTTCGAGCAACTCAATCGGAGGCAAGCGATAGTCTTCGGAGCCATACGGAGCCGATTCCTGGACGTTGTCGTAAAGTTCCTGCTTGGCGTCCGCTTGTTGCTTTCGCTTGGGCACTTTGATTTTTGGATTCGACAGCGAGTGTTTCTCGTCCTGACGAAGATGCAGTGTTTCATCGTCGACCTCGATATCACGCAGCACAGGCTCACTCTCAGCCACTTCCTCGTGCAAATCTTCTTCGACGTCGGCCGCCATCGGCTCGGCAACGGAGGCTGGCGGATCCGCAACCGCTGGATCACTCGCGGTCGTTTCGGGGACGTCCATCGTCGCAACGCCAACGGTTTCCCCGGCAGCCGAATCGGTTTCGTCGCTGGAAGCTGTCTTTCGACGATTTTTCTTGAACTTGATTTTGGGTTCGCGCTTGGACCAATCGCTCGCTTCCACAACATTCCCGTCCGCAGCGGGTTGTTCAGCCTCGCTGGACTTTCCAACCTCGTCACCTTCGATCTTGATCGGTTCTTCTAGATCTGTAAACGCTTGTCGCCGTCGTCGCACGGTGATGGGCATGACTTTGACGGCGCGGCGCATCCCGCTTTTTGAGACCATCGCGCCGCCTGCCAAAATTCGTTTTCCGGCATACAGCAGTGCATAGTCGGTGGTCAGCAGCAAACCGACCGCGATCACGGTCGTTGATAAAATCCAAGCACCAGCGGGAGCGAAGTGTTCAAGCAAAAATGTCGATGTCATCGCTCCGAGATAGCCGCCATTACCAACGACTGGCATTTGCTCGAATTGCATCGGCAACAATCCGCTCGCGGTTGCCACGCCAACAACGACGATGGTTCCCCCGAGCGATCGCAGCACCGGTGCATTCAAGCGGCCTCGATACAGAAGTGCGGTCGCGACTCCGCCGCCCGCTGCGATCACCAGCCCTGCGGCCAGTCCCAACGCGTCCAGCAGTGCCGAGGAAATCACGGCTCCCCAATAGCCACACGCATTGGTCACGGTGGGATTGGTCGGATAGACCGAATTGTTGGGAGTGTAGAAGGCACTGACCGGCCAAATTGGCATTTCGATCGGGTCAGCCGGGCTGCGAGTGATGATCGAAACGGTCGCGATCAAGGTGATCGCAACCAGAACGATGGCGACCACGTCGCGAATCAAGTTCGCGTCGCGTTCTCCGTTTGCACTCTCGTTGGAAGCAGCACTCGCCATAAAACCAAACAGCAAAGCAGCAGCCGGTCGCCAAGTCGATAAGGGAGTTGGGATTCGGCTGCGTGCAAGGAATAGAAGCCAAGCAGAACGTCATCCAGGATTATCGACCGTCACTACAACCGAACTTTTGCGAACCGTCGGACAATTATGAAGAATCCCGACAACTCGCAAAAACGCTCATCGCCCCCAACTCAGCGGAGAATGCTGATTTAGTACGACATCCCCGCTCTTGAGTTAGCCGTTTGGGCCAACGTTGTGAAGCATTTCGTAGCGGAACTCGTCAAGAGTTTCGGGGCATACACCATGGAACGAAAGTCTTGACGACTTTCGCTACTATCGACTTATTCGAAATGCAACTCGCAGTGGTGAGCCGTGGGCCGTAAGGCACCGGGTAATGCGTGGAACCCGGCCGCTCACGCGTCACGGCTCACTAAGTGAGCAGTCTCCATCAACCGGGGGGATGAGCCGTGCTTGCGCGATACACACGGAGGTCGCTTGAGCTCCCCCGTGTTGATAGCAGATCCGCGTGAGCGGTCCATGCAAGCAAACAAGCCTTGTCTATTCGCCGTCAATCGATTTGATTAACGCACGTCGTTCCTTGTCGATGAATGACAGCATTTCTGCAATTCGAGGGCGGACCGTTTCGTCATACTCTTCGGCAACGTCTTCGCGGTTGTCAAAGCTGTCCGCCTCAGGCAGGTCGGCTAGGATCGACTTGGGGACCGACAACCCTTTCGCTTTCGCCGCTTCTTGAATGTAGGTTTGAGCGACCGCGAGATGGCGGACACTTTGGCCGGCGTCGTAACAGTACTGTTCGAAGCGAGCCTGAATTTGCGCTTCGCGAATTTCCTTTTCTGCTTCCTTTACTGCCGCACTGACCTTTACTTGCTTCGATGGCTTTTTTTCCAATTCGACATCCGCTTGGTCTGGTGCATCGGCCCGCAAAACGTGGGACTTAGCCATGCACAGTTCAGCCAGCGTAATGCAATCGTGAATTTTCTTGTCCGACGGAACGTCCTTGTCTTCCCGCAGGTTAACAGCCAACTCGTCTAGACGATCTTGGCACGAAGCGATTCCGGCTTGCCCGTCAGTCATCGCGGCCGATCCAGCCAACCCTAACCAAGCGGCGTTCTTTTCGATCGATTGAGCCAATTTATCGTTTTGCCCTTTTCCAATAAGTGCTCGTGATTCTTCCAAACGATCCAACGCTTCGTAGCACAAAGGCCAATAGGTTGCCTTGGACACTACGAACCAACCTCGGTCGTCTTCCGGTCGTTCGGCGATTTCGCGATGGATCGCACGTCCTTTTTCGTCGGATTCGAGCACTTTCGTTTTCGGGGTTTCCGCGTCCGCCGTTTTTGTTTCAGCTTGAGCGACCGCAGTACCACCAAGACATATTGCGGATACCGATAGTGACAGTAGCGACCGTGAGATCAGGTTCATTGTGTAATTCATGACGAAAGTCCAAAGCGAGGAGGTAGAGAGTGTCGAGAGTCATTTGCAAGTCGCGTTGCAATAGAAAACTCGGATTCAACCTCGTCACTATTACAAATCGATGAATGATTAACACGTAAAAAACAGTGTAGTTTCTACTGAATCCGATAATACTCGACAAAATTGTCTCAAATCGATTTTCAAAGAGGTGTTAGGTTCGGTAATCCGAAGTCGCAAAAGGTATTTGGACTCCCATTCTTGTGATTCGATACAGCGCACTGACTTCGCTGTTTTGCATTCAAACGCGTCGGAGCGAAGTCACTTTCAGGCCTGCGGTCATCGAAAAACGCCGATCAGCCTCTGTTTGGTAAACGCACGCAATCACGGCGTTTTCCCGTGTGCTGCCCCGGGTCCCGCAAACCGTAATCTTTGGTTCCGCAAACGAGCCGATCGCATCGGAACGAAATGAGAATCGAGACTGATCACGTAGGCAGAAACTGATGCTCCGGCGATGGTTTAGGGGATGTGGAGCTGCTGAGCCCAGCTTGGTGATCACGATTCAAGAGCGGCTTGGTGAGTGTTTGAACCCGGTTCGCCAGCGGATCGCCAACAGTCTGGGACGCATCCGATCCCGCGGCGGCGACTATTTAACTTATGCACTGATCGATGCGATTATTGACGGTTACTTTCCCGTGCTGGAACAATATGCGGGGCAATTGGACGAGCCCTCGGCGCGACTTGAAAAGCGGGCTGCCGCTTTATTTGCACCATATTCGTGCCGATTTGCTGATGATTCGCAAAACAGTGAATCAACATCGTTTGGCGTTAAACGACGTTCTTCGGGACACACCTGAAACAATTTCGGACGACACGGCATTGTATTTTCGCGACTGCCAAGACCATATTCAGCAATTAATCGAGGCGGTGGATACCGAACGAGAGACCTGTGTCGAGCTTCGCAAACTTTATTTTGCGTTGCTGGGTGAGAAGAATAACGACGTGATGAAGGTGTTAACCATCATCGCGACGATTTTCATTCCCATGATTTTCGTGGCTGGAATTTATGGGATGAACTTTGACAGTGAAACCTCGATATTGAAGATGCCCGAACTACATTGGGCGTTTGGTTATCCGTTTGCATTTGGATTGATGGCGGTGATGGCAGGCGGACTGCTCGCGTACCTTTACCGCAAAGGTTGGCTGACGGCTTAGACAGCGTCATGCTGCAAGAGATGGAAACGCCCACACGCGTTGTGAGGCGATCGATAATTAACAAATTTTGTTGGACGGCATGACCGGCACACTGATCTTTCTAGGCTTGGCTCTCTTTCTGATTCTGCTAAACGGATTCTTCGTCGCCGCAGAATTTTCGCTCGTCAAAGTTCGCATTTCGCGGATCGAGCAACTCGCCCGCGATGGCAAGGCGTTTGCCACTACCGCGAAATGGCTCGCCAAGCGATTGGACGAATCGCTTTCTGCGTGCCAGCTTGGGATCACGATGGCTTCGCTCGCCTTGGGCTGGGTCGGTGAGCCCGCGTTTGCGGAGCTCGTTGAACCGGTATTAGGGTGGTTCGGCGTGACGGACGAGCGTGTGATTCACGTGATGGGCTTCGCGCTGGCGTTCTCCGCGATCACTGGTTTGCATTTAGTTGTCGGAGAACAGTTCCCCAAAATTTTCGCGATCCGTCGACCCGAGCAGGTGTTGTTGTGGTGTGCGGTGCCGCTGAAATTTTTCTATGTGGTCCTGTATCCGTTTCTAACCGTACTGAACGTCGTTACGTCTTTCTTGCTGCAATTGGTTGGCATCAAAGGGGCTGCCGAACATGGTGGCGCTAATACCGAAGAAGAGATCCGAGCACTGCTGCGAGAAGCTCATGTACACGGCAATCTGAGCCGCAACGAGCACTCGCTGATCAACAATGTCTTTGAGTTCGATGACATGATCGTGCGCCGCGTGATGTTGCCTCGCGGTGACGTTATCTTTTTCGACATCAACGATCCACTTTCAAAACTTCGTGAACTTGTCCGCCAGACGATGCACACGCGGTACCCGGTTTGCGATCGGTCACTCGATAAAGTGATCGGTGTGGTTCACATCAAAGACTTGTTGATGATCCCGCCGGACGAAGACGAATTTGACGTTCGCTCCATCGTGCGCCCACCTAAAAAAGTGCACGAGACGATGCCGATCAGTCGTGTGCTTCGACATTTTCAAGCGACGCATCAGTTGATGGCGTTTGTGATCGACGAATATGGCACGATTACCGGAATGGTGACGCTCGAGAATGTGCTGGAAAAGATCGTCGGCGAAGTGGACGACGAGTTTGACAGTGCCGATCCGGACATTGTTCCAGCGGGACCGGGCGAATTTATTATCAACGGTACCACTGGCGTGGAAGAGGTGCGTCGCCGTCTGTCGCTGCCGTTGGAAGAGTCCGAGGACGCGGACACGATCAGCGGATTGCTGATGGATGTGAAGCAGAAAATTTTGGTCCAGGGAGACAAACTGCAAGTCGAAGGTGCGACCGCAGAAGTGCTCGAAATGAAGAACGACAGCGCCACAAAACTGAAATTCAAAATCACCGAGAGTGGGGCTGGATAACCCCAAACGCCGTTGTGCTTAGGATCTTCGGATCAATAAATGGCGGGCGGTAGTGGACGAGGCTACGAGTCCTGCAGCTTCATTCAGCCAAAAAGGACTCGTTGCCTCGTCCACTACGGAAAATGCCACCAGCTATTCTTCCGACGGTCCTTAAGCCGCGAAGACCTTCGGTGTTGCGAGCCCCGCCGAAAATTTTGGTGGGGACGCAGAGCTTATCTCGCCAAGATCGCATTCACGATAGGCGGCGAGATGCGGTCGGCGTACACCAAGGCTTTGCCAGCGAGGGATAAGATCACCTCGCTGCGTCGCGACTCGATCGCCGAAAGGGTTGCACGAGCGACTTTCGCGGGCGGCCAGCTACCGATGCTTTTTGATTGCGTATCGGCGTCTGAACCGATCAACGAATCGAAAAACTCGCTCCGAGTTGTACTGGGGCTGACCAACGTCAGCTGAATGGAGTTGCCATGGCTCGTGTCGCGGGCCAATTCGGCTCGCACCGAGTCGCTCAAACCATGGAGGGCAAACTTGCTTGCACAATACTCGCTCTTGTCGGGCACGGCGCGATGTCCCAGCACGCTGCTGATGTTACAAATCACCGGAGCGCGACCTCGCCGCAACATCGGGATCGCATGCCGCATCAATTCGGCAGGTGCGAAGAAATTGACCTCCATGATTCGCCGCAAACGTTCTTCGTCAGCATCAACGAAGGGGCCAATCGCACCGATTCCGGCATTGTTGACCAGCAGGTCCAATCGGCCGTCATCCACACGACCCGCCGCAGTTAAGATCTCGGCACGCACATCGGCATCGGTCACATCACCGACCACTGGAATTAAATTGCCAGGACAATTTCGTGATGCGAGATCCGCCAATCGCTCGCCTCGCCGTGCGACGGCAACCACGGTGGCTCCACGATCGAGCAGCAATTCGCACAAGCAGTGACCAATCCCGCTGCTAGCGCCAGTGACTACGGTGATTGACTCTTTGGGGGTCCAACGCATCGATCCGCAATACTTTCGTGGTTATTGCTGCGTTACAGCGAGGAATTAGGGTGCGGGGTCGTAGCGGAAGTCGTCAAGACTTTCGATGTTCAACTGGGTGGACGAAACTCTCGCGTGAGTTCCGTTACTCATAATTAAGAGTTGACGCAGCTACGGCTTGAAGTCCCTCGCTGACGCTTCGGGTTAACATGTGGCGTGTCTTTCAGCCGCAGTGACACGGTCCAGACTAGGCCACTTCGCTTGACGAATCCGACAGCGGTACCGATGGCAGATCGATCGAAATTGAGGACTTTTCATCCTCGGCAACCTGATCGTCGTTGGTTTTCGAACTACGTTCATCCATGTGGCGAATCGCAAGAGCGTCGCGATGCACAGGGCCCATCGCTCCGGCAGGGACTCGGACGTGGATCGTCACGGTTTCCTCACCGTACTTGCGTGACAACACTTCGCCCTTGGCCGCCAAGTACGCCAACAACTTGCCATCACTCGGAGCCACGTCGACTTCGATATCAAAGAACTCGCGTCCGAGTGCCTCGCCGACCGCTTCGATCAATGGAACGAGCCCCGTGTTGCTCTTGGCACTCACTGGGATCGCATTGGGGTAACGGTCGAGCACTCGGTTCAAAACCGCCGCACTTTTGATCGCATCGATTTTATTGAGCACTAGCAGCGTGTCTTTCGCTTCGATCTCAAGTTCCTCGAGCACACGATAGACCGCACTGATTTGCTCGAACACCGTCGGGCTGCTGGCGTCGGCGACGTGCATCAACAAATCCGCTTGCCGCGTTTCTTCGAGCGTTGATTTGAAACTCGCAACCAACGAGTGAGGCAGATCGCGAATGAAACCAACCGTATCACTCAGCAGCACGGTCCCCCAACCTGGCAATTGCCAACGTCGCGTTCGTGTATCGAGCGTGGCGAACAATTTGTCGGCCGCATGCACATTGGCATCCGTTAACGCATTCATCAACGTGCTCTTGCCGGCATTGGTGTAACCGACCAACGACACGGTGGGAGCTTCTTTACGTGCCTGGACTTGTTGTTCACGGCGACGCTCGACTTTGGACAGTTCTTCTTTCAGATCGTGGATGCGTTTCTGCGCCAACCGACGGTCAACTTCCAATTGCTTTTCACCAGGCCCACGCATACCGACGCCCATCGCTTGACGCGACAAGTGAGTCCACATCCGTTTCAGCCGCGGCAACGAGTACTCGAGCTGAGCCAACTCGATCGCCAAGCGGGCTTCGTACGTGCGAGCTCCGGCGGCAAAGATATCGAGAATCAATTCGGTGCGGTCGATCACTTTGGCATCGATCGCCTTCTCGAGATTTCGAATTTGTGCGGGGTTCAGATCATTATCAAAAATCACCACGTCGGCATCATGCCGCTCGACCATCAGCCGAAGCTCTTCGACTTTGCCTTTGCCCAAAAACGTGCCGTGATTCGGTCGCGTCATCCGCTGCATCAACTCATCGACGACTTCGGTTCCTGCGGTCGTGGCCAGTCCGTATAGTTCTTCCAGCGGATCCGCCTCGACAGTTTGCTCGGGCAGGATCAGGCGGGCCAAGATGCTTCGCTCCGGCGAATCATCGCGAAGTTGGTGTTGTTCTCGCACGGTTTAGGGAGGTCCCTCCAATTGAAAGATGAAATCTGAACGTCAATGCCATTATAGTCAAAAAGTGTGTTTCTGTGCACAGCAGTTTGACAGGGCAAAAGCAGCGTTGCTACCAGAAAAAGTTCCGTGATTTGGAATGATTTTCCATTGCAAATAGCGGCCTTCGCGGCATTTTTTTGCAAAACAAAACGTTCATCCACTGTCACACAGACCACGAGTTACACAAATAGGTTCGCCCTCGTGACCGAGAAATGCGTTCCCCCTAGGTTCTTTATGTGGGCTAGGCGTAGGGCCGGTTCCTACCGGCCGACTGCATCGATCCGTCCGGGGCGGTCGGTAGGAACCGGCCCTACCTGAAACTGCGAACCGGCCTACAACTTCGACGACCGCTAGCGATCGAAGGTGGACTTGGTGCGGAGGATGTGATGGTAATGCTGGGCAAATCGATGCGATTCGTCGCGAACGTACTGTAACAATCGCAGCGCAAATGCACTTTTGCTTAACCGCAGCGGTTCGGAATCGCCGGGCCGAAAGATTTCTTCATCGCGTTTGGCCAACGAGATCACCGTCGGTGGCGTAATGTCTTGGTCGCGAAACGCTGCCATCGCTGCATTCAGCTGCCCCTTGCCACCATCGATCAACAAGATGTCGGGGAACGATTCGCCGGAATCCGAAAGCTTGCGAAAACGTCGCGAGACCACTTCATAGATACTGCGATAATCGTCGATGCCATCGACGTCTTGGATCCGAAACCGGCGATACCCCGGCTTGAACGGCAATCCGTCAATGAACTGAACCAGACTCGCGACCGTTTCGCCGCCTCCGAGATGAGCGATGTCGACCCCTTCGATGATCCGCGGCGTCTCGGCCAGACCCAGTACTTTGCGAAGTCCCGTTAGCCCCTTCTTTGGATCAATGTAAAAGACCTCAGGCTGAACGTGTGTATCGAGTTCGCCACGGTCCTCGAGTTTCTCGAGCATGCGAATTTCGTCTCTCAGCACCGCGGCTCGCTCGAAGTCCATCGCCTTGCTAGCCGTTTGCATCTCGCCATGCATTTCTTTGAGCAAACGCTTCTTGCCGCCTTCCATAAACGTTTGCAATCGTTTGATATCGCGGCGATATTCCTCTTTACTGATGCGCAGATTGCAAGGTGCAGTGCACTGGTTAATGCTCGCCAACAAACAGGGCCGAAACCACTTCCAACGTTCATCCGATTCGCTGATATCGAGTGTGCAGGTACGAAATTTGAAAATTCGCTGCAGCACCTGAATCGCGCCCCGCAGCGCCCCTGCACTTGGAAACGGGCCGTACAACTTGACGCCCTTTTCTTTGGGCTCGCGTGTGATCTCAACGCGAGGAAATTCATCACGCGTGGTGATCATCAAATAGGGAAACGACTTGTCGTCTTTAAGATCCTTGTTGTGCTTGGGCTGGATATCTTTGACCAGCCTCGCTTCCATCAGCAGCGCATCGACTTCGGTTTCGCACTCAACAAAGTCGATGTCCGCGATCTCGCCGATCCAGGTAGCGGTTCGCTGATCTTCAGCCGCCGCTTTTAGAAAGTAGCTTCCCGCGCGACTGCGTAGATTCTTTGCCTTGCCGACATAGATCACGCGAGCGGCATCGTCCTTCATCAAGTAGACGCCAGGCGATTGCGGGAACGTTTTGACCTTGGTCGCCGCATGGCTGAACCCGAGCGCCGTCGGTAAATCGTCCCCCGCAGTGTCCGTCAATTTGACTTCGCTCACTTTGTCAACGGATTTGTTGCTCTGGGCAGCTTTGTTTTTAGCCGTTTTGTCTTTAGGGTCATCCGGCATAGAGGGGCGATCCGTCAATTGCATCAATCGGGAAAAAGGGGGACTTTCACCACACTTCCCGCTTCACGAGACGGCGATGCTGTCGGCGAATTCAGCGACGTTTCGCTGGCACGGGGTGGCGTTGACATTATTCTAGCCAGGCAACCCGATTTTAGCATTCCGCCAATTTTCGCATCGCAGAAACCGGGCCGGGCGCATATCGGCTACATTGGGGGGGACAATTTGATTGCCGCTCGGACACTGTTTGGCTTGTACGCAAATGGCTCTCATGACAACGCCGTTACATCATTTAATCTCCCAGGGTACTGACGGAGCGCTTTATCGGCACAGCGATCCAGGTAATGAGTGTGCGCAGGGGCGGTTCGTGTTGACGGGACCGGCGATCGATCCCAATCGCCTTGCCGCCATTCGAAAAAACGTCCGTCTGATTGAATTATTACAGTCGCCTGCGGTGTGCCGTGTCATCGAAAACGGGCTGTCAAAAACGCCGCCGATTATCGTTGCCGAGTCGCTTGCTCCGTTGCGTCTGGCGACGGCCCACGAAGATCTGAGTCTTGACGAGACCCTGAGCATTGCTTCTCAGCTCACTTCGCTCGTCGTGCAAAGCCACCACATCGGTCTCTACCATCCGTGTTTGACCATTGACAATATCGCGTTGCTGCGTCCAGCGGGGGTGTGGAAGATTCAATTGGACTATCTGGATATCGCGATCAGCGAATCACCGCATCCACGTTCCGCCGCGGACATCGACCCTCGCGAAGAGGACTTAGAGGGTTTGCGATCCGTGCTCAAGCAGTTGCTGTTTGAAAAAGTGAGTTTCGACGGTTCGGCCAGCTCCGATTCGATGTCTCAGGCTGTTGCCATTTACGAAGCCGTGCAAAACGAGTCGGCCATCAACAGTGAACACCTGTTAGAGCTATTCGCTCGACTTCCTTCGCAATCGTATGTTTCGGTTTCGGTGGGTGGCAATCATGGCAACAATGAGATGGCTCGACAGAGTGTGTCGACTCAAATCGGGACGCCGACGCCGGTACCAATTCGCGGAAACGACGCCGCCACCGCCGAAGTGAACCCTGATACCGACGGCAGTTCGATCAACACGTCATCGATAATGTCGTTGACCGAAATCGTTAACGAAGGCGATGTCCTGGGGCGATTTTTGATCGGCGAAAAGATTGGGCAAGGCGGTATGGGGGCGGTATACGCCGCAACCGACATGTTAGACCAATCCCTCGTGGCTGTAAAAGTGTTGCGAGTCCATGGCTACGATCAAACGCAATCGATTCGTCGTTTCCGCAAAGAAGCACGTTTGTTGGCCGATATCCAAAACGAATTCGTGACGCGATTGATTCACGTCGATCAAGATCGCGGCATTCACTATTTGGTCATGGAATACATTGACGGAATCGATCTAAAGAAATGGATCGTAAGCCAAACTTCCGAAAACGGATTGGGCATCAACGAACATGATGCCCTCAGCGTTGTCGGCGACATCGCCCGCGCGCTCGGCTATGCCCACGCGCAAGGCATCGTGCATCGCGACATCAAACCCGAAAACGTCCTGTTGCAGCGTCGTGACACGAGCGTCGAAAAATCCAACACCGCACTGGAGAACTTTCGCGTCAAACTTTCCGATTTTGGAATTGCCCGCCAGGTCGAGCAGTCCGAATCGATGGAGGTCACCGGCGATGGAGTGATGATTGGGACGCCGCTGTACATGTCACCCGAGCAATGTAAAGGCAGCGTTGAGATCGGACCTACCACCGATGTGTATTCGCTTGGAATCACTTTGTATGAGTTATTGACGGGGAAAGTGCCGTTTGAATCCAGCGATCGCATCAAATTGGCCACGATGCACTGTTACGACCGGCCGCCAGCGGTGCAAAAGAGCAACCCGCAGGTCTCGGATGCATGTGCCAGCATCTTGAACCGTGCACTCGCAAAGGAGCCGGAGAAACGATTCGCCGATGCATCGCAAATGAGCCGCGAGATTGAACGGGTCTTACGCGGCACGCCGTCGGACATCGAAGTCCATCCCAAAATGCCAGAGCATCGCGAAGACAAGCTTTGGAGAAAAACGGAGCAGTGGGAACTGGCCAGCGATCCTGAAGAAATTTGGCCGTTTGTCTCCAATACCGAACGGCTCAATCGCGCGATCGGCTTACCTGCAGTCATCTACCGAAGTGAATTCGACGAACAACGGGGCATGCGAAAATTCGGCTCTTTCCGAATCAGTGGTGTCCAAGTCGCATGGGAAGAACATCCGTTCGAGTGGATCGAAGCGAAACGCATGGGGATTTTGCGTGAGTTTCAGTCGGGCCCCTTTGTGTGGTTCATGAGCGTGGTGACAATGGAACAGATTCCGGGCGGCGGCACGAAATTGAGTCATGAAATTCGAGTCGAGCCACGCAATTTGCTAGGCCGCGTGATGACGACTGTGGAGGCGGATTGGAAAGCGTTCCGCAATTTGAACCGAGTCTACTCGCGGATCGACAAATCGATTCAGAGTCGCAAACAGGGCGAGAAACTCGATCCGTTTGAACCTCCGCACCGAATCAGTGCTGCAGATTCTGAACGTTTGCAGCAACGACTCGATCTCTTGATCGACGCTGGAATTGATCCCGATCTGACCCACCGTCTCGGCGTTTTTCTCAGCGAGTCCGCTCCGCAAACGCTCGCTCAGATTCGGCCGATTGCGTTGGCCAAAGAACTCGATTTTTCAGCGGACGAAACCATCGATGCCTGTTTGGTTGCCGCATCTGTCGGATTGTTGTCGTTGCGCTGGGACGTGCTGTGCCCAACGTGTCGAGCGCCGGCTGCGGCTCACCAAAATCTTTCGGCGATTGAAGACCATACCCATTGCGAAGCCTGTAATGTGGCGTTTGAATCGAACCGCGGCAACGCGATCGAAATGGTCTTTCGAGCTCATCCGGAGATTCGACAAGTCGATGATCAGAGCTACTGTATCGGCGGTCCCGAACATTCACCCCACGTAATTGCACAGGTGCGACTCGAGCCTGACGAGCTGTTCGAACTTGAACTGCACCTTGCCGAGGGTGATTATGTGCTTCGCGGAACGCGACTTCCCAAAACCCAAGCATTGCGGGTCGAAGAAGGCCGCGGTCAAATCGAGTATTCGAGCAAGCTACTATCGCTTGGACACTCGTCACACATCCCCAAGCTTCGCGCGGGCAATCATGTCATTCAATTGATCAACGATGACAAGGCTTTGCACGTCATCCGAATCGAACGCACAATCCCCCGTGACGATGTGGTGACTGCGGCAACCGCGTCGACGATCAAACGATTTCGCGATTTGTTTCCCGATCAAGTCTTTGCAGAAAGCAACCCGATCACTGCAGAGCAGTTGACGCTATTAGCCACCACGATCCATGACATCGAGGATCTTTACGTCGAACTTGGAGACGCCGAAGCGTACAAGCTTGTCAACGAAATTCACTCGCGAGTGGAGCAAGTTGTGCTTGCGAATCACGGTACGGTTGCCAAGACGGTGGGCGAAACGATGCTCGCGGCGTTTGACCGCTGTGAACACGCCGTTGCGGCGGCACTGCAAATTTGCGAGGCCGAGCAGGATAGCCAACACGCACTTGGGATCGCCGTGCATGCCGGTCGCACGCTCGTCGCCGTTGCAAACAATCGACTCGATTATTTCGGCAGCACCGCGCGTGCGGCGATGGCAATGCCCTTGCTCGCAGGCACCGATCTGTTACTGAGCGAAACCGTTTTTGCCGATCCGAATGTCAGCCGCGAATTCGTGGACACGCTTGACGTGGCGGCCTACGAAACGGTTTCGCTGCCAGGATTGCCTAACCTACCCGTCGCACGGATTCGAGCAAACAGCTGAAAGTGAAGTTATTTGAGCATCAAAGAAAGTTCTTTCATCTTAGCGACATCGCTAGCCGCAGGCCTCATTTTGCCAACGTTTTTCCGAGCGGCGGCCCGACGCTAGTGCGTTCGGCTCACTAAGTAGGACTGTCGAACTAGCCGCGGACGATTCAACGCGGATTTCATGACGCTCGCTCACAATGTTCACGCCGTTGTGGCATCTTCGGCTCAGCAAGCACGCGTTACGAAGACATCTCCGTCATTCGTCGTCGGCGCGTTCTCTTTCAAGACGCGCATTCTCGGCATCAGCCTTCGCGATTTCTTCTAAGATCTGCTCTTTCGTTTTAATCTCTTCAGGCTGATTCACAGTGACTTCGTTGGACGGACCACAGCCCGTCGTTGCAAATAGACATCCAGCAATCATTAGCATGAAAAAGTGTCGGAATCGTTTCACGAAAGGATCCTCTTGGAATGGTTAGGATGGCTCGTCAGTAAACAAAGCAAAATGCCGCAAAGCAGTTTTAGAATTCTTCGTCAATCGTTTCCTTGGCACCGCGGCTACCCAACGCGCCCCAGAGACCGTAGGGACTCTTTGTCCCAGGCGCCGGTCCTCCGGTCACCCCCACAGGACGCGAATTCAAGTTTCCCGTGTCGATACTGGCGGTTACAAATTTGACCGCACCGTCGGCGAGCAACACATGACAACCACCGGTATGACGACTGGCCATCGTAAAGATGCCTCCGTTTCCGCTCGGGTTTGCTCCGCGTTGATAGCTTGGCGCGTTTGGAGGGAACACGGTGGTCACGCCCGTAAAGATTGCGTCTCCTGAAACCCAGTTGTTGCCTCGCGTTCGTCCCGAATCCGCATCGTAAGTCAAATTGGTTGATGCGTCGTAGAACTGAGGACGTTCGGGATCAACAAACCGATCCCATCCATCGGCTTTGGGATTGTTCCGCGCCGCGGTGTTTCCATGGCCGCGATAGGCCACATCGGCGATCACTTCGCGCGAGCCTTGCGAGCGAACAATTTCCCCCATCGCAATCGTGTTACTTAACCCATCCAAGATATCGCGAAATCGGGTGTGATTCGAACTGATAAAAACGCCACGATGTTGATCGCGGTTGGAACCATTTTTGTTGAATTTGTTGATGTTCCAAAAACTGTCCCCCATTGAAAACCCATAGTTTGTTTTCCCTTGCGGCGTGATCCCTTCGGATCCTGGATCACTCGGGCACAACAGTGTTGGAATTTGGGTATTAAATGGCTGGTATTGGTCGATCCAATGCGGCGGTCCCATGGGCGGATAGGTGATCCCGCTGGCCGTATGGTGCCAAGGGTTAGAGATCTGCTCCCAAACCGCTTGCTGTTCCATAAACGGTGTCAAACCTGGAAACGCACTTTGACGCCCTTTGTTCGTCAAGCCAGGTCCCGAGGTCCCGCCTTTCTGCATGGGCAGATTTTTGTAGGCGCTGTGGTAATTGTGCAGTGCCAAACCGAGCTGCTTAAAATTATTGCTGCAACTCATCCGGCGTGCGGCTTCACGCGCCGCTTGGACCGCGGGCAATAGCAGCCCCACCAACACACCAATGATTGCGATTACAACAAGCAGTTCAACCAGGGTGAACGCCGTCCGAGCAGGGTTAATATGTCTCATAGAAAAGTGCTCCTTGAAAAGAGAATAATCGCGTTGAACACGTATATCCGTGTTCAATGCAAATGTTTCCGGACAAAATATCAAAGTTCTTGTCTTTTTTTCGCCGGCAGTCGTGGTCTTACGATCCGCCGTTTTTCATTGCAGCATTTTTCACGCCATTCGATGGATCAGCGGTTTGCGACACTGTAATCCCACGTTTTTTCATCAGTCCTTCGGTCACTTGCTGGAAATCGCTTTCCGAAAGCAATTGATCAAAGATTAGGATTTCACCGATCGTTCCTGAATAAAAATCGGCCTTCTTGACCCGATTGCCTCCAATCGCCAGTGCGACTCCCGGCTTAATTCTTTGGCTGCTTTCACCCGCATCGACAAGCTCGCCATTTAGATACAGTTCAAACCGATTCTCAGCGACGCTGTATCGGTAACCGGCGACACATTGATGGATTGGCGATAGCGGCTCTGCGGTCTTCAACATCCCGTGCTTTTTAGAGTTCCATGAATAGACCCGCGAACGGAGATTGCGATGAGTTGAATTGATTCCGCAAACGCTGCCACCAATGTCTCGTCGCCCGAGAGTAACTCACTCAATTGGTTTGCTTCTTCGACAGTGATGTCTCCAGCACACCAACGGCTGACGAGTTCATCAAAGGTGCGGCGTTCTTGTTCGGTACGTTGCATCAGCTAGACCGCTCCTAGTTCGAGTTGACGTTTGACACATTGTCCCAATCGCTCGCTGATTTTTTACAGACGCTCGTAGATGGTGCTCAAACCTTTGCCTTCGGATTGTGCGATCGCACTGATGGCCAGCAATTGACGATAGTGTTTTTCAACCAGCATGCGTTCGCGATTGGACAGTTTATTGATACAGCCATCTAAGGCCTGGATGCGACGTTGTCGGCTCTCCAGATCGTTAGCGGCATCGATGGCAATATCCGCGAGCTTTGCCGTCACGGCCTCGCTTAACATCAAATGGGGATTGCGTTACGGCACCATCCCCAATTGGTTACCTCCGACTACAATGCCGACTTTTCTCGCTCGCTGCTGCAATGGTCGCTGAGCCTAGCAGCCCCCCCGAAATCGCTCGCTCTCTATGGAAAACTGGTACGACTATCCTCAATACTTTGACATGGTGTTTCGTGATGAAACCCAAGCCGAAGTGGAATTTTTTGAGCAAGCATTCGAGCGTTTTCGGAGCGGTGCCCCCACTACCAAACTGCTCGAACCCGGCTGTGGCAGCGGCCGGCTTGTCGCGGAAATGGCAGCCCGTGGCTACGAATTAACCGGGTTGGACCTCAGCCAACCGATGCTCGACTATCTTCGCAAACGGCTCTCGCGGCGAAAGATCGATGCCACGCTTGTGTTGGGCGATATGACGAAAATGGAGTTCCCCGAACCCTTTCACGCCGCCTTCTGCACGTTTAACACTTTTCGCCATCTGTTGAGCGACGCGGACGCGGAATCCCATTTGCGGTCGGTCGCAGAAAACCTGGTCTCTGGCGGCATCTACATTCTCGGTTTTCACTGCATCCCCATGGACGCCGATCCGGAAAGCACCGAACGCTGGACTGCATCCCACGGGGGGACCAAGGTACATGTCACCTTGAAAGTGATCGACTTCAATCGACGAAAACGACAAGAAACGCTGCGGGCGAGCATCAAGGCCCAAACTCGCTCGGGGAAAATCCATCGCGTTCGTAGCGAATTCCCGCTGCGGCTGTACACGATCGCCCAGGCAAAAAGTCTGTTTCGTAAAGTCGAGGACCAGTTCGAATTGCTTGCCGCATATGACTTTGACTACGACATCGACGAGCAGCGAACGATGGATGACGATTTGGTGGACGCCGTCTTTATCTTAAAACGCCGCTAAACGACCGCTTCGCCGGAATCTCGACAGGCAAAAAAATCTCTTTCTCCCCGTCGCTACTTTTGCGATTTCGTGGGGTTCATATTAAACAAGCATGTTTGATTTCGGAAATGCGTACCGTCACAAGCTTGATCGATGATCTCTCGATGGCTAAAAACAGGCGAAATTGACTCAACGCCGGAAGTATCGGGTCAAAGAGATACCACAGCCCATGGTTCTGAAAAAGGAAAGTTTTCGTATGGTCCAAACTAAAAAAAGCCAATGGATTCGCGTCACGATGCTGCTGGCGACGTTAGTGTTTGGATTGACAGCCGCGACGGCACAGACGCAAGACGAGTCGGCCCCGCCAAAATATCGCGAGTTTGAAAGTACGATCCTGACCGAAGATTCCTTTGTGTTTCTAAACGGTGTCTATCTCGCTCCCCCGTTGGAAATAAAGTGCAGTACCGCGGGTCTAAAGATCGACGGAGAACTTTTTGATGAGAGTGCCTTTGACCTGTCGGGCTTTGCTGACGATCGCCGAGGGTCGCGCCGGGGCTATGGATTCCGTGGCATGGACATGGGCGGCCGGGGAGAACGAGGTAACTGGGGTGACCGAGGCGACTGGGGTGACCGAGGGCGTGATAGCTTTCGCGATTATCTTCCCCGATCTCCGTTTATGTCCCTGGCGGAATCGTTCAATTCATCGGGAATGGGCACGGTCGCTGTTCTCTATTCGGGCGAGGCTCCGCTGCTGTTAGAGACCACCGAATCAGGACATGAATTGCTCAAGGCTTTGTTGGGGCGAGAAACTGTGACGGAAGCTGAATTGGGAGCGGAGCCAATTAATTTTGAACTCTGGCACCGCCTAATTCAAGATTTCAAGGCTACACCCGCATTCACCGCGCGAGCGACGCACGCGGTGGACCGGCTCGAACAGATTCATGAAACGAACGATCGCAAAGCGGCTTCTTTTCTTCTGAGTCAACAAATTGCATTTCCGCTCAGCATGTTTGCGATGGTGACCGTCGTGCTTGCGTTTGGTCATCTGATGGCTAACCCCCAACAAATGGTCGCCCTTGGCGATGATCCACTGACACTTGCCAACGCGAAAAAGGCCACCATCTGGTCGCTGACGATTGTTGGCGTGCTCTCGGCGCTCGACCTTGTCTGGACGTTGATTGCTCACCAGAGCGGTGCGATGCGAGAGCTGAATCCATTGGGCAACGGATTGATCCAAGATCCGATTCAATTAATCCTGTTCAAAATCACGATCACAGGTATGGCAATTGGGATTCTGTACTACTTGCACGAACAACCGCTAGCACGGCGAGCAACCTGGTGGTGCTGCCTCGTGCTTACGCTGTTAACCGCACGCTGGTTGACGTTCAACTCGATGTTCCTGTAGTCCAACGTCGTTGACGTTTCTGTGAAGCAGTACTGCCGCTTGAATTCATTTTTTTTGCGGAACGGCGTAAGCATGGACTGTTAAATCTTTGGTGTTGACGTCGGATATTGGGGGTTAGCTTTTTTTCGGGCTATAGTGCTGTCACCTCTCCCCCAACGAAGTTGGTGAAGAGGTGACAGAAAACCAGCGCAACTAAAAATCACGGCAACACCAAAGTTGTAGCGGTGCGGCGCAAGCCGCCCGGTCTAATCCGAACGTTTTACTCGCTAGAACCGCACGGCTAGTGCCGACTCCCACTGTTTCATCGGGGGGCACCCAGGGTTTGTCTGTATTTTTTCTTGTTGTGTTGATTGTGGCGAAACAACGCAGCACGCTAAGTGTTGAATGAACAGGCGAAGTTTGGCACTGATTGCCAGTAGACCTGCCAAAGTATTAGACTCGAAAAGGAATGAGATTTATGCGTATCAATACTCTTAAAAAGCTAGCACTCTCGACAACGGCGTTACTGTTGATGACATCAAGTCAAGCAGTTAATGCGCAAGACGACAGACAAGAAAAACCCAAACCCGATTCCAAACGTCCGGCTGCCAAAGCCGAAGCGGACACTCGCGTCAAACCGCCGACCCTACGGAAAGAACGTGATAAAGAGGCATTACCGGCGCGTCCTGAGCATGATCGCGAAGGACACGATCGTCTTGACCGCGATCGCCATCGCGGTGGTCGCGTCGGAGAAGGACAGCGTGGCCCAAGCGGGCCAGGTCATCCCGGAGGTCCCGGATTCGGCCCAAAACCAACTGTGGAGGGCGACGCCAATCGGCCACCCCGAGACCGTATGCACATGCCGCCTCATCACGACGCCAAAGGTGAAAAAGCGGCAGTCGGCAAACAGGATCGCAAACCCAACAATGATCAGGGCGATAAGCCCAAAGCCGAAGGACGTCGGGACAAAGCACATAAGGCTGCCAATCGTGGGCCCGAACGAAACGTAAACAAGAAACAGGGTCACCGTGGTCGTGTTGCTCAACGAGGCAACCAACATCATGGCAAACGTGACATCCGCCATCATCGTGATGGCCGGCATCAAGTTGTAAATCATCGGGACAATCATCAAAGAGTCGGGCATCAAAGAGTCGGGCAACATCGAGGTGGCCGCGCAATGGGCCGCGGTCATCACGGCCCCCAACCAGGTGCACACGGAATGCACCACGGCAAACGTGGTCAACAGTACGGTCATCATGGCGTCAGTCATCGTCGCGGCGGACAACCGCAAGGTCGCCACGCGATGGGACGCGGTCATCATGGACCCCGACCAGATGCTCGAGGAATGCAGCACAGCAAACGTGGGCAGCAGCGTGGTCATCAAGGCATCAGCCATCGTCGCGGCGGACAACCACAAGGACGCCACGCGTTGGGCCATGGTCATCATGGACCTCAACCCGATGCTCGAGGAATGCATCACGGCAAACGTGGGCCGCGTCATGACGGCGGAAAAGCAAAGCACCGCTCGCGACGCTAAAAACATCGCGTTTTGCATCGGAGCCAACGGCCTTAGGCATCAAAGACGCGGGGGACGAGGCCCGCGGCTAACGCCGTCGGCTCAGGGATGTGCACCAAACGCCGGCATGATCCCAGCGGCAATGGACTATGAACGGCGTCGCAGCAAAATCAAGTCGGCAGCTAACGTCACCGACATTGCAGCTAACGATTCTAAACGAGTCTGCTCGGAATGCCGCACGCCGCGATAGGTCATTGCCAAGGCGTCGGCTATCGCATCGGTTTCCAAGTCGACGCTCTGTTGCCAGTTCTTGTGCTCGACAAAATCGAGTCCGGCTGCGGACAATTCATCGACGACCATCTCCCATCGGCTCCGTCGGTGTCCCGCTTGCTGAACCTGTTCGCGAAGTTCGATCAGATCCTCTTCCCCTGGTACCGCGACGATACAGATACCGGTCTCGGAGAGAACGCGTCGGATCTCCGATGCGGGACGACGCCCGAACAGCGAGATCACTCGATCGACACTCTGATCGGCGGCTGGCAAAATTCGATCCGCGTTGGCCAGCACCCAGGTTCCTGCGGGCCATCCACGAGCGGCCAATTTGATGGCTCGTTTGGATAGATCGACGCCGCAGTATCCTTCGGCTTCATCCGAAAACAACGCGGGACCAAACGAACCCTCGCCGCATCCGAGATCCATCGTCCGCCTAGGAGCGGTTGGATCCCCCGACGCCGAATCGGCAATCCAAGGGCGTAGCGTTTCGACCAAACCTGCGGCGTAGCCACGTGCTAGCCAGCGATGCCGAGCCAGAACGGCCGCGTCCGCATCGCCGGGATTTTTTGAGCGTCGATCCTGCGGCTGCAACAGGCTCCAGTAGCCTTCTTTGGCTCGGTCAAAATGATGACCGGCAGCACAAAACAGCCCACTTTCACGTTGTTGAAGCGGCTCTCGACAATTTCGGACAGTACAGCGAAGTTCAAACATCGCCCCATTCTAAGACGACGAGGACACAGCAAAAGGGGCGATAGGGAACAATCGCTTAATCGGTCGTCATCGTCGTTTGGTCGCTGCCGGTCGCTTTGTAGACGGCCCAAAAGTAGGGATGGATCCACGGATCAAAACTTCCCTCGGCGCGACGGGCCCTTAAAAAAGCACGCTGCGAATTGCCCAACGCCGCGTGCACTGGATCGCCGGCTTCCAATCGCTGAAAGAAAACGTTCATCAATTGGGCACCGGTTTCATCATAAACGTCCCACAAACCACAAACGACATTGGACGCACCGGATTGCAACAGTGCTCGCTGCAATCCAAACAGATCATCGCCCGGCAGCGGACTGCGATCGGCAAGCCCCGAATAACACGCGCTTAGCACAACCACTTCGCTGGCAACCGGTTGGGCCAAAATCTCGGCAGCCGTCAATCGTCCATCGGAGTCGCTGCTGGTCGAATCGTTCCCAGCATGACACAGCAGAAAACTGTCGAGTGGTTGATCGGCAATGTTCATTCCGTGGGTAGCGACGAACAATAACCCGGGGCGCTGCAAGTACTCCTTCATGCTCGCTTCGTCCACCTCATCGCCTCGCAAAATCGCCAACGGGTGCTTCGCAAATGCAGTGGAGAAGTTTGCTAGGTCCTGATCCACTCCGGGCAAGCGTGGTGCGTTCTCAAAATCGGTGATGCCAATCGCATTGGCGTTCTCAATCGGATCGGGCGTCTGTTGGCGAAGCAAGTCCCAAGCCGTCAGCGAGGGAACGTTACAGATTTGGAAATCGCCATCGATCAAGAAAGTCGGCTGTGGCATCTCGATCGAGATCCGAGGCTCTTCATCAACGGTCGTCACAAGTGCGGCAAACGGAAAGTAGTGCAAGATGTGATGAGGCACGATCAATAGCTCTTTTGCCTCGCTCAATAGAGGACGCACGTCTGCTGGGATCAGCTGCTGATAAAAGACATGCAGTTTGTTTTGCCATGTTTTGTCAAACCCTAGTCCCGCAGAATGCCGCTGGAACAGTTGACGTGACGTGCCGCGTATTCCAGACACAAATTGCTGGACACGCTCGACGATGTCTCGCGAAGCCAACGGCGTCCCCGCCTCGTCGACCAACGGATACGCCTGTGTTTTGCCATTTGTATTGACCACAAACACCCAGCCTCGCTCGGCACCAAGAAAGTACTCCAATGCAATTGTGCCCGCAGGCCACTGCTCGAGCAAATCCGCGACAGGACGCGATGATTGTGCATCGTCCGTATGGACCGACGATCGCGTCGCGAGAAAATCTTGTAATGATCGCGACTTCGCCAACTCGGCATACGCCAAAGCATCCGTCGATCGCCCCGCTGCAATCATCAATTCAACGATCTGCTCATGCACGTAGGCTCGGCGGGCAAAGAACCCGGCACGAGACAGTCCGGCGGTATCACTGGGAAAACGATCGCGAAGCGTCTCTGACAATGCGTGTGAAATCAACAGATGTTGCAAAGCCTCGTCCGTTTTCGCGGCCGCCGCCGCAGGCGAGTCTTGCGACGTGGCTTCACGAGCCAACGACACTCCGATCATCCGATGCATGCTCTCGACACCCACCAACGAGCCGTCTTGCAAGTACCACTGCAGTGCTTTGCCCGACATGTCGCGACACTGCTGAGCATCGCCGTTGCGATGCGCCAAACGAGCAAGCATCGCGAACGCTCCGGCCCGCGTCGGCGAATCGACTCGCTGGACGTCCGAAACGCTGACTTGTTTCGCGATTTCAAAAGCTTGCTCCGCAGCCGCTTGTTGGCCTTCGGACCACTGTTGGTCGCTGGTAAAAGCCGAATTCAATAATTGCAGGTAATCGGCTAACAAGGCATATTGCCGAGCGATATTGGTGCGAACGGAGGCGACTTGATGCGGCGCGAGCGAGTTGGCAATCGCTTCGGCTTCCTGGTAATGCACGCGAGCCAAGTGCCAATCGTTTAGCCCGCTGTACAGTGGCGCCGGCACGCCAGTGGCGATTTGAAACGCATGGTCGTAGACTCGGTCTTGGGCCCGATTGAGCAGAAAGTTGGCAAAGTTGTTGTGAGCTCGAAAAAGATCCGCTGCGGGGCTTTCGGACATCCCTTCGAGCGATTCGATAAACGCAGCGTACGCGGCGTTGCCTGTCGCGGCTCCAGACTCCGATAAAATCACCGCTTCGTATAACCGAGCCAACGCACGTGACCGACGCGAAGCCTTGGCTTCTTCGCTTTGCAGTAATGTTTCCGCCTCACGCCAGCGGCCTTCGGTGATGCGTTGCCGAGCGCGGTCAATCACAGCGACGCCAGTCGAGTCGAATGTTGCTACAGCGTCCTCACGTTCGCCCTGGATCTGTTTCCACAAGCTGTCTTGGATTTCGGACAGGTGTGCGGTGCTCAGATGCTTCGGCAATTTTGCAAGCAGATTGTATGCATCGACGAGATAGGGATCCGATTGACCGTCATCGTCCTTGGCAGCAAACATCGCTTCAATGGCCAATTGAACGTACACCGGATCGGCTGTCGTTCCGATGATCTCGCGAAACGCGTCTGCGTGTCTCAGCAACTGATCGCGGTGCGTTTTTGACTCGACTCCAAACAAAATCGCATCGCCTCCCTCGGCCGGCGTTAACGTGTATTCGCCTTCCGGCAGCCCCTCCATCAGATCGGCGGGCAAATCGGGGATATCACGCCACGCCAGTTCGGATTTGCCTGATGGGAAATCAATTCGAAGCGGCGGACGGTTGTCCGAGCGGAGCACCCACTGGGCTGCAGGGTAGGAATCGGCCGATCCTTTTGCCTCCGACGCACTTCTTCGCAAAATGATGTTGCCTTCTAATACCATTTCTTCATTGAGCGGCGTGATCAATCCACCTCCATCGACCGCACGCAAGACCTCGCCCCCAACCAGCTGATCCAGCGAAGTCACGTGCATCGCGATCACAGGAGTTACTTGGGTACCCGATCCGCGGCTACCCGAATCCATCGCCACCATCATCGGGGACGGATCCGACGAGGTAGGTATCGCGGATGTCTGTGGCAGCACTTGCCAGCGATCACGATCCTGGTCGGTCCACAATAACATTCCCGGCTGCGACGCCACCGATTCGGGCAGCGGCATTTCGACTGAGTCGACTGCGATCCGCCCATCATGATCGAGATGAAGATGAATTGCATAGTCGGCGGACACAGCATCATTTGCCGCGACGCAACCTAAGCACAACGTGATTGCATACGTTGCGGCGTTGCGTAGGAGAGTGGGCGATGCAAACATGGATGACGACTCGTAATAAGAATGTTAACGGCGGAGAGAGTTGACAAAGAAATCAATGTCGACAGACGCGTCGTCGCAAGACGACGGCGGCGTTAATCTGCATGAGCAAAGGCAACCCCTTCGAACAGGATTCCATTTTTGACGAGCTGTTCTCGCAATTTCTCTAACTGCTGCGTCACGACCATCTCGGGCGCGACGAGCTCGACTGCGGGCAATAGATCTCGCGAACGCTGCTCGACAGAGACGCCTTTGGGATCGACTCGCAACACCGACGCGTCGCCGAGTTGCGGTAAGAGATCCAATGACTGTGCAGCCGACTCAATCTCGGCGACCGTCACTGCAGCCGTTTTGCTTGCACACGCGAGTAGAAATTCAGTGCCAGCGACTCCTGATACCGGCGCGACTGCGGTGGCCGAGTCGGGGAAACGTACTGTCTGACTTGATTCGCCAGCTTCATAAGTTGCCAATCGTCGCCACGTTTGATCGCTATTTAGCAAAAACAATGATCCGTACATGCCGGCGGGCAGGGTCCATTGAATCTGCAACGCATCTCCGTTTTCTAGCGGGACTCCGTTGGCGAGATCAAAACGACGTTCTTCTTGCCAAACATCTACACGCAGGTTGATTGGCAACGCTTGGGGATCAACGAGAGCTCCACTGGTTTGCACCGGTCTTGGATTGCCGATCAAGCTGTAACCGAAAAAGCCAAGGGCTAACATCGCAGCTAAACCACAAGCGATCAGCAGCGAACGTCGACCATAACCGCTTTCGTGACTGAATTTCTCCAGTTCGTCGGCCATGTCGCCCATCGAGGCAAACCGTTTTTCGGGATTGGCCGCCATCGCACGTCGACAGATTTTTTTCAGTGCTGCGGGAGCATCCGCTTGATCGAGCGTCTCGCGGTCCCACTGACAACTACGCAGTCGCTGAAGCGTTTGCTTCAGTTCTCCGTTCGGATAGGGCGGCCTGCCGGTAAGCAGATAAAACAGGGTCCCGCCCAAATTGAAAATATCGGCTCGGCTATCAATCGACGCATTTTTGCCGGCGACTTGTTCGGGTGACATGAACGCCAATGTTCCGGAAATAGCATCCGACGTACTCGATTCGCTACCGGTCCATGCATCGGATCGCCACGACAACCCAAAATCGATCAAGCGAGGCTGGTCTTCTTCGTCCATCACGATGTTGTTCGGTTTGCAATCGCCATGCACCATCCCTGCGCGATGCACGACGGCTAGCGCACGTGCAACGTCGGCGATGATTTTTGCGGCACGCTGCGGCGCGAGATGCGACTGCTGGGCGTATTGAAACAGATTCAGACCGCGTACGTATTCAAGCACCAGAAACGGACACCCATCATGGACGTCCAAGTCATAGACACGCGCCAGATTGGGATGCCGCAACTCGGACAAAATTCGTCCTTCACGGCGTAGGTTCTCCATCGACACGGGATCGGAACTGAGCGAGGGACGGCCAATCTTGATCGCGACTTCGCCTGCCAATTCGGGATGCACCGCGCGGTAAACGTCACATTGTCCTCCGCTGCCAATCTTGGCCACGACGACATATTTGCCGATTCGCTGCATTTCGAAAGGCAATTCACATGGTGCCGCCGAAAGTGGTACCGTCACTGTATCGGTCATCGACAAACCGAGATTGCAGAGTTCCTGGTGAATCGGAATCTGAGTTTGCAATGCAGGAAATTGATCGGGGAATCGTCGCCGGTAAACCTCCATCTCCACAGGCACACGGTGTTCTTCTCGCAACACGAACTCGGAATAGATCATGTCGACCACGAACTCGTCATCGACGTCATTCCCTTTCAAATAGTCTTCGGCGATGACTTGTTGACCCTGCCGCCATCGAGAACGCATGTCGGCCCAGAACAGTGCCAAGCGACGATCGCGACTTGCGTTCCGCGCCATCGCAAGCACTTGTTGTAAGGGACGATCGCGAATCAGGCTGGCGACCGAGTCATGGGTGGCAGGAACGCTCATGTGGCTCCTTTGCAAAAACCGAGTTCGTTAGCGACACGATCGACCGCACGGACGAGTCGTTTGCGAAGTGCATCGGGCCGCGAATCCAACTCGGTGGCCAACTCGTCCCACGACTGTCCACTCGCCCGCTGGTCCAATAGATACGCCTCTTCGTCCGACAGTGATGCTCGCACCAATCCCACAATCTCTTGGCGAGAGACAATTTGGCTTGGTGTTTCGGCGGCACCGGCAAGGCTGTCCAACAGTTCGTTGCTCCATCCTCCCATCTTTCGTCGATCCCTACGATCCGCATTCTCGTGGCGAATTTGGTCGTAAACTTTATTGCGGGCCATCGTCATTAGCAGTTTTCTCAGCTGAACGGGTTCATCAAGATCAAGTTTCCCTGCATCAAGATGAACGAAAAAACGAGCCATAACGGACTGCCAAATATCAAGAGATTCGAACAAAGTTGACAGGGACGCGGACGCCAAACGATAGCGAATAAACCGGCGAATCTCGGTCTCGTACAATCGAACCAACTCGGTCGCAGCCTCCGAATCTCCACTCTGCACACGCTGAATCAGGTTGGAAAACGCATCTCTGTCAAGCATCCGCTTAACTCTCCTAATCGCTTCAATCGAAAGGATCGACGACTTGTTTGCCGAATCCAGAATTAGCTTGCCTGGACTTCAGAAAGTGACATAATAAAGCATGGGGGTCTAGTAACCACTATACCAGTGGTGCACCCGCCAAACCAGCAAAGCAGAGACGAAGTCACTACCGTTTATTTTCCTTTGATAAAAACAAAGGCAACTTAGTTTTGTCCAATTTCACTTCGGAGGACGTTGTCCTATTCAGGGGCCGTGGTACAGGTTCGTACTGGTGCTCCCGAATTGCTCGGCTCTCATCGTTGAAATGTCTGGATCGTTAACATGTTGCCCAACCCGAATTCCGCGCGGTGCGTTTTCGCAACCCTCGTTTTAGTCGCATCGTTTATGTTCACCGGTTGCGGTCGAGCCGACGAACCTCGCGATCGAGCTGACGAACCGGCAGTCGCTGAAAACACTCAACATGCGCTATTGATTGGCTGTACCCAGTATCCCAACAACTCGCGGATTCCCGAGCTGTGGGGACCCGCGAACGATGTTCCCGCGTTTGCAAATTTGCTGACTCAACGATTTGGGTTTTCGCCAGCGAACATTCAGCAGTTGGTCGGCTGGAATGACGATGTTGCTACGCGTCCCACCTACACTAATATCAAGTCCGCTTTTGAAAACTTGATCGCGGTCGCGAAACCCGATTCTCAAATCGTTGTGTTGATGAGCGGTCATGGCACGCAGATTCCCATCCCAGCATCCCAATTGACGACACTCGATCCTGCCAATCCCGAATACGATGGGTTGGACGAAGTCTTCTTGCCGGCCGACGTGAAAACGTGGACGGACGGAAAGCCCGAGAATGCGATCATTGATGACCAACTCGGGCAATGGCTCGATGAACTGAAATCTCGCGGTGCTGCGGTTTGGATCGTATTCGACTGTTGCCATTCTGGAACGATGACCCGCAGTGTCGGCGGAGCAGAACGTCAACGCGGAGTGGCGCCTCAAGTGTTGGGCATTCCAGATGCCGAGATGCGAATCGCAGCGGAGAAACGGCGAAGCGACATGGAGAATTCGCCGCCCGCCGAGCGTAGTCGTGGATCGCAAGTCAACGGAATCGACAGCATCGACACGGTGACGCAAACCGCCGATGGCTCGCAAACCGGCAGCATCACGGCGTTCTATGCAGCCCAGGCATTTGAAACCGCTCCCGAACTGCCGCGACCCTCGGACGCTCCGCGCACTCCGGAACATTACTTTGGCTTGTTGTCCTACGTCTTGATCCAAACGTTTGAATCACAAGACGAATCACTCACCTACCGCGATTTGGGCCGGCGCGTCGTCAGTCGCTATCGCAGTGAACGCGGTTCCCGATCTCCTACTCCGTTTTTCAGTGGCGATCTGGATCGTGAGGTGCTCGGCCAAAGTCAATTTCCCGAACGTGCCTCCATCGTCCTGGAGAACATGGGCGGGCAAGCACGCGTCACGGCGGGCGAGTGGATGGGGCTGGCGACGAACACAATTTTGGCCGTCTATCCGCCCGACGACCGCACCCGCGAGGACTCTGCAATCCTGGGATATTTGCGAATCACCAAAGTAGCCCCCAATCACAGTGAAATCGAAAGCTGTGAATACGCTGGAAAAGCAGAAGTGCCAATCACGTCCTTTCCTGATTTGTCCAAGTGCGCGATCGCATTTCAAGAGCTCGGCGACATGCGATTGAAAGTGGCAATCGAAACAGAGCCGGGGGCAACGACACCAGAATCTGAATCGGAGCTAAAGACCGCATTGGAGTCGCTGTCTGCTGAGATAGCTGACTTGGTGCAATGGGTCGACGCCAGTGAAGGGCCCCAGTGGCGATTGCGAATCGTCTCGCCAGCGATTGCCGAAAAACATTACGGTTTCAAAACCGAACACCCGGCCGTGTTGTTGATTGACGCCAACGTTGAACTCCGCCAGGACGTTGACGAATCGGCTCCCGGAACAGAACAAAGGCGACGCACCACCGCCGCTCGTGTTTACGGTCCTTATCCGTTACACGACTCGGCAAAGTTGGTCCGGCGATTGGCAGTCGACTTTCAGAAACTGTTCGCATGGCAAAATACCTGGCGAATTGCGGATTTGGCCTCGCAAGAGAAAACGAGATCGACAGGCTCGAAGCTCGAACTGAAAGTCACTCGCAGTGTGCCGGGAGCGAACGGATCGAGTGATGCTTCGCCGCCGAGCGAAGATGCACCGACTCAACTGAATCCCGGTGATCATCTGCAGGTGCGAGTGGAAAATCATGGCATTGATGACATGTGGGTGACGCTGCTGTATTTAGATGCGGACCACGGCATCCAAGTCTGGTTGTCCGAAGCATTGCAAGCGGGGGCACATTTTTCCGACGGAGGCACGGTCGACTCTTCGTCGCTCGGCCCGGAGGGTTTTATTGTGCTTGCCATCCCGGTTCGCAGTGAGAAATCGAAACCCAGTTACGAATTTTTAGAACAAGATGGATTGAGCGTGCAATCGCGGGCTGTCCGCAGTGCCACCGATCGACCTCTCAATCCGTTTGAACGTCTGATGTCTGCAGCCGCATATGGGAAAGGCCAGCATCGCGGACTGCGGCGTAAAGTGGATTCTACCCCCCAAGTTTTGTCTTGGTCCTGGGTCACCGCTATTGAAAATTAAAACACGATCCGTGCAAAGAGCGGAGAAATCATGACACAACCTAAACCGCACAACTCAGTCGATTCGGCTACTGCTGCGAACGCCGTGATGACTCCGGCGCAGATCCTGGTCGCATTTGAAAAGCGGCTGCAAACATCTGCGACTCGTCAACACGCTGAGCAATCTCCTGGATTAACCCAGGTAGCTCCCGACGACTTGCGACCCTTGCTGTTCGGCATGTTGCAGCATGAAATGGCCTATCGACAACAGCAGAACGCCCCGATCAAGCTCGATGAATTGCGGGCGCGATTCCCTAACGATGACAAGTTAGTCGATGCGTTATTGGATCAAGATCGCGAGCCGATCGACTTTGTCAAACGATTGGTCGAATACGAATACGTCGGCCCAATCCATGGCAATCCGTACGGCGGTGCGTACAAAATACGCCGTCGCTTGACGGGCGAGATTCGAGTGCTGTGGCGTATCTCTGCGTTTTTTGTCGACCCATTGGGCTTGTCCGCGGAACAAGCTTCGGCCGACATGGTGCATATGTTTCACCCCAATATCGCTGCCCCTGTCGAGTTGATCCTCTATCGTGAAACCGTGTATGTGATCTCGGAATACTTCGACGGTCAAACACTGGTCGATGTACTGAAGAGTCATCGGACGATGCCCGTACCCGTGGTCTGTGAAATCATGAGCCAAGTGGCGCGTGGTTTGTCCGGCATCCACTCGTTTTTCAAAGCGCATGCCGATGTGCGACCCGCAAACGTTTTAATCGGTTGCCGTGGTCGCGACCGAGGACATATCAAACTTTCAGGGGTTGCCGGTGGCATCGTCGACGAGCACAAAGCACGCTTTGCGGTCTGGCCAGCCGGCATGCGGTACGCTCCGGCTTTCTACGCCCCTGAGATCTTGAGCGGCGAACGAGACCCTGACCCACGCTCGGATGTATTCAGCTTGGGGCGATTGATGTATAGCACGCTTGTCGGAAAACCGCTGCTGCCTGGTACGGATTCCGATGTGCGGATTAGCGACACTCGTCGCGACTGTCCGCCCGACCTCGAAGCCGCCATCTTGCAAATGATGGCCGAAGATCCTGATGAACGTTACGAAACTGCAACCGACGTGCTGCCGTTGATCGCCAAATATGCGGTCCCGGAACAATTGGTTTCGTGGCTGGCGAAAGAGGATTCGGACGGGGCATCCGCGAACGATGCTGGGGTCGAGGAAAGCGACGATGTGGTACGTTTCTTTCCGATCTCGCCACCGGATAACGCAAAACACTCTACAGGCGTGCTGCCTTTGTCTGGCCATGAATCACCCGTTATAGCGGCCGCGCCGATAGGAGCATCGGCTAAAACCACGCTGCAAACCTGGCCTCCCAAAAACTCACCGTTAAAAACGTCTGGCAGGCACGCGACGGATGGGCAGTCGTCCAAAACGCATCCTTCGCCATGGCATCGTCGCTTGCTAATCCTGGCGGGTTTGGTATTGCTGATGGGAATCGCTGCGGTCCCACTGCGTCACCGATTGGTGCCAACGACTGACACAACCGGGCCGCCGCTTTGGGTCGTTTCGCTTACTGAGTTGCCTGGCCCCAACGGAGATTGGTGGTTCGAAGAAACACCGTGGTTTACCCCCGAAGTGCGTGCGGAATTAGCACGTCGAGTATTGGAAAACGATCCCGCCTTGGACCGTGATCAATTGCAGGCGGTGTCGGACCGTTTGCGGGCGCACCCGGATTTTGAAACGGTCAACGAATTACATGAAATCGTCCGAAAAAGCATGCGACGTATGCCGGCCGAGTTGGCTTTGGTGACCCGTCAAATTGACGAGATTCACCCCGACGCTCATTCGGTGGGTGAGCTAAAGCTTGAATACGCAGGCATTTTGGATGAGTTAGGACCATCCGAAGATGACTCGGCAACGCGTTGGCACTTAAGAGCCAATTTGTTGCAAGCGAGTTCAAATCCCGCCGAAGCCACGTTAGCGTATGAGCGTGCCTTGGAACTTTATGGTCAAAACCCTAGTCCCGATACCGCTGGGTTACAGGCGTTGTGCGAATCGGACTACGGATTGTTACTGGCGAGTTTCGAGCGAAACTACCGCAAGGCCAACACCTATTATCGCCTCGCCTTTGAAAACGCAAAATCGACGGCGCTTGATGTTGTCTGTCTGTGCCTACTTGGCGATTCCGAACGAAAGTGGGGCCGCCGTAATGACTCGCTGAAAACGCTCTTGACAGCGAAACGTTTGCTGGAAATGGATTCCACCGTGTTACCCGAACATCCGCTTCATGCCGTTGTCGCAGAGACTCGCGGCTGGGCCTCCTTTGACACATGGCGACTGGACGAGGCATCGCGCGCCTTTGAACGTGCTCGTGATATTCGTTCCATTCACAGCCAGGCTGGAAACCCACGCAGTTGGCGTGCCATTTTGTGGATTGAGCAAGGTCAAGCGATGACGGCCCACTTTCGCGGCGACCAAAAACAAGCTCAGGAAAAGTACCGGAAATTACTGGACCAAATCGACAGTTCGCTGAAAGGCGGGTTTATCCGCGATTTGCCCAAACAGCAACGCACCGAGTTGGCCGCACGACGTCCGAACCTCTACGAGCGACTGGCGGATTGTTACTTGTTCGGCGCCGGTATCGACGCCATGGAAGCTTCCCGTGCTCTTACGTTGGCGGTCCAGGCGACCGAGGACAGCAGTTTCGATAGTGAGCGATTATGGCCTCACATTTTGGCGTTGAAATACAAGTATGCTTTATCGCTTGTTTTGGCGGGCGATCGTACGCTTGCAAACGAAGCATACAATCATGCCGAAAAAGAACTGGCTTTGCGTTCGCAACAAGAAGCGGAAGTTTCGGACGGGCAAAAACGAGTCTTTGATTCCATCCGCACCGTCTCGCACGCTTTGCTACAACTCGAGGGCAACTCGGCCGAAGAACGAAAAGCTGCCGTCGATGCGCTCGAAGCTTACCATGCGGCAGCCTCATCCCAAGTTACTCGCAGTAACATCGATTTGGTAATGTTGGTTACCGAGGAATTGTTGAAACCGGCGATGTTGCCAGGCGACAAATCTGCTCGGATCGTTCGTCGGCTCAATTCCATCATTCAATCGCTCCGCACGGCGGAGGACAATCGGTTGACCAGCCTGTACCTGCAGCGGTATTGCGAAAGTGGTCAGCGTGCGTTGCGAATCGCTTCGAACTCGTCCACCGCAATGTTGGAACCCAATTTGAACCAACCTTTGGCCGCCGTGCTTGCCGAATCACTTCAGCAATCCGCGGTGACGCATCGCGGATTGACTCGTGGCTCGATCCAATATGATGAGGCGGGGAAACCTGTTAGTTGTCGACTGCATGTGTTGACGATCGGCGTCTCGGCATACGAACATCATCCTGAATTGGAGCTCGCCTTTGCCGATGACGACTCCGATGCATTGTTTGAGGCTTATGGCCAATTGTGCTCTGACCCAGCATCAAAGGTGAGCAAGGGATGCTTGTTCCAACGCGGCGAATTCCGAAATCTGAAAAACGAAGAGGCCACTCGTAGTGCGATCATCGATGCCATCGAAGGGATCTCTCGCAAAGCCAGTGATAAGGACCTTGTCATTGTTAGTCTCAGTGGTCACGGTACGGTCGACGAATCAGGCAGCTTCTATTTTCTGCCAGCGGATTACCGAGACGGCTCGCTACGTTCGAGTGCAATTTGGGATGAAGAGCTGCGTGACATGTTAACGCGTAGCAAAAGCAACTCGATTCTGGTCTTGGACGCATGTCATAGCGGGGCGGCTACCACGACGGGTACTCGTGATGCCACGACACAACAGCTGCACAATGCTCTGTACCGGTTTACCAGTGCACAAAAGGGGCTGGTGGTTTTGGCTGCGTCACTCAGTTCGCAAACGGCCAGTGAAAACCCACGCTATGGACATGGGGTGTTAACCCTCGCGCTGCTCGAAGCGTTGCAAGGGAAGTACAACGATGCGGCATTGGCGGAATCGCAAGCACTCAACGTCGCCGTCCCGTTCCTGCCACGCCCGCAAGACAGCAGTGGTTTGATCACGTTGGCCGATATCCAGTACTACATTGGTTCACGGGTGGAAGGTCTGACCGGTGGCAAGCAACGTGCCACCATGAACCGTTTGGGCGGGGATTTATCGATGCGTGATATCCCCATTCGCTTCCAATCGAACGATGCCAACTAGTATGCCCACCGCACCGACTACCTGTAGCCATCGGCGACTCGATTTGCAGCCGACGATCGACTTGCATGATTGGCTTTGCCAAAAAGCAACAACCGATCGCGTTTGCATCGACCAGTTGGCGCACAAAATCCGTCAAGCGGTTCACCAACGTTCGATTTGGTTCGAACGTCAACGCGAACTGCCACTCGCTTTGTCGGCGGTTGTGCTCCGACCGGCGGATGTATCGCTGCTGCAATCGCTCAGTGAAACACTCCACATACTGATTGAACAAGCAATCGACTGGACGCTCGCCGAGCCTGAGCGGCTGGTACGCTACTTTCCCGATCATTCCCGTTTCGCTCCCTTTTTAGCACGGACTCCCGGGCTCGATTCGTGGCAGGGTTACAGCCGTTACGATGCCGTCGTTACCGCTACTGGCGAGGTCAAATTCATCGAGGTCAATACATGTTGCCCCGCTGGATTCCTGCATGCACCGGATGCGTCCGAGATCGTGCTCTCTGCCCTGTCGCAACTTGATCTGCCGCTGTCGACATCGAAATTGGAAATTGGAACACTGGAACGCGACGTACTCGTCGACGAATTGCTACGGATCGAACAACAAGGCGGCGGCAATCCTGAACACGCAGTCGCCTTGCTGAATGACGAGAACGGTTTAAGCAACGAAGTCGAAATGTTGAAAGCCGCCTTTGTCGCTCGCGGACGCGAAGTGATTGTTGCCAGCGCCGAAGACATCCGACGACAAGGATCGTCCGTCACGATTCACAATCGCCCCATCTCGCTCACGTGGAATAAGATTCGAGTCAGTACGCCCAATAGCCCGAATCATTGTTGGAAAGCCGGTTTTGAGCGTCGTTATAAAGATTTTCTGGAGGGGCTCCGAGACCAAGCCATGGTTTCGGTGAATAATCTAGTGGCTGCGACCATCGCCGAAGACAAAGGGCTGCTAGCCCTGTTCTATGATCCGGAATTCCGCAGCGAGTTGGACGATACACAGCGTCAATTTATCGATGACCATCTGTTGTGGACATCACGTCTACAGCCCGGCGAAACCAAGTTTCATGGCAAGACCATCGACCTGCTTCCCTACGTTCGCAAGCACCGAAATCAATTTGTGATCAAACCCGCCAATGAAGGGCGGGGGTTTGGTGTGCATATTGGTGAATTCTGTGATGACGAACAATGGGCGATTGCGTGTCAACCGAATCCCGATCTGCCCGGTATTGTTCAGGAGTACGTCAAACCACTGACGTTGCCGATTTTGTCCAGCCCCGGTGGTGCCAACGGCATTCTTCAATCTGGAAGTGACGCAAGCGGCAGTAAAGTAAGCGGCAATGGCCAGACTGCAACGCCCCCGCTGGTCGCACTGAGTCCTCAATCGATGCAGATGACCTTGGCGATGGGCGTCATCTGTGGGCGGTATCACGGTCTGTTTTCACGAGTTGCTGCCGGGCCGGTCACTAACGTTGGCAAAGCTGGCATGTTGCAGGCGGTTTTCGTCAATGGATCCTCCGAGCGATGACAACCGCTCCACCCTCGAGCGAGTCGCCGACGGACGAGTCCACTCGCAGCGGTGGGACTCAGCATTTATCGCTTACGATGGCGAGCCTTGCTCTGGTGTTGACCTGCACGCTGATCTGGGGTGGCCAAGCGATCGCGGCGAAAGTTTCGGTGGATACCATACCCGCCGTCATCGTCCTCGCGTTGCGATTTTTGCTGGCGTTACCGATCCTGTTTTTGGCCGCCTACGTGGGCCGCTGGCCGCTACGGATTCACGCTGGACAAGCAAGGCTGGTTGCTGGGAATTCGTTTCTCGTGCTTCTGCAAACCGGTCTGTTCTTAGTGGGTACTGGATTAACAAGCTCCGCTCGCAGCATTGTGATCATTAATACGTTTCCCTTTTTTGCGGCTCTCGCAGGGCGACTGATGACGAACGATTCGGCGCTGCGGCCTCGGCAATGGCTCGGCATGATCCTATCCGTCGTCGGACTGCAAATCGTGCTGCTGCCGCGACTCAGCCATGGCACTCAAGCGAGTTTGATCGGCGATGTTCTCGTGCTGTTGGCGGCCGCATTGATGGGATTCAAAATCGCCTACGTGCGAAGAATCCTGTCCGACTTGAACGCGATGCAATCGGTTTTTTGGAGCACTTTACTGGGGGCGATTGCTTGCTCGGTCGGGATAGTGTGCTTCTATGATGTTCGCAGCATCGAGTTTTCTGGCAGCGCCATCGCTGCGATTCTGTATCAAGGCTTCTTAGTCTCCGGTATTGCGGTGTTGATCTGGACCTATTTGTTGTCACGACATCCGATCAACCACTTGACCGTTTTTCGTCTGGCATCGCCTCCGATTGGAATCTTCCTAAGCTGGATCTTGATGTCCGAACCGTTGACGATCACGCTAATCGCAGGCACTGCATTAATCACGTACGGTATCTACCAAGTCGCCGGCACAGCAGCACAGGTGAAGGAAAGTCATTGATCGCCCGGAATGTGAAGTCAATAAATGCCGTAGTGGATCTTGCTAAAGATCCTGCATGCGGGATCTTAAACAAGATCCACTACGGCAGACTGCAAGCGACACAATTGATGCCTTTTGCTAGAAATCGATCAAAGATTTTGGTGGCAAGGCAACACGCAGCGCATTCAACACCGCGACCACGTCGATCACTTCCTGGGTTACGGCCCCTGCGACCGGAGGTAAATAGCCAGCCGAGGCGATCAGCATGCCGACGACGCTTAGCGCCATGCCACCGACGGCACTTTGCAATGCGATTGTTCGCATCCGCCGACTGATGTGCATGAACTCATCCACCTTCGCCAGCGAGCTATCCATGATCACGACTCCAGCGGCCTCGCTTGTCACATCGCTGTTCTGGCCAAAGGCGATTCCAATGGTCGCAGCCATCAAGGCGGGAGCGTCGTTGATCCCGTCGCCGACAAAGATCGTTTTGACTCGTTCGGTTTCACGCCGTACAAATTCCAATTTGTCTTCGGGGCTTTGCCCGCCGTAAGATTCGGAGATGCCAACGAGTTTGGCCAGATACTGAACTTCTGATTCGCGATCCCCCGAGAGCAAGACAACTCGCTCGATCTGGTGCCGCCGTGCCAAATGGTTGACAAACAACGCGCCCTCTTCGCGGGGTGAATCCCTCAATCGGTACGTGGCTGCATAAGCTCCGTCGATTAAGATTAAGCATTCTAGACCGCCGGCTTGCTGCGGTAATGTGTCGTTCGCCTCGGGATGCCCGGCGACGTATTTCTGGCGGCTTGTGATCCGGATCTCTTTTCCTGCCACGATCCCACGCAGCCCTTCCCCTGGACGCTCGCTCATCTGGCTGGATTCTTGCAGTGCGACGTTTGCGTTTCGACCGGCTGCAACAATCGCTTCGGCCAGCGGATGTTTGGAGTATTGCTCGAGACTGGCCACCAGCGAAAGCACCTCGTGCGGTTTGTACTCCGGCGAACAAATCTGTTCAGTCAATTGAGGCTTACCATAGGTCAGTGTCCCCGTCTTGTCGAAGATGATCGTCTTGCACACATCCACTTGTTCGAGCACGGCGGGGTCACGGACGATGATGGCTCGCCGTGCGGCAAGCGAGATCGATCCGATGATCGCCACCGGAATGGCAATCAGCAGCGGACATGGAGTCGCGACCACCATCACGGCAAGAAAGCGTATCGGGTCTCCGGAAATGACCCAAGCGGCGACACCTAAGGCCACCGCAAGCGGCGTGTAAAAAGCGCCGAGTTGATCACCCAGTCGCCGAATTCGCGGACGGTGTTGTTCCGATGTCTGCATTACTTGCATGATTTTGGCGTAGCGTGAATCGACGGCCAACTTCTCTGCACGAATGGTCAGCGCTGAGTCACCATTGATGGACCCTGACAACACCTGCGAACCAGGTGTCTTGGACATCATGTAGGGTTCACCGGTCAAATACGACTCGTCCATCACCCCGTGGCCTTCGACCACGGTACCGTCGATTGGACAGATGTCATGCGGCAGCACGAGCAGCTCGTCGCCGATTTCGACCGCATCCAATGCAACGTCCTCGAGCGTCGAACCGCTTTTGCGGTGTGCCACCGACGGCATCCGTTTGGCCAGCGCATGCAAGACTGATGATGCGCTGCGAACCGCATACGCTTCGAGTGCTTCGCCTCCGGACAACATCAGCACCACCAAAGTGCCAGCCAGATACTCGTGCAAGACAACCGATGTCACGATCGAAATGCCGGCTAACAAATCCGAACCAAATTCGCGATGGAACAACTTCACCAACAGGTCCCAAACCAATGGGACACCGCCAAAGATCAAGGCAATTAGCAGAGGCAGTTCCGCGACAGATCGCTCCGTATTCGTCAAGAACCGCAATACCAAATGAATGGTGATCGCGGCGATCGCGAGTATCGCAATCGCACTTTGCTTTCGACTGACGAAGGTTTCCGACGCAGGGGATTTAGTGGTGGGGGATTTAGAGGGAGGCACTTGATTGCGGGGGTGTGGATTCTAAGGGTGTTCGATCTCTAAAGCTGCAGATGAGGCAAACGTTGCGCCATGGACGATTTTGCTCATTGGCATCACGAATATTCAATTTGCTTGGCAGTTTTTACAACGTCGGGGCAAAAATCTACTCGCTGTAGATGTGACAAGTGTGCACGCATGTGCGAAATCAGCACACCTTTGTGTGCTCCAGTCGTGAAGGGGTGAATGTTTTCCGCAGTGAAACAGCAAGGGTACTCATGTTGACGGTGGCGGCACAGCGTTTGCAACTCCATTAATCGTTGCAATCGCAACGTGAACCAAAAGGGCAACAAACAGGAGAGTAAGAGATGTTGACGAAAGACGCATTCACCGATCGTCGTCAGGCATTGGAAGATGAATTTTTCCACCGAGTCGACGAGCGGCTCATTGCCGAGATGAGAACTAAGGCCGAACTCGAAACCAATCGAGCCCAGCTCGCGGCAGTGACGGGAATTTCCAATCCCCAACTGATCGACGAACTATTGGCTGCCGGTGCGAATGCCGAATCGGTCGCCGCACTCTCCGTGGTTCCTCTGGTTCTCGTTGCCTGGGCCGATGGGAAAATGGATCCCGAAGAACGCCAGCCGATTTTGGCTGCAGCACATGAAAAAGGGATCACCGAAGGAACTCCGGCAGCGGCGTTGCTCGAGCACTGGTTGTCAGTCAAACCTAAAAAGAAACTTGCATTGACCTGGAAACATTACATCACCGATGTGATTACGAGGATGAGCGATGAGTCCTTGTTAACACTCCGCAAGGACATCCTGGATCGAGCCAGGGCGGTGGCGGATGCTTCTGGCGGAGTGCTAGGGTTTGTCAAAACCACGATCGATGAGCGGCGTGTTCTGTCGTTTCTCGACGAGGTGCTCGCTCGGGACGCACCGCTCCCTCGAACACCAAAATAGTTTGGCAACGTAAGTCCGTTCGCAAAACAACGTTTCAACCCGACTTATAGCAGGTGGCTGAGATGGTCGCGATTCAGTCTCATCAACCCGACGAAATTGCTCGCGAGATCGAAACGGTTTCCGAGTCGTCGCACCACGCGACGGAAAATCAGGCGATTGCAGAATTGCTTGATGAAATCGCCATCCTGCTAGCGGAGCAAGACGCGGGTGAGTTCCGCGTTCGTGCCTATCAAAACGCCAGCAAGACGCTCCACTCGCTGGCCACGCCGGTTCGCAACATTTTGTTACACGACGGTGTGGTGGGGTTGATTGACTTGCCGACGATTGGGCATTCGATTGCGAATCTAATCGAACAATACCTTCGATTGGGCCGCATTCCGTTGTTGGATCGGCTGCGTGGCGAAGAGACCGCCGAGCGATTGTTTGCGACGTTGCCCAGTATCGGTCCCGAGCTTGCACATCGAATTCATGAGGAGCTCGAGATCGAAACGCTGTTGGAACTGTGGGCTGCTGCGAAGGACGGACGACTCGAAAAAGTGCCGGGGATGGGACGCAAGCGGATTCGTGCCATTCGGGAAAGTTTGGCGGATCGACTTCGCCATCGTACATCATCGTCGACCGCCGCGGACATGACGCGGTCGGAGCGAGCTGTTTACGATCATCCGTCGGGTTCCGGAGAACATGCGTCCGATCACGAGGTGCCGGTGGCTGAGTTGCTAGACGTGGATGAAGAGTATCAGCGTCTCGCTGCGTCGGGAAAGCTGCCTAAGATCGCACCTCGCCATTTCAATCCCGGTGCGGTCGCATGGCTTCCCATTCTTCATTGCCAGCGAGCCGACCGGCACTACACCGCGATGTACTCGAACACCGCTCGGGCTCACGAACTGAACACGACCAAGGATTGGGTCATCATCTATCGCGACGATCCGAAATCGCATGATCGATGGACAGTCATCACATCTCAGTTTGGCAAACTTCGTGGCTGCCGAATTGTGCGTGGCCGCGAAGAAGAGTGCTGGCGACATTACCGGCCCATGCACGGTGACACCCATCCATCGTAACCGTGTTGCGAGCAGGCCAAACATGGCCACGATCTCAGCCACGATCCGCTAACGCCCAAAAGTGAACGAAGTGCCTCGATTGACCTCTCATTGCTTCTGCCCATTGTCTCGTTTGGAGTTTCCCTCATGAAGTACGTGTCCGTAATTCTAATAGCCTTAGCAATAGCCACCTTGAGTTCGCAACTAAGTAGTGCTGATCCACCTGACGAAGCTCCGTCTCATCGGATCACGCCGCTGATGAAAATGAAGCTCGATAGGTCAAAAGCGATTTTGGAAGGTCTGACGCTCGAGGACTTTGACGCCATTTCCAAGAATGCCAAAGCATTGAAACTGTTAAGCTTGGAAAGTGGTTGGAATGTATTGCAGACACCGGAATATGTCACCCAAAGTCAGGAATTCCGACGTACTGCGGACATGATTGCCGAAGCCGCCGAGGAAAAGAACATTAGCCGAGCCACGCTGGGGTACGTATCGATGACGGTTCGTTGTGTGGAATGCCACTCGTATATGCGTAAGCACCGAATGAAGTTGAACTGATCGAAGCAAATCGCTATTTCCTTTAAAGCATCAATGTCGATCGACGTTTTCTTCATTCGCTTTTCTTAGGAATTTTTAGCGTCGGGTACCCTATAATCGAAGTCGAGAAACGCGAAGGCGGTGTGAGCGTTTCGCAGATTCTTTTCTTCGCGACTCAAGGGGTGCCGATGAGCATTGACCTGACAACACACTTTGGTGGATTGAAACTCAACTCACCCGTTATTGTCGGCGCCTGTCCGTTAACCGCAGATGAGCAGAGCCACGTTGCGATTGCCTCGGCTGGTGCCGGGGCGATTGTGCTTCCCTCGCTTTTCCAAGAGCAAGTTTTGTTGTGGAATGAACGCAACGGACACGTGTTTTCGGAAAACGACAGCCAATTGTTAGAGCGGTCCAAGCGAGTACCGGCGGATACTCTTTCTCATAGTGCCGAATCGTATTTAGATTTGGTGCACCGTTCGAGTGTTCAGTCGTCGATACCAATCATCGCCAGTCTCAACGGCGAATGTGCAGGCCATTGGCTTGACTTTGCCAGCACGTTGCAAGAAGCCGGCGCTGCTGCGATTGAATTGAATGTCCATCTACCGCCGCCAACCGAATACGCGGGGCCGCGGGAAGCCGAAGATGCAATGGTGGACTTGGTCGCTCAGATAGATGCGGCGATCTCGATCCCCTTGTTCCTGAAACTCGATCGCTACTACACCAGCCCAAGTCATCTGGCTCACCGCTTGCTTTCGGGCGCCCAGGGGTTGGTGCTATTTGGCCGCGCCCCCGACGTTGACATTTGTCTTGATAGTTTCCAGCTAAAAACGAGCTGGGAACTAACCCACGCGGGAGCAATCGTTCAGTCGCTCGGAACGATCATGAGAATTCATAGCTATTGTCCGGCGATGCCGCTTGCTGCATGCGGCGGGATCGGCACACCCGGTGATGTCATCCGCGTGCTGTTGGCCGGAGCCGACGTCGCGATGATCACGTCCGCCGTATACCGTGAAGGCCCTGATGTTATTCGCACACTTGTCGATGGATTGCGGATGTTTATGGACAAACACCACATCACGTCGATGCGAGAACTCGAACTAAAACGCCCGCTCGAATTTGGTTCCGATGACCAACGTCAAGAATACATCAAAACGCTCTCGGCGCGGCGCGAAGTCAACGAGGTCTTCCACGAAGTGAACACGATTCACGGTGATCGTTGGGGACACCCCACCCAAAATTAAGATGATTGGTAGAACGCTCGCCAGATCGTGGACGAGTTACTAACGGTTTACCCAGATATGTCCACCGTCTGGCGACGGTAGTTACGTCGTGTAATTTTCGGTACTGGGCGTTAGGCCGGACTGCATTTCCCTGAAGTTCGTGCCATTTGTGCCTGGAATTCAATTCACTTGACGTTGCCATGTCCCTGGAACCACTTTCATCATGACAGCATCGGCGTCGAATCCTGGTGGCGGATTTTCAAAATAGCTGCTGTCGTAGTTCAGGTTCAGCGATGTTGCGTCGACCTTAATTTTTTCGTGGGCAATCACGACGCCCCTAACATTGGATGCGGCGGAGAATTTCAGATCATGTGTCGAGTAGATTAACCCCGAAATTTCAGACGGATACGAATCGGTATCGGTGAATTGGGAATTGGATGTCCCGCCGTTCATTGGGTACGGCGTTTCGGGTGGATTCAGATTTGTTCCCACATTGGTCTCGTTGAACCCGGCCGACGACAGAGCAATACGGAGCGTGTCGTTTGTCAATAACGCGGGGTAATTCGGTTCGGCTGGTTCCCACACCAACGGGCCTGTGATGGTCGTACCGCTTCCCGGATTCAAAAAAACAAGCGTGCCTACGATCCTGGCTCTTCCCACCTGCACATCGTTGCCTTCGCAATTGATCAGATAGATTCCTTTGGCATTGGTCGACCCGCCGAAGGGATTGTTTGTCGGGCTGAGTAGTCCATCGAGAACAAACGAGTTGGATGGATAGGTCGTGTTTAGCAAACTGACACTGTCCATGTAATAGTCGCTCGCCACATCGATCAAAAGGTAGAGGGTTGCTTGGTTTAATGTTCCTGTCCAAGTCGGAGACAAGCTGCCACCGACGCTGCCCCATTCGTTGGCGTCGAGTGCGGTTACCGGAGTGATGAACGAAAGAGTGCTGGTCTCGGATGTTTCGAGCTTCAATACTGCACGGACTTGAGCATTGGCGGTGGAGAAAACGTTCAACAAAACTTCGTAGGTGTCGCCGCTGCGGATGCTCGACACGGGGATTTGCTGTGCCGCCACAGCGTTTTCATCCACGCGTGCGGTGACTCGCAATGAGTAGTTTCCATCCTTTTTTTGCGTACTGCTTCTCTGCAGAGTGCAGTCCCCCAGTGCACGCCAGTTTTGTGCCCCCGATTCAAAAGTCGTATTCGTTAGGATCTCGGGCTGCGGCCAATTTCTCAGCGACGAATAATGAATTGCCGTGCCGTTGGACAAGTAATCATCCAGAACGAGCAAAGGATCTGGCATGGTGCGGCGTGTCGAGCGCAGCTGCGTTGATTTGGTATAAGTCGATCCGTTGATGTCGTCATAGGCTTCCACATTGGCATTGATGATCGACCCCATAAGGCTGTCGATTTTTTCGTTAGAGCAAATTGTTTGGTCGCTCGTTAGCGTGGCGCTCTCAACGTCCATGTCGTCGCCGCTGATCATCGATACTTCTAGACAAGAACCCGTCTGGGGGCCGACTTCTAGCCGTACCGAGGTTTGGAACATGGCATCGCCGTGGCGGCCGGTCCCGGTCAGGATGATGGGATGATTGTCGCCGCTGACAACGTCATTATCCACAGGGTCGATAGCCGAAAGCGAAAACGTGCCTCGATCGATGGTTTGATTGGTGATCCAATCACCATTGCCGAAAGTCGTCCGCCAAAATGGATCCTTGCGAATCCGCAGCATGCCGATATCCACGGCGGCTCGCGCGTAGATGCGTGCGGCGATAAAGTCGTCGCTCTCCTCGGCACTGCGACCCTGCAAACGCATCAATTGCATCGACGCCAAGCCGATCGAGGCAACGATCAGCGACGAAAACAACACAACAGCATAGATCGCTCCGTGGCGTTGGCGTTGATGGGTGTTGAGGCGACTTTGATTCACGTTGTTGAGTCCGATCGAATTGGTTGTTTGTGTGCGAGGTCAGCTCATTCGTTATGCACTAGGGTGAAACGACCGCGGTCAGCGCGGCAGAGGCGACTCCACCACGACCGTCGTAAACTGTTAACGTGCATGTGTAGTTCCCTGGGGTGTTGTAAAAGTGCGCGGTGGTGATTCCGGTGCCTGTCGTACCATCGCCAAAATCCCAAACGTAGGACAAATAGTCGCCGTCTTGGTCGCTCGAACTGTTTGCTGCAAATTGGATGGTCTGTCCCGCTTCGCGAGTCAGATCGGGCGACGTAGCGACAGCAACCGGAGAGTGATTGCCGGTTGCGTCGGATGGCGCCGGGATCGTCTCGACCCAGCCGATGCTGCGGTATCCCACTAACGAACTCATCACCCGGCCGTCGTGCGAAACATTCACTGTAATTTTCTTGAGTCCCGTTTTGACCGATGTGGTCGTTTCAAGCGTATTGGGATCAGCCCAAGCGACATTGACACTGCGTGTCCATTGATCAAATCCACCAATCGCGACGCCACTGCGATCTTGCGGCGGTGAAGCGTTCCAGTCTCGAAAGTCATCCACGTCGTCAAAGCGTGTGCGATCGCCAGTTGACTCACCAGGCTCAAGACCAAATGTCGCCGACTCATCCGTTTCCGGTTCCTGGTACGCTTGCAACAAGATTTCGTTCATCATCGAGCCCGCCAGTTGTTGTCCTAGCAAACGGTCCAAGGTTGCGGCTTCGCGGCGTTTGGACGCTCCGATCGTCTGCAATGCTGCTACCATCAAGATGCCGACGAGCATGACGGAAACGACGGAGTCGAGCAACGCAAAACCGCTTCGACACATGACGTTATTTCGACGCGTAGGCGTAGAGCCGATCATGGCGTTGCCTCCATCACGCGAATTCGAGCATAAGAAAATTCAGAGTTGCTGACGTTCGCTCCTAGACATGCCGATCGATTTGTGTCGGATGAAGCAAAGGGAGACAGTGCATACGTGCCATACTGGACATCATTGACACTCAAGCTAACACTCGAGGTGGCGGGATCGATGATCAAATGCAAAAGCACCGGTTGGTTGGGCAGTCCCGCTACCTTGATTAAGTTGCGTGTCAGAAAGTCCGTGGACTTGGTCGCCAATGTTAGTGTCTGACTGCCGTCGGTTTGCTTCGTCAGAGAAGCCAGCACGGGAGCACAGGTGGTACCCGATCGCAATGCATTGATTTTAAATGTGGCTCCGTTTCCACCGACACTGGTGTTCTGAAATTTAATGTCGATGGCGGTGGGCGTATCGAAATTGCTATTCGGATTCGTGTTTAACTGAGTTCCGCTCGTCCGCCAGACTCCATCGACAATCGAGTCGGTGTCAAACGTGCCGCCACCATTGACAATCCAGTCGCCTGCGGCATCTCCGTTGACATCCATCGTTGTTGGGTTTTGGCGAAAATTGGTTTCCCATTTGTTTGCCAGTAACTCGGGGTGGTTCAAGCAAGCAACCGTCGATTCCAGCGTCGGCGTGTTGGCCTTCATTCGCAAGGTGACGGCCATCGAGGTCAGATAGTTGCTGTTGAGGGATTGGGTTCCGTTAGCGCGAGTCAATTTGCCGTACAGTCGCGAAATTAAGGATTTCCCGGTATTGTATGACCATGACGTGCCGCTGTCGGAGGACTTCAGCAATCCCGGTGCTGCAGTAGTGCTTTGTAATGTCGCCGAAGGGTTCGTGTATCTGGGTTCTAATACCAAGCAAATGGCACCTCCGGACGGGAGCGGTTCGATGTCAGAGAAGTTGAACGATTGCCAGGTGTAATAATCCGGAGTGATAATGTTGTACAAGTCTACTTGTTCGATCACGGTGCTCCGTGGCGTAAGGTTGATAGTTGCAGGACGCATCTGAACACGCGTCACACCAAACAGAGAGGTTCGCTTTGCCACGAACTGCACTCGAGTGGGCCGCCAACTATACGCGCCGGCCGGAAGCGTCATCGTAAAATGCTGGCCGAGCCAGTCCGCTGTTCTTACGTCATTGTTTTCAAGTCCACTGGTTCCGTAGTGATCGACCAATAGCGATTCGTTGGCATCTTCGATACCTACGGTCGGATACGTCTCGGCCACGCTTTTGAAGCTTGGTGTCAGACTGAACAAATCCACGTCCTCGGCAATCGCCAACGGAGTCGCTCCGTTGTATTGCCGCGTCAGGGAACCGCCTGGCGTTCCTGTCCATGTATATCGAATCCGCTCGGCAAAGCCGTCGCCGTCGCGGTCCGGGACCGTGAACCCGATCGTGGTTGCCGAACGCTCGGTCACATAGACCGCAGTTTCGAGTTCTGTTGCTAGTTGATCGACAATGCGAGTTCCGCGAAGTGCCGAAGCGGTGCTTCCATCGGAATCGGGGATGCTGCGAATTGAGATTGCGAGACTGGCGTGAAGCCCGGCGATAATGATGCTCGATACAACCAACGCGACGACCAACTCCAGCAGCAGCATGCCGCGACGTGCTCCACCGTTTCTGTGAGCCATCGAGATAAACGAGCAAGCCCACTTCATTGGATTACCGCCGTTCCCGAGATAGCGTCCACCGTAATCGTCTTTTGCAGACTCCCCGAGCCGACGACTATATTTCCACCTCGGTTGGGAATACCGAACCCATCGAACGTCAGCGTCTGAGTCCCCGTCTGCCCCCAAACCGAAACCAGTGACGATTTATAGGGCGACTCGCTTAGTTTGATGACATAGACACCCGATGGACGTTCGAGCGGTTTCACATCCGCGAGCGTGTATTGCTCGCGATCTACACTGAATGTGACCGTCTTGGCAGTGCTGGATCGGAACGCTGTTAATTGTGCACGTTTCAGATCGGCAACCAGTCGGTTGGCCGTGTTGGAGACACGGTAATGCTGCAAAGAATCGGCCCAACGCGGCGCTGCGGCGGCGACCATGGCTGACATGATCACCAACACAATCGTGATCTCGATCAGCGATATCCCCGAACGAAACAAACCATGACGTGTCTGTCGTTGAGACAATTCATTCGGCTTTCGCGACGATTCCGATGCTGTCTTACGTTTTGCAGCCTTCATCGTGTTGCCTAGCGAAACCGAAAAATACGAGTCTATTGCTACCAATTCACCAGGCAACTCTAGCCCGCAATTAGTCAATCCGCAGAAGTAGCCGCGTTGTTAAGCTAGGAAAGGGGGTCTGATTTTTCCGATTTTACTGATTATGCGGTCAGGTCGGCGCCGATAGACGCTGTAGCGATTGTTCCGTACGCATCCCCTGACGAGTCTACAGCTATCCATGAACCTGCCGTCGTTGCAAAATCGGAACAGCGGCATCTTCGATTATCGTGGATCGGGGCGTTGTGCGACTGTACTTCTGCTGGTCTGGCTGTGGTTCAGTACGCCTCTGGCGTTTTCCGATACGTTTGCCGAGCACCTTCGTAGCACTCCGAACCAGGAACGGTCCGCCTCTACGGCAAATGCCGACCGTTCACCGCAACCGCTTAGCAAGCCGGATCCGAATTGGCGTAATAAAAAAACGACAATCGCCCAGGCCGCTTGGCAATCGCCCGCTCATTCTCGAAATGATCGGGTTGGGTTTGCACCACCCGTGGCTAATCGAGGGAGTTTGTACTCTGATGCAAAACACCACGGGATTTCGGTTACGGTCAAAGATGCCACGGTCGACTCGGTGCTGGATTTGATCGCTGAGCAACAGGGATTGAATGTGATCACCAGCGGCGATGTGAGTCAGCGGATTACGGTGAAGCTGACGAACGTGTCGCTATCAGACGCCCTCAACTCAATATTGCCAGCCAATGGTCTGACCTGGACCCAACAAAACAACATCATCGTCGTCTCGAATGTGACGGGCGAAAACAAGGGGCCCGCGAATCTTCAGGGGCGCGAAATGCGTGTCTTCTCGCTGGACTATATCTCAGCCGAGGATGCGGAAAAGATTGTCACAGGAATGCTGTCACCAGTGGGGCAAGTGTTTATCAATCAATCGATGTCGACGGACCACCGACGAACGCAAGAGCAGTTGGTGGTCGAGGACTTGCCCATGTATCTATGGCGAGTCGAAGAATACATCGCTCAGGTGGATCAAGCCCCACGCCAAGTGTTAATCGAGGCTCATGTATTGCAGGTGGAACTCGGCGACGATTGTCGGCACGGCATCGATTTGCGAAACATTTTGCGAGTCGCCGGATCTCCGATCAAGTTCGAAGCGAAAAATTTTACGAGCGGTGGATCACCGGCAGGTTTGTTAAGCGTCGAAGGCCGCGACCTCAATGGCACGCTTGAGGCGATCAAAAGTACGACCGATTCAAAAACTTTGGCGTCTCCCAAGATCGCAGTGCTCAATGGGCAACAAGCTCGCATTCAAGTGGGCGGCCAAATTGGCTATCTGCTAACGACCACGACTCAGACGAGCACGCTGCAAAGCGTCAATTTCCTGGATGTCGGAGTGATTTTAGAGGTGACACCCACAATCACCGAAGACGGTCAAATTGTGATGCAGGTGAACCCGGAAGTCTCGACGGGACGAATCAATGCAACGACGAGTCTGCCTGAAAGCGAAACGACTCAGTTACAAACGCATATCATGCTCGCCGATGGTGAGGCGATGTTGATCGGTGGTCTGATCAAAGAAACCAACAGCGACGCACAAAATCGAGTTCCATGGTTGGGCGATCTGTGGTTAGTCGGAAAGCTGTTCCAACGTCGCGATCTGAAGCGTCAACGAAGCGAAATCATCATCGCCCTGCTGCCGCGCATCTTGCCAGACGTTCCTGGTCGTCGCAGTATCAATCCGGTCGAAGTGGACCAGGCGGGAACTCCATTGTTCCACGACGGTTTGCAACCGGTTGACCGCCGAATGTGGGAGCCATCGCTACCGGACACCAGTGATGTGCAACGCAAATCGGGATTCCAGCAACGGGGGGCCAGATCGCGACCAAGGTCCATGCAGCATTTTGTTGATCAGTCTGCCGATGCGGTGATCATCGAAGATTATTCGGTTACGGATGACTACCCCACGGATTATCCCCAATTGGAAAACACGTTTTCCGAACCGTTGCATTTGGATGTTCGGTAAACGCAGACAATATTTTATTTGACGGAGCTCACGCTGACATGCCCAACGATCCTGAGGTTCCTGAGGAACTACTTCACCTTCTGGAAAAACGTGATACCCCGGAACGTCGAAAAACGAATCGACGCAAAAAAGAAACGGCGCAGCCCCGATCATTGGATCGTCGTTCGTCGAGTCGACGAGTTAAGTTGCGGCGAAAAAAAGAGTCGTAAACAAGTAGTTCGATCGATGCCAGTGAAATGTCGGTCATATTGTGAGCCGACGGCGCTAGCCCAATGGCACTCACTTTAGGTTTCTGGCGGGTTTTCATTGATCTTCGTGTTGCTTTTCTTTCGAGCTGCCTTCTGTTCCTTCGTTGTTTTTTGGCGGCGAGGGTGGGCCGCTCGTTTGTAACTGCGACCGGGACGATTCGGGATTTTGCACGTGCTGGCCATCGCCAACGCTTGCTCGAATCGCTTGATGCATTCCTCCGTCGGCAGGATCGACAAGTCAATCCGCAGGAAACTGTTGTAGGTATTGAGCACTTCGGTGAAGCTCAACCGGCGGGGAGCCACGCCTGAAAGCGAGGCAGCCTGACGACGGAACTGAACCAACAGATTGTAGGCGATCAGCGATGTGTATAGCTCTTTTAAAACCATGTCTTCGCTTTGCGCCCGAATGTTCTCGGTGTTCATCATCACCTTGATTTCTTTGATGTCCGTCTCCACGTCGTAGCGACATCGGTAACGGTCCGCCAAACTCTCCGAATCTTCGCTCAGCGATGTGACCAAGTAGAGTTTTTCGCCGTTCTCACCAATCTCGATTTCATGAATCAAAACGTTCAGCACTTCGCCTTTTTTGATTCCAGGACAACCTTTGCGATCCTTCGCCGTAGGCTCCCATTGAAGCTTCCAAACTCGCTTTTTCCAGCGTTTTTCGACCAATTCAGCTTTCTTGATTAGTGATTCGAAGCGTTGTGTGGTTAATCGGAAAAGGAAGTCATGCTTCTCTTGGAGACAATGGTAAGCCACTTGAAAGATCCCCAGCCCGGCATCGGCCATCACGATCGACTCGCGTGGAAGTCGTTTGAAAATACGCTTGGCTAACAAGGCTTCGCTGTCACCTTTGCCGCCGTACATTTTTCCCACTTCGGGCAACATGGCTGTTCCGTTTTGTAGGTCGTGAGCGACGAAGAATAACATGATCGGCCAGACGGTTTCGCCGTGTTGGTTGCTGGCCGGCGGATATGCTTTTCGCAGTTCGTCGGTCGGTGAAAGCGTGATCGTGGTGCCGTCGAGTAGGAAGGTCTGCCGGGGACGGAACTGCAATGGTCCGGGTCTCTCAGTGAAAGAGTCGAGAACCTGCTGATAGAAATAGTGGACCGTTTCCAGATCGATTCGATTGCGTGCTCCAGCGTAGGCGCCGGAGGACTGCGACAAGGTTCCCTCACTGAGCCTTCGATTCTCTGGACAGAAGGCTGGCCGATTGGCAATGAAGTCCTTCACGATCCCACAGAGGGTTGATCCGCTAGCTAACCGCTGCATCACCATCATCCAGAGCGTCACGGAGGTGGTGTAGACGGTTGCCGGCCCAGTTGGCTGGATAGCGTCAATCAGCCCGTCGCTGAAGAACCCGTTGAGCGAACGAATCGCCGTAGTGAGTTCGGACCGGGAAATCAGGGGTTTTTTACTTGCAACAAGCATCGGTATCTCTCAATGAAGGAGACATCACTGCTGGCAGATTTGCAAATGGAGCACTAGGCTGATCCGAACACAAAACCAAAATTATCGCAAAGTGAGTGCCATTGGTCGCTAGCCGCGGGCCCGTCAATATTGTTGGAAGCATGCCACGGTTAGCAGTTTGACTGCCAACACCTCGGGCTTGTTGTGATTTTTGGTTGTGCTGGTTTTCTGCCACCTCTCCCCCAACTTCGTCGGTGGAGAGGTAACTACACTATAGGCAGGAAGAAAAACTCACCCCCAATATCCGATGGCAACAGCAAGAATCTAGCAGTCCAGGCGTAGCGCCGTCGGCTCAGATCCTTGTGTTCAATGACACGTAGTGACCTGCATATCCTGCCGTAGATTCAGCATTATTTGCTGAGTGAAAAATTCACGGCGAAATCAATCTCGTCCCATTGTGCATCGTTGCAGCGATTTTCACCGAGCAGCGTTGGATGCTGGCGATTGACTTGACAGATGCCATAGATCTCGTCAGTACATTGCATGAACGCGTCGATGATTCGGCTGTCCCATTGCTCGCCTGCACCTGCTTTTAGGATGGCCTCCGCCTTTGCTCGCGGCATGCCGTCGCGATAGGGGCGAGTGCTGGTCATCGCGTCGTAGGCATCGGCGACCGCCAATATCCTGCCCATCAATGGGATCTCTTCGCCGGCTAGTCCATGCGGGTAGCCACTTCCATCAATACACTCGTGGTGATGCAGCACGCCGGGAAGCACAAAGTCCAACTGTTTCAAATGCTTGAGGATCGAGTAGCCGATTTCGGGATGGCGTGCAACGATTGAAAACTCTTCGTTGGTCAAACGACTCGGTTTACCAAGTATGGAATCAGGCACGCCAATTTTGCCAATGTCATGCAGCAACCCCGCCATGTAGACATGATGTTGTGTTTGCGAATCTAGCCCCAACTTTTGAGCAAGCAGTCGCCCCATCGCAGCAACTCGATCACTATGACCGCGAGTGTACGCGTCTTTTGCATCGATCGAGTTGATCATCGCTCGGATCACACCGACCACCAAATCTTCGATCTGGCGAAACGATTCCAGGTTGCTGGCGTGGGCTGCCAAGTTAAGCCCAGCAGACTGTAGTAAGCCAGCCTCAAACGTGCCAAACTCGCAAAGCTGGGATTGGGACAACGGATCGTCGACGGGAGAGGTGTCATTTCGTGCCTGCTTATTCACCATCACCAACCAGCCGAAACGCTGTGCGTTGTTGGCAATCGGAACCAGAGCGCAACTGCGAATGCCTTCGAGCCCCTTCCACCCTTTGTGCAGGTTATTCGGATTGCGAACCACAGGCTGTTCGATGGTTTGGTCTGCAAATTCTTCGACCAGTTCCATCATCGTCTCGTGACGAACATCGCATTCGCCGACTCGGAATGCCAGCGTATCCGAGCCAGTTTGTGCATCCGTCACGAACAGAAAAATTGCTTCGACGCACAAAACGTCACATAGAGGCGGAAGGATAACGCTGGCAATATTCTTCAAATCGTTTTGCGGATGCCACAGTTCCTGTCGTTCCGCAAGCGAGCGAAGCCAACTGAGCTCTTCGAAGTCGCGAGTGACTTGCGAGGCGTATTCATCGAGCTGTTGCGATTTCGATGCAATCTGTTGATGGTGGTCGAGATTTTCGATGACCGTTTTGACTAATGGAACACTTAGCCCTACATCGGAGGCTGCGATGGTTCCACACAATGCGAACGGTGTAGCGTGACTGCCCATCGGGATCACAAGCGTCGACTTTTCCCCGGAAATAGCGTGGTTAAACGGCGCCGTTGCTGTTAGGACTTCATCCAGGGGTAACGTGTTGGGAAGCACGAAAGTGGAGTCGAGATCCACACCGCCGGATGACGAGGGAACGCTGAGCCGCAGGGTGCACTGCCTTGTAACGAGATAAAACGGTGTGCGGAAATAATCTTGAAGAGTTTCAGCAACCTGTTGCGGTCGTCGTAGCTGGCTCGCTGGGAGCACGCTTTGAGCAATTGTTTCGGACATCAGAAAGGCTCGTGTCGACTAGATTCGCTTGGAGGGACGAGACGTTCGGCGCCCCGTTAATGTGCAAGGTTAGCCCGCAAAACCATGAATCCCCCCGAAAATTACGCAAGAATAATTTTCTTGACTTTCGTTGCATTCCTTATTTGCGTCCTATGTTTTTACGTAAGCCGGGATTGTTTTGTCGCTCGGCGTTAATCGTACTTCCGTTGGGGTAAATGCAAAGTGTTCAAAACAAGACGTTGGTGTCGCAAAGGTTTTACTTTGGTTGAGTTGGTCGTCGTGGTTCTCATTCTGGGAATCTTGGCAGCCGTAGCCGCACCTCGGATGTTCGATACCGCTGGCAACGCAAGAGAGAACGCGACTCGACAATCGTTGGTCGTCGTTCGTGACGCGATTGAACTCTACAAATCACAGAATGACGCCTTCCCTCCTCATGCGACATTCGAAACCGCTCTCAGGCCGTACCTGAAAGGTGCCTTCCCTTCGGCACAGGTGGGGAGCAAGCCAGGTCCTGGTATTGCCGAGGCAGGGGAATCACCGATGACAACCGCGACTGCGGCCGGAGGCTGGATTTACGATCCAGCGACCGGTGACTTTTGTGTGAATGACACTAATTATATTTCGAAATGGTAGTTCCCTCTCACGCATAGTCTGACAGCGGATGCAATCACGACGATAAATAACAACACAAAAGCCCTCCCCTGATAATTGCGTTTGCCAACCTCGGCTCGGTGAACGCATTCTTACATATTCTGGCCAACATTATGAGTGATTTACAAAGACGGATCTTAATCACAGAGGACAACCGCGTCCTTGGCGATGTTTTGAGATTCAATCTCCAACGGTCTGGATTTGACGTCACCATTGCCCACGATGGTGGCGAAGCAATCGAGCTGCTTCGCGTGCAAACGTTTGACCTTTTGATAACCGATTATCAAATGCCCAATGTCAACGGTGCTGAACTCTGTCAACACATCCGGCAAAACCGATCGCTCGATGAGATGGTCATCATTATGTGTTCGGCAAAAGGGATGGAGCTGAATCGAGAGCAGCTACGCGAAGATTGGAATGTCGCCACACTCGTGCTCAAACCATTCAGTGTCCGAGAGATCGTTGCGATCGTAAACGACTTGCTCGCTCCCACCGAAGACACCTTGCCCGTGTGTCCATGATTTCGATACTGCACCCATGAATAATATCTCCAACGCAATCCCGTCGCTAAGCAGCCGAATCGTTGACCGATATTTAATGTGCGGTCTGGCTGCAATCTTTGGAGTCGTCAGCGTCGCGTTAACGCTTGCTTGGCGGGGAGCACTGATTGAGTCGATTTCAATCATCGTGGCCGTCCCCTTGTTCTTGCTGTTGGTTGGCAGTTTTGTCATGCGCCGATCGGTGCAGATCAATGAATCGATCGAAAATCAATTGCAGCACATCACGACGGGCGTATGCAGTTCGCCAGCGGAACTGGTTCCACTAATTGCATCTACCCCGGCCGCCGCAGGGTGGAACAAGCTGCTAAAGCAGATCAACGAACAGGGAACCCTTGCGACTCTCGAAGAAAGACTTCGTGACACGCTCGACGCATCTGCGGGAAAACGATGGGAAGGGATCTTCAACGCGTTGTCCGAAGGAGTCGCGTTGAGCACTCCGAATGGGAATGTGGTACTGGCAAACAACGCCTTGGTGGCGATGGTTGGTGCGGCAACGAGTGCGGATGTCGTCGGAAACGATCTCGGTCAATGGATCGCGAAATCGGTCAGTCCCACCAGTGCGGCTGAGTTCGATTCGCTACGAAATCGATCCAATAGCTTTGCGATAGAACTGTGCTTGGGCAGCGAACTTTCCGCTGGTGTTTGGCGATTAAGCCGCACCCCGCTGATCGGTGACGCGTTCGAGCAAGGCAGTTCGTTGTGGAGTCTTCGCGATGTTACACAACAGAAACTCGCAGAAGAAATGCGAAACCAGTTTGTGTTTACTGCGACTCATGAACTGCGCACTCCCCTAGCAAATATCAAAGCCTACGCGGAAACGTTGATCGATAATGATGACATCGATGTGGAACGCCAAAAGGGCTTTTATAACATCTTGATGTCTGAAGCGACTCGCTTGGCTCGATTTGTCGACGATTTACTCGACGTCAGTCAAATGGAATCGGGAGCGATCTCGGTCGTTCGGCATGAAACCGACATGGAACGTTTGATCGACGAAGTCGTTGAGAAAGTGCAACCACAATTGCAAGAAAAGACGTTGGCGTTCGAGAGCAAGTTGCCAGCGAAGTTGCCAAAACTGAAGATTGATAAAGACAAAATTGCCGGCGTGCTTGTCAACTTGCTCAGCAATGCAGCGAAGTACACTCCCGCAGGCGGCAGTGTGCGACTGCTAGTGGGAACCGACGCAGATCTTATGCAATTGCAAGTCGAGGACACTGGTTTTGGTATCGCGGCGGAAGAGTTACCACGACTCTGCGAGAAATTCTTCCGTAGTCACGACTCACGCGTCCAAGAAATCAGCGGCAGCGGTTTAGGGCTGGCCTTCTCGCAGGAAGTCGCACGACTGCACGGAGGCGAAATCGTCATTTCCAGTGAACTGAATGTGGGATCTCGCTTTACCCTGACCTTACCTCTGAACTAATTGGAGTGAATCGTATGTTCGACTGCTCCAAACAAGGCAGTGTGTTTGTGCTCTCGGGGAACGATCCGTTGAGCCGTGATCACACCGTCGAATTAGCAGGACATTGCGAGAAATGTTTTGGGCACGGCCAACCCAAAATTGTGTTTGACTTGCGCAATGTTCCGCTGTTTGATAGCGCCGGTCTCGAATTTTTGTTGGATCTGCGGGACCGCTGCTTACAACATGGCGGAGCGATTCACCTCGCCGCCCCCAATCCACTTTGCATCGAGATATTGCAAGCGACGGAACTCGATCGAGATTTTTCGATTTCGGATGACGTTGTATCTGCCGTCGGGAGTTTCTCGCGATGAGCACATTATTAGCACACCCGCCTGGACATCACCTCATTGCCGCGGAAACTCCCTTGCCACTGGGCGAGCGTCTGGTACGCGCTGGGGTTCTGACCCGAGATGAACTCGAAGCGGCGCTGACCGAGCATACGGCCAAGGGCGCAAGATTAGGAGAAACCCTACTCGAACTTGGCTTGATCGATGAAGGCACATTGCTGCGGTTCTTGAGTCAACAGCGAGATGTTGCGTACGCACTGCTGCGCGACGGGATGGTCGATCCGGCTGTCGTGCAATTGTTGCCCAAGGCCAAGGCCGAGTTGCTGCAAGCGATTGCGATGTTCAAGGTCCGCGGCAAGCTTAGCGTGGCCATGGTCGACCCGCACAATCTTCAGCAAGTCGACGAAATCGAACGGATCACCGGTTTGCAAGTCAAACCGGTTTTGACGCTGCGCTCGGTAATCGAACGGATGCTGCCTCGCTGCTACGAGAGCGACTTTGCGGTTGATGCGGTCACAGCGGACATGGATCCGGACGCTGTCAATCTCGAGGCGGACCACTTCAACATCGATATTGCTGATTTGCAATCGTTGGCTAACGGCAGCCCGATCATCAATCTCGTGAACTACATGATTGTCAGCGCGGTTCGTCAAAAAGCGAGCGATATTCACGTCGAACCGGGGCAACGATGCACGTCGGTGCGTTTCCGCGTCGATGGTATGTTGCGCGAGACACTACGACCTCGCCGCGATTTTCATCCGGCGATTATCTCGCGGCTCAAAGTCATGGCGAAACTTGACATCGCCGAACACCGCATCCCTCAGGACGGACGCATTCACCTAACCGTCGAGGGACGCGAAATCGATTTGCGTGTGTCGACGCTGCCAACCAATCACGGCGAAAAGGTCGTGATTCGTGTTCTCGATCGCCAAAACGTGACATTCAATCTGGATGAGTTGGGCGTTCCGCCTCAATTATTGGGCGACATCAAAGGGATGTTGCATCGACCTCACGGTTTAGTGTTGGTCACGGGACCTACGGGCAGCGGTAAGACGACGACGCTTTATTCCGCACTCGAGCTGATCAAGTCAGTGGAACGGAACATCGTGACCGTGGAAGATCCAGTCGAATATGACCTCGACCAAATCGTTCAGGTGCCCGTGGGCGGCAACAAACCGATGTCTTTCCCCGGTGCGATGCGAGCGATTCTGCGGCAAGACCCCGACGTGATCATGGTCGGTGAGATCCGCGATGCGGAAACTGCGGCCGTTGCAATTCAGGCCGCCCTGACCGGCCACTTGGTCCTTAGCACGTTGCACACCAACGATAGTTTTAGCGCCGTGACGAGGCTTCGCGACATGGGCGTCGAACCGTTCAAAATTGGTGCTGCGTTGTTGGGAGTCATTGCACAGCGTTTGGTACGGATGGTTTGTCCAACCTGCAAAGAATCCTACTTTCCTAGCCCCGAAATTCTGGACTCGTTTCAATACAAAGGGGACCGTCGTCGAACGTTCGATCGTGGTGAAGGATGCCGCAATTGTTACGACACCGGATCACGTGGACGGACGGGACTGTACGAGGTGTTGTGCGTCGACCGTGAAATGCGAGAAATCATTTCCGAAGGGGCGGATATTGAGGGGATTCGTAACCAGCACTTGAAAAAGTCCGGGACGTTTTTGGTCGATGAAGGGATGCGTTTGGCGGAGGAAGGCAAAGTCAGTCTCGAAGAAGTATCGCGAGTGGCTTTCGTCGATTAAGCCATTAGGAACCCTATCATGAAATACACATATCGAGCCAAGCAGCGAAATGGCGAAATCACCCTCGGTGATATCGAGGCGAATTCGTTGGCCGAGGCGCGTTCACAGTTGCGACAACAAGGCTTGTTCTTGCTGCAAATCACGGCAGACCAGGTCAAAACGGTCCGCTCCGCATCGTTTTCGCTGAGCAACCGTATCAAAAAGAACGACATCGTGATGATGTTGTCACAGATCACCATCATGAGCCAATCAGGTGTGGATCTTTCCGAGGCTTTGAAATCGGTCGCCAGCCAATGCACCAACCCTGCGCTGCAAACCGTGATGACCCGCGTTAGCGAAGACATCGAAGGCGGTTCGACGTTTGCCAGTGCACTACGAAAACATCCTCACGTCTTTGATGAAATGTTTGTCGCCGGCATTGCCGCTGGCGAACAAAGCGGTTCGATCACCGAGGTGCTCGAACGCTTGACCTATTTGCTGCGAAGTGATTTGCGGATGCGACAAACTGTGGTCTCGACATTGATGTATCCGCTGGTGCTATGCGGCGTGACGCTCGTGGTGCTGGTCGTTCTGTTCTTCTTTATTCTTCCTCAATTCGCCAAGGTCTTCGCGGACTTGGAAAAGGCACCGCCACCATTCACTCAACTGATGTTGAGCGTAGGAGAATTTGTTCGCGGCAATTTCTTAATGCTTGGCGCTGCAGTCATTGGACTTGCTTTTCTCGTCTATTCACTGCGAAATGCGAACTTTGTCCGCAACGCCTGGGATTACGCTTCACTTAACTTTACGTTTGCCAAAAAGGCCACTCGCTCGCTGTCGACCGGACGGACATTTCGTTTGCTCGGAACGATGCTTAGCAGCGGCGTGCCACTTATCGAGAGCATACGTTTGTGTCGTTCCGCTTCGAGCAACAGTCTGTTCCGATCGATGTACGAACGGCTTGAATCGGAAGTGCTTCGTGGCGAAGGTTTGGGGCCGACCTTGCTGTCGTCCCAGTTTTTGCCGTCGGGAGCAGCACAGATGGTGGCGACCGCAGAAAAGACCGGAAAGCTCGGCGATGTTTTGAAAATGGTCGGAGAGTATTTCGAGGACCAAGGCGAACGACATCTGCGTGATCTGGTCAAATTGCTCGAGCCGGTTGTGATTGTATTTCTTGGTATCGTGGTTGCCGGCGTGGCATTCTCAGTCATCCTTCCACTGCTGGACGTTTCGTCCATGCCACAATAAAGCGGGGCATCGCGATGGCAATCTTCACTGAACTACAACAACGTGCGCAGGCACCGTTTGCGTCAACGCCACGAGGTTGGATTGGGATCGATATTGGTAGTCGGTCCATAAAACTGACACAAGTTGAACGCCGCAGCGACGGATATCATTTTTGCAATCGTTGGTCCGTAACGCGTGCTGAAGAACATCGAACAAGCGGTTCCAACACCGCTTGTGACCTGTCCGACAAACACTTGCGACTCGCCGAGTTGCGAGAGCTGTTTGCACGTCCTGAATGTGCAGCGGCCGTTTCAATGTCGTTCCAGTCGTTACGCTCGTTCGAATTGCCGGCGGCTTCGGCGGACGAAACGCGAGACATGGTTTGCGAGGAACTCGCCGCTGATGACGACCATGGTGATGACGACTCGGTGTTCGATTACTGGAGCACGAGCGAAGCATCGGATGAAGCAGCGAAAGTAACCGCATTGCGGATGCCCGCTAAACTCGCCATGGCGGTCGCCGAGGATCTGACGACGGCGGGTTACGAATGCCAAGTCCTCGATGGATTGCCTTGTGCATTGGCCCGCGCGGTCACGATGACGGGCAGCAAAAACGATTCGCCTGTGGTTGCATTGGATCTTGGTGACAGCGAGTTCACGTTTGTTTTGGCAGCTAATGGTAAACCGCTTTACACGCGACTCCTGCGAGGTGGCGGGCTCCGCACGTTAATACAGCCGCTACAGCAGTCATTGAATTTGTCGCACAACCAGGCGATGCAGTTGCTAATCCGCTATGCCGTGTCATCCGGTGATGACGCGAGTGGCAAAATGGTTTCTGCTCCTGCACAACTGCTCGAACAGCCGATGGCAAAATTGGTCAACGAACTGAAGCGGACGCTCGACTACGCTGCGAATCAATTTCCGACATCGAAGCCCTCCGGGTTAGTTTTACTGGGTGGTGGAGCTGCCATTCGTCATTTGCCAGAATGTCTTAGCAAGCGGATCGGAGTACCGACACAGACTTGGCATCTGCCCACGACAAAACCGCACGAAGCGACTGATGACGCACAATTTGGGGTCGCCGCAGCCCTCTCGGTCCTGCGTTGGGAGCAACGGTCATGTTCATAAATCTGCTGCCACAGAAACTTGTGATCAAGATGCTTGTGCGCCGACGTCTGCGTCAATGGGCATTGGTCTGGGCCTCACTGCTGATTGCCGGCCTCGTGGTCATGGCAAGCAATTATCGAGATGTCCAGCAAAGCCAATTGCAGCTTGATGCGCTGACCGCCCAAGTCCAGCCTTTAGAACAATTGCAAGTTCATACAGCCGGCATGCATTCGCGGCTGAATGTTCTACAGAAAGAAGTCGATGTACTCGAGGCCATTTGCGTCCCCGACCGTTCCCTCGCGTTGCTGGCCATTCTGGGCGACGCCGCAAAACTGTCTGAAGGCAAGGTCCAGATCGAAAGGATGAACCTTTCATCCAACGGAAATCGGCAAGTCGCACAGAAAAAGGGGGCCACGTCGACCCCCGTAAGCTTGTCGAGTGTATCGCTGCAAGGCATCGCCGACGGAGATAGAGGCTTGGCTAGTTTTATCGAACGGTTGCGTCGTTCCAATGTATTTCACCAAGTCGAGCTGAAATCATCGCTGCTGTACCAAGTCGAAGAGACGTATGGTCGCCAGTTCCAAATTGAGTGCAAGTTTGCGGAGTAAAAGAAAACATGAGTGAAGTCTTCCAAACAAAACGATCGTACGATCTGTTGCTGCACAGCGCCGGCGCCGTGGGCGTCATCGCAATCATTCTGGTCTTGTTGTTCGTCCGTCAGAATGCTCACGCCGAGCTATCACAGATCAATACCGCCCAATCCGATTCGCTGGCGTTGTTGCAAAAAAATGACGACATACAAGCGGCGAATCATGACGTGAAGCAACAAGTGCAGAGGACGGAGACGCTGGTCTCGCAGTTGAAGGCCAAGATACCGACGGCTGCAGGAGAGATCGATTTTCTCAGCGAGTTGTCGGAACTTGCAAAGTCGTCCGATTTTCAGATTCGTGACTTCCGGCCTGGTGCCGCGACAGCCAAGGGGTTACACCACGAGATGGATGTTCGCTTTGTCGGAGAGGGCACTTATAATGCATTTTGTCAATTCCTAGACGGACTTCGTCAGCTACCTCGAAGCTATCGAATCGCCCAGTTGAGTGTGACAGCCCCTAGGAATAGCGAGCAAGAGTTTTCTGCGGATTGTCAATTGCGATTGTTGTTTGATCTGAATCCAGACCTGACATCTCCGGAGAAACTGTAATGAGTCAACCTGAGTTTCTATCGACATCCAGTCTCACACCGAAGAAGCTTGTGCTGATCGTCGTGCTAGTAGGCATCCTCGGCTTCGTCCTCTTCTTCCCCGAGGAAGAGAGTTCTGAATTTGACATGCCCATGTCTCGGAGATCGACACAAACGGTTACTCGCACATCGCTTCAAAAAGCGTCCGACACCCTCCATGCTCCAGTTGACTGGCCCGACGTCAACCTAGAACGCGTGTTAGCAACCAATCCGTTTGAAACCATCTTTGTTAAGAAGCAAGAGAAAAAAGCAACGGAAGAGCCAGTGACGAAAGCGATCGTCGTCCAGCCTGTTGTTGCCGAGCAAGTCATGCCCGCGGAAGTCAAAATGGTAATCGAACATCGCCGCCATGACGAAGTCGAAATCATTTACGAAAATGTTTCAGGACGCGTCGCCGTGATTCGATCAAAGAGAGTTCGCGAGGGAGACGTATTGCCTGAGGGGCGTGTCGTCGAGATTACGCCTAACCATGTGATCGTTGCAGTGGAAGTCCCCGTCGATCCAGAGTCGGGCGAGTCCGTGTCGGATGATCCGGCCCTGGGTGATCCGGCCCTAAATGAACCAGTACTTAACGGGCGACTACCCGAGATTCCCGCTGCGTGATCTGATCCCAGCGGTTTGAAGGTCTAGGCTACGCCCCCTCAATACAGCAGTTCGATCCAGCGGCCTTCGGCTTCAAGGTCCTCTTTCCAGCGAAACCATGTCTGGTTCGCTCCCGCGATGTCCGCCATCACCTCGTCGAGTTGATCGCGGATGACCTCGAGTCCTGCAACGTAGACGTATGTTTTCGGCTCGGAGAGCAGTCGACAAAGTTCTTCACCGCGAGCCTCTAACGCTGTACCCCAATCGGTCGTGTCGGACCAACCGGGACGGTTGCTCAACGCGTCAAACGCTTCGAACGTGTCGCGGTCGTAGTAAAACGCAAAATCATCCTTTTCCTCATTGCGGTACAACAAGTCGAGTCCGGTTTGGCCACCGTGAAATAACCAAACTCGGCCTTTGAAATCACTCGCTTCGGAATAAAGGTATTTTACGAAAGCACGGAACGGGGCGATCCCGGTTCCAGCACAGATCAGGATCAGGGTGGCATCTTCGTCCGAGGGTGCTTCAAATGCTTGTCCGTACGGCCCAGTGATCGTCAGTGTTTCGCCGCGTCCCAAGTCGCAGAGGTAGTTCGACGCAACACCGGGATACTCTTCGCCCGTGAATTCGTCGATAGAGTTGCAGCGACGGACGCAAATGCGGATTTGCAAATAGCCTTCGGGCGTGCTTTGGGGGATATCCGCGATACTGTACAGACGGAAATGATACTCCTGGCCCAATTCTTTTTGCCCTGGCGCCAACACGCCGATATTCTGGCCCACGGCGACGTCAAATTGTTGACTTTCCACCTCGATCAAGATGTCGCGAACCTCCTCGTGGGAATCCACCGCCGTGATTCGTTTACTGGCCCGCACCGTCGCTTGATAGCGCGTCTTCGAATCGTAGTCTTGTAGTCGCATCTTATTCTCCCTCGAAATCTAACCGTCTTGCGTGGTAGCCTGTGTCTCTGAATTTTGACATTGCGTTTTGCAGCCGCATCCATGGCAACCGATTCGGCCAGCCAACGCATCGGCGTCGGACGCGGCCCCTGTCACGGTTCGCCATCGGTTTTGGACCCACAGCCAACCGCCAAGGATGACCGAGACTCCGACGACGGCTTTGATCAGTGCAACAATCATCTCAACCCAATAACCCCGCGAATCCCATAAAACAAATCGAAAGCAACCCAGCAATGACCAAGGTCAATGCCGTCCCTTTGACAAGATCCGGAGGGTGGGCCAGTTCAAGTTTCTCGCGAATTCCTGCCATCAATACCAGAGCCAATGTGAAACCCACTCCGGCACCAAACGCAAACACGATCGACTGAAGCCCTCCGTAGCCTCGGTTCGTTTGAAACAAGGCAACCGCCAGGATCGCACAGTTGGTGGTGATCAGCGGCAAAAAAATCCCCAACGATCGGAATAGAGTCGGACTGACTTTTTTGATGAACATTTCGACCAACTGAACCGTCGATGCGATCACCGCGATAAACGAAATCAGTTGCAAATAAGGTGCGTCCAAATACACCAACAGCGTGTGGATCCCAGACGCGGCAATCGAGCTGACGGTCATCACCAGTGTGACTGCCGCCCCCATCCCCAATGCGGTTTGACGTTTGGCGGACACACCCAAAAACGGACAAATCCCTAAGAAATATGCCAACACAAAATTGTTCACTAAACATGCGTTGATGAAGATCACGCCAAGTGACTCGTTATTCATCCGACGACCTCGTGTTCCGTTTCTGTGCCAGTACGACGTTGTTCAAACCAGTGGATTAGCAACAACCATGCTGCCAGAGTAAAAAAGCCGCCGGGTGGCAGCATCATGATCGTCCACTCCTGGAACGACTCGCCAAACATTCGAAATCCAAACAGGCTGCCGTTTCCGAGCAGTTCGCGGACGGCGCCCAAGCAAAGCAGTGCGACGGTGAAGCCGATGCCCATGCCAAGTGCGTCCATTGCAGAACGATCCACGCGATGTCTCGAGGCAAACGCTTCGGCGCGTCCCAGGATCAAACAATTGACCACGATCAGCGAAATAAAGGCGCCCAACGATCGATGCAGCTCCAAACTGATCGCTTGGATCACGTAGTCGACGATCGTGACAAACGTGGCGATCACCAATATGAACGTCACAATGCGGACTTGGTTCGGAACGATGCCGCGAATCAGCGAGACAACGACGTTGGACATTAGCAACACAAACGAAGTCGCCAATCCCATCGCCAGTGCGTTGATCGCGGTGTTGGAAACCGCCAGCACTGGACACATCCCTAACACCTGGACAAAGACCGGATTCTGTTTCCAAATTCCGTTGACGAAATCGTTGGTGTCGAGCTGCACAGGTTCTTCGTGTACGGAAGACATCATCGCGTCTCCTGTGGGGGTGCCGTGAAATCGGCAAGGCGGGGGTACACGCGAGGGATCCAGTTCGCTGTACTGTCACGTAACATCGCCGCGGTGGCTCGCGACGAAATCGTTGCTCCGGTGATCCCATCGATCTGCCATGGGGCGGTCTTGTTCCCCGATGTGACGAACTCAATCGGATGGGCAAGCTGGTTCGAGGTGGAATCGAGCGACACATCCAACTGTCGAAAGTTACTCAGGAAATTGGCATCCGTTTCAATGCGGTCGCCTAGCCCTGGCGTTTCACGGCTCTCTAGCACGCGAATACCGATGATCGCTTGCTCGCGTGGCGAGTATCCATACATCATCCGAATCGTGTCCTGATATCCCATCCCCTCGGTCTCGATTGCCAAGCCTACGAGTTCTCCGCTCGGATTAAAGCCTGCAAATACAGCGTCGGAACCAGCGTCATCCGTCGCAGCAGGCTGGAACTGACTTAGGGAGGAGTCAAATTTGAACGGGATCACCGAAACTGCATCCGGCAAGACTGTGAGAATGGCGTCGTGACGCAGCGCCACTCGGTTACGGATAATCCGAGGACCCGTCAACTGATATACCGTCACAATGGCAAGACTGCACACGATCCCGACACTCAAGACAACGCCATAAATCGATGCCGTCTGTGGAGCCGGCGTGCTTGCCGATCCGGTCAACATGGGGTCAGTGGGAAGCGAGGTTTTCATACCGCGTCACCTCGAGATGCAGTGCCGTAAACTCGCGGTTGAATCCAATGGTCGATATGGGGCGACACTGCATTGCCAATCAGGATCGCGTACATCACGCCTTCAGGCATGCCACCCCACACACGAATGACCACTACCAATAAACCGATCAAGATTCCGTAAACGACGCAGCCAAGATGAGTGATCGGAGAGGCAACCATATCAGTGGCCATGAAGACCGCCCCCAACATCAAGCCGCCCGAGAACAACATCAACGACGGCCCCGCGTAGCGAGTCGGATCGAGCGTCTGCAGCAGCATGCTACAAAGAGCAACGGTGGAAAGAATGGCAACGGGGATCCGCCAGCTCATCATTCGCCGAGCTACCAAGTAAACGCCTCCGAGCAAGATCAGGACTGCACACGTTTCTCCGGTCGATCCCGAAACCGTGCCCATTAACAGGTCGGTTGTGTCCGTTGAGATTTGCTCAAACTTCCATTTCGCTAACGGCGTCGCCGCCGAGATGCCATCGTAATCGGGCTTGGTCAGTGGCAACGCCAGTGTTGACGAAGGAAGCGAAGTGAACGAGGCGGCGGATTTGGATGGCCACGTCGTCATTGCCGCAGGAAAGGCGGCCTGCAAGATCGCCCGTCCCACCAGAGCAGGATTAAACGCGTTGTAGCCGAGTCCGCCAAAAAGAAACTTTCCCATTCCGACTCCGATCACCCCACCTGCAGCCACCATCCAGAGCGGCAAACTTGGTGGCAGAATCAGTCCATACAAGATGCCGGTGATCAGTACCGATCCGTCGCTGACCGTGGTCGGTCGGCCACTGAACCGACACATCAGGTGTTCCGTCAGCACACAGGACAACACGGCGGTCATCAGGATCAACGCAGCGGAAATCCCAAACCGGTAAATTGCAAATGCACAGACCGGCAGCAATGCAAACACCACGTTCAGCATGATCGAGTCGACACTCGACGCGGCACCGATGTGCGGCGAACTATGGATCGTCAGCGTCTTGGATAACTTGGTCATCCCTCGCTCCTTGCCGCCTTGCGAATCGCCGCCTTGGCCACACGAAATTGCTGGACTAAGGGAATGTGAGCCGGACACACAAACGTGCAGCAGCCACACTCGAAACAGTCCATGAGATGGTGGTCGTTGACCATCGATGAATAACGACCATGTTCGGCAAGCAGCCCCAATTGCGACGGGTTCAAAAACAGAGGACACACGTCAACGCAATCGCCACACTTGATACAGGGAAACTGCTTTCGCGATCTCAGCTTGCCTGTTTCACGCTCGGTAAAGGCAATCACGCCGGTGGAGCCTTTTGTGATCGGGATATCCAAACTCGAGGCGGCGGCTCCCATCATCGGTCCCCCCATCACGACGGTGGAGATGCCTTGTTCGGTGCCCACGGTTTCCAAAATAAACCGCAGCGTCGTGCCGATTGGGATGCGGTAGTTGCCTTTCTGTTGGACTGCCGGTCCGCCCACTGTGACGACGCGTTCTTGCAGCCCCATTCCGCTGGGAATCAGTTTGCCAATTTCGGCCGCAGTCCCCACGTTGACGCAAATCACATGCACATCGAGTGGCAATCCGCGTGACGGAACCTCGCGATTCAACAACGCGGTGATCAACATCTTCTCGGCGCCTTGCGGATATTTCACAGGCAAGACTTCGATGGTGATCGGGGCGGAGGGTGGCAACACGCGGCGAAGCGATTCCGCCGCGTCGGGTTTGTTCGCTTCGACTGCGATGATCGCCCGCTGGGCTGCGGTCGCGCGTAACAAGTAACCAATACCGGTGATCACGTCGTTGGCATGTTCAAGCATCACCCGGTGATCGGTCGTCAGATACGGTTCGCACTCGATGCCGTTAATCACCAGCGTGTCAACGAATTTGCCGTCGGGAATTTTCAGTTTCGCGTGGGTCGGAAATCCGGCGCCCCCGAGCCCGACAATGCCTGCGGACTGGATTGCGGCGAGGATCTGCTCGCGACTTGCCGAATCGATGTCAAGCGGAGTCCCCTCGACCACCTCTTGAGTCGATGCTGCAAACGGCTCGAGAAAAAATGCGGGTTCCATCTTGCCGTTGATGCTGGGGGTTGGAGCGATTCGGCGGATGATTCCTGACGCCGGAGCATGGATCGCCACCGACATGAATCCGTCTGCCGCGGCGATCAATTGGCCTCGCACCACTTCGTCGTCTTCGTCAACCACGGGCACTGCCGGTTTGCCGATGTGCTGGGAAAGTGGCACGATCAATAACGGTGCAAACGGGAATTGTTGAATCTCGCGATGACAAGTCTCCTGTTTCGACTCAGGAGGATGAATCCCATGTGCGAATGTCTTGCCACGAAAAAAGTCGAACGAGAGGTCTCTCATTGGTTGTACTTCTCAGCACGAGCGATCCATTTTTCAATGTCCTTTTCGCTACGGTCTTTCGGCAACCCTGGATGAATAATCTGGGCTGTACAGCGCTCGGCAGCCTTGACTAAATCCTTGTACGGTCCTCCCTCAGGATTTTGGATGAACGCCTTTTTCTTGTCGTTGTAGGCAAAGATGTTGGGGTTCAATCGAACGCACTCGTCACACGATGTGCACTGAGGCGTGTCGATCCAAGGGGCCATGAATTCGCTGTTGGCATTCGCCGGTGATTGGCGGTCGGGAATTGTGTCCACGGGATCCGCGACGGCAACGGCCGACCCATTTGCTTCGCCAGTCAATAACTGCATCATCCCCGACGCGATACGATTGGTCATTTCCCGACGGACATCCGCTTCGATTGCGGTGCGATCCGGTTTCGTTTCGTTAACACGGGCGATCGCTCGCAGCATCGTCCAAAAATCGCGACGATCTTCGCAGGACGCGACGATTGGCGGCGCGACCAATAAACGCATCAATTCTTGTTTGCGATTGACGCTCCACACATACGGAAACAATCCTTCGCGTTCCTCCGCTGGCAGTATCAAAAAATCGGCCAGCAGAATCATCTTGTCGTTCCACGTTTCCGGCGGTGCCGTCCGGAAATGTTTACGGAATCGGATCTCGGTCGCGGCAAAATCAGCAAAGGTCATCGGCAACGACATTGTCTTGTGGCGTCCGTTCTCGGTATATTTCAACTCGTAGCTAGGCCAATCTTGGTCAATCGCGGGATTGCCTTCCAAATCGAAACACTGCTCGGGCCGATTTCCGTGATCGGGGTTGTAGCGAAACAGCGGATAGGCTCTCGACTCGACCGCCAAACGGGCCTGATTAGCACTCATGTCATCTCCGATGCCATGCTCGGGTTGACACGAGGTGTAGAGATTAAACAGTGCAGGCCGCCGCGACTTTAGCCCCTCGATAAATCCTTCGATCAAATGATTCGGATGTGCAATCGTGCTCTGCATCACGTAGGTCGTGCGATGTGCCATTCCGATCAAACCGATTTCTTTGCGAACCTCTTGTTTCCCCTGAATCGATTTGCCGTATTGAGCCATGTCGGAAATTTGCCCAAAGAATCCCGACGTGCAGGCTTGTCCGCCCGTATTGGAATAGACCTGCGTGTCCAAGATCAGCACCTTGATCGGTTTGCCCGACATCATGGCGCGTGAAAGGTTTTGAAAACCGATGTCGTACATCGCGCCATCGCCACCAATGGCGACCACTGGCGGACAGAGTTCCCATTCCTCGTCACTGAAATGCCGCCAATTGAAATAGGTCAACGACGAATCGGTCGGAGCGTTACCATTGTCCGACAACTCTTGCTCAGCCAAGCGGATTGCTTTGAATCCGTCGGCCATCTTGCTCATGTGCCCTTCGAAAACTCCCATCGCCATCGAAGCGGCATCTTGGAACAAATGGTTGGCCCAGGGAAAAGGATACGGGTTGAAGGGAAACGTGCTGCCCCACACCGACGAACAGCCGGTCGAGTTCAAAATCCCGGCGTTGGCACGCCCACGTCCTGTGACCCCTTCGACGTAGTTCCAACGAAGACGTTTCAGTGTCGCCAATAGGCTCGTGACCCGGCGAAGCCATTGCTGATCAATCGGCTCGCCGCCCCGCTGGCTTTCGACTCGTTGAGCGATCCCCGCCAGCGTCACATCGGCTGTGCCTATTTCGTCCACAATCTTCGCGAGGGATTCGGGATCGCCGACATCGATTTCCTGCACCAATCGATGTTGGATGTGAGTTTCCAGTTTCGCAATCAAGTCGGTCAACGAGGCGACATGCCGCTCAACGCGAGGTTGCATGAGTGCTTCGACCGTTGCGGTGAACAGATGAATGACGCTCTTTTCGCCGCAGCCGTTACAGGCACCATCACCGCTGGCCAAGGACGAATAGTTTCGTTTGTCCAACAACAAGGTTTCCAACGCACCGATGCCCTCTTCGATGTTTTGCACGCGTATGTACTTTTTCGGTGTCGTGGGCAGGTCTTGCCAAACATCCCAATTGCGTCGCAACGTACTGAGTGACTCGTCCGTTTGTGTCACGACGCGAAGTGCGTCGTCGTCACACACTTGCACGCATTCCATACACCCTTTGCAGGTGTTGGGATTCACCGTGATACTCAATAAGCCGCCTTCGCCAGGCGACTCTTTTTCTTTCAGCGTGTAATAGGGACGCGACAACGCAAACTGAAACTCACCGATTTCTTCGCGGAACGCTTCGAGTTCGTGCTTGAGTTCATCACGTGGAACCTTTTCGAGCTTGCTGTCGCGAAGGGTTTTGTTAATCGCCTCTTGTAACATCCCCAATACGTTGTCGTTTTCGCTCGCCTCGGCAAAGATCGGACGCAGGTTTTTCTCGACGTCGCGAACCGCTTTTGGCAGGTACTTTAAATCCATTCCACCTTTGCGAAGCCGAGCGATGATCGTATCAAAGACCTGAGTGACTTCGTTGACTAAACCGGGAATTGCAGTGTCGGGACAAACCGTATAGCAGCGACCGCACGCGGTACAATTCTCGGCGATCCATTGAGGATGTTGAAAGCGAATCCCGCTCATGTCACGAAACATCGTGGTCACTGCAGGGATCGTTCCCAGTCCGATAAAGGGATCGGTAATTGTGTCGGATCCCATTCCACGTGCGTAAAGGTTGCCGGTTTGTTCCCAGAAGCGATGGATGTCCGACAGCCGCGACTTGCTTGCCGGTTGCGTCTTTAGGACAACGGGAAGTGCCGGTTCTCGCGCCGCAGTTTTACGCGGAGATTCCTCGTCGATCGCACCGTACGGTACCGACTTGACTTCGTCGAACCCTCGTTTGACGACCGCCATGTTTTCTTGCACGACGCGTGCCCCTTTGCCGCCAAATTTGTGTTGCAACTGATTGCGGATGGCTTCGAGTAGACGTACCTGAGACAATCCGGCTTTCTCAGCAACCGGGGACGCTGAAAAAAAGGCTCCTTGAAACGCAATGCCTTGCATTCGCAGCTGCAGATCAGGGTCACTCGCCTCATCGCGGGCAATCTGAAACGCATCCAAGTAAAAGAACTTGATCTTTTTGTCGATCAGAATCCGGCGATACGGCTCCGGAATACTCTTCCACACCTCGTCGGCGGACGTCTTATCGCTTTGGATAATAAACACGCCACCTTCCTTCAACCCAGCCAATGCATTGGTGTGATGGAACACATTCGGATCGGGCGACAACACCACGTCGACATAGAAGTACTCGCTATTGATGCGAATCGGTTCGGGGGCAGCCGACAGGTAGTAGGTTGTAGGTTGTCCCTTCTTTTCCGAACCATATTTGGGGTTGGCTTTGATATGAAACCCAAGCAAATCGTACAGCGTTAACGCTAAATTTTTGCCCGTCGTGATCGCGCCCCAACCGCCGACCGAATGCATTCGCACCGTGATGCTGCTTTCGGGCATCAAGTTCGGATTCTCCGATCCGCGGATGGCAAGTTTGCGGATGTCGGGATACTTCGATTCGATGTCCTGTTGGTGAATGCGTTGCTTGGGGCTGACCGGGGTATCTCGCAGAAAGTCGATCGACAGATAGAAGAATTTGCGATTTTGTCCTTGCGGAAGCATGTTCTCGATCGCCGCCACAACGCCTTCGGGTTGCAAATCGCGACTGCCCATTCCAAAGGAACCCGAATACAGCGCGGGAGCGTCTGTTAGCGAACGATAGGTTTCCAAGTTCGGAAACGCAGGCTTCGATGGCTCACGCCCATTCTCGAGACAGCGGCTCATTGTCGCGCGGACTTCCCGCATCAACGGCAAATCCACTGCGAGCGGTTGATCGAGCCGCTCTAGCACGGCAACGCCCTTCTTGCCCTTGAACATGCGACTGAGTAGATCGGCGGGAAAGGGGCGAAACATTACCAAGTTGATGACGCCGACTCGAATGCCACGGCTTTCTCGCAGATGATCGGCAACCGCCTCGGCCGTCGGAATCAGACTGCCTTGACCGACGATCAGGTATTCCGCATCGTCGGTGCGGTAACCGATCACACGATCGTAGCGGCGACCTGTCAGCTGATGAAATTGCTCAAACGCTTGTTCGGTTAACTCCGGCAAATGATCAAAAAAATAGGGACGCTGAGCCGCGACGCTCTGCATATACGAGTCTTGATTCTGAACCGTGCCTGTCATCACCGGGTTGTCAACGTCCCAGACCTCAGGGATCCGTCGTCGTGTCTCGCCGTAAATGATCTGTTGAGCCGGAGTGGGCGTCGAGATGATGTCGTCAGGACGCCCCAGAAATTCACGAATCAATTCGCGTTCGGGAACTTGGATCGATTCGATCAAGTGAGTCGTTAAGAACCCATCCTGTGCGATAACGCCCGGTGTCAACGCCAGTTCGGCGATGCGATGGGCGATGATGTTTAAATCCGCAACGCTCTGCGCATCTTTGGCAAACATCTGAAAGAAACCAGTGTCATCCATGCAGTGGTAGTCGTCATGACCGGCGTGCACATTCAGCGTCGCTTTGGTCATTGCCCGTGCCCCGATATTTAGGACATAGGTCAACCGCTTTCCTACCGCCGCGTACAGCGACTCGTGCATGTATGCGATGCCTTGTCCAGACGAAAAATTGCTTGCTCGCAACCCCGTCATCGAAAGCCCCGCAGTGACCGCAGCAGCAGCGTGCTCGCCCTCCGGTTCAATAAAGATCAAGGGGCGGCCCGAGATGTTTACGTGACCGCTGGCGGCGGCCTCGGCCCAATATTCCCCCATCTGAGTGGAGGGCGTGATCGGGTACGCCCCTGCCGCATCCGTTGACTCGCGTTCACACATCGCCACCGCAGTGTTTCCGTCAACTGCGACGCGAGTCCCTGGGTATTTGAATTCCTGTTTCGATTTCGTCATAGCCATCATCGCTCACGGAAAAGACCGTTCCAATGCGATGCTGTTTGTGGCTCAAACGCCAAACCTCAAATTGCAAAGCATTCATCAAGCAACAATTCAGAACGCAAAGCACATGCCGAACCCTCGACGGATCACTTACGAGATCCCTTCTCGCACATTGCCTTGTCGAATGATCTTTTTGGCCGCTTGGCCTTTCACAGGTCCGAGGGTCTTGTCGAGCCAAACGATCGCGCCGGTTGGACATCGCTGGGTGGGCACTGCCGACAGCGAACCCTTGCTGTAATTAATGACGGGCAAGTGAAACTTCATCTCGATCTGGCTCGGTGCGTCCATTGCACAGCGACCACATCCCGTGCAGGCGACTTCGCAATCGCTGAGGATTTCGTCTCCTTCGGCTAACGATGCACACGCCACCCACAACCGGTGGCTTGCCGGGTGAAGTGAAAACAGATCCTTCGGGCATGCCTCGACACAATCGCCGCAGGCGGTACAGCGATCTTCGTCGACCACCGGAATCTGGTGAACATCCATGTCGATCGCATCAAAATCGCAGGCATGCTCGCAGTCCGCTAGACCAAGACACCCCCAAAAACATGCTTTGCCACCTCCGGCAACCAATGCCGCTGCGGCACACGACCCGAGTCCCTCGTAGTGCGCGCGGTTTCGAGCCACATTGCTCCCACCCGCACACGCCAAACGTGCCACTCGCTTCTCTTGCGTCCCGACATCAACGCCTAAAAAGGTCGCGACTTTGACGTGATCGACCTCGGTGCCGACGGTGCATTTCGCTGGCAGCGTCTCGCCTCGCACCAACGCCTCGGCAAACGCTCGGCAGCCCGGATAGCCGCATGCCCCGCAATTGGTGTGAGGCAACATCGCTTCGACCCGATCAATCCGCGGGTCTTCTTGGACGTGTAACCAACGATTGGCGATCACAATCATGGATGCCAAAGCGAACGTCAATCCGGCGATCACCGCTACGGAGGTTACGATAGTCATGGGCAGTAACTATTGGCGTCGGATTACCTGATGACAATTGACACAGGCATGCATCATCTGGGTATACGAGAGCATCGCTCCGTCAAGATTCTTTCGCTCGGCCGCCGTTGTCAGCGTCCCGGTGGTAAACCAAAACACTTGGTTCTGAGTGCGATAAGCAATCGAATCATTCTCCATCCACTTGTGTTTTCCCAGCGTGTTGAGCGATTTGGCGTTGGCGAGGATCTTGCCAAAATCTTCGGTCACTAAGCCGTCGAGGATGTTTTTTGAATAGTCCAGCTTCTTTTGCATGTCGCGTTTCTGGACCTCCATCTGCTGTTGAGGCTGTTCCGTCTGTTGAGACCGAGAGTAGATCGCAGGCATCAAAACCATCGCGATTACACAGGCCATCAGGGACAATCGAATGCTCATCGGAGTCTCCGCTACAGGTATAATTGGCTGTCTGATCGTGCGGGAACGACACGATCAACCACATCCGGTACAGGTCGTGGCATAAGGAACGACCTCAAGTCTCTCGTGCGGAATTTGACTACCGCAGCGGGTGCACTTGCCGTACGTTCCTTCGTCGATCTCGTGCAGGGCATGCTTGATCTGTTCAATCTCTTTGAGCGCGAGATCGCCGACCGAGGCCAGGACTTCGTCTCCTTCGGACTCCGTCGCCCGCTCTTCCCAATCATCATCGCCCGGTTTACGCAGATCGTTGTCGATTCCCTCGGCTCGAGAGACGAGATCTCGCAGTTGTGCTTCGAGTTCCGTTCGCAACTTGGTGTAGTCAGTCATAAGACTTTCCTCGTGTAAGTCAGGCAAGTTGGTCAGATTCAAAAGCAAATGGCATACCGCATGACAAAACTTGGCGATTGCCAAAGTGGATGAAATCGATGCGAGCGAAGATCTCGCAGGCTACAATGACAACGCTTAATCCAGGCAGCTCGCCGCACCCCAATTCGTTTCAGAATATCCCCTGAGGGCATCCCCGTGAATCGTAGCCTCTGTTCGATCTGTCTCTTATCATTCTTGCTGGCGACATTCTCTGCGGTAATTCCGGGATCGCAGTCGCTCGCTGCCAATGCCACCGACCGCAAAGCTGAAACGAAACCCAACATCATCGTCTATATGGTCGACGACTTGGGATGGAATCACATCAGTGCGAAACAGGCGACCATGAGCACTGCGAAAGATCTCTATCAGACCCCGACGATCGAAAAAGTCGCTGCCGGTGGACTCAGTTTTACGCATGCCTATGCCCAACCTAACTGTGCCCCCACCCGTGCGGCGATGTTGTCGGGTCAATACCCTGCCCGTGTTAACAACGATGTCTACGTGGTTGGAAATCTAAACCGATTTGGCGGAGGCGGAATCAAAAAGGAAGCCGCCCGTTTCAAAGGCCCCGAGCAATCCGAGGATGTTGCCCCCGCTGCGATCACGGTTGCCGAGGCACTGAAGCAAAACGGTTACGCCACCGCTCATATCGGCAAATACCACGTCGGCGGTCATCGTGGCAAAGAAACCATGCCCGAAAATGTCGGCTTCGACATCAACATCGGTGGATTCAGCCAAGGGCATCAACCGACCTGTTTCGCATCCAAGAAAAACGACGATTGGAAATTCAAAGGAGTCGGACTCGGTCATTTTGATCGCTACGCCGCGCCGTATGACAAGGCTTATTTGGCGAAGCGAGGTCTGCCAGAATCACTGTTGGATACTCCCAAACACATCAGTGATGCGTTAGGTGATGCGATGCAAGACACCGTCCAGCAGCTTGCCGACGGCGACAAACCTTTCTACTTGCAATTTCATACTTATGCGGTGCATGGACCTGTTCGCGCTCGTCCCGACCTAAAACAAGCGGCCATGGATCGTATTGGCGGTGCAACTCAAAAGATGGCCGAGTATGTCGGCTTCATCGCAGGCGTCGATGAAAACATGGCTCGGATACTGGCGACGCTTGAGGATCCCAATGGTGACGGTAACCCAGACGACAGTATCACGGCTAACACGCTGATTCTGTTTACTTCGGATAACGGCGGTACTCATGCAGACAATCAGCCGCTACGAGGCGAAAAAGGCATGCTGACCGAAGGCGGCATTCGTGTTCCCTTGATCGCCTATTGGCCTGGCGTTATTCCAGCGGACACCGTCACGGATCATAAAGTCCACTCGGTTGACTATTATCCAACCTATCTCGAGCTGGCGGGAAACGGTTGGGTGCCGCCCACGGACCAACACCCGCTGGACGGCGAATCATTTGCCGACGTGTTACGCAATCCGCAACTGCAGCGGGCCCGTGACACCGTGTTCTATCTGTTCCCAGGCTATATGGACAAACGGGCTGAACCGGCCGTTTCTGCGATCGCAGATATCAATGCGAAACGTTACAAGCTGATGTACGTCTACGAGAGCGATTCGTGGGAACTGTATTGTTTGAGTCAGGATCAAGGCGAAACGAAAAACTTGATTAAGACACGTCCCGAAATTGCCTCAACGATTTCCAAACAGATTGATGCTTGGCTGAATCAAAAACATCCCACGTGGCAACCAAAATATCCGATCGACAAGCAGACTGGGAAACCAGCCGGGCCTCCGAAACCGATGTAAATCACCAAGTGAGTCATCAGGGTTTTACGCAGGTGGTTCGGTATTTACCGGTGAAACGTCGATCATTCTGTGAGCCGACGGCGGTAGCCGCGGGCTCGTGAATATTGTAGGAAACTTGCCCGCGGCTAGCGCCGTCGGCTCAGATCATTATGTGGAATGACTCATATTGAGCTGCTTAACACGAAACTCAATAAGGAAATTTGATGCGTCCCCTCTTTGCATTTTCGCTATTGGCTTTATTGGTGCTGGAAACGACGGCTGCGGACAAACCCAACGTCATTTTGGTCATGTGTGATGATCTGGGAATCGGTGACCCTCAATGCTTCAACGCCGACTCGCCCATCCAAACGCCGCAAATCAATGCGATGGCGGCAGACGGATTGAAGTTTAATCGTTTTTACTCAGCCGCTCCCGTGTGTAGCCCGACACGCGGCAGCTGTTTAACCGGCCGTCACCCGTATCGCTACGGAATCTACAACGCGAATACCGGGCATATGAAACAGAACGAAATCACGCTGCCTGAACTTCTGAAAACGCAAGGTTATGCAACGGGGCATTTTGGGAAATGGCACCTCGGAACATTGACAACCACGGTGAAAGATGCGAATCGCGGTGGCCCCAAAGGAGCCAAACATTTCTCACCGCCGCGGCAACATGGTTACGACGATAGCTTTGTCACCGAGTCCAAAGTTCCCACCTATGATCCGATGATCAAACCAGCCAATGCCAAGGACAACGGCCACTGGGACGCGATTACCGACAAAGAGGATGCCAAGCCCTACGGGACGCACTATTGGGATCACTCGGGCAATCCAGTCACCGAGAATCTTGAGGGCGATGATTCCCGCATCATCATGGACCGTGCGATCCCCTTCATCGAAAACGCGGTGGCCGAAGAGACGCCGTTCTTTGTTGCGGTCTGGTTCCACGCCCCGCACTTACCGGTGGTCGCCGGTGAGGAACACGCCAAGCATTATCTGGATCATGAGAGTTACGAGCGTAACTATTACGGCTGCGTCACGGCGCTCGACGAACAAGTGGGCCGATTGCGAGCGAAACTGGCTGAGTTGAATGTCGCCGACAATACGATGTTGTGGTTCTGTAGTGACAACGGCCCCGAAGGAAGTGCAGGCAAGGCTCCGGGTTCGGCGATCGATTATCGCGGCCGCAAGCGTTCGTTGTACGAAGGAGGCGTTCGCGTGCCAGGAATTTTGGTGTGGCCGGGACATACCGAACCAGGCACGTCGACCGATTTCCCCGCAGTCACCAGCGATTATTTGCCCACGGTGCTCGACGCATTGCAGATGGAATATCCCGACTCGCGACCGATCGATGGCATCTCGCTACTGAATGTCATTGGCAACCCAAAGTCCGAGCGGAGCCAACCGATCGGATTCCAGTCTGGCAAGCAACTCGCCTGGCACCAAGGCCGACACAAGTTGATCAGCAGCGACAATGGCAAGACATGGGAACTGTACGATTTGGCCCAAGACCCAAGCGAGAGTCACGATTTGGCCGATCGCAATGCCGAGCGAGTCAGCAGCATGAAGCAGGCATTCACAAATTGGCAAGCCTCATGCAAGTCAAGTGACAACGAACAAGATTATTAAGTGGGTCAGTCCCGAAGGGACGGTACGATGTAGCCATTGGGCGAGAGCCCGTGGAGGTGGGGGCAAACACGATTGCAAAGCCCCGCAGGGGCGACCAGGAATCGTGGTCGCGGAATCCCCTGTCGTCCCTTCGGGACTCACGGCGCGCGACTCGTTCGTGTTCCATGGGCTGACGCCCATGGCTACAACGTGTCGCCACTTTGTGGCTGTTGTTCAGTCCCGAAGGGACGGCACGATGTAGCCACGGGCGAGAGCCCGTGGATGCGAGTGCAAACACGATTGCAGAGCCCTGGAGGGGCGACAGGACTCGCGTGCGTGGAATCTCCTGTCGTCCCTCTGGGACTCACGGAGCGCGACGCTTTCGTGGTCCATGGGCTGACGCCCATGGCTACATCATGTCGCCACTTCGTGGCTACCCATCCTCGTCACCTCGTGGCTGCCGAAGCGACAATCATTCAATGATCTCCTGCTCAAAGACGTACCGAGTGTCAAATTCGATGTTGTGTTTCCTCAAGATCGCAAGGAATTCCTCCTCAAAGGTCATTTTCCGATGATGCTCGGCTTGACTGGCGATGTAATCGGAAACAGACGGTGATTGTGATTCACTAACCGAGAACGCCGCGTACCCGGATTGCCATTCAAACGTTGTCGATACGTCCGAGCGTTCATTGATCCATTTGGACGAGTTCGATTTGATCTTCCTGAGCACATCTGAAACCGCGATTGTCGGACTGAGCTTCGCGAGTAAATGCACGTGGTCTTCAACGCCGCCAATTTTCAGAAGGGTCCCTTTCTGATCTCGGACGATTCCTCCGACGATTCCTCCGACGTAACCGTACAGGTTGTCCTGCCATTCAAGACGTATTGTTCGCTTTCGGTATTTCGTGCTGTAAACAATGTGGAACAGCAAATTGGTGAAAGTCGACATGGCTACGCTCCGATTCGTCCGGTCGTCCCGTTGGAACTAAGGGGTGGTAAGGATCCGGATTCCTACATTATATCGCCACTTCGTGGCTGTTGGTCAGTCCCGAAGGGACGGTACGATGTAGCCACGGGCGAGAGCCCGTGGTTGCGAGTGCAAACACGATTGCAAAGCCCTGGAGGGGCGACAGGAATCGCGTGCGTGGAATCTCCTGCCGTCCCTCTGGGACTTACGGCGCGCGACTCGCTCGTGTTCCATGGGCTGACGCCCATGGCTACAGCATGTCGCCTCTTCGTGGCTGTCCATGCTTTTGACGGGATCTTTTGCAAGATCCACTACGGGGTCAGAACCAATTTGCCAACCAGATTGCTTTGGTTTTCGAGTGTTTGTTTTTCTTGCAACACATGCGCCTCGGCGGCTTCGCTGAGCGGTATCACTCGATCGATCAGCGGGAGAAGCTGTTTTGTCGCCATCCAGCGGTTGATGTCTTCGGCGGCAGCTTGTTGTTCTTCCGCACTCGCTTTGAGCAACATAAAACCGTGCAGCGAGCAGCCTTTGACATAAAACGGTCCCACGGGGAACTCCGGCCGCGCATCGCGACCGGCCATCACCACCATCCTGCCACGCGGCGCCATGGCACTAATGGCAAAGTCAAAATCGGGCTCTCGCAGCGTTTCAAAAAACACGTCCACTCCCTCGGCAGCGTATTGCCGTAACTGATTGGCAACATCGCCCTCGCGGTAGTCGATCACCTCGTCGGCGCCAAGATCCCGACACCGCTTTACTTTTTCGTCACCGCCAGCGGTGGCAATCACGCGTGCGCCGATTGCTTTGGCCATTTGCACTACCGCCGACCCCACGCCGCCAGTACCGCCGTGCACAAAGATCGTTTCGCCCGCCTGCAGACGAGCTTCGCGGACGATTCCCAAGTGTGCCGTGATCCCGACCAACGCCATTGCCGCTGCGTCTTCGTCACGCACCGAGTCGGGAATTGGATAGAGCCACTGATTCTCCACCGCACACCACTGCGAAAACGTGCCTTGATGGCCTCCTGAACTCTGCTGCACTCCCCAGACACGGTCACCGGGTTTAAATCGAGTCACCTCCGCCCCTACCGCTTCGACGGTACCGGCAAGATCCGAGCCGATGATGTAGGGATTGGGCAAATTTGCAGGGACCGCACCGCTGCGGATGTACAGATCGATCGGATTGACCGAGACCGCTCCAACACGCACCAGCACCTGCGACTCGGAAATTTCAGGCGTAGGCAATTCGCCATATTGGATCGACGAAGCAGGACCAGTCTGCTGAATAAAAGCAGCTTTCATATGTGGCGACTCGGTTGGGAATGAGAGGGTCGAGCGAAAGAGTTTTAATGGGACGCTATTGTAGCGTAGTGTCCCAAGCCGTTTCACCCTCGATCAACATCCAACGTGTGTCGCAAGTCAATTGATCAAATACTTGTACTCGACCGCTTGGCCATTCCACGGTGACTCGATCGACCAAATCGGACGCGGCGAGTCCAAAGAAGAGGACCGATTCGTTCTTTGCACAATAGCCATCGCCGGTATTGACCGTTTGGGTGATCGCGTTTGAGTCAAACTCGATGGTCACCCGCGCGCCGATCGCATCCCGTTCTGACGCGGTGCCCACCAACTGCAACTGAATCCAGTGGTTAGCGGTGGACGTTTGGTTCTCCAGCAACACTGCGTTCTGTTTCAAATCGGTAATTACAACATCGATGCGTCCGTCACGATTGAAGTCACATTTGGCCATCGCTCGCGAAAAGTGCATGTCGCTCCAGTAGCCATCGTCCCCCAAAACATCTTGTATAACAAAACTGTTGCCGCGTCCGGCCAACAATTGCGTGGGCATCGCAAACAGACTTCCTTTGGCGGAAAGATCTTCGATGTGTCCGTTGCCCACGATCAAGTCCCACACTGTGTTGTTGTCATAATCGATCGCCTGGGTACCGAAGCCCAACATCTTTCGTGACACCGTGTCCAACTGATAAGGCACCGCAGAATCGACGAACACGCCCGAATCATTTTGCATGTATTGATTGGACCACTCATTTTCAAAATTCGTAACATGCAGGTCGGTCCGTCCGTTACCATCAAAATCGGCAGACGCGATTCCCATACATGCCATCGGCTTGCCCGCACTTCCGTACGCCACGCCACGAGACACGGCGAAATCGACCATTTCAGATCGTAAATCATCGGAATCGCGACGTGTCCACAATTGATTCGCTCGCAGATCGTTTGCAACAAACACATCGTTCCCGGGCCTATGGTCAAGGTCCGTGATCAATAGGGCGAGCCCGGTGCTATAGTCCGCTGCGTCTTGACCCCCGAGCGGTTGTGGCACCATCGATCCGTCACCGCTTGATATCCAGACGCGATCCATCGCAGGCTGAAATTGCAACGGCCCGGGCAACGAGATTGGCTTGCCGTCGGCGTCATACTCGATCGGATCAAAAATTGCGGGATCGTCCAAATAGTTGATCTCCACGATTTCTGGCAACGCATCGCCCGTCACATCGGCGATCGCCACACTGCTTGTATACGACGACACATTGCCAAGACTGTCATCGAGGGCAGGACGAAAGCTGCCATCGCCTTGATTGATCAACAATTGGTTTCGCCCCAAATTGCCGATCATTAAATCGGGGAAACCGTCCTGGTTCCAATCGCCCGCAGTCACTCCAACGGTGTACCCCCGATGATCCGCGTTGGCTTGAGCAACCACGTTTGCAAATTGGCCACCCCGATTTTGGAACAATGCATTGGACAACGTTGCGAGTCCCTCAGGCGGCGTGGTCGCGGCTTGTCCAAAATAGAAATCGACGCCCCCATCGCGATCGAAATCAAGACAACCCACTCCGCCGCCAAAAGCTTGAAAGATCTGGAATTCACGTTCCACCGGTACTGCGGCGTTGTGATAGCGAAACTCAATCCCGACTTGCGGGGCAACGTCCTGAAAAACAGCATCCACCCGGGGAAAATCGATGCGATTCGGAATTGCGTGAGAGACAGTTTTGGCAACGGATTCGGAATTCGATGAAGCATTTTTCAGGGCGGCCAACCATCGCTGGACCGACGGCAACTCGCTTCGATCGAGCCCACACAGAATCATCGATTCGTCGTTGCCCGAGGGAAACTCGGCAAGCACGCGTGACTTGTAACTGGCAATCTGATGACGCTGGGGTGAACGAGGCGAAAAAATTGATAAGGCAAATTCCTGCCATGCAATCGCCTCCAATGACCGTCCGACACTCATTAACCCTGTCGCAATATCGACAAAATCTTGTGCATTCGGATGCGTCGACTCACGGATTTCCCTGACTTGCCGGCCCAGCGTATCGAGTACATGCGATCGGTTGCGAAACAACTCTGCCTGCGGCATCCGCCCTGTATTTTCGAGCGACTGAATCATCCCATAATGAGCGTCTAAACTATGCGGTTCCCTCTGAATTGCGTTCGCAAAACATTCAATCGCTGCTTCGTCGTTGTCGTGAATCGCCAGATTGCCGCAAGCGATCCAGTAGTCGGGATAGAGTTGGCACTGCATTGGCGCCAATGACACCCAGTCCCGCAGTTGCTCGTACATCTGCGCATCGGCCAACGCTCGTCCCTGCAAGGAAAGGATCGCTGGATCAGTCCGGTTCACGTGCGAGTCGTCCTCGCTCAAGCACTGCAGCGCCAGACGTGGATTTCCGTCGATACGATAGGCCGAAGCGACGCTCATCAAGCTCAATTGACGCTTCGGCCACTCGCTGCGATCCTTCGGAATATCCTTTACCGCGACCCACGACCGTTCAGGGAAGATCAAACTAACCAGTTCGTCACGCGTCATCAAATGGTCACGAATCAGAATCCGGATTTGTTCATTTGCATCGAACATGTATGCTTGTTGGTTCAGCATTTGAGCCAACCGCCGCCGCGCTTCGTGAAACTCTGGAGATCGCTCAAGCAGCGACTCGAGGCGATCGATTGCTTGCTCGACCGCTCCGGCATGGTATAGCAGGTTCGCCGCATAGGCCTGCATATCGTCATGGCGTTCCGGATGCAGATCCACCATCCGGTCCAATAGGCTGACGGCTCCTGTGACGTCTTGCTGCGAGACCAGTACCCGCAACATGAGTGTGTTGACTTGCAAATCATCCGGATCCTCAATCAGCAGATTCCGGATCACCGTTGAGGCCTCGGACATTGATCCCGCTTCGATCAACCGCGCGGCCGACTGCACACGCTGCGGTCGCGTGGGAGCCGATTCGGTTGCGGATTCTGATTGGATCGCAATCGAATCAATGCTCGCCGTAGGTTCCGTTGCCTCACGACATCCCGCCAATCCAAACATCACGGCGAAACAAAGCAAGCGAACAATCCGGCCGCGGAATGACGCATCGAACCGCCGTCTTGTACAGAGGCAATGGCCGAACGACTGCAAGCTGAAGATCGAAAGATCAAGGATCGTATTCGACCGTGACCGGAAAACGATTCTGCCAGATCGACGGATTATGATTCGCATCATCACCACTTAAACGCGTCCGCGTCTCCTTGCACGAGCAACCAACGGGAATTGACCGCAAGTCGATTGAATTGCTGTTGTTGGCCATCGGGCCATGTGACCGTCACGACGCAATCGTCACTCGCGTTGCCGATCCCGACTCGGATCACACGCTCGTTGCTACACAGAAAACCGTCACCCGAGGTTTGACCTGATGTCCACTGTTGACCGCCACACTGGATTTTGACCATCGCACCAATCGCGTCTCGCGAGCAATTGCGTCCGACTAGCTGCAACTGCAACCAATTTCTCGATGGTTCGCTGTGGTTGATCAGCAGCGAAACAGGTTCGGTTTGATGAGTCACAGCCAAGTCGGTGCGTCCATCGCGATTGACGTCGAGTGTCCATAACGCACGTCCGACATGGGGCGATCTCAAGTAATCGCCTGCGATCCAATCAGCGATCGAATCAAAAGGGCCGATCGATGCACCGGCGGTTAGCGAACTGCGCTGAAACACCTGCATCGGCTGAGCGTAGAAGTTGGCTCGTTCGCCACTGGGGTAATGGTCCACGTGTCCATTGGACACAACCAATTCGAGGACCGCGTCATTGTCAAGATCGACCGCTTGAGTACCAAAACCGACCATCGGTAATGTCGGATCGTAAAGCTGGTTAATCGCTGTTTGATCACGCCATAACCCACCGCTCTGTTGATCATGATAGGTGTTGCATTCGTTGACAAAGTTGGTGACATAGAAATCGATATCTCCGTCGCGATCCAAATCGGCAACGGCGATGCCCATCGAACCTTGAGCGGACGAGCGATCATCTGAACCAAGGCCTCGCAAGATTGCCGATTCGGTCAAACGATAATCAGTGCCCGATTCCGAGTTGTAATTGCGATTCCAGAAATGGTTGCTGGTCATGTCGTTGGCGACAAACACGTCAACGCCGGGCTGGTTATCAAACTCGCCCGCAGCCACTCCTAATCCTCGGCCTAGCACCAAGGGGGTTGCATTCCACGAAGTGGTTTGATCGATGAAGTCGCCGTCACCGCGGCTTTTTAGAAACCAATCGGCAGCAGCGGGGAAAACGATGGGCGAGCAGGCTCGTGAAATCTCAGCGTGCTGGTCGCGACAAATTTCGGTGACTGGCTTGAGTCCTTCACAGTAGTTCACGATCGCAATGTCGGCCAAACCGTCTGCATCCAAATCCGCGATCGCGGCACTCGTCGACCACGTGGACGCATCTCGCTCGTTCAAGCGTTTGCTCGCATCGGCGAAGGTGCCATCTCCGTTGTTGACCAGCAGCGTATTGGGGCCATAGTTCAACAGTAAAATGTCCGGAAACCCGTCCTCGTTGAGATCCCCGATCGCCACGCCTTGTCCAAACCCTCGGTCATCCACCCCCGCTTGCTTCGCTACATTCGAAAACATGCCGTCGTGGTTTCTCATCAGCCCGTTCGCCGAAGAATCGCGAGCGGGCGGTGTTCCTCCGGCGGCGGCCAAGTAGAGATCAATCCAGCCATCGAGATCGAAATCGATTGTGCCACCCCCACATCCGACTGTTTGATAAAACATCACGCCAGGCTGATCTAAGTGATCACCGGTGTGTCCCGAAAAGTTTAATCCACGTTGGATCGCTTCGTCCCGCAACGCCATCGTTGTCGGCTGACTGGCCGATGCAATCGCGGGTGTGGGGGACGAGCGGTGTTTGATTGCAGCGTGATTAGGGGCGGCCAGTCGTGGCAGCGGCAAGTTAGTCAGAGTGAGTTTTAGTTCTGGGTGCGAATCCGAACTTTGCCAAGGCGTATCTTTGCGAAGTGCGGTGATGATCGATTGACGCACCTTGTTAACGGGAACCTTGTTGTCGTCCGCCCAGGTGGTTGCAAGTGCAGCCCATGCTTCGGCCTCCCACAGCCGCCCGAGCAATTGCAGGGTTGTGGCAATCTCGATCGCCGTGCGGCGTTGGGGACGATCGCTCCTGGTAATCGATAATTTTAGTTCACTCAAACGACTGAGCTCGATCGCTCGGTTTTCGATCTCGTTGATTGCCTCGGCATCGAGACCACTTTTCGAATTCCCCAACCGTCTCAATGACGTACTTAATTTTACCCACGCCTCGCGAACATCGGCATCGCGACGCGTTGCTTCCCAATACGCCCGAGTCGCCTCGGCATCCTGCTGCTGTGAACTTGCAAAATCTCCCATCGCGATCCAGTAAGCCGGATAAGGATCGATTTCATTACCGCACATTTTGGCTAGTTTGACAAATTCGTCATCGCGTGTTTGGTCAAGCAGTACGCGGCATTTCAGTGCCAGCGCCGGTGCATAGCGAGGGTGAAAGCGGAGAATCTCGTCAAGCAACGACGCCGCGTCATCCCGTTTGCCAAGGTCGTATTGGATTTTCGCTTCGGCGATCAACGGACGCTTGTCCTCGGAGTGTCGCCGAGCCATCTCGGTCAGAGGATCGGCGCTCTCGGTCCGAACTTCGTCACTGCACAATGCCAACAACAATGGCAGATCAAATTGACGGTGGCGAACAAGAAAACGTCCATGCGGAACGCTATGAACGTGGTCCTCCACTCCACTGTAGAAATTGAAAAGCATCCGTCGGATCGGGTGGTATAGCGGATGACGGTCGACGCATTTGTCGAGCAGATCGATTGCATCATAGACGCGTCCACTCGCAGCAAGACCTGCGATCGTTTCTTGCACTCGAACCGAATTCTCAAAATCCTCGGCATGACATGCCGCAATCATCAAGTCGGCCGCCACTTGCCGTTTTTCGTTTTGGTGGGCGACTTTGGCAACGGTTGCAATCGCGTCGGCATCATCGGGATGCTGACTCAGCACCGCGGGGGACAGCGCCCACGCCTCGGTCCACTGCCCGTTTCGCATCGCCGATTGCATCGACCTCAATGGCTCGTCGGTCGTAGCCGGCGGAAGGCTCGAAGCATGCTCGATCGGCCGACCACACCCGCTAAAACTCAGCATGCTGATACTGAGGAATAACAATAGCAACAGACCACTAGCGACGCGGCCCGTTAAGAAACGATCCCTATTGTGGCATGGTTTTAATACAAAGCATCTCAACGACTGGATCATCCACGCGTCCCTTACACAACGTTTTACCGCATGGCGGCCCGACACAAGTGCGTTTGTGAGCCGACGGCGCTAGCCGCGGGCCTCATTTTGCCAACGTTTTGCCGAGCAGCGGCCCGACGCTAGCGCGTTCGGCTCACAAAATCGGACAGTCGAACTAGCTGCGGACGACGTAAGATCCGCGTCGATAGGCCCGTCGCTAGCGTTGGCAGTTCAGTGCAGCCGCCATAAAGCCGAATGGAATTTAAGTGCTTTGGCACTAGTGAAAAAAACCTCGCCCAATCCCGAGTGGTAATCGGTATCGCGAGGTTGCAGCGAAGTTGTAAAGCTTCGATTGGATACTAGACGATGGCGAGTCCTCATGACTTGCCATGTCGTGTTCTGAGCAACCCGTACTGGCCTATTGGCTCGGATTGTTTTTCATCGATTTTGCCATCGAGTCACCGTATTCGGCACTACGTGCATCAAGCTGTGCTTGAATCTCCGGAGTGGGACCGCCTACGATTGTGGGGGCATCCGAATCACCGCAACCGGTGATCGACAGCGTGCCGAGGAATAAAGCGGTACAACAAAGTTGTGTGAGTGGTTTTTTCATGATTGGATTTCGCGTTAAGTTAAAAGGTGGAAAACATTCCAAGCGGTCAGAGAAGAAATCGCCGCCTCGTGCAACCGATGGTTGCACGAGGAAAAATTGATGCTGAATAGCGGATTAGAATTCGCCGACCGTCTCCTTGCTGGCTCGGGTACCAAGAGCACCCCACAATCCGTAGGGACTCTGCGATCCCGGAGCTGAAATTCCGGTTCGACTAAATTCGACCATGTGAGCCTCTTGGTTGCCTGATTCGATCGAATCGGTGACAAACTTGATTGCACCGTCTCCCATCAAGATATGACAACCGCCTTGATGGCGACTGCTCGGAGGTGCAATTCCTTCCTGTCCAGGCCATTCGCCTTGGTAGCACAGAGTGCTATTGGGCGGCAGGATCGTCATCATCCCAGTGTGCAAATGCTCGCCGGTCATCCACTGGTAACCGCGACCGTAGATCGAGCCGTGTGCTTTAATGATCGTATTTGTTCCCGAGGCCCAAAAACGAGGACGTCCGGCATCGACCGATCCATCGGTTCTGCAGATCGAGGGAGTGGCTTTGACGGCCTTGAAGATTGCGGCATCCGTTGTGATGTCACGATCACCCAAATCAGTGTTGATCTCGCCTGCAATAATCGTGTTAGACAGTCCGTCCAAAATATCGCGGAACGCCATCTTTTGGTGAACCACAAAGGCACCTCGTTGTCCGGCACGACACCATTCCGCATCGCCGCTCGTGACAACCAATGTCTGGTTCACCGCCCCTGATTCCGCCTTGGAAAACGAGTCGCCGAGGCAACAGGCGTAGTTCGTACGTCCCATGCCTGGCAATCCCGTGCCTGGGTCCGAAGGACAGCGGAAACTTGGCAACTGGGTCATCGACGGGGGATAAATATAGTTACTGCCCGGTTTGGGACCCATCGCGGTCCACGATGGCGTTCGAGCAACAAGTCCTCCGCCTGTGCTTAATTCAAAGCCGAGCGGATTGGAGATCTGTTCCCAAATCGCTTGCTGCTCGACAAAGGGGGTGATGGGTACTAACCAACTGAGTTGACTTTGAGCGGTCACATTCGTTCCGTCCCACCAAGCCCCAGTCGTGGGGTCCAACCCGGTTCCCGTTTTCTGCTTGGGCAATTGGTTGTAGGCGGAGTGGTAATTGTGAACCGCGAGCCCGATTTGTTTGAAATTGTTACTGCAACTCATGCGACGTGCTGCCTCGCGAGCCGCTTGGACCGCTGGAAGTAGCAGTCCGACTAACACGCCGATGATCGCGATCACGACGAGAAGTTCGACGAGCGTAAAACCCGACTTGGAAGCGTTGGGGTGTGACATAACTAAGTGACCTTGGTTAAGGAAAGACGAATAACAGGACGGGGGACTTGGGGCAAAAAAGATGCGCGGCATTCACGTTGTCTCGAAGCTCGCTGATCGCCTACGCACGCAAAAAAAAGACGATGAGAAGCAAATTTGCTTTTTGACTTAGCCCTCCTCGATGAACGACTAACAGGGGATGAAGTGGAAAAACAGCACGGGTATCACCCAATCGGAGATCGGGATGACGCTGGAAAATCAGCGAAGAATCCTCGCTACAGACTCTCTGCGTTGAAGCGTGGCGTGGAGGGTGGGCAGCACACACGGCTTGCCTTGCATTAACTGAACGAGCCCCGCTGCGGCGGCCGCTCCCATTTCCGCGCCCGGCTGTCGCACGGTGGTCAGCGGCGGAGTCACGAACGCCGACTCGCCTTGATCATCGAATCCAACGATCGACACATCCTCAGGAACACGAATCCCGTGTCGCTGCAAAGCCAGTCTAGCGCCGTAGGCAACCATGTCATTTGCACAGAACACCGCGGTGAAGGATTTGCCTCGCATCAATAACGAGTTAATTCCCACGATGCCCGACTGGGCCGAAAAATCTCCTTCAAGCACCAGGCCCGGATCCAGCTCAATGCCGGCGTCGGCGAGTGCTTTGGCATAGCCGTCAAATCGCCGCACCGCATCCTGGTGATGCTTGATCCCTCGGATGATCGCGATGTCACGGTGCCCAAATTCAATCAGGTGTTTGGTTGCGTCGTGGGCGGCACTGACGTTGTCGATATAAACACACTGGTTTTCCCAACCAGGGATTTCCTTGCCGACAACGATCGTTGGCAACCGCTCTTTCAATTCATTTAATTGCTGCTCGGGAACATCACCGCCAAGCAGCAACAGTCCGTCGACCTTTCGTCCGAGCACGGTGCGGATGACTTCCAACTCGGTGCTTTCCTCCCATTGGCCGTCGACAAACAGTGGCGAGTACCCGGTACCGGCAAACCCTTGGATCACACCTTGCATGATCATGTCGTAAAACGGGCTACCGATTTTCTGAGTCACCACCCCGACGGTCATCGATCGTCCGCTGGCAAGACTGCGAGCGAACGCGTTGGCTTGGTAGCCAAGTGACTCCATCGCCTCGAGTACCACTTTGCGTGTCTGTTGATTGACAATCGACTTGTCATTCAATACACGCGACACCGTGCTCTTGCTGACGTTGGCTCGTGCAGCGATGTCGCTGATCGTGGTGCCGTTGAGTTTCATGGGGGCTCGATTTGAAAAAGGCTCTTGCAACCGGTTTCATTAAATCTACGCACATGACCCCCGTCTATGCAACCGGTTTCTGTCAACTTTACGCAAAACCCCATTTTAATGACGTGTTTCCGAAATATGATTGCAACCGGTTTCACTCCATGTTACCGTACGAGGCTTGAAGGGCTGATTCGACGCCGGTTCACTGCAACCGATGCCATATTCGCGGGCCTTTCTCTCTTTTCACCTGACTGGATTGCCGTGCCTGTGCCCTCTTCTGAACCTGCTGAAACACCTCGGCTCGACACAAAACTGTCGGGTGAGGGAGCGATTCAAGGTCCAGCAGTGTCCCACGCCGAGAGCGACCAGCGGCTCAGCGTGGGCGAAAAAGTAGGCTATGGGCTCGGCGACACCGCCTCGAACTTGTACTGGAAAACGTTCGAGTTCTTTTTGGTCTACTTTTACACCGACGTGTTTGGGTTGACCGCCAAGTCCGCCGGCACACTGATGCTGGTCACTCGTATTTGGGATGCGATCAACGATCCTTTGGTCGGCTACCTGGCCGATCGCACACGCACCAGTTGGGGACGCTTTCGGCCTTACTTGGTTTGGATGGCGGTGCCCTTTGCGATCACGGGGATGATGACGTTCTATACGCCCAACCTTGGCCCCAACGGCAAACTGATTTATGCCTACATCACTTACACCTTAGTGATGATGGCCTACACCGCGATCAACATTCCCTATGGAGCGTTGATGGGGGTGATCTCATCCAGTTCGATCGAGCGCACCAGCGTATCGACCTATCGGTTTGTTGCCGCATTTTGTGGTGGCATCGTTGTCCAGTACTGTACGCTCGGAATGGTCCGCTACTTTGGCGGTACCGAGACCGCTGTCATCGACGGGGTGGCAAAGCAGGTTGTGGTTAACGAACAGATGGGTTTTTTCTGGACGATGGCGGTCTTTTCGGTCGCTGCGGTGATTTTGTTCTTGATCACGTTTGCGACCACCAAGGAACGAGTCCAACCGGCGGTGGCGATGAAGTCGACGTTTCGTGCCGATTTGCGATTTGTGTTGACCAGCCTTCGTGTGCATCAAGTGATGCTAGGCGGATTGGCTCTGTTGGCATGTTTAGCAACGGCGTTTTCGCCAACGACGTTATTGCCCATTTTAGGTGGCTACGTGTTCTTGAGTCTGGTGTCGTTAGCGGTACGCCAAGTGGCGTTACACCGCTTCGATGATGTCACTGAGGTTTCGACCTTGGAAATGGATTTCAACGATTTGATTTCCAATCGACCCTGGATGGTTTTGTTTGGTTTTGGCTTGTTGCAATTAACGGGCTTGTTTGTTCGCGGCGGTGCGATTTTGTATTACTTCAAGTACTACTGTGGCAACGCGGATCTGGCGCCCATGTTTTGGGTTTTGGGCAGTTTTGCTGCGATCGCAGGCATGTTGATCACCAAGCCGATGACACGGATCTTTGGAAAAAAGACGCTGATGATCGGCATGAACGTAGGGGTCGCGATTCTGACCGCATGCTTCCTGTTTCTAGAACCGGACCAGGTCAACATGATGTTCGCGTTGCAGATTGCTGCGTCGTTTATCGGCGGCCCAGTGCCGGTGTTGCTGTGGGCGATGTATGCCGACACGGCGGACTATTCCGAATGGCGTGGTGGCCGACGTGCCACGGGGTTGGTGTTCGCCGCAGCCACATTCTCGCAAAAGATGGGCTGTGCCGTGGGTGCCGCGATGACCGGCTTTGCACTCGATCACTACGGTTACCTGCAACCTCTGGTGGGCGTCGAGCAGTTGCAAACTGCCACAACACTTGATGGTTTGCGGATGATGATGAGCGTGATCCCCGCGATGTTCCTGTTTGCAGCGGCGGCCTGTTTGTTGCTTTACAACATCAACCAACCACTTTCCGCTCAGATCGAACGAGAGTTGCAGGCACGTAAGACGGAGGAGTTGAAATCCGCATAGCACGATACGGCGACTGCCAAAGGAAGCTCCTTTACTTGGACACTTAGTTTCTTAGTCGCATTCTTGTCTCTCCGACATTCCGTCACCTTCGCATCACTGTTTCAATATGACTTCACTCAATTCGCCAACGATTTCACATCCTCGCATTTCAGGACAATACGTTCAGCTGGAAGGGGCGACGTGGTACAAAATCTCCAACAGCCACTTGATGTCCCCGTTTTTCATGAGCGCCGTCAGCTCGAGCGACCACTGGATGTTTATCTCGAGTCGCGGCTCACTGACCGCAGGGCGGCACAACCCCGACTCGGCACTCTTCCCTTATTACTCGGCGGACAAAATCGCCGACACTGCCGCCCATACGGGTCCCAAGACATTGCTCAGAGTATTGCAGGACGGTGCCTGGGTGCTCTGGGAACCTTTTTCAACTGCTCCGATCCGCGACGGCGCACGAACGCAAAACCTGTACAAAAACTCGTTTGGTAACCGCATCCTGTTCGAAGAGATTCACCATTTGCTGGGCATTGCCTTTCGCTACGCTTGGACGTCGGGGCATCAATTTGGATTTATCCGCAGCTGCGAACTAGTCAATTTGAATGACGTCGCGGTTCAAGTCGAAGTGACCGATGGGCTGCAGAACATGTTGCCGGCGGGGTTGGGGAAAGATTTTCAATTGCGTTACAGCAACTTGGCCGACGCCTACAAAAAGAGTGAATTGCAGTCCGACTCGGGATTGGGATTGTATTACCTAAGCTCCGTTCCCACCGATCGTGCCGAACCAAGCGAAGGACTACGTGCAACGGTCGCTTGGCAACATGGGCTCAATTCGCCGACGATCGCATTGAGCGACACCCAGTTAGACCAAGTTCGCAACGGCGCCGACCTTGTTGCTGAGACCGAGGTGCGGGGACGCCGAGGTGCGTTTTTAGCATCGAAACGGCTCGAGCTGCAACCACTTGATCCTGTGCGGTGGAGAATCGTCGCCGATCTGAACAATGACCACTGCGACGTGATCAAGCTGCAGCACCGCTTGATCGCAGGAGGGGATGTCGGCGCCGCGCTGGAACAAGACGCTGTGGCAAACGAAACGCAATTGCTAAAAATCTTGTCCGCTGCCGATGGCCGTCAGCTAGGGGCAAACCAGTTGCGTATTCAACGTCATCAATCCAACGTGCTCTTTAATGTGATGCGTGGTGGACTTCCCGCTCATGGATACGAGATCAACACCACCGATTTCCACGCCCATGTGCGAGGCGCAAACCGCTTGGCGGAACAGCGGAATGCCACGCTATGGAACGACTTACCGAAGTCGATGCGCATGGACGAACTGAATTTGCGGGTCGCCGAAACCAAAGATCCCGATCTCATTCGCATCGCATCGGAATACTTGCCCCTGTACTTCAGTCGTCGGCATGGTGACCCCACGCGTCCATGGAATGCCTACTCGATTGATGTTCGTTCCGAAGACGGATCCGAAAACCTGAGCTACGAAGGCAATTGGCGAGATATCTTTCAAAATTGGGAAGCCTTGGCGGTTGCCTATCCCCATTTCGCCACCAGCATGGTGCTGCGTTTTGTCAACGCATCGACGGCGGACGGCTACAACCCCTACCGGATCACCAAAAACGGGTTCGACTGGGAGGTCCCCGATCCCAACGATCCATGGACCAACATCGGTTACTGGGGTGATCATCAAATCATCTACTTGTTGAAGTTGCTTGAACGCTGCCGAGCGATGACTCCAACGCACTTAAACGCTTGTCTGTCTCAGCCCTACTGTACGTACGCTGATATCCCTTACCGCATCCGCCCGTATGCACAAATTTGTCGCGATCCGCAAGTCACGATCGATTTTGATTTTGAACATGCTGACGAGATCGACCAACGTGTCAAATCAATCGGGGGTGATGGCAAACTGATTTGGGGCGACGATGGCGAGCCCTACCACGTGGGGCTGATCGAAAAGCTGCTCGTTCCAGCACTCACCAAACTGACGAACTTTGTCCCCGAAGGCGGCGTTTGGCTAAACACGCAGCGGCCCGAGTGGAATGATGCCAACAATGCATTGGTGGGCCGTGGTTTATCCGTCGTCACCGCGTGTTACCTTCGCCGTTACATGACGTTTTTAATCGATTGGTTCACGAGCCCCGGTGACACTATCCCCGAAACGGTTGCAATCTCCGCCGCCGTGTGCCAGCTAGCCGATCGCGTCAAACAAGTATTCGAGCAACATGCCGACGCATTTGATGGCCCGATCGACGACCATCGCCGCAAACAAATCCTTGATGCCCTGTCGATCACCGGAGAGGATTATCGCGACCGAGTGTATAGCGGCGAAATTTGCAACAAAAAGAAAATGATTTCGCTGGCGTCCTTAGTTGACCTTTTTCGTCAAGCACGAACGATGATCGATCACACCATTCGCCGCAACCGCCGCGACGATGGTCTGTATCATTCCTACAACTTGATGCACCTCGAAGACGATTCCGCACCGCTTTCGCATTTATACGAAATGCTCGAAGGCCAAGTCGCCGTGATCAGTAGCGGATTGTTGTCGCCCCGCGAATCGCTCGCCGTGCTCGACGCGCTACGTCGCAGCAAGATTTACCGCGAAGATCAGCAGAGTTACATGCTGTATCCCGACCGCGAATTGCCACGGTTCCTGGAAAAGAACCAGCTCACAAAACAAAACGCATCCCGATCACGTTTGCTGACTCACATGCTGAGCGACCAATACAACGCGATTGTGCAGCAAGACATTCATGGAGAATTGCACTTCAACAGCAAGTTCTGCAATGTGTCGGATTTGAACATCGCTCTGGATCGCTTGCAGCAGCACTCGAAATATGGCGAATTGGCTCAGCAAGAACGCTCGCTTTTAAACGAGATTTTTGAACAGACATTTGGACATCGACACTTTACTGGGCGATCAGGAACGTTTTTTGCCTACGAAGGACTCGGATCGATTTACTGGCACATGGTTTCCAAGCTTGCCTTGGCCGTCATGGAGCAATGCATGCAGGTGCGTGGCATGACACCGCAGTCCGATTCAGATTTACTTAAGCGATTGCACACACACTATTGTGAAATTCGAGACGGGATCGGGTTAACAAAAACTCCATCACAATACGGAGCCTTTCCCTCGGACCCTTATTCGCATACCCCACGGGGCGCCGGTGTTCAGCAACCAGGGATGACGGGACAAGTAAAAGAGGACATTCTTTCTCGCTGGGATGAGCTCGGCATCCGTATCGATAAGGGACAACTTCGCTTTGATCCCGTCTTTTTCGAGTCGAGTGAGCTGCTTCAAAGCGATGCCGAACTTGTCTATTTCGATGTCCAGCGACGTCGCATTGCCTTGCCCGTTTCCGCGGGCTGTTTTGCCATGACGTTGTGCCAGGTGCCGATTTTTTATCGTCCCAGCGACCGCCCTGAACTAAGCATCCATTACGCGGACCAGCCGACCGTCAACCGCGATGTTTTAATGATGACCGCTGCAGAGACAGATGTATTGTTTCGTCGTCGTGGCGAGATCACTCGCATCGAAGTGAGCTTTGTTGCTCCGGCGTGACGCCACGCACCATCCATTCTACTATGTTCCCCTCCTCGCAACCGAAAGCGAAAACTCATGATGTCTCGAATCGCAAAAGCAGCACTTAAAATGAAATGTAAGACTATGAATCGCGTGACCTGTTTTGCCGCCTTCACTTGTTTGTCGATCGTCCCTGCGTGGGGACAAGAGAAAGTCGATCCGCAGACGCCCTCTGCGGATTCTGAAATGAAGTTGGTCTGGCAAGACGACTTCAATGGCGACTCGCTGGACTATTCCAAATGGGGCGTCGAGGTCAACGCGTTTGGAGGTGGCAATAGCGAATTGCAAATTTACACGGACCGCTCGGAAAACGTTCGTGTCGAAGATGGAAATCTTGTGATCGAGGCTCGCAAGGACAACACGGGAATCAGCGGTACCGTTCGCGAATATTCATCGGGACGCGTGCGGACCAAACATCGCGGCGATTGGAAGTATGGTCGGATTGATGTACGCGCCAAGCTGCCCACCGGAGCTGGGATCTGGTCCGCGATCTGGATGCTGCCCACCGACGATGCTTACGGCGGGTGGGCCGCCAGTGGTGAAATCGACATTATGGAGATGAAAGGGCAGGAACCCGACCAAGTATTAGGCACATTGCACTACGGCGACGTGTGGCCACGCAATGCTTACAGCGGAGACACCTATAAGCTACCCAACGGATCGTTTGCAGATGAATTCCACACCTTCTCGGTCGTCTGGCAAGCGGGAAAGATCGAATGGCTAATTGATGGGAAAAAGTATCAGACGCAAACGAAATGGAGCAGCACCGGCGGCGAGTTCCCGGCTCCGTTTGATCAAGAATTCCACTTGCTATTGAACGTCGCTGTCGGCGGCAACTTTCTCGGCGCTCCGAATGACACAACGCCATTCCCCACCAAGATGTTGGTCGACTACGTGCGTGTCTACCAATAGTGAACCGGGGCCTAAAAAAAACGGCTAATAACCGGAAGACTCCTGGCTAGCTGCTTAGCCTCGTGGGAACGGGGCAGGCCGCCAGTCGCAAACCTGCCTTCCGAAACTCTACGCGAGTTTCGCTACGTGATCAAAGCGTCAGACTATCGCGATTGCAGGATCCAATCGATTGCCGCGGTGGTCGATTCGACATCCGCAGGAGCGAGAGATACGGCGCCAGGTTTGCCGCCGGCCTTGTATGCCTTCGCTGTAATTGAGGGGATCGACTTTTCGCCATTGATCCACAACGGCTGCGGAGCGGACAATGCCAACAACGTCGGCAGATCGCCGTACTTGATTGCCCCCGGCAAAAAGTTCACGTGCTGCCAATCATTCAGCATTTCGAACCGAAATCCCTCCGTGTCGATCGCAACACGATCCATTTTCGCTCCGGCAATCACGCGAGCCGCTGCGACGAGGGGGCCGCCGCCGTTGACGCCTACCACTTGCAACGACTTTGGCTCGTGATCGTCGCCACGAATCCATGCAGTCACGGTCAGGATGTCATGGACGCGGCGAGCAAACACGGTGTCGTTGTAACCGTAAGTGTATCCCGCAAACGGACGTGGCCCTTTGACAGTGCGGTTTTCCGTTAGCGAATCGGACTCGCTCGTGAATTCACCCTGGCCATATAAATCGGCGCCCACCACCGCGAATCCAGCCTTCACCAAACGCAACAAGTCTGCATGAGGCTTGCCATTGGGAAACATCCCCGATTTGCCTTGGCCATCAACCCACAACACAACTTGCTTGTTCCACTTGTCGGGCTTGGGATAAACCGAAACGACTGGCAATTGCTCGCCTTTGCTTGTCAGTGTGATCAGATCACCAAACTCGATGTAATCCTGACGCGGTTCTTTCCAGACCTTCGTTCGCTTAATTTCCGAGGCCTTTGGCATCTCACGTCCGATCAACGTTTGCCAAGCTGAGCGGACGGTCGCGAGGTAGGATTGCGTTTCACGATCGCCATTGGGTGAGTGATTGGACAACGCAGCCAGATCTCGCTCTTTTAATTGCCTCAGCAATTTGCGTTCGTAATCGTCGCCGCCCTCGGGGGCAGGGTGTTTGTCGTTCCAGACCGTGTATTCTTCGGGTGTTAGCGGTTTCCAATCGAGTTCTTCGATCGGATCCTCTAATCCAAGGTCGAGATATTTATTCATCCACGAATACATCACACTGCGGCTGACGGCGTTGTAATTGTGAGGAAAATGCAGCATCGGTTCGCAGTACACGTCGTCGGCGACGTCTAGCATCGAATACAGTTCGCGAAGCTGCGGATAGCCCTTGGTCATCATCTCTTTGGTCCAATCGTTCGCCGCCGTCATCGCTTGCGGACGCGGGGCAAACAAGGCTGCGAGCTCGACGTTGCCCGTACCGATGCGAAGCAGGCTGCAGTTTTCACAGGTGCATCCGCCCTGCATGCTGGTCGAAACCATGCCATTTGGAAAACCAACAATGTGGCGATCGTCGATCGCGCCCATCAGAATTGTCTGCGTTCCACCGCCGCTGCCGCCGGTAACGGCCAAGCGAGCCGGGTCGACATCAGCCAGGCTTTCTAAAAAATCAAGCGACCGGATGCAGTTCCACGTTTGCAAACCGAGAATGCTGTGCATTCGGCCTTCGGCTTGAGCGCCGTAGAAACCATAATTTTCACTGCCTTCCAAATCCGCGTTGTGCTTGGCATAACCATGCGCACGATCCTTTGAAATCTGATTGCTGTCGACATAGCCGAGCATGTCAAAGATAAACGTGACACAGCCCATCCGAGCGAGCTGAGCGCAGCGAGCCAGTTTGGGGTAACGTCCCGATTCACGGTGCAGTTCGGCACCGGACTTGATCAGTTCGTCCATCTTTGCTTCGCCGTAATCGTATTGTCGGCCGCCGTGACCGTGAGGCGACAAGACCGCAGGCCGCTTGTGGGTCACTTCGCCCTCAGGTCGAAACAATAGCCCCGAGACAAAATGTCCTGGCAAGCTTTCAAAGTAGACCTTTTCGACCGTAAAGCCATCTCGCTCGACTTTGCCATGAATCACTGCATTGAGCGGCGTTTTCTCAGGCATCGGGAACAACCCGGTCGCCACCAATACCCGCTGCTTCAATTCCGCTTGACGCTGCTGCCATGCCTCTTTCGACTTGGGGACCTCAAACGGAAAGTAGCCATTCAGATCCTTCGGTTCATTCAACCGAACGTCATCGGGGCGGGTGTTGGCATCGAGAACGCGATGGTTTTCGATATCGACATCGCTAGCGATCAATGCGGACGAGCCGCAAATCGCGAAGCAAACAGCGACGAAGAGGACTGCCGTTTGGCAACGGACAAAGGGAAATAAGACTTTCACGGAGGGCTCCGAATCAGGTAGGAGGGTGTAGAAGCGGAAGCCCATTGTAACCGACATTCGGACCGCAAAGATCGTGACGCCAAAGAAAGTGCATAGAGTTTCCGCAGCGACGTGAGCGGAGTCTCGGCAATTCGGCGGTCCCCGATTTTTCAAAGATGACTATCGAACAACGTTTTCGTCGTCCAGGCTTACGTCAACAGATCGTGAACCACACTGGCCTCTTCGACGCCCGTCAAACGCTGGTCTAGCCCTTGGAAGCGGTGGGTGAAACGCGAGTGGTCGATCCCTAACAGATGCAGGATCGTGGCTTGCAAGTCATGTACTTCGACCGGGTTGTGGGCGACATTGAATCCAAAGTCGTCCGATTCGCCGTAAGTGAACCCACGTTTGACGCCGCCACCCGCCATCCAAACCGAGAAGGCATACGGATGGTGGTCGCGTCCGCGGGGGGCGCCGGGCCGGTTTTGTTGAAACGGAGTCCGCCCGAACTCGCCGCCCCAAATCACCAACGTGTCCTCGAGTAGCCCGCGTTGCTGCAGGTCTTTGACCAAAGCCGCCGACGGCGCGTCGGTGTCCTGGCACTGGATTTCAAGTTGCGTATCCAAATTCGTATGTTGATCCCAGCCAGCGTGCATCAATTGGATGAACCGGCAACCCCGCTCGGCCAACCGACGCGCCATCAAACAGTTGTAGGCAAAGCTGCCCTTCTCTTGAACTTGCGGTCCGTACATGTCCAACACATGTTGTGGCTCGTCACGCATGTCGGTCAGCTCAGGCACCGACGATTGCATTTTGTACGCCATCTCGTATTGCGCAATACGAGCAGCAATCTCGGGATCACCAAGTCGATCCAAATTCATTTGATTTAGCGCCGCTAAATCATCGAGTTGCGTTCGCCGCGTCGATCGACTGATCCCGTCTGGATTGGAAAGATACAGTACGGGGTCGCCAGCGCCACGAAACTTGACGCCCTGGTACTTGCTGGGCAGAAAACCGTTGCCCCAATAGAAATCATAAAAAATTTGGCCACAGGAGGCTTGGCGATCGCGGCTGGTCATGACCGTAAAGGCGGGCAAGTTTTCGGTTTCACTGCCGAGCCCGTAGGTCAACCATGCTCCCATGCTCGGTTTGCCAGGCAATTCCGATCCGGTCAGGAAATAGGTAATCGCCGGTGAATGGTTCACCTGCGTCGTCTTCATCGACTGGACAAAACAAAGGTCGTCAACAATCTCGGCAGTACGCGGCAGAAAGTTATCGGCAACCCATTTGCCGCATTCGCCATGACGAGCAAATTGGGTGATCTCGGGCAAAAACGCTTTTTCCTGACTCGCGGTCATCGTGCTGAACCGCTTGCCTTCAGTCAGTTCGGCAGGCAGTCCTTGCCCCGCGAACTCGCGCAGCTTGGGCTTGTAATCGAACAAGTCGACGTGTGAAGGCCCCCCGTTTTGAAACAGATAAATCACCCGTTTCGCTTTGGCGGGAAAATTCGGCAGCGTCGGCGCCGCAGGATCCGGCAGCGCCGCGCGGGCTTGGCCACCGATCAGCGTGCTGAGTGCGGCCGCACCAACGCCTATGCCCATTTTCCCTAATAGATGACGGCGGGTCACGAGGGCAGCATGTTCATTAATTGGGTTCATGGTTTTACCAAGACCTCGTCGAGATTCATCAGAGTGTTGTACAGAGTCGTATAGGCCGCGTGTTCGGCGGGATCTAGCGACGTGTCACGCGGTTTGTCACCAGTCGCCAAAAGATCCGCAGCGTCCTCGGGTGAATCGCGGAACGCTTCGACATAGCCATCGACTCGCTTGGCTAGCAGATCGAGCTCCACCGACGTCGGCGGACGCGACGTCAGTTTGACGAACGCCGAGGTGATCCGTTCGGTTTTACTTTCATGCTCTTTGATCGATTCTTCTGCTAACACACGAGCTGCTTCGACATAGGTGATATCGTTCATCGTCGTCAGCGCGTGCAGCGGCGTGTTGGTCAGATTCGCTTTGACTTCGCACGTTTGTCGCTTCGCTGAATCAAAGAACACCGTCGGCCCGACGATTCGCCGCCAAAACGTGTACAGCGATCGGCGATACAGTTTGTCACCTGTGTCGGCTTGATAGCGAATTTTGCCGAACGTTGCCTCGCCCCAAATTCCATCGGGTTGATACGGTTTGACCGGCGAACCACCCAGCGAAGGATTCAACAACCCGCTCGCCGCCAATGCATGGTCCCGGATCATCCACGATGGCATGCGATGTCGCGGTGCTCGCGAAAGCAACCGATTCTCTGGATCTTGTTCCAACAATTCCGAGGTCACCTGGGCAGATTGCCGATACGTGTCGCTGGTCACAATCAGTCGATGCATTTTCTTGACGTCCCAGCCAGACTCGACAAATTCAACGGCCAACCAATCCAGCAGATCGGGATGCGTCGGCTGAGTCCCCTGCAACCCAAAATCGTCCATGGTCGAAACGATGCCGCGTCCAAAAAACGTTTGCCAATGACGGTTCACGGTCACGCGGGCGGTCAGCGGGTTTTCAGGCGAGACGATCCAACGGGCGAGATCCAGACGCGTTGGCGGAGTGCCGTCGGACTTTGCAGGAAGCGGCGGCAGCATGTTTGGGACATTGGCAACCACTTTCTGATCCGTCACGTCATTGTAAATTCCTTTGACAAGCACGAACGTTTCGCGAGGCTTGTCACGCGTATCCATCACCATCACCGGTACCGGTTTCGACTTTGATTCCAGTGCAGCCAGATCGTGACGTGCGGCGACAAGTTTGCGAGCGATTTCATTGGAGGGCTCCCAGTGATGTATGCGGAAATGTTCTCGCAGTGCCGCTCGATCCGCATCACTTCGCTGCTTGGGCGTTTTCAGCAAGATCGCAGCAACCTTGGCATCACTTCCCTGAGGTTGTTTTGCATCGGTGACACTGATTCGGAACAGAGCCAACGTGTGCTGCGTGTGCTGGGATTCAAAACGCAGCTTAACGCTCAGCTCGGTCCCGGCATCAAAGCCGACTGGTTGCTCGAAAAAGAATTGGGCCCAACGAGGTTCTTTTTTTGTATGTCCGCTGACGGACCAACCGTTGTCTTTCCCGCTCTTGCCGTCAATCGCTTCGCTGACAGGCAGGCCGTTTTGGGAAAAATCGGCTTCGGCGGCGACCAATTTGACAGATTCAAATTCCGCGTCCGCTGCATCCGCAGGACGAGCCGCGACTTCGATTTCGCTCAACACAAAGTTGCCATTTTTATCGCGTCCGGTCCCTTTGCCAGGCGACGAAGGGTCGACCAACGCATCAATCCGGATGCCGCTGAGGTTGTGTTTGTCGGTTGCGAAAGTGAGCTCATACACGTCTTTTCCAGGTCGTTCGCCAGTCACATGCAGCGACAAGTCGTCACGTTTCGTGATCGTGGCCCCGCCAGTCGAACGCGACTGGGTTGCATCAAGCGGCTGCCACTGCTGCGGCTGTTCGAGCAAACTTTGTTCATTCCAGGGTGCTTCCCATGCCGCTTGGGCCGCGTCGGCGGCATCCGACGCAGCGAGCAGTTTTGTAGTCAACTGATCAATTTGACGCTGTTGATTTTCCAGCTGGCTGCGTGCATCGGCTGGCACATAGTCCATTGCCGGTGGAACCGCGAGCCCGCCGACGATGCGTCCTTCTTCGGAGGTTTGATTGAAAAAGTCAGTGAAAGCGAAGTAATCCACGTTGGACGTCGGATCAAATTTATGGTCGTGGCAACGAGCACACTGAAGCGTTAGCCCTAACCAAACCGTGCCGGTTGTTTCGGCGCGATCAAAGACGTTGTCGACACGCGTTTCCTCGGCGATTCGGCCTCCTTCGCCATTGTGCATATGATTGCGATTGAATCCGGATGCGAGCTGTTGCTCGGGTGTCCGGTCGGGAAGCAGGTCGCCTGCGATTTGTTGGATTGTGAATTCATCAAACGGCATATTGTCATTGAGTGCGTTAATCACCCAATCCCGCCACGGCCACATCGAACGCACCGGATCGCCTTGGTAACCGCTGGTGTCGGCATAACGTGCGGCATCGAGCCACGGCCATGCCATCCGCTCGCCATAGTGAGGCGACTGCAACAATCGGTCGACCAAGTTTTCGTACGCCTCGGGCGATTCGTCGGCTAGAAATGCGTCAACTTCTGCCGGCGTCGGAGGCAATCCGATCAAATCCAATGTGACACGACGAATCAGAGTCCGCCGGTCGGCTTCGCCCGCAGGCCGCAAGCCGTTTTGTTCAAGCCGTTTGCGGACGAAGAAATCGATTGGATTCGATTCCGACTTGGGTACTTCCGGACGCACCGGTTTCTCAAACGACCAATGACTTCCCCACTCGGCTCCTTCGGCGATCCAGCGTCGCAGGATCTCGATCTCGGATTGGCTCAGCGGTTTACGATGCGACTGCGGCGGCGGCATCAACATGTCTTCGTCGTCGGTGATGATCCGCGAGAGCAATTCGCTTTCGTCAGGTTGCATCGGCACGATGACTCCGATCTCATCGACAGCCGATTCACGTCGGTCCAGTCTCAGATCGGCTTCGCGATGTACTTCGTCAGGGCCGTGACAATGAAAACATCGGTCCGACAAAATCGGCAGCACGTCCCGGCTAAACCGCACCGGTTCGTCCGCAGCACGGACGCGATGGGCATTGAGCAAGGAAACGGACAACAGCAGAAATAGGGTGGGAAAGCGTGGTGGGATCATGCATTCCAGTTTAGACGACAATGCAAACGAGTTCATGTAGGTTTACGACGGAGAGCTGCATTTTTAACATCCCTTTTTACAATGTGTTGTTTCGGACGTTTTCTGTGATCTTTCGGACTTTGCCCAATTCACCTTTTCGGGTGGGGGGACAGCTCGATCTCGAACATTTTTGAATTGCGTGACGACGAGCGTGCGTGACGCTAAGATGGTTTGCCCCCCTGATCTCTCACCCACCCCTGGTTATCGAATGCCAAATCGCAGCATCAAAATCACCTCCGCAAACGTTTTTGATCTTCGCGTTCCGACGTCCGACCAAATGCTAGGGTCCGATCCATTTCATCTTCAGCCCGACTATTCGTCGGCGGTCTTGCATTTGGAAACCGACTCGGGGTTGCGAGGTGTTTCGATTGTGTTCACGGTCGGTGCAGGCACGGATTGGATATGTCACGGCATTCGCGATCTTGGTCAACTGATGATCGGGATGACACTCGAGGAGTTTGCGAATTCTCCAATAACCTTGTATCGGCGTCTAATCGATCACCATCAATTGCGTTGGCTGCACGATGGCGTTTTTCGCATGGCCGCTGGCGCCGTGATCAATGCGATGTGGGATCTTTGGGCCAAATCGCTGGGCAAGCCACTTTGGAAGTTGCTTGTCGATCTCGAACCTGATTTCATCGTCGACTGCATCGATTGGCGTAATCTCCGCGATGCCTTAAGCGAAACGGAAGCATTGGCGATCTTGCAAAACGCACGCAGCAACGTAGCGCAGCGAGAGATCGAATTGCAAGAGTGTGGCCCCAAGGCGTACTGCACCGCAGGATGGCTAGGGCTGAGTGACGATGAAATCGTTGCCACGATCGACAAGTTACGCGAGCAAGGATTTGATTCGTTCAAACTGAAAGTCGGTCGCGACCTTGATCATGACGTCAAACGAATTGCGTTTCTCCGCGACATCGTTGGCCCCAAGTGCAATTTGATGGTCGATGCCAACCAGTATTGGGGTGTCCCCGAAGCGAAACAGCATTTGGAACAATACCGCGATTTTGATTTGAAGTGGGTCGAAGAACCGATCGCACGTGACGATGTGCTGGGTTACGTCGATCTCGCAGAAATGTTTGCCGACGCAAGTTTCGGCTTCGCTTGTGGCGAGCACGCTGCATCGCCTGTGATTTTCAAACAGTTGCTAAAAAGCCGGGCGATCAAGTACTGCCAGATCGATGCCACGCGCGTCGCCGGGGTAAACGACGTGATGGCGATCATCTTGATGGCAGCAAAGTTCGGCGTTCCGGTTTGTCCTCACGGCGGCGGGATCGCGTTGTGCAACATGATCCAGCACTACAGCGTTTGGGACCAAATCGCCGTCTCGGGAACTTCCGAAACTCAGTTGGTGGAATACATCGACTTTTTACAAGAAGCGGTCGAGCATCCCGTTCGGACACGCGACGGACATTACGTCACCCCATCGGCCGCCGGGTGGGGATTGGAATTTGTACCGGACTTTATCGATGAGTATCGTTTCCCCGACGGCACAGCATGGCGAGACCGCAGTCATTTGCGAAAAGGGGCTGCTTTTGAGGCCACTGCGAAGCCAATGACTCGATAGCAACATCGCCGCCGAGTATTTTATAGAAACTCGCCACCACACAATCTGTCCTTACCCAAAACCGGTGCTCCAAACATGATTCGTTCTATCGTTGGCATGCTTGTCCTTTCTACCATCGGTCACGGGTGTTTACAGGCGCAATCCACAAGCGTGGCAACGACCGCATTACCCACGGCCGACGCGTCGGACGTGGGGATGTCGGCGGACGCTCTTGCCAAAGTGGACGCGGCGATGCAGGAATCGATTGACGAAAATCGCATCCCTGGCGGCATCGTGATGATCGCTCGTCACGGCAAAGTCGTGTTGCATAAAGCCTATGGCAAAATGGATCTCGAAGCCGACAAGCCAATGAAGCCCGATACGATCGTGCGAATCTATTCGATGAGCAAAGCGATCACGACGGCGGCGGCGATGATGTTGCACGAGGAAGGAAAACTGGATGTAAACGATCCCGTCTCAAAATATCTGCCTGAACTCAAAAACGTGCACGTTTCTACGGACGGCGAAACGCGCCCTGCGAACCAGACAATGACGATCGCCGATCTGATGCGGCACACTGCGGGCTACACGTATGGTCGTTCGGGGAATTCGCTTCACGACGACGCGTTCAAGGAACTCGACATGCTTCAGCGTGACGACTCGCTCCAAGCAATGCAAACCAAACTTGCCAAATTACCGCTGGTGTTTGAACCGGGCACCGATTGGCAGTACGGGATCTCGATCGATGTGCTGGGGCGAGTGATCGAAGTCGTCTCGGGTGAACCGCTTGGTGACTTCCTTCGAAAACGAATCTTTGACCCATTGGGAATGAAGGACACCGGCTTTTTTGTTCCCGCTGAAAAAGTGGGCCGCTTTGCTGCGAATTACAACACCGACGGCAAAGGTAAATTGACGATCGGCGATGCTCCCAGCGAAAGCCCATATTTAAAAGCGCCCGGCTTTGAATCGGGTGGCGGCGGTTTGGTCTCTACCGCAGAGGACTACATGCGTTTCTTGCTGATGATCGCTGCGGGCGGAGAATTTGATGGCAATCGCTTGATGAAACCCGAAACGGTGGCACTGATGACGACCAACCAAGTCCCGAAAAGCGTAGGCTGGATCAAATTTGGTAAGGAAGTTCGCGGCGGAGTCGGCTTTGGATTTGGGTTCTCGGTGCGGGAATCGATGAGTGATTGGGATCCCGATGGCCGGGTCGGCGAATACGGCTGGGGCGGCGCCGCAAGCACGCATTACTGGGTGTCCCCGGAAGACGATTTGGTAGTGATCACGATCGAACAGATCATGCCTTACCAATGGCTCACTGAGTTCAAGCTAAAAGGTCTGATCTACGACTCGATCGTTGAGCAGTAAGCGGACATCGAGAAAACTCGACGAAGTGATTGCCCACGCCAGAGAACGATTCATTGCCTTTTCTGTCCGATGGCGAAGACGCTGCTTCCCCAAGGCAGCGAGAATCCAGAGGAAATAAGACGATTTTCCAATTTCATCACGCTGCCCAACATAACGTTGGACACCTTGCTTGGCTGACGCAGCGCCGAAGTGGCATTCGCTGGGTCTTTGTTTCGCCACACCATTGACGGCAAACGACTGGCTACGACCAATGGAAAAAGCAAACACAATCGGTAGGTGAGCTGTCGCGTTTGCAGTCCAAGGTCTTCCATCAGCCCGCGTACCTCAGACGCAACGTATCGCTCTTTTGTTTGGATTGCCAGGTCGTGATCACTGCGAAGCCAATTGTAAGCTGGCAAATTAACGATGAAAATTCCCGATGGACTCATGCGATCGACGATGCGTCGCAGGCCGTCCAATGATGCGGCGATCCCAGGTATATAAAGCACATCGCAACTGATCACAATATCGTACGTGTCGTGATGCAGTGCGACGTTGCGAAGATCGCCTAGGTAAACATCCGCTGCCGGACATTTTTGCGATGAGTACGCAACCGCTTGTTCCGAGACATCGAAACCACCCAGATAGCTCGGATTCAACTTCTCAGCGAGATAGCGTAGGTTTTCGCCTGTACCACATCCGACATCAAGAATGCGAGGTTGATTCGGTAGTTGGTCTCGGTAGCCGTCAATCGAATTCCCGATTCGATTGCGCAGCGATCGATACCACCAGTGTTCTGCTTCGACTTGGGCCATGATTTCATATTCGCGAGGGTTCATGGCGTCAACGCGTGCCTCGCACAGCAGCAATCACACGCTCCACTTCATCGTCACGTAGGCCTGGAAACATCGGCAGCGAAAGAATCTCGTCCGCAGCTCGCTCGGTTTCCAATAGATCGCCTTTCTTATATCCCAAAAACTGGTAGGCGGGCATTAAATGAATTGGTTGTGGATAATGGATCCCAAAGCCGATTTTGGCGGCCTGCAGTCTCGCAATCAACGCAGGTCGATCGACCGTCCGGACAACAAATTGATGCCAGGCGTGCCGAATCCCGGGACGACGCGATGGCAGTTGCACCTCACTGCCACTAAGGCCGGCAAAATAATGATCCGCGATTTCATCTCGTCGTCGCTGGTTCGCCTCGAAATGCGCAAGCCGAACGCTGAGCACTGCGGATTGCAACTCATCGAGTCGGCTGCAAACGCCTTCGCGGTGAGCCGTGCGATCGTTATGAAATCCATACTGACGCAGTTCTCGAAGTGTTTCGGCCAATGTGTCACTGCGGGTCACACAGATACCGCCATCCCCTAATGCGGCAAGATTCTTGGTGGGATAAAACGAGTAGCAACAAATTGACGAAAATTGTCCCACACTTTGATTGCCCACCATCGCGCCATGTGCTTGTGCGCAATCGCTGACGACGGGGGTCCCGTGTGCATCCGCGATCGATTCAATCGCCTCGATGTCGGCAGGATGTCCGTGCAGATGAACAGGAATGATACATCGCACAGCGGATCTCATTGCCGCACGCAAAGCGGTTGTCGACATCTGCAGCGTCGAGGCGTCGATATCGACGAAACGTGGTATAGCGTCGATCGCTCGAATGGCCGAGACCGTTGGCACTGCGGTGTTTGCAACCGTGATGACTTCGTCGCCCGCCTTCACCCCCACCGCTCGTAAGGCGAGGATCAAAGCATCGGTCCCCGAAGCAACACCGATGGCATGTTTAACATTTACAGAGTTGGCAAACGCGTGCTCGAACGCTTCGACCTCGGGTCCAAGAATCAGCCAACCTGAATCGATAACTCTCGCGATCGCCTCATCAATTTCAACTCGATACCGTTGCAAATCGCGGCGATAATCGAATGCGGGGACGAGGTCAAGCATTACTCCACCGTTTCGTCCGAGTTCGGAAATACTTCATCGTCATCGCAAGCCCCTCTTCAAACGAAACATTCGGAGTCCAACCGGTTGCTTCGTTGAAACGACTGAAATCGGCAATGTAATCACCAATGTCAATCGCTTTGCGATCGGCCGGAAAGGGGACGCATCGGAAATCAAATTTTGCATGCTGTTGCAGCAATTCGACGACGTGTCGCAGGCTATAGCTGTTCGAGTCGCCGAGATTATAAGAATTTCCCCAGAGGTGATCTCCAGTCGATGCGGCCCTTAGGAAAGCGTCCACTACATCGGTGCAGTAGTTAAAGTCGCGTTTCTGTTCTCCATCGCCAAACAATTGGATCATCTCGCCACGCAAGGCGCGGCGGATGAAGACCCCCATGAATCCCTTTTGTCCGCTATCCAAGTCCATGCGCGGGCCGTAGGTGTTCGTCAGCCGCAGGCTGACCGTGCGCATGTTATAGACCCGATGGTAAAGCGAAAAGTAATGTTCCGTCGCTAAGTTACTGACGCCGTTGGCATCGGCCGGAACAACCGGGTGATCTTCGGTTACAGGCAGAAACTGCGGCTTGCCATAAATCTGGCGAGTGCCTGCAAAGACAATCACGGCCTCAGGATTGTTGAGTCGACATGATTCCAAAAGAGACAGTTGAGAACGACAATTGATGTCCAGATCGGTGAGCGGATCGTGCATGCTTTCGAGATGGCTGACCTGGCCAGCCAAGCTGAAAATATAGTCATGCCCTCGTACCAAGAAATTGGTGCTGAAGGAATCGCGTAGATCCGAAAAGTTGACTTCGACACGATCACGAAACTCGGCAAGATTGTCGAGTGTCGCACCGTACCGAGGAATCATCGAATCGACCAGCAGGACTTCGGCGCCGCGATTCGCCAATTCCTCAGCAAGGTTGCTGCCTAGAAATCCGATCCCACCGGTGATTAAGACACGCTTGCCTTGAAAAGGGTTGCTCATACTTGATTCTCGTTCATTACTTTGTAGACGCTTTTTTTGTGTAGCGTTCGACGAAGATCGGTCTACCACCGGTGTGCAGAAAAACTCGCCCGACATACTCGCCGATTGTCCCTAAAACAATCAACTGGACGCCCGAGAACAACACAAAGCATACGATCACGGTTGGGATACCGACCGTGACTGTGGGATTAATCCAAATTTTATCAATCACGATCGCGAACAAGGCAATGACGCCGACAAGCGAGGCAAAAAATCCCAAAAGTATCGAGAGACGCAGCGGCAATATTGAAAAGCCAAGAAACATGTTCAACCACAACGAGACAAGCTTGCGAATCGTGTATCCGGATTCGCCTGCCACGCGATGATCATGCTTTACATCGACTTGCCCCATTCGCGATGTCGATTGGCAAATCAGTCCGTCGATGTAGGGGAAGGGGCCTCGATATTTGACGATCTCAGCAACCAAGAACGCGTTGAGAACTTTAAAACTGGATAGGTAAAGATCTTTCGGCTTGCGTAGCATCAGCACTGCCATTCGATCATTGAAATAACTGCCCCATTGTCGCCAACCGCTATGTTTGCGATCGACATAACGCCCGTAAACCACATCCAGGTTTTCGTCCTGCATGAACTGCAACATTCGCGGAATTTCTTCTGGCGGATTCTGCGCATCGTCGTCCATGATCGCGACTGCGCGCCCATCGGCATGATTCAATCCGCAAATGACCGCGTTGTGCTCGCCAAAATTGCGTGCTAATTGCACAAATACAATCTGGTCGGGAAACCGATCCACCAATTCGGCACAAACATGTTCCGAATGGTCTTTCGAACCATCGTTAACCAAGACAATCTGCAGGCTTTGATCTGCGAACGTCGCCCTCAAGCGGTCAACAACCGACGCAATCGAATCCGCACCGTGATAGACAGGGATCACGACGGACAAATCAACTAATCTTCCTTCACTCAAGGCGATTCCTTCGATGATAGTGATTTCCCTTCGGACGTTTTTCGCAACAGCAAGATAAAATGTTCTCGTCCTGTCGCCCAAGCCCGCCAGCGGATTTTGTCTACTTCTTCCCAGCCGTCTCGTGGTCCAATCGACATTGCAATGATTGCCCGACCACTCCACCAACTCGTTGTGTCACCTTCACGGGGCATCGTGTCGACGTCTTCGGCAGATCGATACCACGCATTCATGTCGCGCCCTCCGTCGATCTGTTCGGGCAGATAACCTTCGTCGAGCAACGCTTCGAACGTTTGCCAACGTGTTTGATTCCATGCCAAATAGTCACGAACAAATACGACGGACACTGTCAGGAAACAGATAAGCAGTATACCCGAAATCGCCCCGGCGACCCGGTTGTGTTGCCGTGGTTCACGTGCCATCGCCACGGCACCGACCGCAAGTACAAGAGGCAGCAATAACATCCAATAGCGGTCCAGAACCCCAGTCGCGACGCCCAATACCAACACAATCACGGCAATCGAAGTCGCAACGCAGCCAAAAACAATTGCATCGGACACGTCGAAGGTCTCCGTGGACGATTGATCATTTGTCGGTTCGGACGTAGGCAAGAACCAGCGAGCAATGCTCAGATACAACGATGTTGCCAAAAGTCCCGTGTTGGCAATTGAGAGCGCGGTTACAAATTTCCAAATCTCAATCGGCCAACTCACTCCTCCCATGTCGCACCATCGCTCGGGGATTTCAAAGTCACTCAAGAAAATCGGACCAAGGTGTGCGTTCTGAATGAATGTTGCCGTTGCACTCGTCAAGCAAGCTCTTCCTTGTGTGGCAACAAACGGCACGAGCAGTGCGACCGCAACGAGGCCACCAAATAGGAGCGAAGCAACTCGATGTTGGTTTTCGAATGAATGTGGTTCTCGCTTTACAAAGAATGTTCTGTTGACCCACAATGGAAGAGCGGGCAGTAAAAGAAACCCCACAAGTATCGCCATGCCATAGGTGTTGATCATCCATTGCTTGGCATTGAAGGTGTCTGGGAAAATCGTGTCGACGCGTGCTTTGTCACCGAAAACGATCCACCCTGATTCAAACAGCAACACACCTAGTGCCGCAGGCAAAACGCAAGCGACAAGACCCTTCCAAAGCGAAAGTGTGAGTTGACCGCGAAGCCACAGTAATCCGATCGCTGCAACCGGCACTCCACACAACAAGACATGCGTTTGCCGCATCCAGAAAGCAACTCCGATTGCAACGGAACCAGCGGCGAGCCAACCGAGAGACGAGCGCCGGAGCCCTCGGGAAAAACAATAAATCGCATAGATGCCCCAGCACATCGCTGGCCCGTCGGTCATGAAGGTGAATCCGTGGCCGAAACAAAGCGGATTGAACAGAAACACTGCTGCCCAGAAAAGGCTAAACCGCTCGCTGCAATTTGCTTCACGAGCCATTTTGTAGACAGCGACCGCTGCGATCCAAAGTTGAAGGATCACGGCTAGAAACAAGGCACGATACGAGTAGCCAATCACCTTGCTAACAGCGGCACCGATGACGACATGTGCCGACGAACTGGCGGACAAGTCGCCTCCTTGTCGTATGACTTGAAAGCGAGACTCTTCTGCCAATATCTGTGCCGGTCGACCATAAAATGGATCGTCATTGGAAGGGTAGCCGCCTAAATCACTTAGCCAGAACCACGTGATCAACAACGGCAATCCGATGACGAACACCCCAAAACGGAATGCGGACGGTTCATTTTCCGATTGTGCCATCGGCATAGGACAAGGGGGTGAGCGTTGATGAGATATTGAGAACGCGTGCGTCGGACCGTTCCGATTTGCACTCGTAGAGAGTATCGCAGGGGCAGGTCGCCAGTGCAATTACTCGTCAGCCTGGACAACGGAAATTCCCCTTGCTGCTTCGTTCCATCAAGCAAGCAGTCTTGTATACTAGGCACCTGTCTAAAATGTCCCGATGCGATAGCACCCGTTATCTCATGGCACTTGTTTTCAAGGCTCAATGTCTTGGTCGATCCAGTGCGAAATTAGGTCGCATGTCTTCGCGGTCTCAACGCGGTGCATGCTTAAAACGGCATTGCTCACCTGTGTCCCTCCCCTTTCTGTCAGCCCCCGCTCTCTTTCCCACCACTGAGTTCGATGAAATTCAATCGTTTTTCGGCTGTTATCGCCTCGCTATTTTTCGTGGCGACCGCTGGACAAAGCTCTGCAGATGACTCCGCTCCCAAGCCGCTTCGAGCCCTTTTAATCGCCGGAGGGTGTTGCCACGATTACGCCAACCAACAAGAGGCATTGTGCAAGGGGATTCAGTCGCGAGCCAATGTCCAGGTCGATGTCTACTGGACCGACAATTCCACCACCGCTCCGGTTTTGCCGATCTACGAGAACCCGAATTGGGCGAAACGCTACGACGTGATCATTCACGATGAGTGCGCTGCAGACATCAAGGATCAAGCGATCGTCGATCGGATCGTGCAAACGCATCAAACGATTCCCGCCGTGCATCTGCATTGCGCCATGCACAGTTTCCGAACCGGAAGCGACGGGTGGTTCCAACATCTTGGTTTGCAGTCGAGTGGTCATGGACCGCAAGAACCGATCGAGATTCAATTTGTCGACACGAAGCATCCGATCACCCAGACGTTAAGCAGTTGGACAACGATCAAGGAAGAGCTTTACAACAACGTGAAGCTGTTCGGTGCTCATCCGTTGGCAATCGGCAAACAAGCCGTTGGCGGTGGTGACAGTGAACGTGTTGATCAAGCCGTCGTGGCGTGGACCAACGAAACGCAAGGGGCCCGGAGCTTTAGCACCACCATTGGTCACAACACCGAGACGGTCGAGGATCCACGTTACTTGGAATTAGTCACGCGAGGGTTGCTGTGGGCGTGTGGAAAATTGACACCCGAGTATCTGCAACCGTTCGCTGGTGAAAACAAAGTCACGTTCATTGACAAAGAAAAATTCAAAGCTCCGGTCTCGGTCAATTTGGGCGACATGCCTGATGACGCGACGCTAGTGAAAGCCAAAGCATCGTCCACTCAAACTTCTCAAGATGCCTACTTGGCAGTCGACGGAAACACAGAAACGCGTTGGTGTGCCGATGGAGCGAGCTATCCTCAGTGGTTGCAACTCGAATTGGGCGAGCCACGCGTGCTTAGCGAGATCGCGATCGTGTGGGAGTTCCCCGATCGACCATATCAATACAAAGTCGAAGGCTCGGTTGACCGCAAGTCATGGTCAATGCTTTTGGACCAATCCAGCGCATCCACCGCAATCAACGGACCTCAGGCATTGATCGCAAACTCGCCGTCAAAGTTTGTCCGCATTACCGGCATTTCAAGCAATGCTGGGTGGTGCAGTATCCGCGAAGTCAAAGTGAGCGGTGAGGGTGTTGGCCCGCTGTGGCCTGCCGACGCGGAGAAGAAAAAATTTGTGCCGCTGAGTCCCGATCCGTATGCAAAACAAGGCAACGTCTATCCAACGATCCAAAAGCTGACGGAGGAACAAGAAGCGACATTGTTGTCGGACGTGAAAGTGCCCGACGGTTTCGAGGCGACGCTATTTGCAGCTCCTCCGGCGGTAAACTATCCCGTCTTTGTTGCCGCCGACGTCGATGGCACCTTGTACGTTAGCTCGGATGGAAATGGTTCCCTCGGCCGCAATCCTCGTCGAGGCCGCGTGATTCGATTGCGTGACCTCGACAACGACGGCCGCGCCGACGAAACGAAGGTGTTCTGCGAAGTCGATGCGCCGCGTGGATTGGTATGGGACCACGACCGTTTGTACTTGATGCACCCGCCGCACCTGAGTGCGTTCATTGACCATGATGGGGATGGGGAAGCCGATGAGCAAAAAGTGCTCGTTAAAAATCTGGCGTTTGATTACGGAAAACGGCCGGCCGATCACACCACCAACGGAGTCAGTCTGGGCGTGGATGGATGGCTTTACATCGCTGGCGGCGACTTTGGCTTTATCGACGCCGAAGGTACCGATGGCCGGCGGTTGACGCATCGTGGCGGCGGAGTGATCCGGGTGCGTCCCGATGGCACTGGATTGGAAGTCTATTCCACCGGAACCCGTAACATCCTCGAAGTAGCGATCAGCCCCGAGATGGAAATGTTCGCCCGCGATAACACCAACGATGGTGGCGGATGGGACGTTCGTCTGCATCACTTCACCGGCACCGACGACCATGGCTATCCGCGTCTTTACAAAAACTTTCCCGATGAATGTGTCAAACCGTTGGCCGATTACGGTGGCGGTTCCGGGTGCGGAGCGGTCTACATCGATGAGCCCGGTTTTGGTGATTGGAACCACGCCCCGTTTACCGCGGATTGGGGCACCGGTGCCCTGTACCGACATACAGTCACCCCCAAGGGAGCCACCTACGAAGAGACGAAATCGCCCGAGCCGTTTATCCGCATGACGCGTCCCACCGATGCCGACGTCGATGGCAACAGTCGCGTTTACTGCGCCAGTTGGCGAGGAGCAACGTTTGATTGGAATGGCCCTGATGTAGGCTACATTGTTTGCGTTAAACCCAAAAACTTCACAGCAGCGGCGTTGCCAAACTTTGCAAACGCCAGCGATAACGAATTGGTCAACGTGATGAACTCGCCGAGTGCACGGCGGCGAATGGAGGCCCAGCGTGAATTGATGCGGCGAGGAAACTCGGCTCATCGTGAGTTGATCCAGCGTGGACTCGCAACACGAAATGAGCAGCGAAAAATCGCCGAATCACTGCAAGGCGACGCAACCGATCCCGCGTCGATTCAGCAATGCATCGCATCACTGGGCAGTACCGATCCCGTGATCGTGCATCTGGCGATTCGCAGTCTGGCAAAGCGAAATGCGTCCGCAGCGTGCTTCGCTGCATTGGACGATCATTCTGTTGCGGTACAACCTGTGCTTCGCAGCTTGGCGATGATGCACCAACCGTTGGTGGTCGACGGTTTGATCCAACGGCTCGCTGGGGAAACGGCTCCGGATCGACGCGAATCAATTTTGGAAGCCCTTTGCCGACTACATTTCCAAGAGGGCCAATGGAATGGCGATTCGTGGGGCACCCGTCCCGACACGCGAGGACCTTACTACCAACCAACACCTTGGAGCGAAACCGACAAGATCGCGGCGGTGCTGAAGCAAGCACTTGACGACGCCTCAGGTGACGCGGCCGCGAAGCTGATCTCGCTGATGAACCGCAACCGAATTGAATCGAGCGATTCACTCACCCGCTTGGTCCAACTGGCCAAACACGACCCGAACTTGATTGGCCAATTGGTCACCCAGTTAATCGCTGCCAAAGATGTGCCGCATGACGCGATTGCATTGCTCGTAGCTGCAGCGAAACGTAGCGACTTGCCCGCCGCCACGATGGCAGATCTCGTCAACGTGCTGGCAAGCGTGGATGACCGCGCCGCGCCGCCGTCGATGATCACCGCCCTGGTGACGCTGCAGCGTCAAGTCGAATCGACGAGCAACCATGCGAAAGAGCTCGTGCGGGCTCGGAACGCATTTGTCAGTGCACCGCGTTTGGACATCCAAACATCGACGCTTGTCAAAGTGGCCTCGTCATCCGATCCAGAATCTGCATTCTGGGCCGAGGCAGCGTTGATCGCTGTAGCGTCCAGTACAAACGCGAGTCCTGAGAATTGCGAGCTCGCCAAACAATCGCTCGAATCGGCATGGCGAGACTCCAGCCGCCGAGTGCGGTTGATGCAAGCGGCAGCAAAAATCGAGAACCATTTCCTCGATGACAAAATCCTCGCCGCTCGATCCGACGCGAACGCGTCCATTGCTGACAAGGCGAGGGCAATCGTGAGACAAATGCAGATCGCCGAGATCGCGAAAGATGATTCGGCAATGATTAGTTCATTAACAATAAGCCAAGCAGCCCAGCAAGCGGTCGCGATGAAAGGGAATATTGCCGTTGGCCAGCAAGTCTTCACGAAAGCGAACTGTGTGGCGTGCCATACCATCAGTGAGGATGAGGTGCAAAAGGGCCCGTTTCTGGGCAACATTGCCAAGACGTACAAACGGCCCGATTTAGCGACCGCAATTTTGGAACCGAGCAAAACGATCGCTCAAGGTTTCGTCACCAACTCGATTTTGACACTCGACGGTGTGGTTCTAACGGGGTTCGTGACCAACGAGCAAAGTGATCGTGTGACGATTAGGGACCAGCAAGGCAAAGAGACGACGATTTTGAAAGACGAAATCGAAGTGCGTCAAACGTCGCCGATCTCGGTCATGCCCGAAGGGGTGATGAAAGACTACACGACGCACGAGTTGGCTTCGTTGTTGGATTACCTCGAATCGCTTGCCGCAGCAAACTCGAAAGAATAATTTTGTGAGCCGCTCGCGCATGAGCGGGCGGGTCTTGCGTTCCTGCACATTTCCCGGTGCCTACGCAGGTCAATATGAGTCATTCCACATAATGATCTGAGCCGACGACGCTAGCCGCGGGCATGTTTCCCGCAATATTGATGGGCCCGCGGCTAGCGCCGTCGGCTCACAAAAAGATCGACGTTTCACCGGTATATACCGAACGACTTGCCTAAGGGCCCACCCTTGACCTGCCGAAACTCTTGGCGAGTTTCGATACAGCAAATTTTGGGACGGAAAATTGTACGGCGGTAAAGTTTCGCGGGCGGGGTGACCGCGTTAGGCCAAGTCGCTCAGCGATTGGATTTCTTCCTTCGTAAACTTTCGTTCCAGTCGTGCGCCCATTTGGGATACGACTCGCGAGGATGCTTGCGAGGCCAGATGGCCTGCTTGCCGCCATGTCATTCCGTTGGTGATGCCGTACAAGAGCGCACCGGCGTACATGTCGCCAGCTCCGGTGGTGTCAATCGCTTTGACTTCGACGCCTTCGATCGGGAATGCTTCGCCACCGTGCATCACAATCGAGCCCTTAGGGCCGAGGGTCAATGCCACGTTTTCAGCGTGGTCATGAATCTTCGCAGCACAAGCAATCGGGTCCGCTTCTCCGGTCAAACTCTTTGCTTCTTCTTCATTGCAGAAGAACAAATCGACGGGCCCGGTGATCAGGTCCCAGATTTCGTCGCGGATCATGTTGACCAAGAAAGGATCCGATGCCGTGAACGCGACTTTCACGCCGTGCTGTTTGGCGATGTCCATCGCTCGGTATGCCGCCGCTTTGGTGGTTTCGCCCGTTAACAAGTAGCCTTCGATGTAGACGTACTTCGACGCCTTGATCAGCGACTCGTCGATATCGGACGATTGCAGCGTTGCCGAAGCGCCAAGGTTGGTCATCATCGAACGTTGGGCGTCGTCGGTGATCAATACGGCACACGTTCCGGTGGGCGATCCTTTGGCGGGCTCGACGTCCATCTTGACCCCCAATTCTCGCATGTCCTTGATAAAGAACTCGCCGACTTCGTCATCGCCAATTTTTGCGATAAACGCGCCCGTGCCGCCAAATTCAGCGAGTGCGACAATCGTGTTCGCAGCCGAACCGCCTGCACAACGATTCAAAGGTCGTCCATCGAGCCGACTCAAAACACTCGCTTGTCGTTGATCATCGACGAGCGTCATGATGCCCTTATCGATCGACAATTCGCTCAGAATCGAATCTTCCACTTGTGCTTGGACATCAACCAGTGCGTTCCCTACACCCAATACATCGTACGACGTCATTCGCTTTGCAGCCTTCAATTAACAGGTTTTCAATAGTGCGTTCACAGGCCCACAACTTAGTCAGAACGGGCGTCAGCGTGTAGAACCCTAGTGAAAACATCGCGTTTTACGCGGTTTTAACGGACGCTGCTCTGCTCGATCGCCAACTTTCGGGGGGAGGATCGCGATAGGATCAGGTGGGGCCAAGTTAAATGTGTAGCGAAACTCTTGGCGAGTTTCGCTACGGCGGGCGGCAGACACGGCGAGTTCTGGCAAATGCGACCCGCTAGGCTTTGTTCATGCTTCGCAGCAGCGGGGTCGCCAGACTTGGAAACAGGCGGAGTGTTCCGGCGGCGATGCGACACGCGGCCGGCGAACGCAGCGCCGTGGTGACGAAGCGGCAAGTCCGTTTTCGGCGTCGCAGCAAGGCCGCGAGTTTTTGGTCCCATACGTCGCCGACATCGCTTGAATCAGCAAGCTTCGACGCGATCAACTCTGCGGCGGCAATCCCCCCCTGCATGCCCCACGTCATCCCTTCACCGGTAAAGGGTTCGACGTAACCGGCCGCGTCCCCGATCGCCAAAACACGACCGTGCCCGGCGCGTCGTGATCGACGTAGCGGCGGCGTGGTCATCACGGGACTCAAATCCGAAAGCTCGATCGAGGCAAATTGGCTCGTCGCGAGTATCCGCTTTACCCGAGTGACCGGATCGCCACTCGTCAAAGTGGATTGCCCCGACTGAAGCGCCGCTGCTACATCGACACGTCCATCGGCAAGTTTGACGAGTCCAACGTAACCGTCTTGATTGCAAGCCATATAGATGACGCCGGGATCAACATCCTCCGACGAAGCCATCATTGAAATCCCAAAAGGTCCATGTGGGACTTCGGTCCAAGGCAACAAACCGCTGCAGTTGCCGGAGCGAAGTCCCGATGCCACCACCACACATGAATAGTCTTGCATCGTTGTTGTGTCGTTTTGATCGAGCTGAACTGAAACGACATCGTGTGAACTGCCTTTGATCGTGGCAGTACAGTTCATTGACACGGCGGCACCGGAGCGAACTGCGGCCTGCGTCATCAGCGGATCCAACACTTCGCGAGAGATCGCCACTCCGGCTGGGATCGACAACTCGATGCGTCGACCCGCGAGGGAACCACACCAACGCCGCGTTGGCATCCCGTGTTCCAACACCTCATCCCGAAGTCCCAGTTTCGAAAAGGCATTCAAGCCCGCTTCACCGATACAGCATCCGCACACCTTCGCACGTGGAAACGTGGTCTTTTCCACCAAATCCACTGCAACGCCGAGCGAACGCAAACGGATGGCACAAGCGGCGCCGGCCACACCACTGCCGATGACTAAAACCGGTGAACGAGACAACGACGCCAATGTCTTTTCGCCGTTCATACCGCGACACTCGAAACGGTTGGCACCATCGCGACGTTTACGATTGCAGGTAGCGGTTTCGCCACCGGTTTTTCGTAAGACGCGAGGAAGCGGCAGGGGAAGGCAGGGTGCATTTCAATCGTCCCCCCGAGAACACGTTGCGCTAGTGTTTGAAACTCGGCTTGCGTGTACGCCCCATGAACGCTGAGCACGCTATCGGTGTGAACAACCGGGGATCGCGACAAAGCTCGGCCGGCAAACGCGACCATTGCAAGGTTCATCCGAGACCGATGCAAGTCACAAATCAGAATGCTCGCATCTGTCGCGGCTTTCATCGAACGCAACATCGTCGCGACTTGTTCATCGTTCAAATGATGCATGAACAAGGAACTGGTAACGACATCGAAACTGCTAGGAAGTGGATGGGCAAGGCAATCCGCTTGAACCGATTGAACGTTTACCCCTGCTTCGGCGGCGCGTTGCTGTTGTGCATCCACTGCGACCTCGCTGACGTCGAGCATCGTAATTTCCATCTCGATGCCATCGCGACGGGCGCGTTTTGCCCAATAAATCGGAACATCGCCAGCACCGCTGGCCACATCCAGAATCCGCAGCGGTCGCTGAGCTGTCACATCGACACGTCGGCGTAAATGTCGATACATCAATCCGGCGACGCCCGTGTAGCGATTCAGACGCGATAATCCCTTTAGAGCTAATTCGTGTTGGTCCCGCGGCAGATGAGGATCATCCATCAATTCGTGCTGAAGATTCCGTTGCATATATAAAAACACCTATTTGGAAAGAACGTGAAGCAGGTCGTTCACTAGTTGCCGCTGAAAGGACGACCATACAGCAAGCCGACGGCGTTAGCCGCGGGCCGGTCAATAGTATAGGGAACATATCCGCGGCTAACGCTGTCGCCTCAGATCATTATGTCGAATGAATCATATTGGCCTGCTTAACACGAAAGGTTGTGCAAACCTTGGGCCAACGTAGATCCTTCGCAACGGCGGGAATTGTCCAACAACCATTTTTCTGTAGCAATCAGATGCTCACAACATCAGATTGAGTGGCCCCAATCCCTTGCCGAGCTTTGGTGCTGTGCGAATCGCCTCGATGATAAATCGCTTCGCGTGCTCGACCGCATCTATCAAGGGTTTGTTCTTGGCAAGACTTGCGGTGATTGCGGCGGAAAGAACGCATCCGCTGCCATGGGTGTTCTGAGTTGGGATTCGCTCGCCGCCGATGCGATGAAAACGATCGTCGGTGTACAGCAAATCGACTGATTCCTTTCCGATTTCCCCTCCTTTGAGCAACACATTTTTTGCACCCATCGCTTGGAGGATCTTGCAGGCTGCTTCCATTGATTCGATGTTTTCCACCGTGATGTTTGCCAACCGAGCGGCTTCCATCATATTAGGCGTGACCAGGAACGCATGAGGCAGCAGAAGTCGCCCGAGCACATCGACGGCATCATCGTCCAACAGCGGCACGCGATGTTTGCTGATCATGACGGGATCGACCACCAAAGGAAATTGAAACGAGGCGGCACGCTCGGCGATCGCTTCGATCATCGCAGCGTTTCCCAGGGCTCCTGTCTTGGCAGCGGTCGGCGGTATGTCGTCGAGCACGGCGTCTAACTGAGCCAGCACAAAGTCGGGCTTGATCATTTCGATGGCGTCAACGGTTTGTGTGTTTTGAACCGTCAACAAGGTCACCACACTGGTCCCGTAAACGCGATTGGCGTGAAACGTCTTTAGATCCGCTTGCAAGCCCGCCCCACCCGAAGGGTCCGAACCGGCGATAGTCAATGCAACGTGCAATGTGGAGGCCCTCGAAGTCAAGAGTTAATTAAAACCGTTATGTTAGAATAGAAGCGTGTCGAGTGCTTGATCAGTCGACGATGTTTTTGAAGGGCAAAACGTGGGCGATATCGCTGCGGATGACATTTGTCCCCGTCCGCTTACGCGTTAGCAGTTCACTCGTTCAACCGGCCGCTCTCTGTGGTTCTGATGGACTGCCTGCGACTTTTGCGTTGATGCCTGCTTAATTTCGCCGACACGTTTAATCTGTGAGTAAAGGACACGCACGATGATCAGTCTGTTTGATTTACTGAAAATTGGGATCGGCCCAAGCAGTTCACATACTGTGGGACCGATGATTGCGACTCAACGTTTCGTCAAAGAGCTTGACCAGACCGGTGAGGCGGAATCGGTGGCTCGTATTGTCATCGATCTGTATGGTTCGTTGGCATTGACGGGAAAGGGGCACCGCACCGACCGAGCGGCAGTTCTCGGACTGTGCGGCGAACATCCCCGCAGCGTTGATCCCGAATCGATCGACACATGTTTTGCCAAAATCCAATCCGAACGCGTTCTGCTTTGGCTGGGGAAACACTCGATAGATTTTGATATCGAGCGAGACCTGCTGTTTCATGGCGATACCTTTCTTCCCGAGCATCCCAATGGGATTCGTTGCACAGCGATGACAGGATCGGGCGAGACGATATTGGAAAAAACGTACCTGTCGGTTGGCGGCGGATTTGTGGTCGGGGATGATGAAATCGCCGACGCGGCCAATCCGCTCAGCCGTGACCGCGATGCTCCTTTTTCGTTTTGCAGCGCCGCCGAGTTGCTCAGTCAATGCGCCGAACACAAGCTGACGATCAGCGAATTGGTGCAACAGAACGAACTGACGTTCCGCAGTGCCGAGGAAATTGATCGCCAGCTGGATCAGATCTGGGACGCGATGAATCACAGCATCGAGATGGGATGTCAACATGAGGGTATCTTGCCAGGCGGTTTGAACATTCGGCGTCGGGCTCCGGGGATCTTCAAAAAATTGTCGGGAATTTCGCCGGTCGAGGGACAGCTCGAGTTGCCAAAGGGCGGCATCGACCCTCTCGTCCACATCGACTGGGTGACTCTGTTTGCTCTCGCGGTGAACGAGGAAAACGCCGCCGGAGGACGTGTCGTGACGGCCCCGACCAACGGAGCGGCCGGTGTGATTCCGGCCGTATTGGCCTTTTTCGCTCGCTTCGATCCCAGCGTTGATCGACAGGCGATTTACACATTTTTGAGAACGGCGTCGGCGATCGGCATGCTCTATAAACGCAATGCTTCACTGTCGGCTGCGGAAATGGGATGCCAGGGCGAAGTAGGCGTTGCTTGTTCGATGGCCGCTGCGGGATTGGCTGCCGTGATGGGGGGGACCCCGGCTCAAATCGAAAACGCTGCGGAAATCGGCATGGAACACAATCTTGGTCTGACCTGCGACCCTGTCGCGGGGTTGGTCCAGGTCCCCTGCATTGAACGGAATGCGATGGGCGCCGTCAAAGCGATCAACGCTGCCCGGCTCGCGGTGCTGTACGGGAACGGTGAACACTGTGTTTCGCTGGACAAAGTGATCGAGACGATGCGGCAAACCGGAGTGGACATGCAATCGAAATACAAAGAGACGAGCCTTGGTGGTTTAGCGGTCAACGTCATCAATTGTTAAGTCAGGTCGGCATGGGAATGTTTTGGCTGCGACAATTGCGACATTCTTGGATTGAGGCGGTAGAAGTCGTTTGAGTCGTGTTCGGTTCGCTACCCTTGGGTTGGGGACTGGGGCGACTAGCCTTCCGACGATGTTCTTGGCGTCGCAAAAAAACGATCAATCAGTTAGAAACAGCCGCTGATTTGTATTTTGTTTTCGGCTAGGAAGGCACCCAAATGTCCCCGCTTGTTATTCTGCTTTGTCTTATTGCGGCCGGTCTGTTTATTGGCCGTTTGTCAATTCTAGGGATCTCGTTTGGAACCTCGGCAATTCTGTTTGTCGCTTTGCTCGCTGGCCACTTTGGCTGGACAATCCCCGATGGTTTCGGGACGCTGGGTTTAGCCCTTTTCGTCTACTGTGTCGGCATCTCTGCCGGGCCAACCTTTTTTCGTGGATTGGCATCGCGAGGCAAGGTGATGGCGAGTCTCGGCGCGACGATTGTCGCCACCGGCGTGACGGTAACATGGTGCTGTGCCAAGCTTTTGGGCCTGCCCGCGGAATTGGCAGGCGGGTTGATGGCCGGGGCGATGACCAGCACTCCGGCGCTCGGAGCGATCAGTGAATCGGTCGAGGATCCCTCAGCCGTCGCGGTCGGATTCGGGGTCGCTTACCCGATCGGAATCATTTCTGTCGTCTTATTTGTGCAGCTCGCATTCAAATGGGCCTCGCCTGAGTCCATTGCTCCCTCGCCCTCGAGCAGTGATCCCAATGAGACGCAAGATTCATCGATCCAGCGTCGATTGGTTGAAATCGTGAACCCCGGAATCGTGGGGAAGCGGCCCAGTCAAATCGAAGTGCTCTCGGATTCCCGTTGCCAAATTTCGCGGGTCTTGGTCGAGTCGAGATGGACACCGACGCCACCCGGTTATGAATTCGCCATCGGTGATCGAGTCATGCTGCTTGGCGAGTACTCCGAGATTGCTCGCGTCGCCGAAACGCTCGGGGTGTTGCATGAAGGGGAAAATGCCGTGCTCGATGCAGACCACGAACGCAAAACCGTCGTGGTCACCTCGCCGGAGATCTACGGGCATACGCTTAAGTCATTGAAGCTCCGCTCACGCTACGGCGTCACGGTCGCGAGAATTCGCCGTTATGAAATCGAATTTGTCCCTTCCTCACAAACCCAAATTTTATTCGGCGATCGTTTAACGTTGGTCGGTGAGCCTGCAAACCTTGCCAAAATCGAGCCGATCGTTGGGCATCGACCTCGTACGCTAAACGAGACCGACTTGCTTTCGGTCGTGATTGGAATCGCCATCGGAATTTTCGTGGGGCATGCCGAATTGGATTTAGAGGGACTCACGATTTCACTTGGGATCGCCGGAGGTCCACTGATGGTCGGATTGTTGCTAGGCCATTTTCGCAGGATCGGGCCGATTCGCGGCAACTTTCCTCCTGCGGCAATGTTGTTGATGACCGAAACCGGGTTGGCACTGTTTTTAGCGGATGCCGGAATCAAAGCGGGCAAAAACGTGGGCCCCGTCCTAGCGGAACATGGATTGGTGCTCTGTTTCGCGGCACTCGCGATCGTTTGCTTTCCGTTGCTTGTCGGCTATTGCATGGCGAGATTCGTTTTTGGTTTGTCGCTGCTGCAGAATCTCGGAGCCACATGCGGCGGGATGACCTCGACACCTGGGCTGGCGGTTTTGACAGGTGCGACCGAATCAAGCCAGCCGGTGACCAGTTACGTCGCGGCGTATCCGGTTGCCTTGGTATTGATCACGATTCTTGCCCCGATGTTGGTCGAGATTTTGAGCTGGATGTAGCGAAAGTCGCTCAAGGCTTTCGCGTCCCAATCATGTGTGACCCAATCATGCGTGAGCAATGATGTGGGAGAAACGCTTGCCGTTTTTCCCCGACGACAGCACTGATAAAAACATCAGCGCATAAAAAACACCGAGAGTTTTAAGGCTCTCAGTGCTTATGTTAGAAATCGATTAGATCGATTAATTAGTCTTCAAGTAGTTGTACGTTTTCAGCACGAGGGCCTTTCGGTCCGCTGCCCACGTTGTACGAAACGAGTTGACCTTCTCGTAGGTCGTCATAGTTGATTCCTTCCAGTGCCGAACTGTGAAAGAACATGTCGCTACCCGAGTCAGTTTCAATGAAACCAAATCCCTTGTCGGTAACTCGCTTGATTTTGCCTTCAGCCATCTCTTCTCTTCCAATACTCTCAAAACAATTGTGCCGTTTTCAGTCACGAGAAACGTTCTCGCGAATCGAACTGCACCGAGGTCTACGATAACGACTCCGTCCTCGTAGGTAATAAACCATCCTTAGGCGGGGTCGATTATATCAAAACAATTCGTGTGTTGTTGAACTTTAAACGTCGTTATCCAAATCTTCTTCGGATTCTTCGTCAATTGCAACGACGGGAACAACGCCGTTTTCCTGATCTAGCTTGCGCTGTGCACGTCGGTTCAGCTTTTCCTGAGCCTTGTACTTCTTTTCCATCTCGCGTTGTCGCTTAGCGAAGGTATTTTGGTTCTTTGCGATAGTCTCTCTCCAAAAAGGGATCGTTCTGTCGTAGTGCCTTAACCACGCGAGTTAAAGGCGAATCGCTTCGTTTTTTCTAGTTTGTGCCGCCGTTAGACGGACTTTTGTGCAAAACCTAGTTAATTTGTTTTGCGCGTTGTTTACGTCTTGGGCGGCGACTTCCATCATTGCCGGCCGCAGCACCGTAGGTACTGCCGCGGTTGGTTCGGCCGCCACCGCGATAGGGTGCTCGGCGTGCACCGCCGCCCTGTTTTGGCTTGGCCGCATTCGGATCGCGGGGTTGCTGTGGCGGTTGGTTAGGTGCCAGCGGCAATTTTATACCGACAAATTTCTCGATTTCCCGCAGTTCGCCTCGTTCGGCATCACTGCAGAATGAAATCGCGATCCCTTCAGCACCTGCTCGCCCGGTTCGCCCAATGCGGTGAACATAGCTTTCAGGTTCGTTGGGAATGTCGTAATTGAACACGTGCGATACGCCATCAATGTCGATTCCGCGAGCCGCGACGTCGGTCGCAACAAGGACTTGAACCTTATTGCGTCGGAACGCTTCGAGTGCACGTTGCCGAGCACTCTGTGATTTGTTGCCGTGAATAGCGACCGCTTTGAATCCGTTGCGATCCAATTTTTCCGCCAATACGTTTGCGCCACGCTTCGTGCGAGTAAAGACAATTGCACGATCCGCTTTCTCGTCGACCAAAATCTTTTCCAACAAGTTCAGCTTTCCGCCCTTTTCGACGAAGTACAGTTGTTGGGCAATGCGTTCGACGCTGGTGACCTTGGGCGTCACATTCACGGTGACCGGGTCACGCAACAAACTTCGAGATAGATCGGTGATCTTCGGTGGCATTGTAGCGGAGAAAAACAGCGATTGGCGACGCTGCGGCAGCTCGCTGATGATGCGGCGAAGTGCGGGCAAAAAGCCCATGTCGAGCATCCGGTCGGCTTCGTCGAGTACGAACATTTCGAGCCGGCCAAGATCAATGTGGCCTTGGTCCATCAAATCAATCAAACGACCCGGAGTAGCAACCAAGATATGGGCACCCCGGTTCAGAGCGCGGACTTGGTTGCCTTGGCTAACGCCACCGTAAACCAACACTTGGCGTAAACGGAGATGTTTGCCGTAGGTGGCAAAGCTTTCCCCGATTTGGATCGCAAGCTCACGCGTCGGAGCGAGCACGAGGACCAAAGGTCGATTAGGAGTCGCTTTGCGATGCTCGCCACCGATCTGGTTCAGAATCGGCAGAGCAAACGCAGCCGTTTTTCCAGTACCCGTTTGGGCACAGCCAAGGACGTCGCGTCCTTCGAGTGCTGCGGGAATGGTTTGAGCTTGAATGGGGGTTGGCGTGGTGTACTTCTCGTCGGAAATTGCGCGTTTCAGGGGAGCAATCAAATCGAGTTCGTCAAAAGTCTTCAAAAAAGTTTTCCTAGGAAGATTGTTTTTGGGGATCCATCGACGCCTCACTGCCTACCCACACGTCGCGGAACAGGCTCGACCCACACTCGGCATTTGATGCAACCGCGTCGGTCTAAAAGGGGGGGATGGAGTAATCGTTGTGTTAGAATCCGCGAGTCTTAACCCCACTTCCAAAACAGGAACGCGAAAGTACAGACAGTTGGAAACGTTTGACCGCCCGGGAGGGCGATAACTCTGGACAAACAAGAAAGTCACAGAATCCGGAGCGCCGAATCGTCGACGCCGGCAGCTTTCCAGAGCGGTTAACACAACCGATAGTTGGCAGCAATATTGTGCGGCGAATGTGCCGGCACCCATTTTACGGGGTAGCAAGAGGGTCCAACTCTGCAATCAGAAATCCCGTTTGGCCGAAAAACGCTTCTGTTTCAAGAAAGACTCCCGGAATCATAAAACTCCGCTCTCACTCGAAAAATCAACGTTACTCGCTTATTTTCGACCATCATCCCCAGTAAATCTTTACGAAACACAGGGGTTTCAGTGCGAAGTGTACTCACCTATCACTGGTAAGCCAAGTGACAATCCAAAGATTCTCAGTGCATAATGGGTGCACGCGAAGGGATCCTAAGGCTTATGACACTACTTTATTACGACTATCTGTTTCAGGAACACGAAACCGGCGAGCATCCCGAGAATCCAGGACGGCTCGCAGCGGTAATGCGGCAGTTGAGTTTTTTAGGGCTCGATGCCCATTGTACGCGGCCCGCGTGGGAGCCGGCGGCGATGGAACAGCTCAGGCTAGTGCACACCGCCAACCATATTCAGGCGGTTCGGAGTTTAGCCGAAAGTGGGGGTGGGGCAATTGACGAAGACACCGTCGTCAGCCCGCGGTCCTACGATGTTGCGACGCTGGGCGCCGGTGCGGTCGCCGATGCCGTGCGGCGTGTGATTCTTGGCGAAGACAAAAACGCATTTTGTCTGATCCGACCTCCGGGCCATCATGCCACGTCCGACCAAGCGATGGGATTCTGCTTGTTCAACAACATCGCCATCGGCGCCCGGGTGGCGACCCAAACCATGGGGCTCGAGCGGGTCATGATCGTGGACTTTGACGTTCACCACGGTAATGGGACTCAAGATATCTTCTATGCGGATCCTCAAGTCGGTTTTCTGTCGATGCACCGATCCCCGCTTTATCCCTACAGCGGAACGGAGGACGAAACCGGCTTGGGCGAAGCGATTGGCATGAACGTCAACTTGCCGATCGAATTTGGAACCTCGCCCGAAATCCAGCGTCAGAAGTTCCGCGATGCAATGTTTAGTCTTGCGGAAAAAATTTCGCCACAATTGCTATTGGTCAGTGCCGGGTTCGACAGCCATCGACTCGACCCCGTTGGTTCGCTCGGCCTGTCAAGCGAAGACTTTACCTTGATCACCGAAGACATCATGGCGGTTGCCAAACAATACACTGGCGAACGCATCGTCAGCGTTCTGGAGGGAGGCTACAACCCACACGCGTTAGCCGAAAGCGTCAGCAATCACTTAGAGACGTTAATGGAAGAAAACTAAGTTCGTCTTTCGAAAATTTTGCAATGTACACATCGCTTGCGAGTCGCGATGTAGAACAATTGTCTCAATTGTTTGTTCTTTTTTGAGGCAATTGCGTTGGCGGAACAATTGAGACAATGGTTCTACAATAGGCGAAAGTACGCGATACAATTACAGCTCTTTCTTGGCGACCACAACGTCCGAGGCGATGAGCCGATTAAGTGTAAAGCCTCGTTTAGTAAACATGTCCAGCATCCGGCGGTTTTGCGGGGCAATTTCTGCAACGATTCGTTTCAATTGCATTTGTTGGCCAATCTGCAAACAGTAGTCCATCAATGCGGCACCTAGGCCACATCCTTGCCAAGCGTCGCCCACCAGAACCGCAAATTCGGCGTCTTGATGGTCCGCATCGGCCACTAAGCGTCCAACGCCGGCCAACATCTTGCGTCCGTCGCGATCCAGCTCGGCCACAATCGCAATCTCGCGATCGTAATCGTTGAAACAGAAGCGTGAAGCCAAGTCGTGCGTCGCCGATCGAAACATGTAACGGAAACGCATTTGGATCGACTCCGCCGAACAGCCCGCAATCAATTCACACCACATCGGTTCGTCTTCGGGCTGAATCGCTCGCAGCAAAACATCGGTGCCATCAGGAAGTTTCAAGGGGCGAGTGTACTGAGTCGGGTAGGGACAAATCGCGAGGTGGGAATAAGGCGAACGTGGATGCAACACGGCATCACGCTGGAACGCAATTCTCGCATCCAACGCGATCACTTCGGTCGGTGTCGCCAACAACGGATTAACGTCCAATTCCATGATTTCCGGGGCATCGGCCACCAGGTAGCTGATCCGCATCAGCACTTCGATCAAGCGATCGAGATCCACGGGGGCTTGGCCCCGATAAGCACCCAACAGCGGCCAAGCACGCAGCGACTCGAGCATCCGCCGCGCCAGTCGCTCGCTCAGTGGCGGCAGCTCAAAGGTTCGGTCCCACAGCAATTCGGTCGCGGTGCCTCCTAATCCTACCATCAGCACACTGCCAAACACCGGCCCTTGCTTTGCGCCGACAAATAGCTCTCGCCCCAACGGGCCAACCATCATTCGTTGGATCGTAACTCCCTCGATCCTCGCGTCAGGCCGCAGTTGCTTGGCTTGTGCCATGATTTGGTCATACGCCTTGGCCACGGCATTGCGGTCAATCAAATTTAACGCAACTCCACCCACATCACTTTTATGCACAATCGAAGGTGAGTGGATTTTCATTACCACCGGGTAACCGATCTGGTCGGCAATCTGAATTGCCGTTGCTTGGTCACCCGCAGGAATGGTTTTGCAGACCGGAATTCCGTACGCGTCGAGCATCGTTTTTGAATCATTTTCCGACAGCGTTTCATAAACATTTGACCCGCTATCACAGGCCGCAGTTCGCTCGCGGAAGATTGTTTGCAAACGCTCACGATCGATCTGAAATCCAATCGGCACTGAACGAGGCGTCTCGTACAACATGCTTCGATTACGAGCGTACTGGACCAAGTACATGAACGACGCGACCGCTTTTTCCGGCGTCGCATACGTGGGAACGCCGGCTTGTCTCAATTGCTCGATCCCTGCTTGCACTCGCAACCCGCCCAACCATGTCGTGAGCACCGGTTTGCGTGATCGCTTGACCGCTTCGATTACAGCGTTTGCGGTGTCCAGCGGCAGGGTCCAGATCTGGGGCGCCAAAATCACCAGCACGCCATCGACGTTTTTGTCAGCGAGTGCAACCGCGACCGCATCGCCAAAACGCGAAGCATCCGCGTCACTCAGAACGTCGATCGGGTTTCCGTGAGACCAAGCCGCAGGCAACAAAGCATCGAGTTTCTCGAGACTCGTCTCGCTCAACTCAGCCAGCGTTCCATTGCGGTGCAGCAGCGCATCGGTTGCCATCACTCCTGGTCCGCCGGCATTCGTGACGATCGCAAGCCGAGGCCCCTCGGGCGTTTCCTGACCCGCCAGCAATTCAGCACAATCGAATAGATCCGCCAGCTCCCAAACGCGGACGGCACCGGCGCGAGTCAGTGCGGCTTCGTAGGCGTTGTCCGATCCGATCATTGCACCCGTGTGTGTCGCGGCCGCCTTTTGTGATTCGTCAAAACGGCCAGCCTTGTACACAATGATCGGCTTGTTACGCGTGAATGCGCGAGCAGCGGACATGAATTGGCGAGCGTGCGGAATGGATTCCACATACAAAATGATCGAATCAGTCCATCGATCCTGGGCGAGATAGTCGATCAGGTCGGCGACACCGACATCCAGCATGTTGCCAATGGAGACAAAATGGGAAAAGCCAATGCCTTCTTTGGCCGCCCAATCGAGCACCGAGGCGCACAGTGCTCCGGACTGGGATATGAACGCGACCCGTCCACGTGTCGCAACATCGGCAGCAAAACTGGCGTTCAGTTGATGGTAGGGTGACATCAAACCGAGCGAGTTGGGGCCAATGATTCGCATGCCTTCAAAGCACTTGGCCGTTTTTCGGATCTCGGCCTCGATTTGTTCGCCCTGGCTGCCCACTTCGCGAAAACCGGCCGACAGAATCACGATTCCCAACACACCCGCTTCACCGCACTGCTGCACGACGTTGGGCACGCTGGCCGCGGGCGTGCAGATGATGGCAAGATCGACTTTGGCACCACCATCGGCGACAACGTCACCTAGCGAGGGATAGCAGCGATGCCCCTCGAGTTCCTTGTAATTTGCATTGACCGGGTAGATATCCCCCGCGAACTCCCCCGCTATCAAATTCCGCAGCGCTCGCTGGCCCACACTTTCGTCACGGTTGCTGGCGCCGATGACAGCGACACTTTTGGGTTTAAAGATTTTATCGAGGTTACGCGTCGGCATCTGAAAAGTTCCTTGCCGTTGGGAATTGGGGATTCGCAATCACGACCATCAGGTGTGTTGCCAAGTCGCCATTTTCGCTAACTGAGATTCGTTTCAGTGTAGCAAACGAGCCGCGATTCCGTGAGGCACTCGATCGCAAGCGGACCGCTTACGCCGAACGTTTGCGAGTGCGACTGCTGCGAGATCGATAGTCGCCGGTGAGCAAATCTTCTTCGCTCGCTTCACGCATCGCAGGTTGCGTGGGCTGGGTCGCCACGAGCAATTCTTTCTCACGCAAGAATTGTTTGACAATCTTCAACAGCGAATCGCGGAAGCGTGATGGATCTTGGCCTTCTTCGATCCACGCCCGAACTTCGATTCGCTGCGAAGTTTTGCCAACGCAAACCAATGTCGCTTGTGGGGCCGGCGTCAGCAGCACGTCCGGTTGATCGATCACCAACTCTTGTAAAGTCCGACAAATGTCCGCAGGCCGTTCATCTCGATTGACCGCGACTTCGATCGGAATCACGTTCAAGCGCCCCGCGCCCATCCAGTTGACGACATCTTCGCTGACAAAATTCTTGTTCGGAATGATGACCTCGCGGCCTTCGTCGTCCGACAATACCGTGGTTCGAAATTTTTGTGCCGCCACACGACCGGTGACACGTCCAACAGTGATCAAGTCGCCCAGTCGTGCCGGTTTCTCGAACAACACGATCAGGCCGCCGAACAGGTTTCGCACCATGTCTTGCAGCCCGAATCCTAAACCAATCGTCAGCCCGACGGCTAACCACTGGATCGTGTGCCAGCGTACGCCCACCCACTGGCTGGCGACCAAGGCACCGATTCCAAACAACAAACAACGTCCGAGCACCAACGTAAAATGCTCCATCCCTTCGTCGAACGAAACGCGCTGCAGCACCAACGCATCGAATAGTGCCGGCAGCAACTTGGCTAACTGGAACGCGACAAATAAGGTTGCTGCGGCGAGCAGCAGATGAAGCGCCGTGATCGGCGTGTTTTCCACGACCGAGCTTGTCACGGTTTCACCCGCGGCATTCAGCGACGATACCTTCACCGTGTCTTGCACCGTCCAGACGACGGGATTGCCCATGCGGACATTGGGAAAAACGTCAATCCACAGCCAACCAAAACAAACGATCGCTCCGATCACCAATGCACATTGACAAAGGAATGCTAGATGATGTTTTAGTTCCAAGAAATGTTCGCCCAACACTCCGGTCACCTGCGACCCGGCGGTGGTCCCGGTGGGGACGCGACCGTATTCGTCGTATTGTTGCGGTGCAGCGGTTCCTGTCAGCATCTGCCAAACATGTGCCGAGGCAATTTTTATGCCGGACCATAATGTTGCTGCAATCATCAAACTGACCAGCGTAATGATCGCTCTCTGAACGAACTCGTTCGCGGTGTATCCGTAACCCAACGAGGAAAGAGCGACCATCGCTAGCGGGAATCCAACGCCAGCGATGTAGATCACAAATCGCACTCGATGAATGACACTGCCGCCGAACTTGGCGATGAACGGTTCGAGAAAACCGCCAGTCGGTCGTAGCGAAAGGTGAGCGGTCCAGGCCACCACGAGCATGGTCGCGATAAATCCGAATCGGGCAACCGAGTCTCGCCACAAGCCGTGGTCCAGCAAACTCATTAGCGTCACGACGTAGGCGGCTAAAACCAAGCCGAAACCGATTAACACCAAATACGCGGTCGCACGTTCGCGACCTGGCAATTCGATCGCGACGTATTTGTCGATGTATCCATAGCTGCGAAGCAATTGCCGCGGCACTTCGACCATCAACGCCACCAAGCTCGCCGCATAGAACCCGCTCGATGTTTGCAGCGTTAGTTCGGACACAATGCCGGTGCCCAACCATCGCGCGATCACGTACAAGAGCGTTGGAAACGCGGCAGCGACGAGCGTGGTGAGCACAGCGGTCGCCAGTTTGCGTGAATCCGGCGTCGCGTCTCGCATTCGTTTTCGGCTGCCAATGTCGATCAGCCATGATTTCGTTCGCCACCGCGTCACAAAAATCAAGACAATCCAAACCAACAAACCGATGCTACTGACCGGATTGGCTTGCCATTTTTGCTTGATCGAATAACCCAATTCGCTACTGCGGCGAAAATCGAACAACGCTCCCAAACCGTCTCCCAAATTTCGCACATCATCAAGACCGATCGGATCGCCGCTGCGAATCCAAGTAACGTGACGATCGATCAGTTTGCGGTACTGGTTCGTTAGTGTCACCGATTCGGTAGTCTTCGAATCGAGCTCGCCTAATTTTCGTTGATAGTCTTGGTAGCCTGTACCAAGCACGGTCAACCACTGCTGGCGTTGCTGTAGCAAACTCCGCACCTGGGATGCGACCACCACACTTTGCACGCTGGACGAATCTAAGCCGGCTGCGGCCAGGATCTCGTCGGTCTGCGAGTTGACACTGGCGCCGTCAAAACGGACCATTTCAAGTTCAAGCTGTTGCTGACGCGAACGTCCGAGTTCTTCGGTGACAAACAACGTGACTGAATCGTTGACCTGCCATGCGTCGAGCTGTTCCTTTTTGTGTCGCAGCAGCAAACCAACCGTCGGCGTTAGGCCGTAATGATCAAGCTTGGTGCGAATATCCTGATAATCACGCGTGGTTGAGTTCAGTTTGCTGACCAACTTGTCAACCCGATCCGACAACGATTGGTACGCTTCGGCGAGTTCTGTCCACTGATCGACAAAGTTCGCATTCTCTTCGGCGATTTTTGCAGCGACATTCGGAGCCGACTGAGCCATCCTGCGGAACTGGGACGCTGTGTCTCGAGCTGCTTGGATTTGCGCCGGAGCGTACATCGAGATAGGCTCGATGTCACGCCATCCCGAACTGCCTGCGGCGACATAGGGACGCTGTGAATTGGAATTCAGGGCCCCCGAGCTCAGAGATCCAGTGCTGGCCAAACGAGTGACAGCGTCGCGTTGGCTGTTTAGATCCGAGTTGCGTGCTGGCAATCGCGGCGCAGTCGTGTCAAAGGCGTTTTGAGAAACGCTGGGCTGTTGGGGAAATGTCGAAAACGACGATCGTGAAGATGACGCAGTAGTCGAAGCGGACGTGGATTCAAAGTTTGATTGCGGAGCGGTGTATCGGTTCTGCTCGGACAGATCGCGGCGATCCGTCGTTGAATACACGTTGTTGGGCGAAACGATTCGTTTGTTTTGGTTTCCGACGACCTGGGACTGTGCGGGATAGCTACCGCTGGGGTACGTCGTCGACGGATAGCTAGTGACCGGATAACTCGACGCAGGAAAGTTCGACGCAGGATAGCTGGTAGTCGGATACGAATGCGACGAGGGATACGAGTGGGGATAGATGATGTTTTGGGCAGCGGATCGGTTGCCCGAAAATGCTATCAACACCATCGTCGCCACAAGCAATTTGAAGATGACGAATCGCGTGCCGAACATCATGATGAAACTGTTATGAATAGAGGATTTCGAACGACCGCCGGCAAATAAAGTGGATTGGCAGATTTGCAAAGGGGATCCGAAAACACGAAACGCCACGAAATCATGCCTCCGCGCAAGCGGGCATGCTTTGAAATACGCAAAATGCCCGTTTCGCTCTACACCGATCGTGTTTCACGGGCCAAAAAGAGACGGTTTTCCAAGAAAACCAGCTTTGCAGAGTGTCGTTGATCGCTCCCGCGATCCAATTGCAGAGTGTCGATGATCGCTCCGGCGATCAGCTTGGAGAAAGTCGTTAATCGCTCCCGCGATCAAAACGCGACTTCGCACCGCTCCCGGCCACCGCCGATCCTGAGCATTGAACAGACACCTAAACGCCTATTCTGCGAGTGCGAATTCTGCGAGTGCGTCGCGACGCGGCAAGCGAGAAAACCATCTTCGATCGTTCTGTGAGAGTTCTACGCTGGGCGTTCTCGTTTCCTCCAATCTCAACACCAATATCCGCCGCCGCCTCAAAACGTGCAGTCGAGTGATCTAAGGCAAACAACTTGACTCACCAAGTGACAGAAGGCCAATTTTGTTTATATCCCCCGACTGACCAGGAGTTAAAAAGATAGTTCGTCTGACGAAGGAACTTCGCATTACTCTCAATGGCTAGGGGCCAATCATCTATTCCAGTCGCGTCCACCCAGGAACCCAGAACTTTTCGATCGCGTATCTGCTAGTGGCTACCTTCTGCTGGGCCCTGTCTTTTACTGTGTTTACGATCGCATTTCCTGATCCGGTTAATTCAGTTGGCTCGATTCCAAGCCCCTTTCTTGTTTTCTTAGGTCTCTATCTACTGATCGTGCCATTTGTCCATTTCACATTGATCCGACGTAAATTCTCCGCGACGAACCTACTGGTACGTCTATGCGTGGCCTTTGCCTGCCTGCTAGTCCTTTTCCCATTCATATTCACATCAATCTGCGCGCTCGTCTACTCGTAGCAAACGTTTGCGCTCATTTCCCTTGGGCTTGTTCACTCGATAAACTAGGGTTTGGCGATTCGGTACGGCACGCTCTTCGCTACGAAAAAATCCGACGTACCATGGGATCCACACGAGGGACTCGAGAGCACGTTTCGGCAGTAGTTGCCTTTTCGCTCGTCCTAGTTGATCCCGAACGTTACCCGGCTGTGTGCAAAATTCCTCGACCAACCATTGATGGCAGAAGTGTCTGATCCAGTTTTCACCAACGACATCCATTCTCTCGAGACGCTCCTGTACCGAGAGTGAGTCCTGTCCCCGTTTTTTACTGAATCCGTTTTTTGCGGGGGGTAAAGAAATAGTTAGGCATCAAGTCAGACACTACGCAACTTGCGGCGCCGTCGATTTCACCGCATCACGGATACAAGGAGTCTCGAACAATGACCCCAAGGCCTATTCTTATCGTTGGGACTTTGCTCGTATTCTGCGCGACACTCGCATGCACGACGATAGCGGAAGAAGGAGACACGACTGTTGATAAACCGCTCATCCTGGAATTGCAGCTGCAATCGGGCTTTGCGGCGTTGCGACAGGAAATCCTTGTATCGGAAGGCAGGCCATTTCGAGTCGTTACCCGCAGCGGCAAGGTACGCTGGGTCATCGAGGGCGATGTCCAGCAGATCGCTGATCGTGTCGCTTATGTTAATCTCAAGGTGGGCGCGTATGGACCGGGCGGCTTTTCTGTCTCCTCGTATGGTGATCCTAGAAAACTGAAGGTCGATGAGTTCAAAGGCGGCGGGGGCGGAACCCGTCACCTCAGCGTTTCCGACCTGTGGATTCGCCGCGGAGTTGAAGCGATACCGATATTGATAAAACAGCTTTCGGCAGAGCCAAACCAATCCGCCGCCGCAGCGTATTATCTGGGTGAGCTTGGTGCTGATGCCAAGCACGCGATATCTGCGCTGAAAAAAGTGGCGAACAACGATAACAATCAGGTCAAGAAAGCTGCAAGACAAGCTCTGGATAGAATTGAAGAAGACATTCGCAAGAATGCAAAATGATGCCTAACAAATTGGTGAACGGGAGCCCTCGGCGCTGTCCGGTTTGAGCCGATTTGTCCTGTGTCGCTACACGGAACGAAATGCGAAACGAGCAGGGCTGGTTGAAATGGCAGAGGATTGGCGTTGGCATTGGCGGTCGCTGTATCGCTGGTCCCAAAGCAGTGTACCTCGGCCAAGGTTACTGTCACTATGGACGATCCCGCGCTCACCGAACTGGCTTAGGCGAGCAACGACGCACTTGACGACAAGGAACTCGATCAAATCCGATGGTCGATTCGCCGAGCACCCAATAGGACAGTCAACTTGGGTATAATCGATCGCACGTCCCCTTTACCTCGAATCCACCCTCCGCCCGCGCGGAAGACCCAAGAAGCAAGTCCCGGTACCGAGAAAAGAGTCCTGACACCTTTTTGGTTCGGTACCGAGAAAAGAGTCCTGACACCTTTTTGGTTTCCGGTAGTTGTTCCGGCAACAGTACTTACAACCATTGCTTTCGCCGTCTTCGCACGCTGGTGGTTCAAGCGGACGCGGCGTACGAACGGGATGACAACAATTGCGTGAACCGGGGTGACGAATCACGCCAAATTTGAAATCAACGTCAACCGTCGCCACCCGGTTGCGCAATCTGTTACCCGACTGAAGTTCTGCGCCAGAAACAAGGATGTACTCATATGAAGACGCCAACTGTTTTGTTCACTTCTGTTCTCGCCGTCCTGTGGATCGCGACTTCTGCGCATGAAGAAGAAAAGGGGTCAGGACTCTTTTCCGGCTCTGAGGCGACTGTTAGTCTGTTTTAATGCCTAGACCTAAACGTGCGGACGAGAAAGATGCGATTGCCATCCCTTGAATCTGGGCAATAGGCGACGGACCGTCTTTCACAAAGACGTTTACTACGAGGTATTTGAAAACATCTTGTCCGAGGGACTGCGGCTCTATCCCTGCCGAATCTTGGCCTACCAGTTGCTGCCCAACCATTCGCACCTGGTGCTGCAACCCAGTGAGCACGGAGGGATGAGCCATTTCTTGCGGTGGGTCACGCTCACACACAGCATGCGTTACCACGCCTACTCTCAAACTGCGGGAGAGGGAAATGTGTACCAAAGTCGCTTCAAAAGTATTCCTGTTCAGGACGATGATCACTTCATTGTCCTGTGTCGCTACGTTGAACGAAATGCGAAACGTGCAGGAGTGATAGAAAAGGCAGAGGATTGGCGTTGGGGGGTGCTGTATCGCTGGTCCCAAACCAGTGAACCTCTGCCAAGGTTACTGTCACCATAGCCAATCCCGCGCTCGCCGAACTGGCTTAGGCGAGCAACGACGCACTCGACGACAAGGAACTCGATCTAATCCGATGGTCGAGTCGCCGAGCACCCAATAGGACAGTCAACTTGGGTAGAATCGATCTCGCGTCGCCTTGACCTCGAATCCACCCTCCGCCCCCACGGAAGCCCCAAGAAGCAAGCCCCGGTAGCGAGAAAAGAGTCCTGACACCTTTTTGTCGAGTGATCGAAGGGAAACAACTTGACTCATCGAGTGATAAAAGGTCAATTTTGGTCATATCCCCCGACTGACCGGGGGGTGAAAAGATAGTTATGTTACAAACAGAGCGAGATACATGAGAGTCGCACACCGGTGAGCACCACCCCGCAACTCAATCGCCAGTTTGCACGCTGGTTTGACGACGGACGTATTCGCGACGCATTGCTAGGTCGGGGCGACTGCTTTGTCGGTGACTCAACATTTCGTTCATCGCACGATTCACTTTTGGCGATGCAAACGCTGCTCCAATGGGCAAAAGATCGAGCGATCATACCCGAAGTTCATGACGAGTTCTGTAGCATTCTTGCTGACCTAGAATCACGCGGCGACTATACCGCGCTCCGCGATTTGTTGCTTTCCTATGACCTTTCTTCCCATGACTGCAAGACGGGACTTGGTCTGGACATGGATTCTTGGACTATCCGCCTTGCGGACGCTATGATGCACCGCCTGCAATTAGTTCGCGGCGATGAGCACTTCGCTTGCTCGTTGGGCATCCTGGCGAAACGTTGGCCTGCGATTCAATCCGTAGTCGCTGCATTGAATGAAACAAGCTGACATCACCATCGCATGCAACGGAGGACGGGTGGTGCGGGATTGTGTGTGCTTGCAAGTCCTTCGCCCCTCCCCACTGATGCGTAGCGTTAGGCATCAAGTCAGACACTACGCAACTTGCGGCGCCGCCGATTTCACCGCATCACGGATACAAGGAGTCTCGAACAATGACCCAAAGGTCTATTCTTATCGTTGGGACTTTGCTCGTATTCTGCGCGACACTCGTATGCACGGCGATAGCGGAAGAAGGAGACACGACTGTTGATAAACCGCTCATCATGGAATTGCAGCTGCAATCGGGCTTTGCGGCGTTGCGACAGGAAATCCTTGTATCGGAAGGCAGGCCATTTCGAGTCGTCACCCGCAGCGGCAAGGTACGCTGGGTCATCGAGGGCGATGTCCAGCAGATCGCTGATCGTGTCGCTTATGTTAATCTCAAGGTGGGCACGTATGGACCGGGCGGCTTTTCTGTCTCCTCGTATGGTGATCCTAGAAAACTGAAGGTCGATGAGTTCAAAGGCGGCGGGGGCGGAACCCGTCACCTCAGCGTTTCCGACCTGTGGATTCGCCGCGGAGTTGAAGCGATACCGATATTGATAAAACAGCTTTCGGCAGAGCCAAACCAATCCGCCGCCGCAGCGTATTATCTGGGTGAGCTTGGTGCTGATGCCAAGCTTGCGATACCTGCGCTGAAAAAAGTGGCTAACAACGATAACGATCAGGTCAAGAAAGCTGCAAGACAAGCTCTGGATAGAATTGAAGAAGACATTCGCAAGAATGCAAAGTGATGCCTAACAAATCGGTGAACGGGAGCCCTCGGCGCTGTCCGGTTTGAGCCGATGTTGTCTTCTCGGTCCCCGTTACCTTGATCGTTCGCTGAAAAAAGGAGACATCGATAATGCGGTACTTGCTCTGGGCGTCCTTGCTTTTTGTCGCAATCGATACGGCACTCTCGTCCAGCGCGAGCGGATCGGAGGAACAATTCGCCGTATGGCGCGGTGCACAAATCGAATGCGGGCAGTGCGGTAAGGCGGGCGACGTTGTTATCAAGGCAAAGTTGGAGTCCGGCAATTACCGGTGCGTTAACATTTCAGCTTTCGGAAGAGAGCACGTACTTGACCCGAAAAGTGCAAAACAGCTTACGGGCTTCCCTTTAAGCAGTATTCGAGTGACTCACGACGCCGGATATCCCACCGCTGGTGGCTACGGTGTACACCTTCGCTTCACGCGTTTGTTCCATGACGAAAAGAAGACTCGTTTTCAGGAGACAGCCCTTCTTTCGGTCTGGGAAGAGAAACCCAGGGAGGTAGCATTCTCGAAGTCGCGAAAAGAGGCCAAGTAGAACCATGCGACTAGGCGTTACACTAACGCTCTCGGCGCAGTCGGTTCTGAATTCACACTCTCACTCCTCGGTCTCCGTGATCCTGGACATTACCACATGCGTCCACCTTCACCCATTGCATCGTTCCTGATGAACACGCCACAACTGTCTCGGATAGACAATGCCCACGTCCCCTGGCAACTTTGGGTTGTAATAGCGGTGCTGGTCGCTGAGGGTATAGGAAACTTACTTACCATCGTGGGAAATCCTGTTGCAGCCATTTGGCTTGCGGTCAAGGTCTTAATTATCGTGGGGCTAATACGTCGATGGAGGGTTGTCTTCGTTTTGTTCGCGATCGTGACAGCGCTGCATGTACTCGCATTCGCCTCTTCAGCGCCATTCGTTTCGTTCCTCAATTTACTCATACTTCTGCTCGCGATTTCGCAATACCGACGATTCTTTCCAGACGAATCGGGCGAGCGTAGGTTTGGGTCGGCGTAGGTTTTGGTCGGCGGGGAAGGCGTGACTCGCGTTGGCACCGGAGTCTGGCTTGGAAGGTTTTACATGTCGAAAGTCAATACTCCCGACCCGCTGAACCGTACCGTTGTCTGCCAAAACTCTTTAACTGTCCTGGACAGGTTAGCATTCTACAATCATGATCAAACGAGTCCGAAACATCACGAAATACGCGGTTGTGGCAGCAATCACATTCGCATCGATTGCTTTCACCGCTCTTTGGGGACTTGGCCCTTTTTTTAGACTCGGTGTCATTTTGCCAATACCATTCGCGAACCAGACAATCGATGCCCATGCGGGGGCGGGAATGATGCACGTGACATTCAATCACGACAGGCCTCCAACTGCGTGGTTGTACATTTATGATGCGGGCATTTATCCGTCAGCTCTTCGGGCTCAACACTTGCGCACGTATCGGTCATTCAAACTGCCGAAGTCGGCAGGACAAAAAACATCGTTTGGAATGATGACATGGGCGACGAAATTGTGGATTGGCAATCAGCCCGCACCCAGGCACACACGTTTTTGGTTTCCGGTAGTTGTTCCGGCAACAGTACTTACAACCATTGCTTTCGCCGTCTTCGCACGCTGGTGGTTCAAGCGGACGCGGCATACGAACGGGATGACAACAGTTGCGTGATCCGGGGTGACGAATCACGCCAAATTTGAAATTAACGTCAACCGTCGCCACCCGGTTACGCAATCTGTTACCCGACTGAAGTTCTGCCCCAGAAACAAGGATGTACTCAAATGAAGACGCCAACTGTTTTGTTCACTTCTGTTCTCGCCGTCCTGTTGATCGCGACTTCAGCGCAAGCCCTCACAGTTCCGTATGGGCAACGCCAAATTGAGGAGGCTGGTGTTGGTTGTGTCGGTGGATTGAACTCCGATCACGGCAATACCGCTTACTATCGTGGCGACAACGCGCGCCTAAATGAACAACTTGCTCTACTGGCTAAAAACGCTCAACAGTATCAGTCCATCAAGGTTGTCTTACACGCTGGCGTTAAGTCGGTTGATCCCGCAGAAGAGACTCCGCAAACCGGTTTCGGAGTTCAGGACCGCGATCAGCAAATCCCCATCGATTGGTCCGTCTGCAAGGCACGTTCTTTCGACAAGGTAGTTGCGGGACTCTGCAAGCATGAAGAAAAGTCACTCACCGTTCATGTTTGGATCGGCACCGCCATTTGCCTTAACGATCTGAACATCCCGAGTGGATTCACAGTCCACTCCGCCGGCGAGATTGACGAGTTTGTCAAGCGCCACGCCGATGGCAAGTAACTAACGAGGGCGGGTACCCAACGCATGCGTTGGAGATTACGAGGTGGGTTACTTGGTTGGTAGAAACTTTCCCGCGAGTTCCCGCTAGTGCTGGACGTCTGTCGCGAGGTGTGGTTCGCATGATTGAACAAGGAGTGGCCGGTGCTGCGACGCGATAAAACGGTAGCGTTCCGTTTCACGCTGATTAGCTTTTTGACGGCGTTTGCAGGTGCGGCGATCGCGTTTGCAACCATCCGGCAGGGTTTTACCGCCAAATCTTGCACGCTACTGATTGCTGGTGGCATCGTCTTCGCGTTTTCATTGTGTTGGCCAGTCGGATCCTACATACTCAAACGCAAAGGAATCGTCTCGCCATCCCGAACCTTCGCAATCGTTCTCACAGCATCGACTGTCAGTGTCAGCGCATTTTATCTCGCAAGCTTTGGGCCAGCTACTTGGTTGCTTATTCACCTTTCCTCGTCCGATAGTCAGGTAAAAGCCTATACGTTGGTTTACAGTCCACTTGCTCATGCATGTCCACGATTGCTTATTCGGTATGCGGTGCAATGCAGTGGACCCAATGGTATAAACGAAATTGAGGCCTTTTTCTTCGTGGAGGCGATTCGTCGAAACGACCAGAGAGAGATTGCACCTTGGAACGGCTTTGATTTAGGGTTCGAGTAGTCAACAGAAAGATGCCGTGCACGCGAGCGGCGGCAGTGTCTTTTCGTGAATGCAGCGTCGTGGATCGCCGCCGTGTGACCACCGACGTTCCCCAAAATGGAACCTTCATTCAAGTGAAAGCTTTGAACCACAGATGAACGCGGATTAACACAGATTGAATGCTCGCATTCTCTCGTCTCTTGCCCTGCGCCAACTGTGATCTGTGTCCATTTGCGTTTATCTTTGGTTAGCTGTTTTGCAAGCCTGCGGTGTCACAAGATGCGATGCCCATCGTGAGATAACGAGCCAGCGGTCGCGTATTAATCGGTTTAGAGCTGAAGGTTATCATCCTTCGTAGATGCTGGCTGCAGTCCAGCCCGATCAACACTCGTTTCAGTGCCCAGATCCGACGTCGATCTTCTTGGGCCCCGTACCGATCGAATTGCCCCTGCCCGTCTGTCTCGGATATAGAGAGAGGGAGTTGCGAGTTGGGAGTTGCTTGCCGAGGGCCCCGGTTCAGGCTGGTACATCCTGCTCGCTTTTGTAAGGCAATTGCGAATGGCAGACAGAAAGATTGATGCGACAGCAAGATTGGAAAAACGTGATGCCCAGTGCCCTATCTTCCTACCTCCATTTTCCTACCAAAATTTTCTTCGACTGTGGCAGAACAGCAAGACGCGTTGCGTTCCAACGAGGTCGGGGCGGATGGCTAAACTTGGACGTCCTGAGATGAGATCGGCCATTCTACCCCTCTCTTTTTCCGGCTCGGGGCATCATCGGTACTGATACAACTGTTTCTCCTGCCGTCGCTTCGCGACGTTGCATTTTCTCATGTCGATGTACCCCGGATTGTCATCTGGGGCTACTGCATTTCGTCGCGCCACCGACTGGTGGCGGGTGTGAGATGGCGGTTTGTTCATCTTGGGTTGGCGAGGAAACCACGCTCGATCTCTATGACAAACCGCCTTAAAGACACTTGCGAACTGTCCCTAGCACAGGTTTACGCGTGCTGGGTTTCGACCACGGCGCCCTTGGGCTGCTTGATGTCGCGAAGCAGGTTTCCGAACCAAGTCGAACCGATATCGAAAGGCTTTCCACCTTTGATTCGCTCGAACTCAATCGCTCGCAATTCGTCGCCGCGGTCTTCGTCTTGTCCGACCACGCCGCTGTCCCCGACCAGCCCACACTGAACAGCCTTGTTCGCACATCTAGCGATCAGCTCGATGTCTTGCGCGTTCGCTCGCGCGGCTCGACTGTAGTAGCCACTTTTTTGGACCAGCGTTTTTTCAGCCCCGATCATTTTGGCGAATTGTTCACCAAACCATTTGCCTGGGTTCACGGCATCAAGCTTGTAGTGACCAAACGCATCCTTTGGCACGTCTTCGCCACGCGACTCCATTTCTTGGACGATGGTGTCGACGCCGGCGCCTTCAGAAATGAAGATGTTGACACAATCGATCTCGTCCAAGATCGCACGCAATCGATCCGCTTCTTGCTGAAGATCAAAGTGCATTTCGGGAATGTAAACACCATGCACTTCTTTGCGTTCACGGCTGAGCCCGGTTTCCGGCAAGAAATTCAGTGCGTCGAGGCGTTCGCGGTATTTGTTTGCGGTCGCCGCGGTCAACCAGCCGCAATTACGCCCCATCACTTCGTGAACAATCAACATGCGAGGATTCGCGTTATGCTCGGCCACCACGTTCTCAAAGAAACGTGCACCTTGTTCCGCGGCTGTCCATGCTCCCAAACTTTGTTTGATCGGGATGACGTCGTTGTCGATGGTCTTGGGCAATCCAACGACGGTCAGGTCATAATCGTTTTGGGCGAGAAACGCTGCCAAGTCGGCTGCGGTGGTATTGGTGTCGTCGCCCCCAATCGTATGCAACACGTCGACGCGATCGGTTTTCAGTTGCTCGGCCGCAACGTGCAATGGATCCTGGCCCTCTTTGACCAAACCACGTTTCACACAATCGGCAACATTGGTCAGCTTCACACGGCTGTTGCCGATCGGACTGCCACCGTGCTGATGCAGCACCTTGGCATTTTCCCGGACACTCGGGGTGACCACAAAGCTGTCCCCCAGCAAGAGTCCTTTGTAACCAGATCGGTAACAAAGAATCTCGACCTCCGGAGCTTTCTCGGTATAAGCCTCAATCAACGCACCGATGGCCGAAGAAAGACACGGGGCCAATCCCCCGGCAGTAAGGATTCCGACTCGCTTGACTGACATGATTTTGGATTCCCAAAAAGGCTGTGTTTGAACAGAGTGGTTTCGATGACGAATAGGAAGTCGGCAACGCCGCTTCGGATTTGCATCAAACTACCTCCCTTTTTAGAAAATCGTCGCCGAGGGGACAATCGGGCCGAAATTTGGGCAATGACGATGTTCGCGTGACGTACCAACCCGTTATGGGGCCTGTTGGATCCGACGTGTCGCTGTGGGGGTAAAGTATTTTCCAGAATCGCTAGCCCAAATAGGGTAAATGCTATTTCTCATTTAATCTGGAATCTGATATTTCACTCTGCACAGGCACTTCGCCTAAGAATTTCGTCAAGTTTCAATAGGAAACAAAAATGTCGAAGAACACCGTAGCCACTAAAACTACCTCGGTCGCTAAGAAGAGTCCCGCTAAGAAGGCTCCAGTCGCCAAGGCAGCATCGGCTGCAAAAACGTCAACCGCAGCAAAGACTCCTTCGGTAGCGAAGGCCACCGCCGTCGCTACTACACCCTCAACCGAAATGAAACCTTCGGTTGCCAAAAAGACGCCGGTTGCCAAGAAGAACCCTGTTGCGAAAGCAACTTCGGTTGCAAAGAAACCCGCCGCCGCTAAGAAGCCAGCTGCCGTAAAAGCAACCAAGGTTGCTAAAAGCAGCACGCCAAAAGTAGCTCGCAAAGCGGCCTAACCATGGCGGATCATCAGCGTCCTGTTACCGATGCTGCCAGCAAGCTCGATGAGCCGCAATGCGGAGTCGAAACAGGACCTACATTTCCCCACGGACAGGTGAGTCGTTCACGAAACGGCAGTTCCTAAATCACTGACGTTTCGAATCTTCATACACCATCGTCACGCACTGATGCGTCGCGATGGTGTTTTCGTTGGACGACGAAGCTTGGCCCCAGCCCGTTGTGCTGGGCTAGGCAAACCTCCGGGGCTTTGTGTGGGCCGCTATAACTTTGGTATTGACGTCGGATATTGGTGGTGAGCAAGTTGCTCGGTCAGCCCCCTCACCCGAACGTCGCTGAAGGCTCCGTTCGACCTCTCCCCCAACGAAGTTGGTGGAGAGGTGACAGAAAACCAACGCACCCCAAAATCACAACAAGCCCAAAGTTTTAGCTGTCCGGGGCTTTGCCCCTCAATACAAAACTGACGCGTCGGGTTAGGATCGTGCGACAGGCCGAAACTCTTGGCGAGTTTCGCTACGATCGGTTTCGGAACTTGCGGTTACGATACTTGTGGTTACGGAAGTTGGATGGGGCCGGGATGATTGATATTCGTGGCACCCGAGGATTCTCCGGGCATCTCTCCGTGTTTGAACGCCTTGCGGTCTTTCTTCGGGGATCCCGGCGCGGCGTCACGGTCGGGCGTGGGGTTCTCCGGTACCGTATCGCCCGTCTGCTCGGTCCACTGCGTTAACAACCCGCGTGCCTTCTCGAGGACTTGCTGTGTCTCGGGATTTGAGGCAAGGTTCTTCAACTGATGGAAGTCTTTGCCCACGTGGTAAAGCTCTTCTGCGGGACACGGGTTCAAGAACACATTCTGTTGCGGCTCGGTCAGGTCGTTGGCTTTATGGGCAGCCCATAGGTCGACACCTGCACCACCCGTATACGCTTCGACACAGAGGTTCGGTTGGTCCGGGAAATTGTTGCGAATGTACAACCAGTCGCCGAACCGCACGAGTCGTTCGTGATTGCGGTAAACATGCCAGTTATGCTCGGCAAACACGACCTCGCGAACGCTCGTCTTAGCATCTTTTAAAATCGCAGCGAAACTAACGCCTTGAATACGTTCGTCTTTCTCAACGCCAGCAAGTTCTAGCACGGTAGCGGCGATGTCGATCGAACTGATGAAGCTCTCTGTGACGCCTTGCTTCGTCCCTTGCGGGTAATGCACCACGAACGGCGTTTTGATTCCGCTGTCGTATAGCCGCGTTTTGCAGCGAGGAAAGGGACGTCCGTTGTCAGCCATCACAATCACCAGGGTGTTGTCGAGCACTTCTTGGCGTTTCAGTTCCGCGACGACTTGGCCAACGTAATGGTCGAAACGGCTCACTTCGTGGTAATAGCTGGCGAGGTCCTCGCGAGTTTTCTCGCTATCGACCAAGTAGGGTGGCACCACAATGTCGGCGGGATCGTACTTTGGGGCATCATCGTTGATGGTCCAATCGCGATGGGCATCGGTCGATGCGTACCAACAAAAGAACGGTTTGTCCTGGGGGCGTTTTTCAAGGATCTGGACCCAGTCTTCCTCTTTGCCGGGACCTTTGCCTTTGGAAATTTTGCTAAAGCCGACATCGGCATTCGACCCCATGTGGTGCTTGCCCGACAACACCGTGTAATAGCCGGCGTCCTTCAATAGCTTTGGAAACAACACCGATCCGGCGGGCAGCTCGGTATGCAGTTCGGGTGCACCGGTGTTATGCGGATAACGTCCCGTGATGATGCTGCAGCGACTTGGGCTGCAGCTGCTGGTCGTCAGATAGGCATTGTCAAACCTCAGCCCGCTGGCTGCCAACGCATCAATGTGGGGCGTTTGAATCGTCGAGTGCCCATAACATCCAATGTCTTCCTGGGAAATGTCATCGGCTAGCAACAGCACGACGTTGGGGCGGTCCGCAGCATGCGACGAAGCAGCCGTCGCAATCAGCAAAGCAAAGACAGCGATAGAAAGGGTGTTTCTCATTGAGTCAGTTTTCCAGGGGCAGACGCGTGACGTACGGTGGGGGTGATATCGAAGCCACTGTGAACGGGAGCATGGTGTTTCATGGATGATCGACCACAGCGATGCGGAGGAGAGGCACTGCGGTTGAACTCTATAGTGTAACCGGAATTCGCTGGGGCCATGTGGGTAAGGGGGGCCTGAGATGCAATCATTGTCGTTGATCGCTCCGTGATCATTACGTCGTGGATCTTGACATAGATCCCCAGGCGATCCCAGCTTGATGACAGGCTGGAAGCCTATCCCACGTTCATGCCCGAAACTCTAGGCGAGTTTCGCTACCGAACGCCTGTCCCGATTGAGTTTTAGGCGATAACGTCGTGGATCACGTGGCCTTTGACGTCGGTTAAACGCATGTCGCGACCGCCAAAGCGGAAGGTGCTGCGTGTGTGATCGACGCCCATCAGATGCAACATTGTTGCATGCAGATCGTGGATCTCGGCTCGGTTTTCAATCGCCTTGTAACCCCACTCGTCGGTGGCGCCGTAGATGGTGCCCGGTTTCACACCGCCTCCGGCCATCCAAACGGTGAAGCCGAATTGATTGTGATCGCGACCGTCTTTACCTTGCGCAAACGGAGTGCGTCCGAATTCACCTGCCCACACCACCAGCGTCTCGTCAAGCAAACCGCGTTGGCGAAGGTCTTTTAATAATGCTGCGATTGGTTGATCGACGGCGCGAGCGTTGTTTTCGTGCCCCGACTTGAGGTTGGAGTGCTGGTCCCATCGGTCACCACCGACTTTAGGGCACGTCAACTCGACGAACCGTACGCCGCTCTCGATCATGCGACGAGCGATCAAACACTGAGCCGCATAAGTTCGCGTTGGCTCGTATTCGGAATCGATTCCATACATCTGCTGAATCGAAGCCGATTCTTCTTTTAACGACATCACCTCAGGCACGGCCATCTGCATCGCGTACGCGAGTTCGTAGTTCTGGATCGCCGACTCGAGACTGTCGTGATGTCCAAAGTTCTGTTTGGCAAACCCGTCCAATTGGCGAACGAAGTCCAATTTATCGCGTTGTCGTTTATCGTTTGGCTCGGTTCGTTCGATGTTTGCCACCCCCGATCCCGAAGGTTTGAAAACGGATCCCTGGTAGCTGGCGGGTAAAAAACCGCTGCCAAAACAATCGAGTCCTCCGGGCGGTATCAGCCCTCCGTTGATGACCACAAATCCGGGCAAGTTCTGGCATTCGCTGCCCAATCCATAATTCACCCACGCGCCCATGCTGGGGCGCCCTTGCAGCCCGCTGCCGGTGTGCAAGAAGTAATTTGCAAACGTGTGTTCTGGGAACTCCGATACCATCGATCGCATCACCGCTAACTCGTCCACACACGTTGCCACGTGAGGGAACAAATCGCTGACCGGAATACCGGATTCGCCGTATTGGTTGAACTTCCATGGACTGGCCAACACGTTGCCGTTGTTATTGAACTGAGTCGGCTCGACGCTAAAAAGTTTGCTGGGATCTTGACCGTCAAATTTGTTCAACAGTGGTTTGGGATCAAACGTATCGATCTGTGACGGACCGCCGTCCATGTACAGGAAGATCACATTTTTGGCGCGAACTTGATGGTGCGGACCATGGCCTGCGAAGCCAAGATCGGGTGAGGATCCGCTAACCGCGAACGCCTTGTCTTGTCCGAGCGCCGCGAGTGCCAGCGCAGCAAAACCGCTGCCGCACCGCGTCAGCATTTCTCGACGCGACGTAGGACCCGATTGATAGCGTTGGCAGGGAAAAAGTGGGTTGTGTGTCATCGCAGGAAAACAAACTCCTTGGTATTGATCAGTGCGTGAGCGAAATCGGCCCACGCATCCAATTCGGAATCGCCGTGATCGGACGCCAAATAGGCTTCGGCAACCGCGATTTCTTGCGTGGTAGGCTGACGTGCAAACGCCTCGTCGTACATCCGCTTTATACGGTCGCGTGTCGCAGGATGATCCTGGATCACTCGCTCGGCCCATTGTTTGGATTGCTGAACGACAAACGGATCGTTCATCAGGATCAACGATTGCGCGGGCACGTTGGACACATTGCGGCGTCCCATCGTGCTGAAGGGAACGGGCGTGTCAAACGTCAGCATAAAGGGCGAGAGGAAATTGCGACGCACCGAGATATAAATCGAACGTCGACCGTTTCCATCGAGCGGCCCGCTGGTCTTTGGACGACCTCGACCATCCATAAACGACGTCAATTGAATCGGCACGGGCTCGCCAAACATCGTTTTGTCTAGTCGCCCGGACAACGCCAACAACGAGTCACGGATCGTCTCGCCTTCGAGTCGCTTGGGCGGTCGATGGTGCCACAACAAATTTTTGGGATCCGCATCCTCCGCGGCCGGACTCACTCGACTGGACATTTGATAGGTCCGCGACAACGCGATGTAGCGGATCATTTCTTTGATGCTTTGCCCGTCGGTCCGGAATCGAGTGGCCAAATGATCCAGCAATTCGGGATGTGTTGGTCTTTGCCCGAGCACGCCAAAGTCGTCGGTCGTGGGCACAATGCCGCGTCCCATCAAGTGATGCCAAATGCGATTGACAATCACACGCGAAGTCAGCGGGTTGCTGGGATCGTTGATCTGAGCCGCTAATTCAAGACGTCCGCTACCTGATTTGATTTCCATCGGACCTTCGCCGGCCACTGCGGTCAAAAAGTGACGCGGCTCGATATCACCCGGCTTGGACGAATTACCGCGAATCAGGATTTCAGCGTCTTCACCGCTGCCGTCCATCATCGCCATCGCGGTATACGACTGCTTCATGATTTGAGACCTCAGCAACTCGCGTTCGTCCGCCCAGGCGACGGCAAGTTGTTGCGCTGCTTCCGCAAACTCTTCTTTGGCACCGACATCACTCGCCTCTAGCCCATCTGTCATTCCAGCGTCGCCAAACGCGGATTTGCCCTCTGATTTCGCCTGCTTTATCTGCTCGTTCGTCCCCTGGATCACCCACTGCACTTCGAGCTGCTTGTCCCTTGCAGGCGTAAACTCTAGATGCAATCGATGGCCAAGATAGCGAGACAAGTTCAGTTCCAGCGACGTTGCATTTGGGGGGATTTTTTGCACTGTTTCGCCGTGCAGTGGACCCGCAATCAATCGATGCGAATCGACGCACACCACCACGTGACCTTCGCCGCGAACACGGCACAGCACTCGTTCGCCCGTTAATTCGAACGTTGGTGTTCGCAGGGTTCTGCCGCTGCGAGGCAGACTCGTCAATTTGCTGCGACTCTGCATTCCGGATTCTCTAAGCGACTGAAGCCCGTTCCATAGCGGATCGCTAATCGCCGAACCATGAGATGCAAAGCGAATCGCGGGCTGAGCTTCACTCGCGTCCAAATAAGCATCACCGGCATGACGCGGACGATCACCAAAAATGAATCCGTCCTGCATGAACTGGTCGTATGGCAACGTCTGGTAGTCGAATACAAGCAAGTCTGAGATCGCCGATGGAATGGCAGCCGCTTCAGGCAGCTTGCCACCATGCTGGCGGATTAAATCTGTGACTCGCAGGCGATAGGACGCGTCGACTTTTGCAAGCTGCTCGGCGACGTGGCGATTCTGCTGTAGCGATTCAAACCGCACTTGCCGATAATCGCTGCTCTGCAGAAATCCGGTTAGCGAGTAGTAATCGGCAGTTGAGATTGCATCAAATTTGTGGTCATGGCAACGAGCACAAGAAACCGTCATGCCCAAGAACGTTTTCGACATCACGTCGACCATGTTGTCAAAGCGGTCCGCTTCGTCTTTGCGGATATCAACGGGTGAATGCACCCATTCGCCGAGGAACCAAAATCCGGTCCCCAGTACCGATTCGTTGTACCCGGTTTCGGGATTCAACCGTGGCTGCGGCAACAGGTCGCCAGCGATATGCTCGCGGACAAGTTGATCGTAAGGCACATCCGCGTTGAACGCCCGGATGATGTAGTCGCGAAACTGAAACGCATTCAATGCGTCATCATCGAATTCGTGACCACGAGACTCGGCGTACCGCACCAAGTCCAACCAGTGTCGGCCCCATCGCTCGCCAAACTGAGGCGATTCAAGCAGTTCGTCGACGCACCGCTCGAGTGCTTCTGGCGAAGTGTCACTGAGGAACTTGGCGGTTTGTTCAGGTGTCGGCGGCAACCCAATCAGATCAAAGTACAGCCGTCGCAAGATCGCGGCATGATCGGCGTCCTCGGCCGGATGTAGGTTGTTCTCTTCCAGCTTCGACAGGATAAAGCGATCCAGTTCCGCGCGGGGCCAGGATGCGTCCTGAACAGTGGGAGGTGCCGGCGATTGCACGGGCTGCCACACCCAATGTTCGTTTTCTCGCTGCTGCAAATCAAATTCAGGTGTCTCCGCCTTCGCCTCAGGCGTCTCTTCGGCTGGCCAAGGTGCACCGAGCTGGATCCATTTTTCAAACGTTGCAATCTGATCGTCATTCAGCTTTCCCTTGGGCGGCATTTCGTACGATTCGTAGCGTACCGCTTCCATGAACAAACTCGCCTCGGGGTCGCCAGGCTCGATCGATGCGCCGGAGTCTCCTCCTGCGATCATTCCCGCTCGCGTATCGACTCGCAATCCTGCTTGCAGCTTCTTTGCCGATGCGCTGTGACACGAATAACAATGTTCGGCCAGCAGCGGGCGAACTTCTTTTTCGAAGAACTCCAACTGATCCGCTGTCGGTTCGGCAGTGTGGCCAACGATCGTGGCGACCAAAAAGACCCACGAGACCACAATTAAGCGGGTGGTGAAGGCCAGCATTTGCATGGGTGATGGTCCAAGGCGGCAAGCGGGTGGAGATGACATGGATGATATCATGCAGAATAATATGCGTCGTTCGCAGGCGGGACGGGATACGGCGGGACTTGATGGGACGCAGGACACCTATTATGGTGCAAAATCGATTGCTGTCGAGGACAATTTGCGTCAGCCCTTTAATGATTTGCGTCACCTCAAGCCAAAGCCATCCATGGCAATTAAAAAGCTGAAAACTCGCCGCAAAGTCGGGCTGATCATCGAATCGTCACGATCTTATGGACGCAATTTGCTGCGGGGAGTCGCATTGTATTCCAGAACTCGTAGCAATTGGTCGCTGTTGCACGAGGAAATGACCATCGACTCGACGCTGCCGGATTGGTTGAATTCGTCAGGGATCAGCGGCATGATCGCGCGCGTGGACGAACACAACATTGCCCCCCTGCGTGGGTTGGGCGTTCCGATTGTGGATGTTCGCTGCAGGCACAAGTATTCCGGAATTCCGCAAGTGGAAACCGACGATCAGCGGGTCGCCGAACTGGCATTTGAGCATTTACACCAGCGGGGGTTTCGCCAGTTTGCTTTTTGTGGCTACCGTGGGGCCCATTATTCGGAAATTCGCCTCCGCCATTTCCAAAATTTGACCACCAATGCGGGGTGTTCGTTGTCGGTGTATGAGACCGCGGGGCACGACAGCCAACCGGTGACCAGCATCGAACGCGCCGGGGTGCTGGAGGTGGAATCGATGGCTCAGTGGCTGAAACATCTTGCAGCACCGACGGGCTTGTTCGTCTGCAACGACATTCGCGGCCAACAAGTGCTAAACGTGTGTCGCACGCTGAACCTGTCGGTGCCCGATGATATTGCCGTCATCGGGGTGGATGACGACGACGCCATTTGCCCCTTGAGCGATCCGCCGCTCTCGAGTGTACGGCCCAACGCCGAGCAGATCGGCTATCAAGCGGCCGAGCTGCTTGACGCGATCATGAACGGCAAAACGGTGGGTGAAACAACTCAGTACGTTGCGCCGACGGGAGTGGTGCAGCGGTTGTCCACGCAAGTCATTGCGGTCGAGGACCGTGAACTCGCACGCGTGTGTCGTTTCATTCGCGAGCACGCTTGCCAAGGCATCGACGTCGGCGACGTGGTTGAATTCACAACGCTTTCGCGTCGACAATTAGAGCGACGATTTCGCACCGAGTTGGGCCGCACTCCGCACGAAGAGTTGACGGCAGTCCAAGTGGCACGCGTCAAGCAATTACTTGATGAAACCTCCATGACGCTCGAAGAGATCACACCGCTTGCCGGCTACAGTCATAAAGAGCGTTTGAGCGCCGTGTTCAAACGCGAAACAGGCGAGACGCCCGGAGAGTATCGACGCCGCAAGGCACCCGCGTGGCAGTGAGCTATCGCACGGATCGGGTCTATACAGCAGTTACCTCTCCACCGACGAAGAGGTTGTGCGGCTTTTAAGTTGAGTGGTAGCAACCACTTGCTTCACCCTCCCAACAAAGTTGGGAGGGTCGGAAAAGGAGCCTTCAGCGAGTTTTCCGGGGAGGGCTGGTGACGTTGAGCTTGCAAGTTGTCATCTCTAACACTTCGATGCCCCACCCAGAACTTGCTCCGCTCGTTCTGACCTCCCCAAAACAAGTTTCGGGGAGGTGAAGCACGTCAAAGGACTCGATTCACAACGAAATAAAAAGCCGCACGACCTCCGCAGAGGTGGAGAGGTGACAGAACGTTGCGGTCATGACCGATGCTATTTCAGTAGTCTCCACAAGCCAGCGTGTGAAGCACTTTGCACCGCACTCAGAACAACTGGTATGCTTTGGCGTCGAGCGTTTTGGTCAGCTCGGGATCGTTGACCCGGGCCAGCAGATCATAGTAGGCGTAGGGATACTTGAAGACATGGCCGATGCCGAGCGAGTTTTCGCTACGCTGTTGCCAATAACTGGCGTCGTTGGGTCTGAGTTTACTGGGCTTGTGATCAACGATTTTGCGGTCACTCGAATCGGGCCCTTGCCGCGTCACGGTCACGTATTTTCGAAACGCGGTGCGGCAACTCTCGGCCCACTCGGCGTCGCCCATCGCAGCCATTTCGACGAGCGATTGGCCGAACGTCAACATGTGACCCGCGAAGCCTTGGCCAAAACCGACAAAGCGATCGATTGCATCACTCGCTTCTTGCAAGACGAATTTTGACGCCGCGGCCGAATCCGTGAACGGCGGTGGATCGATGTCATCATCGGGTTTGACATCACGCCACGGCTTGATCGCACGAATCAAATTGCATACGCCCTCGACCCGTTGACGTGTCGCCGCTTCGGGCAACATGCGAAATGCCTTGATCGCGTGCATTGCAAAAATTGCGTCGTGGCCGACTTCGCGCAGCACGCCGCTGTTTTCGGCAAGCGCCTTGCCTACTTGCTCCACCGCATCAGCCACGGGATCGCCCTCGGGGAACGGTTCGCACAATTTTGTGGGGGCCCAGTTTTGATCAAACAGTTCGACAATTCGAGTGGCCGCCGCGTCGTCGAAATCATTGTCAACGCACATCATGTGTGCCGAGATCATCGCCGCCCCACGATGTCCGTCAGCGAAATAGTTCATCTCCGGAGCTCTCGCCAAAGCGTTTAGCCCGAGTAAGACCAGCCGTTTCTGCTGCAAACTCGGTTCTTCGGCAAGGCAAGCACGCTCGCCGGCCATCAGGAATCCGCCCAGAAAAGCGGCGCTGCCGACTGTAAATCGGCGACGATTGAGAGTGGGATTTATCGGCAGATTCATCAGCAAGAACTCCTGATTCGAATTCGGCAACACGCGGAAGATCGCCGATTCATTTTAACCCCGCGAAGTGCTCGCCGCTCACAGAATCGATCTACTTTACGTGCTTCATCAACAACTGGTGCGGAATCGCCATCAAGTCCACGGCGATTTCGGCAATGATCGTTCGCCCCTTGGTCAGCCACGCCGAGGCAAATGCCCACACCGCGATCCACTCCATCCAAAACAAAAAGTTGTATTCGTTAAGTGTCTGTTTCCATTCGGCGGAGATCAGGAACAGATAGCCGCCCATTGCCGCCATGCTCAGCAAGATCACCAGGCCGCTAGCCCGGTAAATTAAATTCCGTTCGGCTTCATGAGGTTCGATTTCGCGGTTGGTCGCTTTGGAACTGGGGAAATGAAACAGCGAGTAAGTGGCCAGCGTCAAAAAGAACACCCCACCACTGATCGAGTGCAGGTACCCAATCAATGACTTTTGATATAGCGGATCACTGTTCGGGTCCAATGGAAACAGAGCCACCCCCAAGGCGGAAACGCAGCCGAGATTCGCAGTCCAGCTTTCGATCCGGTCGTAACCGCGATAGCAGAACAAGAAGATTCCGATCGAACACATCGTGCCGACGAAAACGTCACGCAGCGCGGTGTGATAATAGCTGCTGATGTTGTCTTGGAATTCGATTCCAAAAAACAGCCACCCAACGGGCCCGAGCACGATCGGCAACAAAAATCCGCTGACGCCAATCGCGCGTCGAATGCCGATGTACGACAGAACAAGGGCGTTTGTCTTGTCAGAAAGATTGGGAATCATGTTGGGTTCGTTGAAGAATAGCGATCCGCTCAGTTCATCTTGGGAGTCAGTTCATCTCGCGAGATTTGCGTTGGGCACGCTGCTTGTCACGAAATCGCTTTTTACGTTTCGCATCTTTCTCTTTTGACGCTTCTTCTTTCTCGGCGATTACCTTTGCCGTTTGCACCTGCTCACGCCTCATCAATTCAGGTGTCTCGAGAGTTAACCGTCCCAGTTCGCCAGCACGAATATCGTTCACCAAAATCCGCGAGGCACGATCGATGTCGACAAGATTACTTTTACCAAGACAACCTCGGCGTCGGCCGATCGCTTCGATCAATTCCAAATCGGTGCCGGGAACTGACGTTAAGTCGTATCGCTGCATCAACCGCTCAGGGTAGCTTGCGGCCAAGTAGCGAGCCCCAAAGAAACCGATGTCGGCATAATCCATCGCCGTGTCTTTGATCGACCCTACCAAACCCAACCGATACCCGCTGTTCACATTATGCACGTTGGGCCACAACACGCCGGGAGTATCCAACAGTGCGACGCTGTCGCCAATGTTGACACGTTGTTGCTGCTGAGTGACCGCGGGCGTGTTGCCCGTTTTGGCGATCTTTCGATTCGCCAAAAAATTGATGATCGTTGATTTGCCGACATTGGGAATGCCAACGATCATCGCGGTGATCGTCATACCAGCGCGGTGCGGCACCATTTTGGCGACAATGTGTTTCAAACGCCGGATCGTCGGCACGTCTTCGGTGGTGACCGCATGGGCGCGGACGCCCACCGATTCCTCGAAGTGCGAGATCCAGATCGCCGTCATCGCATCGTCGGCCAGATCGCTTTTGGCCAAAACCTTCAAGCAAGGTTTGTCACCACGCAGTTCGGCCAACATCGGATTCTCGCTCGAGTAGGGAATCCGCGCGTCGAGCACCTCGATGACCACGTCGACTTTTGGGAGTACCGATTGAATTTCGAGCCGGGCTTTGTGCATGTGGCCCGGAAACCACTGAATTGACATAAGGATCGTCGCTAGCAAGGAATTGTGGGATAGGCTTCCAGCCTGTCAGTGGCAACCGCCCCGTAGCGAAACTCGCCAAGAGTTTCGGCCGGCATCAGCAAAACCGAAAGTCTTGGCGACTTTCGCTACGGCCATAGGACACACTGGAAATCTATCTCACAGTGTCACCGGTGGCGATCATCCTGGTAACCCCCTCTTGATAGTGTTCCACCGTTCTGCGGGTTTTACCGTGCTGCTAAGCAGGGCAATATGAGTCATTCCGCATAATGATCTGAGCCGACGGCGCTAGCCGCGGGCATGTTTCAAACAAAAACGACGGGCCCGCGGCTAGCGCCGTCGGCTCACAAAAAGGATCGACGTTTCACAGTTTTATACCGAACGACCTGCCTTCACGGGCTGCCGAACACTTGATAGCCGGGGACCGCAGTGCGAACGCTCCACAAAGTCCCGCCAGCGGTCACGAACAACGTCTTGCCGTCCTTACCACCGAAGGCACAATTGGTGGTTTCGTCGCGGGGAATTGCCAGAAAATCGATTTGTTTGCCCTCGGGCGAAAAAACGTAAATACCTGCGGTCGGTGAATCCGCCGTTTGAGCCGGCGGTCGTGGTTTGTTCAGCCCTGCGGCTACATACAGTCGGCCATCTTGGTCGAGCTTCATGCCGTCGGGACCTCGCGTCGTCGTCCAGTCATAGATCAGCGTTTGACTGTCCAGATCCGGCGTACCATCAGCGTTCAAGTTAAACCGCCAAAGCTTTCTCGCGCCCCCAAGTTCATTGTTGTTGTCGGCCACATACAGGAACCGATCGTCGGGCGTCACGATCAAACCATTGGGACGATCGACTTCGTGAGTGATAATGCGAGTCACGCTGCCATCGGGATCGATGCGGTACACGCCTTCGACCTTGCGGCCTTCGGCATCCAACATTTGCATTTCGCTGCGATCACCGTATTGAGGATCAGTGAAATAGATCCGATTTTTGGAGTCGATTGTCAGATCATTGGGCTGATTGTATTTGCTTCCGTCATAGGAATCCGTCAGCACACGGAGCGATCCATCTGCTTCGATTCGTTCGATCCGGCGGCGTTTGTTGTCGCAGATGATCAGTCGTCCTTGTCGATCGAACAGCAGGCCATTGGATCCGGCGTCGGTCCGATACACCGACGTCTTGCCGGCAAGATCACGCCGATTGATGTTCCCTTCGCCGCTGGTCAGCAGCCCCAGTCGTGGATGCCAAACCGGGCCCTCGCCTGCGCCGTGGTCTTGCAATAGTTCTGGCTTACCGACAAAGACTGAATCGTCCGCAGTAACGGTGGATGCAAGAAACAATCCAGCAAGGAGCGAGAGCGTCAAGATTGAGAGCGGGGGCAGTTTTTCGAGGCGGAGGGCAGGCATGGATTTCAGTTCCATTGGCGAATGAAGAGGTGGATGTCATGATTCACAGTCGTGGACGACAATGCAAGTCAAAACAACGGCGAAGCAACCGAATCGTATCGAGCTAGGATCACTGACACGATGGATGAAGACACAATTTACTGTATGTTGGGCGGCGAAGTGGCGGTGCGTGGCCTCGTCGACCGTTTCTATGACTTGATGTCGGAATTGCCCGCCGCCCGCCCGATCCGTGAAATGCATCCGCAAGATCTGACCGAGTCGCGGGACAAGTTGTTCAAGTTCTTGTCAGGTTTTTGGGGTGGGCCATCGTTGTACATCCAGCAATACGGGCACCCAATGTTGCGAGGGAGACACTTGCCGTTTCCGATCGGTGATAGCGAACGCGATCAATGGATGTTGTGCATGACCCAAGCGATCGACGAATTGGTCGAGAGCAAACCGCTCGCCGATCATCTGAAGATGACGTTCCATCGCACCGCCAATCACATGCGGAACCAACACGAATAGGTGTCCGCCTGTGTGGGATAGGCTTCTAGCCCAGGGCTGTAAGGGTATCGCTGCAGCTTGATTGTTGTGTATTACCGCGTTTTACACTACACGGAGGTTCGCGGTGTCATCTAAAGTCTTTGATCGGTTTGTTAACAAGGCTCCATTTGCCGTCATGACAAGAGTTCTGACGCAAGATTTCATTCGAAGCGATCTTAATCGTATCTTTGATAACAATCGCGAGGCGCAGTACGACTACATCGCCTTGTTTGAGACCGTCGCAGCGACCGTAGCGGATGTGGCGCTCAATTTCAGCGACAACTTCAATCAAGCCTACAGAGAACATAAAGAAGAACTTGGCGTGACGCGTCAATCGTTCTACGCCAAAACCCGAGGCGTAGAACCAGCCGTTAGTGAAGCAATCGTCAAGCACTCCGCAGAGCGAGCGGTGCAAGCACAAGATGCTTTGGGATTCGTTCCGTGGGAATTACTTCCTGGTTATCGCTGCTTTAGCATTGATGGCAATGTTTTGGCGAAGTCTGACAAAAGACTAAAAGTGCTTCGGGAAGTCAAAGGGGCTCCATTGCCAGGGAAGCTCGTCGCAAGATTTGATTTGCAACGACAAATTTTCGATCAAGTCTATGTCCTGCTTGACGGACACTCGCAAGAGTCGACTTGTTGCGATCGGATCGTTGAAGATCTGGTAGCCAAAGACGTCGTGATTGCTGACCGGCATTATTGCATCGTGTCATTCTTAACTAAGATTGCTCTGGCGTGTGGCTTCTTCGCGATCCGCCAACATGGGCGTTTAAAAGGTGTTTTGCTTGGGAAACGCAAACGGATTGGTCGCATCAGCACGGGCGTCGTCTACGAGCAAGAGCTAAAACTTTCCGCTGCGGATGACGCGATGATCGTTCGTCGGATCACTGTCGAGCTGGACAAGCCCACTCGCGATGGCGACACCGTGATTCATGTATTGACGAATCTTCCCAGCGAAGTTTCAGCCACTGACGTGGCTGAACTCTATCGCCATCGCTGGGAAGTGGAAACTGCATTCAACGTGTTGCAGATGACGCTCACTTGCGAACATTCAGGGATTGGACATCCTCACGCAGCAGCATTACTTTTTTGCATGTCCGTCCTAGCGTTCAACCTCCGGCAGACGATTTTTGCAGTCCTGTATGCAACTCACGAGGAAGAAGAAGTTGACGAGATCAGCCACTTCCACGTCTCGAAGAACGTCTCGGACAAAACCGAGGGCATGCTGATTGCGATCACCGCTGAGGAATGGAGTGAACTGATACCAGCGTCAATGAAAGGGCTTATTTCGCTGCTCACCAAGATCGCTCGCAAGATCGACCTGAGTGAGTATCGCAAATCCCGTCGAGGTACCAAGAAGAAAAAGCCCTATCGATCACGGAACGTTGCATCGCGTCACGTTTCGACGGCGAAGCTGCTAGGATTAACCTAGCAACATACCCTTACAGCCCTGGGCTTCTAGCCTGTCATCGGTTTTGTCTTTCAAAATCGTGAGCCGCCGAACGTCTTTGCGACTTTCGCTACGGCCTGCCTGCATTTGGCGACGTGCAAGTGCGAGAGGGTCGGGGGAATATCGCGCACCCATGACAGGCTGGAAGCCTATCCCACATTTAACAGGCTGAAAGCCTCTTCTTGATTTGCTGGCGGGGGGCGAAGTTCTACAATGAAGAATAGGGCTCGAAGAAACCTTTTTGAGGAGTATCGAACGATGTCTCACTCTCACTTTGTCGGTGTATGGCTTGTTGTGCTCTTTGCTAGCGCGAGTGGCTTATCCAACGTCGCGATTTCTGAGAGTCCGTCGTCTTCGCCGGGAGCAATTAGCGATACAACACCGCCAGGGGCACAGACCCCGTTGCTGGTCGGCATTACGGTCCACCACCGTGAAATCACAACGGATTCAGCGGAGGCTCAACGTTATTTTGACCAGGGACTGAATCTCGCCTATGCGTTCAATCACGACGAGGCGATTCGCTCATTCCAGGAGGCAACGAGGCAGGACCCCGAGTGCGGCATGGCATGGTGGGGAATTGCACTTTGTAACGGACCTCACATCAACAATCCTCCGATGGACAAGCCACATTCGATCGCCGCTTGGCAGGCATTGGAAAAAGCACAATCGTACCGCAATTTATCCACGCCCATCGAACGGGCACTGATCGACGCCTTGGGGAAACGTTACCGCAGCAACGTCGACGAAAACATCGCCGAGCGAGAGACGCTCAACAAAGCCTACGCCGAAGCAATGCAACGTGTCCAAAAACAATTCCCCGACGACCATGATGTCGCGGTCTTGTGCGCTGAATCGCTGATGGATTTGCGTCCCTGGGACCTGTGGTCCGACGACGGTCAACCTCGCCCCGAAACGCATCACGTTTTGGCGTTGCTAGAAAAGGTCATGCAGGCACAACCCAACCATCCCGGCGCGAACCATTTGTATGTTCACGCGACCGAAGCATCGCCGTGGCCTGAACGAGCCTCGGCGGCAGCAGATCGACTGCGAACTCTGATGCCCGGCTCGGGGCACATGGTTCACATGCCCGCTCATATCGACGTGCGAACTGGAAAGTGGTCCCAGGCGGCAGAGCAAAACGAAATGTCGATGAAGGTGGATCGAGTCTATCGCCAGGCTTCGCCGCACCAGAATTTCTACTCGATCTACATATTGCACAATCCTCATTTCTTGTCGTTTGTGTGCATGATGCAAGGCCGTCGAGACCGTGCCATCCAAACGGCGCAGCAAACACTTGCTTCGGTCCCTGCCGATTTCCTGAAACAGTCGCCCGAATTGGCGGACCCGTTCATGTCGATCCAGTACCAAGTGTTGGTGCGGTTCGGACAATGGGACCAGTTGCTCGCGATGTCTGCCCCGAGTGATGAATTACCCATCACGACCGCGATGTGGCGATTTGCTCGTGCCACCGCACTGGCGGCTAAGCAAGACTTGGATGCGGCGGAACGTGAACAAACACTTTTCCGCGAGGCTGTAGCGGCGGTCGATAGCGATGCGAAAGGAGCGATAAACTTGGCTCACGATGTCCTGAAGGTGGGCGAGCACACGTTGGCGGGCGAAATCGCATTTCAAAAAGGGAATATCGACCATGCCGTATCGGAACTGAAAAAGGGTGTCGCCGCTGAAACAGAACTGCTGTACATGGAGCCGCCCGAATGGATTCAGCCCGTACGACATTCACTCGGCGCCGTCTTGGTCGCGGCCGAGCGGTGGGACGAAGCTGAACAGGTCTATCGTGACGACCTTGCACAGTGGCCAGAAAATGGTTGGTCGCTGTATGGATTAACCCAATGTTTGAAAGCGAAAGGCGACGACGCTGCAGCCAAGGAAACCGAAGAGCGATTCCGCAACGCGTGGGCGAGTGCCGACACGCAGATCGAAGCCACATGTCTGTGCATCCCCGATGCGAAATCCGCATTGCAAGATTCAGAACGTTAACAGGCTGACAACCTTTGCGACTGCTATAATCAGAGGCATGAGTAAACCCCATCCCAAACCGATTCCCGCAGGCGAAGTTCGAGGGCTTGCCCTGGATGTGATCCAACAGGATCGCTTTCCCTACTTGGCCACCATCGACGGCGATCAACCGCGACTGCGCCCGGTGTCGCCAGTCCGCACCGAGGGCTTCACTGTCTATGTGGCGAATTTGCGAGGCTATCACAAAACACAAGAGATTGCCGCAAACCCTAATGTTGAACTTTGTTATCTGAGTGACGGACATGATCAAGTCCGAATCACAGGCGTGGCGTCAATCGTGGCTGACCGAGCGACCTTGGAATCAATCTGGAACGACAATCCGTTGCTGCGACAATATCTCGGCAGCGTCGACAATCCCGATCTGATTATCTATCGCGTCGATCCCAACCAAGTTCGCTTCATGCGTGAATGGGCAATCGAGTATCACGAGGTCGACATCCACTCGAACGCGAGTCCGGCAGCCGATGCGTGAACTGTTTCGCACGCTGCCGCTGATGTGCATCGTCCTGCTGGTCCCTGTGCTGCCGTTCCTGTTTTTCGGAGGTCGATTGGAAGATTGGTTGCGAGGCGTGGCCGATGACCCTCCGTCCGTTCCCGTCACTGCGGCGCTGATCATCGGGCTGTTGGCCACCGATATCCTGTTGCCGATTCCCTCGAGCGTCGTCAGCACGCTAAGTGGGTGGCAACTCGGTTGGTGGCGTGGAACGATCGCGACTTGGGTTGGCATGAATCTAGGGGCCATCATCGGGTTTGCGTTGGCGCGGCGCTGGGGACAACCGTTTGCCCTTTGGTTCAGCAGCGGTGAAGACCTCGAGCGTATGCAAGGTATCAGTGATCGATACGGCCCCTACGTTTTAGCAATCACGCGCGCGGTCCCAGTCTTCGCCGAAGCGAGCGTGTTGATTGCTGGAATTCACCAATTGTCGTGGCGACGATTTTTGCCTGCCGTCCTATTGAGCAATCTTGGCATCGCGATCGCGTATTCGGTCTTTGGCGACTTTGCCGAGCGGCATCAATGGCTACCACTTGCATTAGGGGTATCGGTCGCCATCCCCGTGCTCGTTGCCGCAGCTGCAAAACGGTACCTCCCCCAATAAGCAAATAGGGCACCGGGGATGGTTCATGGCAACACGCTGTGATGCAGCGTAATCCGCATCAAAAATCGAAAAAAGCAGGTCCAGCCAGCTCGCCGCCCCCGCCAGGATGATTTAATTGCGACCGCTCGGCTTAGCGAAACAGCATTCTTCGGTTAAACTTCGTCGATGAATAAACGACTCACTAAAATCAGCAAATATCTAAGCTTCGTGCTGAAGCACCATCCAGAGGCGATCGAAATGAGCCTCGATGCGGATGGTTACATGAACATCCAAGAGCTTGTCAAAAACGCCAACATCAGCGGCAAGTCGATCACCACCGAACTGGTGTACGAGGTCGTCGCAGCGAGCGAAGAGCAGCGATTCACCTTGAGCGACGATCGGCTTCGCATTCGCGCGAACTAAGACCGTTTTCGATTCCGCTTCCGCGGCCCCGCAAAGGCAAGGCTTCTGTGACGCTCGAACCCATCGCCATCCCCAAATCGGTCAAAGCGAATCCGCTGTCGCCACGCGAGATCGATTTGATCGACCAAACCAACGACCGCATCGAAGCGTTCATGTTGGCCGATTCCGCAGTGATCGAGACCTTTGTGCCTTGCGATTTCCAGTGGCTGGCTCAGTGTTTAGAGTGGATTGACCAGCAAGGCTTGGCAGCGGGAACGCGGTTTTGCGAACTTGGCAGCGGGTTCGGGGTCGCCGCGATGTTGGCCGCCCTGCGAGGGATGACCGCAGTCGGAATCGAAATCGAATCGGCGCTGGTGCACCAGTCCAATCGACTGGCGGAGGACCTCGGGATTGCGGCCCGGTTTTACTGTGGCACCTTCGTGCCGAGTTCGATGGCGGGATCGTTAGCGTCGTCCCGCGAGGTCGATCACATCGCAGCCGGCGGTGATGATGTATACGACACGACCGGAATCGCGTTCAACGAGTTCGATCTGTTCTTTGCCTTTCCGTGGCCAGGCGAACACGAATTCTATGAATCGCTGGTCGACACCTGTGCCGCCCCCGGCGCGTTGTTGTTGACCTACGGCGAACGCGCAGGCATGAAATTGTTTCGCAAGCCGTAGCGATTTAAAGCGGCCCAGGGTTGCGCCAAGCAACGTCGATCCCGGGGCACCGCCGTCTTACCCTTCTTCGCCGAGCATCTTCCGCAGAACGTTCGGCTAAAGTGGCGTTGACGGATCTAGCAGTTCTTGCAATCGTTTGATCGCTTCGGACCAAGGTGCGATCGAGTCATCGTTCTTCCCCGAAAGATCGGATTGCAACCGCGATAGTTGGGTTTTCGTTTTCCTCGCTAATTCGATGCTCTCCTTCGCGTCGCTGGTCAGACCCGCCAATAACCAACGACAGCGTGCGAGATGCAGATGAGCTGCGAGTAACAGTTCAGCGTGTTTGGCCGTGCCTCGGTCGGAATAACGAATTTGATGCAGGGTGCCGGTCAATTTGGCCCATCCCCAAATAGGCGATTCATTGGCGACGCGGTCCTTGCTGGCGGGACCCAAAATCGCGGCGCGTAGAGACGCTTCGGACGGTTGTTGAAATGCGATTTGCTCAAGTGCTTTTGCAGCTTGTATTTGCATCTCGATGGCCCCCGGATTTTCAGTCAAGATCGTCGTTATGATCTCAAGTGAATCGGGGATCTTGCCCGCCATTCGCAACAATTCCGCTTGTCGTGCCAAGCCGGCGGTCCGAGACGCGGACGGAAAATCTTTCTGCGACAGACTGCTGGCGTAGGTCTTCGCTGCATTTTCATAACACTGCCGAGTAATCTTGGGCGTCTGGCCGTGTCGGGCCAATTTCGCCCAAGATTCGGCCAGCCATAACTGGTTCGATGCGGTAAGCACATCACTGTCGGAATCAATCGCCGCGAGTGCCTGCTCGAGCTTGTTGATGTCCGCCAACGAGAGCTTTGGGCCTTCAAGCATTCCGTTAATTTGTCGCTGAACAACGGCGAGCGACATGCGGTCTAAACGGTCGGTCGCGTCCGAGTCAAGCACTTTGGAGAGTCGCTCGAGCGCCTGCTTTGCTCCACTGAAATCGTTTAAACTCGTCTTCGCCTGATAGAGCAGTTGGAAGACGTTTTGAGCAAACTCTTCCGTGACAGCGAGTTTCTTTTTGTTGCCTTTGCCGGTCGTGATCGAATCGACCAGCGGCGTTTTGGTTTTCTCGAGCCAAGTGACTGTCGATTCCGGATTGCCAAGCCGAGCCTCGATCAGGGCGACCCTGTATTTTGCATCAAGTATTTGGGACGTCAGCGGCAGTTTTCGCTGTTCGGCCGCTCGTATTCCGCTGACCATCAAGTCGCGGGCTGACTTTAGTCGTTTCACCATCGCGTTGGGATTCGCGTCTGCTTCGCTCGCTTCATCCACAAATTGATTCCAGTACGCCGAGCCAGCGGACATCTGGGCGCGGTCGTACGTCTCCGACTTTTTATTGATCCGCAGATAGGCATCCGCCGCGTCGAGCCAACGGTCAAATGTGTCAAATCGCTGACCAAGATTCATCCAAATCGCATCGACCTGTGGATCGTTTGGCCATCGTGTTTCAAAAAGCTCGGCCAACAACTTCATTTGATTCAGCTCACCCGGGATCTCGGGGGCAGCCCATTGTGTCACGGCGGCTTCATCGATGGCCGCTAACGCAATCAGTGCGGCTTCGCGAGTCATGCTCTCTTCGGGATCGCCATAGCGGGCGACCGATTCACCATACAGACTTGCTTCGATCACATGACCTGCGGTGAAAGAGAGATAGGCCAACAAGTAACACAACTCGTTGCGTTTTTGCAGGTCGCCCTTATGCATCGCCAACGCGTAGGCATGCTGGGTCAGGTCGATCGTTTCCCCCAACGTCCTGCGGTAGTCTTCCTTTTGGGCCTCCGTGTTTTTTTTGTCGTCGCCACTCAGAGCTGTGAACGCCTCGTAGCTTTCAAAGGCGTCTGCATAGGCATCGTCAAGTTTATCGCGTCGGTTGGCGACCGTCACGATCGGAATTCGCGGACGCGACTTCGTTGCCACAGGTCTTGTCGATGTGCGTTTAACGGTCGGGCCACCAAAGGGTGAACGTTGATCCAGAGCGGTGACCTTGGGATTCGTTGCATCTCGGCTTGTCGGTTCCTCGGAGGTTTGGTCTATCGAGGCATCTACCGCTTCGTCCGCTGTGGGCAGCGGTATTTTGGCAAGTTGCTGCGAGAACGTTCCCGGTTTAAAGCGGATGGTCCGCCCGACATCCGATTGCGGGGTCCTTGCCGATTTCTTCCCCTCATTCGCGCTGTCTAAATGCGTCGAATCGCGAAGCAAGAAGGCGGTCACGGCGACAACTAAAAGTAGGGCGACACCGCCGATGCCGGTGATTGCCAACCAGGGCGTTTTACGGTGCGACCGGTCATGATCAGTCGCTTTTTTCTTCGCGGCGGTGTCCTCAGAGGGCTTGCCCTTGGCCGGTTTGCTCTTAGTAGGTGACGACGGTGAAGACTTGGGCTCGAGATCCAAGGCTGCGATCTGATCGAGAGCAGGCATCGTTGAAACCCCCGCAGCGGCGGCGGAATCCTCGGGTGGCGAATCTTGCTGCAGCGTAGCAACCAGTCGCCCTTTAGGAGAGATAAACAACGTCGCTCCGCAATCACAGCGAATCACTGACGCGGCTTGCCCCTCGTCCAGCGAATGGGCTTTTAAACAGACGGGGCACGCCGCTTTGCAATTCATGATCGTTCCATGATCCTTACTTCTTATTTAGCGGCAATGTGATGCCCCAGACTGGTCCACGAACGCTGTTTCTTGGTCGCGGATATCGTTGTGCCATGGCCGCTCCCTCTGGCATCACGCCGACGTCTTTGTAGTTGCCTCGATGAGCTTTGGCCAGCTTTTGGAAGGACTGAGCGTTTTTCTTGTCGACCTCCATGCCTCGTGTATGGATCACAATTCGCTCGTGTGGGTTTTTGATAAAATAATCGTCAGCCCCATCGGTAAAGGCTCCGTCGCCGAGGATATAGATCACATCGGGATCCAGATCGATTGCAGCCTGGATCGCTTTTCTGCCTCGCGTCTGCAAACAAAGCGGAACGGTTTGCAACCATTGCCCTAGTGCGTTTTTGTTTCGCTGAGTTGCTGGGACGAGCGTTTTCACGGTGTTGGGATGCATCATTCCATAGGCGGTGTCACTATAGAAAATGACATAGAAGCGTTGTTTCGGCGTCAATTGATTGACTGTCAGCATCAATTGAATCAGCGCGGTTTCGAAGCGGCCTCTGGTCATGCTGTTGGAATTGTCGATCACAAAGACATAATTGATCGCACTAAATTTGCTTCCAAAAACGGTGGGTTTACCGGCGGTCTTCCCCATCCCGGCACCAACTTCGGCGGCTGGCTTACTGGGTACTGCCGGCGGCTTGATCGCTAGGCCGCTGACGTTGGCAAGAAAGTCGGGTGAATCGATCGGTTCGGCGGCCTCCGCCGCTTCTGCCGCCGGGGCGGGCTCTGGCTCCGTTGTTTCGGTTGGCTCCGTAATCTCGAGCGGCTGGACATCGACGATGACCTCTTCGACGACCGCATCGTTGCTTGACGGTGACGCCATCAACACCAATTGATCTGGCTGCTCAGTCACCAAAAACATACTAGCCAGTAACAACAAGAGCGCAACATGAACGGCGATGCTGATACCGCTGCCACTGAGCTGCCGCAGCAACTTTGCTTTGCGAGCATGCAACCAAAATTGCAGCATCAGTGCATACTTTCGCCAGCCGGATTCTTCGGCAAGTTGTGATTCTTGCTCGAGTCGCGTTTGTTCGGCTAATTGCTCGGACTGGCTCAGTCCCTCCAGCACAGCGAGCGAATCAAGCTCGGTGCCCGAGGATGGTTGGGGGGAATCGGTGTCGAAACCGTCGGCGACCTCCGCAAGTTTGGCGGCTGCACTGCCTGGCGAACTTGCGGCCGTCAGATCGATTTGCTGATCCGACGTTGGCGAAGGTGATGACGGGGGCGGCTGCACAGGTGGCAGTGAAGCAGGCGGCAGTGAAGCGGGCTTCTTTCGTTCTCTTGCCAATAAATCGCGACCGCCATCCGCAACTAAACTCTCGGCCTTTTCCAGCGGCAACTCATAGAGCTGGTCGTCCTTTTGAATGACGGTCATCCCCCGCTCGGCTGGACGATAAAAGCCATCCGCTTTTAAGCTGGAAAATTCAGACTTGGGAGCCAGAAAAAATTCCAGACCATTGGAGACCAGGATAAATCGGTCGCTGCCGCGTCGGGAGCGCGAAGTCGAACCGGTTGAGGATGATTGATCAGGAAGAGAAGACATAGGTTCTATTATAGCAGTGCAAGATAAGGCTGCTGTCTCGCTCCGCCAAGGATTTACCGGTGCATTCCCACTAGGTAGAGGAATTACCGGTTGGATTCGGGGGGCTTCCGGAGACACCGTTGAAACGGCCGTCCAATTGATTCTGTACCCAAGAAATCGCGTTTCTACTGGGAAAACTTGGTGTTTGAAGAGGCTTTGGCAAATGGCGATGGGTGTCCCCTAATCTTTGTCTTTTAAAACCTGGCCTGCGAACCAAGCTGTCGATTCGCGATTTCGCCGTTCGACTATAAGATCAGTGTCATCGAAGTCCTAGCGATACAGAGCGGTTGACGGGATAATCGTTGATTGAATCCGGCAGCCAAAAGCTGAGACTCAAGCGGTATCCATTTTTCGATCGAAACGAAAGGAACAAGTATGTTTGCTAAACCGCAATCCGAGCACCATTGGCTCGATCAACTGATTGGCAGTTGGAGTCTTCAGCACGAATGTAAAATGCCCGATGGCAATACCTCGACGACTACAGGAAAAATCTTGTGTCGTTCGCTGGGCGGGATGTGGTTGATTGTCGAAAGCAGCGGGGAATCGAACGAGGGAGATGCGTGGTCGTCGATCATGTCGCTTGGCTTTGACATTGCTCAGAAGTGTTACGTGGGCACTTTTGTTGGATCGATGATGTCCAACATTTGGCAGTACCAAGGCGTCCGGGACGCGGATGGTGTTCGGTTGCCGCTTGATACCGAAGGCCCGAAATTTGACGGCAGCGGGACTTGCAAGTACCGCGATACGATCGAGATTGTCAACGCCGACTGCTGGTTGATGAGCAGCGAGATGCAAATGGATGATGGAAGTTGGGTTGCGTTTATGAACGGCAAACACCAGCGGATTTAGCCGCTCGATCGTCTTCGGTGGATACCACGTCCGAAGAGAACTCAGCATGTTTGAACGGAACCTCGAAATCTCCGAGGAGTTAAAAAAGAGCTCGCCAAGCCAATAGGACTGTTTGAAAACCGCCCGTTCGGAGAGTTTAGAGAGTAAAATGGGGAATCCAAAACCGTCCGCTGCGTGCGAGTCTTGCCATGAATGACCTGAAAACCACTGCGATTACGGCTCTCGTTTGTGTTTGCACGTTTGCAACCACGATGGTGGCGATCGCAGACGATTCGCGGGCAGAACGACTCGGCGAGTTCCAAGACTTTGTCCAGTCCCACTGTCTGGATTGCCATTCCTCGGGCGATGCCGCGGGCGATCTGGATTTGGAAGCATTTGATTTTTCGGCGGACCAGTTTTCACGTGAGGGCCTCCACACCGATCGCTGGGAGAAAATCCTGCGTCGGATCGACACACGTCAAATGCCTCCACCGACGGCGGATCGCCCCTCCGAAAGCGAATACGAACAGGTCTCGAAAACACTGCGGAGCATTCTGGATCAGCGATCCAAGGACTTCCCGCGTCCTGGCAGGGTGGGAGCGATCCGGCGGCTGACTCGGCTTGAGTATCAGTATTCGATCCGTGATTTGCTGGGGATCAACGTCGATGCCTCGGACTATCTTCCCAAGGACGAATCGAGTCACGGGTTTGACAACATCACGGTCGAGGAACTCTCACCGACTCACTTGAATCGGTATCTTTCGGCTGCCCAAAGTATCAGTCGCGCGGCGGTCGGCGGTAGCGGCAACGGTCCCGTCGGCGTGACGATTCGCCAGCCGGCGGATCGTTCGCAAGAGACGCACGTTCCAGGATTACCGTTCGGTACGCGAGGCGGCTTGTTGATTCCTTATCACTTTCACCAAACCGGCGATTACGCGATCGAGCTGAAACTGACGCGTGACCGAGACGAAAAAGTAGAAGGACTCGAGCGAAAACATGAGATCGACGTGTTGGTAGACCGCAATCGTGTGCATCGGTTCACGGTGCAGCCGCTGAAAGGCCAGAAGGGCTGGAGTGGAAACGATTACACTCACGCCGATTCCCATTTGCACACTCGAATTCACGTCGAGGCGGGTGCGCGAAGCATTGGTGTGACCTTTCCAAAAACGTTCTCGTCCTTGACCGAAGAGAAACGGCAACCGTTTGACGCCAACTTCAATCGGCATCGCCACCCACGCCGAACGCCAGCGATTTATCAGGTTTCGATTGTGGGCCCGTTTGACTCAGACGGACCAGGAAAGACGATCAGCCGCGATCGGATTTTTGGCAGTGATTACGATCCAGCCACCGCGACGCGAGACGATGCCAAATCGATGTTGCAACGACTCGCTCGACGAGCGTACCGGCGTCCGGTCAGTGACACGGACACTGATTTACTCATGGAGTTTTTCGATCAGGGAAATCGTGAAGCTGGTTTTGAAGCCGGAGTCGAATTGGCTGTCACCGCGATTCTGGTCAATCCGAATTTCCTGTTTCGGATTGAACAACGAACCGCAGATGATGCAACGCCAAGGCTTGCCGATGTCGACGATTACGAACTGGCGTCACGGTTGTCGTATTTTCTGTGGAGCAGTTTACCCGACGAACGACTGCTCGATCTTGCCGAGCAAGGTTTGCTGAAACAGGACGACACGCTGAAGGCCGAGGTTCAGCGGATGTTGTCCGATGAGCGGTCGCGAGCGTTGGTCGACAATTTTGCGACTCAGTGGTTGTACCTTCGTAATCTTGATTCGATCACACCAGACCTGCGATTGTTCCCCGATTTTGATGACAATTTGCGGCAAGCGTTTGCTCAGGAAACGAAATTGCTGTTTAACGACGTGCTGCAAAACAACCGCAGCGTACTGGATTTGATCGGTAGCAATGAAACCCATTTGAACGAGCGATTGGCAACGCACTACGGCATCCCTGGTGTGGCAGGCAGCGAGTTTCGGCCTGTCAAAGTGAGTCCCGAGAGTCACCGTGGGGGCATTTTGCGTCATGGCAGCATTTTGATGGTGACGTCGTACGCGACTCGCACTTCGCCTACGATCCGCGGCAATTGGGTTCTGGAAAACGTCTTTGGCACGCCCGCACCCCCGCCGCCCCCGAACGTTCCGAACTTAAAGGAAAACACGGCGATTCAGGTCACGTCCGTTCGTGAGCGGTTGGCGGCACACCGGGCGAACCCGGCATGTGCGGCGTGCCACGATTTGATGGACCCGGTCGGATTTGCGCTTGAGAACTTTGACGCGGTTGGCCGTTGGCGCGAGTTTGAAGACACATTGGACATTGATTCGAGCGGCTATTTGCCAGACGGCACGGAATTGGAATCCGTTGACCAACTGGAAGCCGGCGTCCTTGCTCGACCTGAGATTTTTGCTCACACCGTCACTGAGAAACTGATAACTTACGCATTAGGTCGTGCGGTCCAATCCGACGACGGCCCGGCGGTTCGTCGCATCGTCGATGCGGCGGCAGACGAACAATACACTCTTTCTTCTCTCATTACCGGCATCGTGCTCAGCGATCCGTTTCGCAAGTGGAGTTCCAACGAACGATGAAACGCATTTCTATTTCGCGACGAACGATGTTGCGTGGTACAGGAACGGCAATCGCATTGCCGCTGTTGGACGCGATGATCCCGGCGATGACCGCTTCGGCAGCGACCGTGGCCGCGCCAGAGAATTTGAAACGGATTGGCTACATCTATATTCCGATGGGATATAATCCGGCCAGTTGGACACCGCAGGGTGAAACGCTGGACGAGTTGCCGCCGAGTCTACAACCGCTCGAATCAGTGAAGAATCAAGTGACGGTGATCACTAATACCGACTTGAAGAATGCTTATCCCGGTTCGCACGCAACGTCGAATTCGACGTTTCTAAGTGCGGCACGGGCGAAACGCACCGAGAGCAGTGACTATCGCAGCGGTACGACCGTGGACCAAATCGCCGCTCGCGAGATCGGCCGCGACTCGCAGTTGCCGTCGTTGGAACTTTCGATGGATTTGTTGTCGACCGTGGGGCAATGCGACAACGGTTACGCCTGTGTCTATCAAAACAGTTTGTCGTGGTCGTCGCCAACGCAACCGCTGCCTTCGGAAGCTCATCCGCGACTAGTGTTTGAAAGTTTGTTTGGCGAAGGGGGAACACCCGAGCAGATGCAGGCCGCACGTCAAAAGCGATCGAGTCTGTTGGATTTGGTAACCACCGAGATCAAGCGAATCAAAAACCGCGTTGGGGCGGCCGACCGTAATAAGATCGACGGTTATCTCGACAGTATCCGAGAGGTTGAACGGCGGATTCAATTAGCCGAATCGAACGCGGCAGACAATCCGCTGCCGGATCTGGACCGTCCCGTTGGCGTTCCCGCGTCCTACGCAGAACATGCCAAATTGATGTTTGATTTGCAATTGTTGGCGTTCCAAGGCGACATCACTCGCGTCGTTTCGTTCCAACTTGCTCGTGAAGCCAGCACACGAACTTACCCAGAAATCGGCGTGCCGGATCCGCATCATCCAGTGACGCATCACGGCAACGATCCCGAGAAACTTGAAAAAGTCGCCAAGATCAATCGCTTTCACGTTTCGCTGTTCGCTGACTTTCTAAAACGCATGGCCGAGACCCCCGAGGGCAATGGCACTCTGCTTGATCATTCGCTTTACATGTATGGCAGCGGCATGGGCGATCCTGATGCGCATGACCATACCAATTTGCCAATCCTTGTGGCTGGCGGCGCGGCGGGCGGGATGCAGGGCGGACGTCACATCAAGTTCAAAGAAACGACGCCACTTTCGAACGTGCATCTCACGTTGCTGAACAAGGTCGGTGTGCCCTTGGAAACGTTCGCCGACAGCACTGGCACGGTGGATGACTTGTTTGACCCCGTGACTTTGTAATCGATGAACATGAATCTTTTATCTTGCTGTACGTCCACTTTTCATGGACTGGTCACACTCGTTCTGTGCGTGACATTGTCCCACGTCTCGGCGGCAGAGCTTGCGGATGATGCGGAACACCAGCGTTGGGACGCGGTCGCAACGCATTTGGCCAACAAGCAGGTCGACGTAAATACGTCGCAGGCTGACGGAATGACCGCCGTTCACTGGGCCGCGTTTCACGACCGAGCCGATATGATCGGGCGGCTTGTGGCTGCGGGCGGTGACGTCAATGCCGTGAACGACTATCAAGTCAGCCCGCTGAGCCTCGCCTGTGAATATGGATGCGAGGAAGCTGTGGCCGCCTTGATCCGCCACGAAGCGGATGTGAGTGCGATGCGTCTGGGCAAAGAAACGCCGTTGATGCTGGCGGCGCGAACTGGCAACGCTGCGATCGTGCGTTCATTGGTCAAGCACGGTGCGAAGGTGGATGCCAAAGAAGCGGGCGGGCAAACTGCACTGATGTGGGCCGCCGCGGCTGGCAACCTCGCTGCCGTGGACGCGTTGATCGCTGGGGGCGCTCGACTGGACGAACGTCTGCCAAAATCGGATTTCTCGGCGGTCATGTTTGCCGCCCGTCACGGTAGAAGCGATGTGGTGATGCGGTTGCTGGACACGGGATTAGACGTCAACGCCGTGATGAACCCGAGTCGCAGCGGCGGTCGCAATCCGCGAAAGGGAACCTCGGCTCTGCTGCTGGCGGTCGAAAGCGGGCATTTAGAATTGACGATCAAGTTGGTCCAACGGGGAGCCGACCCGAACGATCAACGCAGCGGCTTTGCTCCGCTGCACGCAATTACCTGGGTGCGAAGAACTGAACTGGGCGATAATTCCGCTGGCGATCCGCCGCCGCGAATCACTGGTTCGCTCAACACACTCGATTTTGTACGAGCGATGGTTGCTGCCGGAGCTGACGTGAACTTGCAGCTGAAAAATGGAACGTCGCAAGGAGGTCGGCTGAATCCCAAAGGGGCGACTCCCTTCTTGTTGGCGTCGCGGGGCGCCGATCTTCCTTTGATGGAACTGCTGCTGGAACTCGGCGCCGACCCGTCGATTACCAATGCCGATGGCACGACCGCATTGATGGCCGCGGCAGGAGTGGGCGTGATCGCGGTGGGCGAAGAACCGGGCACTCCCGAAGAAGTCAACTTAGCGATCCGCATGCTGGTCAACTTGGGGCTCGATCCCAACGTGGTCGATCGCAAAGGCGAAACCGCGATGCATGGTGCGGCGCTGCGGACGTTCCCCACCACGGTGGCGGTATTGGCCGAAGTCGGTGCCGATCCGGCAATCTGGAATAAAGAAAACAGACGTGGCTGGACGCCGCATGAAATCGCTGGCGGTAAACGTCCCGGCAGCGTCAAGCCTTCGCCGCCGACGATTGCAGCACTCGATGAAGCGTTGAAATCTCAACCGTCCAACAAGCCGAATATCGTCGTGATTCTTGTCGATGATATGGGCTACGGTGACCCAGGCTGCTTCAATCCGAACTCGAAAATTCCAACGCCGAACATCGATGCGATCGCTCGTGATGGCATGCGTTTTACGGACGCTCACGCACCGGGGCCGCTTTGCCACATGTCCCGTTATGGTGTGATGACGGGACAATACCCTTTTCGCATCGATGTTAGCGTTTGGCCCCGCAAGCCGTTGATCCAAGAGGGGCAAATGACGATCGCCTCGCTGGCAAAATCCGTTGGCTACCACACCGCGATGGTCGGCAAATGGCATTTGGGTTTTAAGGAAGATGGCTATGACAAACCGCTGCCTGGCGGTCCAGTGGATCGTGGGTTTGACGATTTTTTTGGGATTCGTGCGTCGACTGACATTCCGCCTTACTTTTACATTCGCAACGATCGAGCGGTCGAGCCACCATCGCAGCACATTGATGCTAATCGCAGCGAAGGTTGGTCTCCGATTCAAGGAGCGTTCTGGCGAGCCGGTGGAATCGCTCCCGATTTGAAGCTGGATGATGTGCTGGAGCGGTTCACGGACGAAGCGACTCAGGTGATTGCGGATCATGCCGCTGATAAAACCGCCGCTGATGATAGTGCGAAACGGCCATTGATGTTGTACTTGGCCTACCCTGCGCCGCACACGCCGTGGCTGCCGTCGCAAGAGTTCGCAGGCAAGAGTGGAGCTGGGATGTACGGTGATTTTCTAATGATGGTCGATGCACAAATCGGCCGAGTCTTGGCAGCGCTTCGCGATGCGGGTATGCAGGACGATACGCTTCTGGTTTTCACCTCGGATAACGGGCCAACCTGGTATGACGCCGACGTCGAACGATTCGGACATGACTCTGCGGGCGGATTTCGCGGGATGAAATCCGATGCATGGGAAGCGGGACATCGAATGCCGTTCGTTGTCCGCTGGCCCGGCCGTGTTAATGCGGGCAGTACAAGTGACCAACTTGTTTGCTTTACCGACTTTTTGGCCACCTTTGCCGACGTCTTGGGGACGACGCTTCCGGACGCTGCGGGCCCCGACAGCATCAGTTTTCTGCCTGCGTTGACGGGAGAAAATCCAAACGCAACAAGGGTGCGGACGCAGTTGGTGATGCAAGCAGGTAGTGCCGCTTCGATGATGACGATTCGCGAAGGAGACTGGAAACTGATCACCGGTTTGGGATCGGGAGGTTTTTCTAAACCGACATTAGTGCAACCGGAGAAGGACGGTGTGACAGGCCAGCTCTATAGCCTCCGCAGTGATCCGGCCGAACAGCACAACCTGTATGCCAAGCACCCTGAAATCGTCGACCGCCTTCGATCTAGCTTGGAACAGTGCGTCCGCAGCGGCCATAATCGCTCAAAACGCAAACGTTAATCACGCGGGATGTCGACTGGATTACTGAGGTAGCGGAACTCGTCAAGAGTTTCGGTCATCCTAGAAAACGAAAGTCTTGACGACTTCCGCTACGATTAATAAGTGATTCAGGAAGATTTAGTAAGCCTCCCGTTCGCCTTCCGTCTCCGCCCATCGTTACCGCTGGATTCAACGTGAATTTTAAACTCATTCTCCTGCTGCTTTTCATTGTCGAAGCTCATTTTCTCGGCGACTCCGTTTGCGACGCTGCGGATCAACGGGCTGCAAACGAGCGTCCCAACGTGATCGTGATTATGAGTGACGATCAAGGCGTAGGTGACTATGGTTTTATGGGCAACTCGGTTATTCGGACGCCCGAGCTCGATGCGATGCATGCTCGCAGCGGCTACTTGAGCCACTTTTACGTCAGCCCCGTGTGCGCTCCGACCCGAGCGAGTCTGATGACTGGCCGCTACAACTATCGCACTCGATGTATCGACACCTATGTGGGCCGGTCAATGATGGATGCGGAGGAAGTGACGATGGCCGAGTTCTTGCGAGACGCGGGCTATCGCACGGGCATCTATGGCAAGTGGCATCTCGGCGACAACTATCCGTTACGGGCAATGGACCAGGGTTTTCAGGACAGCCTTGTGCATCGTGGTGGTGGCATCGGGCAACCTTCCGACCCGATCGGAGCGGAGGGCAAATATACCGACCCCATCCTGTTCAAAAACGGTGAGGAAGTGGCAAAGAAAGGCTATTGCACCGATATCTTTTTTGATGCTGCAATGGATTTCGTCAGCAAGAGCGTCCACGACGGCAAGCCCTTTTTTACTTACATCGCGACGAACGCTCCACACGGTCCGTTCGATGATGTGCCGGAGGAATTGTACGAACAATACAAGCAAGTTGATTTCACACCGATTCTAGTCAACAAGCTCAATCCAAAACGACTGGTGGACGAGACCGACAAACTCGCCCGGATCGCTGCCATGATCACTAACATCGATCAAAACGTGGGCCGCTTGAATCAGAAGCTCACCGAACTGGGCATTTCTCAAAATACGATTGTGCTGTACCTGAATGACAATGGACCAAACTCGCCTCGCTTCGTCGGCAATATGCGAGGAATGAAAACAGGTGTCGACGACGGAGGGATTCGCTCGCCGTTGTTATTCCAATGGCCTGCAAAGGTTCAACCGGGCAAAACAGCCGCGGCAATGTGTGCCCACATCGATATCTTGCCCACAATCTTGGATGCCTGCGGAGTCGAGGTTCCAGCGAGTCATCATCTAGATGGACGCAGCTTTTTGCCGCTATTGACCCAAGAACAAACGAAATGGCCGACGCGACAAATCGTTTTTCAAACGCATCGCGGTGACGTTCCTCAGCAATACCATCACTTCGCCATCCACGAGACACCGTGGAAACTGGTTCACCCCAGCGGATTTGGTAACGAAAGTTTCGAGGGCGAACCGCAGTTGGAATTGTACGACTTGAGCCGCGATCCGCGTCAGCAACATGATCTCGCGGCCCAGCATCCCGAAGTGGTCCAGCGACTGAAGAAAAATTACGAGCATTGGTTTGCCGACGTTAGCTCGACGCGGCCCGATAACTATGCGCCGCCTCGGATCATCATCGGGACGCCTCACGAGACCGAAACGGTGCTGACTCGACAAGATTGGCGACACGATCATGGCAGGCCTTGGGGAGCGGATTCCAACGGGTATTGGTTGTTGGAAGCGGATCAGGCAGCCGACTATGAAATCGAAGTCATCCTTGCCTCGGATGACCATCCCATGGGAACTGCGACCATCACCACGGAAACGATCGATCAAACAATCGACATTGCTGCTAATCAACAACGCGGTCATCGCACAAAGATCAAGCTTCCGAGCGGCAAAATTAAATTGATGGTCAATGTGAACTTTGACGGGACGAATCAAGGCCCTCACCAAGTCATCTTGCGCAAGTCGAAGTGAGTCATTCGACAGAGTAATCTGAGCAGACGTTTTACCGACGTCTATCGAGCGACTTGCTTGATGGCGGTGGGGCTAACCCTCACTCTTCTCGTGCAAACACCTCAATTCCTGTGCGAGGAGGTGAGGTCCAGTCGGCATCGCAGTGAGGACACGTGGCGTCATCAACGCGTTTTTCTTTTCCACAACTCTCGCAAACCACTTTCACAATACGATGGTGCAGCGACAAAACCGCCAACGGAGTTGCAACCCCAAACAGAGGTGTGATTATGAGCCATCGTAATCGATCACGACGACGAAGTGAACGCCGACGACACGCAGCAATCGTCAACCCGATTGCAACCAAAATATGCAGAACAGTCGCAGCGATGAGCCAACCGATATAACGATTCGTAACATGGCTGGTGTATGTTCCCCCATTCGTTTTCGAGCGAAACATCGATTCTGCGGCTGACGCCAACTGAATCAGCGGAGGGATGCATCCTTGGGCCATCGCAATCGTGGGCGAATCAGCGGGGAAATCGCCAAGCATGTACTGCTTGATTTCTCCTACTTTACCGTCGGCTCCGATGCGAATCGTGACCGCACGGTAAAACCAATTGCTTTTCAGCAACAGAAAACCATCGTCACCAAAATCTACGATTTGGCCTTCGGGATTACCGGGAACTTCAAACCATATCGATGGCAGCTGAATTGTTTGGAACTTTTCCAATTCAAGTTTCGGTATGCCAAGTCGGGTTACTTGGAAATACTCGTCCCGTTGTGGTGACCTTAACCACTGCGAGACATCGGCATTGGTACTGTGGATGTGGAAAAGCGACATTTCATTTCCGCTGGTGACGACGGCGGTCGGGCCATGGCCTGCCAAGTTGCTGAACGAGCAAACAGCATCGACGTGTTCTTGCAAAAGTGGTTTCGCTTTGAGCGGAGCATCTTGAATTTGATAAATGCCGTTGTGGTCGACAAGAACGTCGACATAGGGAATTGCAGCATTGCCCCAGATCATTGGGTCAAACGCATCAAACGGTTGCGAGCTTGATCCTATACCGCCACGATCAAACAAGCCCGCAAGCTTGGGAGTCGATCGGTTGCTTTGGTCGCTGGAATACAGCAAGAAGTATCCGTCGCGATGATAGATCCAACTGTAGCCATATTTTAGTTGGTTGTATTGTTGGCTAGGAATCGGCTGAAACAGCATAGTGTCATCAGAACCGGGGTCCGGCGCAATCAACGTTTCTTCGATCCAAGTGAACTTTCGACCCGCCGAAATTTTTTCGGCTTCGCTGGGGCGAACATAAGGCGACTCGAGTTTCGCTTCGACTGCGGGCCTCGCTTGAACCACGATGTAATCGTTGCGTTGTTTTTCAGAATCCCAACGATACTCTTCCACGGTTTGATAGAGATCGCCGTCTGAATCCACTCGGGTTTGCCGCACGTCACCGGGGAGCCGATAGGCAAATTCATGAGCAAATGAAAAGATGACGAAGCTGATGATCGTCCAGACCGACAGCACGCTGAGGGTCAGACCGATTGCCGCGAACCGGCTTCTGATGCCATGGGACGCGGATCGCGATGACTGGTCACTAAGTGCGACATAAGCGTGATGGGCAATGATCAACAACGCAGCCAAGATGGCCACGACGGGAATCATCCAGTACCCGAACGTGGTCCACGTCGCCGAATCGCATGCGGCTGAGGTCAAACCGACGGGCAATCCAGCAATTAACAACGGCAGTGGTCGCGAGCCCACCCAACGTGCTCGGCGAGAAACCATCCATACGGTGGCTGGATAAAACGAAAACCCAGCGATCCAAATGAATACACCTGCGGCAAGTGAGATCGGGGACGCTGGACGCGTCTCTGGTGCGACTGATGCGAGCCAGACCCAAGCGATTAACATTGGAATTGCAATCGCGAGACTATGGACCGCCATCGCAGCGAATACCTTGGCAAGGTAGATCCGCGTCCTTGATATCGGCTGCGAAAAGAGCAAACCGCGGACCTCACTGCGTTGTTCGGGCAACGTTTGCATCAAGCCAATGGCAATCGCATAAAGTGCCGAAACGACCACCGTCACCGAGCTTATCTGCTGTACCAGTGCTGTCGTCCAACCATCGGAGCTCGGCAGATTCATCCACAATAAAACCGCAGCAGCGATCATGGCGATTGGTAGAAAGCGAACCGCTTCACGCCACTCTTTCCAGAACATCATCGCGATTGCTCCTGAGTTGAAACCAATGAATCGTTATCGGTACGAGCTTTCCCGCCATACGGCGTCGACGTGACAAACGAATGCTCCGCACGCTCGCGTGAAAGGTAGGCCACCACCAAATCGTCGAGCGAAGTCGTCAGTGCTTCGACATCGCCATGCGAGAGCGATCTTAGTTGTTCGGTGAAATCGCCGGGAGCATCCGCCACACAGACCAAAATGTGTTTTCCGACAAGGCGAACTTCAACAATCCCCGCAGCGATCGATTGCAATTTCTGCAACAGGGCGGTCGGATCTTCCTCGGGCGATACCTCCATGGCGTAACGATTTACCCTGGTTTGGAAATCGGCAAGCGAGGTGTGGATCAGCAGTCGTCCTGCGATCATGACCGCGATTTCGTCGGCAATTCGCTCCACATCGTCAATCAAGTGGGTGCTCAGCAGGACGGTTCTCGGTCGACCATCACTGGTTGATTGTCCCGCGAAATCAATCAGTGTTTCGTTCAGCGATCGACGACTGACCGGATCAAGCCCAAGCGCCGGATCATCCAAAATCAATAACTCGGGATCGCCCGCCAAGGTCGCCGCAAGGCTAACGCCAGCTCGCTGACCACGACTCAGGTCGCCGGCGCGTTGTTTAGCGTCGATGGCAAAGTGGGCGACAATTTCCGAGAATCGCTGCTGGTCCCAGTGATCGTTGAATGAGCGAGTGAATTTGGCAATCTCGCTGACTCGCATCCAGGGATACAAATAGTGCCCTTCGACCAAATAGCCGATCCGGCGACGATGCTCGGGCGACAAGTCGTGCGAATTGACACCCAGGATTTGGCTCCGGCCTCGCGTCGGTGCCAACAATCCCATCATCATTCGTATCGTGGTCGTTTTCCCTGCTCCGTTCAGTCCCAACAACGCGGTGACTTTGCCAGGCGGAACATCGAAATCCAATTGGTTCACGACGCAGCGATGATCGAAATAACGCGTCAATCCCGCTGCATAAATCGCAGGCATTGCTGTGTCTATCATGATGTTTTTCCTTTTTGATCGCCAAGCACCTTTGAGCATTGTTTTTGCACGAGCGCTACCAGTTCTGGCTCCGAAAAACCAAGTAAAACGGCCTCGCTTACCAAAGGGTCGATCAAGGCGTTGACTCGCCGAATACGCTCTGCCTTGGTAAAAATTTCACGTCGCTGAACGACGAAGTACCCACGCCCCTGCTGGCTCTCAATGACGCCATCGCGAGTCAATTGGGAATAGGCTTTTGCCACAGTGTTGTGGTTGATCACCAATTCGCTTGCCAAGCCGCGGACGCTTGGTAGCGGGTCACCCGTGTGGACCTTTCCGCTAGCGATCGCGGCGCGGATCTGTTCTACGATCTGACGAAAGATCGGAACGTCGCTGCCGGTCGTAATTTGAATTGTTAACATCGAACCTCTTTCACTGACCCAGCTGTACCGCTTTGCATAGTACAGTAGGCGAGTGGGGTGCCGAATGCAAGTTGCATTTTCAAAAAAAGTTTTAGGCAGAGTGCGGAAGAGTCATCGTCTTTCGACAAATCGGACGCAGTGACGCTGGTTAGAACCTTTGGAAGAATAGCTGGCGGCATTTTCCGTAGTGGACGAGGCAACGAGTCCTTTTTGTCTGAATCAAGCTGCAGGACTCGTTGCCTCGTCCATTACCGCCCGCCATTTATTGTTCCGATCGTCCTCACCAGCGAATCCGTGTCGTTGGTTCGAGGGGGGGGATGTGGTTGGTCAGCCAAACGACATTCTCTGCAAGTGATCGCTTTTGATTCTGGCCGTGAGTCTCGCGGATGAACACGCAAACGGCTCTCGAATAATCGTAGGTTCCCCGGCATGATGCTCGGTCCCTCGGTAGCATGGTTCACGTGCAGCATTCTTCGCGTTTCGATGCAGCGGACGGAGCGCTCTGCGAGTAAGCTGTAAGGCAGGTCCAAGCAGGCACGCGTAGGTATTTGGGCATTGCTTCGTTGGCTGTTTGGGCATTGTTGGCCGCCTCAACCGTGGATTGTGACTTGTTGATTGGATGAGCCCGTTTGCGACCAAACGGCTCGTCACGCACAATCCCTTGGCCTGCTTGTTCAATTTGCTGCGTGTTTACCCGACGGTCTTGAAAAGAGCATATTCAAATGGAGGAGCCTCGATCGGTCTGGTCGTATATTCCCGTTGCCGAGTTTGTGGCTCCGACGCCACCTGCCTCCGATGCCGCCCGCGGTAGCCTGCGGCGTGTTTGGAATTGGGTCAAGCATTCTGTGCGTTCCCCGTCCTCACCGGCGATCGATGAAATGTCTCAGTGGGACCGTCCCGCTGACGAGCTATTGAAATCTGTTTCGCATGCCCCCGATTGGTCGGACGCCGCGAGCGAACTGGCCAATAAACTCGGTGACGATTGGTTCAAGTCCGAACAGCCTACTCTGCTGATCCAACCGCTGGTGGGGCCGCCTGGCTGCGACATCTCAGGCGTGCTGCAAACGCTGGCTAAGCAAAGGCGGCTCCGCACCCTTGCCGCTCCTGATCCGAAGTCGATCCTGGAATCAGCGAATCAACTCGAGACAACTCCGTCTGGTGATTCGGCGGCAAATGCTGGGGACGAGTCGAGTGGTGAGATTTTGGTCGTTCCGCACTTGGAAAAATGGTACTTGCGTCACGAGGATGGCTTGACTCTGGTGCGGCAACTCGTTGAGCAGTTGATCACTCGCCGGAACCGGGTGTTGATTGGATGTGACAGTTGGGCATGGACTTTCCTGCAGCACGCCGTTGGCATCGAAGACATTCTCGGTCCGCCGCTCACCTTGGCACCGCTGGACGAAGCTCGACTGGACACATGGCTCCGCCGCACATTACCCGTTGGACAAATCGAGTTCCGACGTACAAGCAACGAGCAACCTATTTTCCCCGAGCTGACCGAAGCGGGAAATGGGAGCGAAAACGAGAAGGCCAAGCCAGCGAATGGAAGATCTGATATTTTGACCAGTTTGGCGGTGGTCGCACATGGCAACCCAGGTGTAGCTCGCGCGAAGTGGAATGCATGTCTGCGAACGTACAACCCGAACAGCGATGAATCGCCCAGCGTCGCTCGCAAAACCGAATCCGTCCTCTGGGTCGTCTCGCCCGACAAACTCACGCCGCCGCAATTCCCCGTCGATAGCGACCGCATGCACCGCTTCGTTCTGCATGCCGTGCTGCTGCATGGGGGGCTGTCGCTCGCCTCGCTGCTTGCCATCCTGCCGTTTTCGCGTGATGAAATCTATCGCCGCGTCCGTGAACTGTGCAGAGCGCACTTTCTCGACGAACAGGACGATGTATTGCGAGTGAATTTGGTCGCGTACCCGATCGTCCGACGAGACCTGCAAAGCGAAGGGTTTCTGACGGATGCGTTTTAACCCCACCCCGTGGCTTTCGATTAGGAGCCATTGATCATGCCCGACGCCAAAGCCTCGCAAGAAGAGGTCACACGAATCTTACGCGAGTGGAGTGAAATCCATCTGTTTGAGGCAACTTTCGTTCTGGTCGCAGGCTTCACATTGGCTTGGATCATCAAATGGATTATTCCGAGGCTTGCGGAGCGCGTGCCGGATCGCTTCCGCTTGTGGATCCTGCCCTGGGAACCGATCTTGCGCGCGATGATGCTGCTGTTTGTGGCGGCCTACATCATCCCACTGTTCATTTATCCCACGCCACAAAATTTGCTGGCGATCTCGGGTGCATTGGCCGTCGCACTGGGGTTTGCGTTCAAGGATTACGCCAGCAGTCTGATCGCAGGAGTGGTGGCGTTGTACGAACGGCCCTACCGAAACGGAGATTGGGTCAGGATCGACGATACCTATGGGGAGGTCCGATCACTTGACTTGCGAACGGTTCAGATCGTGACTCCGGACGACACGGTGGTTGCGGTGCCCCACAGCAAAATATGGACCACGGCGATCTACAACAACAACACAGGCAAACGCGAACTGATGTGTGTCGCCGACTTTTACTTGCACCCCGATCACGATGGTCGACTAGTACAGCAAAAGCTTAACGATGTGGCTTTGGCGAGCCCCTATCTGCAGATTCGCAAACCAATCCTTGTTGTCGCCGCTGAAAAACCTTGGGGGACGCATTACCGGTTGAAGGCCTACCCGATTGACGGACGAGACCAGTTCAAATTCATCACCGATCTGACTCAGCGAGGTAAGGTAATGCTGCGGCGTCTCGGGGTTCAGCCCGCCGCCACGACCGCAGTTGTGCAATCCGAAGGGTAGTTTTCAACTGAGTGCCTATCCGAAAATCGGTAGGGGAGGTCGCCATGAGTTTCGATCAAAATCAATCGGATCGAAACTGTTAACGAGTTTCGCTACGGGATTGTTGTTACGACGCGTGTTTGGGCTACATCTTTTTTAGGTGCGTCATGCTTTGGCGGATGCTTGCCAGTGGGTCAGGCGACTGGTCCTGCTCGACGTGACAGTGAACCACGCCAGCCTCGGCTGCGGCTGCGAAGATCGGGTCCATCGGAATCACTCCGTCTCCGAGCTCTTCGAAGGCTTCGTTGGCGACTCCGTTGTAAGTCGGCACAGGCGTTTGTTTATTCAGATCTTTTAAGTGCAACTGAGACACGCGTCCCTTCAGCTTGCGAATCAACTCCGCAGGATTGTGACCGCCAAGCTGGACCCAAAAGATATCGACCTCAAATTTCATTTGGTCCGAGAACTCGTCCATCAGCACTTCGTAGCCGTACTTACCGCCCTCTTTTGGCTCGAACTCAAAGGCATGGTTGTGATACGCCAGCTGGATCCCAGCCGCGTGAGCTTCTTCGGCCGCCTTGTTGCAGCGATGTGCCGTCACTTTATAGTCGTCGAGCGTGGTGCGGTTTTTGTCTGCTAAGTAGGGAACCACCAAATGAGTCAGCCCGGCATCCTTGGCCTTCTCTAAAATTTCCGAGAATGGAGGCACCCCTTTGTCGTCGGGATTGACCACCGAGTCCCAATCAAAGTGCGAGGAATGAATGGCAAGTCCGTTATCGCGAGCGGCATCGATCATCGGTTTCGCGTTGGGAAAACCATACGGCTCGACCTGCTTGTAGCCTGCATCGGCAACGGCCTTCAATGTCCCGGCAACATCGTCTTTGATCTGGTTTCGCAATGTGTACAGCTGGATCCCGATTACTTTTCGGTAGATGTTGTTTTTATCCAGTGCAAGAACCAGTCTTGGCGTCAAAGCGGCCGCAGTCATCGCGACACTCGCACCCAGAAATTGCCGTCGTTTCATCTTAGTCGTCCGTAGAAAGAAGTCCGGAAGGAGAAGAGGGATCAGCCGATATTGTAGTCCAGACGAGCTGGGCACAATTGACGGTTTTTCAGCCGTCGCGAGGGCTGTCGCAGGTAAAGCCTAAATTTGTCAGCAACGGTGACGATCACCGCGACAAATCCGACGGTGGTTTCATCGATGCCGATCCCGAGCAATGAATCGCGCATCCTAAACCGACCACCCTGAAACGAAAAACGCCCGCAGGTTGCGGGCGTTTGATGACTTGGGACGTTACACGATGGGAACGTCAGCTACCCCGCAAGGACTCGAACCTTGAATGGCTGAACCAAAATCAGCAGTGTTACCATTACACCACGGGGTAGAACTTCACTTAGTCTAGCAATACTTTGCTTTGTTCAGAAGAGGAGCTTTGACGCTCTTTCTAGGTTCACCCCAAAATTTTTAAGGGATAACCTTACTTCTTTCGAAGACTTCCAAACAATGAAAAAACCCCGTGGCTTCGAGCGGATGCTCTCGCCACAGGGTTTAGTGTGTATCAGTGACCCCTACGGGACTCGAACCCGTGTTACCGCCGTGAAAGGGCGGTGTCCTGGACCGCTAGACGAAGGGGCCATGAATTGTGGAAATGTCCTCGCCCTAAGGCGTGTGACAAACTCCGCAACGCGTTGATCACTGTGAGAGAGTTTTTAGCTAAGACCACTAACTCTCGTCAAGGGTTCACATCCCTTGATATTCATTCTCGGCGGAAAAAAGTTCTGGCTTGTAGGAAAACACGGCGTTTAAGTGAAAAACTTTTTGTTCTTTGCCTTGTCTCTGCCGTTGGTTTTAACTCCAGCCGACTTTCAATCCCGAGAAAACCCGCCAATGTAAATCGCTGGAACCACTCCGGCGATGGTTGGGCGGCATGGAGAATGCACAACGCAGGCTTACGAGCTCGGAAGCTTGATGTGCACGTGAGCTTGCAGCAACAATAGCCTCAGCAACCGCGCAAAAAAATACTCGCAGTTTTCAACAACTGCGAGCAAAGATCATCGCAGGCACAAATGGCTGCGAGATTGTGGTTAGGAACGAACCCAGGGTGATAGGGACATCACCCGGTCCTATCAGGACTCGACTGGCGTGTCGCCTGATTCCCGACTGCGTTGAATCGCGTCGTAGACTTCCCGGCGATGAACAGGCACCTCACGTGGGGCTTCGACGCCCAAGCGGACTTTGTCCCCACGGATCTCGACAACCACGATTCGGATATCGTTGTTGATAACGATGCTTTCGTTTTTCTTTCTCGATAAAACTAACATTGATTCCAGTCCTTTCCTAACCGGCCCTGATTCTTCAAACTTATTATGCCTACAGTCCCGATGCACACAGTGCCTCAGTCGAATGAGATCCGCTTGAAGCAGGTGCTTCGTTGATCCCGCTTGCTGATCTCAATGACTATGATCATCGCACGTAGGCCGGTTGTGTCCGCAGGATCGCTCCGTGTATACCCGCTTTCCTGACACAATGAACTCTAAGTCAAAAATAGCATCAGTCAAGGAATTATGCCTTGACAAACCCCGGAATTTGACCTTTCGCCCACCCATCAGGTAATGGTGGCATCTCGTAGCGGGCTCTGTTTCGGCCCCAAAGTTGCTCAAACGCCCCAAATCTGGCGTTTTTGGCAGCATTAACCGTCATCGTAAAATGAAATGTTGTAGGCGAGTTTTTAGGCACTCCGGAACCATTAGGGCTTTTCGTTCGTCGTACTGTTAGGTAGACACCTCTGTGTGAGTGCCGCCATAGCCGGTTTTCTTGAGTGAAAATCGGCGCAATCTGCAAAAATACAGGTCCGCTGCTAGCCCCAATCGGTTCAAACAAAATGGTACGAGCAATATCTAGCGACGATAACTCCATGCCCGTCCGAGGGAAAGTTTTCACTCGCGAAAGGGCGACAGAGATGTTGCCGCTTTTGCGGACGATCCTCCGCGACGCCTTGCAGTTAAGCCAAGCGATTGATCGACAGCGAGATCAAATTGCAGGAATCGACAAATTAGCGGAAACGATGGACCACCCCTCGTATCGCGACGAAGTCAACGACATTCGGGTGACATTGCAGGATGAGGAAGCGAGATTGGAACAATGCATCATCGAGCTGACCGAACTTGGGGTCGAGCCTCATTTGCCGCTCAATGGAAACATTGATTTCCCGGCCATTGTGAACCGCCAACCCGCCTGTCTGTGCTGGGCGCTGGGTGAAAACTCGGTGGATTTCTGGCACAATGTGGGGCAGGACGCGGCATTCCGACGCCCGCTGCCTCCGAAAACCATCGGCACTGAAAAGTGCCTGTGATGAGTAGAATGCCTGTGACGAGGTAGTGAGGTTTTTTTCACGACGGTGGATCTGCGGCTAATGCCGTCACCTCCCAGAGCAACCGTCATTGCACCGAGAAACGGACTTCACCGAAATGAACCAGACGGATTCCACGAAACCCGACGAAAAAATTGTACTTCGCGGGGCTCGCTTCAACGTCCATGCGATGTCGTTGATCGGAAAGGATGGCAAGACCTATGTTCGCGAGGTGGTTCGACATCCCGGCGCCGTTGTCATCTTGCCGCTGATTGATGACGACACGATTGTGATGATTCAAAATCATCGCCCCACCGTTGGTGAAACGCTTTTGGAATTGCCCGCTGGTACGCGAGAAGCAGATGAACCAGCGGAAAAGACCGCATTTCGCGAACTCATCGAAGAAACCGGCTATCAAGCCAAATCAGTAAGTTTGGTCCATGAGTTCTATTCGGCTCCCGGCATCAGCGATGAATTGATGCTGCTGTACGTTGCACGGGATTTAACCGAGGGCAACCATGCCCGTGAAGCGACGGAGCAGATTGAGAATTGCATTGCGACTCGCGACGACGTTCGCAATTGGATTGCCGAGGGGCGAATCCGAGACGCCAAGACGCTAGTTGGGTTGTATGCGTTCTTGGCGGGAGAGTGCAGAAGCGAGAAGCAGAACTCGAAATGAGTTCTGCTTTGTGACTCGGTCCACTTCACCCGTTTGTCGACATCACCGGTAAATCGATGTTACCGGTGTCGAAAAGGTAACGGGGCGGGCGTCACGAGTTCTGGATCGGTTGTCCGGTACCCAGTTGTGCCAAGACTTGCAGCACTCCGTTTAGGTGAGCCAAGCGAGGTCCGAAGCGATCGACAAATTCATTGAGCATGAATTCGCCCTCCATCAAATGTTCTTCATTTTCCAGGATCTCTTCGGTCAACGAATCTAAGAATCCGGTTTGTACTCGGCTGAGCGTTTCGGCGGCACGCCGGCAAGCGCGAGACAGCTCGGGGTTGGAATCTTTCCACTGCTGCAATTCACCAGCACGTTGTTTTTGAATCGATGCGTTTTGTTGGATCAAATCTTGCAGCAAGCGATTCTGTTGATTTTGGCTCGCCACCATCTGACGCAATAGCTCGATGGTCAAGCGGCTCTCCGAGATCGAAGAATCGGCTCCGGATTCGGGAGAAACGTCAATGCGGAACATAGGCGAGGCAGGTTCCTGGTCGTAAGACATGGGCGTTATTTCCTATTGCGTCAACTGCAGGGGCGATAAGGTCAGTGGGCACATCCAATGGCCACAATGGAGTCACCATTGTGATTATGCCCGAACAAAATTTCGAGAAGCCGACGGGCGGCGAGAGCGTGATTGCTACTTTTGTGCTGGCATTCTGATTGCCCCGAGTATAACCAGCAAAAAATGGAGTTGTCGAGCAAACCGTGCTGACAATCAAAAATTCTAAGACCCCCCTGCGAACTTGCCGGGCTTCCTGTCTAAATCGCCTTGACGTCACAACTTGCCTGGGTTACCAGCCGCCGGATTTACGAATTCAGCCGTTAAAGTCGACAGGACCGGAACGCCGATGACATCGCTAGGGACTTGCCTGCCACGATCCCGCTGCGTTTTGCCAGTTGCCGGTAGACTCAGCTGGCCGGAGACTCAGCTGGCGGAGACGTCAGCAGCGACGGGAATCGATTTGACTCCGTTCGTGGCAAATTCTCGTTTGATTACCCGAAATTTTTACTCTAGCCCCCGTTACGAACTGAATGCCCGATCCGACCAACCCGACGATTGGATACTTTACGGTGGTACAAGACGACCGAACCGGTTGGACCGGGGGGCTGCTGATTTTAAATCGTGGCGGTCGCCCAGTGGAGTTTCAATGCACGTTGCCGGTCCGTCCTTCGCGAGCTCACGAGATCCTGTTCGGCACGACAATGCGTGAACATTTGATCGGTGAAATCATTGGGCCGATGCTGGTCACCCGATGTCGCACGCCGATGTCGCTGTTGTGTTGCGACCAAGTCGAATCGCTGACGCTGAATTCGAGAGGCGATGTTCCGGTCGCACTCGTTTCCGAGGCAGCCGAAAGTGAAGAGGGGCCGATTACTGACGACATGCTGATGGGGGCGTCCCGAGTCGCCCTTGTCAACGCGACGCTGCATGTGCCGCTGGAGCGAATTGACGCGGTCGAAGCATTGGTCAAATACTTTGAGGACATGCCCGATGCGATCGAACCGTTTGAACGTATCCGTGAAGCCATCCGCGAAGCCCAATCACAAATTGCACGTGCCGCCTAGCGCTGCGTGAACTTTCATTCTTAGGGAAACGAAATTCGCCAAGCCTTTCGGCTGGCACCGCAGACCACCGACGGTCACGCGCGGCTTTCGCTACTGCTTAAACGGACGCAAAGAGCCAAGTCACTATGTTGAACGTCGAGATTAACTCGCAAGCGAGCTGGCACGAGAGCGATCTTGTTCCAAGAAATACCTACGAGCTAACGATCGACGCCATCGAACCGCGATCGTTACCGATCCGACTCTCGCCGTTGACGCCGCGCGTAACGGGATTCTTGTTTCCCGAGGCAAATCAGTGGATACCGCCCAATGCGAAGCCAGCTGCGCCGGGTAACGAATCGAGCCAGCTGAAGATTGCTGATGCGACGAAAAAGAAGCCGAAGGTGGATCGCAAACGCCATCGCATCAAACCGCCCAACGATGTTGTCAAACTGCAGGATCGTTTGTACTACTTGCTGCAACCGCCGCTGGATCTATTGGTTGGCAGCGGTCAATTGAATTTTCCCTTCGAACCGTTCCCGTACCAATTGGATGGGATCGCGTTCATGTTTCCGCGGTTCGCATGCGTGTTAGCGGATGAGATGGGATTGGGAAAAACGATGCAGGCGATCAGCACGATCCGCTTGCTGCTTTGTAGTGGCGAAGTTCGTAGCATTTTGTTGGTTTGCCCAAAACCACTTGTGTCGAATTGGATACGTGAGTTCCGTGTCTGGGCACCCGAGATCCCTGTTGTTGCGATCGAAGGCAATGCGGCGAAACGCGAATTCCAGTGGCGATCGCCTGAGATCCCGGTCAAGATTGCGAACTATGAATTATTGATGCGAGACAAGGAAACGGTCCTTGAAAGCGGATTGCACTTTGACCTCGTCGCACTTGACGAGGCGCAGCGGATCAAAAATCGTAACAGCACAACGAGCGAGATTGTGCGCGCGATTCCGCGGACGCGATCGTGGGCATTGACTGGAACCCCGGTTGAGAATTCTCCCGACGACTTGGTTGGGATTTTTGAGTTCCTATCGCCAGGGTTCCTGCAAGCCGGTATGCCACTGCCACAGATGGCTGCCGCATCGCGTGAGTATATTTTGCGTCGCACCAAAGACATGGTGCTTGAGGATATGCCGCCGAAATTGTATCGCGATGCTGAACTCGACTTAACCGCCGAGCAGTGGTCGACGTACGAGCAAGCGGAATCCGAAGGGGTGATTCAGCTTGAAAAACTTGACGAGATGTTGACGATCCAGCACGTATTCGAATTAGTGCTGCGGCTAAAACAAATCTGCAACTTTGATCCGGTCTCGGGCAGCAGCACCAAGCTCGAGCGTTTGGTCGCCGACATGGAAGAAGTGGCTGCGAGTGGAAAGAAAGCGATTGTATTTAGCCAATGGGTCAAAAGCATCGATCAGATGAAACCGGCACTCGAGCGATTTGGGCCTTTGGAGTATCACGGCCGGATCCCTCACAAGCAACGCGAAGGAGTGATCGACAAATTCAAAAACGATCCTAACAGCCACGTGATCTTGATGAGCTACGGCGCGGGAAGCGTCGGCTTGAACCTGCAGTTCTGTGAATACGTCTTCTTGTTTGACCGTTGGTGGAATCCCGCGATCGAAGACCAAGCGATCAACCGAGCGCATCGGATCGGGGCCAAGGGCGCCGTCACGGTGACGCGGATGTTGGCCATGAACACGATCGAACAACGAATCGCGGCGGTGTTGGACCAGAAACGCGAAATGTTTGATGCGTTGTTCTCCGAGCAGGGTGGCCCTGTGGCGGCTGGCGGATTCAGCCGTGAAGAGATCTTTGGCTTGTTCGACCTGCGTGCACCCTGCGGCAAAAAGGTCGCGTAATTCTATAGAGCAGTGTTCTATTGAATCAGCGGAGACGTGGCAGCGGAAAACACTCAGGGCGGTGAGATCCTGCTATACTGTTAGATCCTGCTATACTGGCAACACCTCACCTGCGATGGGCTATTTTCACACCCACCATCGCTGCCACCGAATCCGCGTCCAGGAAAGCATGTCACGTGTTTCCCGCTGCCTGCCTATCCATGTGTCGCTTGACCTTTAGGGCGACTTTCACTTTTTCGCTGGCGTGGATCGCTGTAACGCTGGCGAACGATTCCTCCGTTTCCGCGGTGCCACCGGCTGCCACCACCACAAGCCCCGTCGATTTCGCCACAGACGTGGCTCCGATTCTGGCAACGCACTGCCTGAGCTGTCACAACGAAGTGCAGCGCCGTGGTGACCTTTCGCTGACCACCGCAACCGACTTGATCGACAGTGGTGCGATTTCGGCCGACCTTGCCGATACCAGTCGGCTGATGGAAATGATCACGCCAATCGATGGCAGTGCGGAAATGCCTCAGGATGCTCCGCCGCTTTCGCAAGCACAGATCGATATGCTGAGCCGATGGATCGAGGGCGGCGCGGTTTGGCCCGATGACGTCACGTTAACCGAACCGTCGGTTTCTGATTTGGATTGGTGGTCGCTCCGCCCCATCGCAGCACCGGCGATCAACGAGAACGAACCCACTCATCCAATCGATGTGCTGATTGATGCCAAGTTAGAAGCAAACGATCTTCGACCGGTCGGCGTCGCAGATCCGGCAACGCTGGTCCGGCGATTGCATTACGATCTGACCGGACTGCCACCCACGGTCGCGGAAATCGATACGTACTTGGAAGACGTAAAGTCAGATCCCAAAAACGCTTACACGAAGCTGGTGGATCGCCTGCTTGATTCAACCCGTTTTGGTGAAAAGTGGGGGCAACATTGGCTGGACGTCGCTCGCTATGCGGAAACGCATGGATACGACAAGGACAAACCACGCACCAACGCATGGCCTTACCGCGACTATGTCATTCGCAGTTTCAATGACGACAAACCCTATTCACGGTTTGTCCAGGAACAAGTCGCGGGGGACGCATTGTTCCCGGGCGATCCCGACGGAATCATCGGACTAGGATTTCTCGCGGCGGGACCCTGGGATTTCATCGGGCACACCGAGGTGGGCGAAGGGAAACTCGATGGTCGGATTGCAAAACATCTCGACCGCGACGAAATGGTCTCCGCCGTGTTCAACGTTTTCATGAGCACGACGGTGCAATGTGCCCAATGTCACCATCACAAATTTGATCCGATTCGGGCAGACGACTACTACCGATTGCACGCTGTGTTTGCCGGGATCGATCGAGCGGATCGCATCTACGCCGGGTTGTCGCCGGAACAAGAACAACAACGTCGCCGGCTGTCGGAACAAATCGCGGTGCTTGAGAAACAGCGCAGTGAAGTTCAGGCCGAACGGGACCATGTGATTGGCGAGCCCACTCGAGTATTGGATCGTCGCATCGAGGAGCTGATTCAAAAGCACGGTATTGAGCAGTCCGTTGCGTACGGCTATCACAGCCAAATTGCGTCCGCCCCGGATACGACCAAGTGGGTGCAGCTTGATTTCGGAGCAGTTCGTTCGATCGCGTTGATCCGGTTGACACCCGCGTTTGACAATTACAACGCGATTGGTGCTGGCTTTGGATTTCCGTTGCGTTACCGCATCGAGGTTTCTAACGACGAACAGTTTGCGGATGCGTCGGTACGCTGCGTGCTTGACGCCAGCAGTGATGACCAACCAAATCCAAAGCTAGAGAAAATCGTGGCGGAAACGGCAGGGCCGGCCTTTCGTTTTCTGCGTTTGACGGCAACCAAGTTGTCACCGCGACGCAACGATTTCATTTTTGCGCTGGGCGAAATTGAAGCGTTGGATTCCGAGTCGAGTGAAAATGTGGCTCTGCATGCTGCGGTCAGTTCGTTGGACAGCATCGAGGCCGAGCCAAGATGGAGTGTCAAAAATCTGACTGACGGCATTGCTTATCGCCGGGTCGAAGGTGAACTGGCAATCGCCAACCTGATCCAACTGCAACGCGATCGAGCCAAGGTGCTGCAAAACTTGGACACAGCCGACTTCGATTCACGTCTAACGAAAATCACTCAGTCGCTTAGCGATCTGCGAACCCAACAAAATCAATTTCCCGTTGGCGTGAAGGTTTACGCGGCGGCTACTCACTTCGAAACCCAAGGGAAATTCAAACCGACCGAAGGCAAGCCTCGCCCGATCCATTTACTGCACCGCGGTGACCTGCGAACACCGGGTGACCGTTTGGCTCCGGGGCTTCCGGTGTTGTGGAATCAGGCATCACACGCCGCGTGTGCCGCCAATAACGAAGACGAGGCCGACTCGCGAGCCTGTTTGGCTCACTACCTCACCGCTCGTGACAATCCGTTGGTGTGGCGGAGTATGGCCAATCGGCTTTGGCAGTGGGTGTTTGGTCAGCCGTTGGTTAGCACGCCGAATGATTTTGGCCGGATGGGGACGCTGCCGACACATCCTGAACTGCTCGATTATTTGGCCACCCGACTGCGAGACGATCCTCAACAATCGATCAAGGCGATCGTGCGATTGATGGTCACCAGCGGAGCGTACCGCCGAGCGAGTTCCGCGGATGACCACAATGCCGCAATCGATTCAAACAACACGCTGCTATGGCGATTTAATCGCCGTCGGTTGACCGCCGAAGAGTTTCGCGACTCCCTGCTTTCGATCAGCGGCGTGCTGCGATTGGACGAACGTGGAGGCCCGAGTTTCCAGGACTTCGTGATCGAGAAACCCCAGCATTCACCTCACTATGAATACCATCTTCACGATCCTAATGACCCCAAGTCGCATCGCCGCAGCATCTATCGCTTTGTCGTCCGTAGCCAGCCGCAGCCGATGATGACGACACTCGATTGTGCCGATCCCTCGATCAGTGTCCCTCAGCGTGATGAATCGACCACGGCCCTTCAAGCTCTGACGCAGTGGAACAATCGTTTGACCGACGCGATGTCGAAACACTTTGCAGAGAGAATCAAAACGACAAACCCGTCCAGCACAGCAGATCAACAAATTGATCTCGCCTGCCAATGGACGTGGGGGCGATATCCCAACGACGACGAGCGAACAATGCTGCGAACATTGATGCAAACGCACGGTGAAGCAACGCTAGCGAGAGTGCTGCTGAACACCAGTCAATTCATTTATGTGGAGTAACGATTCTTATGGAAAACTTTCGCTCTCACCTCACGCGTCGATCATGGATGGGCAGCGGGCTTTCGAGTTTGGCGGGCATTGCGTTTGCCGATTTGCTATCCCGTGATCATGTGCAAGCTGGGGCAAGTGGCGCGACGACACGGCTGCATCATCCCCCGCGTGCGAAACGCGTGATCCAGTTATTCATGGCCGGTGCCGCCAGCCATGTGGATACGTTTGATTACAAGCCACTATTGAAGAAGCAAAATGGAAAGCCTTGGGATCCAGGCGAACAGGTTGAGTTGTTCCAAAGCACACCGGGGGCATGCATGGCCAGTCCTTGGCAATTCAATCCCTACGGCGAATCGGGCAAGATGCTCAGTGACATCGTCGCCCCCTTGGGTGACGTGGTGGACAAGATCGCGTTTATTCACAACGTGGTCGCAAAAACCGGCGTCCATAGCCAAGCGACGTTGCTGCAGACGACCGGGTTCCAACTGCCGGGCTTTCCGAGTGCCGGGTCGTGGATTTCCTATGGACTGGGAAGCGAAAACGAGAACCTTCCCGCCTTTGTCGTCTTGCCCGACCACCGCGGACTAGCATCCAACGGAGCCAAGAACTGGGCCAACGCGTTTTTGTCGGCCGAGCACCAGGGCACCGTCATTCGTCCTGGGAACGAGACGCCGATTCGCGATCTGTTTGCTCCCGAAAGTGATTTTATCACTGCAAAAAACGACGTCGCCGGCTTGGAATCGCTTCGCAGGCTGAATCTCGCCTATGCAGAAAAACGGGCTGACGATGACCGGCTTGCCGCGCGAGTGCGATCATACGAGCTTGCCGCGGCGATGCAGATCAGTGCCACCGATGCGCTGGACGTTTCTGCCGAGCCGCAATACATCCGTTCGATGTACGGACTCAGCAACGAAGGATCACGGGTCGATGATTCGGTTATCAACACCAAGGCCGAGACCGAATTTTTTGGCCGCAAGTGCTTGGTCGCTCGTCGGTTGCTCGAACGCGGAGTTCGCTTTGTGCAAGTTTGGAGCGGTAATGACAACGGTCATCCACGTCGCAATTGGGACAGCCACGAGAATGTCCAGCGTGATCACGAGCCGTTGGCACGCGGGATGGCAACCGGAGCCGCTGCGTTGATCAAAGATCTCGAACAGCGTGGGATGCTCGACGACACGATCATTTTATGGACGACCGAGTTTGGACGGATGCCTTGTTCGCAAGGCAGCAAAGGTCGCGACCACAATCCATTCGTGTTCACAAATTGGTTGTGCGGAGGCGGCATCCAAGGTGGCAGCTATGGGCCGAGTGATGAGTGGGGGTACAAACCGCAATCACGTTCGCAGCACACCGAGGTCTATGACATCTACGCGACGATCTTGCACCAATTGGGAATCGACCACACGCGGTTGGCGGTACGAAACAATGGGATTGATCGCCGCTTGACCGACGTCCACGGCCACGTGCTAAAGGAAGTTTTGGCCAGTTGAATCCCGCAACATGCCGAGGGCAGGTTGCGAGTGATCGATCGCAAACAGGCAAAATTGAGCCGACGGCACGAGCCGCGTGCTGTCGATTTAAACGTAAAGCAAATTGCGATCGTGAGTCGTGGGCCGTAAGGCACCGGGTAGAGCGTGGGACCCGGCCGCTCACGCGTCACGGCTCACAAGAGCCGCGACGCGCCGGCGAACGCGTGAAGCGACGTCGCGACAATCTCGTATCTCGATCAAAGCGAATCAAACGCGTCTGTGGTGGCAAAGAACCCATCGGTGGTCGTGTCCGGTGACGTTTGTGTTTCTGCGTTTGCGTCTGTGGCGGGAACCGACGGATGCACGGACTGTGCACGTGATGCCTCGGCGTTTTGCCAAGCGGGCTTCGTTGGCAACGTCGTTATGGGCGGCATCGCCAAGACGATGTCCTCGCCTCCGACGAGACGGCGCAAGTCGTCTGGATCCAACCACGGCGTCGCGGCTGTGATCGCAATGTTCAGATCGGGAACTCGTTCGAGTCTGGCCAGTGCATTGATCACTTGCAGCGCATCAAAGGCGGTCACCAAACCATCGCCGCTGACGTCAAAGTAACGATTGGGCCAAACGACCACGCCAAGCGGATTTACTAGGCGACCGTCGCTAAGAGAATATGTTTGTGATTCCAGTTCGTTGATGATCAGCAGAGCGTCGGCGGCGGTGATGAATCCATCGTTATTGGAATCGGTTTTGCGAATCAAGTTTTGCCAGGGCAGTGGCAGCCCTGCTTCGATCACTCGCGGCATCGGATTGCGCTGGTTCACAAGCGATCTCAAAAACACTCCGTTGAAAACTCGTGTCGATCCCATCCGCCAATCCTGTGGCTCACTGAGCAGGATATTGCCGCCCGCGAAACCGCCCACCTGGATCGATTCGCTTTGGGGCGACAAACGCGATACTGCATCGGAGTCGATGAACAGATTGGACCTTGCATCCTCGGCGAGTTGAATGACCGCGAAATTTCTCGTCCGGTACACATCTTCCAAGACGTTGGCGGGCGTGGTGGATGTCAGGAACTGAAGCGTATTGCGACCACCGGCACCATCGAATTGAAGGTCGATCGACGTCGGCAGCGAGTCAGGATCAAGTCTAAGTTGAAACGTCTCGTTCAGCCCCGTGCCCAAGACCAGCACTGTGCCCGCTTGAATTGACAATCCGTCCGTCGCGGATGAAGCCTCGGTCGGCGAACTTTCAAAGCGGACAATTTCGTCGTCGCTTGTGACGTGAAATCCACCGCCAAGTGAACTCGTGTTGGCCGCCACGGTGCTCAGCATAAGCGTTACTGCGACATCGTTTCCCGCGACTCCGCCTGCGGAGTTGGCCGCTTGGTTTGCAGTGATGTCGCTATTGATTAGCGTCAGTGATCCCTTGTCGATAAAGATTGCACCGCCTCGATCCGTAGCGTCATTCCCGCTGATCGTCGAGTCACGAAGTGATATGTGTGCGTCGTTAGCAAAGATGGCACCTCCAAGCGACGCGGTGCCTCCGGTCAGACGAACATCATTCAATGTCAATTGAATGTCGGGATCCAAGATCGTAAAGATGCGGCTTCTATTTTCCGCGTCAATGATCGTCTGTTCCGATCCGTTCCCCGCAAAGACAACATCGTCTTTGATTTCGATTTCGCCTTGCTGAACCTTCATCGGAGATGTAACGGAGGAGGCAAAACGCACTTCGAATTCACCCGCCGTGGCATTTGCGATCGCAATCGCTTCGCGAAGGCTGATCTCGAGATTTGCGGCGCTCAGCGGATTCGCATCGGATTGATCGTCAGCGGTCGTGACGATCACCACCAGATCATTCTCGGTTTGTCGTTCATAGGAACCAATGTCGACACCGCCGAGGGCATCACGAACATACAAACTGCCCCGTTGATCGGTCGCCGAGTTCGGTAAACCTATCGAACTGCCAGCATCTAGTGCGGCTGACAACGGGGGCAAAGCGTGCGTGGGTGTCGGACCACCGTTGAGTGCGAGCGGTTTCAGAATTTTCTGTATGGGAACAATGCTGCGACCTTGTGGCGATGATTGACCGATGATATTCGAGTCGCGTCCGTGCACCAGTCCTGCTGCGGACGCGGGATCGCCAATCAAGCTAAAGAAACCGGCGAACGTCCCTCCGAGCGTTGAGAGATCGTTACGCGTGGTGGCTTCATTTCCAGCAACGATCGAATTGGTCAGCGTCGTCACTGCGTTCGCTGAAACGATCCCACCACCGTGGCCATCCGCTCGGTTGCCCGAAATCGTACTTTGCAGAACTTCCGCAGTCCCAGTGAACTGCAGCAATCCGCCGGCATCCGACGTGGCGTGATTTCCCGAGATGGTGCTTTGCTGAATTTTGCCTTGATTGCTAAGCGTCAATCCGCCTCCGAACGCGGCTTGATTGTGATCGATTGTGCTGTTTTGAATCACCGTTTGGCTGCGAGGAGCCGAGTAGATTCCACCGCCAAGTGCGTCCGCTGTGTTACCGGTGACATGGCTTCGCTGCAGCGTCAGGTTTTCGGTCGACCAGATCGCTCCGCCACTGCCCGAAACGCCTGAACCCCGAGCGTGGCCGCCGGTCAAACCAACGTCGCTGATCGTTACATTGATCGACTGATTGGCATCCAGGTCGTCGATCGTAAATATCCGTGAATTCGCATTGGCATTGATCGACAATCGAGAAGCCCCGAGTCCTACCAATTCCAAATCATCACGGATCACCAAGTCGCCCAAGGAAAGTTCGATCACTCCCAAGGTCAGCGACGGATCAAACTCGATGCGATCCGGCCCAAAGCTGGCGTTTGCTAAATCAATCGCTTCACGCAAACTGAGGTCAGCCGGGTTCCCTAAAAACGCATTGGCGTCAAGTTCGTCCGCGAGTGTCGTCACCACAAAAGGACCGGTCGACAGCGATTGCAATTCATAAGCACCAATGTCCAGATTGGTTTGTCCCAGCGAAACAGCCGATCTGGCAAACCCTTTGCCACGTTGATCAGTCGTCAATGCATTTCCAATGTCGTCAAATGCCAAGGACGCGCGGCCGGCACCGATCGCGGGATTGTCAACTTGATTTGCCAACGCATGCGTCTGCGTGATGCCGCCATAAAAACTAAGCGGCTTCAATACATCGGAAAACGATAAGGGAACGCGTCCGCCAGACCCGTTGTCGCGTCCAAAAATGTTCTGGCTCGCTGCCGAAGGATCCAGTCCTCCCGTTGTCGCTGGATTTCCGATCAGGTTGTTGCGTCCGAGTGTCGGCGATTCGGTAATCAGATCACTGCCGTTGCCCAACACAATCGTATTGTTCAGCGTTGCGGTACTGGTGTTGTTCGCGAACATTCCGCCGCCTTGCGAGGCGAGATTCAGAGCAATGGTCGTGTGAGTTAGCGTCGATCCACTATCGATGTCGCGAATCCCACCGCCGCTGCCCGTGGCAATGTTTCCTGAAACGGTGCTATTAAACATTCGTGTGGTCGCATCCAATTGAAACAATCCGCCACCATCAAGTTTCGCTTGATTACTGGCGAGCGTTGATTGTCGGATTGTCAACGCACCAAAACGATTGTAGATGCCGCCGCCGTCTCCATCGGTCTCATTGTCAACGATCGATGTGGCTGTGATCGCAACGGTGACTCCCTCGTTGTAGAGGGCCCCACCCCCGAGAAACGCGTTGTTGTCTCTGAATGTGGATTCACTCAGACTTGCGAGATTATTTCCCGACAGACTGATCGCGCCGCCGTAGCGTGCTGCAACGTTTCCTGCAAATACAGAGTTTTGAATTTGGACTTCGGCGGATCGCGTCATCAGTCCGCCACCGTGGGACGCAGAGACATTGCCTGCCAAGTGGACAGCGTCAAAACGTATTTGACTATCCGAATCTGCAAACAAACCGCCGCCACCCGCGTCGGGATCACTTCCGAGTGCCTCGTTTGCTTCGATTGCGACATGATTCAGTAGCAGCGAACCGCCAACCCAAAGTCCACCTCCGCTGGCGAGTGGCTGTCCATTGGGATCGCTTGACAAGGCACCGTCGCTGCCATCGTCGGTCGCGATGCCGCCGCGAATCGTCAAGTCGTTGACGATCAAGGTCACGCCGGGCATGACTTGCAACACACGATCGACGACATTTTGGTTCAGGATTGTTTTCCCGATCCCCTGGCCATTGATGGTCACACTAAAGTTGCGTTCACTAAAATCGAGGTCTCCGCTAAGAGACTCGTTTTCTTGGCCAGCGGGGTTGGCGACGCTCAGGTGATACACACCGGCAGCCAGTTCAATCGTGTCGTTCTCGAAATTCTGATTTGCTTGAACGATCACGTCTCGCAAGCTGCCCGCTGCCCCATCCAGTGCGGCGGGCGATGGCGTGTAAACCGCCATCATGTGCCGCGACTCAAGCAGCTCGTGAATCAAGCGGCGGCGGACGGAGTGGATCGAAGCACGCAAAGCGACTCCGCCGTGCACCGAACGGAGTTTTCGGCGCCGCTGTTGACGAATCGTTAACAGGCTAGCGTGACTTTTCATTTGCCCGACATTGTTGCCGATTCCCGCTCCGAATGCGAGAGCTTGGGGGGCTGCAAACGAGCAAGCGGGCTAGATTTTGATGACGGCGCGGCCGACCATTTCACCTGCCAAAATCTTGCTGACCAACGACTTCAGCTGGTCCATGGGGTAAATCTGGGTTAGTGAATCGAGATCATCCAACTTCCATTCACCCGCCAAACGCTGCCAAATTTTTTGACGCTCCGGCAGGGGGCACATCGCCGAATCGATTCCACAAAGCGTAATTCCACGCAGCAGGAACGGATAAACGGTCGTATTTAGCTCGCTTCCACCGGTCAACCCGCAAGCCGCGATGCAGCCGCGGTACGAGGTCGTCCGCAGCAACGTTTCTAGCATTTTCCCACCCACCGAGTCGACCGCTGCTGCGTAAGCCGCACTCAATAAAGGCCTTTTGCTGTCATCCACAAACTCGCTGCGTGTGAGGACTTTTTCGACTCCACGTTTTTTCAGGTTCGCGTGCTCACTTTCCTTTCCTGTGACCGCCACCACGGAGTAGCCCAATTTTACGAGCAGCGAGATTGCCAGACTTGCGACGCCGCCGGTCGCTCCCGTGACGACGACGCTGCCGGATTCCGGGGTCACACCATGGTTGATTAGGGCCCCCACACATTGTGCCGCCGTGAAACCAGCGGTGCCGAGGGCCATCGCTTGGACCGGAGTCAAGGAATCGGGCAGTGGCACCGCCCATGAACTGGGCACATCGATCTGTTCTGCCCAAGCGCCAAAACAATTCACGCCTAGTTGGTTCCCCGTCACAATCACTTGATCGCTGACTTGGAAATCGTCGTCCGCGCTTTGAATCACTCGGCCGACAGCATCGATGCCTGGAATGTGAGGGAATTTTCGGACGATCCCCGGGTTTCCGGTCGCGGCGAGTGCGTCCTTGTAATTCAGTGACGAGTATTCGACTTGGATGCGAATGCGTGGCGATTGAGAGTTCGACGCATCCAAAATCGAAGTGGGTTGCTGAGTGATTGACGATGTCACTTCGCCAGCGTCGTTTTTTTCTACCCAGAAACATTGCATCTGACTTAATCCTTTTGCGTGAGTATGACTTGTTCCATATCCGCCCACTGAACCGATACTTCAAATCTCAGTTTTGCCGATGTTTGTAACAGAGTCACCAAGGATTGCAATTCAGCAACACGGCGGGACATCTCTGTCAAATGATCCACGTGCGACTTCATCGCCGCGCGGCGAGGGCGAATGATCCGCCGCGCGTCCGTGTCGCTGCGATCGTACAAGGATTCGACCTGAGCAACTTGCTGCAACAATTGGTCCGTTTGGCCGAGCAACGCATTAGCAAAATTTGCTAGCCCCGTCTCGGTAAACGACTGCCATGCGAACGTGGGGTCCAGTCGGCCGGCGGTCCGGATTTGACAAGAGAGTTTGGTCGTACACTTGATGTCGAAGCGGATACCGATCCGTACGTTTTCGCTGTCTTTGAGCGATAGGACCGCAATCCCACTCGTACGTCGTGGAGATGTGGAATCGATGGGTTCAATCCAAGCTTCCTCTACCTCGTCCGGCAACTCGAATTCGATTTTCAACCTGGCGACCTTCGTTGGCAACATTCCCGACAGATTCCAACTGGGGTGAAAATCTGATTTTTCAAAGGACAGCGTCCAAGCATCCGCTTCGATTCGCGGACGAAAGAAAACGACGTCGCCGCCAACATCGCGAAGACGACCATGTAACAGAGAGCTCGCTTGAGAACTTGCTTTGGCGTTTTCGTTCCACTGAAACCTCAGTCCCTCCGCTTCGCCATTTAAGACCGCAATCGAAGTCTCGTTTCGGGTATCGCGAATGTCGTACGATGCAATTAATTCTGCAGCGATTTCTCGACTGGGAATCATCGCAATCGGAATGTTGATGGGGAACTCGAGCAAAAGTCGGTCGCGGGCATCATTACTGAAATGAAAGTTTTCGATGGATTGTGAGGTCGCAGTATCGTCCGTCGCCGGCAACTCAATTGCGTGTACTGCCACCGATCGCACGGTTTGCGGTATCTCGGGTGATTCGATCTCCGGGGCGATTGATAACGCGTCCGTAGCGATGTTGTTAGAGATGCTGACGTCGCCAATGGAAATCGCCGCTGCGGTGCCTTCCACTGCATCTTGTGCTTGCTCTGCGAACGAGTTTGGATCGGCGTCCGCAGTCGAAGATTGCGACGTCTCGAAGTTCGACGACATCATCGACGGAACAAGCGAATCAAATTCCAATAACGATTTCGGGTTCGCCAGCGTGGATCCCGAATTCAGTTCATCGCTCGTTGTGTCAAATGATTCGAGTGTCGCGGTTTGTAGCACGCTGTCGGTGTTGGAGTCTGGTGTGTCGTTTCCAATCACCGGCGACTTCGTGTCCCTTTCGAATTGCTGCGAGGCAACGCCGGTGTCTGCAACCATCAATTTTTCAGGATGTGAAGTTCCGCTATTCCACCACCAAACCAGTCCCAACGTGATGCCGATGATCCCCACGGTGGCGATGGCAACGACCGGGTTTGGCTGGCGTCGCCGACTCGTATTGCGAGACGGCGCTTCCTCCGGCGCCAGACTGACGTCGGCAAGGCTGCTTTGCTGATCAGGCTGATTGGTTTGCGAAACGTTTGCATTGGACTCGCCTAATGCCGTCACACCTAATGCCGTCACACCTAATGCCGTCACGCCTCGCGAGAGTTCGCCACCGACTTGGTTTCGGAATTCTTCTAATCGCTGTTCATTGATCGCACGCACATCATGATGGGATGGTGCATCACTTGACACCGGATCTTCAGGCCTTGTTTTTGTGGACCGCAATCCCACGGTGCCGTGCGAATCGACCAACCAATCCGCCAAGTTGATGGGCGGTAGCGGTTGACCGGTGCGAGCATGGATGTCCTCGGCGATTGCACTCGCTTGTTGGCACCAAACGTCGACGACGTCGCGGGGTGGTGGTCCCAAGCGAGCAATGATGTCGCACACGGACTCGGCATTCGCACTAGGACTCTGTAGCGAAGGTTCCGAGGTTGACCTGGAGCGATGACTCATGTCGACGACCGCCGTTTCGGTGACATTTTCTACACTGCGGTGGAGCAGCCGCGACGCTGCAATGGGCGTCGCCATGGCCGATGATAGCAATTTCCGGAGTCATTCGGAAAATTTTTCCTGAACGTATCGGCCGGAATAACCAAACCTCAGCGCCCGGTTGTGCCGATAAATCCGCGTGAAGGAGTTGTGTCGAACGTTCCTGAAAAATGAATTTTCAGGATTCGAGGTTCGGCATGAATTGCTTCAAAGCCAATCTGAGGGGGAAAAGGTGGGCTCGGTTTTGATCGTCGCGTGTACGCGTCGAGAAGGATCAGCCATACCTGAGGCTTGTGCGGCGAGGGTCGCGGCATCAGCCATCGATAGCAGCGGTCCAATTGGTGGCCCGCATTTGCTTCGTTCCCGCTTTTGACACTCCGGCTTTTCCATACCGGCCGATAGCGAGGCGGCGTTTGCCGCGGAGACGTTTGCAATGCACCGAATGATTCCAATAAAAGCGACCTGTTTTACTCTGTTTGCCACAGCGGTCTTTGCGTTTTGGGCTGGTATTCCCGAGGCACAAGCCCAACCGCCGCGGGTGGTTCAAGCCGACATGGACTATGCCGGAAGCGGCTATGTAACGCCGGCTGGCATGGTCCCGCCGACGATGTACAACGGCACTGTGATGCCACTGGGAATGCAGAGCGGCGTGATGCCGGTCGGCTTCAATGGCCCCGCTTGTGATAGCGGTGGCTGTGACAGTCCCTACGGCGACGGCGGCCTCTACGGCGGCATGATCGGCAGTGGCTGTGATGGCAGCTGCGGCGGCGGTTGCGATGGTGGCTGCGGTTACGGCGAAGACGAATGCGACGCCGGGATCTTCGGCGGTTGCGGTTGTGGACGCTGTCGGATGCTCGGTCGCGGCGGACTATTAGGTCGAGTCGGTGGCAATGCTACTGCTTGCGGCGGGTGTGCTCGCGAAGGATGCCCAGCTTGTGGCGGACGTACAAACCTACGCTTTCTCTGTATGTTTTGCCGTGGTGACGGCTGCGAAGCGTGTCAGTTCGTCGGCCGAGGCTATTTGCTTGGTGCAATGGGCAGCCTGCTCCCTTACCGGGATGCGGGTCGCTGTGCTCAACGCTGGTACGACCTCTCAGTCGAAGGCCTATTCCTGAGCCATAATGATGGCAATGGTAACGGCGTGCTCACGACTCAAGGCGTCAGTGGCACTCCTGTACTAAGACTTGGCGACGCGGAAAGCGACGATCTCGAAGCAGGAGTACGACTCTCGGCAGCGATGATCTTCGGTGCCGGCGGCAACATGGAATTCACCTACATGGGTGGCCAGGAGTGGGATGGACGGGCAACTGTCAACGATCCCAATGCTCAACTGTTTTCCGTGATTAGCGATTTCGGAGTCACTCCAGCAGGTGGTTTTGATGATACCGACCAATCGCTCAGCCAATCGATTGGAACGCAAAGCTCGTTCGACAGCTTTGAACTGAACTATCGTCGTCGCACCATGGGGCCATATTGCCGCTTTCAAGGTTCGTGGTTGGTGGGACTTCGCCACATCCGCTACGACGACCAGTTGATCTACTCGACTGTTGGACTTGATAACAACGGTACCGGTAACGATCGCCGCTTCTTCACGTCAAGCGACCGAAACAAGAACCGATTGTTCGGCCCTCAGGCTGGATTTGACCTTTGGTACAACGTGATGCCTGGGATCAATCTTGGATTGGGTGCAAAGGGAGCGTGGATGCAAAATGATGTCAAACGCAATTCGTTCCTCGCCTTCAACTCGGAAGCTGCCGGAGCCACACCAGGCTCGGTTAAGTTCGAGGACGGCAACCAAGAATCAACCGTGATGGGCGAATTTGAGGCGACACTACTTTATCGCCTCAGTCATTCATGGACGCTTCGCTCGGCTTACTATCTGATTGGTGTAGACGACGTTCACTTCGGAACCGTCGACGCCCAGAACATTCGCAATTTCTCGGATTCGCTCCCAGGAACGGCTCCAGGTGCCAACCGCAATCAAACGGACCAATTGGTGATCCAAGGTTTCTCGATCGGTGCCGAGTACATTTGGTAGCTAAAGCCAACCTAATGCTATCTGCAAAAATCCCGCGAATTCGTTCGCGGGATTTTTTTTGCGCACCTGAAGTAGCCATGGTGGGGGATCACCGCGTTCTGCGATTCCAGTAGGAGACTGCTGAATTAGTACATTTGCGTTTTGTAGCTACGCTCGCCAGAGCGTGGATGGTTGCCGTCCAATACAAGTCACCACCTTCTGGCGAAGGTAGCTACCAGAAACGTGCTTCACAGCGTTTGCCCAAACGGACAACGAATTCAGCAGTGTCCGTAGGGGACCGTTGAGTGCGGGCACGCCTTTGGCAGGTGGACGTATGTATCCATTTGCGGGGCGTCCCACCCGTTTTGCGTAGGCGTGGACGCCAGGAATTGGGTGGCGAAAGTCCATTTAGTCCGATTTTTCGGGGCAACCGGAACTTCCGTCGTGAATGACGCGTCCGAAGTGCACCGTTTCGTTGACACGTCTAAGGGTGCAATTAGAATCGCAACTCGTCCCTTTTCCCCTACGTCCATCTCATTCGCTTTCTCTTTCCTATTGTGACTAAGTTTCGGAATAGGAAGGCGTTCACTAAATTGCCAATGGCGCCCTATCGCAATAACCGATGCTGCTTAAAGCGCCCCCAAGCAATTTAGAGTTCCGATAGATTTAGAGTTTTGATTGTTTGATTAGTCATTTTTTGGCCCAAACAAACTATCGGCGAATCAGAATGATAGACGGCTTGCGGCGAAAAGCGGCATGACTACGACTGACGACGAATACATCCACCTCGCAGCGTCATTGATTTGACGCCCTTGGGCTGACCGCGGCAAAACCGGAATTGTCGCGTGAATCCTTTGGCAGAACGTTTGGCAAGAGACCCTCGATGATCAAACGCAGTGAATCGATCCAGGCATCGACATCTAGCGATCCCCAACCTTCCCGCGCCTCTCGAAAACGAGCCAAACGCAGTTTGGCATCGCGGGGGATGCGTAAACGAACGCTAATGCTCGAAGGCCTCGAACAACGGCAATTGATGGCGGCCGATATCCCCACGATTCCCATTGGCTCGTTGCCAACGTTCGACGCACCTCGCAACATCGGCACGGTTGCGTCGTTTTCTTATGTCGAGAAAGAAGCGATCACGTCGCTCGGCAACAACGACTTCTACACCGATGCTGAAATCATTCCTCTCGGCAATCAACCGGGCCAACGGAATACAATCGACATCAGTGGTACGTTTAACTTCGGCACCCGTCCTCCATTGGGAGGCGGATTCAATACCGACGTTGACGTTTATGGTTTCGATCTGAAAGCGGGCGATATTCTGGACATTGCGACTCAAGGGTCTGCAATTGAATACACCGTCTACTATGACAATGGTCGAATTTGGTACGGCGTCGATGATCTGCAATCGGCGGGTGTGCCAGCGAATTCGCCGATCCAAACCCTCGGCAATGCGACCTTCGCTCAGGTCATTCCGGAAGACGGACGTTATTACGTCGAAGTCGCGGCCAATGTTGGTGCTCCCGATTACAAGATCGGAATGCGAACCTATCGACCGACGTCCGAGAAGTTGCCCATTGGTGCCCAGCAAGTCATTTTCGTTGACTTCGACGGCGGAACGCTGACGCCCGACCAATACAGTGATTCGCTCGGAGGCGTTAATGGTGTGCCGATCGGTGGCATCATCCGCTACCCATCGCTGCGAGATTCGCTCCCCGATATCGGGATCGAGATTCTCAACGATGCCGCCTACAACCGCTTGGTTGCCGACACGATGGCGCAGGTCAAGCAGCATTTTGCTGACCTTGGACTCACCGGAACCAATGGCGATTACGCCAACACCGGTGTTCCTGGCGACTTTGGTGTGACAATCGTCAGTAGCGAAACTCACAACGATCCGGGTTCGAACCCCTTGGTGACTCGGATCATCGTTGGCGGAACGGCAGCGGACTTTGGTTTGCCCGCTCCGATTGCAACAGCAATTGACCTTGGAAACTTTGACCTGACCAGTATTGGTGTTGTTCAGGTTGACGCGATCAATGGCTTTGCCGCTCAGTTCCCGATCTCCAATGCGGTCAGTCAATTGGACGCAATTGCGCGACAATTGGCGGTCACGATTTCGCACGAAGCCTCGCATACGTTCGGGCTGCGGCACACCGATGGTACCAACCTCGTTGGTAACTTGATCGACGAAGGTGGTCCTCAGCAAGCCGAAGAATTCTTTGCCGGTGTTGGTAACGACGGAATTTTCGGAACCACCGACGACACGAGGATTGCCTTTACGACCGACCGCTTCTCGCGTACCGAAGGTCTCTTTGGCAGCCAGCGATCGGCCGAGACGCTTTCCCATGTACTGTCGACCGGAACCGTTGGCGGTTCGATCACTGGCCGTGTCTTTAACGACTTGAACCGCGATGGAAACGGTGCCGCCGATGGTGGATTGGCAGGCGTAACGGTATTCCTTGACGCAAACGGCAATGGTGTACTCGACTCCAGTGAAACACGCGCCGTTACTGGCGCCGATGGAAGCTACAGTCTGCCCGCGGCAACCGGCACACAGACGGTCGTTGCGATCGCTCCGTCGATTCAATTTGTTGCCAGTACTGCGACCAGCAAGCCCGTAACGACCACTGGTGCAACGGTTGGCGGTATTAACTTTGGTTTTACCAAGGTGCAATCTGACATCACCGGTACTAAGTTCAGTGATAACGATGGCGATGGCTTCCGCGATCCAGGCGAACCAGGCATCCCAGGCGTTTACATCTATCTCGACTTGGACGGCGACGATCGTCCCGATTTGGGTGAACCTAACGCGATCACGCGTGCGGATGGTTCTTACACCATAAACTTCCCAGGCCCAGGCACGTACACGATTCGCGAAGTGGTCCAAGCCGGATTTGTACAAACCTTCCCTGCGGGTGGCGAATGGACGGTTGTCTTTGATGGCTCGGCCGTCTTTGACAAAGACTTTGGCAACTTGCCATCACGCGACTTTGGTGATGCTCCGAACACCTATCTGACGACCGAAGCAGTCGGCGGTGCGGCTCACGGCATCACGACCGGTTTGACAATCGGAGCTTTGGTGGATCGTGAACTCGATGGTCAACCCAGTGTCTTAGCCGACGGTGACGACAACAACGGCGCCGATGATGAAGATGGCGTTCGTCAGGCCACACCGTTTGGTTTAGGCTCGACGGGGCAATTTGCAGTCACGGTCACTAATACCACTGGCAGCCCAGCCTACCTACAAGGTTTTGTCGACTTTGATGGCGACGGCACGTTCAATGGTGCCAACGAGCGATTGACCGAAGTTCTCATCCCGAGCGGTGTCACCGGTGCGACGCAAACCATTAGCGCTGCGGTACCAAGCAACGCGATCATCGGTTCGACTTACGCTCGATTCCGCTTGAGCCAAACACAAGGCCTAGGACCTGGTGGGTTCGCGGAGACCGGTGAAGTCGAAGACATTCGCGTTTCCATATTGCCGACCAATAGTGTCGCCAACGACGACCTCAACCTGCAAGTCTCTCGCAACAGCGCTCCGGTACGATTGAACGTGCTGGCGAATGACTTTGAAACTGCCGAAAACCCGCTGACGATCGTTTCGTTCAATAACAATGGCACCAACGGTTCGGTGCGAATCGCGGATGACGACGGCGGCCGTTCGATCTTCTACACCCCGCAAAATGGGTTCACGGGACGCGACGTCTTTACCTACACGGTTAGCGATGTCTTCAACAATCTTTACACCGCTACGGTGATTGTTGAAGTCACGTTCCAATCGAATGTTCCTATCGCAATCGATGACATTTTTAGCATTCCTCAAGGTTCTCAGAACCGCGCACTCAATGTACTCGACAATGACGTTGCGAGTCTGTCGGGTGGATTGTCCATCGCGAGTGTAACCCCCGGCAGTGCTGGCGGTACCGTCACGATCATCGGAGGCGGGCAATCGCTTCGCTATACTCCGGCCAGTAATTTTGCGGGTACCGAACAGTTCACTTACAGTGTCCAGGACGGAGCGGGATCGTCATCAAGTGCTCAGGTTACGATCAACTTGTTGCCAGGATCACAGGCCGATGATTTGGTCGATTATTCGATTGAATTCTTGGACCCGGTTAACAAGACCCCGATCACCAATCTGCAGCTAAATACGACCAACCCTGCAGCGAATCGATTTAGCGTTCGCGTGTTGGTGGACGAGCTCGACTTGGCGGGCACTCGCGACCCCGAAGGTGTGGTGTCGTCGTTCCTTGACTTGTTATACACCGACGAATTGGTGAAAACCGTCGCTAGCAGTGCCAACCCAGCCTTCCCGTTTGACATTTCCTTTGGGCCGCTGTTTAGCGGTGCAACTTTCCAACAAGGCAATGCACAAAAACCAGGTTTGATCGATGATGTTGGGGGCGTCCAAATCGTCAATAACCCAACGCCGTTTACGGGCAAGGCCGAACTGTTCACGATTACCTTTGAAGCGTTGTCACCCGGCGTTGCCGTGTTCGCGGCTGATCCAGCCGACGATGCTCGCAGCGAAACGGTCTTGCTCGGACAAGACGTTGCATTGACCCCAAGTCAGATTCGCTTCGGCAGAAGCGAATTCGTTATTTTCGCTGGTGATGGAACCTTTGTATCCGCCGTCGACGACGCTTTCATGCAAGGTGTCGACTCGGTTGGCTCAACCATTTCGGCTTCGTCGCCAACCGCCGCTCGATTGAACGTACTGAATAACGATCAATTCGCCGGTAAACAGTTGCAAGAATTTGGTGTGGTTGTTCAGCCGCAAAACGGCACGATCACTGTTAATAACAACAACACGCCAAGTGATCTGAATGACGATTACTTCAATTATCGTCCGACCAACAATCCTACCGCGTCTGGGTTTGACCAGTTCACTTACGTGATTGTTACCAACGAAGGTATCCGCAGCACCGCACAAGTAACCTTGGCGTACGGCAACGCGAATGCGGATGACGAAGTGCGGATCGGATTGAACCTTGTCAACGCAGGCGGCCAACCGATCAGCAGCAGCCAAATTCGCGTCGGTGATCGCTTCGGTGTCCAGGTCGACCTCGAAGACTTGCGGAACGACAGCACGTTTGTCTTCGCAGGCTTCTTGGACATGCTGTACGATTCGGCCTCGATCCGTCCTGCGAACACCAATCTGGCCGACCGCTACAACTTTGATGTGACTTTCGCAGCAAACTACAATGCGTCTGCGGGAGTTGGGACGGCATCCCGTTTGGGAATCATTGACGAATTCGGAACGGTCACGACGCAAACCAATGCGAGTGACAGCAACTTCCCAAGCTTGAACCCAGGCCGTATGGCGACGGTGTTCTTCGACGCGATCGCGCCGGGATCGAGCATCATCGCGGCGTCGCCAGCCGATGCATCGATAGCCCAAGCCACGTTGCTGTTCCGCGAAAACGCTCCAGTGCCCGTATCGCAAATTCGTTACGAGGCGTTGAACATCACGGTCGGGGCGAGTGGCCAAGGCGAATCGCCTTTGCAAAACACGCGACTTCCTGCTGACGTGAACAATGACGGCCAAGTGACACCGATCGATGCATTGCATGTGATCAACGAGATGGCTCGCTTCTTGCCATCCTCTGGCGAAGGGGAAGCGGTGCTTTCCAGCCCCTTCTATGTCGATGTCAACGGTGACCGTGCAGTGACGGCACTCGATGCATTGCAAGTCATCAACGAACTGAGTCGTCGCGTTCAACCGGTCGGTAACAGTGGGGAAGGCGAAGCTCAACCCGTTGCCACTGCACTGCTTGTAAACACCGCTGCCAATGAAGATGCGGAACCCGTATCCGATTCGGTGTTTGCCGAGTTGTCTAACACTGGTACCCGAGTTATTTCGGTCGATACACCGACGAACTCGCAAACCGCCAATGTAGCGATCGCGGGCGACATCGCCAGCGACGACAAAGATGACGACGTGCTTGATCTGCTCGCCGACGATTTGGCTGGTTTGCTTAGCTAAGCTCGGCCATCAAATTTGGTAACGCTCGCAAACGCGAGCCGCCCGTTTACAGCAAGACAAGACGTTCGAATTAGATCGGGCGTCGTGCGCTGGGCTGCTAAATCATCGGTGTTGTCGTGATTTTTAGTTGCGATGGTTTTCTGCCACCTCTCCACCAACTTCGGAGACTGCTGATTAGGTTAGCCGTTTTGGCGCTAGCCACGGTTTCGACAGCATCCAACCGGGGCTAACGCCCAAACGTAACGCTGTGAAGCATTTAGAGCCGGCAAATTACGGCATTTACGATTTGTAGCTACGCTCGCCAGAGCGTGGATGGTTGCCGGCCAATACGAATCACCACCTTCTGGCGAAGGTAGCTACGAGAAAATGCTTCACAGCGTTGGCCCAAACGGCTAACGGGATTTCACCCAATGAATCCTGCCTAACTGCTTAGCGATTGACTTGGTTGAACAAATTATCGCACCCCCGCCTCAAATCTCGGCAAGCTAGTTAAACTAGGTCGAAATCGTCCAGCTGATTCCTCGCCACCACGACCTTGCTGCAGTGAAAAACATCACGAACGTTCAGTCCTCCCTGACGCGAATTGCTTTTCTGTTCGCATTTTTGCTTGCCGGTGGACTCGTCGCCGAAGCCCAGTTCCTGCCGAATCCGAAGCACAGCGATGCGACGGATCGGTTCTTCCAGCTTGATTCTTGGCTGCCAACTCCGACGACCACGCGGACGGCGTCGGGGGCCCCCGGTCCCGGTTACTGGCAACAGCGTGCCGATTACGACATCGACGTCACGTTGGATGACGAAAACCAAAGTATCCGCGGCACTGTGGTGATCGACTATCACAATCAATCGCCCCATCCACTGTCGTACGTGTGGCTACAGTTGGACCAGAATATTTTCATGCCCGACTCGGACGCGGTCAGCACCGCGCCAGCGCCGTCGATGCATCCGCGAGTCGAGTTTAATGCGATTCGTTCGCTGCTTGCTCGTTCTACCTTCGAAGGCGGCTACCGCATCAAGTCTGTGACCGACGGCGAGGATCAGCCAATTCCGTACACCATCGTGAAAACGATGATGCGAGTCGATCTGCCTGAACCGCTCGCAGCAAACGCATCGACCACGCTGAAAATCAAGTACCGCTACAACGTCGTCGACAGCAAAATCATACGCGCTCGCAGCGGGTACGAATTTTTCGAGAAAGACGAAAACTACATCTACGAAATTGCACAGTGGTATCCACGCGTCGTCGCCTACACGGACTACACCGGTTGGCAACACAAACAATTCTTGGGACGTGGTGAGTTCACGCTCGAGCTGGGTGATTTTGATGTTCGCATCACTGTGCCGAGCGACATGGTGGTTTCGGCCACGGGTGAGTTAGCAAACAGCGACGATGTGCTAAAGCCCGAGTGGATCGAACGACTCGAAACATCTCGCTCCGCTGAGAAACCTGTCTACATCATCACGCCCGAAGAGGCGAAAGCGAACGAAACGAGTCGCGCTAAGGGAACCAAGACTTGGGTATTCCAAGCCAAAGAGGTTCGCGACTTTGCCTTTGCCGCGAGCCGCAAATTCATTTGGGACTCGATGGGAGTGAAGATCGAAGACCGCACCGTGATGGCGATGTCGTATTATCCCAACGAGGGCAATCCGTTGTGGAGCACCTATTCGACCGAAGCGATCGCTCACACGATTGAGGTCTATGGGCGTTATGCTTTTCCCTATCCGTATCCTGTCGCGATCAGCGTCAACGGTCCGGTGTATGGGATGGAGTATCCGATGATTTGCTTCAACGGACCGCGTCCCGAAGACGACGGGACTTACAGCAAAGCGACCAAGTATGGATTGATTTCGGTGATCATTCACGAAGTCGGCCACAACTTCTTTCCCATGATCGTCAACAGCGATGAACGACAATGGACGTGGATGGACGAAGGTCTCAATACGTTCTTGCAATATTTAACCGAACAAGAATGGGAAGACGATTATCCGTCGGGTCGTGGCGAGCCCGCCAAGATGGTGCCCTACATGAAGGGCGGCGGACAACGTCCGATCATGACCGGCAGCGAAGAGATTTTGAGTTTCGGCAACAACGCGTATGGCAAACCGGCCACTGCACTTAACATTCTGCGTGAAACAATCATGGGACGCGAATTGTTCGATTTTGCTTTCCGTGAATATGCGTTGCGATGGCGTTTTAAACGTCCCACGCCTGCGGATTTTTTCCGCACGATGGAAGATGCTTCGGGTATCGATCTGGATTGGTTTTGGCGTGGTTGGTTTTACAGTACCGATCATGTCGACATCGCGATTAGCGACGTGCGGCTATACCAAATTGACAGCGGCGATCCAGAAGTTAACGCTGAGATCAAACGTCAAGAACGTGACAAAAAAGAACCTACGATCTCAAAAGATCGCAGCACCGAATTACCTCGGCGAATCGATCTGCAACCGGGATTGAAGGACTTTTACAACAGCCCCGATTACGACGAACACAAAGTTGAGGAGTCGGATCGCAAGGCTTATCAAAAATTCCTGGACGGTCTCGAATCGGACGAACGGTCGCTATTGCGTCGCAAAACGAACTTCTATGTCGTCACGTTCAAGAATGTCGGTGGCTTGGTGATGCCGATCATCGTTCGCGTGCACTACGCCGACAACACAAGCGAGACCGTGACGATTCCGGCTCAGATTTGGCGCAGCAATTCCAAACAAGTCGACAAGCTGTTTGTCACTGAAAAAGAGATTGCTCGCTTGCAGCTGGATCCAAAACAGCAGACCGCCGACGCCGAAGAATCGAACAACTATTGGCCTCCGAGACTGGTTCCGAGTCGCTTCAAGTTGTTTAAGAGCGAGAAGAGCAAGAATCCGATGCAAAAGGCGTTGAAGCCCGACGTCGATACGTCCGAAGCCGACAAGGACAGCGACAAGCAGAGCGACAATGAGAAATCGGATGACAAAAAAAGAGACGACAAGGACGGAAAACCTGAGGTGAAAACGGATACGAAATCATCGCAGGATTCGTCGAGTGAAAAGGCCGACGAAACGAAGTCCAGCAAATCGCCTAACTCGCGGTCCAAAGCCTCGCCTCGTAAAAAGCCGTCTGCCTAAGTTCATTTCCACCCGATTGTCGTTGATCGCTCCGCGATCATGACGTTGGATCGCAAAGGACGTTGATTCTAATATTGAGGTAGCGAAACTCGTGCGTGAGTTTCGGTCATCTCAAAAAACGAAAGTCTTGACGACTTCCGCTACAATCAAATGTGTCACTCATTTCCCAATCGGTTCTCTACGGTTCGAATTTGTCATGTTCCATGCACTGCTTGTCCTGCTGATGATGCACCCGGTCCATGAAACCGTCAGCGAAGTCCAGTGGAATCGCGAAACCAAACGTTTCGAGATCGCTCTAAGGCTTCATATCCTCGACCAACAATGGATCGAAAATCAAGCGGACAAGACGCAAGGGATCGAAGACGTTGCGGTTCGTTACTTGAACAAGACGTTTCGGATCCGCCCGATCCGTGACACGAAAGCCGAGACGAATAAAGATTCCAAGCCATCGAAAGCGAAAATCCACTGGGTGGGACGCAGCGATGAAGGGTCTCATGTTTGGTGGTATTTCGAAGTGGAACCGGTTTTGCCCAAGAGTGCGGCAGCGAGCAAGGAACCGAAGTTCGAGATCGAGCAGCGAATGTTTTTCGAACGTCATGAGGGGTTCCGCAATCGCGTAATCTTGAGTGGGGAACTGTCCAAAACGGCGATCACCCTTACAATCGAGCGTCCAACCGCACCCTTGGAAGAATCGATTGATGAGCACGAACGGCAACCCCGCGAATAAACAATCCCCGCTCAAGCTGACGGCGGAAGTGATCTCCATTGGCGATGAGATGACCAGCGGGGCGCGGCTGGATACAAATTCTCAGTGGCTCAGTCAGCGGCTTGGCGAGTTAGGTATCGAGGTTCGATTCCAAACCACGGTCGGCGACATGTTGCGTGACAATATTGACGTGTTCAATATTGCCGCCGAGCGTGTCGACATCGTTATCTGTAGCGGTGGACTGGGGCCGACCCAAGACGATCTGACGCGTGAAGCCCTTGCCGAGGTTGTGGATGAGCCGCTCGAGTTTCGTCAGCAGGCAATGGACCATATCGAAAGTTTGTTCGGAGCACGCAAACGGCCGATGCCCGAGCGGAATCGCGTCCAAGCGATGTTCCCCAAGTCCAGCCAAATCATTCCGAATCCGCAAGGGACCGCGCCCGGAATTGACTTGATCATCGACCGAGGGCACTCCACAAAGTGCCGCGTTTTCGCCTTGCCCGGCGTGCCAGCGGAAATGAAGGTAATGTTCAACGAGACCGTTTCGCGTCAGATCGCGGAGCTTTCGGGCGGTGGCAACGTGATTTTCCACCACGTGATGAAATTTTTTGGCGCCGGCGAAAGTGATATGGAATCGCGGTTGGGCGACATGATCGCGCGAGATCGTCAACCTCGCGTCGGCATCACCGTTAGCGACGCCACCATTTCGCTGCGAATCACCGCGACGGCAGATTCGCTGCAGCGATGTACCGAACAAATTGCCAGTACGAAAACGGAGATCCTGAATCGGGTTGGCGACCTGTACTTTGGGGATGGCGAAAATTACGAACAATATCACGCAATCGATTCGATGCTGCGTTCCCGCCGCGAATCGCTGGCGGTCATCGAGCTCGGGTTTGCAGCCCCCTTGGGCAATTGGTTCGCCTCGCTTGGCGACACCCCGGCATTCCGTGGTGGGTTGTCGCTGGCGTCGATGCCAGGCGACTCGCTTGACGATATGAAAATTCGGCTGGATTCTGATTGGTTGCTGGTTGTCGACGCCTATCCCGCCATTCCTAGTGACTTGGTTGGGCATGTTCCGCCTGCGGATGTCCGGTTCATCATTGTCGCTCCGAACGGAAACCAGCACAGCCACACGATCCACATCGGCGGGCACCCCGAAATCTTACAGCCCCGGATCGGAAAAGCGGCGATGGCGTGGCTGCGAAGTGTGGTCTCAGGATCGCGGACAGCATAGGATAGTGATCATGCTTCCCCCCCTCACAACATTGCGAGTGTAACCATGTCACGACTGATTGCGGCCTTCTGTTTTGCTGGGATGTTGATCACGCTGTCAAACATTAGCGTTTTGGCTGATGAGCCGGCGACAAATGAAAAGGAAACATCGAAAGCGGAATCACGCGGCGAGCGAATTGCGGATTACTTAACCGGAGCCAAATTCGTTGGAAAGTTCACGGTCGATGGCAAAGAAGACGCCTCGCCGAAAACCGAAGAGTACACGATTAGCAAGTGTGAAAAATTAGCCGACAAAGACATGTATCGTTTAACCGCTCGCATCAAATATGGCGACGTCGATAGCGAAATTCCTATGGATTTGCCGATCTTGTTCGCCGGCAACACTCCGGTGATCACACTCAATTCATTGAGCCTGCCTGGGATGGGAACGTTTAGTGCTCGCGTTTTGATTCACGAGGGGCGCTATTCGGGAACTTGGCAACATGACAAAGTCGGTGGCCATCTGTTTGGCAAGATTGTCAAAGAGTAACCCCACCGCGATGTGCGGGCAGACTACAATCAGCCCACCTGTTAATGCACAAGTGCTTTCCTTCCTCGACGCTCCCCACCCTAAGAGTACTCACCATGCTGCGCTGCGTTACAAGTTTTGCATTTACGTTGTTGTTGGCCACCTGTGCCGTTGGTGAAGAGCCAGCCGACACTGTTTTCACCGACGATTTCGAGAAAGGCCATGATCGCTGGGAATTGCTCGATCCGGACACCTGGAAACTTTCGACTAACGATGGCAATTCGACGATCGAAATCACGAAGCGAGAAAGCAATTACAAGCCGCCGGTTCGCAGCCCAGGCCACGTCGCCCTGATCCGCGATTTGGAACTCGGAAGTTTTGAAATTACCTTTCGCGTCCGCAGTACCAAAGACACCGGCAACCATCGGGACTGCTGCGTGTTCTTTAATTACCAAGATGACCAGCACTTCTATTACGTGCATCTTGGCGCGAAACCGGATCCTCACAGCGGTCAAATCATGATCGTCAAGGAAGCTCCCCGCTTGGCACTGACGAAAAATGAGAGCTTAACCCCGTGGGATGACCAATGGCACAATGTGCGTGTCGTGCGTGATGTCACCTCCGGAAAAATCGACGTGTTTTTTGATGACATGACGAAGCCCCACATGACGGTCACCGATATGACCTTCAAAAAAGGGCGAATCGGGCTGGGATCGTTTGACGACCTGAACGAATTCGACGATGTCGTGGTTCGCCGTCTGTAGGCCTAGGATCCCCCCATTCTGCATAAAGTGCGGGATTTGCATGATTTGGACGACGCCCCTAGGGAGCGTCGTTTGTCGGTTTCCCCAATAGCCACTATCCTTGATTGTAGAAATACAATTCGCCAATCCCGCGCGGTCGGAAACTCGGCTGAAATAAAGGGCCTATTAATAATGAATCGGATCCACCAATCGAAACTCGTTCGTCATGCGATAACGCTTGCCGTTTTGCTGACGGCTAGTTTTCTCGTGGGCGTTGCTACTCTGGTCGCCCAAGTGGTGGCGGAACCGCCCGCCGAGCAAGAGACCAAAGCCAAGGCTGCCGAGTCGGAAGCCGCCTATATCCGCGTCGCAGAAACCGACGCTGGGAAGCCACGAGCGCTGCAAACAGCGATTGTGCGTTATGTTGGCGAGCCTAATACGCCTTATGCGGGCCGCGTTGTCGACCTCGTTGGCGTTGTCCATATCGGGCAAAGCGAATACTACGCCGAGTTAGGCAAACGGCTGTCAAAATACGATACGGTGCTTTACGAACTCGTGGCCCCCGATGGCACACGATTTCGTCCCGAAGATCTGAAGAATCGCCAATCCATTTTGTCTTCGATGCAAACTGGAATGAAAGACATGTTGGGACTGGAATACCAGCTAGAAAAGATCGACTACATGTCCAAGAACTTCCGTCATGCCGACATGAGTCCCGAAGAATTTGTCGAAGACCTGAGCCGACGTGGTGATAGTGTTTGGAAGATGGGGGCGAGAATGATGGGCGCGGGACTCGCATCACAGGCCGCAGCGGGTGGCGAAGCGGGAATGCTGATGGCACTGTTCAGCGACGACCGTGCAATGCACCTGAAACAAATGATGTCGCGGCAAATGGTCGATATCGATTCGGTCACCGCCGGACTCGATGATGCGAATGGTGAAAACACGTTGATCAAAGGGCGTAATGCCAAGGCGTTCGAAGTGCTCCGCGAAGAGCTCGATGCCGGCAAGAAAAAGATCGCTGTATTTTATGGCGCCGGACATCTTCCTGATATGGCCGAGCGAATGGTAAAGGATTTTCAAATGAAAGAGACCACGACCACTTGGCTCGATGGCTGGGATTTGACCCGCAATTAGGAATGAGTGCCAAGCCTCGGTTCATTTCTTCATTCGAGACGTGATGTTCACGACGTCACGCTGTTCGAATGATTGATTCAAAAACGATTGCATCGGATACGCAACACGCGATGAAACCTGCGAATGGAGTGGGGCATGCGAAGAGAGTCTGTGCCGCTCGACAATGATTCGGTCGACGTTCACGCAGCACAAACCAACTCGTTTTATCAGCAATTGCAGAACAGCAAGAACGCTTCCTTTACTGGCAGTTTGCTGTTGGATGAGTCACGGCTGAAGGCGGTGCTTCAACAATTTAATCAGGCCAATGATTCGGTTGCGACTCAGTCGCTTGGATCAGCCGCACCTCAAGATGACTTTGATACGCCGCTGCAGATTGGACGTTTCACGATCCGCGGAATCTTGGGCGTAGGCGGATTTGCAACAGTCTATCGTGCTCATGATGAGATGCTGCATCGTGAGGTTGCGTTAAAATCAATTCGCCGAACTAGCGAAACGACAACCGAAGACGAGGATCCTCGGTTGTTCGAAGCACGAGCGGCCGCTCGTCTGAGCCACCCCTGCCTCGTTCCTCTGTACGAAGCGTTTCAAGACACACAGTCGGTCTATCTCGTTTCCGAATTCTGTGAGGGCCCAACACTCGCCAAATGGTTGAAAGACAACCCCGGGCCGGTCGATCCGGCGGTCGTAGGGGACACCATCTTGCGTTTGGCCGATGCGATTGTTCATGTCCACGAACGGGGACTCGTTCATCGTGACATTAAGCCGCAAAATATTTTGTTGCAACAGACTGGGGCCTCCGAGCCGCAATCACGACTATCGCCGCGGTTAACCGACTTTGGATTGGTTCGTGATCTTTTTTGCGAAGCCAACGCTGATTCGGACGACCGAATGGTTGGAACGCTTCACTATATGGCCCCCGAACAGGTGCTTCACGCCGAACAGACGCATGGCGAAAGTTGCGATATTTTTTCCCTCGGGGTGCTGATGTATCGAATGCTTACCGGATTGCTGCCACACCGCGGCAGAAATGCGGCGGACGTGTTTGAATCGATTTGCTTTACCGAGCCCGTGGCTCCTCGCATTGTTTCGCCCAGCGTCCCGAGGGACCTCGAAGCGATCTGCATGAAATGCCTCGCCAAGGATCCCGCTCAACGCTACGCCAATGCGAGTGAATTGACTGCCGAACTGAACCGGTGGCAGCAAGGATTGATGGTCCACGCTCGCCCTCGCTCTCTTGCCGAACGAACCCTCGTCGCTGCTCGCAGGTCACCTTTAGAAACGGGCTTGTTAGTCACCGTGTTTCTATTGATTGCCGGCGGTGCCACTGTACTTGCCAATAGCAATCGTCGTCTCGCCGACAAACAACAATCTTTGCAAAACGCTTTGGCTGACATCCAAGTCAGAAAAGAGCTCGCGATCCGGCAGGAGCATCAAACGCGTGTGCAACGAGATCGAGCAAAAGAGCACGAACGGATTGCGATTCAAACTGCCTACCATTCCGATTTGCGACATGCCTATTCGTCGTTGGCTAGCAAAAGTCCGGCCAAGGCGATTCAGATTGCCGAGTCAATTGAGCGATTCGTTGCGGGCGTGATTCCCATCGGCGATGATTTGCGTTTGTTGAAATCACGAGCGAGCAAAGATTGGCTTTCCTTAGCTCCGCACGCCATTCAGATCCGCGACGTGCTGATTTTGAAGCGAAGCGATCGCGGCCTCGTTGTCAGCGAAGAAGGAGTCATTAGGATTCATCGCCTTGACAATGCAGAGGTGTCCAAAGAGTTGGTTTTTCCCGATGACACGCATGTCTATTCGGTGGCGGTCAGTGCCGACGAAACCCTAATGGCAGTGGGCAAACAGATTGCCGACGACGGGGAATGGTTAGAAACCCGCAACGAGGTTGAGTTCATTGCGTTGGACGGTTCCCCGCCTCCTGCACCGTTAACCAATTTCCCCACCACAATCCAATCACTTGCATTCAGCCCCGATGACGCTCGAATCGCGGTGGGTTGCCGCTACGAAGCGGTTCAAATTTTCCCGGTATTTCCTAACGAATCGACATCGGAAAAAGCCCCCGTCATTTCGATTGACTCACCTCGGCGAAACCATGACATCGCATTTTCACAAAATGGCAAACAATTGCTGACGTTGAAACAGCAAGATACGCCGTGGCTCGTCAACGTCGACAACCCATCGATCGCCGATGAATTCCACTTGGGAATGTTGGTTTATCGAATGGCGTGGTCCAACGATGGACGCTATCTCGTTTGCACTTATTCCAATGCTGACTATCTGCATTTGATCGATTTAGAATCACCGAATCGCAAAATCCGACTCGAACAACCGATCGGCAAGCCCAATTGCGTGGCGATTTCCGATCAGGGACATCAAGTAGTGGCAGGTTTTCACAACGGAGCGATCGTCACTTGGGACTTGAGTAAGGCCATTGCCGCCGCAGTCGACGAAACCACGGACAATCAAATCGCATTGGATCCCACGGGTTTCAATGTTTTGCACAATGGGATGGTGACCGCAATCACGCTGGATGATCAGGGACACATCCTTAGCGGCGGTGAAGATGGGGCCGTCGCCATTAGCCCCTTTCACGCGATTGTGGACCCTCAAATTGCCACGACCCAACATTCCACAGACGCAGCACTAACTCACGATGGGAAAACGGCGCTGGTGGTCTGCGCCAATTCAGAGGTCCTCTGGATTGATACGAAAACCTTACAAGTTAATGACGTACAGATCCCTCGCCCCGGAGAATTACCAACGCAAGTCAAAGTGTCACCGAACGATCAGTGGTTGAGCGTGGGATACGATAGCGGCAACGCCCAGTTGGTCAACTTGTTGAAACCGACGGTTTCCTATTCGATCTTGTGTCCCGAATGTCAAACTGATCACCAAAGGCTCGTCAATGTCGATTTTGGCATCGACGGTAATCAGATGCTCGTCTCTTCCGACCGCGGCTACGAGATCAAATTGTGTCAACTGCCCCAAGGCCCACCCGACCCCGACAACACCGATAGCGAACTGGTGACCATCGGCCAACAACGATTACCGGTGGACCATCGTGCAAGTCTGCTGCATAGGACGAATCATTGCTTGTTGTTTGGCGAGTACATCGGAGAATTTCGATTCGATGAAGGTGACGGAAACGTGGTCACACGCGGGGTGAACCAATTTCGTGCGGTATGCGCCGATCATGCAACGGAGAGAATTTTTTCGGCTGCGTTTGATGGCCGAATTCGGCTGCATGACTGGCAAGGCCATATTCTGAAAACAAGTAGTCGCTGGGAATCCGATGAAAACGGGCATCGACGGTGGCCAGAGATGACCTCGATCGCCATCACGCCGGATCACGAAAGTTTGTTAACCGGCGGCCATGATGGTTCGATCGCAATCTGGAACTCGCGTGATTTGCGGTTCATTGGAACCGTTATCCCCGCAAACGGACGCGGTCCGATCACCAATATCGACTTCGCGGACGACGCCAGCGTGTGGATGTACCATCAAGGCGGAGAAAACCTTGATCAGCCGCCGGTCGGCCTGCGAATCGAGCGGATCCAGTAGCGCGTTTCAATCAGAACGATACGTTCAGGCGAGCCGATTCAGGTTGATGCGATGGAGGAATCGTTAGGAAATAACTTCATTGGTTTTGCCCCGCAGCAGACGAGTGCAGAAGTGATTTCCGAACCATTCCTCAATGGTTCCTAGTGATCGGTCGCAATCTGTCGCAGAAAAATTAGGGTAGTGGATCTTGCTAAAGATCCTGCTGCATGAAGATCTTTAGCAAGATCCACTACCGCCAACCCGAATGTTCGAGTCTGACAGACCACTAGATCTGAAAGTTCAGCTCATCGGCGAGTGAATCATTTTGTCCGCTGCGAACTCGCAGCTGTGGCTTTTCGAGCACCACGGTGGTTCGCGGTCCTACACTCTTGGTGATCCACACGCTCGAACCGATCACGCTGTCTTTGCCGATCGTCGTCTTGCCGCCCAAAATGGTTGCGTTGGCGTACACGACGACGCCGTCCTCAATCGTGGGATGACGTTTGGTCCCGCGAATCAATTGACCATCGTCATCGGTCTTGAAACTGAGTGCTCCGAGCGTGACCCCTTGATACAGTTTCACTCCGCGTCCGATCACACACGTTTCACCGATCACCACACCGGTGCCGTGATCGATAAAGAAATGATCGCCAATGGTTGCACCGGGATGAATGTCGATCCCCGTTTGTTTGTGCGCCCACTCCGTCATCATGCGAGGGATAAACGGAACGTGCAGCTTGACCAATTGATGAGCGATTCGGTAGACCGTGATCGCCTCGAATCCGGGATAGCAAAACACCACTTCATCACTGGTTTGGCACGCTGGGTCGCCATCGTAAGCCGCTTGAACATCGGTCGCAAGAATGCGACGCAGTTCTGGGATTCGCTTTAATAGCTCGATCGCCATCGCTTGCCCTTTGGCCTCGAAGTCGATGTCGCTCTCACAATCCATGTGATTCTTTTGCACGCGGTGTTCATGCCGCAGTGCACGCGCAATCTGAGTGGTCAATTGGTCATGCAGCGAATCGATCAGACTGCCGACATGATACCCAACGTTGCCCGCATGCAGCCCCGTCTTGCGACGGTAACCCGGATACAGAACGTCCTTCAAATCAAGCAGAATCTCGACCACTGCGGTATAGCTTGGCAGCGGGCAATGACCGAGATGATTGAGCGCATCGTCGGGCGTGTAGGTCGCAACGATCTGTTCGGTAAGTTCAGGGAGTTGCTCTTTCAATCGAAAGTCGGACGACACGGTACTTCCCTCAATTCAATTGACCAAACCAAAATCACACCCCAAGGTATCTTGAAGGCATGGTTACGAATCACAATTACAATCGTAACCACAATCTCAAGCTGCGTCTGCCACATCGCTTGTGGCACAGCCCGCTGGACTTATGGCAACGGTGCTCCGGGCTAACCGAAGCAGACGAATTGCCTTCCCGTTAACGAACCGCTTTCCCCCAAACGAATCGGCGTTACCGACCGATCGTTGGTGGGTTGTCCAACAAGAAATCGCGAGGTCCGTGATGGCTGTAGTAGGGGTAACCTACTTGGCCGCTCGGAGGCCCTGGGTTGGTAGGTTGGGCTTGGGCCTGCGCCGCCGCCCGGTGGCCAAACAGGCCTGGTTGCAGGTGCGAACTGTAATCCAAGCCGCCTTGTTGCCAGCCGAGAGGACCCGCAACGCAGCCAGTGCGACCGCATCCGCCAGCCGAGCAACCGCCGGGACCGCATTGCCCTTGTCCCGTCAGTCGACCCACGATACCGGGACGACCGCCGCAATTTCCGCCGCACGACTCGCCACACGATTGGCAGCCGCTGTGCCGCGAACCAATGCGTCCCAGCAAGCCTGTGCCGCCGGAGCCGCAATTGCCTGTGCTGCAACTCGGAGTGCCACAGCTCTGGCATCCGCCACGAACGCCGTGATGCAAGCACCCCGTCGTGGTGAACAATAGACCTGCAAGAGAACTAATCAATAGCCAACGATTCATCGCCGAATCCTTCCGCGAATACGCCACATGCTTGTAGCGAAATGCTGTGGTGTTTTATGTAGGGGTCGCCCCATTCGAATTCGTTCTTTCAAACGGATTCCTCAAGTACGACGTCATATCACTACTGTCATTCGGCCTTTGACGATTGAACCATACACACAATCGGTGCGACCCGAGCAAAGCGAATGAAACCACCGCGACAAAGACTCCGCAAACCTCCCAATTTATTGCTAGCGACCGGCAAGTCGGTGTGCCGGTCATTGCAAAACGGCTCGAAAGCCCCTGTGTCGTCTACATTTTTAGCGGTCGCGGCGTGAGGCCTGGCCCAAATAGCGTGGACTTAAGCGTTTTTGACTGAGCCGACTGCGTTAGCCGTGGGCCATCTACTTTGGTTAGCGGCACGGCGCAAGCCGTCCGGTCGCAGCGAGTAAAACGTTCAAATTAGGCCGAGCGGCTTGCGGGCTGTCGGTTTAGTGAGCCGCTCGCGCGTGAGCGGCCGGGTCCCACGCCATTACTCGGTACGTTACGGTCCACGGCCCACCAATGCAATTTTCGTTTACATCAGCAACCCGCTTGCGCCGTTTGCCTAGAAGAACACTCCTCTAACGCCCGATAAGCCGGCAGGGGGGCTCTCTGCCAGTCCATTTTTCTCGGGTTGCTAATGGCCGAGCATCTTTGGTAGTTCCGAGTCTGTACGAACCACGAGGTGCATTCGTACGGTATTGGCATTAGCGACCTCGCTTAGAGAGTATCCGAAAAGGGGTCTGACCCTTTGGAAGCGAGTCGCTTTTGTTGAGTTTTTTGCCTCGCCGGAGAGGGTCAGACCCCTTTTCGGATACCCGCTTAACTGGACGCAAAGGAAATGATCGTCATGAATCGGCAAACATGGACCAAGCTTGCATTGATCACTGGCTTGTTCTGCGGAATCCAAGTCACGACTGCACAAACGTCGAGTGCCCAGGTCACCGCCCCGCGGGTGCTTTCATCGTCGACGAATCACAGCGCAACGCTCGAAGAACAATTGACGAATCGTCTGCGAGCGACGAGCGAAGACCAGCGTGCTTACATTCGCTTCGTGGTTTTGAAGGTCAAGGAAGGCAAGCTCGATCTGCGACTGGTCGTGGCCGTAGAGCGTTACGCACTGCGCCGCCGTCCTGATTTCCCGTTTCCGTTTTTCGAACGAGCGATGAAGGTACAGGCAGCTAAATACAACGTGGTCATGCCACCGGTGAAATCATTCGCCTCGACGATTTCGGTAGACCGTTAGAATTCGATCGCACAGCAGGATTTTGTTTTAAACGCGGCACGATCAGTGACTCCGTTTCAACGCGTTTGTCTTGTCCGGCGTCGCCGCGGCAACCGTCGCACATCAAACGGCAATTTGCGACGTGGCGAATCGGAGCCGATCTCCGCTTTGGGATCCGCACTGACCGAGCGTGCCAACCAACGTCCCAGGACACTGGACATCAACGATGGCAGAAGCAGTAGATCGCCGATCAGTGCCGCCATCAACAGTCCCATCATCAAGACCGCAAATTGGCTGGTCGGGACAAAATCGCTGAACCAATATGCCATCAGCGACAAACCGCAAACGAGTGTCGTTTGCAGCATCGCCCAACCGCACTGCGACAACGCGCCATAGACCGCTCGAATTTGCCCGAGTCCACGTGCACGCCGTGAACCATACCGGCTGACTAAGTGAATTGTGTCGTCCACCGCGATCCCCAACGCCACGCTGGCGGTCATCACCGACCCAATATCCAGCGGCGTGCGGACCAACCCCATGCACCCGAACAATGCAATCGTGGGAAACAGATTCGGAAGCATCGCGATCAAACCGCCTAGCACGCTTCGCAACAGGAACATCATGACGATCGCAACGACGCCAAACGCAGCCAAGAAGCTGCGGAACAGGTCACTCAGCAGCACTTCTTGTGCTTTCTGCACGATCGCGACATGTCCCGTCAACGTGACGTGAACATCCAATTCACTGTCGGCAACCTCCGTCTCGACCGCACTAAGAATTTGGTCGATCATGATCCTGTGATCAACGTTCTCGTTCTGAGGCAGCCGGATGCTGACACGCCAGACCTCTGCTTTTTCGTCTCGCGAAATAAAGCCCAACTTTCCGATCGATGACTCGGGATCAGCAATCAGGGAACGCACCACGCTGCGACTCGCCGTGGCTGATAAACTTGCTCCGCTCTGTACCGGTGGAATAAATGACAACGGCGACAAGACACCATCGACCGACTCCATTTGCAAGGCGGTCTTATGAACTCGCTTGACCAAATCCAATCGTTCTAGCGGATCGTCGTCTTCGCTGATTGGCGGAAACGAGACCAGCAATTCTCCCGTCACCGTGGGTCCGATATTTTCTTCGAACCATTCATATTGCAGACGGATATCACTGCTAGGCAAAAACATTCGCGGCACATTGACCGACGTTTCTAGGTTTCGCAGTCCAAAACCAAGTCCAATCGTGATCAACACAAAGCTGATGATGACCGGCCATGGTCGCGCCAATCGTTTGCGAATTCTTCTTCGTACACGTCCTCGAATACGGTTCAGCCAAGTGTCTTTGTGCGCTTCGTCGGGGGCTGGCATTCTTGGGTCGGTTAGTACCATCGCGCCAGGCAAAACCAACAACAACATCAACAGTGTGCCCAAGACTCCCATCGATGCAATCGCACCAAAGACGCGAATCGGTTCGATCCGTACTAACACGAGCGACCCAAGTCCCACGACCGTCGTTCCCGTGGCCAGCAAACATGGAGCGACTCCTGCCCGCATCGCACGACGTGCCGCCCCCGTTCGATTCAGTTCGGGATGCTCGTGCGATGCGTCAAGATAATAATTGCTAAGATGGATTCCAGCCGAAACGGTTAACACGAACACTAGCGGTGGTAACACAATCAGCACAGCGTTCAGCGGCGTCCCGATATAATAGACGGCGGCCAGCACCATCCCTTCGCCAATCACGGCCACCAACGTAATCACCGCGGTCAACGGAATCGATCGCAGTGCAATGAAACACAAAATGGCGGCGAACACGGCTGACGGGGGTGCAAAATAGCGGACCGATCGCACACTCGCTTCGTCCACCGTCGCTCCGTCAAACGGACCTCCTACCATGGCGATCGATTCGACTTGGGTGCCCACTCGCTGAGCCACCATTTCACGGATGACCGGCAACACATGGCGCCGGGCGACCAGAGCCGATTCATCCATCGATACGATCATGCAAGTCTGTTCGCCATCGTTTCCCACCATCGATCCGTGCAATCGGGCGACAGCAACGCGGCGTGGCAAGCTGGCGGGCGATGCCATCATCTTGTCCAGCATGTTGGATCCGCTGCGACACCATTTCAGGGGATGCGTGGCGCCACAGATTTGCTGCACCTCGGCGATCTTCTCAAGTGCCCAGTCCGGCAACGGTTCACGTGCCTCGTCCAAAAGATCGTTGGGCTGCTGGCACAACGGATCGAGTAGGGTCACGGCATCCTGCAACGACTGCGAACCGAGATCCGATCCATCCCAGCCCATCAAGATCACGTCGGCTGCCGAAAAACGATGCGTAAACTCGTTGAACTCTGCCTTTTCCGGCAGCGAATCAGGCACCCAATCGGGTGGTCGATTCAAAATACTTTCGATCGACGCGTGTGAATGCAAAATCGCCGGAACAGCCAACAGCAACAGCATGCCGAGACCGATTGCCAAGCGTCGTAGATAACGACGTCGACGATAATCGATTTCAGCCATGGATCGGCTCCTGCTGGTAAACGGAGATCACTTGCCACACGCGGCAGGTGAATTAACTCACTGTTGTTATACCCACCGAAATGCGAATTTTGCAGCCACACTGGTTACGGGTTACCAAAGAACCTTGCCATCATGGTTAGAATACGACGGCCAGGAAAACTGTACCGAGCATGTTACCGGGCGGGCAAGTTGGCGGATGGATCGACCTAGGCAGCATTTTCAAGGTCGACCGTGCAATCACAATATTGTTTGGCAAAACGAATAAAAGGAAAATGATGAAGTCAAGTTACGATTGCGTCGTTATCGGCGGTGGACCTGGGGGTTGCTCCGCAGCCGCGATTGTGGCCCAGGCTGGGCATTCTACGTTGTTGATCGAGCGTGAAGCGTTTCCTCGATTCCACGTGGGTGAATCGCTGATGCCCGAAACGTATTGGCCGCTTCAACGTCTCGGATTGAACGATCGCGTCAAGAACGCGGGTTTTCAGGTCAAAAAGAGTGTGCAATTTGTAAGCCATCATGGCAACGAATCGGCACCTTTCTTTTTCCGCCAACACGATATGCGAGAATGCAGCGACACATGGCAAGTCGAGCGAAGCGAGTTCGACAAGATGCTGTTCGATCGTGCCGAAGAACTGGGAGCCGACTGCTATGACCGAACCCGTTTGATCGATATCCGTTTTGACGACATGCATAAGATTGTCGGTGTGACGGTGCGTGATCGCAATGGAACGGATCACGACATCGATTGCGCCGTCGTTATTGATGGGACGGGACAGCAATCGTTTATCGCGAACAAGTTGAAATTAAAAGAGGTTAACCCTGAGCTGCGGAAAGTCGCGATCTGGTCGTACTATCGTGACGCGGTACGAGACGAAGGTGATAACAGCGGGGCCACAATCATCCTGAACACCGAGTCCAAGGAATCGTGGTTCTGGTTCATTCCATTGTCACGAGGAATCACCAGTATTGGTTGCGTTGGCGACACCGACTACATGCTCAAAGGCCGCGCCAAGCCAGAAGAGGTCTTTTTCGAAGAGCTCGAGCGATGCCCCGGACTGAAACCCCGCTTGGAGAACGCAACGCGGCTCGGCGATATCCGGGTCGCCAAAGAGTTTTCGTACATGACAAAACAGCAAGCCGGCGATGGCTGGGTATTAGTCGGTGACGCTCTTGGGTTCATCGATCCGGTGTACTCGTCCGGCGTCTACTTTGCACTCGAAATGGGAGTGCGAGCTGGCGATGCCGTGGTCGAGGGCTTCAAGAAGAACGACCTCAGCGCCGCTCAACTTGGCGGTTGGACCGAGTCCTTTCTCGAAGGCGTCCATTGGCTTCGCAAATTGGTTACCGCGTTTTACACCAAAGAGTTTAGCATCGGCCGGTTCATGAAAGAGTATCCCGAGCACCGTGGCCGGGTGACCGATCTGTTGATCGGCCGCATCTTTGACGAGAGCTCCGAACAATTGTTCAAAGACATGGACGATTCGATTGAAAAGGCCAAGATGGAATCGGCGATGTAGATGTTCGCTTGATTACGAGCAATCGCCATCATAATCCGACGCGTCAGTTCTGAAGTGACGCGTTTTTCACAACCCGAAGCGTAAGCGAGGGAATCTCGATATTGATGCGGTCCCTCGCTGACGCTTCGGGTTATGATTTGCCGGGAAAAATGACAATAGCGCAACTTCAAAACGCAACGGTCGCGTCTTTTCGCTTCCGCTCGGCTTGTCCGAGCGGAAGCGGGCAACTGGAAGCTACCAATGGTTGCAAACTCGCTGAAGGCTATTAGACGTCTAGATTACGCACGTCCAGAGCATGCTTCTCGATGAACTCGCGTCGAGGCTCGACTTTTTCGCCCATCAGCAGGCGGAACATTTCGTCCGCAGCCCCGACGTCGGTCATGTTCACTTTCACAAGCGTTCGGTTGGCAGGATCAAGGGTTGTTTCGCGGAGCTCCTCCGCGTTCATTTCACCCAGTCCTTTAAAGCGAGTCACTTGCAGACCTTTTTCACCCGCTGCTCGCACTTCGGGAAGCAGCTCGCGAAGATCTCCCAACGGACGGCGGATGTCTTCACCGCGAACCAACTCGAACCGCGCCGCGGTGGATCCGGTTCGCTCGATCGGGATCAAGTCTTCCAGCGTGAACTGCAGCGGCAGGAGGTCCTTCAGGCCGCTGTTGATCGTTCGCACTTCGTGCAGCTCGGCCATGTGAGCAAGCACTTCGGGTTCCGCTGGCTCAGCAGCCGCTTTCTGTTCCGCGTCGTCCGAGGTCAGCTCGAGCACGTCCTCTTCGACTTCCTCGTTATCAAGTCGCCAACCACGCTCGTTGAGCATCGTTTCCACTTCTTCTTGATTGTGGAACCAGTGTTCTTCGTTTTCGTGCGTTAACAGTAGAGCCGGCAATCGGCCAGTCACTGGGTCTTGGCGTACCGCGTGAATTCGCAGACTGAAACCACGTCGCTCGAGTGCCAAGATTGCATCTTCCATTGATGCTAACGTGATACACAATTGACGCATCGTGTCGCCTTCGGCGCGACGTCCATCCTCGGCCTCGAAGACGGTGTCGTTCAAACCACGGTCAAGCAACTGAGATTTCATCTCTTCTTCGCTTTGAATGTAGTAACGGGTCTTGCCGTGCTGGACGCGGAACAATGGTGGCTGGGCGACATAGACGTGCCCTGCAGCAACCAATTGATACATTTGACGATAGAAGAAACACAGCAACAGTGTGCGAATGTGACTACCGTCAACGTCAGCATCCGTCATGATGATGACTTTGTTGTAGCGTCGCTTCGTCAAGTCTTGATCGGCACCAATCCCGGTTCCGATCGCTTGAATCATCGACTGGACTTCTTCATTGGCAAGCACTTTGTCTTCGCGGCTCTTGTAAGCGTTGATGATCTTACCTCGCAGCGGCAGGATGGCTTGGTAGTGCCGCATCCGACCGCCTTCGGCCGACCCGCCTGCCGAGTCACCTTCCACCAAGTACACTTCGCACTCTTCCATCTTTTTGCTGATGCAATCGCGAAGTTTTCCGGGAAGCCCGCCACCGCCGAGTGCGTCTTTACGTTTCCGTAGCAAGTCCTTTGCCTTGCGAGCCGCTTCACGTGCCTCGGCCGCAAGCAGTCCTTTCCGCACGATCGTTTTGGCAACGCGAGGGTTTTCTTCGAAGTATTTGGCTAGTTGCTCTCCAACGCCTGCGTTGAGGATACTTTCGACGTCGCTGTTGCCCAGCTTCGTTTTGGTTTGGCCTTCGAATTGTGGATGCGGCACGCGAACGCTGATCACTGCCGTGATGCCTTCGCGGAAATCGTCGCCACCGGGAACCGCCGAACCTTTGAAGAGGTTTTCTTTTTTGCCGTAGTTGTTCAGCGTTCGCGTCAACGCCGAGCGGAAACCAGAGACATGCGTGCCTCCTTCGATCGTATGAATGTTATTGACGTACGACTGAACGTTCTCGGTGTACTCGGCGCTGTACTGCATCGCGATATCGAACTGAGTTCCGTCCTTTTCGCCCTGCAACTGAATCACGTCGCTGTGCAAAACGTCGCTGGCACGATTGAGATGCTCGACAAATTCAACAATCCCGCGCTCATACTGGAAATCGCCGCCTTCGCCATTGCGTTCATCATGAAATTTGATGTGAACACCGCTGTTCAGGAACGCTAATTCCTGAAGCCGCTTGAAGAGCATATCGAAGCTGTACTTCGTCACGCTAAAAATTTGATTATCGGCTTTGAAGGTGGTCTTGGTGCCGGAACGTTTTGTCACGCGGCCTTTGACGACCGGACCGGTGGGAACGCCACGTTCGTATTCTTGAGTCCACGTAAATCCATCGCGGCTGACTTCGACTTCGGCCCATTGGCTCAAAAAGTTGACCACTGTAACACCGACGCCGTGCAGACCACCCGATGTTTGATAGGCCCCTTTTTCGAACTTGCCACCAAACTTCAAGACCGTCATTACGCCCTCGAGCGTACTGACTTCGCGGTCGAGTTCTTCGGAGAGTTGATCATGGCGCGTGACGGGAACTCCGCGTCCATCATCTTCCACCGTCACACTACCGTCGGTGTGAACGGTGACCGACACGGAATTGGCAAATCCCGCCATCGCTTCGTCAATCGAGTTGTCGACGACTTCGTAGACAAGGTGATGCAGTCCTCGGTTGGAGGTGTCACCAATGTACATCCCGGGACGCTCGCGAACGTGCTCGAGGTCAGAGAGGTGCTGCAAATCTTTGTCGGTATATTCCGAGTTTGCTTTGGGGGCAGTGGAGACCTGGATGGAGGCAATTTGCTGTTGGGGAGCATCGCCAGTAACCGCTGCAGCATCATTCACTGCGGCTGTTTCAGGGGTTGCGTTAGCGTCAGCAGCAGGAGTTGCGTCGTCGGATGTGGGTTCCGATTGGGAGTCGTCGCTCATGAAAAGCCTGTATCGAGAACACGCGGGAAGTAGCCGAAAAAAGTTAATCGGTATGCGACGTATTCTAGCGTTTTTCTCGATGTTCCGCGATGCCTGCTTTGTATCCAAAAACAGGCTGTTTTTACGGTGTTTTAGCCGTTTTCGAATCGGCTTTGTCGTTTCCCAACCGAGCGATCAAGAAACCCCAGTTTTGAGGCCCTGCGAAAACAATTTTAGCGTGCAGATCGCGGCAAGTACTTTTGGTACGCTTGGACCGCCAACTTGTCACAACGCTCGTTTTCGAGATGACCGGCGTGCCCTTTGACATGGTTGAAGATGATCTTGTGCTTTTGAATCAATTGATCGAGTTCACGCCACAGCTCTTCGTTTTTGATCGGCACCAATTTCGAGCCGTCTTTGCGTTTCCAGCCGCGGCTCTTCCAACCTTTCATCCAACTTGTCATCCCCTGGCCAACATAAGTGCTGTCGGCATGCAACGTGACTTCGCATGGTTCCTTCAGCGATTCAAGTCCGCGGATGACCGCCATCAACTCCATGCGATTGTTGGTCGATTCGGGTTCACCATCGCTGCGCTCGAGTTCTTTGTCCGTTTTGCTGCAACGCAAAATGAAGGCCCAACCGCCGGGGCCCGGATTCCCACTGCAGGCACCATCGGTGAACAGATCGACTTTTTTCATCCTTACCTTCCCTCATTCCCTTGAAATATCAACTTCGGTCCGTGCGACCCACGCACTCACATCCAGCCCAACTGTCTAATGCAAAAGTGTGCTGGCAGTGCGAAAACAGTGAATCTTAGATCGATTCGAGCAGCGAACCCGATACATTAACAAATGGAGAGCCGAACGAACATCGATCCAGTCGTCGTCGCACAATCCAAAATACGCTGGGGGGAAGCACGGTGCCAGATTGCACACCAAATTCGAAATCAAATCCTAGAAGTTGCGTTCCGCTGCGCGTCGTGAGACTCGCTGCGGTGATCGTCGCGATGATATTGTCGCTGGACCGTCCGGACGCGCAGGCCCAGATGATCAACACCGCGGCCCCGTTTCAGCAGATCGGAAACAACTCATTCGAAAATAACCAGTTCGGCTTCTCGCTGCAGGGGCCGAATTTCTTTGCGAACATCAATCCGGGGAACAATCCGGCGCCGTTTGCTCCCGAAGCGGTTAATTCAGGGATTTCAGGTGGATTACGGCAAAATTTCGGCAACGGGGTTTCAGGCAATTTGCGATTCAATTTTGCTCAAGGAAGTAGCCAAACGCTGTCCAGCACCACCCCCTCGGTGACCACGATGAATGGAGTGCCCGGGTCGATCGTATCGCAAACGGTGACGCCGTTTGTCACCGGCGTGACACCGGTCGTGGGCTCTTACCCGGTTCTCAACAATCCATCGCAAATCAGCCAGCAATTGATTCAGCAACAGTTAATGGCAGTCCAACAATCCAACTATCAACAACGAGTTGAGCAGCTCGAAGAATCGATTGAGCGGGCCGAGCGTGCTGCGTCGCAAGGCAAGGTGAAGATGGCGCGAGCCAATTACTTGAACGCGATTCGTATGGCACCTGAACCGCTACGCTCATCGCTGCAACAACGGATGACAGCAGTGTTAAAGCAATCTCGCAGTCGTTAATTTCGGCTGTCCCATCGCGTGAGCCGTGGGCCGTAAGGCACCGGGTAATGCCCGGGACCCGGCCGCTCACGCGTCACGGCTTACTAAACCGACAGCCCGCTTGCGCCGCACCGCTACAGGCACCACCCGTTTAGTGCCAAAGTAGATGGCATTGGGCGTAGCGTTATCGGCTGATCCAATACGGAAAAAACGAAAAAATAGGCCAGTCGAACTGCGAAGGAGTCGATGGTTCACAGGATCACGTTGAGGGGCGCGACGCTGCCAAACTGCTCGTCGCTTCTTGCAAGGCTGCAGGCATCGCATTGGGTTGCGAGATCGAGATGGAGGAGATATCCGGCAACCGCCATGGCAACGTCACCCAAAAACGACTGCCACGTCCAAGTTCGCTTTCAAAATCGACCTCTCCACCGAGCAATTTTGCCAACTCTTTGACGATCGATAACCCCAAGCCCGTGCCCGCAAACTCGCGAGTCAAGCCTTCGTCGTTGAGCACCTTTTGGCTCTGACGAAATTTTTGGAAAATGATCGGTTGATCTTCGTCGGCAATCCCGACTCCGGTGTCACTGACGGACAACCGGAAGCGACCGTTTTTGACATCGTCGATATGGACGGTGATCATGCCCCCTTCGGGCGTAAACTTGATCGCATTGCTAAGCAGGTTGTTCAGGATTTGGCCGAGTTTGTTTTGATCTTGGTACGCTTTGGGAAGATCGTCGGGAATCTCGACCGTTAGCGAGATGTTCTTTTCTTCGGACAACGAGTGAATCATATCGCACTGCGCCGATACCAATCGCGACAAGTCAAATTCCGCGCGACGCACTTCCATCTTGCCCGCTTCGACCTTGGCTAAATCCAAGATGTCGTTGATCATTTCCAGCAACAAACGCCCGCTTTTACGGATGTTTCCTGCATAGCGACGCTGTTTGTCGTTGAGCGAATCGATTCCCTGCAGCACTTCGGAAAAACCGATAATGCTGTTCAACGGCGTTCGCAACTCGTGACTCATGTTGGCTAAAAAGTCGCTCTTCAGTCGGTTTGCTTCGTACAGTTGCAGGTTTAGCTGAGCGAACTGATCCACCCGAGCATCCAATTCGCGATTGACTTCTTGGATCTTGTCTTGAGTCTCGGTCAAGTGACGAAGCATCCGGTTAAACGCGTCGGCCAATTCGCGAAACTCGTCTTCGGTATCAATTGTCGCTCGTTGATTAGTGTCGCCGTGGGTAATCGCATCGCTGACATCACGCAGGTGATACAGCGGCTGCAGCACCAAGTAGCGAACGATCGCGTGCAAGACGAACAACGTCACGGCGATAATCAACATCGCCAAGGCAATCACGATTGCGCGAATCCAAGTCGTTTGTTCGTGTGTTTCCTGGTACGGCATGCTGACGCGGAACACACGAAACGGATACTGTGACGCGAGCTTGGAGGGGTCTTCGTTGGGCGACGTCGAAATCGCTCCCCCCGTTGGATTGTGGCACGACAACACGCAGGTGGGCTTGAAGAAAACGGGCGAGTAATAGATGTAACGATCGTCCACCGGACCATCTTCGGCAAACACCGTGGTGCCAAGTAAACCGATGCGGCTCATCGCTTCGTTTTCACCCAGATCCAGCGGTCGCTCGACATCGGGCCGATCTTCGGCAATCTGGCGACTAAGCCACTCACGGTATTGTGGCTGCAGACTTTTCAGGCGACCAAGCTCCATCTCTCCTTGCGTGTTCGAAGGCGAGGGCAATTGGACGCGGGGCAAGTTGTCGTAGGTTGCCGAATCCTCGAGGGCCAAAATTTGGAAATCAATTTTGGCGTTCAGCAACTCAGATCGTAGCTCCCCCAACAACTCTTTCTCGCGTTGGACAACATCGGCGGGCAACGCCGCGGACCATTGTGCATCGCTATGGATCATCATCAATTCAGCAGCCGCGTAGTCGCGAGCCCGTTGCCGGGTCGTGTTGGTGACCAGACTTTTGGCGAGCAATTGGACCACAAAAAAGGCCGCGCACATCAGAACGAGCAACGCCGAGCCAAAAAAGAGCAGACATTTCCGCTCTAGGCTCATCGATGCAAAAACGCTCTTGATGAAGCGAAACATGAAAATCCAAGACAATCGTAAAAGAGAAAAAACAAAGGTGATTTGACGAGCAATCACCAGGCGTCCGCCCAGCATCCTGCTCTCAGCAGCCGCTCGCTCGGCTCGACCGCCGCCCAACCAAAGTGAGAGATGATGCCTGAAAACAGCGGTTTTCTTCGCGTTTAGCAAACAATCACACGACAGATTTACCCGCCAATCACAGGGGCCGTACCTGTAGTGTGACGAATTACGTCGATTCAGGGGAGGCGAATTTCACGATCAGGGTGGGGGTGGGTAAACGGCCCGATATTATTGTCGCTCGACCATTAAAACCCAACCTCATTGCCCAAAGCTCTTAAATTAACCCAAATTCGCTGCTTGCTTGCTGTTTTTCTGACAACTAGCATGTGGGTCTGGATGATGGCTAAATCCTCCTGTCAAAAAACCGGTTCGATAATCGAGCCAGGCCATTGAATCCCTATCCCACCTTAGAAACTCGCACGCGACCCGCACTACGGTGTGGAGGAGACAAAACGAATTATGAAACGATCGGCCCGACATCTATACCGATGGAGCCTCGTTGCCACGCTAACTTGCTTGCTCGGGATTAGCCCCGCATCGGCCGGATGGCTTCTTCGGCATGCTTGCAGTGAACCGGCTCCCTTGTGCTGTGAACCTGTTCATTGCGCTCCGGTTCATTGCCCCCCAATTTACTGCCCACCGATCCATTGCCCTCCGGTTTACTGTCCGCCGGTTGCTTGTCCTCCCGTCTATTGTCCCCCCGTGCCCTGTGCGCCTGCACCGGTCGATTGCTGCGGTGAAGTGTCTTACGACATCGTGGACCACGGTGGCGTTTGTGACTACAGCGGCGTGGACAATGGCATCGTGATCGAATCGGCTCCGATGCAATACGACAGCGGAATCGAATTCGCTCCGCCGATGGACCACAGCAGCATGCCAATGGAAACCAGTCCATCGTCTTGGCCTCCAAGCGATCTCGGATCGTCGAGCGAAGTGGAAACCACTTCGCCATCGGATTCGCCGTTCAACAAGGCCCCGGTGAATGAGGACCCTGCCGATCACAGCGAACAGGCTGCTCCTGAGATGCCAGCGGATACGACTCCCGAACCGCCAGCGAAACCAGCTACCCCAGAACCGCCTGCGAAACCAGCCACTCCTGAACCTCCAGCGGAAAAACCAGCACCTGAGGACGATCTGTTCAGTAGTCCCGCACCTGCGACTCCCGAGCCATCGACTCCTAAGCCAGCTCCGGCGAAGTCGGCACCCGCTGACGACTTGTTCGGTGACCCAGCAGCCCCTGCGACCGACGATTCGGCCCCCGCAGACGACTTGTTTGGCGATCCAGCAGCCCCTGCGGCTACCGAGCCCGCACCTGCAGACGATCTGTTTGGCGATCCTCCACCGGCAGACACCGACCCTATGCCTGCGGACGAACCGGCACTCGACGATTTGTTTGGTGGCGATGCTCCAGCCGCTGGCGAAGAAACGGCTGCCAAACCACCCATGGATGACGACATTTTTGGCGGTGCTACCGAAGCTGCCGTTGAAACTCCTGCTGACATGCCAGCAACCGATTCCGTTGACGATCTGTTTGGTGGCGATGCCCCAGCAGCGGATGCACCAGCAACCGAACCCCCTGCAGCGGATGCGGGACTTGATGATTTGTTCGGCGGTGATGCTCCGGCACTCGACATGCCTGCGGACGATGCTGCTGCGGTGGAAGCACCTGCAACCGATGCCGCTGCCAGCGACGCGGGACTTGATGATCTGTTCGGCGGTGACGCTCCTGCCATCGACGCAGCTCCAGCGGATGCGGCCGGAAGTGACGCAAGCATCGACAATCTGTTCGGTGATACACCGGAAGCACCTGCGGACGCCCCTGCCGATGCTCCAGCAGACGGACTTGACGGTCTGTTTGACACGCCATCAGGTGACGATGCTGCTCCAGCCTCGGATTCGATCGACGATTTGTTTGGCGAGCCGAGCGAAGGCGAAGAAGCCGCTCCTAAATCTGACGATGCGGGAGCATCAATCGATGATCTGTTCGGCAGCGTCGAACAAATCGAAGCTTCCTCGCCTGAAATGGTTGCCGATCTGCCGGCTCCGGCCGAAGTAGCTGCGAAAGATTCGACTCAGCTTGTCGTATCGGAAAAGAGCACGGTTCGAGTCACTTCGCTTGCCGACACTCGCTCGCGTACTTGGATTGACAACACTGGAAACTTCCGTACCGACGGACGTTTGGTCGAAATCAATTCCACCAACATTCGTTTGTTGAAAGCGAACGGCAAAAAGTGCACCGTGCCATTCTCGCGAATGTGTGCGGCGGACACCGCCTACGTCGATTCGATCGAAAAACAGATCGAAGCTTCCAAGGTCGCAATGTTGATCAGCCGATAATCAATTCCATTTGATTTCAAAATTTGAACCGGGCCAACGAGCAATTCGTTGGCCCGGTTTTTTTATGGACGGCATCCCGAACGATCGGACTTCGGCTACATTCAATCCTGGAGCGACAAATCCACCGACACGAATTGATCAAGGCATTTTCGTCATGGCCCCCCATCCAGTACGTTTGATGCACTTCGATCCGCGGTGGCGTCAGGAATTTGAGCAAACTCGCAGCAGCGTGCTGCTGTCGTGTGAAGGCCGGGTGGTCGACGTCGTCCATGTGGGTAGCACCGCAATCTCAGGTCTGATCGCACGCCCAACGATTGATGTCTTGGCCGGAGTTGACGACGTCACGATGATGGAACCGGCAGCGCTACTAATCGAAGGACTGAATTACCGCCGCGCCGAAACCCCTGATTGGGCGGGACCAGCCATCACGCTGTGTAAACCTCGTTATGTTACGCCTGATCAGCCCGACCCGACCCATTGTGTCTATTTAATGCAGACGTCGAGCGCCGCTTGGGCTCGGGCGGTTTCCATTCGCGATTATCTGCGTCAAAATGCGGAGTCGGCACTCGATTTCGAAGAGGCCAAGGTACAGCGTTGGCGACACGGTGAGGGGGATTTGCAGCAGTACGAAGCGGATAAAGCGATCTTCTTCGCGCACCTCAAAGACCAAATCGACGCGTCGTAACCGCCCCGCACCGAGGCAAACTATAATCAATTCAAATTTTGCTCCTCGTTTCCTTCAAAACTCATTCCCAAGCGTTAGTCTCCTATGCCGCGCAGCCGACTTGGCCCGTTAGCGATCGAAGTGAAACTCGGTGACCACCCGTCGCAGAGTTCGGTTTGGCGCGCGATTCATGTGCAGCTACACAAAGCGGTTGCGGTCAAGGTTTTCTCGTCCCCGTTTGGGGCGACCCCGGAAGCACGTACTCAGTTTGCCGCCGAGTGGGAAACACTGAAAACGTTGCAACATCCCGCGATCGCTCGTTGCTATGGCGGCGGATTCGAAGACAAAGAGGCCTACTTGGCTTACGAGCTTGTCGAAGGCGAAACGCTGGCCGCTCAGATCGAGCGACGCACCCGTTTGCCGTGGGAATCGGTGCTCGAGTTCGCCGAGCCGATCATCGCTGCCCTCTGCTATTTGCACGAGCAGAACATTATCTATGGGATACTCGCGCCCGACAAAATTGTTTACGCCGGGCTGAGCCCCTTGTTGGTCGACGTTCGCATCGATCGATTCGGTTCCAATTTCAAGACTTCACGCCCCCCTACGCATCACGAAATCGCCTTTCGTCCCCCTGAATTGATCGACAACCCGACCTCGATCACTCACAAATCGGATCTCTATTCGTTTGGCGCGACGCTCTATTTTGCGATCACGGGTCGACCCCCGGTCCAAGGCGATACGGTCGAAGAGGTCACGCGAAACGTGCGAGAACAAACGCCTGTGTCGGCGGCGTCCTTGGTTTTAGATTGCCCGGTTTGGTTCGACAAATTGATCACCCAGTTGTTGGAAAAAGACCCCAGCAAACGGCCGTTTGGTGCCCCCGCCGTCCAGCTTGCTTTGGCGGAAGTAAGGCGTCGATCGATGTCCCGCACGGGCGTCGCTGAGCATGCATCTGCAGGATTTAGCCCGCTGAGTGTGACGGATCAAAAAGAACGCGACGAGGCTCGTTCACTTCTCGGTCGTGAATTGTTAGACGAAAAGAAAGAAAAACTCCCCGACGCAACGATCTGGCACGACAAGCCTTGGTTTTTGATCGGCGTTTTAGTCGCAATGTTATTGATGCTCGGTTGGGTAGCATGGCCGCTGGACGAAAACCAAATGCGAAAACGAGCCGAAGATCTGCTGTCGCAAGAAACGCAGTCGTCGATGAATCAAGCGAAGAACAATTATCTGCAACCGATGATTAACAAATTCCCCAACGGTGAACACACGACGTGGGCGGAAGAACAAGTCGACCGAATCGAGATGATGCAGGCCGAGCACGCGCTGTCGGTCAAAATGAAACGGAACCTCGCACTGAAAAACGAGGGCGAACGTTTGTACGCCGAAGCGGAACAATTCGAACGTTTCGGTGACACGTCCACGGCGCTCGATAAATACCGCAGTATGGAAACGTTGTTAGGTGACGATCCCAAGTACCGACCCTACGTCAATCTCGCCCGTCGCCAAATGGCTCAAATTGAAAACCGATCCTTTATCAAAGACGAAGCAGCCACGATCATCCAAGAAAAGCTTGATCAAGCCGAGCGAGAGCACCTGCGAGGCAACGTGGTTGCGGCGCGTCAAATTTGGTATTCGATCATCGAACTGTACGGCAACAATAGCAACGTCGGACCGCTCGTTCTGCAAGCCCAACAACGACTCGCCGGCAGCAATGCACCGGCACCCGATGCTGCCTCCTCTAGCCCGCTAAAGCCGCCTCAATGAATTTCGATGCCGAGCCCGATGAGCCGCTGATCGAGGCGAAACTCGCGCCGACCGAGGTGACTTCGCACGGCAATCGTTCGCAGAGATCATCGACCGACCGAATGATTCAAAGTCGTGGTGCCGTGCTGGCGGTGCTGTTTCTGGTAATGGGGGCGTTGGGCATTCCGTTGCTGTGGATGAACAAGGCATTCTCCAACGCGGAACGTTGGTTCTGGGCCGTGGTGGTATCGATCTATACCGCGCTGCTGATCTACATCGCCTGGCGAATTTGCTTGTGGAGCTACCACCAAATCTTCGGTTAACAAAGTCGTTGATCGCTCCGCGATCAAAACGCTAGACAGTACAGCAGATCGCTCCGCGATCAAAACGTTTCGATCGCGGAGCGATCAACGACATTTGCAATCACGCTCGCGTGCATCGATACACGAACGCGGGCGGCAAATTTCGCCATACCGTCGAACTTCGCCCCACTTGCGGGAACGTTTTCTTTAACCGAGACGAAAAACGTTGCCCTGCCGGCAAAGCTAATCCCTGCCAGTAAGCGAACGTTGCGAATTGGCCACCCGGTCGCAACACCTCCAGCATCGAATCCATAATCTCGCCTTGCAGTGGTTCGGAGAACGATGCCCAAGGCAAACCGCATATTACCGCATCAACATGAGGCATCGATTCGCGGCGACACAGATCGACCACGTTCGTCACGCTGTCTTCGTAAACGGTGACCGAGGGACATCGTTTGCGAGTCGCGGCGACCAGTTCGGCGGATCGTTCGATCGCGAAAAACTTGGCGTCGGGATGGAGTCGCTGGACAATCCCCTCGGTAAAAACGCCGGTTCCCGGTCCGAATTCGACCACGTTGCGAGCGGACTCCCAATCGAACCACTCGACCATCGTTTTGACCAATCCAGGACTGCTCGGGGCGATCGCCCCCACCTGAGTCGGGTTCCGGATGAAGTTTTTCAAAAATGTCAGCGTGTTATTCATCGACATAGCGTATCGCAATCGAGCCACCGCGCGGTAGGGCGTATTATTTTCTCGAGTCTCGTCCGCTACATTGACGCTTATGCGAGTCCCTAATCCCAACAACACTTCTCCGGTCGGCGCCAACATGACGCCCATGATCGACGTTGTCTTTTTGCTGATCATCTTTTTTTTGGTGTCCAGCCACCTGGCTCGCCAAGAGATTCATCTGCCCGTCGAATTGCCGATCGCCAACACCTACTTGCCTGAGAATCCCGATCGAACCGCGTTGACCGTGACCGTCGACGACCAATCTCAATGGCGAGTGGGCGGAAACGTGGTCGCAATTGACGAACTGAAGCACATTTTGGCCGACCATGCGGTTCGCAGCGGTCCAAGTGCCGCGGTGCGATTGCGAACCGACGGTTCGGTTCATTACCAGTACATCGAACCGATTTTGCGTGAAACGGCACTCGCGGGCATCTATGACGTCACGTTCTCGGTGCGTGAGGCGATTCGCTGATGAAAATTCCGTCATCACGATTGCAAGGATCGTTGAAAGTCGAAATGACTCCGATGATCGATGTCGTGTTTCTATTGTTAGTGTTCTTTGTCTGGACCAGCAGTTTTGAGTTGCCCGAGTTCGATCTTCCCAGTGCGATTGCCCAGCCGCCCAGCGTCGGCACGAACAACGAATCCACCGACACGCCGCCGGTCGAGATTTTTGACGAGATCATTATCCGGCTCATTGCTTCGTCGCCAGTCAATCTGATCGAGTTGAACGGACAACCCGTCGCGAGCACTGACGAACTGGAAAATCGTCTTCGCGAGATTCTGAAGCTGGGCGTTCAGCCGCCTGTGATTGTCGATCCCGAACCCACGATTGCGATGGCCGATGCGATCAAGGTTTACGACACTGCTCGCGCAGCCGGCGCGGATCGAGTTCTCTTTACCGCGAACGACGAGTCATGATCATGCGTCCATTCGTGCTGCATTGTTTGTGGATGCTCGCCCTCGCATTGCCGCAACTGTGCGTGATCGCCGATCAAACACCTGTCGCTCGCGTGACCAACGATCGCGATGCCGATCTGATCAGCGAGCTGATGCGCCGCGGCGAATTTGATACTGCTGAAAGATTGATTCGCCGGGGCCTTCAATCTTCGACGCCGAACAGTGATTCCTACGCACGCAATACGATCTGGCTGTCCGAGCTCGAAACGGCTCGACGGCGGACGATCGACGACTTTTCAATCGAAGACATTCAGGCAGCCCAACAACCGATCACCGAGTTGATCGCCGCCTATCCCGAGCACCCTCGAAGGCTGTTCCTAGAGTCGCAGCAGATCGCAGTCGAATTGGCTGCTGCTGAACATGATCTGTTGGCGATCATGATCAATCCCGGCGACACCGACCGCGGCGATCGTGCACTCCGCCGTCTGACCGATGCCGCAGCGAAGTCCGAATCACTTTCCAAGGCAGTTGCCGAAGAGAAGACGCGTTTAAATTCACAAACCAGCATGTCGCCAAGTGTCATGGCTGTGCTCGGTGACTTGACGCGGTTAGAGCAAGAAACACAAGTGCAGATCGTGCAAATCAAGCTGATGGAAACCGAGCTGTTCCCCAGTGGCAGTGACGACCGACTCGCCGCCGCCACCGCGGCACTGCGGTCGGCCGATCAAGCTCTAACGCGACTGCCGAGCGAATGCCAAGCACGTAACGAAGTCGAGCGATTGCGTGTCGTCGCGCTGTTGCGAAGCGAAGATTCACAACGAGCACGCAGCGCGTTTACGGAACTGACTCGCGAGGTGCCGCTGGACTCCGACGCACGGGTTCGTGCACTTGATATCCAGATCGACCTGCATTCGGATCACCAAGCCGACGCGATCAAAAAACTCGATGCGTTTTACGGCAATCAACCTAACCAGGCGCCGTTGTCGATTGAGATGGACTTGGTTCGCCTGGAATCGCTGCTGACGCAGAATGACGCGAGCAAGAACAACGTGGGCGATTGGATCGATTCGATTGGCACTCGGCATGGGGCATATGGACGTCGACGCGCCGAAACGATCGCCATTCGTACGTTGCGGTCCCAATCGGGCGACGTATCTGCGGATGGCACGGGAAACCGAATGGATCCCTCGATCATCGCCGCCCAGGGACGACAGTATTTGCGTGACGGCAATCCGCTGCGGGCGGCACAATTGTTGGCGAGCGCGGCGATGACCGAATCGAACCCAGATCACGCGATCCAGCGGTCGCTCGAAGCCGCCGCAGCATTTGTTGCAGCGGAACAGCCCGGCGATGCCGCGGACATTTTAGCGGGTGTTGCAAAGTTAAAACCAACCGGCAACGGGGCCGCCGCAGCATACCTACAAGCGGTGTTACTGAAAACTCAAAACAAGCCGGCGGCCAGCGAAATCGAGGCGATGCTGCGAACCACGATCACCATGTGGCCTGAGAGCGAACATGCACCGCAAGCGGGCAACTGGCTGATCAAACTGCTATCCGCCGACAAGCGAATCGTCGAAGCGGCCGAGGTCGCCGCGGAACTTGGACTCGACCACTATGAAACCGCGTTGGAACTTTGGCGGCAAGCGTTCCGCGAAAGTGATCCCGCCGATCAGAGCGAGTTGACCACGCGAATGAAACAAGCGTCTGCCTCTCGGCTTGGCGAAGCAAGCGTCGCATTGCGTTACCGCGAATTTGCAGCCTACTTTTTTGATCGCGACGCCCTGAGTGATCTTCCGGAGGCCGCCGCGTCGGATTCCTACAGCGAGACGTTGTTGCAATTTCGTGTCCGAGGCAAGCAAGCGACCGAGCTTCCCGCCCCTCCTGCGGACGTGTCGTTCGACACCGTCGCACGTTTGATGCAGGACGGACGGCAAAATGCGTCGTTGCGGGCAACGATCGCAAGCCAGATCGAAAGTTGGCCGGAACAATCGGGCAACACACTCGATCATGCCGAGCGACAGATCTGGCTCGGACAAGTCGAGGGTGCCAAGGCGACGGTCGAAGCCCTGGTAAAGGACTCCGCTTCGCCTGGTGCAATCATCCGCACCGCAGCGACTTTATTTGGCAGCAGCGACAATGCCGACGCGCAGCGTGAATCGATTCAGTGGTGGGACCGATTGGCAGCCGGATTGCCGGTCGGCAGCGACGATTGGCACAAAGCAAAGATCGAGTCTATTCAAGCGATCAAGCGGCTCGGTGATAGTGAACAAGCTCAGCAGCGAGCACGCTACATCCTGCTGACGCGGCCCCCGACCGCCCCCGACCTCCGCCGCCAATATCAAGATCTACAGTAGCGAAACTCACCTAACCGTAGGCCGGACCGCAGCGGAGCGGAGTTCCGGCATCGCGACTGCAAAGACGCCTGCATCCATGGAAACGCCCTTCCACCCGAGCTTGCCTTGGCGTAGTGGCAGCTGGAAGCGGCGGAGTAAAGCGCCAGCCCATTTTTATTCGCTCGCAGCTTCGGCGGCTTCGAGCTGATCAGCTGCTTTTTGGTACCATCGTGCCGCTTCGCCAAAATCTTCGATGTCGGCGAATGCACTTCCGACCACTGCAAACGCGTCAGCTAACAGCTTCGGGTCGCTTAGCAACTTTGCGTCGCGAAAACGTGTTGCAAACTCCTCCATCTTCTCAGGCACTCCTGGCAACGCACGGATTCGCCTTCCTTCGCGGGTAGAACATCCAAAAACAACTCCGGCCAACTTGTCCCAATCACCCAGTTTTTCAGTGCCGCTCGGATGCAATTGCATTGTGACTTCGGTCGTTTCACCAGGGATCAAATCAGCCTTCTTGTAGCGACGCCCGAGAATGACGGGCAGTTCGTAAATATCGCTTAAAATTCCCATTGATCTATTGCCCCCAGGTAGTTCGAGTGTGGCGATGCCGTCACGATCCGTCGTTGCACGGAACGGCTGGGGAAAACCGTTGTCAACACTGGAATCAAAATCTCTAAATCGCATCCGTCGTTCACCACTCATAAGCGATCCGCAATAGATCCAGGATCCATTGTTCCACCAATGGACGTTTGGCCAAGCTTCGACCGTCACGCCCGCGACAGGCTCAGCGTCCTCGTCGACCGTTTTTACCACGCATTTCACGAGTGGCGTCATTTCAACTGTGATAGGTTGCTCGTCGAGTGGACCGAAAGTCTGTGGACGAATTTTGTGAGTATTGGCAGGATCGCGCGGGCCCTCATATTCGGCTGGTGACTCGCCCGAACTTGCGATAAACCCGTCGCATAAGGCGATGACTTGAATCTTCTCATCCATTGGCCAAGCCTCGACCGTGAAGGTTCCATCCGCTCGGATTGGCACCCATGTGTTCCACTCGACGCGGTTATCGCTTGCTCCACTGGGGGCCAGCGTGCTGAGCTTGATCCGTCCTGCTTTGACTGGTCGCGGGACGTTGTCACTCAAAACACCTTGGATAGGTGTTACCGAGCTGAGCGGCACATCCACCACGAACTTGTCGCCTTGTGGAACGTCAAAGTCGATAATTTCACTAAAGTGCGTGACGCGATCACCCTCCATTCTGGCGACGAGCACGCTGTGTCTGCCGGGCTTAAATGGCGGTAACCGAAGGCCGGAGTCCGTTCTCTCTATAGCATAATCGGGCCGCCAGGAACGGCCTTCCGACCAGAATGCAAACAGGTTGCTAATATCTGTACGTGTGCCATCGATCGTCGGTCGCAATTCCACGGGAACACCGTTGTCGAGGGTTACCTCATAGGGCGAATCGTTCTCCAGCGGAACATCGATGCGAATCGCATCCGGAAACGCAAAATTCCGATGGTCGACAAAAATGGAGACTCCAATCGTACGGACGCCCTCGTCCAAATCCTTAAAAAAAGGGTACTCAACGATTGCGTCGCCGGCGCCGTTGGTAACAACGTCTTGCGGCTGAACATGCGTCCGATCGTACTCGCCGTTAGGCCACGAACTATCCCCTTGTCCACTTCGCAGTGCCCACGGTGTGACGGTCGCTCCCGAAACGGGTTCGCCTTTCGAATTGAGAACGCGAATTGGCAGCGACTCCATCATCTGGACGTCTGCAGACTGATCACGTCTGCTCTCGTCCACGCCGTTTGTAGGCTCGACTGCATAGCAGCAATGAGCCGATGCGATCAACAACAGGACTAGAGCTTCACAAAATCGTCTGGCAATCATCATTTGGATAAACTCTAGGGATGCGAGTAAATGTGTTTTAAACCGAACGTCGATTGATTTCGTGACCGATTGTATTCCAGCCGGAGACGCGGATGCAAGCTGTTGGATTCGATTGCCAGTGTAGCAACAGAATGCTGTGTGTTTTAGTATCTTGGTTGCACGGTAGCCCGTGCATGGGCGTTCCTAACCGTAGGCCGGACCGCAGCGGAGCGGAGTTCCGGCACAGCGGCTGCAAAGACGCCTGCATCCATGGGAATTCCTTCCGCCCGAGCTTGCCGCGGCGGAGGAGCAACATCTGTCGCTTCCAATTGCCCGCTCCGCCCGGTCAAGCCGGACGGAAACGAAGACAGCCTTTTCTTGTTCAACCTCAACTCGCCCATCTTGTTCCCTCTGCCTCTTGCCCTCCCATTCCAGCACTGGTCACGTGCAATTTTGAACTGAGATCCTGCGTGCTCTTGCGTCTCGTATCTTGGGCGAGATCGGCAGCATTGCGGTTAATTGATCCATGTCGACTGAACACGGCACGCCAAGCACGAGTGTGTCCAAGCGATTTCGTCGACTGTAGCGTACCTTCAGTCGTATCCGGTCCTCGCGATGGACATACAGTTGAATTGCGATGAATTGGTCCGCTTTGATCAGTAGCCCCGTTTGACCATGTGATTTTTGCAGTCGGTCAGGTCGCAATGTGACGCTTGGAGGAATCACGGCAAGAATTCCAAATTGAACAACGAGCAAGAGGAGTAGCATCGGTACCGCGGCAACCACACGCCACATGTTGGGTAGGATCAATGCCGGAAGCGCAATCTTAAGCACGATTACAATCGCAGCGCAGGAAACGAAGGTTCCAACGCAAATATTTCTCATTGCATGACGATTTAAAATGCAGCTGCAAAGCGATTGCCAAAGCTGGGGTACAAATGCCCAGCGCGGGACCGACCATGTGATCTTCGACGTTCGAGCCATTTCGCTAATCCACTAAAAGTGCCGATATCGATCCAGGGCACAAAATGGGTGGAAACGGGGCGCCGATTCAGCAAATCATTGTCGGTCAGCTTTCCAAGCTGAAACCGCTGTCGGTGAACGCGACGTTTATATGGGGCCGTGGCTACTTTCGCATCGGCGATTACACGCGACGCACGCTAACGGCTTGGAAAGCCGTGCGACAATGTAGAGCACACCATTGTCGGTCAGCTTTCCAAGCTGAAACCGCTGTCGGTGAATGCGACGTTTATATGGGACCACGGCTACTCTCGCATCGGCGATCACACGTGCGGCACGCTAACGGCTTGGAAAGCCGTGCGACAATGTAGAGCAAACTATTGTCGGTCAGCTTTCCAAGCTGAAACCGCCGTCGGTGAACGCGACGTTTATTTGGGACCGCGGCTACTTTCGCATCGGCGATCACACGTGCGGCACGCTAACGGCTTGGAAAGCCGTGCGACAATGTAGAGCACACCATTGTCGGTCCGCTTTCCAAGCTGAAACCGCCGTCGGTGAACGCGACGTTATATGGGACCGCGACTGCTCTCGCATCGGCGATCACACGTGCGGCACGCTAACGGCTTGGAAAGCCGTGCGACAATGTAGAGCAAGCCATTGTCGGTCAGCTTTCCAAGCTGAAACCGCTGTCGGTAAACGCGACGTTTATATGGGACCGCGGCTGCTCTTGCATCGGCGATCACACGTGAGGCACGCTAACGGCTTGGAAAGCCGTGCGACAATGTCGAGCAAGCCATTGTCGGTCAGCTTTCCAAGCTTAAACCGCTGTCGGTGAACGTGACGTTTACATGGGACCGTGGCTACTCTCGCATCGGCGATCACACGTGAGGCACGCTAACGGCTTGGAAAGCCGTGCGACAATGTAGAGACACAGCGGCGGTTACGAGTAAAACTTATAGAGGAACCGCAAATGAGATTAAATGCTCGCCTGTCACGCAGCACTAAGACGTCAGTGCCATGTCGACGACTTTGACGAGGTCTCGGCCGGTGCGGCGACGGACCCATTGCTTGAGTTCGAACTGCGCAGACCATGCACTGTGGCAGACCTTGGCCCACCAGCGAGGCGCGACGACTCGCATCTGCAGCAACTGTGTTGGCTCGGCACCGCTGCGTGGTTTGTATGGCTCGTCGCCTCGCATGTATTCGATCCCACGAAGCCCTTGGTCGTGAACGTACTTCAGCGTGTTCACCGCAAGAATCCGGCCGGGCTCGAGATCGGATGCGTCGAGATCAAACCCGCTGCTGTAAATGTATAACTGGTTGTCGGAGAGGATTCCAAGCTCGCCGCCGATGATTCGTCCGTCTAGCCGTAGCACGGGCAGATACAGACGATCCCTCTTGAACATCTCATGAGCCATCTGGATCACGAAGTCGCGAAGTCGTTTGTCGGCATAGGTTCCCGGTTCGCCCACGGCGTTCCAGCGGCGCTGATGCAATTCGATCATCGCTTCCATGAACTCATCCACCTGCTCGCTCGACTGGGCCAGCACGCGCTGCATCCCAGGATTTTTGTCGACCGATTCGAGAAACCCCTGCGTCTTCTTGCGAGTCCGTTTGCTGTGGTTGCTCAACAATTGCTCCCACGATTCGGCGGCCTCCAGGAACCAAGTGTTCATACGTGATTGCGCGTGTACGATCGCTCCCGCGTTTGTGAGAGATGCTGAGAAACAACGCATGACGGAATCTGAGGCGCTGACGCCATCAAGCTCGAGAAAATCCCAGCCGAAGGAGTCGCTGCCCGCTTTCGAGCACAAAAATTGGACCATCGCCTCGACAATGTCCTCGGCGGCGGGATGATTTGAGTCGAGAAGGATCGAGGTAAAATCGGTACAAGCGTTGTTGTCCCCGATAAAACGCAGCGTTCGCGGCGAATCGGGGGTTCGACAGAGCGGCAAAATCCCGCAAATTTTGCCCTGGTCATCCCGTGCCACCACCACATAGGCTTCCGACTGATCGCCAAATTGGTCCCACCACGGTTTTAGCCAGCTGGTTTGGCGAAAGGGAATGCCATCGGACAGGGCATTCCAGCTATCGGGGTCACCAAACAGGGTGCTAACGCTGCTCGAACATTCGACTCGGTACATATCGGGGCCATCACCGTGGAAATTTTCATGAGGGATTCACCTGAAAATCTAGCCCGGGGGATGGGGCGAGTACGGACGCAGAGCTACGTTTCGCTTACAATGCAGCCTGTAAAAAAACGCCGAAGCTTCGTAATCGACACGACCGTTTCAATCGCCCTTGGCACCAATTCGCAGCAGACCCCGCTCTGCACGCCGCCTGCCTGCCCCCTTCCCCCTCCTTTTTTGATCACCTTCATCGTCCTGGAAATCAAATGACGTCTTCCCCTTGGCTTGTTGGTAATTTATCGATCGCAATCCTGGTCGGGCTCGGATTACCAGCCCGAATCGTTGCCGAGTCACCGCTGTCTCAGCAACGTACAACGGCGAATCCATCGTCATGGTCCGAGTTCCACGGCGCCAATGCCTACGGATTTGCTGCCGAGGGGTCGCTTCCGCAGCACTGGAACGATAGCGATTATGCATGGCGTCACGACACCGGCGATTACAACGTCGGCTCCCCTATCGTTGCCAATGGCTATGTGATCTTTCTGGCATCCGATGTCAAAAAGCAAACGATCGCGGTCCGAGCGTTGGACTTAAAGACCGGTCAATTGGCTTGGCAGCGTCCTTATCCTCACCACATCATTCGCCTGCACTCGCGAAACACGGCAGCGTCGAGTACGGTGGCCGCCGATGCCTCCAACCTGTTTTGTTCATGGAGCGATCCTGAGCATACGATGCTGAAGTGTTTTGACTTTGACGGAAACGAAATCTGGTCTCGCGATTTTGGAACTTGGCAAAGCCAGCATGGCTTCGGCACATCGCCCCGAATCTTTGGTTCGCTCGTCATCCTGTTCAATTCACAACAGGGCGAAGAATTAAAGCCGGGCGATACTCCGGGGCAAAGTCGCATGATCGCGGTCGACCGCAGCACCGGCGAAACCGTTTGGGAAACGCCACTGAAAACCACGCGAACGTGTTATGGAGTGCCCGCCATTTTTCAAGGCAAAGACGGGGCGGCACAAGTGATCGATGCCAACACCGGAAACGGCATGTTTGGCTTGGATGCAAAAACAGGCGAAATGCTCTGGAGTCTGCCGGTCTTTGGTGCCCGCTGCTGCAGCACTCCGTTGGTCGTCGGCGACATGGCGATCGCTACTGCGGGCAGCGGAGGTGGTGGCAACCATCTTGTCGCGGTTCGTATTCCACAATCGAAAAACGAGAAACCCGAGCAGGTCTATCGAATCGATCGGGGATCGCCTTACGTCCCCACGCCTGCGAAGAAAGGCAACCGATTGTTCATCGTCGACGACAAAGGGATCGCGTCGTGCGTCGACGTCACGTCCGGCGAAACGATTTGGAAGGAACGTATCGGTGGCAATTTCGGAGCCTCGCCGATCATCGTAAATGACACGGTTTTGATCATCAGTCTGGATGGAAAAGCGACCCTGATGCGGGCCAGCGACAGTTTCGAGAAACTGGGACAAGTCGATTTGGGCGGTCCCGTCGGCGCTACGCCGGCATATTCAAACGGACGTCTACTACTTAGAGTGGGTAATGAAATCCGTTGTTTAGACACGTCCAAAGGCTAAATTTCGAGTAGACCGTAGTGGACGAGGCAACGAGTCCTTGCAGAATAGGGGAGGGACTTGTCGCCTCGTCCACTACAGATGGCGGGACTCGTTGCCTCGTCCACTACTAGTTGGGGGCTCCTGGGCTCGTCTTCTACGCGAAAAATGATCGTCACTGTTTCCAATTTTGCATTTTGTCCATGTCCAGCGTTTCTTCTAATGCCGAGCAATTGATCGGGCGGATCGCTTCGTTTCGGCACGTCACCGTGGCGTTTTCCGGAGGCGTGGACAGCAGTGTCGTGGCGGCTGCAGCAATACGAGCGAATCTAGATTCGCTCGTAGCGGTCACCGCGAACTCGCCCAGCGTGCCGCAGTGGCAACTGCAATGGGCCGCCAGAATTGCCGCCCAGATTGGGATCGAAAACCGCGTGGTGGCGACCGACGAAGGCAATCGCCAAGAGTATCTTCGCAACGACACGCGGCGGTGTTTTTATTGCAAGGAAACGCTGTACCAGACGCTGGGTGCTTTGGCGGAATACGATCCGGCCACCGTGCTTGTCTCGGGAACCAACGCCGACGACCTCGGTGATTATCGTCCTGGGATCGAAGCGGGAAATATTGCCTCGGTTCAAACACCGCTGGCAGATCTCGGTTTTGGCAAACAGGATGTTCGCGAATTGGCAAAGTTTTTCGGACTCGAAAACGCGGACCTTCCCGCGTCGCCTTGTTTAGCAAGCCGGGTTGCCTACGGTGTCGAGGTGACTGCCGAACGACTGTCGCGAGTGGAACAAGCTGAGTCGTGGCTGCGTGACCGTGGGTTCAGCGACGTACGTGTCCGTGTGCACCATGATGAACTGGCACGTGTTGAAGTCCCCCAAGATGAAATTTCACGGTTGCTGACTGGCACGTTGGCGACGGAACTAAATGAATCGCTGCGGACGATTGGCTTTCGATTTGTGACGATTGATTTACAAGGCCTTGAATCTGGCAGCATGAATCGGGTGCTTGTAAGCATTGGAGAGAAACAACATTGACTTCGGACCCTTCTTTACCAACACCGAACGACGATTCCGATCTTGCATCATCGAAATTGATCGGGTGTCGACTTGGCGATTATCAGATTCTGCGAAAACTTGGACGCGGCGGGATGGCCGACGTTTACTCGGCGCGTCATCTTTCGCTTGGCCGTGACGTCGCGATAAAAATCCTCCGTAGTGATTATGCGCGGGACAAGGATTACGTCACTCGGTTTCGCCGCGAAGCCAAGGCGGCTGCGAAATTGAATCACCCGAACATCGTCCAGGTCTACGATGTGGGCAGTGTGGATTCGTTTCATTACATGGCGCAAGAGTTAATCCATGGCGAGAATCTTCGCAGCGTGCTTTCGAAAACGGGCTCGTTGACGGTCGACGAAGCGATCGAAGTCATCGTGGGGGTTGCCTCGGCGCTCGAGGTGGCGGCGGCAGCATCGATCACGCATCGCGACATCAAGCCGGAAAACATCATGCGATCCGATCACGGCATTATTAAAGTTGCCGACTTTGGATTGGCCCGCTTGGGTTTGGATGTTGATGCAACGCGAGGCGATTTGACTCAAGCAGGACTGACGCTCGGCACGCCTCGTTACATGAGCCCCGAACAAGTCCAAGGCCATACGGTCGACTCGCGAAGTGATTTGTACTCACTCGGCGTGACGATGTACCACTTGCTTGCCGGACGTCCCCCCTTTGAAGCGGACGATCCGTTGGCACTCGCGGTGATGCATCTGCACGAGACACCGCAACCACTCGACCGGACTCGCGGGTCACGCGACATTCCCGAGTGGCTGATTGCGATCGTGATGAAATTGATTCGCAAACGCCCTCAAGACCGGTTTCAGTCGCCGACAGAATTGTTGGAATCGATTCGCTCCAAGGCGATGGACGCTGGCTTGCCCACCGGCATGACGGTCGGAACGGCGGCGGCAACGATTCGCTTGCAACGCGTGACAGACAAAGAACGCAGTCGTCGGAGCCAACGTTTGCGTCGTTACGCGGCTGTTATTTTGCTGCCACTGCTGTGCACGGGCATTGCAACTGCAGTCATGTTGTCGCGACCTGCCAAAAGTATCGGCCGCTTGCTGCGTCCCGACCAGGTGCCGAGAACCGATTCGGTGCAAGAGCAATACCTCGTCGCGGTGACTCGCAATGACGAAGCTGGCTGGCTCGCCGTTTCCGAAAACTTCCCTCCCGAGGCCAATTCAACCAACACGAATTATTATGCGAAAAGCATGTTGCAATTGGCAAGATTCATGGCCAGTGAACAGCAGTGGAAGCAGGCCGAAACGGTACTCGAACGACTTAGTGCCGACCCTAGGATCGATCGATTGTACCGCACCCTGGCACTGGTTCAGCGTTGTTTAGCGTTAGAACAAATGAATGATTCGAAGCGTGTGGGCGAGACACGGACCCAGCTGCAAGCCGCATATCGCGAATTGGAAGCGAGCAATCGCGATGCCGCCACGCTATTCGACCGCTTGGTTCCCGAAAAAGAGCGAGTGCGTCTCGGGCTCAAACCTATCGTCAGCAGTCCTTCGACCAGCTAAAAAGCATTCGGCGTTCGGAGTCCAGCTCCGAGAGACTCTGCGCGTTGCAAAACGATAGGCTCGATCCCGGAAAGGTCGGTTGGAAGACGGGTCGCGGACAAAACGCCACAAAGTGCTATGATCTAAGGATCTGTTCAAACTTCAGTTAGGAAATATTGATGAGTTTTACCGTTGGTTATTGCACCAATGTGCATGCAGGCATGGATTTGCCGGCCATCCGCAAAAATTTGCTTCAGTACGCCGTCCCTGTGCAATCGAGCCTACCAATCGACACGCCACTTGGGGTAGGACTGTGGTTGCCGGCCCAAGCAGCCAGTGAGTGTTTTGATGGCGGCGCCAAACCACTGCGTCACTTCCTGGACGAACATCGGCTCGAAGCGTTCACGATCAACGGATTTCCCTACGACAATTTCCACCAAGACGTCGTCAAACATCGCGTCTATCAACCGGCATGGTGGGAATCGAGTCGATTGACCTACACCAAACAGCTTGCAGTGATTTTGACGGAATTGCTTCCTCAGGCACAGACCGTCGGATCGATCAGCACCTTGCCGATTGGATGGGCCTCGGACAAAGTCACTACGGAACAACTTGAAGCCGCCGCAGAAAACCTGCGTCAATTGTCGGAGTTCCTTGCGGCTTTAGAAGAGCAAACCGGCCGCCGCATCGTCGTCGCGATCGAGCCTGAACCCGGCTGCATCCTCGACACAAGCCGCGACATTGTTGAGTGGTTCGACAAATATCTTAACAAGCCGATGCATCGGCGTCATATCACGGTGTGTCATGACGTGTGCCATGCAGCGGTGATGATGGAACCGCAAGCCGAAGTGCTTCACCGATATGCATCTGCGGGGATAACGATTGGCAAGGTTCAGGTCAGTAGCGCGATCGTCGCGGAATGGGACGCCATGTCGCTCGGTCGGCGGCAAGAAGCGATCGAGCAGTTGAGCAAGTTTGCCGAGGATCGTTATTTGCACCAAACAGGACGGATCACTGGCGATGATAAATTTGAATTGACCGAAGATTTGCCAGATCTGCTTTCACGTGCGCCCCGCTCGGGTGATCCGGCGTGTGGCGACAAGCGATGGGTCGTCCATTTTCATGTCCCCATTTTTCTCGAGCGATTCGGCCATTTGACGACAAGCCAAGATGAAGTGCGTGATTGTTTGCGAACTTTACTTGACAGTGATTCGCCGATTGATTTTACCGGGCATCTTGAAGTGGAGACATACGCTTGGACAGTGCTTCCAGACGCGATGCGAAAGCGAAGCCTCGCCCAAGACATCTCGGAAGAAATTCGCTGGTTACGACGTGAGTTGATTGACTGTATCTAAGTTTCCGCTGTTATTGTTTCTCTCGTATTTTGTGAGCCGATGGCGCTAGCGGACAACTGATTTAGAGAGCCGCTCGCGAGTGAGCGGGTTATCCCACGCATTACCCGGTGCCTTACGGCCCACGGCTCACCACTGCGATTTGTGTTTCGTTTAAATCAACAGCCCGCTAGCGACGTCGGCTCATTGAATCAACAAGCCGCTAGCCACGGTTTCCATATCCCCCCTCAATTACAACCCCCAAATGATCGAACTCGGCGTCAACATTGACCATGTCGCAACCGTTCGCCAAGCACGGCGTACCTATGAACCCGATCCGGTAATCGCTGCAGCGCTCGCCGAGCAAGGCGGTGCCGACGGCATCACATTCCACTTGCGTGAAGATCGACGTCACATCCAAGATCGTGATGTCGAAGTGTTAATGCAAACGGTGACTGTCAAAACCAATCTCGAGATTGCATGTGCCGACGAAGTGGTCGCAATCGCCTGTCGTGTCAAACCGACGTGGGCACTGCTGGTCCCTGAAAGCCGCGAAGAGGTGACGACCGAAGGAGGACTGAACGTCGTCGGTGATAAAGGTCGCATCCGAGCTGCGATAGAGAAACTGAAAGCCGAAGGCATCCTGACCAGCCTGTTTATCGACCCTGATCTGGAACAAGTCCAAGCGTCGGCCGGCTTAGGAGTGGATGCGGTGGAACTGCACACCGGTCCGTACGCCTTGGCTCGCGGTGCAGGGCAGACTCAGGAGCTACAGCGATTGATCGAGTCGGGCAAGAAGACATCCGATTTGGGCATGCGGCTACATGCCGGGCATGGTTTGAACTACGCCAATGTTCGTCCCGTTGCGGCGATCCCAAACATGATCGAGTTAAATATTGGGCACTCGATTGTTAGCCGCGCCGTGATGGTCGGAATGCGTGACGCCGTAGCAGAAATGCGACGGATATTGGATTTAGTCGCGTAGTTGCAATCACACTATCGGCTTGTCACCGCATCCCAAACGGGTGGTGCCGACTAACGGTTCGGCACTAGCCCCGGTTGGATGGTGACGAAACCCTGGCTATCGCCAAAATGGCTAACGAAATCAGCGGCCCCCCCCCCTGCGGCGGCGCGGCCGCATATCTCGCAAAGGCAACGTTTTTCATTAGAATGAGGGCTGCTTGGCGGGTACGAAACAAGGATGTGATACGTTGAATATTGTCGGACGCGACAATATTTCCGGCGCACGATAGAGATTGCCTGATTTGCAGGCCGCTATCGTTTTGATTCCCTCCCCGCGTCTGTCTATAACAGGAAGTCGCCTGTTTTGTTGCCTGTCCCACCTCTGCCTCTGCGGAAAACGAATGTCCTTTTTCAAGATCCCCTGTCCTGGCTGCAATAAATCGCTGAAGGTTTCCGAAAGTCTGGCAGGCAAAAGTCGCGCGTGCCCTTATTGCCGAGCGACAGTGCGGATTCCCGAGACCGCTCCGCCCGAACCCGAACCGGCTTTCCCAGGCATCCAAGTCAGCGAGACTCCGGCATCCGGCAAACCACGCGCGAAGACCACGGCGGCAGCCGAAATTGCTACCGCCAGTACACCGGCGATCCAAACGACATCGGCACCGGTGGCAGCTCCGGCCAAGAAGGCTGTCAAACGGCGGCGACGCGAAAAAAGTTGGTTCAGCTCCAGCAGCGATTCAGCGAGCAGTGACGTTAGTTTGGTGCTCAGCTTTCTGATCGGCGGTGGCACGGCACTGTTGTGGTACGGAGCAACCTATCCGATCCAAGACACTGCGTTTGGTCAACTGTTTTGGCAGCGTGGACCGGTTCCCTTTCCGACGACGCTGCTGATGTTTTGGGCAGTTGCCATCTTGGGGCTGAAGTGGCTGAACCTGAAAAAGCAAAAGGATGCGATGCTGTTGGACGTGTTGCCAACGGAGGTTTCGCCGGAGATCACGGTCGCTTCCATCGACCGGTTTATCCTGCACATCAACGAGCTTCCCGGTGCCAGCAGTGATACGTTCCTGGTCAACCGCGTGGTCCGCGGGATCGAACATTTCCGCGTTCGCAAAAGTGCCGCCGAAACCGTCACGATGATGGAGTCGCAATCGGCGATCGATGCCAACAATGTGGCCGGTAGCTACACGATCTTGAAAGTGTTCATTTGGTCGCTGCCGATCTTGGGGTTCATCGGGACGGTGATGGGGGTTAGCTCGGCGGTTGCGAGTTTGGCGTCCAGCCTCAGTGGCGGCGGCAGCATGGACGCAATGAAGGCAGCATTGCAGGATGTATTCGGCGGGCTTGGCACCGCGTTTGATACAACGCTGTTAGCTTTGATCATGAGCATGCTAGTGAAAATCCCCGCTTCGGCGCTGCAGAAAAGTGAAGAGGATTTGATCACCAACGTTGACGAATACTGCAACGAAAACTTGCTGCGTCGGCTGAACGACGGACGCGAAGGGGGCGCCGAGCGTGGTGCAGCCGGAGGCGGCGGCGAGTCCGACGTTTTCCGACAAGCGGTTGAACAGGCTCTTGGCACGCATCATGCCGAAATGGAACAGTGGCTCTCAAAACTCGATACCATCGGCACGCATTTGACCGACCAGGTTTCGGCCGGTTGGGACAAGGTCAACAAGCGAATCGAGGAACAGCAACAAAAACACGTCAACGTGCTGCACGAGCAACAGCTCGACCAGCAAGCTCGATTGCAGGCCCAGTTGGATCAGATGGCGAATGCGGCGGACAAGATCCAACAGACGCTCAGCTCGCTGGCAGAACAAACCACCACTCTGCAAACTCATGTCAACGAAACCTTCTCGCAAACCAACACCTCGCTCTCGGATCATTTGTCTGGGGTGCAATCGGGATTGGCCAGTTTGAGTGGAGTGCTAGACAAACTTGGCGACCAACAAGTGGTGGTCCAGCAAGTCGCGGTGCAGCCCGAACCGAGCCGCAATGGATGGTTCGGCAAAAAGTCACGGACACGTGGACGAGGTTAATCATGGCACGCAGACCGAGAACGTCCGACGACGACATTTCGCTGTTTCCGTTTCTGAGCATCATCGCCAGCGTGATCGGGGTTCTGACAATGATGATCGCTACCCTTGCGCTTGCGCAAACCGACACGCCGGATATTGCTCAGATTGAGCAGTTCGAAAAGTCCACGAAAGAGCTCGACGAAACCACCGAAGAGGTCGCCGAACTGCGGCGAGAGATTGAGGTTTCTAATTCGACCGGTTTGCAACTGCGAGAAGAAAAGAAGCTGCTCAACATCACGCTCCAACAGCTCGAGGAGCTTCTGAAAGAGCAAGAAGAAATCGAGAAACAGCTCGCCGAACAGGAAAAGGTCAAAATCGTCATCCCAACGCTTAGCGAGAAGGAACGCGAGACCGCGGGCGAAATGAAAGCGGAACTCGAGTCGCTACAAGAGGAACTGGCTCAACTTGAACGTGAAGCGGCCGAGCGTGCTGACGCTGCCGAATCCAACGTTACGGTTTTGCCCCAAGGCAGTGGATTGAATTTCGTTCCGCATTTTGTGGAATGCAGCGAAGGGGCGATCGTGATGCATCACATGCAGCCGCCCAAACGAATTCGTGCCAGCGAGATGGCGAAGGACGCGGACTTTATTGCGTTGCTGGAAACAACGCTCAATGGGAAAGACGACACGATTGTGTTTCTCGTTCGCAGCGATGGTTTATCGGTCTTTCGTGCTGCGAAGAAGATTTGTGACAGTCGCGGAATCCGCAACGGCAAGATTCCTGTGGTCGGCAAAGGACGTATTGATTTGAGTGCGTTTGCGATATCTAAGAAAACGGCGGGTGAAAAATGAAACGCAAACCCAGTAATGATGACGAAGACGGCGGCTTGGATTCGCTGCTTGATACGATGACCAATGTCGTTGGCATCTTGGTGCTTGTCTTGATCGTGACTCAGATGAGTGTCGCGGAGGTGGTGACGCGAGTCACCGAAGAATCCAAAGTCGACGAAGCTCAGGTCGAAGAACTGCAAAAGAAGCTACTCGAGAAAAAGCAGGAAGCCTTTGAACTGAATCGAATGCTGGTGGATCCCTTGGATATCGATGCCGACGCTCAGCGAGAAGAATTGCGAAAGAGCAAAGAATTGCTTGCGCGACGTAAGAAAAACATTGAGGATCGCAAGAAACAGATGAACGAATTCGCCATGAAGATCCAGTCGGATCGTGAAATGGCGGAAAAGAAGGCAGCCGAGATTGCCAACACGAAAGAACAACGCGAGAAAATGCAAACGTTGATTGCAACGTCGCTTGAGCGTAAAGCGGAACTCGAAGCGATCCTCGACAAGACGCCTCGGCGGCAAGCTGCGCCAGACATTAAGGTCAGTATTCCGAACCCGCGGCCGGCACCGCCGGGGACGAAAGAGGCAACGTTTATCTGTGTCAATAACTTGGTCTATCCGGTGAATGCAGAATTCTTTCGCAAACGAGCCGAATTAAAAGCCAAGGCAATCATTCAACGCGGCGGTTTGGATCGTGATCCCGCCGCCGGCATTGATCCAGAAAAATTCACCGCGTTTTATGAGAAGTTGAAGGATCAGGACGAGTTTTTCGACGTCGAATATTTCGTCCAGTCAAATACGTGGCCGCGAATTCGCCTGATCCCTCGCGAAGGACGCGGTGCGAACGAGTCCGCGATCGTGAATCCCCGTTCCAAAATTCGCCGCGACGTGCTCAGCCAACTCGACACGACGAAGTACTACGGCCGCTTTCACGTGCTGCCGGACAGTTTTGATGTCTACGTGGCGGCGCGAGGATTGTTCAGCGACGAAGGGGTGCTCGCTGGTTGGGAACCGCAGCCAGCCGACTGGGTATACACGACTCACATCGACGGCGGCATCCGGCTCGGCCCGCCACCACCGCCCCCGAAAAACCCACCTGATCCGAACGCGCCCAAACCAAAACCCGCCTCGGTAATCGACTAGGATGGGTGAGCCGCGACGTTTGGACTTCACAAAGGATTTCTATATTTTTCCTTGAGACTATTCCGCAGTCATCTCTCCCCAGACGAAGGAGACTGCTGCTTTAGTACGACATCACCGCTCGTATGTTAGCCGCTTGGGCGCTAGCCCCGGTTCAGTGGTGAGACAACCGTGGCTAGCGCCAAAACGGCTAACTAAATCAGCAGTCTCCGAAGTTGGTGGAGAGGTGACTGTTGTTTCGTGAAATACCGGACGGCTCGCTCCGCTAATTAATCTGGACCAATGCGACGTTACCGCTGCTGAACAAGGAAACTGGCTGATGCATCGCTTTCTGCTGCTCGGAATACATTTGCTGGCGACTTCAGTTGCCAACGCCGAGTTTCCTCCGCTTTTTAATACCGAACCGCTTGCAGACGCTCCGGTGATGACCGCTGCCGAAGCTGCCGAAACGTTCATGGTCCCCGACGGGTTTCGGGTGACGGCGTTTGCATCGGAACCCGACGTGATGAACCCGATCGCGATGGCTTGGGATTCACGCGGACGGTTGTGGATCGCTGAAAACTTTACCTACGCGGAACGTCAACAACGATTTCAACTCGATCTGCGTGACCGTGTTGTCATCCTGGACCCAGCCAACCACGACGCCTCGGATCCGGAATCTTCGGACCGCGAATCCACTGCGAAACCTGTTGCCCGCACGGTATTCACCGACGACGTGCAAATGTTGACCGGAATCGAAATTGGCCATGGTGGCGTGTGGTTGATGTGTCCTCCCAAGCTAATTTTTATTCCCGATGCCGACGGCGATGACGTTCCCGATGGTCCCGGCGAAGTCGTGCTGGATGGGTTTGATGTCGCCCAGCAAAACTATCACAACTTTGCTAACGGAATTCGCTTCGGACCCGATGGTTGGCTGTACGGTCGTTGCGGCGGTTCTTGTCCGGGACGCATTGGAAAACCCGAGACGCCACGCGATCAGCGACCGGCGCTCGAAGGAGGCATTTGGCGTTATCACCCGAAGCATGAAATCGCCGAAGTTTTGACCGCCGGAACAACCAACCCGTGGGGACACGACTGGAACGATGTCGGTGAAATGTTTTTCTGTAACACGGTCAACGGCCATCTATGGCACATGATTCCGGGTGCCCATTTCCCGCGTCCCTTTACGCTCGATCCGAACCGACGTGCCTATGAGATGATCGAAATGCATGCCGACCACTGGCATTTTGATACCGGGCAAAGCTGGACCAAGTCACGTGACGGTGCGGCGAACGATTTCGGTGGCGGTCATGCTCATTGCGGCACGTTGATCTATCAAGGCGATCGTTGGCCCGACGCCTATGTCGGCAAACTGTTGACGTTCAATTTCCATGGACGACGTGCCAATCAAGAGCGGATCGAGCGACACGGCAGCGGTTACATTCTGCGACACGAGCCCGACATGCTGCTGGCCAAAGATCCCTGGTTCCGAGGCATGGACCTAAGCACCGGTCCCGATGGAAACGTGTTTGCCATCGATTGGAGTGATACGGGCGAATGCCACGAACACACCGGAGTTCATCGCGAAAGCGGACGCGTCTTTAAAATTAGCTACGGCGATGAATCCACTTCGAAAACGCAACCGACATCAAGCGATGTTGCACTTTGGTCGCAATCCCAGCTGGCAAACGCTCATTTGCCTGGCAATCGCTGGCAACGCCGTCAAGCTCGCATGGTGCTGATCGAACGAGCCAGTGCCGGGCAAGACATCACCGCAGCAACACAGCGACTGCGTCAGATTTTTTCCGCCAGCGACACGAGCGAGTCGACTGCGGTTCAGTCACTGTTGACGCTGCATGCTTGCGGTGCCACCACGCCAGACGATTTGACCGCGTTGCTGGATCACCCTTCTGAACATGTTCGTGTATGGGCGATTCGGCTATTGAGCGAAACGTGGCCGATCGATGATGTGATGGGTGCGGATTGGAAATCGAATTTGCCCGAGCCAGTCTCGGCGTCTTCGAAAGAATTGACCATGCGTTTTGCCTCGATGGCGAGTACGGATTCTTCCGCCGCGGTCCGTTTGGCACTGGCTTCGACGCTGCAACGGTTGCCGCTTCAGCATCGTGCAACGCTGGCGAAACCGCTGGCGATGCGAAGCGAAGATGCCGAAGATCACAATATCCCGCTGATGATCTGGTACGGCGTGATGCCACTCGGAAAAGGTCACCACGAGGACCTAGTGTCCGTGGCAACCTCTTGCCAACAGCCTCGTTTAACGCAATTGATCTCTCGCTGTTTGGCAGAAGAGATCAAGCGATCGCCCGCCGCGATTGACGCTCTGTTGACAGAGGTCGCCGAAAGCAACGAACGCGACTTTCAACTCGCTGTTCTGAGCGGCGTCAGCGACGGACTTCGCGGTTGGGCGTCCGCGACTCGCCCCAAGTCATGGGACCAAGTCGTTCGCATTGACCACGATGAACTTCGCCCATTGATTCGCGAATTGAGCGTGGTGTTTGGCGATGGCCGAGCGATGGACGAGGTCAAGCAGATCGCACTTGGTAAATCAACGAAGGATTCCAACGAGCCGATCTCCTTTGAAACGCGATTGGCCGCACTTCAGACGTTGATCCAAAGTCAGAGCAAAGACCTGAGACCGGTCTGTGAAAAACTGATCAACGATGCCCGCATGAATGTGCTGGCTGCGAAAGGTCTGGCAACCTTTGACGATCCCAAAGTCGCCGTGACGCTCGTGTCCGGGTACAACCGATTCCGTGGCCCCGACAAACCTCAAATTATGTCGTTGCTGTCGTCGCGTAAATCGTTCGCCAGCGAGCTGCTGGACGCGATTGGCAAGGGCAAGATTCCACGGCAAGATCTGTCGGCGTTCCAGGTGCGGCAAATCCAAAGCCTTGGTGATGCGGCGCTGAATCGGCGGATTGGCGAAGTCTGGGGCGAGGTGCGTGAATCGCCTGAAGACAAACAACGGTTGATCGAAAAACTGAAAAACGAATTGACCACCGACGCGTTGTCCAAAGCGGATCGCAGTAGCGGCCGGGCGCTGTTTCAAAAACATTGCCAAAATTGCCACCGTTTGTACGGCGAAGGAGGCCAAGTAGGCCCCGACCTCTCGGGTGGCAACCGCAGCAACCTCGATTACTTGTTATCTAACATCATCGACCCCAGTTCGGTGGTGGACAAGAACTATCGGATGACGATCCTGTTGCTTGATGACGGCCGCGTGATCAATGGCTTGCTGACCGACCAATCGGACCAAACTGTGACGATCCATACCGCGACCGAACAGATGACGATCCCCCGGAATGAAGTGGAGCAGCAGAAGGTGACCGAAAAATCGCCGATGCCCGAAGGGTTGCTCGATACACTTTCGCCGAGCGAAATTCGCGATTTGTTTGCGTACCTGAGCCATCATTCGCAAGTCGCCTTGCCGTAATCGATCGAAGTTTGCGAAATTCGTTGCTCGCGAAATTTGTTACGATCGGGTGATTCGGACACCGCCGTGGTTGCACGACGAGGGGGCTAGACGCGATAATGGCTGGTGAGCGGAATTGCACATTTCGAAATCTTTTTTTTGAGCCCCAAGCCCACGCATGAGCGTCCCTGCTGCACTCGACACGACGATCGCGGTAGTGACGCCGGAAAACATCGCCTTTAACTATCAGTTGGCGGGTCCGTTTCGCCGATTGCCGGCCTATTTGATCGACATCGCCATCCGCTGGCTCATCATCATCGGCGTCGTCGTGCTGATGTTGATCACCGGCACGATCCTGGATTTGCGATTTTTCGGCCCGTTCATTGGTGCCGGTGCGTTGATCTTGAATTTTGTGGTCAGCTGGTTTTACGGAGCCACGCTGGAGACGTATTTTAATGGGCGAACGGTGGGCAAATGGGCCACCGGGATTCGCGTCATTGATATCGAAGGCCGTCCGATCACCGGTAAACGGGCGTTGATCCGCAACCTGTTACGGATCGCCGACTTTTTGCCAGTCGCACCGCTATCAAGTCTTGGTGCTGAAAACGCGCCGCCTGCCTTCATCATTCCGACGGCGATGGTTTGCTTGTTGTCGATGATTTTCACGCGTCGGATGCAACGGCTTGGTGACTTAGCCGCCGGTACGATGGTGATCGTGGACGAACGAAGTTGGCGATTACCGATTGCCAAAGTCGACGACCCGCGAGTGCCCGCTTTGGCATCGTTCATTCCCGCCGATTATCGAGTCTCGCGAAGCATGGCAAAAACCTTGGCGATTTATGCCGAGCGACGTCACTACCTGACTCCGGCACGTCGCCGCGAAATCGCCAAACACTTGACGATCCCGTTGATCGAGCGGTTTGAATTTCGTAACGACATTGATCCCGACTTGCTGATGTATTCGCTCTACTACAAAACATTTCTCGCCGACGCGACGGGCGAACTTCCTGATCTGGGAAATCTGGCGGACTTCAGTCCGTTGGCGAAAGACGCGAACAAGCCAACCCAAGTCCTTGCGGGTAACCAACCTCTGACACCGATGCGGGCTCCCTTATGAATGTTGCCTCGATCTTAGACAAGCGTCGCGTTCAGTGGAACGAACTGGAAACGCTATGTGATGCGATGGAATCGCGTGGCCGCACCGATCGCGCCGGCGGCCCTGAACATCGTGGCGCCCAAGGGATCGCACGATTTTCGTCGCTGTATCGTGCCGCCTGTGCCGACTTGGCGTTGGCCGATGCTTATCAATTGCCCCCCAATACGGTGACTTACCTGCACCAATTGGTCGCCCGAGCTCACAATCAACTCTATCGCGCGAACCAATTTGAACCGTCCACGTGGGCGGATGTTTTGTTCTACGAAGCTCCGCGACAAATCTTTGCAGATTCGTGCGTCCGAGTGGCCACCATTCTGTTTTTCGGGCTCTTTACGCTTGCGATGTACATGGGCTACGACGAAGCGCGGTTCCCTGGATTTGCCAATGCGGTGATGGGCGAGACCCAGTTGGAAAGTCTCGAGTCGATGTACGAACACAAACTCAATGGCTCGCTTGACCATTACGTCTCCATGGCAGGTTTCTATATCAACCACAACACTGGCATCGGTTTGACTTGTTTTGCCTCAGGCATTTTGATCATCCCCTGTCTGTTCAAATTGGCTTACAACGCCGTCGTCCTAGGCGTCGCGTTTGGCTACATGGCGAGGCCCGATGTGACCGGAGGCGACAACTTTTTTCAATTCGTCACCGCACATGGTCCTTTCGAATTAACCGCGATCGCGTTATCCGCTGCTGCTGGATTGCGGCTTGGCGTCGGATGGTTTCGCACCGGCGGACTGAACCGAATTGATTCGCTTCGCGCTAGTGCGATTAAGGCAGTTCCAGTGATGGCCGCTGCGGCCGCGATGTTTGTGTTGGCGGCGTTTACCGAAGGATTCTTGTCGCCCAGTCCGCTGCCGTTCATCTTCAAAGCGGCTTGGGCGATCATGTCCTCGGGCATGATTAGTTTTTACTTTGTGATTCTCGGGTTCCCGTGGCCCCAGCGATCACGCGGCTCGCATTCGGCTCGATACGAGTCGACAACGATCGAGTCCGATTCGGGTGATCCCGCATCAGTGGGGCGTGTAACCCATGCAACTTGATCGCACCCATGTGGTTGTTCGCCGCCGGACGTTGTCCGAGATCGGTGATTTGTCGTTGGTGATGCTGCGTCGCTACCCGTCATCGATTGGCGTTGCCTTTTTCGCGGGCGCGGTGCCTTGGGCGTTGCTGAATGCGTTGCTGCTTTACTGGATCCCCATTTCCGAATCCGACTATGGCGCTGATGATCCCGATGCGATTGCGGAAATTTGGCGTTACGTGTGCTGGATGTCGTTGTTGGTCGTTTTGCAAACGCCGGCTGCGGGCGTTGCCACCACGATCTATCTTGGCCAGGCGGTATTCGAAAGCCGCCCCACGTGGACAAGCGTTTTCAGTGACGCAAAACAATACTTTTGGCGTTGGTTGTGGGTGTTAGGCGTCGCTCGCTGGGCGATTCCGGCGATGGCGATTTGTGCGTTTCGCCTTGGCCAGCCTGCGGATTGGTTTTGGGATGGCATGATTCCCATTTGCATTTTGGTGGCGGCAACCTTGGTGCGTAGCAACCGTCCATTTATGCCCGAGATATTGTTGCTCGAACAATGTCCGCTTCGCAGTAAATCAGCAACCGACATTACTCTGTCTCGCCGCAGCAAGGCACTGCATCAACCGATGGCGAGTGATCTGGGAGGGCGATTCCTAGCGTCATCGTTCATCCTGTTTTGGATCTTCATGAGTGTAATGTGCTCGATGTTGTTCGTTCGTGTGATCGCGACGGGCAATCCCGATTGGGATCTGTTCTTCTTGACCGTGATGTTTCCGTCGTCGTTATGGTTGGTTGCCGGCGTCAGTGTGGTGATGCGGTTGTTGAACTATCTGGATACCCGAATCCGGCTGGAAGGTTGGGAAGTCGAACTCGCGATTCGTGCCGAAGCGATGCGGCAATTTGGTGAAGAGGCCGGACTGGCGGTTCGACCTCAACACAAACAACCCGTCAGCACCCGAGGCAAAACTGCCCGTTTGAATCCGGCCCCCGCGACCACTGATTCGGGGATCACTGATTCCGCGACCACAGCACCTGCACCCGCTGAACCGCTTGTTCACAACAGTCCAGAGGCGTCATGATGCAAAACAATCAACCGCTCCGCCGCATTGCGATGTTTGTTGTCATGGCAGGTTTGGTCTGCTTCGTTAGCAATATGGCATTCGCCCAAGACGCCAGCGACAAAACACAAGAATCGTTTTCAAAAAATGCGTTGCCGTCGACTGTGTGGTTCGACCCCGACGAAGGGAAGGTTGTACCGATCAAGGTGCAAACCAGCGTAGATGATTCAGAGCACCGCGATAGTCGCTGGTTACCCAAGGCCAAACAAGTTCCAAAGAAGGCCGCCGCCCCTGCACCAACCGCCACCACGACAGGCACTGGTTCAACCGGATGGTTCGGTACTGACCTGACGCTCGGCAATCTGTTCGCTTGGATGTTTTTGGTTGCGATCATCGCCGGGCTCGTCGGGACGTTGGTCTACGCGTTGTCAAAAACCGACATCGACTTGACTGCTTCTACAAAATCCTCTGCGATTGACGAGCGAGCGGGGCCAGACGAACAAACGATCGAGCGAATGAAGCACTTGCCTGCGGAATTGCGAAGAACCGATGTCAATCTTCGCAGCGAAGCGGCGCGGTTAATGGGGCTGGGACAATACGACCAAGCGGTGATCCTGTTGTTTGCTCATCAATTGCTGTTGCTTGACCGCTCGTCAATCATTCGGCTCAATCGAGGCAAAACCAACGGCAAATACGTTCGCGAATGCCGCAGTTCCGATCAGGAACTGGGCTCGTTGTTAAAGGAAACCACGACCGCGTTTGAACGATCCTACTTTGGACGCCAACAGATCACTGATTCCGAGTTTCGTGATCTGTGGGATCAAAATGAAACGCTCGAGCGCATCGTCCAATCGCATCACGAGGTGGCGGCATGATGCCAAGTGAATCGCGAATTGATGCCAAGGCCCAGCTTTACATTTCGCGGAATCCGTGGGCCGTGCTATTGTTGCTGCTCGTTAGCGTGACAATCGGTTGTGGCGGACTGTCGACACAGTACGGCGACTCATCGGGGCGTAGCGGAAAACAAAGTCTGAACGGCTTTGGCGCCCTTCGTGAATCCTACAAAAACGCCGGCTTCCAGCACCGAGATGTCTCGCGGCTTTCCAATCGCGTGCTCAAGAACGACGCCCTTGTCTGGACTCCGCGTCAGTTCAATGGCTTTAGCCCCCGAGTCACCCGGTGGATCGATCGCTGGCTTTCCCAAGGGGACCGCACACTGGTTTTTGTGATCCCCGACAGCGGCAGTGAAACGGATTATTGGATCGACGCCAGCAAGGTGGCGCCGCCCGAACAACGACTGGAGTACCGACGACGCGTCGCCAAGAGCATCAATCAACGAATACAATCACGGCTGAACCGCAATGCTGCGATCTCCAACGGCTGGTTCGCCGCAACACCTTTGCCCACCGGGCATACCATCATGGAGCTCAATGGCGAATGGGTTGACCCGATCGGCACGAATACCGACGACCCCGCTTCGTACACGATCGAGTATGAAATCGAGCCTTTTTCCAAAAGCAAGCCCGCGAAAGCATCGGCCAACACAACCGCCGGGGGTGCGACTGCGGCAACACCCGGAACCACTCCCACACCGGCGCCCACCCCTGCGACGACTCCAACGACCGCAGTGATCGTTAGTGATAACGAGATCACGAACACTCCGGTAACGCTGCAGCCATTACTGCAAGATCAGAGCGGGATGACGATCGTTGCCCAAGTGCAATCCAAACGTTGGCAAGGTTCAAAGATCATTGTCGTCGCTGGAGGATCGCTGCTGACTAACTATGCGTTCACCAAACCGCTGGCGATCGAATTGGCCGACCAGCTCGTTCTCGCCTCGCTGCCTCCGTCCGCAACACCCCCAAGTGCGGGTTTCATCAGCGTGGACGCTCAATCGCTGCCTGTCAGCGAATCGAAACCAGGCGTTCCTAAGGCGTCGGGCTGGGAATTATTGACCACGTGGCCGATGAGCTTGGTGACCGTTCACGCGGCGTTATTAGGTTTAGTAATTTGTTTGATGTTGTTGCCGTCGCTGGGGCGTGCCCGACATATTCGTTACAGTGTCAAAGGCAGCTTTGGTGACCATTTGGATGCGGTGGCTGCATTGATGAACCGCGCGGGCGGCGAGCAATTTGCTAGACATCGCATTAGTGAATACATGCGGCGAATTCATGGCGAAACCCAAGGCCCCTGGGTGCTGCCGGAACCCGAACACCAAGCGATCCCGGCGCCCGCGATTCACCCTCAGAGCCCCGAAACCTCGCCGCCGCCCGGCCTACCAGATCCGCCCGCTGGCGGTCATACTCCTTCATCAAGCCAAGCGACACGTTCTCTCGACCCAACCGACTCCGATACCACGGCGAACTCTTGAGCAATCTTCCTCCCTCAAACGACCCACTTTCGTCATCTCAAGGTGAATCCCCTTCACGCCCTGAGGTTCCCGATCGAGGCGTGCCGCCAAATCCGCTGCACGCCACCGCGGGAGCGCCGCCGCAAAGCAACAACGTGGATGGCTCGGTTCCTACGGCGGTCCCCGCGGTTGCACCTCCGGTCACGTCGAGATCGACGAAGATGCAACCGATTCAACAGCTCTTTAACGAAATCTCTGCCGAGATCAGCAAGTTGTACGTGGGGCAGGACGAGTTGGTCCTCGGGACGCTTACGGCATTGTTTGCGGGCGGTCACGTCTTAATTGAATCGGTCCCAGGACTCGGCAAGACGTTGTTCGTGCGAACACTCGGCCAAACTCTCGGTTGCGAATTCGGGCGGATTCAATTCACTGCCGACCTGATGCCGTCGGACATCACCGGTGCCCCGGTCTACGACATGCAGCGAAGCGAATTTCGATTCCGCCCCGGACCAGTGTTCACTCAACTGTTGCTCGCTGACGAAATCAATCGCTCGCCCGCGAAAACCCATGCCGCCTTGCTCGAAATCATGCAGGAGTACCGAGTCACGGTGGACGGGACAAGCCACCGAGTGCCACGGCCGTTCCTCGTCTTGGCGACACAGAATCCGCTGGAGAGCGAAGGTACGTACAATTTGCCCGAAGCTCAACTCGATCGGTTCATGTTCAAACTGCGAGTCGATTATCCGACATCGGATCAAGAGGCCGAGATTCTTCGCATGCACTCTCAGCAAGTTGATTTGAATCAACGATTGCGTGACGAGGTCAAAACGGTCACCAATCCTGAACGCTTAATCGAAGCAATGAAATTGTGTGGCGAAGTGTTGATCGAAGACAGTTTGCTTGATTACATCAACAAAATTGTCCGCGCGACGCGAACGTGGCCCGCGTTCCATATCGGAGCGTCGCCACGTGCGGGGATCGCGTTGATGCAGTCGGCTCGCGCTCTCGCGGCGTTCTCAGGACGTGACTATGCGATTCCGGACGACGTCGTGGAAATCACATTGCCTGCGATGCGGCACCGAGTTCAACTGACGGCCGAAGCGGAGATCGAAGGACGAACTACCGACGAAGAATTGCAAGCGTTGGTGCGAGGGATCGAGGTTCCTCGGGATTAGTCATAGTCAATCGTGAGCCGAGGGCCGTAAGGCACCGGGTGGTGCGGGAATTCTGGCTGCTTACGAGCGCGACCGGCTTCGAAATATCATAACCCGAAGCGTGAGCTAGGGACTCCAATTTGACCGCATCAGAGTATCGGAAGCTTTTGAGCCGACGGCGCTAGCCGCGGGCAAGTTTCCTACAATATTGACGGGCCCGCGGCTAGCGCCGTCGGCTGAAAAAAAGATCGATGTTTCACCGGTAAATACCGAACGACCTGCTTAGCGCCCAAACGGCCAACGACTTTATGCCGTATTACGATCACTCAATTGTTTAAAACCGCGTTTCGGTCGTCGTCCAATAAGGTCGTCCAATGAAACTGAATTCTGAAAGTGTTTGAAGTGTCCTCTGCTACCTCTGCAAACGACGATTCTATGGCGTCCCATCAATCGCTGAGTCTGCCGGGCGATACGTTCTTGCGTCGCGTGCGTCATTCGGCCACCAGCGTACTGGCCGACAGTCCAACGGGCCGCGAAGTTCTCGAATTGTGTGACGACCACGCTGAAGCGCGGCGGATGATTTTGCAAGACCGCAGCAGTGGCACGTCGGTGATCGCGATCGTTGGTGCCACCGGACAAGGCAAATCGTGGTTGATCCGGCAATTGATTCGCAAATCGAATGCCGCCAATTCGATCCGCAGCGGCAACAATGCGGACGAAGCGACCGAGAAATTGGTTTGGATCGGCCCCATGCCGCCCGCCGATCTGGACCCCCGTTTCGAGCAATATTTGCATTGCGACCCGGCTCACATGCAATCGATCGGCATTACGTACATGCTGGTCGATGCGCCCGGTTCGACCGACGATCGACGTGCGATTGCGGGCGTCGCAGCGCGAGCGTTATCGCTTGCGTCGGCAATGTTGTTGGTCGTCCGGCGTGACCAAATCCGCAGCGTCGCCGTCGGCATGCTTGCCGAAGCGAGTGAGGGCAGCATCGTGATACCGGTCATCAACGCGGTGCGTGAGCACGATGATCGCTTGGACGCGGACATCGATGCGTTTGCAAAACGGATGCGTGAAATGGCGCCCACCAGCGTGATTGCTCGTCCGATTGTGATCAAAGATTTCGAGATCGAAGGTCGCGACGAATCGGAAATCTCGACGATGGCGGCTGAAACCGTCGCGTCACGACTGCAAGAAGAACTAGGGCAATTATGGGAAGGTGATCGTCGTCGCAGCACCCGGCTTGCGGCACTGGACGGACGTTTTCGTGCCGCGTTACATGGCGTTTTAAGTGACCAATTGCCGGGTTTAACCAGCGCCGTGCGGCGACTGAATCGCGAAGCAACCGCGATACCCACGCAAGTTGCCGAGTCGTTGATTGGCAGCGACGGTCCGCTGCGAGCCGCCGTGCGATCGCGATTGCGTTTAGCGCTGTTAACCGAAACCGCTGCGTTCTGGTTTCCCTATCGCTCGCTACTTGGACTATTGAATCTGACGCATGGTGCCTGGGACCGAGTGATGATCTCGTTGTCAGGTTCGCTGCCGTCATTGGTCAGCGCGGTTTGGACGACCACCAAAAACTTGACCGCTCAACAAGGTGCCGAGCAAGACGTACGTGACGGGCTGCGTCGCCGTAGTGCCGCCGCGGTCGCCGATCGATTGGGGCCGCTTGCGAGTCGTTTTCGCGATGAGCTGGCTGAATTGCGAAGACAGCCCGTCAAAGCAGCGGCGTGGCATGGTGACGAAGATGACCATTCGCGTTCGCAGCTCGCCTATTTGGCGGGCATCGACACGTTGCAAGAGATGTCGCAAACGATATTTGACGAAGAGGTCAATCGTGTTTCGATCTCGCGGTTTGCGACCGTGGCCTTTGCGTTGCTTGCGACGTTCGTGTTTTGGTTGTTCATGGCAGGCCCCGTCGTGGCGCTGTACCGAGACTATTTTGTCGCCAGTTTTTCCACGCTGACGACTCTGTCGGGAGATTTGGATCGCTTTCCACGACCTGAGTTGGCGATGATGTTAACGAGTTTGCTGTTGGCGATCCTGCCGACCGCTCTGATTTCGATGTTCGCATTATCGGTTGCCCAAAGCCGGAGCCGCGTCAATCAAGCCGAGCAGCGGATTCGCGAGCGACATCACCAAACGATAACCCATTTGCAAGACGATGGCGTACTGCGACTCCGCTGGGATGACCCGCTGCTGTCGGACGCCGAGTTTTTACTATCGGTCGGCGCGGCCGATTACGACGAAAGGTCATAAACATGGATGAATCGACCGGGTTCGCCCAATCATTTGTCGACACCGCTCTACGAACGCAGGCAAATCTGATCGCGCAATCGGACACACCTGAGGCGGCGGGATTGTTCGACATCATCCTCAGCGGTGGCATCATCGGGTTGATGATTCTATTGGTGCTGTTTGCACTCAGCATCGCGGCGGCCTATTTGGTGTTTGACCAAACGATGACGCTTCGCAAAACAGAGATTTTGCCCGAGGGCGTCAGTGACACGGTTCGCCAAGCATTGCTGAACGCTCGTCCCGCCGAAGCCGATACTGCGTGTCGCCGAGAACCGAGCGTGTTGAGCGTTGTGTTATTGTCGGGGTTATCCGAACTCGAATATGGATGGCGTGAAGTTGAAAAGTCGGTCGAAGATTCGTTGGCCGAGCAATCCGCTCGCTTGATGCGGCGAATTGAATACTTGTCGGTGATCGGTAACATCGCACCGATGGTGGGGCTACTGGGAACCGTCACAGGGATGATTTTTGCTTTCCAACAAGTCGCCACGACGCGAGGTGCGGCCGGAGCCGGCGATCTTGCTGAAGGAATTTATCAAGCACTCGTGACGACCGTCGGCGGATTGGTCGTGGCAATCCCATCGCTGGCGGCCTACGCGATTTGCCGCAACCGAGTCGATTCGTTGATGGCTCAGGTAGCGTATCAAGCTCAACACGCGTTGACGCCGATCAAACGCCGGCCCACCGCTCGCACACGCCCGGCCAATCCAAACCCCGCCGCATCGCCAGCCCCGCGACCGCCAGGCGGAAACCCGCCCATGCCGCCCAAGTCGTAAAATGTAGGATAGGCTTCCAGCCTGTCATCCAGTCCGGGGTTTAACTCGTAGCGAAAGTCGCGAAGACTTTCGTCGGCCCACGCTCCCCCCAAAACTCTTGGCGAGTTTCGCTACGTAAGATTTCGCTACGTAATACGATGGAAAATGGGCTTTCAGCCTGTCGTGCCAATCACGCTCTCCCCCCAAGCGTGGACGCGATATAATCGCAGGCATGAATCCTTATGCCACTGCCCATAACGCCGACGACGATCCCGGTTGCTTTGCATCCGATGGTGAGATCGATTGTCTTGTCGAGCTTGATCTTCGTGGTGGCAACGGGATCGATGGCAGAGACGGCAATCTGATTTTCTCACCACGTCCGGCAAACGGTGCCGACGGTCGACGAGGCGAAGATGCGAGCCCAGCCACTGCGGGCCGACGGGCCGCGGCGGCGACGCTTGAGCTCACGTATCCCAACCACAAGTCAGACTCCGGTGCCATCGCAATTTCGGGCATCGCGGTGGCATCCGATGGATCGTCTCATCCGATTGATGTCACTCGCGTGATTGGCGATCAAGGATACGTGTTCATTCGCGCCGTGGGCGGCAAAGGGGGCAATGGCGGACGCGCTGGCAATGGACAACCCGGTGCTCCAGGACGCCCCGGTCGTGATGCCACACGCTTTTCCAATGGCACCGACGGAGGGGCCGGAGGCGACGGTGGCGACGCGGGCAACCCCAGCGATGGTCAACCTGGTGGTGACGGTGGCGACATCACGCTGCAAATCGATCATCAACACCTCGGCCTTCTAATGCTGGTCACTGGCGACTTGTCGGGCGGTGACATTGGTTTCGCCGGAGAACGTGGACTTGGCGGTCGAGGGGGGCCCGGCGGTCCCGGTGGCAGTAGCTATCACTGGACCACCACGCATCGAACCGGTGGCAAAAATGGTCAGACCCACACCGTCCATCATTCCAACCCCGGCGGCAGCACCGGACGCAGCGGCCGCGATGGAGCTCCGTCGTCATACCGTGCTCATGACGGGAATCCCGGCAAGAGCGGTCGTTTGCGGATTCTCGTCAATAGTCCTGATGGCGTTCGGGCACAATACGAATCGCCCTACGATCTCGAACTCGTCTCCTTCGATATCGCGAGCGAGTACCGGGTCTATGAACCGGATAGCTTGGCAAATCTCGAGCGGATCACCGTTCGAAACAGCGGCGGAATGCCAACGCCACCGAATTACAAAATCCAAATCTTCCTGCCGTCCGATACGTGGATTCAATCCGATGAAACCGAACTGGTGTTGCCTCGTGTCCTGGAACCGGGCGAATCGTTCACGTTCGATGACGAATGCTTGTCGCTAAGATGGACCAACGTCATCGTCAACGAACCGAGGAAACAACCGTTTCATCTAAAGCACGACGTCAACCCGAGGGCATTCCTGGAAAGCGGCATCCATCGTCCCTTTCGCGACTTCGAGAACGAAGAAACGGTCGATGTCCGATTCCCATTACAGCTAACCGAGATCACGGCGCTGAACAGCCTGGCGCCGGGCGAATCCACTCGCGTCCGATTTGCGATCAGCAATATTGGCGATGAAACGTTCGACGACCGAGTGTACCATCGCAGCGTCCGTGCCGGCATTCGCTTGCTCGGCGGCGACATCGACAAGAACCAATTGCTGTTCTTCAACGACTCGGACACGCCACATGATTTACTGGCCGAAGAATTTCGCAACGCCGTCCGAAACCTTGCCGCCGGTGAAACGCGTTGGATTGAAACACGCATTGGCATCCGTAACCACAGTGACGTGATCGCCTATCAAAGTTTTACACTCGGTGTCGATCTATTGCTGCAGCATCCCGGTTCGAGTCCACAGCATGATCAGTACCGTCGTGTTGATTATCGCAAAGAAACGGTTCGCGTTTCGGAACAATTTCGCCGCGACGAAGGATCGCGATTTCTACTGATTGCCAATCAGAAAACCGACGTCAACGACATCGAGAAATGGACGCAACTGGCCGACTATTTTGGCAGTGGCTTGGATGTGTGGGACGTTTCTTACTATGGATTTCTGGACTTGGTTCGCAAGATCGAAGCGGACAAATCGATGCTCGAGATGTGGCGTGGCATGACGATCATCATTCCTAACAACTATTACCAAACCCCGATCGGCAAGAAAACCGCGTTTGAGCAACTTGCCAAGTCACAGTTTTTGGTCGCCGCTGCCGATTTCGACATCAATTTCTATATCGTGGGTGACTCACGCAGCGGTGGTGCCGCAGCACTACAGTCTTGTTTGATTCCAATCAATCGTGGCAAATCCGCCAGCCAAATTAAAACCCAACGAGCGTTTCTGAAACAAATCAATCGTTGGAATCAATACGTCGCCCGGACCGGCGACGTGGTTGGGGGAATCACATCCGGGGCTGATGCGATTGCTGATGCATCGCTTGGTGCGGTTCATGAATTCGAGATTCAAAAACGGACGTTCCTGTTTCAACCCAAACCGATATGGCTCGAACAAGAAGCCGTCCGGCTACAGAACAAATTGCGGAAACAGGATCCACTGCACCGTTGGGTCATCGTCTATCGCAACGATACCAGCGATACCGATACATCGTGGGGATTTTTTCGCAAACGAAAAATTGGCAGACTCGAGGCACGGCGCTCGCTCGATTCGAGCAAAGGGTCCGCGGTGCTGTTCGAAGTCGACTCGATCGATATCATCGGCGACGACTTTATCAACAGCGAGGCGAACAAGCACGGTATTTTCTTGACGCTAAAATTCGAAGACAAAGTGGATCGCTTTATCCGCTTGGTCAGCGAGCGGACTTTCCCTCGTTTCCGCGAAAACTACATCGACCGTCCGTTAACCGCCGAAGAGATCCAGCAGATCGGCGGCGCCTTGATCGATTCGATTGTGGTCGATTTGTACAACGAGCAGCGAATCGCTCGTGAAGCGAAGACGTGGGGCACTTCTGGCGTGAAGTCGCTGATGCCAAAGCTGAATTATCTGGCCGAGCGTTCGCTGAACTATGGATTGACGTATCGACAGATGCAAGAGAATGAAGCGTCGATTTCGCTGCTATATCAATTGTTAGCCAATATTCGCTATATCGCAAAACAGTCGCGTACGATTTGGGACTATCCCGTGTTCCCCACCGCGTTATTCAAACGAAGTCGAGCAGTATCGCGTCACATGCTCAATCGTGTCGACCAAATCATCGCGAATCTATTTGGGCCCAAACTCAGTTGGTGGGATAAATGGAGTTCAGCGGGCGACGATTACGATCCGTTTGGAACTCAAAAAAATGCCGCTCCCAAAGGGATCGCTCGCGAAGCGGCAATCGAAGCAGTCGACAAGTGGGAAAAGGAACTGCGGGCGCACAAAATACCGCTAACACAGTTTGAACGCGCCCAACATCATCCCGGTTTGACCTACGATCCCGAACTGTTGAGGGCTGAGGACCGCGTGGTTTCCGGTGCGGTTTACGATCAATGGGTGCGGATCGAAGGGGCTTTGGAACTGCAGCGCGCTGAAACCGAGTACGCGGTCGCCAAACAACGCAGCGAGTTCCTTGTCCCCTTGGAAACCGAATCGGCGATCCCGATCGAAACGCCGACCCGACAAACGCAGCAATAACGTTGCAAACGAATCACGGGTGAAATCCCCGTCTTCCTTTTCTCGCGTGATTTACCGTATGCTTTTGCTTCCCCCCGACCCCGCTTTTTTAGGATGCGTTTTTTTCGTAGGTCGGATCAAGCAAACGGCAAAAATGCCGGATCAGCGGACGCAGTTGGAAATTATAGTTTTGTCCCTAGCGAATAAAATCGAACCACCGTTTGCGCTGATCCGGCATGGTTTGCGTCCTTGATCCGGCCTACAACTGACCACTATTTCAATTTACAGGAGAAACACGGGCGTGAACGAATCTATCGCGAAACGTGTGGCAGAGTTACGAACCGAGATCCGCCGCCTGGATCACCTGTATTATGTCGAGGCAAAACCTGCGGTCACGGATCTGCAGTACGACCGATTGCTCGAAGAACTTAGGCAACTCGAGACCGATCATCCCGAATTCGCCTCCGCCGACTCGCCGACCCAGCGAGTCGGTGACGCACCGGTTCCGCACTTGGTTCAAGTCGCTCATTCGGCGCCGATGTTGTCGATCGACAACACCTACAGCCGCGAGGAACTGAAGGCGTATTTTGATCGCACCGAAAAAACGCTCGGCGAACCGATCCAATGGGTGATGGAATTCAAAATCGACGGTGTTGCGGCCTCGATCCGGTACGAGCAAGGCAACATGGCAGTCGCACTGACGCGGGGCAACGGACAAGTCGGTGACGACATCACTCACAACGTACGCACCATCCGCGATGTGCCATTGCGTCTGGTCGGTGATACGCCGCCGGAGGTGCTCGAGGTTCGCGGCGAAGTTTACATGACGAACGCGGATTTGGCGGATCTAAATCTGCGACAAACCGAGGCAGGTTCCGAGCCTTACAAAAACACACGCAACGTCACCGCCGGGACGATTCGGTTGCTCGATCCGGCAATCGCGGCCGAACGCAAACTCCGTTTTTTCTGTCACGGCATCGGCGAAACGACCGGATTGAAAGCTAAAAACCATATCGAGTTTTTGGACGAAGTCGGCAAGCTTGGCATCCCCCCGACCCCTGAAGTCCAGGTGTTCAAAAGCTCGGCCGACGCGCTCAAGGCCGTTGCGGTGTTTGAAGAGGAGATGCCCGATTTGCCCTTCGAGGTGGACGGGATTGTTTTCAAAGTCAATCGCTTTGACCAACGCGAACGACTGGGGATTCGCAGCAAAAGTCCGCGTTGGGTGATCGCGTATAAATTCGAGCGTTACGAAGCGGTCACGGTGCTCGAATCGATCAGTGTCCAAGTCGGCAAGACCGGAGCGATCACTCCAGTGGCTCATCTGAAACCGGTCGACATCGCGGACACCACGGTGTCACGAGCTTCGCTTCACAATGCTGACGAAATCGAGCGGCTTGACGTCCGCGAAGGTGACGTCGTCGTGGTAGAAAAGGCTGGCAAGATCATTCCCAAAGTCGTGCGTGTCGAAAAGCACGAACGCAAAACCGAGCGACCTCCATTTCAATTCCCGACGCATTGTCCTGTTTGTAGTACCGAATTGGTGCGTGACGACGGCGGCGTTTACATTCGTTGCCCCAGTCCGGAATGTCCCGCGCAATTGCGACAACGTTTGATCTATTTCGGCAGCCGGCCGGGGATGGACATCGATGGACTCGGTGACGAGTTGGTTGATCTGCTAGTTCAACGCGGCATCGTTTCCAGTTATGCCGATCTGTATCGATTGACCGTTGCAGAGCTTGCCGATGTCAATTGGCTGAAACAACGCAAAGGCAAAGACGGCAAAATGATTGACGTCCAAGTCGGCAAAAAGAACGCGGAAAACTTGGTCGTGGGTGTGGAGGCAAGTCGGACTCGGGGGCTAGCACGTGTACTCGCGTCGATATCAATCCGCCACGTCGGACCTCGCGTCGCTCAGCTGATCACGCGGCACTACCCGACGATTGATCTATTGCAATCCGCATCCATCGAAGACTTGGCATCGATTCATGAAATCGGCGACGCGATTGCCAAAAGCATGCACGAGTTTCTACACAGCGACTACGGCAAAAAAGTCTTCGCCGAGTTTTCCGAAGTGGGTGTCAAGCTTAGTGAAGATGTCAGTGCACAAAGTGGCGGTCCGCTCGAAGGCAAAACACTGGTGGTCACCGGAACGCTTCAGCAATTCAATCGCGATGAAATCAAAGGCTTGATCGAAAAACTCGGTGGACGTGCATCGAGTAGCATTAGCAAAAAGACCGACTACTTGGTCGCCGGCGAAAAGGCAGGCAGCAAGTTGGCAAAGGCCGAGTCACTGGGCGTAAAGGTGCTGACCGAAGACGATTTCAAAGCATTGATCGAAGAATAACCCTGCATTTCTAAATGGAAGTTTTTTAGCAAAAAAACGCTCGTTCCCAGGCTCCAGCCTTGGAACCAGGGGCAACACTCACTGAAAAGTAACAACCTTTTTGGTCAAGCCGCCATCGCGAGCTGACATGCGGGGTGTGTTTGCAATTGCCTCCATCGCCGACGATACTTTGGGTCCTCGGCTTTGTCTGGAAAGTCAAAGCAATTCCCGATGAATGACGTCGTTCCCCCGTGCCTGCACAACCTCGTAACCGAGTGAGTTGATGAGACCTTTTATTGCAATGATTTTTGGCCTGGCATTTTTTGCGGCCGCGGTTCCTGCGGATAGCGCGGATGTCTACGTCACGCCCCAAGGTGCAGGGCGTAACGACGGCAGTAGCTGGCAGCATGCGTTATCCGGAGACTCGCTGCAGAACGCGGTGGATGATCGGTTGCAACCCGGTGACCGGTTGCTGATCGGAAGTGGTGTCTACGCAGATGCAAAGATTGCAGTGACCCAAGGGGGTGAACCAGACCGGCTGAAACAAATCGTGGGCGTTGACCGGGGTGAGGGCTTGCCGGTTTTGCGTGGCACTTGGAATGTCGATTCGCCGACCAAAGGTGCGACCGCTGTTCGGATTGCCGCCGGCGTTGGCCACGTTAGCCTGAAAGGTTTACGGATCGATGGCTACGTGACAGGTGTTTCCGTCGTGAAAGCAGACAAGGCAAATGACTGTTCTCATCTTTCCTTTGACGATGTCGATATCCGTCACTCGCGTTATGGATTCTATCTCCATGATTGTGACGACGTGCGGTTGGTCGACTGTGATTTGACTCGATACACCAAACACGGGTTTCGGTTCGAACAAGGATGCGAGCGCATGGAGCTATTGCGCTGCAGTGCAGATTGTTCCGAAGGCGACGAGTCGTGGGAGACAAAAACTGAATCGCTGCCGTTCGGATTTTCTGTCAACAACGGCGGTTCGCCTAACCGAGATTTCCTCTTCGACCAGTGTGTGGCCAGCAACAATATGATGCCCCTGCAAAAGGGGAAATATAAAAACGGAGACGGATTTGTCGTCGAGGGTAATGCTCAGCGAGTCCGTTTCCACCGCTGTCGGGCGATTCGTAACCAGGACGCCGGTTATGATTTGAAGGTGGAAGAGGTCAAGTTGATCGGCTGTGTCGCGGTGAACAATAAACGCAACTTTCGAATCTGGTCCACGGGCACGCTATCGAATTGTTTCGCAGGCGGCGGAGTCCTCGGGTTGTGGTGCAACGGCGGACCGGTGTTGGCACAGCGATGTACATTTTTCGGCTCACACAGCGCAGCGGTGCAAACCGACGACAGAGCCAAGTTGCCGGTCACGCTTCGTGACTGCATCATCTCGCACGCGGAGCAGGCATTCCGCAAGACCGCTCGCGGTCCAATCGACTCCGAGGGAACAATCATTTCAGGCATCGCCGGTTCGGACAAAGACCCGCAATTCAACGAGCCTACCGAGAACTGGGACGGCGTCGGAGCGGCATTCGATAGTCGCCAGTTTCCAGACAAGGGGTTCCGTAGCGATGTGAAAACACCGGACGATCTGCTTGGAAATTGACCCTGCGATCAGCAATGCCGGACCGCGAGAAATTAACTGGCGGTAGTGGATCTTGCTAAAGATCCTCATGCAGTAGGGGCTTTAGCAAGATCCACCCCTCTAGAAGTTATCTGTTAAGCAGGTAGGCAGGAATCATTGGGTGAAATCCCGTTAGCCGTTTGGGCTAACGCTATGAAGCATTTTGATCCAGCAAATTACGGCATTTGCGTTCTGTAGCTACGCTCGCCAGAGCGTGGATAGTTGCCGTCCAAAACGAGTCACCACCTTCTGGCGAAGGTAGCTACCAAAAAATGCTTCACAGCGTTGGCCGTTTCGTCGCTTGCCCCGGTTCAGCGCTGGAACCGTGGCTAGCGCCAAAACGGCCAATTTACTGAAAGACACCTGACTAACTGTTTACATCGTAACTTACCGGCTTATTTTGACTTTGTTTTGGGAGGCTTTGGATCCTTTGGATCTTTCGGGGCCTTCGGATCTTTGGGATCCTTTGGTTTACCCTTCGTCTTTAACTCCTCGACGTCGATCAAAACTTCCTTCGCTGCAAATGCCGATTTTTCGTACAAGAAAACGTACAGTATCGCTTCTTTCTTGCTTGGCCGTTTCACGACAACGCGAGCGGTTGGCATTGTTGTGCTCGTTGCAAATATCTCGCCCTCAAAGTCCGCATCACTATTCAATTGGGCAATCGCTTGCTGTACGAGTCCGTCACCGATGTGACGCCCTTGGATCGCAGTTCGCTGAGCATCAACGCGAGCGATCGCTAACTTGCTTGATCTCAACATTGCGATTGCCGACATCGACAACACGGCCGCAGCAAGTGTGCAGAGCAATAATGCCGAACCCGATCGGGTGCGTGCTCTTTGAGGCTTGTGCAAGCGTTTTGACTTGATCATTTCCCCGCCTTTTTCGGTTCGGGAATTTGCGGCGGGAATACGACCGTCGCCGTTTCCAGCACCTTGCGATTTCCACTCGTGTCCAGTCCGACAAGGTCGATTTCGAGGCCGACCCATCGGCTTGACGGTTTAGGCTGAACGATTGAACGAACCGCAAAATCAAGAATGTTTTCAGCCAGTACCACATCCGTTGACTTGCCGTCGCTCATTACCAATTGATTGCTGGATCGAGCAATCTTGACGATCGTGCCATCGCGTCGTTGCAAAGTCAAACTCGACGCGTTCGCGCTGACGACCGTTCCATCGTCGATCATCCCCGACACCCATGCCAGAGTATTCTGTAATCCCGCGGCCGTGGATCCGCCTGACTGGGCACTTGCGATCGTTCGTGCCGAGGCACGAATCACGCCAGCAATCGGAACGAACAGAATCGCGACAAGCGCCGTGCAAGCGATCACTTCGATCAGACTGATTCCGTGACGACGCGATTTTTTATTGCGATGTGTGCTCATGGTTCGCCCCAATGTGATTGGAGTTGTTCCACCGGCTCGTCTTCATCCACGCGTCCGTTGCGATTTCGGTCCTGCCACACTTGGCACGTGATCGATAACAATTTCGACGACGTTACGGACGTATCACGTTGGACAAGCACACCAGCGGCTAATTTCTGGCCGTCTTCCGTCACGATGGATGACGGTTCAGGACTCGACATCGGGCGTGCCCATGCCTTCGTGAACGACACTTGGTCCGAGAGCTGGAGCTTTCGTTGCTGCAGCAATTGATCTGCCTCGAACAACATTGCTTCATGCAGCTTCAGCCGGCGATTCATCTTTTGAGATCGCGTTACCAAATGAAGCGATGGAATCAGCAAAACCGAAAGCAACATCGATCCGGTGACGACGTCTAATAACGTTGCCCCGCGACGATGTTTCGATTTTGACTTCTTATCGATTCTCATGATTTGCATCGAGGTTAGGGAACTCGGGTTTGAACGCTGCCCGTGGTGGGCGACACTCGAACCTCTCCGGCGACCCCACCCTGAGTGATGGTCCAGCGAAGATCACGATTGGCAGTCCCCATAGGCGAAAAACGAATTTCCGTAGGCGATCCATTTACGGTGACCTCGGGGCCTAGTTCAAAGAACGAGACTTTTTCGTCGCGAACGGGACCCGCAGTTTCAGTGATTTCCAGCATCGCTTGACCGTCTTTGCGAATACGCTGGACCCGGACATCGGCTTGGTTCGTGATTGATGTATTGCGTGCCATCGTCAACGTGTCAGCGACGTGATGGATTACCCCAGTCACATTTCGCTCTGATGACCATCGTGGCCTTAGCACAAACGAGCTTGCGACCGCCGAAGCGCTCAGCAACACGACCACCATGACCGCTTCGATCAAGGTGACTCCGTTTCGTTTGGATTGGGTAAACATGGTCTTCGATGTAAAAGTATCTGCCGACAAATTTTCAGCTTGCACAAGAACCGTGGCTAGTTCGACGGTCTCATATTGTGAGCCGAACGCGCTAGCGAGTTGTTGATTTTGTGAGCCGTGGGCCGTAAGGCACCGGCGTAATACGCGGGACCCGGCCGCTCACGCGTCACGGCTCACTGACGACAAAAAAAATGGGTCGGCGTGGAGGTGCAAACAATCTCTCGCTCGCAGCGTCTCCTCGACGACCCTAAATATCTCGCGAGTCCGTCACGGTCTGGATGACCGTGAACCTCATCGCTTGGCTTGGATCGCAGCCAGCTCCTGTCGGAGACTGACTACGCCTGATTTAGCGTTTCGTAAACGTACCGGTCGCACGAGCGTAAGTGTAGTTACGACGGATCGCGGTGATTCGTGTTTGCTCGGCAGGAGTCGTATTGGCAAGGTAGCCGCTCGTAACTAGGTCATTGACGCTACGAGGGAATGTGCCAATTTCAAGGAAGTAGGTTTGCGCCATGCTATTCAGCGTCGCCACTTCTTGCTCGGACAACTTTTGATCACTCTTTGCTCGCATCGGGGCAACGGTCGCAACCGTGGCGGCGGCAACAACGGCTAGAATCACAACTGCTGCGATTACTTCAAGCAGCGAAAAACCGTTTTTTTTGTTTCGTTTCATCTGAGTATATACTCCGTGTGTGGACTTTAGATTACAGGTGGCCAGACAAGAGAGCTATTCTCGTCTACCCAAATCTAGGTCAGAAATCGCAACGTGATCCCGTTGGAGTCAAGAAATGCCTAAATTGTTTCAAAGCATAAGTCCACTTGATGACACAATCGTCTTCGAAGGACCCGAATCGACGCCCGCAAAAATCAAGCAAGCGGTCGCGACGGCACGGCAATCCGCGATACTTTGGCACAGTACGCCAATCTCTCAGCGAATACAGATCGCTCGTAACTACGCAAAACACTTGAGTGATAATCGTGAAGAAATTCGTGATCTGATTTCTAGCGAAGTCGGCAAATTGCCTTGGGATGCCGACGCCGAAGTCGGCGCTGCGATCGGCAAAATCGATCTAACCGTCACTGCCCTCCAAGAGCGACGCAGTAAAACGGTCATCGAATCGGGCAGCCTGGCGCGTGTGGTTCGTTACCATCCACTAGGTGTCGCATTGGTATTGGGCCCGTTCAATTTCCCGCTACATCTTCCCGGAGGTCAGATTGTCCCGGCGCTACTGGCCGGTAACACGATCGTGTTCAAGCCGAGCGATCAAGCCACCGCGGTGGGGCAATGGATGATCAATGCGTGGCGCGAAGCAGGGCTTCCCGATGGCGTGATGCAGATGATCCAAGGGGGCGTCGATGTTGCCGTTGGCGCAATAGATTCGCCGTCAATCAATGCCGTCTTGCTGACCGGCAGCCGGGCGGCGGGGCGTGCCGTTCATCGCCAATTAGCTGGTCGCCCCGACGTCTTACTCGCCTTAGAGCTTGGTGGCAATAATCCGATCGTGGTCAGCGACTCAATCCCATCCGAAACGGTCGCGGAGCTCGTGACTTTTTCCGCATTCATCTCCGCAGGCCAGCGCTGTTCGTGTGCGCGGCGCGGCTTGTTTATCGAAAACTCGCAAAGCGAAGCCCACATCGAAGCGGTCGTTCAGCGAACTCAATCGCTGGTCGTCGGATTGCCCGACGACGAGACAACACCTCAAGTCGGACCGTTGATTTCGGCCCTTGCCGCCAATCAGTTACGCAAGACCTATGACGCCTTGTTAGCCAGCGGCTGCCGAACGGTCATTCCGTGGAAAGTAAGCTCGCGTCGCGAAAACTTGGTCCATCCGTCGATCGTCGATGCGTCGAAATGCACGGATGCTCAGCTCGCGGCGATCGGTGACTTGGAGTGGTTCGGCCCGCTGCTAGTGATCCAACGGGTCGCTGATTTTAATGCGGCGGTCACTGCCGCGGCGAATACACCCTACGGTTTAGCCGCGACGCTACTCGGAGGCACCGCAAGCATGTTCAAAACCTTTGTCGACAGCGTCGGTGCCGGGGTGGTCAATTGGAATCGGCCCACGACCGGAGCCGCAGGCAGTTTGCCATTTGGTGGCTTGGGCGATAGTGGCAACCATCGTCCGGCGGGGTATCACGCGATCGATTTCTGTAGCGACCCGGTCGCATCACTCCAGTCACCGACCGAAACCGAATCCTTCGCGACGCTCGCTCCGTGGGACGTCGTCAAGTAAAAAATTGAGGTCGTGGATCTTGCTAAAGATCCCGCCGCATCAGGATCACTAGCAAGATTGCACGACCGCCAAGCCCAACTTCCCAATGTGGGATAGGCTTCCAGCCTGTCATCAGTGTCCCTCCCGGCTTGTCATCAGAATCCCTTCCACCGTCCATGCACCCCTCATCCACTTTTCAATTTACAATTATCAATTTAACTTTTTCAATCTTCCCTCACCTCGCAGCCGCCACCACGCGTCTCTGAAGCAATCACTTCGTAAGTCGGCCCTGGCCACAGCCAGCGAGAATTTCTTTCCGGCAAATCCCCACCCGACGCGTCAGCGAGCGACCGAATCATGTTCGATTTTCCTGCGAAATGGACCGGGATTAAAGATCCCCACGAGAGTTCATCCAAATGCATTTGTTCCACTTCGGCAATCACACCGAAAGCTGATCACACCTAGAAGAGCTGTCACGGATCTGCCTCTGTTGCCCTTGACTCCAGGTAGCTCTGAATCAAGCTTTTGCATTCCCACCGGCTATGGAAGGACGTAAGTAAAATGCTTTTAGTAATCCTAACGGAGCATTCTGCACACCTCGCCCGAGAGTGCGATGCAAGGCGAGAACAAGCTTAACACCCGCCCTACAGCGGTTGAGAATAGCGTTTGCGGTCGCCCGCCTCCAATGAGGGCGCATCCCGTGAGAACAAGCGTAAGAACCGGTGAGAAAATCGTTGAAGGACTTACTTTTCCCCCCTCACCCACCGCAGAAACATAAGTTCGTTGGATGAAAGAGTTGTTGGGTTGAACTCCAATGGAATGCCAGCACCCAAGCGTATCGGTTACGTACCAGCACCCGCATGGTGACATCGTCGCCGTTACGGTTTCCGCTCTTCGTGAATCGCCTACCGAATCAACTCGTCCGATCATGACGCTCACCAACGCTCATTGCGCCGTCTGTGGTGCTTCAATCTCACAGCGTGACGTTCGCTCGCGTAGCAAGCCAGGCGGTGATCTGTACGACCCAAGATTCCGGTTTGTTTGAATGGTTTGCCACTGCGGATACGTGATCGGATTTGCCGTGTGACGATGCGCTCGGTAAGCTTTAGCGAACGGATTGAGGCAGTGGTTGCTTTAAATCCGTTGTAAAACACCAACAAACCATGACATGGACATGAAGGACGCGGCAGCGCTGTTACAAGTGGTCGCTCGTTCCCGCGTCCCCGGTCATGTCCGCTGTTATGCCTCTTAATAAATGAATCTCGCAGAATTTTACCGACTGCATGATCGTGTTGCTCGATCTAAATCGACTGTCTACACGATGGCTCACGTGGGATACGATCAGTCTCACACGCTCCCAGATGGTTCCGACGGCGTAACAAAAATTCGAGGAATTAAATCGCCTGAACAACTCGAAGATGAACTGCTTAATCTGTTCATTTGGATCTGGAGTATGAAGGACTACTTAAAGGAACTGTGCCGTAATCGCTCCGTGGATCCACAGGGAATCGAACGAATTGTAAATACGGTCGATGCGTTAATGATTGCGGCGGACATCGCAAATCGTGCCAAACACGGAGAATTACGCAACTCACGAACCGGTGATTTTGCACGTCTCGAAAACGTTGGATACACCATCGACCGGAGCGCGGTCGAGAGTATTGCGTTTAGGCCACGTGAGGTCGAGCTAACTGTTGCGATTCCTGACGACGCTGAATTACGCGGATCTGTTGAATTTGATTCTGGAAAAACGGGACGAGATGCGTTCGAGGTCGCCGAGGAGGCTATAATTGCATGGGAGACACGTGCCTTTGGGCTAGCTGGGGCATGACAAAGTGATGCAGGCGAAGCCGGACTTGCGCGTGCTTATTGAAGTATAGATCAATCGTTCCGGCTCGGTGATCTCGGATGTTCGACGACGACGAAACTTGATATACGCCTTCAACGGACGCGAGACGCAAGAGTGCGATGAAAGAAATGCCTTCATCGTTTCTGCTTCAATCCGGCGGCTTGGGTTACTCAGATCCGCCGGGATACTTCTTTTGGATTACCGTCGTTTGCGCCGGGATCGCGTTTGGTACTTGGCGTTTGGGGCAAGCCGGTGCAGAAATCGGCTTGCGCTCTCGATGTTGTTTGCCTGTTCGCGTTTTTGGCTTTCTGGGGCATTCCAACCGGCATTGGGGATCAACGAACGTACGATGGCCCGAACTGCCCAAAGTACAATCACCGCGTGGACTGGATTTGGCCGTGGTCACTTTGATGTTGTACAATCACACGCGAACACAAATGTCGAATCTAGATGCGTCGGACCACGATGCGCTGGTATGATTTATTCAACGTCAACGGAATTGGCTGGCGTTAATCCGCTGCAAACGCGGTGAATAAGCGGGTGCGCCCGAGGTTCGGTGGATGGTCTAATCGAATGGATGCTCAACTTTCGGTCCCGGCTAATCCTTAACGTTACGCCAACCCTCGTCTGTCAACACAATGTCCGAATCAGATTATGACTGGCGAGCGGAGTACCCCAAGCACGCGAAGTATTACACGCCGGAGGAGTGGGAGGAGTACAACACCAACCCTGTTGCATGGTGCATCAAGACGTTGGCAAGCGACGACCCCGACGTTCGATTCAACGCCATCGATATATTGCGTGGGCTATGCCCAGACGCCGAAAACGCAATAACGCCGATCGCGAAAGCCCTCACCGATCCGAGTATCGATGTTCGATCTCAAGCCGCATTCGCACTCATCGACTTTGGGCGTCATTTTAAAGGCAAAGCTGCTGCAGCAATTGATTCACTCGTGATTGCTCTCGGGGATGACGATCCAGAGACCCGTTCGTTGGCCGCGCAGGCGATCGGTGCGATTGGAACGCCATCAGTTGGCGCTCTAGCTGCGCTTGCAACGCTCGAATCCGATAGCGATGATGAAGTTCGCAATGCTGCGTTGCATGCGATAGAATCAATCACTCGCGTCTGATCCGTAGCACTGCATAAATGACGTAACCAACGCGTGCACACGAAGGACCGGGCGTCGCGGTTCGACAATGGAGACTCAACTCCCGGTCCACGGTGATCAGTAACGTTATCGCAATCAGGAAGGAAGCACGCTTACATGGTGGACCGCCGCTATCTTGCTGATCTAAGGTCGCTGTTGCACCCTGCGGTATATCCGCACGAAACGCTCGGTCTCCCGCCGGAGCTACAGATGCTGCTCACTCGTAGCAAGCGGAACACTGCGAGGTACGCCCTCGCTGTGACCGCTTGGGATGATAGTAGCGACGGGAACGCGTTCTTGGCCGATCGCCGTCGTGTTGTGACTCGCGAACTGGCCGCACGATGGATGTTCGCTGAGGTTGGCCTCTATTTGGTCATATTGGGCACGAACACTGATTGGAGAGATCGCCTCGCGGAAATGCATGCTGACCGAACTGGCTTCCACGCAACGATCGTACAGGGGATACATTACATCAATATCGAGACTGGTGACTACGATACAGTTCAAAGTGCCTGGGGCCCGGTCACTTTTGGCAATGCTGAGATCTTGGCGGATTTGATTGCCTCGGTTCCGACGACAGCGTAGATTAATATGGCGATAACCAGTAAGGCTTTGACTTCGCGTTGGGCGGAGGTTGAGCCTGAATCTCGTTAAATGGTTAACGTTCTGTGAACCAGAGTGGCTCGGGAGATTAGCCGAAGCTCAAGGCCTTTGTTCAAGAAGCCCGGTGGAACTGTAACGCTCGTGACGTGTCAGTTGGTCTCGGCTGCCAAGATATGGTACGGGTTTTGCCTTATTGAGCTTTTGACTTTTGGCGTCTCGGGGCCTATTGAATCTATCCGTTTCGTCGTTATTTGCCGAGTCACTCCTCGATCGGTCTCCCCTTCGGTGTAGACTTTCCGCGGAGCTACGAACGATCATTTTCGCTCGAAGCCGGGTCGAAGTTCAAGTATTTCCAAGGAAATTAGTGGTTCGTCTGGTGTTGAACTCAGTAGCACAGCTAGCAGTTCAACGCGGTTGGGGGTGCCCGTTTGCAGGGGCCGCCGAATTCCAGAACAAAGTTCATTGGAATTGCAGTGAGCCTGCCCCTCGGGTGATCCAGACTTGGGTGTCCATGCTGTGCTACAGAACCCGCTATAATGCCTAGAATAATTCGCTTGTCGACTCGATGCGAATGCAAATCCTCGACCATGAGAAAGTACCCCCGCCGCGATAGCGGCTTACTTGAACAATGCCATGTACACGGAGGACGGCATCGCGTTTTACAAATGGAAAATCATTAGCCGTCCACGATGACGGTCGCTGTTCCCCGAGCGACGAGGCGAATTCCATTCTGGACCAACTCAATCACAGTGGGTAGCGATGAACCGAGATTCAACCGAAGCTCTTGAACATCTACATGGAATGATTCGGCATTTGCACTACCACCCCGAAACATACGTTGTCTCAAGCGACCGAATCGGCACGCCTGAAACGCTCGATGCAGTTTGTTTTTACGTCTATCGATACTGGGCATTCATCCAACGTCGGGAGGACGAACTCAGTGAATCTCTCGTCGATGTCCGCGCAAAGAGAGAATGCGAGAAGCTAAGCTTCGCAGACAAGCATCGACAAGCATTCCCACGAGGCAATGACGAAGATTGCACAGCATTCGTCTTGGATTGCTGGCGTGAGGTCAGCGGCAAGCTTAGAATGGATCTTGAGCGTCCTTGGTTTGTCCGCCCGAAGCCAACTGAGGAGGACGGGGAACCATGAAATGCATGCGAGCGGCGGAGTCGTGTTTGTTTTAAAGTCACGTCGCTTGCCGCCGCCGCGTGATTTCTACCCTTCGCTGACTGAAACAAGCTCCACCGACTTGCTGACATAATCGACTGTCAACCGGCACTTTTCAAGCAACGCGGTTCCAAGCAGCGGGAACTGACCTTCGTTTGCGACTACCTGAACGGGAATCAGATCTCCAAACCAATCCAAATACGCGACGAATGTTTCAAGCGTCACGGTCGTCCCGTCGGCGAGAATCGCATCCGTCTCAACTAGGGTGTCGAGCCCAAGATCTGTGATCAACTTAGACGAAAACACAAAGTGCCCATCGAATGCTGTATCAACCCACGCATGAATGGAGGTTGGTTCGATCCTGAACCTTGCTCGAATATCTACCCGCAACAATGCTCGATTGTTCTCGTCCACGTTTCCATTCACCGAGTTGCTGCTCCGATATGTACGGCCGCTTCATACCCTACACGGATCACGAACGACTTCTTGTCTGGGTGGGCTGCCTTCGCTGCCATTGCCGCTTCGATGAACGTCGGTGCCACAAATGATTCACGCGAATCCGGTTCAATGGCGACAAAATCACCGTGATTCTTGGCCTCCAATAGTCTCCGAAAATCTGCCTCGTAAACCGCCTTTGCTTGCATTGCTACTGACATTTGACTCTCCATGGATGTGGTGACTCTATTTTACCTGATGTTGCCTACGGCAGCGATACTGGTACGCGTTGACTAACCTGATGCTCGATCCATCGCCGCGGATAGTTACGGATTGAACGCGAGTTCCGTTGTCGATGCATTTTGCGGTTCAATGTTGTGTGACGGAACCGCGTTAATCCCGCCGTTACCCGACTGAAAACCAACGATGATGAACACATCGCGCGAATCGGAGAACGCGAGCTACGCGATTTGGCCGTTAGAAACTTCCCCGCGCGGTTCCGGTTACGCGTAACGTTACCCCGCTGAATTTTGACGCACGTACGTTTGCCTGCCGATAAGGAACGCCTAGCTTTGACTCTAATCGAAGCTTGCAGCAACGAATAGCAAGGCCTGCTTGGCGGACCGCGGCGCCATTTTGGCACGGTTGATGTTCGTCAGTCGGAAGCTGGCCCAACAATAACTATCGACTGTGATAACGCGGTGGTGTTGGTTGGGCCTCACGCGACATTGTATGAACCGGCTTTAGTTGCAAACGTTGCACACGAATCAGTGCATCTACACCTGACTGATGGCGAATATGGCAACGCTAATGGATTGGAGGAGGGATTTGCCGTACACTTTGAGCTTTCCGCAGTCGAATCGCACTACGGGGCGAATGAACGCCAGCACCACGTCGACCAACTGTCAGATAATTACGCTCGCGCTTTGTCCGACTACGAGAAACTGCTTGCAATGTCGGACGCTCCTGCCAAGTGTGTACGAGACGCGTATGGTAAGCTCTCTGGAGTGAGCTCACGGGAATTGCGACGGCTCTTTCCGACCATTGGCTGGTGGATGTCCCATCGACTTGCCTGTCGGAAACGAATGCGTCCGGGGTGAGCATGCCATCCACCGAAGGACGGCATGCGGCGTTTACAAATGGAAACCACTTTGGCCGTCCTCGGTGATGGTGGCCGTTTTCGGACTGAAATCGCATGTCGCTACACCTTTGGATCTACTCGTTTGACTGGAATGCGTTTGAACGCCTGCCTGACACTGAGATCGCGGATCTTCTTTGCGCTGAAATTGGTTGTGAAAGAGATCGTGATTCCACGGCCTTCAATTCGCTGCCAGCGTCGTCGAACGAATTAAAAGCGAGACTCGTTTCGATGGCCCAATCGCCGGACTGGTACGCGAATATCGGCGACACGCGTCTGCTAGATGAATTGTTATGGTACGCATTGGGGACACGTGGGTTTCTTGGTTCGGCGATTCAGATGACCGCGACACAACCGCAAGGATTGTTGATTGAGACCGCCGATGTCGGGCGACCCTACAACCCGCATGAAGCGCCGACTGAGTCGTACTACATGGGGCAACGACGTTTCAAAACCCGTCAACCAACGGGATACATTCCATCAAACTACGATGCTCCAGAGTACAGCGTCCACAATCCCACGCAGGTAGCCCAGATCCGCACGGATATCTCCTTGTTTGAATTTCGGTCATACTCAGACGCCGAGGTTTCGCAGAACTTTGCTGACGATTTCCTCGGTCCGATTGAACATTGCGTGGCAAAACAACTTGCAATTCACTGTCGCTGGTCGTGATCATGGCGGGACCAGGCGGTGCAAGTACGGACAGGCAAGGTCTTAAAGACTAGCGGGTGTGAGGAGTTGGGAGTTGCTTGCTCGAGGGGAACACCTAGGCGCGTCGGCAAGTCCATTGAGGTGGTGACGTGGCATTATCACGAACGAGGGAAGGCGATTGTGCCCGCCGGCGCTGCCGGCGCAGGGCGAGATGTTGTACTCGCGTGTGTTAGGGAATAGCGGATACAAGACAGAATAATTTAAAAAGACGGATCGTGGAGTGCCTTATCTTCCTACCTCCATTTTCCTACCCCATCTCTTTTCGCCCACGCTCGATCCGCAAGTCGCGTTGCGTTCAATCCGGGCCGTATTGGGTGATTGAGCGGGGGCTTAGCTCGGCTAGTTAGCGTCGTGGTTCGCCGCTGAATGGTACACTTGATCTCGGCCTATCTGAATTCGTCTGTCCTTCTCTCTTCGTTAATTGGTGCGTGACCGGTTCGGCAAACAAGAGAAACACAGATGTTGAACGCAGGGCGGCTCCAGTCCACAGCGTCGCTAGTTTGCGAACAGCACAGATCAGTGTTGCTTGCTTGCTGCAACGCCCATCGCCACTCATCAACGATGATCCTTCGAAGGGCTCGCTTTGGTCATGCGATCTCTTCATATTTTTTAACCTGCAATTTTCTAACCATGCTTCGACAGCATCCGGCCGTGTGACGATGGCGGGACGCCGCCAATCGACTCCGGCGGTCGACTGTCAAAGATGGGACGCTGTTCGTTACAGATTCACGCCTTCGTGGATCGCGGCAGACAGAAAGACTGGAAAGTCTGTTGATGTCTGTCGATCCCATTTCATTTACAACGCAGTAGCGTGAATTGTGTCGAATCCGCGATTGAGATTCTCGTTGAGGGCACTGCTGTTCGTTGTGCTTGTCGTTGCCGTCGTACTCAGCTTCCCGGCCGCTAGTGTTTTTGCGATTTCGTTTTTCCCTGTTTCGGCCTATCTGGTACTTAGACGACGTCGTCGGCGTAACCATCCACCTCTCGCCCATATTGCTTTTGTCACCGTATTGCTAATTCCGCCCTATGCGCTCTCGCTCGGACCAACTCAGATGGTGATTGGATATTTGGATGCAGCCGGACACAAGCAGTCAATGAAGCGAGTTGTCAACTGGCGTGATTCTTTTTACACACCCGTCTACGAGATTAGCGATGACGGCGCATGGGACTACTTGTGGGGCCACTATACTTATCGTTGGTACCGTTGTGGCTATAGAATAGTTTCGTCTTCGGAACCTTTCACAGACACCGACAATAGCGACGAGCCATGACCTCTACCAAAGCACGACATCAGGCTTTTGCAAAAGGACACCAGATTAGCCGTGCTCGGTGATGTCCGCCGTATCCGACTAAAATCCTAAAAACGCACACGCCCCAACGAAGGAAACTGCGATGAAGCTTACATATGCGATCGCCGGTACTCTGCTTATCATCGTCGTAATGGCGTTCGACGTTCAATCCGACGAACCGTCAGATCGCCAAGCACAGATGCGAAGGGGGTATGTGTCTCAGCTTGAACGAGCACTTGTCGAAACGCTGTCTACAAACTACGAGCAACGGCTAACAGCGTTTCGAGAGGGGCGATCGGAACTTATTCGGTTAATTGACATCAATCGAGAACTGTACGATGCCCAATTACGTGATGCAGAACTGAACAACGCAGGCAGACGGATGCGGGGACAAATCGCTGAAAACTACCTTTCCCGCGCCAAGGCCATCGAATCCATTGCAAAGTCGAACCTGGACAACGGCACGGGAACGTCAATGGACCTACTTGATGCAAAGGGCTCACGATTACACGCTGAAATCGAATACGCAACGATTCGTTACAAATGAAGACGGATAAGCATTGAGTGCAACGGAGCAGGCGTAGTGGCCGCATCGGCAATGGAGAATCGTTCGCGCCCGCCAGCTGAACCCTGACGTTCTACCATGGAAGGAATTACACAGTCTACCGTGTTCTACGCGGTCGATGATTTGATCGCAACATTGAGGGGCCGATCCAGTGGTACGCGTTGGTTCTGTTAACGCTCGAAATCATTGGACGTCGCAGACGTTGTGAATCGGCAGTCGCGCTGTCGAGACTCTTTCTCCAGTATATTGCCGCCAAGACGACAATCGCGGTCGGATTGAACAGGAGGTCGCATCGTAAACGGAGTCGCTGGTCAATTCTCCTCTCTTCTCTCCGTTTCCTCCTGTTCGTTCATTTCTTTATGCGGCGAACAGCCCGTGCTTCAACGTACACGGGAAAATCTTACGCTGCTGATCGAACTTTGGTATCCTTTTGGTGTGCACTTGTACTAATGGTCGGGTCAACACCCGCACCAAAATAGCCAGAGCGAGGTGGTGCACCCGAGTCTTCGGAAATGCTTTGCCTGATGGTGGCTCGTCCGCTCGGGCCGAGTGACCTGCGACGTTCTGTTAATTTGAGAATCAAACGACATGGCACTACCGATCGACTTGTGGTTAATCCATCCCGACGCAACCATGTGCGATGCGTTCCGCGCACGGTTTGATGGCCTGCCCCGCGTCTCGGTGATCCAAAGCCGCTTCGAGGATTTGCCGCCACACGATTGCTTCGTTACCGCCGCAAACGCGTTTGGCATCATGAGTGCTGGTGTTGATGCCGCCGTTGTTCGCTTTCACGCTGATGACTTGATGCGTCGTGTCCAGAACCGAATCTTGGACGAATACCTCGGCGAGCAACCAATCGGAACATCGTTCATCGAACCCACTGGAACGCCAAACTATCCGTTCATCGCCCATTCACCCACGATGCGTGTTCGAGGATGCGTACCGTTCCCAACTGCCTAGACCTCGCGCTGAGATTTGCTTGATGCCAAAACTTCGCATCTTCGATTTGCTTGCCGCGACGTTAGTCGTCGGTGTTCATGTTGGTGTGACACTGCTCTTGGTTCGTTACGAGAGCCGATTTGATTTCCTCTTCGTATTAGGTTTTCCCATATTCCTTACAGCTCTGGTTCAATATCGGCTTAACTTATCGCGGATTTTCGCGACGCTAACCTGTTACCCGATCGCTATAATCTGGGCGTTTTGCTACGGCGCGACATATTCAATCTTGTGGAACAAACAGCGGACAACCAGAGAAATGAACGGAAGTGGCGGTGCCCTTGTTTTTCGACATGGATGAACAACTCCCATCAACCCGTGAATTCCGCTGTTCGCCGGCTGACGTGTATTGCTTCTTTCAACCCGCGTTATTCACACAATACGCCAATAATTGAGGCTCGACGTGAACCTGCAACTCATCGCTTGCAGTGGACCTGACGCTGGCGCGGCGATTTACGGCGCGGAACTATTCGCGACGATGGCTGCCTACGTTCACGGTGCGATGCTCTTCACCACCTTTGTGCTATTCCTTCGATCTTTCGTAGCACCATATGCATCTTTGTCGAACCTTGGCCTTATGACGCTCCACCCCGCGTGGACAATATCGGCTCGCGGCGGCGACTGCGGCTCTACGATGGTGATGGCCTCTTTGGTTTGGATATTGGTGGGCGTAGTGGTTTCTGGTCACGTGATTCGACACTATCGCGCGTTTCGTCGCACGCAACTCAACCCAACGCCTGACTAAATTGATCGCGGTGGATGGAGACTGGTATGATTTGGTCGACGTCGATCATGATGGACAACGCGACTTCGCTGCAAATGCGGCGAACCATGCAAGGCGCGTGCGTACGGTATCGAGTTTTTACAAATGGAAAATTAAACCGCCGTACTCGGTGATGGCGGATGTTGCCCGCACAAGATGCTTGAGTTTCGAATCAGCGGATGCAGACAATGCAAGGCCAAACGGTCGGCAAGTCAAATGGAACCGCAGATTCACACAGATGAACACGGATGCTTCGTGCGGTAATCTGTGTTCATCTGTGGTTGCCTGAGCGACCGGAAGTCGAAAGTTTCATCCAACTTGCGATGCCATTGCCGTGGATGCGGCCGAGCCTTAGTTCAAGCCGTTTTGATCTCTCGGACGCCGCGCGGTACACTTGGTCCATCGCTTGCCGACGTGATGATCGACGTTCGTTTGCAAACGATGTCGCGGAACCTTCGCGTGAGCGTTGCGGACTGGAAATGGTTTAAACTTGAAAGACGGATCGTTGAGTACCCTATCTTCCTACCTCCATTTTCCTTCCAAAAGTTTTGCCGGTAAGGCCGGAGAGCTGGGATGCAAGAACGAGCGGCATACGAAGCCAACCGCAGCATGTGCGCACCATGCGAGTGGGGTACATCAACATGAGTGAATCAAGCCACGAGTCACAGCGCGGGTTCGAGATCAGATCCTCAATCCCTGTCTTGCGAATGTTCGATGAAGCCAAGGCAAAAGCATTCTACTTGGACTATCTAGGCTTTGAGGTGGACTGGGAGTCTCGGTTTTCCCCAACGGCGCCATTGTATATGCAGATCCATCTGGGCGATGCCATCCTTCATCTCAACGGGCATGCCAAGGAGGACGCACCGATTTCGGAAGTCAATATTCCAGTCCTGGGATTGCAGAATTATTGTGACTATCTGATTGCTAAAGGAGCCGATTATCCGAAACCCGTTGTTGTGGATCCACGATATCAGGGACGGAATACGGACCTGAATATCTACGACCCTTTCGGCAACTATCTGGTATTCTGCTCACAGACGACCGAAGGATAAGAGTGAATGACAACCAAACGATGAACGGGACGACTCGGCCACGTCGGCTTTCAAATCAAAATCCATCACTGGTCCCCCGTTACCGGGATTCGTTATCCGATGTTGCTTGTCGCTCAATGACTCGATTTCGATTTACGCTACGAACAGCCTTGACGACGGTTTTTGTGTTTGGGGTCGTGTTTGCGTTTACGCATCTGTACATACGCAAACTCCAGCGGGTCGAAGCCGATATTGGATTGCTACGCAGAGATGGAGCGAACGTCGTCCGTGCTCCGTATTCTCAGGGATTGCTGCCGCGAGTTGTCTGTGACTTCGCGGGATATCCGGCCACTGTCCGGCAATACCACGATCTAAACAATGCCGACGAATTCATTGACGTCATCTCACGCAACCCAACGATCACAACGTTGACCGTCGATGGTACCTCTCTATCGGATTCACAAGTACAACGTCTACTCGAGTTGCCGTTAACAGCACTTAGCATTGATGAATGCCCGACGGGTGACACGCTTGTTGCTCGAGCTTCGCATACGCTTGAGCGACTTTCCTTCCATCGAACACGTCTTAACGATGCCAGCCTCACCGCCCTTGGGGATCTTCCAAACGTCCATTTTCTTGATTTAACACGTACACGAGTTTCCGATGCCTCGATTGACTACTTAGCCGGGCTCCCATCACTCAAGGCACTGACAATTCGTCGCTGTAAGATTTCAGAAAATGGAAAGCGAAAATTGGAAAATCTTCGGCCGGACGTGAAGATCAAGTGGGAACCATTGTTACAATAAGCACCAACTCGGAATTTGGATAACCAATCGGTGAACGGGAGGGCTCGGCACGGTCGGTCCTGAGGTAAAGCTCATTTCCTCGCCCCCTGTTACCTTGGGCTTTCTGCCTGCTTTGCGAATGAACAACCCCCAACTCACACAGCCCGAGGAGATGAAGACGCGGGCTTACGTTTATGGCGTCGAGAAGTTGAACGGTTACGACGCATGGGCACTCTTCCAAGCCTGCACGCTCGGCGACTTGCCGAAGGTGAAGTCGCTCCTCGCGAAAGACCAGCGACTAGTCAACGCTCAGTATTCGTATCAGTTTCCCATTCACAAAGCCGTGAGCGCGGGTCACACGGAAATCGTGAAGTTGCTGTTGGATCACGGCGCGGACCCGGGCCAATCTCGCTATACCTACGATTCGTGGGACAAGCTGCTGCTCTGCGCCGAAGAATGCGGGCATGGCCAAATCGAATTGCTGCTCCAGCATGCGATGCGAGAGCGGTTTAATTATTCACCGGATTTCGAGGCGTTGAAGCAAGCCATCATCGCTCGGAAACCTCGCTCAATCGGCGCGGTCTTGCGGGGCAAGAGAACGCTCGCGCGGGCCAGCGACGCGTTGGGAAATAATGCTCTGCATTGGAGCGTTATCACGCGGCAATTGGATTTGATTGCCCAGTTCGTCAAAATCGGAACGCCGATTGATGCGCCACGTGCCGACGGACAAACGCCGGTGCTTCTCGCCGTGAACGGCGCCAATGACTACTGGTATCGCGACACTCGCGGCCGCTCGCATCCTTCGCTGCGAAACACGTTTGTGCTCGTCGGCAGTCTGCTGGCGCATGGGGCGAGCTACAATATCTCCGTCGCCAGCGCCGTCGGCGATCTGGAACGCGTCGAGCAGCTCTTGAAAAAAGATTCCAACCTCGCTCGCTGCCTTGACTCGGCGCGCATCAGCCCGCTGTCTTATGCGGCGAGGGAAGGTCATCTGCACATCGTCCGCCTGTTGCTCGAACGCGGCGCTGATCCAAATATGCCCGAAGATGCCGCCGCAAACGGACGCCCGCTGTATGAAGCGTGCTGCGGAAATCATCTGGAGATTGCGGAGTTGTTGCTCGAACATGGCGCCAATCCGAACGGCGAAATGGATTCGTGTGAATGCTGCCTGACGATCGGACCCATTTACCACGGCGATAATGCGAAGCCATTGCAGCGACTCTTGCGACGGCACGGGGCTATTACGCCGTCGTACGCGAAAGGACGCAAATCATAAAATGATGTTCAGGCGGCGAACAGGTTCGTTCACAGGAGTGGCGATCTGGCTGATTTAAAATCAACGTCTTCCGTTTCTGCCCAGTGAATTCCAAAGGTTAGGAACAAGATGATGCTCAGTCGCAAATAGTGGCGAGACTTATTGCGTTCTTGCAGAGGGATATAAACAGACGGGCAGGCCAGAACCGCTTGCTGACTATCTTGCATACTGCGCGGCAAACGGAGCATTTCGTCGTAAACCTATCCCGGTACCTGATCGCGAATCGGCGGTTCTTGATATCTCATCGATCAAACATTCTCAGCGCTGGCTTGATGTAAAATGGAACGACGCGGGGAAGGGATTTTCGTATACAATTAGCGAGATAGGGACTTGGCGAAAAATCATCGCGCAAGCTGAATCTGTCCCAGTCCAAATTGACCAGAACCGAGCAGAACCATGACATGCACGCGAAGGACGGCTTGCAGCATTTGCTCAACAGGAAAGTCAACCGTCCGTGCCCGCTGACGGCAAAGCGTTCTGTTAATCATTGTATCCAAGCTCCAACTGACATTGTCGAAAGGAATTCTTATGAGACTTTCACCCTTGTTCTGCCTATCCGTTATTGGAGGATGCTCGGGATTCTTTGCGTCGCAGCTTGTGGCGAGTCAAGCACCATCCTCCTTTATCGCGATTACAGTCGATCGTTTAGGTGTACTTTATGGAACGCTCTTATTCGCGACTGGTCTGTACGCCATGCTTGTAACGTCCAAGGAGTTCCTGTCGAATACAATTGACGGTAGTGATTCGAGAGCACTATGGATCATTGGGCTGCCCGTGCTGGTTGGGATGGTTGGCGTTTTTCATGGCTACGTGGGCTTGGCAACCCATTACTCAAGCCTTCCCCAAGAAATCGCCATCCCTCACGCGACAGTATGGGCTACCGCGATGGTCGGCGCATTTTTTACGATGGCTTCCGCCACGATGCTGTTGATCGGAAGACGCATGCACCAGGCCCCCAGGCCCCTCGCTCGCTAATCATTCCAATCGTCGAACCTCGCAGACCCTACGATGAATCGAAGTTGCGGAGCCGGTCGACTTCGCAATGGACAATCGACTCCCGCGACTCGGTTTTCGCAAACCGTTACCTGACTGAAATCGATGACTGACATTCCTGCGTCAAACCCGTACGAGCCCAGTTCGGCACTTGGCGACTCGTGGGCTCCGACGTTGACCCGGATCCAGTCTGCCCTTCTTGTCCTGCTCGCACTCGCGTTAATACTGCGAGGCGGGTTGATGGCACTCTCCTGGGCGATCCAGCTGTCGTCTGGCTTGGATCTTTCGTCTTACTTCTACGCTGCAATCTTCACCAAGGACGCAATTTACTGCGGCTCAGCTTTGCTTGGCGGACTTTTACTCTTAGCCCGATACCGAATCGGTTGGTGGTCTGCTTTGGTTCACTGGTGCTGGTACATTGCTTGCGAGGTTGCGGTGGTCGCTGCCGCCGCAATGTTCGATTGGCGGATTCCCGTCCACTATGATGGGCCCGCTCTGTACCGCGTGATGGCCCTTTCCACGATGCTTGCTACTGCGGGATTAGCGATACTTTTTTGGCGGCCGATAACGCTGGTTTGTGATGGGCCGCTCGGTCGTCGGTGGTTTGCACTGTCTATCACATTGCTTTCGTCGGTGCTTGTCGCGTTCGGTGTAAACGGGTGGATGTCGCTGCGGTGACTCAATACGGCGGGTAACAAAAGTTTGGAGGCGGAGGCCTCGAATTGTCTTGTTCTGATGGCAGATCTCTCGCTTGGTCCGGGGCAACCCCGCCCTTATCCGTACGAAATGCTTGAGTTTCGAATTAGCGGAAACAATCAATGCGAGGTGAAGCGGTCGGCAAGTCAAATGGAACCGCAGATTCACACAGATAAACACGGATGCTTCGTGCGGTAATCTGTGTCTATCCGCGTTCAAGAAGAAAGAGGAATAAAGGGCGGCAGAACCCGATATTAGGTAAATCAAGTGGCAAAACCGAGATGATGGTAGCTGCGTTCCTTGCCTCCGTCCAGCGGATTGTCTCGGAGTGATGCGATTTGATTGCCAGACAGAAAAATTGATGCGACAGAAAAATTTGAAATACGAATCGTAGAGTGCCTTATCTTCCTACCTCCATTTTCCTACCAAACTTTTTACCGGGATGGCTGCAGAATTGGGATAGATGAACGGGCGGCTTCCAATGCGTCGGACTACGCCCCTTCTCGTCTCTCATTCAACATTGGCGTCGATCGCTGTCGCCGCTACCGCGGCCAGAGTGCATTGTTTATTCGCGTCCATTGGCGTGATTCGCGGGTGAATTTGCACATGCTGGATTGGCCACGAATCAGCCGAATTTTCTTGAATCTTAATATGTGTTCACGGCGTCTCATCACAATGCAGTCGGCGGTTCTGAGATTCTTGGGACAATGTTCAAATATGTTGAAACCCCCTAGAGAAATCGGTAGCACGCCGTGAACAAAATGCGTATCCTACGTCCGAGTAACACCGTTCTGCTCGCCCGCCGATCAGGCCGACCTAAATCAGCCACTACAACGTCAAACACCCCATCGCGGTGGACATCAATCGGTATCTGACTGAGGAATTGCGCTGCTATGAGTTGTGTTTCGATCGTTCGAATGTTCGGTAGTGTGGATTGAAGCACACAGAGGAAAAATCGTTAAAGGATTTGTGTGGTTTTGGGTTGTGATGCTTTTGGTTGTGATCCCAATTGCTATTCTTATTGAATCGCTATAGACGCCCTCAACATATTTCTATGGCGATGGACTGGCTCGGAGAAAACCCACGGCATGCACCGGACGTCACTCGTCACCTTTTTAACCAAGTTCGGCGTCTTACTTAGAGATGCTGACGCTCGGTGTAGAGATGGTGGACTGCTGACTTAGATTTGAACCGATCAACGCAAAGCATCGCTCAATCGGTGCTGTCAATAACATCAGTCAAAATTGTAAAAGATAATCAAAGCAGCTAGGTTGCAGCGGCAACCCTACTGATTTCAATGAACCGAGTTTGAATTCGTATGTCCATCGAAACAACCCACGATGATTTCGCGTCTTATTTCCAAAGTGACATGGATTGGAGCATCGCTCTTTGCGATGCGAAGATGGACAAAGTTCTGGCGAGCTTACCCAAACGGACCGCCGTGGTACCGTTTTATCGCGATCATCGTGGGTTTTGGACGGTTGCTTGCCCGCCATCGGGGATTGAGACCATAGCATTTTGTTTTGACGATCGGTCAGGAACGTATCTCGATAATTTCGGTACTTTCAATTTCAACCTGGGGCGGTTCTCCAAGATGAGTAAGATCCGCCTGATCGAAGTGGGTTATGCTGAAAGCATCGGCGTCATTGGTTATCGCGTGTTTGATAACGGGAAGGTGGTCGAGGCGTACCACGGCGGAGATTCAGAATTTTTCGATCCTCGTGCTGCGGACGGAAAAGAGCGGCAATGGGATGTCGCCTCCGATGGCTCCTCCTATTTATATCGCAGTCGGGGGGCGTCGACTCCACAGACGCAAAGCATGGATTTTGACGAACGAATCACCGCTCTCACCGATGATCTAGGATTGGTTATCCCGCCCCGTATATGGTTGGTTGACGATGAGAACGACGAGTCATCGACCATGCACCTGGATCCCTCCATTACCGCGACGGCTCACGTAGTCGAAGCCGTGTTAATCCAATGACGTCTTTTGGAATGGTTGATTTTTGGCTGGGTCTCGGTTAACCCTGTCGTTCGCCGCACAAAATGCTTGAGTTTCGATTCAGCGGATACAAAAAAATGCATGGCCAAGCGGTCGGCAAGTCAAATGGAACCGCAGATTCACACAGATGAACACGGATGCTTCGTGCGGTAATCTGTGTCTATCCGCGTTCATCTGTGGTTGCCTGAGCAACCGGGAGTCGAACTTTTTATCAAACCTGTGATGCTTTTGCTGTGTTTGCGACGAGCCGTACTTCAAACCGTTTTGATCTCTCGGACGCAGCGCGGTACATTTGGCCCATCGCACGCCAGTGTGATGGTCGGCGTCCCTTGGCAAACGATGTCGGGGAACCATCGCGTGAACGTTGCGGACTGGAAAAGGTTTGACGATGAGCGGGTGTGAAGTTGGGAGTTACTTGCTCGGGGGGAAACTTAGGCGCGTCGGCAAGTCCATTGGGGTGGTGACGTGGTGTTATCCTTGTCGAGGGAAGGCGATTGTGCCTGTTGACGCTCCCGGTACAGATTGATTCGTTGCGTTCGCATGTGCCAGGCAATAGCGGATGTAAGACAGAAAGATTGTTGCGACAGAAAGATTGTAAAGACGGAAAAGCGAGTGTCTTATTTTCCTACCTCCATTTTCCTACCAAACTCTTTGTCGGGGTGGGGCGGAGAACGCGATCAGACGGTGCTGGAATCCTTAATTAACGTCGCGGCGATCGCTGAAGCGTAACGTTGTTTGGCGGGAGCGCCCAAGCAGGCAAGGCGAACAGACAAGACAAATCATGATGTTCCACATTGAATGAATTTGATCTTGGGCGCAGTCGGTCGCTCCGGTTTACCTGCGACCGATGTTAAACGTCAGCCAGGGCACTACGTGTCGGTTTTGCGGAGCATCGTCCAACGTTTCATCGATCGCTCCCGAACCACCGGACATGCGGAGCTGTATACGGCGGCGCTCGCATGAGTTTCAAGTCTTCGCGTTGTCACGCCGACTCAATCCGTTGGATTGGTGGTAACACCGCAGTTGAGTTGTCCTCCGGTCAGTGGCTGCTTTCGAAGCAGTGTCAGCACAACTTGCCAGCGTTGCATGCTGACGCCTCAGCTAGTCGATAGAGTTTTTCGCATATTAACTCTGGCCAGTCGCTTTGTCCTTAGTGCAAAGCAAGACGATGCGGTTTTGAAAAGTTTTTTTAAAACTCAAGTGGAAAATAGTGTATAGACATCTGTTTTTCACGCGGACGATCCGTTCCAATTTCATGCAATCATATGAGAATCGTAACCGACAAACAATCTTTCCGTGTCCCAATGGCGATGGAAAGTTAAGCCCGATGGTTATGTTGAATGTCACAGTTACGTGTACATCCAACATGCGATTCTTACTCTTTCTTTCGGCGTCCCTTTTGCAGGAGCAGGCGATGACGGTAGCTAAATCAGTTGCAAAACGATCAAGAAATAGGCGAGCAGTCAAGCGGAATCGAGGTTGTTTGAGCAAACGACTGCGAATGGAAACACTTGAGCAACGCCGATTGCTTGCCGCCGACACGGGGCTCAGCGGACTGGTTTTTGACGATGTCAACCAAAACGGCAAGCAAGACTATGCCGAGGTATCGGTCGCCGATGCAACGATCTATTTGGACCTCAACGATAATGGTGTGCTCGACGACTCGGAGCCCTCAACGACAACCGACGCGTCCGGCCAGTATCAATTCGATGACTTGGAATCCGGCACTTACGTCGTACGTCAAGGACAGACACAGGGCGTTATTCAAACGGCACCGGACGTCCAGGAATCTTTTCTGTATGCATTTGATCGCACAACCAACCCTGACCAGATCCTGCGACTTGATCCCACAACCGGAAACGTCTTGTCGACAATCCCTTCCCCCGTCGACTTGAATGCCAATTTCATCGGAATGGCGTTTGACGGATCCTCGCTCTTCCTCGCGGATGCAAAGACCGACTCGCTCTATGAAGTTGATCCAAGCACAGGAAGTCTGATTGATTCGGATTATCTAAACAAAGATATTGACGGAGTCGCAGCGCTAAATGGAAAGGTTTACCTTTCTAACCCGTTCTCGAACAAAATATTCGAATTCGATCCAGTTACGGACACTTTTACGAATGAGTATTTCGTTTCCGATGGATCGACGACCTTCGATCTTGTTGGCGGTTTAGCAGCTTTTGAAAACCCCGATCAGTTAGTCGCGACAACGGGATCAGATCGAATCGTGTTTTTTGATCCCGCAACCGGTGTCGTGCAAGACAGCTTTTCTCACGAGGGGCAATCCGATATTGGTGCGGCAGTTGTCGGTCAACACCTCTATTTGACCTACGATGGTCCATACTATTTTGGAGCAGTCATCTTCGATCGTAGTGGAGGGTACGTCGACTCTTTCGTCATCAACAATGGTAACAACAACCTCACCGTGCGTGCACTCGCGGGCAAGCTAGTCGTCGAAACGTCACATCGTGTGCAACTCGTCGAAGGGGAAACGGCAACCAATCTTGATTTCGGACGCTTCGATACTCGAGGCGAACTCGCAGGCATCCAGTTCATCGACCGAGACGGCGATGGAGAATGGGATGCTGATGAGGTCGCTCAGGCTGGCGTTACTGTCTACCTGGACCTGAACGACAATGGCCAACATGATGATGGCGAGCCAACCCAGGTTACGGGTGATGGCGGTGGATATTTGTTCCAGGACCTATTGCCTGGAGACTACGTAATTCGCGAGATTGCGCCAGAACGTTTTGAGCAGACATCGCCAATCAGCGAAACAGGCGTACTGTTTGGAATTCGTCATGGGGTCAGCCCGGATGTGATCTATCGCGTGGACCCAAAAGACGGAGCAGTTATCAACGAATTGAGTCCCGATTACGATGTAACCACATACCGAGTGGGGTTGGCTTTTGATGGCAAGTCGTTGTTTGTTGTTGACGAAGTTGGCGATGCGGTGGTCGAAATCGATCCCGAGACGGGAATGGAACTTGATCGTGACTCGATTGGTTATGGCAACTACGACGGGATCGCGTCACTGAACGGTTTGCTTTACATCTCGGATTACGTTACGGATGATATCAAGATTTTTGATCCGGTCAGCGATACGGTGATCGGCACTCTCGACATTAATGGTGTCAATTCTGGGAAAAATATCGTCGGTGGACTTGGTGCAATCACGAACCCTGATGCGTTGGTAGCCACAACGGGTTCCAACGACGTGATCTTCATTGACCCCAATTCTGGCGTTATTGTTTCGAAATTCACTCACGGAGGTGAGACAGATCAAGGTGTCGCCGTGCTGGGAGACGAGATCTTGCTGTCGTACACGAGCAAGTTTACGGGCATTGTTGCGTTCGATCGTGGAGGGGCATTTAAGCGCTCATTCCTGACCAACTTTCCATATTATGGGTTGGCTGGCAAAGATGTCAGTGACTTGGCGCACCGTGTCTCACTTGGCGTCGCAGGCTCGATCGTGGGACTCGATTTTGGAAATCTGCCGTTAAACAAAATCCCGATCCCGGACGCAGGCGGACCGTATGCGATTGACGAAGGAAACGGCGTTTCTTTAGACGCCTCGGCATCGACCGATGGCGACGACGACGATTTGATCTATCGATGGGATCTCGATCTCGACGGTGAATTTGACGACGCAATCGGAGTGAGCCCAACCATTGATGCGCTGCAGCTTGCTGCCCTCGGCATTGCCGACGACGGAGACTACGCCATCTCAGTGTTGGTGGACGACGGCTTCGACACCAGCGTTTCGGGATCGATGATCACGATTCGAAATGTTGCGCCGAAGTTGACTGTCGAGCCGAACGTTGGTTTAGGCACTCAGTCTGAAAAAGCAACGGTTGCTGACTCACTGACGATTCGCGGTAGTTTCAGCGATAACGGAATCCTCGATACGCATACAGTCGTCATAGATTGGGGCGAAATCGACGACGCGGCAGCCAATGCCGATGACGACCGAACTGAATTCACGTTTGCAGCAGGCGATTCGAGTGTATTCGCGGGTAATCATCAGTACGCTACCGGGGGAATTTTTACGATCACTGTCATGGTAACGGACGATGACGGTGACGTTGCTATGAAATTGGCGTCTGAGCTATGGGTCAGTGGCGTACGTGTCGATCCAAACACACGCGAGTTGCAGATTATCGGTACAAGTGGCAAGGACAAAGTCAGTGCCCGCGTAACCGGAGGTAGTGATGGTGGGTCCGATGGTGGTCATGACAATCCCAGTGTCAAAGTGGTCGCGAAACTGAATTTCGGCGGATCTGACGGTGGTAGTGACGGAGGATCTGATGGCGGTGCTGACGTTTACAACTTCAATCCGGACAATATCCAAACCGTTCGAATTGTCCTTGACGACGGCGACGACCACGCTGATCTCGGAGGGTCCGATGGTGATGCATGGTATGAATCGTCAGTCATCGAAGGTAACGGCGGCAAAGATCGGCTGACCGGCGGAAGCGGAAACGACATCTTGATCGGCGGTGACGACGACGATCAACTTACGGGCGGCAATGGCTTCGACCTGTTGATCGGTGGGCTGGGCAAGGACAAATTGAAGGGTGGCGATGGCGATGATCTTCTTGTCGGCGGCTCCGTTGCGAATGAAAATGATATTGCTGCTCTAGATGCCGCATTGGCCAACTGGATCGGCGGTGATCTGGCGTCGACCCTTGTTGATTTGGGGGAGGTCACGGACGACCTCGATAAAGATGATCTGAAGGGTGAAGATGGGGCGGATCATTTGATCGATGGCCTCGGAGACAAGTTAAAGCCGTAAACTTCACGCCGCGAGCCTTTATCCGAAGCATTTCGGATTTTACCAAGTCCACGTTGCGCAGCAGATAGAACGCAACGTGGACTCGCAATTCGTATTGCGAATCGAGAGATAGAATCACTCGATTGGCTGCTCAAGAACAATCCGCGTGTCGAGATTTAGGTATCAATTGGCTATCCCTTCATTGTCTATCTTGGGTGTGCCCGTCGGGGCTCCACATCAACCTGCTCATCGGGAGTAGATCGGCCTTGAATCTCCGCGCGATATACTGCTAACCGAACATCGGGGACGGCGTGAATTACCCGGCACCGGCTGGACCTACCCAACCTACGGCATTGGCGTCGATGTCGTCCCTCAACGACGGGCAAGGTGGCATTGACTTTGATTTTGCAGCCGACGGATTCCGTTTGTTCGCTGATCCTGACTGGTGGCGTCTCGTTATCTTCATGCGGCGAATCATTCACGACAAATTCGTTGACTGTTTGGTTCACCCCGATATCATTGAAGACCCTGATCGGAATGAATCTATCGTAATCGGCTAACCCCAACTCTCGTGAAGGCGGATCTCCATCGAATGTGGCTGACCGGCGGAGTCAGGTTGGTTTGGCAATCGCAATGTCATTCGTCGCCGACGGCCAATTCGCTTTATTAGGCGAATGAAACTATCCAAAAAGCCCGAATCGAATTAGGCAGATCAACATGAAGCTCGTCCTGTTTACACTTTGCCTCATTGCAGTCGAGGCTTCAGCATACGCTCAGACCAGCTTGCTCACGGTCGCGGATTTCGAGACAAACGATCTCTCGCAACTTGGCACTCAGCAAGCGCAAGGCGACTCGTTGAGCGTTGTGACTTCACCGGTGCGGGCGGGGAAATATGCGGTCCGAACACTGCTTCGTGCCAGCGATCCCAAAGTTCATCGTGGTCAGCGGGCGGAATTCACCGATGACCGGAGACGGACGAAGATCGAAATGGAAAAGGATTACTGGTATGGTTTGAGTGTGTTCATCCCCGGCGACTTCGCCGCGCCCACCAAGACGGATGCGGTGATTTTTCAATGGCACACCCAGCAAGGTGGCCCAAGTCCCGTGCTTGCGATCCGCGTGCAAAGTGGCGAGTGGAAGATCACCAGCGATGCGACAGAAAAACGCCGCACTTTGGCAAAGCTTCCTTTCGAGAAGGGGCGATGGACAGACTGGGTGGTGCATGCGCGCTGGTCTGCAGAGGCCAAGGGGTTTTGGACGATCTGGAAGGACGGAATCGAAGTCGTGAATGAGTCTGGCATTATCACACAATATCCTGAAGCACTCGGACCGTATGCAAAGTTCGGCCAGTATCATAGCGTCGATGAGGTGCCACAGAATATCGTCTATTTCGATGAATACCGGGTGGCCGGTCCGAACGGCAGCTATGACGTGGTGGCTCCACCCGGCACCCGCGTGCCGCAAAATCCGTAGTGCTCTCCCTCCCAAAACCCGCCGCTGATTGGGTTTGCCTCTTTTGTCCCTTGCCGCTCATTATCGCCGCACCGAGGTGTTCTGCCATCCAGGCCAAGTGACCAATGGCCGAATCGACTAACTAAGCGATGCTCGTGCGGACTGGCAAGGTCTGATAGACGAGCGGGTGCGAAGGATTGCTTGGGTACCTGCTAGCGGTGGGAGCAGAGGGAGAGTTGGGAGTTGCTTGCTCGAGAGAAACACCGAGGCGCGTCCGCAAGTGCCAGAAGATAGCGTATGCAGGACAGAAAGATTGTTGCGACAGAACGATTTGAAAGACGGGGCGTTGGGTGCCTTATCTTCCTACCTCTATTTTCCTACCAACTTTTTTGCTGGTGTGGCCGGAGAATTGGGATATAGGAACGTGCCGTTTCTAATGCGTCGGGCTACGCCCCTTCTCGTCTCTCATTCAACATTGGCGTCGATCGCTATCGCCGCTTCCGCGGTTAGGTTGCATCGCTCATTCACGCCCATTAGCGTGATTCGCGTGCAAACGTTTAGGTGCGGTATTGCGCCACGAATCAAGCGAATTTCCACGAATCTCAATGCTCGTGGTGCGGACTTGATCGCGATTGGGGAGTGCGGCCTGATGCCAGGTGAGAAGTGTCGGCTTAAGAACCGGATGCGTTAACATCGCCCGCTGGCAATGCGGTTGGCGGTTCGGAGCAATTCGGTGATACATTGATCCGTGTTAAATTGAACAAGGATCAAATATTGTGACACCGCAAGGAAGAAAACCGTGGTAAACCGTGAATGCAAACCTTAATCTAATCTAAAGAGACCTCGGTCAACTCGCCCGAAGTACGCGAGCTGGCGTTTTTGAAGCGGTAAATCTCTCACGCGGCCCAGCTGAACACAAACGCTATCCGACTGAAAGCAAACCCTGTACTGCATCGTTCCGGTTTTCGAGGGATTGGCATGAACATATCCACAGAGCATTCGAACGACCCGATCGAAGTATCACACCAGCAGAGCCGCAACCAGTTGGAGTGGAATCGGCGGCATTACAAAGCTGCATTCCTGATGATGATTGCGATCATCGCGTGTGGCATCTTGTTCGTAGTCCCTCAGTATTTTCCATCCCGTTTCGCGGGGATCACGTTGGGCATCGGTCCCGCAACTTACATGACTGGCTATCTGTGTTTGTACCCAAACTCGTTGTGCAACCGCACTGGATCGCTGAATACTGCAATCTGTCTCATTGCCTTTTTGTGGCTTGTCGCAATAGGTTCCGTAGCGGCGTTTGTATCGGGCGTCATTGAGTAGCATCTCTACATTCGAGTTCGACCGTGGGGAACAAAACACGCAACGGCGGTCGTTATGCCGTGAATCCAAGAACCTGCGACGGGGCAGCGCGACAAACCACAACGAATCACCACTGTTTGGAGCAATTTGTCATGAATCGATTTACAGGCATTCTGGTAATGATCATGGTGGTCTGCGCGGTGCGACAGGCGAGCGGGGATGTGTCGATTGAAGACAGAGGGTCGTGGCCCAAAACGTGGCCAACGCAATTGGATTCGCTCAGGGAGAAATCTCGTACTTTGGAAGGTCCGCTCGCTGGCTACTTTTCCTATGAGATCCCTTTCACAAAGCGACAGGATTTCGAATCGTCTTGGTCTGCGTTGCTGAAAGTCAGGAGCCCTGAGTATCCCATCACTCTTGTTCGAACTTCCTATGGGGCAGTAAAAGCAGGTGTCGTCATCAATTCGTCCCCAATTCCCTCGCGGGATACTAATACCACGACTGTCATCGTGCTTGTCGTTGATGGGGACGTTGTCGATTTGAATCGAATAAAACTTCCCGGAAACACGCACATCCAAGATGAACGATTTAAAGACGACGGTATCAGGAAGCCGTGAGTGAGTTGGGAGTTGGGAATTGCTTGCTCGAGAGGAACACCGAGACGCTTTGGCAAGTCGTTTGATGTGGTGACTTGGTGTTATTTCGGCAGAGGGAAGGCGATTGTGCCGGCCGGTGCTCCCGGTGCAGATTGATACGTTGTGTTCGCAGGTGCCAGGAGATCGCGGATGCAAGACAGAAAGATTGTTGCGACAGAACGATTTGAAAGACGGTTCGTTGAGTGCCCTATCTTCCTACCTCCATTTTTCTACCAAGCTCTTTGCCGGTGTTGCTGGGATACAGGAACGTGCGGATTCTAATGCGTCGGGCTACGCCCCTTCTCGTCTCTCACTCAACATTGGCATCCATCGCTGCCGCTGCTAACGCCGCTAATATGGTAGCGACGTGTCCGAAACCCCAAGCTTCCGCGTTTTGAAGTTGCGCTATTTGCTGTCGCGGAGCGACAAATTTCGATAGCCTCGGACTTTAGTCCGAGGGCTTTTCACCAATAACAATCGAGTCCCAGCGGGACGTTTTGTGACTTGATCGTTCGCCACAGAACGTCGCTCCGCGACTTGGTGCCAGTTTCAGAACCGAAACCTTGGACTAAAGTCCAAGGCTATCCCAGAAAGTGCCTCCGGCACAAAAACAGCAACTTCTAAACTTCCGCGTGAGGCTACATGCTGCCGCCGCTCTCAAGGCTAGTTTGCATTGTTGGTTTACTGGATTTGCCGCGAATCAGACGAAATTCCAAGAATCTCAACATTCGTTAGCGACGCCTAGCAACAAGGCAAACGGCGGTTCTGATAACTATTTCGGCTCGACGTAGTTCTCGTAGCCTTCACCTTGCGATTGAGCTTGATACGCGTCAATCGTAGTTTGGTCGAGTCCGGTGGACACAGGGGCTGCTTCTTTCTCGCTACAACCAAGTGAGAACACGAGAAACAAACAACTCAACAACAATAGGGATCGCATCATTCAGATAGCCTTTCGAAACAAATATGATTTTTACTCGAGCCCAGGAAGACTCGAACCGTTTGAGTGACAACAAAACTTTTAAAATCGCGACTCACTTGGCAATGCGTTATCTGTGTGTCAACGATTGAGTCGCAAGGAAGGTAGAAGCTGGCCAAGTTTAACTCAGACAGCTTCCAAAAAAGCCTCTGTCTTATCGCTTAAGACAGAGGCTTTATGTTTTCGGTCTCATCAACGCTTTACTAGAAGCTGAGGTCAACCGTTTCTTTGGAAGCTCGTGTTCCCAGTGCGCCCCACACGCCATATTGGCTTTGCAGGCCTACCGCTGGGGAACCTGCTCGGGTGTCAGGCTCTGGAGTTGTTGAGGTCCCGGCATCAATCGATTCAGTGATGAATTTGACCGCTCCGTCGCCCATCAAGACATGGCAACCACCTTGATGGCGACTCGAAGGAGGTGCTACTGCATCGCGTCGATCGTCTTTCTCGGAGCACAGTGCCTTGTTGGGCGCCAAGACGGTGAAGACAGCTGAGTAGACTGGCATTCGATCGGCCCAGCGGTATCCTCGTCCGAAGTTGGCGTTCACGGTCGCAGCGGCTGGCCAGAACTGAGGGCGAGCGGGATCGACTTGATCTTGCCCGTACGAGGGATTTAGCCGGCATTGGTTTTTTTCCGCAGGAGCACCATAGGGATCATTGGTGGGCAACGATGTGCGAGCGTCTTTATCGCCGAGATCGGTCGCCAATTCACCCATAATGATCGTGTTGGCCAAACCATCCAAAATGTCTCTAAATCCGGTTTGGCGACCAGGCATAAACGCACCTCGATACGCAGCGTTAGCCATGGATGCGGTTCCAGTCGTCCCGGAGTACGGATAAGTCGCGCCGCTTGCGAGGGTCGTGATATTGAGATAACTGTCACGGCTGTTGACCGCGGAATCACCTAAGCATGCGCCATAGTTGGTGCGTCCTAGGGCTGGAAGTCCCGTTCCAGGGTCGCTCGGACATCGCAAGGATGGAAGCTCAGTCGCCCACGGGGTATACGCGAGCCGATCAGGTGTCGGTCCCATGGCTGGCCAAATGGCAGGCGTACCGGCGCTGTTGACCAGCGGGTTGCTGATTTGTTCCCAAATCGCCTGCTGTTCCATGAAAGGTGTCAATCCAACCAGAATCGATTGTCGGTAATTGTTGGTTGTATCGACATTGTCCCAGTCGTTATTGCCGAGTGCTGCTTGCGTTCCTCCGCCGTGGATCGGCAGCTTGTCATACGCAGAGTGATAGTTGTGGACAGCCAAGCCAAGTTGCTTGAAGTTGTTGCTACAGCTCATCCGGCGAGCGGCTTCACGTGCTGCCTGGACTGCCGGCAACAGGAGTCCAACAAGGACGCCAATAATGGCGATAACGACGAGGAGTTCGACGAGTGTGAAGCCACTACGTCCTGAATCACGATGGGTCATTCGCATACCTGAAGAAAGAATGTGGAAAGTTGAAAAGCATGTTTTTTAGACGTTACCAAGTGATGTTTTTCTGAGTCACCCATTGATTCTGTCACCGTCTCCACTAGTAAACTCCTCGCCTGTACAAATGTTTTGAGAAACTTTTCGTTTTCTACAAAGATTTGGCAGAGGATTCGACAGAGCCTCAGTGCGAACACTTGCACATCAGAATTTGGTAGAGCGGTTGTCTTGCCACGAGAAAATATCGAGGGGCGAAGTAAAGGAGAAGGGGAGTATCACTTAGATGATTTCCTGGTGAATAGACCGCCAGGATCGGATATGCGACAATCATTAGTAGCCCCAATATCGCCTACGATATGACCGACTGACGCAAAGCAGGGCGATTTAGGACCGAGCGGAAAATGAATGTCACGTTTCAGGTGGGGCCGGTTCCCACCGGACGTCCTTGACGGCTCGATGGAATCGGCCGGTAGGGAGCGGCCCTACGCTCAGCTAATTGCCGCTCGATCCTTCCTCGGACACTGCTGGCTGTACATGTGAAATATCACCCGACTTTTCTGAACCCGCCTAGGTGACTCCGTTGAAACTAATCGAAGCTCAAGTCGATCGTCTTGTCGGACCCACTCATCATTTTGGGGGGCTCGGGGTAGGCAATGTTGCTTCGCAGTCGCACGCGGGCAACGTTTCTAATCCCGCAAACGCGGCGATCCAGGGGCTGGATAAGATGCGGCTGATCGCTGGCTATGGCGTGCCCCAATTCATCCTTCCGCCACAGGTTCGGCCTGATATCCCCTTTTTGAGGCAAGTCGGTTTTCAAATCGACGATGGTGAAGCACTCGGCCAAGTCGCCAGACAAACGCCGAGCGTCCTTTCGGCTGCAATGAGCTGTTCCGCCATGTGGACGGCAAACGCCGCCACGGTCTCGCCCGCGGTCGACAACCGTTTTGGATTTCCATCGATGACGGTGGCGAACCTTGACGCAAGTTTGCATCGAGCGATTGAGGCGGATGCTACGTGGCAAGAAATTCGTAACCTCTTCCCCCAGGCGAACGTGTTGCTGCCGCTTCCGGGGGGAGCCGCCATGCGGGACGAGGGCGCTGCCAACCACATGCGATTTGGCAGTGACCAGAACCAACCCGGAATTCACTTATTCGTCTACGGAGACGGCGATCCCGAACCGAACCAATTCTGGCCTCGCCAATCGTTGCTCGCGTCGCGAGCGATTGCAATCGGCCAGGGGCTCGATCCGGAAAACACCTTTTTTGTGAAACAGCATCCTGATGCGATTGATGCGGGAGCGTTTCATAACGACGTTGTTGCGGCCAGTCATCACGATTTGCTAATTCATCATGAGCGAGCGTTTTATGATCCGGACGGGGTGATCCAGCAGATGGCCAATCGTTACGAACATCTGTTCCGCCGTCCACTTCGACGCATCGTGGTAAGCGAAGGCGAACTGTCGCTTGCCGATTCGGTCAGCACGTATCTGTTCAACAGCCAGTTGATCAGTCCCCACGCCGACGACGAGAAATCGGTGACGCCGGTACTGATCTGTCCCTCGCAAGTGGAACAGCACCCTCAGGCTCGCGGTCTTGTTCATTCGTGGATTGGACAATCCGGGATCGGCGAATCAAAACTGTTCAGCGAAGTGCGTTTCGTCGACCTGAATCAAAGTATGGCTGGTGGCGGTGGGCCGGCGTGTTTACGGCTGCGAATCCCGCTGACGCCGACGGAGTTGAAACAGTGCAACTCGCGTCATCGCTGGACCGAGGAACTTGACGATCGGCTGCGACAGACGATTCGCGACTTCTATCCCACGGCGGTTTCGCTCGCGGATTTGGCTTCGGCCGAATTGATTTCTAAATCGCGGCAAGCCCACGCGGAAATTGCTAAACTATTTCAATAGCACGACTTGCGCCGACGGCACTGCGGTCGTCTTGGTGGAAGTTTGACATTTTCCTTGGAACTTCCCTAACAATCTTTTCTTGGTTTCGTTGTCGCTGATGAAACCCACGTCTTTCTCCTCATCCTATTTCCATCATCATGCCGGATCACTCCCCAAATCAGTGGCCCGCCGAAACCATCAGTGCATTGGTGGATCGATTTGAGCGACCGCTGTTGGCGTACGCGTTGCGGATGCTTGGTGGCGATTGGCAAGAGGCTCAGGACGCGGTGCAGGAAACGTTTCTGCGGTTGTGCCGCGAAGACCGTAAAAAGATTGAAAGTCGCGTCGCAGCTTGGCTGTTTTCCGTTTGCCGTAGCCGAGTCATTGACATGCAAAGAACAAAACACTCGACACCGATTGACGCGTCAAAGATTTCCCTCGCTGACCCTGCACCGGATGTTTCCGAGGTAGCCAGCGACGAGGAAGCTCGCGACCGATTAACCGAAATGGTGGATCAATTGTCACCGCGACAACAGGAAGTATTGCGTTTGCGGATGCAGGCGGGATTGAGTTACCGCGAGATCGCCGAGGTGACCGGATTGACGGTCAGCAACGTTGGCTTCCATCTGCACGAAGCGGTTCGCAACCTCCGCAACTCGCTGGCGATGAGCTAAATGCCCCAAAAAGGTGTCCGACACCTTTTTTCGCAATGCTACCGATCCAAACACAAAAAACTGAGTGCTAATATGTCTGAATCTATCTGGAATGATCCTCGGATCACCGCTTACGTGCTTGACGAGCTGCCGACGGATGAACGAGCGGCTTTCGAAAGCGAAATGCAGTCCTCTGCCGAGCTGGCTGCGGCAGTCGAAGAGGCTCGCGGCGTGACGAGCAAGCTGGACGCGTTGTTCGCATCCGAGTCGACGCCGCCGCTGGACGCCAATCGTCGCGACAAGATCATCGCCGGCGAAAACAATCAAACGTTTGTCACGACCAAACCGAACCGAGCGTGGTACCAGCTCGGAACCGTTGAGTTGGTCGTAACTGCGGCGATCGTGTTGATCATTTGTGCGATCGCGATCCCAGCCAGTATGTCTCCCAAAATCGCGATGAACGGAGACGCCGCGATCGACCCACAAGAGGAACCGACACTCAGCCAAGAAGAATACATGCGAATGGCGACGAGTGGGCAAGAGGAAGACGAGGAGATCGTGGAGCTATCGGCAGATTCGCTGGGCGGCATGGGAGAGTTGACGCCCGATGATGTGGCCGACGCAAGCGGATTTGCTGTTGCGGAGCCTGCCGCGTCAACGGTGTCCCCGATGTCAGCGGCCCCAATGTCAGGAGCACCGATGTCGGATAGTTCGGGATCCGGTCAGTCTCTCGGCCGTGCAAAAGCAAAACTTGATATTGACGCCACTCCGCCACAAGTCGCGCTTCGATCGGTGCTGAACGAATCGACTGCGGACCAAGGGAGTGATGGGGCGGGGCAGGCCGGAGCATCTGGAGCACTAAGCATGTCGGCACCGACAACTGAATCATCACAATCCCCAGGCGAATTGCGAACGGCGTTGGAGTCTAAGCCGGAGGGGTTAGAAAAATCTCGGCGTAGCATGATGACGCGTCGATCCGATGCAGCCGAAGAAGCAAAGGACTCGGATTCTGCGAAGAAGTCCGAAGCAAGCAAATTGCAGTCGGTTGCGCCGGATGCTCCTGCGGCTCCGGCCGGCATGGATCCCTTTGGAGCCGCTAACCCGGATCCCTTTGCGGAAGCGGAGGTCGCACAAACGGAATTTGCCCCAAACGGAATGGCGATGGGCGGATCGCAGAATGAGCTTAGCGATTCTTTGAATAGGAGTAGAAGCAGCGGTAGGGGTATCGGGATGGATAGTAAGGGAATGGAGATGGGCATGTCTGAGAGGCCTTCACCGAGCAGCCGCGAATCTCAATCTGCCAGTCGCAGCGAGGCGATCACGGCAGGGGCAGGAGGTTATGGGCTGCCTAGCGATACAACGACTCTTCATTCGTCCGAGAGCAGATCAACGCGTGAAAGGCCCATTCCTGGTTTGCCAAAAGCCCTCAAGCTGCTTGACGAAGAGGTCCGTAACCCCGAAGGCGCTGGCCCTGGAACCCCGGGAGACCAGTTTGACGTGATCGAGGACAACCCGTTTCGGCGTGTTTCCGAGCATCCGCTAAGCACGTTTTCGGTCGATGTCGATACGGCCAGCTACAGCAAAGTGCGTGACTTCCTTGTTCGTTCAAACCGGCTGCCTCGGCCTGACGCAGTCCGGATCGAAGAGATGATCAACTACTTTGATTACAACTACGAACCGCCTGCCGGCGACGTGGAACATCCCTTCGCCGCTCACGCCGTCGTGACCGAGTGCCCGTGGAACCAGGATCATCGTCTCGCACGGATCGCGTTAAAAGGAAAAGTGATTGGGCAATCCGAGCGTCCTCGCTGCAACTTGGTGTTCCTGCTGGACACCAGCGGCTCGATGAACCAAGCCAACAAATTGCCGCTTGTCCAAGACGGCATGAAAATGTTGCTCGAGCAATTGAACGAGAACGACCGGGTGGCGATCGCAGTCTACGCCGGTTCCGCCGGATTGGTACTCGATTCAACCAAAGTAAAAAACGGCAAGAAAGTTCGCAAAGCTCTGACGCAGCTCTCCGCCGGTGGCAGCACCAATGGCGGTGCAGGAATCGCTTTGGCCTACCAAGTCGCTCGCGACCATTTCATCCAAGACGGCGTCAACCGCGTGATCCTGTGTACCGATGGTGATTTCAACGTTGGCACGACCGGCACCGACGCGTTGGTTCGCATGGTGGAAAAGGAAGCCAAAGGAGGCGTCTTTCTTTCGGTGCTTGGTTTTGGAATGGGCAACCATAACGATTCGATGCTCGAGCAAATCAGCGGCCGAGGCAATGGCAACTATGCCTTCATCGACAATGAAAAGGAAGCTCGCAAGGTGTTGGTTGACCAAACCAACAGCACGCTAGTGACGATTGCCAAAGACGTCAAGTTGCAAGTCGAATTCAATCCAACGCAAGTCGACTCGTATCGCTTGATCGGCTACGAGAACCGAGTGCTGGCCAAAGAAGATTTCAATGACGACAAAAAGGATGCGGGCGAGATTGGGGCGGGGCATAGCGTCACCGCACTGTACGAAATCGTTCCGGCCGGCTCCGAACCGGATGCGGCCAAGCCCAAGGTCGACGACTTGAAGTACCAAGCTAAGGTAAAGCCCAGCAAGGCAGCTCAAAACGACGAGATGTTGACGATCAAATTACGTTACAAGCAGCCTGACGGCGACACCAGCACCTTGGTCGAGTTTCCGGTCGCGGACGAGGGCAACGGTTTTGACAAAGCCGACAAGGAAACCCAATTTGCCGCCGCAGTCGCCGGCTTTGGGATGCAGCTTCGTCGCAGCGAGTACAAAGGAAACTGGACGCTCAGCGACGTGATCCGTGTCGCCCAAGCCAGTAAGGGCGAAGACCGCTTCAAACTGAGGGCCGAATTCATTCAGCTCGCCCAACAGGCCAGCCGATTGATGGGCCAAGAATAAAGCGGCACGGCCCGGTGATACGGCCATTCCGGCCGTTAAGGACCGTCGGAACATTAAGTGACGGTCCTCACTGGTAGCGGAAGTTGTCAAGACTTTCTCGCATCACGCCCCAGGTCGAAACTCTTGACGCGTTCCGCTAAGTCATGGTTTTTCCGACGTTCCTGAGCCAGAGCATCGGGACAGATCAATTTCCAGTTTTCTTTGATCTTGCCCGATAGCCGCCGCGGTAACGGCAACTACAATTTCAAACACTGGCACCCACTCGCTGTGGGGGCAGTGTCACTGAAATGGCTTCCAGTTTGATGGTCAATTACTCGTTACAGTGCAAACGATTCACGGTTGGGCTACTAATTGCGATGGGATGGGGCGCGGACGCCAGCCACGGGGTTGCCCAACGGTATTACCCATCGCACTACTTTCAGCCCGGAAATGCAACGACGCAGACACGACCGCTCTCGTCACAACCCGATCGTTTCCAGCCAGCGGTTCCCCAACCAACGACGATCGACAAAATCGCAGCCGAAGCGGGCAAAGCAAATTTGAATCGCCCCTTTCCACGGCTGCCGGGTGAATTTGAATCTCAGCGAGCTCTCGTGCTTAGCGTTAGCGATTGGCAAGCCCATCACGCAGCGACCCTGCAACAGATTGTCGAAAAAACCGCGGGTCACACAAACCTATTGATACTGTGTAATCACCCCGAGCAACTTGTCGAAGCGGTCGATTGGATTGCCAGTGGGAATGTTGCGACGGGCCACGTCTATTTTTGCGAAATCGATCTCGACACGATTTGGATGCGAGACTTTGGCCCGTTGTTGGCCGAAGCAGAACAGGGCACCGAAGCAATCGACTTCTTTTACGAAGGCTCACGTCCCAAAGACGATGCGTTGCCGATCGTATGGGCCAATCGCACCGGATCAAAATTGGTTTCGGTGCCGTGGACGATCCAAGGCGGCAACTTGCTAAGCAATGGCCGACGCGTCGCATTGACCACGCATCGCATCTTTGAAGACAATCGAATCTCGTTCCCCAAACCTTGGCCCGGATTAGACCCCGAGGTGGAACGCCGCAAAATGGTGATCGACGAGTTCACGAAACATTGCAATTTGACGGAATTGATCGTGCTCGAGTCGTTGCAAAACGAAGCGACGGGGCATGTCGACATGTTCGCCACATTTTTGGCGCCCGACCAAGTGGTGGTCGCACGCGTGGATCCTCGATTTGATCCCATCAACGCTGCGATCCTGGAACGAAACGCCGCGAGGCTAGAACGCGTGGTTGTGGAAGAACGGCCGATGCAGGTGATTCGAGTTGACATTCCGCCACGGCAAGGAACGTCGTGGAGCGCGTACACGAACGTCATTCTGGCGAACGACTTAGTGTTGATCCCGACCTTTGACAGCGATCCACCCGAGATGGTCGCTGCAGCACAAGCCACCTATGCCCGGCTGCTTCCGAAGCACGCAATCAAGACAGTCGACATGAGCAGTTTGAAGGAATTGCAGGGCGAATTGCACTGTTTGTCGATGAATTTGCCCGCCTTTGCTCCCGTTCCTGATAACGTGATCGACTTTGCCAAAGCGGATCAGTATCGACGTCGCGTCATCCAATCACAGCAGAATTAACGAACGGATACGCCAAAAACGTCCTAGCACGTTGCTGATTTCCCTGGTTCGCGCATAGCAATCGCCGAAAGTGACTTTCGGCGATTGAGCAAGTCGATCGATTGATTCTGAAAGTCGCCTTTCGCTCCGCGAAAGTTGCGTTTTCTGAGCGTACTTTCGCGGAGCGAAAGGCGACTTTAATAAATTCACAGCCAGGTAGCGAAACTCTTGGCGAGTTTCGCTACCGCGATAGATGTCGTCCAAACCTGTTAGCGAAGATTGTCTTCTTTGCTGGCGACTTCGAGTTCGGGGATGACTCCCATGTAACTCATCAAGTCACCAATTTCTTTCAGACTCAATTCGTCCAGCAATCCGCTCGGCATCACGCTGCTTGTGCTCGGCAGAATTTGATCCACTTGAGACTCTTCGACACTGGCGATTCGATTGTTGCTGTCACGCACCAACAATGTGCCGTCGCTCTGCGTGGTCACCAATCCGACAAGGACCTTGCCGTCCAATGTCAACACTTTTTTGCTGGCGTATTGGTCGCTCACGATGTGAGCGGGATACAGGATCGATTCCAAGATTTCTCGCTTGGTAAATCGTCGAGCAATCGAAGTCAAATCGGGGCCGATTGCTTTACCAGTCTGACCTTGACGATGACATTGATCACATCGGCTCTTCACAAACATTTCGCGACCGTGATTCGAATCACCGTAACGGCCTGTATCGCTTTCCAAATAAGTGATTAGCTGATCGAGGTCCCAGCGTGAATCGTCAGCGTTTGGCAACACGGCTTCAGGACGATCCGGATAGGTTTTCGCAAACCATTTTTGCCAAGGTGCCATCGACATCTTCGCACCTTCGGGACGTTGCATCCCGGTCCAATGTTCAAGCAACTGCTCAACACCTTCGAAACCTTGCTCATTTTCTTGAGCACGAACGCCGAGCAAGATCAGTTGGCGAATTGCCATTGGATCATCCGTGGCAATCGCAACCGACTTGAGTGCCGACAGCACGTCGCCCGATGTTTGATCGTCGAGAATGTTCAAACTGCGGACCAAATAATCCCAGTTCTCGCCCTCGGGATCTTGTGCAAGTGCCATCGCAACAAGGCTGCGTCGGTCGGGTTCGCTACGCCAAACTGCTCGCAGATAGTCACCCGCACTCTTGTCTTTGCAGGTGGCCAACATTGCGGTGATGCCCGTGCGTAATCGTCGCTCGACATCTCCGTGTTGAGGTTCTTCGACCAGTTTTCGATCAAGTTCGATTAACTTGGCTGCGGTTTCTTTGTCAATTGGCCGCGGCAACTTGAAGATTGCAGCCAGGGCGGCATTTCGCCACACGCTGCCTTGGTCCAAAATCGCTTCCACATCGTCGTCCGAAAGCGATTGAGCGAAATCTCTGGTGACGTTCGCCAAGTACATCGACAACGATCCGGCAGTCGATTGACCCGCTGCGTTCTCGTAGAACTTCAAAATTCGGAAGCGTTGCTCGGCGTCCCATTCCTTCGACAAAAACTGCAAACACATTGCGACCAGCGAGCGGTCTTCGCTCGGTGCATCGGATTCGATGAAGGTCAGGGCACGATCAGCCACTTGTTCTGCATTGAGATAGGCCGCCAGCCGAATCAGCGAATGATTCATGCGATTGTCGCCAGCAGGGAATTCTTCGGCAATTTGATCTCGGAACGCAGTCACCTTCGATGGTGGCACTTTACCACGATGCAATGCGACTTCGGCGAGACGCAGTGCATCCGCGAAATCGGCGTCACTTAAAAAGCCTGTCATCATTTCGCTAATCCGCGCCAACACCTCGATTGCGTTTGCTTCGGTTGGGTCCGCATTGATCAATGCCAACATACCTAACACCGAAATACGCGTGTCGTCGCTTTTGAGCACTTCGTCACGCCACAGGTTCAGGTGCGTACGTTCGAGCACCCGACGTGCGGTGAAGGCCAATGTGCGATCATCGGAAGCGAGTAGTTCGAAAATCGGGTCAACCGTTTCGGGCATCTTGCCGCTACGCAGCATTGCCTCGCAAACCGCTCGTTGAACGTGTGGATCTTGATCGCTAAGCATTTCGCTCAGCCGCGGTCCTGTTTTGGAACTTGGATGCATTCCCATTACGGCGGCAGCACGTGCACGCACGGCTTCGTTGGGCGAACGACTCAGTTCCATGATCAATTCTTCGTTAGGAACCGGTCCGAACAATTCCATCAGATCGAGTGCACGCACGCGATAGTGCGGCGGGTTGTCATCGCTGTAGGCAACGCCGGCAACAAGTTGTCCCCATTCGCTGCCGAGTTCGCGTTTGATCGACGCAATTTCTTGACGTGCCCAAGCCGATCCGATTTGAGGTTGGCGTACGGCGGCGGCAATTCCACTGCCTAAGTTCTTCATCCGTTCAGGAATCTCGCCTTTGTAAACGACACGATAGACACCGCCGGAGGTACCTCGGCCACCTGTGCTGAAATACAATCCGCCATCAGGTCCAACATCAAGGTCGGTGACGTTAAGCGGTTGGCCTTTGAGAAAGACTTCGCTATCGGCGATGTAGCCGGAGCCGCGTTTCTTGAGCCGTACGTTCAAGATTCGGCCTTCGGACCAATCCGCCAGGAACAGTGTGTTTTGGTAGCGGACCGGGTACATGTAATGTTCGTAGCTGATCGCGCCAGTCGGGCTTCCGCGACCGGTGTCCAACAAATTTGGCAGACGGTCCACGAAGTGTTCTGGCCACTTTGCCCATCCGGTGCGCCATCCAAATTCGGCACCCTCGGTGACATCAAACAGCGCGGTTGGACGATACCAAGCGGTACCGATGTCAGCTTCCATATCCGAATCGTGGACGAACATGCCGCCCGCGGAATGGAAGGCCAAGTCGTAGACGTTACGAGTGCCGCCAGCGACGCGTTCAACGATCGAACCTTCGATATTGGTACGAATGATCGTTCCGCCTGGTGCCTTGACTCCTACCGCATGACCGCTGGGGTCTTCATAGCGTGGCAGGATGTCGCCTTCGTAGCTGTCGTTGTAAGTTTCGCCTGGACCTGTTTTGCCCATCGCATGCGTGTGGCTTCCCAGCGTCACATAAATCATTCCATCAGGGCCAAGTTGCAACCCGTGGGCGCCGTGCTCTCCGACAGGACCTTTAAATTTGACAATGGCGCGTACTTTTTCTAGCGATCCGTTACGGTCTGCATCGGTCAATCGATACAACGCATGGCCGTCGGGACCATCGCCAGTCACAAACACTTCGCCATTGAGTGCCAAGATTCCTTGGCATGATTTGACTTTGTCACAATATGTACGCACGAACTCGGGAACACCGTCTTCATCACGATCAAAGACAAGCAGCAGTGGCCCGTTTTCCTGAGAAACGATGATGTGTCCAAACTCGTTGAACGTCATGGCGATGACCGAGCCGACTTGCTCGTCATCGAGGACGCGTTGAACGCCGAAGCCACGTTGAATCTGAAAACGTTCGCGTTGATCGGTCTGCTCGGCAACTTTGACATTTTCGTCCTGGTCCCATGGCACGGTATCGCCAAGTTCACCAAACGATGATGCACTTCCCCAAAGTCGGTCGTTGTGCAAGACCGTTTCCCAAGTGGCAACTTCTTCGGTGCTAGTTCGCCATGAAGGATCGCTGCTGAATGTGTACCATTTGTCAGTGCCGTCGGGCAAAACGGAGACGCGAGCTGCCAGGGCGGCTTTGTCACCGTGAGTATTCACTACGCGGATCGCGACAATATTCCGGCCCACTTCCAAGTGATCGGTGATGTCGTATTCGTCGATTTGACGTGACGATTGGCCGGTGCCGATTTTGCGACCGTTGACGTACAGTTCGTACTCGTCGTCGGCTGCAATCTCGATCTGTCCTTTGGCGGGGACTTTCAGGTTCAAGGGCTTGCGAAACAAGCACGTTGCACCCTCTTTGATGGGGGTGTCGATTGTGGTGTTGTCAGCCCAAATCCATTGAGCCTCCGCTGCCGATAGCGTCGCACCAGCGCTGGAGGATACCAGCACCACAAATAGGGTCGTTGCAATCCGTAAAGAACAAGATCGCGCGAACGATTTGGAGTAGCCTTCCATGGCAATTCGTTATCTCGGGAGGGGATCGGTTGGGTTCAGACCATGCAGGTCGTTTTGGAGGTTAGGTAGGATTCGCAGACAAAGCAATAGAGAAAAATTTCCCCCCAAAGTGAGTCAACCGGTTCCCTACGCGTCTGCTTTCTCTTCAGCGGCCTTCTCTTCGGCAGCACTGGGTCTTAGATAGCGAGGCACCAAAGCGAATGGATCGGTGAACATCGATTGGCGTGCGGCACGAAGGGCGACGAGACCGACGCCAAATGCATCGACTGCGGTACGCGGTTGTAAGCGAGCGGCGTACTTTGCAAAGGGTTTGCTATCGCCCGCGATACTTACTTGCGATTCATCCGCAGATGTAAGCAATTCGGCCCAAACGTCTCCGCTGACGATGTCGACCGACGATGGGCAGGGAGTCCACGTGGAGGGAATCGCGGTCAAATCGGGCAGGATTTCGCCGTGACTAAACTGTCCGGTGAAAACTTGTCCTCGATAGGCGTCCAAACCAACCCGCAATACTTCCAAATTGGGCGTTTCGGAAAATACCACGGCCGCGACCGACGCAAGCGAATCGACAGCGACAAGCGGCAATTGCAGGGCATAACTCAACATCTTTGCCGCGGTCACGCCGATGCGAAGGCCAGTAAAGGATCCTGGCCCGGCGGCAACCGAGACAAAATCAATCGTTTTTTTTTCAGCCCGGCTCCACGCCAACATTTCGTCGAGAACCGGACCGATCGCTGCAGCAGTGCGTATTTGCTCACCTATTTGGCGTTGCATCAGCACATCTTCGCCGCTCATCAGTACAGCCGAACCGGACCGCCCCGTGGTTTCGATGGCCAATTGAATCGGCAATTCACGAGAAATTCCGGCTGTCATGATCGTTTTGTGTTACAGAAACGGGGGAGCGTGGGCAAATAACGGCAGCGAAATGCCCGCAGGCAAATCCTTGCAATTCCGCTGCATTGCCTATGATCCCCACAATGTAACTCATTCGGTAGACTTGATAATGCCGGACGGGGTTGCTTCGAAGCGAGGAAATCTTGTCAGAAGCAAAATACTTGGGATTGCCGAAAAAAAACGCATTAAACTACACTTCGGGCTTGGCATTCCCATGTTACGTTTTGCACAAAGGGGCGAGTGCGAAACGGTGAATCAAAACATCTCCGCTTTGAGATCTTAGAGTCGCGTCGTTTCGTCCCCGTCAACCGTTTTCCCTGTTCCATTGCTCTCCACCTCCGAGTCTTTTAGTGAAACGCGCGCTGATCAGTGACATTCACGGCAACCTTGAAGCACTGAATGCAGTGTTGGCCGACATTAAGACGGTTGGTGTCGATGAGATCTTTTGTCTTGGCGACATCATCGGTTATGGTCCGAATCCATGCGAATGCCTGGACTTGGTCATGAAGAGTTGTCTTGCCACGATCTTGGGCAACCACGACCAAGCCGCGTTGTTTGATCCCGAGGGTTTCAACCCGATGGCTCTTCAAGCGATTTACTGGACACGTGACCAGTTAGACAATGGCCCAGGATCGGCTCAGCAGGTCAACACTCGATGGGACTTTCTTGGTGAGTTGCCTCGTCAGTTGGACCGCGACGAATATCGCTTTGTTCATGGTTCGCCTCGCGATCCCACCAACGAATACGTCTTTCCCGAAGACATTTTCAACCAGCGAAAAATGGAAATGTTGTTCGCAAAGCTTGAGCATGTTTGCTTCATGGGACACACCCATTTGCCTGGTGTGTTTACCACCGAGTGCGAGTTTGTTTCCCCAGCGGAATGCGACTACGTCTACCATTTAGGGACGCATAAAGCGATGATTAACGTTGGTAGCGTCGGTCAACCGCGTGACGAAGACAATCGAGCTTGCTACGCAATTCTTGATACCGATGCGAAAACGGTCACCTATCGACGCGTCGAATATGATTTCAACGTGACGGCGAACAAGATTTACGCGATCCCGGAATTGTCCGATGCTTTGGGCGATCGAATCAAGCACGGACGATAGCGAGCGTTCTAGGTGACGCGAGAACGGATTTGGCGTTAAGATTACGATGATTCTTTTCAGGACAGATCGTTCGCTGGATCGTTTTTCCGTTTTTAACCTGAGTTTTTAAATTGACCCGGACCGCCATTCTTAGTGATATCCACGGCAACCTCGCTGCCTTGCGAGCAGTACTCGCCGATGTTGAGTCCAATGATGTGGATCGCATCGTGTGTCTTGGCGACGTCGTCGGTTACGGTCCTCAGCCATGTGCATGCCTAGATCAAGCGATCGAGTTTGACTTTTGCGTGCTCGGCAACCACGACAGCAGTGCGTTGTTTGACCCCGAAGGCTTCAACGTCGCCGCGGAACAGGCAATCTTTTGGACCCGCGCCCAACTGGAATGTGGCCGAGACGGGCCCGAAGCGAGTCGACGGCGGATGGAATTCCTGTGCAAATTGCCTCGCACCGTGCGCGAAGGAGGGGTGTTGTTCGTTCACGGTTCGCCTCGCAGTCCTACGAACGAGTACGTCTTCCCGGAAGACACTCAGAATGGCAAAAAGATGGAAAAGCTGTTTTCCATGATCCCGCATCTTTGTTTCCAAGGTCACACGCACGTACCGGGGATTTTTACCCCCGATTTGCGATTCGTTCGACCAATGGAATTGGCTGGTGGTTACAGCGTTGCCGATAAAACGCAGCGGTTGATGATCAACGTCGGCAGCGTCGGGCAACCACGAGACGGTGATTCGCGAAGCTGTTATGTATTGTACGACGAAGAAGTAATCGAATTCCGCCGCGTAGAATACGACATCGAAGAAACGGTCAAAGAGATCGAAGCGGAACCGGAACTCGATAACTTTCTCGGTTATCGTTTACGCGAAGGCCGCTAGGAATCGGGCTGATACAACGCAGTTTTAAGCAGTTAGGCAGAAGTCTTTCAGCAAATTGGCCGTTTTGGCGCTAGCCCCGGTTCCGGCGCTGAACCGGGGCTATCGCCCAAACGGCTAACGGGATTTCACCCAATGTTTCCTGCCTAATTGCTTACTTACGATAACTGAGTAGCGTTTGCATCATCTCTTCGGCACTGACGCGAGACAGCTTTGCGATGTCCTCGCGATCGGTATTGTCGCCGAACTCGTAGGTCACTGCGGCGACATTCAGCACGCGATCGACCCAGGCCTTGGATGTCGTTCGCTTGGAATTGTGCGTTTTGTCGAGGTTCACCGAATAAGAGGGCAACCGCTGGTCAAACCGGTTCAACCAGGTCGCGGTGAAATTTTTGGGGAACATGTTGTCGACGTCTTGAGTGAGATAAAAAACGTCTTCGTAAGTGGAGTGAAAATCCAGTACGAGATACAGCGAGTTGTGGCCACGACTCTTCAGGTCCAGTAATTCTTTTCGCAGCACCCGCGTTTCGGGCTGGCGAAATGGCCCCCAATCGCGGTTCAAATCGACGCTGTTCGCATTGCACCGCCATCGTCCTTGATCCACCCCATCAGGGTTCGCGTTGGGCACGACGACGACGTGAAACGAGCGACGAAACCGTTCCGCCAACTCTGTTTTTGTCGCGATCGCTTCAGCAAACCGCATCAGCCCAATCGCGCCGGTGGTTTCCGGCGGATGAAGTCGCCCCATGATGAAGACATAACCGGGTGACTCCGCTTTCGCGTCACCAATGACCAGCTTGGAAATCGGACGCCCTTCGACACTGCTGCCACACACAGAGCGGGTCACGTAGGGCAGCGTCGCCAATTTCTCGGACCATCGCTCGGTATCTTCGTTTGAAATGAGTTCTTGTGCCGAGACCCATAATATCTCGGGACCGACATCCATCTGCAACACGAGTTCGGCTCCGCTAGGGTGCACCGAAGAAACCAAGTGCTGGCCATCTCGCCAAACGATTCCGTCATTGCTGATACGGGGCGTGTATCGATGAGTCCCGCCTTCGTAACGCAGATGCATCTTGATGTTACGCGTCTCGCTCGAGCGAACGCGGAACGCGTACCACGCGCTGTTGTTAATCGGCTTGCGTTCCGGACGAACGACCAACTCATACTGGTTCGGCGTGATCTCGAAACATTCGTTGAGTCGACCTCCACAAAAATCGCTATCGATTTGAATGGATTGGTCCAGTGACTGAAACGTGGTCGTGGCGATCGAGGGATCGAGAGGATGCAGCGAGGCAGAGACAGTCGATTTTGGCGTTACTTCGACGCCCGTGGCTGGCACCGTATCGACAAAAAGTAGTAGATAGAGAGATAGTGAACCGAGAGGAATTGCTAATAGACCGGTAACGTGCAAACGGCGAAAACCAGTAGGACCGTGCATAGCAAATTCTCCGGGAGGCGGTTCCTTAGTACTTACAACTCTTTCAGATCAATTACCCATTGGGACTGAGAACTCGAACGAACGGCATCTAAACAGGGGATTCCAGCGAATTATCGAGACTTTAATCGGATTGTGACGGTCCTAAGCAGGTCAAAATGAGTCATTCCAAATAATGATCTGAGCCGACGGCGCTAGCCGCGGGCATGTTTCCCGCAATATTGACGTTCACCGCTTTCAGTAAACTGGCCGTTCTTACGCTAGCCCCGGTTTCGGCGCTAGCGTCCAAACGCAACGCTGTGAAGTATTTAGAGACGGCAAATTACGGCATTTGCGTTCCGTCGCTACGCTCGCCAGAGCGTGGATGGTTGCCGGCCAATACGAATCACCACCTTCTGACGAACGTAGCTACGAGAAAATGCTTCACAGTGTTGGCCCAAACGGCTAACGGGATTTCCCCCAATGATTCCTGCCTACCTGCTTCCAATCGTATCTATGTTCGACGTTATTATAATTCAACAAAACCTTATGTGTTTTTATATTATTCGAACCGGTAACCCACGCCATATACCGTTTGAATGATTTGCGGATGTTTGGGATCCGCTTCAATTCGCTTTCGCAACTGGCTGATGGTTTGATCGAGCGTTCGCGTATTGAGCGGGTGTGTCTCTTGCCACGCCACTCGAAAAAGCTCATCGCGGTCGACCACTTCGCCAGGCTTACTCGCCAGCAGTTGCAAGATCCGCAGCTCACGAACGGTCAATTCGATTGCCTCGTCATCCCGCATCGCACGCATTTTCTTTGGCATCACACGGAGTGTTCCCATCTTGAAATCATGCTCAGGAAGCGAAACGTGATCCGCTGCGATCTCGAAGCCACGAATACTTCGGCGAGCGATCGCGCGAATGCGAGCGACGACTTCTTTGGCGCCAAAAGGTTTTGCGATGTAGTCATCTGCACCTAGTTCGAGCCCCACAACTTTGTCAATTTCTTCGGCCTTGGCGGTGATGAACAAGATAGGCATCGTCGGATCGACGCTCCGGAAATGGCGACAAAGGTCATAGCCACTTAGCCCAGGCATCATCACGTCCAAGCACGCGAATTGAGGTCGATCGCGATCGAACAAACATTTGGCCTGATGCCCATCGGCAGCTTCCGCCACCGAGTGCCCCTCCGCTCTCAAAATTTCGGCGAGTGCAGCTCGGGTATGAGGATCATCTTCGGCGATCAATATTTTGAGTTGCATGAGACTGTTGTTTGGTGTTTCCCTTGGTGATTCGCCCGAGCTCGGGTTCGAAAGCCTGTTCTAATTATCGACTGCGATTCTCAGCTCAAAATGAGTTCCGACGTCGGAGTGTCGAATGATTAATCGCCCGCCATGTCGCTCGGCAGCGATTTTTGCGATGGCTAGGCCGATGCCGGTCCCGCTCGGGGCGTTGATCGAATCGTCCAAACGAAAGAAAGGGCGAAAGATTTTGCGGTGATACCGCCGCGGAATTCCAGGGCCGCGGTCCGCAACCTCGATCACGAGTTCGTTCGCATCGAGCTTTGACGCGACACGAACAAACTTTCCATCGGCCGCATACTTTTCGACATTGCTGAGCAAATTAACTAGCACCATTTCTAATATGTCCGGATCGACATTGAGCATTACATCCAAATTCGCATCACGCTCGACTTTGATACCTAATTCTTCGAAACGGGGCGTGAATTGTGCCAAAGTATTGTCGATCACGGCATCAACATCGGTCGGTTTCCGCGACGGCGCGCGAACATTGTGTTCATCACGCACCATCTCTAAAACTCCGGAAACCAAGCGTCCTAGTCGCCGACTTTCGCTGTCGATCACACTCAGTCGTCGCCCGATCGAATTGCCCAGTTCGCTCATGGGCATCTTTTCGAGATCCGATTCGGCGAGTTCAGCGTAGAGACGGATATTGGTTAGCGGGGTTCGCAGTTCGTGCGAGACTTGCCCTGCAAAACTGACTCGATTTCGCGCAGCATGCATTTGTCGCTGGACACTTGTCATTACATATGCCCCGAGTGCTAACAACATCACGCCCAATCCCGTGATCGATAGGATCGTCGCGAGCGAATCGGAACGCGGCACTAATGGGGTCGCGTTGTTGTACTGAAGTTTCCAATTAGACAACGGCGAAGATAGCGACACCGTTGCGATCGGGTCGTCTGTCGTTTCTAGATCGTCGCCCCAGCGATAAACGATCTGGCCCGCCTCATCCACGAGCGATGTGCAGCTTGCTGAGACGGCGGGTTCGATCGAATCGATGGAGGCAGCTGATTCCAATACGGTCAACGTTGGATTATCAGGAAGTTCCCCGATGAGCTCCGAAACCCAACGAGCACGCTCCAGCAGAACGCCAATTGAATCACCGTTACTCTTCAATAACCAGAGGATCAATTGGCTGCCTTCGTCCATGTACCACACCTGCCACCGAATGATCGTCGCGACCGGTTTTTCAGCGGACTTAGATGAACGCGAATTCGCTACTGATTGTTTTTTCGTGAGTGAGGCTTTGCTGGCCTGCGACCCGTTTTCCTTGATCTCGATATCGGGGTTACTTGCGATAATCGCTGGAAGTGCAGCGTAGAGCGCAATCGACTCGGGATCGTCCGCAACTGGTTTGGGCGGATAAACGATCACGCCTTTCGCATTGGCAAAGAAGCATTGGCGAACCGCTGGGTCATGCCGAGTGACCTCTTCTAAGTGGCCGATCACATTGCCGGGACGTTCGAGCTTTTCTGTGATCCGCCGCGCTTGACCTGACAGCACTTCTGAGAGCGAGTGGTCGATCTCAACCAATCGCGATTCGAGCACTGACGTCAATTGCTGCTGAGCGGTTTCACGTTGCCGCCGCAGCAGTGATGACGTTCCCCAGCCCAGCAGCACCAGCGGCGCAGCGACAAGAACAAGCAGGGCAATCAGTAGCCGATGAGTCATGGGGAGAGGAGCAGTGAGGAGTTGGGAGTGAGGAGTGAGGAGAACTCTCCAATTCTAATCAAAACGCCATCTTCTCGTTGTTTCGCTACTTACATCGCAAGCACTACTCTTTGGGCACTTCGACCGAGTATGCCTGCTGCGCCTGAACCTCGTTTTGATAGCCCCGCATGGCTTTGCGGTTTCTCGCCCAGTCGCGGTTGTTATCCACATTAAGCGATTGAATCCGATTCACCTCGATATTTTTCTCCAACTCAGGGACCACAAAGTTAACATTGTTTGTTTTGCAATCCGCTGCACACTGAAGCAGCATTTTCGTGTTGTGGTTGAGCAATTGTTTTGCATCATCGACCTGTCCAGCATCTCGTAGCGCGGTAGCTCGAATGTTGTTTTCATTCGCGATTTGCACGGCGCAAAATGCGTAGGTTTCTAGGTCGCGATCTTTCTGCACTTCAGCAGCGACGTTACTGAAACGCACCGCAATACTACTGGTTAATTTATCCCTCGTCTCGGATGTCATGTTTTGGTATTTCACCGACACATCGACGAGCGGTTGTGTTTGTCCCGCTTCTCCCGCGTCAACCTCGACTTCCAAAACAAAGTAGCGTTCCTGACGCGAGTACAGTTGTGCCAAGGGGATGTGAACGGTATTGCCGGTGATGTCGGCACTGGTGCCCAAGACGCGAACGGGGCGTACGCCGGGTGCGACCGTCGCCACGATTTCAAAATCACAGGCGACAACGCTCATCAATTCTTTGAACTCGCTATTGAACACAGCGATGAGATCGTCGGCTTTTTCGACGAAAATGTGGTTGCCACTTCCGGCGCTGGCCAATTTGCTCATCAAGTCTTCGTTGTATCCGAGACCCAGTCCGAGCGTGCTGACGCTGATCCCTTCTTTGACCAGTGAAGCCCCGAGTCGCTGGAGTTCACGAGGACTCTTGGGGCCAACGTTTGCGATCCCATCGGACAACAGGATCACGCGGTTGACGGCATCGGATCCGATGAACTTGCGTACTTCGGCGGCCCCTTTGCTGACGCCTGCAAACAACGCGGTATTGCCGTCGGCTTTAATCCCACGAATTTTGGCAATGATCGATTCGCGATCGGTTGCCTTGGTTGCTGGCACCAAGACTTCGGTCGACGAGTTGTAGAGGATCACGGAAACGATGTCGCTGTCTTGCAGTCGACTGATTGCGGCAATCGCAGCGTTGCGAGCCTGTTTGATTTTCTCACCGCTCATCGATCCGCTCGTGTCAATCACGATGGCGACGTTCACCGGCGGCCGGTTTTTGGCTTGGGGGATCTCGGCTCCGGTCAAGGCAATGCGAATATAGTTTGTCGTTTTTTCGCCAGCCAAGATGGTCGGACTGGAAACGCCGACATCCAATCCGACTTGCGCCGCAGCTGCAGAGTCGACGGCCACGGGTGCGAGCAGACAAGCCGCAGCAACCGCCGCCAGCAAGTTGGGAATGCGATTTTGGTTGAACATGACGAGATCCTCCTTCAGTGGAAAAGGGAGGCGACCACGACGTGTTGGTGATCGCTTACTAAGATCATCAAACCATGTTCTCGACATTGAATGGTTCGCATGGAATCAAAACAATGTAAAAACAATCTCAGACCGCACCGCTTGCGGAAAGTTGGCCGCAAACACCCAAACCTTACGGGGCTTTGGCACTTGCCTTGTCATCTTCGACCGGAGGCATCACGGCTTTGGGTTTCTCGGTGACGGTTCCGGGGACCAACCACGGGCCTCGCGAGTTTTCTTTGATCAAACGCATCAGCTCGTCGCTGTCGATCGCTTCGACGTCGAGTAGTCGCTGGGTGACCGCTTCGAGTACCTCACGCCGCTGTTCTAGGATTTCGCGGGTTTGCACCAAGGCGTCCTCGATAATGCGAGCCACTTCCTTGTCGATCATCTTCGCCATTTCTTCGCTATGGTTCATTTGGTAGCCATCGCCACCACCGCTTGCGAGAAACGCGGATCGCGAACTGCGGCGAAAATTGATTCGCCCCATCCGGCTCATACCGTAATCCATCACCATGCTGCGCGCGATCTCGGTACAACGCTCGAGGTCATTCTGGGCTCCGGTGCTGATGTCTTGGAACGTCATTTCTTCGGTCAGCGTTCCAGCCAACAACACTTTCATGTTGCTTTCCAGTTCCGATTTGGTCATCAGATAGCGATCCGACTCGGGACGCTGCATCGTATAACCGAGTGCAGCTAAGCCTCGCGGTATGATGCTGACCTTGTGAACGGGATCGGTATTCGGCAGTGCGGCTGCAACGATCGCGTGCCCGGCTTCGTGGTACGCCACGCGAATTTTCTCGTCTTCGTTCATGACGCGGTTCTTTTTCTCCAGACCCGCCGTCACTCGCTCGACCGCTTCATTGAACTGCTCGATACCGACGGATTGCTTTTCCGCACGTGCGGCCAACAGCGCCGCCTCGTTGACCAGATTCGCCAAGTCGGCTCCGACGAAACCGGGAGTAATCGACGCAATTTCACGCAATTCCACTTTCTCGTCCAAACGCACGTTCTTGACGTGGACTTTCAAAATTTCTTCGCGACCGGCGACATCAGGGCGATCCACCAAAACGTGTCGATCAAAACGACCCGGACGCAGCAGTGCAGGGTCCAATGTTTCGGGGCGGTTGGTTGCCGCAACGATGATGACACCCGAGTTGGAATCGAATCCATCCATCTCGACCAACAGAGCGTTAAGCGTTTGTTCACGCTCGTCATGGCCACCGACCACGCTGCCGCTACGGCTTTTGCCTAACGCGTCAAGCTCGTCGATGAAAATAATGCACGGCGCCCGGCTGGTCGCTTGCTGGAACATATCACGCACGCGGGCGGCACCGACACCCACAAACATTTCGACAAAGTCGCTTCCTGAAAGACTGAAAAACGGCACTCCCGCTTCGCCTGCGATGGCTTTGGCCAGCAAGGTTTTTCCGGTCCCCGGAGGCCCAACTAACAAAACGCCTTTGGGAATGCGGCCGCCAAGCGATTGATACTTTTCGCTATTTTTCAAAAAGTCGACCACTTCGCGAACTTCATCGACCGCTTCTTCGATCCCCGCGACATCGCCAAACGTCAGCGGTAGCTCTTCTTGGCCGTACAGTTTTCCACGGCTTCGCGAAAACGACATCGGCGATCCGACGCCACCGATTCGGCGAAGCATCATGATGCCGAGCATCACTAAAACGCCGATCATCAGCAATTCAGGCCAATGTTGTTCGAAGAAGCGACTCGGACGATCGTTGTCCCAAACCACTCCGGATTCGGTCAGCAGTTCCGCGAGTCGACGATCCTCGGTCTCGTTCCCCGAGGTGTGGATGGTTTCGAACTCAATCGGCTCGAGCTTGGCTGCGGGCTTTGACCCCAGCGGCCGGTACAATACCGTTCCGATAATCTTTTCGTCGGACACTTTAATATTCTGTGGACGACTGTATTCGACTTTTTTGTCAGGATCACTTATCGATGCCACGACCAGCGATCGAGGATCAATCGCTACCGATTCCGATTTTTCTTCGCCGTTTTTATCGCCGGCCGCAGGTGGTTCCGCATCGCTCGCCACCGCTGATTCTGATGGAATCGGCTGGTCGTCGGAAATTGATGCAGGCTGAACGGCCGTCGTGGGTGGATTCGCCGCCTCCGATTTGCGGGCGTCCGCTTCTTTTTGCAGAAGGACTAGAAGATCCGGATACCGCAGGCGGTGACTATTATTGCTGAACAAAAACGTACTCAGCAGCACGGCGGAGACGATCGCGGCAAGCACCAACCACATATTTCCGCCAGATCGTGATTCGTTGCTGCTCGATTTCTTTCGCTTGTCGTCGGTCATTGAGTTACCAGAGAAGGGGCTCGATTTTGGTTATTTCGTGTGTCATCAAGTTGGAAAAGTGGGGTAAGCTTTCTGCTTGCAAGGCGATCCGAAATGCGTCATCGATGCATTCCTCGCCTCGCTTGCCCCCCGAACACAAAGACAAGATGACTCGTTAGGCAGTATTTTATTACGTATTGTTTGATTGCCCACGTCCATCGGCAAGCCTATCTTGGGCGGAACCAGATGGGGCGATCGATCGTAACGAAGGTTCCGGTCGTCCGGCAATCACCCCATAAGACATCATCGTGTACGTCTTTTGACTACATCAACACTGACGCAATCGTTCACTCGTCTTGCACTGAAAATTTTTCTCAGAGGGGATTCGATAAGGGGTCCGACCCTTTGGAGGCGAGTCGTTTCTGTTAAGTTTTTTGCCTCGCCCGAGAGGGTCAGATCCCTTTTCGAATCCCCTTTCAGACCAAAAAAATCTCGTGCCAGTGAATTCTGACGAAGCTTCCTCCCCCCATTCTCTCGCCGATTCCGGTTCTGGACCCGTTACTTTGGAAAAGCAGGACACCTCGGAATTGCAGTCGCCCGGCGCCGTGACGAACGTTGCCGTCCTAGGCGCGACCGGCAGCATCGGCACCGCGACGATCGACGTTTTGCACCATTTGGACCGAATCGACGAAACAAAAACGTGGAACCTTTGGGCTGCGTCGGGGCATCGAAACGTTGGTCTATTGAGCGAATTGGCAGGCCAGTTTGCTCGTCCGCCGCATCAGATCGTGTTGTCGGATCCCAAATCGGCAGCCGAATTTGCCGCTGGTAAAACGCTGACGAACACGCAAATCAAAACCGGTGCTGACGCGTTGGTCGAAATCGCCTCGGACCCCGAAGTCGATGTTGTAGTCGCCGCCATCGTCGGTCGCGCCGGACTGGAAAGCACGTTGGCCGCGATCGAGAGCGGAAAACGGGTCGCCTTGGCAAACAAGGAAACCCTGGTCGTCGCAGGCTCGCTGGTCCAAACGACGTTGCAGAAAACGAAGTCCGACCGTCGCGGTGCCGAAGTGTTGCCCGTCGATAGCGAACATTCTGCGATTTTTCAGTGCTTGGGTGACAAAGAACGTAGCGTTCACGGCGAAAACACCTGCAAGCCTCGCAAATTAATCCTGACGGCAAGCGGCGGCCCGTTTCGCAATGCATCAATTCAAGAGATGCATGACGCCACCCCTAAATTGGCACTGAATCATCCGACTTGGGATATGGGCCCCAAAATCACGATCGACTCGGCAACGATGATGAACAAGGCACTCGAAGTGATCGAGGCTCGCTGGTTGTTCGATATCCCCGCCGAATCAATTGAGGTTGTGGTCCATCCTCAATCGATTATCCATTCGATGGTCGAATTCGAGGACGGTTCGGTGATTGCTCAACTGAGCCCGCCGGATATGCGTTTACCCATCCAATATGCGTTGACTTACCCCCGGCGGCTCGCGTGCGAGACGCCGGCACTAGACCGAACCCGACAATGGGATTTGACGCTTCAGCCGGTCGACCGCGAGCGGTTTCCAGCTTTGGAGCTCGGTTTCGAGGTCGCACGGGTCGGGGGAACAGCCGGTTCGGTGGTCAATGCTGCCAACGAAGAAGCGGTCGGTCTGTTCCTGGAAGGAAAAATTCGCTTTACTGACATCGTGCCCGCGTGCCGCCGGACTTTGGAACACCATCATTTCGAGCCTCAACCGTCGCTAACCCGGCTGTTGGAGTTGGACCGATGGGCTCGTGCCGAAGTTCGCAAACAATATGCAACCTAAACCCTAATTAAATATGTTTATCGATTTACTTGCCCAGTTTTTGCCTTTGGCAGCCACCGACGAGGCTGGCGTTTTAACTTCGTTGGCGACCCAGATTTGGCAATGGGGACTCGTGGCCCTTGGTATCGGGCTGGTGATTTTCGTTCACGAGCTTGGGCACTTTGTCGCGGCAAAATCCTTTGGTGTGAAATGCGAAAAGTTCTATGTCGGCTTTGACGTGCCTATTCAGATTGGGCCGATCAAATTCCCGCGAACGCTCGGTAAATTCCAGTACGGCGAGACGGAATACGGGATCGGTATCATCCCGCTAGGCGGCTACGTCAAAATGCTCGGTCAAGACGACGATCCTCGCAAAGCCGAAGAAGAAGCCAAGCGAATTCGAGTCAATGACGCTGACGCCGCTGCGGATGATGAAGCCGACGAAGTCTCCACCGCACAGCTCGATCCACGCAGCTTTCCCGCCAAACCTGTTTGGCAGCGGATGATCATCATCAGCGCCGGCGTGGTCATGAATCTGATCACGGGTGTCTTGTTTGCTGCGATCGCGTACGGCTATGGCGTCACCTACAACCCCTCGATCATCGGGGGGGTGACTCCCGGCGGTCCAGCGTGGCAAGCGGGAATCGAACCTGGCGGACAAGTTGTCTCGGTGGGTGAACTTAGCGATGACCAAATGCATTTCCGCGAAATGCGGATGGCGATTCTCACCGAAGGTCTCGATAACCCCACCAAACCAATCAGCTTGGCGATTCGCTATGACGAGGGAATTCGCAAATACAGTCTGAAAACCGCATCGCACCCCGAGAATTCGGACGTGCGAATGATCGGGATCGTCAGCCCAACCTCAATCCAATTCAGCTCAAAAACAGTGGCAATGCCGGGCAGTGCGGCCGACACGGTGCTGACGGACGACGATGCGGGCGCGAAAATCGTTGCCTATGACGGCAGAAAGATCAACGATGACCTGATCGTTCCTTCGACGCCGTTTTTCAACTACTTGTATTCCAATCCAACGAAAACAATTTCGTTGACCTTGGAGCGGGCGGACGGGTCCGAGCACAAAGTCAACTTGCCGCCTCAGCAAGCCAAAATGCTTGGTGCTCGCTGGGCACTTAGTCCCATCACCAGTCTGGTCGAAGAGGGTGTTGCGGCAAAAGCGGGTGTCGAAGTGGGCGACGTGATCACGGCGCTAAACGGCGACACCGCCGTCGACGCCTATATGCTGCCCTTGGAATTGATCTCGGTCAAAGAACCGATTTCATTGACGCTACGGCGTGGCGAGGGCGAAGAGGCTCGCACCATCGAAGTCGAGCTCAGCCCTCAGGATTCGTTGCAAACCCACGCTCCCGATTCGCCCATCTCAGGTGAAATCGCGATCAATCGCTTCGGTTTTTCCTACCGTCCGCTGCCTACGGTGGCCAGTGTGTTGCCTAATTTGTTGGCGGGTGACAACGCCGATGCGGATCTTGAACTGCAACCGGGCGACGAGATCCAAGAGGTTCGCCTGATCACGTCCGATGGTGATTTACCGAAGCAACTTCAGGACGCTCGTTTCGAACCGATCGTCACGGTGCTTCGCGAAGGTTGGGAAAAAGATGGCCCGACACCGTGGGGTTCGCTGATCGAAACGATTCAATATTTGCCCGAAGGTACCGAGCTGCATGTGCTCGCCACGCGTTCGCCCAAAGGCCGCGTGATTGAAACCCAAGTGGTCGTGCAGCAAGACGACCGTGTCTGGTTCGAGCGAGGTCTCGGGTTGACCGCAAGTGAGTCAATTCAACAGGCCACTTCGGTGAGCAGCGCATTGTCGCTCGGTCTTCGCGAAGCCGAGCGTCGGTTGCGAGACGTCTTTCGCTTCTTGCGAATGGCAACCCAGGGCCGAGTCAAAATGCGTCACGTCGGTGGCCCCTTGGCGATCATGGACTTGGCAAAACAGGAAGCCGAGCGAGGAATTTCTCCTCAATTGTTGTTCTTGACGATGTTGAGCATGAACCTTGCCATTTTGAATTTCTTGCCGATTCCCGCACTCGACGGTGGGCATATGATGTTCTTGATCGCCGAAGCGATTCGCGGCAAGAAGCTGAACGAACAGCTTGAAATGCGACTAACCATGGCGGGGGTTTTGATGATCTTGCTGTTGATGGTGGTGGTGTTTGCCAACGATATTTTGCGATTGCTGTAACGCGGCGTGCGCAGTGGCCTAAGCAGGTAGGCAGATGTTTTTTGGCCGTTGGCCTGTTAGCCGCTTTGGTCAACGCTGTGAAGCCGCTTCTGGTAGCTACCGTCGCCAGAAGGTGGTGATTCGCATTGGACGCCCCACCATCCACGCTCTGGCAAGCGTAGCTACGAAATGCAAATGCCGATGTCAGACAGCATTCAAGACGAGCAGATCGTCGCTTACGAAGCGGCGATTGCCGAACTCGCGGCGACCACGCCAGCGGGTTCGGATCCTAAGGTCGCGAAACGACTTCGCCATCAATTTGGAAGCGATTCGTTTTACGAATTGATCGCGATTGCACTGCTGCAAAAAAAGGCTCGTCAGAAACTCGGCGACGGGGTCTGGTGGGCAACCGATCGTGCGTTGCAACAAGCAACCGCGTGGCAGGTCGCGAAGCTCAAGTCGGACTGGCTCGGTGATCATTTGGTTTACGATCTGTGCTGTGGCATTGGCGGCGACGCAATCCAACTGGCCAATCGTGCCAATGAAGATGGCATCCATCGTCATGGCGGCGTTGTTGCCGTCGATATGGATCCGGTGATTCTGCAATACGCCGACGCAAACCTTCGCAAAGTTAAGACTGGCGCGGCAACGTCCGGTGCATCGGGCATAGGGCAAGTTGTCGAAACCGTTTGCGAAGACGTGCTGAAAATCGAGATCCCCGCTGCGGCTGCGATTCATCTCGATCCCGATCGACGTGTGGGGGGAAAGCGGACGACTCGGCCCGAGGATTATCAGCCGGCTTTGGATGCGATCTTGCCACGAATCGAAGCGGCACCGGCCGCCATCATCAAGTTGGCTCCCGCAGCAAAACTCGATCTCGGCAATGCGACGCATCGATCGTGGATCTCGCTTTCGGGCAGCGTCCGCGAACAATCGCTCGTTTTCGGTGATGCGCTTCGGCGAGCGGAGATGATTCCGGGGGCGGTCTCGGCGATCGCGGTTCGCAGCGACGGCAGCATCTCGCGATTTGACTCGGGCGATCTTTCGGCGGCCGAGGTTGAATTGGTTCGCGCTGAATCGACAAAGTCGCCTGGGCAATGGATCATCGATCCCGATGCAGCGATTCGGGCGGCGGGGCTAACCGAATTTTTCGCTAGCAGCTATGGGTTGAAGACGCTCGGCGGTCCGACGGGATTTTTGACGAGCGAGGGGGATCTTGATCACGCCACGATGAAAAAAATTCAGTCCGTTGCGTCCGTCGGCGAAGTTATTTGGTCAGGAAGTTGTGATGAGCGAAAGCTGCGTCGCGAGCTTCGGCGAATGAATCATTACGCCGAAATGATCAAGGTTCGCGGCAGCGGCCATGACCCCGCGGTGCTTAGTAAGCGGTTCCGCGAGTGCGGGGAAACACCGGTGGGGCTTTGGATCGGCCGTGCGGGAAAGGGCGTTTTTGCGGCATTTACGCGTTAGCATGCCGATTATCGCGCGAGCGATCGCGGAGGCGAAGATGGCCGCTCGTCGCCAATTTCAGCGACTGGATTCGCGGAATGACGGTGCGACTTTTGCAGTCGGATTGGGGGGCGATGCGGCTACGAAAATCGTTGCGACGAGCGTATCCGTTCGTGACCTGCAAAATTCGCTGAGAAATGCTTGTACCAAACGCCCTCTTTGGGCTTGCGTGGGGAAGCGAAACCGGCATACTTACGCGCTTCCTCCGGCCGCGACCGTTTTGCTACGATCCGGCCTCCGAGGGCTGTGGAGCCGGCGTTCGGCGTTTACCGAAATTTATAGATAAATCACAATTTGACTGGAAGGTTGATCCAGCCATGGCAGACGTATTGCAGGTCGAGAAGCGTGAGCTAACAGGCTCCGCCAACACTCGGCGTTTGCGTCAGAGCGGTCGAATCCCCGCTGTATTGTACGGACACGGCGAAGCGACTGAGTCGCTATCGGTCCCATCGGACGAAGTAAAGTCGCTCTTGCGCCATCACGGCAAGACGGTTGAGCTCGCCGGTGCAATCAAAGAAACCGCGATGGTATACGCGATGCAGTGGGATCCCTTGGGGATCGAAGTACTGCATCTCGACTTGATGCGTGTCAATTTGTCCGAAAAGGTCGAAGTGACGGTTTCGATTCACGTTCACGGTGACCCGGTTGGAGTTCGCGAAGGCGGCATCCTGCTGGAAAACCAACACGATGTCGAAATTCGATGCTCCGCTGGCAGCATTCCCGAGAACCTCGGACTGAATGTTTCCGATCTTCATCTCGGTCAATCGTTGACCGCGGGTGACTTGGAATTGCCTGAAGGCGTCGAACTCGTCACACCTGCGGACACCGTGGTTGCTCACGTTGAAGAGCCTCGTGCGATGAAGTCGGAAGATGATGAGTCTGCCGAAGAAGCAGCCGAGCCTGATGTGATCGCCAAGGGCGGACCTAAGGACGAGGAAGACTAGGGTCAGTTAATCTGGCCTTGAGTTCACTGACATGAAGTTGATCGTCGGTCTGGGGAATCCTGGGCAAAAATACGAACAAACACGACACAATGTCGGCTTCATGGCAGCGGACAAAGTCGCGGCATTGATCTCAGCGAGTCCTTCGAAAGTTCGTTTTGAAGGACTGTGGGCTGAGGGATCTTTCCGCGGCGAAAAGCTTGCGATCCTTTGGCCACAGACGTTTATGAACGCCAGTGGCAAGAGCGTCAGAAAAGCAATTGATTTTTTTAAGCTGACCCCCGAAGAAATCGTCGTGATCTGTGACGATTTGAACCTTCCCTGCGGACGCCTGCGGCTCAAAGCCACCGGGTCATCAGGAGGTCAGAAGGGATTAGCTGATATTATCCGGCATCTCGGATCGGAGTCGTTTCCACGGCTGAAGATCGGGATCGACCGGCCTCCCGAAGGTTGGGAGGTGGTCGATTATGTGCTCGGACGATTCAATAAAAGCGAACAACAAGAGATCGAACAAGCGACAACTCGAGCTGCCTATGCCGCAATGGACTGGGCAACTAACGGGATCACGGCAACGATGACCGAGTACAACGGAGTGGTTTCGGCAAAGCAAGATGGCAAATCGAAGCCAAATCGCAAAGCCAAGCCGCCTCAGTAAGTTAGTAAGAAGTTACCCAACGCGTTAACGAGACCGCAGTTCCAAAACGACTGCCTGAACACAACGCTGCGGATTTAGAAGTGAGTTTCGAAACGGTGCTGGGCAAAAACACAGTATCTCGATAACATACCGCTTCAAGATAGACGAATTTCCTCAAAACAGCGCTGCGTTCAACGCACCCAATCAGACCGTAGAGAGACGATAAAACCGTGGCGAAAAACACTTACGAAACGCTATTCATCCTCGATAGCAACCAATACGCTCGCGATCCAGGCGGCGTCAGCAAGCAGATTGAACAGATCATCACCGAAAACGGAGGCAACGTTCTCGTTAGCCGAATGTGGATGGAGCAACGACTGGCGTACCCAATCGACAAGCACCAAAAAGGTACTTATTGGTTGACTTACTTCGAAATCGAAGGCGAACAACTCGTCAAGATCGAGCGAGCGTTCCAATTGTGCGAGCCCATTCTGCGTGAATTGACGCTCAAGCTGGACGCACGTTTGGTAGAGCCAATGCTTGCAAATGCACGCGGCGAATCCTTCAGTCCTTCGGCTCACGGCGACGAAGAAGAAGCGAAAGCTGACGATTCCGACGACGCTAAAGCCGAAGACGATGCCGTTGTGACCTCCGAAGCCTAGTATTTGCCAGAGAGTTGCTGCAGCGTTAGGATGACGGTTTGGTGCAAATTTGTATCCTGAATTGTCCGCTCGCTGAGAGCAAGTCGACGGGAATTGACCGTTGACGACCGGCAAATAACAGAGCAAAACATTTCGATCATTTAAAATGTTTCGGGGAAAATCATGGCAAGCTACAATCGCGTCGTCCTAGTTGGCAATATTACGCGTGACATCGAACTGAAGTACACCCAAGGGGGCACCGCAGTCACCGAAGTCACGATTGCCGTGAACGATCGCCGAAAGTCGGCTACCGGTGAATGGGTCGAGGAAACCACGTTTGTCGATGTGACGCTGTGGGGACGAACGGCCGAAGTGGCAAGCGAATACCTGAGCAAAGGATCACCGATCCTGGTCGAAGGCCGCCTGAAACTTGATATGTGGGAAACCGACGGCCAGAAACGCAGCAAACTTCGTGTCATCGGCGAACGCATGCAAATGCTAAGCGGCGGCGGCGGTGGTGGAGGAGGCGGAGGCGGCGAATCTCGCCAACGAAGCCAACCTCAGCGACGTGATGCGGTTCACGAAGAAAGCTACGGCTCGCACGATTACCAAGACGCCCCTGCGGCTCGCGAATCCCAACCCGGTCCGGCCGCTGGGCCACCTGCGGGCCAGCGAGAGGCGCAACCGACCGGAAACGGTCCCGGTTACGACGATCCAAACATCCCGTTCTAAAGCGTTCAATCGGATCCTTAGAACACCTCAATCTACCAACCAGTACATACCAACCCATTTGTTCACTCGAGTTTTGTGATGCCGAAACCAAAGACTAGCACGGGTCGATCGTTCAAGCGACCTTTCAAACGTTTGCCTAAAGGCGAAAACGGTGGCATTCAGCTACTGTTGATCCACAATGTTGAACACCTCGGCAAGCAAGGCGACATCGTCGAAGTCAAATCGGGCTTCGCGCTGAACTACTTGCTTCCGCAGGGCTTGGCGACCGTTGCAACCGACCATCACAAGCGAATGGTTGAAAAGCATCGTGAAAAATTGCGTGCTCTCGAACTCGAGAAGCTGAAGAGCTACCGCGACATGGCGGACGAGCTTGGCAAGCAATCGATCACGATCGAAGCCAATGCAAACGACGAAGGTCACTTGTACGGCAGCGTTGGAGCTCACGAGATCGTCGACGCCCTGAAGGGTGCCGGGTTCACGTTGGCGCAAGACCAAATTCGTCTCGAAGGTCCATTGAAGGAACTTGGCTTGTACACCGTCAAGGTTCACTTGCACAGCGAAGTCGATGCATCGCTGAAGGTTTGGGTCGTTCCAACCGTAGTAACCGAAGAAGTCTAATTTTGCTTGATAAAATAGGGCTGGCGGGCTTTCGGCATCGCCGCCTTATTCATTATCATCTGCGAATCAAGTCGGGGCTGTGGCGGAACTGGCAGACGCGCTGGATTTAGGATCCAGTTCCTTTACTGGAGTGCAGGTTCGATTCCTGTCAGCCCTACTGATTTCATGAAAGCGACTGCGTGACATGGTCACACAGTCGCTTTTTTTGTTTCAGGGCATGCACGGCCTTGACCTTGGCGTGGGTCGCGAATGTGTTGGCGGCTTCAGACAACGTCAACTTCAGCAAATCGGCGAGCCCTTGCGTAAACGGCATTCACGGCCAAATCGTCGAGGTCAACCCAGTGATTAGCTTCAATTTCGCTAGCACTCATTGACCAATCCGCAAATTGGAAATAAAGTTTCCCCGTAAAAGGCGTTGTTTTCGTGGTTTAGGGCCGCCAATGCCTTGTTGTTTGGGACCGCTCAAAAATGTTTGATGCTCCCCTTTTGATCTGTTTTTAAACTCACACTTACAAACCACGACGGTTCCTTCAGAGACTAACTATGGCAAAGAAAGCTGGCTCAGCTGACAAGATGGTTTACTACTTCGGTAAGACAAAAACCGAAGGCCGTGGCTCAAGCAAAGCACTCTTGGGCGGCAAAGGTTTGAACCTTGCTGAAATGACCGCAATCGGTCTTCCGGTTCCTCCCGGATTCACGATCACCACCGCTGTATGCGACGCGTACTACAAGTCTGGCGAAAAAATGCCAAAGGGCTTGATGGACGAAGTCAACGTGGCTGTCAAAACGCTTGAAAAAGAACTGGGCAAAAAGTTCGGTGACGATGCGAACCCACTGCTCGTCAGTGTTCGTTCGGGTGCAGCCGTCAGTATGCCTGGGATGATGAACACCATTCTTAACCTTGGCTTGAACGACGCGGCCACCGAAGGCCTTGCCAAAGCAACCAAGAACGAACGATTCGCTTACGACGCTTACCGTCGTTTGATCAACATGTTCGGCGACGTTGTGATGGGCATGGACCATCATCAATTCGAAAAAGCGTTTGACGAAATCAAGAAGAAGTACAAAGTCAGCGAAGACACCGAAGTTCCTGCAGAAGGCTTGAAGCAACTTTGCGAAGCCTACAAAGCGGTTTACAAAAAGTCGACTGGCGAAGATTTCCCACAAGACCCCATCAAGCAGCTCGAACTTTCGATCATGGCTGTGTTCGGGTCGTGGAACACGGCTCGCGCCGTCCGCTACCGCGAAATCGAAGGTATCCGCGGCTTGCTCGGAACCGCCGTCAACGTTCAGTCGATGGTTTACGGCAACATGGGCGACGATTCGGGAACCGGCGTTGCGTTCACTCGTAACCCCAACACCGGCGAAAACAAATTCTTCGGTGAGTTCCTGATCAATGCACAGGGCGAAGACGTTGTCGCTGGTATCCGCACACCACAACCGGTTGCGGAAATGCCTAAGTGGAACCGAGCGGTTCACAAAGAACTGATCGCGATCAAGAAGACACTCGAAGATCACTATGCAGAAATGCAGGACATCGAGTTCACGATCGAGCGTGGCACGTTGTACATGCTGCAAACACGTACTGGTAAACGCACCGGAGTCGCGGCCGTCAAGATTGCATGCGACATGGTCAAGGAAAACTTGATCGATCAAAAGACCGCAGTCTTGCGAGTTCCTGCGAACGACTTGACTCAATTGTTGCTGCCAAGTTTCAAGCCGACCGCGCGTAACGCTGCGGACGTTTTGACCCGCGGCTTGCCTGCTTCGCCGGGTGCCTCGGTTGGCAAGTTGGCATTCAGTGCTGAAGAAGCACGTGAACGAGCCGACGCTGGCGAAAAGGTGATCTTGGTTCGTAAAGAAACCAGCCCTGAAGACGTGGACGGCATGAACGCCGCTGCGGGCATTTTGACCAGCACTGGCGGTATGACCAGCCACGCGGCTGTGGTCGCTCGTGGTTGGGGCAAGTGCTGTGTTGCCGGTGCCGGCGACGTTGAAATCAACGAAAAAACCAAGAAGATCAAAGTCGGCGGACGCACATTCGGTGTCAAAGACGTCATCAGCCTTGACGGAACAACCGGCGAAGTCATGTCGGGCGAAGTGGAAACACAAGAACCGAAACTTTCGGGCGACTTTGCCAAGTTGATGAAATGGGCCGACGAGTACCGCACCCTGGCGATTCGTACCAACGCTGATTCGCCTGCAGACAGCAAGCGAGCTCGCGATTTTGGTGCCGAAGGCATCGGACTTTGCCGTACCGAGCACATGTTCTTTGACCCTGAGCGAATCACGCACATGCGTTCGATGATTTTGGCTCAAGACGAAAAAGATCGTCGTGCAGCACTGAAGAAATTGCTTCCTTTCCAACGCAAAGATTTCGAAGGTATCTTCAAAGCGATGAACGGGCTGCCCGTCACCATTCGTTTGCTAGATCCACCATTGCACGAATTCTTGCCTCACGAATCGGCTAGCCAAAAGATCGTGGCAAAAGAGTTGGGCGTTTCGGCCAACGAAATTGCCAAGCGTGGCGAAGCTCTTCATGAGTCCAACCCAATGCTCGGTCACCGTGGTTGTCGCTTGAGCGTGACCTATCCGGAAATCCTTGAAATGCAAGTTCGTGCGATTGTCGAAGCGGCAATCAACTGTGCAGCCAAGAAGATCAAGGCTCAGCCTGAGATCATGATCCCGCTTGTCGGAACAGCGAACGAATTGGAACTGCTTCGTGGCAAGGTCGAAAAGACCATCGAAGAAACCAAGACCGCCAAGAAGTTCACCGGCACCTTGGACATCTCGATCGGTACCATGATCGAAATTCCACGTGCTTGCTTGACTGCTAATGACATTGCGGCTCACGCGGACTTCTTCAGTTTCGGCACGAACGACCTGACGCAAATGACGTTTGGTTACAGCCGTGACGATGTGAACACGTTTCTGCCTGATTACATCCATCAAGAAATTCTTGAGGTTGACCCGTTCCAATCGCTCGACACATCGGGTGTGGGCCAATTGGTTGAAATGGGTGTTGCGAAGGGCCGTAGCGTCAAGAAGGACCTGAAAATCGGTATTTGTGGCGAACACGGTGGTGACCCTGCGTCGATCACATTCTGTCACGAAACTGGCTTGAACTACGTCAGCTGCAGCCCGTTCCGCGTGCCAATCGCACGTTTGGCGGCAGCTCAAGCAGCACTGAAGTCGAAGAAGTAGTTCGGCGTTCTCGCAGCGTGTAAAAATCATTCTCGAACAGCGGCCAAAACGGCCGCTGTTTTTTTATGTTCGTATCGCTGTGCCCTCGTCGTAAACGGTCGTTCCGATTACCATTTTCGCATGGAAAAAACAAACATTGCCATTGTTGGCCTGGGAACCGTTGGCACGGGTGTCGCGAAACTATTACTCGATCATGGCGACCGTACGTCGCGACATGCTGGCCGCACACTGTGGCTGAAAAAGGCGGTCGTTCGCGATCTCGCCAAGCCGCGTGATGTCGATTTGCCAGAAGGGGTCGCGACTGATTCGCTTGACGACGTGATTAACGATCCTGACATTTCAGTTGTCGCTCAATTGATCGGCGGCTTGGAACCGGCTCGTTCGATCATGTTAAAGCTGCTGGAATCGGGCAAGGACATTGTTACGGCGAACAAGGCGCTGTTGGCCGAACATGGGCCGGAATTGTTCACGCGTGCTCGCGAGCTTGGCCGCAGCATCGCGTTTGAAGCGTCTGTGGCCGGTGGTATCCCGATTATCGCCAATGTCAGCCAATGTTTGTCCGCTAATCAAATTCGCTCGCTTGAAGGCATTCTGAACGGCACCAGCAACTTCATCGTCACCCAGATGGACGAGAAAGGGGCTCCCTATGACGTTGTCGTTCGCAAGGCCCAGGAACTCGGTTACGCCGAAGCCGATCCGACGATGGATGTGGACGGCACCGACGCGGCTCAAAAACTTGCGATCCTTGCCCACTTGGCATTTGGGGCCACGGTCAAATGGTCGGACATTCCACGGGTGGGGATCGACGGATTGGACCCCGATGATTTGCGATACAGTCGCCAACTTGGTTATCGAATCAAATTGTTGGCACTGGCGAATCTGGCGGATGATGGACTCGAACTTTCTGTCGCTCCGACCTTGGTCCGCATCGGTACGCCGCTGGCGGAAGTTCGCGACGCCTTTAACGCCATCCGTGTCGTCGGTGATGCTGTTGGCCCGGTGTTCTATCATGGATTGGGCGCGGGCCAAATGCCGACCGCCTCGGCCGTGGTCGCCGACCTGATCGATACTGCGGTCGGTCGAACTCGATTGACGTTCCAAACGCTCGAGTATTTCTCGATCGACAATCCGCCTCGTGCCAAGCTTCGCGATGCCGATACGTTGGTGGGGCGGAACTATCTGCGGCTCAGCGTCGCCAATCATCCTGGCACACTGGCTTCGATCACGGCGGTGCTGGCGAAGCACAAGATCTCGATCGCGTCGGTGATGCAACACGAGGGCGAAAACGGCTCTGCACATCTCGATCCGGTCCCGTTGGTGATCATGACGCACGAAGCCACCGAGGGTGCTGCTCGTGCGGCGACGCAAGAAATCGAGTCGCTCGCTTCGATCAAAGGTCCGGTTGTACGGCTTAGAGTGAAGGATTAACGCCCCCCCGGGTACCTTTGCTGACGTTTTTGCCTTGTTCGTTAATGATTCGCTGTCCTTTGCCATAACGGGGGCTACGATTCCGTAGCGGTTCCGTCATGCGCTCGCGATAACGTCCGGTGGCCCAGCAATGGGTTGCGATTCGCCCGTGCGAACAACCGCTATGACCGCGTTGACCGTCACACGACGAGTCAACCGACCACGGCAATTTGATCCCGGGGCAGATGCGCATCCATGATTCACGTACAACATTTAACCAAGACCTACGACGATCTCAATCGTGGTCGCTTTGTCGCCGTCGACCGTGTTTCGTTCACGGTCGGTGCGGGAGAGATCTTTGGGCTGCTGGGGCCTAACGGCGCTGGCAAAACCACCGTGCTTCGTATCTTGAGCACCGTGCTGAGCCCCACCTCGGGCATCGCCAACGTCGCCGGTTACGACGTCGTTCAGGATCCCGCCGAAGTGCGCCGGCGAATTGGATTCGTCAGCAACAACACAGCGATGTACGATCGCATGACCGCGTGGGAAATGGTCGGCTACTTTGGTCGTTTGCACGGTATGTCACGCGACGATCTTCGCGAACGTCTCGAGTCATTGTTTACTCAATTGCGAATGAATGATTTTCGCGATGTCCCGGGCGCGAAGATGTCGACCGGCATGAAGCAAAAAGTTTCGATCGCCCGCGCCCTGGTCCACAATCCTCCGGTGTTGGTCTTTGACGAAGCCACACTTGGACTCGATGTCATGGTGGCTCGCAATCTGTTAGCGATCGTGCGAGATCTGCGAGACAGCGGAAAGTGCTTGATTTTCTCAACTCACATCATGAGCGAAGTTGAAAAACTGTGTGACCGGATTGCGATCATGCATCAAGGCCGGATCCTCGACAGCGGCACATTGGAAAATTTACGAGAGCGGCATGGGCAAGAGGACTTTGAAGAGGTCTTCTTCGACCTGCTGAGCCGACACGAACAAGGGGACGAGGACGTGCAAGGACTGGCAATCTCAGGGAAATTCGCATGAGCCTTTCAGCAAAACAAAAACGAAAAGCCGCCGAAAACGCCGATAAATTACGCTGGTCCTCAGTGTGGTTGATCTACGCTCGTGAAATGCGTGACCAACTCCGCGACCGCCGGACATTGTTTACGATCGCAGTGTTGCCGGTGCTGCTTTACCCATTGGTGGGAACGCTGCTGCTGCAGATGGTTCAATTCACTCAACAGCACTCGACCAGTGTGTGTGTGATCGGGACCGACCATCTGGAGAACGCGCCACCGCTGGTGGGCGACGATTGCTTCGCTGAGAATTTGGTGCCCGCCGACGATCCGCTGCAAGTGGTGACGTATCCGTGGAATGACGTCAAGACGGATCGCACTGTCAATCAGCGTGCCGAAGAGTGGGTTCGCAGCGGCATGTTCGATGTCGTTGTAATGGTACCGCCCCAGTTCAAAATGGTGGATGCTCGACTCGAAAACGACGATGCAGCGATCCAATTGCTTTACAACGTTGCCTCGGATCAATCGATGGTCGCTCGCGAACGCGTCGCCAAGATTTTGGGGACATGGCGATCCGGTTGGATTAACGAGCGACTGACTGAATCTGGCATCGACATGATGTCTTTGGAGCTTTTCCAGCTGAACGATATCGATATCGCACCGGAAAGCACACGCGAGGCGGCGCTGTGGAGCAAACTGCTGCCGTTCATCATGTTGATCTGGGCAATGACGGGTGCGTTTTATCCGGCAATTGACTTGGTCGCAGGTGAAAAAGAACGAGGCACGCTCGAGACACTCTTGTGCAGTCCGGCACTACGCTCGGAAATCGTCGCGGGAAAACTCGCTGCCGTAACAACCTTTAGTATGTTGACCGCGATTTTGAACGCGGGAAGTATGTTAGTGACCAGCTCGTTTGTGATTGGACAAATCAGCTTTGGCAGCGCCGCCAACACGATTGGGGCGCCGCCGATCGGACCGATGCTGTGGTTACTAGTCGCGCTCGTGCCACTATCGACACTGTTTAGTGCTTTGGCACTTGCGGTGGCCGCGATGGCGCGCAGCAGTAAAGAAGGCCAATACTATTTGATGCCGCTGATGATGGTGACGTTGCCGCTGGTGATGTTACCGATGTTGCCTGGCACGACACTGACCGTCGGCACCAGCTTGATCCCCGTAACGGGAATGTTCTTGATGGTCCGTGCGTTGGTCGAAGGCCAATATGGGATCGCCCTTTGGCACTTGCCAATGGTGGCCGGAGTCACGATCACGTGTCTATGGATGGCATCACGTTGGGCACTGAAACAATTTGATGATGAATCGGTGCTGTTTGGCAGCAACGAACAATGGGAACTGCGTCAATGGGTCAAGCACCTTTGGCGTGACCGTCAAATTGCAGCCACCCCGAGTCAGGCGGTTGCATGCGGAGCGGCAATCCTGGTCGCATTGTTTTTTGGCAAACTCGCGGTCACCGAAATGCCGACCACGTTCTCTGGAATTAGCAAGCTCGTGCTGATGCCACAGCTTGGTTTGATCCTCGCTCCGACACTACTGATGGCAACGGTGCTGACAACGTCGCTTCGAAAAAGTCTGCGGATTCGCATGCCGCACTGGACCACGTTGCCGTTGGGCGTTTTGCTGGGCTGCACCCTGCATCCAACCTACGTGATGTTGGCCTCGTGGATCAGTCACATGTACCCCGTCAGCGAGCAAGCGATGGCTTCGATGAAGCCGTTTGCCGATCAAATCGCCGCAGCCCCTTGGGTTTCGGTGGTCCTACTGATGGCGTTGGTGCCAGCGATTTGCGAAGAACTCGCTTTCCGCGGCTTCATCTTTGGCGGCTTGGAACGCCAAGGCGGGCGTCTGCGTGCGGTCGTCGTTACCGCGATCCTGTTCGGGATCTCGCACGGTGTTCTACAGCAATCGATTGCCGCCACGGTGATGGGATTGATGCTCGGATGGATCGCACTGAAGACGGGAAGCGTTTTGCCAGGCATCTTGATTCACTTCACCAACAATGCACTTTCGGTATCGCTTCAGCGGATCACCGAAAGCAGTTGGGGTGGGGCATCGATCTTCTTGCGAACAACCTCAAACGGTCCTGAGTACCAGCCGTTTTGGATTGTAATCAGCATGGGGATCGCGGTCACATGCTTGCTGTACTTTGGATCGCTAAGAAGTGCAGATGAAGAAATCGAAGCGGATCAAATGCACGCCGATGAACCAATCGTCGACCCCACCGCAAGTTTCGCAGGTGCGTAGGTGTCGGTAAGGACCGTCGGAACAATAGCTGTCGTAGCTACGCTCGCCAGAGCGTGGATCCACTGTCTGCTGACGGTAGCTACGTAACATCGACCGCCACTTAAACATCCGATGAGCCTAAGTTGCTCTGTGCCTCTTCCGTTTTGATCGCGGGAGCGATCAACGACAATGCGAATTACAATCGCGTTTCGTGAATCAATTCACGAGCACCGCGACTGGCTAAACTTTCGCTCGCTTGCTCGGCGAGCGTTTTCGCACAGACTTCCCATTGATTAGGATCAAAGTCGATCGATCGGCTATCGTCCAATCGCTGCGTTCCGTCGGTCGACAACACTACGGCATCGAGCGACAGCACGCCATTGTTGATTTGGGCGTAAGCCGCAATCGGGGCAAGACAGCCACCGTTGAGTGCCGCTAACAGAGTTCGCTCGACTGTCACCGTCGCCCTCGCGTGAATGTCGTTCAGTATCGCAACAATGCTTTGCACCTGGTTTGCATCTCGGTGCACTTCGATCGCGAGTGCTCCTTGGCCGGGTGCAGGTAACATTTCAACGAGCGGCAATTCGACGCGAGTCACCTCGTCCATTTGCAAACGCGTCAAACCAGCCGCCGCCAACATGATTGCGTCGTATTCGCCGACACGAAGTTTTTCGAGCCGCGTTTGCACGTTTCCGCGAATCGGTTGGACATCCAGATCGGGGCGATGGTATCGCAATTGAGCCGCACGACGACGGCTGCCGGTGCCGATTTTGGCTCCTTTTGGCAACGTCGCAATGGTCCACCGCGAACTCGACACCAAACAATCCTGAACCACCTCACGCGCGGGCACTGCGGCCAGTACCAAGTTCGGATCGACTTCGGTGGGCAGATCTTTCAGGGAATGGACCGCGATATCGGCCTCGTCGTCCAAAATCGCTTGTTGAATTCGTTTGGTAAAGACACCGACCTGCCGACCCGAATCAATTGGACGCATGTCGGTATCGCCGCCGCTGACCATCGGCACCAATTTCGTCGCAAAACCGGCTGTATGAAGCAAGCTAGCGACATGCTCGGCTTGCCACATCGCAAGCGGACTCTCACGTGTCGCAATCCGCAAAATACGATCTTTTGCGTCATCGCCGGAGCCAGCGGGAGAGGAAAGGGGGCCGCCCGATTGCGTATCAGACAAGAGATCAGCTTCCGTTGTGCGAAGTGGTGGGAAAACAGAATGTCGAGGCAAAAACAATGGCTTAGGGAGGGTTAAAACGCAACCCGGCAATGCAGCACCCTCAAAACCTAAGGAATCCTACCCAATCATCCGGTTCCGGTCATCCATACAGGATATTTGTTATATAAAAATGGGTTCCGTAGCCTAGAATCAACGTTCTAACCATTGAGCTGTTTGAAGTCCCTCCTGGCGTGCACCTTGTTAGCAGAACAAGGCAGCTGGCGTTTTCTTTTCTTTCCAGCAAACTTTTCGCTTCAGAGTTGACTCGTCGTGCCTGAATCTTCCTCTCCCAAATCAATTCCCATTGCGGAAGAGCCCCCAACATGTGATGGGAGTGGTGAGTCGAGTGGTGATTTTTCGGAACTTGATTTGTCGGGATCTGCTCTTCTTGACAGCCACGGAAACGTTGCGGCCAAAGTGGTTGACGATGAACCCGAGGAGATGCCGCAGCAGCTGGGCGATTATGCGCTCAAGAACAAACTAGGCAGCGGCGGCATGGGACAGGTGTTTTTAGCCGAACATGTTCGCATGCAGAGAACGGTCGCGCTGAAAATGTTGCCTGGACAGTTGATGAAAGATCAGCAGGCGGTTGACCGTTTTTACGAAGAAATTCGTGCTGCGTCGCGTGTCTTACATCCCAATATCGTCGCGGCGTTCGATGCCGGCGAGGACCACGGTATTCATTACTTGGCGATGGAGTACGTCGACGGCATGACGTTGACCAACATGGTGGCCACACGAGGCCCATTGTCGGTCGGCGAAGCCGCATCAATCATCCGCCAAGCCTCGATGGGGCTGTTACACGCGCACCGTGCGGGGATCATTCACCGCGACGTCAAACCCGGCAACATCATGCGGTCCAACGACGGCACGGTAAAAGTGCTGGACCTCGGCTTGGCTCGCATTAGTACTGCGGGGTTGGTTTCCCATCACGCTCCGGCCTTGGAAAATCAGGCGGCAGGTTCAAGTTCCAAAGATGAGGTCAATGCCCGACCTGCAAAGGGGCGTTTGGTTGGAACGTTGTCGTTTATGTCGCCTGAACAACTCGAGGATGCGGACTCTGCCGATTCGCGAAGTGACATCTATTCGCTCGGTGCGACGTTGTATTTCCTGCTGACCGGCCAGCCACCGTTTACGGGGGAATATCTCGAACAAGTTTATGGGCACCGCCACGGCGAGATTCCCGATCTGATGCAGGTCCGGCGTGACGTTGATATGCAGTTCGCGAACTTGTTTCGCCGCATGATGGCCAAAACGCCGACCGCGAGATACACCTCACTGGATGAAGTGATCGAAGACCTCGGCGAATACGCCGACAAAACAAATGAACCTCAATGGCTGACCGAATTTGCCATGCGGCAACCGATCGGCGAAGGTTCAACGTTCGTTGGTGGCTCGACGTCGGCCCATATCGCTAACGTGCTTGCGTTTGACTTGGGCATGTTTTACGCCGCTGCCGCAGAGGCTTCGCCGATGGGCGGAGTCAACCTTTTGCATGCGGGAGGCGAAAAACGATCGCTGTTCCGCATGTCCATTGGCAGCGATGGAAACCAATTGTTCTTTGGCGAAGAAGCGATGAAGCGGCGGGCAACTCAGTCCAAAACTTTGGTTCATTGTTTGCAAATGTACATTGGGAAAAAGCAGGTCGAACGAACGATCGCAGGTCGAAAGTGCCCTCCCGAAGTCTTGCTCTCGCTGTTGCTAAAACGACTTGCTCGAAATGCCTGGAATCTTGACGGCATTCCTGCGGCGGTCGCGATTACGATCCCTTCTAGCTACGATCAACTTCATCGCCACAGCATCCTGCAAGCGGCTCAGATGGCCGGGCTAAAAACGGTACGTTTGATTGACCGAAGCGTCGCTGCGGCACAGTCACTGTTGCTGCCGCCTGTGTCTGATGCCACGCATGGCGATGTGACAACAACTTCGTTTGACACCACGAACGACCAGCGGATTCTGTTCCTGGGTTTGACGGGGCAAGGCACCGATGCAGCAGTGTTTCATCGCGATGCAAGTCGCATGAAACAGATCTCGACGGCCGGGCATTGGAACACCGGGACTCTGCCTTGGTTGCAACGCTTGGTCGACATGGCAGCCAACGCGTTCCAGCAACAATATCAGTTTGATCCACGAAAATCGGCGCAGGCGCCGCGATTGCAAATCGCTTGCGAAACTGCAATGCACTCGCTGATGTTGATGCCGACCGTCAAAGTGACGTTGGAAATCAGCGGCGTCAACCAATCGGTGACGCTAGTCCGGTCGGAATGGCTCAAGGCGTGCGAAGATCTGATGTATGGCGTTCGCAAGGCAATCAAGTCCGCGTGTCATTATGCGTCGCTTTCGCGAAAACGCATCGACCGGATTGTAACCCTCGGCCCGCTGTTACGACTGAATGAAATACGCAGCGAAATTCTGCGAGGACTGAACGAAGAGATCATCGTTCAAGTGGTCGATCGAACCGACGTCGCTCGAGGTGCAGCCGCTTGTTTGGCAAGTGAGTTGCCGGGACGTGGCAGCATCGCGATGCCGCCGCAGTCGGTGACCAGCCAAACCATCGGTATTCTTGTCGAAGCTTCGCAAGGCCGCCGGCGTATCATGCCCATCGTTCCTCGTGGTACGGCGTTACCCGCACGCACCAACCGCCGGCTAACGGTCGGCGACACTCAGGAAACGATGGCGTTATCGCTTGTGGAAACGGCGGGAATCAAACGCGATGATTGGCATTCTCTCGGACGTTACGACTTCAAAATTGATCCGGTCGCTCATGGCGAACAGAGCCGAATCCGAATGATTGGATTCGAGGTCAACGTCAACGGGATGTTGGTCGTTCGCGCTCAAACGCCTGGGATGCCTGGCAGCACGAGACTCGGAACACTGCCCAAGCCGATGCTCGATGAAGAAGAGATCGCTTTCTGGACCCGCTGGGTCGACAAGTTTGATTGATCCTTTCGCAATGAAAACTTTCTATGCAACCACGTTGATGCCGAGCAACACCAACAGCATCATCACAAAAAGTGATGACAACACTACCGTCACGCATAATCCCACCGCGTGGAGCAACCAGTAACCGAATCCCCGCATGCCTCGCGACGCCATCAAGTAGATCAGAGACGCCAGCGGCCAGGTCAAAAAAAAGACGAACTGAAGACTCCAAGGAAGTGGCCGCGATCGCATGTGGCAATCGATCCAAAACCACATCGTCGCCGAGGTTGCGAACCCCATGGCACACAACATGCCAAGCAAGCCGTTGTTGGATGTGAGCATTTGCATCGCCCCCCAAAAAACAGCCATCACGTAGAGAGTGATCACGGCAAGCCGGCGATAAACAATACGGCTGTGATCGAGCGACGCGAGAGGACTTGCTGCGATGGCCATCCAAGAATCTCCCATTGAGGAGGGAAACGACGCGTGAAACGTCTACGCCGTCATTGTAGCAGGCAGCATGCGGTCGCTCAGTGGAAAAGACGGCTCAGCGAACGAGTGCTTTGTTAAATGTAAAATTTAGGGTTGGCTGTAGTGGACGAGGCTACGAGTCCCTGCGATTTAACGCACTTCAAGGACTCGTGGCCTCGTCCACTACCCTAAAATCAATCTGTAACAAATCACCAGGTCGCTCCGCTAAGAAGAGTGGCTCCGCGAACACGAGCCACTTCTGAGACTCTCCATCTGTCTATCAATACGCGATGTCAATTTGACGACACCTGTGTGATCAGAAAGAGTGCACTTGGCAGGCGTATCGCGACGTCGCAGTTGTCACGCCGCAATTTTCCTACTGCCTGTGCATGTCGCAAAGTGTCTTGGATAAAGGACTTAGCGTGCTGCGCGAGAAATCTTGCTAAAATTAGTTTCACGCACGTGTTTCACGGCACGATTGTAGCATTTAATAGCAGATGGAATCCTAAGTCGGGGTTTGGCTTAGGAGCAAAACAATATTGAGGAGTTCGAAGAAGATGTTTTCAATCACAAAATGGATCGCGGTTCCTGCAATTGCTGCCTGTTTTGCCCTTGCTGCGGACACCTCGACTGCGGAAGCCGGTAATGGGTTCTTGCGAGTGGGGGGGCTTCACATTTCTGTAGGTGGACATGGGCATGGTTACGGTAACTATGGCAGCTACTATGCGCCACGCTACGGCAGTTCGTATCGCTCGCACTATGGTGGATATGGGCACGGTGGCTACGGACATGGCTATGGTCACGGTTATTACCACGACACCAGCCACTACGATTACCATCCGACGGAAATCATCCGCCATGGCAACCACTTTCACGTCCAACCGGGACATTACGACTGGCATCAAACCGGTCACTGGCATCACTAATCGACTGGCACCACTAATCGTGGGTGCTAATCATTAGTAAATCGATCGAACGACGAGTGCTTTGCATCCGTCGTTTTTTCGTGGATGGATTAGGTCAAAAAAAACGGCACGCCTGAACAGGCGTGCCGTTTTTGATTCTTAGATTTCTACTTGATGACTACCAAGGTCCGCGGACGTAGTAGACGCCGAATTGATCAGTGTGACTTGGCCACCCGGGCGTTGCATGAAAGCTGCCAGGAGCCGCAGCACCGGGGTAATTCATATTGCGTCCGTACTGGTGATGCACGGGATACATCAGATTCTGACTGACGCCCCATGACAAGGTTTGCCGCATGTGGGCCGTCGGTGGCACGACTAATGCCAACGGTTGGCCGTAGTTTTGATGATAATAGGGACCGTGCCAAGGACGATCCATCGCAAAGTTTTGATTCCAAATATGCGTCATCCCGTAGGGATCCCCTGCGGTCGCATCGCTTTGCATGGTGCCACAAAGGGTCGCCACTAAACCAGCAGCAAGGACGAGTCGTCGAATCATGATTCTTTCCCAAAAATAGGAGGTGCGGAGTTGGGCTGTGTTTTCTCGGCAGCCCCCCAAAATTGTTAGCGAGGAAGCCGTAGATAGTTCCAGTAAACGTTGCTGGCGGCTTGCTTGACGGGCGGATACCAATACGTGGCTCGCGTGCGGTTCATTCCTCGCCCATTGTCATAATAGTTGTGGAATCGATCCTTGTGCGCGTAAAGCATTTCTTGCGGATAGAACGGCTGATACGTGAGGAACGTGTGCCCGACATTCGGTGGCACCGGCACAGGCGATATGTACATTTGAGCGTTAGCCCGATTTGCATTGCCCTGGGTATAATTGTTGTAGAACAGGTCGGGAGTGCCGTATTGACGCTGGATCCCCCCACCACCGACGTATCCATCGCTGCTAGCGACATCGCCCGCGTATTGGGAGTTTCCTCCTACCACTTCATCACTGACGACGTGCGAGCTGACGATGTGTTCGCCGCGGGCAAAGCGTTGGGCGGAAGCCGTTTGGTTCATGACCGCGACCATGGCAAGTGACGCCATGGCTGCGATTCCGAGCATGGTTTGACGTTTCATCCTACGGTTCCTCCGACGAACCCAATCTGATTTTTTTTTACGTGCAATCGCCCAGGACAAACTTGACCAGGGCGGATGGGGGGTCTGGCAATGCAACTCATTTCCAGAAAGATTCCCACGTCATTGTAATTCGGGCGAAATCCCATGCGTTCGTGATTTTTTGCTCACTTGCTCGCCCACCTTCGCGTGATCAGCGGTTTCGCTGCGATGGCTTTGATCGCTATAACCCCTTTAGCGGTGCAGAATCTTCCGAGATTGCCCTATCGAGCGAATCGGTTGTAAAGCGTACAAATTACGCAGGTTGACTAGGCAAGAATGCCGAAGAAGAAGCAGCGATCGATCTTCCCGGCGGCTGGCGGTTGCCGTTAAACAGAGAAATTCAACTCCGATTCGAAAATCCGCAAGACTGACCAAAAGGACTTCAAGGCGTGGCCAAACGGCAAAAACGAAACTCATCTTCGGGATCGAGCCGAAAAGGCTCTTCCAAAAACAACGGCGAAAGCAATGGGTCGCTGTTTGACGCGGTCGATGACCACTTGCTGACGTCGATCCCGCTACGGCAAGCTGCCCAATCACGGTACCTCAACTATTCGTTGTCGGTGATCACCAGCCGGGCATTGCCCGACGTGCGTGACGGGCTGAAGCCGGTCCAGCGGCGAATTCTGTACACGATGAACCAACAAGGTCTCAACGCGTCCGCGAAGCACCGAAAATGTGCCAAGGTCGTCGGGGACGTGATGGGTAATTACCACCCCCACGGTGACAGTTCGATCTACGAAGCATTGGTGCGGATGGCGCAAGCGTTCTCGCTTCGCATGCCGCTAATCGACGGCAGCGGAAACTTCGGCAGCGTCGATGGCGATAACGCTGCGGCGATGCGGTACACCGAGTGCCGCATGACTCCGATCGCCAACGAAGTGCTGGCCGACTTGGCAACCCGCACGGTGGCGTTTAAACCGAACTACGACGGCAGCCGCGAAGAACCGGTCGTATTGCCCAGCCGCGTGCCGAACTTGTTGGTGAACGGGGCAACCGGGATCGCCGTCGGAATGGCGACCAATATTCCGCCGCATAATTTGAAAGAGGTTTGCCAGGCGCTGCTGAAGCTGCTTCGCGATCCTGAGATTAAAGACTACCAACTCGTCGCCAACGATGCGGTTCAAGGCCCGGACTTTCCCACCGGCGGTGAGATCACCAATACGAAGGAAGAACTCCGCGAGATCTACAGCACCGGCCAAGGCACGATCAAGCTGCGTGGTACCGCCGAGCTGAATACAAAAACAAAAGGCAGCCCGGTACTGCAGATCACTGCGATTCCGTTTGGGGTGAACAAGTCGGCGCTCGTCGAGCGGATCAATGAGATCATCTACTCGGGCAAGCTGCCGCTGGTCATCGAAGCACGCGACCTGTCGACCGACGAGATTCGCGTCGACTTGATGCTGAAAAAAGGGGCCGACGAAAACAAAGTCCTCGCCTACTTGTATAAGCACACCGATTTTCAAAAGAACTTTAACGTCAATATGACGTGTCTGGTTCCCACCGAAAATCCCGAGGTCGGCGCCCCCAATCGCTTGGGACTCAAGGAGATGCTTTGGCATTTCTTGCACTTCCGATTGGAAGTCTTGACCAAGCGGCTCGAAAATGAACTCAACGCGCTGCTGCGACGGATTCATATTCTCGAAGGCTACGCACTGATCTTCGATGCCTTGGACGAGATCATTCGGATTATCCGAAAATCCGAAGGCAAAGCCGACGCCGCGATGAAAATCATGAAGCGGTTTCCTGCGGCAAAAGGCGGCCTCGATGAAGAGCAAACCGACGCAATTCTGGAACTGAAATTGTATCGCTTGGCACGACTCGAGATCGACTTGATCATGAACGAGTTGAAGGACAAACGTAAACGAGCCAACGAGATCAAGAAACTGTTGGACGAAGATTCAAAAGACAATTACGAATCGGGCCGCTGGACAATCGTCCGTACCGAGATTGAATCGCTGATTGACGCCTATAACAAAGATCCGTTTGCGAAACGGCAATCTGCGATCAATACGGTTACCGAAGAAATTGAATACGTAGCCGAAGACTTTATTATCGCCGAAGACTGTCACGTCATGGTGACCAAAGACGGTTGGGTGAAACGGCAAAAACAGATTGCCGATCCAAGTAAGAGCCGGCTGCGTCAAGGTGACGAAGTGTTGACCTGCGTTTCAGGGAACACGATTTCGTCGATTGGATTCTTCTCGTCACTTGGTGTTTGCTACACCACCCGTATGACCGACATTCCTGCGTCGACCGGGTTTGGCGAACCGATTCAAAAGTTGTTCAAACTCAAAGATGGCGAACACATCATTGCGGCGATGTCGTTTGACCCTCGCGTGATCGGCGACATTCATGAGGACCCGAAAAAGCCGGACTTGTGTCCTCACACCCACGCTTTCGCGGCCAGTTCCAATGGATTCGCACTTCGCTTTGGCTTGGCGGGTTTTGCCGAACCGTCCACGCGAAGTGGTCGCCGGTATGCTCGCGTGGCGCCGGGGGCTTCGATCATCGACGTCGTCGCGGTCCATGGCAGCGAAGTGATCCTCGCCGTTTCAGAAAAATGTCGAGCGATGGTCTGTGCTGCCGAAGAAGTGAATTACTTGTCCGGTGCGGGCAAGGGAGTCACGTTGATCCGCTTGACCAGCGACGATCGATTGCTCGGTTTCAAAGCCTCGACCGGCGATCGCGATCTGATGACGGTTCAAACCAATCGAGGTGCAAAGAAGACGATCTCGACTGCCAAGTACCGCGTCACCTCACGTGGCGGCCGTGGCACCGAGATTCAAAAGAATGGCAAGATCTCAGAGATCGTGACTCCCCCACCCGCTGCACCTGAAACGTTCGACGAAAACTGAATATGAGTACTGCAACAAAAACTTACAGTGCGAAAGATATCGTTGCCCTCGAAGGTCTCGATCCTGTTCGCAAACGTCCCGGCATGTATATCGGCGGCGTGGGGATGTCCGGACTTCACCATTTGATTTGGGAAGTCGTGGACAACTCGGTCGACGAAGCGATGAACGGTCACGCCACCGAGATCACCGTTACGCTGCACAAAGATGGCTCGAGTGTGACCGTTAGCGACAATGGTCGTGGCATCCCCGTGGACAAGCATCCGAAAACGAAAAAGCCAGCATTGGAAATGGTGCTGACGGTGCTGCACGCGGGCGGTAAATTTGACGGCGAGAACTACAAAACCGCGGGCGGTTTGCATGGTGTCGGTGCGTCGGTTGTCAACGCGCTGTCCAAAGAACTGATCGCGGTGGTCCGCCGTGATGGTGCCCAGTACCGGATGATGTTCGAGCGAGGTGTCGCGAAAACGGGGCTGCAAAAGTTGAAAGGGGCCGTTCGCGGTACCGGGACAACAATCACGTTTAGCCCTGACCCGACGATTTTCCCCAAAGTCGATTTCGATAGCGAAACAATTCGCACGCGACTGGAAACGGCCAGCTTTCTGCATCGCGGCGTCAAGGTCACCTATATTGACGAAGTCGCGGGCACCAAGGTCTCGTACCTGCACGAACAAGGGATCGTCGATTACTTGGCGAAGGTGCTGAAGGATCGTTCGGCGCGTCCGATTCACGACACTCCGTTCACGCTGCGTAAAGACGACGATATTCGCTTGGAGTTGACGCTGCAGTGGACCGAATCCACCGACGAACATGTCCGCAGCTACGTCAACGGGATTCCTACCGGCAGCGGCGGTACGCACGAGAACGGATTCCGCAGTGGGCTGAATAAAGCGGTTCGCAATTACATCGACACGCACAGTTTGACACCACGCGGTGTGAAAATATCTCACGAAGATATTCGCGAAGGGATGGTTGCGATTCTGTCGATCTTTATCGCGGAACCCCAATTCCAAGGGCAAACCAAAGACCGCTTGAACAACCCCGAAGTTCAAGCGACAACCGAAGCGGCCACCCGCCCGGCACTCGAACAGTGGATGAACAATAACCGCTCGTTGGCGGATTCGATCATCGCTCGTATCATCGCCGCGGCCCGGGCGCGAGCTGCGTCGCGAGCTGCATCGGACGCGGTTTCGCGAAAAGGCGGCGCCAAGCGAACGATGTTGCCCGGCAAGCTGAGTGATTGTTTGGCGAACGGGAAATCGGATTCTGAATTGTTCATCGTCGAAGGTGACTCTGCAGGCGGCAGTGCGAAACAGGGCCGAGATCGAAACAACCAGGCGATCTTGCCGCTGCGTGGAAAGGTGTTGAACACCGAAAGCGCGACGTTGAAAAAGATCGTCGAGAACAAAGAAATCCAAGACATGATTGCCTCGCTTGGCTGTGGCATCGGTCCGAATATGAATCTTTCGACACTGCGGTATCAAAAGATCATCTTGCTTGCGGATGCTGACTCCGACGGACATCACATCACGACGTTGCTGTTGACGTTCTTTTACCGGCACATGCCCGCGTTGATTGCCGACGGCCACTTGTTCATTGCCGTCCCACCGCTGTATCGCATTGACATCGGCAAGGAAACCTATTGGGCGAACGACGAAGAACATCGCGAGCAGATTTTGGCAGATCATGCCAAGCGAGCTAAACCCGAGATCACGCGATTTAAAGGTCTCGGCGAAATGATGCCCAAGGTACTTTGGGAAACGACGCTGAACCCCAAGACTCGCCGTTTGCTAAAAGTCGAAGTGGATGACCACTTGGAAACCGACCGTGTGATCAGCGATTTGATGGGACGCGATGCATCGGCGCGTTTCCGATTCATCATGGAACGCGCCGAAGACGCCGAAGAAATCGACGTCTAAGGCAGATGTTTTTAGCGTTGCAGGGCAAACTGGTCCGCAAAAACTTTTTTGTTGCAATTGGTTTGGGGGAAACTCTTATTCCAGTTCCCTACCACAGTTACCTCTCCCCCGACTTGGAGACTGCTGAATTAGCAGGTGTCATAGCGGCAATCTTTCTGTCACCTCTCCCAAGCTGACGCTCGGGAGAGGTAACTTGCGTCTATCACCGCATTACGATCTGCGAGAGCATCAGAGCCGGCGTCCACAAACGACTACTCCAGCAGTCTCACTTGTTGGGAGAGAGGTGCCAGTAGAGTTGCCCAGCCACACTAGACCGTTTTCACTTGCTGCTGCCGGACGGTTCAGATGCTACCATTAAAGGGTATGGCGGTGCTGCGCCTGCATTGCCCATTAATAGGTAGAGAGGTTCGTGAAACACGCCTCCCGACGCTGCGAAACCGTAGCGTCACGTGTTTTAGTAAGTCGTAGTTGTAACAACATGCGGCCGTCAACGAATAGCTTGACTACGAACCTATCATGAATCAGGACGCAGCATCAATCTTGCTGCGATTTCCTCAAATGACACCCTACCATTCAGGAGAAATCCCGATGTTCAAGAAGATTTTATTTGCTGGCGTGTTCGTTCTGGCTGGCGTTGTGATGACAAGCAGTGCCGATGCAGCCAATGGTCGTTTTTCGCGACACAGCGGACATCATCACAGCAGTTACCACCATGGGCATCATGGTGTCCACCAAAGCTATCGAGCTCCGGTGCATTATGGAACTCGTTACAGATCGAGTTACCGAGCCCCGTATCGATCTTACTACGGTGGCGGCTACGGCTACCCCTCCTACGGCAGCTACCGCGGCTATGGTTATCGCGGCGGATCAGGCATATCGATCGGACGCGGCGGCGTCTCGCTATACCTGGGACGCTAAGTCCAACTTTCCCAATGTAGAACAGTTGTCTCAACTGTTCATCCACGGCAACCGTAGAACCGTTGTCCTCAACTGTTCGCTTTCCTAAGCCAGCTCCGCTGGAGGAACAATTGAGACAATGGTTCTACAATGGGCGACGAAAGCCGCCTGAAGAGTGCGATTTGTGCCACCCATCCGGGCGGTCTCAGCCGACGGAATCGGCGATCTGCCGGATCGCTTCGATCACCGCATCGATTTCTTCACTGCTTGTGGTCGCCGAGCCGCTAATTCGTAGCGTTCCTTCGGGGGCACTGCCAATCGGCTCGTGAATCAATGCCGCACAATGTAACCCTGCTCGCGTTTCGATCGAAAACTGAGCATCAAGAATCGCCGACAGATCGGTCGGCGCAAAACCATCGAGGGCAATACTGACGATCGGCAACCGAGCGGGCTTTCCAAACACGCGGATCGACTCGATGGCTCGAAGTCCCTCGTTTAATTGTCGGGCTACCGATGACAAGGTCTCGCTGTAGACCGCTGAGTCGCGGGCGGCAATCTGCTTGATCGCCACATCCCAGCCGGCAATCGCAGCGACGTTCAAATTCCCCGGTTCTAGCTTCGCAGGCATTGCCGTCGGCATCTCCAACGACTCGGATTGGCTGCCGGTGCCACCAAACACACTGGCGTTGATTTGATCGTGCCAAGCAGGCGAAACATACAGGAATCCCGTTCCTTGCGGTCCGCCGCCGCCCTTGTGTCCCGGTGCCGCCAACAGATCAATTCCACACGCTTGGACGTCGATTGGCAGATAACCAAACGTTTGCGCTGCATCGCACAAGAAGGCGGTTGAGTTGCCTGCGGTTCCCCGATGTCGCAATCCCTCGCCGATCGCTTGAATCGGTTGCTCTGCGCCCGTGACGTTGCTGGCCGACGTGACCGCGACCAACCGAGTCGAATCGGTAACGGCATCGAGCACGTCGTCGGCACGCACCACGCCATCGCGATCACAGTCGACGATCGTGAGCGTGACATCACGAGCCGCGGCGAGATGCGACAGCGGTCTCAATACGCTGTTGTGCTCCGCAGCGGTGGTCACGACATGGTCACCGTCGCGAACGATGCCCGCGATCGCAGCATTGATTGCCTGAGTCCCGTTGCTGAAAAACGCAATGCTCTCCGCCGCGGGACTTCCGACCAAACGCGAGAGTCCGAGTCGAGCCGAGCGCAGGATCGCGTCGGCTCGGTTCGCCGATTGATATTGGCCACGCCCCGACGCAGCACCGCAATCGCGAGCGTACCGATCCATCGCATCCAACACGTCCGAGTGTTTTGGCCACGACGTTGCTGCGTGATCAAAATAGATTCGGCGAGGCGACGTCATTTGTCATCCCTCGCTTCGATTTCTTGCGTCCCTGAATCCGTCGCTGGATCCGTAGGGTGCACCCACTGGGTCGTTCCATCGGTGTACGTTTCGCGTTTCCAAATCGGCACGTCCGTTTTGATTTGATCCATCAACCATGGCAGCGCGGCAAACGACTGTTTGCGATGTGCACTGCTGCATCCGAGCACCACACTCGCTTCGCCTACGGGGACTTCGCCAAGTCGATGGACGATGACGATTTTGCTCAAACCAAACTGCTCGATTGCTTCGCCCGCCAATCGATTTAGCTCCGCAAGAGCCATCGGCTGATGGGCCTCGTAGGAGAGCAGGCTGGTGATGCGGTCGCCTGTGATTCGCCGAGTCACTCCGTAGAACCACGCGTGGGCTCCGACGTCGGGATCCGCGATCTTCGACAACAGCGGCCCATAATCAATTGGATCCTCGGTCAAGAAAACGTAGCTGTCTGGCATCACAATCAACCACCACTCACGGGTGGAATAATCGCAATTTCTTTTGCCGCCCCAAGCAGCTGAGTGTTTGCAACATAACGATTGTCTAGCGCCACCCGGCAAGACGCCAACAGTGATTGCGTGGACGGAACACGCTCAGCGATTTCGCGAAGCACGTCGTCGGCGGTCGCATCGCTTGGCACGTCAATGATCAGCGAATCGGTTTCGGCGGCGTCACGGATGGCCGCAAATAATAAGATCTCTCGCTGCATAAGGGTTACATACTTTTCGGTTAACGTGTTTCCCATCACGGGCGACAGTGTCGGTGCACCATGGCCGCCGTTAAATCGCTGACAAATTCGATGTCATGAGCATGTTGTGCCAACAAATGATCCGCCCCGTCGAGCGAGATCAGTGAACACAACGGTTTGGCTTGCGCGGCCTCGGATAATTCTGTTTCGGATGCGTCCGCTTGGTTGATCAGCGACATGATCCGCAGGGCATGATCGAAGCCGACCGTTTGGTCCACGGGTGAATGCATGATCATCGTGGGAATGCGAATGTTAGCGATCAAGTCCGGCAGGTGATGACTGCGAAAATCGTCGACCATTTGCGAATCGATCTGCCATCGATAGCCGCCGATCGAAACTTCGCCTTTGCCGTCCTTCTCGATCGCGGGATTCATTCGCAACAGCAGCGTGGCTAGATGAGATGTGTCGCTTGGTGCCGCCAACGCGATCACACAACACAGCTTCTTGTCCGCAGGCTGGAAACTATCAGGCGAAGCAGGTGATGACAATTCGCTGGCGACCGCCAACGAGGCTGCTCCACCGAAACTGTGTCCCATCAACGCATGCACGTCGCCCACTTCGGAATCAGCGAAGGCGATCGCAGCCTTCAAGTCGGCCACATTGGTGGTGAAGTTTGTCTGCGAGAAATCGCCGCTGCTTCCACCGAGTCCAGTCATATCGTAACGCAGGACCGCGATGCCGCGTTCAGCAAGGGCTCGCGAGATCCGCACGATGGCCTTTAAGTCTTTGTTGCAAGTGAAACAATGACTTAACACCAACACGGGAACGGCGGCCGTGGTGTCAGGACGGTCGATAATGCCCGCTAGTTCAAACCCCGCGCCGCCCGCGAATTTGACGCGATAGGATTTGCGACTCATTGCTTAGTTCGAGTTTGGCGCGGTGATGCGACCGCCGCGGAATGCATCGGCCATCGCCATCGGCACCTTGGCCTCAGCCAAAACCACCTGCGAACGGTTTTCGGCCACTTTCGCTTTCATTTGTTGTTCTTCGGCAATCGCCTCGGCACGCCGACTCTCGGCCTGGGCCCGTGCCACGCGAGTGTCCGCTTCGGCTTGATCGCTTTGCAATCGTGCGCCGATGTTTTCGCCAACATCGATGTCCGCAATATCGATCGAAACAATCTCGAAAGCGGTTTGAGCATCGAGACCACGCGACAACACCACGCGAGTGATCATATCGGGATTCTCGAGCACTTTGAAATGGTCGGTCGTGGAACCAATCGAGCTAATGATGGCCTCGCCAACACGCGCGATCACAGTATCTTCGGTCGCACCGCCGATCAATTGTTCAATATTGGTTCGCACCGTTACACGGGCTCGCACACGAAGTTCGATTCCGTTCTTCGTGATCGCGCTTAGCGTGGTTTTCCCGGTTCGACTTGGGTCGGGGCAATCGATCACTTTGGGATAGACACTCGTCTGAACCGCGTCCAAAACATCACGTCCGGCCAAATCGATCGCAGCGGCCTGGTCAAAATCCAACGGAATCTCGGCACGATGAGCGGCGATGATCGCGTGAATGACATTCATCACGTTCCCGCCCGCCAAATAGTGGGCTTCCAAGCGACGAGTGCTGATGCCGTCGCGACGGGCAATGCTCAGCCCCGCTTGAGCTGACATGACTTTGGCTTGCACGATGACGTTCGGATTGACCTTCGTGAAGTGCATCCGAATCAAGCTCATCAAGCTGACGTCGGCGACCGACATGTACGCTTGGAACCAGAGCTTTCCGTAGCGAATGAAGAAAAAGCCCAGGATTGCGACCAGGAACAGCACGAATAGAGCGATCGCCAACCAAACCACGTTCATGGGCTTTTGCCCGAGCAATTGCCAACTTGCCAGCGGTAATCCCAATCCAGTGGGGACAGATTCGGCGACAGCGGAAAGGACGGGCGACAGCATCATGACGCTCACAACATGGGGAGGGAGAGACGAATAACTAGCAGTACGAGTCTGATTGTCCCTTGATCATAAGGCGTCCCACGTCCTATGCAAGTAATGGGAGCGCCGAGTGCAGTCGTTTCGGGGAAAAGCTTGCTGAATCACGGCCCATTCGCCCCACAATGTCAACCTTCGGCCATCAACGACGCCAACGTTTTGCCGGTCACCGCATCTCGCTGTTTCTGCATTGTTTCCGACAACGCCACCCAGGCTCGATGACGGCTAACCGACCGGGATTGGTGGGCGAGCGTCAAGATGTCTTTAATTTCGATTTTGTCGGCCGGTCGCGACAACGTCAACGAATCATCCTCGTCGTCGTCGTTGCCTTGTGTGACACGCCGGAGCAATTTTGCATCGACGAGTCGTTCTGCCATCTCACGAGCGTGGTTTCCATTCAAGCCGAGTCGCGTCGAGAGCTGTTGGAAATCGAGAGTCTTTCCCAGTCGAAATGCTTCGGCGACTTCCACCATGATTGGCAACATCCAATCGGGGTCTCCATGCAATGTGATTTCATCATCAGCATCGATCCACCTAGCCGAACGTCGACCTCGCATCATCTGTAGCGTTCGTGTCAGAATCAAACCGAACAAGAAAATCAGCCAGGTCACGTAGATCCAAAACAAGAACAACGGGATCAACCCCAGTGATGCGTACAACGCGGCATAGGGCAGTGCCGTGGCAACATAAAATTGAAATCCCGTTTTGGCCGCCTGCCACAACAAAGCCCCCACAAACGAACCGATTGCTGCCGCTCGAACGGACACATGCGTGTTGGGCATCAACGCGTACAACAGGAAAAGCAGCGCCCAGCTCGCGATCAGCGACAAACCATGGGATGCGATCAACACCAGCGTCTGGTTCGCCCCGTGCGTTCCAAACCAATCCACGGCTTGGCCCGACAAATACAAACTGATCGCCAACAGCCCGCTGCCCAGCGTGATAATCGACCAATGAATGGCGACGCGGATATGGATCGGCCGGTGGGTCGAGGCTTCGAAGATCAAATTGAAAATCGATTCGGTGGCATTGGCCAGCGCGATCGCGGCGTAGATAAACAACACCAATCCAATCACGCCGAGGGAAGCAAAGTCGAGCTCGGCGATTTTGGCGGTTGCTTCGTGCAGCGCCTTGCGAATCCCTGCACGTGCTTGACGACGCGACTCGGCGTCGGTACTGGGATCCTCGTCTTCGTTTCCGCGAGTCACGGAATCGGTCGTCTCCTGAACGACCGTCCCTTCGGGTTGTGCCATTGATGGCGGCGAAAGGGTGAAATCGGTTTGGCCGTCGCCCGCATCCCAGCCAATCGGCAACTCGAGTTCTTGATCGCTTTCGCTTACGCTTTCGAAATAGTCATCCGGGATGTACGGAACACCAAAAAACGAATAGACCTGGTCTTCGACTTTTTGCTGAACCTCTTCGAGTCCGCCGACAATACGAAACATCACCAATCCCAGCACGACGACGGGGATCAGCGAGAAAATGGTGCGATACGTTAATTCCGCGGCCATGCCTTCGGCACGGTGGTGGACCAATTGCCGCCAGCAATGAGCGGTCAAGTCACAGGCATACCGCACCGATTCCTGTTGCCGTGTCAGCTCTTCACGAGGCTGTCGCACCGCATCGACGATATACTTAAACAGGCTTCGCATAAGACTCCGTCCGTGTCGCAAAACGAACCACGTCTATTGCTCCAACGTTGCCGACAATCGATGTATCAGATCGGCCTTCTTGTGACCATCCTGAAGCGTGCCAAGCTTATCGCCCAAACTGATCATGAACGAGGCGTAGTCATTGTGCCAGTCGCGGACCATTTGCGACTCATCCAATCGTGGCTTGGGATGTGACACCAGCACGGGGCATTGATGCGCCTTCAACTCAAAGGTTTCATCGAATTGCGGCATGAAAATCTTGTCGCGATCGATGCCTTGCTCGTGCAACATTTCACGCATCACCTCGCGTGCTTCGTCTTCGCCGTGGTTCAGGAACAACGCACCCAAAACAGGGCCTCGCTCTTTCACCCAGTCGAGCAACTCGCCTTGGTCAGCATGTGCAGAATAATTGCCAATGCGACGAATCGCCGCCTCGACCTTGTACTCTTTTCCATAGATGCGTACTCGTTTTGCGCCGCTGGTGATAATGTGTCCCAGTGTGCCAGGCGACTGGTAACCGACAAACAACACCGTCGACTCACGCCGCCAGATGTTGCTTTTCAAGTGATGCTTGATCCGGCCTGCGTTGCACATCCCGCTCGCCGAAATGATGATTGCACCGCGTTTGATTCGATTGACCGCCTTGCTTTCCTCGACACTTTGGACGAGATGGAAACGTCGATGCCGAAAGATACTTGCCGCATCCGTTTCGATGTCATCGAGTTCATTTGCATGATCGATGAACACTTCGGTGACTTTTCTCGCCAGCGGCGAATCAAGATAAACATCAGCCTCAGGGATCTCGCCGCTCGAAATCAATACGCCGATGTCATGCAATAATTCTTGGCTCCGCTCGACCGCAAACGAGGGGATCACAACATTGCCACCACGTTTGAGCCCGAGGGTTAATTCCTCTCGCAGCATTTCACGGCGTTTTTCCAGCGTGTAATCTTCGCGATCCCGATTGCCGTAGGTGCTTTCGCAGATGACATAGTCGTACCCGGCAGGGGCGTCCGGAGCGAGGTGAAACGCCTTTTCATCGGGACCGAGATCGCCTGAGAACAACACGCGAATCGTATCGCCTGATTCGTCGAGTTGGACTTCGACCGATGCTGAACCCAGCAAGTGGCCGGCGTTCCACAAACGCCCGCGAATCCCATCGCTTGGGCTGAACCACTGCTCGTATTCCACTCGCTCGAGTTGCCGCAGCGTTTGCTCGGCATCCTCCATCGTGTAGATCGCCTCGATCAAATCTTCGCCCTTCTGCTCGCGTTTGGCGTTCAAGCGTTCGGCGTTGGATTCTTGGATATACGCGGAATCACGCAGCATGAACTCCAGCAAGTCGCAAGTGGCATCGGTTGCGTAAATCTTGCCGCGAAATCCTGCTCGCACCAACTTCGGTAGCAACCCCGAATGGTCGATGTGAGCGTGAGTCAAAAGCAGAAACTCGATCTTCGTCGCATCAAATGGAAACGGCTTGTAGTTCAAGCTCTGTGTCGTTTTCGTTCCTTGAAACAAACCACAGTCCACTAAGAATTTCTTGCCTTCGCTTTCGACTAACGAACAAGATCCCGTAACCGTGCCGGCAGCGCCACAAAACGTCAAATTGGCCATAACGCGAGTCCACTGAGTTGAAAAGCAAGTAAGTTGAAAAGGGAGCTGCCGTTAGATCCATTGCCGCTAGATCCATTGCCGCTAGATCAGTTGATCAAGCTCTTCGGTCAAAGTCCGGAAACGTTCGAGTGTCGTTGCAACCGGTTCTGGCTTGGTCATATCGACTCCGGCGTCACGCAACAAATCGAGCGGATCTTTGCTGCATCCACCCGATAAGAAGCGTAGATAATCGTCAAGCTCTTGCTTGCCGCCTTCGAGTACCCGGCGTGAAAGTGCCACGGCTGCACTCAACCCCGTAGCGTATTTGTATACGTAAAACGCACGGTAAAAGTGAGGGATTCGGAAACATTCGCGTTCCAGTTCGTCGTCGATGACAAACTCGGGACCAAAGTACGCGGTCAGCAATTCACGATAGACCTCGCGGAACGCGGCCACGGTCAATGGTTTACCCGCTTCGGCCATTTCGTGAGTGATCTTTTCGAACTCGGCAAACATCGTTTGCCGCACCACGGTCGCTCGGATGCCGTCCAATTCGTTGTTGATCAGGTAGGCGCGTTCGCTGTCGTCCGACGCGTTTTTTAACAAGTAATCGGTCAACAATTGCTCGTTAAACGTACTGGCGACTTCGGCGACAAAGATCGTGTAGTTGTAGTACTCAAACGGTTGACTGCGTGCCGAGTGCCAGCTGTGCATCGAGTGTCCGGCCTCGTGCGTCAACGTGAACACATCGTTGAGCACTTCTTCTTTGAAATTCATCAAGATGAAGGGATCGCCGTCAAACGTGCCGCACGAAAATGCACCGCTTTGCTTTCCACGGTTGGGATAGCGATCGGACCATCGCCCTCGTAGTCCTGCTTCGAGCACGCCGATGTATTCGCTGCCCAGCGGGGCGAGCGATTCGAGAATCACGTTGACCGCTTCGTCCCAGGTGTGGTGTTTTTTGACACCGCTCAAGATCGGCACATAGGTGTCGTAATGATGGATTTTGTCGATGCCCATTTTGCGGCGACGCACATCGAGATAGTGGTGCACGTTGGGCAGCGATTCTCGCACAGCACTAATCAAATTGTCGTACACATCGACGGGCACGTTGTCGGGGAACAGTGCCGCTTGCAGGCTGCTTTCGTAATTCTTGGCGCGAGCGTAATAGACGTCTCGCTGGATGCTGCCACCGAGTGTGGCCGCCAAAGTGTTCTCGTGGTTCGAGAATTGTTCGTAGTATTGGTGAAACGCTTTGCGACGAACCTTGCGATCGGGGCTGATCAACATTTGCCCAAACGTCGCGTGCGAAAGCTCAACTTTACGTCCCTCGTGGTCTTCGATTTCACCAAAACGCAAATCAGCATCATTCAGTTGCCGAAACGCGTTGCCGGCGGCCGACGCCATTTCGCCTTGCATCGCCAGCAGCCGTTCTTCGTTATCGGTCAGCGTGTGCGGCCGGTAACGCAGCAAACGCTCGAGCTGCAATCGAAACGGCGCCAGCTTTTCGTCCGCAGCAAGCTCGCTCATCCGTGCTTCTTCGATCGACAACAGTTCGGGCCGCATATAGCTTGCTGCTTGGCCCGCGCGGACTGCCAAGTTTTGAAAACGCAGCTTCATCGCTTGCGAATCACTGTTGCCTTGATCTTCGGTGGTCTTCAAAAACGCATATGTGCCCACACGCTCGGCGAGACGATCAAATTGGCTGTCGAACGTCAATGCTTCGGCAAGTATGTCCGCTGACTGCCCCAGCCGCCCTCGATAGGTTTCGTACGTGGGGATTTGCTCGTCAAGCTTCTTGTATTCCGCTTCCCAAGAAGCGTCGTCCTGGCAGAGACTCGAAAGATCCCAGCAATCAGCGGGTTTGACTTCATTGCGAGCGGGCAAAGTGGCAGTGGTCATCGAAAAAATCGTCCTTGGCAGCAAGAGAAGCGTAGAGCATCGAAAGTGGAAATAGGTGCGGCGTCTCCTGACAGCCCGCGGCGGTATTGTAACGAATCCGACGCGATTAAAATGCCCCGCAACGATGAGCAAATTTCCAGCCCATTCGCTACTCAAGCGGAAACACGTCGTCATCCCAAGATGTTAAGCTAGGAATGAGCGGCCGTTTGCCGCGTCTGAACCGTTATCAAGCTTGAAAAATCGAATCATTTTATCATGTTGACCGTCAAATGCCCTGGATGCCAAGCCGGCATCAAGCTTCAGAAAGCGCCCGCCGGCGGCAAAGTAAAATGTCCGCGCTGCGGTGCGATCGTTCCTGTCGGAAGCCCCACGGCTGCCGCGGCGGCTCCATCACGTTCGCTAACACCTGATGACAATGACTTTGATTTTGGGCAAATCAATTTTCCCAGTGCAAAACCAGCATCGTCTGTCTCCAGTTTTCCGGTCAGCGCCGCCGCGACGGTGTACGAAGGCCCGATCCCTGGCGATCCGTTGGCGGGGCAAGAGGAAGACGGCAATGCGCCCGTTGCTGCTGCGGCTGCCGGAGCGCCCAGTAAACCGGCGGGGAAAGGCAAACCGTTGCCGGTGAAACTCATTGCTGGTGTTGTTTCAGGGTTGGTCGGTTTTGTAGTGATGTTCTTTCTCGTCTCGATGATGTTCGGAGGCGGGGGTGGTGGCGACGCATCCGCCAATGCGGTCGACGCGGCAACCGAACTAAAGAAAAATGTTCCGCCAGGTTACGAAGTCGTCGAGTTCGAGGGGTGTGCGGTCTACATGCCCAATGGCGATCTCTATCGTGAGATGCCGCCGGGAGCGATGGAGTCGAAGGTGGTCCAAAGTTCAAAAACCGGATCGATCTTTTTCTTTGGTGCGATGGACAATGGCAAGATGGCACTCGACAACGAACAGATGCGAAAGAAGGCAATGCGATTTGTCGCCGGCGACGTGTTGGGCGGCACCCCCACCGAACGCAATGGTTACCAAGGGATCAAAGGCCGAGTCTCGGTGTCTTCGATGCTGCCCGACATGATGATCGAGGCCTATGTGGTTGACGAACGTTATATCTTGATCGGCAGCCAACCTGCCAGCATGGGAGCGGACGTCGAAACACAGATGTCGATCGACCGAGCGGCTGAATCGGAAGAGCAAAGTACGTTTTTCGATTCGCTCAAGGTCGGCCCCAAGTCCGGCGGCATGTTTTTCTAGCAAGACCCGACGCGTTAGTCTTGGGCTATCGAATCGTGTGTATTTCGTAGCAACGCCTGGGCTGCTTAAAATCTCGGTTGAGCAATATTAGCGTTACCTCTCCCCTGCAACTTTGAGACTGCTGATTTAGTTAGCCGTTTTGGCGCTAGCCACGGTTTCGCCATCATCCAACCGGGGCTAGTGCCCAAACGGAACGCTGTGAAGCATTTTCTCGTAGCTACCTTCGCCAGAAGGTGGTGATTCGTATTGGACGGCAACCCTCCACGCTCTGGCGAGCGGAGCTACGGAACGCAGATGCCGTAATTTGCCCTCTCTAAATGCTTCACAGCGTTGGCCCAAACGGCTAACTTGAGTTCGGTGATGTTGAGCTTGCACATTGTCATCTCTAACACTTCGATGCCCCACCCAGAACTTGCTCCGCTCGTTCTGACCTCCCCAAAACAAGTTTCGGGGAGGTGAAGCACGTCAAAGGACTCGATTCACAACGAAATAAAAAGCTGCACGACCTCCGAAGTCGGGGGAGAGGTCGAGCACGCCCTTTAGGCGTTGCTCGGGTGAGGGGGCGACCGCGCTCTCATCCGAGTAATTCCGGTGCAAACGGCGTCATCGTCGGCGAGTGGATTGCTCGGTCAGCCCCCTCACCCGAACGTCGCTGAAGGCTCCGTTCGACCTCTCCCCCAACGAAGTTGGTGGAGAGGTGGCAGGAAACCAGCGCAACCAAAAAATCACGACAACACCAAAATTTTAACAGTCCAGCGCTAGTTGCCGGCTTCGATTTGCTAACGTTTTACTGAGCGTCAGCCCGACGCTAGCGTGTTCGGCTCATAATCGCGGCCGACATTGAAACGGCAATGGCTATCGACGCTGGAAATTCCATTGCATCGGAGCATTGGATTTAATCTGCGCGGCCATTTTTTCGGCAAGTTGCTTTTGATCTTCCGAGGCAAGCCAGACTGATTTGTCTGCATAAAGTGCAGCAAAATTCGGTTCGTCCGAGACGCTCGAGGCCATCGCCATCAATAATTGAGCAAACCAATCTGATTTGTCGCTGAATTCGCTCACCAACATCGCTTGTTCTTTGGCTTTCGAAGCGAGGCGTGGAATTTTCTGCGCGCGTAGGGAATAGATCACGGCCAATAAACGTCGAGCGTCCAATTCCAACTCGGGCGTATTCAGTAGTCCCAGTAATTCGCTTTCAGCGTCGCTCAAATTCTCCTCGGTCGCGAGTTGTCGTGCTCGCAGGTAGCGGATGTAAGGGTTGGCTCGTTCCGCTTTGTAGGCCGCTAACATATCCATCTTGGCTTTTCGTAGATCACCCAACGATGTATAGACGGTGCTGCGGGCGGCGATTGCAGTGAAATGCAGCGGCGTGTTTGCTTGAATGACTTGATTCAGTTTTTCGAGAGCGTCGTTGTGATAGCCCAACCGTTCGTGCAGTAGCGCTTGAGCGATGATGGCCGGATAGTCATCGATGGCATCGGTTTGGAACGTGGAGAGCAGGGACTCGCATTCGCTGCGAGTCCAGATACGACTAGGGTCGGTGAAACGCCAATAGCGTTCAAAAAACATGGGCCCCTGTTGTCGCCAGAGCATGACGTCATGCTGCCACTTTGCACCGTCCTGGAAAGCCTTCTGTCGACGTTGAATGATTCGCTGAGACGCAGCATCGAGTTGAGAGAGGGAGGATGCAGTCGTGAATTGGTCGTTCTGAATGAATTGTTGGTTCAGTAGTTTAAGTCGATCTCTAGGTTCTGCTTGATTTACGGTTCTGGCACGCCGGTCGTCAATAAATCTGTTTCGAATGTCAATAAAGGTGATGTCGTTTGCCTGGAGGTCCTCTAGCCCTTCTGCTTCTTCCATTTGCAATAATTGCCAGCTGATTTGTTTCTTTAGTGCCTCTTCACGGACTGATTGCATATCGCGTTCGGTTTCTTTTAGCGTAGCCTGAATTCGCTGTAATTCCTGGGTGAGCACTGGTTTGCGTTGCTGGTGTTGATGAAGCTCTCGATGAATCACTTGCAACGCATCAATTTTCCCGTCGTTTTCGACCGGTGGTTGGGCGTGGCTAGTATTGGGGGAAACACCGGCACAAATGACCAACAGGACAATTAATTCAGTTCGAAAGCAAGCGGAAATTCGATTGCCGCCTCGGGTGCAATCCCTTATGATTGGGTAAAGGTCGAGTTTTGCCATCAATAGGCTCCCCATGTCACTTTTGTCGAAATAGAGGCATCTAACTATGGTTACGGTAACGATGCGTTATGCAAGCGTCAAACAATTTGCGTTGCGTTTTGGATTGCTGGTTTGCGGCGTTTTTCTCATCAGTCCTGCACGAGCAGCCGAACTCGAATCTTCGAGTGATCCGGTGAAGGCGGCCCTCGAAGCCGAGGCAAGGGGAGAATTGACGGATCGGACGACTCTCGTTGAGTCGTCGAATAAGCCTGATTTAGCCCGCTGGCACGCGGGGCAGGTATTTGTCGATGGCCAGTGGGTGGGACTTGATCAACTGAGTGCCGAGCGGTTGACACCTCGTTTAAAGCAATACGTAGATGAGCGAGGTGAAGGAGAACTTGATATTGAGGCACATCGCCGCTTGGCCCGCTGGGCGGAAGCAAATCAATTGGACCCACAGGCGAGGGCACATTGGCAAGGAGTGATAGCGCTCAATCCTGACGATCGAGTAGCGCGAGTGAAGTTGGGGCAGGAACTAGTGAATGGCCAGTGGTTGTCGAAAGACGAAATTCGTGATGCGAAACAACAATCGAAGGAACTCGCGAAGCAAGCCAAGGTTTGGCTGCCGAAAATGAAGAAATGGGCAGCTTCCATTTCGGGATCGGACACGAAGGACAAGCTGAAAACTCTTGAAGCATTGCGGCAGCTCGAGGATCCCTCTGCTGTCTATGCATTAAAGCTCGCTGCGTTTCAGCTTCCCGACGACTTGGCATTTCCGTTTGTTGAAGCAATCAGAAATGTACGCAGCCGAGAAGCTTGTAACGCTTTGACGGAAATCGCGGTCAAGGATCCGGCGTCAAAAAGCGGCCAGGCAGCGGTTGCCGGACTCAAGGAATATCGGATGGCGTTTTATGTTCCTAGGTTACTTGAGTCACTCTCGGGTGATGTTTTGCTGCGGCATCAAGTTTTCACACGTCCCAATGGCGACGAAGTGCTGCGGATTGTGAAATCTCGCGAGCTTCAGGATGTTGAGCAAGTTTCCATTGTTGATAATGTGGTTCAAGCGAATAAGCGAGTGGTCATCACCGACCCACGCTCTCAAGCCAACGCGTTGCGAACCAACGCTCGGATCTCGATTGTTGATTTGAATATCGGGAAAAACGCAGTCGCCAGTCGGGCTTTGAGACGAGATATCGAGCGGCAATCCGAACAGATGCGTAGTGAGACGGATGAAGAGAATAGGGCAAGGGTACGTGGTGAAACGCGAATTTACGATGTGCTTCAATCTGTTTCGGGTGAGGAGGTTGAACGAAACGCTGTCGCATGGTGGGATTGGTGGGATCGCTACAACGAAGCGATGGATTACGGCGCGGAGAACAAACGATATGACGTCAGTTACGACCAGGATCGGAGGAATACAATTTACGCGGTGCAGTTTTCGCGGATGGTGGCGCTTCGAACTTGCGAATGTCTAATCGCGGGCACTCAGGTGCAAACCGAATGCGGGCCGAAACCTGTTGAGTCGATTCGCACGGGAGATTTGGTGCTGTCTCAAGATGTTGAAACAGGCGAGTTGTCATTGAAACCAGTGCTTCAAGCTACTCAGCGGCCTCCGGCTAAAACCTTGCGTTTTTCAACTGCTGGCGGTGAGATCCAAGCGACACTTGGCCACTATTGGTGGGTTGCGGGGGAAGGATGGCTGCGAACCAAAGAACTCGAAGTGGGGATGATGTTGCATCACGCGACCGGCGCCAGCAGGATCCAGTCGATTGAGCAGGTTGCCGAGCCGGTTAAGACATTCAACTTAATCGTGGCAGACAATCACACTTACTTTGTCGGTCCAGAGCGTCTTCTTTCTAACGATGCTACGGAGTTGAGCCCCACGTTGAAAGTGGTTCCTGGATTGCCAGTGGCATCGCTTGCATCGAATAAGCGAAAATAGTTGCAGGGTATCGTTAGGTAGCGAAACTCGCCAAGAGTTTCGGTCGCTTGCCGAGAGGATGCCAACGGGCATACGTGAAATTCGCTACTTGTCATCCTCTTCTGCCGCCACTTTGGGGGCTTGGCTAGCGTACAGCGGCATGTGCCGGTAATAAACCTCGAGCGAGTAGAGTGAGAAACAGGTGGTGTAAAGGCGCCCTCCGTAGGTTCCCCATGCGTCATTCATGGGAGACCAACTTCCTTGTTCGGCTCCATTTTTCTCCTGCATTGCCGGCAGTTCGACTCGCATTTTCTCGTTCCATTTCTCCCACAATGGACCGCCGTAGTGGTGCAGTGTCTGCGTGGCGTAGTACCAGTAATAGACGTCCGAGTCACGACGGTCGATTGGATCCTTGGCAACAAACGATCCAAGTCCGTGTGTCATCTCAGGGCGATTTCGCTGCCATCCCAAATATTGCCGACATAACAAGGCCTCGGCCGTCATCGAGCGTGTGGCCTCTTCGCCCACCTGGTACGCATACCCTTCGTCGTAGCCTCCGCCAACAGTGTCCAAGTACTTTTCGACATTCATAAAGACATAGCGTTCGACATTCAATCCGGCGGCCTCGCCGCTTTTCAGCCCCATCACAAACCAGCCTGTGACGGAGGTGTCGGAATCAAATTTGGGTTGGTAACGCCATCCGCCCTGAGGCGATTGTGCATCGACGGCAAAGTCGCACGCCAGTTGTGCGGGCTGCCTGAGCCAGTATTCACGAGTCATGGCGTAGAGTTCACACAACGCGATGGTTGCCAAGCCTTGAGCATACATTTTCTCGTGATCGTTGGCCCGCTCGGCCATGAAGCCGACTCGATTTTGTTGATCGATTAACCAGTGAACCGCCTTGAATACTTCGTGCGCATAGGGACCGCTGCGGTGGGTATTGCCCGCACCCATAAACGCGATCATGGCCATCGCGGTGGCGGCGGTCTCGTTCTCCATCAGGCTGCCGTCTCGGTAAGGGCCCCGCATGCTCCAACTTCCATTGGTGCGTTGTTGACGTTTTAGCCACGCCAATCCAAGATCGACGGCGTCCTCGGTGGCTTGGGTGCCTCCGTATTTGGCCAACAGTTCTTTTTTTGTTTTTCCCGTCCGGCCGGCGAACATCGATGGGGTTTCATTGGCCACCATGACGGCGCCAATCGATGCACCCGACGTTTTCGGTAGCTGCGTGAACGGATCGATCTGTGGCAGCTTTGAACCAAACTCAATCGGCTGAACCATCGTGATCTGGCTCACTATCGGTGCCACTTCAGCGAGGGATTCGAGACCATGGTCGCTGGCAGACTCAACAGGAGCAATCTTAGGCAATTCAATCGGCTCAACCGAAAACTCGACAAGTTCGGGCTTCGTCTCCGCCGAGGCTGGATTGATTGTCAGCAGGATTCCGTTAATGGTTTCCGGTGAAATCGTGATAAACGCCAGGACCAGCAGCAGGATGAGGTGAAAGATCGTGCTAAGCAGCCAAGGCGGCGCGTTTAAAACACGATCCTTGATTTGCTGAAACGAATAAGGGTTGAGACTTGGCTCCGTCGTTTCATCCTGGGCAGCGGCGAGCGGTGGTTTCGAATTTTGAAACCAAGATCGCGAGCGGTCGCTGTTAGTTTCCGCTGGCTCGCCACGCCATCGTGGGGGTGATTTCCTCGCACGAGGTGGCACGGGATAGGGAAGCACCATTGAGTTTGAAGAAGTGGGCATCAAAACGGCTCTCGTTGACAACGTTTCTTAATGGCCTAGCAATCAGCCCTTGTTATCAAGGTCGATTTGCAAACGCGACCGTCACGGTTGTTTCGATGTGCCAGTGCTGTCGCTCATTTATCGTATCATGTTTTACGCTCAATGGGATTCCAGAAACTCCGCGCCAGTAGGCTGATTTTTGGAGTTTTTCTCTCTTTTTCCTAGCAAAGAACAGGGGCTCTAGAAAATCCAGCGTGTTCCCGCCAGTAGCGAATTGAACGAAGAATCGCTGTTGGCTTGGCCTTGGTAGGCCACCGTGAACTGTCCCCCGAGCAAGACGCCCATATCCACCTGGGCTCGAAATATGGCCCAATCGTCGCCTGGCATGACGCCTCGGTCTAACAATCCGTCGGCTGTGTCAGCCGCTGCAACTTGCGAGTGAAAAGTTGTCGATTCGTCCAGGTACTCGTGCATCCATCCAAAACGAATCCGAGTGGTGGCGACGCCAAGCGGCGTGGGCGCAGATTGGTTCAACGAGAGCCCCAGCACGCTGCGAAGTGAATCGCCAGCACTGCCAAGGTTGGTCAGTGCGAAGTTGTCATCGCCCGTTTCGGTGATCGGATCGAGTTCGACGCGTGTCGAGTGTAGTGCGACATAGGGACTCCAAAGTATGGAGTGTTTCGAAAAGAGTGTGCCAAGTTCAACGTAACCAAATTGTGCCGAGCCATCAAAGTTACTCTCGGCAAAGTCGGATCCATCCAACGCAGATAGCGATCGACGGACTTCATAGTCTTGGATGCCGGCACCACCAGCAGCAACGACATAGACCCGTTGAGCGATGTACTCGACCGAAGCTCCGAGTCGATAGGAATCGATATCGGCATGTTGGTCGACGTCAAACGTATCTAGGTTTCCGGTGGCGAGATGAGTGAAGGTGTGAAACGACAAACCGTTGGCACTGGCCACGCCACAGCCCAATTCCAGGCCACCGATCTCGTGTCGGTATCCTGTGGTTTGCCGATCATCTCGATCGACTTCGCCCGAGACGCCGTAGGCGCGGACCCACGGAGTTAGCAGGCACTGGCTGCGATCTAAATCCGTTTGCATCACTACACGGTCGCGAACCGATTCGAGATTGTTTTGGATGTGGTTGATTTCCGCTCCGATCAAAGAGGGATAAATCGAACCGGATAGCTGGTTCACAGCCAAGGCGACCTGATCGCCAGAGCTGTCTCTCAAGGTAGTGACGGCAGCGGGCGGGGTTCCGCCACGCAGTGTGTCCAACAGACCGGCGGCGGCAGTTTGGTTGCTTCCGGTGACCACGGTTGTGAACGAGTTGCCATTGTCTTGGATGACGAAACCAAATTGATTCGACGCCAGCGACGTATCCATGGCGGCTTCTAAGAAAGGCCGATTTGGTAGTGCGTACACACTTGCTTCATTCGAAAACGATCCGACAAGAGGATTCGTCGAATCAAAAACGACGAATTTTTGATCAGCCTTGTACTGGCTCCCAATAAAACTAGGAACCAATGTTGCGTCCGTGATCGTTGCCGTGCCAGTGACATCAATGACATCGTTTGGATTCGTTGCGCCGTCGTCGGCAATATCCACTAGGACGCGAGCGTTGGATACGTCCAAGTTGCCAATGACATTAAAGGTGCCAATGGTACCCGCCGTTGACGTGGCTCCAGGCGCCAACGTTCCCGCTACAAGTAAGTTGCCGTTGACATCACCAGCACCAAAAACCCTGGTTGTCAGCGAAGCGTCTAAGTCGGTGTCCGCAGACGCAACGCCTCCGGTATTGATAGTCAGCTTGGTCGGGTCGACTGAATTGCCATTAAAAGTGATCGGGCCGTTCCCGTTTCGATCAATTGCCACGGTGGTTCCCGTGCCAACGCCAAATGAGACGGCGCCGGGGATGGCTGGCAAGTCGCTTAACAATTGTATCGTGGTCGATCCCGGGGTATTGAAAACGATTCGGTCGCCCGATGCCGCATTCGTGATCGCCTCGCGTAGCGAACCCGGTCCAGAGTCCGCATTGGTCGTGACAGAAATATCGACTGCGCTGGCATGACTGGCAAACAGAGAAATGCCTAGAAGTGCTAGCAACACGTGACGTTTGTTTCGGCGAGCTAATTTGGACATGGGCATATGGGGGCACGTGGTGGAGTCAACAGAGGGTACCGCGATTAATCTCATCGGCCGTCCCTCGTCACGATCCGTGCAAAAAATCCATGTGTCACAACAGACACGATGCTCGCATTAGATCCATCCCGCAATACCGTCAAATCTTAACTGGATAAAGGTGTGAATGATGATCGCAATCCGTTTCGGACGTTGTTCATATGTGCAGTAAAACGGGTGGTTTTGGGGACGAATGTGCGTTTTGTTGGCGTCGTAGTGAAAGGGGGGGTAAGATCGGGGCGCTTCTCGCCTCCTGTAGATTGGGTTTTCTCAAACTCTTGAGAATGGCACTTGGAGGCTAATTTGCAGATTGAGAGACTCGACCAATGCAACGATTGGAAAGAAGTCCGCGTGGCCACAGTCTCGATTCCCAATCCCCTCGGCGTGTGCGTTCCCTCCGTCGCAAGCGATCTTGGCTGACATCGCTACGTTTCGAGACATTGGAAAAGCGGTTCGTGCTAGATGGGCTCGTTGCCGATCTCTACCCCTTAAACCCATATCAAGCGAAGCTTGATGGGCAATGGCAAGGATCGATGGTGGCGTCGGACGGCAATGTCTATTTCGGGTCGTCCACCCATGCCCATGATACGGCGGGAATGTTTTTCCAGCTTGATACAGCGACATCGGTGGTGCGACAGATCGGTGAAAATATCAGCGAGATCGTGGGAGAGGATCCGCAGTCGCAAGTTCCGCAGGGAAAGCTGCACAGCCCGATCGTCGAGTCAAACGGTTGGTTGTACTGGGCGACTCATCTAGGCAATTACTGGAGCCAAGCGGTTGATTCCTACACCGGATCTCACCTAGTTGGATATCAGTTAGGTTCACTGGAGGCCGGGGACCCCGTGTTCCGGGACTTTGGCATCCCTCGTGCTCGCTTCACCACTTACTCGGCCGTGGGCGTCGATCCTGCCGGTGAGTACCTTTGGTCAGTCGCAACCCCGTGGGCAGCTGCCGACCGAACTTCCACGGGAACTCACTTGTATCGGACTCATATCGAGTCGGGTGCGATGCAAGATTTTGGTTCGATCGACCCCTCCGAAAACGGAGGCAAAGCAATTTTTACGATGCACGTCGACAGTCGCGGCGATGCTTGGGTAACGATGGAGGGCGGGCAGGACAAACTATTTGTCGCTCGTGCAGCAACGGGGACGATCGATACGTTCGAAAGTGCCTTGCCAACGATGACGCAGCACGATAATCCTGGGCAACCCTCGGTCTATCAAGATGCGACGTGGTGGCGCTATGGCCAAAGCATTGATGATGAACGGTTTATCTTTACGATGGGGGACTCCAACGCTCCACTAGCGGAAAGTTCCGGCGGTTCTTTATGGGAGTTTGACGCCAGCAAAACATTGGACGGTGATTTATCGGATGCGTTTCGCGAAATTGCCTGGATTGGTTCGAGCTATCTAGGAGGCATGGATTACAGCGATGGGTATGTCTATTTTGTTCGACGTAGTGACGGGAGTAGTGCTGAAAAGATCGATGCGCTCCCCGATTCAGGCGAGTATTGGGATGCGTCTGCTGACACTGGAGTGCGGCTTCACCTGTATGGTATTGACGTTAACGATCCCTCAGGTGGTGTCGTCGATTGGGGGATGATCACGGATTCGGATGGCAGGGTTCCTTGGCGACTGGAAAGCGTTGTCGCGGACCAGAGTACCCATCATGTTTATATGGTCGGCGACTGGGTGATGCAGGAGACCGATCCGATCGAGTGGCGGACTCTGAGACATGATGGCGGCACTTCCACTACCTATACACGCTATATCCGCGGACAAGCGATGTCCGTCGTTTCGACATCCACGCAGCCAACTGTTCTGCCTCGCATTAGCGTTGCGGCTTCCGATGCTACAGCGTCGGAACCGGCCGGCAACGGTGAATTTACATTTACACGAACCGGAGACGTGTCCGAGGCATTGACCGTTCATTTCACCGTAAGTGGAACGGCTGATCCTGGTGATGATTACACGTCAATCGGATCCTCGATTGTTATTCCTAGCGGGGCGATGACAGTGTCGCTACCTGTGATCGTACTTGACGATGATGAAATCGAAAATGTCGAAAACGTCACGGTTGCTTTGGTGACAGACGCTTCCTACGACTTTGGTTCGGACGTAACGGCCTCGGTCAGTATTACCAGCGACGAAGTGATTCCGGCTGACCCTGCGTTGCTCGGTTATTGGAACTTGAACGAATCGAGTGGCGCACTCGCCGCGGATAGCTCTGGCAATGCAAATGATGCGACGCTGGTGGGCGAACCCGTTTGGAATTCGGGTGTCGTTGGCAGCGGTTTGCAATTCGATGGGATTGACGATTTTGCAGATGCAGGAATGGATGCCTCGGTCGTCGGAAAAGATGGCTTCACGGTAGCGGCCTGGGTGCGGACTTCCGCGAATCGCGATCAAGTCCTCGTCCAACAGAGAAGTGCAGCAACGTACAACGGAGAGTACGCCATTGAGATCAAGGCATCGGGGCAAGTTTATTTTTGGACGTTTGGCGATTTTGCTGCGGGACCTGCGGCAACGTCAACGCAAACCATAAACGATGGTCAATGGCATCATGTTGTCGCTGTGCGTGAGGACAATGGCACGATGCGTATCTATATCGATGGTACGCTGGATGGAAGTGCGGTCGGCGCGTCGCGCACACTCGTACCTATTAACGTCTACTTTGGTGCGGATCGTCGAAATCGAATCAAGTATCTCGACGGATCGTTGGATGAGGTGCAAATCATCGATCGCGCGGTGGACGCTGAAGAAGCATTTCGTCTTGCGAATGGTCAGTTGACGGCAATTGCGTTCAACGACAACGCGAGTACCGATGAGGAGACGCCGGTAACGATTGATGTTTTGGCCAACGATATAGCCCCGGAGTTGCCGGCGACGTTGACGATCCAAAGCGTGAACACAACGGGGACGGTCGGCCAGGTGACGCAAAATCCAGACAACACGTTCACTTACGACCCGAACGATCAATTCAACTCTCTTGGTGACGGGGAAATCGTAACGGATACGTTTTCTTACACCGTAAGCGACGGACAAGGGGGCACCGATTCCGCCGAGGTCGCAGTGAGCGTTCAAGGCGTCAACGATACCCCACAAGCCGTCGCAGATACAGCAACCACGGACAAAGGTATTGCGGTTGAAATCGTGGTGTTGTCAAACGACGCAGACCCCGACAATACCGACAATCTTCGTGTGGTCGGAATTGATTCATCTGGCTTACAAGGTACGGTCCAACTCAATCCCAACGGGACGATCACTTATGATCCTGGCAATGCGTTTGCTTCCCTTGCGATTGGCGAATCGGCGACAGAGTCATTCCAGTACACGATCGACGACGAACATGGCGGAAGCGACACCGCAATCGTGACGGTAACGATTCTAGGAAGCAATCATGTTTCCATAGCCACGGATGATAATGTTTCGACGAACGAAGAGACGCCGATCTCGATTGCAGTGTTGTCTAACGACGGAGATCCCGGCGATACGTTGCACGTAGAAAGTGTGGATGTATCTGCGACTGTGGGGGCCGTTACTGTGAATCCCGACGATACCATCACCTATGATCCTGTTGGATTTTTGGATCATCTCGGAGTCGGTGGATCAATAGTGGATTCGTTTACCTATACCGTCGTGGATGAGAACGGCGGTACGGATACGGCAGTCGTGAATGTCACCGTTACAGGAATCAACGATGTGCCCGTTGCGCTGGATGACACGGCAATTACCTCCGAAGATCTCAGCGTCACGATCAACGTGCTCGACAACGACACTGATTTGGACCGAACACCGTCTTCGTTGTTTATCGAGCGTGTCGCATCGGGTTTGGCCAGTCCGGTCTTGGTGACATCTGCGCCGGGTCAACCGAATTTTCTATTCATCGCAGAACAGGAAGGCCAAATCAAGATTCTTAATTTGGACACCGGCCTAGTCAACCCAACTCCGTTCCTAACGATTACAGATCGCTCCTATGTCGATGGAAGCGTGCGTGGTTTGTTGGGGCTTGCCTTCCATCCTGATTATGAAACGAACCGACTGTTTTACGTTTATATGACCGATCTCAACGAGGATTCGTTGATTCGACAATACCAAGCAAACGCGGACGGTTTGACTGCCGATCCCAGCAGCGCGACACCGATCTTAGGCATACCCCAAGTCGACAAATATCACTATGGAGGATGGATTGGATTTGGGCCTGAGGGGTTCCTCTACATTGCCTCGGGTGACGGAGGTCCGGGTGACGATACTGACCAGGATGCTCAGAATTTCACTGACAATCTGCGCGGTAAGATTTTGCGTATCGATGTGGACCAAGATGGCTTTCCATCAGATCCGACCGCGAATTATGCGATCCCCACAGACAATCCGTTTGCCGCAGTGGGTGATCCAGGAGCGGATGAAATCTGGGCTTATGGGCTTCGCAATCCTTGGCGAAGCAGTTTTGACCGCTTAACCGGTGATCTTTACATCGCCGATGTGGGGCAGAACGCGCGTGAGGAAGTGAATGTGCAAGTCGCGGGCAGTGGTGGAGGGGAAAACTATGGTTGGCGAGCTCGTGAAGGCACGATTTCCAATCCAGGAGTCAGCGATCCTGATCCCGCAAATGCAATCGATCCGGTCTACGATTACTTGCAAGGATTTGGTCCAAGCGAAGGATATTCGGTCACCGGTGGTTACGTCTATCGTGGTCCAATTGCCGCCTTGCAAGGAAACTATTTCTTTGCCGATTTTGTGACCGAGAGAATTTGGTCGCTGAGATTCAATGGCGATTCTGCAGCCGACCATGACGGCACGAACTACACCGACTTTACCGATTGGACGGATGTGCTTGTTCCTGATGTCGGTGAGATCAACCTGATCGTATCGTTTGGCGAAGACGTTGCGGGCAATCTCTACGTCGTTGATTACCTTGGCGAAGTTTTTCGTTTCTCTGCGGGCAACGTGTCTGATCAACTGCGAGTGCAAAGTGTCAATGATTCCTTGACATTAGGCTTGGTCGAGATCCAATCGGACGGCTCGATTTTGTATGACCCCAATGGTCAATTCAATCAGTTAAGTGCTGGAGAAACAGCGACGGATTCATTTGTCTATCAAATAAGCGATGGCAACGGTGGTTTCGCTTCCGCGACCGTCGTCGTAACGATTACCGGCGTCACTGCGCTCCCGGTGGTTAGCGTCAGTGTTACCGATAGCGAAGCATCCGAGCCTAGCAACGATGGCGAGTTGACATTAACTCGCACCGGCGATTTGTCGCAGCCGCTTACGGTTCATTATGTTGTTTCTGGCACGGCGACTCTGGATGATGATTACGTTTCGATAGGTACCTCGGCGGTCATTCCAGCCGGATCGTCATCGTTCGTTTTGCGTATCGATGTGAACGACGATGCGTTCGTCGAAGCACAAGAAAGCGTCACTGTCACGTTGGTGAGCGGCCAGGGCTATGCCATCGGCGGAAACGATAGCGCAACATTGAGCATCATCAGCGACGATCAGCCAGATTCCGGTTCGACTCTGGTTGGACATTGGACACTTGACGATTCTGCTGGAACAACAGCCGCGGACATTTCTGGCAATCAACACAGCGGAACGCTTGTCGGAAGTCCGACTTGGACGACCGGTGTCTTAGCCGGAGGTCTTGAGTTTGATGGTGTCGATGACTACGTGGACTTGGGAACGAGTCCAGCGATTATCGGTACGGGCGGCTTCACCGTCGCGGCCTGGGTGCGAACAACTGCGTCGAAAGATCAAGTCATTGTCCAGCAGCGAGGAAGGGACTACAACGGACAATATGTATTTCGATTGACCGAGTCTGGGAATGTCCGGTTCTGGACGTTTGGCGGCTCTTTATATGGCCCGGTTGTTCAAACGACCGAAAAAGTTAACGACGGGCAATGGCATCATGTTGTCGGCGTCCGCGCTGATGATGGAACGACGTCGATCTACATCGACGGCGTATTGGCGACCAGTAGAACAGGGGCACCGCGACCCCTTGCGTCAATCAACGTGTACATGGGAGCCGACCGGCGTGGTAGCGCTCGCTATCTAGCAGGAACGCTGGACGATGTTCGAATCTATTCACGCGGACTGGATGACCAAGAAGTCGCCGCTCTTGCGAACTCGCAACCGATTGGCAATTCCGTGGTTGCGGTCGACGATTCCTACTCCGTCGGCGAAGGTCTTTCGCTGAACATTGCATCACCCGGCGTGTTGTCGAACGATCAAGGTACCGCTTTGGTTGTTACTTCCTTTGATACAGAAAGTTTGCTCGGCGTCCCTGTGACAGTGGGAACCGATGGAAGCGTTTCCTACGACTCGGCAGGACGATTCGAAAGCCTGGGGCAAGCAGAGACGGCAACCGATACATTTTTTTATACGATCGACGATGGCCAAGGTGGTAGTGCCGCTGCCAAGGTCGATGTGACGGTGACCGGAGTCAACGATGCCCCCGTCGCCGTCGACGATTTTGCGACGACCGACGAAGCGGCTTCGGTTGTGATTGACGTTTTGGTGGGCGATACCGATGTGGATTCGTCGTCGCTTGTTGTCGACAGCATTGACACCTCCAATACGATCGGTCTGGTGGTTTTGAATCCAGATTACACCGTCACCTATTCGCCCAATGGCCAATTTGACGATTTGATGTTTGGGCAATCGGCAGAGGACCTGTTTAGCTACACGATCCGTGATGACCACTCCGCATTATCCACTGCTCAGGTTCGGGTCACCATTAATGGCACGAGCGTCGGGTTTAACGCCGTGGATGACGAAGCAACCACCGACGAGCAGACACCTGCTTTGATCGATGTGTTGCAAAATGATGGCGAATCGTCAAGCGGTGTGACAGTCTCGCAGATTGACAGTGATGCGACACGCGGCTCCGTTGTACTTCATCCCGATGGCACTGTCACTTACGATCCTGATGGTCAATTTGAATACCTGTCATCCGGTGTGACCGCGAGCGATTCGTTCCAATACACGATCTTTGATGGACAAGACCAGACATCTACGGCGACGGTCAATGTGACGATCGTTGGCGTGAACGACTCACCCCACGCTGCGGACAACATCGCATCCACCACCGAAGACCAATTCATCGAAATCAACGTATTGGCAGACGATTTCGATGTGGACCAAGCGGATGTGCTCAGCGTGGAAAGCATTGATACGGCCTTGACGAAGGGCGCCGTTTCGATCAGTCCTGATAATACGATCATTTACGATCCGGTAGGTCGTTACGATACGCTGCCGAGTGGTGAGACGGAATTGGATACGTTTTCTTACACCGTAAACGACGGTCACGGAGGCAGCGACACTTCAAACGTCAGTGTGACAGTGATGGGTGTGAACGATTCGCCGCTTGCAATCGCACAGGTGTTTGAATTCGGGGAACATGATTCCGTGTTCACATCCCGATTGCAGGCGTCGGACGTGGATAGAGACGATGATGCCGATTCGCTGACATACCAATGGCAAACGCTTCCATCTCGAGGCGAATTTGTGGACTTGGGAGCGGGATACTTTAGCTTCGATCCTGCTGGGCAGTTTTCCGACGTGCCATTCGGTCAGATTGCCGAGGAAATACTGGTATTTCGAGTCACGGATGCCCATGGCGCTGCAAGCGAGTCGACGGTTACGATTCATGTCATGGGGGCCAATGCGGCACCGGTTGCCCAGGATGACGTGTTCGATTCTGACAGCGAATCGTCGTTGCTTGTCTCTGCTGACGCATTACTCGCTAATGACTCTGACGTCGACCAGTCCGACATGTTGTCGGTCAGCCTATCGGAACCATTTGTCAGCGAATTGGGGGCGACTTTGACACCGCAGTCTGACAACGGGTTTCGATACGACCCCGCCTCGGCCTCACAAATCCAGAGTCTTGCCATCGGTGAAGTCATTGAAGATCACGTGACCTATCATGTGTACGATTCGTTAGGGGCAAGTGCTTCGGCCACCGTGTCAATTCGCGTGACAAAGGTAGAGGCGACTGCATTGCAGTTTATTGGCGGCGGAGATTACCTACTGACTCGTGATCCAACATCAGATGAGATCGTACTCACTCGGAATGGGCAATTGCTCGCACGCGAGCCTGTTGGAACCGACCACGCCTTCCTGATCTCGGGTGATTCAGGTACCGCGGATTCGCTGACAATTCAATTTTCCAGTGGTGACCCACTTCCTGCGAAAGGGGTCACGTGGGACGGCAAGGATCTTGGAGGAATCGACCGCTTGTCATTGGTCGGCGGGCAACTCGATTGGATGAAGGTTTTCATCGGAGCCGATGCAGGCAGTGGGGAAGTCGAGGTTGGACAAGTAGGCTCTTCGCCATCACGGATCCGATTTCAAAGTGTGGAGTCGTTGAACACGAACAGCGAAGTGACGCATACTGAGATCTCGCTTTCGAATAGCAGTGACCAAGTTCAAGTGCAAGCAATCAGTGACAAATCTTTTCTGTTGGTGGGGCCAACGCTCGTCGACTTGAAATTGAAAAATCCGATTGGCTCACTTTTAATTGATGGAAACGGTGGCGATGACCAAATTGAGGTGGGAGGATCGCTTTACAGCCTCGATGGTGCCGACCTAACCCTTCAGGCGGAGCAGATCGCAATTCGGGCCCCGATTGAAATGGGAGGGGGCAATTTTACAGCCGCTGGAGTGACGTTCCTTTCCGAACGAAATGGCCCCATCCGAACCGAAGGTGGAAATGTATTGCTCAATCACGTCGGCGATGTGCGAATCGGCGCGGACATTGTGACCAAAGGCGGCAGCTTCCACTCTGAAGGTGGTGGATCGCTGACCGTCACCCATTATGCAGCCAAGATTCTGACCAACGGAACAAACGGCGGAGGAGATGTTTTTGTTGATCACCTGGGGGACGTGGTGCTGCATGCGGTGACCACCGGAGGTGGTTCGGTGGATATTGAATCCGATTCTAATGTTACATTGCTCGGGCAACTTGACATGCGAGGTGGCGGGGCGGAGCACTTTCGCACGGCCGGAGCCAATTTTACCTCGGACCGCTATGTCATTCTCTATACGGGCGGAGCCGATGCGCAGTTTGATTTTTCTGAAAGCATCTATCTCGGCAATCAATTGCGAACCGCGGGTGGTAGTGTGCAGGTCATCGGAGGCGGAACATTTGAGACGAGCACTTTTGGGCAACTGGTAAGTCAAGGAGGGGACATCCGACTAAGTGATGTTGCGGATGTGATTCTGAGAAACAGTGTGCTCTCAGCGGGTGGCGAATTCGTATCACAAAGCGAGAGCGGATTCTTTCGGATTGACGGCTATCTGACGAAGATTGATTCGTCGGGACCACTGGTGGATGGAGGTGTTTCGATTACGCATGCCGGCGATGTCGACTTATTCCAAGTGATTACCGGTGGTGGAGCGTTGCATCTGAACACGAATGGAAATGTACGACTTCATGGACGTGTCGATACCAATGGAGGAGGCATGACGTCAGCGGGCAATGGTTTCACCTCCGATAATTATGCTTCGATCGCCACGGGGGGTGGTGATCTTGAACTGCGACATCAGGGAGTGGTGCAAGTTGGCGAAGCGGTCACGACGGGAGGTGGAAACTTCTTGTCTCAGGGGCCTCAGTCGTTTAACACCGTCGATACAGGTGCAAGTCTTCAAACGAACGGTGGTGCGATAACGCTGGATCATCGAGGCATCGTGTTGTTGAAGGGAAAGGTGGTCACGTCCGGTGGCCCATGGAACATTACCTTGCATCCGACCGATCCTCAGATCGCTACGACATTGCTTGAGTCAAATGGAAACATCGAATTCCCGGCCGGATCTACAGTCGTCGTTGACTTGAATGGGAGGGCCCTTTCGGAGTTTTCGACAGATCCACCGCCAGTCGAAATTCCAAGAGTGGTTACTTTCAAGTCAATCAATGGGCCGTTGCCTGACGTGACACAGGTTGTAAATACACACCCGAGTGATCCGTCGATTACTGCGACACTTATTCTGAATTCTGCTACGGAACTTTCCCTCGTTTTGACAACGCAACAAGTTGAAAGCGTACAGGCGGCTTCGTTTTTTCAGCCGAATGTCCAGGCACCGCTGCATAATGAAAAATTGGCCCCGGACGTAAATCATGATGAGGCTGTGAGTGCCCTGGATGCACTCATTGTCATCAACACATTGAATACCCAATATGATTCCCGCATGGCGTCGGGAGAGTCGAGAATGTCGGTCGATGTAAACAATGACGGAGTGATAACGGCGCTCGATGCCTTGGTGGTTGTCAACGCTCTTGGGTTCCAGACCAACACGGACCCGCTAGCTTTGGATGTGCAGGCCGAGGCCGCAGACAAAGTGTTTTCGCAATGGGAGGATCGCGATAATTTGAACGAGCCGGAGGAAGAAGCAAGCGATCGTCTCGCGGGAAATTTTGATGTCACGCACGAAATCTCAAAGTCGCAAAGCGTAGATCTTTCGGAAGACGAACCGGGGACTCATCCGGCAATGGAATCTGCAGGAGATCAAATCAAATTGCTCGCGGATGTCGTTGGCCTGTGAGATTCAAGTCGTGATGACGAATCATTTCTTGCGAGCGGCTTCGCTGAATAGCGGGATCAACCTACGAGATTCCGTTGCGTTTTTTTACCTTGAAACGTAACTCTCGCTCACTGCCAGGAAAGAACACGACGTTTTGAATGCCAGCAATCCGCTGGGCAATCGAATCGAGTCGGTCGATCACCTGGAAGAAAATGGCATCGCTACCTCGATTTACCAGGGTCCACTCCTCGTGTACTGCGAGAAACAACACTCGCAACGATTCATCCATTCGCGAGTACACTACGGCACCAACGGGCTCGGAATCGAAGACAGCGACAAGTGACTGAACCGCACCCGGTGTTTCAAGTTCGATAAAGATGCGGCCGTCACTGCGTGTATGGATCACGGGGGAACCGACACGCGCGATGGTCGCCTCGAGAAACTCATTCCAAATACCCTGGTTTGGGTTGTGGAAAAGCAATTGATCAAGCGAATCCGTCGCCTCGGCGGGCAATGAACTGCACCAATGCACTTCTTTGCTATCGGGTTGCAGTGAACAATTCATCGTAGATAAATCTTGATTCTGAAATCCCATATCAAATCCGCTGGCGTGAAAAAAATGTCAGACACACAGGGTGCCGCAAAGCGATATTGGTCATTGTCGGTCCAACACTATCATTATCCAATCGCGGATGAAACGCGAGCAGGATTTAATACGTGTTGCTGAGAATTTCAGATTACGCTGCTTCCAGACCGTTCGGTTGCTGCAATAGCGACATCGTAATTTCGTCGCTGATTGTCTCGGCCTCGGCTTTGGATTGTTCGATCGGGATCCCCCACTGCATGCTGGGGCGTTTGTGGGCGATTTCGATCAGCTAAGCCTCTCACATTAATTGTTGACGACGTGAGATCTGCCGTGCGGCATACCATTTAGGGATTACAAGAACATTTCCTTTTCGTGGACGATGGTTGCGGGGGTGGCATCATTGCGGATCGCGTCGATAACCAGCTGTTCTCCCTGCGGGTTTTTGACAAAGATCGCTTTGCCGGGACTGACTTTTTCATTCCAATGTTTCTCGAAAACAGCGACCAGTTCGCGTTTGGATGCTAGCGAGCTCGGGACGGCGTGCAACATGCATTGTTTTCGATCGCGACGTTCTAACCACGGGCGGATCATCTTCGGCAACCAACGATTGACAAAGGTATCCGCTGGTACATCGATTGAGCGTGGAATCACGTAGCGGGGACTCGACAGTGGGCTCAGGGTCTCGCGGACGGCAGTCGCAAACAGTTGAGATTCGGCATCGGTGGCGTTGTCCAAATAGAGCCGGACATAGCCGCCGTCTCGCTGGTTAATCTGCACCGCCGACTCGCTGGAAATTTGTCCGGTCTCTCGCAATGAGTCCAGAATGACTTCGCTGATTGCAGAAACCAATCGGATTCGATCCCAGGGTAGGTTGACGTTTGCAAACGGTGGGTAGCCTGCAGCGAAATTGGCTCGATGCGAACCGAACTCGATCGCACGGATCGCTCGGCCGCCAAAAGGTTTCCCGATCTGCCACAGCTGGTACGCGTCGTCGCGTTTGCCCGCACGAACGAACATGTCGGTGTTCAAATCGGCAACACTCCCTTCGACAAGTTCTGGTTTCAGTTCGGTGAAAGCGGCATGCACGTGTCCCACCCCCTTTTCGATCGCTCCATCATCACACAGCCCAAAGATCGTTTCATGTTTTCGCAAAAAGCGGCGGTAATCATCCAACCCTTTGCGGAACTCGGGGGCGATGCAGACGATGTCCCAGTTATTGGCGAGTTTGCGAGGTTGTTTGGGATCGAGACGAAGCGATCGGCCACGCAATTGGTTGACGGTCATCGACGTGGTGGCGGTTGATAAATCCACAAGCACGTTGACGGAGTTGGCGTCCCATCCTTCGCCCAACAATCCACGAGTACCGACCAAGCATCGTGTCGTTCCTCGCTGGAACAGTTCCGTCATCAGTTCCACGTAAACTCGCGGGCACCAATCGCTGCCTCGGCCATTCAGCTCGTGAAACATCCCTTGCGTTTCTGACGAAAGCTCGACTTTGATGGAACGTTCGTGCAGCCAAGCGTTGGCTTCGCTCATGACCCGTTCCAGTAGATCGGTGTCGACCAACACTGAGGAACCCGTAACCAACACCGGATCAAGTTTGTTCGTTTCGGGATCGTCTAGAAGCATCCGAAACGCCGCCACTGCCCCGCCCGCTTCTTCGTCCAGTAGGTGGGCGACTTCCGATGTGATTGCCGATGTCTTCTCGAAGTCGGCGATCACGACGGCGCGAAGATCTTTACCGAGAATATCTGCCTCGTGACGAAGAATAGGCACAACGGCTCGCGTCTTGTTTCGCGTATAGGCAATCACGCGTGAGACCGGTGACGCACACGCTCGCGGCCCCGAGTCCGTGATTTGCACACCGAGCATCCGCAAACGATCGACAGCACGCATAGCCATTTCATGGTCGGCGGTGTGCGGCGAGCGGCGAAGATAGTGACGCGTGTAGCGATCGATCAAAATGACCCATTGCTCTTCCTCGGTTTCGTCGCTTGGTAATAATTCAGGAACTCCCTCGGGAAGTGCCAGTTTTTGGGACTTCAGAAACCAAGCCGCTGCCGTTACAAAGCGAGGATCCGCAGCAAAGAATTGTCGCCACTGCGATGCTTGGCGAGTGGGAAGCTGTTTGTCTCGCAGCACGCGGAGAATCCAGTCGTTCAGTGATTCCGGTGGTCGCAGGATCAGCGAACCGGGCTCGGCCGAAATTGCACAGGGTTGGCAGAGTTCATCAACCAGTTTGCTGAATTGTTGATCGACCGAGGCGATGAATTCGAGTTCCTTTTCGCTGGGACGAACGAAATAGGCGAGGTCTTGATAGGGAGCCAAGTAACCATCTTTGACAACGGCTGGCACCGGAACCTCGAAATCAATCTTGCCAAAGAAATGATCGTAACGCTGGGTGTCTTCGCGTTTCTTTCCCTCGCGATCCGGAGGCGTCGCGGTCAATCCCACAATCACAGGGTCGTCCAGATAGTCGCTGACTTCGGCCAAGACGCGGCCCCAATGTCCCAGCAAGTGATGGCACTCGTCCAGGATCAGCAATCCGACACCGTAGTCACGCAGTCGCACCAAGGCATCGAGCGACGTGCGATGCAACAGCGTCATTGCACGACCGCCGATCGCGTCCTCTTCGCGGATTTGTTTGCGGAAATATGCCAAACGCTCGTTGTAAAAGTTGGGATTGTGATCGCGTAACCCTTCAATCCAATCATCCGCTTCCTGTTCGCTAGCGGCTTGGTCTTTATCGATCAGTGTTTGAGCCCACAGATCGGATGCCCGTGCGGCTGTAAAATCGGTTGCTCGCGCAGGCAGCGTCACTGATTGGTAAGTTAGCGAGGTTAACAATCCCGGCATTTGTGCATCGGTGCTGATCAACGGTGCGAGGTCCATGCCATGTCGATGCTCGAACAACTCAGTCCGTGCAGCCCACTGGGCCTGGATTGCAGAATTGGGAGAAAGGACCAACGCAGGTTTACCCACCAGTTCGGCCCAGATATAAAGGCCCATGACGGTTTTTCCACTGCCGGGCGGAGCCACGATATGCAGCCGTCGCTTTCCCATCGCGAGTTGCTCGCTAGCGATCCGGGCGACCTCGATTTGTGACGGTCGCAGCTGACCTCGGAAACGAATGTCCGGCAAAGCAGTGTCTCGTTCGGGAAAATTGCGGTCAAACGGAATAAGTTTGTCTCAATTTAGCGTGTTTGGCGGCTAAATCGTACCGAGGCTGATCTTTGCCGTGCATCAGGCCGGTTTGAGCAACCTTATTTTCAACGGTGTCAGGGAAAAAATGGGGAAGCGGTATCAATCCCCGTAGGTCATTTCAGCTTGATTCGCAACAATAGGCGAGTGCCTTCGTTGCCGCCCGAATGGCTGTGTCACGCCGCCGCCCCTTCACCAAATCACTCGAAACGAATTCAATTGATGATCGATACTTCTCCTGCCAACGCTCGACAACGCACATCAAGCAGTCAATCCGCAGGCGATGCTTCATCGAAATCGCACATCAAAACTTCATCACAGGATCATCAGGAAGTGACCTCAGCCAAAAATACGGGCAACGTGAAAGTCCCAGCACCCCACTCCGATGCCTTATTGCGATCGATGCTGTTTGGCATCATTGTGGTTTTTGGATTGATCATCGTCTTGCTCGTCATTGGAATGGGATTGGGGTGGTTTGATCGCGGTTCCGAGGGAATCGAAAGTCCATCGGCGCGGCCGATTCCGGCCCAGTACGATGCGAATCGCGCGTTTGGTTACTTGGTCGAGCTTTGTGACATTGGACCGCGACCCTCAGGGTCCGCCGGGATGCAGAAGCAACAAGAATTGCTGACGCGGTTCTTCCGCAAAGCGGGGGCTGAAGTGTCGATGCAAACTTTTGATATTCGACACCCGGAGACCGGTGAAAACGTTTCACTTGGGAATCTAATCGCCAGCTGGAATGCCGACCAACCTAAACGGTTTCTGTTTTGTGCCCACTACGATACTCGGCCCTTCCCTGATCGCGACGAAAACAACCCGAAGGGAGTGTTTATCGGAGCCAACGATGGAGCAAGCGGAACGGCGGCGTTGATGGAATTGGCAAATCAAATGAAAACTTTGCCGGCGGACATTGGTGTCGACATGGTCTTGTTCGATGGCGAAGAATTTGTGTTCGAGCAAGGACGCGACGATTATTTTCTCGGCTCGACCTTTTTTGCCAAGAAGTACGCCGCAGCTCCGCCGCAGCATCCTTACCAAGCCGGGATCCTGTTGGACATGGTTGGCGATAAAAATTTGCAGATCTACTACGAGAACAACAGCCTGAAGCACGCACGCAGTTTGGCTCGCAGCGTCTGGGATGTCGCAGGTCGTCTCGGTGTGCGAGCTTTTGTACCTCGCAGTCGACACACGCTCGAAGACGACCACTTGTCGCTAAACGAAATCGCAAAGATTCCAACGATCGACATCATTGACTTTGACTATCCGCGTCCCGGATATGGAGTGAAGTCCTACTGGCACACCGAAAAGGATGTCCCCGAAAACTGTAGCGGAGAGTCGCTCGCTGCGGTGGTCTGGGTCGTCCACCAATGGCTTTTGGCACAATCCGGTACAGGCCGATAACGCAATGCAGCGTGACGGAAGTGATGTGGGTTGTAGGCTAGACCGCAGAAACGCCGAATTTCGGCAAGGCAGCTGGCGGAATGTCGCTGATCGCTCTGCGATCAGAACGTTGGATCGCGGAACGATCCATGTTTGTCAAATTTAGGGTTGGCTGTAGTGGACGAGGCTACGAGTCCCTGCGATTTATCGCACTTCAAGGACTCGTGGCCTCGTCCACTACCCTAAAATTCAACGCTGACAAACCACTAGCCTGCATTCTGCCTCAACCACGCTTCGAGCGGATCGTGGCTCACCCGATACCAAAATTGGCTCTCGTTCTCCCCCGCTTTAATCGGGGTTTGTTGAATGTGTCGTAAGAAGCGTCCAAAGCCGGGAGCCCTCAAAACGTTTGACAAAAGTGCCGTTTCCTGTTCCGTCAATGTCGCAAGACTGCTTCGCAAGCGAACCAGAAAATCGTCGCCAACGATGGCCGTCAACGCGTCGTAATCACGGCCGAATGCCTCGGGGTTCAGCCGTTGCAAACCGATGCTTGCCGATTGTTTGACCGAATCCGATTTAAATTGCTTCAGCGCCAACGTCATTGCCGCCAAGCAAATAGGGCCATTTTGATTGTCGCTTGCGAGGTCTTGCAACACCTTGGGGCCGTATTTCGAAGCCCCCAATAGTTGTAGACAGCATTCTTTGATCAGTATCGAGGGCCAAGTCCCCTCTTCAAAGACTTTGTCGACATTCAAGAGCGTGATGCGAGATCCCACGTTCCAGAATATCTGTTCGGAGTCAAGGTTCTCCAGTGTGTCCATGGGGATGTGGAACGCTTCCTCGCTTTTCTCGTTGTCCATCCAAGTCAATGCTTCGTCGAAGCCGTGCAGCATGCCGCCGTCGACAAGTTTGCGAATCGCCGAGATCAGGAGTGGATCGATAAACGGTGGATCTTCTTTTCGCACTCGATTCAGCGTTTGGACGACCGGATCGCTGATGATGTAGGCCACCGTGGCGGTCACCGGCTTTGCCGTTTTGTCACTGCGATTGACCGCTTCGGGTAATTCCTTGACATAAGTCGACCGTGCTGCCTGAAGCAATCCTGGTGCGAAACGAAGCATCCCATTGTGTGTCGTCCATTGGTTTACTTTGCCCGTTTCCACATCGATGCGGATGCTTTCTCTTTCGTGGGTCAGGATCAATTCACCGCCAACAAATTGGTGGTCGACCGATTCCTTGTATGCCAGAGGTAGCCAATTTACCGGACTGCTTCGGAAGCTGAATTTCAACGGGCCTTCGTTTTCATCACGGCGTGTCGTGCCTGAAAGCGTAAAGGTTCCCTTCATGAATTTGTCCCCTTCCGGATCGGCAAAATGTTCCGTGCTGAATTGAATCTGTCCATCCATCGAACTCAGCGGGATTCGCAAACATCCCGCCAGTCTCGAATGATTCAATACAAAGACGTCTCTGTCGATGAGCAGTGACACCGTCTCGGATTGGTCATCGGTTATCGTGTCGGAGGTTATCTTCAATTCTGCGAACAGTCCATCACTCGACTCGATGACCAACAGTTTGCTGTCGCCCCAATCATTGAACATTTCAATGTCATCGCCTCGGGCGGCAACCCCCGACAACCAATGACTCGCTTTCATTAGAACCGTCGCAACATCGTTGATCGGTTCATCGATCGGCGGCAGTCCGCTGCACTCTTCCACCTCCAACGAAAGCGTTAGTGTTTGTTTGTCAAAGCGAAAGCGGTGCTTTTTGAAGCGGCCACTGTCCCACAGTCGTTTTGTCAATTGTTGCAATTGATCACGGTCAATCGCGTCACCGATCGTCACACTCAAGAAGTCGAGGATCTGCGCGTTCGTGTTGATCGAATTGCCATGGATTTCTATCTCACTGATTCGGTCGGCCACTCCTTCATCAAGGATTTCGACGGTCAGAGCCGTCGTCATTTGGTCGCGGTCCACGTCGAAGCGGACCAGGACGTCGGAATGCGAAAACCCGAGGTCTGCGATGGCTTGGATCACCTGTTTTCGTAAACGAAGTTCGGAATCAAATCGGACTTCGTTACCGATCTCCCAAACAGGATCCTTCAACTTCGATTCTTTTCCTTCTTCATTCACCCAGTGCGTGGCTACGATTCCGTTGATTTCAACAAAGTTGGGGAATGCGGTGCTATCGGCGTAAGGCTCTGTCAAGCGTTGCACCAGAGCTTGAGCGTCGATCTGCTTCGCGGCCAGAATGTGAACCTGGCCACAACGAATTTGCTTGCCCTCATTGATCGTGATCTCCCATCGCGATGGCGAGGAGTCGTCGTCGGCCGCGACTGCCTCGCATTTCACGATGACTTTATCAAATCCTTCGTTGCGATATCCTTTCACGAGCAGAGTTTCAATCACGCCTGCCAATTTGGATGAGTCGCCGTAAGCGTGACTGGCAATCAGGAATTCGGGTTGAGCATTGAGTTCCGCTAGCAACTTGTGTTTGGAAAAGCTGCGATTACCAACTATTTCGATGCGATCGGCGATCGGACTAGTCTTTGCTGCTGCCGTACCGCAAATCATACTTTGCATCGCGATTGGCAGCAGAATCAGACATGTGGTAACGCGGATCCAGGCAATCACTTTTAAGTCTCCATCAAGTTGGTTCACGGGGCGCGTGTGGTTAAGGATGACCGTTGCCAATATGGAATTCGACTGTCCCGATGAGTGACCGAACACGGTAGCGTTGGGCCGGTGGCCGGTTGTCGAAATCAAGACAACGTCTCGGATTTTAGCCACTGTACTGAGAAGCGGTGCCTCTGGCATCCGTGATGCTGCGTGTTATGCGTTGGAGTGGTTGGCCGTTGCTCGGTGCGTGATCAACCAGCGATTCGTCATTCTAAGCGACGGGGAGATCCCAGGGCGACGTGGAGGGAGAGTCGTATGGGGATGGGGTGCCGTGGCAGTCGGGTTGCGACGCTTGGACGGCTTTTTGTTTTCGGCCTTAAAATTCTTGGCGACGATCGAATCTGGTGCTGAATTTCTGCAGAAAAAAATGTCTGCTTTTTAGTTTAGCAATTGTTGTAAATCCAGAAAGGAGACGTTTGTAATTGAAAATAGACGTCGTTCTTGTTGGTAACCTGGGGTATGCTGTCGTAGCGATGCCGTCTTTCTGAAAAGCACCCCTTTCGGATAGCTTCGCTTCATGTTGCGCTTTACCGATGGATGACCGAGCCAGAGAGAAAAAGTAGTCTTATGTTCGCAGGCAGTATTGTTATCGGCGTCACGCTCCTTTCGTTCGCGATCTGGTTGCACTGGAACGAACGTCAAGGGTGGGCCGGCGAGTCACACGACGATCGGTTGGATCAGCATTACTATTCGTCGCGAATGCGTTCACGCCGTTGGGTTCACGTCCTGTTTGGACTTTGCGGTATCCTGGTTATCGTCGCTGCCTTCGCTGGTCCAGGACGAGTTTGGATCGGATGCTGGATGAGCGTGATGTTGGCGTTGCTAGTAATCATGGTCTTGGCAGGCGTGGACGCGTTTCGCACGCTGCGATATCAATCGAAAAAGAAGCCCGAAATACGCCGTCAGATTTTTGAACGCGACGAATAAGGGAATCGACGATCCGTCTTTCCCGTTTTTTTGTCGCATCAATTTTTCTGTGTAACAAACACCTTTCCCAAGACGCTCGCGGGCAATGCTTCGGATTTTCAACCTTTCGCCTTTAAACTAATTCCTGTCCGCAACGTTCGCGTTATGAATCGTCGCGATTCCCGCTTTGAGGTGTGCGACGGACCGTTTCGAAAAGCATCGTCTCGATCTTTTTCTCAATCATCTTTGCTTCGTCGCGTACAGTAACGGCATTCTCAAAATCCCGATTCAGAACCGATTCTTCCAACTGAATCTGCAATTGCTCAAGTCTGTCAAATGATTCCGTTAGCTCATCGGATTCGGGGCAATAGCGAGCAGCAATTTCTCGATCATCTTCGACCAAGTACCCGCGTTCAAACATCGCATTGGTAATCTTATCGAAGCACGGGGAATCGTGTGGTACCTTCATGAAGGCGTATTCTAACGTGACATTTCGAATAAAATTCCCAGGGTGAAAAGAGATCGTGATATAGAGAGGCCGTGCGGGAAACAATTTCTGAACAAGCTCGCCGAACATCGAAAAACGTTGAGCCGCTGGCAATGTTACTCGCACAGAATCGCCGAAGATGTGGGCGGCTAAGTTTTGGCGACAAAGAGAATCCGCAATGAACTTTGCGTCCCACGTGTCGTTGGTTGGTACGTGATACATGGCCGTACAGTTGTATTAATCCGCCTTCGACCGCTGGTTCGGTGGAGTATGCAAGCCGCTTGGTACGGTCGCAGCACTTGCATCCGATGCTTCTTCGTCGAGCGTGTCGGTTGTGTCCGGTGAGCCTGGCTCCATCTTTACGACAAGGTATTGCGTGCTTCCAGCACCAAGTGTTTTCAATTTGATCGAGGTTGCTTTGAAACCGTTGCAAACGAATTTGAATTCGTGTGTACCGCTTGGCAGGTTGAATACTGGTTTAACGTTCTGGTAGCCGACCATTGCGTGGCCAACAAACTCACCATCGATCGTGACAGAAATGGGGCGAACCGACTCGATCGGTATGATGACGTCACCCACTCGAGCGGTTGGGGTATTGTTGCCAAATTGCGAAGGCATGAGGTTGGGAAGGACGAACACGATGTGAACGCTGGCGTGATCTTCCGAAACAGGCTGTTCTGCGGAGGCAGCAGTAGTGGTTAACAAGAGTGAAAACGTCAGCATGTGTTGTAAGAGTCGCATTGATGTGATGCCTTTAATTCCATTGTTGGGAAAGACTGGTGAGGTTGCGTATCGCGACCGTTTCTGTGTCGAGACAGACGGATCGATCATACGCCTAAACGTGACTGTTTTGAGGCCTGGCGTTTTTTAACAATATCAAGTTCCGCGTGTTTTGCCGCTCCGGTTCACGAAGATTGTTGATCAATCTTTCGACTACAACTTTGCAGAAACTATTGCTCATCCCGATTGCCGGTGGTTTCGGTTTTGGCGTCTTTTGCATCGGGGAGTTGCCGCCGATAGCCGACGAGATAAAGCTCGCTGTTCTTGGGAGCCTTGAATTCTTTGGGAAAGTCTTTGCCGGACAGGTCATAGCAGACACGCATCGCATTGGCGTTCTTGATCTCATAAATGGCGAGGAACGTCTTGCCCTTGTTGGGGCCAGCGGTGCTCTTGATTGTCATTCGTTTCGGAGTGGTTGTTTCGTCCAGAGTGAACGTTCCCTTGTCCGAATGATCTTCACCAACAACGGTAACTTCGTACTTGTCTTTATCGATTCGGAGCGTGATTCCGGCCAGCGCAGGCGGTGGCAACAAGACGCCGCCAAGAAGTGCGCCTTTGGGCTTCCAAATCCCGTCGTACTGGAAATTGCTGTGAATTTCAGAGGATTCAGCACGTTCGACGTTGTTGGTTTCATCGCCCACGGCGATGGGCGACACGACGAGGCAGAGAATCATAATAAGCGGGCGGCATTGCATCGAATCACCATGGAGTGTTCAGGAACGGATGTTGACTCGACCATCCGATCGAGCCCAAGCAATAAGATACCAGACGTCCGTCGGCCGCGCAATATTTCCCCGTACATATCCATTCATGGGCTGATTGCCCAACGAGAATGAAGCGAACAGGAGGAAACCGAGGAGGTCGATCAACGTTTTCGTCATCTTGGAGACGTCCGATTCAATCCGACCTCATGCATCACTTTCCCCCAATTGATATGCGATGCCCCTCTGCTTCTCTTCGAGCCGCGCGAGCGGCGGCAGCACTTAGCCCCATGCGTAAGCATGGGGTTTCGATCACCTAGACACCACACTAGCCGCGGTAGCGGCGATAGCGAGCTCCGGTGATGTCTTATGGAATATGCGAATTGACAGAGTCCAATTTAGGACCCAGTTTCAGCTAACCGGCACGGCGTTCAATAGTACGTAACGTCAATTACTGATCGAACATCGCCGACAAAAAATTTGGTAGGAAAATAGAGGAAGGAAGATAGGGCACTCAACGACTCGCATTCCCAACTTTTCTGTCTTACTCCCCGCTCTCAACTCCCCTTCGCCCTCTCTGAACCCACCGGCTATCGCAAACCCAGGCGGGTTTCACACCCGCTCGTCCATTCGACATTGCCTGTCCGCAAAAGTGGCCACCACTCAACAGCCACGCGAGGCCTTATTTGAAACGAGCCCATGGTTATTCGCCGTCGCTGCGTTGATCAAGAAAGCCGGCATCTGTGCTACACGGGCCAGCGACACTGTACGCAGCGTTCATCGTCATCGATGGCAACATTTTTCTTGCATGTTGAACAATACTCAGTGCGGGAAGTGGTGTCTTGGCTCGGGACTTCGGTCTGCGGACATGTTGCCGGCACTGGAGATGACGAAGTGCGTTTTCCTTGTATGCGAGCATTTGGGAACTCTGCGAAAAGGTCTGCAATGACCGGAGTTTTGCACGCAAGTATTCTCAGGTTCTGGGGCGTTAATTGAATATCGTTTTTGCATCGGTCACACAAACGAATCTTGAGGCGAATGAACTTGTCTTCCGCGGATGAATTGCTTGTTTCCATCGATCGTCGCATGAATGGTACAAACCAAATGGTCGCAAACAAGAAAAGGATCGGCTTGGGAAATAGATCAAGAAGCCTTCCACCCTTAGTTTCGCATTGAACTACGCAAGAGAGTGATTCACTAGTCTCGCAACCACATTGGACACAGTCTCGTTCAATTGGGAGTTCGCCGCTAGCGAGCATCTGTTCGATTGGGTGCAGCCCAATGGGACGCATCGAAGGAAGTGCGGAGATTCCAGGCTTCGTAAGTGTCATATCGTCAGCTCAATTCCGATTCAGTTGTCAGTCGGATTACGGTACCGATCAGCCAAGGGCGACGACTGATCATCCACTTCCATACACCCGACTTCGTCGCTCGGGTGCAGCGGATGGCGTATCACGGTTACGGTGTGCTTGCGGGAGCTGCTGGTACCGCCGGTTTCTGGCGTTCCAGTTTTACGACGAGCCATAGCTGACTTCCGCTTCTCGTCTGTCCCACATTCGTCTGTCAAAAATCGCTCGTCGCCGCCTACAGCCCGCTCGCACCTGTGTGCTCAACGATGGGTCGCCTGTCACCCCCCGATTCATTTCAGCATACCAACAAATTTCGCTAACCGAACGGCTAAAGTGGACCTTCCATTTGCAAATTCGCTGTCGACCCTCCGCATTCATCGTTTGCTCGTACCTACCAGTATCCAGCGTGCTGGAAAACCGTGTTGGTCTCGGCGTCAAAGAAGTAGTCAGCCCCGCCCCCATCCGACTGGACGGGGCTATGGAAGTGTGCCGCAGTTTCAGGCATGGCCCAATCGAGTCCTTCAAATCGATGGTCGAAGCGATCGCTAGTTTCCGATTCGCCATCGTTGAGTTGGTCGCGAGGAACAGCGGATCGGCCTTTGGATTCGATCCAGAGAGCGTCGAGATATTCTGTCAATTCATCAAGCGTAATCGAATACTTAGCACGGTGACCCATCGCAAATTTGTCGAGCGTGATCTCCCGAGCCTTCGGCGGAAGGTAACGTTCAACGCGGAAATCTTGAACTTCAGGATAAGTTTCGTAGTGGAATACGCCGAATCGGCGTGAGTCGAGTACAGAGCCGATGCCGGCACAGATCGGGACAAAAGCAAGCAAGCCGATGAACAACGAAACCAGCACCGTCTTTCCGAGTTTCCATTTGAACAATGGTGACACCAGGACGGCAGTCGTCACGAATCCGGCGACAATCCAGAATGTGATTTTGAACGGCAGGACGATCGGCCAGAGCATGATGGAGCGAGATGCATGATTGAACGGGACAAAGAAACGGTCCAGCGGACGGCGGCAAAAGACTTGCAGACAAACGGAGACGCTCGCCGCCGCGCCGGTGCAACCGACGGACATCGACTGGTTTCGGTCGCACTCGATAAGCAGGCTTACGCTCCGGATGTAACCTTCGATGCGCGAGCCGATCGTAACACGCGATAAACCATAAGTCCAATGAGCGAATGAAAACCACTAATTCAAGTACGAAGCCGGTGTCTAGATTTTGGCATGCGATGCGATTGATGAGGCGAAAACAAACCGCGTTCCGGGGGCCTTCGCAGTAACGCCCGGTATTAGTCGCGCCCTGCCGCTGTGAGATTTTCGGCGGGAGATTATTCAAGAATTTGTGATCTGTCTGTCTATTTTCGTGCCGCTCGGGGCCGTGAGGAGCGGGAATGTGAATTCCCAGTCGCCGGCGCCGGGAGTTCCGACACCAGAACCGCTGTGTCAGGAGCCTCACCGGAGTAGAAAGAAACGTAGTGGGTATCCCCGATCACGGTGGCGTTCGCGTTGCCCGAATCCCACGCAATCGGACTGCCGGTGGCGACTGCCTCGGAAGCAGGCCAGTTGAGCGGATGGTCAAACACGTCGTTTGGATCGACGACTCGGCGCCGAAGGATACCCCTGCCACGCTCATAGTAATAGTTGCTCAGCAAACCGGTTTCGGCGTCCAGAATCAGGCTCGGCGTGGAGGCATAGACATCGCCGACGTTGGTTTGTGCCCGCGTCCAGGTTGCGCCGTAGTCGGATGAGACCAGCTGGAATTGAGGTCGCCCGGTCTCCGTCCGTCCGACAGCGAGAATCCTGCCATTGCCGAGGTAAACAGCGGAGGGTTCGGTCGGCCAGTTCGCTTTGGTCAGTCCGGATTCGATCGGGGTCTGTTTCCAGGTCGCACCGTCGTCACTGCTGGTCAGCGTGCCCCAGGATTGAGTCGCATTGTCACTGTAGTCCCCTGCGAACCACAGTGCCATGAGCCCGATCGTGGGGACCGCGAAGACGTCGGTGATCTGCATGGGTTTCACAGCGAGTTCCGGCGTCGCCAAGAGCTTGAATGTCACTCCATCGGTGGTGCGGTAGAGGTCGTGCTTCCGCTCCTTTCCGATCCGGCGCACCCAGAGAAGCATCGCCCCCGTCGAATCCAGCCCCTTCCCGACGGTGACCTCGCCAGCGCCCGGTGTGTCGGCGACAACGGTTTCAGCCGTCCACGTTTTTCCTCCGTCTGTGGAGGTGCGAGCGTATACGGCGCGGGCGTCTTCATTGATCGTATGCGCCGAGCCCCGGCTGTACGTGCAGACCAGCTTCTCTCCGATTGCCTGAGTCATCGGCCACGAGTTGTAGCCGCTCACGTCTTGCACGACATGCGGCTCCGCAAGAGGGTACAGAGGCGTCACCTTGACCATGGCCAGGCCGGTGGGACGGGTGAACGAGTCGTCAGGATCGCCAGGCTCCCGCTGAACGCGCACCGACAGCGGGGCATCCGGCTCGATTTCATAGTATGACTCCAGAACGATCGTCCTGGTGTAGAGCGGTGCGGTGGGAAGCGATGTTCGCACGGGCTTGCCCAAAGAGTACCTAGCTGTGAACGGGGCATCCTTCACCATCTGCGACAGGTGAACCCTGTATACATCCTCATACTCGGAGCTCGTCGCCTTGTCCGTCGTCGTCACAACAATTTCAACTTTCACCGCGACGCAATCGCTAGGAAAGCCAGTCACGATACCGGTGACTGACTGCCCAGTAGTGCCACCGGATAATGACCAAACGGGAATGTGCGTGGAGCCGCTCGACATCAGCACCAGCGAAGGGGTGCCCGTCGCGATCGACATGTTGTTCGCGGTGAGGTAGACCGGGGAATCCATCGCCCTTCCTTGCATTGGTTCCTCAACCACTCGGGTGCCGTCCTTGGCAACAGCCGCATTTTCTTCGCCGGATGAATTGGCGGGTTCGCTCGCTGCAAGGTTCGTGACGAGGGTGGCAAGCAGTGCAATGTGTAGGAGGGATGATCGCATATTCATAGTTGTTATTAGTTTCATTCCAAGCAATCTAGCCGCAGTAGCGGCAACCAATGTCCGTGTTCGGCGGATGACACAAATCGGCTACGTCCAACTCACCCGTACGGTTCAATTATCCTACTCGACCTTGATTGGATGCAACATCGCTTCAGCGGCTTAAAGATATTTGGTAGGTAAATGGAGTTAGAAAGATGAGGCATTCCACATTCTGACTTTCTAATTTTCCTGTCGCTTCAATCTTTCTGTCTTGCATCGGCGATTCCCTGACACACGCGAGCACAAAGTATTCCGTTCGAACAAACACCTCCTCGCTTCCCGTCTCCTTGCTCGCTAGCGAAGCGGGCGTCAGTCGACAGCCACAACAATATCAAGTTTGCTGAATTGCCCATTGCGGAATAGCACGCATTCGCCCTGCTTTAATTCAAAGTCTCCCACTTTCACAGGGCCGGTCTTGCCGACGTTAAAGAAGACGTAGCCATCCTCCAGTTTCAAACGACTATCGGTGATCTCTTTGTCTTGGAGCACGACAATCGCGTCCGCGAGCTTACAGACATTGTCTTCGACCAGCCGGATGATTCCCATGGCGCCGGCCCGTGAGTAGACCGGCCTTGGAGTATATTTATCTTTCAACTGTTGTCGTCCGGCTTCGACAAGATTCAGTTCCGGCTCGCCGGCGGCATCAGCAGGCACGCTCTCATCGGGCTTGGCTGGCTCCCCTGCAACGATGGGCACTGGAGGCACGCTGGCCGGTTTTCCTTCACAACCGACCACGACGATAGCAACGAGTGCGCCGCAAAAAACTGGAATGTAAACTCGCATCATCTGACCGCCTCACTTTCTGAAATGAATTTACTGACCCGCCGGCAAACGACGGTTGACCATGCACTTCAAGATACCCGGCTTCGTCGCGCGGGTGCAGTGGCTTGTTAGTCATAAGAGAAGTTCGACTCGAACTTCCATGCGTCGCCATCTTGATTATATCGAAGTTCCGCCTTCGTCCACCGATCGCCTTTCGAGGCCATCGATAAATACAGTTGCTCGGCAAGCTGGGCAAGACGAGGAGTGATCGAAGCCATTCCTTGCTCTCCGCGATGATTTTTGAGGGAGTAGTCAATCCTTTGGCCGTCGCACGTAATCGTCAAGACGGCATTGGTCCAGTTCCCTGGGATGCATCCGATCGCTTCAGCGCCGATTTCATCAAAGACGGGTGCTAGCTGCTTGAAGGCGTCCGGCGCTCTGTCTGGATCACAAACTACCTTTGACTCACGACCGAACAGTTTTCTAAAGAAGCTCAAGATTCTTCCTTTGCTAAAACATGACCATTCACCTGGGCGAGCGGACAGGCAACCACTTGGTGCCTTGCGGCCCGCGACTCACCGATCCATGTAAAACGTTGGGGCTAACGCCGATGCGGCCAGCGGAGGAGAGAAACGAGCAGACGGCTGAGGACGATTGGCAGCGATTGAAAAAGTTAAATTGACAATTGTAAATTGAAAACTGGTGAGGGTGCGCTTGATGACATGGTGGAAGGGGCTCTGATGACAGGCTAGAAGCCTATCCCACATTGGCAGACTGTAAGTCTAGACTGCTTATTGGTTTAGGGCGAAGAGGACAAGGTTGGCGACGATCTTGGCTGCGTCTTCGGTGGGGTAGCCGGGGCATTGCACTGAGTTCTGGCTCTCTAGCGCACAACTGATGTCTAGCGGTGAAAAAAAGACGCTGGCCATGCCGTCAACCGTAGCAAACTCTAACAGCGGTGCGCCGCTGCGACGATTGACAGCTTGCCCGACTCCGCGGCCACTCGGTTTGCGGATCGTTACCGAGGTGATGTCGAAACCGCCGTACGCACTGGTCATCGCACGATGCGAACTGGGCATCGTCTCGAGTTCCGAACCCGGTAGCACCTGCCCCAGTTCGTGGCGAAACGACTTGGCGAACGCGTCGCTGCCGCAAATCGCGGTGCTGATCACAAAGCCGCCATTTTTAATGTATTCCGCCAAGGTCCGTCGCTGACCTGCGGTCAATTCAAACTCGGTGCGACCATGCAACCACAACACCGGAACGCCGCTCAAACCCGTCGACCCGAGCTGTACCGGTTGGTCGGCCGCGACGATGTCGATCGGCACCCGCCGGCGAATCAACTCGGCCGCGTTGGGGATCGCTCGGCGAGCTTCTTCACCACCCGCCCCCAATGACAACATCGCGATCTCGATCGATCCACGCGAGGGCTGCGGCGCATCCTCAGCGTCCAGCACGACCCGTTTTTCCAGCTTGTCTTTCAATTCGCGGCCGGTGGCATATGCAATCACGTTTTCTCCTAACCGCACGGCGACATCCAATTGTTTTCGCACAGGCTCGGACACCTCGCGGCGCGAAAACAATACGTCACTCAATTCCCAGCGACATGACAAGGAATTCGGTACGTAAAACACGGCGGTTCGGCAGCACGCTTGAACCCCATACACCCAAAAATCTTTGTCGATCAATGGGATCGCTGAGGGGTCCACTTCGTGCTGGGCAAACCACACCGGATGACTCGGCGGCAACCGGTCCAACGGTGCTCCGGTGAACCATTTTGCACACAACTCGCGAACACTCGCTTCGAATCCCGAAGCGTCTCCGCATCCATCGCCAGCTTCGGCTTCGAACAAAATCGTGCCACCTTGCTCTAAATACTCGCCCAGATTCTTGACTAAGTCAGGCGAGAAATTCAGCGAGGCTTTGCCACTGATGATCAGTATTGGGGTTTGCAGCAAATCTTCGACCGACGCGGCCTTGCCCTTGTCGTGCTGGCCGATAATGGTTTGCCAAGTCAGATCGCGGCCCCAATCACGCTCGACATGCCGGACCAATTGCTTCAGCCCCTCAGGATGCGATTGCCACTGGTTCGCCGGTTGGCTTTCGTATTGCAATTGCCCCGCGACCACTTGGCGTTTCCCTTTGCTGAGAAACAACAAAGCGAACGACGTTGCGATGTCGCGATTGTTTTCCATCGGCCCCGCTCCGGACCAAAACCCTTGGAATTGATCGTGAACGCCAAGCAATTGTTCGGCGCCTTCGCGATACCAATCATGGCCGCCGATGAACCGTCGCCCCGATAACCGGCCGACTCGCTCGAGGGCGTACAGGTAATAGAAAAAGGTCATCGAATCGCCACCCGGATTGACTTCGGTGGTAAACCGATCGCCCAGCCACTGCAGCCCCGCCTGGACGGGATCTTTTTCCGCCGATTCGTTCCCGCAGCACTGGATTTTGTCGCCGACGATTTTCGAGCTGCCAGCGGAGGTTCCATCGCGGCCGATGATCATCGAAGCGATCCCTGCGCACGTCATACTGCCGGTCGGCGGTTGGCTGCGTCCGTATCCCCATCCGCCGTTACCACGCTGGATCTTTTCCCAGTAAGCGATGGACTGCTCAAAGACATTGGTCTCAATGTCGATGCCACGATCTTTCGCAGCACCGAGCGCCAAAATGGCGAACTGAGAATTCGACGGATCGCCATTGCCAAGTCCGTTGCCGTAGCTCCAGCTTCCTGCGTGACCTGCCCCCCCGGAATTGCGTTGCGAATCGATCAACCAGCGAACGTTGCGGCGGATGCGATCCAAATCCCCGGCGGCCCCAAGTTGACAATAGACCAGCGTTTGCAGAGCGACCGAATACGTTTCTTTGGGTTCATACAGCCGCAAGTACCGCATCGCTCGAATCATGTCGGGATCATCGCGTGAGACACCCGCGTTGAGCAGCGAGAGTGTGCACAGCGAGGTCAGCCCGCACGATTGGCTGCCATATTCGTTCCATCCGCCACGGTCATTTTGCGAGCTGCGAAGATAGGCAACCCCGCGATCGATGGCTCGTTGGACGCTGGCCGCGTCAATCTCGGCAGCATACGCAGGACGGATCATCCCGGTAAGCAACAAAAGAGTCGCAAAAACGATCGTTCCGACTTGGCGTCCTCCCGTCATCTTCAATACATGTCTAAGATAACTCGACGAGAAGATTTCCCGTACCTCGGCAAAGGAATGTACGTTTTTCATCATGACTAGTCCTCCTCCTGCACCCAATTCCCCCTCACCGAATCAACCGTCGCGGAATTTAGGTGACGTGTTACGCGAGTTTTCTCAGCATCAGCAAACGATGCGGGCCGAGCTTGCAAAGGTCATTGTGGGCCAATCCGATACGATCGAGCAACTGCTTGCCGCAATCTTTACTCGCGGCCACTGTCTGCTCGAGGGAGTTCCGGGACTTGCCAAGACGCTGATGGTCAGCACGTTGGCTGAAATTCTCGACGTCTCGTTCAAACGTATCCAGTTTACACCGGATTTGATGCCCTCGGATATCACGGGCACCCAGGTAATGGAAGAAAACGAGTCGGGGCGGCGAAGTTTCCGCTTTGTCCAAGGCCCGATCTTTACCAACATCCTGCTGGCGGACGAAATCAACCGGACGCCCCCGAAAACCCAGGCGGCCCTTTTAGAGGCGATGCAGGAGCGGCAAATCACCGTGGGAACGGAAACCTATCCGTTGTCGCCGCCCTTTTTCACTATCGCGACCCAAAACCCAATCGAGCAAGAGGGAACCTACCCGCTTCCGGAAGCGCAGCTCGACCGATTTATGTTCAACATCAAAGTCGGCTACCCCACGGCGGCCGAAGAAGAGCAAATTTTGACAGCGACGACACGTGGCGAAACTCCCACAGTCAACAAGGTGTTGTCATCACGTGCGATCTTGAATATTCAAAAATTGGTTTCCAGCATTGCGGTCAATCCGCTGGTGATCCGTTATGCATCGCAGATTGTCCGTGCGACTCGCCCCAAAGACGAAACCGCGCCGGAATATATTCGCGAGCTGGTCGATTGGGGTGCGGGCCCTCGTGCTGGCCAGAACCTGATCAACGGTGGTAAAGCGATCGCGGCGATGAACGGGCGGTTTAGTGTCGACCCGAGCGACATTCAGCGGATCGCTCTTCCGGTCCTGCGTCACCGTATCGCGACAAACTTCCAAGCTCAGGCCGAGGGCATGGATACGGACGCGGTGATCGAGCGACTATTGAAAGACATCCCTGTCCCCGAACCGGAAAAGATGACGAAGTCCTAATCGTGTCCTCTTTGCTTTCCCCCGAATCGATCCAACAAATCAAACGACTCGACCTGCGTGCGAGGATGGTCGTGCGTGGATTTTTACAGGGGTTGCACTCCAGTCCGTTTCATGGGTTTTCGGTCCAGTTCAGTGAACACCGGCGCTACAACCAAGGCGATGATCCGAAACTAATTGATTGGTTGGTCTACGCAAAAACCGACAAGTACTATGTCAAACGTTTTGAAGCGGAAACAAATTTAACAGGCTACTTGGCGATCGATCTGTCGAAGTCGATGGGGTTCACCGAGAGCCAGAGTATGACCAAGTTCGAATACGCTACGTGCTTGGCTGCGTCGCTGACCTATTTGATGACGATGCAGCAAGACCCGGTGGGATTGTTGACGCTGGGGGAAAAGGTACGTGCGGAATTACCGGCGCGAAGTCGGCGAGGGCATCTCGGCGATGTGATGGCGCGATTGACGCAAATGAAGCCGATGGGCAACACCGATCTGGCGGCGTCGCTAACGCAGGTCGCTGCGATGCTGAAGCATCATTCGTTGGTGATGTTGTTTTCTGATTTACTGGACGATCCCGAAGCGACGCTTTCCGCGCTCGCTCGGCTGCGGCATGGCGGTCACGATGTGATCGTGTTTCACATTCTCGACGAAGCCGAAGTGAACTTTCCCTACGACGGGCCGGTCCAGTTCGAGGACAGCGAGACCAACGAGACGATTACGGTGGACGCGACGGGATTTCGCGAAGATTATCTGGCGCAACTGAAAGAGTTCCGCGACAACTATCGCGAGCGATGCGCCAATTTGCGTATTGACTATGTGCCGTTGGACACCAGCATGCCGTTTGACAAAGCGTTAACGGAGTATTTGATGCAGCGTCAAAAGTCCAAGTAACTTGAAACCAGCGGTAAAACAATCTCGTGACATTCTTAAATGCAACTCTGATGCTTGGTCTCGCGGCAGCCGCCGTGCCGATCGTGCTGCATTTTCTGTCGCGGCGCGAGCCCAAGAAGGTCGTGTTCCCGTCGCTACGTTTTTTGACTCAGCGTTACGAGACGAACCGCAGCCGACTGAAAATCCGTCGTTGGTGGCTGTTGGCATTGCGGATTGCGGCGATCGCCGCAGTGGCATTCGCGTTTGCAAGGCCGGTGATCCATCAATCGCTCTCACTAACGTGGGTGACGATCGGCTTGGTGGCCGCCGCAGGCTTAGGCTTGTTGGTATTGGCGGGGATCGCGATCGCGCGTGGCTTTTCACCTCCCTTGCGTTACGCGTTGACCGGCATTGCCGTGTTGGCATTATTGTCGGCGATCATTTGGGGCGGCGTGACGTATGCAACCGGTCCCCGACCGGCAACCGATTCCGCATCGCCGGTGGCGATTGCGATTGTCATCGACAATTCGGCAACGTCCAGCTGGCAAACCAGTGCTGACGATCGGATGCAGCGGATCGAGTCGCTGGCCGAATGGATCGTAACTCGCGTGCCACGCAGCAGCCGGATTGCGGTGGTCGATCGCTCGCCGAGCCCGGCAACGTTTGCGTTGGACAGTGCGAGTGCGTTATCGCAAATCGAGCAAATTGAACCGCTGGCGGTGACTCAGCCGATCACGAGCCGTATCGCCGCGGCGATTAGCTTGGTTCAATCGAGCGATCTCACTGCGCGGGCTGTGATCGTGATCAGCGACCTCAGTGAATCGAGTTGGCAGGAGGCGATCGACGACGCAAGTACCCAGCAATTGCTGGAGACGGAACCCGTCGTCAATCTAACGTTGGTCGATCTTGGAGATTTTGCGGGTACGAATCGATTCGTTTCTTCACTGCAAGTTTCCGATCTGACGCCGCCCGCCGCGACGTCGGTGTCGGTTTCCGCACGCGTGGGGATCGCGGGCAACGTGAACGAAAAGAGCCAATCGATTACGGCCGAATTGGAAATGTACGACACTGATCCTGCATTGCCCGTCATCCGCGATGGCAAAATCCAGCGGCCAGAGCTGCGAAGTGTGGATCGTACGAACGTTCGTCTCAGTGGCAGCGGGACGGCCGAGGTTTTGTTGGCCGTGCCGCCGATGCAAGTGGGGACGCACCACGGGCAAATTCGCTTGGTCGGTGACGATTCGATCGCGTTGGATAACGTTCGCTATTTTTCGATCGAGGTGTTGCCGTCGTCCCCCGTCTTAATCGTCAGCGACAGTGACGAAGAAGCTCGCGTGCTGGGCCAATCGATCACCGCGCCGTTGATGATCGATGACCCGAATGCGGAATACCGCGTCGAATCGATTCGCTATCAAGATTTTGCCGTCGTCCGACTGGCTGACTTTGATGCCGTGATGCTATTGGACCCGCCCAATCGCGCGCTCGAGGATCCTCAACTTGCCCAATATATTCAACGTGGAGGCGGCGTCTTTGTCGCGCTAGGGCCGGCTGCCGAAACGACATCCGAGGCATCTGCAACATGGCCGAGACGCGTCCGTCGTTGGCGAGTGCCCGAGCCGGGGACGTTTTTACAACCGCTGAATCAGTCGCATCCGCTGCTCGCTCCGCTCAGTAACATTGCCGGCGGGGTGCCATGGAACCAATTTCGCATTGCCCAATATTGGCAAGTCGAAACGCGAACGCAAGACAAAGTGAAACTCCGCCGATTGGCCCAGTTCGCCGGCACCGAGCACGCTGCGATTGTCGAGGTGGCCAACGAGGATGCCGATACGCCCAGCCGCGTTGTGATGATGACGACGCCGCTGCCTGCACTGGCCAATGCGACTCGCCGCTGGAACGAACTGTTCAGCGGTACGGACGCATGGCCTGCTTTCTTGTTGGTTCGCGAGCTCGCCGATTACTTGACGGAGCGTTCGGCGGGATTGCGTGATACGTTGGTCGGCCAACCTCACACCATCAACCTCGCTTCGTCGGATGCATCTGCGGCGGGGTCCAGTGGTCGAGTCGTAATGGTCAACAGTGCCGATTCGAAGCCCGCCGGCGAGCGATTAACGCGTCGTTACCAACTGTATCCGCCGGGGGACACCAGCTCGATTCCGATCGACGTCGATATCGACAGTCAACAATTCACGGTGACCAACATCAACGCTCCGGGAACTTATTGGATTCGCGGGCCAGGACTGCATACCGGTTTTTCAGCGAACATTGCCGATACCGCCACCCGTCTCGCTCGCGTCGATTCCGAGACGCTTCTCAACGCGTTTGCAAGTGACCATGTTCAATTGGTTACCGACCGCGAAGAGATCGATTTGCGTGGCGACCAGGACAGTCAACGTGTTTCGCTGCATTCACCGGCGATGTTATTAGCATTAGTCGTGTTTTTGCTGGAACAGATTTTGGGAAATCGATTCTATCGAAAACGCGATAGTGGCCGATCCTCGATCAAGCAAGCGTCCACTGCTGCGGGAGCCACCGCGTGAGTTCGTTTTTGATCGAGCCGATCTATGATTCTGTCGTCGTTGCCATTTTGGTTTCGCTGCTAGTCGTTGCCGTTTTGGTGTTGGTGACGCCGCCAACGGACAATCCGAAGCAGCGTCGTTGGTTAATTGGACTTCGTTTCCTTGCCGCGTTTATTTTAATGCTGGCTATTTTTCGGCCTGGATTTGTCCAGACCGATACGCGTCCTGCCGAAGCGACGTTGGTGGTTGCCGTGGACACATCGCGGAGCATGACGTTTCCCGATGACGATCGCGCCGATCGCTGGACGCATCAGCAACAAGCGTGGCGTGAACTCGCCGGCGGCGTTGCGTCGCTCGACGAATCGATGAGCGTCCGCTTACTCGGATACGACAAAGCAGCGACAGAATTGGACAACGCACTTCCGACCGCGCTGGACGACCGCACACCCGAGGGCGATTTGACGGACCTGGCGTCCGCAGCGACTGCGGCGATCGCGGCGGCTCAAGGGCAACCGCTGGCCGGAGTCGTATTGATGGGCGATGGCGCCCAAACCGCGCCGATCGATGGTGCCGGAGCCGAGCGGATCGCTCAGACGTTGAAAACATGGGGCGTCCCACTGTGGACCGTCCCAATCGGACCGGCCGGAGGCCAAGCGGCTAACCGCGATGCCGGGATCGACGCGTTGCCCGAGAGTTTCCAGCTTTTTGCCAAGAACGAATTCGACGTCAATTTCCAAGTGCAATTGCGAGGCCTGGCTGGGACCGAGGTACCGCTGCGTGTCCGCTGGATCGATGAAAAAGGAAACTCGACGGTCGCAGCAGAGCGGCAAATCGTTGCCGAAAAAGCAAGCGAGGTTAAAGGAATGTCGCTGCAAGTCGTCGCTCCCGCACCGGGCGTGTATCGATTGAATGTCGAAGTCGATCCCGTCGAAGGCGAGCTGGTGACGTCCAATAATTTGCAAACCGCGTTTGTGAATGTGCGTGAAGGTGGCGGCCGGATCTTGTTTCTCGAAGGTACGTCGCGGGTAGAGCAAACGTATCTGCGAAGTGCCCTGAGACGGTTTCCCGATCTCGACCTGACTTATCAGTGGATCCCGAGCGACACCGCAGCACGGTGGCCGATCGGGTTGCGTGATTGGTTTCAAAAAGGCAAATTCGACATCTATATCATCGGCGATTTGGATGCCGACGCGATTGGTCGCGAGCAATTGACACAGCTCGCTCAATCGGTGTCCGAAGGAGCGGGGTTGGTGATGTTGGGCGGCTTCCACAATTATGACGCTGGCGGCTATGCCAACTCGCCTTTGGCGGATGTATTGCCGGTGCAAATGGACGCGTCGCGTCGTGTTTCGATTCAATCCAACGACGTTGACAATCTGCGTTTGCAGATCCCAGGTCCGATCACGGTCAACCGATCACGCTCGCATCCGATCACCAATATTGGCGGCGAGGATCCTGACAAAACGTGGGCGTCGCTGCCGAGTTTGTTAGGTGCGAACCGCTTCGTCGGGCCCAAAGTTTCACCCGGCGTGCAAGTGTTGCTTGAAACGGCCGACAAAGATCCGTTGTTGGTCGTCGGCGAATACGGACGCGGGCGGACCGCCGCGGTCGCGTTTGATTCAACATGGCGTTGGTGGCGTGAAGGCCGCAGCGAAGCCTATCGTCGTTTTTGGCGTCAACTGGCACTGTGGTTGCTTTCGCGCGAAGAGGACTCGGGGGATCGCATTTTTATCGAGCTGGACTCGCGACGATTCGCCAACGAATCCGAAACCGGATTTCGAGCTCGATTGAGTTCAGTAGCAGACGAACCGACGACGGTCAAATTGACGGCGGAGGTTATCGACGAGAACAATCGAGTCACGGCGATCACCGACACTGCGAGCTCAATGCAGGCCGGTGAGCAAACGGTCGCGGGTATGATTCCCAATTTAGCGCCTGGCTATTACCGGCTGAAAGTCGGCCCGGCCGATAACGATTCGAAAATCAAACCGGAAACCTTGGCATTCCAAGTGATTGACCAGAGCCGCGAAATGTTGATGCCGATGGCCGACCCAGGTTACTTGCGACAATTGGCCGAGATTACGAAGGATCACGGCGGAGCTGCGTTTTCGCACGAGGAAATCGGCCAGCTAGTCCAGCGGATCGCTGAGCGTCGCCATCAAGCCGAGGCTCCCGTAGTCGAGAAGCGAACGCTGGGCGACGATCCCATCAGCGGCTGGCTTCTGTTTGTACTATTCGCCGGAGCGCTATCGATCGAATGGTATTTGCGACGACGATGGGGATTAGTGTGATCGTCGCTGATCGCTCCGCGATCTTGGCGAGCAGCGGAACGGATTCAGCTACTGCAACAAATTCTGAGGTGGGTTGTATTGGTAGCTTTGGTACTAAGCAGGTCGTTCGGTATATACCGGTGAAACGTCGATCCATTTGTGAGCCGACGGCGCTAGCCGCGGGCCGCTAATATTGCAGGAAACTTGCCCGCGGCTAGCGCCGTCGGCTCAGATCATTATATGGAATGACTCATATTGACCTGCCTAGCTTCACGTTTTGATCGCGCGAGCGATCAACGACGTTAATTCATGCTGAATTTTGGGGGGAACGGCTCATCGCCCTGTGAACGGCAATCGCCGTCCTGTTCTTCGGAGGAGACCGTATGCAGATTCACCTTGCCGCTGCGAAGCAAACGGACTAATTCCGCGGCCCGGTCATCGACGTCCGCGATCGCCAACAATCGCAACTTGGCTTCGATTTCAAACGGCAGCGTGTACGAGATGATGTCGGTAATGGGGCCGAGTCCCATTTGACCGGCCATCAATTCATGCAGACTCTTGGACGCCTGTTTGCTCGCCGGGATGATGGTCGCAAAGGCCTCGAGCAATTCTTTTTTCAGCTGAGTTCGATGCTCCGCCCCAATCGGCGGATAGAAATCCGAGCGTACGTCGACTTCCGCGATGCGAAACGGACGCCCTGCATCGACTTCGCGAGTAATAATGGCCCGCTTTACTCCGACCAACAAAATATTGTGCTGGTCGTTCTCCAATTCGGCGTGAGACACGATCCGGCCGATACAGATCGTGGTGGCGATCGGCGGTTGCTCATTGGGCATCACCGCGATGCCCCCCGTCAGAGTCGCCATCGCAATCAAGCGATCTGAGGCCAGCGATTCGCGAAGCATCTCGCAATATCGAGGCTCAAACAGATGCAAAGGCTGCATCGCATGCGGAAACATCACCAGCTCGGGCAACGGAAACAGACGGACCCGACCATCAAAATCGTCTGGCAACTGAATCACATCGTCTAAATTATCCATCTGCTATTCGCACCTTTTCCTGTGTACGAGCCCCTGTCCGACGAGCTGCCTAGCGTATTGTGTCTGCGACGCACGCTACATCTGCCGTAGCGAAAGTCCAGTAGCGAAAGTCCAGTAGCGAAAGTCCAGTAGCGAAAGTCGCGACGACTTTCGTGGATCTCTGCTCCAACCAAAACTCTTGGCGAGTTTCGCTACGCACATTTTATCACCAATAGCGGCTTTTTTTCTACAACTCTCGCCTGCTGCTTCATTCTAGGTGAAATTCAAGGGCAGATGTTGGGACCTTGGGGGGGGTGTTAAAAGCCACGTATCCGTCAGCGTGCACGAAAATATCCGCAGGTGGTCGACATCGATGCGGTTGAAATCATTGACGCCAACATGATCGTCACGGACAATTAACCATTCCTTGTCGTTGACATCTGACACCCCACACTCCTCTCCTCACGGATTGACAATGCTTCTTTCGGGTGAAGAAATCAAGCGAAAGCTAAACGATACGATCCTCATCGATCCGTTTGACGAGAGCCGAATCAATCCCAACAGCTACAACTTGACGCTGCATCACGAGTTGTTGGTATACGAAGAGGTGATTCTGGATGCGGCGACGCCCAATCGCTACCGGCGGCTGGAAATCCCCAGCGAAGGGATCACGTTGCAGCCGGGGCTGTTGTACCTCGGCCGCACGGTCGAACACACCGAAACCAAGGACACCGCGCCGATGATCCAAGGTCGCAGCTCGCTGGGGCGTCTGGGGTTGTTCATCAATCCGGGCGGCAGTCTCGGGGATGTCGGCTACTGCGGCACATGGACGCTCGAAATGCACTGCGTCCAACCGGTGCGGATCTATGCGAACATGCAGATCTGTCAAATCTATTACTTGCAGGTCCAAGGCGAGTGCGGCGGTTACGGTCCCGGCAAATATCAGAACAGTTCCGATATTCAACCGAGTTTGATGTACCGCGAATTGGGTGGCGAGGATCAAGACGGGCAAATGGAATTGAATTTTGACGAATTGCTACACGAGTCGCGTTAGACCCGTTCGCTGACGCGTTGATCACTTGGGTCACGGAACTTGTAACCGACACCACGCACGGTTTGTACGACGTCAGCGTGCGTATCGAGTTTCTTTCGCAGCGAACGAACGTGAACGTCAATCGTTCGTTCCAACACCAACGTGTCTTCGCCGAGCGCGACGTCGATCAACTCGCTGCGTGAGAACACGCGGCCGGGTTGCCGTAACAAACACTCCAGCAAACGAAACTCGCTGCGTGTCAAATTCACTACGTCCTCGTTGACGGTCACTCGGTAGCGAACCGGATCAATCGCGACGCCTTGGCTGGCGATCAATTGCACGGCTGCGGATTCGTTGTCCCGTCGGCAAAGCGACTTGACGCGTTCGAGCAAGACTTTGACGCTAAACGGTTTGGTGACATAGTCATCCGCACCGAGTGCGAAACCAATCAATTGGTCTGACTCTTCGGCTTTGGCCGTCAACATCAAGATGCGAGTGTTCTTGGTCGCGGAATCGGCACGCAGTCGTCGGCACGCTTCGAGTCCGTCGAGCACCGGCAGCATCAGGTCCAAGATGATTACGTCGGGCAATTTCAAACGTGCTTGCGTCAGCCCGTCTTCGCCATCGTGGGCCACGTAGACCTCGTAACCTTCGCGTTGAAGATTATAGGTGACCACTTCGGCCAAGGAACGATCATCTTCGATAATTAAAACAGTGGTTTTAGCCATAATTCTTTCAGCTTATTTAGCAATCTTTTTCGTAACGGAGAGATGACGAACGATTTCGCCATCCACCAAATAAATTGCATCCTCAGCAATGTTGGTTGCAAGATCTGCGATACGCTCCAAGTGGCGAATTGCCGAAAAACAGTGAAGCGCGGCAGCTACAAATTGAGCATCCTGCTGCATCGTTAACCGCAAACGATTGATTAAATCCGCATTCAACGCATCCACTTCGTCGTCGCGAAGGATCACACTCTTCGCCGTGTGGGTGTCCATGTTGACGAACGCATCAAGTGCCCCTCGCACCATCCCGCTGACTTTGGACACCATCGGGCCGACGCCCTCAGGAATGACAAAGCGTGGGTAGTCTTTGACGCCGATTGCGCGTTGGGCCACGTTGACGGCTAAATCCGCAATCCGTTCCAAATCGTTGTTCACTTTGATGACGGTTGCAATTCGGCGAAGATCGATCGCAACAGGGTGGTGCAGTGCCAACATCTTCAGACACTCTTCCTCGATTGCAACCTCTTGCTGATCCACATCTTCGTCGTCATGGATTACCTTTTCGGCAAGGTCGACGCGTCCGTCCTGTAACGCTCGGCCGGCATTGCCGATCATTTCTTCGACGACCGCCGAAAGCGACAAAATGTCACGATGCAGGTGGTCCATGTCACGGTCTAAATGTTTCGTCATGATGGATTAACCAAACTTCCCCGTAACATAGTCTTCTGTCTGTTTTTGGTCAGGCCGGGTAAAGATTTGGTCTGTCGTGCCAAACTCGATCACTCGTCCTTGATAGAAAAACGCCGTCCTGTCCGATACTCGCGAAGCCTGCTGCATGTTGTGCGTCACAATCACAATCGTGTATTGCTGGCGAAGCTCGTAGATCAAATCCTCGATACTGCTGGTCGAAATCGGGTCCAGTGCCGAACAGGGTTCATCCATTAGAAGCACTTCGGGGCCGGTCGCAATGGTCCTTGCGATACAGACACGCTGTTGTTGCCCCCCGCTCAATCCGAGCGCCGGTTTATGCAGCCGATCTTTGACTTCGTCCCAAACGGCCGCTTTTTGCAGTGCCCATTGGACCAAATCGTCCAATTCGGATCGCGAGATACGAAGGTGCAGTCGCGGGCCATAGGCCACATTATCGTAAATGGTTTTGGGAAATGGATTTGGTTTTTGAAACACAATTCCGACCTGACGCCGCAAATCGACCACATCGGTGCTGCTGGCGAGTACGTCCAGATCCCCCAGCGAAATGTTGCCAACCGCTCGGGCGGTCGGCACGATGTCGTTCATACGATTGATCCATCGCAGCAATGTCGTTTTGCCACAACCGCTCGGCCCGATCAACGCGGTCACGCGGTTTTTAGGAATGTCTAGCGAGATGTCATGCAACGCGTGATAGGCACCGTAAAACGCATTAAAGCCTTCGATGCGAATGGCGGTGCTCGCTTCGTCGGCGTGCTCTTTTGAATCGATCGCGGGCGAATCCATGGTGGCAACGACCGCAGGTTCCGCAGGGCGGTTTTCAACCACGGGCTTCAGCTTTTTTAAGGAGACGGACATCAGTTTGATACACTTGTAAACGAGTTATCCGTCACACACCAATCAACAACACAGGTGACGAAAAAATAGTTCTCTATCGAATTACGAAAGCGGCCTTGAAGTACGATTGCGGATCAACACCGCGACAGCGTTAAAGGACAACAGCAATGTCAACAAGACAATGATTCCTTTGGCGGCAACCGCATGGAACTCGACTTGAGGCCGCGCGGCCCAATTGAAAATCTGTAGCGGCATCACCGAAAAATCGTCCATCAAGTTCCCTGGATTGGAACCGATGTAAACGATGCCACAAATGATCAAAATCGGAGCGGCTTCACCAATCGCTCGGCTCATCGCCAAGATCGCTCCTGTCATGATCCCCGGTACCGCCGCAGGCAGCGTCACGTTTTGCACGGTTTGCCATTGTGTCGCTCCCATCCCCAGCGAACCTTCGCGTAGCGAGTTCGGAACTGCTCTAAGCGACTCTTGCGACGCGATGATCACAATCGGCAGCACGACCAACATCAACGTCAAGCCGCCCGTCAACACACCACGACCAAGCGGAAAGCGAAAATAGTACCAAGTCTTTTTGCTGATTCGCCCTGCCTCGGCGTCTGCACGCAACGTCACCGCACGCACGTTCACTTCGCGGGGCAATCGCTGCTTGGCACCGATCACGTTCACATCGACGCGCTGTCCTGAACTGGTGATCGCGGTTAGTCCGGGCTTCAATTCCGGAGCGGGTGAGTTCGACTCGGCCGCGGGAACCAACAAAATTCGATTGCCTTCGCTGACAAATTGGTCAAAGTAGGTTGCGCCGATTTCGAAGGCCGGTTCATTGCTGTGCCCCATGATGCCAAACATTCCGGCAAACGCGGTCAAACCGATGATTCCATAAACCACCGAAGGCACGCCTGCCAAATTGCTGATATTCAACTGGATGAAACTGTGGAACCAACGCATCGCGACAGAGCGTGGTTTGAACTCTTCCAAAAAGATGGCCGTCGCGACTCCGATCGGAAGCGTGAACAAGGCACAAACGCCACATACCCACATCGAACCAAACAAAGCAGGACGAATGCCGGCGTCCGCTGGCGTCGCACTGGGTGGTGAACTGACAAAGTCCCAGTTGAATCCTGGTAGACCTTGGTAGAAGACGGCACTCAACATGACCGCCAAGATGATCACCGACAGGAGTGCCGTGACTTGGCAAAACCGCACAAACCAGCGATCGAGTCGATGGCGATTTTTTAGGCTGCGATGCTTCTTCGAAACCGCGTTCTCGTTTTCGGGGATTTGACTCATTCGTACGCCTCACGAAATCGCTTGCGGACGATGTTGCCAAGCACCGTCAAGCTAAAGGTGATGATGAACAAGACGGCAGCGACCGCGTACATCGAATAGTATTCCATGCCCTCGTGGCTGGCGTCACCCAAGGCCATCTGGACCATCCATCCGGTCATCGTTTGAATTTCGTTTCGCGGATCCGCGGTCATGCGAGCGGTTGCCCCCGCCGCCAACGCGACGATCATCGTTTCGCCAATCGCACGTGCGATCGCTAATAGAAACGCGGAAACCAATCCTGACAGCGCTGCTGGAACGACCACCTTGGTCGCAACGTCAAATCGCGTCCCGCCCAATCCGTACGCGGCATCACGCAGACTTCGTGGGACCGCGTGCAGTGCATCTTCGGAGAGCGAACAAACCGTTGGCAGACAGAGAATTCCCACCGCCAAACCCGCACTGAACGCATTAAAAACGTTAAAGCCTTCGTGAATAAATTTCAGCCCTGGTGTGATCACGGTGAGTGCAAAGTAACCGTAAACCACTGTGGGAATGCCAGCCAAAATCTCGAGCGTTGGCTTTAGTGTCGACCGCAGTTTGCGCGGCGCGTATTCACTCATGTAGATGGCGGTGACCAACCCCAGAGGCAACGCGACGATCATCGCCACCGCGGTCACAAGCAACGTGCCCGCGACCAGAGGCCAGATTCCAATTTCGCCTGAAAACAGAGGCGACCATTTGGTCGACCCCAAAAACTTGCCGATACTGACTCCGTCCATCGCAAAGAAACGAAACGTTTCACGAAACAGCACGAAGATGATCGTGAATGTGATCGCGATCGACAACGATGCACTGAGAAACAACATCACGCGAACTAAACGATCGCGGATTTGTGCAGCGATCGGCGACCGCCGCCGCGATGGGTGGTGGACGATCGATGTGATGTCGTTGGTAGCGTTAATCACGCTCATGAAATCTGTTTTCTGTTTGAATCATGCTCGTTTTTCCGTGGCGAAACTCTCCAAGAGTTTCATTGAGGTAGTGGATCTTGCTAAAGATCCCTTATGCCGCAGGATCTTTAGCAAGATCCACTACAGCCAACCCCAAAAAATCTACTCGATGTCGACGACATCTTCGGTCGTGTACAGTTCGGCCAAAGGGCCGCTTCGTTTTTCCAGGTCGGCCGTCAAGTAGTGCGTCCCTGTGATCCGTTCTTCGTAGTGAGTTTGAACCACTTCGTAAATCGAATCAGGCAAGGCGACATAGTCGACCATTTCCGCCAACCTACCCGCTTCGCTAAGATAAAACTCGAGGAATTGTTTGACCTCGGGACGCTTCATCGAGTCGGTCTTAACGTAGATGAACAACGGACGACTAAACGGTGCGTACTCGCCGCTTTCGATGGTTTCGGGAGTCGGGCCGACAGCTTTGCCCGTCTTTGGATCGACGATTTTCACCGCTTTAATTTTGTCAACGTTGGAAAAGTAATACGAAGCACCGAAGAACCCGATCGCTCCCTTCTCACCCGCAACGCCGGTGACCAACACGTTGTCATCTTCGCTAACCGACATGTCGTCGCGAGGGTGTTCGGACGCGTCATTCTTGGCAACCACATCGCCAAAGAAATAATCGAACGTTCCCGAGTCCGTGCCGGGGGCATAGATTTTGATCGCCAGTTCAGGCCACTTAGGGTTTACATCTTTCCAAGTCTTTGCGCCGCCCTCTCGCAAAAAAATCTTTTTCAGTTCATCGACGGTCAACTGATCCACAAAGTCGTTCTCTTTGTTGATCACGATCGACAAGCCATCATACGCGATCGGCAGTTCGACGAACGAAACGCCTTTTTCTTTGCAGACTTTGAATTCGGAATCTTTGATCGGACGCGAGGCATCGGAGATGTCGATCTCGCCGTTGGTGAATCGATCGAACCCACCACCCGTTCCTGAAATCGCGACCGTCACTTTGACGTTCTTGAAGGTTTTTCCAAATGCCTCGGCTGCCGCTTCGCTGATCGGAGCCACGGTGCTTGATCCGTCGATTTCAACGGCACCTTCGATATTGGCCAATTCACTTGTTGCCAAATCATTGGCGGCAAAATCGCCCGCGGTGTCGGCGGTTGAGGTTGACGAGCTGGTAGACGCAGGCCCACAACCGACCATTGCCAAACAAACCACACCTGCCGCCAATGTTTCGCCAAGCACCGCAGTGCCACTACGAAACGGATTCAACCAGATCATTCACCTTCTCCAGGATTCATTGCGAGCAAACAAGTCGTGACCGACTCGAACACCCGAGATCCTAGGGTTCCTTTGTTAAGATCGCGTTAAGATCGTTTAAAGGTGGCGCGATTATGAAGACAGTTTGGATGTGGCGTTGCCCGCGTCCAAAAACGACAGCGTGAAAGCGGTGAGCCGCGGGCTGTAAGGCACCGGGTAATGCCATAATATCCGGCCGCTTAAGCGTGTTGAAGTAGCACAGTTTTGAAAGTTTCTGTTGCCCATCCAGGCAACGCTGTCAATCATGCTCTGGTAGCTACCTTCGCCAGAAGGTGGTGATTCGCACTGGACGCAAACAATCCACGCTCTGGCGAGCGTAGCTACGAAACCAAAATGCCTGCGGCTCAAACAGTGACCGAAGTTCCACCGGCATCTACTGCTCGGGTGGCCTGGTGCATCATTCAACCGAAGAATTGGGGTCGCGCTGTCGCGAAAGTCGCCAAGACTTTCGGCAATTCACGGCATGACCAAAACTCTTGGCGAGTTTCGCTACCCCAAAATCAAAACGGGATGATGCACTAACTCAGCGGCAATCGCACCTGGAATGTGCAACCTTCGCCGGGTTTGCTACACAATTTCACCGACCCACCAAACGCTTGGCAGAGATGCTTGACAATCGAAAGCCCCAATCCGGTGCCGCCCAATTCCCGCGACCTTGCTTTATCGGCTCGATAAAAACGTTCGAACACTCGCGTATGATGCTCCGGTGCAATCCCGATGCCAGTATCCTGGACCTCCAACAGCATTTGATCGTTCTCTTGGCACCAACGCACCGTAACGCGACCATTTTCGGGCGTATACTTGATTGCGTTGCCGATCAAATTGTCTAGGATCGTCGTCAGGCCATCTTCATCCGCGTAAACTCGTATCGGTGAGGCGGGTGGCTCGACGACCAAGTGGATTTCCTTTCGCTGCGCCGCGTCGGTGTAGTGATTGAAACAAGTATCCACCACTCTATCGACAGGCACATTGGTGATCTCGAACGCTTCCTCGCCCGACTCGACGCGCGCAATTTGCAGCATGTCGAGAATCAACTGATGCAACCGCTCGGCTTGCTCTTCGATCCGATCGACGAACTTCAAGTTGTTCTCGGGGTCGCTCATCGCACCCAATCGAAGCGTCTCCGCATACGCTTTGATCGACGCCAGTGGCGTTTTTAATTCGTGTGAAACGTTGGCAACAAATTCCTGGCGTAGATTCTCTAGCCGCCGTAGTTCGGTGATATTGTGCAGCACCATCACAACGCCGTTGGCGGGATCGCCTGGCAAGCAAGTCGCTCGAACCGCCAAATCTCGCCGAACTTGGCAAATCGATTCGAATTCGGTTTGCTCGGGTCCGCCGGTCTCCAAACACTTTTGCACCAACTCGTAAAGCGGTCGGCTGCGAACCGCTTCTAACAATGGTCGCCCCACCTCGTTCGCTGTGGCAAAGTTGAGCAACGTCTTGCTGGCGTCGTTTGCCAACACAATTCGCTGGTCCATATCGATCGCGATAATGCCCTCGTCCATGCTGCTGAGCACCGTGGACATCTGTTCGTTTTTCTCACGCAATTGACGAAATCGACGCCCCAGTTCCGATTGCATCTGGTTGAACGCTTCGGCCAATAAACCGACCTCATCTTGGCTGCGAACCGGAACCGGCGCTTGATCCATCCCGCTGGCAATTGCCTGGGCACGATCGGTCAGTTGAGCAAGCGGATTAATGATCCGGCCGACGATCGCATAGGTCAGCCCCGTCGCAATCGCACCGAACAACAGTGCCAGTAACCATAACGAGCGACGCACCGTGGCCACACGTTCGTTGATCGTGTCGAGCTCGACCGCCACACGCACAAACGCCGATTTTCCCTCGGGCGATTGAATTTGCAGAGCGAGATAGTACATGTCGATCTGCAGTGTTGGGCTCTCGCGGGTCGCCACCCCCTTGCCGACTTCGCTGGCCGCCAGCAATTCAGGACGGTTCGCGTGGCTGAGCATCGATTTCGGATTTCGCTCGGAATCGGCCAACACGTCACCATCCGCATCGATGATCGTCAGTCGCGTCTGAGTCTCGGTTGCCAATCGCGTAATCAATGCTTGCAATTCTTTTTGGGCTTCGTTGTGAGCCTCTTCTTCGCCAACGTGGTCAAGAACGCTAGCGACCAAATTGGTGACGTGGCTACGCAACACCACCGCTGTGTCAAACAACCGCTGCTCGACCTGCCGATTGATTTCAACCCGTTGCGAAGAGGTCACGATGAACAGAAACCCAACGGCTAGCATTAAGTTCAAGCCAACCGAAATCAGAAACAGTTTCCAAAACAGACGAGATGACCGCACGGCACGCCCCGAAGAGTTTTCCAAGTATTTTCCAGGGCGGAGCGGGAACTTGAGTGGGGAATCGTCGCTAAACGGCTCGGCGATCGTCACGCCGAATCGTTATGCAAGGCGCGAGATCCACTTAACGCTTCGTCCTAAAACAAAGCGGCCCACGTTCCCATAACGGAATTTAGATAACAAGGGGGAGCGGGGGGGCCAAACAATTTGTAGCCACTTTTTCATCCAATCGACATCTCTCCAATCGATTTCTTCACATTCCGACACGTTCACGTCGGTCACAAATACCCCACTTTCTGCCTCGGTTTCCTTGCCCGATCCGCAGATATCCGGTCCCGAACGACAAAGATTCCGTCGTTTCACCTTTGACGCGAGCAGGGTAAATCTGCGATTCCTTGACGCATCGATTCCTCGAATCGGCTCGCGTTGACTTTGCATTTTGTGATGTTTGCTCACCCGTTGCCCCATTCGACTGCGCCCATTTATTGGAGAACGAAATGTCCCTCCTCACGACCATCCTTCGCGCGGCGCATTGCCGCAGCACGCATCATTATTTTGCGCTCGATGCAATCCCGATGCTGGAGACCGCGTCGGGCATCCAGCTCGGGAGAATTTTGCTGCAACATTACAGCGACTACCTCCGCGGTGCCAAGGATCCGGACACCAAGTTTCGCGACTTCAAAAATCACGTACTGCATGTTGGCGACAACAACTGGGGCGGCGCTCCGCGTGCCTGTGAAAAATGGCTCGCCACTGCCACCGAGCAGTTGGAACATCAACAATTCAAAGAGGCCGCCTACAGTCTCGGGGTGCTCAGCCACTACTTCACCGATCCCATCATGCCGCTGCACACCGGTTCGAGCGAACACGAAGGCGTCGTGCATCGGCCGATGGAATGGAGCGTTTGCAAGTCGTACGAGGAGATCTACAGCCAAATTCGCGATGGTAAGGTCCGTGTCAATTTTCAACTCGCCCGCAGAGACGGCTGGATTTCCGAAGCGGTGCTGACGGCTGCACAGCAATCGCACCGCCATTATCACCGAATCATTGAAATCTATGATCTCGAGCGAGGCGTGAAGCGGCCTCCCGAAGGGCTGAACGCCGAGTCACGCGAAATCTTGGTCAGCATGTTCGGGATCGCGATCACCGGATGGGCTCGGATTCTCGAACGAGTCGCGCAGTCGTGCCCAAGCACGCTCCCTACGGTCTCGTTAAACTTGGCCACGGTCGTTTCGGCGATCCAGATTCCTTCGCAATGGGTCGTGCGAAAGATTGCCTCGGCACAAGAACAGCAGGCCGTCCGAGCCGTGTTTGCCGAGTTCGAACGCACCGGGACCGTCAAAGCAAACCTGCCCGAAGAAGTGCGTTCGGTGCGGGCCGAACGTCCCGTACCAACCGCTACGACTTCGCAACCTTCACCAACGCCTCCCGAATTGGTTGCTGATCTACAACCGCCAGACGAAGCAATTCAGCAAAGCGTTCCGTCAAAACCAGAACCCACCGAAGAGCTTGCGATCCGCATGGCCGCGTCCCCAAGTGATGCCAAATCGATATCGACGAGCGATTCTATTCCGGACGATTTGGTCGATGCACCTTCGATTGGTCCCAAGACGGCGGCTAGGTTCGCGGCGATCGGTATCACCTCCATTCGCCAATTTTTGGCAGGCGATGCCCAGCAAATGGCAACACAACTCGACACTCGCTGGATCACCGCCGAGTTGATTGGCGACTGGCAGGCACAGGCGACCTTTGTCACCTCTATCGCATCGCTATGCGGTTACAAGTCACAATTGCTGGTCGCGATTGGATGTCGAACCCCAGCACAACTGGCCGATCGAGTCGCCGCTGAATTGACCGATGAAATCCAACGCTATTGTGAAACCAAAACCGGTCAACGGATCCTTCGCAGCAGCACGCCGCCTGACGAAGCCAACGTGGCTCGCTGGATCGCCGAAGCCCGCGTCCACAAACAAAGCCGAGCTGCCTAAGTTCGACGGCACATTAAAACGCATTTAATGGTCGTAGCTACCGTCGCCAGACGGTGGAATCCACGCTCTGGCGAGCGTAGCTACCGACCGTAATAAACGGCTCGCGGCGTGAGCGATAGATTGTATTCGATTCGCGGGGAATCGAGATCAGGCATGACAGGTTGGAAGCCTATTCCACATTTAGACAGCTTAATGGTGAGGGATTTTTAAAGCATGACTCTGGGCTCGCTGCACTCGTACATGCTGTGAACGGGGCATTGCCCACAACATTACAAAAGTACAGCGAGCCCAAAATCATGCTTCCGAGGGAGAAACGCAGTCCGTCGCTCGTCCTCTTGGATGCCTTTATTGTATCGGTTCGTTTTCTCTCGGATAACAGAAGCATACACCGGAATTTCGGAAAGCAGTAAATAAAGAACCTTAATAATTGAAGTATTTTCGCGTTGACAATTCGTTCGAACGGAGGGGCAGACTCTGTCCCGTTTACGAGATCCGAAAACCTCGCGAATTCTGTTTTTTTCGTACATCGCTTCCATACACGCAAGATAGGCAAGATGCGAAGAACGGGTTGAGTGCAATGATGATCTGGTGTTCAGTGACGACGATCCGCTATGTATTCCGAATAACCCTATCGACCCACCCTGTCGGTCCGGTGGCTGGCGCGCATCAAATGCATTGCTAGCAGATTCATACAACACGGATGATTTACTCATGAGCGTCAATTCTTCGCGATCCATTTGGAAGCACGTTGTCCTAGCGGGACTGACCTGTGGCACCAGCGTTTTGGGCGTTGGCTGCGCCTCGACCAAGACTTCGAATACCGCCCGGACTGGTACAGAACAAATCTTGATCTCGGCAGCGATTGACCGTGCGTTCTCAAACGTTCAGTTCAATGAATTGGCAGGCTACAAAGTTTTCATCGACGACAAGTATCTTGATTCGGTGGACAAGGGATATTTGGTTGGCACGCTTCGCCACAAAGTGTTTGAAGCGGGCGGTCATTTGGTCACTGCACTTGATCAGGCAGACGTTGTGTTGGAACCACGCAGCGGTGGTGTCGGAACCGACACACAAGAGAGCTACGTTGGGATTCCTGCACTGGGAATGCCCGGCTTGCCAATCGAACTTCCTGAGATCAAACTCGCCTCGCGGAACACGCAAATGGGTACCGCTAAGATCGGGCTGATTTGTTACGACGCGAAAACCGGCACCGCGCTGGGCAGCGGTGGCGAATCCACCGCGTTGACCCATAACAATGACACTTATGTGTTCGGAGTTGGGCCGTTCCGCAGTGGTTCGGTTATCGACCAGCGGCAAAAGGCGGTCGGTTACAACGGCGTCGGTGGCAGCATCATGAGCTCATCAAAAGTAGCCAAAGCGGCTCCGCTAAAAATCATGGATCGCAAAGAGGCCGTGATGGGAGCTCCATTCACGCCCGCAGAGCAAATTGCCGAAACACCTTCCGCCCCCGATTACTTCAATCGTTAATGTAGCGATGGCGATCGGCGTGAAATCGGCGTTTTAACGGCCCGCGGCTAACGCCGTCGGCTCACGGTTGACCGTGGCCGGATAGTCACAAAAGAGGCGGCGACGCGGCATGTAAAATCCCAGGTGGTTTGTTACGATGTGTGCTCACAACATTGAACCGTTATCGGTTCAATGTTCAGACGTTTTGCATCATCAAACAACACACATCATTGGGATTGGCATCGTGTCAAATTTAGCGGGCAAAGTCGTTGCGATTACTGGCGGCGGAACAGGTATCGGTGCGGGGATCGCACGCGAATTGGCCATGGCTGGTTGCAAAGTGGTCGTGGGCGGACGTCGTACCGAGCCGCTCCAGACGCTGGCCAAGTCGATTCCAAGTGAGCTGCCCGTGCTGACTCATGCCATCGACGTCGCAGATCCCACCAGCATCGCGGCGTTCTTTGCCTTTGTCCGCGACCAAGCGGGCGAGGTCGATATTCTGGTAAACAGTGCGGGGATCAATATCCAAAAACGCACCATGGCCGCTATGATTCCCGATGACTGGGATCGCGTCATGCAAATCAATGCCTCGGGTGCGTACCGCTGCATTTTGGAAGTGCTTCCGCAAATGCGTGAACGTCGTGACGGCGTCGTCGTCAACATTTCGTCGATTGCCGGCAAACGTGCGATCGCGCTCGGCGGTATCGTTTACTGTGCCAGCAAATTTGCGATGACCGCACTTGGCACCGCAATTTCAAACGAAGTACGTAACGAAGGCGTGCGTGTCACAAACGTTTATCCAGGCGAAGTCAATACGCCGATTTTGGACAACCGGCCCGTTGCGGTGACGCAAGAGCACAAAGATTCGATTCTGCAACCCGAAGACATCGCCTCGCTAGTACTGACGATTTGCCAGTTGCCTCCGCGAGCTCACGTGCCAGAAATCGTGATCAAACCGACCACTCAAGAATGGGTTTAGTACACGTACTGCAATCCAAAGTGGATGCCGTGCACGTAGAACGTCTTGTAATCCATCTTTGAACTCGGCCGTAGCGGGGCGGAAACCGGATCCGCTAGGTTGGATGCCAATTGATTGTCAACTAGCCCCGAAACTTGAAGTGCGTCGGTCATTGCGATGATGTGATATCCAAACGTCACGTCAAACTGAGGGAAGTAACGCCATCCCAGCGACAAGTCGATCTCGGGGACCCAACCAAAGGTATCGTCCGTTCGCGTTCCCGAGTTCGTGCTGCGAACCAGCAGTCCATTGGGATCGGTGAACGTTGGGCCGTTGCTGGTTTGCGTTTGTCCCGCCAAAGTTGCTTCGCGTCGCAAATTCCCAGCGGCAACTTTAAACAAGCTGTTGAACGACCAGCATCCTTCGCGATAACGTGACGCAATTCCGATCTGACCTCCGTGGAAATCGTTTTGTGCGTCGAACGAGTCACTGATTGCGATCACCGAACCGAGCGGAGCGGGATTGTTCGCACCGGCCGTCGATGTACTCGACGTGATCAAATCCTCACTCAGATGCATGTACTGGTATCCATACAATACGTCGACTGTGCCACCGAAGCGTGAATAGGCATGCTGGCGAATCGAAAGGTCAGCTCCGTAAACGTTGCTTGATGCGTGAACGTTTGCGAATCCCGCGTTGGTGAATCCGGGCGTCGCAACCACTTGCGTGTCTTGGGTCGCAGCCTGTCCTGTGGTGACATTGAAAAAGGGGCGTGTGATGATCGGAGTCGTCGATTGGTCGGCACTAAAGTTATAGGTTTCTTCGCCTGTACCCCAACCACGAGCCACCATGCTTCGCGAATGACAATCGTCAAGCCAAGTCCCTACGGTCAATCGGCCCCCGGCGGTCAGCTCGTTCAGCACTTCGCCGCCGCCCGCTAGAATACGGGTCGAGGCTTGCCCCAATCGGCCTGGATTGGTTGCCGTCGCGGGGCCCGTGGTAAACAGCGGTGGCAAGTAGTCGCCACTGCGAAACATTAATAGCAATTCAAAATTGGCAAACCACCGATCACGACGAAATACCAAGCTCGCATTGGCCCAGTTTCCCGGACCGCAGCGATTGCAGCCGATGGAATCGCATCCATAGCCGTCGCATCCATACGAATCACAGCTTTCGATGCCGCAGCCGACATCGCCGTATCCGCCTTCGTAATACTGGTCGCCCTCGTAATATTCGCCACCCTCGGATGACCAAGTTTCAATCGGAGCAGGCCAGGAGTCGCCTTCGACGATGATTTCTCCCTCACCATGGGTCGGCGTCGGGTCCATCAGCACGACGTCATTGTGACCGACCTGCTGTAGTTTCGCGCGACGCGGCAGCAACTTGGGGACTGTCATCGACGAGCCTTCCGCCGCCACTTGATCGCTCGATTCCATCGGATTGCCATGAACATCCTCGATCGGCACCGGTATCAGTCGCGAATTGGACTCGGCGGTCGACGTGGTGACCCTCGGCGGCTGGTAGACACCGCGATCTGGCTTCTTTGTACGTACCTGAGCATGCAGCACAGGAGATGCAAACAGCACGCTAGCAATTGTCATCACCCCAAAAGAAACTTGAAGGGTGGAACGGCTGATCGTACGGGGCAATTTCATTGCTTATCTTCCGACACATTGAACGAATCATCATCAGGCCGATGAGTGCAGAGCGGCCCTAGTGGATGTTTCGACAATTCCGATCGTGTCGGTTGAGCAATTTTGGAAAGCTTTGCCGGTTATTCCGATTGTGAAGCCCGAAATCCAGTGAGATGGACGTCCAGGCGGTAATGGCAGCAAGGGCTTTTCGTAGCGAAACTCGCCAAGAGTTTTGGAAGGGCCAGGGTGGCCGAAAGTCTTCGCGACTTTCGTTACGCGAAAATACCAGTGGGATAGGCTTCATGGCAGGCTGGAAGCCTATCCCACATTTAGCAGAGGGTTACTTTGGAAAACGGGTCTGCATGATGGGGGGGAAGTCACCCGTCAGACCTTCAACCATAAATGCAACCAAATCGGCTTTTTCTTGTTCCGTCAACTTCAGTGGTTTCATCTTGTCGCTCAGCCATGGGTTCGCATGCCCGCCGCGGTCGTACCACTCGACCACTTCCTCGAGCGTTTTTTGGCTTCCATCGTGCATGTACGGAGGTGACGCAGCAACGTTTCGCATCGTGGGTGTTTTGAACGCGCCGCGGTCCTTCTCGTCTTTGCTTATTTCGAAGCGTCCAAGATCCGGTTTCTCCGCATCCATGCCGACGCCAAGGTTGTGGTACTGCTCGTCGGTAAAGTTGCCACCAGCATGACATGCGGTGCAGTTCGCTTTTCCAAACGTCAACTTCATTCCTCGTTTGGCCGATTCGCTCATCGGGTGTTCTGCCACTCCCTTTTTCAGCGCATCGTATTGTTTCTTCAGCTCGGGCTCTTCGTCGAGATATTCCAAATCGTCTGCAAACGTTTCCTCGAAACGGACAAGCGGAGCGTAGTAATCGTAGGGAGCAGGTCCGGTAACGATGGCACGTTCAAATGTCGCAATGGCTCGGCCGACGTTATCGATGTTCAATCCGTCTTCGAAAATAGCATCGAATTGCAACTTGTAGCCGGGAATGCCAGACAAGCAATCGACACAGCTCGAGTGGGTGTTGCCCATTTCGATCGGGTTAGCAATCGGGCCGACCGCTTGTTCTTCGAGCGTGGCAGCACGGCCATCCCAAAACTGGGCCTTGCTGACGATACGGTTGTACGAGATGGGTGAGTTGCGTCCCCCCTCTTGTTGGCGAACGCCGACACCAAATCGTGTATTCGCCGCGTAGCCTTGGTCGGGATCGTGACATGACGCACATGACACGGTGCTGTCGGACGACAAGCGAGGATCAAAATACAATTGGCGGCCAAGTTCGATCTTGGCTCGGGTCATCGGATTGTCTTCGGGGATGAACAGGTTGGCGCTGGCGGCATCGAGCCCAAGCGGCAATTTGACCTTCAGTTCCATGTGGTTTTCTGGCTTAGCAAGCCAAAGTTTGAGTTCGCCCTCGGTTAAATCGCCCTCGCCCGGAATCCCAGTCAGCAAAGTTCCCTCACCCAACGTGACTTCGTTGGATGCGGTCGCTGTGGGGGGCACCGTTTCCGCCGAAACGTCCGTATACATCAGCCCCACGCCCGCGGTCACCAGGGCAAACGCGATAGGGAAATGGCTTTTGAAAATAGAATGTCGCATTGGCGGCGTCTCTCGCTGTTTCGGGAGGGAGATAGGTAGGTTGTCTTAGTATAGCTACCTTTGTGACGCACTTCACCATGGGACCGCTTTGGATCCGTGATAAATAGCCGGGGGACCTCGTGACTGCAAAGTCGAAGACCACCGCGTGCCCGAATCTCGCTCAAATGCGATTTGTTGCCTTACAGTGTTCCCCGCCACTCGACGGGTCGGGTACAATTTCGGCGACCCCCAAAAACTTCACCGATCTCCAAACGGATTGTAAACTTCGGGTGAGCCTATTCTTCGGAACCCGCCCACACGCGACTCCGAGCAAACAAGGATGTGACCCACGAGGACTCAGATCCCTTTTGGGATAGGCTCTCAGCGTCCCGGCGGATTTTTAATCCCGACGGCCCGAGGGTAATTCTTTTCGCGACTCCAACAGTGCAATTTCATTCCGACAATCAACACGTGCACGAAACCTTTTCTGAAATGTCATCGCCATCTGTGTCCCAATCATCGATCAATCCAGCGGAACTACTCACCAAGATTAACAACGTGCGAGACTCGCTGCAGGAAGTCATCCGTGGCAAGGCGGATGTGATTGATGCGGTGTTGATTGCAATGTTGGCCGAGGGATCCGTGTTACTCGAAGACGTGCCTGGCGTTGGAAAAACCACGCTTGCCAAGTCGCTCGCTCGTTTAATCGATCTCGAGTTTCAACGTGTCCAGTGCACACCGGATTTGCTGCCCGCGGATATTATCGGCAGCAGCGTATTTCGCCCCTCTTCGGGAACGTTCGAATTCAGGGCGGGACCGGTCTTCAGCAATCTGTTGATCGCCGATGAAATCAACCGCGCTTCGCCGCGAACGCAAAGTGCGTTGTTGGAAGCGATGGCGGAATCGCAAGTAACGGTGGATGGAAAACGTTACGTATTAAAACGACCGTTCATTGTCATCGCGACGCAAAACCCCTCCGGATTCGAAGGCACGTTTCCGCTGCCTGAATCTCAACTCGATCGTTTCTTGATGCGTTTGTCGATGGATTATCCCGATACCGATAGTGAGATTGATTTGCTGTTGGACCAGGCGGCATCGGATCCCGCGTCCGCGTTAACGCCCGTGATGACTGGCGACGAACTGACCGCACTGCAGTCGTTCGTACGCAAGGTAAAAGTGGACCGCAAAGCGGTGGCGTACATCGTCGAGATTGCCGCCGCGACACGCACCGACACTCGATTGCGAGTCGGCGTCAGCCCACGAGGATCAAAGATGTTGATGCGTGCGGCGCAAGCAAAAGCGGTATTGTTAGGCCGTGACTATGTGTTGCCTGACGACATCCAAAGTCTCGCCCCCAGCATCCTGTCGCATCGCGTTTCGCCTCGCAATGCCATCGCGTCGTCCGCAGAATCCAAGCTGATTATCATTGACTTGATGAAGTCGATCGAAATTCCTGTTTAGGACCGATCGCACGCCATTATCTCTACGTCACTTTCCTTTCCACGTCCTCGCAAATTGTTTCTGCAATGACGGCACTCTTGATGCAGACAATCGCCACCGGAAAACGACCTTGGTGGAGACGGATTCTGCATGGGGTGATCGCGGTGATGATGTTTCCATTGAGGACCGTGCTCGCGATCCGTCGATCGGCGACTCCCGCATCGATTTCAATGCTGTTGGTTGGCATTATCTCGATGAATATTCTCTGGGGTTACCCGTGGGTCGGCGTCTTTGCTGCCTGTGTTGGCACGCTTGGTGTCAGTCTGTTGGTGAACCAATTCATGCAGCCGCGTTTGCACGTCGATTTCTCGTTGCCACGATGTGTCGAGGCGGGACAGATCTTCAATATGCGAGTCCATCTTAAAAACAGACGTCATTTACCCGCACTGCAGCTGGCTGCGGGGCTTGATGCCTCGCGACGCAAAGACCTGCTTCGTTGGTTCCGTAAAAATTCAGCAGACCAACGTCGTGCGTCGTATGCAGACTACCAAGTTCTCTCGGACAATTCCCCGATTCCGATGGTCGCGCCTCGCGAAACGGTTTCCACTGATGTCACGCTTCGCTTTCGTCATCGTGGTGTGCACACGTTGCCTGATGTGTGCGTGAAATCGATGTTTCCGTTCTGTTTGTTCGAAGTCACCAAGCGGATCCCTAGTCAGACAACGATTGCGATCACGCCTCGTTTGCTGAGCCAAGCCGACGATGCCGTTTCCAGCGGCCAGTTGTCCGATTTGTCCGGTTGGGTACGTAAGATCGCTGCGGTCGACGCCTACGATTATTCGGGCAGCCGCGAATACGAAACCGGTATGTCGGTGCGACGATGGGACTTTGCATCGTGGGCCCGACTCGGAAAACCGATTGTCCAGGAATTCCAGTCGCCTGGCGTGAAGATGGCTTTCATTTTAGTCGATACCGCAGTCGAGCCAGATACTCATCGGTCCGATTCCAATGTGAAAATTCAGCGAGATGTCGACGTCAACTCACGCGATGTGACTGCTGGCCGCGACGAGACGATCGAACATGTGCTCTCGTTCGCGGCGACCTGCCTAACTGAACTCTGGCAGCGTAAGGTTGGCGTTCGGATGATGATCGCTGGCGAATCGCTTGATCCGACGGACGATTCGCAACCCACGTGGAAGAACGCCAGTGATCTGGAAACGATGCTGATTCGATTAGCGAGAGCCGAGCGATCCAGCACTCGCATTGCTGACGAGTGCTTAGAGGCCGGCATTGACGCAATGCCACAGTCGCCGTCCCTGTTGATTACATCGCGGCAAGACTTTTCATCGGCCATCGCGAATGCCAATTGCAAATTCATCCGCGTCAGCTAAGTTCGACTTTTTTACTCTCCAGTCGACGTACGTCGACCATTGAAGAACATTTGTCCCCAAATGTTCAATGAGCACGGCCTGTTTAGAATGCCCGTCAAAAGTCCTCAAATGTTGCACCAGCATCAGCGGTTCACGGTGTGAAACCATAGCGACGATTGTTCTACATTGCGGATCACAAGCGATTCACGTGAAGCCGTTCGCATCGGAGGCGAACGAACACGTTAATCCAGGAACGTTGACACATCGGCTTTGGAATTTCGAACGCCTTCGGCATCACGATAGACGGTGAGCAGTGCCGAAGGATCGATCATCCGCCACGCGGGCATGCTGCCGAAAATGGTAGTTAGCAGAACGCCGCCACGCAGAGCCCACAAGACGTAACCGACCGAAGCAAGTCCGGCACCGACTCCGAGTCCCCCGATCTCGCCTACGCCGAAGAAGCTGCCGTTGTCTGCTTGCGCCGCACTCTGTTCGTTCCACTCCGTCCACTGAATCGCTTGGACCAGATCGACGATCAGTAGTTGGTCGAGCATTTGAGACATTTGGCTGCTGCTACGTTTTAGTTGCATGTTCGACGAACCGCCCCACGAAAAACTTTGCGACTCGAAACCGCCCTGTGACTCATCGTTGTCATTGTCTGACATTTGAATCGTTGATTCACGGTATGCCGAAGCACTGGTCGGCTTGGACGCTCCCTTCTCGTTTGTCTCGTTGTCCGACTGGGTAGGCGTTGTCACGTTTGTCGGCACCGTTGGCACTGCACCTGTTGTGGTCGATCCGCCATCGCCATTGCCATCGTCGCTGTCTCCGTTTCCAGAGTCACCCCCGGATGTGTCACCGCTTCCACCGGTGTCGCCGGATCCGCTGTCACCCGAGCTACCATCACCGGATCCACTTCCGCCTGATCCGCCACTGCCTGATCCACCACCACCGCCACCGGCAATCACGGTGATTGTGACGGTCACGACGTTACTATCTAGACTGCCATCGCTGGCGAGGTACGTAAACGTATCGCCGCCAAAGTAGGCATCGCTGGGTGTATAAACCAAACTTCCATTGGCCGAGGTCGTGAGCACTCCGTGGCTAGGTCCCGAGACGAGTTGCAACTGCAGCGGGTCGCCGTCGACATCGCTGTCGTTGATCAACACACCCGGCGCCGCCAGCGTGAGTGTTTCTCCGGCGTTGATCGAGTAATTATCGCCGATTGCCACGGGCGCTTCGTTGACGTCGATCACTGCGATCGAGAAATTCGCGAAGCTGAACGAACCATCGCTCGAGTCGGCTCGAACCGTGATCGTGTGATTGGTGGCAGTTTCGTAATCCACGGATCCAGAAACCGTTACAATTCCGCTGGCCGAATCGATTGCAAAGCGACCTCCGGCATCATCGGATAACGAATAGGTCACGCTGTTGGTTGAACCATCGGTGTCGACCGCCAATGCCGTAATTCCCACGGTCGTTCCAAACGCCGCGTTTTCGTTGACTTGGTTCGGATTGCCATCGGTATCGGTAGCCGCGGAAACGTTGAATTCATTCACGTCGTTTAGGTAGACGGTAAACGTTTCGTCGTACGTGGCCCCGGCGGCGTCTTGCACACGCACCGTGATGTCGTGTTGTGTAGCGGCTTCGTAATCGAGTTGACTCGAATCAGCAACGCGAATGTTGCCCGATGCATCGATATTGAATCGGCCGCCTGCCGTATCGGTCAACGAATACAACGTCGTGTCGCTGGTGTCGATGTCGTCGGTCGAAATTGTCCCCACGATTTGTCCGTTGGCGAGACCTTCGTCGATCGTCATCCCCGTCGCGGTTAAATCATGTGGCGCGTCGTTTTGGCCCTGGATCGTGATGGTCACTTGCTCCGTGGACTCGGCTCCCGACGCATCGACCATCGTGTAAGTAAACACGTCCGTCAGCGTGTCCGAGGCGGTTCGCAATGCTTCCACCGCCGCGTTGTTGTTGTCGACAACGTAACTGTACGAACCATCCGAGTTAATCGTGATCGCACCGTAAGAACCTGAGACGTTTGCCCCGACCGAACCCGTAGCACTGGCCGCCGTTCCCGCAACCACACCGCTGACCGTCTTGGTTTCGCCGTTGCCCACGGAATCAGTATCGGTGTCGTTCGTGAGCACGTAGCCGGTCGGATCGACTCCTGCAGTTCCATTGGCCACGCCGCCGGCTTCAACCGCAGTGGCAGTGTCAGCGTTCGCAATCGGAGTGTCGTTTTGACCTTGAATCGTCACGGTGATCTGAGTGGTCGAGGTCGTACCCGCAGCGTCGGTCATCGTGTAAGTAAACACATCGTCCAGCGTATCGCCGCTGTTTCGCAGTGCTTCGACTGCCGAGTTGTTGTTGTCGACGGCGTAGCTGTACGATCCGTCACTGTTGATCGTGATCGCACCGTAGGAACCAGCGACCGACGACGCGACCGATCCCGATGCCGATCCGGTCACACCAGCAGCCACGCCACTGACGGTTTTGGTTTCGCCGTTTCCGATCGAGTCGACGTCGGTGTCGTTCGTGAGCACGTTGCCCGTCGGGTCCGTACCCGCGGTGCCGTTGGCCAATCCGCCTGACTCCACCGCAATGGCGTTATCCACCACGGCCGTCGGCGTGTCGTTTTGGCCTTGGATCGTGACTGTGATCTGCGTGGTCGAAGTTGCACCCGCAGTGTCGGTCATCGTGTAAGTAAACACATCGTCCAGCGTGTCCCCACTATTGCGGAGTGCCTGAACCGACGCGTTATTGTTGTCAACGATGTAGCTGTACGATCCGTCACTGTTGATCGTGATCGCACCGTACGAACCGGCAACTGAAGACGCGACCGATCCCGAAGCCGATCCCGCGACCCCGGCGGCAACGCCGCTGACTGTTTTGGTTTCGCCGTTGCCAATCGAGTCGACATCGGTGTCGTTCGTTAGCACATTGCCAGTCGGATTTGTACCTGCAGTCCCGTTCGCAAGCCCGCCTGACTCAACCGCGATCGCAGTATCAACGACTGCGGTAGGTGTGTCGTTCTGGCCTTGGATCGTGACCGTGATTTGCGTGGTCGAGGTCGCACCCGCAGTATCAGTCATCGTGTAGGTAAACACATCGTCGAGCGTTTGCCCGCTATTGCGGAGTGCCTGTACGGTGGCGTTACTATTGTCGACGATGTAGGAATAAGATCCGTCGGCATTGATCGTGATCGCACCGTAGGAACCTGCGATCGACGACGCCACCGAACCCGAGGCCGATCCTGTCACACCCGCAGCAACGCCACTGACCGTTTTGGTTTCGCCGTTGCCAACGGAGTCGACATCGGTATCGTTCGTGAGTACGTTGCCCGTTGGGTCGGTACCCGAGGTGCCGTTAGCCAGTCCGCCCGACTCCACCGCAATGGCGTTATCCACCACGGCCGTCGGCGTATCATTCTGGCCTTGGATCGTGACCGTGATCTGCGTGGTCGAAGTCGCACCCGCAGTGTCGGTCATTGTGTACGTAAAGACGTCGTCGAGCGTGTCACCGCTGTTGCGAAGTGCTTGGACGGTCGCATTATTGTTATCAACAACGTAGCTGTACGATCCATCATTGTTAATCGTGATCGCACCGTACGAACCCGCGACCGAAGAGGCCACCGATCCCGAAGCGGATCCCGCGACTCCGGCAGCAACGCCGCTGACTGATTTTGTTTCGCCATTGCCAACCGAGTCGACATCGGTGTCGTTCGTTAATACGTTGCCGGTTGGATTTGTACCAGCGGTCCCGTTGACCAAACCGCCCGCTTCAACCGCAATGGCGTAATCAACCACCGCCGTTGGCGTGTCATTCTGACCTTGGATTGTGACCGTGATCTGCGTGGTCGAGGTCGCACCTGCAGTGTCAGTCATCGTGTAAGTAAACACGTCGTCGAGCGTGTCACCGCTGTCGCGAAGTGCTTGCACCGTGGTGTTACTATTGTCAACGACGTAGCTGTACGATCCGTCGGAATTGATCGTGATCGCACCGTAGGTACCCGCGACGGACGAAGCCACCGAACCCGACGCCGATCCCGTGACACCAGCAGCCACGCCACTGACCGTCTTGGTTTCGCCGTTTCCGATCGAGTCGACATCGGTATCGTTCGTGAGTACATTGCCAGTCGGGTCGGTACCCGCGGTGCCGTTGGCAAGTCCGCCTGACTCCACCGCAATGGCGTTATCCACCACAGCCGTCGGCGTATCATTTTGTCCTTGGATCGTAACCGTGATCTGAGTGGTCGAGGTTGCACCGGCCGTATCGGTCATCGTGTAGGTGAACACATCGTCCAGCGTGTCGCCACTATTGCGAAGTGCCTGCACGGTCGCGTTATTATTATCAACAACGTAGCTGTACGATCCATCGCTGTTGATCGTGATCACACCGTACGAACCGGCAACCGAAGACGCGACCGAACCTGATGCCGATCCGGTCACTCCAGCGGCGACACCGCTGACCGATTTGGTTTCGCCGTTGCCAACCGAGTCGACATCGGTGTCGTTGGTCAACACATTTCCGGTCGGATTGGTGCCTGCTGTTCCGTTGGCAGTGCCACCTGCTTCGACCGCGATCGCGTTATCGACCACGGCCGTTGGCGTGTCGTTTTGGCCTTGGATGGTGACCGTGACTTGTGTGGTTGAGGCAACTCCGTCGGCGTCGGTCATCGTGTAGGTAAACACATCGTCGAGTGTTTGACCGCTGTTGCGAAGTGCTTGCACATCAGTGTTCGAATTGTCGACGACGTAAGCATACGATCCATCCGAGGTGATCGTGATCGCACCGTAGGAACCGGTCACCGAAGTGGCAACCGAACCTGATGCCGACCCGGTAACGCCCACTACGACCCCTGTGACCGTTTTCGTCTCGCCGTTGGCAGCAGAATCAGGATCGAGATCGTTCGTCAACACGTTGCCCGTTGGATCGGTGCCAGCGGTGCCGTTGGCCAGTCCGCCGGATTCGACCGCGATCGGGTTGTCCGCAACTGCGGTTGGCGAATCGTTCTGGCCTTGGATCGTGACCGTGATTTGCGTGGTTGAGGTTGCCCCGGCCGTATCGGTCATCGTGTACGTGAACACGTCGTCCAGCGTTTGACCGCTGTTTCGAAGTGCTTGGACGGTCGCGTTATTATTATCGACGACGTAGCTGTACGATCCATCGCTGTTGATCGTGATCGCACCGTAGGAACCGGCAACTGACGACGCGACCGAACCGGATGCCGATCCAGACACCCCTGCAGCAACGCCACTGACTGATTTGGTTTCGCCATTGCCAACCGAGTCGACATCGGTGTCATTCGTTAGCACGTTGCCGGTTGGATTTGTGCCAGCGGTTCCATTGGCGAGTCCGCCCGCTTCAACCGCTACCGCGTTATCAACGACGGCTGTCGGCGTATCGTTCTGGCCTTGGATCGTGACGGTGACTTGCGTGGTCGAGGCAACTCCGTCCGCGTCGGTCATCGTGTAAGTAAATACATCGTCGAGCGTTTGACCGCTATTTCGAAGGGCTTGCACGTCGACATTCGAATTGTCGACCACGTAGGCGTACGAACCGTCCGAATTGATCGTGATCGCACCGTAGGAACCGGTCACCGAGGAAGCGACCGAACCCGATGCCGACCCAACAACACCCACGGCGATCCCTGTGACCGTTTTTGTTTCGCCGTTGCCAGCGGAATCAGGGTCGAGGTCATTCGTCAACACGTTGCCAGTCGGGTCCGTGCCCGCAGTGCCATTGGCTAGGCCGCCTGATTCAACTGCGATCGGGTTGTCTGCTACCGCGGTTGGCGCGTCGTTCTGGCCTTGAATCGTAACCGTGATCTGTGTGGTCGAGGTCGCCCCGGCAGTATCGGTCATCGTGTAGGTAAAGACATCGTTCAGCGTTTGGCCGCTGTTGCGAAGTGCTTGAACCGCCGTGTTATTGTTGTCGACGATGTAGCTGTACGAACCGTCGGAATTGATCGTGATCGCACCATAAGACCCGGCGACAGACGATGCCACGGAACCGGATGCGGATCCAGCGACTCCGGCCGCAACACCACTGACCGATTTGGTTTCGCCACTGGCGACCGAGTCAACATCGGTGTCGTTCGTCAGCACGTTGCCAGTTGGATCGGTGCCAGCGGTTCCATTCGCAGTGCCACCTGCTTCGACCGCGACCGCGTTATCGACCACGGCAGTAGGCGTATCGTTTTGGCCTTGGATTGTGATCGTGACTTGCGTGGTTGCATCGGCGCCCGATGCATCCACCACGGTGTAGGTGAAAACGTCTTGAAGCGTGTCGCTGGCGGTTCGTAAGGCCTGGACGGCTGCATTGCTATTGTCAACGGCGTAGATATACGAACCATCAGAATTAATTGTCACGGAACCATACGATCCCGTTACCGCGGATCCGACACTGCCAGACGCGGATGCCTGGACGCCCGCAGCAACGCCCGCAACCGTTTTGGAATCCCCCGCGTCCACATCGGTATCATTGCTGAGCACGTTGCCTGTCGGATCAGTGCCCGCAGTGCCGTTGGCAAGTCCACCTGCTTCGACCGCGGTCGGAGTGTCGGCGGTTGCAACCGGATTATCGTTGCTGCCTTGGATCGTGACCGTGATTTCGGCGGTGCTATCCAGTCCTGCTGTGTCCACCATTGTGTATGTGAACACATCGGTCAACGTGTCGCCCGAGGTTCGCAGTGCCTGAACGGCTACGTTGTTATTGTCGACAACGTAGCTGTACGACCCATCGGAATTAATGGTGATCTGGCCGAACGATCCCGACACTCCAGTAGCCACCGATCCCGATGCACTGACTTGTGATCCCGCCGCGACTCCGCTGACCGACTTCGTGTCACCGGAGTCTAGATCGGTATCGTTGCTCAGCACGTTGCCGGTCGGATTGGTGCCTGCTGTCGCATTGCCGACACCGCCGGCTTCGACTGCAGTGGCGGTATCATCAACCCCGATCGGTGCATCGTTGGCCCCTTGAATCGTGACCGATACCTGCGTAGTCGACGCTGCCCCACTGGCGTCGATCATCGTGTAGGTGAACACGTCGGTGAGCGTATCGCTACTGGTCCGCAGTGCTTGCACGGTCGCGTTGTTGTTGTCGACCGTGTAGGTGTAGCTGCCGTTAGCGGCGATTGAGATCGAGCCATAACTTCCTGTGACGGCGGATCCCACCGAACCGCTCGCGGATGCTTGCACTCCAGCCGCCACGCCGTCGACGGTTTTGGTATCGCCCGCGTCGACATCGGTATCGTTGGTCAAAACATTGCCGGTCGGATCGGTCCCCGCAGTGCCGCCTGCGTAACCGCCCGCTGAAACGGCGGTAGGGGTGTCAACGACGGCGACGGGATCATCATTCGCTCCATGCAGCGTGATCGTGATCTGAGCGGTTGAATTCAGTCCGGCTGCGTCCGAAACCGTGTAGGAAAATACATCGGTGATCGTATCGCTGGCGGTTCGCAATCCCTGAACGGTCGCGTTATCGTTATCGATGTTGTAGGTGTAGCTGCCGTCCGAATTGATCGTGATCGCGCCAAAGTTTCCGTTGATTGACGAACCAACCGAACCGCTGGTCGATCCCACGACTCCTTGAGCCGCGCCCGTGATCGACCATGTATCGCCCGAGTCGACTTGGTCATCGTTGCTCAGCACGTTGCCCGAGGGATCGGTACCCGCAGTGCCATTGGCGACGCCTCCCGCTTCGTACGCATGGGCACTGTCGACCGTCGCTACCGGAGCGTCATTGGCACCTTGGATCGTGATCGTGACCTGAGTGGTCGACGTCGCGCCGGAAAGATCTTCGACCGTGTAGGTGAAAATGTCGGTTAGCGTGTCGCCGCTGTTGAGCAGGTCTTGGACAGTCGGGTTGCTGTTGTCGACGGTGTAGCTGTAGTTGCCGTTCGAAGCGATGTTGATCGAGCCGAATAACCCCGCGACACTTGATCCGACGGATCCGGTTGCCGATCCGGCGGTGCCTGCGGTCACGCCGCTGACCACCATCGTGTCTCCGGCATCGTTATCGCTATCGTTAGCGAGCACATTGCCGGTTGGATTCGTCCCTGCGGTGCCGTTTGCGGTACCACCTGCTTCGACCGCGATCGCCGTATCGGCAACCACGTCGGGATTATCATTCGCACCACGAACCGACACGGTGATTTGAGTCGTCGAACTCAGACCATCAGTATCTTCGACCGTGTAGGTGAAGACATCGTCAAGTTTTTGGCCACTTGTCCGCAGTGCCTGGACCGCCGCATTGTCGTTGTCGACGACGTACGTGTAAGAGCCATCGCTGTTGAGTGTAATCGAACCGTAAGAACCGACGACGCCGGTGGCGACTGAACCGGAGGCTGAAGCTTGTACGCCCGAGGCGACTCCGATGACGGTTTTTGTATCGCCACTATCGACGTCAGTATCGTTGCTCAGAACGTTCCCGCTTGGATCGGCCCCGGCCGAACCATTGCCCGCACCACCCGCTTCATACGCAGTGGCCGTATCCACGACTGCAACGGGAGCATCGTTGGCTCCTTGGATGGTAACGGTGACTTGCGCCGTCGATTCCAACCCCGCGGTGTCGTGCATCGTATAGGTGTAAACTTCTTGCAGCGTATCGCTCGCGGTCCGCAAAGCCTGGACCGCTGCGTTATTCTGATCGATCGTGTAGGTGTAGCTGCCGTCGCTGTTGATCACGATTTGGCCATAGTTGCCAGTGACCGAAGCACCGACTGATCCCGAAGCTGATCCCACGGTGCCGAGCTGGACCCCGATTACCGATTTTGTATCGCCGGTGTCGACGTCGGTATCGTTGCTGAGCACGTTGCCAGTGCCGTTACTGCCCGCAGTGCCGTTGGCGATACCTCCAGCTTCAACCGCAATTCCGGTATCGTCGACTGAATCAGGAGCATCATTCTGACCATCAACCGTGATCGTCAATTCGGTCGAGGACATGTTCGAGAACGTGTCCTCCATCGAGTACGTGAAGATGTCGGTGACGTGATCGCCGGAGGTCAGCAGCGCCTCGACAGCTGGGTTGCTATTGTCAAGCGTGTAAGTGTAAGTACCGTCCGAATTGATCACGACCGTGCCGTAAGTTCCCGTCACTGTCGTACCTACATTTCCACTGGCCGATCCCGTTGATCCTGCTGCCACGCCGACGATCGTTTTACCGTTACCAGATAAATCGTTGTCTAACACGTTGCCCGATGGATTCGAACCAGGTGTGGCATTGCCTACACCGCCCGCTTCTTCGGATGTATCCATATCCGCCACGGCGACCGGTTGGTCTGTCCGTCCATCAATGGTGATCACCAGCTGCGTCGTCGACGCCAACCCAGCGGTGTCCTGCATCGTGTACGAGAATGTTTCCGAAAGCGAATCGCCGTCATTGAGTGCTTCGACCGCAGCGTTGTCATTGTCCAGCGTGTACGTGTAACTTCCGTTGGCGTTAATCACCAACGAACCGTAGGTTCCCACCACCGTACTACCGACGTTGCCCGACGTCGATCCTTGGACGCCGGTTGCCACGCCAGTCACTGTCTTGGTATCGCCCGTGTCGACGTCGGTGTCATTGGTGAGCACGTTGCCCGAAGGATTGGTTCCCGAAATGTTATTCAATATCCCGCTGGCTTCGGTTGCCGTGGCGGCGTTGGCCACAGCATCGGGGGCATCATTGGCACCCGTGATCGTAACCGTGATCTCCGCAGTCGAGTCCGCGCCACTGGCGTCCTGGATCGTGTACGTGAAGACTTCCGACAGCGATTGTCCCGATGTCCGCAGTGCTTGGACTGCGGAATTATTGTTATCGACCGTGTAGGTGTACGAGCCATCGCTCGCGATTTGAATCGAACCGTACGAACCGCTAACTCCCGTCGCGACCGACCCGGATGCCACGCTCTGTGATCCTGCGGCAACTCCGACGACCGTCTTGGTGTCGCCCGAGTCCACATCGGTATCATTGCTGAGCACATTGCCGCTTGGATTTGTGCCTGCGCTACCGTTGCTTGTGCCGCCTGCTTCCACTGCGGCCGCATTGTCATCGACTGCAACCGGGTCATCATTTTGGCCCTGGATCGTCACGGTGACTTGCGTGGTCGAGCTCGCACCGTCGGTGTCCTGCATCGTATAGGTGAACACGTCCTGCAGCGTATCTGACGAAGTTCGCAGTGCCTGCACCGCCGCGTTGCTGTTGTCGACGTTGTAGGTGTACGAGCCGTTGGCGTTGATCGTGATGCTGCCGTAGTTTCCTGCCAGAGCCGAAGCCACATTGCCGCTGGCCGATCCAGCAGTGCCAACCACCACGCCCGTGACGGTTTTGGTATCGCCCGAATCGACATCGGTATCGTTAGTCAGTACGTTGCCGGTCGGATTCGTTCCAGCACTGGCGTTGCTATCACCACCCGCCTCGACGGCAACCACGTTGTCGGTGACTGCAACCGGAGCGTCGTTTTGTCCTTCAATCGTGATCACAATCTGAGTCGATGAATACGACCCGCCCGAATCCTGGACCGTGTAGGTAAAGGTGTCAGTGATCGTTTGCCCGGACGTTCTTAATGCCTGGACAATCGCGTTATTGTTGTCGACCGTGTACGTGTAAGCACCGTTGGAGGCAATGCTGATGTTGCCATAGGTCCCGGTCACCGAAGTGCCGACATTACCAGCGGCCGAAGCCACGGTGCCCGCCGCGACGCCGGTCACATTGAGCGTATCGCCGGTGTCATATTCGATATCGTTGCTCAGCACGTTGCCCGACGGGTTGGAGCCCGCCGTTGCATTGGCAACTCCGCCTGCTTCGGTCGCAGTGTCGGTGTCGGCGACGGCAACCACGGCATCGTTGACGTCGGTGACCACGGTCGATGCGGTGGCTGATTCGCTCGAAAATGCCGTCGTGCTGCCCCCAACGCCTGGATCGGCATACGATGGAGAACCAAACGACGAAGCGGATCCCGTAGTCGTATCCCAAGCAACAAAGTCGAAGGTCGCGGTTTCGCCGTTCAGCGAATCGGGCTGGTAGCGAATTTGTGTCGACGCATTTAGCAGCAGTGCGGTGCTACCAGAAATCCCGCTAAACGACGTCCAAGTCGAGCCATCAGTCGAATATTGCCAAGTGCCGTTTCCGGTAAGTGCAGTGACCGCGATTCCCTTGGCCGCGCCCGCATCAACGTCGGCCCATCCGGCCGACGACACGATCGAGTCGACGCTGGTGGGTGTGGAAGGAGTGTCCTCGTTGGTTCCCGACAAGCTGACGGTCGCGGAATCGGTGATCGTCGGAGCGTCGTTGACCGCGGTGACGGTCACCTCAGCCAACCCAACATCGGCGCTAAACTCGGTGATTCCGCCCGTGGCAGCGGTACTGACCTTGGTGCCTTCGGTTCCTGTGGTTTGATCCCAGGCGACAAACGACACTGACGATGTATCGGCGTTCATCGCGTCAGGGACATAACGCAAGTAATCGCTCGATCGCAGCAGCAACGACGTGGTCGTGTTGACGGTACCGACATCGGTCCAAGACGAACCATCGAGCGAATATTGCCAAGTTCCATTGCCGCCGCTGATCGACTGAATTGCAATTCCTTCGCTCGGACTGGCGTCGACGTCGGTGATCCGATTGCCCGACAGACTGGCAATAATCGACGCGACCGTATCACCCGAGTTGCTGGTCTGGTCTTCGGTAATATCCGTCAGCGTGAACGTTTCCGAGTTATCGAGCTCGGGGGCGTCGTTGACCGCGGTCACGTCGATTGTGATCGTATTGGGGCTGCCGTCAAACGTGTTGCTCGCATCGGCCACGCTAAAGGCAATCGAAGCGTATCCCGCTCCGTTATCGTTGGCCGCCGGTATGAAGATCAGCTTGCCAGCGTTGATATCGGCGATCGTGATGACTTGCCCGGCGGTCACTGGTCCGCTGCCGGTCAAGTTGAGTGTTCCGGCGGCTGGTAACACGTCGATGCGTACGGCGCTGATGGATTCGCTACTGTCGACGTCGGTGAAGCCAAAATCCGCTGCTGCTAGCGTCAACGGAGTATCTTCGTCGATCGTCTTGGTTAGATCGGCCGCTTCGGGCGCGTCATTGGCACCCTCGATCGTGATCGTCACTTGAGTGGTGCTTTCCATGCCACCCGAGTCATTCATCGTGTACGTGAATACGTCTGTCAGTGTATCGCCACTGTTTCGCAACGCTTGCACGGCCGTGTTGGTGTTGTCGACCGTGTAGACGTACGCCCCGTTGGCAGCAATTTGTAGCGTGCCAAACGACCCGGTGACATTGCTGCCCACATTGCTCGATGCGCTGCCAACAGTTCCCGCTGCGACTCCGATGACGGTTTGTGTATCGCCGCTGTCGGGATCGGTATCATTGGCCAGCACATTGCCGGTCGGATTTGTCCCTGCGGTAGCATTGCCAACGCCACCTGCTTCGACCGCTGTGGCGTTATCCGTGACCGCGGCCGGAGCAACGTTGACTGCGAAATTGACCCCGAACTCGGACGTGTTGCCGGAGCTATCGGTGGCGGTCGCAGTGATGCTGGCGCTCTGTGTCAGCCCGAGGCCGGTTACGTCCAGCGTGCCACTGAAGTTGCCGCTGGCATCGGTGGTCAACTCGCCGAGGTATGTCTGGCCGCTGCCGTAGGCTGAGCTTTCATCGCTGATGAAAAACTCAACGCGCGAGTTGGCGAATGTGGCTTGGTTCGCGGCGGAACCGACGTAGCCAGTCAACAACAGATCGTTGCTGACAAGGTTAGCGGTGCCGACCACCGGAGAATCCATCAGCAAGTTAGCCGCGCCGCCCGTCTTCGCACCATCATTGGTCGTCGTGCCATCGTCGTTCAGATCGATGCCGATTCCCGAGTTGCCATAAATACTGTTGCGCTGAATCGTATTGCCGGTGGAAGTTCCAACGATTTTGATGCCACCCGAGACACCGTTTCCGGCGATTATGTTTCCGGCGGGTGCGGTCGTGCCACCGATCCGTGTATTCGTTGAGCCACTTGCGAGCCAGATACCAACGACTTGAACGGAGCTGAGTGCGGAGGTGGTCGTCGCACCGATCCCGATGCGATTGCCTTCGATTACGGTTCCATCTGCAGTCGGACCGATGAACACGCCGCCAGATGAATTAGTGCTGCCCGAGATCACATTTCCAGCGCCCGCAGCGGTCCCGCCGATTTGGACGTTGTCGCCCGATTGGTTAACCACTCCCCAGCGGCCATTTCCAAATGCGGTATCACCCGTCACATCCACACCGATGTAGTTGCCTTGAATGGTCGTGGTGTCGCCACCTGCGTTGATCCAAATTCCGGCACCGCCATTGCCTGAGATTACATTGCGAGCTGACGTGGTTGTTCCGCCGATCGTGCTACCCGAACCACCAGCGATATAAATACCCCCCGTCGCGGAATTAGCAGCGCCGTTGGCAATCGCACCCGTGCCAGCCGCATCGGTGCCTATGAAATTTCCCTGAAACGTCGTGTTACTCGCAGCGGTGTAGACGCCGTAATTTGTGTTCCCTGAGATCAGGTTTCCTGCACCCGCTGCGGTTCCGCCGATCGTATTGCCAGCCGCGGTGGAAGCGATGTTGATCCCCGCGTTACCGTTACCCACCGCCGCGGTTCCGGTTGCGTTCGTGCCGATGTAGTTGCCTTGGACCAGGTTCCCGGTCGCCGCGGCGCCGGTGATATAAATACCGTCGTTGGTGTTGCCTGAGATGACGTTGCGGGCCAGTGCCGTCGTGCCACCGATCGTGGTGCTGCCGACATTGTTGATGTAGACGCCCGTGCTGTTGGCGATCGCTGCGGTTCCGGCGGCATCGAGTCCGATGGTGTTGCCGGCAACGAGGTTGCTTGTACCTTCGACAAGCACACCGTAGCTCGCATTGCCCGAGATCACATTGCCAGCACCGCTGACGGCACCACCCAACGTGTTGGTCGCGGCAGCGTTATAGAAATAGACGCCATGACGCGAATTGCTCAGCCCCGACGTTCCCGCGAGGTTGGTACCGACGTAATTGCCTTGGATCATGACGTTCATTGCGGAACTCGACCCACCGCCGTCGACGACAATTCCATCCGCGCCGTTACCCGAGACGACATTGCGCTGCAGCGAGGTGGTTCCGCCGATCGACGTGCCAACACCGGCACTGGTGACATAAATTCCAAATCCGGCGTTGGCAACCTTGGCATTCCCAGCAGCATTGAGTCCAACGATATTTCCGCTCAGCGTATTGTTGGGCGCAGCAACGTAGACCCCCATGCTCTGATTTCCAGAGATCACGTTGCCAGCACCGGCCACTGCACCGCCGACCGTGTTGCCACTCGCATTGAGCTGGATGTTGATCCCTGCGTTGATATTTGCAATGCCGCTCGTGCCAGCGGTGTTCGTGCCGATGTAGTTGCCCTGCACGAGATTCCCGGTCGCCGAGGCGCCAGTGATGAAAACACCGTCACTGGTGTTGCCGGAGATCACGTTACGGGCCAGTGCCGTCGTGCCACCAATCGTCGTGCCAGAGACATTGTTGACGTAGATTCCCGAGTAGTTAGCGATCGCTGCAGTTCCCGTAGCATTCAAGCCGACGGTATTTCCGACTAGCGTGTTGTCGGATGCACTCACATAGACGCCCGAACTGACGTTGCCTGAGATCAGGTTTCCTGCGCCACTGACTGCACCTCCAATCGTGTTTGCTGATGCGTTGTTGATCAGGCTTATCCCAAAGCGGCCGTTGCTAATCGCAGCGGTTCCTGCGGCGTTGGTACCAATGAAATTGCCTTGCAGCGAATTGCCGGTCGACGTAGCGCCACTGATGTAGATCCCATCGACTGAGTTGCCGGAGATCACATTGCGCGCCTCCGTTGTCGTGCCGCCGATCACGTTGTTGGCGGCGTTCAGAAGATGAATGCCGTAGTTGTTGGCGATCGCGGCAGTGCCCGCTGCGTTCAAACCGATCGTGTTTCCGGCGACGGTGTTGTTGGATGCATTGACGTACACACCATAAGTCGAATTCCCGGAAATCACGTTGCCTGCGCCAGCGACGGAACCGCCAATCGCATTGTTAGTTGCACCGGCGGCAACGCTGACGCCGGCCGCCGTGTTTGCGACCGCAGCATCGCCCGCTGCGTTGGTCCCGATGTAGTTGCCTTGGAGTTTATTTCCCGTCGATCCGGATCCGCTAATGTAGACGCCGTTGGATGTGTTTCCCGAAATGATATTGCGTTCGTTTACGCTAGTGCCGCCGATCGTGTTGTTGGCCGCATGGTAGATGTAAACGCCGGTGCCGTTGGCGACCGCTGCGGTGCCCGCCGCATTGATTCCGACAAAATTTCCTGTAACCAGATTGCCGTCACTCGCGATGTAAACGCCGGTATTCGAGTTCCCCGAGATCACGTTGCCGGCACCCGCGGCACTGCCTCCGACCGTGACTCCGGTGGCGTTGGTGGTCAGCCCGACGCCCTTGATCAAGTTGGCAATTCCTGCGTCCCCCGCGGCATTCGTGCCGATGTAATTGCCTTCGATCCGCGTCCCAGTCGAAGCCGCTCCGGTGACTAATACCCCATCAATGCTGTTGCCCGAGATCACATTTCCCGCACCGGCCGACGTTCCGCCGATCAGGGTGTTCGCGGCATTCAGAAGATAAACGCCGCGAGTATTCGCGATCGCCGCGTTGCCCGCCGCATTCAAACCGACCACGTTGCCCGCGACGGTGTTGTCCGAACTGCTGATGTACACGCCAGCGGTGGTATTGCCGGAGATCACGTTTCGGTCGCCCGCAGCCGAGCCACCGATCGTATTGTTGTTCGCGCCGTTGGTCACGTTGACGCCATAGACATTGCTCTGGCCGCTTGTTCCGTCGACGCTGGTGCCGAGAAAGTTTCCAACGATTGTGTTGTTGTCGCTGTTGTTGATCTCGACGCCGCTGCCGCTAAAACGATTGATCGCCAATCCGCGAATCGTACTGCCATCGGAACCCGCCACTAACTTCAATCCGCTTGCTCCCGCACCAGTGTTGGTTCCGTCGAGCTCGATTTGCAGTACAGCGTTGCTGCCGTTGGTCGCCGTGTTGATACTCGATCCGGATTGCGTATACCCATCGATCGTGATCGCTTCGGTGATACTCGGCAGCACACTCAACAGACCGATCGTGTGCACACCCGCACCCGCGATATTGAAGCTGACCGTGTCCATGCCCGCGGTGTTATTCGCCGCGATGATCGCTTCGCGAAGACTGATCTCGCCATCGGTACCTTTGTTTGCATTCAGCCATTCAATGTCATAGCTGGCGCCAACCAGGATGCCGCTGTCGTTGTTGTCGGTCGCGGTGGTAACGACCAAAACGTTCGAGACGTCGATCACCGTTACCGCGATCGCTTGATCATCGGTAAGCGTGCCATCGCTGACTCGCACGATCACGTCATAGACATTGTCGCCGCCCACGTCCGCGGGCGATTCAAAGTCGGGAGCGGCGACGAAGATCAACGTGCCATCGGAGCTGTTGATATTGAATTTCGCAGCATCCACGCCACCGAAGATGCTGTAAGTCAACGTTTGCGAAGGCAAGTCGGCATCGCTCGCCGTGACAATGGTGACGGCGGTCGAATTCTCGTCGACATTGATGTTGGCGGTGTCGCCGCCACCATCGCTGGTGATGACCGGGGCGTCATTCACGTTGGTGATATCGACGTTTACCGTGCCGAGATTGATGTCAGTGCCACCTCCGGTGCCGGTATTGCCGTTGTCATTGACGCTGACCGTAATCGTGTCGGCATTGTCACCCGCTTGATTGGCTGTCGAGTGCAGATACTGGATGTTGCTGGCGGTATCGAGGTAGGTGTTCAAATCGGCCAGCGTACCGGTCATCGTCAATACGCCCGTGCCGCTGCCACCGACCGTGACTCCACCGCCACTGCTGGCTGACAAGTTGCCGCCGGTGGATGTCGTCAATGTTACAGTCAGGTCGCCGCCGCCCTCATCGACATCGCTCAAGTTGATTTGAGAAAGGTCGACGTTCCCCGACACGTCCTCGGTGACCGTGATGTCGCTTGGTAAACTGCCCGCGTTCGTCGGATCATCGTTAGTGGCAGTGATGTTGACGGTCATCACACCTGTAATGAAATGGCTTCCACCCGTTCCCTGGTCTCCCCCGTTTCCATCCACGAAATACCACAGCAATTCGACCGAAGCCGGTGGCGAATCGCTGTTGTTTGCGTACGTGAATTGACGCAGCACATTGTTGACATCGGTTTGCGTGGGCGTCTCGCCATTCGAATCAGTGAAAGTTACAACGGCCAGACCCGGAGAGGTGAGGTCAATTGTCGCAACAATTTGGCCGTTTTTGTATAGCGATCCTGTGGACATCGTCAGCCCATTGCCATCGTTGAATCCAAAAACATCCTCGCCGTTGACCCCAACTCGGCGAACGAGAGCAATCGTGGATCCGCTGAAATTGTCTTGAGCACTTAATTCACGATCAAATACGCTGACGCTTGCGTCCAACACAATCGCTGCGGAACCTTCGACATAGGTCGGATTCGCATCCACTAAATTGGCGGTTGGTGCAAAACTTGTATCGAGGCTGCCGTCTTCGTTGTACTGGTTCAACAAGAAACCATTGTTTTGCATGTTGCCAGCAATGGAGATCGCTCCATTTCCGAGCACCTGCGCGCTGTACGCGTACTCATTGGTTGCGTTGGCCACGGTGATGACCGTGCCCGTGGTGTTAAAGCCGGTGTCGAGGCTGCCGTCGGCGTTGTATCGTTGCAGCATCACATCGTTGCTGCCCATCAAGTCGGTGATGCCCGACACCACGATCTTTTCTGTGGAGGTTAACGCGACACTATACGCTCGTTCGGTGGCACCCAAGTCCGAGGTTTGCAGCCCATCACCGTCGAACGAGGTGTCGAGCGATCCGTCGGTGTTGTAGCGAGCAAGTGCGATATCGAGATTCGCGGTTCCGGCCGCAATGATCTTGCCATCGGACTGTTGAGCCAATCCGCTAATCGTTTCGTCACCTACGCCAAAGTCGGTTGTCACCAGTCCGTCCGAATCAAAGCTGGTGTCCAGCACACCGCCGCTTGTTAAGCGCGCCAACGCAAATTGGTTGTTGCTTTTGCCGGCCACGACGATCTTGCCGTCGCTTTGAATCAGGATTGAATTGGCAACGTCGTCCGAACTAGCCCCGAAATCAATTTCGACTTTGCCATCGCCGCTGAAGGTTGTATCCAGCGACCCGTCGGTGTTGTAACGCACCACCGAAAAATTGTTGCCGCCTGCATCGGTGTTTCCCAGCACCACGATCTTTCCATCGCTTTGGATGGCGATTCCCGACGCCGAATCGGTTCCATTGACGTCCGTGATCGCGTAGCCATCGCTATCGAAAGTCGTGTCGAGCACTCCGGTAGCAGTAAAGCGAGCAACGATTAAGTCGCTGTCTCGGGTCCCCGCAACCACAATCCTACCGTCGGCTTGCAACGCGACGTCCATTCCCAGTTCGCCCCCGCCCGCGTCCAGGGTCGCAATCCCGTCGCCTCCGCCGAACGTCAAATCGAGCGTTCCATTGGTATTGAAGCGAACCACGGTGATGTCGTTGTCCGTGAAGTACGATGAACCGACCATCACGATCTTGCCATCCGCTTGCACAACGCTGTTGAATCCAAGGTCGAACAGGCTTCCGGGGATGGGGACCGTGGTGCTGCCATCGCCATCGCTGCCAAACGTCGGGGCATCGTTGACCGCTGTGACGTCAATGTCCTTGGTGATGGCCGTGCTCGTTCCTCCGTCACCATCAGTGAGCTGAAACTCGATGGTGCGAGTTAACGAGGAAGGAACGTCGCTGATGTTCTCGAAGGTGATGTTCTGGACGACCGCTTGCACGGCTGTCGCATCGGCGGAAGCGTTGAACGTAATCGCCAGTGGTGCACCACTTCCGCTCCACGTTCCGATCAACACTCCACCGTAGTAGACCTCATTCGGACCGGTCGTCATGCCGACGAGTCCAGCTGCCATGCCTTCGTTGTTGATGCGAATGCGATCATCACCGCTGCCATTGGCTGTAATGCTGATCGAAAGCACACCGCCGTCAAAGTCCGCCCCATCAGCATCGGTCACCGTTGCAGTTGCATCAATGAAAACCGCACCTGCGTTTTCGACGTAGGTGATGTTTCCGCCGCCAAATGTCACGACAGGATCGCTATTGATTGGTGCGATGGCAAAATTCGCCGCAAACTCGGACGTGTCGCCGTAGGCCATCTGATCATTGACGTCAACCTGTCCCGGATCATCGATTCTGGTGGCCGTCGCCGTTACGAAATCTCCAGCCGAGAGTGTGACGCCTGTCAGCACGACTCCGCTGAACGTGCCGTCGCCACTACCGTCCACGGTGACAGTGGTTGTGCCCAGATAGTAACGGCCTTCGCCGTGAGTCGTATCTTGAGTCCCCGAGGCGTTACCGTAGAACTCAACGTGGTACTGCGTATTCAACGCGCCGTCGGTATCCAGGGAACCGGCAAGGGTTAGGTTCGTCCCATCCAACAAAGCTTCCGTGATCACCGGGAAGTTCTGTTTGTTGTTAGGACCGGTGTCGACGTCATCTGAGTCGTTGTCGGTGACACCGTCTCCACCAATGTCAATTCCCAACGCACCATTGGCGTAGATGCGATTTTGCAGAATCGAATTACCGATGCCTGCGGTTCCCCACAAACGGATGCCGTTAGTGCTATGGTACGCAATCGTGTTTCCGGCACCATCCTTTGTCCCGCCGACCATGATGCCCAACGCGGATGACTGAATCGTAATGCCATAGAATCCGCCGGTCAGGTCTGCCGTGCCCGTAGCGTCGGTGCCGATAAAGTTACCTTGTATCTGCGTACCGGCACTGCCAGTTTGGGTTACATTGATTCCGGTGACCGAATAGCCTCCGATAACGTTCGCATGGGCTGATGTCGTACCGCCAAACAGCGTATTGGCCGCGTTGCTGATGCTGACCGAGATAGAACCACCCGACAATGCAGCGGTTCCTGCAGCATTGGTTCCAAGAAAGTTGCCGTATATCGTCGAGCCGGATCCATTGTTGATATACAATGTGCTTTGCCCACTAGCAGCATTGATAACGTTGCCTTCTCCAGCTCCGATTCCACCAATCGCACCGTTAGTGACGTTGGATAAACTGACACCCGATCCCGTATTGACCAGACTGGCAGATCCGGCAGCGTTCAATCCGATCAGATTACTTTGGATTGTGATGTTCGCATCGGAGAAGGTTGAAATTCCATTTCCCGTGTTGGCGGAAATGACATTGCCAATGATCGCTGTTGAAGTCGTCGAGGCAGTGTAAATCCCACTGCCACCGTTTCCAATTCCCGCAGTTCCCGCCTGATTTGTCCCGATGTAGTTGCCACGGATTGTGTTGTTCTGTGTGGTCGCCCCTGTGACTTCAATTCCGACTCCGGTATTGCCGGAAATCACGTTTCGATGTGCGGCAGTCGTGCCGCCTATCGTCGTTGATCGTGCACCACTAAACAGCGAGATGCCGCCGCCATTGGCGATTGCGCTCGTTCCAGCGAGATTCAATCCGATGTAATTGGCAGCGATGACAGTCCCCGTTGTCGTCGTGCCATTGTTTCCATCGACAATGATTCCGTAAGTCGTATTGCCGGAAATGATGTTACCCTGTCCGCTGCCCGTGCCACCGATCAGAGTGTTTTGAGCTCCGCTAAAAACGACAATCCCGTGTCGCCCGTTGGCGATAGCCGTCGTTCCCGTTGCATCGGTTCCGATGTAGTTGCCGTAAATTTTGTTGTCGTTTGTGCTGCCGGCTGAACCGCTGAGTTCGATCCCATCCGAAGTGGCCCCGCTGTTACCGGAGATCACGTTACCTAACCCGAGCGTGCGGTCACCCCCGATCGTATTGTTACTCGCTCCGCCGCCGATCTTGATCCCATCGTTGCTATTGCCAAGCGCTGACGTTCCTGCCGCGTTGGTGCCGATGTAGTTGCTCGTTACGGTAGCCAAGGTGGTGCCGGTTTCCCACAGACTTATCCCCGCCAACGAATTTCCAGATACCACGTTCGCATCGATTGTGACACTCGACGAGTTGCTGATCAGCATGCCGTATCCGGCGTTGCCGCGGATCGCGGTGCCAGCGTTATCGGTACCAACGTAGTTCCCTCGAATGGTTGTGCCGCCGGCGTTGTACAAGTAGATACCGTCGCTGGCGTTACCCGAAATGACGTTGCGTTCGGCTGCATCGTTTACGTTGTCACCGTCGGAACCAATGATATTGTTCGTTCCTGCATCAAAGATGGAAACTCCGTAGCGGCCATTGGCCCGAATCGTAGTGCCGTCCGGAGCGAGACCGACGGTATTGCCGTAGATCCAGTTGTTGTCGCTGTCGGTATTGCGAATCACGATACCATCATTGCCATTGGAGCCGACAACGTTGTTGCGAACGATATTGTCGTCGGCATCTTCGGAAAGCAAAATTCCGTTATCGGCATTGCCTGCGGCGGTTCCGGACGCCGTTAAACCAACGTAGTTGTATTGGATGATATTGTTGTCGCCGTAGCCGGTGGATCCATCGATCTCGATCCCTTCATCAGGGAAATTGATCACGGCAAAGCCACTGATCGTGCTATCGTTGGTGCGCAACACGAGCCCGCCTGTCGATCCGGTTGCACCGCTGCCGTCAATCGTAATCAGCGGTGACGAGGTGTATCCGGGTTGAGTTCGCGCGTCGATATTAACGGCGTCAACAATGATGGGAAGTCCGCCAGCACCGACAAGAATCGTCTGGGTACCGCTGCCGATGGCGAAGGAGATCTGATCCGGGGTTGCACCATTGTTTTGCGTGCTGTTAGCAGCAAGGATCGCCTCTCGTAGCGAGATTTTTCCATCGGATCCCTTGTTGGCTAGCAAGGAATCGATCGACGTCGTATCTCCATCCCAGACGTCGCTTGCCGTATCGACCACAAGTGCATGGGCAGTCGACAATTGCGACGCTGGCATCACGTATTCGATGCTTAGTTTGGGTTTGGTTGTTCCTTCGGAGGAGTAGAAATCAAAGCCGTCGGTCGAATTTGTTAGGATGCCCCAACCGTAGTTCGCATTACCATCGGCCCAAGACTGTACCGCGGACTCGAGGCCCGTAAAGGTCACGGCGCCAGTCGAAGGGCTGGTCAACTGACTGTCGGCAACCGACGACATCTCGACGTTGTCCGCATCCAGACCATCGGTGTACGTACTCCATGTGGCAGTGGATTCGTCCCAGTCGTTCAGCATTTGGTACAGGCTGATCGTTCCCGATGTTCCGCTTAGCGCTTCGACAGTTAGTGAAGCCGAAACGATCTGCGCATTGATCGGGATCTGGCCCGGACCGGTACCGAACAGATCGTCAAACCGAATCATCGCTTGCGATTCTGTATTCGAACCGGAGTTTTGCAGGTCGATGGGAAGCGTTGTGTAGCTACCGTAATTCGATCCCGGAGATGTCTGACGCAACTCGGTATCTTGCGTGCCCGTGTAACTATTCACGCCCTGTTGGAAGCTGACGACGGACGTGCCTGTGCCGGTCGCGGCGTACAGCTCTGAAATGTCAGTGCTGCTCAGGGCACGATCGTAGACACGACCATCGTCAAGAAACCCATCGAAGTAGCGTGTGAAACTTGAGCCACTGTATTTGTCGACGCCCCAGCTGCCAAAGTCGAGCTGTGTGACATCATCAAAGAAACGATTGGTCGTTGATGATCCTGTTGCGTAGGTTACCGATTGCTGTACGCCGTTGACGTAAAGCTTGTTGCCAGTAGCGTCCACCGTCACGGCGACATGGGTCCAAGTGTTCTGGGGAATCACGCCCGCAGCGGTGTGTACGTCCAACAGCGTTGTTGAACCTTCCCGAATGTAAAAATCAAAGGAACCATCGGAGTCCCTAAAGAGTGCAACTCGAGAATCACTGTCGCCACTGTCAGACGTCTCAAAAATGACATCGCGATCGTTGACATCATGGTAGACCCAAACAGAAATTGTTCCCGCTGTGATCCCCTGAAGATTGCTGACATGCGGACTGAAGTCGACGTAATCGTTGATACCATCCAGACTCAGTTTGCCATCACCGATCTGGTTGGTACCGCTGGTGGTGTCGATCACCGCCCCGTTTTGCAGGGTTCCATTGTAATTATTTCCGCTGCTATCGCTGGTATCAGTGTCGAATCGATGATGCAGTACCAAGTTTGATGAAATATCCAGCGTATGTTGCCACGACGCCTGTGCTGCGAAGCCGAATGCCACCTCAGTATTCACTTCACCAACGGCATACTCCAATATCCAATCACCGCCAAGTTCCGCATTGCCGGTTGCATTATCGCTTGCAGCGACGTCGCAGTCGCAGACGACGGCCAGGATATCGATCAGATCGCGACCCGATTCGGTCGACGCCAAATCGCAACCGTAGATCAACAAGTCGGCGCCGCTATCGAGTGCATGCCCCCACGACGCGATCTCGCCGGCGTAATTGGGTGCCGCATCGAGATCCAAACGTGAATTGCCAAGCTGGATGCCTTCGCCGTCACCGTGACTGAGCAAATGAACCGCATCCACGCTTGTCAAATTGCGAAGCGTCTCGGTGATTTGCAGGATTCCGTCCTGCTCGGCCTGCAAACGCACGATCAACCACTGGGTTTGACCATCCGCATCGGCCCGCAATCCCTCGATCAACGTCTCTGCATCTTCCACACCCGCATCGACAAAGATGACTTCGATCGGTTGTGCGGGATCGAGAACCTCAGCTTCGGCCACATCCACGGTGGCAATGTCGATGACGTCGTGATCGGTGTTCAGCGGCTGCGCGGCTGGCGTTGCAAGATCACCAACAACTTCCCCATCGGCCTCGGAAAGCTGACTCAAAAGCGCCGCCTCGAGATCGAAATCAATTTCCATCGAGCCATCGAGACCATCGACCCCTTCACCGCTTAGCAGGATGCGTTCTTCGAGAGGGTAAAAGTCGAATTCGCGACTCATCGATTTCAATCCGTGGCGTTTCGTCGTCGGGGCAAACTGACGTGGCGACCTGCTCGCGGCTCCTTCATCTGGTGCGAAATTGCACCCCGTTCGTTGGGGGGGAGATGCAGCGAGGTCTAGTATCTATTTTCGCCCTCTTGGCCCTCGACTTCTACAATCAGAAAAAGAAAGAGGTTTAGGGCGACGTTGCGGATAATGCCGAAGATTCGGATGGGATAAGATTTCCGCGACGACCGTCATGATTGGATCAACCGTGGTACGACGTAAGCAATGAATACCTAGTTGCTTAATCCAAGAACGTCGTTACATCGGCTTTGGATTTGCGAACGCCCTTGGCGTCACGATAGACGGTTAGCAGTGCCGACGGATCGATCATTCGCCAAGCAGGCATGCTGCCGAAGATGGTCGTCAGCAGAACACCGCCACGAAGCGCCCACAATACGTAGCCGACTGAGGCAAGGCCGGCACCGACACCGAGTCCGCCAATCTCGCCGACTCCGAAGAACGACGAATCATCCGACGGTCCTCCGTCCGCGTTGTTCCACTGGGTCCACTGGATAGCTTGAACCAAATCGACGATGAGTAGTTGGTCGAGCATTTGGGACATCTGGCTACTGCCACGTTTCATGTGCATATTCGACGCGCCGCCCCATGAAAACCCTCGAGAATCGACGCCGTGATCCGAATCTTCTTGGTTTCCGTCCGTCATTTGGATTGTCGAATCGCGACTAACCGAAGCGGTGGTCTGTTTGGATTGTCCTTTCTCGTTGGATGCATCGTCGTTCTGGTTTGGTGTGGTGACGTTTGCCGGAACGAGGGGGACCGCCCCCGTCGTCGATCCAGCATCGCCATCGCTACTGTCTCCGTCGCCGGAGTCACCGCCGGACGTGTCTCCACCGCCGCTCGTATCGCCGTTGTCATCGCCAGATCCGCTGTCACCGGAGCCGCTGTCCCCCGATCCACCGCTGCCCGAGCCACCGCCAGATCCCGCACCGGCTTGAACATTAATCGACACGGTTGCGACGTTATCGCTCAGCATACTCCCGTCATCGCTGCGATAGGTGAACGAATCGACGCCGAAAAAACCAGCGGCTGGAGTGTAAGTGATCACTCCGTTGACATCGATCGACAACGTCCCATTGGATGGACCTGTGACGAGAACGAGATTCAATGAATCGCCGTCGGGATCGGTGTCGTTGGCGATCGGATCAGGCGTCGTCAATGAAATCGATTGTCCAGAAATGGTGCTATAGGAGTCGTCTACAGCAACGGAGGCCTCGTTGATATCAAGAATATCAATAGTGTAGGTTTGGAACACTTCGCTGCCGTCCGCCGAGACACTTCGTACAGTGACGTCATGCGACGTATCGACTTCGTAGTTCAATGGTGCGGTTGACGCGGTTACGATCTGGCCTGTGTTAGCGTCGATCTCGAAACGTCCACCCGCATCGTCCACCAGGATATGTGTGATCGTGCTGTTGCTCGCGTCGGCGTCGACGGCCCAAACAGTAATTCCAACGTAGACGCCACCACTGGCATTCTCGTCGACCTGATTCGCGGCAGCATCCGAATCACCCAACGCCACGACGTCATATTCATCCACATCGTTGATCGTAATGGTGAATGTTTCCAAGTACGTTCCGCCCGCCGTATCGGTCACTTCGACAGTGATATCGTGTTGCGTGTCGGTTTCGTAGTCGAGTCTGCTGGAATCCAACACCACGATGTTTCCGGAACTGTCAATATCGAACCGACCGCTGGCGTCATCCGTCAATCGATATGACGCAGTGTCTCCCGAATCGACATCGCTCGGCGAGACCGTTCCGACGACCTGTCCATTAGCTAGGTTTTCATCAATCGTCATTCCTGTCGCCGTCAGATCGTTCGGAGCGTCGTTCACGCCTTGGATCGTGATCGTGATCTGTTGGGTAGACGAAGCTCCTTCGCTGTCGACCATGGTATAGGTGAAAACGTCTTCGAGAGTGTCGGCGGACGTACGAAGTGCCTCCACTGACGAATTGCCGTTATCCACGTTGTAGACGTAGTTGCCGTCGCTTTGGATCGTCACGCTACCGTACAAACCAGCCACGCTCGCGCCGACGGAGCCAGCAGCATTCGCGGCGTTACCCGCCACCACACCACTGACCGATTTCGAGTCGATTGTGTCGACGTCGGTGTCATTGGCCAGGACGTTACCGGTTGGATCGACACCCGAAGTGGAATTGCTGATGCCTCCAGCTTCCGTGGCCGTCGCCGTGTCCACCCCAGCGACAGGCGCGTCATTCGTTCCCGTGATCGTAACCGTGACGTCTTGTGTGGTCGTGTTGTTGCCGGTGCCGCTGTCGTCGGTCACGGTGATCGTGTAGGTCGCCGTGATCGTTTCGCCATCCGCCAGGTACTGCACCAAACTGTTGTCGAGTGAGAAGTCCCAAGCGATCGAACCGTCGTTGCTGCCAGTCTGCGTGATGCTGACACTCGATGCCAAAGCGGTTGCCAGCCCAGGCGGGATCGCTGGTCCGGTGGTCGTGGTCCCACTCAATGCGACGCTCGAGTTAATTGTATCAGTGTCTTCGACTTCAGCAAAAGTCACCGATCCGCTGTCGGTAAGATTCGGCGTTGTAGCGTCTTCGGTCACATCGCCAGTGACGTCAACCACGGTAATCGTCGGCTGATCATTGGTTCCGGTGATCGTAACGGTGACGTCTTGAGTGGTCGTGTTATTGCCGGTGCCGCTGTCATCGGTCACGGTGATCGTGTAGGTCGCCGTGATCGTTTCTCCATCGGCAAGGTACTGCACCAAACTATTGTCAACCGAGAAATCCCAGGCAATCGAACCATCGTTCGTACCAGTCTGAGTGATGCTGACACTCGATGCCAACGCGGTAGCCAGTCCCGACGGAATGGCTGGGCCAGTGGTTGTCGTTCCACTCAGTGCCACGGACGAGTTAAGCAAGTCAGTATCGTCGACTTCGGCGAAGGTGACCGATCCGCTGTCGGTCAGATTCGGTGTCGTCGCATCTTCGGTCACGGCACCAGTGACATCAACGACGGTAATGGTCGGCTGGTCATTGGTTCCCGTGATCGTCACGGTGACATCTTGGGTGGTCGTATTGTTGCCGGTTCCGCTGTCGTCGCTCACGGTAATCGTGTAGGTCGCTGTGATCGTTTCGCCATCGGCCAGATACTGCACAAGACTATTGTCGACCGAAAAATCCCAGGCGATCGAGCCATCGTTAGTGCCAGTTTGCGTGATACTGACACTCGATGCCAACGCGGTAGCCAGTCCTGACGGAATGGCTGGTCCCGTGGTCGTGGTCCCGCTCAGTGCGACGGACGAATTGAGCAAGTCAGTATCATCGACTTCGGCAAAAGTCACCGATCCGCTGTCGGTCAGATTCGGCGTCGTGGCATCTTCGGTCACGGCACCAGTGACATCCACCACGGTAATGGTCGGCTGATCATTGGTGCCAGTGATCGTCACGGTGACATCTTGAGTCGTCGTGTTATTGCCGGTGCCACTGTCGTCGGTCACGGTGATTGTGTAGGTCGCTGTGATTGTTTCGCCATCGGCCAGGTACTGCACCAAACTGTTGTCGACCGAGAAATCCCAGGCGATTGAACCATCGTTGGTTCCGGTTTGAGTGATGCTGACGCTGGAAGCCAAAGCGGTCGCCAATCCCGATGGGATCGCTGGTCCAGTGGTCGTCGTGCCGCTCAATGCGACGGACGAGTTGAGTAGGTCGGTGTCGTCGACTTCCGCGAAGGTCACCGATCCGCTGTCGGTCAGGTTGGGGGTAGACGCGTCTTCGGTCACGGCACCAGTGACATCAACGACGGTGATCGTCGGCTGATCATTAGTACCCGTAATCGTGACGGTGACGTCTTGTGTGGTCGTGTTGTTGCCCGTCCCGCTGTCGTCGGTCACGGTGATTGTGTAGGTCGCAGTGATTGTTTCCCCATCGGCCAGGTACTGCACCAAGCTGTTGTCAACCGAGAAATCCCAGGCGATCGAGCCATCGTTGGTTCCGGTTTGGGTGAGACTGACACTGGAAGCCAACGCGGTCGCCAGTCCAGACGGAATGGCAGGGCCCGTGGTCGTCGTGCCGCTCAATGCGACGGACGAGTTGAGTAAGTCAGTATCGTCGACTTCGGCAAAAGTGACCGATCCGCTATCAGTCAGATTTGGTGTCGTGGCGTCTTCGGTTACGGCGCCAGTGACATCAACGACGGTGATCGTCGGCTGATCATTAGTACCCGTAATCGTAACGGTGACGTCTTGAGTCGTTGTGTTATTGCCGGTGCCGCTGTCATCGGTCACGGTGATCGTGTAGGTCGCCGTGATGGTTTCCCCATCAGCCAAGTACTGCACCAAACTATTGTCGACCGAGAAATCCCAGGCGATCGAACCGTCGTTGGTTCCGGTCTGCGTGAGACTGACACTGGATGCCAGTGCGGTCGCCAGTCCAGACGGAATGGCTGGGCCAGTAGTTGTTGTGCCGCTTAATGCGACGGACGAATTGAGCAGGTCGGTATCGTCGACTTCCGCGAAGGTCACCGATCCGCTGTCAGTCAGATTCGGTGTTGTCGCGTCTTCAGTGACCGCGCCAGTGACATCGACCACGGTAATCGTCGGCTGATCATTGGTTCCCGTGATTGTGACGACTACGTCTTGTGTCGTTGTGTTGTTACCGGTTCCGCTGTCGTCGGTCACGGTGATCGTGTAGGTTGCGGTGATGGTTTCGCCATCGGCGAGGTACTGCACCAAACTATTGTCGACCGAGAAATCCCAAGCGATCGAACCGTCGTTGGTGCCGGTTTGCGTGATACTGACGCTGGATGCCAACGCGGTCGCCAGCCCAGTCGGAATCGTAGGTCCGGTGGTCGTCGTTCCACTCAATGCGACCGACGAGTTGAGTAAGTCAGTATCGTCGACTTCGGCAAAGGTCACGCTGCCACTGTCGGTCAAATTCGGTGTCGTCGCATCTTCCGTCACTGCGCCAGTGGCATCCACGACAGTAATGGTCGGCTGATCATTCGTTCCGGTGATCGTCACGGTGACGTCTTGAGTCGTCGAGTTATTGCCGGTGCCGCTATCGTCGCTCACGGTGATCGTGTAAGTCGCTGTGATCGTTTCGCCGTCAGCGAGGTACTGCACCAAACTGTTGTCGACCGAGAAATCCCAGGCGATTGAACCATCGTTGGTTCCGGTTTGAGTGATGCTGACGCTGGAAGCCAAAGCCGTTGCTAACCCAGATGGAATCGTAGGTCCCGTGGTCGTCGTTCCACTCAGTGCAACGGACGAATTAAGCAAGTCCGTCTCGTCGACTTCTGCGAAGGTGACCGATCCGCTGTCCGTCAGGTTCGGAGTCGTGGCGTCCTCGGTCACGTCGCCAGTGACATCCACGACGGTGATCGTCGGTTGATCATTGGTACCAGTGATCGTTACGGTGACGTCTTGTGTCGTCGTGTTATTGCCGGTGCCACTGTCGTCGGTCACGGTGATTGTGTAGGTCGCTGTGATGGTTTCCCCATCGGCAAGGTACTGCACCAAACTGTTGTCGACCGAGAAATCCCAGGCGATTGAACCATCGTTGGTTCCGGTTTGTGTGAGATTGACACTGGAGGCCAAAGCCGTCGCCAATCCCGACGGAATCGCAGGTCCAGTGGTCGTCGTGCCGCTTAATGCGACGGACGAATTGAGCAGATCGGTGTCGTCGACTTCCGCAAAAGTCACGCTTCCGCTGTCAGTCAGATTCGGCGTCGTCGCATCTTCAGTCACAGCGCCTGTGACATCAACAACGGTAATCGTTGGCTGATCATTCGAACCGGTGATCGTGACGGTAACGTCTTGCGTGGTCGTGTTGTTGCCGGTGCCGCTGTCGTCGCTCACGGTGATCGTGTAGGTCGCCGTGATCGTTTCGCCATCGGCAAGGTACTGCACCAGACTATTGTCGACCGAGAAATCCCAAGCGATCGATCCGTCATTGGTCCCGGTCTGCGTGATACTGACACTGGATGCCAACGCGGTCGCCAATCCCGACGGAATGGCAGGTCCGGTAGTCGTGGTGCCGCTTAATGCGACGGACGAATTGAGCAAGTCCGTGTCGTCGACTTCGGCAAAGGTGACGCTGCCGCTGTCCGTCAGGTTCGGCGTCGTCGCGTCTTCAGTGACCGCGCCAGTGACATCGACCACGGTAATAGTCGGCTGATCATTGGTTCCCGTGATCGTCACGGTGACGTCTTGTGTGGTCGTGTTGTTGCCCGTCCCGCTGTCATCGGTCACCGTGATCGTGTAGGTTGCCGTGATGGTTTCGCCATCAGCCAGGTACTGCACCAAACTGTTGTCAACCGAGAAGTCCCAGGTGATCGAGCCGTCGTTAGTGCCAGTTTGCGTGAGACTGACGCTGGATGCCAATGCCGTCGCCAGTCCCGATGGAATCGTAGGTCCTGTGCTCGACGTGCCGCTCAATGCGACGGTTGAATTGAGCAGATCGGACTCGTCCACTTCGGCAAATGTCACGGATCCGCTGTCGGTCAGGTTCGGTGTGGTCGCATCTTCAGTCACGGCGCCAGTGACATCTACCACGGTAATGGTCGGTTGATCATTGGTTCCCGTGATTGTGACGACGACGTCTTGTGTCGTGGCGTTGTTGCCGGCTCCGCTATCGTCGGTCACGGTGATGGTGTAGGTCGCCGTGATCGTTTCGCCATCGGCCAGGTACTGCACCAAACTGTTGTCGACCGAGAAATCCCAGGCGATTGAACCATCGTTGGTTCCGGTTTGAGTGATGCTGACGCTGGAAGCCAAAGCCGTTGCTAACCCAGATGGAATCGTAGGTCCCGTGGTCGTCGTGCCACTCAGTGCGACCGACGAGTTGAGCAAGTCAGTATCGTCGACTTCGGCGAAGGTCACGCTGCCACTGTCGGTCAAATTCGGTGTCGTCGCGTCTTCAGTGACCGCGCCAGTGACATCAACCACGGTAATCGTTGGTTGGTCATTGGTTCCCGTAATCGTGACGGTGACGTCTTGAGTGGTCGTATTGTTGCCGGTTCCGCTGTCGTCGGTCACGGTGATTGTGTAGGTCGCTGTGATCGTTTCGCCATCGGCGAGGTACTGCACTAAGCTGTTGTCGACCGAAAAATCCCAGGCGATCGAACCGTCGTTAGTGCCAGTTTGCGTGAGACTGACACTGGAGGCCAGTGCGGTTGCTAGCACAGCAGGAATCGTAGGTCCCGTGGTCGTCGTTCCACTCAATGCGACCGACGAGTTGATCAGGTCGGACTCGTCGACTTCGGCAAAAGTCACGCTTCCACTATCGGTCAGGTTCGGCGTTGTCGCATCTTCCGTCACACCGCCCGTGACGTCAACGACGGTAATGGTCGGTTGATCATTAGTCCCCGTGATCGTCACGGTGACGTCTTGTGTGGTCGTGTTGTTGCCCGTCCCGCTGTCATCGGTCACGGTGATCGTGTAGGTCGCCGTAATGGTTTCGCCATCGGCCAGGTACTGCACCAAACTGTTGTCGACCGAGAAATCCCAGGCGATCGATCCATCGTTGGTACCAGTTTGCGTGATGCTGACACTCGATGCCAATGCCGTCGCCAGCCCAGATGGAATCGCAGGTCCAGTGGTCGTCATGCCGCTTAATGCGACGGACGAATTGAGCAGATCGGTGTCGTCGACTTCCGCAAAAGTCACGCTTCCGCTGTCAGTCAGGTTCGGCGTCGTCGCGTCTTCGGTTACTACGCCCGTGACATCAACAACGGTAATCGTTGGCTGATCATTCCTACCAGTGATCGTCACGATGACATCTTGAGTCGTCGTGTTGTTGCCGGTTCCGCTGTCGTCGGTCACGGTGATCGTGTAAGTCGCCGTGATCGTTTCGCCATCAGCAAGGTACTGCACCAAACTATTGTCGACCGAAAAATCCCAAGCGATCGAACCGTCGTTGGTCCCGGTCTGCGAGATGCTGACACTCGAAGCCAACGCCGTCGCCAGTCCGGCAGGAATCGTAGGTCCGGTGGTCGTCGTGCCACTCAATGCAACCGATGAGTTGATCAAGTCTGTCGCGTCGGCTTCCGCAAAGGTAACGCTGCCGCTGTCGGTTAGGTTCGGCGTGGATGCGTCTTCGATGACCGCACCGGCGACATCAACGACAGTAATCGTCGGTTGATCGTTGGTGCCTGTGATCGTAACCGTAATTGTTTCAGTGTCACTGAGCGGTGTGCCATCGTCGTCTGTCGCGCTGACCGTGTAGGTCAGGACCAAGGTTTCGCCACTGGCCAAAAAGTCAAATGCCTCGCTTCCGCTGTTGAAGTTCCAGGTCAACGTGTTGGTGGTTTCGTTGCCATCAAGAATCGCAGTCGGAGTGACCGACAGGAAACCTTTTAATGTCGTATTCGTCAAACTTCCCGGTACGCTCCCGCTTCCGGTTCCACTGATCCCAACCGACTCCACGGCCGCAGTGACCAAGTCGGAAGTGTCTTGATCCGTTACAGTGAGCGCACCACTGCCCGTCAATCCAGCATTGGTTTCCGTTAGGCCGAGCGTATCAGGACCGCCGGTAATCACCGGCGCATCGTTTGTTCCTGTGATTGTCACGGTAACCGTCTCAGTATCACTGAGCGGCGTGCCGTCATCATCGGTGGCACTGACGGTATAGGTCAGGATCAAGGTTTCGCCGGTAGCCAGGAAGTTGAACGCTTCACTACCGCTGTTAAAGTTCCAGGCGAGGGTGGCGCTGTTCTCGGTTCCATCGAGAATGGCGGTGGGCGTGACGGACAGAAAACTTTTCAGTGTGCTATTGTCCAAGCCGACGGGCACGCTGCCCGATCCTGTGCCGCCAACGGTAACCGAATCAACGGCAGCTGTGACGTTGTCAGTCGTGTCCACGTCACTGACGGTGAACGAGCCGCTGCCCGTCAGGCCGGCATCGGTTTCGGTCAGACCAAGCGAATCCGGTCCACCGGTAATGACTGGTGCATCATTGACCGGATCCACAGTCACATTGGCAACCGTCGTACTGCCTCCCAGTCCCGTATCGTTGTTAGATGTCGAGGACTGGATCGTAAAGTTGCCGGTGCCGTTGAAATCAGCATCAGGAGTGAACTTCAGCCCGGCGGTACCTTCGGCCACGGTAATGAACGAACCGTTGGTGATCTGCGTCACGCCGTCATTCTTGTACAGCGTGCCGCTGGTGATACCGGTGATCTTGTAGTAAGTCACCTCGGCACCATCAGCCGCATTCCGCGTAATCACCAACCCGCTGCTTGATTGCGTGTCTTCGTTCGTGGTCGCGCCGGTTACTGATGGAGTATCGGCGACCGGATTGATCGTCAAACTTGCGGTGTCAGTGCTAGATGAAAATGCGGTGGTTCCGCCGGACAGCGAAGTCGTTACCGCAATTTGGACATTGTCAACCAGGATTTCTTTTCCACCGCCGTTGTTGTCGTAGAAACGGATTTGTGTGTTCGACGCGGTGTACGACGAGATGTCAAAACTTTTTGTTCCGGTGCCCGTTCCCGCTGTGATTGCTAACAGCGTGGTCCAGGTGCTGCCGCCATTGGACGAGACTTGAGCATGAATCGCTCCGCCCCCTCCCAGGTTGTTGGTGGTCAGATCAAAGGAAAACGTCGCAGTGGTCGCTGAGCTTAAGTTGGCCTCGCGATAGATGTATTTCGTTGCACTTGATTCACCAACGTTCAGCAAGCCGCCGGTAATGAAATACTTACCTCCCGACGCACCGCCACCGCCGCTGTCGTTTTCGATCCAATCGGTTGACCATGAAAGCGAACCATTGTTATTGCTGTACGACACGGCGCTAAATGTGTCTAAATACGTGCCCGACGTACTGCTCGTGTCGGCAAACCCGCCATTGCTACCACTGGTCTGATCCCAAGCTCGGAAGGTTATCGCATTGGCGAGGGTTCCATGATAGTTCGCGTTGGGCTGGAAATAGAGCCGCGTGTTAGCATCGGCGGAAAACAACTGCGCGTTCGAATTGCTAACGGCACCCAGTGCGTTCCAGTTGCTGCCGTTGTCGATTGAGTAGAACCAAGTGCCATTGGTGGTATCGACCGCCGTGATCGCAATCCCCAACGCAGCACCGCTGTCCGTATCGCTGACGTTGTCCACTTGGCCCGCTGGACTTGAGAAATCGACCAGCGATGACACCAACGTTCCCACGGTCCCCGAGGGAACACCAGCGTCTTCGTTTGTTGCATCCAGCGCCGGTGCCTTGCTGTTATCGAGTACCGGCGCCGCATTGACATCCACGACCGTAATACTCGCGGTTTCGCTCGCGGTACTGAACGCGGTCGCGTCGCCGTTGACCGAAACATTGACCTTGGTGCCCTCGGTGCCGCTGGTTTGGTCCCAGGCACGGAACGTGAAGCTGGCGGTCGTCCCGTTAGCCGGATTGGGAACGAATCGAACCAGGTCGGTATCACGAAGCAGCAATGCAGATGAATTCGTCACCGTACCAATCGCATTCCAAGAACCTCCACCATCGGTGGAATATTGCCAGGTTCCGTTGCCGCTGGACAGCGACGTAATCGCGATCCCCTCGCTGTCGCCTGCATCAGGATCGGCGACGCGGTCGCCACCCGCGCTGGCGATGATCGAAGCGACCGACTGACCGTCGTTATCGGTCTGGTACTTCGTGATTGTGGACAGGATCACGGTGCCCGAGTTATCAAGCACGGGTGCATCGTTAACGGCGGTGATATCCACGTTTACCGTGCCGAGAGTGATATCGGTGCCACCGCCCGATCCAGTGTTGCCGTTGTCGTTGACATTGACCACGATCGAGTCTGCGTTGTCACCACTGAAGTTCGCCGTTGCGTGCAGGTATTGAATGTTGCTGGCGGTGTTGAGATAGGTGTTCAGGTTCGCGAGCGTCCCGGTCAGCGTCAGAATTCCGCTACCGCTGCCACCAATCGTCACTCCACCGCCACTGCTGGCCGACAAATTGCCGCCGGTTGCAGTCGTCAACGTGACGGTCAAATTGCCACCGCCATGATCGACATCATTCAAATTGATTTGCGATAGATCCACGTTGCCGCTGACATCTTCGGTGACCGCGATATCGCTCGGCAATCCGCCTGGATTTGTCGGATCGTCGTTAGTCGCAGTGATGTTGATCGTCTGGCTCGCCGAATCCTCTTCGCTCGTACCGTCCGCGGTCAGTCCCGGATCGGCACCGGTGTTTCCGCCATCGTTCACCGTGACCGTGATCGTGGTCGATGCACTCGGTGTGTCACTACTGTTTAAATACGTGATCGTGCCGGTGCTCGCCCCGGTCAGCAAGTTATCAAGTTGGCTGAGCGTGCCAGTGATCGTGACGGTCCCGGTGCCATTGCCGCCGCTGATCGAAACGCCCGAGTCGCCGGCCGCAACCGTGATCGCCCCTTCGCCGACATTGATCGTGGCTGTCATCGTACCGCTGGCCGCATCGACATCGGTGACGGTGAATCCAATGCCATGAATCGCCAGTCCGACTTGCTCGGTCGCTGACAAAGCACCGCCCGGTCCATTGACCACCGGCGTGTCGTTGACGGGCGTAATATCGATTTGAACCGTGTCGACGTCTTGTTGGGCGCCTCCGGTACCGGTGTTGCCTCCGTCATTCGTGGTGACGGATAACGTATCGGCCCCGGTTCCGACCACATTTGCGTTGCCAGTGTAAGACAACGACGCCAACGTTGCATTGATATCCGTCACGGTGCCTTGGATCGTCAAATCACCGCTGCCGTTGGTCCCGGCACTGATCGTGGCGCTGCCCGACAGCGTGATGCTCAATACCCCGGCGGTGACCTGCAGTCGCGTGGTCAGATTGCTGCTTGCTGCATCGACATCGCCGATCGAAACGCCGCTAATCGCGGTTGCCGTTTCTTCGGCGACCGTCCGTGTTCCAGGCACCGTGTTTGTCGGCGCGTCGTTGGTCGCCGTGATGTTGATCGTCTGACTCGCCGAATCCTCTTCGCTCGTGCCGTCAGCGGTCAGTCCCGGATCGGTACCGGTGTTGCCACCGTCGTTGACCGTGACCGTGATCGTGGTCGATGCACTTGGGGTGTCGCTGCTATTCAGATAGGTGATTGTGCCGGTGCCGGCGCCGGTTAGCAAGTTGTCGATTTGGCTCAGCGTGCCGGTGATCGTGACCGTTCCGGTGCCATTGCCACCGCTGATCGAAACGCCCGAGTCCCCTGCGGCTACCGTGATCGCCCCTACACCGACATTGATCGTGGCCGTCATTGTTCCGCTAGCCGCATCGACATCGGAAACGGTGAACCCAGTGCCATGGATTGCCAATCCGACTTGTTCGGTCGCCGACAATGCACTGCCTGGTCCGTTGACCACGGGCGTGTCGTTGACGGGCGTAATATCGATTTGAACAGTGTCGACGTCTTGTTGGGCGCCACCGGAACCGGTATTGCCTCCGTCATTGGTGGTGACGGTTAACGTATCGGCGGCGGTTCCCACCACATTTGTGTTCCCCGTGTAAGACAACGACGCCAATGTGGCATTGATGTCCGTCACGGTACCTTGAATCGTCAAATCGGCGCTGCCGTTGGTCCCGGCACTGATCGTGGCGCTGCCCGACAGCGTGATGTTCAAGACCCCGGCGGTGACCTGCAGTCGTGTGGTCAGATTGCCGCTTGCAGCATCGACATCGCTGATCGAAACACCGCTGATCGCAGTGGTCGTTTCTTCGGCGACGGTCCGTGTTCCAGGCACCGTGTTTGTCGGCGCGTCGTTGGTCGCAGTGATGTTGATCGTCTGGCTCGCCGAATCCTCTTCGCTCGTACCGTCTGCGGTCAGTCCCGGATCGGCACCGGTGTTGCCGCCATCATTCACCGTGACCGTGATCGTGGTCGATGCGCTCGGGGTGTCACTGCTGTTTAAATAGGTGATCGTCCCCGTGCTCGTCCCGGTCAGCAAGTTATCAAGTTGGCTAAGCGTGCCAGTGATCGTGACGGTTCCGGTGCCATTGCCGCCGCTGATCGAAACGCCCGAGTCGCCGGCCGCAACCGTGATTGCGCCTACACCGACATTGATCGTGGCCGTCATCGTGCCGCTAGCCGCATCGACGTCAGTGACCGTGAAGCCCGTTCCCTGAATTGCGAGTCCCACTTGTTCGGTAGCCGACAAAGCACTGCCGGGTCCGTTGACGGTCGGTGTATCGTTGACGGCGTTGATGTCGACGTTGACCGTACCCAGATTGATATCCGTACCACCTCCGCTGCCGGAATTGCCGTTGTCGTTGACATTGACGTTGATCGTGTCGACGTTGCCGCCATTCAAATTCGCGGTTGTATGCAGGTACTTGATGTTGCTGGCGGTATCAATGTAGGCGTTCAGATTTGCCAGGGTCCCCGTCAATGTCAGCGTACCGCTGCCACTGCCGAGTACCGTCACACCGCCGCTGGTTGCAGCCGTCAAGTTTCCGCCCGTTGACGTGGTCAAGGTCACTGTCAGATTACCGCCGTTATGATCAACATCACTAAGGTTCATCTGCGACAGATCGACGTTACTGCTGACGTCCTCGGTCACCGCGATATCAGTTGGCAATCCGCCTGGGTTGGTCGGATCGTCGTTGACTGCGTTAACGGTGATCGTGACCGTTTCGGTTGTGGTGTTTGTTCCGTCGGAAGCGTCTACGGTGAAAACGACTTGGTAATCACTTACTTGTTCCAGAGCGGTGAACGTTGGCTTTTCGGCATTCGCGTCGCTCAGCGTGACGGCGGGACCGGAGGTTTGAGTCCACGTGTAAGTCAACGCAGTGTTCTCAGGATCAAACGCCGAGACCTCGAGCGTAACAAGATCATCTTCGTTGACGGTTTGATCGCCAAGATTCGAGAAACCGCTGCCAGTGATCACGTTCGCAGCAGTCATCCCGCCCATCGTGCCGTGGTGACCGTTGCCGCTGTCATCGATCACACCGCCCGCACCCGTGGTGGCTCCGGTAAACGAGTACGACGCGACCAATCCCGTCTGGGGTCCCGACAGTTCATTGAACATGTCTGCGCGAACGGAGGTCTCGCTTCGCCCGCCGTTCCAAATTCGGACCTGGTCAATCTGACCATCAAACTTGTAGGCAACGTTGTCCCCCCATCCCGAAATCAGGGCGGTGGAGGTCGCGACCGCGTTCCCATTGCTCGGCGTGCCTAAAAGCTGAGAGAGTGTTTGTTCGACACCATCAATGATTAACCGACTGCCGGTAACATCGCCGTTGCGGAAAACGGCCGATACGTGGTGCCAACCTGTCGCTAATCCGGCACTACTCATTCCATAAAGATCAGCGCTGGCAGTATTGAATCCAAAGTAGCCACCATTGAGCCACAGGTCGTAATTCCCGAATCCAAACGGCATCACGTTATCGACGCCATCCCAGTTCATCCAGAATTCGACCGTGACATCGGTTCCTGCGGCGGTGTTCACGGGCAATCCCGATAGCGTGATCGTATCGTCGCCACCTTCGAAATCGATCAGCTCATTTCCGGCGTCATCCAAATCCGAGACCGCAACAATCGTCGGGGCATCATCGGACCCGGTGATGGTGACAGTTACCGTCGCAGTGTCCGTGCCTCCGTTGCCGTCGCTGACGGTGTAACTAAACGTGTCGGTCCCAGTCTCGCCGGCAGCAAGATAATCAAACGCGCCGTTGGGATCGTAGTCAAAACTGCCATCGGCATTGACGGTGACGACGGCACCCGATCCGATCACGATGGGGCTACCGACGTTCGCAGCCGAGCCCTGCACCTGGCTGACGGTCAGAGTGTCACCGTCACCGTCAACATCATTGCGCAGAACGCCACTGCTCGCTGCAATGTTAATCGCTGTGTTCTGATCGGTGGAAAAGCCGGTCCAGGTGGGGCCGCCGGTCAGCGTGCCTTTGGCGGAGTTGCCGGTCAAGTCGTAAGCGTCGACACCGGAACCTTCATTGAAATTCCAGTAGCCCGCTAGGCCTGTTTCGGTACCGGTTAGCGTCGTGTCGAGGTTGTTTTGGATTTCCGTTTGAGTGCGAACGGTGCTCCAGACACGAACGTCGTCGATTTCGCCGGTGAAGTAGTTTCCCGCCGGATTGTTCTCTCGGCCACCCACTCGCAGGTCATCCTTGTCCGAGTGCGCATCGCCAATCGCACCCGAGCCATAATACGTCTCGATATTATTTCCGTTGACGTAGGTATTGATGGTCCCATTGTCATAGGTGACCGAGACGTGAGCCCACTGGTTCAGTTGTAAAACATGACCTGTGTCATGCCAGCTCCAACTGGGGTCGGTGTTGGCGAAGGCCCACATCAGGCTGCCGGTCGATGAGATCCCGATTTCATATTCACCTTCCTTGTTCAGCAGGATGCTTGATGCAGCAGGATAGGCCGTCGGACGAGCCCACACTTCCATCGTCATCGTGTTGCTAAATTCAAGATCCGTGTCACTTCCCAAGTTGACATAATCATCGATCCCATCGAATGAAATCCCGTGATGGTCGTCCACCGCAATGGGTGCATCGGGGACTGCGGTAACGACAAGCGATGCCGTGTCCGTTGCGGTCGAGAATGCGGTCGGGGCGGAAAGATTTTCGGCCAAGAAGTTGTCGATGCCCCACGTGGGGCGAAGATGGCCACCGCCCGAGACTCCGTTGAAATCACCGAAATACATTCCCCATGTGCCGCTGGCGGTCAGCGTGTTGTCCGCCGAACTGAGGACTTCCACGCCGTTGCGGTAGATCTTCTTGGCGCCGTCGGTGATTTCTAACTTGAAGGTATCGGAAGCGGAGATCGTCAGATCGATGCTTGCCAAAACCGTCCGAACGCCTCCCACAAGCTTCGAAAGTTGAAGGCTGTCTTCGGCATGAGTATTGGGCAGGATCTGCAAGTAGTAGAAATTGTCATTGTCCACCAGTCGCCCGAATACGCCGACGGGCTTGGTGCCATTGGAGGTGTCAATGGCCGACAGCGTGAAACTAATCGCCTGATCGGCTCCGGTGGGAGCGGGACCGAGTGTGTAAGCCTGCCCCACGTCGTTTTGATCGGACCCGCCGTGAACAGTGTCTGACGATGCGTCGATGGTTGCATCGGTCGTGGCACTGCTTGTGTCATAAATTTCGGTCCACCCCGTCCCGCTGTCTGGCGTATGGGCGGTGATAGCAATATTGGAAGCTGCGGTGAATGTGTCATTTGCCGCCGATCCGCCGCTCGTCGTATCCGCGAGCGATCCGTTGCTACCACTGGTTTGATCCCAAGCTCGGAACGTGATGGCATCGGCGATGGTGCCGTTGTAATTCGCATTGGGTTGGAAATAGAGCCGCGTGTTGGCGTCGGCCTCTAATAGCAGGGCGCTTGTGTCCGAGCGAGTTCCGACAGCAATCCAACTGGAACCATTGTCGGTTGTGTAGTACCAAGTCCCGTTGGCGGAATTGGTTCCCGTGACGGCAATACCGAGCTCTGCGTCGGAGTCGGGGTCGGTGACGTTGTCAACCTGACCGCTCGGGGAGGCAAAGTCGACCAAATCGGATATCAAGGTTCCGACCGCTCCCGACGGAACCCCCGCGTCTTCGGTGATCGGATCAAACGCGGGGCTCTGCGAGGCATCAAGCGTGGGCGCGGTATTGACGGCTTCATGAATGGAGATCCCGCCGGCTGCCCAGTTGTCGCTTCCGGACCAAGCCCAGTCCATGACTACCGAGGTCGCACCCGCTTCGGTGCTCCCGCCGCCGTTGATGTCACCGCCCCCGAGAAGGTCCCAGTGTTCGGTTTGACCCGCGCCGGGAACCAAGTTGTAGTCCACCGCGTCATCCACCGCGATCGCTGCAAACACTAGGTCACCAGGAGCTGATGACACCGTGACCGAGCCAGTGCCGCCGGACGCCCCCGCCCCCGAAGCAAACGCGCCCAGCGGTGTCGATTGATCGACCCCTGTAAACGTCATTACGCCGGCCGTATTGCCATCTGTCGTGCCGTTGAGGGTGATGTTGACGCTATGGGTTCCCAGGCTGGGATTCACCATCGACCAGATATAGACGACCGCATCGCCATTGGATTGTGTGCCTTCGAGCGTGAGATTACTGCCGTTGTAGGTGACCGAGGTGACTGCGTTGCCAACCCCCTTATTCAAAGAGACGCCGACAAGCATCAAGCGATCGGTGCCCGACGTCGTGTGTGAGATGGAAAAGTTCCCGCCGGTGCTCGTGCCTGTTGAAGTCGCGTCGATCGCAACGCTCATCAGCCCGACCCACTGCTCCTGTAAGTCGGAACTGGCGAAAACAAGTGTTTCAATCTGACCGGCTTCGTATTCCAACTGCCAATCACCACCAAAAGACGCATAACCGGTGAGGTTCGTACTGGCAGCAATATCGGTTCCGGTTAAAACGCTCAGCTGGTCAACCAGCTGAATCCCCCCAGGACTCGCGGCCAAGTCGCAGCCGTAGAGCAACAGGTCGCCATCTTCCGAAAAAGCGCTCGCCCAATCGCTCAGCTGGTCCTCATAGTCGGCGAGATTGTCGGTGGTGAGCCAGGTGTCGCCGAGCCTGACCGCTCCATCGGCTCCGTGAGAAACAATGTGGACGGCGTCCACGTTGGATTGGCCTCTCAACGTTTCGCTGATCTGCTCGATGCCATCGCGAGACTGATCCAATAAGACGACATCGAAATACCGAGTCCCATCTTGATTGGCGAGCAAGTCGTCAACGAGTTGTTGGTAGCCTTGAGTCGCCGTGTCGACGAATACGATTTCGTGCCGGAGCGGGTTAGCCCCTGTTTCACTGGCCAGATTGGAACCGATACCTGTTGGTGAATCGAGCACGTGATGCCAGTCGGCGTACACGTCAGAAGAGAAGGCGATTTGCGTTTCGATGTTTCCGATCGAGTACTCTAAATCCCAATCGCCGCCTAGCAACGAGCTTCCGGTAGTATCCACACTCGCCGCGACGTCGCAATCACATAACGCGGCGAGTGAGTCGATCAGTGTGCGGCCATCCGCCGTACTCGCCAGATTGCTGCCGTAAATCAACAGGTCGGCGCCAGAGTCAAGCGAATTGCCCCATGTCGCGATGTCGCCCGCGTACTTCGGTGCCGCATCGAGATCCAATCGCGTGTTGCCAAGCTGGATGCCCTCGCCGTCACTGTGACTGAGTAAATGAATCGCATCAACGCTGGTCAAATTGCGAAGCGTCTCGGTGATTTGCAGAATTCCGTCTTGGTCGGCCTGCAAACGGACGATCAGCCACTGGGTTTGATCTGCTGATCCGTCGCGGAGATTCGCGAGTAACGTCTCTGCATCTTCCACACCCGAATCGACAAAGATGACTTCGATCGGTAGTGCGGGATCCAAAACCACCGCTTCGGCCACATCCACGGTGGCGATGTCGATCACATCGTGGTCGGTGGGCAGCGGCTGTGTAGCTGGTGTGGTGACATCGCCGGTCGCTTCCCCGTCAGCCTCGGACATCTGACTCAAAAGCGCCGCCTCGAGATCGAGATCAATGTCCATCGACCCATCGAGACCATCGACGCCCTCGCCACTAAGCAAGATGCGTTCTTCGAGAGGGTAAAAGTCGAATTCGCGAGGCATCGGTTTCAATCCATGGCATTTCTTCGTCGGACAAGCTGACGCAGCGCCTCGTCGTAACTCCTTCGCGTGGTGCGAAACGAATCTCCCATTTTGGTGGGGCATGCAGAGGTCTAGTATCTATATTCGCCCTCATGAGCCTCGACTTCTACAATCAGATAAAGAAACCGGATTGAGGCGACGCTGCGGATTATTCCGACGATCTGGATGGGATAAGATTTTCGCGACGACCGTTGTGATCGGTGTAACTGAAGGAAGCCGGGTCGCGCAGATTGTTCTCAACGCTGTTGTAAGCAGCTGGGTGGGGGGCAGCGAATCGGCCGTTTTGGCACTAGCGGGCCGTTGATTTAATCGAAATACGAATCGCATTGGTGAGCCGTGGGCCGTAAGGCACCGGGTAATGCGTGGAACCCGGCCGCTCACGCGTCACGGCTCACTAAATCAACAAGCGTGGATGGTTGCCGGCCAATACGAATCACCACCTTCTGGCGAAGGTAGCTACGAGAAAATGCTTCACAGCGTTGGCCCAAACGGCTAACGGGAATTCACCCAATGATTCCTGTCTATCTGCTTAGCTACCGTCGCGTACGCGGTGGACCACGTTCTGGCGAACGTCGCTACTTTTTTGACCTACGTCATTTCTCGAAATGACCTAATCCAGGAACGTCGTCACATCCGCTTTGGTTTTGCGAACGCCCTCGGCGTCACGATAGACCGTGAGCAGTGCCGACGGGTCGATCATCCGCCACGCAGGCATGCTGCCGAAGATGGTCGTCAGCAGAACACCGCCCCGAAGCGCCCACAACACGTAACCGACCGAAGCAAGTCCGGCACCGACTCCGAGTCCGCCGATCTCGCCGACTCCGAAAAAGGTCGAGTCCTCGGCCATCGCTGTGCCCTGATTGTTCCACTCGGTCCACTGGATCGCCTGAACCAAATCGACGACCAACAGTTGATCAAGCATCTGAGACATCTGCATGTTGCCCCGTCTCATGTGCATGTGCGAGGAACCGCCCCACGAAAAACCTTGTCTTTCAAAGCCGTGATCCAAATTTTCTTGATTGCTGTCCGCCATCTGGATTGTCGAATCGCGACTGACCGTAGAGGTGGCCTGTTTGGATTGTTCTTTCTCGTTGGATGAATCGTCGTTTTGATTCGGAGTGACGTTTGCAGGAACCAAGGGGACCGCACCCGTCGTCGATCCGCCATCGCTACTGTCTCCGTCGCCAGAGTCATCCCCGGACGTGCCTCCGCTGCCGCTCGTATCGCCGCTGGTATCGCCGGATCCACCGTCACCGGATCCACCATCACCGGATCCACTTCCGCCTGATCCTCCGCTGCCACTACCACCGCCACCGGCAATCACCGTGATCGTGACGGTCACGACGTTACTATCCAAACTGCCGTCGCTGGCGAGGTACGTAAACGTATCGCTGCCAAAGTAAGCACCGCTAGGTGTATAAACCAGACTTCCGTTGGCCGAGGTGCTGAGCACTCCGTGGCTAGGTCCCGATACCAGTCGCAACTGCAGCGGGTCGCCATCAACATCGCTGTCGTTGATCAACACACCCGGCGTCGCCAGCGTGAGTGTTTCTCCGGCGTTGATCGAGTAATTGTCGCCGATTGCCACGGGAGCTTCGTTGACATCGATCACTGCGATCGAGAAATTCGCGAAGCTGAACGAACCATCACTCGAGTCAGCTCGAACCGTAATCGTGTGATTGGTGGCAGTTTCGTAATCCACGGATCCAGAAACCGTTACAATTCCGCTGGCCGAATCGATCGCAAATCGACCTCCGGAGTCGTCAGATAACGAGTAGGTCACGCTGTTGGTTGAACCATCGGTGTCGACCGCCAATGCCGTAATACCCACGGTCGTTCCAAACGCCGCGTTTTCGTTGACTTGGTTCGGATTGCCATCGGTATCGGTAGCCGCGGAAACGTTGAATTCATTCACGTCGTTTAGGTAGACGGTAAACGTTTCGTCGTATGTGGCCCCGGCGTCGTCTTGCACACGCACCGTGATGTCGTGTTGTGTAGCGGCTTCGTAATCGAGTTGACTCGAATCAGCAACGCGAATGTTGCCCGATGCATCGATATTGAATCGGCCGCCTGCCGTATCGGTCAACGAATACAACGTCGTGTCGCTGGTGTCGATGTCGTCGGTCGAAATTGTCCCCACGATTTGTCCGTTGGCGAGACCTTCGTCGATCGTCATCCCCGTCGCGGTTAAATCATGTGGCGCGTCGTTTTGGCCCTGGATCGTGATGGTCACTTGCTCCGTGGACTCGGCTCCCGACGCATCGACCATCGTGTAAGTAAATACGTCTGTCAGCGTGTCCGAGGCGGTTCGCAATGCTTCCACCGCCGCGTTGCTGTTGTCGACAACGTAACTGTACGAACCATCCGAGTTGATCGTGATCGCACCGTAAGAACCTGAGACGTTTGTCCCGACCGAACCCGTAGCACTGGCCGCCGTTCCCGCAACCACACCGCTGACCGTCTTGGTTTCGCCGTTGCCCACGGAATCAGTATCGGTGTCGTTCGTGAGCACATTGCCGGTCGGATCGACTCCCGCGGTTCCATTGGCCACGCCGCCGGCTTCCACCGCAGTGGCAGTGTCCGTGTTCGCAATCGGAGTGTCGTTTTGACCTTGAATCGTCACGGTGATCTGAGTGGTCGAGGTCGTGCCCGCAGCGTCGGTCATTGTGTAGGTAAACACATCGTCCAGCGTATCGCCACTGTTTCGTAGTGCCTCAACTGCCGCGTTGTTGTTATCGACGGCGTAGCTGTACGATCCGTCACTACTGATCGTGATCGCACCGTAGGAACCCGCGACCGAAGACGCCACCGACCCGGATGCCGATCCCGTCACGCCAGCAGCCACGCCACTGACGGTTTTGGTTTCGCCGTTTCCGATCGAGTCGACGTCGGTGTCGTTCGTGAGCACGTTGCCCGTCGGGTCCGTACCCGCGGTGCCGTTGGCCAATCCGCCTGACTCCACCGCAATGGCGTTATCCACCATGGCCGTCGGCGTGTCGTTTTGGCCTTGGATCGTGACTGTGATCTGCGTGGTCGAAGTTGCACCCGCAGCGTCGGTCATTGTGTACGTAAACACATCGTCCAACGTGTCGCCACTATTGCGAAGTGCCTGAACCGTCGCGTTATTGTTGTCAACGATGTAGCTGTACGATCCGTCACTGTTGATCGTGATCGCACCATAAGAACCGGCGACTGACGATGCCACCGATCCCGAAGCGGATCCCGCGACCCCAGCGGCAACGCCGCTGACTGTTTTGGTTTCGCCGTTGCCAACCGAGTCAACATCGGTGTCGTTGGTCAATACATTGCCGGTTGGATTTGTACCTGCAGTCCCGTTTGCCAGCCCACCCGCTTCGACCGCGACCGCAGTATCAACGACTGCCGTTGGCGTGTCGTTTTGGCCTTGGATCGTGACGGTGATTTGCGTGGTGGAGGTCGCGCCCGCAGTGTCGGTCATCGTGTAGGTAAACACGTCGTCGAGCGTTTGCCCGCTATTGCGGAGTGCCTGTACGGTGGCGTTACTATTGTCGACGACGTAGGAATACGATCCGTCGGCATTGATCGTGATCGCACCGTAGGAACCTGCGACCGAAGACGCCACCAAACCCGATGCCGATCCTGTCACACCCGCAGCAACGCCACTGACCGTCTTGGTTTCGCCGTTTCCGACCGAGTCAACATCGGTGTCGTTCGTCAATACGTTACCCGTCGGATCAGTGCCCGAGGTTCCGTTGGCCAGTCCGCCCGACTCCACCGCAATGACGTTATCCACGACGGCCGTCGGCGTATCATTCTGGCCTTGGATCGTGACCGTGATCTGCGTGGTTGAAGTCGCACCCGCAGTATCGGTCATTGTGTAAGTAAAGACGTCGTCGAGCGTTTGCCCGCTGTTGCGAAGTGCTTGGACGGTCGCATTATTGTTATCAACAACGTAGCTGTACGATCCATCACTGTTGATCGTGATCGCACCGTACGAACCGGTAACTGACGAGGCTACCGATCCCGAGGCGGATCCGGTCACCCCAGCAGCAACGCCGCTGACCGATTTGGTTTCACCATTGCCAACCGAGTCGACATCGGTGTCGTTCGTTAAAACATTTCCGGTCGGGTTTGTACCCGAGGTGCCGTTAGCCAGCCCCCCTGCTTCAACCGCGACCGCATTATCGACCACGGCGGTAGGCGTGTCGTTTTGACCTTGTATGGTGACGGTGACTTGCGTGGTCGAGGTGACCCCATCCGTGTCGGTGATCGTGTAAGTAAATACATCGTCAAGCGTCTGGCCGCTGTTGCGAAGTGCTTGCACGTCGATATTCGAATTGTCGACCGCGTAAGCATACGAGCCATCCGAATTGATCGTGATCGCACCGTACGAACCGGTTAGCGAAGTCGCAACGGAACCCGATGCGGTTCCAGTAACGCCAACCGCAACCCCAGTGACGGTCATTGTTTCGCCATTGGCATCCGAATCAGGATCGAGGTCGTTCGTCAACACGTTGCCCGTCGGATCCGTGCCTGCGATGCCGTTGGCCAGGCCGCCTGATTCGACCGCGATCGGATTGTCCACGACGGCCGTCGGAGTGTCGTTTTGGCCTTGGATTGTGACGGTGATCTGAGTGGTCGAGGTTGCCCCGGCCGTATCGGTCATCGTGTAGGTAAACACATCGTCCAGCGTATCGCCGCTGTTGCGGAGTGCTTGGACGGTGGCGTTGTTATTGTCGACGATGTAACTGTATGATCCGTCACTGTTGATCGTGATCGCACCGTACGAACCGGCAACCGATGAGGCCACTGAACCTGATGCCGATCCCGTTACACCCGCAGCAACACCACTGACCGATTTGGTTTCGCCGTTACCAATCGAGTCGACATCGGTGTCGTTGGTTAAAACATTGCCGGTCGGATTTGTGCCAGCGGTTCCATTGGCGAGTCCGCCCGCTTCGACCGCTACCGCGTTATCCACGACGGCTGTCGGCGTATCGTTCTGGCCTTGGATCGTGACGGTGACTTGCGTTGTCGAGGTAACCCCGTCCGTGTCGGTCATGGTATAAGTAAACACATCGTCAAGCGTTTGGCCGCTATTGCGAAGGGCTTGCACGTCGACATTCGAATTGTCGACCAAGTAAGCATACGAGCCGTCCGAGTTGATCGTGATCGCACCGTACGAACCCGTCACCGAAGTGGCAACCGAACCCGATGCCGACCCAACAACGCCGACGGCGACTCCCGTGACCGTTTTCGTTTCGCCGTTGACAGCGGAATCAGGATCGAGGTCGTTGGTTAATACATTTCCCGTCGGATCCGTGCCTGCGGTACCATTAGCCAGTCCGCCCGCTTCGACCGCGATCGGGTTGTCTGCCACCGCGGTTGGCGCGTCGTTCTGGCCTTGAATTGTGACCGTGATTTGCGTGGTCGAGGTTGCCCCGGCCGTATCGGTCATCGTGTACGTGAACACGTCCTCCAGCGTTTGACCGCTGTTTCGAAGTGCTTGGACGGTTGCGTTATTGTTATCGACGACGTAGCTGTACGATCCATCGCTGTTGATCGTGATCGCACCGTAGGAACCGGCAACTGACGACGCGACCGAACCGGATGCCGATCCAGACACCCCGGCAGCAACGCCACTGACTGATTTGGTTTCGCCATTGCCAACCGAGTCGACATCGGTGTCATTCGTTAGCACGTTGCCGGTTGGATTTGTGCCAGCCGTTCCATTTGCAGTGCCGCCTGCTTCAACCGCAATCGCGTTATCAACGACCGCCGTCGGCGTATCGTTCTGGCCTTGGATCGTGACGGTGACTTGCGTGGTCGAGGCAACCCCGTCCGCGTCGGTCATCGTATAAGTAAACACGTCGTCAAGCGTTTGGCCGCTATTGCGAAGTGCTTGCACGTCGACATTCGAATTGTCGACCACGTAAGCGTATGAGCCGTCCGAGTTGATCGTGATCGCACCGTACGACCCGGTCACCGAAGTGGCAACCGAACCCGATGCCGACCCGGTAACGCCCACGGCGACCCCTGTGACCATTTTCGTTTCGCCGTTGCCAGCGGAATCAGGGTCGAGGTCATTCGTCAACACGTTGCCCGTTGGATCCGTGCCCGCAGTGCCATTGGCCAGTCCGCCTGATTCAACTGCGATCGGGTTGTCTGCTACGGCGGTTGGCGCGTCGTTCTGGCCTTGTATCGTGACGGTGATCTGCGTGGTCGAGGTCGCCCCGGCCGTATCGCTCATCGTGTAGGTAAAGACGTCGTCCAGTGTGTCACCGCTATTGCGAAGTGCCTGGACAGTGGCGTTATTGTTGTCAACAACGTAGCTGTACGATCCATCGCTGTTGATCGTGATCGCACCATAAGATCCGGCAACCGAAGACGCGACCGATCCCGAAGCCGATCCCGTTACCCCAGCGGCGACGCCACTGACAGTTTTTGTTTCGCCGTTACCCGCCGAGTCGACATCGGTATCGTTCGTCAAAACGTTGCCTGTTGGATTTGTGCCTGGGGTTCCATTGGCCGTGCCGCCTGCTTCGACAGCAACCGCGTTATCGACCACGGCTGTCGGCGTGTCGTTTTGGCCTTGAATGGTGACGGTGACCTGTGTGGTTGAGGCCACTCCGTCGGCGTCGGTCATCGTATAAGTAAACACGTCGTCAAGCGTTTGGCCGCTGTTTCGAAGTGCTTGCACGTCAACATTCGAATTGTCGACTGCGTAGGCGTACGAGCCGTCTGAGTTGATCGTGATCGCACCGTACGACCCGGTCACCGAGGCAGCGACGGAACCCGATGCCGACCCAACAACGCCGACGGCGACTCCTGTGACCGTTTTCGTTTCGCCGTTGGCAGCAGAATCAGGATCGAGATCGTTCGTTAGTACGTTGCCGGTGGGATCCGAGCCTGCGGTGCCGTTAGCCAAACCGCCCGCTTCAACCGCAATTGGATTATCCGCGACCGCGGTCGGCGCGTCGTTCTGGCCTTGAATCGTGACGGTGATCTGAGTGGTCGAGGTCGCCCCGGCCGTATCGGTCATCGTGTAGGTGAACACATCGTCCAGCGTTTGGCCGCTATTGCGAAGTGCCTGCACGGTCGCGTTATTATTATCAACAACGTAGCTGTACGATCCGTCACTGTTGATCGTGATCGCCCCGTACGAACCTGCAACCGAAGACGCCACCGATCCCGAAGCGGATCCCGCGACGCCAGCGGCAACGCCACTGACCGTTTTGGTTTCGCCGTTACCCGCCGAGTCGACATCGGTGTCGTTCGTTAGAACGTTGCCAGTCGGATCGGTGCCTGCAGTTCCATTGGCAGTGCCGCCTGCTTCGACCGCGACCGCGTTATCGACCACGGCGGTTGGTGTATCGTTTTGGCCCTGGATCGTGATCGTCACCTGCGTGGTTGCATCGGCGCCGGAGGCATCCACCACGGTGTAGGTGAACACGTCTTGTAGCGTGTCGCTGGCGGTTCGTAGGGCCTGGACGGCGGCATTGCTATTGTCAACGGCGTATGTATACGAGCCATCCGAATTGATTGTCACGGAACCATAAGATCCCGTCACCGCAGATCCGACGCTGCCGGATGCCGACGCTTGGACGCCCGCAGCAACGCCTGCCACGTTTTTTGTGTCTCCCGCGTCCACATCAGTATCATTGCTGAGCACATTGCCAGTCGGATCGGTGCCCGCAGTGCCGTTGGCCAGTCCGCCTGCTTCGACCGCGGTCGGAGTGTCGGCGGTCGCTACGGGGTTGTCGTTGCTGCCTTGGATGGTGACCGTGATTTCAGCTGTGCTGTCGAGTCCCGCTGTGTCTACCATCGTGTAAGTAAACACGTCGGTCAACGTGTTGCCCGAGGTTCGCAGGGCCTGAACGGTTGCGTTGTTATTGTCGACGACGTAGCTGTACGATCCGTCGGAATTAATGGTGATCTGGCCAAACGATCCCGACACTCCAGTAGCAACCGATCCCGACGCACTGACTTGTGAACCGGCCGCGACTCCGCTGACCGACTTTGTGTCGCCCGAGTCCAAGTCGGTATCGTTGGTGAGCACATTGCCGGTCGGATTGGTGCCCGCCGCAGCATTGCCGACACCGCCTGCTTCGACTGCTGTAGCGGTGTCATCGACCCCGATCGGTGCGTCGTTCGCCCCTTGGATGGTGACCGAAACCTGCGTTGTCGACGCAGATCCGCTGGCGTCGATCATCGTGTAAGTGAACACGTCGGTGAGCGTATCACTGCTGGTTCGCAGTGCTTGCACGGTGGCGTTGTTGTTATCGACCGTGTAGGTGTAGACGCCATTCGCTGCGATCGAGATCGAGCCGTAACTGCCTGTGACGGCGGATCCCACCGAACCGCTCGCGGATGCTTGCACTCCGGCAGCCACGCCGTCGACGGTTTTGGTATCGCCCGAGTCGACATCGGTATCGTTGGTCAAAACATTGCCGGTCGGATCGGTCCCCGCGGTACCGCCTGAATAGCCACCGGCCGAAACCGCAATGGGAGTGTCAACGACGGCAACGGGATCATCGTTCGCACCATGCAGCGTGATCGTGATCTGAGCGGTTGAATTCAGTCCCGCTGCGTCCGAAACCGTGTAGGAAAATACATCGGTGATCGTATCGCTGGCGGTTCGCAGTGCCTGAACCGTCGCGTTGTCATTATCGATGTTGTAGGTGTAACTACCGTCCGAGTTGATTGTGATCGCACCAAAGTTTCCGTTGATTGACGAACCAACCGAACCGCTGGTCGATCCCACGACTCCTTGAGCAGCCCCCGTGATCGACCAAGTATCGCCCGAGTCGACTTGGTCATCGTTGCTCAGCACGTTACCCGAGGGATCGGTACCCGCCGTGCCATTGGCGACGCCTCCCGCTTCGTACGCATGAGCGCTGTCGACCGTGGCAACCGGAGCGTCGTTGGCTCCTTGGATCGTGATCGTGACCTGCGTGGTCGACGTCGCGCCAGAGAGATCTTCGACCGTGTAGGTGAAAATGTCGGTTAGCGTGTCGCCGCTGTTGAGCAGGTCTTGGACGAGCGTGTTGCTGTTGTCGACGGTGTAGCTGTAGTTGCCGTTCGAAGCGATGTTGATCGAACCGAACAAACCGGCGACACTTGAACCGACCGATCCTGATGCCGATCCGGCGGTGCCTGCGGTCACACCGCTGACGACGATGCTGTCGCCTGCATCGCTATCGCTATCGTTAGCGAGCACATTGCCGGTTGGATTCGTCCCTGCGGTGCCGTTGGCAGTCCCGCCTGCTTCGACCGCGATCGCCGTATCGGCAACCACGTCGGGATTATCATTCGCACCACGAACCGAGACGGTGATTTGGGTGGTGGAGCTCAGTCCATCCGTATCCTCAAACGTATAAGTGAAAACATCTTCGAGACTTTCACCACTCGTTCGCAGGTTCTGTACCGCCGCATTGTCATTGTCAACGTTGTAGGTGTAGCTACCGTCCGAATTCAGAGTGATCGAGCCATACGAACCCGCGACAATCGAACCGACCGATCCGGCCGCGGAGCCCTGCACCCCTACCGCCACGCCCACCACGGTTTTGGTATCGCCGCTGTCAACGTCGGTATCATTGGTCAGTACGTTACCGCTAGGATCGGCACCCGCCGAACCATTGCCCGCACCGCCCGCTTCATACGCAGTGGCCGTATCCACGACCGCAACGGGAGCATCGTTGGCTCCTTGGATGGTAACAGTGACTTGCGCCGTGGATTCTAGCCCCGCGGTGTCGTGCATCGTGTAGGTGTAAACTTCTTGCAGCGTATCGGTCGCGGTCCGCAAAGCCTGGACCGCCGCGTTATTCTGATCGATTGTGTAGGTGTAGCTGCCGTCGCTGTTGATCACAATTTGGCCGTAGTTGCCCGTAACCGACGCACCGACTGACCCTGATGCGGAACCAACCGTGCCGAGCTCGACGCCGATCACCGATTTTGTATCGCCGGCGTCGACGTCGGTGTCGTTGCTGAGCACGTTGCCAGTGGCGTTACTGCCTGCGGTGCCGTTGGCGACGCCGCCCGCCTCGACAGCGATGGAGCTGTCGTCGGAGGTCACCGGCGCGTCATTCTGGCCATCGACCGTGATCGTTAGTTCCGTAGAGGAAACGTTCATGAACGCGTCCTCCATCGTGTACGTGAAGATATCGGTGACGTGATCGCCCGAGGTCAGCAACGCTTCGACTGCGGGGTTGCTATTGTCTAGCGTGTAAGAATAAGTACCATCGGTGTTGATCACGACCGTGCCGTAGCTGCCCGTCACCGACGTGCCCACATTACCGCTGGCCGAACCGGTCGAACCCGCAGCGACGCCCGTCACCGTCTTGCCGTTATTGGACGCGTCATTATCGAGTACGTTGCCCGAAGGATTCGAACCAGGGGTTGCGTTGTTGACTCCGCCAGCTTCTTCGGACGTGGCATGGTCAGCTTCGGCTACCGGTAGATCCGTCCGTCCATCAATGGTGATGACCAACTGAGTGGTCGACGCCAATCCGCCAGTATCCTGCATCGTGTAAGAAAACGTTTCGGAGAGCGAATCGCCGTCGTTAAGTGCTTCGACCGCAGCGTTGTCATTGTCCAGCGTGTAGGTGTAACTCCCGTTGGCATTGATCACCAACGAACCGTAGGTACCCACCACCGTGCTACCGACGTTGCCCGATGTTGATCCTTGAACGCCGGTTGCCACGCCGGTCACCGTCTTGGTGTCGCCAGCGTCGACGTCGGTGTCATTGGTGAGCACGTTGCCCGACGGATCGGTGCCCGAAATATTGTTCAATATCCCGCTGGCTTCGGTTGCTGTGGCGGCGTTGGCCACCGCATCCGGTGTATCATTGGCACCCGTGATCGTGACCGTAATTTCAGCTGTCGAGTCCGCACCGCTAGCGTCCTGCATTGTGTACGTGAAGACTTCCGAGAGCGATTGTCCCGATGTGCGCAGCGCCTGGACTGCGGAATTGTTGTTGTCGACCGTGTAGCTGTACGCACCATTGGCATCGATCTGAATCGAACCGTACGATCCGGCGACTCCTGTGGCGACCGATCCCGACGCCGAACTTTGGGAGCCAACGGCGACTCCGACGACCGTCTTGGTGTCTCCTGCGTCGACGTCGGTATCATTGCTCAGTACATTGCCGCTTGGATTTGTGCCTGCGGTGCCGTTGCTTGTACCGCCTGCTTCGACTGCGACCGCATTGTCATCGACCGCAATCGGATCGTCATTCTGGCCCTGGATCGTTACGGTGACTTGCGTGGTCGAGCTCGCACCGTCGGTATCCTGCATCGTATAGGTGAACACGTCTTGCAGCGTATCGGACGAAGTTCGCAGTGCCTGAACCGCCGCGTTGCTATTGTCGACGTTGTAGGTGTACGAGCCATTGGCATTGATCGTGATGCTGCCGTAGCTGCCCGCCAGCGCCGAAGCCACATTGCCGCTGGCCGATCCGGCGGTGCCGACCACGACGCCCGTGACGGTTTTCGTATCGCCCGAGTCGACATCGGTATCGTTGGTCAGAACGTTGCCGGTCGGATTCGTTCCAGCACTGGCGTTGCTATCACCACCCGCTTCGACGGCAACCACGTTGTCGGTGACCGCAACCGGAGCGTCGTTTTGTCCCTCAATCGTGATTACAATCTGAGTCGACGAATACGATCCGCCCGAGTCCTGGACCGTGTATGTAAAGGTGTCGGTGATCGTCTGACCGGACGTTCTCAGTGCCTGGACAATCGCATTGTTGTTGTCGACCGTGTAAGTGTAAGCACCATTGGCACCAATACTGATGTCGCCATAGGTTCCCGTCACTGAGGTGCCAACATTGCCGGCGGCCGAAGCCACCGTGCCCGCCGCGACGCCGGTCACATTAAGCGTATCGCCGGTGTCATATTCGATATCGTTGCTCAGTACGTTGCCCGACGGGTTGGAGCCCGCCGTTGCATTGGCAACACCGCCTGCTTCGGTAGCGGTGTTGGTATCCGCAACCGCGACCACGGCATCGTTGACGTCGGTGACCACGGTCGACGCGGTGGCAGACTCACTCGAATAGGCTGTCGTGCTGCCCCCAACGCCTGGATCGGCATACGATGGTGAGCCAAACGCCGAAGCGGATCCCGTAGTCGTATCCCAAGCAACAAAGTCGAAGGTTGCGGTTTCGCCGTTCAGCGAATCGGGCTGGTAGCGAATTTGTGTCGAGGCACTTAGCAGCAACGCATTGCTGCTGGTAATCCCACTGAACGACGTCCAATTGCTGCCATCGGTCGAATATTGCCAATTGCCGTTGCTGCTATCCGCAGTGACGGCGATTCCCTTAACCGCGCCGGTGTCGACGTCAGCCCATCCGGCCGACGCTAAGATCGAACTAACATCGGTCGGGGTGGAGGGGGTGTCTTCGTTGGTTCCTGGCAAACTGACGGTCGCGGAATCGGTGATCGTCGGCGCATCGTTAACCGCTGTCACGGTCACCTGGGCGGTACCGACATTGTCGCTATAAGCGGTTGACCCGCCGGTGGTCGTGGTATTGACCTTGGTACCTTCGGTTCCCGTGGTTTGATCCCAAGCAACGAATGACACCGACGATGTATCACTATTCATCGCGTCAGGGACATAACGCAAGTAATCGCTCGATCGCAGCAGCAACGACGTGCTCGTGGTGACCGTGCCGACATCCACCCAAGACGAGCCATCGAGCGAATATTGCCAAATTCCATTGCCGCCACTGATCGAACGAATCGCGATCCCTTCGCTCGGGCTGGTGTCAACATCGGTGATCCGGTTGCCCGACAGACTTGCAATGATCGAAGCGACCGTGTTACCGGAGTTGTTGGTCTGGTCTTCGGTAATATCCGTCAGCGTGAATGTTTCCGAGTTATCGAGCTCTGGTGCATCGTTGACCGCGGTGATGTCGACGTTTACCGAACCCAGATTGATATCGGTGCCGCCCCCCGACCCAGTGTTGCCATTGTCGTTGACCTTGACCGTGATCGTATCTGCGTCGTCCCCGTTCAAGTTCGCGGTCGAGTGCAAGTATTGGATGTTGCTGGCTGTGTCGAGGTAGGTGTTTAGATCCGCGAGCGTCCCGGTCAGCGTCAGGATTCCGCTCCCGCTGCCGCCGATCGTGACACCGCCACCACTGCTGGCCGACAAGTTGCCGCCGGTCGCAGTGGTCAATGTGACGGTCAAATTGCCGCCGCCATGATCGACATCATTCAAATTGATCTGCGACAGATCGACGTTGCCGCTGACGTCTTCGGTCATCGCGATATCGCTCGGCAATCCGCCGGGATTCGTTGGGTCGTCGTTGGTCGCCGTGATGTTGATCGTCTGACTCGCCGAATCCTCTTCGCTGCTTCCGTCCGCGGTCAGTCCCGGATCGGCACCAGTGTTGCCACCATCGTTCACAGTGACCGTGATCGTGGTCGATGCACTCGGGGTGTCACTGCTGTTTAAGTACGTGATCGTGCCTGTGCTGATACCGGTCAGCAAGTTATCAATCTGGCTAAGAGTGCCGGTGATCGTGACCGTTCCGCTGCCATTGCCGCCGCTGATCGAAACGCCTGAGTCGCCTGCGGCAACCGTGATCGCTCCTTCGCCGACATTGATCGTGGCTGTCATCGTACCGCTGGCCGCATCGACATCGGTGACGGTAAATCCAGTACCATGAATCGCCAATCCGACTTGTTCAGTCGCTGACAAAGCACCGCCCGGTCCATTGACCACCGGCGTATCGTTGACGGGCGTAATATCGATTTGAACCGTGTCGACGTCTTGTTGGGCGCCTCCGGTACCGGTGTTGCCTCCGTCATTCGTGGTGACGGATAACGTATCGGCCCCGGTTCCGACCACATTTGCGTTGCCAGTGTAAGACAACGACGCCAACGTTGCATTGATATCCGTCACGGTGCCTTGGATCGTCAAATCACCGCTGCCGTTGGTCCCGGCACTGATCGTGGCGCTGCCCGACAGCGTGATGTTCAAGACCCCAGCGGTGACCTGCAGTCGCGTGGTCAAATTGCTGCTGGCTGCATCGACATCGCTGATCGACACGCCGCTGATCGCGGTGGCCGTTTCTTCGGCGACCGTCTGTGTTCCAGGTACCGAGTTTGTCGGTGCATCGTTGGTGGCGGTGATGTTGATCGTCTGATTCGCCGAACCTTCTTCGCTGCTCCCGTCCGCGGTCAGTCCGGGATCGGCACCGGTGTTGCCGCCATCGTTGACGGTGACCGTGATCGTGGTCGATGCACTCGGGGTGTCGCTGCTGTTTAAATACGTGATCGTGCCGGTGCTGATACCGGTCAGCAAGTTATCAAGCTGGCTAAGTGTGCCGGTGATCGTGACGGTCCCAGTACCATTGCCACTGCTGATCGAAACGCCCGAGTCGCCGGCCGCAACCGTGATCGCCCCTTCGCCGACATTGATCGTCGCAGTCATTGTACCGCTGGCCGCATCGACATCAGTGACGGTGAACCCCGTTCCTTCAATCGCCAATCCGACTTGCTCGGTCGCCGCTAGAGCACTGCCGGGTGCATTGACCACGGGGGCGTCATTGACGGCACCCACGGCGATCGAACTACTCGCTAATGCTGAATCAAGTCCGTTTGCGTCCTGCAGGACAAAATCGAAACTGCGAGTGCCAGCAACGACATTGTTGTCTTGATTCTCGTATTGAATTGATCGAATCAAATTCTGAAGATCCGCCGCAGCCATGGTGCCGCCACCATTCCGGGTCACTATAAAACCCGAAGCGTCCGAATCGATGCTGAATGTGGTGGATCCCACCGTGACAAGTTTGTTCTTTATTTCGGTCGCCTTGAACTCGATCCCACCAAATCGAATGCGTTCCTCGGTTCCATTGGAAGCGCCTGACAACGTAATCGTCAGCGAATTGTAAGTCGAGTTATCAATGTCGCTAATCGTTGCATCACTGTCAGTGACACCGATCAGTGGATCGCCTTCATTGACGCTAATGGAATAATTGTTGCCAGCCCCATCGCTTCCATTCAAATCAACGACAGGGGCATCATTGACGGGGTCGACGGTCACATTGGCAACCGTCGTGCTGCCACCAAGTCCGGTGTCATTGTTGGATGTCGACGACTGGATCGTAAAGTTGCCAGTGCCGTTGAAATCGGCGTCAGGAGTGAACTTCAGCCCGGCCGTGCCTTCGGCCACAGTAATGAACGAACCGTTGGTGATCTGTGTCACGCCGTCGTTCTTGTACAGCGTGCCGCTGGTGATTCCGGTGATCTTGTAATAGGTCACCTCCGCACCATCAGCCGCATTTCGCGTGATCACCAATCCACTGCTGGATTGGGTGTCTTCATCGGTGGTTGCGTTCGTCACCGAAGGAGTGTCCGCGACGGGATTGATCGTCAGACTCGCCGTATCAGAGTCGGCGGAAAAGGCGGACGTGCCGCCTCCTGCACTGCTGTATTGGATCTGAACATCGTCGAACCGCATTGTCGTCTGGCCCGATCCCGATGATGTGACGATGATTCGAATGCGTGTGTTTGACGCCATATAGGCGCTAATGTCGTAGGATTTTGTGCCGGTTCCGGTGTTGGTGGAACTATCAAAAGTTGTCAGCGTTGTGTAGCTGCCTCCACCATTGTTAGAAATTTGGACGGCGACTTGTTTTGACGAGCCGAAGGTGTTGTCGTATGCGAAAGTCAACGTGGCCGACTGCGCTGCGCTTAGATCTGCTTCTCGATAAAGTGAGTTGTTTGCAGCCGATCCGTTCAGTTGTAATTCAGTGCCCTGTACTTTGATGCTTCCGCTGGTGGGGCCGTTGCTTTCACCGTCTTCGATCCAGTTGCTTGCCCATAATTCCGTGCCGTTGTTGTTCGAATAGGATTCGCTACTAAACGTATCCAAAAGCGTGTTCACTGCAGTAACCGCGGCCAACCCGCCATTAACGCCGTTGGTCTGATCCCAGGCATGGAAAGTGATTGCGTTGGCAAGGGTGCCAAAATAGTCCGCATTAGGCTGGAAATAGAGTCGTGTGCTGGCGTCCGCCGCAAGCAACCTCGCATTGGCATCGCTTACCGCTCCGAGTGCATTCCATGTGGTTCCATTATCGATGGAGTAGAACCAGGTGCCATTAGTCGTGTCGGCCGCTGTAATAGCGACGCCCAAACCAGCACCGCTGTCGGCATCGGTGACGTTGTCGACTTGTCCTGATGGACTGGCGAAGTCAACCAGCGACGAAACCAGCGAGCCTACGATTCCCGATGGTGCGCCCGCGTCTTCGTTGGTCGCGGTCAATACAGGAGTTTTGCTGTTATCCAAGACGGGGGCCGCATTGACATTCGAGACCGTGATACTAGCTGTCTCGCTCGCAGTGCTGAAGGCCGTTTCGTCTCCACCCGTCGATGCATTGACTTTTGTGCCGGCCGTACCGCTGGTTTGATCCCAGGCATGGAAATCAAAGCTGGCTGTTGTGCCAGTTGTACCATTAGGAACAAACCGCACGTAATCGTTAGACCTCAGCAACAGTGCCGACGTGTTCGACACGGTGCCAATCGTTGTCCAAGTGGCTCCACCATTAATCGAATATTGCCAGGTACCGTTTCCGCTGGCAAGTGTCGTAATCGCGATCCCTTCCGCGGCTCCGCTATCGGCGTCAGTGATTCGATCGCCACCCGCACTGATGAGGATCGTCGATACCTCGGCCCCTCCGTTGTTTGTTTGTATCTTGGTAATTGTTGGCAGCGTCATCGTGCCCGAGTTATCGAGTTCCGGAGCGTCATTGACTGCCGTAATATCGACGTTGACCGTACCCAGATTGATATCCGTACCACCTCCGCTGCCGGAATTGCCGTTGTCGTTAACTTTGACCACGATCGTGTCGACGTTGTCGCCGCTTAAATTCGCGGTTGTGTGCAGGTACTTGATGTTGCTGGCGGTATCAATGTAGGCGTTCAGATTTGCCAGGGTCCCCGTCAATGTCAGCGTACCGCTGCCACTGCCGAGTACCGTCACTCCGCCGCCGGTTGTCGCCGTTAAGTTTCCACCCGTTGACGTGGTTAAAGTCACCGTCAGATTACCGCCATTATGATCGACATCACTGAAGTTCATCTGCGACAGATCGACGTTGCTGCTGACGTCTTCGGTGACCGCGATATCAGTTGGCAATCCGCCTGGGTTGGTCGGATCGTCATTGACGGCGTTGACGGTGATCGTCACCGTTTCGGTTGTGGTGTTCGTTCCATCGGAAGCGTCCACGGTGAAAACGACTTGGTAATCACCCACTTGTTCCAGAGCGGTGAAAGTCGGCTTTTCAGCATTCGCGTCGCTCAGCGTGACGGCGGGACCAGAGGTTTGAGTCCACGTGTAAGTCAACGCACTGTTTTCAGGATCAAACGCCGAGACCTGTAAAGTAACAAGATCGTCTTCGTTGACCGTTTGATCGCCAAGATTCGAAAATCCGCTGCCGTTGATTACGTTCGCCGCAGTCATCCCGCCCATCGTTCCGTGGTGACCATTGCCGCTGTCATCGATCACACCGCCCGCACCCGTGGTGGCTCCGGTAAACGAGTACGAAGCGACCAGTCCCGTCTGGGGCCCCGATAATTCATTGAACATGTCCGCACGAACCGCGGTCTCGCTTCGCCCGCCGTTCCAAATACGAACCTGGTCAATCTGGCCATCAAACTTGTAGGCAACGTTGTTCCCCCAGCCCGAAATCAGGGCGGTGGAGGTCGCGACCGCGTTCCCATTGCTCGGCGTGCCTAAAAGCTGAGAGAGCGTTTGTTCGACACCATCAATGATTAAGCGACTGCCAGTAACGTCGCCGTTGCGGAAAACGGCCGATACGTGGTGCCAACCTGTCGCTAATCCAGCACTACTCATTCCATAAAGATCACCGTTGGCAGTATTGAATCCAAAGTTGCCACCATTGAGCCACAGGTCGTAGTTCCCGAATCCAAACGGCATCACGTTATCGACGCCGTCCCAGTTCATCCAGAACTCGACCGTCACATCGGTTCCCGACGCGGTGTTGACTGGCAATCCCGATAACGTGATCGTATCGTCAACGCCTTCGAAATCGATCACTTGATTGCCGGAATCGTCCACGTCCGAGACCGCTACAATCGTCGGAGCGTCGTCGATGCCGTTGACCGTGATTGTTACAGTCGCGGTGTCAGTGCCTCCGTTGCCATCGCTAACTTGGTAAGTGAATGTATCTGTCGCTGTTTCTCCAGATGCCAGATAGTCAAAAGCGCCGTTGGGGTTATAGATGAACGCCCCCAGCGATCCAACCGTCAAGTTTGCACCGGACGAAAGCGTGAAGATTGTACCTATATTCGCACCACTGCCGTTGACCTGGGCGACGGTCAGCGTGTCGCCGTCACCGTCGATGTCGTTGCGAACAAAGCCACTGGCGGCGCTAATGTTGATTTGCGTGTCTTGGTCGGTTGTGTAGCCGGTCCAAGTAGGGCCGCCGATCAGCGTGCCTTTGAGCGAATTGCCAGTCAAGTCGTTGGCGTCGACCCCCGCACCTTCATTGAAATTCCAGTAGCCCGCCAGTCCTGTTTCGCCGCCGGTTAGGGTCGTATCAAGATTATTCTGGATTTCCGTTTGCGTGCGCACCGTGCTCCAAAGACGCACGTCGTCAATTTCACCAGCGAAGTATTGCCCCGCAGGTCCGTTCTCACGACTGCCTACGCGTAGGTCATTCTTGGTCGGATGTGCATCACCAATGTCACCCGAACCATTGTAGGTCTCGACAACATGGCCGTTGACGTAGGTATTGATTGTCCCATTATCATAAGTGACTGAGATGTGCGCCCACTCGTTCAATTGCAAGACATAGCCAGTGTCATGCCAGCTCCAGCCCGGAGTGGTGTTGGCGAAGGCCCACATTAAGCTGCCGGTCGAAGTGATCCCGATTTCATATTCACCTTCCTTGTTCAATATGACGTTGGACAGGGCAGGATACGCCGTCGGACGAGCCCACACTTCCATCGTCATCGTGTTGGTGAAGACGAGATCCGTATCACTTCCCAAGCTGACGTAATCATCGACGCCATCGAATGAAAGCCCGTGATGGTCGTCCACTGCGATCGGCGAGTCCGCGACCGCAGCAACCGAGACGAGCTTTTGTGACGTGTTGCTGGTGCCACCGTCGCCATCGGCCACGACAAAGTCGATCGTCCGCGCGGTGGTTGTTGGATTATCCGAGACATTGAAATAGCCGACTTGTCGCCCTACCTCTTGCGCGATTCCTGGCGTGCTGTTGGCGTTAAACGAAATCAGCAAAGGCGATGTTCCGATGCCGCCGCTGACGCTGCCGACCAACACAGCACTGTGGTAAACGTTGTTCCCCACCATCGTGATGTTGCCGCCTGGAACAATCGTCAAGCGATCATTCGCTGAACCGTTCGCCGAGATGGTGACGCTCAACGAGCCCCCGTCGAAATCCCCGAGATCCGCGTCCGTGATAGTCAGTGCCGAATCAATCACGGTCGAGTTTGCATCTTCGGTATAAGCAGTGGTGCCCCCGGACGCGGTGGTCACGGGCGCATCATTGAGCGAATTGACCGTAATCGTTACGGTGGCGACATTGGAATCCAGAGTGCCATCGGTCGTCTTGTAAGTAAACGTATCCGTGCCGCTGAAATTGGTATCGGGCGTGTAGCTGAACGATCCATCGGCGTTGATGCTGAGGGTTCCGTTGCTTGGCCCCGTGACCACGCCAGTGTTAACACTCAGCGTGGCGCTGTCGATGTCCGAATCGTTCTGCAACACGCCGGAGTGCGCGATGTTTTGTACTTCGGCCTCGGAGAGTGCAGTGTCGTAGATGCGGACGTCATCGATTTGGCCGCTGAAATAACGCGAGTTCGCTCCCGGTTTACCGATTTGTAGCGCACCCCAATTAGAGCGGTCGTTTTGCGTGCCTGTGTCCGTCCCCTCTAGCACTCCGTCGACATACAGCGACGCACTATAGGTTCCACCGCCCAAATCGGTCACGATGACGGCGACATTATGAAACTGAGTCGTGTCGGTGAAGTCCGAGGACGAAACGATCATGATCGCGTCGGCTCCGTTGGCCGGCACGTCGTAGCCCATGAAGAACACAATCTTATTGGCTTCGTTGTAGTTTCCGATCGTCAGCCCCATCTCGGATTCCGCGGTGGTACCCGGAGCGGAACCGTAACCGTTGCCGCCGCTGTATCCTTGCCACAAAATATGCTGCTGCCCGGACGTCGTGGTCGTCTGGAACCAAGTCGACAGCGTGAAGCTGGTCGCAGTTTTCAAGACCGTGCTGGAGGTGGCGACATAGTCGCTCGTGCCATCGAACGAGAGTGCACCGGCGCCGAGATGTCCGGTCGTCCAAGTCGGGTCGTCGGTGTTGACGCTGGCGTCGGCTCCCAAGGTAGCGTCGTTTCCGAGTGAACCCGAGTCGGCAGTGGTCTGGTTGCTACCACCCTCGTTCATTTCCCAGTGGTTCACCAGATTGCCGGTGGCCGGACCGACCACCAATGTGGTGTCTTCGTCTACCGAATACGAATCATCCACTGCGACTGGAGCGTCGTTGACGGCATTGACTGTGATGGCGAGCGATTGTGTCAACGTATCGACGCCGCCGTTTGCGGTGCCGCCGCTGTCTTGCACGGTCCAGGTCAAGTTGCCGCTGCCGTAGGCGTCCGCAACGGTTTTGTACTTCAAACCTTGCAGTTCGGACAGCGTCAGCGTCGCGTTGTTGTTGACCTGAGTCGTGCCATCGGCACGCCACAGCGTGATGTGCGACGGAATGTTGGTGATCGTGTAGGTCAGCGTCTGACCCGACTCGTCGCTGCCGCCGCCGGGACCGTAGCTCAGCCCACTCATTCCCAGTGAGACGGCGGTCGAGTTCGTGCTGTCTTCGCCAACGTTAATCGACGAAGGCGTTCCACCGCTGGACACCGGCGCATCGTTGACTGCGTTGATCGTCAAGTTGGCGGTGTCGGTGGCGAGCGAAAAGGCGGTAGTGCCACCGCCGGGCCGATCATAGGTGACTTGGACGTTGTCTACCGAAAACGAATTGTTGCCTGCGCCTGTTTCTCCTGAGACAATGAAGAAGCGAACTCTCGTATTGACTGCCATCTCGGAACTGATATCGAAGCTCTTCGTACCGCTGCCTGTATTGGTGCTGGAATTAAACACCCCTCCAGCCAAAGTGGAGTAGGTTGCTCCTCCATCATTGGATACTTGAGCGTGTACTGTCGCAGTTGCTCCCAGTCCACTGGTGTATGAAAAGGAGAACGTCGCATTCAATGCACCAGAGAGGTTGACCTCGCGATAGATGTTGTCGTTAGCATTTGCCACCTGCATGCTGAGCTTGCCACCGGAGACACGAAAACGCCCATCCGATGCACCCCCTCCGGCACTGTCCGATTCGACCCAGTTCGTACTCCACGACTCCGAACCATTGTTGTTGCTGTACAGCGTGCTGGAAAACGTGTCCATCACATTGTAGGACACCAGCGTTATAGGCGATGTGCCCCCGTTGTTACCGTTGGTTTGATCCCACGCCCGAAAGGTGATGGCGTCGGCGATCGTGCCGTTGTAGTTGGCGCTGGGTTGGAAATAGAGCCGGGTATTGGCATCGGCGGCTAGCAGTCGTGCGTTTGTGTCACTGACGGCGCCCAACGCGTTCCAACTGCTGCCCCCATCGGTGCTGTAGTACCAGCTGCCGTTGGTGGTGTTGGCCGCCGTGATCGCGATCCCCAGTGCGGCACCAAAGTTGGAATCGGTGACGTTGTCAACTTGACCCGACGGAGACGCAAAATCGACCAGCGACGAGATCAATGATCCGACGGTTCCGGAAGGCGGACCGCCATCTTCACTTTGCGCAGTCAGTACGGGGCTTTTGCCACTGTTTAAAACTGGCGCGTTGTTGGTTGCGGTAATGTTGGCCGCGAATTCGGACGTTTCGTTGGTCGTCAAATCGGTCGCAGTCGCCGAGACCTTTTCACCGGTGGCGATTAAGCCGTCCAGATAGTGACCAATGGCGGCGTCGCCGGTCGCATTGGTTGTAACTTCGATCGAGTCAATGAATCGCTTCCCTTCGCCATAGCCGCTGGCGTCGGCGCTGGTGCTAGCGAAAAACTCGATGCGAAACGTGCGACTGGGAGTCGATTTGAGCGAACCAAACACGGCAGGCGTGGGGCCCGCGGTGATCGACGAGAGCACGGGAAAGTTCTGCAGGTTGTTCGCGCCCGTGTCTTGGTCGGGGGTGTCGGAAAAATCACCGTCATTGGTCGTGACACCATTGTCACCCAAATCAATTCCCAAGCCTGCATGCGAGTGAATCGAATTGCCGAGGATCGCAATGCCTGTGCTGGTTCCCTGTAATAGGATGCCGTCGCCACCGCCGAACGCGATAATGTTCCCTTCATTCACTGCATCGGTACCTCCGATCGTCGCGCCGGTTGCATTGAGAATGCGAATGCTGCCCTCGCCGGTCGAGACCTTGGTGTTACCGAGGTCCAGTGTGCCAGTCACGTCGGTGCCGAGGTAATTCCCCTGCACTACCGTGCCCGATCCTTCGATATAGATGGCCGTTGCTCCATTGGCTGAGATGATATTGCGAGCCGTCGCGGTAGAGCCTCCGATTGTGTTGTTGGACGTATTCACCATCACGCTGACGCCATCGTCGCCGTTACCAATCGCAGCCGTTCCCGTGCCGTTGGTGCCGATGTAGTTGCCTTGAACGATCGTTCCTGAGGCGGTGCCATCGATTCGAATCCCGTCGACCGCATTTCCGGAGATGACGTTGCCGTCGCCCGCGGACGTTCCTCCGATGATAGTGTTGGAACCGTAGACCAAGATGCCGTTGGCAGTGTTCGCCTCGCTTACCCCAGCGTCACTGCCAGTCGACGTCAATCTGCCAATGTAGTTTCCAACAATCGTATTGCCATCGGACCCTGCCTGGATCTCAATCCCGTCGCCACTGAAGTCACGGATACCGAAGCCACGAATCGTGCTTCCGTCCGCCGAGCTTGTCAGGACCACTCCGTCACCAGTGAAGCTATTGTTGCCATCCAGAATGATCGCAGGCCGATTGCCGTTGGCCGCGAAGCTGTCGTCGGTCGTCGCGTCAATGTTTACGGCATCGGTGATTGTTAGTGACGAGCCGAGGTTGATGGTATGCACCCCGGTACCCGAGATCGCAAAGTTGATTTGATCCGCAGTACCCCCGTCGTTCTGCGTGTTGTTGGCAGCCATGATGGCTTCACGCAACGAAATCAATCCATCGGCCCCTTTGTTAGCCAACAACGCGTCGATGGATGTTGTGTCTCCATCCCACGTGTCGTTTGCGGTTGTCACGGTGATGGTGTGTGCGGTCGATGCCTGCGTACCAGGTTGAATGTATTGAACGCTTAACTTGGGCGTGGTCGTTCCCTCGGACGAACTCATGTCCCAACCGTCCGATGTATTGGTGAGGATGCCCCATCCGTAATTGGCGGCCCCGCTTGCCCAGGCTTGAACGGTTGACTTGAGGTTCGTAAATGTCGAGGCGCCAGAGCTCAGATTCGTTAAAGATGCATCCGCAATCGATGCCATCTCGGTACCATTGGCCGATAACCCTGAACTGAGCGAATTCCATGTGGCAGTCGACTCATCCCAGCTCGTCAGCATCTTGTACAGACTAATGGTGCCCGACGTGTTGCCTGTGGTTTGCACCGTCAAACTTGCTGAGACGATTTGCACACCATAGGGAATCTGTCCACCCCCGGTACCAAAGATGTCGTTGAACCGGATCATTCCTTGAGATTCGGTGCTGCCTCCGGAATTATCTAAATCGATGGCGATCGTGGTGTTGTTGCCATAATTTGTACCCGATGATTGTTGCCTTAGTTCTGTGTCGTGAGTCCCTGTATAGCCATTCACTCCCTGTTGGATATCAATGGTTGTGGTAGCAAGCACGTGACGCCAGCTTTCTTGACCATAGGCGCCAACGAAAACTTCTGTGGTGATTTCGCCTATCTTGTATTCGAGGTCCCAGTCGCCGCCAAGCGATTCGCTGCCGGTCGCGTCGTCACTGGCCGCGACATCACAGTCACATACCGCTGCGATCTGCTGGATCAGTTCACGACCCGACTCGGTACTCGCTAGATCACAGCCGTAAATCAAAATGTCAGCATCGGCATCGAGCGATAGACCCCAGCGTGCGATATCGCTCACATAGGTTTGGCTCGTTTGCACATCAAGCCGAGTCGCTCCCAATTGAATGCTCTCGCCATCGCCATGGCTGAGTAAATGGATCGCGTCCACACCAGTGAGCGACGCCATCGTTTCGCTGATCTGTTGGATGCCATCTCGGGCTGCGTCGAGTCGAATGATCAACCACTGCGTTTGGTCTTCCGCACTATCGCGGAGATTCGCTAATAAGGTGTCAGCATCTTCGACACGCGAATCAACAAACACAACTTCAATCGGACTGGCGGGATCGAAGGCGGGTGCATCAATAATTGTATGAGTCGACTCGGTTCCGCTGGTGTCATCAATCTCACTTGCCTGCGGCGCATTGAGTGTCGTCGGATCGATAACTTCGCCATCGGGGGCATCGAGTTGTTGCAATAACGCAGCCGCTAGATCTAGATCGACGTCGCTTAACCCCTCGCTTGCATCAAGACCGTCGCCACTGAGAAGGATACGGTCTTCTAACGGATAGAAATCAAATTCGCGAGGCATGAGATTGGGCCAGTTTGCTCAATGAGTTGCGTTAGACGATGGGGAGAATAGTCCTGAGGCACCCAAGCTGCTCACGCAATACCCACTCATGCCCCAATGCAGTCATCGGTCTATTCGGTATCCACACTCATTTCTGTTTGAAAATATGACGATTGCGTTGCCGGTACCGATTACGAGGTGGCTGCTGTTTGGGATACGTTTCCCTTGGAAAATTCCGGAAGAGGGGGGCACCATTTGTACGGGTGGCTCTTTGCATCCACGCAGTGCGGAAACCCGCAAATCCCCATTAAAAGTATGCGTTCGTATTCAGTCACATGCCTTCGTAATTCTCCGAATCACCCATGAAGATAGACGGCATATTGCAGTTGGGGCGAGTTTGACGATTACGTCGTGTTTTCGGGCCGCAACGGTTAACCGATTGCAACGATGAAGACGCCGCATTTTTCGCGATAGTCATCACGACCTGACCCTCGGTCCGTCCGATACAACGCTTACGGCATCTGTACGCAGGTTCCGCTTTACCCCATTTCCACACCGTAGGTGCATACAAAACAAATGATTCGCAGTCGCTTTTCCTTGTCGCTGGGCCCAGTGCTGGCTGTTGTTGCATTTGCAACGCTTGCTAGCGTTACGCCCAATGGTAAGGCCGAGTCGCCTAGCGAGTCCCTGCAATTGGCTGCGGGGCCTATGGAAGCACATCAAGCGGGCACCGCGACTGATCCCTACGACTTTCAGTGGTGGAATGCTTCGATCGCCGGCCCCATCATGCCGCAACCCCATTGGGTTTCTTTCGATCTGAATACGGTATTGCTCGATACGTTGACGCATAGCCCGCGGATCAAAAGTGTGTCCAGTCGCACAAGTGTGGCACTGGAAAAGATCACTCAACAGGATGCCGCCTTTGATTCCAAGATTCTGTTGGAAACCAAAGCGGGCATGACCAACGATCCGGTCGGCAACACCTTGACCACGGGGGGGCCGAGTCGTTTGCAGCAAGACTCGTCTAGCGTTTCCGCAGGAGTGGCAAAGACGACGCGCGGCGGCTCGACTTGGGATTTGTCCCAAGAACTGGGCACATTGAATAGCAATAGCTTGTTCTTTGATCCCAAGCATCAAGGCAATTCACGGCTGAGTCTCAGTTTGACGCGGCCATTGTTGGCCCGTGGTGGCCAGGTCTATACCGAGCGACTGCTGACTCAGGCTCAAATTGATGCCGGTGTTTCTTGGCAAGAGATGCGTCGCCAAGTCGAAAAGCGAATCGCCGATGTGATGACCGCGTACTGGAACCTTTACGAAGCTCGTTGTCACTTTCTGCAACAGCAGAAACTGCTCGCACGTGGCCAAGAGATAGAACGCATCATTGTCGGACGTGCCGATTTTGATTCCAGTCGAATCGAGTTGGCCAAAGTTCGCGGTCGTCTGGCGCGTCGGATGGATCAAATCATCTCGGCCGAAGCGAATGTACGTCGCCAGCAAGCGAGACTCGCGATGCTGATCGGTCGCCCCGAATTGGTGTCGGCGGAAAACGCTTTGGAGATGATCCCGATGGATCCTCCGTTGGCGGCATCGTTGCAATGGACTCTTCGCGATGCGGTCATCAAAGGGTTAGAGAACCGACCCGAAGTGCGAGCGGCTGCGAAAGAATTGGAATCCGCTGCCCTATCGATGCAGATTACCCGTAATCAATTGTTGCCAGAACTGAACGCAGTGTTTGATGCCTATCTGGCTGCATTGAACGGACGCAACGACGTTTTCCATTCATTCGGCAATCAATTTACCGAAGGCGGTCCAGGGCTGAGCGCGGCTTTGCAATACGAAATGCCACGAGCCAATCGTTACGCTCGCGCCCGTCATCGTGAAGCGATCCATTGGTACCGTCAAAAGAGCGAAGAGCTGCGTGAGACGATGCAAGTCACCCGCGCCGAGATCGAAACGGCATTGATCGATGTCGAAACCACGATCGCTCAACATCAAAGCAAGCGTCAAACGGTGATGGCCACGATCGATGAGGAAACCGTGTTGACCGAACGTTACCGAATGCTCGGTGGCGATGGCACCCGGGTCGGTATCGTGCTTGAAAATCTGCTGGATTCCCAACAACGTCGTTCGGATGCCGAACGCGAGTGGGTTTCGACACAGGTGAGTTACTTGGTTTCGTTGATCGAATTAGAACGGGCGATGGGCAATCTGCTGATCCACGAGAACATCGAAACGCTGCGAAGTCCAGGTCGTACTGATATCGAGATCGTACGATCAGTGAACGCGGACTCAGCCTCGATAATTCCACGTGCTGAATTTGGCTCATTCGAACAACCGTTAAACCAATGGCCTCCATCGGATCTCGTTGAGCCATCGAATGTTTCTGTTGATACCTCCTCGGACAACTTGGTCCTGCCATTGCCGGCACCACAGCTAGGAACGCTGCTTCCAGCCACATCGCCCGTCGAGAGAAACCCTGCTTTGCCCGCGACTCGGTTGCGACCAACGCGACTTGGTCTAGGCAACCCAAATTCGGGGTTAATCGAAACCACTGACGAGGAAGGACTCTAAGCATGATCCAAAGAATGAAAACCATTGGGAAGCGGATGTCGATCGTTAAGATTCCATTGGCCGTACTTGCTGTGTCCTCGACCATCGCGTGGAACATGGGCGTTACCCCTGGTATCGTTTTTAACACGGCGTTTGCACAAAACCCCTCTTTTCAGCAGCAACAAACGTTGGTGTATGACGGGTTTACCGAACCCGAGCATGACGTGATGGTGGCAGCTGCCGAAGTCGGATTGCTGATGTCCGTCAACGTCGAAGTCGGCGACCGTGTCGAAGCAGGCCATGTGATTGGACGGCTAGACGATGATGTGCAGGTTTCGGCGGTCAAGATCGCTGCCTTACAAGCCAAGATGCGGGGAAATCAAGATGCCGCCGAAGTCGAGGCCGATCTGCAACGTAAACGTGTCGTGATGGTTCGAGAGTTGGCAGGGAAAAACATGGCTCGGCCTGATGAATTGCGTCGTACCGAGGCCGACTTGGAAATCTCCGAAGCACGATTGCTGGCTGCGAAAGAACAGACGAGTCTCCGCCAACTTGAACTCGAGCGGTATCAACTGCAATTGAATCGGCGTCAAATTTTGGCTCCCGTCGGTGGAGTGATCGCCGAGTTGTTTCGTGAGCCGGGCGAGTACGTGTCGCCAAGTGACCCCGTGATCGCTCGGTTGCTTGTCATGGAACGATTGATTGGTGTGTTCAATGTTCCTGCGGAAGAGATTTCTCGGATGCAGGTAGGGACGCCAACACGCGTATTCTTGCGAAGCAACGGCAAAACAATTGATACGAAAATCAGTTCGATTGCACCCGACATCGATGGCGAAAGTGGGACGGTCCAGGTCCGCGTCGAGCTCGACAATGCCGGCCACGCGCTACGCGCCGGCGATCGCTGTACGCTAAGCATCATGGGGGCGTCCCAAATTAAATCTTCGGGTGCGAAGCATTCGGTTTCGCAAACGCCTCAACATCCTAGATTGACGTCACCGGAGGGCATGGCAAGGTGAGTATCGTTTCACCCTTCGAATCGTCTAAATCCGATGCAACGTTGCACGTCTCTTTGACGGGCAACGACTTGAAATCTGCCGCTGCGCGAGCTGGGGCTGCATCGGGTTCAACGCCGAAACAACCGGGATCACCGTCTGTAGATCCGCAAAGTCCGCCTGAACAGCTAGGAAAGTTGTTTGAGATTGTCGGTGCGATTGCGGCTGCCGATACTCGTTCGGATGCGATGCGTGTATTGACTCAAGAGATCTCGCGGCAATTTCCCGATGCGACGGTCCGTTGTGGAGTCGGTAATGCCCATCTAAAACGCTTGTATGACCAGCGTCTTGGATGGCTTGGCCCTGAAAGCGGTCCGCGCGTTGCCGCGTCTGGGCAGTGGACGGAATTGATCGACGCCAAGTGTGGTGTGTTGTTGGACGATCAAGCAATGATCTTGTGCATGCCACAATCCGACACCGATCAACGCTGTCTAATATGGATCTATCCGGTATCCAACAAGTCGGTATTCGGCGAATGGCTACGAGCGATCATTCGGCCGTTGACGAACGTGTTTTGGAGTCGACCGAATCGCGCCGCGCCGAAAGTCATTCGCAAGCTGACGCGTCGTACCTTAACAATTGCCGGTGCGGTATCACTACTGCTTGTGCTGTTGGCGTTTTGGCCGGTGCCCTATCGCGTTGATTGCACCGCGTCCGTCAAACCGCTTCAGCAACGTTTGGTGGCGACCCCGTTCGAGGCCACGTTGTTGTCAAACCATGTCAAACCGGGCCAGACCGTGAAGGCGGGCGAGCGGTTGGTCACCCTTGACGGGCGTCCGCTTCGATTGGAACGCGAATCGATTTTGGCCGAGATTCAGCAAGCGACCAAGGAACACGACACCGCACTTGCGACGGGCCGCATCGCCGACGCACAGCAAGCCAAACTTCGTGAACGACAACTCAATCGCAGCTTGGATTTGTTGACCGATCGTTTACAGCGACTCGAAGTGCTAAGCCCAATCGATGGCGTCATAATCAGTGGCGACCTCAGCCAATACGTCGGATCACCGTTGGAACTCGGACAAACCATGTTCGAGATTTCGCCGATGAATCGGATGGCGATCGAGGTCGAAATTCCCGCTCATGAAATTGATTTTGTCAATTCCGAGTCGATTGCACGCATTCGGTTTGGTTCGATCGGCGGCCGCTCGATTCGACAAACACTCGAGGATTTGTACCCCTCATCCGAAATTCGCGATGACAAGAACGTTTTCATCGGTCGTATCGAAGTTGAAAACGCGGATGGCAAGTTGCGTCCAGGCATGCAGGGTGACGCGACGACGTACGGCCCACTGCGACCTTGGATCTGGTCCTGGGTCCGAACGGGAGTTGAAAGAGTGTTGTGGTGGGTCGGGTATTAGACGCAGCGGCAGGTTGTGCCGTGCCTGTCGTAGCGAAAGTCGCGGAGACTTTCGTCGTGGAATGTTGATGCCCGAAACTCTTCGCGAGTTTCGCTACCCTAAAACACACCGATGACAGGCTGGAAGCCTATCCCACATTTTTAGTAATAACATGAGCAGCGACGCCAATTCACCTTCAATGCCAACCGTGATCCTCGATCCCGAAGTGACCTTTGTCACTCGCGAGATCGGTGGACGCACTACCTATGTGTCGCACCACGAAGCCACGGGGAAATTCTTTCAACTCGGACCCGAAGAGTACCGTGTCGCGACGCTGCTTGACGGTGTGCGAGGCGTTCCGGAATTGTTTCATGCATTGCAAGCCGAAGGGATCCAGTGGTCCACCGAAGATCTGGCCAAATTTATTTCTCAGCTCGTCCAGGCCAACGTGGCACGCATCAAGCATCGACCGCTCAATGACGCCCAACCGCCGACAGCGGAAACGTCGACTGATTCGTGCGATCAAGCTGCTGATCAGCCCGCCGCCGCAGAGCCGACGCCCGCAGCGAACCCGGCGGCAGGGCCACAGCCACCTCAGCCCAGTCCAGTGGCGACGGTGCTGCGTTATATGCCGCTGATGATTAGTCAACGTATCCCGCTATTTCGCGGTGATGTGATTGCGACTTTTCTAACGCGATATCTTGGCTGGACCTTTGAGCGAATTGGGCTTGCTGTTTGGAGCTTGCTTGTCTTTAGCGGCCTCTGTGTCGTCTATGGACATGCCGATGCGTTTGCGGCCGAATTGCGTCAGATGTTTGATCCCGGTTTGTGGCCCGTATTGTTTTTGATTTGGGTCGTTGCAAAAATGATCCACGAAGCGGGGCATGCGGTTGCCGCGAAACATCACGGCGTTTCAGTCGGCCAAGTGGGGATCATGTTCTTCTTGCTTGCGCCGCTGGCGTACGTGGATGTGACCGATGCTTGGAAATTGCGTCGACGATTTCATCGTGTTCAGATCGCCCTCGGGGGCGTCTATTTCGAAATGGCGATCGCGTCGGTTGCAGCTTGGGCATGGTGGTTTATGGCGGATGGCTACAGTAGGCACATCGCCGCTCAGTTCTTTTTGATCTCGGGCCCCGCGACGCTGCTGGTCAACGCGAATCCGCTGCTACGACTGGACGGTTACTATGTGCTATCCGATTTGACGGAAATCCCGAACTTGCGGATGCACGGTCGTCGGCATTTGGGTTCGGTATTGCAGTGGCTGCTTTTCAATATTCCTCAACCACGACAACTGTTGTCGGGATGGCGCGTCTGGTTTGCCTCGATTCACGCGGCATGTAGCGTTGTCTTTCAAGTCTTTTGGATGGGCGGGCTGGTGTTGGGGGTCGCGATGTGGGCACGCGGTCTGGGAATTATGTTGGCGATCGCAGGCGTGTTGATGTGGTTTGTCATTCCCGCAGTTCGCTGGATTTGGAAAGTCTGGACGATGGCGCCGGGCGAACGTTTTGGTCTAAATCACTATCGTCGACGAATGTTGTTTTACGCTAGTTTCCTATCGTTTGTCTTTCAGCAACTCGGCACCGTGTCCTCGCCGTTTGACCGTCGTGTGCCAGTGGTGGTTCGGTTTCAAGATGAACAAATTGCTCGCTCGCCAAGTGATGCGTTCGTCGAGTCGTTGTTCGTGCAACGTGGCCAACACGTCGAACTTGGCACTCTACTGATGCGGCTAAAAGATCCCGAGCTCCGTATTCGTCGTGAAAAGAAAGCCGACGACCTCGAGATCGCGGAACTGCAATCGGTTCAATTTCGTCGACAAGGCGAATTGTCCAAAGCGGCAGCCTACCTCGAGAACGCCAACGCATTGCGACGTCAAGTTGCTGAAATGGACGAGCAGATTGCACAGTTGACTGTCGTGGCAAAACGCTCGGGATACATCATTGGTAACCATGTCGAATCGCTGCCGGGACGTTTTGTCGCCGCCGGAAACGAATTGTTGCGTGTGTCGGATCCACAGGAAAAAGAGTTACTGGCCGTGGTTCCCGAACAAGACGTCGATGCCTACCAATTAGCGACCAGCATGACCTCGGCATCTCATGTGCGATTGCGAGGCGGATTGACCATTAAAGCCAAACCTGCATCGCTGCGACCGCGTGCGTACCGCAAATTGATGCATCCAGCACTTGCGGCAACGGTCGGAGGCCCCTTGGCAATCGAACCAGCAATGGATGGCTCGGGTGAGATGCGAATGGCGCAACCTCATTTTGAGAGCATCACAAAACTGGATCCAATCACGAGCGCCGAAGTCCGAGCGGGGCAGTTGGGGAGCATGACAATTCGAGACAATCGTCCCGTGCTCTCGCGCATCTATGAAGCCATCGCAAGTGATTTGCGTCGCATCGGGCGTCCGCAATAAAACATCGCGGTTACGCGTGATGCGGCAGACTCGACCGATCAAAGGCTTCGGGGAATAGGTGGCTAAGGTTTCGGATCTTATACGAGCCATCGATCACATCCGTGGTGATGATTGGCAAATTTAATCCGAACTCGGCCAAGAATTGGCGGCATGCACCACACGGGGCAACGCCGCCGACACTTGCGATGGCAATCGCACGCCACTCGCGATAACCCGCTGCGATTGCCGAGGATGCTGCGACACGTTCGGCGCACAAGCACATCGAATAGCTCGCGTTCTCGACATTGCATCCGATCACGACGGCGCCATCGTTCATCAACAGTGCCGCGCCCACGTAAAAGTGACTGTGGGGAGCATACGCCTGATCCCGCGCCGTGGTCGCTGACAGGATCAGTCGGTCAATCTCTTTGGTCTTAAGATCCACCATCGTAGTGCTCGGTTAATCGTGAAGAGTGGCTAGTCGTGAAAAGCAGCAATGTCGAACGAACGAAAATGGATAAGATGAGAATAGCTTCGTTTTTGCTTGACTAAACGTCAAGTTTGAATCTGTGGGCTCTACTAATGTTTTAAACGGTTCTCGTTTGCAAAGCAAGCAAATCAGCCCAATCGAATCCGTTCTCGTGGGTCAGGGCAACGGAAAAGCTTCCCAAACCGTTTCAACATGCCAAGTTTCAGGATCGCAACGGGTTTTCTCACCCCACGGTATCTTTCGCGGATGGAGCCTTAGGTGACATCCAGGACGGTCCCACTTCCGGCTAAGGAAAATCACAACCCGACGCGTCAGTTTTGAAGTAGCTGTTTTTGTGCCGGAGGCACTTTATGGGATAGCCTTGGACTTTAGTCCAAGGTTTATCGGTTCTGAAATTGGCACCAAGTCGCGGAGCGACGTTCTGTGACGAACGATCAAGTCACAAAACGTCCCGCTGGGACTCGATTGATATTGGCGAAAATCCCTCGGACTAAAGTCCGAGGCTATCGGAATATGTCGCTCCGCGACAGCAAATAGCGAAACTTCAAAGCTCATGCTTCAGCTTATAATGATGATTGCTCAGATGCCCCAGGTGACTATGTAGGAGTCGGCGAAGCCGACATATGCGACTATCCCTCAGCGATTAAAATCGGCTTCCGTCTGGCTTGTCCAGGCGGAGCGGGCAACTGATAGCTACCAGTGGAACATCCTTTTGCAGATCCTCTTCTCTCAAAGGACGCCTTTTGAGCTAGCAACACTCTCTTGAGTGCTGCTAGCTCAGAGATGGCAATTTTCAATTGCTAAACGAACGCAATAGATTACGCAATTTCTTACCCGTCGTTTCCGCCTCGACTGATATTAGAGAGGTAAAACTGTTACCACTGAGGGTGTTTCCGGTTAGTTCGATTTCAAGCTGCTGTACGCTGTTGTCTTGGTCTGCCTGCAGGGCAGTGGTGTAGCGAGCCAGCAAATCTGTTTCTTTCAATCTGAATTTCAGCACAAGGTCGAGTCTTCCGTCGCCATCGACATCAACCAGTTTGCTCCGGTGCACGCTCGCTCCGGCCCAAGCGATCGAATCGACTTGAATTTGAGACACATCGGATGTTGCCGTCGAGTAAAGGACAATACTCATCGTCTTTCCTCCCTTGTCGGCTGAGTTCAAATTGATTCTGCCGCTTTCGGTCTCGCCTCGGAAGTCCAACGCTGGCGTTTCGACTGATCCAATATCAATACCTCGACCCAGAATCCGATCGACCCCACGTTGATCGAGCGCAGGAAGCCCGGTGATTTCACTATTCCCTGCTTCGAGCAATGGACTGCCAGCGAGCGGAGCCCGCGTCAACGTAGCTCCACCGTTGTCCTGTAACTCGCCCAGCATTGGATCAAGAGGATTCTCGACGGTGCCTTTGAAATCAGTATCTGGTCCCGATCCGTTTCCAACTAAGGCGATGTTATCACCTTCGCCAAAGAAGTTTCCGCCTAACGTCGTTGCTGTCCCATCGATGTCACTCTCTGGCAAACTGCCGGGCGCATCGTGCAGACTCCCTTGCTGGTTACGGGCAATCACCGTGTTGCCAATTGACGTGGCTGCAGAGGCCGAACGTAGTCCGCCAACGACGCCGCCAACGTTGTCGGAGATCGTCACATTGGTTAGCTTGAAATCGGTTTGAGTGCCGCGAGAGTTAAGACCTCCGGCAATGACTCCGCGATTGTCCGTGATCGTACTATTGGTAATGCTGCCTCCGTAAGGAACGACGAAAAGACCTCCAGCATTTCCTCCGACATTGCCACTAATCGTGCTTCCGACAATGTCTAGATAGCCGCCTCTTTGAAAAAGCCCTGCCGAGGCCGCGCCATTTCCTGGACCATCGAGAACGACCATGTTGTTTGCGATTGTCGATTCGGAGATGCTCAGCGAAGACGAACTGCCTTGATCGTCGGGTCCGCTACTGTAGGCGTGGACGCCAGCTGTGCCACGTGCTGAATTTTCTGACACCGTGACACGTTCTAGACGAAAGTCTCCATATCCGAAGAACGCCACTCCGCCACCCTGCCCCATCGTCTCCGTTGCAATCACATTTCCTGTAATTGTCGTGTCGGCGACTGTGACATCAGCAAAGATTGGTAAATCGACGGTGGTCGATGACCAAATCTGAATACCACCTCCATTTCCGCGAGACTCATTGTTGCTGATGTAACTATTTGAGATCGAAATGGCATCTGATGTAGATGGTAAAACACTGATGCCGCCACCCCCAACGCTCGATTGACCATTTACATCGCCATTATTCGTAGCGAAAATTCTATCAATGGTGAGACCATCGGCATTCTCAATCCTGATCCCATGCTCTCCGTTGTTATCGAATAATCCGCCGGCAATAACAAGCTTGGGCGATGTGGACGCACTTAGACCGGACATTCCATTGTCGCTAAATGTTCCGCCCGCGACCAACGCATTTGCAGTGTCTTGCATCGACAGCCCATGGTCGGCGTTAGAGGTCAGCACCGCGTTGGAAATCGTAATCGATTCTTGTTGGAAAACACGTATGCCACTGAATCCATTCCCCGTGGCAGTCACATTATCCAAGTTTACATCGCCGAGTGCATTCCTGGTCAGAATGCCGAAAATTGCATTGTTCGTCGTCGTCACATCTTCAACGGTGAGTGATCCGGGGTAGCCAATGATTGGGCTTGAATTGCCCGATTCACGCAATTCAGCTGAGAAGATCCCGTGATAAAGATTTTCGAACAGACTATCGCGGATGACCATGTTCCCACTTTGATGAACGACACCGCTGCGATCTTGCGGTCCATCGACTCGGATGTTTTCGAGCAAGACGTTGGCAGGGGATGTAACACGAACGGCAGCTAAGTACGTGTCTTCAATCGTCAAGTCGCGAATCGTGATGTCAAGCGGCGCGTTGATCAAGAAGCTGTTTCCATTTCCCGATGTGAGAACAACGTCGGTCGCTTCGCCAGTAGCGCCTCGAATCAAGATCGCGCCGTCGTCGTTTCCAATATTGGCGAATGAAATCTGGCTGTCGTAACGCAGTCCGTCAGCTCGCGGTGCAACAACAATTTCATCGTCGCCAGCATTGCGTCGGGCCGCGACAACGGCCCGGTTAATGGACGCAAATGGATTCTCCTCCGTACCATCGTTTTGCGAATTGACAAAATCAGCGTCGACGAAATAGGTTGTCAACACCATGCGTTTTTCCAACGATTCAGCCTTTAGCAATCGGCGTCGATATTTTCGCTTTGATTTGTTTCCAAGCTTGGTGGTCGCGTTTCGTTTAAGCATCGTCATTTTTCTCGAAATTCCATCAAGGGGAAAGTAGCAGCCCTCTTCCGACAAGAAAGGCGTTTCGAACGCTGGTGGGTAATATAATAACCAACGAGTCGACCGCTGTGGGGCGGTCTCGAGGCTGGTCAGAGGTAGGGCCGTTCCCCCTGGGGGCACCCACGGAATGTGGCGCCGAGCCGCAATGCTATTTCCAGTTCGGGAAATGTGTTTTGCCGAGTTAGCGTTAATCATTCCCCCGGTTGCTTGTGCATTATCCGCCACACCCCCAATAAGGGCTTCGCTTTAGGGAAGGTCGGATGGAGCCGTCAGTGACATCCGGGACGGTCCCGCAGTTAGCTTTTCAGTACCTTGACTGCGGAAAACAAGCGTTTGCATCTGAATGTGAGCGGTGATACGTGAGAGAGCATTCGGATAAGGGAAGTGATAACCCGACGCGTCAGCGAGGGACCGCATCAAGATCCATCGTCCCTCGCTCACACTTCGGGTTATGGTGATGATTGCTCAGCGGCCCCAGGTGACTTTATAGGTTTCGACGACGCCGACATGTGCGACTAAGCAGAAAGGCAGGAGTGATTGGGTGAAATCCCATTAGCCGCTTGGAGGCTAGCGCCAAACTGCTTTGCATTGCTTTCACTCGGTAGCGAGCAGTTGTTTCCTCCGCCGAGACAAGCTCGGACGGAATAATGTTTCACGGTTCTGAATTTCTTACATCCACGTCCTTCAGGAAAAAACTCGCGCCCCCCCTCAAGCAATCCTCCCCCGGCTGCACACCTATTCCCGCACGAGATTGCGGTTTTCTCGCGTCATCAATATCTGCAACTGCTCGACCTGACCGTCTTGCGACTCCAGTCCCAAGGTGACTTCCCAATCCGGTTCGTGGCCCATTTTTGATAACACTTCTACCAAGTCCTCAGCGATTCGCTTGCGTGACTTCTCGCCGAATTCCTTATTCGCAAACTCCATGATCTGATCGATCGGTATGTCATCAATCGACACGAGCGGGGACCACTTGTCGTGCACACAGACGACCGGTCGGTCGTTCTCCCAGCGGACACCGGTGTACGGAGCGACTTTTGCATAGCCACCCTTCGTCACCAACTTTTTCTGCGAACGGGGGATGGATTGCTCCAACAGCTTGTATCCGATCGGGTCGACATCAGGGCCGCCACTGTTAGTCACCACCGCGACACCCACTCCGTGATCAGGCGCGAAACCGATCCACGCACTGCAATTGCTGCGGCCGCCGTTCTTCTTCACGATCCGGCCCACCAATTCACGCGATCGCACGGACCATCCGAGTGCGTTGCCCGACGCCGATCCATCCGACAGCCTCGTCTCGGTATGAAGCTGATCGAGCATTTCACGCGAGAAAAAGCCCGGCTTCATTTGAGCTGCCAAAAACTTTGCTAGGTCCTCGACTGACGTGACCAGGCCCCCGGAAGCAGCCAACCGCTCTTTGAATGAGTGTTCTCTTTCGCGTTGCGACCCGTGAGCGTAACCGGTCGCCGGGCGGAGTGTGTCGTCAGCCTGGATGGCGGTTCGTGCCAGCTTTAACGGTTCGCAAACAAGCTCCTGCATAAGCTGGTCCAATGGTTTGTCGGCAGCGTACTCCAACGCATGTCCAAGTAATCCAAATCCGAGGTTGGAATACTGTTCAGCGGTGCCGGGATCGGCTTCCAATTTGACGTTGCTCAGGAGATCATAAAGACGCTGGGGTTCCAACGCGTACCAGCCCTCGACCGATTGAACCGGACCCGGCACGCCCCTTGGCAACCCCGACGTGTGGGACGCAAGTTGGCGTAACGTAATCGTGGCTCCGACTGCGGGCGTCGTGCTGATCAAAACATCCTCGGGTAGGTATTTGACGACGGGCTGATCCAGGTCGACGATGCCGCGTTCATGCAGGATCACTGCCAGCGACGCCGTGAATGCCTTGGTCACCGAGGCAACATGATACTGGGTTTGCAGAGTTGCCGGCCTGCCCGCCTTGATGTCTTCCAATCCGTAAACACGCTGGTACACAAGCTCACCATCTCGCACGATCGCGACGCCAAGGCTTGGGTATCTGCCATCCAACATTTTCTGTAGCCACGTATCAAGATGCGCGATGTCATCATCGTCAAATGCACTGACATCATCCAATCCGGGCCCACGCAACGTATCACTTCGTATTTCAACATAGAATGCATACAAGGCCACGAAGGCCATGATCGAGATGAACACGGTCAACACCAGGATCAGTATCGCCGGAGCCTTTGGCAAGCGACGCCGCAATGGTTTTGTCACCTTTTTCATGTCATCTCCCGAATCTGACGTACTGAGTTCGCGGTCCACAGCCGCAAATTGTTTCTGCTTTTTGCGTGACCACAACCACACGCACCCGAATACGATTTCAAATGGGATCACTGCGGCAACCACCGATTGAAAAAACACAGGCCCCATATCCGGTATCGCATACCGCAGCCCACAGTAGGCTCCGACCAGCGTCGGCAGGATGATCGCAAACGCTTCTCGCCATGACGGAATGATGAGATTCCAATTCTCCGCCCAACTGGAATTCAGTCCACAATTGCGGACCGGTTCCGCGAGTGCAGACACGAGATCAATGATGTCGCCGGAGTTTTCGCTGTTCGTATCACTTTCAAGACCTGCGACGAGTTTTAGCAAGTCCTGGCGTCGCGGTTCGAACTGTTCACGCACGACGTGTTGATTCATTCGATAGGTCGACCCATAGAGCACGAGGAGGATCAGCCCCAGAAATCCTGCGAATAGGACGAATTCCAACCCGCCACTTGAACTTTGCCAGGCAACATGCAGGAAGAACGCCATGATCGAAATCGCGAACGGCAATAGGTACCACCAAAAAACATTGCGCAGCAACCAGATTTGATGCTCGACCTGTCTCAACGACTCCTTCACGTAGTAAAGAAGCGGTTCACCGGGTTCACTTGGCCCCTTTGGATGCCGCCGGCGGTCCACCAAGATGAAACCGGCAACCCAGATCAGCGCCGGCACCGTCAGATACCAAGTCCATGGCAACGACAGCGTGATGCCCATCACGAACCAGACCGGTATCAGCAGCAACGACACACCGGCTTCACGAACATCTCGCCAGAAGATTGTCGATTGAAATTCTTGGTTGGACTGTTGCACTTCTTTCGATAGTAAATCGGCATCGAATGTAATATGCATCTGAGCGGCGTCCGATTTCCATGCCTGTTGGTATTTGTCAAGATTCATCGGATTCTCCGCCCATCAGTGCATTCAAGGACTTTTTGGCCCTGTTCAGCTTCACTCCTACGTTGCTTTCTGAGATTCCCAGCACTTCAGCAATCTCCCGATAACTCAGTTCGTCCAGGTACAGCAGCACGAGTGCCGCATCGGTCTTCGGCAACTTATGGATCGCTGCGTAGAGTTGCTCAACGGTCTCTCGCTGCTGAACCTGCTCCTCACCGTCAGAGTCTCGCGTTGCCACGGTTTGCACCTGTAGCAGCGGTTGTTGGCCAGCGCGTCGACGTTGATCTTTGCGGTGCCAATTCATGGCGGTGTGCAGTGCAACACGATAAAACCACGTCGCCGCACTCGCTTTGCCCTCAAATTTCGGTAACGATCGCCACGCCTGGAGCAGAATTTCCTGAGCGAGGTCCTGACACTCCTCGCTGGTGAGGGTGTAAGCGCGTGCCACCTTCATGACCGAAGAGCTGTGCTCCTCAAGCCAGTTTGTGAACAGCGATTTTTGATCTTCGTCAAGCACGGATGGTCTTTGCCCAGAGATGCAAGTTCTCGTTCCAGTAGTATTGGTATCGCGAACAAGCGGCAACTTACAGAAAAAAATCAAACTTTCCGATCACACCAGCACGATAGCCTGAGAAATTATCGAAAGAAGCACACATCTCGCTGAACACCACCCCTGGTCTTCAGGCTCCTGCCTGGTAACCCAATGAATTGCAGGCTCCCGCCTGCCGAGCGTGAAAGGACGAGTAAGCGGCCGGGTGGCCAGAGAAAGTGGATTTCGTTTCGGCTGACAAGTCCGTCAGTAACAAATCGCACGTCCCAAGCCGACATGAACGATAATCCCACCGGGATTACAGAAATAGCTTCCGTCTGGCTTGCCCTGACGGAGCGGGCAACTGAAAGCTACCAATAAAGTTTTCTTCTGCAATGGATCTCCGCTGCGGGCTTGTCACAAATGGCGTGGACTTTGTGAGCCGACGGCGCTAGCCGCGGGCCGCTTAAACTTTGGAATTGACGTCGGATATTGGGGGTGAGTTTTTCTTCCGTGCAGTTACCTCTCCACCGACGAAGTCGGGGGAGAGGTGGCAGAAAACCGGCGCCACTAAAACTCAGAAGAAGCCCAAAGTATTAGCCGTCCAGCGCGGGCCTCATTTTGCCAACTTTTTACCGAGCGGCGGCCCGACGCTTCGCCATTGGCTCCCCTCTCCCCGTGAATTCGAACAACGTTTGATTCAATTGGCCGAGTCACATGATCCGAATTCACAGGGAGAGGGGAGCCAGGGAAGGTGGTTGTGATTCGTCCAACAGATCCGTAACTTATTAATCGCACGTCCTCTCGCGAAAGTACGTTCGGTAGACGCTACTTTTGCGGAGCAAAAGGCGACTATAAAACTTCCAAAAAACACATGACTTCAGCGAAGATGTTCGATGATGATGGGGACGCTCTTGACGGGTTGATCCGAAAGCGTCACTGCGTGTTGCAATCTTGCTACGTACTCGTCATGCAGACGTTTGTCACAATGCAGACTGATGATTGGCGTCCCCCGTTTCACGCGTTGTCCCACGCGGCAATGGACTTGCAGCCCTACACTTGGATCGATGCGGTCCTCTTTCCGACGTCGACCGCCGCCAAGTTCGACCACCGTCTGACCGAGTAATTCGCAATCGACTTTTTCGATCCAACCGTCGCCGGGGCATTCAATCATCAACTCGCTTCCGATCGGACGCGGAAAATCGGGACGTCCGCCTTGCACAAGCACCATCTGTTCAAACCGCTCCATCGCGATCCCCGAGTCGAGGTTGTTCGTCAATTTTGCGATCGCATCCTCACGCGACATGCCTTCGAGACATGCGACTAACAAATTCGCGCCTAGCTGTAGTGTTAGCTCACGGATTTCCGGCGGGCCAATGCCTTGCAGTACATCGACCGCTTCGTTGACTTCGATTGCGTTGCCGATGGCTGCGCCGAGCGGTTGGTCCATGTCCGTAAGGATGGCGGTGATCGGCAACTCGGATTGGGCACCAACACGTATTAACGACTGAGCCAGTTCACGAGCTTGATCAAGCGTTTTCATGAATCCGCCTGAACCGACTTTGACGTCCATCACCAAGGCGTCCAGTCGTGCGGCAAGCTTTTTGCTGAGGATGCTGGCCGTGATCAGTGCCACCGATTCCACAGTGCCGGTGACATCGCGAAGCGCGTACAGACGTTGATCGGCGGGAGCGATTTTTGCGCCGGCTCCGATGATAAAGACGCCATGTTTCCGAAGCAGCTTGGTTGATTCGTCGATCGTCAGTTGAGTCTTGAAACCTTCGATCGATTCCAATTTATCGAGTGTGCCTCCGGTCAAACCGAGTCCACGGCCGCTAATCATAGGGACGTCGACGTCACAGGTCGCCAGCAGCGGTGCGAGGATCATCGAAACTTTGTCGCCAAGCCCGCCGGTGCTGTGTTTGTCGACGCGTGGCCGGTCGCTGCATCGCGGCAGCCCGTCACCGCTGCGTACCATCGCCTGAGTCAAGGAACTGATCTCGCTGGGCTGCATGCCATTGATACAGATCGCCATCGACAATGCCGCCATCTGATAATCAGCCACCTTGTCATTGCAAAATCCGTCCACCAAAAAACGGATCTCGGCATCAGTCAACGCCTGACCGTCACGTTTTTTTGCCAATATCGTTGCAGGTAGCATTGCCAAAAACCTTCTTGGTGACGAAAAAGATTGCAAACCGCTATAGTGACGATAGACGATCCGCCCGGTGCGTGATACTAGCTGCTAAGTTTCGATCCGCGTATCGTCTGCAAAGGCAAAGACAATCGATCAACGGAGAACGGTTTGGCACCCGCACCTTTGGGGTGCCACTCTCGTTTTTACAGTCGCGGCAAGGCAGAATGATGTGAGCCGTGGGCCGTGAGGCACCGGGTAAAATGTGAGCCGCGGGCCGTAAGGCACCGGGTAAAATGTGAGCCGTGGGCCGTGAGGCACCGGGTAATTCATGGAACCCGGCCGATCACGCGTCACGGATCATCAAGCCGACAACCCGCTAACGCCGTCGGCTCACTTAATAACCGCTGCTTCATCGGTAGATTGCGCGCAACCTGCTTGAAAGTCCGATTTTACCTCACAAAAGTTAAAAGAAACGCAATGAAACATCGACTTGCATCTCTCCTATTCCTTGGCTGTGTGTTCGCGTCTCTAGCTCTAGCGAATCCAGTGCTTGCCGACGACGCGGCTGCTGCGACTGAGAACGGGGAATCGATGAGCGAAATCCAAGCCGGGCCGCGAGCATTGTCCAAGGCGTTTCGCGTTGCCGCGCGTCGTGCGACCCCTTCGGTCGTCACCGTGTTTGCCTATGGACAAAACGTCGAAACGACCGACGAAGAGAGCGAAACGGACCGTCCAGGACCAACGCCGCCACAGGAAGAAAGTGTCGATGGCGATGCCATTCCGTTGACCGGTTTAGGTTCGGGGGTGATCCTCAGCGAAACCGGATTGATCATTACCAATAACCACGTCATCACCGGAGCCAAGAAGGTGGTGGTTCAGCTTGCCGACGAAACGGAAATCGAGGCAGTCGAGGTGCATGGGGATCCCGACAGTGATGTGGCGATCGTGCGAATTGAGCGAGACAAGCCGTTTGATGTGGCCACGCTTGGTGATTCGGATCAAATGGATATCGGCGATTGGGTGCTCGCCATCGGCAGCCCGTTTCGATTAGAAGCCACCGTCAGCGCAGGGATTATCAGCGCCAAAAATCGGAAACTGACACGCATCCGCCGTGGTCGTCTGTTGCAAACCGATGCTGCAATCAACCCAGGCAACTCTGGCGGGCCGCTCGTCGATTTGGATGGAAAGATGATCGCGATCAGTACGGCCATCGCGACTCGCAACGGTGGTTATCAAGGAATCGGGTTTGCCATTCCGATCAATCAAGCCAAATGGATCGCCGATGAACTTGCTGAATTTGGGCACGTGCGCCGCGCTGCGTTGGGGATCAAGTTGGCCGAACTCAACCCGAAAGTTGCAAAGCAGGTCAATCTGCCTGTTGGGCTGGGGATCTTAGTCCATCAGGTGATCGCGGGATCGGCAGGTGAACGTGCTGGGTTAAAACCAATGGACGTGATTCTCGAATTTGCTGGGGAACGAGTACTCAATCCAAGCAGTTTGCGAGAAGTCATCGAGCGAAAGCCGATTGGTTCAGTGCAGGAAGTCAAAATCTCTCGAGCCGGCAAAGAAATGACCGTTCAGGTCGAACTAGCTTCAATCGAAGACCCGACGTTGCAGAAGAACGACGAAGAAGAGAAGAAAGAAGACGTGAAGAAAGAAGGGGTGTCGGGAGAGTAGCGAAACTCGCGTAGAGTTTCGTTCAGCCCTACTCGGACTCCTTTGCTTTCTTATCTTTGTCCGCTAGCAGATCGGCAATTTCAAAGTGGCCGTTGTTGCGGGCAAAGATTTCGGCGGTGTCGCCATCGACGTCCTTCATCGTCTTGTCCGCACCGTGTTTCATCAGCACTTTGACTACGGCCATTTGGCCTTCGGCCGCCGCCATCATCAACGCTGTGAAGCCTTCGGTTTCATCCTTCAAATTCACATCGGCTCCCTTGGCGATCAACAGTTCGACGGTCTCGGGAAAGTCACCGGATGCTGCATGAATCAGAGCGGATTTGCCTTCCGAATCCCGCTCATCGACCTTGAAGTCGTTTCGCAGAAAGTACTTCACCACTTCGGTGTGGCCGTTGTAGGCGGCCAAATGTAACGCATTGTGGCCTCGTTCGTTTTTGACATCGATTTTGGTGCCGGACTTGATCGCCATCTCGATCACTTGCATGTTGCCATCCAACGCGGCCATCCAATAAGCATCATCGCTGAACTTCGGTTGATGGGCAGGCAGTTTGTCGGTGTCTTGTGCCAAAGTGTCTGGTGTCACAGCGGCCGACGTCTTAGTGCCCGATTCTTCGGCGTGCGATGCCTTAGTGCCCAATGACTCCGTGCCCGTTGATTCCGTCTTGGCTGTCGGTTCAGCCTCTTTCGTGGCGGGCGCACATCCGCTGAATACGGGAAGTGTGGCAAGAGTCAACGAAAGAGAAATCGCGAGGCGTTGTGTGTTTTTCATGCTGGGAATTGTAATCGAAAATCCGAGCGTCGGGAAATGTCCCTAAAATTCGATCAAGGCCGTCACGAAATGTACCACCAATACATACAGCGTCGTCCACAGAACGGTCGAGGTAATCGCGCCGCTGACGTCGTTGGCCGACTTTTTAGGGGCTAGGCCCTGGTAGTAGGCAATGCAGGCGATTCCAAATCCGCAGATCAGGTTCTTGGTCAACACCCATTCCCATCCTCGCAATAACGAGCCTTCGATCGGGACGAGATTGCGATAAAAATTCTGCTGCCAGAAATAGGGGCCCTCGTTGGGATGCGTCGACAGAAACGTCACCAAGCTAATCAGCTTCGCCGCACTCAGCGCCATCCACTCTAACATCGGCGTCGCGATCACAAACGCGATCACGATCGGCAGCAGTAAATACGTTCGCGGCCTGACCCCGAGTGTCTGAAGCGCATCGACTTGACCTCCATACCGCTTGACACCGACGTCGGCTGCGACGGCGGCACCACAGCGTGCGGCGATCAGAATCGTCGCCAAGACCGGAACCAAAATGCGGTACAACGCAAAACCAATCGAAGCAAGCAGCTCGTCAATCAACAACGGCTGCGTGTAGGCCTGGAAAGGTAAAAACTCGAACGTGAAATAGGTGCTGGTAAACCCGATGATCATCCCTGCCAAGATCAGATAAAACCAAGCCGACGGACCGCCCACCAGCCGCAGATAGTGCAGTACAAACCGTGTCCCCCAGCGAAAGTGGGGGAAATAGGGTCGCAATTCAAACGGCAAACAGATCGCAGTCCAAATCGCCGATCCGGTCGTCGTAAAAAAATCGTCAACGCGTTGGCGAGCCAGGCGTGTGAATCGTGAGGTCAGTGTCGCTGTGTCTTCGTCGATCTCAGTATCGCTGAGAGCAACCGGCTGCATCCGTGCCGGGATTTGGTCCCATTGGTCATTCTCAATTCGCACCAATTTGCTGGTTTGTGAATCAAGTAACAGCACTTCGTCAGCGATCGGCAGCAGCGTTAAATAGTCATGCGTGACCACGATGCTGGTGGTGCGGTGGATCGTTTGAGTATGCCGAATCAATTCGGCGACTTTGCGTCCGCTGGCGGAATCAAGCCCGCTGGTAGGTTCGTCATACAGCAAAATGTCCGGCGCAGCTGCCAGCGTGCGAGCGATCGCCAAACGCTGTTTTTGTCCTCCGCTCAGCGCCGATACCGAAGTGTGCGCGGGGACGCCAAGTTCATCGACCCAAGCCTTGGCCGATTGCGATGGAGGTGTCGTGGGATCGCTGCGATGGTCGATGGCGAATTGGACATTGGCGGTCGGCGACAATTCGTCGAACAAGGCAAATTGTTGAAACACGATGCCGACACGGGTTAACAAGCGAGGGCGGCGGTTTTGCGAGGGATCGTCATGGCCGATCGCAATGTTGCCTTGCCACGAAATCGCCTCGTGATCGCGACCGACCAATCCGGCTAGTGTCCGCAGCAGTACCGACTTTCCCGCTCCGCTGGCGCCCACGATGACCGTGATTTTGCCCGCGGGAATCGTCAGCGAGGTATCGCGAATCAACATACGATCGGCGACCTGGATCTGCAGATCGATCAATCGCAGCGGCAACCCGTCGTCGGGCGCCGCGATGTCATCGGTTTCCGTATCGAGACTCACTTGGCGTCCTTTTCAGCAAGATACACGATCGGATACGCCATCCATTGATTGGAGAACGGGATCACTCGTGGTTCAGATACGCGTGGTCCAGAATCGTCTAGTTTGTCTTGGATCGGCGACGCGATTAACCAGCGGCGATCTTTGCCAAAAATCTGGTTCCGCAGCACCAAGGCAAACGCGGGATCAATCCCTTCCTCTTGCGTGCCAAACAGTTCGTCGCCAATTTGTCGAAGTACGGGTTCCATTCTACGAGACGCCAAATCAATCGCGCGACGTGCTTCGTCGTTCTGCCATACATCGGACCAAACTTGGTGCAAGCGTTGGTTGTCGACCAGCGTTTCTTTCAGAATGGCTTTGACGAGTTGTTGTGCTTCGGGATCTTGGGCAATGTCGCTGGCGACATCCGCCAATTCGCCACGGACGGCCGGATTGGCCGCCGTTTCGACCAGGATTTTTTGCACCGCCGCGACGATATCGTCCATATTTCTTTCCAGCACCGGACCGACGTCCTTTTGCACGAAGCGTTGCCATTCTTCGTTTAGAAGATTTTGTTCCGGTAGCGGAGTGCGATCATAGACCGCACGCCAACCAAACCGCCACAGTGACGCGCGTTCCCAAATCTCTTGGCCAATCTTTTCCGCCGTAGGACGCCCATGTTTTTTGACGATCGGCATGATCTCTTGCCGCGCCAACGGGATCAAACGTTTGCGGACAACGTCATCGTTCCAGCGTTTTGCCAATGCATCGATATCACCGCGATGACGTTTAATCGACAGCTCCATTTCCGACTCAATCACCGGCAACGACTGTTGGATCGATTGTTGTACCAAAGGTTTGAAGGCTTGCGAAAACTCGTCACCATACAAGCGGATCGCGTCGGCGAGTTGCTGGCGGATGCGTTCTCGTTTCTGTTCGGGCAACATCAATTTAGCAACGTCCTCGAGCCGTCCGTTGTTGTGATATTGGACAAACTGAACTTCGTCGGCGGCGAAATTGGAACCGTACCAGGCAATCGTAACGGTAGGCGGTTCCGTGGTGGGGAGGGAAGGATCGGGGATGCGATCGACCACGTGACCGACTTGCCGATAATCGCCACCCGAGTCCATCAGGAACACAGGATCATACTTTCGCAGTCGGCCAGTCGTATCGATGCCGCTGATCTCGGTGGGACGCGAGGTGAGGAAACGGACAAGCGGGGTGCGATGGGCATCGCCGGAGTGATGGTTCGTTGGGGCATCGACCCGCGCGATCGCAACCACGGTCACCACGCACATGGCGATCCAGAACAACAGTCCGGCAATGCGTTTGTAGGTTCGATTCACGGAGTAGGAATGGCCTTTGAAGAGGATCGCTGGGTTTAGCAGGAAGGCAGCAGTATTTCGGTATCTTAGCCGTTTTGCATTGTGAGCCGTGGGCCGTAAGGTACCGGGTAAAGGGTGATACCTCACTCACGAAGACACCCGGCCGCTTACGCGTCTCGGCTCACAAAGATACCCGGCCGCTTACGCGTCACGGCTCACTCAGAAAGTCGCAACAGCCACGGCACACTCTCAAACCACTCAGGGCGCAAAAAACTCATCTGCCCACCAACGGTTTCTCTATTTTACCGATCATCGGATTTCGGCAACATCCGAAAGAACCACTCGGGGGATCCATGACGTAGTTGGTCAACGATCACCGCCACGATAATGATGCCGCCAATGATGATGTGCGTGTACGTGTTCGGAATCGACAATTGCGAACATCCGCTGCGGATCACGGTGATGATCAACGCGCCGACGAGCGTTCCAAAGATCGAGCCACGGCCACCACTCAGACTTCCGCCACCAAGCACGACGGCGGCGATGATTTCGAGTTCTTTGCCGCTGCCGTCACTGGGGTTGCCGTTCTTGACGTCTGCAAAATAGAGCAGCCCGCCGATGGCAACAAAGAAACCTGAAAGCGTGTAGACCGCGACGACGGTCCACGGCACGTTGATGCCACACAATCGAGCCGTCGATTCGCTCGAACCGATCGCAAACACGTTGCGGCCAAACACCGTGAACCGCATCAACAAATCGACCAAGATCGCCAGTACTGCGGCAATGATCACGCTGGTCGAAATCGGCAATCCCGATATCAAATAGTTCTCGCCGTTGGACCCGGTGTAACACAAATACCGCAGCCAAGTTGGGATGTTTTCTTTGGCGGCGTAAACCGTCGATTCGCTGGCTATGATTTGGCCGACACCCAGAAAGATCGTCATCGTGCCCAGCGTGACAATAAAGGGGACGACTTTTGTCGCACTGATCAAACCGCCGTTCAGAAACCCGCACAAGGCGCCGGTGAATACTGTCGCTGCCAGCGCAAGGCACATTGTCCAAGCAAATCCGGGATCGCCAGCAGCGACGGATGAATGTTTTAAGATCAGTGCTAACACGGTGCCGCTCAGCGTCAACGCTGTGCCAGCGGACAAATCGATGCCGCCCGCAATGATGATGATCGTCATTCCGAACGCCGGCACCGCGATCAACGACGCCGAGCTCATGATCACACGAAAGTTGCGTGCCGAGAAAAAATAGCCTTCGCTCAAGGCGTAATCGGCCACCGAGAAAAAGAGGACGATGACCAGAAGTGCGAAGAGCGGCCCGAGTTGTGAGCGGAATAACTTTTTTAGCATTAGCAGTAAATGTTCAGACGTTAGTGTTTCAGGCGAGCGGCAGTCGATTCTAAACCGCTGTCGCTTCGAGCGATTCGTCGCTGCTGATCGCAGCGGTCATGATTTCGTCTTCGGTCCAATCCTTGGCGTCGCGGGTCTCGCGAAGTTCACCGCGTGACATCACTCCGATGCGGTCACAGACAGACAATAATTCGGGTAGATAAGAACTGACAAAGACCACCGTTTTTCCTGCCGCCGCCAATTCGCCCATCATACGATAAATCTCGGCCTTGGTTCCGACGTCGATCCCTTTGGTCGGTTCGTCAAGCAACAGAATGTCCGCTTTTTGATGCAAAATTCGTGCGATCGCTACCTTTTGCTGATTACCGCCGGAAAGGTCCGACACCTGTTGGTGACCCGAAACGGCCTTCACCTCCACGCGTCTCATCAGTTCCGTCGCAACCGCCGACCGCCGACGTAGATTCAAGAAGCCAAACGTGGTGTACGGTGCGAGCGAACCAAGCGTCGTGTTTTCAATGATCGACAGATCTTGGGCCAGCCCTTCACGCTTGCGGTCTTCCGACAGCATTCCGAACCCGGCTTTCATGCGAGCCGGGATGGTGTCTTTGATTTTGGTTCCCGCAACATGGACCGATCCAGCGTCCATCACGTCGAGCCCGAAGATGCTGCGCAGCAGCTCGGTACGACCGGAGCCGACCAAACCAGCAACGCCAAAAATCTCGCCTCGGCAAAGCGACAAGTTCACATGTTTTGGATAATGCGATCCCGTCAATTCGTGTACGTTGACCCAAGGTTCGCCGATCGTGTGGGGAACGACCGGATAAAGATCTTCGACGTCGCGGCCGACCATCAGCGAAATGATTTGATCGTCGCTGATGTCGTCGATCATTCCCGAGCCGACATTGTTTCCGTCACGCAGCACCGAGTAGCGATCGGCAACCTCGCGAACTTCTTCGAGAAAGTGGCTGATGTAGACGATCCCATATCCAGATCGCTTCAGCGTGTTAATGATCTCGAACAACCGAGCGACGTCTTTTTGCGGTAGCGAACTCGTCGGTTCGTCGAACAGGATGATTCTCGCATCACTCGCCAAGGCCCGCGCGATCTCGAGCAATTGCTGCGTCGCAACCGATTGATCGTCGACGATCGCTTTCGGATCCAATCCGGCCAGTCCCACCGTTTCGAGGATTTTGGCTACCTTTGCACGCTGCGATGATCGCAGCAACAAACCGGCCCCGGTGCCTCGATGTCCCAGCAAAATGTTGTCTTCGACGCTCAGGTCCGGCGCGAGATTCAGCTCTTGATAGATCATCGCAACGCCGCGAGTGCGAGCGTCATGCGGACCGCTCGGGCAATACGCTTTGCCGTCGATCGACATCGATCCAGCGTCGGCCAGATGAGCACCGCTGAGTGTTTTTAGCAGCGTGCTTTTGCCGGCTCCGTTTTCGCCGATCAACGCCAACACTTCACCGCCGTACACCGACAACGAAACTTCGTTCAGCGCGATCGTGGGCCCAAAGCGTTTACTTATTCCTTGGATTTCAAGCAGCGGCGTGGTCATCTACTGAACCATTTCAGGATTCAAGAGTTTTTTGATTTCTGGTTCGTCCATGTTTTCAGGCGTTGCCACGTATTCGCCCGTCGATTGAAATGCTGGAACCTCTTCGCCTCGCATATTCTTGACCAACGACATGACGGATTGATAACCCATTTCGATAGGATTTTGCAGCACGATGCCGCCGCAGGATCCGTCATGCATCCCTTCGATCAATGCATCACTGGGGTCAAACGCAATCAGTTTGACCTTGTCGGTCAATCCGGCGTTTCGAAGCGATTCGAGTGCTCCGTTTGCGTTCGGTTCACAAACGGCAAAGATAGCGCTCAAGTCCTTGCCGTAGATCTGAAGCAGTTGGTCGACCTTTTCTTTGGATCCGGTCGCATTGTCGCCCGCAAATTCGTCGGAGGAGACGACTTTGATGTTCGGATACTTTTTGATCCCCTCTAGAAATCCCTCTTCGCGTCGCTCGGTGCTTTCGCTGCCCGCCAAATAACGCAGCAGGATGACGTTTCCTTTTTCACCGATTGCTTTTGCCATTTGATCGGCCGCTAACTCGCCTCCTTTGAAATTGTCGGTCGCCACGTAGCTGACGATTTCGGGGCCTTTGTCCAAGCCGCTGTCGAAAATGACGACGGGAATGCCCTCGCCAATCGCTTCTTCGACAGCATCGACGAGGCCTCCCTTTTGATTTGGCGCCAACGCGATCCCGTCGACCTGCATTGTGATCATGTTCTTGACGACTTCGATCTGGCTGCCGGTGTCGCTTTCCACGACCGGGCCTCGCCAAATGATCTCGACATTGCCAATTTCATCCGCCGCTCGCTTGGCCCCGAGATGAACGGACTTCCAAAACTTGTGGCTTGTCCCTTTGGGAATGACCGCGATACGCAGCGTTTCGTTTTCGCCGGTCCCGGACGTCTTTGCGGCCGATTGCGTGTCGCTTCGCCCACACCCGACGATCAACAACAAAGCGATCGCGGCAAACGAGCAGAATCTTGGAAACCCACATTTTGGAAACGATGTCATCGAAAGAGTGTTCATGGGTGTGAGGATGAAACGGAGGGATTCGGACGGGAAATGGCAACCACTGCACGCATTGGAATTGCGATTGTGGTGTCGACGCCCGCTGGGAAGCCGCAAGGGGATTCCGCGGTCCTTTAAGCCTAGTCCGTTAAGATACATCAAACGAGGTGGGTTCGCTTGTCCGTTTTGCGAATCCGGCGAGCAGAAGGCGATAGATTTTCGCAGGATTACGAGTCATTTTTGACTCGATTTTTTTTCCAGCCATGATCACCGAATTGGCAAACCACAGTCCGCCATCGGTTCCCATGCAAAGAATCTCGTCCGCGCCCGCGAATCGGGCGGGCGACAGACGTTCTTTTTCCCACGTCAGCGATTCGGATGCGGCCAATTCCTCGACCACTTGCTGGGTAATGCCGCCGAGCACCTGGTCCGCTTCGGGCGAGACGATCGTTTCCCCTTCCACGATCGCCACGTTGGAGATGCTCGTCTCGGTCACGCTGCCGTCGTCGTCAATCAATACGCCAATCACATCCGAATTCGCGGCGTTTGATGTGACGTCCTGGATGGCGGATCGAGCCAACATATCGGCACGATAATAGTGCAGACGAGTTCGAACTTTGATCGACCGCGGCCACGACGCTGCCGGTGGCTGGACCACGTCGGTGATCACCAACGATTGGCCTTGGGTTTGTCGTTGTTGATTGAGCGAATGGTTCAGCGGGTTCAGATGCAGGGCCAACGTCGGAGTCGCTGATCCCACCACACCAGGAGTCGCGAACATCGTGATTCCAACGTCGTGGTGCTGCGAGATCCAATCCCTGTTTCGTGTCAACAGTTCGCCGACCAAATTGACCATCGCCGCTCGATCGGGCAGCGAATCGATACCGAGGAATTTCGTGGTGGCATCAAACCGATCCAAATGCCGAGGCAGCATAAAGACGCGGCCACCGTAAGTCCGCATCCGCTCGACCGCCGTCACTCCTTGGCGAAAGCCGACGTCATGGATCGAAAGCTTTAATGAGTGTGCGGGAATCCACTCGCCACAGAAATAGGCGATGCAATCGTCCACGCTGGGTGGGGACTCGGTCGTGTTTTTAGCTGAAGTCACCTATCACCAAGTTGTGAATGCCCGTGGATTGTTCCTGTGAGCCGACGGCGCTAGCCGCGGGCTGCAAAATCGTTGAGGTTGGATTGATTGACGCTTTGACAAGTTTTGTGTCACCTCTCCCGGCGAAGCTGGGAGAGGTCGAACGGGCCCTTTTGGCCTCGTTCGGGTGAGGGCCGACCGCGCAACATAGCGTGCAGTGGCCACGACGTGCTCGGTCGGCCCTCACCCGAGCATCGCTGAAGGCTCTGCTCGACCTCTCCCAAACTGCGTTTGGGAGAGGTGACAGGACGCTGGCGCAACGCCAAATGTTTTTCAGCAGTCTCTTTTTATGGGAAAGGTAACCAATTAATTCGCCGGATAAAAAAATAGTGTTCACAATCCAATCTCGACATCCAACTTTTAGCAAGTCAGCACAGGCCCGCGGCTAGCGCCGTCGGCTCACGAGATGGGAAATTCGAACGGGCTACATCTCTCTCGCCGTCGGCTCGCATAAAACCAAACCACATCACATCAATGTTGAAACCAAGCGTCGTCGACGAGCTGAGCCATTTCGGTGCCTGCACTGCAGGGACATTGATAATAGTCGAGTTCGTCGTGAGTGCTGCCGATCGTTGACGAGCAATCGCGGGCACGCAGCCAAATTCGACTGCCATCGGTCCGCGGCGCAAACGACTGAAGACGCCCAAAACCGATTGCCAGTGTTCCGCGTACCCTATCAATCAACCAATAACGCTTCAGCACCGAGTCTCGTTGATTGTACAGTAACAGTAGGTGATCCATGTTGCTTGTCGCCAAAGCATGGTAATCATGCGGCGCCAACCAATCTTTTTCGATCGCGGGGGCAACCAGCCCGACGTCGATGCGTGCGTTTATAATCGGTTCACACGGCAGCGAGCGTCCGCCAAGCGACCCGCCAGCCAACGCATGCAGCGATCCGGTCACGACGCGACCTCCAAAACTGTAGCCTATCAATGTCGAGGGAACTCCACCGCCGACATGCTTCTTTAGTAGCCACGCCAAATACAAGCCTTGCGTGTCGGTGTACTTTGCTTTCTCGCGAATGTCTTGGCTGATGAATTTTTCTTTTGCACTTGGCCAGCTCCAGATCACCCAATCGATAGGACCGGTTGCGCGGCGGCGGGCGATTTCGCGATGAACCAACAATCCACGTCGGATCGCTTCGCTCGATGTGAATCGATAGCCGTGGACGTAAACCACCGTCGGACGCCCTGGCAACATTTCACCCAAATACTCTTCCATTGACGAAGGCGTCTGGCATCCGTTGGCGGACAGACGCGAGACCGAGAATTCAGGTTTCTCAAAATCAGCACAACATACGTGACTGGTAATTCGACGCGTACTGATCAACCAAATTCGATCCTGCTCGAGCGTTACTGACGGAGTGTTTACATCCGAGCCATCGACGATCAAGGGAAGTTCGCCGTTGTGCAACTCATCCACAGACAGAGGGATGCCGGAAATCGGAGGCGCATCGACACCCTCCATCACCGACGCGTCGCTGGCGAATAGGGGAGCGGATGACACCACCAAAGCGAGGGTCAAACAGCAACGAATGATTTGATCAGTAATTTGCATCTCGGTTTGAATTGATTTGGGGCGAGTGAGCGTGGTGTGTTGACTTGTTGCAACAAATTGTTGCCGAAAAATAACGATGTTGCGTTTGCACATCACAAATAGCGTCCTACTTTTAACTGGTTCTACTATCGAGAACTCCGAATACGCTCGCTATGCATGTGAAGGAAAAAGAAATGAATACTCGCTTTGTGTCGGTTGTAGCATCTGTGATGCTGTTACTTGTCAGTTCTGGATGCGGAACACTCAGACAATTTTGGTTTGGCCGTGGGGCTCGATGTGGTTTATGTAATAACACACAGTCCATTTTGCCTGGCCGTCCAGCCCTTTTGCCGCAAGCGGCTCCGTGTACACAGATGCCATATGCACCCGTTGCACCCCAGCAGCAAGTGCCGTTGGCCGTGGCGCCAAACGCGGGGTGCGAATGCAACACTTATGCCGGTCCTCAGTACGGTATCCAAGGTGAACTCGGTTGTGGCTCGGAAGTTGCCGCCAAGTGCCCAGCATGTGCCACGAACAGCAGCGGCTATGGGAATGTTGTCGGCGATTACGGCTACGAATCTTCGAGCGATCAATACGGGAATGTCGTGAACGACCCCTACCTGCAAGGCGATATCGTCGGCAGTTCCGTCTACGGCAATGGCACCGTCTACGGAAATCCATCGAACGTCATCTCGGATGACTTCGACGCACGAGGCGATCGCATCATCAGCCGCGATCCGCTGCCACCCGGTGCCGTGCCCGCTAACTAAGGCCCAGCACCAGGCGGAATCGTAAAGACAATCAGAAATAGTTCGCAAAACGAACTATAATTAATCAAAAGTGAGCGACGATCGCAGAGGTGCCGGTGTCAAAGCCAGGTGCTTCTGCGATCGTTTCGGTTATCCCTTTCAGCGTGTTGAGATATGAATAAGAAACTTTCCCACCCAAACCGCCTGCAATTGACTCGTCGAAGTCTGTTGGGACAAACACTGCAGGGACTCGGGGCTTGCAGTGTAGGGGGACTCGCTTTTTCACAACTCGCGTTCGCAGACGATCCGGTACAACCCAGCGATGCGGATCCGTCGGATGAACCGGCAACTGTCGAGTCACGATTGACGTACGATTCACCGCAGACGCAACAGTGGCGGATCGGAATGGTATTGACCACGCCGGTGATGTGTACCAACGTGATCGCAACGTTTCCGGTTCCGACCGACTGGCCCGAACAAAAAGTCACCTTGGTCAGCAAAGTGATCGACCCGATCGTTCGCGCCTGGGAAGTTCGCGATCTGGCTAGTAGCGCCAAGCAAGTTGCGTTACAGATTCCGCAAGTGCGGGCCGGAGCGAGAGTCGAAATGACGTTTGTCTTCCAAATCGAACGCTCGCGTATTCTTCCTCCAGTGAAGACCGACGATTTTGTCATCCCACTGCGACCTGCGCGTGAACTGCGTAACTATCTTGGCAACAGCCCCAACATTGACGCCAGCAATTCGATCATTCGTTCGGCGTCTCGTGACTTAGCCGCGATGGAAGCCGAGAACGATTGGCAACGCGTCGAACAGATCTATGACTTTGTGCGAGAAAAAGTCGAGTACGTCGAAGGACCGCTCAAAAACGCATCCGTCGCACTTCGCGATGGCAAGGGCGACTGCGAAGAAATGACCAGCTTGGTGGTGGCATTGTGCCGCAATGCCAAAGTGCCTGCCCGGATGGTTTGGATTCCAGGCCACTGTTATCCCGAATTCTATCTCGAAGACGGCGAAGGCAACGGTTTTTGGTTCCCCTGCCAAGCAGCAGGGACTCGCCAATTCGGTCGCATGGACGAATACCGTCCTGTCCTGCAAAAAGGCGACCGTTTCAAAGTACCCGAAAAACGCCAACCAGTGCGTTACGTTGCCGAGTACTTCAAGTGCGATCGCAAGGGCAAAGGCAATCCCGATCCAGGGTTTGTGCGTGAACAGATCGAAATCTAAGTTCGACTCTCACACCATTCGCATCTTTTTCCATTTGCCTTGCAGAAATCGCGCGGCCATGCAAACGGATAGCAGCCATACCCACAGCGTGATCATCCACCACCACCAATGAAGTTGGCCTTCGCTTGGTTCGTTGCCAATGCCAATGGCAAACGCCATTACCGACGACATTAAACCGGTGCCGAGCACGAACCAGGTGTCACCGGCGCCGCGTAATGCTCCGGCCAAAATCAATTGAGTCGCGTCCATCACGATGTAAAACGCGACAAATTTTAGCAGCCCTTTGGCAATCGAGATCGCCAGTGCCGAATCGGCCGTGGGCGTATTGAATTCGTACAGCTGCATCATCACCCCGGGGAAAATCAGGTAGGCGATGCACCACAGCAACGAATATCCCCAGCCGACCAACAGTGCGGCCAACACACTTTTAGCCGCACGCCCCGGTCCGCTTTCAACCAAGTGCCGACCGACTAAGACCGATGCTGCGATTGAAACGCCAACCAACGGAATGAAGGCGACCATGTTGAAGTTGATCGCCATCGTTGTTGCGCGCAAGGGAACGTCGCCGAGTCGACCAATCCGCAACACAATCGCCGTGAAGCCGCCTGATTCGGTGACGTACATCAACCCGGTTGGAAAGCCAAAAAAGAGCAGTTTGGTCAACAACGTGCCGCTGAAACTGATACTGCTGCGGACTTGGTATCGATTGTCACGATCGTAATAGAAGATCAATAGCCCGAAGCAAATGGCTTTGAACCAAAACGCGATCGAGCTGGCGATCGCGGCTCCCGCGATACCCATCTCCGGGATCGGGCCAGCTCCGAAAATCAACAACAAGTCTAAGACGACATTTATCAGACCGGATAACAGACTGACCCACATAATCACTCGGGTGCGGTCGGTGCCACTGAAAAATCCGCTCAATGCGTTTTCCAGTACCGCCCCGACACCGCCGACCAGCAACCATCGCAGGTAAGTCGTCTCTGCCTCAATCAGTTCACTGGGTTGTTCGGTCAAGCGAAACAGATCAGGAGCGGCGTAGGCGACCCAGGCGAAAAACGGAATCGATAACAGTGTCAACCAAACCGATTGCCAAAGGAATCGGCCAATCTTGCCTTCTTCACCTGCGCCAACGTATTGGCTGATAATCGCACCGGTCATCGACGCGATCCCGATTGGCAAACAAATGCTGACCCAGAAGAAATTGCCACCCGCCATCGACGCACTCATCGATGCGCCGTCGTACCACAGCAACAAAGTGCGGTCGACGAACAACACCAGCGAAAAAGTGCCAGCGCTAACCATCAACGGCAACGCGATGGCAAGCAGTTCCGCAAAGATAAAGCGAAAGGAGTGTTCGGAAGGGTGTTTGCTGTGTTCGTTCAAAGAGGGTATCCGAAAAGGGGTCTGACCCTTTGGAAGCGAGTCGTTTTTGTAGAGTTCTTTGCCTCGCCGGAGAGGGTCAGACCCCTTTTCGGATACCCTCAAAAATACGTTGCAGTCCGTTGCTGCAGAATCTCTACGGTGTCAAAAACACCTGCAGTGCTCGACAACCGTGGGCGCCTAACACTAGCGACTGTTCAATGTCGGCCGTTTTGCTAGGGCCCGAGACAAACACACCAAACGGCGATTTCGGGGTTCCGATTCGAGCGTAACCTTCGTGCAGGTTATGAACCATTTGGCTGCGCGACACAACGATGGCTAAATACTGGGCGATAAATAACAACACACGGTGCGGCATCGTTGCCCCTTCGATCCAAATCGCACCATTTTCGGCAACCGCGAATTCTCCCCTCGCGATCGTCCAATCGACTGACGCCAAGGCATGCGGATCGTCGATCGAAGCCGCATCAAGACTACCAGGAATGGCCTCAGGCACTAACGAAACAACCCGTTTCGCTTTGGCGTAAACCGGAATCGTCGCGAGGATCTCACCGATTTGATGGTTTTCGTCAATCACGTGAGCTTGGCCACCGACGGTCGATAAAACTTCGATGAATTTTGCGACCGGATCGTCAAAATGCACCGTCTGATCCATCTCAACCGTTGGTAATCCCGGTCCGATGACCTGTTTTCCTGTCAATCGATCGAGCACGGCTTGGCGGCTGCTGGTAGTGGCTTGGGTCTTTTTTAACATCATTAACGTTTCCGGTTTGCTGCATACCAATGACGAAAACTCTCACGCGGAGGTTCGGGCAATTCGCGAGCCACAGTCCAAGTATTGAGTCGATTGTGTGTTGCCCAGTGAGGCAGGATCTTGAGCGATTTGCGTCCCACCCAACCGGCGATTGAAAACATTCGTGGGCTGCGGAACAGGATCGAAGCCGCCTTCATGCTGATCCGTTTGGAATACGGCAACAAGTTTTCGCCGACCAACTCCTTCCGCCACGCCAACAACTGATGGTGCAACGGAATTTTTACGGGACAAACGTCGGTGCACGAACCGCATAAACTGCACGCGTACGGCAAACTCTTGTAGCGGGACGAGTCGCGGGTGGGTGACAGCACCGATCCGATCGGTCCCGGCACGGTGGCGCTGTAACTGTGTCCGCCGCTACGCCTGTAAACGGGGCACGTATTCATACAAGCACCGCAGCGAATGCAATGCAACGCCTCGCGAAATTCGTTGCTGTTTCTCAGTCGGCTGCGGCCATTGTCGACTAACACAATATGCAGTTCGCTGTTGGGATCGCGTGGGCCGTGAAAATGCGAGGTGTACGTCGTGATCGGTTGCCCCGTCGCACTGCGAGCTAACAAGCGAATGAAGACCGACAAGTCCTGGAAACGGGGAATTAATTTTTCGATTCCCATACAAGCGATGTGGACGCGAGGCAGCGAGACGCCGAGATCCGCATTGCCCTCGTTGGTGCAAACGACGAAGCCGCCTGTTTCCGCGATCCCAAAATTGACACCGGTGATTCCGACTTCGCCTGCTAAAAATTTGTCACGCAAGTGTTGTCGTGCGGCTTCAGTCAGGTACTGAGGGTCCGATGCTCCCTCGGTCGTGCCGAGATGTTCGTGAAACGTATCGCCGACTTCTTCTTTGCGGATGTGGATCGCGGGCAAAACGATATGGCTGGGGGTTTCATTTCGCAGCTGGACGATCCGTTCGCCCAAGTCGGTATCAATCACCTCGATGCCGTTGTCTTCGAGGAAATGGTTCAGGCCACATTCCTCGGTAAGCATCGATTTGCTTTTGACAATCCGTAGCGTCTCATGATCACGCAGGATTTTGAGCACGATTTTGTTGTGCTCGTCGGCATCGGCGGCCCAGTGTACCGTCGCTCCCAACGCGGTCGCGTTGCGTTCGAACTGAGTTAAGTAATCGCCGAGATTGGCGATGGTTTCGGTTTTGATTTGCGACGCGAGGCTGCGGAGGTATTCCCATTCGGGGACCGATGCAGCTTGTTTGTCACGTTTGCTGCGAACAAACCACAGTGCTTGGTCATGCCAGTGTGTGCGTTCGGTGTCGGCAACAAACGGACGTGCCTTGGTTGGATGATCGATGATGGGCAGAGTTTTCATAATTCTTACGCAAGGATTTTTTATGCGTTGCTTACTTTACGCGTTGCTTAATCGATTGGGGTTTCGGCCCGCTAGGATTTGAGCGACGTGCATCACTTGGATGGGATTCGATTCGCGACGGATGATGCCTTGCAGGTGCATCAAACAGCTCATGTCGGCCGAGGCCAATATGCTGCTTCCGGATGCGACATGGTCAGCGATGCGATCACGACCCATCGATGCGGACACGTCGGCTTCGTTGACCGCAAACGTTCCGCCAAAACCACAGCATTCGTCGACTCGTGTGGGCGTGCACCACTGGATGCCATGGACAAGATTCAGCACGTTGCGGACTTTGTCTGCGCGAGGCGTCATGTTCTCGCTGCACGCGCCGAGCCGTAATTCTCTCAGCCCGTGGCAACTTTGGTGAATCGAAACCTTGTGCGGAAATTGCACATCAAGCTCTTTGATTTTCAATTCGTCGTGCAGGAATTCGCATAACTCAAACGTCCGGCTCTTGACGTGATTGAATTTCGGATCGTCGTCTGCAAAGTACTCGTCGTAGTGATGACGGACCATCGCGGTGCAAGATCCCGACGGGCAGACGATCGAATCGTATTCGCTAAACAACTCGACAAATCGCCGGGCTACCGGAGCACAATCGGCGGTGCAGCCGGTGTTTGCCATCGGTTGGCCACAACAGGTTTGGCCATCGGGGTAGACAACATCCACTCCGAGTCGTTCGAGCAACTCGAGCGTTGCGATCGCGACATCGGGATAGAATTGGTCGAGATAACAGGGGATAAACAGAGCAACAGACATGCGACTTGCCACGAACGATTGATAGCCGTCGAACGTTTCGGACGGCGAGGGTTGGCAGTATAGTCGCTCGGCGGGCGGTTGGCTAAGCCGCGTCCGCATAGATATTGCTAGGAACGCTCAATTCACTTGCCGAAGCAGTAATCCAGCGGCGGATTCGCTTGACGCTCGGCAATCGACGTCCGCGCAGAAGCTTGCGACCGGGCGTGCTTTCCGCGTAACGCTGTAGATCGCGGTAGAGGGTCATGGGGGTTTCCATCGCCAAACCACGAACGCTACGGCGATGGATGCTGATCAATAGCAGCGCGTCGCGAGGCATCATGCCTGGCACACGCACCGATAGACGAATCGCTTGTCGGTAGCGTTTCAGCACGCGAACGGCCTTGCGAGGCGAGGGGTATTTTTCGGCCAACGTTTTGAGGTTGGCTGTGATTAAGTCGCCAGCGGTTTCGATACCGAATTCAGCAAATTGATCGGCACGACTTTCCGAGCACAGTTTGGTGTGCTCGATCCGCATGCTCAGCAGTCGCTCTCGATGACTCGGTTTGGGAACCGGATGGGCAGCGACCATCGCGGGCTTGGACGTCTGTGTCCGATTTACATTGCGTGGCGGGTGATTCAGGTAGGCGAACAGCATCGCGTTGTCGGGGGATCGAGGATCGACGGGGACGGGTTGCTGTGGAGTGCGGGAGAGCAGTTTCAGAAAAGATTTCAGCATGGCAAGGTTCCGAGTGGAAATAGAGAAGAGATGCTTAGCACGCGATAAGTGGTGTTAGCCAACTCAGCGACTTGGACGCTAGAGTGATTCTTTTTTTCTTTTATTTCGACTCTCCAGTTTTTTCGTTCTCACCGTATGCGTGAGCCGACGGCGTTAGCCTGGACGGCTAAAACTTTGGTGTCGTCGTGATATTTGGTTGCGCAACTTTTCTGCCACCTCTCCACCAACTTCGAAGACTGCTGATTTAGTAGCAAAGTTGATTCGTTGAGCGGATTTGGTTTGCACCGCGAACAAATTTGAGATTCTTATCCGGTAGCCCCTCTTCGCAAGCCAGTCTCGCTGGAGACAAGCTGCAGCCGATTGACACGCGAGTTGGACTCGTTTGCGGCCCCGATCAATCTTGTTTTACCAACATCCGATCATCTTGGCGCACGAAGGCCCCTTGAGGAGTTTCGTCAGACGCCGAACATTCACCGTAAAGCCTGTCATTAGTTCCTGAATTTTCACTTTGGATCGTCCCCAGTACCGTGCCCTTCGACCGCATCCATGACGTACGATCTCATTGATCTTTCGCTCGATCGCGGGATGCTCTTTTCGCACCGAACGATACTCCTCCGTGCCCACCTTAGCGCGGGCTCGTTCGTACTCCGTTTCGTACTCATTTTTGGACACTCGACGGCCACGATGAGCCGTCGGTCTGAACTCTGGATAACATTGCGACAGTAGAGAACAAGTCCGACAACCCTTGAGCGAGAAGTCGTAAAACAACGAATTAGGCTTGTCTGCTTTTCGCCATGGGGTGCCCGAGGTATGACCTGCCGGGCAGGTGACATGCTGACCATCTTCGCTTTGGAGGAACGCTGAATTGGGATAGCCTTTCCCTTCGCTGTGTTCGCTCGGCGGTGTGATCACGTCCACGGCAAGACCGTTGGGATCTTCCAGCGTTCGTAGCATCGGTCCGTTGAATCCAGCACCATCGATCGAGAGTTGCTCGATTTGATTACCGTGAACCGCGTGCTCGCGTTGCACCAAACTGATCGCGTCGTGGGCCTCGGCACCGTTGGCCGGAAGCACTTCGATTTGCGTCACCAGTCCGCTGTCGGCGTCCATCATCACGTCGAGCATGTAACCATCATAGAACTCGCCATGTTTGCCACGCCGCGCCTCGGGATCGACCACGCTAAGGGTACGGTCGCCGCTACCAGGATTCAAACAATCCGCCGTGATTTTCTCTGCCAAACTTCGCACCGCCAACAGCCGTTGCCAAGTCAATTTCTGTTCTGGATCGGGGGCTTCGGCGGGTAACCTCTGCATCCACTGGAGCATGTCCAGCACCAAATCCAAGCGAGCTTGCAAGCGGATCTCGTCGGATTCTTTTTCAGTCTCCGCTCGGATTCGCTCCGCCTCGATGTGGTATCCAGCGGCCAACTCGGCGTCGACGGACTCGATCGCTGAGAGCATCTTTTCTCTAAGTTGCGCGAGCAGTCTTAGAGTGGTGGGTACGGCGATGTTAGCCAGGACGTGGGTGGCGTCTTTTAGCCGAAGCCGATCGCGTACCACCCCGGCGTCCCGAGCAAAGGCGATCAGTCGATCGAAAATTTCCTGAAATCCTTCCACTCCGAGATGCGCTCGAAAGCGGCAAATCGTGGAGGCGTCGGGCATTTCAAAACGGATAGGCACCTGGAGGAACCAACGAAATAGCAAATCCGTCTGAGCTCGGGCAACGACACCTCGGTCAGAGAGCCGGCAGGTATAGCGAAGAAACTCCAGCTTGAGCATATGAATGACAGGCAGAGCTGGTTGCCCCATGTTCGGAACATAATACTTTTCAAGGTCGCCGCGGAACGACTCCCAGGGGATCAACTGCAAAGCATCCAGTAACGGCGAGTCGCCCCGAATAACTCGTGCGTAAATGGCTAGGTCCTCGGCTGAAATTTCCAGCAGAAAATCACGGTCTCGTGTGATCATTCTTTGTTTCTTCTAGCACCTCACTCTTGCGTCCAAAGGGGGGATTCAATGGGGAATTATATGCACGCCGCAAAAACGAGGGAATGACTAAATCAGCAGTCTCCTTCGTTGGGGGAGAGGTCGAACGGAGCCTTCAGCGACGTTCGGGTGAGGGGGCTGACCGAGCAAGCCACTCGCCGACGAAAACGCCGTTTGCACCGGAATTGCGCGGTCGCCCCCTCACCCGAGCAACGCCTACAGGGCGTGCTCGACCTCTCCCCCGACTTCGTCGGTGGAGAGGTAACTGCCGTAAGGCCGGAAGAAAACCTCACCCCCAATCTCCGACAACATGCCCAAAGTTTTAGCATTTCAGCGCTAACCGCGGGCCTCGTGTTTTACCGAGCGGCGGCCCGACCTAGCGAGTTCGGCTCACACATTAGGACAGTCGAATGATGCGTCGCACCGCTAAACGTTTGCCGCTGGGGGTATGTATTTTATCCGACAATTTTCACCGTCACCTCACGCCCTGATCGCTCCACCCGTAGCAGCAACCGAACCTCGGTGTTGCGTCTCGGCAACATCAAGAGGCGGATTCTCAACTGCGATGACCGACTTGTGCCCATCGCCACATTGAGCCAGTCGACGTAAGTGCTTTTTAAATAACGGGTTAGCGGTTGCAGTGTGACTCTGCGACCAGGGCTGGCATGGCGGATGCAATGGCTGGGTCTGTACCTCACTGACGATGCCTTCGGATTGATTTCTATGCACGCTGTACTCCTCGCCGATCTCGCCGCCATCATTTCGCAAAACGCCTCGACGATCGCGTTTCGCCCCCGCGATGAAATGAGTAATGCGGTGACCAAATATTGGACAGCCTCACGCGGACGCTTTGAGCTGTGGCACCAAGTCATCACTCGTTATCGACGCGCCGAACAGGGGGGCGAGGGGCTGGCGATTCGTAATTGGTGGAATCGTCACAGCATCGTGCTCGAAGAAGTTTTGGTGAGCGAGGTGCTGTGCCGCGTCGTCGCGGCGCTCGGCAAAGCGATGGATGCCGAGAAAGGGATCGACGATATGTCGCCGATCACCGACACCGTGTTCCGATCCCACCTGGAAGTCTCATCAAGAGTCCATCATCTAATGTTGTTTGGACGTGGTAGTTCGGTCCGTAATACGGTTCGTCTGAATCGATTACGCCAGGGAGTCGAGCGTTGGACGGACGCTCTGTTGGGTCGCATGATCCCGTACACCGACATGGCAATTGCGTATGCCGTGGATCCCACGCGTGCGACTGCGTACGCCGAAGAGTGTGCCGAAACCGAAATGATCGTTCAGCGAGAAACATCGTGTTGGCTTTTCAATACCGCGATGCACGACATGTTAATGCGACGCACGTCACACCAATCGGCACTGCCACGGGCGAACCAACGAGTTGCCGATTCCGTGATGTCGCTGTTCCGCCACGATTTGTTCGATAGCGTGGGAACGATGAAGTCGCGTTGGCTTCGCGAGCTCGAAACAAACGCGGGATCGCAAGATCGGCAACCCAGTCGTGACGTCGTTCATGGCAAGCACCATGTCATCCCGTCGTTACGAAATAAAAGCACCAACGATGCGATTTCGCAGCGTTGGTACATCTAGTTCACATTGCGTAAATAACATCCCGTAGCGAAACTCGCCAAGAGTTTCGGTAACCCTACATTCGTACGATTCGCAATTATCGTCCTAATGCGGCACTGTAGAGACTGCGTTTGGATGTCCGGGGTACAGCGATCGGCGCTGGATTAACATCGAACGGGATCATTGCAGCGTGATGTACGGCGACACCATTGCGTTCGGGAACGTAGCGAGCTTTCTGAGAGTTGAAAGCACGATAGGTTTCCATGACACGGCGAATTTCCGGAGCGTACTCGAAATTGCCGTCCGGTAGCGGTCGACCCAATTCAGGGAAGCTGCCGATGGTTACAAGCGATCGTGTGCGGTCGTGGAACTGGTACGCCTCGATGCCATCGTTGCGAAGCTCAGCTACCATTTTCGCAGCGTCCGAAGCCATTTTGTCTAGCCGCTTGCCACTTGGAACAAAATCTTTCTCTTTGTGTCCATCGACAATCGTACCTAAGCCTTCGAACGTGGCCACGACGACGGTGTATTTTCCTTTGCACGTTAGCAGGCTGTGGCTCTTATCTTCGTTCAGTTGTTGCACAAACGAATCAACCTCAGGTGCACTGTAGTATTCTTCGGGTAACATTGGATTGCTGGTGACGAACGCATTGGCCATCGGGCCCAATGTTTTATCGTTTCGTCGTTCCAGCAGTTTTCGTGTCATCGCTTTTACCGCTGTGACTGGCGTTGCCGGGCTGGTTTCTTTGGCAATCGCTTCGCGGTCTTCGAAAATAGGCAGACGCGCCGTCTTCAGTATTTGCAGGTCACGGTCAATGCTCTCGTTTTCGACTCGGTCGTATTCGCCTACCAAAACGGCATAAGCTTCGTATTGATACTCGTTCGCGTAACGCTGTCGACGACCCGCAGGGGCATTCTTGTTGACGCTGCCGGTAAAATTAAAATTTTCGCGGTAGATGAAAGCTGGTAATTTCAAATCGCGGCGAATCTCATATGCAAGTCGGTCGGCACGTGCCTTGGATCCTTCGCCAACACAGGTCGAAGCCAAGATCATCCAAGGTCCTACTTCCTCCGTAAGAACATATTCGGCATTTTCATCGGCTTCGATGTTAGGCCCCGAACGAAACATGTTCATCAAGTTAGGAGGCCCGGCGTGCGATGCGTTCATGAAAAAGGAACAGCAACAAACGCCGACGATTAGCGATAGACGCGAAATTGGACGCATTTGTTTTTTTCCGGTCGAGGAAGAAATTGAGTTCACGTTTTTGGGAATAACAAAAACGAGTCGACGACCGAAAGGGAAGAAATTTGGTTTTGTGTCGTCGCGAGTCGCTCGGGACTTGCGATTCGATTACTGACGGATTTATTAGGTGAATCGATACACCAGATTCTCTGGCTCCCCTCTCCCCACAAATTCGGATTGGGTTTGGTTCCGATGGCCAAGCGTTTCCCTCCGAATTTGTGGGGAGAGGGGAGCCAATGGTGACGTGTTTGGACTCGATCCACATCAGCGTCCAGTTCTTCAACTTATAAATCGCACGTCCCAAGCGGTCCAACGCCATGATCGCGGAGCGATCAGCGACGAACTTCCAACCTATTTTTGGACGGCCATTCGGGGAGGTGCCGGGATGCTGAATCGTTCCGGCTGTAGATTTTCCACTTTCATCTCCTTCACTTTCAACGACATTGATTTCACCGCACCTTCCGGTCCGGGGTGTCCATCAGAAAGTTGCTGCCGAAACAAGGCTGGACGATTGGGGGCGCCGTGCATCGTGAACAAGTCTTTCGCCGCGGAATATGCGGCTCGCGTTGCACTGCATTCAAACAAGCCACGCTCATTTCGTGTCCGAAAGATCACGCCGCCTGCCGCTTCGGTTTCCCACGGGGTGGGCATTCCTGCGATAGACGGCATCGTTGCCGCTTGAGGAGAGATGCCAAGTCGAAGATGGTCGCAATCGAGTGTCGATTGACCAGCGGACAAAGCGTCCATCGTCTGAGCATCAAACGTGTCGTCCCAGGTTGCAACGTCACGGACACCGACGCGAACCCCACGCATGAAGTCAAGTGACTTGTTTAACATGTCTCCTTGCATCGTGTCGTGAAATATCAAATGGATGCCGGTCAATTGATTTCGGTCGATTTTGGGCTTTGCCCCGCCGCCCGACTTCAAATTGGCTTGATCGCCGCGCGTCCAACATCGATACCAACCTGGGCCAGAACCGTAAAGTTTTCCGCCGCCGGTAGGAACCAACGTCAACTTTTCAGCATGCAATCGATGTTTCGATTCGGTCAACCCATCGGGGGCACGTTGCACCGCCGAAATCATCAGCGGCCGTGCATCACTTTGCAATAAGTCGATGCGTTGAACCGTGGCCGTCTTCATCGTCTGCAGATCACGGACCTGCACCCCGTCATGCAAAATGATCTCCATTCGGTCGCCCACGACATGCACGTCCCAAGGCTCGCGGCCATTGATAAGCGATGCGGTGATTTCGACGCCATCGGTCAGCGTTGCCGTCTTGCCGTCAAAAACCATTTCGCCTTGCCATCGACACAGCGGAGGCTCGGTCCATGTTAGCTTGGATTCAGATTCGTTGTTGGCAGTGCGGCTTGCCGGGACGTCTTCGCCGCCCATGTCACTGGTCAAACTGCTCGGCAATGCTTGTGACGGAATGCGGAATTCACCTGCCTCGTTGATCCAAATGATGTTGTCACTGGGGCGGATTTGAATCAAAGGACCAATGAAATAGCCATCGCCAAGTTCAAATCGGGCCGGAGCCCCCACGCCGCTGCCGAGTTGCAGAACGTCTTCGCCACCGCCGTCGATCAAACGTAGTTGCTCGCCCGTTAACTTCGCGAGCATCGGTTGTCCGCCCAATTGGACGGTGTGGGTGAGGTTGACTGAGCCCACGACGCTTAGGTCCTGCGCGTGGATGCCTCCGTCGCTGAGTACAAGTTTAGCGGTAATCGCATTGCCTTGGACCGTCGGACGCGATCGTGCCACGGGGACAGTCGTCGCAGTAGTGCCAGCTTCGGGTTGGGTGACCAATTGGCGAATCGAATTGGTCGATTCGGTTTGATTGCCTTCAATCATTCCGGTCGCCGTCGGCTCAGGTTCAACAAAGAATAATCGCAATTGATCGGTGTCGGCTTGGATTGAGGAGGTGTCCAAGTGAACGTTACCCAGTGCCGCAATTTGCTCGGGAAGCAGGCGTCTGCCATCGTCGCTATCTGTTTTATTGGGATTCGGTTTTAAGATTCCTTCCACGGAATTCGCTTGGAACTCGCCACCATCGACGAGCGAGGTTTTGACGTTGCCATCGATCCAGAAACCGACTTTGCTGTCGATGGAATCTTTCGTGATCGGACCCAGCGGTTGCATTTTGAAGCCTTCGCTCCACTGCATCCGCCGGACAGGCAGGTTCGGAGCATCGACGGTAACAATGCCAATACCGCGTGCATCGATCGCGCCAAGTGTTTCAGGCGACGCTGGATCAAATTGATAGACGATGCTTTCGAGTCGTGCGTGAATTCCGGCACGGTGCACCTCGATGCCCTGAATTCCGTCGGCGCGGACAAGCCCTTTACTGGCTTGCATGTCAATCTGACCTGCGTAGATTTCTAGGTCCAAGTTTGGCAGTCTCGCAGCCAACGGGGCACCCGTCGCCTTGATGCGATGCAGCCAATCGAGGGCACTCGAGCGAACAATCGATTTGTTGCTGGGATCGCGAAAGGTCAGTTCGATCGTATCACAGTCAAAACGGTCCGTTTTCGCACCCGCGATTTGGTGAATCAGCGATACGGAATCGCGAAGCATTAACTGGTCGATCGCAAAGTCGTACTCAAGACGACCGCTACACTGAAGTTGGATTTCTGCGGGTGCATCGTCCGGAGCCGTGTTTCCAATCGGTGTGCTTGAGAGCATCGAGGTTGGATCCACGGGGGTGGCCGGTTGTGCTGGGTCGATTGTCGATGCCGCAGGCCAGAGTCCGCCGTTTTCAAGCGGCATCCGGAACTCTTCGAGATAGATCAGCTCCATACGGTCCAAGACGGCGGTTTTTCCGCTCGACGCCATTGGCGAGGACGTATTCGTGGCCAAGTGGATGGTCAAGTCGCGGCCGATCATCTTGGCCTTGCCGAGATTCATCTGGATTGCTTCGGTCGTCCAGATTTTTTGGTTGTCGATGCCGACATTTGCGGTGCGAATATAAAGTGATTGGCTGGGGGTGGTCGGATTCAAGCGACGAATCTGGACGACACCGATCATTCGCCCTCGTTGGATCGGAGGCGCACCGCCACTCATCACATCGAGCGAACCGGTAAACTTGATTTCGGCTCCTTCGTTTGCTTCGAGCACTACCGGCGATTCAGTGCTGTTACCCTTCATTCCGCGACCGATCACGACGGTCATCGGCCACAGTTTCCATTGATCAGGACTGCTTTGTTCCCAATTTTGGAACAGCAGCATGCCATCGGCGGTTTGCAGCCGTTTGCATTTTTCTCGCTGCCATGCGCCCTCGGGGAACAGGTCTGCAAGCGTGTCACCTACTTTGAATTCTCGCGCTGGTGCGAGTGCGACCCGTTCGACTTCGGGAGGACGCAGCCATGCAACCACTAACACGTGATAGACAAATGCTAACACGCTCAAAAAGAGTAGAGCGGAAATGTAGTGATATGATTTTCGCAGCATCGTTGTGTTTTGTGAGCCGACGGCGTTACCGCTTCGTTTCTGGGTAGCGAAACTCGCCAAGAGTTTCGGTTATGTGGAATGGATTGCCGATTGTCATGGCGACTTTCGCGACGACATGCGGCCAAATTCCTCTTTGTAAGCAGATAGGTAGATGTCTTATTAGCCGTTTGGGCGCTAGCCCCGGTTGACCGTTTGAACCGTGGCTAGCGCCAAAACGGCTAACAATCCCGAAGACTTCTGTCTATCTGCTTAATGCAACTCTAAGTGGTCCTGCCAAATTCCTTTTGCGCGTAACAATCGTTCGACCAGTTCTCGCACAGCGCCCTCGCCCCCCTGTTTCTGCATCACCCAGTGGGCGGCATCGCGAGCGTCGTTGGCGGCGTCGGCTGGCGATACTGCCAACGCCACTCGTTTCATCACGGCAATATCAGGTAGGTCGTCGCCGATGTAGCAAACTTGATCTGGTCTGCACCCAATCGCAGCGAAAAGCGACTGCGCCGCAGGCCATTTCTTTTCGAAACCTTGTGCGACATGTTCGATGCCGAGTTCTGCGGCTCGTTTTTTGACCGCGTTCCCTTGTCGTGCTGACAAGATCGCAAATGAAAACCCGGATTTCATCCACAACTTGATTCCTAGGCCGTCGCGCACGTGGAATCGCTTGGTTTCGACACCGTGGTCGTCGTAAACGATGCGTCCATCAGTCATCACTCCGTCGACATCCGAAATGATGCACGTAATTGGCTCGGCAATCGTTGCGTCGGTAGAAAGTTTGGTGGGCATAAAGGGTTACTGTTTGAAACTCAAGATGGCGGGCTCGTCCTGGCTGCCTAGCATGCCTGCGATATCGGTGATGTCGATCAATCCGATGGGGCGGTTCTGGGCATCGAGAACGGGAAGCTCGCTGATCCGTCGACGCGACATGATCGCCATCGCGTCTTGAAGCAACATGCCACTCGCCGCTGTCGTGGGTTTCACTGTCATGCGATTCGCGATGCTTTCGTCCAAAGCGACGTCGTTTCGCGTTTCGAGAATTCGGGCTAAGTCGCTGTCGGTAAAAATGCCGACCAGCTGTTTGGCTTCGTTGACGAGCATTACTGCGCCTGTACGGCGACCATTTTTTGATGCTTGCACCATCGCTTCGCGTACGGTGATGTCGCACGTGGCGATCCGGCATGCATCGAGACTTCGCATGATCTGGTCAACCTTTGCCAATTTGCGTCCCAAGGCACCGCCAGGGTGAAATTTGGCAAAATCCTGAGGTGTGAACGAGCGAAGTCGACTCGCAAGCATGGCGATCCCGTCGCCAACTGCCATCATCACCGCCGTGCTGGATGTGGGCGCCAAACCATTAGGACATGCTTCGTTGTGTTTGCCGATGGCGACGGTACAGGTCGCTGCGGCAGCGAGTGGATTATCGCTCGAAGCTGTGATTGCTATCAATCCAGCGGAGTGTTCGCGAAGGTGGGGAGCAATGCGGACCACTTCTTCGCTGCGTCCTGAGTTCGAGATCGCCCACACGATATCGTTGCTTCGTACCCGTCCAAGATCGCCATGGACCGCTTCGGCAGGGTGCAGGAAATGAGCCGGTGTGCCGGTGCTAGCAAGCGTGGCAACGAGTTTTTTGCCGACGAGTCCGGCTTTTCCGACGCCGGTGACCACGACACATCCTTCGCATTCCGCTGTCATTTCAGCGGCGCGGACGGCATCGACGCCAAGCGTGTTGGCGGCGGAAAGGATCGCATGTCCCTCGATCGACACGATTTCCCGCAAAACGCGTAAGCGTTCGATCAGCGTCTCCGGGGGCGAAACGTGATCTTCGTTTAACGCTGAGGCGATGGGAAGTTTTTCAGCTGCGGACACGTCGAGACCTTCCTTGGTACTTCGAGGCCGTTCAATCAGAACAGGGGCGAGATAGGCAGCCGATCCTAGCGGGAATCAAGGGAGCAAGCCAATAGGAGATCGGCAAAGAGTTTTTTGAGCATTTTTCCGGCAATGCTGTGAAGCATTTAGAGGCGGCAGATTACGGCATTTGCGTTTCGTAGCTACGCTCGCCAGAGCGTGGATGGTTGCCATCCAATACGAATCACCACCTTCTGGCGAAGGTAGCTACCAGAAAATACTTCACAGCGTTCATTTTTCCGGCTCTGAAATGACTGCCCCAAAGAATCGTGGAACTTCGGTGATCTTGGGTCCGTAGCAACAGTCGCAGAGTCTTTCGGAGTTAGACGTTCGAGTGGCGAAACTCACTGCGAGTTTTCGCCACCCGCCAATCTATTCTGCCGCATTGCTTAATGCCGTGTTACGATCGCACCAGCGTGATCGCAGCCCGTTCGTGTTCGAGCGGTTTGCTAATCAAGTCGCGGCGGATCGCGGCCAACGGATTCTTGTCTCCGGTTTGGATGCATCCTCGCAATCGATCTCCCAGGACGGGTTGCGTGCCCCCATCGAGAAGCAAGCCTTGCGTGTAGGCTAGCAATGTTTCGCCTGGCAACAACGCGAACGAATTGGATGTCGGACGCGCAGTGATGTGGGTTCCCAGGGGTTCGCTGCGGCCATCCACAAGCGGACGGTAACCGTACCGGCTGCTGACCATGGCAAGGATATCACCGCACGAAGCGAATGTTCCTTCACCTGTTTCGGGGTCGATGTGCATATACAGCATCGACATCAACTGGTCACCCGCATTGGTTTGCCAAAGTGTGTCATTGATTCGCTGCATCATTTGCGCGGCATTGTGTCGGTAGCTGCCGTGGGCGGTGATCGCCGCACGAGCGACCGCAGTTTGAACCGCGCCGCGAACAGTGCGGTCGACCGACTCGGCTATTGCCATCATCAAGGTTCCATCGGGCAACACGTCCCAGCTGTGGAATCCGGTGGCCCAAGATCTTGGCGATTCAATCATGCCGTCGGCACGCCAACCTGGGGCCAAGTCGTTGCCGATTGGCAAGCTCAAGTGTTGCCACTCGCTAATGTCGCGAATGGAATCTTCATTGTCGTGCTGCGGATTTTGACGACGATCCATTGCTGCACGCGAAAGTTCGACGGCAAGATGCGATGCGGCCAGACGTCCGATAGCGGCCTCGGCTTTGCCGAACGTACGAACATCATCGCTGAAGATCCAAAGCGTTCCGATCGGTACGTCTTCGTCGTGGATCGATGCACAGATTCCTGCCGTGAAGGCTTCGGGGCAGTTCCACGTATCGATTCCGCCGGCGACAAAGTTGTCAACGGTAACAACCCCTCGCACCATTGCTTCAAGATCGCCACGGCTGCCGCGTAATTCACGAGGAGGATCTTCAAGTCGACTTGAGGGCAACCCACTCGTTGCCCGCGTCGTTAGGATTTGAGTGTCCTCGTCGAGCAAGTACATTGCTGCGGCGGTACAATTGGTTGCCTCACAAGCGTCCGCGAGAATCGCTTCAATGTTGTCGGCAAGTTTGGATTGGATGTCGGCGCCAGGAATGATCGCGGCACGTGCTGCCAATTCCATTTCTTGACGACGAAGAGATTCGCGAGAGCGATTGAGTTGGTTGGCTAACATTGCCGCTGATTCGGCAAGTCGGATCGCACTGGTCTTGGCCACCGTCGGCGATGCATCGCTTGGGTCGGAAATCGCTTCCGCGTTGACGCTGGGCAGCAGTTCAATCTCGTCACCGGATCGCCGCCGCGAGGTATCGACGCGCCAACCGGTCGTGTCGCCAAACACATGCCAGAAATGCGAAACGGGATCGCCGGAAGGATCAAGATCGGGGGCTGCGATCAAAGCGGGGGCTTTGTGGATACGCAAGTAGTTGGGGATTGTCTTAGTCACGCTCATCAATGCTCTGGAGAGGATGGGATCGCTTGAAAACGGTGGGTGGCGATCCATGCCAGAGTGAGATTTACGCAAAGGGCGGGGCAACGTTATCCATCGCTGCCATAAACGTGATCGGCATGACCGCATGGATTTACTAAGCCGAATGATCGATAAGCATTGCGGAAATTACCAAGTCGGCGGCGCAACACGAATCATCGGCAAAATACGCAAAGTCAATCGAGTCGTTGATCGCACGGGACGTGAAATCTATTGTTGATGCATTTCTGGTGTAAGCCGGTAGTTATATTCCGGCAGATCCGTGAGGTATTCTACAGGAGGGTCCTTGGTGCGTTGGATCTGTTTCCGTGATGCTGGCGTAAATGACTTTTGGATGATGTGGCCGGTTGTCACGAGCCCTGTTGAGGTTGTGGCCCGGGATTCAATTGCCATGACCATCTCCCGAAGTGCTGTAAAGAGCTGACCGCTATAGGCCCGCTCGACCCACGGAAAAACGCGACGTTCGATAGGGTTGTATTTGGAACAAAAAACCGGGTAGTGCGCCACCTGAATTGGTAACCCGAACTCAGCTGACAAACGTCCCAAGTGCCACTTAAAAGTACTTGATTTATTGCTGTTGCTCCCACCACAGTCCAGCAGCACAAGGATTCGATCAGCCGTGGAGAACAGTTGGCGGCCGATGTGTTTCCAAAACCATCCCAGACTATGGCAAGAAAAGGCTCCAGTGTCATGGCTGGTGTTTAGATTCATGTGGGCAATATTCTGTTGTGGAGCGTAGATCCCGTGGGTGATCACCTCCGCTTGGGCGTAAGAAGGCAGCGCGTGATCGAGCACATCAATCGGACCATCGGCAAGAACTTCACCCGGTCGATGGACGTTACCCAGCAGTTCTTTCTGTTTGCTGTCGATACTCAGAACCGCGTCTTTTGTACGGCGAAACCGCTTTCGCATCTGATCAATAATGCCGAACTGCTCATCACGGTTACGGCTGGGAGCTTTGGTCACCGATTTGACTTGTTGTCGCTTTCGGAGGTTCCTCTCGCGACACAGACGAGCCACCACAGGACGAGAGATGGAAGTGCAAGCCTCGCACAATCGTTTCGTGATTTCGCTGATGGAAAGACAAGTCCAGTGAACGGTACAGTCCGTTGGGCTTCCTGCGGTTCGCTCATCGAGAATCTCATCTAACTCATCGAGAACCTCCGGATGAGCCTCTTCTTTTTTGGTCGTCCGGCCCCCTTCTTCCGGACTCTACCTTCTGCGGGGTCGTCTGCATTGCTAAGACGCTCAAGTTCAGCTCGCCCACGAGTGATAGTGGAATGCGAACAACCTAGAAGTTGACTGAGATACTCACACCCGCCATGTGGCAGGGTCAACGACAGGGAGGCAGCGTAACGCCGTTTGTTTTTCTCGGAAAGGGAGTTGAAAACCGCCTTGATTTGTTCCTCCTTTTCAGGAGCCAGTAATGAATCATTTTGAATCATGTCCATCCTCCGTGGATGTTGAAGTGAAATAGATTGAACACTCCAGACATGGGCCGCAATTTCCATTCCTGTCCCGCCGCGACTTTGCTAGCATAGACATCCGTCAGTAATACATTTCACGTCCCCCGCGATCAACGACGTGTTTTCGTCGGCCCCTATTACTAAGCCCTACCGATCCCGTAGGCCGGACCGTAGCGGAGCGGAGTTCCGGCATGGCAGCGGCAGCGAACTCGCCATTGCATTGGCATCCTGCCGGATCCGCGTCGCTATCGCGACTTGATTCTGCCTACATGAAAACGAAAAAAGCCCAGGTGACAAACGTTTGTCACCTGGGCTTTGGATTTGTTGCGGTGCGATTAACACCCGCAAGTCGATTATCGGTTTCGATTAATAATCGTCATCGCTAAGCACGAACTCGGGCCAAGGCACACTGCTGCTCTTGCCGCGTGGGGTCATCAGTGCTTGGTAAACACGGTAATCGATGTTTTCGCCAATGAAGCGAGTTCCGCCATCCGCCATTCCCGCGTTGACACCATCTACGTGCGCTGACGAGGGGCGTGCTAGGTGAACAGGGCTGTTGGCATCGGACGCCGCCGTGCTTGTCTTGTTCATCTGCTCGGTGAAAATGTCGGTTCCCGTTGTGGCGCCCCCACCATTAATCTTGTGGCGCGAGTTAACGGCAGTTGGTGCAACTGCAGTACCAGTTCCGAGTGCATTCCAACCACTGCCGGGCGCCGGATTGTCGTCTTCGTAGTGCCATACCATGCCTTGGTAATAACGTGAGTTGACGGGGTAGGCAATTTCAGAGGCACCCGATGCTGGAACAAGGGCTGCTGCGGTGGCGACTCCCGCTTCGTTCCAAGGTTGGGCCTGGACGTTCTCGGTAAACAGGATCGTGTTGCCCTGACCGTCTTTAAAGTCATCGAGGCGAACAGCAGGGCCGGTGGTAACCGTAGCTGAGGCAGTCGTGCCGAGATATTTAGCGTTGAAAGCTCCGTTAGAGCGATCTTGAGACGTCACAAATGAAATGTCTGGTGGGCTGCTTCCTGTTCCTCCCGTCGTCGAGCTGGAAGCTTTGATGGGAGTTCCGTTGTTGGAGATGTAGCTATTGCTTCCCAAAGGAGCGTCACTGTTTGGATTGCTGGGGCATTGCAGAATCGCCAAATTTGGAGCTGCTTTTGGATGCCACGCGCTGGTTTCTGTAATCACCGGGTAGCGGTCTTCGCTCCATTGCTCGTACGTCGGTTGAGCGTCAAGCCATGGCAATAATGCAACTGTCCAAGTTCCGATCTTTCGGTGGGTTGGCGGGTTGGTTGCAGCTGCTACCTCAGCCGAAGGGTCTGGTCCCGTTGCAAATGTACCAAAATCATTGATATACCCAGGCAATTCACCCTTGGCGTTTTCGTGCTGGATCGCAGCAAGTGCCAAGTTCTTCAATTGGGTGCTGCATTGATTTCGGCGTGCAGCCTCTCGTGCCGCGTTGACTGCGGGAAGAAGAAGTCCCATCAAGATGCCGATGATCGTAATGACCACCAGTAGCTCTACTAATGTAAATCCGATTCGCTGACGCTTCATTTCGCGCTCCGTAAGACAAGGCCGAGAGTGGGTGTGCTGTATGTTAGTGTGAGATATAAGGCTTCACGCTATCGATTATCGCCTGTTCACTGCTTCGATGCAAACCCGCCTACTCATCTAGCGGCAATTATTTTTCCCACTCACCGGCGAGCTTGCGGCATTCTTCTCCAGTCGGGCGGTCACGGTTGGGTTGCAGAGATGGCTGCCTCGTGCTTCCCTGTGCCCTGGTTTTCCTGCTTCTTCGGACTACTCTGGGACGGTGCGACAGCGGGAAGCGTGCTGTGTATCATTTTGACCACCCCACAGAAGGGGTGGAGCAGATTTCTACAGATTTCTTGCTAGCGTAGCTGGTCACTTCGGCTGAATTCTCAAGATCCAGCCCGGCGGCAGCGTCCAGCTGGCAGCATGTTGACGTCCCTAAGGCGTCGGCCAACGCATCTTCCGTAAGCCTTTCTCTTCTCTTGTTTTATGCCTGACTCGTGATCTATTTGGATTTCAATCGGACGACGCCGCTCGCTCCTTCGGTGCTTGAAGCCATGCAGCCATTTTGGGCTACTCACTTCATGTTGCCTGGGCAAGAGCACTCGCACGCCCAGGCGGTAGGTGAGTCACTCGAGCAAGCACGCGAATCTGTCGCGGGGATGGTCGGGTGCGATCCGTTTGAGATCGTGTTCACGGGCGGAGGAACGGAGTCTAATAATCTGGCAGTCCGAGGGCAGTTTATCGCGTCCAGTGTCCCAAGGGTTCCAGGCGGAGTCGCCTCGCTTGGCAAACGTCGGTCCTCACTCAGTCCTGAACTTAAATCGGGTGACAAAAATTCGGCCGGGCGTGGCCACGTTTTGGTCAGTGAGCTTGAGCATGACTCGGTTCTCGCTGCCGCATTTTCGCTGCAGGCGGACGGGGTCAATGTCGGTATGGTTCCGTGCCAGGAAAATGGAATTGTCGACCCGGCAACGGTCGAGTCGATGTTGCGTCCGGACACTCGATTGGTCTGTTTGCAGCTCGCAAATCCAGTCTTGGGAACACTGCAAAGAGTCCGCGAAGTGGCAGATATATGTCACAATCGGGGGGTGTTGGTTCACTGCGATGCGACCCAGGCATTCGGTAAATTGCCGGTTGAGGTGTCTCAGCTTCGCGCTGACACCATTTCGATAAGTGGACACAAGTTCTATGGGCCCAAGGGAAGTGGGGCGATCTACGTCCGTCGTGGATTGCACCTCTCGCCAATCAGCCATGGTGAGCCGCGAGAAATGGGGCTGCGTCCAGGGGCTGAAAACGTTCCCGGTTGTATTGGTTTGGGGGCAGCGTCTCACCTGGCGAGTCGCTGTGAAAGCGAGGTTTCGGATAACTTTGCCGAGCTGAGCGAGCGGTTTCTCAATGGCCTCTGTTCTTCCCTTGGCCGGGACCCCGTTTTGCTCGCCAGTGAGTCGCCTCGGATCGCAAATACGATGGCGATCGAGATGCCTTGTGATGCGGTGTTAATCCAAAAGGCTGCTCGCCAATTGGTCTTTGCCACCGCCCAGTCCTCCGAACCCCCCGACGAGATAACGAGGTCTCTGAAGGCGATCGGGAGGACAGAAACTCAGATTCGCCGCACGATGCGTGTCTCCCTCGGGTGGACTACGTCAAGAGATCAGATTGACCGGGCTGTCAGTCTGATCGCGGAAGCCTGCGATAGTGTGATGACGCGGTAAGGTCGCCGGTCATTTGTGCCACCCGCGTGCCATCTGAACAGGGAGGTTGACTGGCTCGGGGGCAGGGCAGTGAGGGGATCGCGTATTGGCAGGTTGCGTTCAGGTCGTGGTCCACTGCCGTCCTCTCCATTCTATCTGCGTCTTCTTGATGACCTAGGTTTAGGGCCCTCGTTGACGTCATCTTATTGACCCCCTCTTTTGGAGTTCGTCCATCTTCGAGGCATCCTGGTTGTCCTCGGGTAAACCCGTTCTCCGCCAGGCGATTGTCCTGGCCGCAAGCTGGATCTAGCAACCGCCAGTTGATGCTGGGCCGGCCAAAGTTCGTCGGCGTGAATCGAATGTCGACCTTTGTCAGTAATGGCCTAAATGGTCACAGACTCGCAGGATCCTGCTATTGACCCTCGGCTCGACGTTCGTGGGGATAGCGATTCGTGCTCGAGCCCCCTCTTGTGGTGTTTTTTGTTTGGCGGGATATGCGCGTACCTGGGGTGGCAGCGGCTCTCCCGGCCTCTCAATGCCGACCGGAGGGTTAACTGAAATGCTTGTAAAACAAACAAAAACTTAAATAACTCTCAAAAGCTGCAAAACACGGTTTTTTTGCGACGGGAATTTTGCTTGCCTCACTTGCCCTCTGAAGTGGACACTTGGCGGATGCACATGTGGGGTGTGCGTAGTTTTTGTGCATGCTGGCGATGCCTTGGCTGCGGCAGGTGTGCTTGCGATTTAAGCACGGGGCTAGCAATGGGCCTAAGTTGTTTTGAAAGCATAGGTTCGGAAGGGGCGTTTGACTGGTGGTGAGTATAGCCGCACAAACACCCACACGACGTGTCGACCACGACACAGCCTAGGAAAGGAAGATCCTGATAATGTCTCAAACTGAAACCAACGCTCAACTTCGATATGCTAGCGACCCTTTGCCAGAACAGACTGATGCGATTGCCCCCCGTTTGGATATTGCCCCGCTTAATGTGAATGTTCCTCAGGAGCAAAAGGGGAAAGAGGTTTTGCGGCTGGCTCAAGAGGCTTTCGCCAAAACCGGTAGTTGGGTTGTGTTCTATCGTGAGATGCTCGGGGTCGACGGGATCGTGCGAAAGTTGTTCAGTGACTCCGAAAGCATGCGAGAGTTTGAGTCCAGTGCTGAGTTCGCAGAGCTGCAAGAAATGGTCGCAGCAATGCGTAGCCAGGATCCTTCCAAGGGAGACTCCGCGGAGCCTGAGCGGATGATCACCATCCGGCTACCGATGAGCTTGCATGATGCATTGAAGGTCGAGAGTGCGGAGATGAACTTGAGTATTAACAAGTTGTGTATCAGCAAGCTGCTGCAGCCTGTCGCGGGCCGTTTCATTCCACTCCAGCAAGGCCGTCGCCGTGGCCGTCGTCCTGGTCCTCAAGGGCCTCGCAAGCAAGTTGAGGAAGCGATCAAGAGCACCGAAGTCTCCGCGGTTCCATCGGCAGATTCGCAGGAATCACAAGGGAACTGATCGTTCCATTGCGGAACCAGGGCTTGGGGGCCTTTTTAGGCACTGTTTAACCATCGCATGAGGCATTTCGATGCCTCGAGACAAGGTCGGGATTTGCCCAGCGAAACAGTTTAGCTGGGCGCGGGTTTTTTTATGGCGAATCCTGTCTCGGTGAATTTGCGAACTCCATGGTTGTCGCAACCATAGAGCCCCTGGTGCGGTGATGACGCTGCGGCCAAGCAAAGGCTTCGATGCTGTTTTGTAACGACATCGGCGGCCGATTTTCAATATTTGCACCCTGGCTTCTTCGTCGATTGAGGGCCCGTACTTGCCGGGGCGACGAGTCGATGTTGGTATCGTAGTTTGCTCGGGGAGTTCTCATCTGGGGGGTGGTGCCGATTCGCTGTCGCATTGGTGTGAAGTCGCGTGTTGGGTAACGCCCCGAAGGACGTTGTAAGCACCTCGGCAACTCTCTCAAGAATACGTAGCCTAGGCTTCCAGCCTGGGGACCACATCCAACCCAGGCTGGAAGCCTAGGCTACGTTAAGCTCTACGATTGCTGGGCTTCGATTAACCTTGAGCGGGTCCCGCTCTGTAGTCGCGTGGCTTGATTGTGATGGCATTAATGTCACCCAAGTTGGCGAGGCGTTTGTGCTCAAAATTGCCCATCAGGTTGGCTTACCTTGGCTGGGCGATTTTCGATTTGCGGGTACACTGCTGGGGTCGTGATATTGATCCATTCGTCCCTCCCTCAGCGTGTTGCTCATCCGAAATGCTTACAGTGCCCACTTTCTCCACGGCTCGCACCGAGATTGCGGGTCAGTCGATTGCTGATCTTGTGAAATCCTTCGGGACGCCCCTGTACGTTTACGATATCTCAGTAGTCCAGGAGCGTATCTCGGATTTGGCCGCATTCGACCGAATCCGCTATGCTCAAAAAGCTTGTAGTAATTTGGCGATTCTCGATCGGATGCGTCGCAAGGGCGTCGTTGTCGATGCGGTCAGTGCCGGAGAAATCCGTCGTGCGATCGCTGCTGGCTTTTCCACCGATCCTGCGAAGCACGATATCGTCTATACCGCTGACATTTTTGATCGCGAGGCACTCGAGCTAGTCGTTGAGCATTCGCTGAGCGTCAATTGTGGTTCGCCGGACATGATCAGCCAGCTGGGCGAACGTCGGCCAGGGGCGGAGGTCACGCTGCGAATCAATCCTGGATTTGGGCACGGTCACAGCCAGAAGACAAATACCGGTGGCGAGCAGAGCAAGCACGGGATCTGGCACGAGCAGATCGACGAGTGTTTGCGCCGTGCCGATCAGAGCCGGATCACCATCACGGGACTTCACATGCACATCGGTTCGGGTACCGATCTCGAACATTTGAGTGAAGTCTGCGAAGCGATGGAACGGACTGCGATCTCCGTCGGCAGGACGCTCAAGACCATTAGTGCAGGTGGTGGGCTGCCCGTCCCCTACAAGAGCGACGAGACGTATGTCGATTTGGACAAGTACTTCAAGCTTTGGGATGCGACGCGAAACCGGCTCAGCGAGGCGTTTGGTCATCGCTTGGATCTAGAAATCGAGCCCGGTCGCTATTTGAGTGCCGAAAGTGGCTCGCTGATTGCCGAAGTTCGCAGTGTGAAAAAAGCGGGAAACAACGTCTTCGTCTTGGTCGACGCCGGGTTCAATGACTTGGCTCGCCCAGTGATGTACGGTGCCTATCATCCGATTTCGGTTTGTGGTGCTCGCGGTGACGTTTCTTCGCGTGAGCAGTTGGACGTGATCATTGGTGGTCCGCTTTGCGAATCGGGTGACATTTTCACTCAGCGCGAAGGGGGCTACGTCGAAAGTCGCAAGTTGCCGATGCCGATGGTCGGCGACTATGTCGTTCTCGAAAATGCGGGCGCCTATGGTTTTGTTATGGCGAGCAACTACAACAGCAAGACGCGTGCAGCGGAAGTGATGATCGAGGACGGCACCGCAAAATTGATTCGGCGCCGTGAGACATTCGATGATCTTATTCGCGGCGAAGTGATTCCGGGATAAATAACGGACCCACGCTCTCCTAAAATTAATGTCGTGGCTCGCGATACGTAGCCACGTTTTATGTAGCCATGTTCTGAACGCGATACGATCAGCGTCCCTGCTTCCCACCCTCCAAGTCCACTCTCTGTTTGAGCCTCGCCATGAATACCGCTCCCTTTTCCCCAGCCCAACTTCGTGAAAGCGTCATTGCCGTTCCTCCGTTGGCACGCGACGCGTCCTTAAAAATCGATCGCGCTGAAAACGCCAAGCTGATCAAGCATATCGAGTCGGGCGGAGTTCGATCGTTGTTGTACGGCGGCAACGCGGTTTTCTATCACGTTCGACTCGCAGAATATGAATCGCTATTGAAGATGTTGGCCGACGAGACGGCCGATGATACGGTTGTGATTCCTTCGATCGGCCCAGCATACGGGTTTGCGATGGATCAGATCGAAGTGCTCCGCGATTTTGAGTTTCCCACCGCAATGCTGTTGCCGGCACGTGATATCGTCGACCAGAACGGAATCGCAACGGCGACACGACGGCTCGCTGAAGCGTACGGCAAACCTTTGGTGCTGTATTTGAAGTTTGATCGTTGGCTTGATGCGGACTTGGTTCGCAAGCTCGAAAACGACGGTGCCATTTCGTGGATCAAGTACGCGGTCGTTCGCGACGATCCTTCGCAAGATGACTATTTGAAAGAGGTGATGGACGTTTTTCCAGCCGAACGAATCGTCAGCGGCATTGGCGAGCAGCCTGCGATCGTCCATCTCCGCGACTTTGGGGTGACCGGATTCACAAGCGGTTGTGTTTGCGTCGCTCCTGCGAAATCGATGGAAATGATGCACGCGATTCACAACGGCGATTTTGACACTGCTGAATCGATTCGCAAATGGTTTGAACCGCTCGAAGATTTACGCAACGACATCAACCCGATTCGCGTTCTGCATCACGCTGTCACCGGTGCAGGAATTTGTGATTCCGGCCCGCTGCTGCCGATGTTAAGTGATCTGAGTGCCGAGCAGATCGCCAAAATCGGTAAAGTGGCGAAAGGGATGATGGCAGGCTAGTCCTTTACGGCTTATCCCATGAAAAAAGGCGGAGTGCTTATTCAGCACTCCGCCTTTTTTGTTCTTACGCGTCGCAGTCGGATTAGCGAGCGACGGCTAGGTTTTGCTTCTTCAGTCCATCGATGTATTGATGGGCGATGTTCAGCACTTCGCGATTGTAGAAGTAGTCACGATAGACCTCTTGAGCACCCACTTCGGCCTCGAGTTCTTTCTCTTCTTCTTCCTTCTGAGCATCGAGTTCTTTGCGGCGAGCCATGAACTTCTCTTCGTTCAACGAGATTGATGCTTGCTCTTTCTGACGCACGTACAACTCGATTCGCTTTAGCAACTCCGTAAACTCTTTCTCTTTGCTGATCCGGCCCATCGAATCGCTTCGCAGTTGGGCGATCAATTCTGCAGGCACCATGTTGTAGTTTTCATGCTTTGCAGGTTTGACCCGATCATTGGGAAGTGCAAACTTCAGATCGCTTTCGGAAACGTCCATCTTTGCCGTGATGCTGGGCAAAACGATGTCGGCTGCGACACCGGCCAACTGAGTGCTTTCGCCATCGGGCAGATAGAACTGTTGAAGCGTGACCTTCAATGCACCGTAGTTTTCACGGTTGTTTCGGAACAGTTGTTGTCCAAGATCCATAAGAGTTTGGACGGTTCCTTTGCCGTGACTGGTGGGGTCGCCGACAACGATACCTCGACGGTAGTCCTTGATCGCACCCGCGAAAATTTCGCTTGCACTCGCACTGAACTTGCTCGTCATGACCACGAGTGGGCCATCCCAAGCAGTGCCTCGATCGTCGTCGTCGTATTGTTGTACCGAACCATCGGCATTCTTGACTTGGACCACGGGACCGCGGTCGATGAACAATCCAGTCAAGTTAATGGCTTCGGTCAAGCTTCCGCCACCGTTCGTGCTCAGATCCAGCACGATTCCATCGATGCCTTGGCCCTTGAATTCTTCGATGATTCGCAACACGTCGCGGGTGCTGCTGCGGAAATCGCGTTTGTTGTTTTTAGCACCTTCCATGTCCATGTAAAAACTGGGCAGATTGATGTAGCCAATCTTTTCCGTTTTTCCGGGGGCGTCAGGCAATTGATGTTCGATGACCTTGCCGCGAGCCGCTGACTCGTCCAGTTCGATCCGTGCACGCACGATGCGATGGATTTCGACTTCACCTGCACCGCCGGGTCTAACTCCCAATCGCACGATCGATCCTGCTTTTCCGCGGATCAAGCCGACCACATCGTTCAGAGGCATTTCGACAATATCGACCATCGCGCCTTCTTCACCTTGGCCCACCGATACGATCACGTCGTCGGTCTTCAGCTTGCCGTGTTTTGCAGCAGCACCGCCGGGAATAACACGTGATACGACAGTGTTGCCATCTTTTTCACGCAACTGAGCACCGATGCCATCGAGGCTCAGACGCATGATCATGTCGAATTCGTCGAGCGAATCAGGCGACATGTAGGTGGAGTGCGGGTCGTAAGCGGTAGTGACCGCAGTCAAGTACATTTCCAACAACGCATCGCTGTCGGTATCGCGCCAACGACGGTCGTAGCGTAGATAACGTCGGCGAAGCAGATCGCGTGCTTCGGCGCCTTCTTTGCCTTCGTCCTTCAAATCCAGCAGGGCGTACTTGATCTGGCGTCGCCATCGGTCCGTCGCTTCATCTGCGTTTTTGGCGTAGACCGTTGCTTCGGGGTCCGTGATGATCTGTTCGTCGACTTGGAAATCAAATTCACCGTCGAGTAATTGCAGGGCAACCGTAACGCGTTCGTCGACTCGTTGCACAAAGCGACCGAAGACTTCGTATGCAAACGACAAGTCGCCTGCTTGAACCATGTCGTCGATTCGCGTTGCATTTCGTTGGAATTGGTCAATGTCGCCCTGTAAGAAGTACAGCTTCATTGGGTCGAGCGACTTAAGGAACAAGTTCAGCGATCGTTCGCTGATCGTGTCGTTCAGCTTTTGGCTCGAGACGTGATTTCGCGGCATTAAAGTCGCAATCAATCGTGCGACCAAGCTGTCTTTGGTGCCCGGCGTTGCCAGTTTTAAGGGGCCCAGGTTAGGTCGTGCCGCATTTCCGATGACCTGTTCCACCGCCGGCTTGTCGATTGCGGCTTGGTCGGATTGTGCATGGGACACTTCCGCTATGAGGGCGACGAAGAGAATCGCCAAGAACGATTTCGACCACTTCATCACGAGGGGCGAAAGTTTCGAGCCTATTGAATAGGGGGCATCCGATTGATTATCGCAGCGAGCAATAGGTTCGCTCGGAGTACGGTTGGCGGTAGAAAAACGGCAATCCATAGTGGTTTCCTGAGGAAGTTTTCTTGGCGTGTTCGACTTGCGAAAGCGTCGTTAGCGGTGCTGCGCAGCGGTAGGGCCGCGCGGCGGGTAGGGAACCGCCGTTTTCACCTTAGACGTCTGGCTAGGGTCGCTATGTGATCCTAGGAGAGAGCGAGATTTGGGGCAACGGCGGTTTCCTCGCCTATTTTACCCGTTTGCGCAAAGATTGAGGGCGCTTCTGCGTCAGAATTCTTGCGGAATGCCGCTCTCGTCGCTCACGCGTCCTTGTATTGGACCTGCCCGCTGCCGCTAACAATACGCCCAATCGTCTGGCACGAGATCCCGAACTCTTCCATCTGAGCCTGGATGCTGGCCGCATAAAACTCGCTGACCACTGCGATCATTCCGATGCCCATATTGAAAATCCGCCGCATCTCGGCCGTTTCGATGCTTCCCGTTTTCTGCAGCCATTGGAAAATCGGATGCGGCTGCCAAGTGCTCGGATCGATCTCGGCATCGACGTTTTTGGGCAAAATTCGATCGAGGTTTTCCTGAATTCCGCCGCCCGTGATGTGTGCCAAACCATGCAAGACCTGCTTCACCCGGTAATGCGTCTGGATGCTGCGAATCGGTTGCGTGTAGATACGGGTGGGATTTAGACAGACGTCGCCAAGTGTTTGCCCGCCAAATTCCGCAGGTGTGGCGTCCCAGTCGAGTCCTGCGTCGGCGATGACTTTGCGAACCAAGCTAAATCCGTTGCTGTGCAGTCCTGTGGATGCTAATCCGAGCACCACGTCCCCTTCAGCGATCTGTTTTCCGTCGATCAGTTTCTTGCGATCGACGACTCCGACCGCAAAACCCGCCAGATCGTAATCTTCAGTCGCGTACATATCGGGCATGATTGCCGTTTCGCCGCCCAATAGCGACAGGTCGCCTTCGACGCATCCATCGCTGATTCCTTGGACAATCTGCTCCAAACGCGCCGGATCGTCGCGTCCCATCGCCACGTAATCGAGGAAAAAGAGGGGTTCCCCCCCCGTGCAGAGGAGGTCGTTCACACACATTGCGACCAAATCGATGCCGACGGTACTGTGCCGGCCGGTTTGCTGAGCGATCTTCAATTTGGTGCCGACCCCGTCAGTGCCGCTGACCAAAATCGGTTCTTTGTAGTTACGGGCAAATAGTTTGCCGGCAAAATCGAGTCGAAATAGACCTGCAAAGCCTCCGTCACTCGGGATCACTCGAGGGCTAAACGTGCGATGCATCAAGCGGGGCAATCGCCGCATCGATTCGGCATAGACATCAAGGTCCACGCCAGCGTCTTTGTAGGTTGCAGCCATCTGTATTTGGATAATAAGCGGTTGGGCGGACTGGATATTCGAGAGTTGAGCCGGAATCGGTTCAGACTTTCCCACATCATGACGCCCCCAGGCCAAACTTGGTAGCGGTGGGCGATCGGGATGCCAGCAAATGAGTCTACCCCGTCTGGGTTTGGCATCGCTCCATCTGCCGCTTTGTCAAAAATCCCGTCTACCGCCGCAGTTACAGAATTTGTTAAACGACACTGCAATCGTCTTTGTTCGATAGACGTATAGTCCAAGTCAAGATGGCCGATCGATAGTCATCCAACGCAATTTTATTGCCGGTAAGCTTGATAGCACTCATTCCCAGCCGACTGACGCGATACATTCTGATCGAGATCTTGAAGATCTTTGTGGTGTCGCTGATCGCATTGACATTGATGATCTTGATGGTCGGTGTTGGACGAGAGTTGCTGCGCCGTGGCCTCGGTGTGGTCGCGATCGTTCAGTTGTTGCCCTACATCCTGCCGATTTCGCTGCAGTTTGCGTTTCCAGCGACGGCGTTGTTTTCCGTTTGCTGCGTCTATGGCCGAATGGCGGCGGATGGCGAAGTCTCGACGGTTAAAGCGTCAGGAATATCTCCACTAAAACTTTTGCAGCCCGCGTTCATCTTTGCCGCATTTCTCAGTCCTGTTGCTGTGGGGGTCTCGGACCTCGCGGTTTCATGGGGGCGACCGGGGATTAACCGAGTCGTGCTGATGTCGGTCGAGGACATTGCCTACCGTGTGCTGCGCGCCCAGCATTCCTATACATCGGACCACGGTTTTTCGATTCATGTTCGCGATGTCGAAGGCCAAACGCTGATTCACCCCACCGTGACAGTGCACAATCACAGTGGTGAAGGGCCAACGAAGTTGTCCGCTCGCGAAGGTCGACTTCAACTTGACAGCGAAACCTACAATCTGATTCTGCACGTCACCGATAGTCAAATTGAATCAGGTGACGGGATTCAAGGCAAAATTCCAGGCGAGACCGAATTTAAAATTCCGTTGGCAGCGGCGATGGTCGACAAGGGACCCGAAAACCAGACGCCGAGCTGGTTGTCATTGTCGGTAATCCGCAGCGAGCGTTTGCAACAAGATGCCCGGACTCACGCGGCGGCGGGGCAGTTGGCGGCCCATGTTGGATTTTCCATCTTGCGATCGCGGCCCGAAGAGATCGCTGGCGGAATGGGAGTGCATATCGAATCGTTGGTTGAGCACAGTCGCAATCGGTTGACACGGTTGCATGTGGAGCCATGGCGTCGTTGGGCCGAAGGATTTACCTGTTTCTTCTTCGTTTTCGTCGGTGCACCGCTCGCGATGATCGCACGGACCAGCGATTACTGGACGACCTTTGGCATCTGTTTCTTGCCAATCCTGCTGGTTTATTATCCTCTGTTCATCTTTGGGCTCGAACAGGCCAAGGACGCGTCGATACCTCCCTACGGGGTCTGGATTGGCAACATTGTCTTGGTTGCCATCGGCACCGCCTTGATCGCCCGCGTGCGTCGCTATTAATGCAGATCGATGTGAGTCATTCCACTGAATGATCTGAGCCGACGGCGCTAGCCGCGGGCATGTTTCCTACAATATTGATGGGCCCGCGGCTAGCGTTGGAATGCTAAGCCTTTGGGCTTGTTGTGATTTTTGTTTGCGCTGGTTTTCTGCCACCTCTCCACCAACTTCGGAGGTCGTGCGGCTTTTAAGTTGAGTGGTAGCAACCACTTGCTTCACCCTCCCAACGAAGTTGGGCGGGTTGGAAAAGGAGCCTTCAGCGATTTTTCCGCTCTCGGGCTGGTGACGTTGAGCTTGCAAGTTGTCATCTCTAACACTTCGATGCCCCACCCAGAACTTGCTCTGCTCGTTCTGACCTCCCCAAAACAAGTTTCGGGGAGGTGAAGCACGTCAAAGGACTCGATTCACAACGAAATAAAAAGCCGCACGACCTCTTCGTCGGTGGAGAGGTAACTGCAAGTTTAGGCCGGAAGAAAAGCTCCCCCCTAATATCCGCCGACATCTACTTTTTGCGGTCCCAGCACTTTTTCAACGTCCCGGCTAAAGCCATTTGCGTTTTTGATGTAATCTACGGGGACAGATTCCCTTCGGGGGTCGTTTTCATTCCCCCATCTACCCCTCAGCTTCCTGTGACATCAAAAACGATTGATCATTCGATTGGTCCCAAAAGTCTTGCTGCCTTCGATCGTGCTCGTGCGTTGATCCCCGGTGGGGTGAACAGCCCCGCTCGTGCGTTTGGTGCCGTTGGCGGTTCGCCGTTGTTCATCGATCACGCCGAAGGGGCGTACATCTTTGACATCGATGGACGCCGGTTTCTCGATTACATCGGATCGTGGGGGCCAATGATTCTGGGGCATGCGTGCCCTGAAGTGGTCGACGCCGTGGTCCGCGCGGTGGGCCGTGGAAGCAGTTTCGGAGCACCGACCGAGGCGGAATCCGAGCTGGCCGAACAGATCATCGAGGCCGTTCCGTCGATCGAACGGGTGCGTTTGGTCAACAGCGGAACCGAAGCGACGATGAGTGCAATTCGCGTGGCTCGCGGAGCGACAGGCCGTGACAAAGTGATCAAGTTTGCAGGCAACTATCACGGTCACGTCGACAGCTTGTTGGTGGCTGCCGGCAGCGCCGCAGCGACGCTGGGCGTTCCCGATTCGCCGGGCGTCACCGCCGGGGCCGGCGGCGACACGATCGTGTTGCCCTACAACGATGTCGCTGCATTGACTCAAACGTTCAGCGAACACGGATCGAAAATTGCCGCGGTGATTCTCGAGCCTGTGGTGGGCAACATGGGATTAGTGATCCCCACATCCGATTTTCTAAATTCACTGAGATCGGTCACCGAAAAAGCGGGCACGATCTTGATCTTTGACGAAGTCATGACCGGATTTCGGCTCGCTTACGGCGGGGCACAAGAGCGATTCGGGATCACACCGGACATGACCACGCTGGGCAAGATCGTCGGCGGCGGTATGCCGTTGGCTGCCTATGGAGGCCGCGCGGATATCATGGACAATGTTTTGCCCGCGGGCAAAGTTTTTCAAGCAGGCACGCTGAGCGGAAATCCCGTCGCGGTAGCCGCCGGCAGCACGACGTTGCGGATCTTGAAGCAAGAATCGCCGTACGAGTCATTAGACAAAATGGGCGACCGGCTTGCTGAAGGACTCGCCTCGGCTGCGACCGAAGCCGGAATTCCTCATCAAGTGCAACATGTTGGCAGCATGGTGACGTTGTTCTTCAACCCCGATCCCGTGATGAACTGGACCGATGCCGACCGTTGCGATCGCGAGTCTTACGCTCGATATTTTTGGGGCATGATTGACGAAGGCATTTATTTGCCGTGCAGCCAATTTGAGTCGCTGTTCTTCAGTCGCGTGCACACCGAAGCGATGATCGATCAAACGATCGACGCAGCAAAAAAAGTTTTGGCGTCGTTTTAAGTTCGGTCGTAGGCCGGCACGCAGCGAAGCGGAGATCCGGCACGGCGGCGGAAACGAATTGACCCTCACGCGTGATGCACGCTAACGGCTTGGAAAGCCGTGCGACAATTGTAGGCCGGACCGTAGCGGAGCGAAGTTCCGGCACGGCGGCGGAAACGAATTGACCATCACTTTCACATCCTGCCGGATCTGCATCGCTACCGCGACTTGATTCGGCCTACATCGCTAACCAACAACATCATGAATGACAACCGATGGAATGGATCTGGTATCTGCTATTGATGGTCGCCGGCTTTTTGGCAGGGATCATTAACACCATTGCCGGTGGCGGTTCGTTTTTGACGCTGCCCGCGTTGATGTTGTTTGGCTTGGATCCAAAATTGGCCAACGGAACCAATCGTGTCGCGATTCTGTTCTCCAGTGCAGCGGCCGTCGCCACGTTCCGACGCCACGGGCAATTTAACCAGCGTCTTGCCTTCCGCTTGGCCGTTCCCACGTTGATGGGAGTGCCGGTCGGTGCGTTGATGGCGATCTATCTGCCCACCGATACGTTCAAAATGCTGTTTGGAGTGATGTTTTTGGCGATGGCGGTGCTATTGTGCATGAACCCCAAGCGATTGACGCAGATCAACGCCCAGCCGGAAAAAGTCGGTTGGAAGATGTTGCCAATCTTCTTCGCGATCGGAATCTATGTCGGGTTCATCCAAGCGGGACTGGGCATCTTGTTGATGCTGGCGATGAGCTTGCTGAACACAGGCGACTTGGTGTCATCCAGCGCGATCAAAAACTGGATTGCCTTTATCGTTACGTTGACAGCGACGATCGTGTTTGTCATTTACGGCTTGGTTCAGTGGGCACCGGGTCTGGTGATGGCCGTCGGCAATGTCTTTGGCGGAGTGATGGGCGCGAAGTTGGCGATCCGCAAGGGAAACCGATTCGTCTTCGTGTTCCTCGTCATCGTGATGGTGGCCACCGGAGTGAAGTTGACGTTCTTTTGATGTTAAGCAGGCAGCTGTCATGTAGTTGGCCGTTTGGACACTAGTGCGAGAAACCTTAGGTCCTGTTGGTTCTTGTGAGCCGACGGCGCTAGCCGCGGGCCTGATTTAGCTAACGTTTTACCGAGTGTCGGCCCGACGCTAGCGAGTTCGGCTCACAAGATTGGACAATCGAACTAGCCCCAGGCCGCTAAACAACTGACAGAGATCTTCCTCCCACTTTGTCCGCCGCGAACTCACGGCATCATTGTCAAAACGCGTGTTAGTAACGCGCCCAAGGGGCCTGTGAACAGGATCGTCACGACCAACGCGGCAGCCCCTAACAAGTAATCGCGTGAAAGAGGGCCAAACGGTCCTCGGTCCAACCGCGTGATTTCCTTGATCGACTCTTCCAGTAGTTTCTGTGCATCTTTGTGCTGTTCCGCGTCGTTGCGCGAGATCAGATCGTAACGACGATGGCTGAGAAACTCCAATGCCTCGGATCGGAATCGCACTGCGGTCAGTCGCACGACGATGGCTGCCACAAATGAAATAATGATGGGCGAGACAAGCAACGCAATCCAACTTTTGTCGTGCCCCCAAGAATCCCACCAATTGGAGCGAGCCACAATGAAAATTATCGACAAAATCGCAGGCCACAACAGCTTGCGACTGGCATCGATGCTGAGCGTCATGGTGCTGCGACAGCGATTGACAATCTTTCGTTGCACCTCGTTCCCATCGACGTCCGTCAACGGCGAAGTCGGCATCTCATCGCGGAATTTCTCGATCACTTTTCTCGCATACAGAGAAAACAACAAACTCTTGCACGCCACCAGGAGAACGCACAGCGTTGCTAAAAACAGAAGTGCGGTTGCCAACCAGCGAACGCTCCAATCGCGAGCCGGTGGCTCAATGAACCCGCTTTCCAAAAATGAAATCAAGTAGAACACGATGGCAATGGTGAGTGCTAACTTCCACGTCAATGATCTCGGCGGAGGTTCCAAGGTCGTCTTTGCATCGACTGATAAATTAGGCAACCTGTTTGAGATCTCTCGCACACTCAGGACGATCACCAAGTAGAGTCCCAGCACGGTCGGCCAAATGCTAATGCCGTCCGTGAAAAGAATGGGCTCGGATGCAATCGAGCGGTCACTGATAATCATCATCGAAAAAATTAATATGCCAATGAACAAAGGAATCGCAATTGGCCAAACCGTCTCATGCTTTCCAGTACTTCCGCTATTGAAAAGGAAGTTTTGGAAGAAGTTGGTGGTCGCGGTGTATCCGCTTCGGAGTCTGTCTCGAAAATTGGAGGCATCTGTGGAAAATGCGGCCAAGAAATTGAAGCCTAGAAAAATGCCAAGCATCGCCAACAAAATTGCCCAGATCAGTGACTGATGCTCGTGAATGGAGGCGACCCCTGCCGGCTGCCGCAGCGGTAAGTATTCGGGGCTTTGTGTCATCGACAATTGAATTGGATTTCCAGTGCCAATTTCGAATGCGAGAGGCTGCAGATAGGACTGAGACATCGACTCGGACGCTTTCGTTTGACGTCTTCCCACCAAGTCGAAGAGGTCCTGCGAAACGTCGCCGTAAAACTTTTCAAATCGATCTTCTTTAAGCTTCTTCTCCAAAAAGGCGTGGCACAAAACGGACATCCCCACAAAGGCCGATGTTTGGTAACCATCCCGAAAGCTGGGGATGTTATTCACCCGTCCAAAAATATTACTGCGACCCCGTACCCCCAATCCATAATGGGATGCCACCACCAGGTTCCGCGTATGCGAGTTGTAATCTGGCAAGCTATATCGTGCATCGAGTTCGGTGGTGAAAAACGTGGCGACAGGGAAGATCGGACGCGCCTTTTCCAAAATTAAGTTCTTGTCTTCCCAGCTTGAACCCAATATTCCCACCGCACGGACGCGACTTGGATTGATTAACCGCGACGAAGCCATCGTTCCAAGCTCCGTCATAGAACGGTTCAAGTAATCTTTGACCGATGAGTTATCGCCTCGCGATCCCCCACCCGATTGCTCGCTACCCGATGCGGCAATGTCTTTGAGATAGGGGATTACAAGCGGCTGTTGATCGCTGGTTTCAAACAGACTCTTCTGCATTTCCTCGACATAGCTAAGCGAACTTTGCTCTGCAAAAATTACCAATCGATTCGCCGATCCATCGGTCGGCCAGACTCCGCGAAGACTCAGTTCGCGTTGCAGTGCGGTTAGCAACCGCTCGTCCGAGCCGATGGTGTGAATGAGTTTGACGAAGTTATGAGAACCAATCTCTAATTCGGATTGCCCTGCGTTCAGCCCGAGACTCGCGTCGGTTGCGGTACAGCTTGTGTTGCATACGACTGCACCTAAGTCCCATTTACTGAAAAACGATGTTACGTCTTGGTCTGCCTTATCATTCGAACTCAATTGCTCGCCGTCCCTGACTAGATCGCGTAACGCACCGCTAAATGTAGGACCCAGCAGACAAAAGGCTGCGTTCTTCTTTTCGTTAGGTTCAATCAATATCGGTTCTAGGATATCACGGAGGGTTGATAGCGGTTGTTCTCCGAGGTGAGTTTCTTGGACCCACGTGATTAAAATGTAGTCGTCTGTGTTTCGGTGCTTATAGAGTTTCGTCGGTAGAAAGGGCTCAATTTTGACCGCGGTTGATTGAGGACCTGGCTGGGCATCCTCTGCCTCTTTGGGATTGTCCGCCACATTAGCGACTTCTGATCCTTGTTTTGCCGTCGGAGCTGCCGCTGACGCCCTCTTTCTCTCAGCCGCGCGTGTAGAAAAATGGTAAGTCAGTTTGACCGGTCGATAGGTCATGCGATTTGGAAACGAGAGATTAAATCCTTGGTTGGCGAGCGCCAATTCGACGGCGTGACGTTTGCGCACATGACTTTCCAGACCGTCTCGATCGGTGCTCACGGCACCAGGCACAGGAACGACGAGGTACATGATCCGGCCGTCATCACCGAGTTTTTCCTTCAGGATGGCCTTTACGTCCGAATTAGTTAGCAGATCCGGACGCGCCGCTGACAGATCTTGTAGTTGTCTGCCGTAAACATGTGTGAACGGGTCATCCCACATCGATCCGGGAAGACTAATGGTGCCTTTGATGGACGGGTACATCGAGTTGGATGTATCCGTTTGAGTGGCGGGCGGTGGGGAATCCGACGAAGCGGGGCTTGCGCCCGGCTGAAGACCAAACAACGCCATGACCCCAACGATCAATCCTCCTCCCATCCATGTGAAAACAGCCGGCAGAGAGCCTCGTTCGCCACTCATGATGAGTACCACTCGGTTTCAAAGAAGCAGATACATTGAAAGACATCTGAGATTCAGTATAGCTACTAAAACTGGACGAGCCACCATTCGGAGGGGGGTGTGGTTTTTTTCTTTGACACGACAGGGCGAGCGACTTGAGGTCTCGTTTAATTCACCATGTCGTGCCGCGTTGCAATGTGGGGTAGCGCATCAACTGATGCATCGAGAACTCAGCCTCAATGGGTTGATGCAGAGTGTCGCAATGCGGTTCAAGTCGATCGTTGAAATTCTTGCGAGTCTCAATGACCATTCCATACGGCGGAGGAGAGTGGCGTTCGAATACCAGGAGACGTATGTCGACCTGTCTAGATCAATTGTCGCCAATTGTTCGGCCAACACCGTTGGTTCAGGGTGTGAACAGTTGTTCTAAAATTGAATCGCAGACGAGTCACGCGAAGCCCGAAACCGAAACCCGCCCCTCGATTCGTCGTCAAATATTCCAAATAAAAACATTGACACTGTTATATGACAGTGTTAGTATTGGGGCATGGACCGATTCTTTTCCATGGCCGAATTGCGAAGACTGGTCGCTCGGGCGCTCCAGGATACGGACTACGTTCCCGCAGCTTCTGCGCGAGTTCGGGCCGTGCCCGACACGCGAACGATTCGCTATTACACAACGCTGGGGTTGATGGATCGGCCTGCCGAGATGCGGGGGCGGACTGCCTTTTATGATGCAAAACATGTGATGCAACTGGTCGCAATCAAGCGACTGCAGGCGAAAAACGAATCACTGTCAGATATCCAACAGCGACTGACCGGGCTGCCGCCCAAAGAGTTGAAATCGCTGGCGGCGTTACCAACCGATTTCTGGAAGCAAGCCGAACGCTACTTGCGTGAATCGCAGACGCGATCCGCAGCAACGCAAAAAACGTCAGACGTTGACGTCAGCGGTGAATTTTGGAGTCGAACAGCGGCACTGCCTTCAACCCCAGACGCATCGCCGAAAGAGTCGTCGCTGGTAGAGTCATCGGCCTGCGAGGTGTCTCAGGCACTGCGAATCAATTTGCACCCCCAAGTCCAGCTGTCCATCGACACGACCGCCGGTGCGGAAGTCATCGACGCCGCCAGCCTCCGGCAATTGCAGTCTGCGGCTGAATCGCTGATCAGTGAACTGGTTCGCCAGAGTTTGATCGTTTCCCCGTCAACACCTCGGCACGATGCTCGGTCCTGACTTTCTACTTCTCTTTGGAGGCTATTGCCATGACATCTTTCACGCTGCCGCGACTTGACGAAACAGACGATTCCGAAGTGAAGAATGGTTTCGGATCGCTCAAGACCGACGTCGGCAACTTGCCGCTACAGCAACTAGCTTACCGTAGTCGCGTGGTCGGATTGGCGGTGCAAACGACTATCAAGCAAACGTTCTACAACCCATTCGACGAATGCATCGAAGCGACCTATGTGTTCCCGATCGAAGGCGAGCAAGCCGTCGTGGGATGCGAGATCTGGGTAGCCGACCGATTGGTTCATGCCAAGTTGAAGGAACGTGGCCAAGCTCGATCCGATTACCAGCGAGCAATCCATGAAGGTTACCGAGCGGCATTACTGGAACAAAATCGTGGCGAAACGTTTTCGATGAAAGTCGGCAACATTCCGCCTGGCGAAGCGATCCAAGTTCGCATCCAGACGATCGGAAGCCTAGCCGTTGCCCATGGCGAATGGACACTACGGATGCCACTAGTTGTCGCACCACGATACACATCCGGTTTTCCGTTGCCGGGAGCGTCGGTGGGAAATGGCACTGCCGTTGACACCGATCAAGTGCCTGACGCGTCGACGGTCACGCCGCCAACTTGGTTGCCGGGATTTCCTAGCCCCGTGAATCTGTCGATCGAAGTCGACGTTCAGCCTGGTAACCACGACAGCGGCTTGGGCGATCATGCGGACTGGCCGTCCCGAATTCGTAGCAGTCTGCACGCGGTCGCTGTTGAATCAGACGGCGACGACCAATCGGTCGTGAAATCTTGTCGAATTCAGATTCGTCCAGGAGAAAAAGTCGATCGCGATTTCATTTTGCGAGGGCCGATCGAATCTTCCAAAGTCGTTGGTTCATTGTTGTGTGATCCGGACAGCGGGACGTTTGCAATTCACCTCATTCCACCATCGCGTAAATCGGATCTTCCGAAAAACGTTGTCTTCTTGCTGGACCGCAGCGGCAGCATGTCGGGTTGGAAGATGGACGCAGCCCGTCGTGGGATTAGCCGTTTGATCGATACGCTTGGGCCGAATGATCGCTTTCAAGTCTTGGCATTCGATAACCAAATTGAATCACCACCCAATCGATCGCATCCCAATTCGCTTCAACCTGCGACGGACGCCAACCGATATCAAGCAGTTTGCTGGCTGGCGGGGATACGTTCACGCGGCGGCACCGAGATGGGACGGGCGATCCAGCAGGGTTTGCAGCCGTTTCTTTCCATCGCCGATGTAAACGCCAACGGTCAGGGTTCCGGGTCGATTGTTTTGGTCACCGATGGGCAAATCACTGGCGAAGATTCGCTGCTTCGTTTGCTGGGCGAAGTGCCCGAGTCAAAGCGTCCTCGTCTGTTCTGTCTAGGCATCGATCGTGCCGTCAACGGCGGCGTATTGCAGCGGTTGACCAAGTTTACGGACGGCATCTACGACGTGGTGGAGTCTGAAAAAAGACTCGATGAGATCATGCAGCGTTTTGGCGATGAAATTGGTTCGCCGTCGATCACAAATCTGCGGATCGAAGCGGTCGACGATACTGGCCCGATCACACAAATCGCTGCTGCGAAACATGCGTTGCTGTATCCCGGACGCCCTCTTTCCCTCTACGGTCGGACGTCCGAACCATCGTCGCTTCGAATCGCAGTGCATGGAACATTGGCTAGCGGTGAGCCTTGGAGCCAAATCATCGAAGCGGAAACGGTGACCTTTCCTAGCGACTCTGTCAACTTGCTGCATTCGATGTGGGGGCGTGCAATTTTGCGAGAGATGGAAGATGAATTTGCGGCTAAATCGGCTCAGGATCGATTGCTGCAGGATGAGATCGTTCGTTGTTCGCTCGAAACGCAGGTGCTTTCACGTTTCACTGCGTTTGTCGCTGTCGATGAATCGGAGCGAGTCAGCACGAAAGGCGCCCGGCACTCAATCAACCAGCCCGTTGAGCTACCCGAAGGGTGGCAACCGGCGCATCCTGCACCGATCGGTCGCAATCGCTTGATCTCGTTGCCGAGTCAACCCTCCGTTGGTCGACCCGTTGCCCACCGGTCCATGCCCGTCTCGAAAACAACCGGCGGACCCGTGCTACCACAACAGTTTGCCGATTTGATCCTTCGAAAAGGTATCGTGACCATGGATCAGCTGACAGAGGCCGAGGCGCTGTCTCGTTCGATATCCACCAATGTTGGCAACGCCTTGGTACAGATGGAGTATGCCACTGCCGAGGAGGTTGCTCAGGTGACAGCCGAATCGTACAAGATGCCATACGTAGATTTGCGGCATACGCAAATACCGATGGAAGTGATCGAGCTGATTCCAGAATCGGTCGCACGAGAAAACGGGGTCATGCCGCTGAGCGAATCAGGCGGCACGTTGACGGTCCTGGTCAGCGATCCGGCCGACTTGGAAACGGTCGAAAAATTACGTTTCATTCTCAACCGAAACATTCAAACCATGATCGCATCACCCGACGCCATTCTGCAAAGTATTAACTTGCACTACGGTCAAGTCGAAGGCGAGTCGGCAGATTCGATGCTGCAGGAGTTTACGGATACTGCCATCGACTTTACAGAAACCAGTGACGACTTTTTTGAAGTCAGTTCAGACGAATCACTGGGGTTAGCAGACGACATCATTACCGATGGTATGCTAGAGGATGACGACATTTGCATGATCCAATCGATGCCTCTTCCTTCGCCGTCGCCAATGCGATCACGCCGCAGGCGCACCGTGAAACAGGCTTCGTCACCCGGTGACGCTCCGGTGATTCGACTGGTGAATCTGGTTGTGTCCGAAGCGATTCAGATGCGTGCGACTCATGTGATCTTGACTGCTCGGCCAGAGGCGGTTCTCATTCAGTATGTGATCGACGGTGTTGCAGTGGATCGGGAGCACATTCCAAGTCGCATGTTGTCGGCGATCGTCGCTCGACTGAAGATTTTGGCGAAGGTTGATGTCTCGATCACGGACCAACTTCAAACGGGTACGATGAACATCACCGTTGGCGAAACGGCATCGACTCATCAAGTTCATTTTTCCCAAACCAGTGATGGCACGACCGTGCTCATTGAACTCGACCGTGCCGCACAAACGGCGATTACTCCGAGGGAGCATGCAATTGCCCCTGGGCAGCCCAACTGTGTGCGGGAATGGTGGGAAGCAAGAGCGATGCAATCGACGCTCCAATAACGCGGTCATCATCAAAATGGAGATTGTCGATCGCTTCGAAAGACTTCTAGGCATCTTAATGTAGCCACCGTCGCCAGACGGTGGACAACATTCTGGCGAAAGCAGCTACGGCTTGAATTCCACGTCATTTAACAAATTGCTCTAGGGAGCGGCGATTCGAGAGTCGATTTCGTCCAGCGATATCTTCAGGACCTCCATCGTCTGTTTTGCCCCTGAAAAGGCGACGAGCAGATGACCGTCATGCTCGATGAGGTGCGGATAGTCGATATGTCGTCCTCCGATCAAATAAAAGAGGTCGGTGAAAACCAATCCGTCGCGACTGATTGCGAGCGTCAGCGGATCGCGTCTTCGCGGATTGGCATTGGAGACCAATGCATAGTAGCCTCGCGAGGTGCGAAGGACGAAAAATTTGCTCGTCGCATCCGGGAAATTCGTGCCGACAATCGGACTCCAAGTTTGCCCGTTGTCCGTCGAGAACGTTCGTAGCAGTCGGCCCGAACGCGCATTGTCACGAATCAAACCGACGATGCTCTTCTGGTCCGGAAGGATGTACCAATAAGGTTCTTCGGGTTGACCGTTCTTCCCGTAACTGGCGAGGGGCGAAATACGCCATTGATCAAACGCCTTGTCACCGCCGATCATGACCGTGACGCGGCGCTGATGATCGCGGCGTGTCATCATGAATTCGCCCGACGGCAAACGTTTGGGGGCAAAGTTGTTAAGCGTGTCGTCGAGAACGGTTCCGTGAGCTTCCCAGATGCCTGCGGTGGCATTCCAGCGAAACGCCTCTAGACTGAGTCCGTCACCGGGATAACCAGGGGCCCGAAAATGACTCGCAAGCGCCAGCAGTTCTCCATCGCGAATCCACATCCCGCGGGCGATCCACCCAAAGCCTTCGAGGCGGGGCGGTCCGGTCAAATCGGCAGGCTTGCTCCAGTTGACGCCGTCGAGGCTGGTGGCGTAAGACACGCGAGTGCCCGCTTGATCGTGGTGCGGAACGACATTGCGATGCTGCTGAGCCGTCAAGTGTTCAAATCTCTTTCCGGGACCGTCACTCCACATCGCCCAATAGCGGCCATCGTGTCGGGCAACGTAGGCGTGCTGATGTACCCAATTGCCTCCTTGATCTCGTACATCGCTGATGATTGCGTGTTGTGAATGCAATTTCGGAAGCTGATCAAAATCGATCTTGTTAGGATCCGTGCCGGTTTTTGCAAGCCGCAGCATCAAGGCACTTTTCGGGTTTGTGACCGGATCCGCCATCGACAGATCAGGTAAAGGCACGCGAGGCTTAGGGGGCACGACGGAGAACTTGGCCGGTTTAGCGTCGATCAAATCCGCGGCGCTGTTGCCAATCCGAACGCGGGTGGACTCAAGCGAGTTTTTGTCCGCGGCGACGTGAATGCGTCCAAGATTCGCCCGGCTGCTGCCCTGGCGATTGACCAGAGTCCAATCCGACAAATTCGTCGGTTCGGAAGGAATCTTGCCGGCCGGACCGATTTGTACGAACAGCTCGTCGGGCTTTTTGTCGTGGCTCGCGATGCGAACGAGCATCGATAGCGATTTGCCTTGATCCAACGTGGGCCCATGAGCGATCGTTTTGTACAGTCCGGCTGACAGCACGCCATCGGCAGCGATGCCGATTGTGACACGTTCTTCACCGCCGCTTGTGGCAAGTCTCAAGTCGAAAGTTTGCCCTCGCTCGGGAACACGAAAGTCGGCGGCCAGATAGAACTGGTCGCCTTCGTCGCCGAGATCAATCCAGTCCGCGTTCGCGGCCGGTTTGGGAGCCACGATGGCTGGCAGAGGGCTGTTCAACTGCACTGTCTCTGGCATTGCGAGTTGATCCAGCGCAGACAGTTCGATCTTCAAAACTTCCACGGTTCGCTTGCCACTGGCAAAGGCAACCAATAGATTTCCGTCGTGCTCGATGGCATGCGGATAATCCACTTGCCGACCGCCCGCGAGATAGCCCAGTTTGTTAAACACCAACCCATCGTCGCTGATCGCGATCGTGAGCGGGTCGCGTGCCCGCGGGTTGCTGTTGGAGATCAAAACGTAACGTCCGTCGCTCAACCGAAATCCGTAAAGCTTGGATGTCGCGTCGGGAAAGTTCGTTTTGACCGGCTTGCTCCAAGTCCGTCCGTTATCCGCTGAAAACGCTCGATACAGAAATTTGCTGTGGGCGTTGTCTCGAAACAGAGCGGCAAGATTTCCATCGGGCAGCTCCCACCACAACGGTTCCTCGGCGTGAAGCTGGCTGTTCGTTCCAAGCACCGGAAACGATTCCCAGTCCGTCATCGACTTGACGCCGCCGATCAGGAAATCTACTCCGGCGGATGCATAGTTGTAGGGGCGTCGCGACATCATCCACTCACCACTGGGGATGCGTTTGGGCGGGAAGTTGTTGATCGCGTTATCGGCGATGATACCGGTATCGTGCCAGCTTTCGTTTTCGGCATCAAATCGAAACGCTCGCAGTTCTAAACTTGGGCCAAAAAATCCGGCAGCTTCGTCCAGTGCGACAAGTGCATACAGTTCACCATCGCGTTGCCAGAAGCCGCGGGAGATATAGCGGAAACCTTTGGGCGACCGGGTGTTGTAGTACGGCGAGTCCGGCCCGGAGTGAGGGGGGGCAGGAGTTAGGAAGCGAGGTTCGCCCCAGTGCACCGCATCGTCACTGGTAGCGAATTTGACTCGCTGTCCGACACGGTCCTCCAACTCAGGACCATCGCTCCACATGATCAGATACTTGCCCTGATGGTTGACCAAATAATTGTGTTGATTGACTCCGTGAGCTTCCCTAACGTCGCTGACCACGGAGTGTTCACCGGACACGCGAGGCAACTTGGCTTGATCGATCTGGTGCTTGTCGTCCGGAAAGGAGTCTCCCGCCAGCATCAACGGCGACATCGGATTCGAAACGGCGTCGGGATAGTCAAGTTCGTTGGCATCCGAAACCGCACCGTGAATCGTTGCCACGCTTAGAACCGCGTAGATCAGTGACTTGATATTCATACAGAGCCCTCGGCTTTCGTGCTGTTGGTTGATGTTGCTGTGGCGAGACGTGGTTCCAAAATCTGGCCTTGCCCGTGGAGCGTTTGTTGTAGATCGTCAATCGAAATCGCGTCGCACTCACAATTTCCCTTCACCGCCAACGACGCAGCGACGCCAGCGGCCTGGCCCATTGCCATCCAGGTCGGCTCCATACGGATGGAAGAGTAGGCAACGTGAGTCGTCGATGCGGCAACCGGCACGATTAAACCGCGGACGCGTTCAGGCAGCATGATCCGATACGGAATTTGGTAGGGACGCGTGATCTTGTTGAGCATGCCCAAGTACCCCTCGAGAACCCGCGTATCGGTTGGCTTTCGCAATTGAGTCGGAAAACTATCAATCGGGAATTCGCCCACCGCGATTGCATCCTCATGCATCCCGGCGGTCGGATCATCGCTTATCCGAGCGATGTCATGTTCGGTCAACGTGTATTGCCCCTTCAGGCGACGCGCCTCACGCACATAAAGCTGATACGGGAAGTGATCGTTGTCGGTGAACTCATCGAGCGGCAAGTTGTAACGCCGAGCCATTTCTCGCTGCTTTTCGGGAACAGAACGATCGTTTTGCAAAAAGTACAGCAGCCCCAGTGCGATGTTACGATGGCGACGGCGGATCCGCTCGCGTTTCTCTTCCGTCTCCTCGACGTAGCCCACGTTTTGCTCTGCAAACGGAAACGCCAATGGCCGCGGGTTGATGTTCGCATCAATTTTTTGGTTGGGAAGTTCTGTCACGGACAGAGCCCGCAACAAAGTGTCAAAATGTTCGGGGTAGTACCCCCAGCCGGACATCAGTTGCCGCGGTGCCGACAAACGCCCCGCCGCTAAGTCGTCGTGATAGGGCAGATACAACTGCCGATCGTAATCCTCCGGAGGCTGTTGCAGAACGTAGCCGTTATCGGGATCGGTGGTCAGACAGAATCGGTAGGTGTAGGCGGGTAAGCGACCATCCCCTTCGCCCGTGGTGCCCGCTAAGAACACGCCTTCTTCGTAGTCATAGTAAACCAAACCAGCGTGCGGCTCATCAAATTCGTCTCGCGACTCGCGTCCCAAGCGAAACTCTGCGCCGGCCAGCCCATACAGATCACCTTCGTAGCTCGCATCGATAAACACGCAAGCTTCTAGCCGCAATTGGGAAGCGGTTTCACTGGACATCACGTGCACCCGGCGAACGCGTCCATTGATCACTTCCACCGATTGCAACACGTGACTTCGTAAGACGCAGACACATTCACCCTCGTTCTCGAGCATCCGGTCAAAGATCGCCTCGGCTACCGAGGGTTCGTAATAGTAACCTTCGCGACACAGCGAAAAATCATGCGAGTCTTCTCCGAAACGCTCCGCGTAGTGCGAGCGAACGTGAGCAACGAATTCCGCAAAGATGCCTCCAATCATCTCGCGATTTTCAATATCGCTTTTGCCTAGACCGCTGGTCGCCATGCCCCCGAGGTGAGCATGATGTTCGGTGATCGCAACGCGACATCCGCTTCGGGCTGCCGCAATCGCTGCGGAAATCCCTCCGGGCGTTCCACCGATGACGACGACGTCAAAGACTTGTGTGAGAGGTTTGGATTCGCTCATGCGCGACTGTTTCTACTTTTACTTGAGTTGGTATTGAGGGTCCACACCGTCAGTCCCGCTAGATCGCGAGGCGTGCGGTTTCGCAACCTCGCGATCACATAGGCGAACAAAATGAAAGTGAAATTGACGAGAGCACCCGTCCAATAGCTATGAACTGGAAGGCGGTAATCGACAGGCAAGACTTGCATCGCGCCGAGCCCGAGATAAACGTTGAAGACAACGGCCGCTAGCAACGCACAAGTCGCCGAGAAGCCATCGACTCGCTTGGTGAAGAAGCCCACCATAAACAACCCCATCAAACAGCCACCAAAGATGGAAGTCACGATCAATGAGATGTCATTCATGCTTTCTTTGGGTAAATTCGCGAAGATCAGTCCACCGAGGATTATCAGTACGGCTGCCGCGGTCGCGATCACCCGCGCCGCAACCAAATAGAACCGATCGCTGCGATCACGAGCCAAGAGAGGCTTCATCAAATCGACGACTGTGACCGTGGCAATCGCATTTAAGCTCGAATCGAGCGTCGACATCGCGGCGGCAATGATGGCCGCCACAATCAACCCCGCCAAACCAGCGGGAATATGATTCAAGATAAAGAAGGGTAACACCTGATCCGCTTGCAATGCCGCAACGGCCGGATCGGGGAAGGTTTGGTAATACGCAAAGACGCTTGTACCGACGAAAAAGAAGAACGCCCACATCGGTAGCGCCAAACTCGAATAGATGATGGTTGCCTTGCGAGCTTCGCGAGTTGACTTGGCAGACACATAACGCTGAACGATGTTTTGATCTCCGCCATAGATCGCCAACCAATTGACGACACCTAACAACGCAACGGTCCAGAACGTTCGTTGGGAAAGATCCCAATCAAAGCTGCCAAAGGAAAACTTGTTTTGCGTTGTACCGATTTCGATGACTTGGCTGATACCACCGGGCAACGCCAAGATGATCGACGATGCACAAGCAATCCCTCCACAAAACAACACAACCGTCTGCACCACATCGGTCCAGATCACCGTGTCGATGCCGCCGATCACCGTATAGAACGCGACAAAAATGCCCGCTCCCACAATCACGATGCCCAGCGGTGCACCCGTCAAGAATTGAATCGGCAGCGCTAATAAAAACAGCACCTGAGCCGAACGGATCAACTGCATCACGATGAAACTGAACGTGCCGTACAGTCGTGGCACCATTCCGTATCGCATTCCGAGGTATTCAAATGCGGTCGTCATCTTCCCCTGTCGAAACAACGGAATAAAAACCAATACGGCGATGACCGCCACAAACGGCAGCGCCAGGTTCACCGCTAGCTGCCGCCAATCCAGTGCATAAGCCGCCGCGGGCAACGCCAAGAAGGTAGCCGACGAGACAATCGTCCCTAGCATCGACAGACCAATCACCCAGCCCGAAAAGCCGCGATTGCCGACAAAGTATTCTTCGGTGTTCGTGTTCCGCCGGGCGAAGTACACCGCCATCGCAGCCATCGCACCGAGATACAAAAAAATGGCAGCGTAATCGAGCCAACGCACTTGCAGTTCACTCATCGCCAAGCACCAACTCCGGAGTAACGACTACCGAAGCTCGCTTGCCAGCGACGGGATTTCGGACCAACCTCAGTAGCTGTTCCACAGCCAAGCGTCCCGTCGCTTCTGGTGCCAAATCGATTGTCGCCGGTCGCGGGTACAGTCCGTTCAGGTAGGCGTCTTCATTTCCGCACGACACGATGAGGATGTCTTTACCAGGTTCAATTGCTCGCTTTCGCAATTCCGCGTAGACCAAACAAGTGATCTGATCATCCGGGATAAAGATACCGTCGGTCCTGTGCTCGGACGTTAGCATTTGGTCCAAGAGTGTCGCGACGATGCGAGATTTCTTGGTGCGCGATAACGACTCAAGAGGTACGCTGCTGACTTCTGCGTTGACAAACGTTTGAGACTCCATCCCGGCAACATGCAGCCCGAATCGAAATCCGTTGCCACGCTGCTCAAAGGCGGGTCGGTCCGGGGATAGACAAAGGAACGCCGGCCGCGTGACGCCATGTTGAATTAGATAGTCCGCCGCAATACGCCCCGCCTGTTCATTGCCAACCAGCACGACCTGGCCTCCGTCCTCGGCGTGTGAAGAGAGCCACATCGTAGGGAGGTGGCTGAGGGCACGCTTCAGAGCTGGATCGGCCGATCGCCCCCACAACAAAACACCGACTATGTCTTTCCGCTTCAGCGTGACTGGCAATGGATCACCGCCATGCATCCGTGTAATCGAGACCGTCAACCCTTCGTTTGCGGCCGCCGCTTCGACGCCACGCAGTTTTGATAGCGCCAACGTCGGATTCGCATTCATGGAATCGTCCAGCATCACCAATGCGATCATGCTGCCCGCGGGCGAAGTCGGTGAAGCCGCCTTTTCCTTTTCGGGGGTGCTGCGACGCGCCACGGGCTGGTAGCCGAGTTCCTCGATCGCCCTGGCCACTGATTCGGCGACCTCGTCCGAGACATAACCGTTTCGGTTAACGACACGCGAGACCGTCGCCTGAGAGACGCCGGCCCGCCGAGCCACCTCGGTCATCGTTCTGGGCACAGTTTTCGACATCGGCCGTTGATCTCCAAGGGTGAATGCTGGAACGCATAAGAGTTTATATGAATATACGTGAGTTGCAATTGTGAATATACATGAAAAACGAGCAGGCGTAATTCGATGCGTATACATCAAGCCCAGCAGCGTAAGAAGGGCCCAACTCCAAGCGGTTTACATCATTAAATGCAACTCCAGCATGGAAACATGAAGGATTTTAGCTGTTTCTAATGTGGAGGAAGGCAGCCATGAGGCCGAATGATTTTGTGGAAATTAAATGGAGATGTGAAGTTCCATTTGAGGGTTGTGTGTATGTTTCAGTGATGTTGAGTGGTTTTCGATGCCTTCATACAGAGTCCCCACCGCATGGAGGCTCGCTTCACGCTCGGAGTCTTGGTTGCTCATCCAGCGACCATTTGGGTCGTAGTGCCTTCGGCGAAGTTCGCTCAACTCCAGGCTGGCGGCAACGTGCCGAAGATTGCGACTACGGGCCCTTTTTTCCTCTTCACTCTGGGCCAAACGACCAAGGGCATCATTGCAACCACTGTCCAACGTCGGTCTCTGCCTGACTGATCTTGGTTAGGTAGAATGGTGGCATCGCAGCCAACTGGAAAGACAAAATGTCAGATCGAATTTCGATTGATGACGCACAGGGCAAACTGAAAGACCTGATCGCGGGTATGGCTCCCGGTGCGGAATTGGTCATCACGGATCACGAACAGCCAATCGCGAAGTTGGTCGCCGAACCAGCCAAGCTAGCGAACCAACACGCGACGCGTCGCGGCGGTCAACTGAAGGGGCAGATTGTGATAGCTCCCGGTTTCGACCAACTGCCGGCTGACATCGCCGAAGCGTTTGGTGCGGGCGAAGAGTGAGACTACTACTCGACACGGATGTCGTTCTGTGGTGGCTTGACGATCCGAACCTGCTTTCGGACGACGCACGCGATGCCATTGCGGAACCAGGGAATGACGTTCTTGTCAGTTCGGTCGTCGCTTGGGAAATCGCGATTAAGCGGAGCCTCGGCAAGCTCACTGCACCCGCCGACATCGCACCAGCGATTGTCGATGCCGGGCTTGAAGAACTCCCCGTGTGGTTCGCGCACGCATGGAGCGTGGAAACGCTGCCCGCTCATCATCGCGATCCGTTCGATCGGATGTTGATCGCGCAAGCGAACGAAGAGGGCTGCACCCTGGTATAGCGAGACGCGGCGATTGCCGCCTATTCGGTTCCTCTCATCGTCGCGTGAACGTCAACGCCTGAACCCGACGGCGGAGAAACAAAGGGGGCAGGTCGAAACAAAGGGGTCACGAAACAAAGGGGTCACACGAAACAAAGGGGTCAAACGAAACAAAGGGGTCAAACGAAACAAAGGGGTCAAACGAAACAAAGGGGTCAAACCTCTTTTTTAACGAAACAAAGGGGTCAAACGAAACAAAGGGGTCAAACCTCTTTTTTGGTGTCTTCGGGTAATGGTCGAACTCGTGGACGACCTCTTGGCCGCATTGTGGATTCCAGATTGAGCCGCCTGGCAATCGATTCGACCCAGCCTTCATCTCCCAGCGGTGCACCGCGATTCGCACAGATTCGGATCGCTTTCAACTCGCTTTCTGACAATGGTTCATTGACACGAGAGACCCAGTTTGGAAGCCGAGGGATTGGCCATGGAGACAACAACTTCGGATCTGGCTCGGGCCGTTGGAGCCAACGCCAAAGGGAACCCCATCGCCAGTCTTCCGCCCGCGCCGTCATGTTCGCTCTCAACGCATTTCGCTCGACGTAGCGACAGGCAACCAAAAAATGTTCGTCGTCCTGAATTGGAAAGCTTTTGAAGCGGCCCTGATAGAGATGCCCACGACCGGCGGAATCGTAGTGTGCGTGGTACCGCATCGTGTGAGTGCCTCCAACCCACTTGCAAAACCGGCCCATTTCACCATCGACCAACGGGCGAATAATCAAATGCCAATGGTTCGTCATCAATTGATAAGCGTAAAGTTCAACTCGATACAGACCCAATGCCTCATGCAACACATTTTCAAAAGCGAGGAAGTCGCCTTCCTTCTTGAAAATCGGTGCGTTCATGTTTGCGCGGTTCAAGGCGTGGTAAATCCCGCCTGCTTCGTCAGCTCTCGGAGATCGTGGCATTCTCTGATTGTAGCAGGACCTCGCTAACAAAGAAAGAGGTTTGACCCCTTTGATGTGGACCCCTTTGATGTGACCTGACCCCTTTGATGTGACCCTCCGAGCGGCTTGGTGCGACCACGACACGATCATCTCCGCTGGAGGGCAGCATTTTATGAATGCCTCCACCGGCATTTCGCACGGGAGTGTCGATACTTGCGGGTCGCATCCGAGCTTTGATTTTCTAACCTCCCATTTTCTAACCTTCTCGTCCGCTATTCGGCGTTGGTGCTGTGGCAACTCGCTGCATCTCTGCCACGGCACCGTCACTCCAATTGACACCGCAATTGAGGTGAAACACATTAGCGAAAAAGGGGAAGCAAGGTTAGAAAATGAGAGGTTGAAAAATGTGATCGCGAAAACCAAGCAAGCTGCTTTCCGCTTGGGCACGCTCCGGTGGGGCAAACCTCAGCACAACTTCACGCAGCCACTTATTCCAAATTTTGGCCACAGCCTCTTGCAATCTTGCGACGCAATCACAAAAGATGCTGTGTCCCTGTTGACTAAAAAAGAGTTTTGACCTGTCCCGTGACTTACGGAAATCTTGACGACTTCCGCTACCAGTGACGACCGTCACTTAATGTTCCGGCGGTCCTTAGAGCAAGTTTCGTAGTGCTTCGGGCAACGCTAGGCACTCTTGCTCGAACACGCGGGCGGCTAAGGTGTCGGCGTCGTCATCGGGTTTTACTGGGCACGAGCGTTGCACGATGATCGGTCCGTTATCGTATTCGTTGTCAACGAAATGGACCGTGCATCCGCTGATCTTCACGCCTCGTTTTAGCACCGCGTCATGCACAAAATGTCCGTACATCCCTGTGCCGCCGAACGACGGCAATAGCGAAGGGTGGATGTTAATGACTCGGTTTTCAAAGTCGTTGGGAATCAGTACGTGATTCAAATAACCCGCCATCACGACGTATTTGACCTCGGCTTCGCGGCAGGGATCAAACATTTCTCGCGTGTGATCAAACGGGTCGCGATGATCACGTTTGCGAACAACTCGCGTGGGGATGCCATCGTTTTTGGCGATATCGAGCCCACGCACATCATCACGACTGCTGATCACCAAACGGATGTCGATTGGCAATCCGTGTTCGTCACGATGCCGGATCAGATTGGCAAGCGTACGCCCACTGCCGCTCAAGAAAATCGCGATGGGGAGTTTCGATTCGCTCATGTTGGCTTCTGGCATTAGGCGTTTTTCTGAACAAAGATTTTGCCAAATTCCGTTTCGCTTGGCTCCGTACCCGCGATCGCATCGGAGCGAAGTTCGCTGGCGAGCGTTTCACTGCAAATCGTGTCACCGTGTTCTTTCAGCGCCGTCGCAACTTCGATGTCTTCGCTGATGATGCCCACAGTGATGCGATCCGTGTAGCCGCAATCCATTTCTTTTCGCTTGCTTTGGATCGTACGGATCAGATCCTTGGCAATCCCCTCGCGGCGGAGTTCGTCGGTGACTTCGGTGTTTAGTACCACAACACTGCCGGCACCTTGGCTCGCCGCCCAGCCCTCTTTGGCTTTCAAACGAACTTCGATGTCTTCGTTGTCAAGTTTCAGCGACTCACCGCCAGGCAATTCGATTTCAACGAATCCGTCACGCCCCAGTGCCGTCAGCAGCGTGTTGCCGTCGGCAGCAGCCAATGCTTTCTTGACCGCCGGCATGTTCTTGCCAACCCGAGGTCCGAGTCGTTTGAAATTCGGCACGACCGAGTACTGGACGTATTGGTCTCCTTCGGTGGTGTAGTCGACCGACTTAACGTTCAATTCTTCGCGGACAAGCAAATCGTGTGACTTCAGCCAGTCGATCTCCGATGGATCCGCCAGTACCACTTCGACTTGCGAAAGTGGCAGGCGTACTTTTAGTTTGGCTTCGGCACGTGCCGCGCGTCCCAGCGAAGCGATTTCCCGCAGCAATTTCATGCTGGTCGAAAGTTTCGCATCGATGCGATCATTATCGGCCATCGGGTAATCGCACAGGTGGACGCTCTTTCGTGTGTGATCCCCAAACGGTTCAGTCAAACTTTGCCAAAGCGTTTCAGACAGGAACGGCACAAATGGAGCGACAATCTTGGTGATTTGCAGCAGCGATTCGTACAGCGTCCAGTACGCATCGTGCTTGTCTTGCGAGTCCTTGTCGCTGGCCCAGAAACGATCACGGCTACGACGAACGTACCAATTGCTCAGCCCATCAACGAACGACGTGATCGCTTGGCAGGCGTTGTAGTTATCCAGCACGTCCATGCGATCGACCACGATTTCATTCGTGCGATTCAGTTCGGACATGATCCAGCGATCGATTTCACTTCGCTCGCTGATATCGCGGTACGTCGGTGCCGACGCCAGACTCGCCGAGGTGAGCTGGTCGTCCGCGTCGGTTGCTGTGGTAGGATCGAAACCATCGATGCCAGCGTAGATGCTGAAGAAACTAAAGACGTTCCAAAGTCGCAGCAAGAACTCGGGGATCGAATCTTTGATCGATTGTTCGCGGTAGCGGATGGCGGTCCACGGCGGTTGTCCGGCAAAGAAGAACCAACGCAGTGCATCGGCACCGTACTTGTCAAAGATCTCGTTGGGCTCGCGATAGTTCCGCAAGCTCTTGCTCATCTTGTTGCCGTCTTCGCCGAGCATCAATCCGAGCACGATGCAGTTGCGATACGGGTGCGGGTAGGCTTGATCGGCCAATGGATCGGAAAAGGTTTCGGACACGTTTTTCGTTTCGGCGCCTTCTTCTCGTTCGCTGATCGAGGCACCTTCGCCGAACAACATCGTGCTGATCGCCAATTGGCTGTAGAACCAACCGCGAGTCTGGTCGAGTGCTTCGGAGATGAAGTCGGCGGGGAATTGATCTTGGAACGATTCGTTGTTTTGGTGTGGCCAGCCCCATTGGGCGAACGGCATCGCACCGCTGTCGTACCAGCAATCGATGACCTCGGTCACCCGTTGCATCCGAGCACCCTTGGCGAACGGAGAATCATAGGTGACCGCGTCGATGTACGGTTTGTGGACTCGCAGATCGTCCGCCAATTCCGGATTGGCCGCTTTGGCTTGTTCCCAAACCTCGGTTCCCTGCAGTCCTGGTTTGGCCAGCACTTCGTCGTAGCTGGCGACCGCTTCCATTTGTCCGGTTTCTTGACAGACCCAGATCGGCAGCGGCGTACCCCAGAAACGTTCTCGCGACAACGCCCAGTCGACGTTGGATTCGAGGAAATTGCCGAAGCGACCATTTTGGATGTGTTCGGGTTGCCAACCGATTTGCGAATTGTTCTTGAGCATCAGGTCGCGAAACTTCGTCGTTCGCACGAACCAGCTGCGGCGCGGATATTGGATCAGCGGATCTTCTTGTGCACGCCAGCAGAACGGATAATCGTGAAGGTATTGTTCGAGCAGCAGCAATTTGCCGGACTCACGTAACATCCGCGAGATCGGTTTGTCGGCATCCTTGACCCAAGTGCCTTTCATGTCCGCAAATTCGTCCGTGAACTTGCCGTCGGGACCGACAGCGCACAGCAGTTCGGGGCGATCGGTTTCGACGAACCGTGCTTGTTCTTGGGTCAGCACTTCGTAATCGACTTCGCCAAACGCTGGAGCTTGGTGAACGATACCGCTGCCGGATTCGGTGGTCACGAAATCGGCCGCGACCACGCGCCACATCAATGCTTCGGATTCACCGTTGGTTAGCTTGCCCGTCGCGTCGCCGATTGTTTTGTAATAGTTGTCAAAGGGTGGAACGTAACGTTGCCCGACCAACGATTTCCCGGAGATGGTTTCCAGAACGGGAAGTTCGCGTTTCAGTTTCCCGGCGATCGTTTCGACCAGGTCGGCTGCGATCACCAGTTCTTGGCCGGTTTCATCGTCGCGGACGACGGCGTATTCCAATTCGGTGTGGACCGCCGCGAACATGTTGCTAGGCAGCGTCCACGGGGTCGTGGTCCAGACGACGAGCGAGCGGTTGGGAGTGTCGACCAACGGGAACAGCACATAAACGCTGGGGTCGGCAACCTCGCGATATCCCTGGCCGACTTCGCCCGCGGACAAGGCCGTGCCTCCTTGAGCCCACCACCAAACGATCTTGTGACCTTGGTACAACAGTCCGCGTTCGAACAGTGTCTTCAGACTCCACCAAACACTTTCGATGTAGCTTTGATGGTAGGTGACGTAGGCCTTTTCCAGATCGACCCAGAATCCGAGTCGGCGGGTGAGGTCTTGCCACTGTTGCATGTAGCGGAACACGCTTTGTTGGCATTTTTGGATGAAGGGTTCGACGCCGAAAGCTTCGATTTCTTCCTTGCTGTGGATGCCGAGTTCCTTGCCGACTTCGACTTCGACCGGCAAACCGTGAGTGTCCCAGCCCGCTTTGCGTTCGCAGCGATAGCCTCGCATCGTCTTGTAGCGAGGGAAAACGTCTTTGATCGAGCGAGTCAGGCAGTGGCCGGGGTGCGGCAACCCGTTAGCCGTCGGGGGGCCTTCATAGAAGACAAACGAAGGGGCATCAGCACGCTGGGCCAACGATTTCTTGTAGATGTCGTTGTCGTCCCAAAACTGCAAAACTTCGAGTTCAAGTTTTGGGAAATTGGGGCTGCTCGGTGGAGCACGGAAAGGACTCACGGAAGCGGGCATCATCAATCGCTTTTAGACGCTAGGGCAAAGGTGTTCGGGAGTCGGCAAAAATCAAATTTTTGCCGGACAACAACTAATCGGAAACCATATCCGATTTTAAGACACCTTTGCAGCACCTGTGTTCGTAGAGAGGTCGCGATTTCGCGGTAGAGCCAAGACCAACGCCGCTGACGCTAACGAGTGCGTTGGGAGTCGCTGATTCCCGTAGTGGATCTTGCTAAAGATCCCCTTGCGTGTAGAAAACAGGGAGCTTTAGCAAGCCCCACTACCGAAACGAGGGAGCTTTAGTCGTTCAGGTCTTCGTCGACGTCATCGAAATCGTCGAAATCTTCCAATTCGTCGTCGTCGCTGCCGTCGCCGCTGCTCAACCCAAACTCGGCACTGATCTCGTCTTCGATCTCGATCTCGTAGTCGTCTTCGAGTTCTTCCTCGAAATCGTCGTCAAAATCGTCATCGAAATCGTCTTCGTCGATATCGTCGAATTCATCGACCTCGTCGTCTTCATCGAGTCCATCGTTGAAGCCGTCGTCGCCCGTGCCGCCTCCGTCGGAATCGTCATCCGAGCTAAATCCCGAGTCCTCGTCGCTATCATCGTCGTCGTCATCGTCGATCAAGTCGTCGTCACCCATCGACGTTGGCGATGGCAGCACCGCACCCCCCGTCCATGCCGTCATGGTCGGTGGCGTCATCTGTCCCGAAAAAGTGCCACCTAAATAATCACCCCCGCGCGGATTTGTTCGCGGGGCGGTGGTCGATGTCGCGGACGATGGAACCAATTCGGATTGTTCGGAAGCGGTAGAAGCGATGGACATAAGTGATGAAAGATCTCAGAAAATTCTTGTAGAAAGCCAGTTCGTTATCAAATTCTGGCGTGGATCGCCGTCAAGCGTAGCTGCACAAAGGACGGGGATGATTCACATAGGGGAGTCTGCGGCGTTTTGGGGAACCAGGAAGACCTGCGTGAGTTTCTCGATCCAGCATAATTTGTCAACGCAGTTCCACCCGAACATCCGATTCAATCGGATCAGGTGGCAATCACTACCCGAACGGCCGAGTCCTCGCCAAGAGCAGTGGTATAGCCGACGTGAACCACATTTTGATACCTCACATCAAACCGACAAGGCGACTGGCAACATTCAGGCCAGGAATTCTTGCAGAAATTTTGATTTCACAAGTTTTTCCCATGTTTTGGACAGCGCCCGCGTCAATCCAACCTTGCTCAAACACACGTTTGAAGACCTCACCAGAAGAAAATCATCGCCCGATGAAAAACTTTGTCGAGGTAGAGAAATCGCGGATGCCACACCGGAATCATCAATCGTGGCGGATTTAACGGATGGAAGTCCTATGAGAAACTTTGCTGTCTTATCGCTCCCTTTGCTCGCAATCGGTTGCATTAGCGTCGTGGTGGGTTGCGCAGGCCGACAATACGGGCACATTTTGGCTGCCAACGACAAGGATCTTGTCGGCAGCCATACCGCCGGTGCTGCCACCTGGAACCCGTTGGTCGATGAATCGGTCGCTAAGTTGTTGGGAAGATGCCCGCCAGCGATCCAGACCGTTTCGTTTGAATCGGCAAACGCGATGAAGTTGGACGGGCAAATCGGATCGGCTTTGGCCTCCGGACCCGCCACCGTTTGCTTCATCGGGATCGAGAACAAGAGCGCCGAAGAAATGGTCGATTTCAAAGACCAGTTATACGAGCGGATCGATTCGCAAATCAACTCGGCCGAAACCTTCCGCTGTATCAGTCGGCGAATGGTCGATGCTGCCTTGGTCGAAACCCGGCTTCGTCCCGATTCTCTGTTTCTGCCCGAGAACCGAGCCCATTTCGCTGCGGCACTCGGACGCCAAGGTGCGCCAGTCGACTACTTGTTGTACGCCACCATCACCAGCGGCACGACGGATCGCAACAAGACCACCCAGCGTGACTACTTGCTGACCCTCGAAATGGTCAATCTGCACAGCGGTGACTTTCTGAAAGAGTCGGCGACGATTCGCAAAGGCTATTCGAAAACACGTGCCGGAAAATGGTGGAACTTTGGTCTCGGCCAAGGCGACGGTTGATTCGACGCTGCAGATGATTCAAACGCAACGGTGAGCCGTGTGCCGTAAGGCACCGGGTAGCGACCGATGCCGATGCCCGGCCGCTCACGCGTCACGGCTCACAACGGTACGTGGCATTGGACTCGCGGCGTAACACTAACGCGGTGGCAGCCGCCGCCAACCCAACGCTAGATGAAACTTACCCGAAAGCATGAACCGAGCTCCGTCGATTGTCGCGATGTTGATCTTGTTGCTGCTGGGCGGCTGTTCCGCCGGCTTGCGCAAAATCGATACCGCACGCGACGCGTTCGCTCGCGGTGATTTGGTCGAATCTCACGATACGCTTGTCAAACTCGCCAAATCACGTCGCCGCTTTGGTGACGCGGCGGCATTGGATTTGGCGATGATCGAATTGGCTCGCGGCGATGCGGCCGCGGCCGAGGCTCGGCTACGCAAATTACGCGATCGTTTTGACGCGATGCCGAAAATGGCACCACTTCAAGAAACTGCATCGATCATCACCGACGACACCGCTCGTCCCTTTCGACCGGCCAGCTACGAACAGGTCATGATCCGGGCAATGTTAGCAGTTTGCTCGTTGGCGACCGATGGTCAAGACGCCGAGAGCTACGCGATGCAAGCGGCGATGCGTCAGTCGGAATTGGCTGCTGAGGCGAACGAGCGAGGCTTGGAATCGGCGTCCGAAACCTATCAACCGATTGCCTTGGCACCTTATCTGCGTGGCGTGTTACGCGAAGCAACGCATCACGATTACGACGATGCCGCTCGCGCGTACCAGCTTGTTACCTCGGTCGAGCCCAATTTCGCTCCTGCTCATGCCGACGTTGTTCGCGCCAGCGGCGGTGCCCACAGTACCGCGGGCAACGGCGTGCTGTACGTGATTGCCTGTGTCGGTCGCGGACCGGTGCTGGAACAAGTCGACGCACCCACAACCACCGCAGCAATGCAGATCGCGTCGATGGTGATGAATGTTCAAACCAATGACGGTGGCGATTCAAAACCGTTTTTGCTGCCGAACATTGCCACGGTGAAAGTGCCGAAGGTAAAAATTCCGCCATCCAATGTCGTCGCGATCGGAGCTCGTGCGAATGGCGTTGCGATCGGCGTGACTCAGACGTTGACGGATGTCGGTGAATTGGCAACGCGACAAGTCGAAGCCGAGATGCCTTGGACGATTGCTCGTGCGGTGATGCGGCGGGCGACCAAAGAAACCACCGTGGCGGTGACGGGAAACCAACTTGGATTGGACGGTGCCGCCGGATCGTTGTTCCAATTCGCAGTCGCTTCGGCGTGGGGCAGCGTCGAGCATGCCGACACGCGGTGTTGGGGACTGTTGCCTCGTGAGATCCAAGTGTTGAGGGTGGAGTTGCCCGCAGGTGAGCACGCGATTTCGCTTCATTCGCTGGGGATTCAAGGGGCCCCAATGGGATCCGGCGTGACAACGCCGGTGACGATGGTCGACGGGCAAAACGAATATTTGATTGTGATCGCGCCCGATCAAACGATTTACCCCGTCAACGCGAAGTGATTTATCGCCTAGGCCTCGCTGGGCGATCGTTGGCCTTACCTGGTGATCGCCGCGGGTTAGAATGGCGATGCAACTCATCTGCTGTTGTCTTCACCTTCGCCCATTGCCGCCATCCCCAAAGTTGTCCGCATGAAAGCCATCGAGCTTAACCATATCGCCATCCATGTTCTCGATATCGATAAGAGTGTCGTGTTCTATCGTGACACGATGAATCTGCCCCAGTTGGATCGGCCCGCGTTCGATTTTCCCGGAGCGTGGTTTCAGCTCGGTGAAAGACAAGAGTTGCATCTGATTGGCGATCGAGAATTGCCCGTTCACTCGCATCACCGTGGCGGCCATTTTGCCTTGGAAGTCGACTCGCTTGACGAATGGGAGGCACATTTGGACAAACACAATGCGACTCGCAGGGCTCGCCAGACTCGACCTGACGGGGCCCTGCAAACGTTCGTGCAAGATCCCGATGGCCACTGGATCGAACTCTGCATGCCCCCAAAGTGAGCGCAAACGAGTGCTTCGTCCAAATTGGAAATAGGGGTTTCTAATGTAGTGGAGCTTGCTAATGCTCCTAGTTTCCCGTAGTGGAGCTTGCTAAAGCTCCCTGTTTTTTGAGTGTGAGCGGATCTTTAGCAATGTCCACTACCCCCAAATCAAAGACTGACAAAGCACACAAGCCCCTTTGCGGGTTCCCAACTTTGTGCATGGAGATTCAAGAGTGTTCGAGGCTATCGTCGTCCACTCGAATCATTGGGGCGTACGACTCTATTCGATTTGATTGGCCAGTTTCTCCGTCCCTGTTTGTCGTATCTCGTGCATCGGATAAACGGTAGAACCGCTACGTCCGAAATAGCTTATCGGTGGGGGGCCGATTGAACGAGTATTTCCGCTCTTAATCGCCAGTTGAGAGCTACGTTTCTGTACGCGGTACCGGCATTCTGTCTGGGGGCGGCTGTCGTTCACTTTTAAGAAAAGACTCAAGTAATGTCTGGCAAAGATTTCGTTGATCACTACGACGTATTGGAAGTAAGTCCGAAAGCAAGCGTGTCTACGATTGAACGAGTCTTTCGCTTTCTAGCCAAGAAGCATCATCCCGATCTCTGCGAGAATAGCGACGGCACGCATTTTACAAAACTCGTCACCGCGTTTGAGGCGCTGCGTGATCCTCAGCAACGCGCCGCTTACGACCGAGTGTATGAGAAAGAGAATCAGATGCGCGCGGAATTAGTCGAAGGCGCGAACGCAGCGACTGACGATTGTATCCAACGCTACGAGTTGCTCTCGATTTTGTATGCTCAGCGTAAGCGAGATTTCAAGAAACCCGGGATTGGACTTGGAACATTAGAGACGATGGTTCCTTATTCTCCACAGACAGTGGCGTTTCACATCTGGTATTTTCGTGAGAAGGGCTGGATCGGTCGCGAGGAGAGCGGCCAGTTGTCGATTACCGCTGCCGGAGTGGATCAAATTGAAGCGATGAATCAAGAGGCTGTCTCGAGCCATTTGCGACTCGAACACGTCCCAGAGCGGCTTCCAGCAATGCAGTCTGCCTAGCACCGACGGATTGTCGCTGATCCCTCCGTAATCAGAACGATGGGTCGCCGAGCGATCCACGACATTAATTGTCGGTCTAGGGTTGCCAAATCGCGTGGCCTTTATAAACCTCACCGATCGGGTATTTCTCGCTCGGCGTGACGGCGGTGTTCATAATCTGTTCGATGTGCTGAACCACCTCGGGGTGGTCCGTCGCCACGTCATGTTCTTCGCCAAGATCGTGTCGCAGATCATACAGCTGTATTGGGCCGGCAACCCCCAGACGAATATCCGAGCGGATGCCCTTCCAATCTTTCCAGCGAACCGCTTGATGGTAGCGATTTCGGCAGTGACCAAAGTCCCAATACAGAAACTCGCGATCTGATTGCAGCTTGCCTCCGATCAATGCGGTGACGACGGAAATGCCGTCTAGGTTTGCCGGCGTCTTGGCTCCAGCCAGTTCGGCAAACGTTGGCAGCATGTCTTGAAACGCAATCACTTGATCACTTGTCTTGTTCGCGGGAATTTGACCAGGCCACCGGGCGATCAGCGGCACGCGGATGCCTCCTTCGGTTAAGTCACGTTTGTATCCGCGGAGTGGGCCGTTGGTGTCAAATCGCTTGGCAACCGAGTGGTGACCGCCATTGTCACTGGTGAAAATAATCAGCGTCTCGTTTCCAATTCCGCTTTGATCGACCAGCTGTGTGATTCGTCCGACGTCTTGATCGAGCATATGGATCATCGCCGCATACTTCTTTGCTTTGCGTTCCCAGTCGCGATCGGAATAGGGTGCAGTCGTGGGCACGGTCAAGCCGTCAGCGTCTTCCTTCGGCGACGAGAAATGCGGCAGCGTGTAAGCGGCATAGAGAAAGAACGGCTGTTTGCGATCGTGTGACTCGCGGATGAATTGCAGTCCGTGTTTGGTCAATTGAGTGTGACTGTAGGTGTGCCGCGATTTCGTATTGCCAGGCAATTCCATCCGACCTTCGTCGTCATCAAGGTATTCAGGATAATAGTAGTGTGCGTGATCTTGGTTCAGATAACCAAACCAGGTGTCAAAACCTTGGTTGGTTGCACGCCCGACGCTATTGGCATCGCCGAGGGACCACTTGCCTACGCCGCCACAGCGATAGCCGGCATTCGCAAGCACTTCGGCAAGCGTCGTGTCGTTGTCTTCGAGATAGGTCCGGTAGTGGGGCACATTGTCGCGAGCGACGGTGTGACCGTTGTGCAGCCCTGTCATCAATACCGACCGCGACGGGGTGCAGACCGGACCTCCCGCATATGCTTGCGTGAAACGGATGCCTTCTTTCGCCAAGCGATCAATGTTGGGAGTTTGGATCAGCGACTGGCCATAGCAACCGAGGTCGCCGTACCCCAAGTCGTCCGCCATGATGAAAATGATACTCGGACGTTTGGGCTCTTCCGCCGCACCAGCGAAACCGGCGACAAACATCGCCGCCAGGAAACTGTATAGACATCGCGAAAAACGCTGCGGAAGGCAAAATAGCATCTTGCTGATGTTCTCTGGTTCGAGGCAGTGTGGGGAGGTGATCACGCCAGAATTGCCTCGGCAATGATGCCGATCAGCCTTTCAAGTGCTTGTTAAACCACGCGATCGTTCGTTGCCAAGCGAGTTTGGCAGCGGCTTCATCGTAACGCGGAGTCGTGTCGTTGTGGAAGCCGTGATTGACGCCGGGGTAGACGTGTGATTCATGAGGAACGTTGTTGCGGGTAAGGGCGTCGTCGAATGCCGCAGCACCAGCCATGATTCGGCGGTCGAGTTCGGCGTTTTGGATCGACAGCGGCGTCTTGATTTTGGCAACGTCCTCGGCGCTAGGTTGGCTGCCATAAAAGGGAACACCAGCGTCGAGGATCTTCGGGATATGGACGGCAAGTTGGTTAACCACGCCGCCGCCGAAACAGAAACCAACCGCGCCCACTTTACCGGTAGAGTATTCGTGAGTATCGAGCAGCTTGGCTGCGGCGATGAAGTCTTGCAACATCTCGTCGCGGTCTCGCTTGGACTGCATCGCTCGGCCTTCGTCATCGTTGCCGGGATACCCGCCCAACGGTGAAAGGGCATCAGGGGCGAAGGCAAGGAAGCCGTCAACTGCTAGGCGACGGGTGACGTCGGCGATGTATGGATTCAGACCACGGTTTTCGTGGATGACCAAGACCGCTGGGAATTTTTCGCCTGTTGCAGGACGCGCCAACAATCCGCTGATCTTGCCGCCGCCTTGGGGCGAGTCGTAGGTGATAGTTTCCGTTTTGATTCGCGAATCGTCAGCAGCAACTTGCTCGGCCCATGCATAATTGGGCGATAGACTTTCTTCGAGTGCCTCGACGGTCAGACCGCCGATGGCGAACGCGGCGAGACGTTTAACATAGTCGCGGCGGGAAAGACGACCGTGAGCATAGTCGTCATACAAATCAAGAACTCGTTGATCAAATTGATTGGCTTGTTTTCGCTGCATGATTTTTGCCTTCGGCTTGTTGATGAAGCTGCGTAGATACTCGGGTGAATATACCATTTCAGTGTTCGTGCTGCGTTGCAGCATGATTCTAGGGTAGCGGAACTCGTCAAGAGTTTCGTGAATCGCTGAATAGGTCGAAACTCTTGACGAGTTCCGCTACGTCCATCATTGTTCCAAAGATCATTGACCGGGTGCACATCGCTGCACGTGGTCAAGCGAGCGATAGCCGTGTGATGCAATGCACCAGACGGCGAAATCAATAGACGGCCTGCAGAAGGAAAACCTATTCGGGACGTCCGCGATCACCACGTCCGCGATCGCCACCGCCTTCTCGGCCACCTGCGCCTTCGCGGCCACCACGTCTTCCGCCTGGTCGTCCACCGGCTGCTGCGTCGGTTTTGGCCATCGCCTCGATTTCAGCCTTGGTTGCAAAGCCATCTTTGTTGGTGTCCGCCTTGGCCATGATCGATTGCAAGCGACCCGACAATTCCGATTGACTGAGTTTGCCATCGCCATCTTGGTCCATCGCCATCAATCGAGCGACGACGGCTTCCGAAGATCCTCCGCCACCAGGTCCGCCGGGTCCGCCAGGACCTCCGAACTCGGGACGCATTTCGTCTTCGGTCAACTGACCATCCTTGTTCTTATCAAGAGTCTTCAGTGCAGCAACCGCACCAGCAATTTCCTTAGCGGAAATGATGCCATCGGAGTCTGCATCAAGCGCCGCGATGACGGGAATCATTCGCATCCGATCGCCGCCACGTTCGCCCCTTTCACCACGCTCGCGATTCTCTCCGCCGCGCTCACCACGGCCACCGCCGGGTCCAAACCCAGGCTGCTGGGCGTTTGTTTCCAACGCACAGCAAACCACAACAAAGGCACTGAAAAACATTGTATAGCGAAGTCGCATCGAAATTTCCTTCTATTTTTAATGCCGCGAGCAACCTGGATGGAGGCTGAGACACTCGCGTTATCCCATCAGTTGCGACCCCCTTGCAAAACCGCCACAGAAAATTTCTTTATCGAGCAATTTGCTTCAACGCAGTGGGACTGATTCAGCCTTCGAACGGCTCGCCGATCAGATCGTCCCACTTTTGACGCTGTTGGGGCGTCAAGATTTCCAATATATGATTGACTGTGTTTTCTGTGGCCAAAGAACGCCACATTTCATTCATTATCGAGCGTCGATCACCGAACCGCTCGTGTCGAATCGCGTCCGGCCCCTGTCCATCCGCCCCGAATTCGTGTGGTTTGTGGCGGTCGTCCATCGATCGTCCCTGGGGGCCGCCAAATTTCGGAGGCCCGCCTCGGCCGGGACCTTCGCGGCCATCACCCTCTCGCTTGTTATTGCGGTTCGGTCGCGTTTCTTCGATGATCCGGTTGACATCATCACGCTGTTGACGCGTCAGCCCAAGTGCGGCGACGACCGCGGATGTTTTGAAAGTGAACGGCAACCGTTTCTGGCGAGCGATTTGACGCAGCCGTTTCAGTTGCGAATCATCCAGCCGCTCACGAATCGATTGATCAAATTGGCTAATTAAGGTCGACATCTCTTCGTTGTTCGTTGCAAAGCCGCCGATAAACTGATTCGCGAATGAATCTCGCTGCTCTTCAAACTGAATGATTGCTTCATCGATCTCGGCAGCCGCGTCGGGTTGGATGCCGAGTTCTTCTTGCACGCGTCGGTCGGACAGCTGCAAAAGCGGTGCGAGGTTGTCGAGGACTCGTAATTCATCGACCATCTTTTGCACTCGCGCCGAAGTCGCTTCTAAGTCACTGGCAAGCTGAGGATCCTCGGCTCGGTTTTCAAGAAAATCTTGGTAGAACGACAGCGACGTTTCCAGGAAACTGCGGCGCAGGTCCTGCAAGTCAGGCCGGTACGCGAGTTCGCTTTCGCTTAGCGTGCTGAATGAATCGACAGCATCGCGGGCTTGCTGGAAATTTCGCTGTGCGATGAGACGCTGCTGCGTTTCGCGAGCCAGGGCGTCGGACGTGTGATGTTGCTCACGCCAAATCATCAGCGTCGTGATAAGCAGGCTGAGCGTTGCCAACAACAGCATCCCGCTAGCCACCGCCACTAACCCGCTGTTGCGCCGCCGCCATTTCGTCGCTCGCTCCCAGACCGTGGGTGGTTTCGCGGCGATCGGCTTGTCATCCAACCAAGCTTGCAAGTCTTCGGCCAATGCTCCGGCACTGGCGTAGCGGTCGCCCGGAACCTTTGCGATCGCTTTGCGAACAATCGTATCCAGTTCGGTCGGCAACGTCGGTTCAAGCGACTTGGGCGATGGCGGATCATGGAGTGCCACGTTGTTGAGCATCTCGCGATAGCCGTCGCCTTCGATCGCCGGTCGCAACGTCAACAATTCGTAGAGCGTCACACCGAGAGAATAGATGTCGGTACGGTGATCAAGTTCGTCGCGGCGGCCGGCGGCCTGCTCCGGACTCATGTAACGCAGCGTCCCCATCGGATCGCCAGTGCGAGTCAAATTCGACGCTTCGTTTTGTACTTGTGCCAGCCCAAAGTCAGTCACCCAGATTTTGCCAACGGAATCGAGCAACAAGTTCGCTGGTTTGATATCGCGATGCACTACGCCATATTGATGAGCATGTTGGATTGCGACAGCAGCTTGGTGCGTCATGCGAACCACCGATTGATAGTACCGCTGCCGGACTGTCGAGCTTTCGTTGAGGATGGTGGAGTGCCGAACAACCGTATCGTTGATCTTTTTCAGCCGCGACGCGTCCGCCGGAGACGGATGCACATTTTTTTGTGGGCTAACGTGCTGCGTAAGATCCACATCGTTCGCTGCTCGCATGTTCTCGATCAGCTCGGCCAACGTGCTGCCGTCGATCATTTGCATCGCATAGTAATGCACGCCCCGGTCGCTGCCAACGGCGTACACGGGAACGATATTGGTGTGATGCAGTGCCGCCGCCGCATGCGCCTCGTTGCGAAAACGCTGCAAACGAACTTCATCCAGTCCGCTGGCGAATGGCAGCACTTTTAGCGCGACGTGACGACCGAGTGACAACTGGATCGCTTCGTAAACCACTCCCATGCCGCCGCGTCCGAGTTCACCGACGATTTGAAAATCACCGATTGGTTTGGCAGTGAACTCGGCATCCGGCACGACCATCGATGACGATTTGGGTTCGGCTGCGCGATGAACCAACGCCAGCCCTTCGAGTGACGGCCCGAGCTCGTCGGCGATGTCAGCGTGCTGCTGCAAAAACAGTTCATGTGATGGCGCATTACCGGCATCCAGCATCCGCATGTAATCTTTGACCGCAGCAACCACGCGGTCGTCGTCTGTTTCGTCGAGTTGACTCATGCTAATTCTCTGTCGTTTTGTTGCGATGCCCACGTCTACTGTTCTTGTGAGCCGTGGGCCGTAAGGCACCGAGTAATGCGTGAAACCCGGCCGCTCACGCGTGAGCGGCTCACTAAGTCGACAGCGCCGCTAGCGCCCGAACGGCTAATGGGATTTTACCCAATCATTCCTGCCTACCTGCTCTCTGTCATGGTTGTCTTCAGTTTCGCTAACGCACGCAGCCATAACTTTTCAACTTTTTCCCACTGTTCTTGTGAGCCGTGGGCCGTAAGGCACCGGGTAATGCGTGAAACCCGGCCGCTCACGCGTCACGGCTCACTAAGTCAACAGCGCCGCTAGCGCCCGAACGGCCAATGGGGTTTTACCCAATCATTCCTGCCTACCTGCTTAGGTCATAGTTGTCTTCAATTTCGCTAGAGCACGCAGCCATAACTTTTCAACTTTTTCCCACTGTTCTTGTGAGCCGTGGGCCGTAAGGCACCGGGTAATGCGTGGATCCCGGCCGCTCACGCGCGAGCGGCTCACTAAGTCAACAGCGCCGCTAGCGCCCAAACGGCTAATGGGATTTTACCCAATCATTCCTGCCTACCTGCTCTCTGTCATGGTTGTCTTCAGTTTCGCTAACGCACGCACCCATAACTTTTCAACGCTGTCCACGCTGCGTTGCATCGCACTGGCGACTTCGGCAAATGAGAGTCCCTCGACGTGACGCAGCACGATCACTTGTCGATAGTCTTCCGGCAACCCTTCCAATGCTGCGGCAAGTTGTAAAAACGCTTCGTTACGAGCGAAATGCTGGCTTGGCGAAGTTGCATTGCCAGCGATCTGTGATTGCAGAAAACCGGTTGCGCTGGCAAAGCTGTGGTTCAATTGTTGTTCAAGTCTCGGATCACGTTTCGCGGTCCCCAAGAATTTGCGAACGTGCATCGCCAGCGTGTTGGTGAGAATCCCACGCAACCACCCCGCAAACTCTTCGGCCGTCTCGCCGCGAAAGTCTTCAATGTTTCCGTGAGCCGCCAAGCAAACTTCTTGAGCGATGTCCGAAGGATCCGCTTTGGCTTGCATATGATGATGCAGCCCCGCTCGTGCAAGGAAAATGAGATACCGCCGATAACTGCCAAGCAGTTCACCCAACGCATCCGCATCCCCGGACCGTGCCGCTTCGATCAATCGCTCCATGTGACTTGGCGGTTCTTGTGGATCAGCCAGTGATGTGTTTTCCAAAGCGTGTGTTTCGTCTGGTTTTGTAATGACAGAGATTTAGTTGCGGCGAAATCGTGAAACCGTCGCCGATAATGGAAATCTTAGCCGTTTTTGATCCTGCCGATCAGACGACCCGGGAAAACACCGCGATAACGACGCAGCATACAACGAACGAACGCGATAAAGCAAAGTTTCGAGTAGGGCCGGTTCCCACCGGTCGCCTTTAACTTTTTGATGGAGTCGGCCGGTAGGAACCGGCCCCACGCTCTGGCAACGCTTCAATCGATGACATTAATTGTTCCGACGTTCCTAATCGTGTTTGCGACGCAGCGTGTAACGCACGAAAGCGATAAGGCCCGCGAATTTGAAGTTGGGATCCACGTAGTGCTCGATCACGTAGAATGCGAAATAATAGGCACGGCAAAATGCCCAGATAGTAATGCCGAGCAAGATGACCACTGGTGCCGTGGGGGCATGGGCGATCAGCATTGCTGAGGCGAGCACACCAAGAAACAGGAACAATATTCCCTTTGCCCAGATCACTCGCGGGTTCTTTAAGTCAGCCATCTTTTTGGTCCTGGTGTTCGACTCGCCACAAATCGCTGTGCCCATTGATCATTCTGCGGCTCTGGATCTTGCTGCGTACTTGGATCTGATTGAGCTGAATCTTCTGCGGCTCCCACGAATTTCGCAAACTCTTACAACCTACCCACGGGGGGATCTGCAATAATGATCGTGGTGAATCGAAGTAGGTAGGCCGCTGGCGAACGACGGAATGCCAATCACGTTCACCTACTGGCTCGTCCCATTTGCTGTCGTCCACTTTTCCCCTCGTTTCAGAGTTCACTATGTTCCGGAATCGTTTCTTCATACCCTTGCTTTTGTTGCTGACTAGTAGTGTTGTTTCAAGCATCGGGCGAGCGGCGGAGGGTTCGGCACTGTCGAGCCAGTATATCCCAGATGATGCGATTGCGGCCGTCTTCGTGCCGGTCAATCGGATTCTCAGTGATCCCAATATGGAGATGTTTCCGACGGAGATCGCTCAAGCCTATCTGCAAGAAAATGTCGGCGTCGATGTTCTGCATATCTCCAACGTCAAGATGATCGTCGGTTTTCCTGGTCCCGCCGGCCCGCAAGGTGGCATCGTGATCGAGTTGTCTCAGGACTACGACATTGACGATTTGAACCCAAAATTGTTTCGCTCTACCGATCCGCAACAGATTGATGGACTCTCCGTTCTTCCGCTCAATGGTCCGCCGGGAACCGTGCTTTATCGTAAGGATGCAAGAACGTTGATGGTTGGCGTAGGCGGTTATCTAAAGCAAATGGTCGAGGCCAGCGGCGAAGCCGGGCAATTGCCCAAATTGGTATCGGATATCAAGCCTGAAAAAGGGGTGACGGCAGTGGTTGCAATGCAAGGGATTCGGCCGATCGTTAGCGGACTACTTCGACAGAATGCAGGGAAAATGCCGCAGGAAATTCGCGAGCTAACCGAGTTCGCAGAACTAACCGATGCATTGATTGTCAACATGGACTACCAAATCTTAGGCGGCAGTTTGAGTGTGACGGCGATCACCCAAGACGACAATGCGGCCACCGAATTAGAACGAATCTTGAATGATTCGATCGACTTTGGACGCGATACCGCGATGCAAATGGTGATGACGAGCGCTTTGCAGGGGACGGAAGTGGACCAGGCCACGATCAAGTATTCTGCCCGAGTTTCGACCAAGCTGGCCGATGCGATTCGCCCTACCAAATCAGGTGATCGCGTGAACGTCCAACTTGAGAGCAACTTTGCCACCACCGGAGTCTTGGTTGGACTCTTGTTGCCGGCCGTCCAAGCCGCTCGCGAAGCCGCACGCCGAATGACGGCAAGCAATGGGATGAAACAAATTGGGCTGGCGATGCACAATCATTACTCCTTGAACCGTGCGCTCCCCGATCGCGCGATTCGTGATGCCGACGGTAAGCCACTGCTGAGCTGGCGTGTGAAACTCTTGCCCTTTCTAGAAGAGCAAGCCCTTTATGACGAGTTCCACTTGGACGAACCGTGGGACAGTGAGCACAACTTGAAACTGTTGCCGCGGATGCCTGCAACTTACGTCGATCCAAGTGTTCCCGCAGAGCCTGGGTACACCGTGTTCCAATTGCCCGTCGGCCCGGAGACTCTTTTTCCAGAGCAAGGCGAACGCAAGTTTCAAGAGGTGCTCGATGGCTTGTCCAATACGATCATGGTGGTGGAAACCAACCGATCGATTGCCGTGCCGTGGACCAAGCCCGCCGACGTCGAGATCGATATCAATAATCCGCTGCCTCAGTTAGGCAATACACATCAAGGTGGATTTCACGTGCTATTGGCGGATGGATCGGTGCGGTTTGTTACGAAGGAAATCGCTGTTGAAACTCTAAAGGCCCTGTTCACTTACAACGGCAAAGAAATCGTTCGGTTTTAGCCCGAGGTTTTCAGGGATAAACATTTTCTGCGAAATTCCAGGTTGCCGGGAAAGGGGCAACCCTGTTTGCACGCAGTGTCTACAATAAGCGATCGTGAAGCTATTAAGTGGTTCAACATGATACTCATCTTGGCTGACTTCTATGACACGAGCAACATCGACTGATCGTCATTCCCGTCCACGAAAATCTCCGCTCTCTGCGGAGCAAAATCGATTGGACGAAGATCGATTAAAAACACGGAATTGGCGGTCTTGGGGACCCTATGTCAGCGAACGGGCTTGGGGAACGGTTCGCGAAGACTACAGCAGCAACGGCGACGCTTGGGATTTCTTGACCCATGATCAGGCACGATCCAAAGCCTATCGCTGGGGCGAAGATGGATTGGCGGGAATCTGTGACCGCTACCAATTGCTCGTCTTCGCTTTGGCGTTTTGGAACGGACAAGACGAGATCCTCAAGGAACGCTTGTTCGGTGTCGTGCCCCAGCAAAATAATCACGGTGAGGATGTACGCGAATATTACTACTACCTGGATGCCTCACCGACTCACTCGTACCTGAAATATCTCTACAAATACCCGCAAGCCAAATTTCCCTACCAGCAACTTATCGACGAGAGTCAGCGTCGCGGCATCGAACAGCCTGAATTTGAACTGCTGGATACTGGTATCTTCGACGACAATCGCTACTTTGACATCTTTGTTGAGTATGCAAAGGAAGATCCCGAGGACATCTGCGTCCGAGTGGAAGTCTTTAATCGTGGCAGTGAACCGGCGACGCTACATGTGCTGCCGCAATTATGGTTCCGAAACACTTGGTCTTGGGGTGATGTTCCGGGACCGCCGCCCTCGATTCGAAACGCGAGAGACCCCAGCGGACAAGCGTGTCTGATCGCCGACGACTCAACCGCCACGCCGATGTCTAACTTGCTGACCGATTATGCTCTGGGTAAACGGTACCTGTATGCCGAGTCAGGCGGCCAGCCGTTGTTCACGAATAATGAAACGCACCGCGAGCGGCTGTATGGATGTCCCGATCCTAATCCGTTTGTCAAAGACGCCTTCCATCGCCACGTGATCAACGGCGAATCCTGCGTGAACCCCGACGAAGTGGGTACAAAGGCGTGTGTGCATTACGAGAACGTCACCGTCCCAGCGGGCGAGTCGGTGGTGATTCGTTTGCGATTGACCGATCGTCCAATCCCGGATGCGATTCAAGGCGTCGATGCGGTGGTCCAGCAGCGGAAGTCGGAAACTGACACGTTTTACGGCGAACTGCACCCACCCAAAGCGAGCGAGGACGAGCGACTTGTTCAGCGTCAAGCTCTGGCCGGGATGATCTGGTCGAAACAGTTCTACTATTTTGATGTCAACAAATGGCTCGAAGGGGATGATTCACGAGCCAAGCCGCCAGCGTCTCGCCATACCATTCGCAACGAACATTGGAAGCATCTCAATTCGATGCGAATCTTGTCGATGCCGGACAAATGGGAATACCCGTGGTTCGCGGCATGGGACTTGGCGTTCCAGTGCATCCCATTGGCACTTGTCGATCCCGAGTTCGCGAAGGAGCAATTGTGGTTGCTGTTATTTGAGCAATTTCAACATCCCAACGGGCAGATCCCCGCTTACGAATGGGAGTTCAGTGACCTCAATCCTCCTGTACACGCTTGGGCGATCTGGCGTGTCTACAACATGGATCGAATCCAGACCGGACGTGCAGACCGGGAATTTTTAGAGAAGTGTTTTCACAAACTATTGCTGAATTTCACATGGTGGGTCAACAAGGTTGATGCCGAAGGTCACAATGTTTTTGAAGGTGGTTTTCTTGGATTGGACAACATCACCACATTTGATCGCAGCACGCCGCCCAGCGATGGTTCGTCGCTGAAACAAGCGGATGCGACAGGATGGATGGGGATGTATTGTTTGAATCTGATGCGAATCGCATTGGAACTGGCCAAAGAGAACAAGACCTACGTCGGGTTGGCGATCAAGTTTTTCGAGCACTACGTTTACATCGGTTCAGCGATGAAAAACATGGGGGGCCGAGATTACGAATTGTGGAGCGAAGAAGACGGTTTGTTTTTCGACGCGTTGTGTTATCCCGATGGATCCTATCATCGTTTCCGGTTGCGTTCGTTGGTCAGTCTGATTCCGCTGTATGCTGTCGAGCGACTGGAAGAAGCTTGGACTTCCGAGTTTCCCGAGTTCAAGGCGAATCTTGAGTGGTTTATGCGAAACCGCAGCCACTTGACCGAGGCTTGCCTATCGACGAGCGAGAATGCAGAGGGGAAAGTGCATTTGCTTTCGCTTGTGGATGCAGACCAGCTTCGCCGGATCGTGGAGGTCTTGTGGGATGACTCAGAATTTTTGAGTCCCTACGGGTTAAGAAGTTTGTCAAAACATCACCAGGATCATCCGTTTTCATTTGGGGATCAAACCGTCAAGTACGATCCCGCAGAGTCGACGACATGGCTGAAGGGCGGAAACTCGAACTGGCGTGGACCGATATGGTTTCCTACCAGTTTTTTGATGATCGAATCGCTGCGAAAACTCTCAAAAGTTTACGGTGAGAGCATTAGGGTGCCCGCAGAACCGGACGCGGATCGAGAAACCATGACGTTGTCCGAAGTCGCCGAGGGGCATGCCAATCGTTTGATCTCGCTGTTCACACGCGATGGCGATGGACGCCGCGCAATTTATGGTCAGCGTGAAAAGATGCAACATGATCCCCATTGGCGTGACTGCTTGTTGTTCCACGAGTATTTCAACGCCGAAACCGGCGAAGGCTTAGGTGCAAATCATCAAACCGGCTGGACAGGACTCGTGGCCTCACTGATCGACGAATGGCGAAGGTAGCCGGTTTCAGAGTCGCTTTTCAATCCGCGAAAATAGCGTCAGCGGCGCGAAATCAAGTTCTCGGCTCATTAACCGTCTCATTGGCCAATACCGTCGTTCCATCCACTCGGTCCTGCACATGGATATCTTTGACTCGCTGCCTACCACCACCACGCTGATTTTATTTGGACTTCCTCTGCTCTATTTGCTTGGACTTCCTCTGTTGATCCTCGCGACGTTTCGCACCGAAGCGTTTCCAACCATTGAACCCGTCCCACCCGAGGAGCCGTTGCCGGAAGTCGTCCGCCAGCGTTTTTTCGAAGTTCATGAATCACTCACTCGTTTGGGTTTTAGCAACGAGGGGACGTTCTTTTTGCCGCAAGCGGTCACGAATGTCAAAAGTTTGATCGTGGTGTTCCTCAATCGAGCCGAGTCGACGGCCGCCGTTTCCGCCGTGGTGTATGCCGATCAGAATGGCAGTTGGAGTTTGCAAGAAAGTTTTACGGAGTTCTGCACGCGGTTTGATGATGAAAGTGAGATCAACACCGGTAACCAGAAGACGATTGGGGCATTTCCGGTCCCGTCGAGCTATTTGTCGACACAGCATCCTCGGATTCAGAACGTCGAGGATTTGTTCGCGGCTCATCAAGCACTCAAGCGACATCACACGCTCGGGCGTCGGCCAGTGAATCGACTCGACGAGAAATTCGAGGGCGACGTCGCCGCCTATATTTCTGCGGGGATGACAGCTGAATTTGAATACGCCAAAGCACGTGGGTATCTGCGATACATTGGCGGCGCTCACGATGGATTCACAGCGGCAATGAAAGATTCGCCTTATCGTCCACCCACGCAGCTCACTAAACCGCAATACGGAGCCACCTTCGTCGGCGCCTATTTAATGGCGTGGAAGCAGCTTTGGCCGATGAAACCATTTTTTTCAGGGGCACGCCATCGCCGCGATCGTCGACTGTTAGAAGACACAGGCTTCAAGCTGCCCAGTAACAACTAGGGTTGGTCTGCCCGTTCCTAATCGCAACGCGACGACATGCAATAACTCGAGAAGCAAACCCGGAGACGACGTCGTAGCGCACTAGCTGCGATAGCGATCTTAGATCGGAGCTTGCGCAAATAATTGGGCAGCAACTAGGGCGAGTCCAGCACCGTATAACAATCGAGCCCACATACTTCTGTCTCCAAAAGGGAATCCGTTCAAACCGAAAGGATTCTTCGCCGGATGGTGACAAGAGTCAACCAGCGAAGTCAATCTTTCGAGTTTCACGCGTCTCTCGAGCCTGAGTAGCGGCAACAGCATGTAGCCCATGAGTAAGTTTCGTAGTTGCGATTTTTAGCCACGGAGTGGCGGCAGCATGTAGCCTGGGGCGAAAGCCCCAGGAAACCGAAGACCAGAATGATGCGAAGCCCCGGAGGGGCGACAGCAAGCGATGTCGATGTTTGGTAGTTGGTGTGAATTGAGTCTGGCAAGGATTTGCCCGCGAATGACGCGAATGAACGCGAATCAATTGCGTGTTGTGTCTTCGGCTGTCGGTTCTTGCATCAACCAGTGCTTCTCCAGGGGCTTGCACTCGGATTGGCAACTATCTTGTATCATTGGCTGCTTCGGAGTTGCTTGTTGCGTTTTTATATGAAGGGTCTCTGCTTTGTTCCGACTGTTTCCACTGACTTTCATATTCGTTTTGATGATGGCCTGCCCATCGCTTTGTACGCTACGTGCGGATGAGCCTAGCGAGGCGTTAACCGAACATTCGGTTTCGACTGATAGCCCGCGTTTTACGCCGCAAGTTCGCATGCTGCAAAAAGCTGTTCCGGCAGTGACGTCGGTGTTTGCTTTTTTGGGGAAGGACGATTTCGGGCAACAACAAGGTCGTGCGGGGTCTGCCAGTACGATCGATTCGGCGGGGTATGCGTTGACGGCGTCGCATGTCATCACGGGGGCTGCCGCTGGAATCGTTCAGGACAGCGAGGGGAAACAGTTTCGCTACAAGCCGATCGCCGAACTCGAAGCTTATGACCTCGCCATCATCCGTATCCTCTCTCGCGATCCGCTGCCAACGTTGCCGATCGGTCGCAGCCACGATTTGATGCTCGGCGAACCGATCGTGGCGATCGGGAACCCTCGTGGTGTGGGACTAACAGTCAGCGAAGGTATTCTGAGCGGGCTGAATCGTTATTCATTGCAGAGCCAAGTCTATACGCAAGGCATGGTGCAAACATCGGCGCCGCTGTTTCAAGGCAATTCAGGCGGTCCGCTTGTGAACGCCGAAGGAGCTCAAATCGGTATGGCACTGCGTCAGCAATCCAATGCCGAGTCTCTCGGCTTGGCAATGGGAGCTGACCGAATTCGCGAATTGATCCCACGAGTACTGGCGATCGAAGCTCGTGATGGAATTACTGCGGGATGTGACGTTGATCCGCTTGTTGATCCACCGACATTGACCTCGGTTGACGATGCAGGACCTGCGGCCGATGCAAAGCTGCAACTCGGTGACCAGGTGGTGAAAGTCAACGGGAATGAAACGCTGCATGCGTACCAATGGTCACTCGCACTGGTGGGACGGAAAGCTGGCGAGACAGTTCAGTTCGATGTGGTGCGTGGCGACCAGCGGATGCAGGTGAGTTTGAAGTTAGCCGAAGCGGTGTCGGTCGCAAATGTGGACGAGGAGATTGCTGACGCGACGGAGCCAGGTTTATCCATTACCGCGTTTCCGCTTGAACCAAGGACATTCAACAACACCTTGGAAATGGCTTTTCGTGATCTGGGGCAGGAAACCGGCACCGCGATGGGGCTGGATGTGGAAGCGGTCAAGCCACGCGATGAATATTTTGCGATTCGCTTCGATGGTTTTTTGAATGTTCCCACGGGTGGCGTCTACACATTCAATCTTGCCTCGGATGATGGCAGCCGGTTGACGATCGGCGGACGCGACTTGGTCGTTAACGATGGCGATCATCCTGCACTCGAAGAATCATGTGTCGTCCGTCTGCAGGCGGGTCTTGTGCCGTTTAGGCTCGATTACTTTCAAGGCCGCGGCAAACGAACGCTGAACGTGCGCTGGCAACACGATGACGTCGCGATGTCGGTGATTCCTGACTCAACGTTCTTTCACTTGAAAGATGCCCAGTAGGACAAGGACGCTCGTTCCCAGGCTAGGAGCCTGGGAGCCAGTAGTGGTGATCACCGCGAAGTCTGCTTTGCGGTTATAGGCGGAACTCGGGCTTAGTGGCGTCCAGGATTTGCAGGATCGCAGTTCGTTCCTCTCTGGACATCGATGAGTACTTGGCCTCGGGGGAATCTTGGCTCAGAATTGTTCGCAGTCGCTGCAGGGCACGCGTTCGGACAGGATCGGGAATCGCATCAAACGAATCGCCGTAGATCAGGTAACTGCATCTGTACTTGAATAACCGCGTACGAAGATCGAATTGCCGCAAACTGCGGCCTTGCAAATCCGTCGGTCCTCGCGTTTGGAAACTCTTGGTAAACGAACTTGTGCCGCTGATTTTGTCGCTCAGCAAAGGTTCGTCGACCATCAGTAATCCATCCACGAGCCGCTCGGCTAACTGGCTGAAAACAAAGGCATCTTCATCCGATTCGCGATCATCTGGTGGGCGAGAGGGGGCATTGTCATTCGCATCGTGAATGGTTTTTACGTCGCTTTGGTACAGCCGTGTTTTGTGATTGATCTCGGTCAACCGATTGTGCATCGAGACTTGGTGTTGTAGCACCATCAAGGCGATCAGGTCGCTGTCGGGAATCAGGTACTTGGAAACGTCGAGCCAAGGTGACAGGTCAACAATATTTCCTGTGTTGATCGACTCTTTTGGCTGCACTTCATCGCCCGACGACAGCATCAAGTTACCAAGATGCGATTGTGCAGCGTGCGTGCCGGTCACGTACCAGCCTGCCCAGCGGCCTGCGAGTGGACCTCGCGGGTCGGTGGGAATCGAACGCGATGGAAAAACGCGGTCACCATCGGCATTGGTGTAGACCGATTGCATGATCAGTCCGGGAACGCGGCCCGTGTCGGTCGATCCGTGACAGAACAAACAGCGGTCGTTGTGGCGAATCAATTTGCCTGTCGTGTTCGTTTGCCCTTGCGCGACGGTATAAAACACGGTGCCGAGCATCGGATCGGTCGATGCGATCTCGATGACTTCGCCGCCGGGAACCCAAGCGATATAGGTTTCGTCGTTGAAGTAAATCGCACGGGCGTTGGAAGGTGAAATCAGATGCCGCTGCAGGCTGGTTTTGGAAAACACCAGCGTTTGTGAATCAACGGGGACATCGAGTTCACGAAGCAGCGCGGGGAGGTAGCCGTATTTTTCGTCGTTAGAAAGCGATTGTTTTTCTGCGGAAAGCCGCGTGAGCAGGCGAGCGACCGGATCGTTCGAAGCCGTTGTTGAGTACTCAATTGGCGTTCGTTCGTACGACAATTGAGCCGACGCAGAGTCCACCATCAGACACTGGATTGCCACTACCGCACAGAACGCTCGCACTGCAAGATGGCGGGTTGATGGAATGCTCGCCGATTCGGTCACGTTACACCCGCGTGCGGATAATGTGGACTTCGTCGGGTTTGACCATCAACGTGTCGCACCAATTCTGCCCGTCAAAGTCGTAGCGGATTTGAATCGCACGGGCTTCGCCTTGCTCAAGCAACTCTTTGGCCTCGAGAAGCGTGACCGATTGATCTTGTGCGCGACCGTCGGACGCAGCACGCACTTGCACGTGTTGAACGTTGGCACCTTCACTTAGGTCGTGAAACAGCTGAACCACTTGTTCGCGATCCCAGTGAGCTTCGAGGATTTCAGGGGTCTCGTTTGGATCGGGCACGTCGTGTGATTCATTCATCGAGTGGCTTGCTTCGGTGTCTTGTTTTCGGAGTCGGGCGGATGAACGCGGGCATCAGTAGGATAGCGTTTTCCGGGGCAGGGCACACATAGCGACAGACACCGCAGCCAGTACAAGCGGATTCCTTGACCTTCGGTTTTCCCTCGCTGACTTGGATGGCACCTTCGACGGGGCACCGCTCGCTACAAACGGTGCAGGTCGTTCCGTGGTGCGCCAGGCACAAATGCTCGGTAACGACCGCGGTTCCCATCATCGGCCGGACGTGCGTGGTCAACACGCCCGGTTCGCAAGCGGTGATACAAGGAAAATCGTCGCACATCATGCACGGTTGATGGTCGGGATCGATCATCGGGGTACCGGCTGCTTCACGCATTCGCGGTGGAGCGTGGATGATCGCGTCGTGAGGGCAGACTTCGATACAACGATTGCATCGCGTGCATTCGTTCAGAAAACTCTCTTCGTCGATCGCTCCGGGAGGACGCAGGACGGGGATCGTGCGGCGACGCGCAGCGTTTGGCGTACTCGACTTTTCCGGTTCCGCATCCACAGCACCGACTTCGCGAGTCGTCCGCGGGTACCGCATCACCAACGGTGGATGACGCCGCTCGGGCGGCGGGGTTTCTGCTGGTGGCTCTGCGGTCGGTTCAGAGTCTCGATGCCCAAACAACCGACCGTGCAGAAGGTCTCGGCGAGAAAGACCATCGCGAGGCGGTTCTTGATTTGACATGCGAGTCTACTTCACGTTTCTATTTAACGTTTCTATTTTACGTTGGGTTCCGGCAAGAAGCCGATTTTGCCTGGCACGATCGACTGGTCAAGCGTTGCGGAGGGAGCATGGCATTGTAGACAATTGGTTCGCCAAGGATGCGTCGACTCGAGGCCTGCCCAGCCCGCGGTGCCGCCATGACACGCCAAGCACTGGTCTCGCATCCAAGTCGAATGCGGGATTGTGGGCGGTGCGCCGGGGAAGGCACGTTCGCCGTTGAGCGGTGCAGGTAGTCCAACAAAGGTGGTTTGCACCTCGGTATCAAAGTCGGTGAACGGTTTCGGGGGCGGCGGAGCATGGCACTGAACACAGTTTGCCAAAAATCCGTGCGACATTCGGTTCGCGACTCGGTTCTCGATACGTTTGCCTTCACCGTGACACGCATAACAAGCCGCGTCATTTGTGCCTTCGACCACGTGCGGGATGATCGGTGGAGCTCCGTTGAAAGCCCGGCGAGACGCACGCGTCAGCGTCGACTGCAACTTGTCCTCTTCGCTTGGTTTGATCTCCGCGAACAAATCGTATTGAGGCTGCGGGATCTGGTCGAGTTTCGGCTTCCACTGACCCGTCGGTCCCGTCTGGCTACGACGCATTTCAGCGTAAGTGACTGCGGCAATCGTCGACGTTGACGGAGTTTCGGACCGTTGGTCAGTCCCCTCCACTTGCGACGACAACCACGGAGCGTGTTGCTCAAAGTCTTCGTGCGGAACACCGTCGTTGATGCCGACGAAATAACCGACCACGGCAATGCCGATGACACTGACAAGGAAGGCGATCGAACCGCGAGCGGCTACGTTTTTCGATTCAGTTTCGTTGTTCATCGCTTCGCGACCTCGGCGCTCTGTTTGCGAATTCGCACGGCGCATTTCTTGTAGTCCGGCTGCTTCGAGAACGGGTCGTGAGCTTCGAGTGTGACGTTGTTGATCAGTTTCGATTCGTCAAAGAACGGCACAAAAATCGATCCCTTGGGCGGTTTCCCGCGACCGTTAATCCAGACGGGCAAGTCACAGGTACCGCGACGAGATTCGACCGTGACCACTTCGCCTTGACGGATATTCAGCGCCGATGCATCGTCCGGGTGGACTTCGATATAGGCAGTTGGCATTGCGCGGTTCAATTGCGAAACACGCCGCGTCATTGTTCCCGAGTGCCAATGCTCAAGCACGCGGCCGGTGCATAACCACAGCGGGTATTCTTCGTCAGGCACCTCGGGTGGCGGTTGGTAATCGTGGAACCAAACCTGGCCTCGACCGTCGTCGGTAACCGAATGATAAAAGTCGATCTCTTTTCCTTCAGCAACAAACGGATCATCAAAACCGGCGAAGCGGAACATCGTTTCACGCCACGATCCATCGGCTTGTTCGACGACCGGCCAACGCAACCCGCGTGCTTTCACATACTCTTCGTACGGTGCCAAATTCTTGTGTTTCATCACGGTGAACTTGCGGTACTCTTCGAACAGTGCCTTGTCGACATTGACGTCGTAGTAGTGTTCCCACTCCCACACCGGAACCTCTTTGCCGTCCTCGTCTTGAACCGCAAAGATGAACTTGCCGTCTTTGTCCTTCATGCCTTCGTGACCGAGTTCAAACATGCGGTGAGCGATTGCGATCGTTTGCCAACAATCGTCGCGAGCTTCGCCAGGCGGATCGACCATCTTGAACCATTGCTGAGTTCGTCGTTCCGAGTTACCGACCATGCCGTTCTTTTCTACCCACATCGCGGCAGGCAAAATCAAGTCAGCAAGCCGTGTGGTCGCCGTTGGGTAGACGTCCGAAACAATGAGGAATTTGTCCTTCAGGTTTTCTTTGTCATTGAACAGCAAGTTCAAATTAGGCAGCGTTTGGCCCGGATTGGTGACCTGGACGAACATCGTGTCGATGTCGCCGCCTTCGTCGGTGGCCTTGGTAAATTGCTCGAACATTTTTACTGTGTGGTAACCAGGGACCGCATCGATGCGGCCGGGTTGCATGTTCCAGATCTCTTCGGACTGAGCGCGATGTTCGTCTTTGGCAACGACACGTCCGCCCGGCAACGCATGGGCCAACGTGCCGACTTCGCGAACGGTGCCACAGGCCGACGGTTGCCCGGTCAAACTGGTGGGCGAATCGCCTGGTTTGCCGAAATGCCCACTCAAGAAATGGACGCCGTGCACCAAACTGTTGATCGCCGTTCCCATCGTGTGCTGGTTCATCCCCATGCACCACAGGCTGGTGATTTTCTGTTTTGGATTACCGAACAGATCGCCGAGCATGCGGATTTGCTCGACCGACAATCCCGATAATTCGGAGACATGTTCGGGCGTGTATTTTGCGATTCGCTTCTTGTATTCGTCAAACGAGATCGCTTCGCCTTGCAGCGTTGGGTTTTCCGGTTCCGGAGCACGGAAGTTGACAAAGTTCTCGACGAATGTCTTGTCGTAGGTTCCGTTTTCAATCAGCAGATGCATGATCCCCAATGCGATCGCGACATCGCCGTGCGGCTTCATCATCAGAAAGTCGTTCGCTGCGTCGGTCGTTCGAGTGCGGCGGGTGCCGATATCGATCAACCGTACCTTTTCGCCCTGGGATCGCCGATCGATGACTCGCGAGAAGAGCACGGGGTGCATTTCGGCAGGGTTGTTTCCCCAGGTGATCACCACATCGCACTCGTCCAAGTCGGCATAACATCCGGCCGGTTCATCAACGCCATAGGTCGCCAGGAAACCGGTTACTGCCGACGCCATGCAGAGCCGAGCGTTGGGATCGATGTGATTGTTCGACAGCCCGCCCTTCATGAATTTTTGAGCGGCGTAGCCTTCCGGGATCGTCCATTGGCCAGAGCCGTAAAAGGCAAACGTCTTGGGCGACTTCATGATTCGTTTGGCAACGATATCGATTGCTTCGTCCCAATCGATCTCTTTGTACGAATCGCCGTCGCGCAATAGCGGTTTGGTCAAACGGTCTTTGCCGTACAATATGCCACCGACGTGATAGCCTTTGACGCACAGCAGGCCCTTGTTCACATCGGCATGTTTGTCGCCGGCCACTGCAACGACCCGTCCCTCTTCCACGCCGACTTGCACATGGCATCCGGTGCCACAAAAACGGCAGGGAGCCTTGTTCCAATTGATTGATGATGAAGCGTCCGTTTCTGTGGGATCGACCACCGGCAACGCAAACGCACTGCCGGATCGAGTGGCTGCGGCAGTCGCTGCTGCCATGGCCGCCTGTTTCATGAATGCCCGGCGATCGTTGTCCATCGTTTCGTCCTGATAGTTTTTGATGCGAGTGGAGATGATTAGGAATCGTGCGGTAAATACTCGTCGTAGTGCAGGCCAACCGCTGGTGCTACGAATCGTCGTTTGAGTTGTCCTCGAAGCCAACTAATGCCACATCGACAAAGACGACTCCCGGAAGATCGTTTAGCCATTGCCAAACTTGTTTGTCGTCTTCATTGGATTGAGTGTCAACGACGATTGGGATTCGCGAAGCAACCGTTTGTTCGAGTTCACTGATCCCCAATTCAATTCGCGGCTCGCGACGCATTGCATCGATTGCATCGGCACGCTCGGTATCGCTATCCGAAAGGGTTACGACAAGTCCACTGATGGGCATGTTAGAAATCGCGAGTGGTAAAAAGCGAAAGAAGAGCGACGAGCTTGTCTCTAAATAAAATACCAATTTGTCCAAATTAAACAATAACAAACGACCAACTTGTCTTGAATAGGTTTGTGGAAGTGATAAGATCCTATTCTGCGTTGACGCCAACGTTCATGACAAGCCTTCAATCGCAGGCTCGTTCTTGTAAGCAATGAGAGGACTGCGTGTATCAAGGAAATATCTATCGATTAGCAGTCTTTGTATTGCTACTGGGGTGGCTCGCCGTCGCTCTTTTTGTTGCGAATGGGAACATCCGAGAAGCATCGCAGACGGATGATGCTTCACCACAACAAACACTCGCGTCTCAATTAAGTGACGCCACCGCACACAAAAAGCCAAGTGTGCCAAAGGGCACACTTGAAGGTGCAGTTGCTTCAAAAAACTCAGCCGGTTTGTTTGTGGCAACGATTCGGCGTCCCGATGGGCCGCCACGAATCGATTCAGGTGTGATGGATCCGCAAGGTCGCTCGGGTACGGTGGCATGTTCGACGTGTCACAGCGTTCGTGAGCCTAACTTTGCCAATCGTTCGCCAGCGGACTTGGATCAATTTCATCAAGGCATGTCGTTTGCGCACGGATCGACGACCTGCTATTCATGTCACAATTCCGGTGATGCTGACACGCTGCGGTTGGCGGATAGCACGACAGTCGAATATGTCGATGTGATGACATTGTGTGCACAGTGTCACGGTTCTCAATGGCGTGATTATCAACACGGTGCCCACGGTGGGATGAATGGCTATTGGGACCTGACGCGTGGCCCGCAGACGCGAAACAACTGTATCGATTGCCATGATCCGCACGTGCCTGCGTTCCCGAAGATGAAGCCGACGTTTAAACCACGCGATCGCTTCCTAAGTCCGCCCGCGGATGAGCATCATGGTGCCGCTCGTGGTGCTACGGCGAATCCGATGGAAAGTCTGGGACCGAGTGGATTGGGCGACATGCTAGCGGTCAATCCTTTGAATTCCGACTGTTCTTGTGAGCCGACGGCGCTAGCCGCGGGCGACGTGAAATCGGCGTTCAATTGCCCGCGGCTAGCGCCGTCGGCTCACGAAAATACATGGAGCGTGCGAGACCCGGCCGCTTACGCGTCACGGCTCACTGAAGATTGCGATGATCCAATTCGACTTTTGAACCAGGGGTGGGCGGTATGAGTGATTCGCAATTGAAAAAATCGTTGCCGATTGTAACTCGTCGAACCGCGGTCAAAGGTGGTTTTGCAACACTTGGTGCTGCGGCGTTTGTCGGTGCGATCTCGCCACTTCGTCACGCTGCCAAGGAAACGACCGCTGCGGAGTTTATGCAGCAACATTATCAAGAGTTGAGCGACGAAGATAAACGCAAAGTGATTGCGCGTCTCGAGGAGGAGACGAAAGAGGAGTATGGTGCGGATGTTACGATCGGTGATGATCGTCCCATCCCCGGCACGAAGTTCGTTTACGCAATCAACTTGAGTGTTTGTAACGGTAACGGCAAGTGCGTCGAAGCGTGTCACAAAGAAAATAATCACGATCGCGCGACCAACCAGTCTTATATCCGTGTGCTGGAGATGCCCAAGGGCACGATGGACATGGAACAAGGCAACACGACGTACACGCATTCCGTTCCGGACGATGGCAAGTTTTATTTGCCGGTCCAGTGCCAACAGTGTGACGAGCCGCCATGCGTTGACGTGTGCCCGGTCCAGGCAACGTGGAAGGAAGAAGATGGAATCGTCGTTGTCGATTACAACTGGTGTATCGGTTGTCGCTATTGCGAAGCTGCCTGTCCCTATCACGCCCGTCGTTTCAATTGGAAGAAGCCCGAGGTGCCGGCGGAGGAAGTGAACCCTGATCAAGGCTACCTGAGCAATCGCATTCGGCCTCAGGGCGTGGTCGAAAAGTGTACCTATTGTCTGCACCGGACTCGACGTGGTCGTTTGCCTGCGTGTTTGGAGGCATGTCCCACCGGAGCACGTGTGTTCGGCAATATCTTGGATCCTGATTCCAATATTCGCTGGCTGCTTGAAAACAAACGCGTGTATGTGCTGAAGGAAGAATTAGGCACGAAGCCAGCGTTCTTCTACTTTTTCGACAAATAAATATTTAGCAATGCGACCATCATTTAATCAACAGTCTGCTAAACCGTTAGGCAGGAATCATTGGGTGAAATCCCGTTAGCCGTTTTGGCGCTAGCCCCGGTTGAATGTCGGAACCGTGGCTAGCGTCAAAGCGGCCAATATACTGAAAGACTCCTGCTTAGCGGCAGGCTCGCTGCGACTGGCAAATATCCTATGAGCACCATCGATAAACCTTCCGCGATATTGAGCTATCCCGCATTCCTGCGACGCTCGCTCTCTTTGGCGACCGATGGTTCGCTCGGGTTTTACGCTTGGATGACGGCGTTGACCGCGGTGGCATTGGTCGGTGCGAACGCTTGGGCAAACCAAGTTTCCGCGGGCATGATCACCACCAACATGACGGACCATGTCAGTTGGGGATTGTACATCGCAAACTTCACGTTTTGTGTTGGATTGGCCGCGGGCGGCGTGATGATGGTGATTCCCGCCTATCTGTACGACGACGAAGAGATGCATAAGGTCGTGATCATTGGCGAGGCGGTTGCGATTGCCGCGATCGTGATGTGTACACTCAGCGTGCTGGTGGACCTAGGGCGTCCCGATCGGTTTTGGCATTTGATCCCGGGGATTGGCAGGTTTAATTGGCCGATCTCGATGTTGACGTGGGACGTGATCGTGCTGAACGGTTATTTGGTGATCAATCTGCATATCGTCGGCTACCTACTCTATATGCGTTATTTAGGACGCAAACCGAATCCCGTTTGGTACATGCCGTTTGTGTTCCTGTCGATTGTTTGGGCGATCAGCATCCATACAGTCACGGCGTTTCTGTATTGCGGTTTGGGCGGACGTCCGTTCTGGAATACCGCGCTGCTTGCGCCGCGGTTTTTGGCATCCGCATTTGTCAGTGGCCCCGCGTTCATCATTTTGGTGATGCGAGTGCTGCGTATTACCAGCGGTTATTCGGCACCGCCTGGTCCAGCAAGGACGTTGATCCAGATCATTCGCGTTGCCATGGTGATCAACTTAGTAATGTTGGCGAGCGAGATCTTTACGCTTTTTTACACCGGCGGTGCGCATGGTGTGTCGGCCGAATATTTGTTCTTTGGGTTGCATGGCCATCATGGTTTGGTCGCTTGGATTTGGACCGCGATCGCAATGAATCTGCTGGGCACGGTGTTGTTCTTTACTCCCGCGGCGCTGCAGCGAGGTTCGATACGAATTTTGGCTTGCTTGTTAGTGATCGTGGGGATCTGGATTGAAAAGGGAATGGGCTTGATTATTCCTGGGTTCATTCCCTCGACGTTACACGAGATTGTCGAATACACCCCTAGTTTGGTGGAGTGGAAAGTAACCGCGGGGATCTGGGCCTTCGGATTGTTGATTTTGACGGTGATGTTAAGATTGATCGCTAATGTGTTTACAGGACAGTTGAGCCATCAAGGATCTGACGCGGCATCGCACTAAACTCGATTCGATTGTCGGTGTCCCCCTTTCATCGAGTTGATTCATGTACGGAAAAGCGACGGAAACGGCGATTGCTGCGCTTAGCCGATTGTCGGAGGTGTATGACGGCGGAACCACGCGACTTTCGGCGGCCGAGATCGCTGAAGATCGCGGCTTGCAACGCCCTTTTCTTGGGAAAATTCTCTCGACGCTTTCGCAAGCAGGATTGATTGAGGGAACGCGTGGTCCAGGCGGCGGGTTCACCTTTGCGATGCACCCGCGTGAAGTCAAGCTCTACGATGTCTATACATTGTTCGAGCGAGAAGATTTCTCGACGCACTGCCCTTTTGGCGGCGGTGTCTGTGGCGTCGGGGAAAAGTGTCCGCTGCATGATCGCTTAGCGGACGTTCGCAAAGCAACCGACGCGGTGCTTCACAACACCACGTTCGATGCATTTCGCAAAGCCTATCTCAAGGACAAAGGCAATTCGAATTGGCGATTGCGTCCTTCGCAGTAGCTTTGTGTGGAAGGTCAACCAAGCTATTGTTAGTCGCTACTGTCGCCAGACGGTGGGACTCACGCTTTGGCGAGCGTCGCGACGCGGATGATTGAGTGCCGCTCCTTCGGGCTAAGCGAACGACGCGTCGTGTTGGAGGTCAGCTGGTCTGTTTTTGGCAAGAAATACGAGTCCGAGAGGGCTGGCGAACTTTTGCGGAAATCCGCCACATAGTCCTGGCTCTTCTCAGCCGTTACGACCGGAACGGTCACATGCGATCGTTATCGTTTTCGTGGTCGCTAATGTAGCCGAAGTCAGAAAAGTCGCCGATATGCTTATTGTTCCGCCAGATTAACGAGTTTTGTTTTTAATCCCAGTCGCTCGTTGAGAGCGTTTTAATCGGTGGAATTTCCCGCCAGACCCATCCGCATCGAGTCGCCCTCGCTAGCGACGTCCGCTGCGTACCTCGCTGGCTCTTTCCGAGAGTTCCGGCCATGTCCCTCGTCGAGGACATTGCGAGGTATGCAGAATTTAATCAGGAGGATTTATCCATGAAAATTTGTTTAACTCAGCGTGTACGCCGCTTCCTATTGTCATGTTTCATCGCCGGCATCACTGTCGCAGGTTCCAATGGGAGCCATGCAGTGGATGTGAACTTTGATCCCGCCACGGACGTCGCACCGCTCAATTCGTCGGTGAATGGATTTGATCAGTGGTGCGGATGGGGGACTCATGATTCGGGTCCGCTGGGAATGTCAACGCTTTCCGCAACTTCACAAGAAGTGAATGTAGAAAAGGTTGTTTCGGATGTGACCGAAGCTTGTGAAGTAAATGAGGCGAACGAGGTGAAGCAGGCGGACGCACCTGAGTCGAGTGCGGTCCTGGACGCGTTGTTTGCCGTTGCGGAAAGCGTTAGTCGCCGCAGTCGAGTTTCGATCCAACAAATGATCGAACCGTTTGCGATGGTCGCCCCTTTTGCTCAAAGCTCGCTCGAGGAAATCTCGCGTCTTCAGCAGCAGGCGGAAAAGAGTAGCAGCACGCATGACGCTCTGGCGTCTAGCGATAACGAGGTGGAAGCGGAAGTGCCTTCCTATTACGAAGGAACGTTGCCCGCACCGATTGTCGACACCGATGACAATCACTGCGTTGGCGAATTCGCGACCACCGATGAGATGCGCAGCGATTTAGAATCACTCGCTGACGAAGAACCGATCGATGTTTACGCTCCCGGTCAAAAAGCCGAAGACTTGCTCTCGAGCAACTATGTCATGGCGACCACCCCTCCCAAGAGCGAAACATCGGTCGGTTCTGCGAAGAAAGAATCACTCGCAGTAGAAACGGCAGTGGCTGCCATTGCAGCGGCCGTGATCCCCACGGCCGAAATTAAACTAGCCGAACCGGAATTGGCCGATCTAGCCATCGATGAGGAAGTAGCTGTCGACGAAGAAGTGGCTGTCGTCGACGAACTGGCTACCGAAGAAGAAGTGGCCATCGTTGAAGAAGTCGCTGTGGTTGACGAAGTGGCTGCGGTTGAAGAAGTGGCTGTGGTTGAAGAAGTGGCTGTGGTTGAAGAAGTGGCTGTGGTTGAAGAAGTCGCTGCGGTTGAAGAAGTCGCTGCGGTTGATGCGGCGATCACTGAGTTCGAGGAACTGGCAACGTCGGACGCTGAAGGCGATGCGATTCAAATTGCCGCGTCGGCTGAAGCCGTCATCGGCTCCGCAGCCATCATCGCCACGATTGATGAAGAGTATCTGCCATACGATTTGGCATCCGCCGATCTCCAGGTCTGGAATTTCTATCCCCTGGTCTACAAGCCTTATTGCATCCTGGATCGCAATAACCACGTCGAAAAAGTTGACTTGTGGACGGAGGCCGATATCGCGGCGGATGCCCAAGACGAAAGCGACGCTGTCGTGAAGGCTGACGCTAGCCAGGTTGTGATTCAAGCTTCGGCAGACTGCTTGTTGGATGAATTGATTTGGAAAGTCGATTCCGTCGCTCCCAAGATGAAGCGTCAACTTCGCCGAGGTTCGGCTCGACGACTTGGCCGACTGCTGGGGTCGCGGTTCCATTCAGTGGCCACATCTAGCACTCAAGTGGCAAACCAGGCTGTTGAGATGATTGCCGCGGTCTGGCCCATCGCTCCCGCAGCGGCTCCAGCTCCTGCTCCTGTGGCACCTGAATCGGTAGGCGAAGCATTGTTGGTGCGGGCCGGAGCGGTTGCTGCCGGCGAGGCATCGGCTCAAGTTGCCGAAGCGGTTTTGGATAACGAATTGTCGCCTCAAACCGACCTCCGCTAACAAAAATCAAGCGAATCCAGGCTGCGATCGACACCAAGGCGATTAGCAGCCTGGCGGGGCTTTAAGCGAGAGTTTTCCAGGCTTTTCAGCTTTAGCCGTGGCGACTAAGAACCGTGTTTCATGCCGTGAAACTGAAAAAGTTGTCTTGATTCTTGAATCGCCGTTGACAGATCTTTCGGCTAGGTGGTAATCCCACACCCACGGTTGCGATGCAGCCGCGGGGCTGAACGAACATTAAGAAATTTCATCGTAGGTGAACGTATTGCGGGATTCGTTCACACGCCATCAAGTGATGGTTTGAGCATCCATGTCTTGGGGCGACGATTACTGGGTCAATCGTCTCGCTGAGTCGCTCGACGATGAAATTTCTCTGTGCATCGGGGTTTTGCTTCGGCAAAACCCCGATGCCAGGATACAACGCCCGTCTGCTGCACGCCCGTCTGCTGCACGATCGTCGGCAAAGGCGTCGGCAAAGGCGTCGGCAAAGGCGTCGGCGGCAAAGGCGTCGGCGGCAAAGGCGTCGGCGGCAAAGCTATCGCGAAACAACCTGCACTCCATCGCCAAGTATTCGCGTCACCCAATCCACCGTCCGCGAATAAATTCTCTGATCCAGCGTGTGCCCGTTATTCCAGACTCTCCATTGCTAAATCGATAGACCTACTCGAACACAGTTGACGTCGCTAAGATCGTTGGCATGGAAAAAGACTCAAACGACACATCATCCAACGACCCAACTTCGGTTGACGAGTCAGTCGACAGCGAAACGCACGACGATGACGGCACATCCGCAGCGTCCGGCGAATCAAAATCTCGACGCAAGATAATTGCGATTGTTGCGACAGTCATGGTTGTTGCCGCAATCTGTGGTGGTTACTTCTGGTTCTATTCGGATGCCAACCACAAAGTTGTTGAAGCAGCCCCAGTGTCTCCGCAGATACGTTTTGCGGCGATGCAAGAGCGGCTCGAAAAAGGCAAGGAAACGACGCTGCATGTCGAGGATTTTGAAATCAACGACGATCTGCTGCTGCAGTTAAAAGGACTTGCCGAGCTTGAAACGGTGATCGTCGACCAAGGCAAAATTACCGACGATGGCATTGCTAATCTGCCTAGCTTTCCAAAACTGCAGCAAGTCAGGCTGCGATTTTCGCCGATCACCGACGCTGGTATGGCGACGCTCGCGCAGTGCAAGTCGCTGTGGTATGTCAACTTGCCTCATGCCAAATGTACGGCAAAGGGAGTTTTGATGCTGAAGTCGATTCCCGAGCTGCGGCAGCTCCGAATTGCATCTCCGAATCTTGGCAACGAGGTCACTCGCGACATTGCGGAGATCAAGTCGCTTCGCGGTGTTCACTTGATCGACATCGCAGTGAACAACGACGGGCTGAAAGCACTCGCATCGTTGCCGTATCTCGAGTCCCTATATTTAGACAATTCGTTGGTGACCGAATCGGGATGGCGATGGCTCTATACAAACTATCCCCAGATTCATGTGCACGTGAATCAAAAGCACAAAGACTATGACCCCAAATCTCACAAGCACCACGACTGAAAAAATGACCAAACGACTTGACGCGTTTCGCCAATCCCTTTCGTCGCTCGAGATCGATGCGATGTTGGTGACCGACGAAATCAACGTTCGATATCTGTCGGGATTCACCGGTGACAGTTCGTATTTATTGGTTGGGCCGAACGAAACGACGATTTTGAGTGACGGGCGTTATGAGATCCAACTCGCCAGTGAATGTCCTGAGTTGACGCCGGTAATTCGTCCGCCTAGCCAATTGATGATCGATTTGGTCAAGCAAGTGTTGGGGGATTCGGGGCACAGCCGGATTGGAATCGAATCGTCGGTGGTATCGCTGAGCCAATATCGCCAACTCGGTGAGAAATGTCCGGAAATATCATGGATCGAGACGACTGGCGTGGTCGAGCGTCAACGGATGATCAAGGATGAAACCGAGATCGAAACGACACGGGGCGCCGTCTCGATCGCCCAACGTAGTTTTCAATCGCTGCTTCCGATGTTGTCGCCAAAGTGGACCGAGCGGGCGATTGCTCACGAATTAGAAGCGAAAATGAGATTTTTAGGAGCCGAATCGGCAAGCTTTAAGCCGATTGTCGGGTTCAATGCCGCGGCGGCCCTGCCTCATTACCATCCTGGCGAAGTTTTCATGCCTACCACGGGTGTCGTGCTGATCGATTGGGGCGCCAAGTATCTCGGATACGCCAGCGATATCACGCGGACGCTGTCGATCGGCAAGGTTTCGAGTGAATTCGAGCGTGCGTACGAGGCAGTTCTCGCGGGCCAGTTAGCGGCGATTGCCGCCATTAAACCGGGGGTGGAGGGAAAAGAAATCGACAGAATCGCCCGCGGCGAGATCGAAAAAGCCGGCCTCGGCAACAAGTTTAACCACGGTTTGGGGCACGGAATTGGCCTGCAAATCCACGAATCTCCACGGATGTCGTCGAATTGTGAAGATGTACTGGCCGAGGGTATGATAGTGACCGTCGAACCCGGGGTGTATATCGCTAACGATTTTGGCATTCGCATCGAAGATGATGTACTGGTGACCAAAACTGGTTGCGAAGTGCTCACTACCCTACCTAAGGGCCTCGATGATTGTCGCTTGGTGCTGTAAAACTTCCGCATCCCAAAATTAACATGAACGTCAATCTTTCTGACGGTGAGTCAAGTATGAGTAAAGGCGGAAAGCAAAGTTCCGATATTTTCGATATCGATCGACTTCGCATGATCGTAGAGTTGATGGAAGAACACGAATTGTCGGAGGTCGATCTCCAGCAAGGCGATGAGAAAATCAAGCTGAATCGTGGCTCAGCCGCGCCAGTTTACATGCCGGCACCGGCGGCAGCTGCACCCGCGGCGGCAGCAGGCTCCCCTGCGGCTCCGGCAGCACCATCGGCCCACGCAAACACCATCACGATTGATGCTCCGATGATTGGCACGTTTTATTCACGTGCAAATCCTGAGTCGGAACCGTTTGTCAAAGTCGGACAACGCGTGACCGAAGACACGATTGTTTGTATTGTCGAAGCCATGAAGGTCTTCAACGAGATTCCTGCAGAATGCAGCGGAATCGTTGTCGAAGTTCTGGCAAGTGACCAGCAACCGGTTGACTTCGGCAAGCCGATGTTTCGTATCGATCCGAACGCATAAAACGTAGACGACTCTGTGATTAAAAAGATCCTGATTGCCAATCGTGGCGAGATTGCGCTGCGCGTCATCCGTGCCTGTCGTGAAATGGGTATCGGTTCGGTGGCGGTGTATAGCCAAGCCGATGCCGACTCGATGCATGTTAAATTAGCGGACGAAGCCTATTGCGTTGGCAAGCCACGCAGTAGCGACAGCTATTTGAAAATCGACCAAATCATCGCGGCAGCCGAAGTGGCCGGAGTGGACGCGATTCACCCCGGTTACGGTTTCCTGGCGGAAAACGCTCACTTCAACGAAGTCTGCCGGTCCAGTGGGTTCGAGTTTATCGGTCCCAGCCCGCAGGCGATGGAAAAGTTGGGCGACAAGAACACCGCTCGTGCGATGGCAATCGCTAACAACGTTCCTGTCGTGCCCGGCAGTGACGGGTTGATCAACGACAATGCCGAAGCGATCGAAGTCGCTAAGAAAATTGGCTTTCCTGTTTTGATCAAAGCGACTGCCGGCGGTGGCGGTAAAGGCATGCGAGTTGCCGAGAACGAGCAGTCGTTGGCAACCGCGGTTTCCCAAGCACGCACCGAAGCGGAAGCGGCGTTCGGAAACGGCGGCGTCTACCTCGAGCGTTATGTCGGTTCACCACGCCACGTCGAAGTGCAAGTGATCGCCGACTCGCACGGTAACGTTTGCCATCTGTTCGAGCGTGACTGTAGTGTCCAGCGTCGTCATCAAAAGCTGATCGAAGAGGCACCGAGTCCAAGTCTTCCCGCAGATCGGCGAATTGAAATCTGTGAAGCCGCAGTGCGAATGATTCGAGGTGCCGATTACACCAATGCGGCAACGGTCGAATTCATCGTTGATGCGGAAAACAATTTCTACTTCATCGAAGTCAACGCTCGAATTCAAGTCGAACATCCCGTCACCGAAATGATCACCGGGATCGATTTGATCAAAGAACAGATTCGTGTCGCGGCTGGCGAAAAACTTTCATTTGTCCAAGAAGACGTGAAATGCCAAGGCGCGGCGATCGAATGCCGGATCAATGCCGAAGATCCGGAAAAGAATTTTCAGCCCAACCCCGGACGCATCGACAAGATGTTTGTGCCGGGCGGTATGGGCGTGCGGTTTGATTCGCATGTCTTTGCGGGCTACACCGTTCCGCCATATTACGATTCGATGATTGGGAAACTGATCGTCCATCGACCCACACGTGCCGAGGCGATCGCAACGATGCGACGAGCACTGCGGGAAATGCAGGTCGAAGGCATCTGCACGACGGCGTCGTTCCACGACAAGGTCTTGCAACACCCCGAGTTTCTTGAAGGTCGCCACGACACCAAGTTTGTCGAACGCGAATTTTTGAAGTAAGCAGGGACGTAATGTCAGACCGCCGAATCGATCCCGAATTTCGTCCCGAGAAGATCGATGCGTCGGCGTTTGTCGCTGATAACGTTACGATCTGTGGCGACGTGACGATCGGAGAATCCTCGAGCGTTTGGTTCGGCTCGGTCGTTCGAGGAGACACCGAGTTTGTCAAAATCGGCAAACGAACCAACATTCAAGATTTGTCGCTGCTGCACACTGACCATGGTTCGCCGTGCGTCATCGGTGACGATGTCACGGTCGGACATTCTGCGGTCGTTCATGGTGCGGTTGTCGAAGACGGTGCCCTGATTGGTATTCGCGCCGTCGTGCTCAGTCGAGCCAAAATCGGCGCCGGTGCGATCATCGGTGCAGGGGCGGTTGTCACCGAGGGCACCGTGATTCCTGCGGGGAAATTGGCGGTGGGCGTGCCTGCCAAGGTGATTGCCGACGTCAGCGACGAGCAAGCCAGGCGGTTGATCGAAACTGCCAAGCACTACGTCCATTCAGCCAGCGTTTACAAAGACGCCCGCGACTAAGGTAGCGAAACTCGCCAAGAGTTTCGGTGGAGTCGTAAGACTGCTGATTTAGTTTGCCGTTTTGGCGCTAGCCACGGTTTCGTCGTCATCCAACCGGCACCATCGCGCAATCGCAACGCTGCGAAGCATTTTCTGGTAGCTACCTTCGCCAGAAGGTGGTAATTCGACTTGAACGCCAACGATCCACGCTCTGGCGAGCGTAGCTACTGAATGTAAATGCCGTCATTTGCTGGCGTGGAAATTGCTTAATTCATTTGCCATTCCTTAGCCATGTTCTAGGATAGAAGTGGTTGAATTGCGCCCCGTTGACGGCGATTGGAATGGTTTTAGAGATGTGTCTCTAAACTCGCAGTATCGCCTACTTGCGATCTCGTCAGCGTGCCTTCGTTTGTATCGCGAAAACCTCGCGTAGGAGTCGTGTCCGATGTTATTTTCTGATCTGCGTCGTGTCGTTCTAGGGATGGCCATTGCCGGCTTGATTATTGGACAGTCGTCGCTAATGGCCCAACACCATGGAGGTGGGAATCACGGAGGTGGGCATCACGGTGGCGGGAATCACTCCGGGCATCACGGGGGAGGTCATTACGGCGGGGGCCACTATGGTCACAGTGGACACAACCACTTTGGTGGCGGCTATGGTTACGGTGGCGGCGGCTTTTACGGCGGCAATCTTTATTCGGGCAGCGGCTTTAGTATTTCGATCGGTGGCGGCTACCCTTACGGTCACAGCGGGTTTGGCTATGGCAGCCTCGGTTATGGTGGATTGAGCGATTCCTATCGCTACCCGGCAACGGGTTACTCACCGATTTATCGCGGGTCGACTTACTACGGCTCGGCGTATCCCGGTTTTAGCTACGACACCGCGCCTGCGTACGGTGGATCTACTTACCCGTACGGGACTGCGATTGAACCGCAATATGGTGTGCCGGGTTACAGCAGCGAATTCCAACACCAACCCGTTGCCGAACCGCCGTACTCTGTAGGACGTGTCGATCCATCATCGTCGGACCTACGTCCTGGAATGGTCCTCCCGGACGGATCCACTGTCGTTTCGATCGGCCCGCTCGACGGTCCCACTGTGCAAGCGGTTCCGGAAAGCACAACGTCCGAAGATCGTGCGGCTGATAGCTCGGATTCAGATATCGAGTCAATTCCCTTGCCAGAGCTAGACGAAGCTTCAAACCGCGTTCCGACGGAAGCACCAAGTCGGTAGTCCGCGCGTCGCTCGCTGTGTTGGAACCAACCGATAGCCAATTCGTTGGATTCCGATCCTGACTTTAGGGAGCGAGCGAACTTATGACTGTTGTCACTACGCTCGCCAGAGCGTGGGTGTACCCCGTTCAGTGACGGCAGCTGCGTCGAAATTCGACAGTGATTTTCTGCCCGTTACTTATTCAATCGCCCACGCCTTGTGCAGTGTCACATTCAGGTTGGGCTGGCTCGTTGATTCTGATGCTTCCGGTAAACGGATTTGGATTAGATCGGATTTTTCATTCACCACATGGCGAAGTTCGCCGTGATGCATCTCGACAATCGATTCGCAAACACCCCAAGTAGCGGTGGAAATCAGCTGAGAGTGTGCTTGTTTCATGATCGGCACATCGAGGTAGGCGAGCGAGTTGTCGCCCGTCGGACTGATTTTGATGTGAACTTGACCGTCGCTGTTTTCGGCAATCAATTGCAGCTCGGCGGTCTGTGTACCGCTATCGACGGTTGCTTGATCGCCTAGCCGCATCGACTGCGATACGAGATTCAGCCCGTTGCGAATGGCTTCATCCAGCAGCGATGCATCGCCGTGCACTTGGCAATTCTGGTCAAGATTTTGAAACTGTAACTTCAGTGATATCGAATTCAAGTTTTCAAACTGGTTTGCAAGCTGAGTCAATTGGTTGTGAAGGTTGATCTTCGAGAATTCAATCGACATCAACTGAAGCTGTTTTCGCAAATCGGACAGACACTCGCGAAGCAGGTTTCCGGCAAATTGCATTCGTTCCAGACGCGGCCGAATGGTTTGCGAATCGATAAGATTTTGCTCTGCTTCGATTTGAATAATGTCGGCCGTGTTTTGGTTCACATGTAGCGGTTGGCTGACTTGGTGAATAAACGTCTTGAGCCAATACGCGACCGCCATCGAGTTCATCGATTGGCCGAGGTGATCTGTTGTCGCAGTTTTCTGTGACGACTCGGACCCCGTCGAGCGGCCATCGAGTTTGAGCGCAATCAAAACGTACAACACATTGTCATTTTGAAAGGGTGTCCACTCAACAACGCCTGCTTGGCAAAGGTGCGTTCGCGACGCCGACTCAATTGCCGCAACCTCGTCGACGGATGCTAACTGTCTTGCTTCGTCGCTCAGTCCGGTCACGTGGAGGATTTGTTTGGCAAACTCAGGGCTCTGGGAATCCGCAGGCCAATCAAACCATTGTCGCGCGCGTTGATTCGCCGTGAACAATGTTATTGCGGGTTGAAGTTGCAGCACGACAACGGCGTCCATCGAATTTTCAAACAGATTCTGAAAATAGAAATCTGACACGACCTGTATGGGATTCGATGGAGGCGTTGGCACAGTATCGTGTTCCAAGTTGGATTGGTTTGCAGGCGGTTTTGTTCTTTCGTGCGAATGAAGTGACGAGGTGTACTTCCGCAGGATAGGGATGCTCTGGCTCTGTAGCAGGGTCTTGTCGTCAGGGAAGCAATTATCACGAGCTCGATATTGAAATTGCAATCGTTGCGTTCTTCCGAATTTCTTGCATTACAACCCTTCGCACATAATAAGTCGACGTCGCAAAAGTCCGCTAATGTAAGCGATCTCTTAGGCCAATTTTGCGGCTTGCCGCAAACATCCGAAGGAAACCTGCATGATTATTAAGTCTGTCCGATACTCTTAATAGTCAAGACGATGGCTTATCTCTATCATCGCGGACCGTTGCGAAATGGGGCATCAATCCTGCTTCTGAATTTTTGTAAACCACACCTTATTTAGGGGGTCACCCCCCTGGTTGAGAAGTTGATTTACAAGATCAGTAGTGTGGGGAGAATTTCGCATAGGAAGTTCATTCGAACACGTTCAGTCAGGTTGGGGCAACCTGACTGCGTGTTCGAATGATCCTAATTCTGGGTTTCATCCCAGCGGCAATTTTGCCGCAAACCACGCTTGGTACCCGCAGTTTTTGCACCATGATTGCTAAATCGACGTAGCAACAGGTGGCCAGAACAAGGCGAAAGCAATAGCGAGCGGCAAGAATGTGAGGGTTCACACAGATCCTCACGATGATTGCTTCGGCACGAGGATCGGGTTGCGAAATCGCAACTCCGGTTCTCGTGCCCATGCGAAAATCCTGAACTTCCATCCGCTCAGAAACCGGACGGGACATATGTGTTTTAGTGCCAGCTGCGGGCCTGAGTTTGTCAACGTTTGGCCGACTGGCAGCCTGCAGCTCTGGCGTCCCCCCAGCTAGCGAGTTTGACTCATAGAATAGCGGGTGCGACTACGCGAATGCGAAGCCTGTGCAGGCATCGTTCTATTTCAAGACATTGTTGTTCGGAAAACGTGCGTATGTTCTCCAGTCGTTCACTTGATTCTTATTGAATATCACTCAGTAATGAAGGGTGTCTCTATCTGAGTCGCTCGCCAGTGACGATTCGCTTTCAGTGAGACAGCCATCTAGTGTAGCCGCCCCGCTCCATCGACGTGTCCGCGGTTGAAAACGACTGCTCTGCGGAAATACACGCCAAGTTTGAGATGCATTTTTGGGCCGCTAACGGCGTTTTCACGCGTTAGGACGGACACGACAACGGATCGATGCGATGCGAACGAGGTCGCAAGTTACAACTTTTTGCATTAAAAAATGCGGCGAGTTGTCCAGTTTGACGCGATCTTGGGTAGTAAAGTATGATCTATTGTCATCGGCCGAGAAGTTTTTTGTAATGCATGCTATCGAGTCTTTATCCCGCAATTTCCGTGAACCGATTCTAATGTCTCTTCCTACTATTCACATCGTTGACGACGACAAGGACTCTCGCCAAGTCGTGGTAGAGCTGGTCCGTTCGATGAACTTGGCTGTGGAATCGTACGAGTCTGCCGAGGACTTTATCTCGAGGTACAACGGCAAGCGTCCCGCTTGCGTGGTTACCGACAAGAAGATGCCTGGCATGAATGGAGTCGAGTTAATTGAACGACTTCGTGAGATGGAGATCACGATCCCGATTGTGATGGTCACCGGATTTGCGGACGTCCCCTCGACGGTCCGAGCGATCCGCGGTGGAGCGATCACGTTGATTGAAAAACCGTGTGGGCAAGCGGAGTTGCGAAAGGGGATCGAAGAGGCCGTTCAGCTAGAACAAGAGAATCTGCAGAAGAATACGCAATTGGATGAAGCCAAGCGACTTGTCGCGACCTTAGACGACAAAGAGATTGACGTCGCCAAGCTGCTAATCGAAGGCCTAGCGAACAAAGTCATCGCGGCGCGATTGGATTGCGGTTTGCGGACGATCGAAAAACGACGCTCCACAATCTTAAAGAAGATGAACGTCCAATCGGTAGCCGAATTGGTGCAAATATGGGTGCTTGCCCACACCAGCTAAGTTCTTTCAGGCGGTTTCTCTATACCAATCGCCGATTGGCTCCCTGTCTGTGGCGGCTCTGTTCTTTAATGTCGCTACCGTCACGATCGCGGTAGACCACGTTCTGGCGAACGTAGCTACTTTTTTTCAACCTGCGTCATTTCTCAAGTCGCACTTACAGACGTTGATCAGGTGGCCCCATGGGCCGCGAGAACATCAACGACTTGTTTCCAGCCCAATGATTTGGCGAGCTGCAGTGCAGAAGCACCGTTTGGAGTGACCGCTTTGGGGTCTGCGCCGTGCTTTAACAGTATTGAAACGCCAATGGCGGTGCCGGCCAACGCTTGCTGGTGCAGCATCGTCCATCCACGATCGTCGGTAGCGTGAACGTTTTCGGGATTCTGCTGAAGATACTCGGTGAGCGAATCGGCCATGTTTGCCGCCATCGGGTGTTCCATTGACGAAACCAACTTAGGGTCCGCTGGCGGTAACGACGCTGGAGTCTGTTTCGCTGATCGGCCAAGAAGCTTTCCGAGGAAACCACCTTTAGATTTCTCTGGCGAAGGCGATGGTTCGGATTGTTTGTCGGTAAACCACTCGGGCGGCACGACATGGATGTTTTCGGGGTCGCCAAAATCAAACCCCCAGGCGTCGTCATGTTGTTTGCGTTCTTTGGCACTCATCTTGGCACGAAGAACCTGGACAGTGAACGCGCCGTAAACACGGCCGTTTAAGACGTACATCCAATCCGAGAGTGCTTTTCCAGGGAATTTGGCTTCGTCGCCTTCGGAGATTGACTTTAGCCAATTGGGTGAGTTCAGCAGCGTTCCCGAGACTTTTTGGCCATCGAAATCAACGTCGCCGAGCCACATCTGTTCGACCCCTTCGCTATTCTCTGCAGCCTGTAATTCCGGAGGATCCGTAAAAGGAACTTTCACGCATGCTAGGTCGAGCCCCGGAATAATGCGGCGTCGTTCCCAAGAGAGCTCTCGCCAAAAGAAGCGAAACGTGCGGCGGGCTCGCTCGTTCGCAGTACGCATTTCAGGATCGTTGTCAGCGGTCAAATAAACTTGGGCCACGATTGCAGTACCTCGTTCGCAGGGCTTCCAGTACGAATGTTCCTCAGCGTCCTGCTGAGACAAATCGGCAACGACGCTGCCGACTCAATAGACTAGCAGCGGTGTCCTCTGTGTGGGGGGCGTTGCATAAGAGCGATGCTCATTTTTGGGATTTTGTGACCTGGCGTTGGACGCTCCGCTGGACTTGAGTTTCGATCTGGTGACGTAGTGCGGCTCGTCCTCGAAGCAGGGCGTTCGGTATTGATTCCGGTGAAACGTCGACCCTTTTGTGAGCTGACGGCACTAGCCGCGGGCATGTTTCCTTCAATATACACGGGCCCGCGACTAGCGCCGTCGGCTCAGATCATTATGTGGAGTGACTCAGATTGACATGCTTAGGTGCGAAGGCACTGCGGATTTCTGCACCTCAAACCACCCCCAAGGGAAATGATTTTGATTATCATTGGCGTTTCAATTCCACTGTATGCGTCCCACCCCAACCCCACCGAGAGTTTCATTCATGCGTTTTCGATTGTTATCTGTCCTCACCTTGCTGCTTGCGTCGACGGCGCATGCAGAACTAAAAATGTCATCGATCTTTGGTGATTCGATGGTGCTTCAACGCGACAAACCGATCCATGTTTGGGGCTGGACTTCTGCGGGGCACGACGTCGCGGTCGAATTGGCCGGCCATTCGGCTTCGGCTACTGCCGACGACTCCGGTCGCTTTGACGTCTTTGTCGATGCGTTGCCCGCAGGCGGACCGCACGAAATGAAAATCACGGCGGATGAGGCGAAATCGTTCAAAGATGTTTTGATTGGCGAAGTTTGGATCTGCTCGGGCCAATCCAACATGGGAATGTCGGTCGGCAGTTCGAATGATGCTGACCTTGAATCACTCGCAGCAAACTATCCCAACATTCGCTTGATCTCGGTTCCACAAGTCGGCACGCAAGAGCCGCAAACTGATTTCAACGGCCACTGGACTGCATGCACTCCGCAAACGGTGAAAGATTTTTCAGCCGCCGGTTATTTCTTTGGTCGCCAGTTGCATCAAACGCTCAATATTCCCATCGGTTTAATCGACGACGCGTGGGGTGGGTCCTCCGCCGAAGCATGGGTTTCGCGAAAAGTTTTGGAGAAGTATGGTAAATACACCGAGTTGCTCGAGAAATGGGACCACACCGCAGCAACCTACGATCACGAAGCGGCGATGGCCAAATGGAAAGAGCGGCACGCTGAATGGGCAAAGACTAAAAAAGGCAACCCGCCGCGAGCACCACGCAACGAATTGACCGGGAATCATCGTCCCTCGAACATTTACAATGGCGTCCTCAAACCAACGATTGGCTACACCATGCGTGGCGTGATTTGGTACCAAGGTGAATCTAACGCAGGCCGAGCGTACCAGTATCGCGATCTGTTTCCGCTGATGATTCAAAGTTGGCGTGATGAATGGCAACAAGGCGACTTTCCTTTCTATTGGGTCCAACTTGCTGACTTTAAAAACGAAGTCGACGCGCCCGTCGATAGTGATTGGGCCGAATTACGCGAGGCACAAACGATGACGATGTCGCGATTGCCGAACACCGGCGAAGCGGTGATCTTGAATCTTGGTGAAGCAAACGATATCCATCCCAAAAACAAACAGGGCGTGGGCACGCGTCTAGCTCGCTGGGCCTTGGCCAAGGACTACGGCTACGAAATTCCCTATCAAAGTCCGACCTACCGAGGCACGCCCGATGCAATGCAGGTCAAGGACGACCGCGTGACGCTAAAGTTTGATCATGTGGGCGGCGGGCTAGATACGTTTGACGTCAACGATGCGATCGGTTTTAGCATTGCCGGTGCCGACCAAAAGTTCGTCTTCGCAAAGGCCAAGGTCGTTGGTAAAGAAACGATCGAGGTATGGGCAGATAGCGTCGAAAATCCAGTTGCGGTTCGTTACGCGTGGGCGGATAACCCCGTTTGCAACGTGCAAAGCCGCGAAGGGTTGGCGTTGACGCCGTTTCGCACCGACGATTGGAAAGGCAAAACCGAAGGCGTCGTGAAGTAGCTCGTGAAGTAAGCCGATGCGAAAACGTCGGACTCACGTGGTACGAGGTCGGCGTCTGCTCAATATTCGAGCTCGCTTACTGGGCGAGCTCGAACACGATTTGCGCTGACGGCTTGGAAAGCCGTGCGACTATGGGGCTGCAACCACGGGGCGGTTACGCACTCACCGGTTCGACGTTCTGAGTGACTTCGAAGCCGAGATCGGTGATCATGTCGTAATCGGCTTGCGGGGCTTGTCCTTTGGTCGTCAGATAGTCACCCACAAACATGCTGTTTGCGACATACAGTCCTAGCGGTTGCAGCGATCGCAGATGCAGTTCTCGCCCGCCCGAAATTCGTAATTCACGATCAGGATTGACGAAGCGGAACATCGCCAGCGCCTTCAAGCACTGGTTCGCGTTCAGATCCAAGTTTCCTTGCAACGGAGTGCCCTCGATTGCATTCAGGAAGTTCAGTGGAATCGAGTGAACGCCAAGGTCGCGAAGATCAAACGCCATCGAGACGACATCTTCGGGGGATTCACCCATACCAATAATCCCGCCACTGCACATTTCCATTCCTGCGTCACGAACGTGCTTGAGGGTTTGGACGCGGTCGGCGTAGGTGTGCGTGGTGCAGATGTCGGCGTAGTGCTCTTCGCTGGTGTTCAAATTATGGTTGACTCGGTCGACCCCGCACGCTTTCAGCCGGTCGGCTTGGTCGCGATTGAGTAGTCCCAGGCAAGCACAAATATCGAGCCCGTATTTTTGTTTGATCTCGGGCACGATTTGTTCGACTGCGGACATTTCTCGCTCGTTCGGCCCACGAGCTGAAATCACCAGGCAATAAGTCTTGGCACCTTGGTTGGCCGCAATCTCAGCGGCTTTCATCAAGTCATCCCGCTTCAAAATATTGTATTTTGGAACCGGGGCGGTCGAGATTTTCGATTGGCTGCAATAGTGGCAATCTTCGGGACAAAGGCCGCTTTTGGCATTCATCAAGAAGTACAACTGGACGGTACGGCCAAAGTAGCGGTGGCGGATTTGATAGCCCGCCGACAGAATCGGCAGTACGTCGACATCGGGGGCGGTTAAGATAGAGAGGGCGTCTTCGCGAGAAATCGATTCGCCCGCAAGTACGCTTTCTGCAAGCTTTTGGTATCGATTCGCATTGATTTGCGTTTCGGTTGGCGTTGCGGTCGCTTCAGGACTGGCCGTCATGTTATTCTGCCTTATTCTCTCGAGTCGCTCTTCGCACGTTCGACGTGTATTGTTTCGTTTCTCAGTCAATTTGAACCATGAGAATCCCAACATGGTGAACGTGCCGAGCCAAATCGGCAAGTCGTCTACAGCGTGTTTTTCCCAATGAGCCATTATTACGTAAGAATTGGCGTTCTCGGCGATATTTTCGTCGGCCAAGCAAATGCGTCCGGCGTGCCATTCGATTTTTCGTATGGGACGCGAGTGATCGTGCGAACGAGCCGAGGAGTCGAATTGGGCACGATCCTCGGCGAGGCTCGCTCGATGGCTCGCGGCAACCTCGATTCGATCGAGAAAATGCCTATTGTCCGGCTAATTCGCCCTACAACGCATGAGGACGAGCTGCTGATTCGAAGACTCGAGCGGCATAAACGCGAAGCCGTCGAGGCCTGTCGCGTCTCGTTGGCCGAATCCGGCTCTGCAGCAGTGTTGTTGGATGTCGACCAAGTTTTTGACGGGGGATCGCTGGTGATGCACTTTTTGGGCGACGTCGACGAGACCGCCGAGGCGATCACCAAAGACGTCAGCGAGCGATACGAGTCGATCGTGCGGACCCGCCACTTCGCCAAGCTGCTCGGCGAGGGGTGTGGCCCAGGGTGTGGCACAAGCGAAGGAGGTGGCTGCGGCACGGGGTGTTCCGGCTGTGCCGTCAAAGCGGCCTGTGCGGTCAAATAACCGCCACCCCATTCCGTCGGTTCTCGTGAGCCGACGGCGCTAGCCGCGGGCCTTATTTTGCCAACGTTTTACCGTGCAGCGGCCTGACGCTAGCGCGTTCGGCCCACAGAATGGGACCATCGACCTAGTACGCGGCGACTTGAGCACGCGGCTCTGTTTTTCGCCAATCGATGTCCGATCGTGTCATCAACCGGCCGCTGACTTGTACGTTGCTAGCGTTTAGAGTCGACAACCGCGAGATCACGTCGTTCAAATCAATTTGCTGAGCTTCGTGAATCAATTTTGCCGTCGTCCCAGGAATCAGAGTCGTCGTCAGAGCACCCGTGTGAAATTGGCGCAGTTCTGCTTCCAAGCGAACTTGTTCTGAATGAGTTCCGACGGCAAGTATCAAACGCTGAACCCCGCCGCAATCCAAAAGCGAAGGACGTGCGAACTGCAACGCGGTTGCCATCGAGGTGACTGCCTGTTCGGGGCGAGTCTCGTGGGATCGAGGAATCGGGTGACCGATGTCAGCCGAAACCGTTACTGTGTCGTTGGCTTTTAGTGCGTCGCCCTGGTTTGGCAGCACCGCAGTGACGTCAAGGTTCACGGATGTGGACGCATCAACCGAAACCGACGAGGAACTGCTTGTCGCTAGGGCGCGGCCCACCAGCGGCGAGACCGTTTCGGTGAGCCGTGCCTTGACCTGAACGGCATCCATCGGAATCACGCCTGCGACAAGTGGCCGAATCAGCATCGAGTTTACTGCTGAGGTGTGTAGTTCAGCGACGATGCTTTCGAATTGCGACGAGATTTCTTCAGGCATATCGTCCCACGGGTTCAACGTCGCACCTCGCCCATCAGCGATTTCCGAGATGGTCACCGCAAACGTGGTCGCAAGATCGTTCAACCGAAGAATCATGTCATCGATTCGCGCCGCAAAAATATTGACCTGTTCAGCTGAATTCTTCAGCAACTCGGGTAGGATCTTTGCCTCTGCGACCGACACGCTGAGCGGCGATTCGCTGCGGTGTGCTACGGATTGGATTTTTTCGATCTCCGTTTCCGCTTCGGATTGCAGTGCGTTCGCAACGGCGACTGTCTGGCCATGAAACCTTTGCATTGCTGCCACTGCGGTCGCAATGTCAGTGCTGCGATGCGAAAGTCGATTGAACAATTCTTTTGTCAAGACGCTGGTCAATTGGTCGACGTAAGCGGTTGCATTGGATGCGTTCGCGATCTCGTTGGCCCATTGGGTTGCCAATGTGTCGGCGTCACCGTTGGTGACCATGTTTCCTTGTTCACGGGCTTTGAGGTCGATTTGTTTTTGCAAGTGATGGTAGCGTTCGTGCGTGCTCGTTCCGAGCGGTTCCATGATGATGTCGACAATGCTTTTGCGTGAAAAACCGGTGCGACGCATGAACCGTTGGGCCAACGCATCTGCGTTCTGTTTGGCATTCCCCGGATGTCCCAACCAACGGAGCAATAAATGTTGCACTGTTGCTGGAGTCAATATTTTTTCTTCCGGTCGGCGAACCACCCCGAGCGGGACAATCCCGACTGACCGCAATTGGGGTTTGTTGATCGAGACGTCTGGCGAATCAGTATCACAAGAGCGTGCTTCGGCTAACAAGTCGCCTGCGCCGGTTGAGTCCGACCAAAGGTAGTCGCTAATCACGTTGACAGGCCGTGGCGCATTCGGATCCGTCTCATTGCTTGCGATAACGTAAGTGTGTTTTAACGGCGTCCGTGCGGCGGGAACGCTTGGCCAACCGGCGCCTTCATCTCCGGGGTAGCCATTTTCTGGATGCAAGTAATGCCGCATCTCCATCAACGCGGCTTGGGCATCATGGTGGGCCAACGATACGGATTGGCCGCGTGTCAGTCCCTTCATCGCCAACATCGAGAGGATCTTGGCTTGTTCGAATTGATTGACGTCGAGGTAATGCCTCAGCAAATGAACGACATCCAAGTAAATACCGCTGCCGGTTCCGCCGCTGAGCGAACCGACGACGTAAATCGAGGGAATTTCATCACTGCGAGTGTTTGTTAGATCTTTGACGACCTGTCCAATCGCTGTTTTTACTTTGACACCGTTGTCAACGAGTGCCAATCGGCCAAGCGGTCGCATTCCTTCGGTGGAAAGACTACGAGGCACGTTGTAGATCCAACGCCGTGAAACGGTACCGAGCCGCTTGATCGAAAGTGATTGTCGGTACTCATTCGGCGAACGAAGAGGAATCGCTACGATCTCGGTAGGAGGTAACGATTCGGTCGAATTGCTAATGCGAGCAATGCCGAGCGTCTTTTCATCGGTGTCAATCAGCAATGAGTGCAACCGAATGGGGCATGCCGAATGCATGCTGGCAATGCGACTGCGGATCTCACGCAATACGTCTGCGCCGGTACCACCGAGTGCAACCACCAGCACGTCGTTGACGGCACGCGAATCACGTTTGATCTCGCCATTGTCGAGTGCTGGCAAATCTTGTGTTGCGGCTGTTCGCGACCCAACCCCAAGCGGAATGCCCTCAGCGGTGTCATCGTGAGACAATTCGCCCGCTGCATTGCGGACAGGAGTGACACGCCGACGCGGGTTCATCAACGCATGAACAAACGCTCGGCAGTTTTCGAACCGACGATCAGGGTTTTTTTCTAGTGCTTTGGCGACAGCGGGACGGTCACTTGGCGGCAGCGGTTCTAGATCGGGAGCATTATGGACGTGCTGTGTCGCCAATTGAGCGATGGTTCGTCCGCTAAACGGACGAGTTCCCGTCAATAGTTCTTGGTACATCACCGCAAGCGAGTACTGGTCGCTGTGCATGCTGGGGCGGCCGTCAAAGACCTCCGGCGGAGCATAGACGGGGGTCAAGCCACCGACAACACTGCAGTCCGCATCCCGTAAATCTTTCAGTAGTCCAAAGTCGGCCACTTTGACATGTCCACCGACAATCAGCAGATTCGCCGGTTTGATGTCAAGGTGCTGCAGTTGGTATCGCTCGTGCAAATAATCGAGCGCGTCGGCAGTATCGTTTAGATAAGCGAGCAATTTGTCATGTGGAATGCCACATGAACCACGGTCGCGTTGTTCACGAAACACGTCCTCGAGCGAACCGTCGGCCAATTCAGTGACGATCACCAATTGATCGTCGGCGATTCCAAACCGCTCCAACGTCAACAGAAAAGGATGGCTAACTCCTTTGATGCGTTCGAGTGATTTCAGCTCGCGTGCAGCACGTTGTTGGTCATGAGATCCGAAAACGAACTTGACTGCTTTTTTAATCCCGCCGGGCGCATCGGCGCGCCATACCTCACCAAACCCACCGCGACCGATGAGCTTTTCGAGCACGTAACCTTCAATGGGTTCATAGCCGGCGCTGATCTTTTTTGAGTCTGTCGCTTTCATCGCGAGACGGCTTTCTACTGTGAAACGTAGGGAAGGGGGGCAAATGTCGAGTGGAAATCAAGTGGTGTCGTGGAAACTCCGCTGCGATCGCAGAATGTCACACTAAGGCAAAAAGATTCCGTGGCGAGAATCGGTTCGAGTCAACGTTCATTACAATTGGCTAAAGTAACTTCGGCACGCGTGGTCCAGATAATCAGGTTGCAAGGTCATCGGCAGTTTTCGGTATTTGCAAAAATTGGCCACCTGAGTTAACAAGTCACGAGGGTGGCAGCGTCGCATGTTTCGGCCACTGTCCTCGTAGAACTTAAATAGGTGGTCTGCTGCCTGTGGCGTGTCAGGGAACCCCAACGTTTTCGTCACGCTACTCATTAATTCGCGATACTCTTCGCGACTAGGATCAGAAACAAAGATTTTGTAAGGCACACGTCTTAAAAATGCTTCGTCGACCAACGAGTTCGGGTCGATGTTTGTTGAGAATATGATCAATTGTTCGAACGGGATCTGTACTTTTTTTCCAGTCGGTAGGGTTAAGTAATCGCATTTGTTTTCCAACGGGATAATCCAGCGATTAAGTAATTCCTCGGGAGCGATGCGTTGTCGGCCAAAGTCATCGATCAACAAACAACCGCAGTTGCTTTTCATCTGCAGCGGAGCTTCACAAATGTTCGATCGAGCGTCGTGCCTGACTTCGAGATTTTCCATGACCAATTCGCCGCCAACGACGACGGTAGGGCGACGGATTCGCGTCCATCGGTTGTCCCACTCTTGGCCCTTCAGTATGTCGCCGTCCATTTCCGGCACAGGTGCCGGTCGGTGAAATGCATCGTCTTGTAATTTGATAAGGTTTCCATCGTCAAGGATTGCGTTGGGAATCCAGATTTCTTGGCCAAGACATTGTGTCAAGCATCGGGCGATGGTGGTTTTGCCGTTTCCCGGAGGCCCGAACAAAAACATGCCGGTGTTACTGTTCACTGCAGGACCAAGGTGATCGAGCAATTCGTTTTGGTACGAAATGGAGCTGAGCGCAGTGCGTAATTGTTCGCGATCGATTGCATCCAATCCCGCCGCTTGTGCCTCGACACTAAGTACATAATCCGACAGCGGCACCGGCGCTGCACCGGTGTAGCTGCACTGTGCCATCTGTTGGTTGGCTTGTTTCTGACCCGCTTCGGTTAGCGAGTAGTAATAGTCATTAAACGGAGCAGGGCGAACGTGCGTCACAAGTTTGCGAGTTCGTAACGTATCCAGAATGGGTTCGATGACACGGAATGGAATTCCAATTCGTTCCGATGAAGTGCGGCCGCTTACGGTTCCACCGACTAATAGGATTTTGAGCATCAATCCGTCGACATAGGCAGCGCTCAGCCCGGTCTCGTGCAGGTCACGAGGCTGGGTTGGCCAGAACGTGTCGTCGGACAATAGTCCGCCCAGCATGCTGGGTTCGAAAGATTGTGTGTCGCTTGCGAGTACAGTCATAACGTTAGTAGCGGTGTTGATGAATGAACGATGCGTGGAACGGATGGGTGTTGTCGATTGTGCGGCATGTGCCCTAAATGCATCGGATCTGCATGATGGGTTCGGCCTAGTTCGCATGTTCACGAAGGTGAATTGCTGCCTTCAAACGTAGCTCGCAAATAAGAGCATCCGAGCATGTATTGTCAAATTGGAACTTTTACGTAGGAAATTTGCATTCCATCGGTGACGACATGCTAATTGCGTCGTAAGTTTCATCGTCTCGCGGATGGACCGCCGCTACCCTAGTGGTCTGCTGCGCACAAAACATGGCCCCTTGAGCGTACAAGATTAATGGCAACGATTGAAAACTCGGCACTCGAACGTCTTCGACGCAGCAATGCGCTGATGGAAGATATTTGGTTTCTGTCGGGCCCGACCCAGCCTGGTGAAACAATCATTCACCTACCGATTGACGACGAACCGTATGTGATTGGTCGTAAACCGGGGGTCTCTCTGCGTCTGCAATTTCGTACCGTAAGCGGTCGTCATGCCTCGCTGAATATTCGCGATGGCGCTCTACAGTTGACGGACCTTGGCAGCACCAACGGGACTTATGTCAACGGAAAACGGGTGGAACCCAACCAAACCATTCGAATCAGTGAAGAAGATTTAATCCATTTTGCCGAAGCTCCGTTTCGTGTTTATCGTCAATCGGTAATGGGAGCGACCAACGGTACGATCGCTGAAAATATCTGTGATCAAGCGTTAGCACTTGTACAGTTCGATCGTCTGATGTCCGAGCGGTTGGTGAAACCCCATTTCCAAGCGATCATTGACCTACGCAGCGAAACGCACGAGATGATCGGGCACGAGATTCTCGGACGCGGCAGCGTGTTTGGACTTGAGTCGGTGGGCGCGATGTTCCAAGCAGCAGAACAGTTGAGTCTCGAAGTCGAGCTGAGTCGTTTGCTTCGCTGGGAAGGAATTCGGGTGGGACGCGATTTTCCCGAAAGTCCAATGTTGTTCGTCAACACGCACCCCAAAGAAATCGATGACATCCAAGGTTTGATCGAATCGTTAGTCAAAGCACGCGAGATGGCGGGCAACGCCAATCTTGTCCTGGAAATTCACGAGTCTGCGGTGACCAACCGAGCGGTGATGGACGATCTCGTTGAAGTGCTTGACGAACAGAATATTCGACTTGCTTATGACGATTTTGGCTCTGGTCAAGCGCGGCTTGCCGAGTTGGTTGAAGCCAGGCCCTATGTGGTCAAATTCGACATTTCACTCATTCGAGGAATTGATACCGCCAATTCCAGTCGACGCAAGATGTTGTCAAACCTGGTCAATATGGTTTGCGATCTGGATATCTTGGCGCTCGCCGAAGGCGTAGAAACCGAAGGCGAGTCAGAAGCGTGTATCGATCTAGGATTTCAGTTAGGCCAGGGTTACTACTACGGCCGTCCCTCACCGGCTTAGGAATGAGCGGTCGATAAGTGACGCCTTTTGCTCCGCGGAAGTAGCGTTTCATCTGACTGACAACCACTTGCTCGGCTAGCGTTACTTCGCGTTTTGCGGGACTTCGCTCGCATTGGCTTTCGCGTCGCGGTTGCGGGCATGTTGCTGAATCGCTTGCTTGGCATGGGTCAGCCGCTCAGGCCACTTGAAAGTCGGAGCTTTGTCGGGATCGTACTCTGCAAGGTGTCCACTCAATCGCGTTGCCGGTTTGCTGTAGCTGAATTTCGAATCGCCGAAAACCTCGCGGCAAATGGCTGCCAGTCCGGGATCATACTCAATCAATTCCACACGTGTATTAACGTGATTGTGGTCGTGGTCATTGACGCGGTTGTCATCGAACCATGACTGTACGCCTTCGGCAAAATATTCGAAACGATTCACGCTCGCGTATTTTCCTTTCCAAAGCCCCCGCTGCATCGCTTCCTTAAAAGTTTGCTTTAATCGATCGTCAAAAGTGGGGTCGACATTGACCATTCCTCGCAGATGAATGCAATGGGCAAGTTCGTGAATCAAAATGCTTTCGGCAGCATAGGGATCACCTGGATAGGCTAACAAATTCTCTTCCCCAACCGAACAAAACGGATCCGTTTCGCTACCGCCCGTACCCCGCGCCCGCGCGTCCCAGTAGTCTTTCGCATTGAGTTGCGGAAAATCGGGGTGGACATCTCGAGCGAATCGAGCGAACTCCGGAAGATCGGTAGTAAATTCGTCATGAGCCATAATGCACAAGCGGGCTCCACTATCGGTCATCGCCTGCAGCACGTCGGCACGCTCGCCAAGCATCTTTTCGATCAAATACTTGGCTTCATCAAGGGCATGCGGATTGACCGTTGCCGAGGCCACGATCGGAAAACCATTTGCTTTGATCGATTGCGAGTAGAACGACGGCACCCCTTCTTGGCTGCGAGGATCGAAACGAATACCTTGCACCCGAGTTTGACTGGTGACCGTTTGCTCGTTTTTGTCTTGGCGACCGACGATCGCGAACTGGTGTCCAAGCGTGGTGGTGATGACGGTATCTTCACCTGGCTCTAGAACACCGTTGGGAACGCGTTTGTCTGCCGATTCGAGCCAAAAAATTTCGACCGTCTGATCACTCGCGTTAATGATCTGAAGTTTCGGTCGCTGCCGATCCATAGCGGCTTTATCTTCGGTTTCCGCCGACGCGGAGACCGCGGTAATCAGCAACACGATGGCGAGGCAAGGTAGCAAGCGTAAGCAGTAACCACGGTATAAATTCATGGATTCCAATCCGAGAGGGGGCTGCAAGCAGCCAAGGGCAATGGTTTTTCGACTGCATGATTATAGCCAGAGTACATCCGCCGAATGTCAGCCAAGAAACCAAAGCGACGTGGATCGGTAGTTCTGAGCGCATTCACCCAGACGCTGGTTAATGCCCCCAGGCTTTGACGTGTTCATCAGGGAGGAAACCTTTGCTAGGAAGGTGGTGTTAAGAAAATGGAAAGATTTACCGGTCACTGGCTATCGCTGTCTGGAGGGCTTTGTGCTGGCAACATCGCCGCTCTCAATTCTCAATCTTCCTACCTCCATTTTCCTACCAAACCTCTCTTCACTCAGCAGGAAAAATGTCTGCGAAACGTAATGAAGCATCGATGGCGGGAATGAAGAGGGTGGAATCAGGCTCCACGTACAGCGATTCGCTGAACTCGCCATCCGCACCGCGAGTGTAAACGCGTGCCGCTCGCCGGTCCTGTTCTAGCAATATGTAAGTGCTGAGCGTTGAGATCGATAAATAGTGCTCGCGTTTTTCGCCTTCATCCACTCGTCGAGTACTCTCGGATACAACTTCGACGATCACCACCGGTTGATCTTGGAATGTGTCGCTGTCGGGATTCGACTGGCAGATAACTGAGACATCGGGGTAGTAAAAGTATGTCCGTGAGTTTCTCTGGATACGGATTTTTGTATCCGAATTGAATGCTTCGCAGGGTGAGGCATCGAGTTGGCGACCGAACGCGATCAGTATCCGTGATGCGATACGGTTATGGGCATTAGTCCCGCCCGCCATTGCATCGATACGACCGTCTACATATTCGTACTTGACGTCCGAAGTGGATTCGCCGGCGAGGTAGTCTTCGACTGAGACCGATACGAGTTTGCGTGTAGTACTCATACCCTTCAATTCTACCTGTTCGTAATTGAGTGGGTAGATTCAGAACGTTGGATCGCGGAGCGATTCACGACACTCTGGTCGCCTACTCCGGTTCTTCGTCCGGGGGGATGCGTCTGGATTCGAGGATCGATTCGATGCGGACCGCTTTTTTGCCTTTGAATGCACCGGCGCGGGCGTTGAACTTGGGTACGTCTTGGATCGACAGCTCCAATGGCGAGTTGACTTCTTTTTCGGTCGTGATCACATCACCGACCGACAGTTCCAGCAGGTCGCCTGTACGAATCTTGGATCTTGCCAATGTGACGACAACGTCGACCGGTGCCGTTTCGATGCTGGTGGAGATCCGTTCGCGTGATTTTTCCGTTGGCTTTCCTTTGCCGTAACCGACCCAGCCGTTTCGCGACAACTGGGAATTGAAGCCTTCGATCGTATTAAAAGGAATACACAGATTCATCATGCCGCGGTTCTTGCCGAGCATGACTTCGAATCCGACCAAGATAATGACCTCGTTCGGTGGAACAATTTGCACCAGCTGTGGGTTGCTCTCCATCCGGTCGACCTCGAATTCGAGCTCGACGATGTTTTCCCAGGTGACTTTTAGTTGCGTCAGAAACAGATCGACAATTCGGCGAATCAGTCGAGTTTCGATTTCGGTCAGCGGGCGACGAATGGCTTCGCCGGGCTTGGGGTCGCCGCCCAGCATACGGTCGATCACGGCGTACGAAAGCGTCGGCGCGACGTCCAGGATCCAGTGGCCTTCGAGCGGGCTTGGTTTCAACACGCTGAAGCAGCTGGGGTTATCCAAGCTGAAGACGAACTCGCTGTAGGTCAATTGATCGACGCTTAGCAATTTGACTTCGGTCATCGTCCGCAGCAAACCGGACATCGACGCGCCATAGTTCCGGGCAAGCGTCTCGTGCAGTGAATGCATCGCCCGCATCTGGTCTTTACCAACGCGTTCGGGGCGTTTGAAGTCGTACGAGGTGACTCGTGTTCCCTCAGGCAGTAGCCCCGACACTTTTTGGTGGGATGTTTTCCCGCGTGGTGATGCGGCCGATCCATCGCTCGGCTTTGCTCCGGCGGCATCCGAATCGGTCGCATCCCGCTCCGGTTTATCGACCGTTTCCATCGCCTTGAGCAAGCTTTCCACTTGGTTCTGGCTGAGCGATTCGTCTGACATATCCCTTGTCCTTGTTGTTTGCGAACCTGTTGATTGCGATCGTCGCGTCGATTGCGAGCCCGATTCGTCGCACTAAGTTCGCACGTGGCCGTCACCACGGACGATGTATTTGTAAGTGGTCAATTCGCGAAGACCGCAAGGGCCACGCGCGTGAAATTTGTCTGTCGAGATGCCAATCTCGGCTCCCAGCCCGAACACGCTGCCGTCGTTAAATCGAGTACTGGCGTTGACCATCACTGCCGCACTGTCGACCAGCGTTGTAAAGGTTTCAGCGGCCCGCAGATCGCCAGTCACAATCGCGTCAGTGTGATGCGAACCATAACGATTGATATGAGCGGCGGCGTCTTCGATCGATCCGATCACTGCGACACTGATCGTGGGCCCCAAATATTCGGTCGACCAATCTTCGTCGGTCGCCGGCAACGCGTTGTCGATCCAAGTGATCGCGCGTTCGTCGGCGCGAATTTCGACGCCTCGCTCGGTCAGCCGTTTTGCGATTTCGGGAAGCGCGTCGGCCGCGATCTTCTCATGCACCAACAACGACTCGCAGGCATTGCAAACGCCCATTCGCTGGCATTTCGCATTCTCGATGATGTTGACTGCCATCGCGATATCGGCATGTTGATCGACATAGACGTGGCAATTGCCGTCAAAGTGTTTGATCACCGGCATCGTGGCTTCCGCAGCAACCCGGCGGATCAATCCTTCACCACCACGAGGAATCGTCACGTCGATCAGATCACCGAGCGACAGGAATTCGCCGACGGCTTGTCGATCGGTGGTCGAAACCAACTGGACCGCGTCTTTGGGAACACCGCACTCTTGGGCCGATTCGCCCAACACTTCGACGATCGCTTTGCTGCTGTGGATCGCTTCTTTGCCGCCACGCAAGATGACTGCATTTCCGCTCTTGACGCAAATGCCTGCCGCGTCGGCGGTCACATTGGGGCGACTTTCGTAGATAAAGAAGACGACCCCGAGCGGGACGCGGCGTTTCAGGATTTGCAGCCCGCCTGGCCGCGTGTGTCCCTCGATCACTTCGCCGACGGGATCGGGAAGCATCGCGATTTCTTCGAGTCCGGTAGCAATCGATTGGATGCGGGCATCGTCCAAACGCAATCGATCGATCGCCGCTTCGCTCAATCCGTAATCGGAGGCCGCGGCGAGATCTTTTTGGTTTTCTTGGATAATCCTGTCGCTGGCGGCTACCAAGGCGGCAGCAGCATGACGCAGCCAGCGGTTTTTGACTTCCGCGTCCAGCGAGGCGAGTTGGTAAGAGGCCGCACGCGCCGCTTTGGCGGTTTGCAGGCAATATTCAGCGATTTCAGGGGTAGCGGCAGTCGTCGACATGTTGACCGGAAGGGTTCCAAGCGGCATCAAATTAGGCAATTTCGAGGCTTTAGCAGCCTTCGAGAGATTGTCGACGATGCAGTGCGAGGGGTCAACGGCGAATTGATCGCTAAGCCAACGCGGCTCGCGATTTCCAGAGGTAATAAATCCCCCGCAAGAATGCGTAGACCGCAATCGCGGCGAGAATGCCTGCGGTGTCTGCGACGAAATCCATCGGATCGGGAGATCGGCCACGGACGAAGCCCTGGGTGTATTCGTCGATCGCCGCGTAGCTCATGCCAATGATCGCAATGATGCTAAATCGTCGGACCAGTCGATCCGAAGTCGTCACATAGCACATCAGCATCCCCAGCCCGCCAAACGCCAAGAAATGCATTAGTTTGTCGCTGATCTTGGGTGCTTTGATCATCGAGCTTGGAACATGCGTGAGCACGAAGATGACCAGCCAATAGCCTGCTAGCGCAAACATGGCTAGCCGGATGCCAAGGATCGTTTTTTTCGTGATAGACTGCATTGGTGTCCCCGTGATGGGATAAGCTGGAGCAGATGACATTAGAAACTCCGTTCTGTTCAAGACAAGGTGTTTAGGCAAGGTGCGACGCCCGGCTGAATCGCTAATGCCGGGAATGCCCCTCTACCGGGTGCTTGGCGGGGTTTGTTCTTCCATCTACTCCCCTCTCCATTTTTTTCGATAAGGAATTGACGGTGCTAAACCAGTTGCTTTGCAAGCGTTTCGCGATCACAACCTCTGCCAATCTCCACGTTTTCACGCTCGCGATCGTCGCATCGACGATGTTCGCGTTCGCTTCTGCGAAGACGGCTCTGGCCCAATCCACCGATGCCAACCAGAACCCTGCTGCGGTTCCATCGGAATCAGGGGCGAAGGTTGATGAGGAAACTGGTAACGAAAAAACAAACCACGCGAAGAACTGGAAACCGCTGGAAGGTTCCTGGGTAGCTTGTCAATTTGGGGGCGATGGAGAAGTCGAGATCAAAGGCAACTCCGCGAAGATCGCTTACGGTGACCCGCTGTCGGGGATTCGTTGGGAAGGCGATGTGCTACGCGAAAACTACGAAATTGCATTGGAAGCACGTCGGACCGAAGGCTACGACTTCTTTTGCGGTTTAACGTTCCCGGTGGGCGAGTCCAAGGTCAGCTTGATCATGGGCGGTTGGGGCGGCGGCATCCTGGGAATTAGCAACGTCGACGACAATGACGCCAGCCAGAATGCGACGACTCAATTTCGCAACTTTGACAATGACAAGTGGTACAAGGTGCGGGCTCGCGTGACTGACAAGGCAATTGAGTGCTGGATTGATGGCAAAAAACTGATCGATCAACCGCGTGAAGGACACGTCTTTGATATTCGCGCCGAGATGGAACAATGTGAGCCGTTGGGGGTTGCCGCGTTTCAGTGTGATTCCGAGATTCGCAACATGCGGGTCCGCAAATTGACGGCGGACGATTTGAAGCCGCAGAATCAGGGCAAATCAGACAAGACAGCTTCCCAAAAGGACGCCCCCGCAAAAGCTGATGCGAAGCAAAAGGAATCGAAGAAGCAAAAGGAATCGAAGTGAGTGATCGAGAAACGGAGTTGAGTGCGTTTGACCCCCAGGACGTTGAGTTGCAGGCCAAGTTGATGTTCGAGTCCGACTCGCATTGGATGGGGCGTGCGCTCGAACTGGCTTTCCAAGCCGTCGATGCGGATGAAGTTCCGGTCGGTGCGATCATTGTCCGCGATCATTCGATTATTGGGGCGGCATCGAACCAACGTGAAAGCTTGAAAGATCCGACGGCTCACGCCGAGATGATTGCGATCACGCAAGCGTCGGCGGCGGTCGAAGATTGGCGGCTCGAACAAACCACACTCTATGTCACACTCGAGCCGTGCATCATGTGTGCGGGAGCCATTTTGCAGTCCCGCATTCCTCGCGTCGTCTTTGGCGCGAGCGATCCCAAGGCAGGCGCGGTAGCCAGCATGTACCACTTGCTCGAAGACACGCGTTTAAATCATCGTTGTTTGGTCACTTCTGGCGTGATGGCAGATCGCTGTGGCAAAGTGCTGACCGACTTCTTTGCCAGCAAACGAGCGATGGGCAAGAAATAGCTATCTGCAAATAGCGGCGAGCATGAAATAGCGGCGAGAAACGACTCGCTGCGGCGTGGTTTGAACCTTTTGAGCGTCAAAAAAGGGGCGTGGGGCCGTTGGCAACGCTCTTTTTTGACGTCAGCTCGATTGCAAAACGCCCTGGAATAGCGGGAAAGCAATGGCAAAGTGTTCCGGTTTTGCAGATTCTCGGACTTTTGCTGCTTCTAATGCCAAACAAACTAAGCCTTCGCGATCGAGCCAGCCGATACTACCGGTACAACCCGAATTATGCTCTCGCAAACCACACAACCCCGCTTGGGTTTTTGGCGGCGAGTGAGGGAAGATTTCGGTGCGAACCCGCCACAACTCTGCGTTGACACTTGTCATTCGAAGAGGGCGGTCAATAGGCATAGGGTGACGGACGTGTCACTTGACAAACCAAACTTCATGAAGACGGTGGAACACGCAATGTCGGTACGGAAGCTGACGGCAAGCCTGCTCACAACATTAGCGATGCTAGGCGCCATTGCCACAGGAAATGCACAAGACCATGTGCCACCAGCGGACCCGCTAGCGTTCGATCCTGACTTTCAATGGTTCCGGCCTGTCTATGATATGGACTTGGCCGATATGAAGCCAAAGAAGCGGGCCAACACAGGTTGGTTTGCGACTTACGATCGATTGGCTCTGTACGCATCACGGCCTGAGTTAGAGATTGGTCAGGATGCGGAAACGAGGCTCGATCAGGGCTGGGGACATCGTTATGAACTTGGGTACATGTTGCCCGATGTCGAGCACGGTTGGATGTTCACCTTCACCCAGTTGAACGGTCCCGGCGAACGAGACATTGTGGCTCGCGAACGTCTGATCCGCTTTGGCGTGGTTCCCGACGACGATGGCACAAACGGCCCCATCATTCAAGGCGATGGTAACACCCCGGGCTACGACCAACGGTTGTATTTCGTCGGAGATACGGTCAACGTCATGGACTTTAACAGCTACGAGCTGAACAAAACCTGGCGGATGGAACCTTATCACTACGGTGGCATCCTCGAGCCGTTCATCGGTTTCCGTTGGGCTCGATTGAATGACTACAACAGTCAGCAGAACTACATCACCACCGCAGACGGTTCGGCACTTCCCGACGTTCGCTTTGGTGACGACTACGAACAATTGACCACCAATTCGGTGATCACCGAGAACGAGATCCTGGCGGGACAATTTGGTTTCCGATACGTCAAGTTCCGTGAACGCTTCACCTACTCCGCTGACTTTCGTGGCATGGTCGGTGGTAGTTTACAAACGGCGAAGTCGCAACGAAAAGTCGATACGACCACGGGAATCAGCGATACCCCGGACAACAACTTCACAAACCAAACACGTGCTCTGTTTGACCGCAACGAAGAGTTTGTGATCGGGTTCGATATTCGCGGCGAGTTGGCTTACCAACTGACCAAAGCGATTAAGATTCGCACCGGTGTTCAAGTAATTGACTTGGCGACCGGTATTTGGCGAGGCGGTCCAGTGGACCCAACCGGCACCAACCAAGAACAAGGCGGTTCGCAAGACCAAGATGTTGTGATGGTCGGAGCGACGTTCGGTATCGAACTGAATCGCTAGTTCGAAACGCCCTTAACGATTTTATTTGACCGGGACATGTTTATTGCATGTCTCGGTTTTTTCATGCGCCGATTGCCGCGTGAGGATCTGGAACGAGTTGGCGCTCCAAAAGCAAAGCTTTTAAGGAGGTAAGCAGGTCGTTCGGTATTTACCGGTGAAACGTCGATCATTCTGTGAGCCGACGGCGCTAGCCGCGGGCCCATGAAATTTCAGGAAACATGCCCGCGGCTAACGCCGTCGGCTCAGATCATTATGTGCAATGATTCATATTGACCTGCTTAAGGTTGCGTTTGATGACAGGCTGGAAGCCAATTCCACATGCTCCGGATGATTGAACCTCAAACAAAGAATTGACGGAATGCAGGCAGCTAGCTAATATTGGCTCAATGTCCCACCTTACCCTCCCTACCGCTGGTCCCCTCCGCCGCGCTGCTGTGAATTCAGTTGCCGCCCGCGGATTGCGTTTGGCCGTTTTGGTTTGGCTAGTACTTTCGCAGTTCCCGATGCCAGTCGTGCATTCGCACGAAACCCTGCGTGACAGTTCGCTCACTTCGCATCTCGCTCGGCATCACCAAATCAGTGACCCGGTGTCTGTTCAGGACTCGCCTTCGCTGAGCGATCGGGTGTCCCAGGATTTGCATTGGCATCTGTTTTTGCCGTGTGATTTTCTAGCTCGTTGTGCAGACGAGATGGATGGCCCCCATTCGGCTTCGTTCTCTCCGATGGGACTTTGGGGTGACGATGGCGATTCCGTGGTGGATCTCGATTCGGCAAGTGTGTGGAGTTTGCTGCATGCCGATGCAATGAATCACTGGGTAGCGGTTTGCAACTACGATGTTGCCATATCGCCACAAAGTGAGACTCTGCCATGTCATTCTTTTACGCAAACTTATCTTAACGTGCCTCTATGCACACTCGTTTGCGTGTTGCGGACCTAGTCCGTCCCGCTCTCTCTCGGTAAGCGTCCCCTAGTTTGTGTACTCGCGTGCGCATGATTTCGGTTCGCGTGTCATTCATTGACACCCAAGAGCATACGGCCCTCAAGCACCTCTCTGTTTCCCGCACACCGTCTTTGGATCGTTTCAAGGACACTTTGGCGAATACGAACCATGCACAAGAAATTGTTATACGCGCTCGGACTTTGCACTCTCGTTGTCTGTGGCACATTTTTATTCTGGCCGAGTTCCGAACTTCCGAGTATGGACTCGGCCGATCTCGGTCAGACCGAGGTTGATTCGGCGAATGTTTTCGCTGCGGAAATCCGCACAGTCAAATTGCCTCCTTCCAAACTTGCCTCTGCCGCGATCCAAGTCGAAACGGTCGAGCGTAGAGCGTTGCAAGCGACTTGCACGTTGCCCGGCCGTCTGGACTATGACCAAAATCGTCACGTCTCGATTCATTCCGCTTGTGAGGGAATTCTGACGGAGATTCTGGTCCAACCCGGCAACGAGGTCACTCGCGGCCAAGTTGTCGCTCGCATCAGTAGCCCTGAGGTCGGCCAAGCACGCAGCGAGGTTCAATCTCGATTGGCTAGTTTGCAATTGGCCTTGAACGAACAGAAACGCAATTCGGAAATTTGCAGTGGCGTCGAAGAGCTTGTGGCATTGATTCGCGCCGGAGAATCACCCGAGAATCTTGCAACCGGATTGGCGACCGAGACTTTGGGCGATTATGGACGCACGTTGATCGAAGCTTACGCGAGAAAACGATCGGCGATTGCGATTGCCAACGGATCACGCGAAGCCGCCGACGTCGGTGCGATTGCGGGACGGATCCAGACCGAACGCGAGCGAGAAAAGCAGACGGCCGATGCGGCACTTGCCTCGCTGATGGAGCAGGCGTTGTTCGATGTGGGGCAAAAGTGCAAACAGTCGACTGCCGCGGCGGAAGCCGCCCAACGAGATGTCGATATTGTGCTTCAGCGGCTCAATGCCCTGCTTGGCCCCGCGGCTCCTGTGGTCACGCAAGCTTCATTCAGCAAAGTGAAAAAAGATACTCTTTCGAGCGTCGATCTTGTTTCGCCCATCGATGGTACGGTCGAAGAACGGTTGCTAACCGCCACCGAGCGTGTCTCGGTAGGATTGCCGATTTTTACGATCGCGGACACCACGCATTTATGGGCCGAAGCCGATATTCGTCAAAGTGATTGGAATGCGATCACCGTCGGGCTAGGGCAAGTTGTAACGATCTCGGCACCTGCAATTGCGGACACTTCATTCGAAGGCAAAGTGATTGTGGTCGGTCGCCGTGTGAATTTAGCGACTGGGGCGGCGCCGCTTGTCGCTTCGATCACTTCATCGGACTCACGATTGCGTCCGGGGATGTTCATTCGCATGACGGTCCCGACGGCAGAGGCTCGCGACGTGATTGCGGTGCCAACCAAGGCGGTGGTGGTGCACGAGAATCAAACGTTTGTGTTTGTCGCAGACAGTGATACCGAATTTCGACGCGTGGATGTCGCGACGGGAGAACAGCAAAACGAGATGACCGAAATCACCTCGGGGTTAAAAGTCGGCGATCAGGTTGTGGTCGAAGGCGTTTTCAAACTGAAGAGCGAGATTCTACTTGCCGGTGAGGAGGAATAAGCTGATGTTACAAAAACTGATTGAATTTTGTCTCGAGAATCGTTTCATCGTCCTCGCCGTTACTTTTTTGATGGCCGCAGCGGGCGTGAAAAGTGCAATCGAATTACCGATCGACGCGGTTCCCGACATGACCAATGTCCAAGTCGCGGTGATTACGGACGCCGGTTCGTTATCTCCTGTCGAAGTGGAACAATACATTACCTATCCGGTCGAATCGACAATGGGCGGTTTGCCCAACGTCGAAGAGGTCCGCAGCGTATCGAAGTTCGGCATCTCCGTCGTCACGATTGTCTTTGACGAAGGCACCGATATCTATTTCGCTCGCCAAGTCGTCACCGAGCGACTGCCAACGGCTACCGCAGCGATCCCGCCCGGCTACGGGACTCCCGAATTGGGACCGTTAACGACCGCGCTGGGCGAGATATTGCAGTTCGAGGTGCGTGGTGATGATTACACGCCGATGCAACTGCGGACGATGTTAGAGTGGGAGATTGCGCCAAAACTACGCGAAGTTCGTGGAGTGACCGAGATCAATACGCATGGCGGTTTCTACAAAACATTCGAGATCCGTCCCAACCCGGATGCTCTTGTTAGTAACAATGTCACGCTCAGTGATCTGTTCAGCCGTGTCGAAGAGAACAATGGATCGACCGGCGGCGGCTATGTCGTTTATCACGACGAGCAGCGGTTCATCCGAGGCGAGGCATTGCTAAAAGACGTCGATGAGATTCGCAGTATCGTGATTCGTCGCAATGAGGATGGCGTGCCCCTGCTGTTGTCGGATATTGCGGAGGTCGAGATCGCTCCGATGACGCGGCAAGGTGCTGTCACGCGTGATGGACGCGGCGAAGCAGTCACGGGATTGGTGATGATGTTGATCGGCCAAAATTCACGCGAAGTTGTCGAGCGAGTGAAAACACGAATCGATGAGATTATGCCGACACTCGCCCCCGGCGTTAGGCTCGAAATCACCTACGACCGATCCGCATTGATTGGCCGCACGTTGAAAACCGTGATGAAGAATCTGATCGAAGGTGGCTTGCTGGTCATTTTGGTGCTGCTAGTGATGTTGGGCAGCTTTCGAGCTGGGTTTATCGTCGCGCTGGCGATTCCGCTGTCGATGTTGTTCGCAGCCAACTTGATGTACGCTACCGCGATTTCGGCAAGTCTGATGAGTTTGGGAGCTATCGACTTTGGGCTGATCGTCGATTCGTCGGTGATCATGATCGAAAATTGTATGCACAAACTTTCGCATAACGTGGGCAATGCTCGCAAGCGTGTCGAAGTGATTCGCGACGCCTGTATCGAAGTGCGTAAACCGACGATGTTCGGTGAGCTGATTATCGCCGTGGTCTATGTGCCGGTGCTACTGCTCGAAGGGACTGAGGGGAAATTGTTTCGGCCGATGGCAATGACGGTGTTGTTTGCTTTGCTTGGCTCGCTGATTCTATCGATGACACTAATGCCAACGCTTGCTGCGATCGCGTTGCCTCGGAATCTGACCGATAAAGACGTCTTTTTCGTGCGTTGGGTCAAATGGATTTATCGGCCGTTGGTTCATCGTGCTATCGCGGCTCCGGTGTTGACCACGCTGATCGCTGTGGGGGTGTTTGGCGTCAGCGTGCCGGTGGCGACACATCTGGGAGCCGAGTTTATGCCGCGGCTCGAAGAGGGCGACTTGCTCGTCGAAGCAGTGCGTTTGCCCAGTGCCACGATCGAAGGTGCAACGGAAATGAGCACGGAGATCGAACTGATCTTGATGGATTTTCCCGAAGTCAAAACGGTCTTTTGCAAAACCGGACGTCCGGAAATTGCAAACGATGTGATGGGCGTTCACCAAACCGATGTGTGGGTGATCTTGAAGTCGCATGACCAGTGGCGCGAAGGCATCACACGCGATGATTTGATTGCCGAGATGGACGAGCAACTTAACAGTCGTGTCGCCGGTGTGGCGTTCGGGTTTACCCAGCCGATCGAAATGCGAGTCGACGAGTTGGTGGCGGGGGTGAAATCCGATGTCGCCGTGTTGCTCTACGGAAACGACTTGGACGTGTTGGCGAAAAAGTCCAAAGAGATCGAAAGCGTCTTGAAATTGATTCCCGGTTCCGCGGATGTGCGTGCCGATTACCAAGCTAATTTGCAAACGTGGTCGATTCGTCCCAACCGCGAGGCGCTGGCGAGATACGGAATCAATGCCTCCAAAGTTCTGGGGGCGATCGAATCGTTGGGCGGACGCAATGTTGGTACGATCATCGAAGGGCGTGCGCGTTACCCGATCTTGGTGCGGATCCCCGAAGAATGGCGAAAAGACGAAGCATTGCTGCGGCAATTGCCCGTCGATTCGGTCGGCGGACGGATTGTGCCGCTGGGCGAATTGGCCGATCTGAAGCTCGAGGAGACACCTCCGTCGGTCGAGCATGACAACGTGCGGCGTCGAACCTTTGTCGCCGCCAACGTTCGCGGCCGAGACGTCGCTAGTTTTGTGGGTGATGCAAAGCGGGCCGTTGCCGAGCAAATCGAATTGCCCGTGGGGTATGAGATTCGTTGGGGCGGTGACTTTGAAAACTTACAATCCGCCAGTCGTCGCTTGCTTGTGATCACTCCGATTGTGTTGCTGTTGATCTTTTTGCTGTTGCACACCACGTTCCATAGTGTGTCGTTGGCGATGTTGATCTTTATGGCAGTGCCGATGGCGGCCAGCGGCGGGATCTTTGCACTTGCGCTGCGTGACATGCCGTTTAGTATTTCAGCGGGCGTCGGGTTTATTGCACTGTTTGGAGTCGCCGTGCTGAATGGATTGGTCTGGGTGAGTGCTGCAGAACAAGCCCGTTTAGCAGGTTTGCCGATGGATCAAGTCACCGAGCAAACCGCGCTGAATCGTTTGCGGCCTGTATTGATGACCGCATTGGTTGCAAGTTTCGGGTTCCTCCCGATGGCGTTTTCAACCAGCGACGGTGCTGAGATGCAGCGACCGCTTGCCACCGTGGTGGTCGGCGGTTTGATCACGAGCACATTGCTAACCGGATTCGTGATCCCCGCGATTTACCCTTGGTTCGCCAAAGGAGTCAAAGCCGGCGAGGACGAGCGTGCGGACGAAGCCAACGTTCCAGCATAGTGCATCAGTTGGGGGACCAATCGTAAAATGACAAGTCCCCCGTTCCTTGAGGTACTTAAGTACGTGGTCTTGGCAAAATGATTACGTGGCAAAATGATTTCATGGGTCGAGGTGGTTTTGGTTTTAAATCATTTTGCCCCGCAATCATTTTGCCAGATCTCGGTGCAGTAAGTTGTGCTGCGTAGGTGTCATGTTTGCGGGTTTGGCAAAATGATTTTTTAGGGTCGACTCCTTTATTCTTCGACACACATTTCTACCGGCATCTCACGTTCGAGCTTGGCGATCTTGCGACGAACTGCTTTCGCTTCCTTCTCAAGCTCATCGAGCTGGGCGTTTAACTTCATGAGCGAGCGCTCGGGCGACGGCCGCAGGACCCGTTCAAGCATGTCCAAAAGCACCAACGCACGCACGGCCTTCAGTGCCGTTCCCCGCAAACGATACATCCGTGCGACTTGGTTGATCTGAGACAGTCGCACCATCTTGGTGATTCCGGTGGCTCGCAAAAACTGCAGCGAACGCAGGAATGAAACCAAAGGCAATAAAATGATTGCCAGATCCAGCCAATGCGTTTTACAGTAAGCGATTTTCTTTTCTGCTACCGAAACCATCAGGATGAACTCGGCGGCAAAACAAAACCAAATCGCGCCGGTGCTGAAGTGCAACGCAAACCGCAGCCAATCGTACTGGGCGACTTGGTTCTTCAACAGCAATTCGATCAGCAACACGGGCATGATCAGCAAAGCGATCCAGATCATTGGCAAGCTGAAGTACCGCTCCAGTCGCCGACGCAACCGAGCATCCGCCTTGCGCCACCCCATGGTCGGTAGCCAAATACGGTTTCCCATCTCGGCACTGCGTGCGCACATTCGCAATGAAGGGCAAATGCAAAACACAAACGAGTAGAAATGCGTCCAGCGGGACTCGGCGTCCCAGGGCCGGGTGTACCAATGGTAGATCGATTCGGCGATCACGATCGGCCAAATTAGCAGCATTAGAGCAATGGCCGCGACTTCGGTTCGGCTGATCGGCGGCAACGTGTACGCGATCACCGTCTCGTCGGTAACCGGATCGCGAATCAAAGTTTCCTCTAAATTGGGCACATCAACCCACAGCACCACCAAAACCGATTGGCAGACCAAAAAAGCAAGCGAAATCCAAAACATCGCAGGCGCAGAGTGAGCTGCGATCCGGTGAGCGAGGTTATGGTGTCGGTTGGGCATAGTGTGATTAACGGGATTTGAGTGTTTTTTGCTCCACCATAGTAAGGCATCAGGACACGGATTTCAGGGCGCTAAGGAAATTGGTTATCAGCGGTGCGATTGGTCTTCTGTTGCGTCGTCAATTTTGTCACCTCTCCCAAACGCAGTTTGGGAGAGGACGAGCAGAGCCTCTAGCGATGCTCGGGTGAGGGCCGGCCGAGCAAGCTGAGGCCACTGGAAGCTAAGTTGCGCAGTCGGCCCTCACCCGAACGAGGCCTGAACGGTCCGTCCGACCTCTCCCCGCTTCGCCGGGAGAGGCGACAGAAAATTTGCACGACCAAAATCCACCCGCCTAATACCAAACTGGATGGCATTCGCCTTGCGCCACAACGTTAAGGAATATTGCTCCACTGGATTCCGAATTTTGCTAGATATTTTCGCAGCCGATCAGCATCATTCGCTTTTTGCTTGGATTGCCGCGAGACCTGAAATAGTTCGCGACCGGCTGCGGATAGCGAAGGGGATTGCGAGCAAACCATGATCACTTCGGCAAGTGCGGCTTGATCAAATCGATCGAGCTGGGCAATTTGAGCCCCGTCCAGTACGGTTCGCAAAGTCGCGGCATGGCTATCGGGTTTTTCCGAGCCTCGCCAACTGCACCTTAGCCGCGAGATTTCTTCGTCCACCATGTCGGCCGTAATGCGTCCGCCCGGCGACAGCGTTGCCATTCTTGTGATCGCCGCATTTAGATCGCGAAAATTGGCCTTCCAAAGCGTCGATGGATCATGAGCAAACTCAATAAACTTTTTACGAGCTTCCTTGTTGAACGTCACCTTGCGTCCATGAGTCGTGGTGAACTTTTGTAATTCAAATTCAATGTTGGGGTCGATGTCGTCGCGACGTTGGGCCAATCCTGGCAACGCGAACGACCACAGGTTGATACGGGCAAGAAGGTCTTCGCGAAAATTGCCATTGCCGACTTCTTGATGCAAATCACGGTTGGTGCCTGCGATCAATTGAAAATCGCTCGACGTCGCCTCATCCGATCCCACTGCGAGAAAAGTCTTCTCTTCGATCGCGCGTAGCAACATCGCTTGCTCGTCGGCCCCCAGTTCGCCAATCTCATCCAAAAATAACACGCCTTGGTCAGCTGATTTCAGCAATCCAGCACGTACAGCTGCTGCTCCAGTGAACGCGCCTTTCACATGACCAAACAAAGTTGACATCGCTTGTTCGCCGCGTATCGTGGCACAATTCACCTCGACCAACGGGCCGGCAACTTGTTGACGATGTCGTTTCAGTGCAAAGATGCGTTGAGCGAGTTGCGACTTGCCTGCTCCCGTTGGCCCGCTCAACAAGATCGGCGCACGCGTTGCCAGCGACACTTGTTCGATCCGTTCGATCAATTGATTGAAGGCTTTGTTTCGTGTCTCGATCCCCGACTTTAGAAACGACAATCCTTCTTGGTGTTCGGCCTGAAACCGGCTGGCCAATTGATCGTACCGCGATAAATCCAAATCGATCACGCTGTAGACCCCGCGAGGATCTTTGCCGCTACGATTCGGTGGTGAGGTCTGCAGAAGCGCGGCGGGCAGGTGACGCGACTCGGTCAACAAGAACAAGCAAATCTGTGCAACGTGAGTGCCGGTGGTGATGTGGGCGAGGTATTCTTCGTTATCGCTGTCGAACGAATAGTCGCGAGTGAATTGATGCAGCAACGCATAGACCTCTTCGAAATCCCAAGGGTCACGAAGCTGGTTCCAGTGCAGACGCACCTTCGTTTCGGGAGAGACCGAGCGGATGTCGGCGACCACACTCTCGGCCAAGTTCTCGTGCCGTCGGTCGCACAGCAGTTCGAAACGATCGACGATCAAATCGGGCTGCTGACACACGGCGATACTGGGACGCCAACCTGACCAGCGATCACCCCGCTTGGCAGGTTGATCCAATTGGGTGCCGAGAAAACCGATAACGACGCGTGATTTATGCATAGACAGAATTATAAGTCACGCGACAGGTGGAGAAATATGGCGGATCTGTTTTTATGTGCTAAAAAGATCGCTGTGTTACTAAGTCGTTATGTGGCAACGGTTTAGGGTTGTGTTTGCATGGTTTGGCACGCGTTGTGCAAAGTAAACCAATTCAAGCAAAGGCTGGGAGCGTGCTTCCGACTTTGTCCCGAATTTTTTCAGCCAGTCACATTACCGATAAACTGGCTCGCCCGTTCACTCGAATCAAAGGCATCGCAATGCATACGACGCTTCACAAGCCTGCACAGACCAAAATGATCGCGACCGGGGAAGCGACCGCGATCTTGCCGACCGAAACAACTGCTCCGATCAAAGTGATTGGAACTGAGGCGATTCGCGATACGTTCGATGACGTTTGTTTGCAGCAAGCGATCAATTCGCGGCTCGCTCCCGGCGTGACCGATGTTGTGCTTAATCCTGATGCCCATCTCGGTTACGGAGCACCGGTGGGATGTGTGATGGTATCGCCCACGCACATTTACCCAGGACCCGTGGGAGTGGACATCAAATGTTCGATGAGTTTGTTGCAATTGGATATCCCTGCGGACGTCATCGAGGACCGGCAAACACGACGTGCACTGATCTCGGCCATTTGTCAACGCACTCCGACCGGAGCAGGCAAAGGACAGCGAAGTGCAAAGAAGTCGCGTCCCGTGAACCGCACGTTGGGTAAGCAACTTGTTGTCGAAGGAGCAAGCGAAAGCGTTTGTCAGCAACTTGGCATTCCGACCAGCTGGGCGGAGCGATGTGAAGATTCGTTCCACCTTGGGCATGATGAAACCCGCGATGCGTTGGGAAATCGTTTGGAGGTTCTGCTTGCTCAGCGGCACATGAGCAATTTTTCGGACAAGATGAGCCAGTTGGGTTCGTACGGCGGAGGAAACCATTTCGGTGAATGCGAAGTGGTTCACGTCGGGGACGATGACCGTTCGCGTTCGGTGGCCGAAACGTTTGGGCTGCACGATGGAAAGGTCGCGTTTTTGTCGCACTGTGGATCGCGAGGTTTCGGACACAACTTGGCATCGGGCCAGTTCAAGACGTTGCAAAACAAGTTCGCTCAGTGGGATATTCCACTGCCGGCCGGAGATCGCCAATTGGTTTACGCGCCGCTGGGAACAAGCGAAGCCGACAACTATTTGGACGACATGGCGCTGGGAGCAAATTTTGCCACCGCGAACCACTTGTTGATCAATGCTCTCGTACTAGAGGCGTTTCAAGAAGTATTGCCGGGAACGACGGGATCGTTAGTTTATTTCATCAGTCACAATATTGCACGCAAGGAGATCATGGATAATCGGCCGACATGGGTGCATCGCAAGGGAGCGACACGCGCGTTTCCCGCAGGGCATTACGCTTTGCGTGAGACACCATTTGCCGATACCGGACACCCGATTCTGTTGCCGGGGAATCCTCGTGATGGATCGGCGGTGATGGTGGCGGATGCAGGAGCCGAGCAGGCGTGTTTTAGTGTAAATCACGGCGCCGGCCGTACGCTCGGGCGACGTCATGCCAATCGCGTTCTGGATCAAGCGACGATTGACGAGGAATTCGAACAGCACGATATCCTCAGCAATTGCCGGTTTTATCCCAAGGATGAAGCTCCGGCGGCGTACAAGGATTTCGAGGAAGTGCTGCGATCGGTAAAGACCGCTGGGTTGGCGAGCGAAGTGGCTCGCTTGAAGGCACGTTTCGTGATTAAGGATTCGAGTAAAGCGGATGATTGAAATTGATGGATCTCAGGGCGAGGGCGGCGGACAAATCCTCCGCTCCTCGCTCGCGCTTGCCGCGGTGACAAAGCTGCCGATTCGGATCGTCAATATTCGAGCCGGCCGCCGGAAACCAGGGCTGATGCGACAACACCTCACGTCGGTGCGAGCCGTAGGCACGGTTTGTAATGCGGTGATCGAAGGTGATGCGATCGGATCGCAAAAGATCACGTTCGAGCCAAATGAATCCAGTGGTGGCGAGTTCGACTTCAAAGTCGGCACGGCAGGCAGCGCGGTGTTGGTCGCGCAAACCGTTTTGCCGGCTCTGATGCTCGCGGATCATCCGTCGAAGGTGACTTTCGAAGGAGGCACTCATAATCCAGCGGCACCACCGTTGGACTTTTTCCAGCATTCGTTTTTGCCGCAGTTGGCCAAAATGGGAGTCGCTAGCGAAGTTGAAATCGAAGCCTATGGTTTTTATCCCGCTGGCGGCGGAAAGTTTCAGTTGACGATCACTCCCTGTCGCAGCTTAAAGGGGCTAACGTTGATCGAGTGTGACGAGAAGGCGTCGCCTCGCGTGACCGCGATCGTTTCGGCGATTCCCAAGTCGGTGGGGCAGCGTGAATGTGATACGATCCAGCGAAAAACAAAATGGGACTCCGACTGCTTTCACGTTCATGAAGTGTCGCAACCGCGTGGCCCCGGCAACGTGGTGATGATCCAGTGGTCAACACCGAGTGTGACCGAAACATTCACCGGGTTTGGCAGAGTGGGCGTCAAGGCAGAGCACATCGCACGAGGCGTACTGCGACAAACGCGAGCCCACATTGCTAGAGCGGTCCCAGTCGGCGAACATTTGGCCGATCAGCTGATGTTGCCAATGGGATTGGCGGCCATGCAGGGACTTAACAGTGAATTTCGCAGCGGGCCGTTGTCGATGCACAGCAAGACACACCTCGATGTGCTAAAGATCTTTTTGGACATCAAGGTGGACATCCAAGAGGACGACGAAAGCGGAGCGGTGACGGTCCGCTTCGGACCGCGTGGGTAGTGCTTCGTCCAGTCTAAAACCCAGGGTTTTTAATGTAGTGGAGCTTGCTAAAGCTCCCTGAATTGTAGTGGAGCTTGCTAAAGCTCCCTTTTTCTTGGGTGTGGAAGGATCTTTTGCAAGATCCACTACCCCAAAATCAAAGACTGATAAAGCAGTAAGTTTTTGGCGAAGAGTTGCCGTCGGCTCACCCCGTCCACGCCATTGCGGACATTTTCGGACGGAAGCAAAAACTCGTAGACGTGAACCCGCAGAGTCATGCCTACGAATATAGGAGATTCACCGACATCCATTACCCGCATTGGCGGCGGCAGCTTAAGGTCCGATGCGAGAGTTTTGAAGTTGCGCTAGCCCAGCCCAACAGTGCCTGTCATTACCCACATCTTCAGTCGCGATAGCGACGACAGCAGTGAGCATGATTTCCTCGCGGCTTACGAAGTGGGCTTTTCACGACGCATCCATCTGAACGCTCTTGCAGCCTTCAGACAATGACAAAATTCAATTACCGCACAGTGACCAGCAACGCCAAGAAGCCCAATCCAAACATAGCCACGCCAACATTAATTGCCACCGGATGCGACCCCAAAGTCGTCCAGATACATACGCCGCCGATCATGGAAGCGAGACCTGCAAACAGCGTAAATTCGAACATGATCGAAGATCGACACTTTTTCTGTGAGGTGTTCTCCAATTTCGGTGGGGTGTACGGATTCATTCATTCGCCCAGATTCTTTGGTCGATCTAATCTTGATTCAACAGCATGATTGACAATCAAGCTGGTTTGGTCGAAGTCATCAATATTATCACTTTGGACGCGATGCATCTTTATCCTCGTATACGTTGAGGGGCATGGAGGTGCAGAAACAAGGACAAGGCTAAATCGCATTTGCTACCGCGACTCGGGTGCAGTCGGCTGGTCGCTACGTTCTTTGAACTCAGGTTCATTTTCCGCTGGAAACGGGGTTCGCACGGTAATCCTTGGCGGCAGTGTGTCAAGTATCGCAATTTCGTTCGGAAGCATGACCTGCTCGAAATGTACTTGCGTCAAATTGGGGAACTCCGACAGCATTCGCAGCGACTCAGTAGATAACTGTGCCATTTCGAATCCCAGTCGTTCAATCGGCAAAAGACGTGCATTTTCAACTATATAGTCGGCTCCGCGCGTATCGTAGCAGTAAAGTGATTTCAGATTGGTGAATTTCGAAACATGCCGAGCGTCTGCAGCGGTGATCTCGGTCATCGAGAAATTAAGTTCGGAGAGGTTTGAAACGCAGTCAGCATCATTCGCAAGCATCGACAATAGTTTTGGGGCCATTATTGACGCCCAATGATCGCCGTTCTTGACACGATCAAACGTTTCTTGACGCCATTCGGCGTTTGAGCGTTCGATGGAACGTCGCTGCTTTTCCCGTACGTATGGAATTCCAATGGGTAGAAAAGCTGCGAAGGCAGCAGCGCCCACAAGGAAGACGAGACAGCCACGCGACAGAACCGACTTAGTCTCGGCGGTGTTTTGTTCGATCATGTTTTGAGGTGCGAGCGACAGGGGGCAGCTAGTGGTGGGGAATACCTGTAAGTGGTCAATAGCAGCGACGACCGCCGCTTCCTCACACCCCATGTTACCCCACGCGGTTTTCGACGGGGGCGTGACGTGCGAAACGTCGGCCAATGCCGCGCCAGCCAAGGGTATACAAGGAACCGAGTACCCATTGCACGTACGTGTTGCTGTTAGGGCCTGGGAAAACCCGGTATTGATTTCGCCAGGGATAGGTGTCGGGCGTGGATTCAATGCGTGTCGCCAGAGAGGCCCCTTCTTCGCCGTTCCACCGTGTAATCATGCGTCCGGCACCGTTGCCTACGCCCGCCTCAGGGGGTAGCAAGTTGCAGTGCAAATACTGCCATGAAGTATCGCATTCGTTTGGCGTCTGCCAAACCTCCCAGCGGTCACGTGAGCCGGGCCGGCTAACGACAAACCAATGATGCTCTGCAAATCGACCAATCCACGGAATCCGAGCCGTCCATAAATCCACTGCAATGTCTAAGTCAGGGTTGAACATCGTTGCTTGGGGGAAATCCGGGTTGCTTGGGGAAAATCCGGCGGGCAAACATGAAAAGAAAACCAACGAGGAGAAACACGAAACTAATATACGTAACAATCCATTCGTTCGGCGGTGCGACGGTAACGAAGTGTGAGATAAACGAACAGACGAAGGACAGGACCCCCAGGATCCACAAGATCGGCACCCACGGTCGCGCTGCCCCCACAGGCATCGCTTCGTTGCGAGAAGTCTCGGATGGTGGAGCGTATGGATTGTGAATCAAGTGAATGAATCTGTGTGAGGCGAGTAAGACATTTCTCGGACCACCGGCCGGTGGAATTAGCGTGTCATCTATCGCACAACTCGCTAATGGATCGTTAGGTGGCGGCGCCCGGAGGATCGCTCTCACAGAATTTTTTCAAGCTTTGCATCTCCAGTTCGCTGGCTTTGCTGTGCGAGCGTTTCATCATCCATCCGAACAACATCATGAACAAACGAAAGAAACGCTTTCCGGTGACCTTGGCTCGCTGGGTCACTCGCGTGCGTCCCGCCAGATCCTCGAAAATGTATTCCGCTTCTATATCAAACTGCGGCCCCGTCATCTGAATCGTGTGGATATTGGGCGGTTCATGGCGGGTGACGACGCCTGCGAATTCCATCCGCTGGCCATGGTCCTCTGTTACTGTGCGAAACGTTGTACCGACTCCGTCTGGATGCGCCTCGATCACTTCGTCTTCGATCACAATGATGCTCCACTGTGCTACGTGGTCAATCGTGAGCCGGAAAACGTCATCTATTTTGCGATCGATCACGACACTCGTTGAATTCTGCATGGCTGACTTTCTTGTGTCGTTGTTTTTACTAATGATGGGGTTCGCGTTGCAGGATAGGCTCGCCGCCTGTCGAGGCAGTAAGTTTTTTTTCGTAGCGAAACTCGCCAACCGTTTCGGGTGGTGCGAGGGTGGACGAATGTCTTCGCGACTTTCGCTGCAAGAGAAGCCAATCTCACTTTGTTTATCGATATCCCTCGCGAGGCAACATGTCATCTGCCGACGTGTTAGTGAACGCGGTGGTAGATCGTCTCGACGGCTTTGGCCTCCATACCTTCAGGGTGAACATTGTATGCGGTGATCATTAGATGATCGTCGTCATGCGATTCGAATTCCGTTTTCCAGCCCCACTTGGCGTGGTTCACGGCAACGTCGTACTCACCGAACACACAAAAGCCATGCTTGGACGCTGGACCCTGCGAAAACATGATCGCGGCATTCATGTGAAAGTCATCAATCCAAGAGCATTGGAAGGTTTCCAAGATCGCGTTGAAGGCGATCAACTCTTCGCCACTTCGCGACTTTCCTTGAATCGAACTTTGGTAGGTGTGACGCAGGAAGCAGCCTTCGAGTACCTTGGTGATCTCGCCTCGGATCGGCGATTCATCAGCGATCTTGCCAGGCTGAAACCAAGTTCGAGAAATGCCTTCCCACTTTCCCACCATCTTTGCAAACAAAATTTTGTGAGGCATGCGAGTCTCCTTGGATCAGATTGACAGACCGTTGCTTGATCGATCACTGCGAGTGTCCATCGCAATCGCAATGACGGATGATGAGATCGTCACCTTCGTAAAGTACCGATGGCCGTAGTGTGAGCCGACGGAACTTAACGTTTTTGGCGCCATCACCGTCGGCTCAGGTCAATTTGCCGAATGACTGACCTGTTCTAAAGCATAGCGTACGCCGCGGCGAATATCGATCAAAAGAAAGTCTGTGTTCACAAGACGGGACGGTTTTGCAAAACCGTCCCGCAGGCATGGGCACAGCACTTGCCGCGTTTGAACAACGCGAGAAGTACCCCCTAAGGGATTCGAACCCCTGTTTCCGGACTGAGAGCCCGGCGTCCTGGGCCGCTAGACGAAGGGGGCGACGGAAGCGGGACAGGCAGCAATCAGAATGCCGACGCGATTTTTCCCGCTCCTGTGACCGGATTAGACTTGGCCTGCCTTGTGAACGACCTTGTCGATCAAGCCGTATTCGCATGCTTCGTCTGCGGACATGAAGCGATCGCGATCGGTGTCCTCCTCGATCTTTTCAAGCGAGTGACCTGTGTGTTCGATCATCAACTCGTTCATCCGCTGCTTGATCCGACGCAATTCTTCGACGTGAATTTCGACTTCACGTGCGGTTCCCTGCATCCCGGCAAGCGGTTGGTGGATCATGATACGAGCATTAGGAAGGGCATGTCGCTTCCCTTTGGCTCCCGCGGTCAACAGGGCGGCTCCCATCGATGCGGCTTGGCCGATGCAGTACGTTGCAACGTCACACGAGACGAATTGCATCGTATCGTAGATCGCCATCCCTGCGGTGATGCTGCCACCGGGGCTGTTGATGTACATGTGGATATCGGCTTTGGGGTCATCCGATTGCAGGAACAACATCTGTGCGACTAAAGAGTTTGAAATCTGATCGTCGACTTGTTGGCCGAGGAAGATGATCCGGTCTTTTAGCAGTCGGCTGTAGATGTCATAGACGCGTTCTTCGCGGCCGCTTTTTTCGACAACGTAAGGAATGATTGGCATGCTTATAAACTTTCGACGGTGTGGGTACGGTTGGATTCAGATAAAAAGACGACGTCTTAAGAACGAGATTCGATCGTCTCGTTAAGCAGACTATTTTTTGTCGTCGTCATCGTTTTCGTCTTCCGGCGGCTTGACCAAAATATCGTCGACAAGCCCGTATGCCTTCGCTTCTTCGGCGCCGAGGAAGAAATCGCGGTCGGTATCCTTGGCGATCTTTTCCACCGATTGATTGCTGTGCTTGCTGATGATGTTGTTCAAAACATCGCGATAGCGGAACATCTCAGCGGCTTGAATCTCAATATCGCTGACTTGGCCGCCCACGCCGCCCATCGGCTGATGCATCATCACGCGGCTGTTGGGCAAACAGAATCGCTTGCCATGCGAGCCACCGACAAGTAATACTGCGGCACCGCTACAGGCTTCGCCGACACAATATGTGGCGACGGGACACGACAACATCTGCATCGTGTCGTAGATCGCCAACGTGGCGGTGACCGATCCGCCTGGTGAATTGATGTAAAAGTGGATGTCCTTGCGACGGTTTTCGCTCTGCAGATAAAGCAGTTTCATCACGACGTCGTTGGCGTTGGCATAGTGGATCTCGCCTTGGAGAAACACGATCCGGTTTTCCAAAAGCAAATCGCCAAGGGTCAGTTGACGCTGACGCTGATAGCTCTGGTACGAGTGGCTATTGGAAAGTTCGTGAAGGGGGGAATGGTTCATGCAATCTCTTTCAGTGCAGTGAGGGGTTCGCCGTGATTTCCGTGACGTGACCCCGGTGACTTCTACTTAGTTGAAGACGAGTCAGGATGTCTCGCGTCCTAGTGTTCGTGATTATTGCCGAGATGGCAAGACGGGTTGCCAAACCGCCGTGGATTGAGGGCCGATATTCGCCAATCGTGGGAAATTCGCAATGCTAGCGAAACGACACCGCCTCGGGCCCCTTTGCAGGCGACTCGAGGCGGTAAATGGACTATCGGGGCAGCCGCTACAAGGTAAACGGCGTGGTTTTGGCCACGGGCGAGCCGAATGGGCCGCCAGCGGGGGCGTTTTACTTCGCCTCGAGCGTGTTCACATAGACCTTCATCGAATGACAAGGCATATCAATCGCCCAATTGCTTGGCGGCATAGGGCCGTTCAGCTTGGGGTAAACATCCTTGGGTGATTCGCCAGCGGTATCGACAAACAGGTTCCACTTCATTCCACGTCCCATTTCGGGCAGCATGAATTCGCGGTCTTGTCCGGTACTATTGAACATCATCACCACGTCGCGGCCAACGCCCTCGGTATCATCCCGGCGGCTCGGGGCTGCGATATACGCAACCATCGCCAATTCGTGTTGTCCCCAATCCAACGGATTGCCGTTGGCCGAGTACCACGAGACGTCCGGAATCGAGCGGCCGTCGACAGGTTGCCCGGTTAGGAATTCGCGTCGACGCACGGTCGGCTGAGCCTTGCGGAACTCGATCAGGGATTTGACAAAGCGAACCAAGTCGGCATTCTTGTCGACCAATCGCCAATCAAACCAACTGATGTCGTTGTCTTGGCAATAGGCGTTGTTGTTGCCTTTCTGAGTCCGTCGGCATTCATCACCGCTGACCAGCATCGGCACGCCTTGGCTGAGCAGCAATGTGGTCAACATGTTGCGAAGTTGGCGGTCACGGATCGTCCGTACCCCCTTCTTTCGCGTCGGGCCTTCCTCGCCGTAGTTATCGCTGATGTTGTGGTTGTCGCCGTCGCGTCCATCTTCACCATTGGCCATGTTGTGTTTCTCTTTGTACGACACCAAGTCGTTCATCGTGAAACCATCGTGGCTGGTGATAAAGTTGATACTGCAGTGAGGTGGTCGCCCCGCATGCTCGTACAAATCGCTACTGCCGGCCAAACGGGTTGCCAATGCACCCAGCGTTCCGCCATCACCACGCCAGAAACCACGCACGTCGTCGCGATAGCGTCCGTTCCATTCGGCCCAGCGGTGGTTGCCAAACGAACCGACCTGGTACGCTCCGGCAGCATCCCATGCTTCCGCGATCACTTTCGTGTTCGCAAGCATCGGATCTTCGGCAATCATCTCGACCATCGGCGGGTTTGGAATCAAGTTCCCCTTGGTGTCCCGACTGAGGATACTCGCCAAGTCGAAACGGAATCCGTCGATATGGTAGTTGTAAACCCAGTGACGCAAACAGTGGAAAATCATCTCACGCACAACAGGATGGTTCCCATTGAGCGTGTTACCGCAACCCGAGTAATTCGAGTAGTGCTGGCCTTCGCTGAGAATGTAATAGACTTGGTTCTCGAGTCCTTTGAAGGACAGTGTCGGGCCTTGTTCGTTGCCTTCGCATGTATGGTTAAACACGACGTCAAGGATGACTTCGATTCCCGCTGCGTGCAGCGCCTTGACCATTTGCTTGAACTCGTTGACCTGAGCCCCCGGTTCTTTGCCATGCGCGTAACCACGGTGAGGCGAGAAGAACGCCATCGGGTCATAACCCCAATAGTTCGCTCGCTCCAGTTTTTTGCCGTGCGGATCACGAATCGGAAACTCGTTGATCGGCATCAGTTCGACTGCGGTGATCCCCAACGACTTGAGGTAAGGAATCTTGTCGATTACCCCAAGGTAGCTGCCCTTCGATTTGACTTTCGCCGTTCGGCTTTTGGTGAACCCACGAACGTGCATCTCATAGATCACCGTCTCGCTCATATCGTGACGGAGGTGGCGATCGCCTTCCCAGTCAAACGTGTCTTCGATGACGACACATTTCGGAGGACGCACCACGCCATCGTTGTTGGTCAAGTAGGTGCCCGCGAGTGCTTGCGCATACGGATCGATCAATCGTGCCGAAGGGTCAAAGCGTTGTCCGTGCTCGGGATCCCAAGGGCCGCTCGCTTGGTAGTGGTAAAGTTGCCCGTGTGCGAGGCCTGGAACATGCATGCTCCAGATATCGCCACGACGATCCTTGATAGGATCAAACTCGATTACTTCGCTCGGTTCGCGATCGTTAACTTTGTTGTAAAGCAGCAATCGCATCGCGGTCGCTGAACGACTAAACACCGAAAACTGAACGCCCGTGTCCTGCAGTGTCGAGCCGTAGGGGGCATGGTAAGCAAATTGCTGTTCGGGGCACGGCTGTTTCATGAGCATATTGCAGGTTCCTCTATCAAAAAATGCTAAACGCTTTATAGATCGCAATGAAAAAGTAGGCCCCCTGGCCTCGAATAATTGGGCTTACTCAACCCAGACGCTACACCTTGCTGCGTCCGTTTGAGTCATGTTGGGGTCGCTAATTCACTGCTTCCAAAGTGCTCTATCGTGTGTCTGTGGTGTCGGCGATGACCTTACATTCCGAACAAGTCCCCGTTCCTCAAGCAGCGGGGGCTTAGGCGGAAAAATCGGTCCAGGTCGCTAACAAATCAAACCTACCACGCGTCTACATGCATGCCGGGGAAAGACGAATAGCGTCTAACAATTACCGACCTAGCCATGCGTCAGGCGCCGTCTAGCGATTCCGTAACAAAGAAACCTCCCAGGTGATTTGGAGAAACGTTGATGATTAGTGTGAAGAATCATAGTCGATATGCGATGCTGCGAGCACCGAGGGGCCATGCTTAGGCTCCCCATCTGGTTCTAAGGTCAACCGCCGCCCTTTATCGCCCCCTGAACGGAGCCTTCCTGATACCTGTGATGGTTTGCTAATAATCACTTTCGCCTGCTGAATGGGTCATTTTCATAGCCGAAATCCTCTGTAATCAAAATTCTTGCCCGGTCAGCCACGCTTTCTCAGCAAAAGAGTAGGGGCGGTCTTCTGCCAAAACGCCTCGTTTGAACGCTCGCCCGACGGTGGATCCTGATCATCTCTCGCAGGTCATGATGGAAGAGTCGTCCGGACACAATTTGATGCTCTTGACAACCCACTTTCCGGCCTCGACAGAAGACCGTTGAAAACGGCTCGTAAACTCCAAATCACTCCAGCCAGGGGGATGTCGAGTTACTTGCAAAGACCAGTTTTTTCAATAGCGGCAAGCCGCACTGCCGTTGGATCTGCCGTGCGGAAAACGAATTGCCATTAACGAAGTGGGGGGTGAAACGATGGCGTACGGGGGTACACCAGAACCCTCTTGGTGCAGATTTTCTGTGCTTTTCGCCTACTCATTCGACTTTTAAAGCTCCGGGTACCTAGAGTGGTGGTGATGGATTCGGAAAACAGAAGATGACGCGGTAAATCAAAATGTCGTCCCCCCCAAATCGCTGGCGGGATCAACCCAATTCGTGTTCAATCGAGGAGCGCCCCCCTTCCCCCCGTCTTTTTTGCATTAATAATAGGGGGGCACTTCAGTAGCCGAACGAGTTGAGGCACGCTGTAATCTGTGATGAAGGTGAAGTGAACTACGCAGTGAGTTTTCGCTTTACCGAAACAATCGGAGAACCCGAAAATGCGGCATTTGCAATGCATTTTCGCGACTCATTACACCCACCAGCACAAGCGGACACGTCATTTGCTGTTGGGCGGTATTGTTTCCGAAAGTGAGTAGAATTGATAAAGTACTCACTAAAAGAACCGAATTATTGATTCGATTGGCCACATTGGCGGATTGCTGGAGTAAATCACCATCCTGCGTAAGGGTTGGCACCCGAATAGAGTAAGCCTTATGGCGAACTTCACTAAAGAGGTACTCCGGCCACGCTTGACGTGGTGGGATAATTAAGAAACTGCGTCAACGCATCTCTCGTCTACTTTCAGGAATAAGAAAATGTCAAAGAAGCTATTAATTGTTGATGACCACGAAATCATTCGCGTGGGTATTGCCCTGCTACTTGAGGGGACCGATATCCAGGTCGCTGGAGAAGCCACGACCGCTGCGGAGGCATTGAGCCAAGTCGACGCGATTAAGCCCGACGTGGTGCTGCTGGACATCCGCATGGAAGGTGGCGATGGATTGAACGCTCTTGGACGAATCAAACTCGATCACCCCGATCTTCCGATCGTGCTGTTCTCGGCCTACGACAACCCGACCTACATCGCTCGTGCGGTTGCACTTGGTGCAGCTGGGTTCGTGTTGAAGTCGGCCAGTCGCGAGCGTTTGACCGAAGCACTGAAGCTTGCCGTTTCAGGCGAATCGGCATGGACACGCGAAGAACTGCGACGCGTCACCGGTGCGTTGGCAACTCCTCGTTTGAGCCAAGACATCGAAGTGCCTTTGACTCAACGTGAAAGCGAAGTTCTTCGTCAAATGGCCCTTGGTTTGACCAACAAAGAAATCGCGAAGATGCTAGGCATCAGCTACGAAACCGTGAAGGAGCATGTGCAACACATCCTTCGCAAGATCGGTGTTAGCGATCGTACACAAGCCGCTGTCTGGGCTGTTCGCAAGAACTTGGTCTAGTGCTGGTGGTTGCGAAGGTGGTCACCACCTTCGCAACCCTACGAGTTAGCTCGTTTTTTTCGCTTCAACCGGCAGAGTGTTCACCTCTTTGCCCGTTTCGTTTGTGCAAACTTTAGGCGACCTGGATTGCGGTGGTCGAATGTCATTGCGACTTCGGCTACATTTTCAGGGATGAAAACCTTAACTGATTTGCACCGTGTCGAACTGAATGTTCGCAGCGAAACTTATGACTATCGAACGCCAATGAAGTTTGGCGGGAGAGTGGTTACTGATGTCACCGTGGTCTCGGTCGACTGTAATGCCGAAACAGCTTCCAGCAATGCTACCGGGCTTGGCTCGATGACGATGGGAGTTGCCTGGGCGTGGCCGGATCCGTCGGTCGGCGACACCGAAAAGCTCGACATCGTTGTTGAACTTCTTAGCCGCATTGCAAAAGCGTACTCCGAAAGCGGAGTCACCGGGCACCCGCTGGATATCTGTCACGAACTGATACCATTGCGTGAGTCGATCGCCAAAGATCTTGCTACCGAGCGGAATCTTGCTTCACCGATTCCCGATCTCGCAGTGCTGCTCGCAGCGTCTCCCGTCGAGGCGGCGTTGTTTGATGCCCACGGCAAAGCGGCGGGACAAAGCAGCTACGCATTATTATCGCAGCCGCATCTGACGCACGACCTAGCTCATTACCTTGGCGAATCCGCTTACCGTGACGTGTGGCTTGGCGATCTGATTTCGGACAAGCCGGTTTCTTCGATGCCGCTGTATCATCTCGTTGGCGCCCTCGATCCGTTGGGCGATGGCGATCTGGATCAGCCCGTCGGAGATGGGATGCCAGAAACGCTTCGCGATTGGATCGTTCGCGATGGCTTGACCCACTTGAAAATCAAACTCAACGGCGACGACTTGGACTGGGACGTCCAGCGTGTAATACGGACGCATCAAGTCGCAATGAGTGTTCGCGAAAAACCGGCGGCTGGTCAGGCTGATTGGGCGTTCTCTCTCGACTTCAACGAAAAGTGCGCGGACGAAGAGTATGTGTTGGCGGTTCTTGAGCGCATCACCCGCGAACAACCCCATGCCTTGCACTGCATTCAGTACATCGAGCAACCGACGCATCGCGATTTGGAACGGTTGCCTGCCATTACGATGCATCGGGTTCGTGAACGGTTGCCAGTGGTGATTGACGAATCGCTGGTGAATCTTCGTTCGCTTCGTACGGCCATCAAGCAAGGGTACAGTGGGATCGCACTGAAAGCATGTAAGGGACATGCTGAAGCATTGTTACTAGGGGCGGTCGCGCGTCACGAGAAGCTGTTTTTGTGCGTTCAGGATCTGACGTGCGTAGGCGCATCGCTGTTGCACTCCGCCTCGTTGGCCGCTCATATTCCGGGGGTTGCCGCGATCGAAAGCAACGGCCGACAATATTCGCCTGCCGCAAATCAGCGATGGATGGCGGAGTTTGGCGAGTTCTTTGAAGTCCGCGGAGGCCAAGTTCCGACGCGAATGCTGTCCGGCCCGGGCCTTGGTTATGGAAACGACCCTGCGTTGTCGCAGTAAGGGCTTCGCGGTCGTAAATGTGGGATAGGCTTCCAGCCTTTTTATACCCCAAAACATTTTCTTGCCTTTTCTCGTGTGTGTGCGAATGATTCTGCGATTTAGATTTTCATCGCACGGAGGTTGCACGGATGGTTATCGATTGGGTACGGCAGGAATTTGAATCGTTGGACCTGGGCCACAAGCGGCGGGTGGATCGCGTTGTTAAGTTTGTCTCTCAAGCTTCCTCGATCGGCGAGTCGACACCGGACCGTGTTCGTTCCAAAGCTGACTTGAAGGGAATTTATCGCTTAGCCAACAACCCCAAGGTAGACGTGGATCAAATCTTCGACGCACATCATCAGGCCGCTCGAAAGCGATGCGGCGAGCACAAACGGGTCTTTCTGGATCAGGACTCGTCCGAGTTCGATCTGACCAAGCCAAAGCAGCAGGTCAGCGGGGCAGGACCGCTTTCGGGCGGCAAACGTTTTGGCTTTTTCTACCATCCGCTCTACGCCGTTGCTGCCCCAGGCATCCCCTTGGGAGTGGTCGACCAAGTTCTTTGGACTCGTGATGCGACGTCATTGGAAGTGCCAGCCAAGGAGCGCAAAGCCGAACGGCAGCGACGCTGTTTTGAAGAAAAAGAGAGCAGCCGATGGATGGAAATGATGCAAAGCGGCGAGCAAATCGCCCGCTCGATGCCGCAAACTCAGTTCATTCAGCTTTCCGACAGCGAATCGGACATTGGCGAACTGCTGGCCGAGGCGGCGGAGTTTCCAGAGAACTATGGATTCATCATTCGTCAGTGCCGGACTCAGAAGATCGTCGCCGCCGTCGATGCGGTCACCGGCTCGCCGATTGATGATGTCACGACAATTGAAGAGACGCTTTCAAAGGTCGCTTGGCGTGGAGAGAAAACGGTTTCGATCGGTGGCCGAGACGCTCCGGTGCTTCCAGATGATAAGAAACGAGCTCGGAAACAGGCACGTATTTCACGCGAAGCGCTGGTGCAATTTCGCAGCGTGCGCGTCAAAGTTGCCGGAACCGGGCGGTCCAGCACTGGCAAGTTGACCGACACTTGGATCAATGTGGTGGAGTCGCTCGAGGTGGATCCGCCAATCGGTGAAGCCCCGATTAACTGGATGCTTCTGACAACCCTGCCGGTCAGTTCGGCGGAAGAAATTGACGAGGTTTTGACCGGCTACTGTTTTCGTTGGCTAGTGGAGTTGTACTTCAAAACACTTAAAAGTGGGCTTCACATCGAAGACATGAAGTACGAAACATTGGAGCGTTATATACGAGCGTTTTCGATGCTCACGGTCGTCGCTTGGAGAGTGGAGTACCTCAAGGGCGCCACACGTCATGACGGACAGTCGCCCTGCACGGTCTACTTTAGCGAAGACGAATGGATGGCGATCATGATATTTCTAACTAAACGCCCGGTCGATCCGAAGTCTCCACCAACGATGGAAGCGTTCGGAAAATCGATCGCCATCCTAGGCGGCTACATCGACAAAAAATCGCAGGGTCCTGCCGGCTCAAGAACTCTCTGGCGAGGGATGAACCGTTTCTCGACCATCGTTGAAGCGTTCGTTGCATTCAAGCAAATGAGTTTTGGGGTATAAAAAGGCTTCCAGCCTGTCATTGAATCCATGACAGGCTGGAAGCCTATCCCACATTTCTGGTAGCGAAAGTCGCGAAGACTTTCGTTCCCCCCTGCCCCACTCGAAACTCTTGGCGAGATTCGTTACGGGATGACCTTCCTGCCACGGCAGGCTGGAAGCCTATCCCACATTGAGATCGATCAGTCGTAAGAACTCGGGCACAAATTGTCGAAGCGCCCGCGAGCGATGGCTAATCGCTCGCTTGACCGTCAAATCCAAGTCGCCAAACGTGCGATGGTATTCGCGAATGATAAACAGGGGGTCGTAGCCGAATCCTGCAGTCCCTTGCCGTGTGTGGGCAATCCGGCCCGTGCAGCGTGAATTGGCTTCCAATCGCACGTTGCCTTGCGGATCGGACAAGCATAGGTAGCTATTGAAATGAGCCGTCCGGCGGACATCGGGCACGTCTTTCAGTGCCTCGAGTAGTTTGTCGTTGTTGGCTTCGTCGTCGCCATGCGTGCCGGCGTAACGAGCCGAGTGGACTCCCGGTTCACCACCCAACGCATCAACGGTCAGACCGCTGTCTTCGGCCAACACCCATTGGCCCAGATGCTTGGCCTGCTCAGTCGCTTTTAAGGCTGCATTTTCGGCGAACGTGGCTCCCGTTTCCTCCACGTCGATCGAGCCTTCGATTTCTGCCAAAGCCAACAGCTTGACTTTGTCTTGCGGCAACAGCAGTCGCAGTTCGATCAGTTTTTTGGCGTTGTTGGTACCGACAACGAGCTGGAACATGGCAGCGGCCTGTGACATTGAAATTGAGTGTGCGGTTATTTCGCGATCGCTTGGGCGATCCGGTCGACAGCGGTGCGTAGCGACCGCGCCGCCATCACAAAGTTGGTGTGGCCGCTGACCTCGGGCTGAATCGCTTCGTAAAGCTCAGTGGCCTTGCGAAGCTTGCTGATCTTCTTCTTCGCCATCTTTAGGTAGACGGCGGGGTCATCCACTTCATCGAGCGGTCCGACCGCTAGAATAAAATCGTAGAGATCGCGGACAACATCACGAAGGTCTTCGTCGTCCTCGGCTTCATCGCAATGTTTCAGGAAGGTACGAACCATCCACACATGCGTGATCTCGGTATCGATGCTGCGAACACGCGACATCGGGTCGGTCGCTGGTTCCATGAACTTTGCCTAACTAGAGGGTCTGGCCCGAATTGATCCGAGTAGGGCCGGTTCCCACCGGCCACCTTTAACGGCTCGACGAAGTCGGCCGGTGGGAACCAGCCCTACGCTATTTCAACGCTTCAATACGACAATCGATTCCGCTCGTCCTTGGTGGACGTCGTCTAGCTGGACGCTTCGTCGGGCGTCCCCACCGTTTCCGCCGCGGCCGGATCCACCACCGCTGCCGCATCCGCCGCCGGGGCATCGACCACTGCAGGTTTCGGTGCCGCCGCGTGACCGTGCGGCGTGTTCATCGCCACAATCACGACGCCGACTACCGTTAACAACATCCCCACCCACAACAGCGGATTGATCGTGACATCACCGTGCAATTTGAAAATTGAAACGATCGCAGATACCGAAACCGCTCCGCCAAACACAATCGGCATCACCAACAATGCGTTGCCTCGGCTGGTCATCATCGCGGTCGTCAAGCAGACCGCACCAAAGGCGCCCAGCACCCCGGCCAAAAATCCCCACTTCATCGTTGGGAAATAGGCACCGGAATAACTGAACGAGTCGCCTTTCATTTTCATCATCAGCAAACCGCCACAAATTGCGATCACCAAGTAGGCGATCCCGATGAAGACGTACGGTTTGAAGGGAGACCACATCGGGACGCCGTTGACTTTCGGGGCTTGAGCGTTCCCGATCGTAGGTCCGTAACATCCCCAGAAAATAGCGGTGCCAAGGGCAAATAGAATTGGGATCAACATTTTGTTCATGTAACACTCGGTTGGAGGTGCGGTGCAGTCAGAGAGGGGCGTATCAGCAGGGTAAGCAGGTAGGCAAATTTCTTTTGGTTTATTAGCCGTTTTGGCCAACGCTGTGAAGCATTTAGAGACGGCAAATTACGGCATTTACGATTTGTAGCTACGCTCGCCAGAGCGTGGATGGTTGCCGGCCAATACGAATCACCACCTTCTGGCGAAGGTAGCTACGAGAAAATACTTCACAGCGTTGCGTTTTGGCGCTAGCCACGGTTCTAACGTTCAACCGGGGCTAGCGTCCAAGCGGCTACACGTTGAACAGGAAGTGGCAGATGTCGCCATCTTTCATGATGTAGCTCTTGCCTTCCACACGTAGTTTACCGGCCTGTCGAATATCTTTTTCGGTTTTGTAGGTTTCGAGGTCGTCCAGAGTGTAAACCTCGCAGCGAATGAAGCCGCGTTCGAAATCGCTATGGATCACGCCAGCGGCTTGAGGAGCGGTCGCGCCCTTGGGAATCGTCCACGCACGGACTTCTTTTTCACCGGCGGTAAAGTAGCTTTCCAGCCCCAGCGTGGTGTAGGTCGCCTGAGCAATTTGATTTAGCGCGGGCTCTTCGAGTCCGACTTCGGCCAGCATTTCGCTGCGATCGGGTTCCTCGAGCTCGGCCAGTTCGGCTTCCAGCTTGGCACACACGCAAACCACATTTGCGCCGACCTTGGCCGCTTGATCGCGGACCTTTTGCACGAGCGGGTCTTTGCCTTCGAGGTCATTTTCGCTGACGTTGGCGACGTAAAGTACCGGTTTGGCCGACATCAGCCCGTAGCTCGAAATCGCAGACGCTTCGGCGCTGTTCAGCTCGAGCGTCCGTAACGGTTCGTCCTTGCTGAGGTGAGCATTGCATTTTTCGATCACGGCGACCCGCAATTTTGCTTCCTTGTCGCCGCTGCGGGCGGTCCGCTCGGCCTTGCCCAACGCGTTTTCGAGCGTTTGGATGTCCGCCAGCATCAGTTCGGTCTCAATCGTATCCATGTCGGCGATCGGATCGACCGTGCCCGAAACGTGGATCACGTCTGGATCGTCAAAACAGCGTACGACTTGCACGATCGCGTCGACTTGGCGGATATGGCTGAGAAATTTGTTGCCGAGCCCTTCGCCCTCGCTGGCCCCTTTCACGATGCCCGCGATATCCACCAATTTCAGGATCGCCGGGATGGTCTTTTGAGGGGTGATGAAATGAGTAATCCGGGTCAGACGCTCATCCGGAACGCTGACCATTCCTTCATTCGGTTCGATGGTACAGAACGGATAATTTTCACTCTGGGCCGCTTGGGATGCAGTCAAAGCGTTAAACAGCGTACTTTTACCGACGTTCGGCAGACCAACAATTCCGGCTTCCATGGCAATGATTTCTATGTGAACAACGAGATGTTAACCCGGAAATTACGTGCTAATCGCTATGACGCGAGAATATCCGCACCGATCGGGCTGAAGGCGAAATCGTATCAGCGAAAGCGGTTTGCGCTAACGGTGGACGCCGTCCAAATTCAGTTCCCTGTGATGCTTTTTCCAAATCCAGGAAAGTTTTTCCGAAATTGGCTTCAGAAAACTGCTCTCGGCAGCCGATACCTTATTCTTGCAAGATGCAGCCCTTTTTAGGTTTCAAGGACGAAGCTGGTCGTCGCTTTTCACCAGCGGATTGTTCGTTGGTGTGTAAGCGGTTTCCGTTCGCTTTCCATCCAGCTGCGAGCAATTCATTGCGAAACCTTACTCTTGGCGTTCTGATCGTCTCGGGCGGCACATTGGCCGCGTTGCCGTTTCGACGTGCCCCCGAAATTGTCGCCCCTGAGACCATCGAGCTACTGCCCGGGTCGCTGTTGAGTGCGCAAACGCCTTCGTCGCCCGACCAAACTCGTCCATCACGCGGTGCCGTCCAAACGTACGCAACGCCAGTGCCGCCGAGTTTGCGTACCGATCTGACCGAAGACTTAGTCCTCGAAACGACCACAATCGACGCGTTGGACACAAAATCGTTCGATTCGTTTTCGTGGAACAAACCAAGTGTGGCGGATTCGTGGGCGAACCGGCGCCAGCAGGCGTACAAGCCGCTGACGTACGAAGATTTGGCCGTGCCAATCTCGCGGCCCGACGTCGTTAACGATCGCTTTAATGCCACCGCATCGGCACAGCAACAGGCCGAGCAGCAATCGCGGGACGCAGGCAAAGTCGTTGCTAAAATGCAGCCAATGGAAGCGGGAGTGTCCAACGATCCGTGGCCGCGACAATCGCCCGCCGAGGACGCCAGTGCGACCGTCACTGGTAAAGTTGCAGCGGCAGAGATCCATGATCCGTTCAAGGGGAGTGAGCGGTTTGCACAAATCGACGCCTTGCGGAATAACGCAACCACCGGGGGGCTACCGTCACAGGTGGCTACCACAACCGCCACAGCAGCGGTCACACCGCCACGACAAAACGCGACATTGGCAAGCAGTCCACGTCGTGAACTCGAGCCAACCTTACCCGCCCCCACCCAGCGACCGGCCGAACGAACGAGGCAATGGATCACCCAGCCCAATTAGTATGTCGTGATCATTGTCGTTGATCGCTCCGCGATCTAAACGTGATGCGAATAAAGAAGCGACCAACAAGCATCCCCTTACCGCCCCAAGGAGACGGTTGATTTAGTGAGCCGCTCGCGCGTGAGCGGCCGGGTCCCACGCAGTACCCGGTGCCTTACGGCCCACGGCTCACTACTGCGATTTGCATTTCGATTAAATCAACAGCCCGCTAGCGCCCAAACGGCTAACATGAGAGCTGTGATGTCGTACTCATTCAGCAGTCTCCCGAGGGGGATGTTTTCCTGCGGGCAAACGATTCCAATGAACATCAGCGTTTTGCAGTGATCAAAACGCTCCTCCTCTTCTTCTTCTCGCGATCTTCCGGTGCGGTGATGTTAAAGCTCTTTCTCTTGTTGTCGATCGTCTGCACCAGTGCCATCGTGGCGAGTACCAAGCCGCTCGCTGCAGAAACGACGCCTGATTCGATCAATGTCCCACCGGTGCTGTTGCAAATGATTCGCGATTCGGCGATCCAAGCCGAGTTGAATCTAGCGGAGAACCAACTTGTTTCTCTGCGTGACACCCTGGTCGAAGTTGATGGTCCCTGGTTCCGCTCTCGCAATCTTAAGCCTGACGAGCAGCGCCGGATCATCGATCAATTGACACAGACGCTTGCGTCGCGTCTTGATTCCATTCTCGATCCAACTCAAAAATCACGACTGGACCAACTCGTATCGCAAGCACTTGGAACACGAATGGTGCTTCGAGAAAATGTGCAAGCGAGTCTTCAGATCAACGAGACTCAGTTGCAAACGCTCGTTGAAACCTTTGCTCAAACCGACACGCAATCGCTTGAGTTACAGCAGGCGGTTGTCTCAGGCGAGAAACCCGCGGACGAAGTCAACAAAGCGATCGCGGATCTAAAAACGGCTGAGCGCGAAAGCTTGCTGAAAACACTGACCAACACTCAGCGATCCAAGATTGGGGCACTGACGGGCAAACCGTTTGATTTTGCGAGTATCAAACGCACCTACCCGCTGGCGCCCGAATTGCTTAGCGAAGGGGCCAAGTGGATTGATGGAACTGCGGCGACGCTGCAGCAGTACCGAGGCAAAGTGGTCGCCGTTCACTTCTATGCGTTTCAGTGCATCAATTGCAAGCGGAACCTGCCGCACTACACCGCTTGGCACAACGATTATGCCGACAAGGGGCTGGTGGTGATTGGCATCCAAACGCCCGAGACATCGTCGGAGCGAGAATTTGACCAAGTCCGAGCCGCAGCCAAGTCCGAAGGGATCGAATACCCAGTCATGCTTGACGCCGATTCCGCCAATTGGAAATCGTACAACACGACGATGTGGCCGACCGTCTATTTGATCGACAAAGAAGGTTTCATTCGTCGCTGGTGGCAGGGCGAAATGAATTGGAAAGGCACGCTTGGCGAAAAACAAATGCGGACCACGATCGAAGCCCTGTTAGCCGAATAGTAGCTGTTGGCTGAATAATCCTCCAATCACGTACCGCCCTTAACGTAACTGCTATAAAACCCGCCTCCGTGGTGGTACACTCAATTTAAGCAGTTAGGCAGGAGTCTTTCAGTAAATTGGCCGTTTTGGCGCTAGCCACGGTTCCGGCGCTGAACCGGGGCTAGCGCCCAAACGGCTAATGGGATTTCACCCAATGATTTCTGCCTACCTGCTTATCTTGGTCGTTTTGGCTATCCTGCTTGCCCAGGCCATCCTGTTAGCTGTGATTTTTACCTCAGAGAGTTTTAAGATATGTCGAGTGAGTTTGAGCGTCTTCGCGGAGCCCGGTGTCTTGTCACAGGCGGCGCGGGATTTATTGGATCGCATCTTGTCGACGCCCTGCGTGGCGCCGGAGCCACCGTCCGGGTGCTCGACAATTTCAGCACTGGGTTTCAACACAATCTCGAGCACACCAAGTCCGACGACGGTGTCGACATCGTCAACGGTGATGCGTCCGATGCCGATTGTGTCCGCAGTGCCACCGAAGACATCGACTATATTTTCCATCACGCCGCGATGGCTAGCGTGCCTCGCAGCATGCGAGAACCTGCTTTGTGCCACGCATGGTGCGCCACCAGCACGGTGGAACTGCTGAAAAGTGCAGCGGATAACGGCGTCAAGCGATTGGTGTTGGCGTCCACCAGTGCCGCATACGGAGATTCGCCGTTCGTTTCCAAGCGTGAATCCGATCCGGTAGCGCCGTTGTCGCCATACGCCGCCGCAAAATTGGCAGCCGAATCTTACTGCCAAGCGTTCTATCGCGGGTTTGGATTGGAAACCGTCGTGCTCCGTTACTTCAACGTATTCGGCCCTCGCCAAGATCCCAAGAGCGAGTACAGCGCGGTGATTCCTCGTTTTGTTTCGATGATCCTTTCGGGTGAGCGACCGATCATTTACGGCGACGGCGAACAATCACGTGACTTTGTTTACGTTCGCGATGTCGCTCGAGCGAACATGTTGGCAGCGATCTCGCCCGACGCTCCCGGTGGCACGTTCAACATCGGTCGTGGCGAGCGAACTTCGCTGTTAATGCTACTGAATTCATTGCGTGACATTCTTGGCCAAGGCATCGAGCCGATTCATGAGCCACCGCGGGCCGGTGACGTTCGTGATTCGCTTGCCGACATCAATGTCGCACGCAATCGGCTCGGTTTTGAACCGCAAGTCACGATCGATCAAGGACTCGAAATGAGTGTCGATTTCTACCGCAGCCTCGTGGTGAATGCATAGAACTTGTTTTTGTTGGGGCATCCTAATGCGTAAACTTAGAAGTTCATTCCTCTCTCTTTTTGATCTAGCGAGTTGAAACCATGAGCAACGAAAATCCTTATTCGGAACCCCAACAACCCCAGCAGCCCTATCATCAACCGCCCGGGAAATCGGACGGCAAGTCGACGATGGTCATCGTCGGCGTGGTGCTGGCGGTGGCACTTGCCGTGATGTTGGTGTGCGGAGGAATTTTGGTGGCGTTGATGTTGCCCGCGGTACAAGCGGCACGCGAAGCCGCTCGCCGGATGCAGTGTTCCAACAACATCAAGCAGATCGGATTGGCGCTGCACAACTATCACTCGGCTTATAACACGTTGCCGCCGGCGTACACCGTCGACGCCAACGGCCGACCGATGCACAGTTGGCGTTCGATAATCTTGCCATTCATGGAGCAGCAAGGTCTGCACGAGCGGATCGATTTCTCTAAACCGTGGGATGCACCCGAGAACCTGGCTGTCGCGCAAACGGTTGTCCCTCAATACAGTTGTCCGTCGTCAGTGGTCGATCCGACGATGACAACTTATGTCGCTGTCGTGCACCCACAAGGGATCATGTCGGGGGCAACTCCGACGAAGTTTCGTCAAGTTGTCGATGGTTTGTCCAACACCTTGATGGTGGTCGAAGCCGATACCGGAAATGCGGTCAACTGGATGAGTCCCGATGATATTGATCTGCAAGCTTTCCTTGCGTCCGGCACTGCTCGAGACCACGGCGGTCATATCGGCGGCGCCCACGTGCTGATGGGTGACGGCGCAGTGCAATTCGTGACTGATTCGATGGATCAAAACTTGCGAAAGGCTTTGGTCACCAAAGACGGCAACGAAGATTTGTCGGCTGGGTTTTAGTCTGCTAGTTGCAACAAGTCAGCCGAACTGTCGATTGCGATATTGCTTCGTTCTGTGTTCTCGGATAGCGCGAATTGGGTGCCATTCCATGCAAAGTGAAGAGTCACATTCTTTGCCTTTGACCGCAAAGCAAATTGCTGATGGATGCGGACGCTAATTGTTCGAGTGGCCTCATTGAATTCGGTGGAAATTTCAGCGGATGCGCTGGTATTTCCGCCGCCGGACACCGTTGGGAGCAAATAGAAATCGGTCCAGTCCGAATTGTAGTGTCCCGTTAATGAGTATTCGATTCGGTATGTGTCACTACCGAAACAATCGGTGTATCGATAATCGAAGAGCCTCTGGTTGAAGTCGACGTCCGCCGAACCTCGGTATCCACCTTCTGGTTCAATCGAAATCATTTCACTTACAACCGTCGAATTCAACGTTATTCGATCGCAAGTTTGCCAGTTGGGGTGGGCATCGTTGCCAAGCAGCGTGAATCGTTCCGAGTCTGGATTGACCGCAAACGATCGATGCAAAAAGGAAATCCCTGCAAGCAAGAGTGCCACCAACGCGATCATGACTAGCATGTGTTTGAGAGTAAATCGCATTTTGGAAATCATGATACTGAGGTGTATGCGTCAACACAAACGCAAGGGAATCTATTAAACGACAACTCGGCTGAGGCAAATGCTAAGCCTAGCCTTTGGAAGATTCTTCCGGGATGCCGAAGCGGCTAAAGAGAGCGTCATGCTTAGCGAAATCATAACTCGAAGCGTTTGCGCGAGAATACTGATCTTGTAACGGTCCCGCGCTGACGCTTCGGGTTTTGATTTGCTGGGAACAACGACAATAACGCAACGTCAAAACTCACGCGTCGGGTTTCGACGATCATTGCTCCATAAACCCCTAAATAACGACGTATTCTAAGGTGGAGGCTCTTCGGAATCTGGGGGCCAACGCTTGGTCTCGCACGATTCACGCCTGACTCCCGTTTTTTAGTTTTCGGCCGAATCAGCAGCAAATGGATCGGCTCCGACTGTGATCAAAAATGGGTCAGTGCCGCGAGGGTCGTTACACGGTGGACTCGCAAACGGATCGTCAATTCCACCCGTGTCCTGGTTTGTGAAGGTAAATTCTCGTGTTTCATCGGATGATGGGGCGTCTGGCCATGTCACATCAATGTGCGGATTCAATGATGCGAACAGCCTTATGGCATCAAGAAATTCGGATTCCTCAGATTCACGACTGTCCAAATGTGAAGGTGAATATGTAAATTTGATCGATATTAGGTGTCCGAAATTTGATAGTTCGGAAACGATTAGCGGGTCATGAAGGCGATATACCGAGATGCAAGTGACTCGCTGGAAAACGTCAACGCCAAGTCGTCTTTCTATCAAGGAAACAAAATTGGGAAGTACCGAATCGTGGGTGAAACTTGCACCGGCAGGAACGTTTGAGCAATACCCGGATTGATCACTTGGAATCTGATCAAGAAGGTCTTGCGAAATCTCGAAAACATGCCAATAGGATAAGCTATTCAAACGCTTGATTGCTGCACGTTCGTTACGCCACGCCTGATAGTTGGCAACGGCAAAAGCAAAGACTACGGCAAATGCGGACGTGACAATGAGTAACGTTCGCAGCGAAAATCGTATTGATGGACGTTTCATTTCACTTCATCCGATGAACATGCAAGGATGATCTGAGCCGAGCGGACAAGGAGCGAATCTCACGCAACCAAACTAACGGTTCGGTGAAGGCTCCCGGGCGCTGGTATCCGCATCGGCTACCAACCGGGGCGCTCTGAGTGAGATTACTTTTTGGCAATCCTATCATCAATTCATCGCAATCACATCAACAAGAACGATTTCATTGGTTCACTCTCTCGACGTCGCATCGATAACGCCAGACGACTTGCGGCGAAGCCGCAAAACGTAGCCTAGGCTTCCAGCCTGGGGACTACATCCAACCCAGGCTGGAAGCCTAGGCTACGTTAAGCCCAATGAGTTGTGCTGAGGTGCTTACCGCCTTAGTGCATCTTTGATTCGCTTGCGTTCTAGGGCCGCAATTTGTTCGTACTGTTCTGTCTTATCGGAAAGTCCACAGCGACTTGCTGCTTTTGCTCCCAACTCCATCCCAACGAGCGCAAGGTCGCGACTCCGTTGGAACCATTGATCCGCCAGCGAGAATGCGTCGCAGGCGCTGGCTGTCTGTGGATGCGAAAGCGATAGCTCGAACACTTCTTGGACGGCCATCCGGCCGAGGCCAACTCCAATCCAGTCATCAAAGGCCGCCAAAACAGTATCCAACTCGCCGGCCGCATTCAGCGCCAAAGTGAATTCGTTCGATTTTCGCTGGTATTTCACCAGCTCCTTCAGGGCAGCGGCTTTGTCCCACAGGTTTTCGCTACGCGCGACGATATTGCCGGCCAACTCGGCTGATCTTCGGAAGTCACCCAATCGAGCGTACTCATATTTCAATCGGCTAAGTTTGCCTTTCGAGTCTGGTTCCTGCGCCGCCCACTTCTCAAGATAATGAAGTGCCCGGTCGCGTTCACCAAACGACAGAGCCCTCTCATAGAGTGCGAGCACGTCTTCATCATCCTCGGAGTCAGGATAATCGCAACAGATTGACTGCCACCACTGGTTCAAGTCGTCGGACATCATCGAGATATCAAAGGACGAGGCCAAATGATCCCAAAGGCCTGGATCGTTCGCTTTAATATTTTGCTCGGCCTGTTTCCTGTTTGAAACAAAGATGAACTGAATCGGGAAGCCGCATACAGTATCAAAATTTGCTAGTTTCGCGCGAGCAAATAGGCTGGCGTCAGCAGGATCGCGAAACGTCGCCAGGAGAAAGGCAGCCAACTTCAATGGGTCGCTACACCCTTGGAAACTATCGTTTTCCGCCGCGATAATTTCGTGCGTGAGCAGATGCCGAATTAGTTCTATATCCGAGTCTCGGCGGTCGTATTGGAGCGTAAGAAGCACTCGCAAGCGGGCGTCCGCATTGCCGTCGTATGTCCCCCGTTCATCCGTGTGGCGTGCTGCAAAGGCAATGCTACCCCAATGACAAGGGTCGGATCGCAGTCTTTCTAGCTCGTTCATCACAGTCACGTTTGTTGTGCCAGCGGTTGCGATGACCGAGCCACCGCGAACGATCATTCATCCCGATATGTGCTGTCTGCGGCTCCGCGTCTACCGCTTGGTACCATCCTCGCCTGTCACGACGCAGGGGCACCACGAATTTAGAGTCGGGCGTCAAACAGTGGCTATAGTATAGCCGCTTGTTCGAGCATTCGCTCCATTGTGGGAATTCCACCACGTGCTCGGCCAGCCGTGGGGAACTTTTCGGTTGGGGTATACCCACGCTGGAAGCCTAGGCTACCGTTGCACCCGGATGGGAAAGCATGAAGTGGCTGAAAGAGAACTGTCAATCGCTGTGCAGGCGGCGACTTAGTTTGGTAAAGCGGACGACGCCCACGACACCGATGACAAATCCGCTTATGATCAGCGGCCACGCAATAATGTGATAGATGAGCGTGACAGAAAAGAATTGCAGAATCGATACTCCAGTGCCCGCAACCATCAAGGCGGTTCGACCATACGCCAACAACGTGCGTTCGTTGGCGAGGTCGGTCCGGATCATGTTCAAGTCTTGACCGGAGACTTCTTTGTTCAAGTTCATGACTTCTTGGACTGAACGGCAAGATCAAGTTTCGCTTCAAGCTTAGCAGCCATCTCCGCTTTTGCGGCCAACTCTTCTTCGCTTGGCTCGGCTTCCTCGGCATCACGTGCAGCATCGGCCTCGATTGACTTCAGCCGTTTCTTTGCTTCCACGAGCAACACGAGCCCTTCATTGGCACAGACAAATCCGATCACCACAATCGCGACTGCGGCAATGTAACGCAACGACCACGTGGTGAAAAAAATCATCGCAGCAGCACACAGAATGGCAACCCCCGTCTGTGCAAACTTCGACATCGCTTTGAGCTGAATGTCTCGTGTTTGCACGCGAGTACTTCTCGAAATGGCATTGCGAGCCGATTGGTTGGCCAAGTCTCGCATCGCTGACAAATTGCTCGTCTTCTCGGGTGCTTGCGACCGTGGCACCATTGGCTCGTCAGGATCGATAAAGTCCGGCTCACTCGCTTCTGCTGCCACTGCCGTGGCCGCCGCTGCCCCAATCGCCGATGCGGTGATCGCGGAACCCGTAACGGAACTCGAGGTTGATGTCTTGGTCGACGAGGTACTTGTCGAGCCCGGCTCGCTGGGCTGAGTGGATTCCCCTTGAACCCGTTTCAGCAGTCGGTTCATGTAGGCTTCGATCGAATCCTCGTCCTCCTCCTGGCCGCTCGCCACTTCTCCGTTGCCGACAACGGTGTCACTTGACATCACGGTCGCTTCGTCCGGCGCCGTAGCCTCGTCTTCCGCGTCATCCAATGCGGTCAGGTCATCAAGTCGTTCGCTCGAGTAGTCGTCACTCGCTTCTTCGAGACCACTTTCTTGCGAATCGGCATAAGACCATGCACTCGTATGGTCTACCACCTCGGCGTCATCCTGGTCAGCGTCATCGTGGTCAGCAACGTCCTGGTGAACCGAATCGAGTGACGACTGTGCATCGACATCGTCGACCAACGAGTCCAGCTCGGCTTCTTCCGAAGCATTATAGGTCGCTTCCACGTCGTCATACTGATCCGATGACGACTCTGCCTTTTCCGATTCAATGTCTTGGATTAGCTGGCTTGCCAACGAACCAAGCGAACCGTATGGATCGTCTTGCTCTGCTTCGGCTGAGTGATGTTCGTCCACCACGCCTGCGTCTTCACTCGCTTCCCCGTTCACTTCATCAACGGACCATTCGCTATCGTCAGCGGTCCACTGATGTTCGGAAACCGAGTTGGCCTCTGCATCGCTATCGTGCATCGCAACGCCGGCGTCGACATCGGAATCAGCAGGAGTCACATCTTCTTCGTCGAGTAGTTGCGATGGACTTGCCCAGCTGCTCGCTGAAACACTGGGATCTTCATGTTCGTCGTCGTGCGGGTGACTTAGTTCCAATTCCTCAGCATTCGCTTCTTCCTCTAGTAGCTGCGAAGGAGTCTTCCAGCTGCTAACCGAAACACTCGGGTCTTCGTCTTCTTCGTCGTACGAGTGGCTCAGTTCAGGTTCGTCAGCGGTCGCTTCTTCGTCGAGAAGCTGCGATGGGGTCGCCCAGCTGCTAACCGAAACACTCGGATCTTCGACGTCTTCTTCGTCATTTGAGTGGCTCAGTTCAGGTTCGTCAGCGGTTGCGTCTTCGTCGAGAAGTTGCGATGGGGTCGCCCAGCTGCTAACCGAAACACTCGGATCTTCGACGTCATCGTCGTTTGAGTGGCTCAGTTCAGGTTCGTCAACGGTCGCTTCTTCGTCGAGAAGCCGCGATGGAGTGGCCCAGCTAACCGAAGGTGTCTCGTCGGGCTCCTCTTCCGTGTGATGACTATGCACGTCCTGCTCTTCGAACAATTCGGACGGAGTGCCCCAAGTGCTGATCGACACATCTTCTTCTTCGAGCGTCTGGTTGTCTGCTTGCGGGTGCTCTGAGTCCGAATCCTGGATTGCGGCATCAACCTCAGCGTTCTCGTCGAAAACGGCTTCGCTTTCATCGCCGTGATCTTCGTCGCTGAGGCTCTGCTGGCTGGCGTTATCGACCTCGAATTCGCTTACGACTTCACTGGCTGAATCGAAAATCGGCTCAACAATCTCCGACGCCGCTTCGTCAGCGACTTCTTCAACCATCCACTGAGCCTGTTCGCCGGGTGCAGCCGGTTCTTCATGATCGTGCAGCGATGGCGTCTGGTAGGTCGGCCAAGCTTCGTTGTCGTCTGCGAATTCAGACAACACAGGCGATCCGTCATCCTCTTGGCTGACAAAATTGGGTTCATCGCCCGCTTCGAAATTCGTGTCATCCTGGTGGGCCGCATCGTACGACGTAGGTTCTTCGAGCGACGAAGCTTCGGCGATGATCTCGCTTGCTAGCTCGCTTTCACTTACAAAGCCATTTTCGTTTGCAAGTTGATCGTCGTTGTCGCTGCCGCTCAGCTCGGACAGTGACGTCAGACCAACGGGGCTGCTAGAGCCCAAATCAAACGCTGGATAAGCCGACAAATTCGACGTCGAACTCGATGGTGTCTCGGGTGCTGAATTGTCGAGAGCTGGGCTATCGTACGCTGGCGTATCGATGACTGGCGTTTCGAGGGCCGGTGGATCCATAGCTGTTGGATCAAGGGCCGGTGCACCACGGTCAGCGAACGCGTCTTGCAAATCGGCAATCGCTTCTTCGTATTGCGTTCGCATGCGGCTGAGCTGTTCGGTTGTCGCTCCCAATTCGGCGGAGACTAAGTCGAACGCTTCGGAGGTCGGTCGGACCTGAACCTCGGCAAGTGCTTGATCGCGTTGTTTCGTGATTTCGTCGATCCGGTGAGTCACTTCGTTGTTGACGTCACGCAGTTCGGACAATTCGCGATGGGCGTTGGCCAGCTCGATCGACAAGGCTTCGACCGATTGGTGCAGGTGCTCTGCCTCGGCCAACCAGCTACTGCGATCCGATTCGTGTCGTTCTCCGCTTTCAGAAAGCAGTGACTCGAGCTGCTGAATCGTTTCACGCGCTTCGCCGTAATTGTTCCGCAGTTCGGATGATTCTTCGCTGGTGCGAAATACCGTTTGTTGCAGATCTTCGATTTGATCCCGCAACTGCTGGGCAACGACTTCGCTTTCGGCAACAACGCGTTGCTCGGATTCGCGTTGATCGCGAATCAAAGCAAGTTCGCGAGTCACTTCGGCCAATCGAGTTTCTGCTTCGGTGCGACGCGACTCGCTCTTTTCACGCTCTTCGATTGCCTCGTTTCGCGATTCTTCGAGTTCACGTTGGATGCGTTGATGTTCTTCGCGATTCTGGATCTCTTCACGCGTTAGAACTTCTTGGTTCGCCGACAGCGTTTCAAGTTGCGCGTTCAGATTGTTGAACTGCTCTCGCATGCGGTGGATCGCATCGGTCGCGGCCTTGGCCTGTTCTTGCGACTGAGTCAATTGCCGAGCGGCTTCTTCGACTTGGCGGCGATAGTTATCCTCGAGACCTTTGAATTCGACTTCGCGTTTGGCCAACATCCGTTGGTGCGATTCGTTTTCTTCAGTCAGCCGAGCGACTTCGGCCTTCTTTTGCTCGTACTTGGTTTGAATGGTCCGCGAGTTGGATTCGTCGGACAGCAAGCGGGATTCGCGTTTGTAGAGATCTTCGGCGCGTGACCACAGTTCAGTTTCACGACCGCGAAGCTCATGTTCGCGTTGCGAGCAATGCGATTCGCGTCGATCGCAGTCTTCTTGACGCTTACGCCATTGTTGAACTTCACGACGAAGCTGTTCACGCCACGCGGCGTCTTCGGCCATGGGAACGTTGGGTGCAAAGTCGCGGCGAGGTGTCGCTGCCATGCCCATCGGCGGTGCAGGGCGGGACGAAGGGTAAACTCCGGCTGCAATGGTGCTGTCAAGTTGCCCAAGGCTCGCGACGTCGCGTGCACTGGCGGTTCGATCGTCAAACGATGCAATCGACGTCGTCACGCTGCGATTTTGGAAACGGTCGGATGATATCGATTGGGTGCTTGTTTTCGTCGACCCGAGCAACTCGAACTGATAATTGCCCAACCGCATCACGTCGCCGACGCTGAGTTTCGCCTCAGTCGTTCGCGTGTTGTTGATTTCGATCGGGATCGAATAGGCGCGAACGAGAATTTGGTTCGCGTCGCGGATCAGCACCGCATGCATCGGACGCAACGAGCGATCGCCCAGTTGAATCGAGCAACCGTGGGCACTTCCAAACGTGTAGCGATTTCCCGTTAGCCGCAAACGGCGAGTTGGCGAACCCGCAGTGATCACGCGGAACTCCATCGCCTCGATCTCAGTCGGCTTGCTCAGCAGACTTGTTCCCGAAGCGGCGAGTGACGGCACTTGTCCCGAAGTCACGTCAAGCGTTTCGTAGGGAAATGCGAGTTGCTCTTCGATCGATTTCTGCGACCGGAACATCGACGATGTGTCTTCCGGCTTCGCGGGCTCGTCGTGCGGCGCAATGTACGATTCTTCCACTAAAGAACCAGTAGCGTAGTCGTCGTTCGAAAAGGGAGCTGTATCGCTCTTGTGATCGGAATTCACCGTCCATGTCCCTTGCATCGTGGAATTAGCTAGCGGTTCGCAGTTACAAAGCATCCCCGCCATCGATTACCAACTTGAGGCGGTCAACGGCAATGGCTACTGGGATTGTTTGTGCCTGCTGGCAAACCGAGCGCGTGGACCATCCCTGTCGCTTTAGGTTTGCACTGTATCTTCTTCGGACATGGGACATTGTTACGGTTAATCTAATCGTGCCGATGGTGCCAATTTTATCAATGATGACCTCAGTTGGCTGCCAAAATGGCGGCCCCGGCTGTCTGGGGGAGCCCAAACCGTACTTTTCGATGCTTAAATTGCAAATGTCCTGCAACAAGCAAATTCTAGCGGGGGGGCCTAGTTCGCTAGAACCGCTGCAATCGTGATGGAAATCGCGACGGGTTGATGAAAATGCTAGGAAATCAATTTCTTAATGAAGACAATTTGGCCAAGCTTCCTATGATTGGGACGAACTAACGCAAAGGTGAGAAAACACTGAACCCTGGGTACGAAATGTGCGTAAAGGCGGGATGAGCCACTCAATACCAATTATTTTGTCGTTGATATGGTCGTTATCCGGTCCACTTAGGTGTATCTTGTGCCCCGTGCGAAAATTTCCGCCCTTGCAGAAGGTTCAGCTCCGAAGGCCACGTGGCCAGAAAGCGACAAGGACACGCGACAGTTCAAATGAATCGGGTTTGACGCGTTCATGTTATGTGAGCTGACGGATTGCGGGAAATATCAGCAGCCATGTTTAGCGAGTTCGGTGTTCAGCAAATACGGTACTTCCCATTTTTGGAAGTATCGATCCTATAGAGCGAGGTTACTAAGATGCCACGAAAAGACGCGTTATTAAAGCTCCGAGAAAATCTGATCCGTCGCCGCGACGCCCTGAGTCGCGCATTGGCAGGCGACCTCAGCTTGTTGCAAGAACTTCATCAACAAAAGACCGGTGATGTGCTCGATGCGGCAGCCGACACGATGCAAGATGAGCTGAACAGCCAATTGCTTGAGGTCGAGAGTCGCGAGCTCAGTGCGATCGAAGAAGCAATCGTGCGAATGGAACAAGGCCAATACGGCGACTGTGTGGATTGTGGAAAACCGATCCCGCTGACCCGTCTTCGCGCCATTCCTTATGCAACTGATTGTATTGGTTGTCGCCGTAAATCCGAAATGTCCAGCGGGACCACGGGTGTGGTCAGTTGGAACCGGGTCTTCGAGGATGCCGAAGTCGACTCGGTCTAGAGCGACAAATTTACTCCACGGTGATTGAAATTAATCCGACCGTAGCGGTCGTGACAATTTGATTACCGGATTTGTGGATTGTAACCTAGAACGGCTGGACGAATGTTCGGCCGTTTTTTAATGCGCCGAGAGTACTAGTTCTGACGTATGAAGCGCACAGGGATGCCAGCAAATGAAGTAACAAAGCTCGCCGCCTCCTAGAGTCGATGCATACAATCACGTCAGCACCTCTCCATGCGATGACGCTCACTAATCATCGGCCCTCCCAATCCATGACGACGTTATGATTCCAAGCTCCCTTCAATCTGCGGCGACGGTTGGTCACCAAGCCGTCGCCGATCGTCGTTCGCGTCTCGCCGCACTGTGTGGGCGAGTGCTGCAGAAACGCACGTCCTTGGCAACAAGCGTCGTATGTGCTTTGGCGATGGGGATCACTTCCAATGGGGTCGCACAAAACCCCACCATCATTAAACGGTCGGTGGATTTCAGCCCCAAGCCGCCGTCGTACACGGTGACCGACAACGTGTCCAAGCAAGACCGCTATTCGAATGCGGATTCTGGGTACCAAAGTGAGCCCGCGCAACAAGAAGGACGCTCGGTAAGTGTCCGTCGCCCTTCACTGGAAGAAACAACACAGCCCCTGATCGAAGATCAACGCGAGCGACTGTTCGATGAATTGGCTGAAGAGTTCAGCATGTTCGATCGCTTGGGCAACTTGGTGCGACGAGTGTCCACCTTGGTCAAACCAAGTGTGATTCACATCGAAGCGCACAAAACCGAGAAGAACGAATCGTTCGACGAGGCGGGTGCCGGTGTCGTCTTGCGAATCAATAACGAAACGTGGGTCATGACAAATCGGCACGTGATCATCAGTGCCAGCCCGAAGCAAATTCTGTTGCGGACCAGCGACGGTCGTGAGTTTCATCCGGTAAAGGTCTTGTCGGACCCCAGCACCGATGTGGCCGTCATGAAAATCAGCGGCGTCGACCTGCCTGCGGCACGGTTGGGAGACAGCGACGCGACTGAAATCGGTGATTTTGTAATCGCCATCGGTAGCCCCTTTGGGTTGAGTCACTCGGTTACCTTTGGCATCCTGAGTGCCAAAGGACGGCGTGACTTGTCGCTCGGCGAACAACGAATTGATCTTCAGGATTTCTTCCAGACCGATGCAGCAATCAACCCGGGCAACAGCGGCGGTCCGCTGTTGAACCTGCGTGGCGAAGTGGTGGCGCTGAACACCGCGATCGCAAGCAGCAGCGGCGGAAGCGAAGGCATCGGGTTCGCGATCCCGATGAATATGGCGTTCAAGGTCGCCGACCAATTGGTGCGCAACGGACAGCTCCGTCGTGGTTACTTGGGCGTCACGCTGGATCCCGATTTCACGGTCGCGGATCTTGCCGCAGCCGGTTACCGGGAAAAGGGGGGCGCGTTAGTAAAGAACGTGCGTCCCGGATCGCCCGCAGAGCTTGCACATCTGCAACGCGGCGACATCATTGTCGAATTTGACGGCAGCCCGGTTGATAACGACGACCACTTGGTCGCTCGTGTGGGCTTGACCCAAATCGGCAACAATATCCCGATGATCATTTACCGCGACGGCAAGCGATACCGAACCGCGGTGACTTTGACGGATATGAATTAGAGCGGCGAATTACCGCTTCTTCTTCAGATCAGGACGGCGACGTTTGTTGGGGCGCTCGATCGGTTCGACGGGTTTGTTGACCTGATTGCGAATTCGATCAGCAATCGTCAGCGGCTTGTCCTTTTTCTCGGTCGGAGTCGCGTTCCCATCCACAACACCCAGATCGAAGTGCTTTTTGGCGGGCAGCGTTTTCTTGACTAAGATCCGCTCGCAAATGCCCCAAAGGCTACTGGTGATAAAGTAGATACAGAGTCCTGCTGGAACGCGAAAGAAAAACAATCCCATCATCAACGTCATGATGTTCATCATTTTCTGAGTCATCGCGGTTTGTTCATCCGTTGCAGGCGGCATGAACAGTTTCTGTTGCAACAAGAACAGTCCAACAACGAAGACGGGCAAGATGTTGAAATAGGGACCGAGCCAGCCGGTACCGCGGCCCGCCAAATAATCCCACATCCAATCGCCCCAATAGGTCGCCATGTCAGGTCCGGCCAAGTTGGACGCCCAGCTTGTCGCTGACGACACCGCTTTTTGACGGAGTTCGATGTCGACCGAAAGAGCTCGATACAGCCCGATGAAAATCGGCAATTGCAAGAACATCGGCAAGCAACCTGCCATCGGATTGAAACCGACCCTGGCCTGCAATTCACGCTGGGCCTTGAGCCGACCTTCCATGTCGTCTTTGTATTTTTCCGAGATCTTCTTCAGTTCAGGTGCAAGTTCCTGCATCCGTTGAGCATTGATGGCGGCTTTGCGGCTGAGCGGAAACATCAATCCACGCACTAGCACGGTCAGCAAAATGATCGCGATTGCGTAGTTGCCAATGGCCCCACCGATCACGTGCAATAGTCCAGCCAACAGACGCGCGAATGGCGAAAACCAGCCGTAGTAAATCGTGTCGCCTAACCCATATTTCTCAACCAAGTCGGGATCTTTTGGGCCGGCGAAGAAACGCAACGTTTGCGTTAACGATTCGCCCGGTTTGACGGTGCTGACATTGCTGGTCAGATAGAACGAAGTGTTGACGGCCCGTTCTTGGTGCCGTGGGATTTCGTCTGCGTCAGCGATGATCCCCGCCGAGACGCGTTGCAGGTCGGTAAACGCATTCTTGCCGGCTTCGGGAAGATAGGCTGCGACAAAGTACTGAGCATCCACCGCGACGTACTTCAACGCTTGGGTGTTTACATCCGAGTCAGGCGAATAGATCGATTGATCAGGATCTTCGGGTTGCTTTTTGGCAAGCTTCAACAGGTCATAGCCACTCAGCAATTCGTGACGATTCGCTGCACTGGTGTAAACGATGTCGCGTGCCGCAGCACCGCTAAAGTTCGGACTGATTTTATTGCTGTACCACCAACCTTCTAGCGTCAAACCGTTGGGGCCGTGAAGTCGATAGGCAAGATCCTGAGGTTGATCGCCCTTGTTCTGGACTTCGATTCCCATGTCGATGACATAGCTCGCCTTTGCCAAACGATAGGTGCGAACTAAATCGAGCGGTTGCCCTTTTGCTTTTTCGAGCTCGTCACCGGTTAGCGATAAGCGAAAAGCGAGTTGGTCGACTTCCGAAATCGCCTGGTCGCCCTGCTCCTTGCTTTTCTCGATCGACCAGACAAGCGTGGCGGGGTCCGAAATACCTTTGATCGCTTCGTCGCCGACCAAGATGCCCTTGCGATTGACTTGTGCCAGCGTCATTAAACAGGACAACTCGGAATCGTTGCCAACAACTTCATCCGCACCGCCATCGCGGGCCAATCGGATCAGATCCAAAGGGTGCTCGCTTAGCTTGACCGTGACAGTTTGAGCCGCAAGGGAATCGGCCGATTTGTCGGCAGGGGCGTCGGACGAATCCAGCGTCTTAGAGGCCGGGTTCGTATTGCGTAGCAATTCCACTTTGACTGATTTGCCGGGTTTGGTTTCCCGCAGCGCGATGTCGATGTCGTCTCGTCGCAGGATCGCTTTGCCGTTCACTTTGGTAATGATGTCGCCGACCTGGATACCAGCGATTTTTGCCGGCGTGCCTGGGCCCACTACGTTCACCGTCACGCCGTCTGCCGCTTCGGCGGGAATGGCGGCAAAGTAACCCATGTATCCACTGCGAATGTCGACGCGGCGATACTTCAGTTTTCCATTGCCCTCTTCACGCTGGACCAATTCGATTCGCTCGATCGCTCCACCACGACTGTTCAGGGTGACGAGCATCGAATAGCCCGATTTGGGGTCCATCGATCCGAGTGTCATCCACTTTGGTGATGCGGGCCGCTTCACTGCAGGGTCTTGCGATTTTTCACCATCCTTCGCGGCATCGGCATCCGCTGGATCGGTGTTCTTGCTTGCTTCACCTTCGCTGCTGGCCAAATCGGCGTCGGTTTTCGAGTCATTTTCGTCCTCGAGCTCCTCGTCCAGCGGAGCGACAACCTGTTGCTTGTCTTTGGCGATTGGTTTTGGGGGAGGCATCACCCAATGCCGCAGCGACATATAGATGGCTAAGAACGCTGTGGAGTAAATGATAAAAGTAAGTAGACGCCGTTCCACAGTGATTGCCAGCAAAAGAGGAAAGAGAGGGGAGGTTTCGCGAGTGTTTGTGTGTAAACCCTCTATTCTGGCAGTGTTTTTAAATCTTGGGAAGGCGAACGAAATGGTTTTGCAGGAATGGCCTGAGGCGGCTGGACGCAAAATCCCAACGACTGGCAATTAATTTGCCGAAAACGGACTCGCCTCGATAATATGGGAACAATAGAGACGAGTTTTTCGTCCTATTTAAACAGTACAACCCCTCAATTACTTCCGCCCTGCTAGGCGAAACATGATCGACACACAGGTTTAGACGAAGCACGCTGCCCCCAAAGCTGGTTTGGTAAACCTTGCGGGTTGTACCGAATTTCTTCGTCTTAACGACTGTAACTTGTCGACGAGTAACCGATGAATGGGCCATGTGCATCCGGATTCCAAACCCGCTTGGACATGACTACCTGCTATTTTTTTGCACTTGCCGCCTGAGAGAACTGATGCGACGCAACTCCGAGAACCACTCGATTTCCTCCGAGAACCGCTCCAGCGCCGTAAACCCATCGAAAAAAGAACGTCACGGAATGCTTCGCGATTTTTTGACTTATTTTCGCACGGGTAGTGATACACCCGCTTCGGCAAAACGAGGCCGACTGCTGCTCGAATCACTCGAACAGCGGCAATTAATGGCGGGTGACGTCGAATTGATGTCTACCGATGGAGCTAGTGACCAAACGCTCAGCAACATCGCTTCCCAAACGGGCAACATCGCTTCACAGACCGGCAGCAGCGTGTCTCGGGCGGCCGAAGGGGAACTGAAGGCGGATCTCGTCGCGTTTGCCAAAGCCCTGAACCAAGCCGACGTGATCATGTACGGTGCCGAATGGTGTCCGGCATGTACTGAGCAGAAACAGTTGTTTGAGGACGGAGGCCAATTTCTACAGTTCATCGAGGTCACCAATCCCGATCGCACTCCATCGCAGATAGCGATTGACGAAGGCATCAGTAGCTACCCGACTTGGGAATTTCCGGATGGCACAAGGCTCGTTGGCGTGCAATCGCTTGCCACGCTGAGCGCTCGAAGCGGAGTGCCGATCCCTCAAGGCGAAACGCCAACGTTTACAACTGTCGGTAATAAGACAGTTCAGATTGGAGCTCCGCTACATGTTCCTATCGATGCCTACGATCCCGACGGCGGACCTTTGACCATCACCGTGAGTGTCCAGAATCCTGCGTTGCTGGATGCCGTTGTGCTATCGGGGAATCGCTCGATTCGTATCGACATGGACGGCTATGGCGACATGGTGTTTGAATTGTTCGAGGACCGTGCGCCGACCGCAACCGGACGAGTGATTGCGCTTGCCAACCAAAACTTTTACGATGGCATTCAATTCCATCGCGTCATCGACAACTTCGTGCTGCAAGGAGGTGACCCAACGGCGACTGGATCGGGTGGCTCGACGCTTGGTGATTTTGACGACGATTTTCACGCGGATTTGATGCACACGGGTTCGGGCGTATTGTCGTACGCTAAAGCAGGTGACGATACCAACGATTCTCAGTTCTTTATCACCGAGGGTTCGCAGCGATTTTTAGACTTCAACCACAGCGTCTTCGGACAACTGGTCGAAGGCGAAAAGGTGCGCGAAGCGATCAGCGGGCACGCGACTGGCACGAGCGACAAGCCAACGACCCCGGTTCGTATCACAAGCATCGACGTGTTTGACGACACCGAAAATGCCGTGGTGATGTTGAAAGCCAAGGGCAACGTGACCGGGACCACCAACGTCACTTATACGGTGACCGATGCACAAGGCCGCACGTACTCGGAAACCACCACGGTCAGTGTCGTCGCGGATAACGCGAACAGCCAACCGTTTTTGAACAAGATCACAGATCCTGCGGCGGTTCCAACCGGATCCAACGCGACGCTTGGCTTGTCGAGTGTCGATGTCGAGGGTGACGCGGTTACTTATTTTGTTACCTCACAAAACAGCAACGCAGCGACCGCGACGGTGAACCCCACGACAGGTGTGGTCACGGTGACACCGAAAAATGGTTTTGTCGGGACCGTCCCCGTGCTCGTCGGCGTGCGTCCAGGCGCTGGGGTGACTGGCAATTCGTCATCCGACAGCGACACTCAATTAGTAAACTTCACGTTCGGCAATGGCGAATCGGTTGCCACACCAACCGGAATCGATCTCAGCGCATCGAGCGACTCGGGAACCAGCAACACCGATAACATCACCAACGCGGGTTCGTTGTCGTTTGTTGTATCGGGAGTCACCTCGGGTGCGACCGTGGAATTGGTCAACACCGCGACGAATACGGTTGTCGGCGTCGGCGCAGCAACAGGGTCAACGATCACGATTACGACCAACAACATCGCGGCACTTGGCGACGGCACTTACAACATCGCAGCGCGACAACGAATCGATGGTATCACCAGCGAGCGAACTGCGGGTATTAACGTTGTTTATGACACCGAGTCCCCGGGTTCGGTGGTCAGCACGGCAGCGACGCAAGCCAACGTGGGCCGCGAGTTCCGCACCGATTTGATCAGCAGCGAAGAAGGCAACGGATTTACTTACAATTTGAAAACCGCTCCCGCCGGCGCGTCGATCGTGGCGGCAACCGGCGAAATCGTTTGGACGCCAACCGCCTCCCAAATTGGCGACAACACCTTTACTCTCGAATTGAGCGATGCGGCAGGCAACGTTCGCACCGAATCGTTTAACGTTAGCGTTTCGGGGCAACCGCTTGCCGAAATCAAGCTGACGCTGACGGATCTGCAGGGCCAACCGATCACCGCGGTTCAGGTCGGTCAAGAATTCAATTTAAATATGATCGGCGTCGACGCTCGCACCGGAGACGATCTCGATGGGATCTTCGCGGCGTTTGCCGACATTCTGTTTAACAGTGCGTTGATACGTCCCGTACCCGGATCGTCCATCACGTTTAGTGATCGCTTCCCAACCGTGCGAAAAGGTACGTACTCAGACGGCTTGATCGACGAAGTCGGAGCGGCAACCGATCGCTTGACGCCAAGTCAATTGACTGACAGTTTGATTGCGACGATCCGGATGGAAGCGTTGTCGACCGGATCGGTCAACATTCGTTCCGAGCCTGCGGATGCGGCGGATAGCGAAGTCTTGCTGTACGGCAACGATAATCGAATTCCAGCCGAGTCAGTGGCCTACGGCAGCGTCCAGCTGGCAATCGGACAAAACTTTACAGTCGCGGATGACAAGATCACTGTGGCCGAAGATTCCGCGCCGACCACTATCGATGTCCTTGCCAACGACCAAGTCATCAGCGGCAATGGAACGTTGACATTGGTCTCGGTGACACAGCCTTCGACCGGAGCGGCGGTTAGTATCCAAAACGGTAAAGTCGCATTTTTGCTTGACAATAATTTCAACGGCGACTTTGAATTTACCTATCGGGTCCGCGACACCCAGGGGATCCAAGAGGATGCAACTGTGACAGTCACCGTGACGCCGGTGAACGACCCGCCGACTGCCAACGACGACTCCTTCAACGTGGATCAGGGATCTAGCGCAGCTCCGCTGGACGTATTGCTCAACGACGCCATTGCGCCCGATACCGGAGAAACGTTGCGTGTCTCTGCGGTGCAAGGAACAACAGCCCAAGGCGGCACGGTTACGATCTCGCAAAACGGACAATCGGTTCTCTATACTCCGCCTGCGAACTTCACGGGAAGCGACTCGTTCACGTACACCGTCTCCGATGGCTCGTTGACAGATGAAGCCACGGTGTCGTTGGTCGTGAAGTCGGCTGACCCACCGCCAACCGCTGTCGCAGACGCATTTACTGTGGCTGAGGATGCCGCCGACGCACAGTTCAATGTGCTTACTAACGATACTCGTGACGCTGCCAACCAAGCGTTCACGATTATCTCGGTCGGGACCGCGGACAAGGGTGGTGCAGCACGTGTGAATTCCGACGGAAGTCAGATCTTCTACAAACCTGCCGCCAACTTTAATGGCACTGAACAAGTCACCTACACGATTCGCGATACTGGCGGTGGCATTGCCGTCGGTACGGTCACGTTCACGGTTACCGCAGTCAACGACGCGCCTCCGGTCGTCACCGCTGTTAGCAAACAACATAACGGTACAACCGAAAAGTCCATCTTTACGCTCACGGAGTTGCCCGCGAACGTTGACAGTGGCGAGACGTTGACCTTCTCGAACCTAGGGACGCCGACCGCTGGCGGAACGGTTCGTATTGATGCGACCACGGGTACGATTTTCTACAAACCTGCGGCCGGGTTTAAGGGCACTGACACGTTTACGTACCGAGTCAACGACGGCAGCGGATTGACAAGCACCGGAACGATTACGGTTGAAGTGTTTGACTTTGTTCCTCGCGACGTGCTGCTGAACTTTTTGGCGACCGACGTTGACCCGAGCCAGATTAGTGGCATCAAACTAATGGGAACCGACGCTTCAAACACAGCCGTTGAAATCCCCTTGTCATTCACTGGTGCCCAGCCTTCGTTTAAAGACATTTTGCCTGGTACCTATCAGTTGCAAATCCCTTCGCTTCCGTTCTTTGATAATGGATCGACGCCACAGAATTTGACGGTGACAAGTTTGCCGGAGGATGGCGACACGACCGTTGACATCTCACTTGGACGACTTCGCCCCGAGTTCATCACGATCCGCGACTGGCTGGGCTCCACTCCAAAGCAGTCGTTGTTGGTCGCTGTGGAACCGGGCGGCAGTAGCGCTTTGGTCGTGCCAACCGCTGCGGTCAAGAGTATCACCAGTCCTTCGGTTGCTCTCGATTCGACGAGTGCGAACATCACGATCAGCGGAACCAAGACGACCACGTCGTCAACGGGAACTGTTACCACCGCGGATGTGCAAGCCACGTTGCCCACCACTGCGGATCGACGGGTGCAATCGCTTGGGCAATCGGGACAGATGCAACTTTACCGGATCAGTGTGGAAGAGACTGACGTCACCTTTGCTCCGAAGACCACCACTGCCGCATCGACTGCGGCGCAGGGTGAATTTGTCGAATCAAGTTCCACGGCAGCAACGCCGGTTGCCGCGCAGGCAGACGCCGGGACTTTGGCGGTCAGTACCCCATCGCAAACGGACGCGGCAGGGTCAACACTTGATGGGACTGAGGATTGGGTCGGCGAATCGCTGCTCCGTTCGCAGTTGGCGAGCTTTTCGGCTGCGTCTTCGAACGCTGACGCGGTGGATGATGCGATGAGTCAAGTTGCGTCCGAGTTGACTCGGATTTCCAAGTCAGGTGACGCGATTGCCGAGCAGGACGCCAGCCAGAATCTGCTCAGCGATCAAGCGATCGATGCCGCAATCGCCTCCGATTTATAAGAATCGGCGGCGCTGGTTTTGCAATTCAAGCGGTATGTTACTGTCGTAGCCAAGTTCGCCAGAACGTGATTTTCAACGGTCTGGCGACGGCAGCTACGTCGAAATCCGACTGAAGTGCATGGCTCCAAACGTGAACCCATACGAAGCTGTAACGTCAGTTCGAGCAACTAATGCTCACGGGCGGCGATTATCGCAGCCTTCCGGCAAACGTGTTGCATGGAACGCGTTTCTACTGCTGATTGCTGCGTTTTTGCTGGCGGACAATTACTCACGCTTTACACCAAGCCTCACGCGACTTCTCTCGCGATCGCACGACGACATCGATGCGGTCACATCGCTCGCCCGATGCACTGGACTCTTTACACCAGTCTTCGTTCTTGTTGCGTTTTCAACATTCTTCTTTTCAAAACGGGGCTGGGCAATTCGGTTGCTGTTTCTGATTCCCCTCTTTTCGATTCTGATGCGATCCCTACCTCCGCGAACGATCAACTGCTTATTGTCGGTCGTCTATTTTCTCGCCGTGTCCTCAATCTTATACGCGGGTGTCGGATGGCCAATCCTCATCCGAAACCGTGGTGCCGAGCAGCGTGAATGATGGCTGCCAGTCAGCCAATTTTTTTGACTTCAGAGCGGGGCAATCGCTGCGAGTTGGACGTCCTTTGGCGTGGTTTCAAGTCGATAAATCACTGCCGCGATGCGGCTTTAATTGCGGTCTCGGGAGCTTGGAAAGGCCTGTTCGCTTCCCCAAAACCATTAAAGTGCGTAATTTACGGAAAAATAAAGTTCCCCATTGACATAATGCCCACTGACGCTAGTCCCCCCCATGAAACCCGTTTTCGGTCCAAGATTGCGCTCTCAAAACGACTATATTGCAGAAAACACTGAAAAACGTGGGCTTTTTTGGGCAAAGCCGGGTTGCGTCAGTGGCATCACGGACATAACACTTTGCCCTATTGAAAACATCGAGCAAAACAGCTCACCCCAGATTACTCTCACCCTGTCATTAAGAAGGTTGTTGCACATGGCTAAAGCCGCACCCAAGGCAGCCCCACTCAAGGCTCCGACCAAGACTCAGATTTTGGCTAACATCTCTGAGTCGACCGAACTTACGAAGAAGGACGTTGCCGCCGTCTTCGATGCGTTGACCGCTGAAATCGAAAAAGCGATCAGCAAAGGTGGCCCAGGCCAGTTCGCAATTCCTGGTCTTTGCAAGATCATCCTCAAGGACGTTCCTGCGAAGCCAAAGCGAAAAGGCCGTAATCCTGCCGACGGCAGCGAAATTTGGTTGAACCCTAAACCAGCCAGCAAGAAGCTTTCGATCCGACCATTGAAGGGTCTGAAAGAAATGATCTAAAAACCCTTCTGGGTTTTCTGATCATCCAATGTCTTCGGACAATGCCTTCGGGCGAACGCAATCCAAGTAGCTGGCAATCACCGATTTCGATCGGGTTGCCAGCTCTTTTCGATTTGCGACGACTCTTTTCTTTTCCACTGACACTTTCTATTTCAGTGAACCTGGCTTCGTTTCTAGAGCGTCCGAGCCGGAAATCGATGGTTCATCGGCCACACCACAACAAATAAAATCACGGCATTGGTATTTCGTGATTTTTCTCATTTTTGTTAAAGGTCCAAGTCAGAACCAATTTCCTTCGATTCACTCGGTGTTCGACATGCGACGACTCTGCCTCGGAACCTGCATGCTTGCGTTGGCGTTAACCAATGTCGGCTGTAGGCAAACGACTGGCCCAACTGCGGGCGGCCCGCTCACGCCAGTAGGCCCAATGGCCCCGGTTGGACTAACGCCCGCACCTGTCGGAGGGATGGGAGCCTCGGCATTTAGCCCGACGGGAGCCGCCACACGTGTACCACCTCCACCAAACAATTCGTTCCAAAACCCCGGCGGTGGGCCGGCAAGCTTTGTCCCGTACGGACAAGCCAACGCGGCACCGTTCCGGTCGGGTAACGAACTGCAACCATTCGATTCGTTCTCGTCCAATCAACAGCAATCCTACGGGCCTCGCCCGCTGGCCTCGGCTGCGGGCGGAGGCAACTCGTATGGCAATCAAGCCATCGGTTCGGGCGTCGCAACAACTGGATGGACGGAAACAAACGCTCAAGTCAGTACGGTCTCGGGAACCTTTGACAATCCAAACCAAAATCCGAACCAAAACTATGGGAATCCAGCCAACGGGTACGAGCCCGCCAACTCGGTACCACGAGTTCGCTTTAACGGAATGCAGGTCAATGACCTAACCGGCGCTCCGCCGACGCCTTACAACGTCACGCCGAGTGCTCCTTATGCGGCTCCGATGCAAGCGTCCACGATGAGCCGCGGATATTATCCGCCCTCGTTCGACAATAACAATGCGGTTAATTTGGCGCCCCAGCGTGCACCGGCGGAGTATCGATCGAATCCGCAATACAACCCGCAACCGACTACAAACTCGCAATGGGGGCCCGCTGCGGACGCGTCCGCAGCTTTGCAACCACTGTCGACGGCGCCGCCAAATAGTCGGGCCGATTTGCCATTGGGTGCTGCACCAATCGGAAACGAACGCTCGCTCGCTCCGGGACTGCAACCTGCTCCGCAACCGAACAACACGAACGCTGCGGACACAACCGTCAATGCGTTTGAATTAGGAAACAGCCAGCTGGTCGAGCATCAACCTCGTTCATCGATGGCCCCAGCGTTTCAGGGGGCCCAGCGTTTCACAACGCCACTTCCCGGCACGACACAGATTGGCGAATCGGTGCCGCAAACCGCCGACAACAATAACTCACTTCGCTGGGGACGCCCACGAACGGCGTTCTAAGAAAGTTGTGTAAAGAACTCTGTTTTAAGAACTCTGTCACGACAAGTCCCGCAGGCACTAGTGCGGCGAGAGCATTGCAAAAGACGAGTCAATCGGGGCGAAGCCGAATTGAGGATCTTTCCGCGGCTTGTTCACTACGGCCGATAACAATTCCTGCAAGTCTTCGATCGGCTCAGGTTTGCTGTACAGATACCCTTGGCCGAAATCGCACTTCAGATCACGGAGTTGCTGCAATTGCCGCGTCGTTTCGATGCCTTCGGCAATCACGCGTGTGTCAAGATTGTGAGCCAGGGTGATGATCGCGTGAATAATCGATTCATAGTCGTCTCCGACTTCCATCGTTGAGACGAACGAACGATCAATCTTTAACACATCGATCGGGAATCGGTGCAAACAGCTCAGCGATGAATGGCCGGTGCCGAAGTCATCCATGTGCAAACGAATTCCTAGATTACGAATTTCGCTAAGACAATCAACGACTTGTTCGGGGCTATCCATGATCATCGATTCGGTGATCTCGAGATTCAATTGGCCCGGCGAAACATTTTCGGTTTCGAGTACGTCCTTCAAGAGGGCGACAAATCCTGAGTCGGCGAGTTGTCGTTTTGAAACGTTCACGCCGATTGAAATTGGCGGACCGTCGCCTCGTGCCTCATTCAAACGATGAATCGTGCGACACGCTTCTTCCAGAATCCAGCGACCGATGGGAACGATCAAGCCAATCTCTTCGGCAACAGGCACAAATTCAGCCGGGCTAATTAACCCCTTTGTCGCGTGGTCCCAGCGAACAAGCGACTCCAGACCGACAATCACTCCCGTTTCGATGTCAAAAATTGGCTGATAAACCAAACGCAACCCACCGTCCTTGAGCACGGTGCGCAGCGCTTCTTCGAGTTCGAGTCGTTTGAGCACCGATTCGTGCATCGCGTGGTCAAACACTGCCAAACATTGCTTGCCGCTGAACTTGGCCCGGTACATTGCTAGGTCAGCGTTTCGCATCAATTCTTCGGGGGTGGTCACCGCATCGTTGGAAAACGCAATGCCAAGGCTCGTTCCGAGCGTCAATTCGTGGCCGCCAACGGTATAACGGCCGATCAGATCCATGCGAATTTGCTCCGCGAATTCGGTGGCAACCACTTCGCTTGCAACGTTGCCGAGGAAAATGACGAATTCGTCGCCACCGAGTCGGGCGACTAAGTTGTGTGTTTTGGTTTCCGAGTTGCGTGAAACGGAATCCACTGCCGCTTGCAATCGCTCACCAATGGCGACTAACAACTGGTCACCGACGGCGTGGCCGAGGCTATCGTTGATGATCTTGAAATTATCGAGATCCAAGAAGATAAGCGCGTCACAGCTGCCAGGACGGAATGATCGATTCGCAAATCGCGACTCAAGCATTTGTTTTAGGTGGGTGCGGTTGGGCAGATTCGTTAACGCATCGTGAGTCGCTGCGTGCTGCAGTTCCGATTCCGCCGTTTTTCGTTGGCGAATCTCGACATGCAATTGCTGGTTCGAACTGCACAACTGTTTCAGCCGCGAGACCATAGTGTCGATATTGGTCGCCAAATCACCAAATTCGTCGTTGCGATTGATTTCTGAACGAGCTGAGAAGTTGCCGGTTTCGCCCATTCGCGTGGCATGTTGAGACAATTGATTCAGCGGATTGATCACGATTTGTTGAAGCAGCAACAACAAGATCGATAGCACGACGAACGCGGCAGCGACAAGCGATCCGATGGCATAATGCATCGCAATCCGACCCTCTTGCGAGATGTTTCGTCGAACAAACGCGTAGGTGATCAGTGCGGGATTGCCTTCGATGTCAAACAGTGCGCCTTGGGCGACGAGGTTTTCTTCGTCGATTTCGCGAATATAAATCCGTGCGTTGGCTCCGTCACGCGAACGGTATTCCTTGGAGCGAAGTGAAACCGGAAGCGTCTCTCGAGCGGCAATCGATAGCTGATCGATGCTTTGGACTTGAAAGGCAACGTCGGTTTGTTCCGCCTTTGCGGTGATCGCTTTTTGATCTAAGAAACGCCCCACCACGATCACGCCCTCGGTGTGTGCGGCGTCTTCGCGCATGATTGGGCGTGCCAGTACGATCATCGGACCGGCTTCGGTCATCATGATCCCTCGCGTTTCAGACGATTCCGAGTGTTCGTCTGCCAATGACGCCGTGACAAGCGGATGCGTTAGCGGCCAACGCTCGGTTGGGAACGACTCGATCGTGGCTTGCCCTTTCGTTTCGGGTGCCAAAATCGATTGGAAGATAACGTTGCCATCTTTATCGACGATGGCCAACATATCGAGATGGCGATCCGAATACCTTTGATTCCGCCCTCTGCGGCGATCAAAACATTCGGTCGTTTGATCGACGTAGTCTTGCATCCCGTCCCACTGCGTGGGTAGGTCCAACACCAAATGAAAATTGTCGACATCGCGTTGGATGCTGGCGTGGCAACGTTGTAGATCCTTCGTCGCTTGGAATTGTTCGAGTGCGACGAAACGCGGCATTACCACGTATTGATGGATCGCTGAGTCAATCACCACATACGTGATGAAGACAGCAATCAGGGATAACAATATTTTGAGTCGCAGATTCATTCAGCCAAGTCCTACCCCGCCAGCACGCACGACTCGTTCGGGCAGCATGAATTGCAATGACAACGGCGCAACATCATGACAAGAACGAATGCGGAACGCGGGAGCCGCACCTGCGGACACCAACGACTAACGCTCCGTAACAACTGTACGACATTCCTTAGCGTTATCGGAGGCGCAGCATTTCAGAAATCCGAAGCTCGATCGATGCCGATGGCGCAGGCGTTAGAGACCGAACAAACGGACATGCCCCCGCATGCAGAATTGCGAAAAGAGGCTCTTGATTGAGCCCGCATCGCATGAGGGTGGCGAGGGGTGAGGGGCAACCAGATGTGGCCACGACGGTGAGGGCGTAATGCCATTTTTTGGCAATCGCGGCGTTTTTCTGCCACCTCTCCACCAACTTCGGAGACTGCTGAATTAGTTAGCCGTTTTGGCGCTAGCCACGGTTTCGTCAGCATCTAACCGGGGCTAGCGCCCAAACGGCTAACATAAGCGCAGTGATGTCGGACTACTTCAGCAGTCTCCTTCCTCGGTGGAGAGGTAACTGCAGTTTGGGCCGGAAGAAAAACTCACCCCCAATATCTGATGACAACTGCAAACAGTTAGCGGTCCAGGCTCGCGCCGCACCGCTCCGAATTCTCTTGCGTGCCGGCGTAGTTCAACGTTGCTGCGACGGTCCAGGCCGTAAAATCGTATTAAACGGCCCTGACGTGTGTTCTAAGCCGCTTCGTCGTAATAACCGGCCTCGTCCCGGCCATCGCCGTCCCAGTCGCCTACGACGGGTTGGCTGTTCTCGCTTGCACGTGGCACTTGGATCTGGAGATCGTTGCCGGTGATCTTGCGATCTCCGTCGGTGTCGATGATCCAGACATCGCCGCGTACGACTCCGATCTCGTCGATTCCATCACCGTTGAAATCACCGACGATCGGTTCATCACCGGGGCGTCCGAATTCGACTTTCTCGTCGTTCTTAGTCCAGCGTCCATCGCCGTCGGTATCGAGCATCCAGGTCCCACCACGGAAGACGGCGATTTGATCGATGCCGTCGCCATTCCAGTCGCCTGCCATTGGGGTGTCGACTTGTTCGCCGTACTGGAACACGTGATCGACCGCGTCAGCACGCAAGTTGCCATCGTTACCGCGTCGCAAGAAACGCTCGCGATCTTCACCACGATCGTCGACGTGTTTGGCCAATTCCTCAGCCGACAATTCACGACGACGCTTGTTCTCGGGATCGGGAAGTCCAGGATCCTTTCTAATACGTTGCGGGTCACGATGCCATTGACGACCAAAAATTGCGACGTCGTCTTTTCCGTCTCCGTCCCAGTCGCCGACGACCGGACGATCCAGTTCGGTACCCAGTTTGATCCACATGTCCCCTTCGTCCCAGCGACCGTCACCGTTCAGGTCAACGAACCAATGTCCGTTGACGAACAGTACTGCCTCGTCTTTGCCGTCGCCGTCAAAGTCGCCCGTCAGTGCGATCGCATCTTTTTCGCCCATCGTCAAGCGATTGGCGATCTCCATCATTTCGCCATCGGAGTTGACGATCACCCAGCGACCTGAGGTATGTTCACCCTCGGTCCAGTTTTCTTGCATCGAAGTTGCTCCGACGGTCTTGATCACCGCCGAGTTGTCTTGCGCCGATCCTCCGGGGAAGCCCCCGTTGATCACACTGAGGTGCCACGAAACGGCCCATTCATCGTCCGCGATACTGGGACGACGGATCGATTGAATCTCACCAAATCCGACCAATCGGATCGTCGGATCAAATGTCTCAATCGGTGCATAGACTTTGATGTCTTCGATTGGATCTTCAATCAACTGAGGGATCGCAGGTTGGGTGATAGCGATCTCGCTAAAGTTGTTGCTACGACTCGCTCCGCCCGCGCCCAAATTGATGAATAGAATTGCGTCGTCGCGTGGGTCGGTCGCTTCGCTGAGTGCCAACGTTTGAATGCGAATGGCATCGTCTTCGGCGACAGCGTCTGCGGGGTTAACCGCAACGCCGCCGGTGGAACCCGCGGTATCCAGACCGTCAATGAAGTTGTCAGGTTGCACCTGATAGACACTGTAGGTACCTGGGCGAAGTCCGGTGAATTCATAGAAACCAAATTCATCGGTCGTGACTCGGATCACGCCATCGGGATAGACGCCCGCGAGTGCTCGGTCAGATGTGAAGGCTTCGCCTAAAACGTTTCTCAGTTCCAGCGTCACGCCGCCGATCAGCATGTCATCGTCGGTCAACAGACCGTCTTTGAATTCACGCAAATCCTCGGCACTCGGTGGCGTGTTCGCCGGAATCGCCGAACCGTCTTGGAACACAAATCCCGAGATTGTCGCAGGTGGTACTTCTGGGAAATCATAGTCCACGGCTTTGGTGCCACCGGTCAGTTTAATGCCGCCGATAAGGTCGTCGCCGGTCACTGAACCGCCCTCCGATCCGGGCAGCGCCCCGCCGTCAAACAGATCCGCAGGTTGGTACTCGTGAACCGAGTATATGCCGGGTGCGAGGTTGGCAAACGTGTAGTTGCCCGAACCATCGGTGCGAGTTTGTGCAATCCGATTGCCAACTTCGTCCAGCAAATCGATCAGGATATTACCGAGCGGAATATCGCCCGAGTTGAACACGCGGTCCAAATCGGTCTCTTTCCACACCGAGCCCGAAATGGTCGAGGGTTCGAGTTCGCAGAAGTCGTAATGGACCACGTTGGCCCCAGCGACCAAATCGAGAGCCAGATGATCGTCACCGATCACTTCGCCTCCGCCGCTTCCGACACTTTGTCCGCCTTGGAAAAATCCGTCGGGTTGAATCTCGACGATGTGGTAGCGGCCTGGTGGCAAGTTGCCAAACCGGTACAGTCCGCTGGCATTGGTGGTCGTTTCGGCGATCCGGTTGCCGGATTCATCACGAAGCTCGACACGGACGCCCGCAATTGGCTTTTCACCTTCGTCGTAGGTGCAGTTACCGTTGCTATCGACGTGCACGTAGCCGCTGATCGAACCAGGCAACAATTCGCCGAAGTCATAATCCACGACGTCGCGACCGGCGGCAAGTTTTAGCCCCGTCAAGTCGGCGCCGAGAATGTTACCACCGCCGCTGCCGATGTGCTGGCCGCCTTGGTAGTAGCCTGCGGGTTGATGTTCAAAGATTTGATAGTCGCCGGGGGCGAGTCCTTCGAATAGATAGCGGCCGTTGGCATCGGTCACGGTCGTGGCAACCACGTTTCCGTTTCCGTCTCGCAAATCGACTTTCACACCCGCGATCGTTGCTTCATCGGAATCTCGCTGGAAATCCACGTCCGCATCGATGTAGACGACGCCGCTAATCGATCCCGGTGGCAGTTCACCAAAGTTGTAGTCGACAACGTCATGACCGGCGGACAGTTTCAGTCCGGTCAAGTCCTGGCTGATAATCATGCCGCCGCCGCTTCCGATATGCTGAGCCCCTTGGAAGAAGCCAGTCGGTTGCTGTTCAAAGATTTGATAGTTGCCCGGTGCAAGCCCCTCGAACAAGTAACGGCCGTTTGCATCCGTGACGGTGGTTGCAACGATGACGCCCTTCTCATTTCGCAATTCCATCGTCACACCGCGGATCGGGCTTTCGCCGGTGTCCCGTTGGAAGTTGCCGTCGGCATCGATGTAAACGACACCACTAATCGATCCCGGTGGCAATTCACAGAAATCGTAGTCCACGATATTAGCACCGGCCAGCAAGGTCGTGCCTAGCAAGTCTTGGTCCAGCACGACACCGCCGCCGCTGCCGACAACTTGGCCGCCTTGGAAGAAACCATCGGGCTGTTCTTCAAAGATTTGGTATTCGCCGGGACGCAATCCTTCGAAGCTGTACCCGCCGTTTGCGTCGGTGGTTGTGCGAAGCAAGACGCGGCCGTTACCGTCTCGCAATTCGATTTTTACACCGGCGATCGGAGCTTCGTCGGGATCACGCACGCAATCGCCGTTGCTGTCGACATACACGACGCCGCTGATCGAACCAGGCATCAGTTCGCCAAAGTTGTACTGGGTTAACCGATCACCCCAGCCAATCGGAATGCTTGAAATGACATCGTCGACCGAGTCATCACCGCCGTTGTTACCAGCTTGTTGCCCCCCTTGCAACCATCCCGTCGGCTGCATTTCGCGAACCGTGTAGGATCCCGCTGGCAGATACGTGAACCGGTACGCTCCATTGGCATCGGTGCGAGTCGACGCCACTTTTTCGCCATCGCTATTAAACAATTCGACCAGCACGTTGCCGATTCCGGCTTCGCCCGTGTCACGTCGGTTATCGTTATCGCGATCGTCGTACACAACGCCGTTGAGTTCCGCAGGCGGACGTTCGCAGAAATCGTAATCCACGGCGACTTCGGCCGACGATAACGTAATCTTGCTGATCCGGTTCGGTGGATCCGCCAAGCCGCCCGCCGAACCGGCGTGCGAGGTGCCTTCGAAGTAACCGTCCACTTCGCCTTCGATCACGGTGTATTCACCTGGCGCGATGTTGGTGAACGAGTACTTGCCCTCGGCGTTGGTGGTGGTCCGAGCGACTTCGTTTCCGTTGGCGTCAAGCAAGCGGATCACGACGCCCGACGGAGTGACTTCGCCTTCGTCGTAATCACAATCATCATCTGCATCGACATGCACACGGCCGGAAAGCGTGGCACCAACCAGTTCGCCAAAGTTGTACTCTGCCCCGGACTGGCCTTGCTTTAGCTCAATATCGACCAACGAGTCGTCGTCACTGCCGAGTCGTCCGACTCGCGTTCCCGAGATCGTTCCCACAGCGTCTTTGCCGTCATAGAAATTGTCGGGTTGAGTTTCGACCAAACGATAGACGCCGGGAATAATTCCCTTGAATTCGTAACGTCCATTGGCATTGGTAACGGCGGTGGCGACGACCTTGCCACTCGCGTCGATCAGCGAAACCGTGGTTCCTGCGATACCTTCTTCGCCACCGCCGCGATTGCCATCATCGCTGCGGTCGTGATACACAAATCCACTGATCGTGGCTGGAGCGATCTCGCAGAAATTGTACTCGACACCGCGTCCATTGGCGGTCATCGTGATCTCTTGGATCAAGCCCCCGCCGACGGCGGTCCCGGAAATGGATCCATCTACACGACCGGCACGCGCACCACCATCGAGCAATCCGACCGGCGTGTATTCAACGATCCGGTAGTTACCAATCGGCAGTTCATCGAACTCGTAACTTCCATCGGCCGCAGTTCGTGTTTCGGTGATGATGGTGCCGAAGGCATCCTGCAACACCACACGGACACCTTCGATCGGCTTGTTGCCCGGAGCATCGTGAGGGCCTTCGCAATCTTCACCGGGTGCCACCAAGTAGACGAAGCCTGTGATCGAACCAAACGGCGTTTCGCCAAAGTTGTAATCGACGCCGTTGCTTGCACCCGCCAACACGATGTCGTGGATGGCATCGCCAGGGTTGTCGGCACGTCCTACAACACGACCGTTGATCGTTCCGGGAGTATCAAGACCATCGTTCAAGAACGCGGGCTGGTTGACTTCGATGACTTTATAAGTCCCGGGTGCCAAACCGTTGAACGAATACGAACCATCCGCCGCAGTGGTAACGGTGACTGCGGATTGCGCCGAGATGGTGTTGATGGGAACTAATTGAACGCGAACACCGGCGATCCCCGTTTCGTTGGCGTCTTTTTGGCCGTCGTTGTTATCGTCGCGGTAGACATACCCTGACACCGATGCCGCATTGGCTTCGGCAAAGTCGTACCGGACCGCGTCGGTATCACCAAGTGTAATATCGATGTCGGCTAACACATCGATCGATTCGACTCGGCCGCTGGCAACGCCGTCGACCGTACCCGGGATCGCCCCCACGCTGAACAAACCAGCGGGCTGCGTCTCGACAATTCGGTAGCGTCCAGGCGCGAGGCCCAATGCACGTGGGAAAACGTATTGGCCGTCCCCATCGGTCGTGGTGTGGTGCCCGGTATCGACGTAGCGATTGGTGGCTTCGTTCCATTTGAACAGCGAAATGTTTACGCCGTTAATCGGCAATTCGCCAGCGTCCCGGGTCTTGTTCAAATTGTTGTCGAGCCAAACTTGGCCTGCGATCGAGATTGGTTTCGCGATCTGGCCGGTGGTCGCAACAGCGGCAGCTGAGCGGTTCGGGCGACTATCGGCTCCGGTTCCCTCGTCGGGCGGCAAGTTCAAATTATGATCCTTCGCAGGATCTCCGTAGTCATTCAAAAAGACCGCGTCCGCGTGCGAAGTCTCGTAGTGCGGAGCATCGAAGGTTGCTTCGAGAATCGAGTCCTGGAACTCTTGGCCCGATGCGATCACATCCAAACGACTGTTGAATTGATCCAAATCCGCTAGGTTACGCAGCACTTCATCGACATCGATCGTGAATTCCAAACGGTCACCCGCGCGGAATCCCGACAACCTCAGCACCAATTCTTGGCCGCCGTCTTCGACTTCGGCAGTGGCGTCGACCGTATGCCCGTCGGCGGTCAGAATACGAACGATTTGGAAGTTGTGAGCGCCGTTTTTGCCACGGCCACCCTGCTCGGTGTCATAAATCAGGTCACCTACGGAGATTCCATCGTTGTCTTTGTCCGTGCGGATTCGCAGTTCGTTCAGCTCTGTGCCAGCCGCACCACCGGTGAACGACAGGATGAAGCGGTCGCCTTGAGAATCGCTACCGACGTCCTGGTCCGATTCCAAATAATCGGTTTCGATGTAAACGACCCCGACGTGAATTGGATCGGCCGCGAACAAACGACGACTCTCAAGCTTCTCGGACGTCAGCATTCGTCGCTTGACGTTTTTTGTCCGTGTACTGCTTTGGTTCGTTCGGCTGCGTTTTGATTTCCAAATCACCCGAGGCACCTCCGTGTGCGTTGATCAAATTTGTTCGACTTTCGCTGCCGCGAAAGAATCGATTGAGCGGACTTTCGCAGTGCGAAAAGGCGACTCGTGATGGGTTGTATTGTTTTCTTCGTAGGACAGGCTTCTAGCCAGTCCGTGGCCTAGCGTTCAATCGGGGTCGTTCCCTCAGCGATGCGGCTGTCCGAGCGATGTAGTTCGTCTAGACTCCAACGTCGCAGTGTCGCATCAAATCCACCTGAGAACAGATGTCCGCCCGTTGCAGTCAATGTCGACACCGTGCCCACATGGCCTTCGAGCCGATGTCGCACGATGCCTGTGTCGGTATTCACGATATGGATGACGTTGTCGGACCCCGCCACGGCAATGTGTTGACTGTCAATCGTAGCGATCGCAAATAAACGTCCTGAAGTGACCGTAACGCTATGCACTTTCTTCTGATTCAAGGTGTCGTAGACCACAACGACTCCATCTTCGGCTACCGAAATTACGTTGTTACTATGCGGATGAAACGCCACGTCACAAATGCGGGCCGAATGCAAATGAGGATCTGCGAGCAAGTTACCCGTTTGAGGATCAAACAGATGCAGATCGCCGCTGCGACCACCGACCGCCAACACCCTCATGTCGTCGCGATAGGCAACACAGCGAAGGTCGTTGCAGTCGCAAGAGAATTTGGGAGTTTCGTTTCCGATCGCGCCAATGATGAAGACTTTGGGATCAAAACCGACCGCCGCGATCTTGTTTCCGTCGGGGGAAAAACAAACACAGGCAAGCGCTGGTGTTCCCTGCATCCGCTGTCCAATTTCAAAGGCGTTTGTGCGATCCCAAATAATCAACTGGCCATCGTTGCCTGCCGAGACAAGTGAATCGCCTGCTTTGTCGAACGAAAGACTGCGGACCAGATCTCGATGCCCTTTTAACGTCTTCACGACGTTCAGCGTGGCAACCTCGATGATGCGAATGCCAAAATCGTCTCCCGCCGCGGCAATGATTTCGCCGCGTGGATCCGCTGCGACCGCAGTGACCACGGGCGTCGTCGTGCGACTTCCGATCGGTTCCAAACGGATGACTCGACTTGGAAACGAAGGATGAGCCAACGCATTGGCGATCGTTGGTGTCTGTGCGAGCAAAACATCAGCGGCCCCTACGGCGATCATCGCCGTCGTGGCAGTTGCAATCCAAGTACGGCGTGAAACACAACGCTGCATGTCTGATCCCTCAAAAACGAACGATTAATCCAGGGTCGACTGCGGCGAGCAATTCGTGTTTCACAACACCCTCTGACGATGTTGCCGAAATGTTCAACATGACGGCGCATAGACCCAGTTAGATCTAAATCGGCAATCCGAAAAACCGTCATGAACGGATTAATCGGAAAAGTCGGATTTGCAGCCCCGCGGGGGAACCGATCGCCCAGTGCTAGGTGCGTTGGTAGCGGCCAGTTGAGTTGCGAGCGGCAATAACGGTCATTTCTGTCCGCTGTGAAACCCTCGTTCCCAGGCAGTGCCCAACGCCGTGAACGATTTTCTGGTAGCTACCTTCGCTAGAAGGTGGTGATTCGCAATGGACGCAAACAATCCACGCTCTGGCGAGCGTAGCTACGAAACGCAAATGCCGTAATTTCCAGCAGGCGGGAGCCTGCAAGGCAGTGGGTTCCCAGGCAGAGCCTGGGAACCCGAAGAACAGACGAAATTTGACGTCGTTGACATTGCGTCATCACTCGTGTGACTACTGTTCCAGGCGGAACATCACGGTCGCGAGTGGTGGCAAATCGATCGAGATGCTATCAGGTCGTTCATGATGACCTTCGCCAAACGTTTCACGACCTGGGTAATTGCCGACGTTCGATCCGCCGTACGCTTCTCCATCGCTGTTGAAGATTTCTTTCCAGAAACCACTCGCAGGGACTCCGACTCGATAGCCCTTTCGGACCACTGGCGTGAAATTGCTGCAAACTAGGATCGGAGGAGCGCCCTCGAGTCCTTTACGCAGGTAAACCAGCGTGCTGTCTTCGGCGTTCATGCAGTCAACCCACTCAAACCCTTCATGGCTAAAGTCCAATTGGTGCAACGCCGGGTTATCGATCACGACCTTGTTCAAATCCGCGACCAATTGTTGTACGCCGCGATGAGTGGCGAAATCCAACAAGATCCAATCGGGACCGTCATCGTGATTCCATTCGTTCCACTGAGCAAACTCGCCCCCCATAAACAACAGTTTCTTGCCCGGGTGCGTCCACATGTAGGAATATAACAATCGCAAGTTGGCAAATTTCTGCCACATGTCGCCTGGCATCTGGCTGATCAACGAGCCCTTGCCGTGTACCACTTCGTCGTGCGACAGCGGCAACATAAAGTTTTCGGTGAAGGCATAGATCAAGCTGAACGTCAGTTCGTTTTGATGATACTTGCGATGAATCGGTTCGTTCTGCATGTATGCCAACGTGTCGTTCATCCAGCCCATGTTCCACTTGTAAGTGAAACCGAGCCCACCGTCTTCGACCGACCGTGACACACCCGGCCACGCCGTCGACTCTTCAGCCGCCGTCACGACGCCTGGGTATTTATCGTGAATCGCTGTATTGAATTCACGCAGGAAGTCGATCGCTTCGAGGCACTCGCGGCCTCCGTGTCGGTTGGGGATCCACTGGCCATCTTCGCGGCTGTAATCCAAATACAACATCGAAGCGACTGCATCCACGCGAAGTCCGTCGATGTGATATTTGTCCAACCAGAATAGGGCATTGGCGACCAAGAAGTTACGTACTTCATTGCGACCAAAGTTGAAGATCATCGTGCCCCAGTCGGGATGTTCGCCTTGCCGCGGATCGGCATGCTCGTACAGCGGTGAACCATCGAAACGACGCAAACCATGAGCGTCTTTGGGGAAGTGGGCAGGCACCCAATCGATCAACACGCCGATGCCTTGTTGATGCATGTAGTCGACGAAGAACATGAAATCTTCGGGACTGCCGTGGCGGCTGGTGGGGGCAAAATAACCCACAGTTTGGTAACCCCATGATCCCGTGAAGGGATGCTCGCTAACCGGCATCAATTCCACGTGAGTGAAATTCATGCGATGACAGTACTCGGCCAAACGACGCGCAAGGTCGCGATAGTCCAACCAGCCATGTTTGCGGCCTGGCCCCTTTTGCCAACTGCCCAAATGCACTTCGTACACGTTCATCGGTTCGTGCAGCGGGTTCCAATCGTTACGGCGGTCAAGCCACTTGCTGTCGGACCATTGGTACGAGTTGACGTTGGAAACGATCGATGCGGTCAACGGCGGCAGCTCGGCTGCCAAACCATACGGGTCACTTTTATCGACCCAGGAGCCATCGGTGCAGTGCACCCGGAACTTGTAGCGGTCGCCCACTTTCGCTCCAGGAACAAACAGTTCCCAAATCCCTAGGTTGGGGTGAATGCGAGCGACATGTTTGCGGCCGTCCCAGCCATTGAAATCGCCCACTACCTGAACCGAGCGTGCATTGGGGGCCCAGACGGCGAAATTCACACCTGGTTTGCCGTCGACCGTGCGGAGCTGAGCTCCAAGCCGCTCGTACAACTCGTAATGTTTTCCTTCACCGATCAAATAATTGTCAAAATCCGTTAGGATCGACGGGACTGCATACGGGTCGTTCATTTCGACTGTTTCGCCGGATTTGTTGGTCATCTGGATGCGATACTTCGAGTTAGCAATAGTGTGAAGACGCGTTTGATTCTCTCTTGCATCTTGGCTCTTTACCAGCGATTCGTCGACCATAGAGTCACAAATCGCCTCAAAAAAGCCTGCGGGATGGATTCTTCGCATGGCACGTCGCTCGCCATTGACCGGATCGATCACCCAAGCCGCTTGAGCATCTGGCAGAAAACTACGCACTGCCGTGGCCGCACTTCCCCGGTAATCAATCGGATGAGGCCCCAGTAGTCCGGAGGGGTTCTCGTGGGTTCCGTTGATCAATTTTGAGATCGACGATAGCGAAACTTGTGTATGCATTTGGGATACCGAAAACAAAAAAAATCGGGATGAACGGTTAGTTGTTTATGTGAATGAGGTTGTTTTTCGTCTGTGACGAGAGCCCCATAGGACAAGGCTTGGCGAGCCAGCCGTGGTCGCCAAGCCGAACGTATTGTGTTGGCGTCCCCCTTTGCATGGTTTTGCAAAGAGAAGCCACGCAACTAGGAATCGAGCAAATCTGCGGAGCGAATTCGCCGACGTGCCGGTGCACTACCCGACGACGCGCCACCGCCAAGTAGCCATTGGCGAAGCCGATCATTGGGGGCCTTGATTCGCGGTGCCGGGGCCGCCGACGCGTGTGCCGAGTCGACTCGCAATTGAACTCCGTCCGTACTCGCATTGCTCTCGGGCGAACGACGCTCAGGACTGACAAGCCGCGAAGAAACCAAACACGCTTCGACTCGATGAATCTGCAGTGCTCGATCGATTCGTCGCCACAGGTCCGCATGCTGAACATCAATACGACGTCCAAAATGCTCCCACACAAAATTGTTCTCACGCCAACGCGGTAGCGAATCGGCGAGTGAGCGAATCAGATATCGGTTGTTGCTGATCAACGTTACCGTTGAGGCACCCTCGATCGCCTCGAGTCCACGAACGGCCGCCAGCAACGTGAGTCGGTTCAAGTCACCGACCTCGTTGTCTTGCGCCGAAAAAACAGGCTCGCCGCCCGCGGTTTCTAGCGAAAATTGCCAGAAGCCATCGAAGAGCGTCGACGAACGCGCTTCACAGACGAGCAAGTATTCCGAAACGATGTTGTCACTAGGTATGTCGACGTTGCCATCACTGGGCGACATCTCTTTGGCGACGCCCGCGGCTGTGCTAGGCACAACGATCGGCGACGTCGCATCAATTGATTGAAGCATCACGACTGTGTTTTCCAACAGGATGGGTCATAGGGTTAGGAGCGATCATGCCTTGATCATTCCAAACCCGACGAATTGGGAGTTTCGATCCATCAAGCGCACCCAAGCGTTGAACGTGCCAACATCGCTACGAATCGATGCCAAAGAACAACGGGGTGTACATGTCGGTTCGGCAAACTCGACCTAGTCGCCAAACCTTGACTGCTAGAAAAAGTCAACCTGGTTTAAGACACGGCGCTACAAAGCGTGCGACCGTGGTAACCGGTAGAGAAAAGAGGAGAGCGGGTGTTTTGGGAGCTGGGAGTAAGGAGCTGGGAGCTGGGAGTAAGGGAGTAAGGGAGTAAGGGAGTAAGGGAGTAAGGGAGTAAGGGAGTAAGGGAGTAAGGGAGTAAGGGAGTAAGGGAGTAAGGGAGTAAGAACAGAAACGGGCCGGGAGGGGCCCGTTTCTGTTGGTGTGGGTCGTGTGGGTTTAGGACAGCACGGGGCAGACGTCGAACCATTCGCGTTTCTGACGGTGCATCCACTCGCCGGCTTCGGCGGGGCCCCAAAGTCCCGGTGTATACGGGAACAAATCGGGCGCCGCGGGACTTTTCCAAGCTTCGATGATTGGATCGATAATGCCCCACGCCAATTCGACTTCGTCACTGCGGGCAAACAAACTGGCGTCGCCGGTGAGCGAATCGAGCAACAAACGTTGATATGCATCGGGCATCGATGTTCCGCCTGGGGCTTGGCGAAAACTAAAGTCCAATGTGCTCGTTCGCGTTTTCATTTCCGAATCGGGTACCTTGGTTTCAAAGTGCAATTGAATCCCTTCGGCCGGTTGCACCTGAATTACCAAACGGTTCCCCAAGGGCGAGCGAGTCTTTTCGCCGAACAAGATGTGCGGCACATTCTTAAACTGGATCACAATTTGTGTCGTGCGACATGACATCCCCTTGCCGCTACGCAAGTAGAACGGCACGCCCTTCCAACGCCAATTGTCACAATACAACTTCAGTGCCGCGAAGGTCTCGGTTTTGCTTTTCTTGGGCACTCCTTCTTCTTGCAAGTAGCCTTCGTATTGCCCGCGGACCGTGTTCATTGCGAAGTCGCTGCCGCTCATCCGGCGAACACTGTGCAGCACCTTGACCTTCTCGTCACGTACCAGTGCCGAGTCGTATCGCGCCGGTGGCTCCATCGCGGTAATCATCATCAATTGCAAGATGTGATTTTGGAACATGTCTCGCAGAATCCCCGACGTGTCGTAGTATCCCGCACGACGTCCGATCACAACTTCTTCGGCAACCGTAATTTGGATATTGTCAACATAGTTTCGATTCCAAATCGGCTCGAAGATGCTGTTAGCAAATCGCAGAGCAAAGATGTTTTGAACGGTTTCTTTGCCCAAGTAATGGTCGATGCGATAGATCTGGTCTTCGCGAAAAACGGTGTGAATCGAACGGTTCAGTTTTTGAGCGGTTTCCAAATCCGTGCCAAACGGCTTTTCGATGATCACACGGCGGAACCCATCACTGTCTTCGGCCAGCCCCGCTGCACCGAGTTGTTTGATCGCTTCCTCGTACAACTGAGGCATCGTCGACAAATAATAAACGCGGCCCGTGTGGGCTTCGGTTTCGATCGACTTTAGAAACTCACCGAGCTTCTTGAAATCGTCGGCCTCTTTGATGTCGCCGGCTTGATAGAACACATTCTCGCTGAACCGATTCCATGTTTCGGCATCAAACGAATCTCCCGCGAACTGTTCCGTGGTTTCGCGAAGCGTCGAACGCCACTCTTCATGCTCGAAGTGACTGCGAGAAACGCCGACGATCCGAGATCCCTCGGGCAGCCGGTCCTTCTTAAACATCAGGTAGAGCGCCGGAATCAGTTTTCGGCTGGTCAAGTCGCCTGAAGCGCCAAATATAACGATCGTGTGAGCCATACTTTGTTTTCCCCTGCTGTTTCCGTTCTTGCGGTGCTCAAAGGTACATGCGTCAAGCTACGAAAAGTTGACGTGGTAAGCACAGCTTAAGGCACGAAGTGAGCTTCAGGAAGATCAGGGGGCAAGTACCGCCTCTGGACGATCAACACCGATGCCGAATGCCGATGCCGAATAGCGACGCGTAATGCCGACGCCGATTGCGACAGGCGTGGCTGAGAGGAGAGCTCTCAGAAAAGAAAGAAAGGGTTGGCCCCGATGTGAGCTCAATCACCGACGAGCAAACCAGCGTGAGGTCCAACGACTCGAGCGTTAGGCAATTTGGTACAGAGGACCGTCGGAACAATTACTGACGTAGCGGAACTCGTCACGAGTTTCGAACGGTGCCGTGATTCACGAAAGTCTTGACGACTTCCGCTACCACGGAGGACCGTCACTTAATGTTCCCACGGTACTTACCGTAGCAAACGTTACGCTGCACGTCGCTGCAGCGTTTCGGCTGGCTGGGTTGTTGGGGTTCTGAGCGTTGCGGGGGCGATACGAAGCGTCTGCTGGATCGGCAGATCGTTATCCGCGATGACTTGGCAACCGAGTCGGTGGTCCAAATTCAGCAAGATCGGAGCACGTAGATTGCTGGTCATTTTGCCTTCGCGTCCCGAAACGGTCGTCATCACATAGATTTCCGACCCGGTTCGCAGGTGCAAACTGCCAAGTTCACGGCGGCTGATGTGCACCCGGTATTCCGGGAAAAACGCTCGCGGGCTGACCAACGGAATGGCTCGATCGCCTCGCGAAGCACTTTGCAGCCAGGCCACTGACGCACTTTCTGGATCGGGAAGCAACGCCCATTGGCGAAGCGTTTCCATGCCGATCAATCCCTGAGGGAAAAGAAACAACTCATCCGCGTTGATCTGCAACGTGCCAAAGCGATTTGTGTCGATTCTCATCTCGATTCTTTCCCAATTTCAGAAGGGTCCTAGTGGCAGAGAGGCCGGTGTAAGACCTGCCAATCTCTTTATCGGCGGCACCCTCGTCAAAATGAAACAATTCGTCAAAATCGTTACAAGTAGTTCAACACGGTGATTTGTGAAGTTTGTCCGATGACTCGCATGGATGCTTCTAACGACAATTGTCGCTGACTCAATTCGCTGATGACGGTCGCCAAATCCGCGTCCACTTCGTTGGAAAGTTGGCCGGTGAGTTGGATCACGCTGGTTTCGGACGCCGATTTCATGTCTTGCAAATTTCGCGTCAAGACGCCGATTTTGCCTTGCGTTCGAGTGGATCGGTCCAAATCCTCGTCGACTCGGACCTGCAAACGTGCGATTTCGGCGACATCACCGTCGCGAATGGCCGTTTCGAGTCGCAGCAAGGTATCTAGAGCTCCGCCTGCATCGCGTGGCATGTAGTCTTCGCCAGCGATTTGATTCACGCTGCCGACGGTTTTTCCAACCGCTTCGATTTCTCCTTCGGGGATCAGCCCGAGCCGCGTGCCAGCGTTACTGAGCTCAGGCTGGCGAATCATCATCGGATTCGCTCCCGGCGGAGCTTGCAATTCAATCCCGTTGCCAATCGAGTTCAATCCAACCAGTACGCGAGCGGTGTCTTGGTTGTTGGGATGGTTGCGAATCAGATTAATGACGTCGTCAATCGTCTTCGCATTCTCGAGATTCAAGCTCAGCTGGACACCATCGGGACGTGTGATCACCAAATCTTCGCTCTGGGTGTTGAGCACCACTCCGCGGCCTCGACCGAGTTCTTCGAGAGTGGTGTTTTCGGTCGCCGAACGGATTCCTAGCGATCGAGCGACATTGCTGCCATTCTCACCTATCGAGTAGTCCACGCCACTTCGCAACGCGCGTAACTGGATGCTGCCATCCGTTTGATTCAATTCGGCGTGCACGTCGGCCCCACTGCGGTTGATCGCAATCAACACGTCGCCCATCTTTTCGGCACCCGACAGGTCAATGGAAAAGCTTTTGCTGCCCTGCTTGATCGTGATACCGCCGCTCAAATCGACTCCAGCTCCGAACGCCAAATCCTCGATTTTCGTTTCGGTTGTCAAGCGAGGCGTCAATCGATCTCCGATAATCGGCGGTGCTTTGAGCCCACCCGGGTTGGAGATTGAAAGATCGCTTGCCAACGTACTGCCTATGGCATCATCGATCGCCAGCGTACCTGGCAAATCGTCCGCATATTTGAGCGTGATCGAATCGTTGCCGAGGGTTATCCCGAGCGGACGCCCGTCTAATTCCACTTTGGAAAGAACGTCAACCACGTCGCCAATCGTCGAAGCGTTGCTGAGATCGACCTCTACACTGTTGTCGCCATCGGACAATCGAATCACGCCCGTTCCAACACCCTCGCCGCCTCGCATATCGACCAATCGAGTGTTGTGATCCAACGCCGCGCCCAACGGTTCGCCCTTCAGGAAAACGCCATTCGTGCCGAGTGATTCGGACGCAGTGGCATTTAGAGCCACTAATTCTCCGGAACCCAACATGGTTTTGCCCACCGCATCGCGGCCTGAGTAAACGATGTCGTTTTCGGAGTAATTGTAGGCGTTTCCACCGTTCAAAATGCCGCCCAGCAGTTGCTGGTCGCGAAACATCGTGTTGCCAGCCGTGAACACGTTGTTAATCGTTTCTCGTATCGTGATTGCCAGGGCTTCGCGTTCATCATCGGAGTTTACGGTTTCGACGCCCTGAACCGCTGTTGCCCGAGCGGTGATCAACGCGTTGTTGATTTGCGATAATGCAGAGTCGGCTGTGTCGTAATATCCAATCGTGGAATTCGCGTTACGAACCATTTGGTTGCCGCGGTCAATGCTGCGGTTCAACCCGAGTGCCCGGTTGGCAGCCGCCGGATCATCCGAGATTTTCAGAACACTGCGGCCCGTCGCCAATTGGTCATATTGACGTTGCAGCGCCAACTGATCCGAGTTTAGCTGGAACATCAGCCGCTGGTTCATCAGCGGCGTACTCGTTCGATTTGCCGAGACGGGAAGACTTGCCATGATGTGCTAAATTGCGGCGTCGATCACTCGACGTTCCAGCGTAAAATGAAACCGGTAACTTCACTCGTTATCGTCCTTATTCGGAACGCGATCCAAATTGCCGCCAGTCAATCCGTTGCGATCCGTCTAATCCGATTTATCGTTACCGTCACAAAGCCAGCTAAATGTTAAAATCTCGCTAAACCACCCAGTGTGATGCACGCGTTTTTTCGCTACTTCCTTTGCGTTTGAGAAAAAATGATTCTGATTGGCACCATGAACCTGACGCGGACGCGGGACCGAGGCAATTTTTACTGCCCAACGTGTCGTACGCCACAGCCATTTCGTTTGCGAGCAAGGCGACCGTTTTTGACGCTCTATTTCGTCCCAACGGTGCCGATTGGTGCTGCAGAAGAATTTGTTCAGTGTGATAGTTGTCGCAGTACGTGGGATATCAGCGTGTTGAGCATGGACCGCGAAACTCACGAAGCCACGATCGAAACCCAGTTTCGGGACGAAGCGATTCGCGCCGCAGTGCTGGTGGTTCTCGCGGACGGCCAAATCTCAGAGAGGGAGATTGACGCCCTGCAAGTCATCGCAAATCAATTGCTGCAGCGGCCGATGGACCGCGAAGAATTGGGACGTTTGTGCAGTATTGCCTTGGAAAACAAGGTGCTGGCGAAAAACTATGTGCTGACGATCTCGCGAGGTTGGAACCAGGACCAGCGGATGCGGGCGTTGCAGGCGATGTTTCTCGCGGCGTCAGCCGAAGGGACGCTGGAAACGCAACAACTGCAGATTTTGTCGGATATGCGTGAGATCCTCGAATTGACGGACATGGAGTACGAAGCGTCAATCGAAGAAGCGCTACAGTGGCAGCCTTAGTGGATTTCGGGTGTTGTTCTGGGCTGTCGAAGGGGGCTGACAAAACGCCACAGGGCCGCCAAAGGGCCAATGAGAAGGAATGCGTGAACCGACCGCGTTATCGGGCATCCAGCGGTCGCATCGCTTCCTCACCAGCCGATCCCGTGTCTGACTTCGACCCGCCCGAGGCCTCCCATCTTGGCGAACGCTCAGGGATCCCTAAAATCTTTGGTGCACGAAGAGAGAGAAATCGGTCTTTCTCGGCTCCCCCACCTCCTCTTTAACCTGACGAAATCACTCCATGCCCAGCAAACATTCTTTGGATATTAAACGCGTTGCGATCTTGTTTGCGGGTGGTCCCGCTCCCGCCGCCAATGCCGTGATTTCGACTGCCGCCTTTTCGTTTCTCGAAGAAGGTTCCCAGGTTTTCGGAATCAAACATGGTTACAGCCGCTTGGCGGAGTACACCGCGGCCGGACCGCTGCAGGAGGGGGCGGACTACATCCGTTTTACTCACGATTCGCTGACCAACGCTCGCAGCAGCCGCGGGATCATGATCGGCACCGCGCGTACCAATCCTGGCAAACACGTCAGCTCGCCGGCGCATTTGAAGGACCCTGAACTGGTTGCTCCGCTGCGACGAGTTTACGAAGGTTTGTGCTCGTTGGAAGTCGACGCGTTGATTTCGATCGGAGGCGATGACACGCTGAAGACCGCGAACAAGCTGAAAATGTTCCAAGACAACTTGCCCGCGGACGCTCGCCGTTTCCCCATCGTTCACTTGCCCAAAACGATTGACAACGATTACTCGGGTATCGATTTCACGTTTGGCTACTTCACCGCCGTCGAAACGTTGGCCGAAGAAATTCGCAACTTGAACTTTGATGCCGCCGCGGGCCGATCTTACTTCCTTTGTGAAGCGATGGGACGTAGCGCAGGATGGCTCGCCTATGGTGCCGCGATCGCAGGCGAAGCCAGTATGGTGCTCAGCGTCGAAGACATTTGTGGTGCGTTGGCAGAGGAAGAGGTTGTCAACCAAGAGACCGGTGAAACACGAAAAGTGATGGCACTGGATCGCGTGATCGATCGCATGGTAGACATGATGTTGGCGCGCGAACGCGAAGGTCGCCAATACGGAACGATCGTGATCGCGGAGGGGATGGCCGAATACCTGCCCACGAAATATCTCGATGGTGTCAGCCGCGATGACCATGGTCATATCAACATCTCGTCGATCAATCTTTCGGCCTTGATTTCGAAAATGATCAGTGAGCGCTACAACGAACGAACGGGCAAGACCCGCAAGGTCAACGGATTGCAACTCGGTTACGAAGCCCGTTGCGCCCCGCCACAAGCGTACGACGTCATGCTCGGATCGCAACTCGGTGTCGGAGCCTATCGTGCACTGGTCGAAGAAAAATTGAATGGCGTAATGGTCTCGGTTTCCGGGCAATTTGACTTGCACTTTGTCCCGTTCAACCAACTCGTCGACCCAGAAACCTTGGTCACCAAGGTGCGGTTTATCGAGCAAAACAGCGATTTCCATCGCTTGGCTCGTTTCCTGGAAACCTGTATCGACAACTAAGACGGCTTTGCCGCCGCAAAAACGCTCGTTCCCAGGCTTCCCGCCTGGGAACGCAGTGCATTCGAGGCTCCTGCCTCGCGTCGGGCACCGCAGCCGGTTCAGGAAACTTCGTTATTCCCAGGGCCGCTGAGCAATCACCACTACAACCCGACGCGTACGCGAGGGACTTCCGGTCGTGCCATCGGATCAGCTTGTTGTCCCTCGCTGACGCGTCGGGTTGTGATCTTTTCTGCCGGACGCTTTCGCCAGCTTGGCTGCATCCAGAAGTGGTGCTCCCTCGAAACTCACGTGCGAGTTTCGCTACGATTATGCGAGCAACGAAAAGCCAGCCTCGATCGAGGTTGGCTTTTTTTGCGTCCTGACCTTGAAAAATCTCAACTTCTGGGCGGTCCCGGCCCGCTCGTTGGGACCAACTCGGTAATGCCGGAAGTCGGCAAATTCATCGTTTCCGCTAGAAACTTCTGTTTAATGCAGGGGTTAAAAGCATCAGCTGTGTTCGATGTGACTGCCTGCATATTCGGTGTGCCCGCCATAAATCCTCTAATCTAGGCGATTCGCCGAGGGCTTTATGCGAGGAATTCAGCCAGTCGTGATTAACATAGCCAAGTGGCAAAACGGCAGGGTGCCGCCGAATCCAAAAACGCCCGCTCCCTATCATTAATGGCTTCCTCTTCCACGGAATCGTTTTTACGAGCATGAAATACTCGCTCCTTCTCATCGCCGTCGTGTTCGCCGTCTCTGGCATCTCACAAGCTCCCGTTTCGGCTCAGCAAACGAGTTCGGCCGCAGCCGTAGTGCCTGCGGTTGCTGCAGACAGCCAATCGAAACAAGAACAATCCCAATCGGAAACTCCCGAACAAAGCGATTCGGCACCCCCTGTCCCAATCGATGCGGACGTTGAAGCTGCGAATCCTGAAACGGTTGTCCAAGCGGCAGCTTCGCCAGCGCCTGCAGCGGTCGCTGCTGAGGTGAAAGAAGACGCTCCAGCCGCAAAACAGGAAGCTCCAGCGGCGAAACAGGACGCTCCTGCGGTGACTACGGACCCAACTGGGATATCGCAAGAAAAGTTCGTCTTTAACTTCTCGGGCGCAGCCTGGAAGGACGTGTTGCATTGGTTCGCTGAGCAAGCCGACCTGTCGTTGCAAATCGATCGCTTCCCCACAGGTTCGGTGAACTACATCGACCCAAGTCGTTCCTATACGGCTGCCGAGAGCCTCGATATTTTGAACCGTCTGTTGCTCGACCGTGGTTATGCATTGGTCCGCCGCGGTCGCATGTTGTTGCTGATTGATCTTGAAGTCGAAAACGCCGCTAACTTGATCAGCGAAGTCGCCGAGTTGGTGACCCTCGATGAATTGGATGACCGCAGCCGCAGCGACATCGTCAGCTGTGTTTTTCCGCTGGGCAGTCTGACGCCGGACGCAGCACGCCAAGAGATTGCACAGCTCGTCGGCCCTTGGGGACGCACGATCGTGTTAGACAGCGCGCGACAAGTCAAAGTCACCGAGACCGTTGGCAAATTGCTGGCGATTCGCCAACTGCTTGAAAACGCTCGTGAAGCCGATTCCAACGTCGTTGAAATTGTGTTGGAGCATCGTGGCAGCGAGGAAGTGCTGGAGATCGCACGTCCCTTGATCGGGCTCGATCCCGGCCAAAACGCCAACGATGAAATTCGTATCTCCTTGGGACTCTACGGCGAACGCATCTACGCAACCGGGTTGCCTGGCAAAGTGGCTTTGTTGGAGAGTATTGTCAAAAAAGCGGACAAACCGCTCGTCACAGCCGATCCCAATGCTCAAGCCGAAGTGGCGCTGCCCGTTTTTGAAACGCACAAGGTCAAGACTGCCGATTCCGCAACGGTCTTTGACGTGTTGCAAACATTGTTGTCGGGAACTCCCGATGCGCGGATTGCAATCGATCCTAAAACCAACGCGATCGTTTCCTTTGCCCGCCCTGAAACTCAGGCGATGATTGCGGCGACGATTGCAAAACTCGAAGGTAACGGTCAAGACTTCAAGGTCATCAACCTCCGTCGTCTCGATCCCGCACAAGCACTGTTGACGATCAACAAATTCTTTGGGGTAACAGCCGAAGGCGGCAGCGGTCCTATCGTCGATGGCGATCCACTGACCGGCCGCTTGTGGATTCGCGGTACGAGTGACGAAATCGCATTGATCGAACGATTGATCGGCGAACTCGAAGGCGAAGATGTACTCGGTTCGATGAGCGAAAAAGTACGCGTATTGCCTTACACGGGACAAGCAGCCGAAGACGCACTTCGCCAAGTTCAGAGCATTTGGTCGACACTGGGACGCAAAAACGATATTCGCACGATCCGCACGTCGGGCTCGTCATCCTCTGGCAACGAAATGCCTGAACGTCGCGTGCACCCTGAAAAACCTGCCGCTGGAAACCAACCCGGCTTCGACGCGGCTCCATCGGAAGACCGAGTTCCTCGATTGCCAATCGACAGTCGAACCGGAGTCCGCTCACGCTTCTCTGCCGACTACCAATTTGTCGCGACCCCGGTTGCGCAAGAAGACGATGTGGCTCAGGAAAGTCCTGTATCCACGGACAGTCGACTATCCGACGAAGATGCAGCGAACCCCGAAGTTCGATTTCAATACCAAGGCGCGGATATCGTGATCCAGTTCTCACCTGCGGGAATGATCGTCGCATCCGAGGACACCGAAGCCCTCGATGCCTTCGAAGCTTTAATGCAATCGTTTTCTTCGTCCACCAGTGCCCAGTCCGAATTGCCGACCATTTTCTGGCTCAAGTACGCAAAAGCGGACACCACGGCGGAATTGATCGCCAGCATTCTGGGCGGCATCGACAGCGGCATGTCGTCGATGGCGGATCCACTCGGCGGCTTGGGTGGCGGAATGATGGGGCTGCTTGGCATGGGCGGCGGTGGTGGTGGCGGTGAAGAATCGTCCGCAAAATCGATTTTGACCAGCACCGGGTCGGTCAGCATCGTTCCCGACGCTCGCTTGAATGCACTGATCGTTCAAGCCAACGCGATCGATCTCGAAACCATCGAAATCATTTTGCGAAAACTTGATATTCAAGAAAGCCCCGAAGACGTCGAAGTCGTGGCCAAACCTGCCTTGATTCCTGTCATCTACCAAGATGCCAAGAGTGTCGCCGAAGTGGTCAAAAGTGTGTTCGCCGACAAAATGAAAGCGGCCGCTGACTCGAGTCGCGGCGGCGGTGGCGGAGGACAACCTAACCCGCAAGACATTATCGCGGCTCTTCGTGGTGGCGGTCGTGGCGGACGCGGTGGCAGTGGCGGTGCGACAACCCAAAGCGAACCTTCCAAGATCACCGTTTCGGTGGATGAACGCAGCAATTCGCTGATCGTCACCGCAACGCCGCAAGACTTTAACCAAGTGCGTGAATTGGTACTCGCGTTGGACGAAGGAGGCATGCAGAGCGAAGAACGTGTCGAAGTGGTTACACTCAAAGGTGACATCAAGGCCGATATTGTTAAGCAAGCACTTGAGTCGATTCTCGGAGCGAGCGTCAAGACAGCGAGCCCGTCCACCGATTCAAAAGCTAGCAGCACATCGTCGACATCCTCGACCAACGGCAGTGCGGGCACCCCCAGTACGGAAGACATCCAACGCCGAATTGAAATGTTTCGTTCGATGCGTGGCGGCGGCGATACCGGGCGTGGCGGTGGCGATACCGGTGGTGGGCGTACCGGAGGTTTTGGTGGCGGTACTGGCGGAGGTCGACCCACCGGGGGAGGACGTCCTACGGGCGGCGGTGGTCGCGGTCGCTAATCGCGTCCCAAATCTCACCAACTCGATCGCGGATTGTGAAATGATTTCTTCCGCGAATTGCGTTACACTTGAACTATTCGCTGACCTCCCCCTGCTGAGCGATGATTGTATCGCGGCATCCCCTCACGCCGCTTGAACCCATACGTTGCTAGAAAGATCGAAAAGATGATCATGCATGCTGGTGAAATCCTGAAACGACGCGGATTACTCACCCCTGAACAACTCGAACAAAGCCGGCAAAGCGACTCGCCAAGTGTCGTTCAAGCCGCGATCGAGTTAGGCTACATCGCTGAACGTGACGCGCTGGGTGCGTTGGCCGAAGAAGTGGGGCTCGATTACGTTGACCTCCGCGAAACCGAAGTCGATCTCAAAGCACTCGAAGGCTTTCCGCAAAAATTAATCTACCGGCAATCGCTGTTTCCGATTGGATTCCAGGACGGTTCGATCGTCGTCGCGACGTCGGATCCGCTCGATCTGTATCCGTTGGACGAAGCGAGTGCGGCGACCGGCAAAAACATTATTCCGGTAGTCGCCGAACGCGCCGAAATCGCACGATTGGTCAAACAGCACCTCGGCGTCGGTAGCGAAACGGTCGAAGGACTGATGGCGGCGAAGGATGATGACGACGTCGAATTGCTCGACGCGTTTGAATCCGACGGCAGCGAATTGAGCGAAATGGCGCAAGAAGCGTCAGTGGTTCGACTGGTCAACGAAATTCTGCTCGAAGCGATCGAGACGCGTGCTAGCGATGTTCACATCGAAAGCCAATCCGACGGGCTGCAAATCCGCTATCGCATTGACGGTATCCTGCATCCGCAACCCGCTCCACCCGAGATCAATCGATTCCAAGCGGCCATTATCAGCCGTCTGAAAATCATGGCTCGGATGAACATTGCCGAGAAACGATTGCCGCAAGACGGACGCATCAAATTGCGAGTCCACGGCCGCGAGGTGGATATCCGGCTCAGCGTGATCCCGATGATCCACGGCGAAGGCCTGGTCATGCGTGTGTTGGACAAGTCGTCGATGGTGTTCAACCTCGAAGGCTTGGGGATGAACCCCGCGATCTACGAAACGTTTAGCAAGATCATCGAATATCCTCACGGGATCGTGCTTGTCACCGGACCCACCGGGTCGGGAAAAACGACGACGCTGTACAGCAGTTTGCTGCAAATCCGCAGCCCCGAAACTAAGATCATCACGACCGAAGATCCAGTCGAGTATCAGCTCGATGGCATCAACCAAATCCAAGTCCATCCAAAAATCGGATTGACTTTTGCCGCTTCACTTCGCAGTATCCTGCGTCATGACCCTGACGTCGTACTCGTCGGAGAAATTCGTGACCTTGAGACCGCTGAAAACGCGATCCAAGCATCGCTAACGGGTCACTTGGTGTTCAGCACGCTACATACAAACGATGCCGCCGGAGCGTTCACTCGTATGGGCGACATGGGCGTCGAACCGTTCTTGGTCGCAGGAACCGTCGAAGCGGTATTGGCACAGCGACTGGTGCGTCGCTTGTGTAAACATTGCAAGCAACCGATGACCGATGCTAAGTCTGAAGTGCCTAGCGATTTTCCCTGGGATCGCGTTAGCGACGCAGTACTGTACCGCAGCGTCGGTTGTCGCGAATGTCGCCACGTTGGCTATTCCGGACGTATGGGGATTTACGAATTACTGGTGACCTCGGACACGATTCGCCAACTCGCTCAAGACCGCGCCAGCAGCTGGGATATCCGCAAAGAAGCGGTCAAAAACGGCATGCGTACGCTGCGAATGGACGCCTGGGACAAAGTCATCGCGGGTCAAACCAGCGTGGATGAAGTGCTTCGCGTCACCAAGGGCGAAGCAATCGCGTAGTCTCCTCCGGCAACTCAATCCTTTCCATTTCAAATCGAAGATCAAAGCAGGTAAGCAGGAATCATTAGGTGAAATCCCATTAGCCGCTTGGGCGCTAGCCCCGGTTGAACGTGGGAACCGTGGCTAGCACCAAAACGGCTAATAAATCGGATGACTTCTGCCAGTTTGCTTCCTATCAAAAACTCTTAAATCGCCTCGCCCCAATGCCAACCTTTGCTTACACCGCTCGCGACTCGACCGGCAAACAGGTCAACGGAACCGTCGAAGCGGGAACGGAGCGCGAAGTCACTTCGATTCTGTCCGAACAGTCTTTGTTTCCTGTCAAAGTTAGCGACGTGGCGAAATCAAAATCGCCGTCGCTGGGTAGTTTGTTCAATCGCCGTCAAAAGGTGAACGGACAAACAATGGCGGTCTTCTACAGTCAACTTGCCTCGCTGCTGCGCAGTGGCGTACCGATGATTCGTTCGCTGAACGTGCTCGGCTCGCAAACCTCAAACGCCATATTGAAAGAGGTCTTGCAGGACGTACGCGAACGAGTCGAAGAAGGCGAAACGCTCGGCCAAACGATGTCTCGCTATCCAGGCGTTTTCAGCGACATGGGAACCAACATGGTGCGTGCCGGGGCCGAAGGTGGGTTCCTGGAAGATGCACTTGATCGCGTTGGCACGTTCACCGAACTGCAAGAAGACCTCAAAGGCCGCACGGTCAGCGCGATGGCCTATCCCGTCTTCCTGTTTTCCGTCGGCACCGTGGTGATCGTCGCACTGCTGGTCTTCTTCGTCCCGAAGTTTGATATGCTGTTTGATCGGCTGCGACGCAAAGGCGAAATGCCGTGGGCAACCGAAGCTTTGCTAAGCTTCAGCCAATTCCTACAACAATGGGGTTGGTTGTTCCTGCTCGTGATGGTAGTCCTTTTGGTCTTAATCAAAATCAAACTCGACAGCGAATCGGGTCAAGAGTGGGCCGACCGCATCAAACTAAAAATCCCCGTGCTCGGCGACATCTTGATGAACCTTGCCGTCGCTCGCTTCTGCCGCGTGCTCGGAACGTTGCTCGGTAACGGCGTTCCGATCCTGAGGTCACTGGAAATTAGCCGCAGTGCAACCGGCAACCGTTTGTTGAGTAAATCGATTGCCAACGCAACCGAAAACATCCGCAGCGGGGAAAGTCTGGCGTCGCCGCTTCGGGCGTCCGGCTATATGCCCGTCAGCGTGACCGAGATGATTAGCGTCGGCGAAGAAAGTAATTCGCTGGACCGAGTTCTGCCCGAGATCGCGGATTCACTTGAAAAACGAACGTTTCGACGGCTTGATTTGTTTGTCCGCTTGCTCGAACCGCTGATGTTGCTGGTCATGGCCGTTTTGGTACTTGCCGTCGTCATGGCGTTGCTCGTCCCTGTTTTGAAGAGCAGTACGACGCTGTAGTCCCACCTTCGACTCCCCCCGCCTGTTGAGCGGCGATGCTCCGAACACGTCGGCATCGCCACATCGACACTAGCCCCTCCTGGTTTTACGATGAAAACAATCGCTTGCCGGTACGTTGGTTTGGCCATCATGTTGCTTGGAATGCCGGCGTTTGCGTCGGAGCCGGGGCCAGCGCCACTTTCCACGCTGAAAACGGACACCTTCGATTCGATTGATTACTTGGTCAATCGAGCGATCCAACAACATAAACTTCCCGGCGCCGTGGTCACAATCGGCTATCAAGGCAATGTGGTGTTTCAACGCGCCTACGGACATCGGCAACTCGAACCGACACCGATTCCAATGACCGTCGACACCGTGTTTGATCTAGCCTCGTTAACCAAACCGATCGCGACTGCCACCAGCGTGATGACACTTGTTGATAAAGGCTTGGTCGATCTTAATGATGCTGTTTCAAAACATTTGCCCGAGTTTGGCAACGACGGCAAGGAAGAGATCACGATCAAGCAGTTGCTGTTACACACTAGCGGGCTGACTCCTGACAACGCGATGTCCGATTACGTCGACTCGCCCGAAGCCGCGATGCGAAATGTCATGAACCTAGGTCTGAACTACACGCCTGAATCAAAGTTTCGCTACTCCGACGTTGGATTCATCGTGTTGGGAGAAATGGTGCGTCGCAAAACCGGTATGGACCTGAACGCGTATTCGCAACAAACCATCTTCGCTCCGCTGGGGATGAAAGAAACGGGCTACAAACCGGCAACGTCACTGCAGCAGCGTGCTGCCACGACGGAGCAACGAGGCGGACACTGGATGCAAGGCGAAGTGCACGATCCGCGAGCCTACGCTCTGGGCGGTGTCGCCGGACATGCGGGACTATTTAGCACCGCTGCGGATTTGGCCGTTTATGCAACCGCGATGTGCAATCGAGGAAGTCTTGATGACGCCACGATCGTCTCGGAGAAAACGTTTACTGCGATGACCGCGTCGTACTCTGTGCCCGGCGATGCCTTGCGTGGTCTTGGCTGGGACAAGCAATCCGGATACTCATCCAACCGGGGCAAGACGATGTCGGCCGCCGCGTTCGGCCATGGTGGATTCACCGGAACCGCGATGTGGATCGATCCCGAACTGAAACTCTATGTGATCTTCTTGAGCAATCGCGTTCACCCCGATGGCAAAGGCAGCGTCAATGCACTGGCCGGGGAAATCGGTACGATCGCTGCCGACGCGGTGAAGTAGCAAGCCACTGAAATACTGATTCGGGACTTTTGAACGCGGAGTTGCGAAATATCATGGACTCGATTAACGCCCGCAGCAGCAACCATGCATGTTGCTAAGCAGGTCATCCTGTGAGCCGACGGCGCTAGCCGCGGGCCCTTGAATTTTGTGGCAATCATGCCCGCGGCTAATGCCGTCGGCTCACTTTTAAAAAGCTAAAGCTTTTGGGGAAGGTGAAGTTGCGAGTTATGGCATTCGAGAAGCCAATTCCACAGATGCACTATTCCGCAAGAACTTGGATGGCGGCCGTCGCAATCGTTTCATGAACGACACTGGTGGGATGAATGATGTCCCAGTAAAGATAGGTTTCGCCTTCCGCCGGAGAGATCAAGCCTGCCTGGATGTCGGCGAGGGCTGCGTCGGTGGTATTTGTAAGGCCAAATAGCCGTGGAAAGATCGTTCCAAGGAAAGTCAAAGTGTAGGTGTCGAGTGGATGGATGGTAATGCCAAGTTCGGATTCAAGCGATTTGAGTCGTCGGCTCATCTTGCGATTAACTTGTCCTGCTAAGATGTTGAGTATGAAGCCTTCAAATGTTCCGCCGACCGCTGGGGTTAATCCAACCGGGGAAAGCGACGGAATCAAAAACTCATCGGCGCCTGAGGCGGCTAATGCCCGTACGTGCTAGACGGGTTGGGCAAGACGATAGGGCTATTGAGCCACGAAAAGCGATCCGTTGCTCAAATCTTTCCTTGGTTGGTATGCGTTGTTGATCGCGTTTCGGTTCGTTCGCAAGGCACGGCGCGGGCGGCGTTGCAAACGATTCGGTCTGCGGACATCGTTTGGGCAGACGTGATCCTGCTGATGGATGACAAACATCCTCAGCGGGTCTTGGCCGACTTTCTTGGCGAGTAAAAATTCACGCCTGTGCATGTGCTGGACATCCCTGATGGCTAGCAGCTCATGGATGACGAGTTGGTAGAGTTGATCCGCTGGGCCGTGGAGCCGATCATTGCCGGACGCCTCCTTTTCAAATTCCTACGCCGGATCTGGAAGTATCTTTCCCGTTCGGTCGTCCACTCGGTGGAGGCGAGTGACGTTTCCTAACGCACCATCGCCGGTTTTCAGGGAGACCAGCCAGTAGGGATCGTCAGGCACGTTCGCCGCTACCATCGCTCGGAGGATATACAGATCTTGCACGCCGTTCTCGCTGTATAGCTTCGCGTAGAACTCCTTTTCCCTGCGAATTCTTTCCGTATCGAAGAACACCGCCGAACACTTCGTGCCGGGCGCAATGTCGCCAAAGTGTTCGATGACAATCATGATTGCCGCCTTTTGGTCAATCTCTCGTTTTGTCAATTCTTGCTCCTGTACCTTTGACACGTGAATCATTGAAGATCGTAATTCCTGCTCCACAACCAGTGTGGATCGGTAGTCTACATTATCTCAATGGCGATCGACCAACGGTTGAATGTTGGTTTCTCGACCGTTCCGAGTGGTTCCGAAGACGCGACTCATTCATGGACGATGAACTGATCTTGTGGCGTTACCGATTACGAGTGTAAACTGTTTACATCTGTCATCAGAAAAGGAAAGACTCATGCAGCTATCAGACGCGGAATGGATCGTGATGAATCTCATTTGGGATTCCGCGCCAACGGAGGCAAGCGATGTGATCGCGGCACTCGGATCCGACAACGGTTGGTCGGACGCGACTGTCAAAACTATGCTTCACCGTCTGGTGAAAAAGGGCGTTTTGACCACTGAGCAAATCGGAAAGAAATACCGCTACACCGCCGCCGTGCGACGCAGTGCCTGCGTTCGGAAGGCGAGTCGCTCCTTCCTGAACGTCGTCTTCGGAGGCGATGCGGCACCGGCTCTGTTGCATCTGGTGAAAACCTCCAAGCTGAGCGATGACGAATTGGCTCAGTTGCGTGAACTTCTGGATAACAAATCGAAGAATTCTCGAGACAAAGGATCAAAGGAATGATTGACCAAGTTGGTGAACAGTGTGTCGACGTGATCTATCTCGCATTTCTAGCAGGCTGGCGCGCGTTGCCCGTTTTTGCTGTCGTTGCCGTCTTGGCACTTGTGCTCCGCAAACGACTGCCCGCGCGCTACCTGTGCTGGCTTTGGCTGATCGTGATTGCTCGGTTGTTGCTGCCTTTCTCTGTCGAATCGACAGTTGCGATCAGTTCCGTCGCTGACCAAGCCGCACAAACGCTGATTTCGGGCAACAAAGAAGTCCAATCGGAATCGAGCGGATACGAGACCTTTACCTACCGAGACGATGATGGGAAATCCGTGACGGTCGCACTTCTGCCAGCCGATGCCACGCCGGAGGAGCAGGCTGCGGCGGATGCCTATGTGGCGAAGATCACTGCGGAGGATTTGGCTTTGCAAACGTCGACCGCATCGATGCAACAATTCCATCAAGTGGACGCTGGGGAGTCCTGGTTTGAAAAGATGGAACCCTTTCTGGTACTTGTTTCCTGCTTGGTCGTCCTTAGCCTGCCAGCCATGGCGATTGTGATGATCTTGCGCAGCGTCATGTCACATGTTCGTTTCGCTTGGAAATTGCAGTCACTGCCGTCGGTGACCGATCGAGCGACCATTGATTGCTTACTACGGGTCTGCGATGAGCTTGGTGTAGGACGACGTCCGAAGCTCAAAGAAGTCTTGTCGCTGCACGCCCCCGCCATGTTTGGTCTGTTTCGTCCGATCATATGCCTCCCAGACGGCTGGCGAGAACAGCTGACAACAGAGCAGCTCGAATGGGTGTTTCGTCACGAGGTCGCTCACGTCAAGGGACGCGACGGCTTGTTGCTGTCGATTGCGTCCTTGGCCAGATCCGTTCATTGGTTCAACCCGTTGTCTTGGATCGCGGTCACCAAGCTACAACACAGCATGGAGCGAGCTGCCGATGAACTTGCGACGCTCGACTTGAATGAAACGCAGGTTCGCGAATATGGCGAACTCCTGCTTCGATTCGCTGCCGGCCAACCTTCGCCGCGCAGGCGGTCGACGATCGGGCTACTCGCGATGGCCGCACCGAAAGGTCTCCAACAACGAATCGAATCATTGGGCGCCCCTGTTCAGAGACGAAGCTGGCTCCGAGGCTTGGTGGCAGTACCCGCGATCGGCATGGTCGCCGTCTGTGGATTGACAGACGCCAAGCTGATCGAAAAGCCTGTGGTGGCACCACGACCGGTGCCAAATCTTAAAGTTGCGTTGGCTGGAGATGATTGGAAGCGTCCCAATCACTTGAACCAGAATCCGCCCAAGAATGATATGCGAGTTGTTTCCATCAATGTCGAGAAAGCATTGCAAAAAGCGAAGGAACTTCAATCAGGGATTGATGCGGAAAAATTTGTCGCGGCCTACTTCGCATCCTACCTGGTGACCGCAGAGAAGCGTGCAGAGACAAAAATCATCGACGGCGTCATGACTGTCGAGGTGACGAAGCAGCAAGAGGCGTTGATGAAGCAAATGCTATCGGCATTCGAACAGTCGGGTCTGTGGCAGGTCGTCACCGAACTGAAAGTCATCGACACAAATATCCGGCTGCTGGATCAATTTGATTGGTCAGCGTCAGAGTCGACAGTTCGCTTCGCCCAGCTTGATCACGCACCCGTTTTGGACGACCCAGAACACTGGGCAGCAGCGACACTCTCGCTCAATGCACTGGGTTCGCCGCCGACGAGAAATGAAGACTATAGCATCGAGCAATCCGTTTCTGTTCCCATTCGTGCTGCCAAGATCAGTAGCCTGCAAAGTGAACGCTTCATTCGCCAGGTGCAAAAAGATAATCGGTCAAACATCATGCAAGCTCCGAAGATCACAATGTTCAACGGTCAGTGTGCAATGATCAGCGATGCTGTACAGCGTCCATTTGTCACCGATGTGTTGCAGATTGCTGGCGACAATGCTACCGCGTTGCAACCGAAGATTTCCGTGTTTGAAGACGGTTGGAAATTCTTGGTGAAAACAACGGTTTCTGCGGACGATGAAGTGAATTTGCAAATGGTTTTTACCCAAGCGAGCATCGATGATGTGAAGCTTGCGAGCCTCCCAAATGGACGCGGCAACAATCTGGAGGGACGAGTGACCATCCAAGTGCCAACGGTCAAGTCAGATTCGATCGCCGTTGAAAGCGTATTGAACGAATCGGAAGCTTTGCTGGTATTTTCGCCAAAACCGTATGCAGAGGAGTCGGATAGCGAGAACGCCAAGCGTGACTCGGGGATGGGGCAGGTCTTCATGATCCGGACACGATTGATCTCGGACGACGGATTCTTGAAAGGATTCGTGCCTGAGACAGAATTCGTGCCAGAGACAGAAGTTGACCGGTAGCGAAGTAAGTATCACCAGTTGCAAGCTCATCGACACGACTTTGTTTGTCAGGAAGCAGAAATCGCTAACTCGCCGCAGACGCCATCAATCCCTCGGGAGGAGTGATTTGAAAATTGAATCGCTCGTGCGCGAATTCGACATTTTAGAACGCCGCGTGTCGCGTCGTGGCGTGCCTTAGTCAGACCGCAATCGATCGTTTCGTTCTCGGAGCCTTGGTTCCAGGGATGAACCGTTGCGTTGGTCAGATCGTGTTCTCGAAGCTAATGCCACAGCTAATGCGGCTAAGCAGTTAGTCAGGAGTCTTTCAGTAAATTGGCCGTTTTGGCGCTAGCCCCGGTTCCGGCGCTGAACCGGGGCTAGCGTCAAAACGGCTAACGGGATTTCACCCAATGATTCCTGCCTACCTGCTTAGGGGGATAGAAATCGGCTTTCGATACAGGCCATTAATTGCTTCAGGTGGGGCTCGGCGACTTGGTAGTAGACGCGGCGGCCCTCCCGCTCGCTGGTGAAGAAACCACACCGCTGCATCAGTCGTAGATGCTCCGATGCGACGTTGTCGGGGATCTGGCAATCCGCGGCGAGTTCGCCGACCGTGTAGCGTCCATCCAACAGCAACTGGATCATCCGTAAACGCACCGGATGCGCGATCGTTTTTAAGCACTCCGCCGCTTCGGCAAATGCCGCACTGCCGTGAGTCGCCTGACGCACAGCGGGTTTCGCAGATTCGCGGTCAACCGGTTTCGCGGACGTCGATGTTGTTGATTTCTTTTTTGCCATCAATGATCTCCAACAACTAACGTATCGCGAGCTGACGAGGTGTCAATCGAAACTAAGGAATTTGTTAGCAAACAACGTCGCGGCTGGCGGCTACAGCGAATTGTGATTCCACTCGTCTTTTTGGGGCATAATTGCCGTGAATCCTCGTGTTTTTCCAGGGCGGCCAGAACAGCCTGCTTTCGCTACAATGTGGTTGATCGCTACGATTGCGGTGGTCCTGTCGATTGGCTGCATTGTTTCACCGTCTGGTTCATCTCTGCCTTGAGAAAGAAATGCATTTTCACGCTTCCACGTTCCGTATGTTCTTGACCGTCATCCTGGTCATGCCTGCAATTGCCGGGTGGCACACTGCGGCGATCGCACAGACGACTGCGGACGCTCCGAAGGCTGCGGACGCTCCGAAGACTGCCGGAAAATCGGAGGACTCACCAAGCGAAGATCCTGAAATCAATAAGTGGATCGAAGATCTCGGGGCCGACTCATTCGCGATGCGAGAGCGTGCGGCGAGCCAGTTGATGCAGCGTGGAATCGATATCCTGCCGGAATTACGCATTGCGTCCGAGAAGGCAACGGACCCCGAAGTTCGCCTGCGTACGAATCAATTGGTTCGTCAATTGACCGAGGGCGATCTGCAAATTCGCATCGAAGCCTTCTTGGCCGGTGACGATATCGACTTCGATGGATGGCAGGAAACTCAAGACTTCATGGGGAATTCACCCAGTGTCCGCGAGATGTTCGTCGAACTGATGCTGGAACACCCCGAAATCACCAAGTCGCTGGCGGGTTCGCCTCGCGAGCGATTCATGGCGATGAACGCCTGTGCGGGGCGGGTGCAAAACAAGATGTTCGTTCAACTCGAAGTCCCCAGTCGCGCCGATGTGGTTGCTTTGTTGCTGCCGGCAAACGACCCCAACGTGCCCGTTAATCAGGACTTCGAAAGCTTGATGATTTCACTCTTGCGAAAAGAGGCTGCGAACAGCCTTCATCGAGACATCCAACTTGGCGGCCCCGTCGACGCATTGGTCAGTGGATGGATCAATCGCAGCAGTCTGAATAATCGAGCAGAGATCTTGTTTTTTGCGATGAGCTGGGATCTTCATCAAGCATTGCCCCTAGCACGACGTACGCTCGCGGAAGCCACGTCGGTCGAAACGATTGCGTTGGCATTGCAAACGGTTTCTCGCTTTGGCGACAAAGCCGACTCGGCATTGGTTGTCCCCCTGCTCGACGACACTCGAGTGGTCAGCGAACGTGGCTTTGCACGTGGCGAAAAACTAACCACTCAATTGGGTGATGCAGCGATGGCGACGATCGCGTTGGTCCACGGTGTCTCGCTCTCGGAGGTCGGATTCACGCGTGCGGAACGACATCCCACGTTTAGCTTCTTGCTTGACGATTTGGGCTTTCCCGACAAAGCCGTCGACGAAGAATTGTCGCGAGAACAGGTCCGCGAGCGAGTCGATGTGCTGTTGAAGAGCGATGCCAAGAAGCGAGAGCCAGTGCCCAGTTGATCGCATTCGCTGCTATGACTGTCATCGGAATTACAGCCGAAATGTCCTCAACCAGTGTGGTGGCTACGGATTGCCGAACCCTGAACGCCTCGAGCGATCGCTGATATGTGCGAATTCCTCGAATCGACGCCTAGACGATGCACCGTGACGAAGTAGACTGAAACTACGGTTTTTTTGCGTTGGTTGGTTCACCATCCTTCGTCCTATCTTGCCCAAATCGATCACTCGCGTTCTGATTTTCCAAGCGGGTGGCCGTCGATTCCAAGCGAGTCCCGAAGCCGCCAAAACGCACGGGCATCGATTCATCCTCGCTATCACTCATCCAACCCGAATAATCGGAACGGAATTATGCCAACCATGCCGTCACGTAATTGGACTCTCAAAGAGATTGTCGATGTGTTCCTCAGCCATTGGCGTTTGATCACCTCATTGGTCGTGCTTTCGATGACCGGACTTGCGGTCGTCCTGTTCTATTATCCGAACACGTATGAATCCGAAGCCAAGTTGTTCGTTCGGCTAGGTCGCGAAAACGTCGGCTTGGACCCTGCTGCGTCGACCGGACAAACGGTCAGTCTGAATGCGTCTCGAGAAGCAGACATCAATTCGTTGATCGAGCATCTCGAAAGCCGTTCAATTATCGAAAAAGCACTTGAAGCAAACTTTCAAGATGAGAGCTTCGATTCGCCACTCCAACGTGAACTCGCGATCACAAGTCTCGCGAAGAAGGTGACGATTTCGTCGCCGAGGCAATCGTATGTGATCCGCGTTGCTTGCAAAGGCGAAACTCCGGAAATCGCACAACAGTCGCTCGACTCGATTTTGTCGACGTTTCTCGAAGAACACATGCGTGTGACTCGAAGTCGCGGATCCTTTGATTTCTTTGAAGCCCAAACAGCCACACTGCAGCAAAGACTCGAGCAAGCGAACCTTGACCTCCGCGACCTCAAGAGTAGCTACCGATTGAATTCCTACGAAGGACGCCGCCGTGGCTTGGAAGACGAACTTGCCCGCGTCGACCGCGACATCGCCGAATCACGCACCAATCTTGCCTCATCCGAAGCGAGACTCACAACGCTGCGTGAAAAGCTGTCGTCGCTACCGCAATCTCTGGTTCGTCAAATGGTGGGCGGCCAACCTAACGACGGCTTGGCCGCGATGCGTGAACAGCTGTTTCAGCTCGAAGTGAAGGAACAGGATCTGCTAGCTCGCAAGACCAACGACCATCCTGAGGTTGCTGCCGTGCACAGCCAACTGGAAACACTGCGCAGCGTGCTCGCGGAGGAGACCCCAACTCAATCCAGCATGCAATCGGCGATCATTGCGGTCGAAGAATCCGACATCAAGGCGTTGCAAACTCGGCTTGACTCGCTGGAGAAATACCAAGCTCAACTTCACAAAGACATGCTCGTGTTGAACGATCAAGAAGTCGTCTTAGCCCAAGGCGAGAGTCGTGTAGAGCAGCTTGAGAGCGAGTATTTAGCAAATCTGGAACGTCGTGAGCAATCAAGAATCGACGAAGCGATGCAACTCGATAAGATCTCGAACGTTAGCGTGATGCAAGCACCTACGTTGAGGTCGTTTCCTGTCGCACCGAAGAAGAAGCTCGCCCTGGCCGCCGGTTTTATGTTGTCTCTGATGGCAAGCTGCGGATTGGCACTGCTGATCGAATACTTCCGCAACCCCGTTACCCAGCACGATCCCTCGCCAGCAGCAGAATGGCGACGCGAAACGTTTTCTCCCGTAGCGAAGCCTGAATTCCTGAGTCGCCAAAAAGGCTAACGCGGCTCGCGGAAATTCGTTGCGATTGTGAATTGTACGTCGTCCTGACACCTCTCCGTCAACTTTTTTGGGGGCGAGGTGACTGAGGACTAAGCCGGAAGAAAAGCGAGCCGCCAAGATCCAAAGTCGACGACTCTGGCCGCAACCGCTACAACCCGCTGTTTTCGCGGGCTCGACGATAGATATCCATCAACGTGTCGTAACAGACTTCGGCGGTGTGGTTATCTTCATACCGTTGACGTGCTGCCGACCGCATCCGCTGCCATCCATCCGGCCGCTGAGACTCTTCGGAGATACAGCTAGCCAGGGCTTCGGGATTGGCGGGGTCGAACAAGATCCCTGACTTATTGTGCTCGATCAATTCTGCCATCGCGCCGAGATTAGATCCCACCACCGGTGTCCCCTTCGCAAACGCTTCAACAATCGTGCGCGGCAATCCTTCGTACCAGAGCGAAGGAAATATTAAACAAGATGCTTCGCCGACCAAGTCCAAAATTTCCTGATTCGGACGACGTCCTAGCCATGTGATCGCCGGGTTCTCGGCTACGGCTTGCTGTACCTTGTCCGCCATCGGGCCGTCGCCGACAATTTTCAGCGGCATCGTGGGAGACAATTGTCGCCACGCGGCAAGCAACGTATCCAATCCTTTTTCCGGTGAGAAACGGCCGGCAAATAAGGCATAGCCCCCTGTGCCCGTACCGACCCCCGGATCGGAATCCAAGAAATTGGCCATTACCGCTAATTTCTGCTCTGGCAATCCGCCTTGGATATACTTTTGGCGGCCAAATTGGGTCAGGGCGTAAAACATGCCGACCCGTCGCTGGTAAGTGCCTAGCAGCCGATGGATCGTCAACATCGCTGCCACCGTCGCCGTGGCCGTTCGATTGCCCCGATAGCACTTATGCTTGATCGCCGGCCAGGGAACCAGTTTGCCGACGCAAAGCTCGCACGGCTTATTATCACGATACAGGTACGCGTCGGGACACATCAAACGATAGTTCCGCAACGACTGCACGACCGGCACTTTTTCGCGTTTTGCAGCGTAGTAGGCCGCCGGTGAGATCAGCGGAAACGTATTGGTACAGTGCATCACATCCGGCTTTTCACGCTGGATTAATTGCCGCAATTCGCGATACGAATGCCGATTGAAGATCGTGCGTGAGGCAACATCCAGCTTCCCCATCGTCTTGATCGAATCGTTGTGCAGCGTGTAGCGAACGACCGAATGACCATGCCGGGTCAATAGATCCGCCTCTTCGGCAAACGATTGATCCTCGCCGCCGGCTTGCTGGTAGTAGTTATGACACAACAGTATGTGCATCGTCGAAATTTCCAAATTCAATATAGCAAGCGGTTTAGAGCATTTTAGCTTTTGATGTAGCTAGCGTCGCGTTCGCGGAGGACCATAATCTGGGGAACGAAGCTACGGCGTGAATCCCACGTTATTTCTGAAATTGCTCTAGGCTTAAGTCGCGACAGGGTCGGCGGCTACAGATGCCTTTGCTTGTTTCGCCATGCGAAATTCCGGACGAAATTCGTACTTGTCAAAGAACCGAGTCTGCGGGAACAACTTCGGTGCGAAGTCGTACAGTGCAAAGCGAATGTAGCCTTCGTTTCGCCAAAGTTGGATAGGCCGATCAATATTGTCACTCGACGCCCCAGTCATTCGCGAGAGGATCAGTCCGGGCCAAACAAGCAGCGCAGATTGAGCAGCGCGTGCCGCTGCAATACTCAGATTCTTAAACGTGCCACGCTCCATTTGGTCTCGACGCGAAAAGCTCCAGCCATTGTGCAAGGACGTTTCTTTGAAGTATTCGTCTTGCAACCGCGATGACGGTGTCACGTGATACCCCAGCGCTCTCGGGTTAAACCAAGACTTGAACCCCGCCATCCGGATGCGACGATACATATCGGTGTCGTAACCGCGAAGCGTAAATGACTCGTCATACTTGCCGAGCTTGTCAAACACGCTTCGATGCAACATCTGGTTTCCCGAACCAGGACCTTGCTGATCCGTGTAGGGGCGAACGGTATCCCAAGGCACAGTCGCCCCAAGCATTCGCTGCATTTTCGGAGTCAGTTTGCGATCGCAACCGTCGGGAAATCGAAGCTGCAATGCGCCGCCAACACACTCACACTGATGTTCTTGCGCGGTTTTCCAAAGCTCTTTCAACCAATACGGCTCTGCGATTTGGTCGTCGTCAAAATTCGCGATCCACTCGCCTTGGGCCTCATCAAGCCCAAGGTTGCGTGCCGTGACTTGACCCGCTCGCGATTCCATGACCGCACGCAGTGGTGCGTCGGTCTGCTGCTGGAATTCGGCAATCAATTCAGGATCGATCGGACAGGCCGAGTACACGACGACGACTTCGTAAGTGAATTCACCATCGGTTTCCTGGCGAATCAAACTCGACAACGCATCCTTGAGCATGTCAGGACGTTTGTGCGTGCAAATAACGATGGAAATATCAGGCTTAGTCATGGAGATAGGGGTCATCTGAAGGGTCGATGGTATTAGGCGACGACTCGTCACGCTGTAGGGCGTCGACGCCATACGCCGCGCCCATTAATACAAACAGTGGATTCATGAACCATAGGTTGTAGGAGATCGGATTTCCGGTGGTTGCATTGATGAGAAACAAAAGCCATCCCAACCAAGCGGCCAAATAGGTTTGCTGAACCAATCCGGTACTGGATCGCACTCGCAGGAACAGACTAATCGTTTGCCAGATCGCGACAAAGACAAAAATCGTGAAACCTACAACACCTGTTTCATAGAAGACACGCAGGTAATCATTTTGAACATGGTTCATTCCGGGCCAGACGATTGCGACGTAATCATATGCCGATCCGATCCCGTGGCCGAGCCATGGGGTCAACATCGCATGGTCAAAGATTTTGGGCCAAGCATCAAACCGGCCTGATCCGCGAACGTCTCCCGCCATCAAATCTTCGAGCGTGCCGTGCCCAGAGTAAAAGAACCGCTGCTGAAAGGTTTCCGAATGAAACACGGCCACCGCGAGTACTAACATCACCGCGCACAAGGCAACACGCCCGAGTTTGGTACCCATGCGGGGATGCAGCATCGGTAGCGCAAGAATCGATAGGGTGACCGTCCTACCGCCCGAGGCAAAGCAGATAGCCAGGCTCGCTCCCCAACCTGCGAAGGCAAACAAATAGCGTGGAGGTGCCATCGCCAGCATCACGCAGCCCACCAATCCTACGGTCAGTCCTAGCGGTCGCATCCCTGTATCAAAATCGAGAGACGGCATCAGATCCAGTCTCCAAATGATCAGTGAAACGAGAAGTGGCAGCATCGAAAACAGAAAAATACGCTGCAGAGTACGGAGCTGAGCGTTCGTTTCGATGAACATTGAAGCCGCTGCCCCCGCAATCAGCGGCATACTCACTTGCATCGCATCTTGGATGTTGCGGGAACCAAAATCATCGGCCCAAAGCAACGAAATCCAGTTGAAACCAAAGAAGGCTACCCACGGGATTACCGGAAAACGCACCCATCGCTGATCACCAAAAATGGCCTTGTCGATCAACATCAACAGAACGCCCAAGACCAATAGTCCCAACCACAACCAGCCGGTGTAATTCTGTCCTGCGATTTCCAAGCCACGCGGCGTAGCGATTGCCGCGCAGATCGGAAGGCTCAGTACGTACAAGTATCCAAGTCGGGGCTGTGTCATTTCGAAGTCCTCATTGATTCGCAGACAACGCCAATGCGTCGTTCGCCTCTTCGAGTGTGACACGCCGCAACAGCATAATGGTCGTCATCCCTCGTGAAATGGCACCGACCAACGACCCGGCGAAGGTTGCGATCGCAATCCCCAATACGCCGTGCGACTCGACGACGAAATAGGTCACCGTCATCGCGACCACCAACGTCAAAATGTCGGAAATCAAATTGGCCTTGGGTAGATGCATCGCCCAGATCCCCGCTCCGGCGACGATCCCCATCGAACGCGCCAACACGCTGAAGGACAACAAAATCATAATCGGCCCCGCACCAGCATACTTGGCGCCGTACACCCACTGAACGAGCGGACCGCCCACGGCAATCACCATCAGGCAGAAGAATCCAACGAGGACTAGAAAGATAACCATGAAACGCGACAGGATACTCTTCAACGCCTGCGTTCCTCCGCTGGCAAAGCTTGCTGCACATCGCGCGGTCAAGAAACTGTCGATCCCTAGCACGACGACGTTTGACAATCCAATCAACGTCGTGCACGCGGCAAACATTCCTGTTTCTTCTTCGCCTCGTACCACGACCGTGATCCAGGGCATCAAGTAAGGCATCGAGCTGCCGGTCAAATGGCTAGCCAAAGCCCATTTTCCGAACGACCAATTTTTACGCCAGTCGGCATGGATTTCCGGCAAGCGAAATTCAAATTTTGGCCGCCGCGTCACGAACCATCCGATGCCTGCCAATAGCGAGCCCCCTCCAATTAGGACAAACGCACGACCAACGCTAACCACGCCGAACCAACCGAGTGCGAATAGGCCCACGAGCTGTACCAACGCGACGACGGCATCAATCGAAACCACGCTAACCAGATTTAGATGTGCTAGTTCTACTTGGCGGATAAATTCGCGAAACAGAATGAACGGCAGCGTTAGCGTTAGCACGGCCAACAGCATCCCGCCGGAGGCCAAGTCACTATCGGGCATCAGAAAACGAATCGACAGCCACGTCGTCACTGCCGCAAACATGGCTAACACGGATTGATGAACCAGTGTGCTGCCGTCATACGATGCCCGCTGACTCGGCGCACGATGATGAGCGAAAACGGTATAAGGACCCGCGACCAATTGATATTGAATGTTTCTCGATAGCAGCACGATGTTGAATGCGAGAAAGTAGATTCCCAGCCCATCTTGACCACACCATCGGCCGATCATCACCGTCGTTAGGAAATTAGTGGCACTGACAATCCCTTGATCCAAAACCGACAGCGACCCTCCTCGCAAATTGGGACTTTGCAGAACGCTTCGCAATCGATCGGAAACGGGCATCGAAGTATCGCCGACAACGTCCGGGGACGCAGGTGATAGATTTCGCCGTAATAGTGCAGGTAATCTCACGTCGTTTTCGTGCCGCCTACTCGGGTACGCCGCCGGATCCCACGCCATCCATCACGCATGAAACTATACCATCCATTGAGCTTTGCCGAGATTGTGGCACCGGTATCGCCCTGGCAAACCGTGAAACGCCCCCAATCATAAGGATTGCTGTCGGGTTGCACTAACTCATTTTCAGTGGTCAATGAACACAACACACCGGCTTGCTGCGCGGCCGGGTACATCGTGGGGCCGGCCAACCCATGATGCCGTTTGCCGAACGGAAACGCGAAGGTTAAATCCTCATATCCGAATCGCTCACGCAGAATTTGCATCGACGTTTGCAAGTCTTCGCGAAAAGGCTCCGGTTGGTGTCGGTACGCGGTATGAGTATGCGTGTGAGCGCCAAGCTCGATGATGCCGCTGTCGAGCATCACGTGGCATTCATCGGTCGTTAGCGGACGCCACGAATCCGCTGGAACCGCATCGGCTCCAGCCGGCGTCCAGTCTTCGAAGGGGAACGGATCGTTTGTGTCTAGGTATGCGGTGGCAATGAAGATCGTTGCTGGAATACCAAGCTCTTTAAGAATCGGAAAAGCTTGCGTGAAGTTGTTCGCATAGCCATCGTCGAATGTCACCACGAAAACGTTTCGTGGGACCACTTCGCCCGTAGCATGCGCTTCGAGGGCTCGACGCAGGGGCCACGCTTGATGGCCTCGATCCAGCAGTCCGCTTAGCTGGCTGCGAAATCGCTCGGGTGTGACGTTTAGAGTGGGGAACGGGAATCCGCGAACCGCGTTGGTAACGCGATGGTACATCAAAATTCCAAACGCATCGACAACGCGAGTCCGACCGCCCGCCGCAATCGCGAGTGCCAATGGAGTGCGGACAATGACACTCTGTTTCCATTCACGTTGGAGTGCAGCGATACGCGAATAAAAAGAATTTGGCAACGGTTTTCTTCAGTGATGCGGCTCTTGCAATCAAGAGCCATCGGATAATTCAATCAACGCCAGAACTCAACAATCGATTCGACCAGAACGATCCTTCGGGTTGCGACTCGCTCGGGCAAATCCGCGTTGATCGCAATACTAGACATGCCGGAGAATGCGAGTCCTAACGTCGCCGTGAAAGGACCGACCGGCTCCGCCCCAGTCGCGCACCTCTAATAAACACCCCACCACGCAAATCGTTCCGGAAAAAACGTAGTCAAACGGAAATTCCACAGGTGATTCTCGGTCGATTTTCACGGCAATCGGCAACTGCAATAAGTATGGTCAGCGGAATGATCGCGACAACCTCAAATTCAAAGCGAATCCACGGTAGCGAGATGAGCCCACCGATTATCACTACTACGCGGATTCTCCGCAAATTACCGCCCCATTAATGTTGAAATTTGTACCGCACCCTCTTCAAAAACAGGGGCCGGTGATCGGCTACGGGAACACCTAGGGATCGCTACAATCGATAAAACCGTTACGAACCAATGTGCCTGCATCGATCCCATTTCACGAGCGAATCGAAAACGCACACGGTGTGCACATTGCAACACTTACCGCAGACAGTCGTAATGGCCATTGCTGATATCAAACGATCCATTCAGTCGACTTACTAACTGTCTTTATCAATTCCACCCTGTATAGAGATCACAATGGATTTCTCTGCAATGAATCCTTCTACCAATATTCACTAAATTGTTTTCGATCCCGCGCGATTGGCATCATCAAAGCCGCAGCATGTGAACCGAACCGTTACGTGGGATGGGATCGACAAACCTAGCTGAGCGAAAATCCTCGGAAAAATTAGGGTCAGATCCACTTGCCTTGAAATTTTGTTCGATGGCGGGAGCATTCATTGGCCGCCCTTCGAGTCGATCGGCATCGATCAACGAAAGAACCGATTGCACCCCAGTTCAGTTCCAAGACAGCCAGCTGCCTATTGCCTCAATCAGCACCATAAACCTGGCTGAGAGCCTGCCTTCTATACCGCTAGCTGCATAAGAGTTATCGATCTGACTGCAGATCTCCTACATTTCTCGGCAATTGAAATCACTATGATTTTGGGATGATAGTGAAAAAGATGATAGTTATCACAGGAGTTGCAATTAGACTTTGCATTAATATATTTCTTGAAATTAGGTGGACAAAAAGTTGCTTTTACCTAATTTGTACAGTCGTCACACTGTTCAAAGTTGATTCGACTTGTATCTTTGATTCCGACACGGGTGGTTTGATGTGAGACGTGATTCGACGTTTCGAGCATCGTACAATTTCACCTTGAATTTATGCCGGCAATACTCATCTTGATTTTTACTTCTGCCATTGGACGTGCACCGTGCTGAAACTGATTTCACGTTATACGACCAACTATTCCGCTCGTCGCCGCATCAATTCGTGGATATTGTCGGGTCGCGAGTTTGATCGAGAGATTGCGCGAGAGCGTGCCAGAACGGTGCGACGTAATATTCCATTTTGTGTTCTGAATATCGAGCTTTGTGGCGTTCAGCGGACGGCCAAAAACACCCGCAGTCTCGCCAAGCTGGTTCGCCGCAACGTGCGAATGAGCGACGAAAAGGGGCATGTCAATCGTTTCACCATCGGTGTTCTTCTAGTCGACACACCCGAGATGGGAGGGCGGATCGTTGTGGACCGTCTAAAGGGGCTGCTAAGTACAGCCAATCTGAAGGCGGACATCGCACTTAGCGTTTATGACCCACAATCGTTTAATAACGACGATTCGGATGACTCATCCGCAAGCGGCGGAGATCAAGATTCCGGCGATTCCAAAGTACGACTGCACGACAAACATCCTGTTGGACGAGACCGACGGCGTTTTCACGACGACGAATGGGTCGGCAGCGGGACGCGGATGGCAACCCCGCACTCCAACGAAGCTTACGATCTGATGTCGACTCGCGTCAGCAACGTCAGCTTTCAAGCTGATTCGATCATTAAACGAACGTTCGATATCACGGTGGCCAGTGTTGGATTGCTGTTTGCTGCACCGGTGATCGCGGTGGCAGCAGCGGTCATCAAGCGAGATGGTGGTCCCGCGTTCTTTTTGCAATCACGCGAAGGACGCGACGGGGTGCCGTTTACGATCTATAAATTACGTACGATGGTGGTCAATGCAGAATCGCAGCAAGCAAGTCTGCGGAACAAGAGCGAACGCGACGGACCCGCCTTCAAGATGCGAAATGACCCTCGCGTCACACGCTTAGGACAGATGCTGCGTTCAACGTGCGTCGACGAATTGCCGCAGCTTTGGAATGTGCTACGAGGCGACATGTCGATTGTTGGTCCTCGTCCGCTTCCTGTCAGCGAGAGTCGAGCATGCCAACCGTGGCATCGGCGCCGTTTGGACATTCGTCCCGGCATCACATGCAATTGGCAAGTTGCCAAAGAAAAGGCAGACACATTCGACGAATGGATGCGAATGGACCTCGCATACGTCGACAACGCCAGCCTTTGGAAAGACGTCACCCTGATGGCTCAAACCGTAGGCGTCCCGCTCCGAGCCAAAGGTAGTCGCTAAGTCAGCGACGCTGCTCGTCGCGTTGCGCCTCACTTCGCTCTGTCTTCCCCTACCCCAGATTGGCGTCTGGGGTTAATTCGTGAATAACAAAACGATCAGCCAAAGTCTCGACGACTTTGGCTTCACTTTTGATCGTCGACTACGGAATGAGCAACCACTGCACCGCATCGGCTACGACGTGGCCGTTGGTGCCATCGTTAGCGATCCGTACACTCGCTTTCCGATTCGCGTCAAATCGAAATTTGCCGAGCGATAGAAACAGCGAATCGATCGGTGGCGTCTTTTGCTGGTTCACACTAACCGTGGTCGATCCAGCGGCGTGATCGACGACCACTTTGACGTTACTGGCACGATTTGAATTCGCCGGGTAGGCAAGCCGCACTTCGTACTCGCCCGCCTTTGGCAACGTCGTCACAAACGCAATCGTCGCCTTGCCATCCGATGCATTATCGTCGTGGATATAGCCGTGCTCAATGAACTTCGATGACGACGTGCTGGGACGCCACGTCCCAGTTAACTGAGCCTTGGAATCATCGACGACGGTTCCTTTCAAGTCCTTCAGATAGACTCGTTCGCGAGCCGAGCTGCTTGCCGAGCCCGCGTAGTGCAACACTTGGCCATCCGCTTGCAGGCGTTCGCGGAGTTCGTCGTAAGGGACATCTTGTACTGCGATGTTTTTGTCGATCGCCATCACTGCCGCTGTCGCCGAACTTTGCCCCAAGATCATAAACACGGGCTCCATGCGAATCGAGCCGAACGCGATATGCGAACTAGAAACACACACCGGGACCAGCAAGTTTTTACATTCCTTCTTTTTTGGGACCAGTGAACCGTAGGCGATTTCATAGGGCCCATTGGTGCTGACCCCGATGTCACCTTCGTTTTGAACGTGACCCTCCGGAGTGATGTAACGCTGCACATTGTGCGAATCCATCGTGTAGGATCCCATGCCTACCGACTCAGGCGTATCACGTCGTTTTAGCAATTCCTGCTCGGTCATCACAAATTTGCCAACCAAACGCCGCGCCTCACGAATATACAACTGATGCGACCAATTGCCGTTATCAACAAACTCGTCTTTCGGTAGCCCCCACTTTCGCATCTCTGCCTGTGTTTGCTCGGGGACCCGAGGATCGTTGGCAATGAAATACAACCAACCTTTTTGATAGGTTTCATGCTCTTTGATTATCTCACGACGTTTCTCATAGCTCGCCTCGGGATACTCATAATTAAACCCAATATTATCGGTGCTCATTGGCCCGTGATTATTGGTATCCGTTTTGTGATTTGGGATCGGATCGAATTTGCCAAAGGTTTGGTTGAATCCTGCCTCATAAATACGAACCAGTAACTCGTACTGCGACGGATCGTATCCTTCGGGTTTTGCGAATGGAATTCGATTGGATGGATCGTTGGTCAAGCACATACGAAAACAGTAGGCTTGGATGCGATCGTCGCCGGCCCCTTTTTCGCCCGGTGGATCGGCACTGACGCGAGGCAGAACGCCGCTGGTAGGATCATCGGCAACGACATAGGGGCTGACCGGTGTTTTCAGGATGCCAAAATGGTGCGAATGGTGCAGTACTCCGGTTTGAACGCCATTCCACGATTCGCCATAGGTGGATCCGGGCTCACGTCCGACGTGATAACTCACCCCGGCGGAGGCCATCAAGTCGCCTTCGTAGGTGGCATCGATAAACATTTTGCCGGTGTACTTTTTCCCGCTGAGCATGCGAATCGCGGCGATTCGGCCCTCTTTCATCGTGACGCCCGACTCGCGGTCGAGATACTCTTCGCGGAAAACGGGGATTTCGAACTCTCGGACATAGTCTTCGTAAACCTGCTCGGCGACGTGCGGTTCAAAGATCCACATCGTGCGGTTGTTGCCATCGATCGCGCGAGTTCCTTGACCTTTGTTGCCATATTGCTCGCGGGTCTGCTGGACCCACGATTCAGGACTCTCGTAGGCTTTCCAAATCCGGTGATAGAAATCTCGAGACAATCCGCCGATCACCGACTTGTTGCCTGTATCGGTCCATCCCAGTCCGCCGCTGGTCAATCCACCAAGGTGTTTGTCGGGGCCCACGATCACGACCGACTTGCCCATCTTCTTTGCCTGGACCGCCGCGATCACCCCGGCGGATGTGCCGCCGTACACCACGATGTCATATTGTTCTGACGCGGGATCCGCCGCGTGGCACTGCTGAACTGCGGTGGCGGCGACGAAGAAGACAAGCAGGTGAAAGCGTAGTCGCTTCATAACGGACATTCGTGTCCTCGAAAGCAAGGGAGTCATAGTGGTGGATCCTGAAGATAGTTATTTGAAGGCAGTGGGAGGGAGCGGAAACCAAGCCAGCATCCCCGTCAACATAAAGAACGAATTGCGTCCCTTCGCTACCGATGACGTCTGGCCGAGACATTGTAGAATAACGACGAAGATAATTCACACTTGCTGCTTCAAGATGATGTCTGAATAAAGGAATTCTCTGTGAATCACCCCCAATCTCTCCTGCCCAAGATGTTCGCGTTGGCCGTGGGCGTCTTCCTGCTTGCTCCGCAATGGGTGGCGGCGGCCGAAATTGCTGCTGGTACCTCCGATGACACGAAAGTCGAGAAAAAAGAAATGAGTTCGGATTCTGTAATGCTCAAACCATGGACCGGTCCCTACGGTGGCGTTCCCCCTTGGAACCTCGTCCGCCAAGAAGAATTCCTGCCAGCGATTGAGACCGCGATCCAAATCGCGAGCGTCGAGCTCAGTGCAATCGCCAACCAAAGCGAACCGCCGACGTTTGAAAACACAATCGTCGCGATGGAGAAAGCGGGCAAGACGCTCGACCGCGTGGAAACACTTTTCGATGTTCACACCGGTAACCTGAACGTCGGCCCGATTCCCGATATTGAACGTGCGGTCGCGCCGAAATTGTCCGAGCACCGCGACAGCATCTACCAAAACGAAAAACTGTTCAAACGCATCGAAGCGATCTATCAAAGCGATGCGATGCAGTCGTTTACCGTCGCTCAAAAACGATTAGTCGACGATCTTTACAAAACCTTCGTCCGCCAAGGCGCGAAACTGAACTCGAGTGACAAAGCCAAGATGTCGCAAATCAATACGCGATTGGCTCGCTTGTTCACTGATTTCAGCCAAAACGTGCTCGAGGATGAAAAAGGCTACGTCACCTGGATCGATAATGAAGCGGATCTGGCCGGATTGCCCGACAGCGTGATTGCGGCCATGAAATCGGCGGCCGAAGAACGAAACAAACCCGACCAATGGGCCGTGACCAACACGCGTTCGTCGATGGATCCGTTTTTGACTTACGCGGACAAACGCGATTTGCGGGAAACGGTTTGGCGGAAATATTACAACCGCGGTGACAACGGTGACGCCCACGATAACAACGCAATCATCTCGGAAATCCTCAGCTTGCGTGCCGCGCGAGCCAAATTGCTCGGATACAAGAACCATGCCGAGTGGCGATTGGAACCGACCATGGCCAAGACGCCCGCCGCGACAATGGATTTGATGATGAAGGTGTGGCCCAAAGCGGTCGCCCGTGTTCGCGAAGAAGTGGCCGATATGCAAGCGATCGCAGATTCCGAGAATGCCAACATCACCATCGCACCGTGGGATTACCGCTACTACGCCGAGAAAGTGCGTAAAGACAAATACGACCTCGACTTCAACGAAGTCAAACCCTATTTGCAATTGGAAAAACTACGCGAAGCGATGATGTGGGCCGCCGGCGAACTGTATGGCATGCAGTTCACCGAGATCAAAGACGTCCCCGTGTTTCACCCCGACGTTCGCGTTTGGAAAGTCGAGGATGCCGATGGCAACCGCGTCGGTTTGTGGTACCTCGATCCCTACGCTCGCGAAGGCAAACGCAGTGGCGCGTGGATGATGGATTACCGCAGCCAAGAAAACATCGACGAGCCGATCACGCCGGTCGTTTCGAACAACTCGAACTTCGTCAAAGGGGTCGCAGGCAAACCGTCATTGATTTCGTGGGACGACGCTGTGACGCTGTTTCATGAATTCGGGCATGCACTGCATAGTTTGAACTCGAAGGTGAATTATCCTTCGCAAGCCGGTACCAACGTCGCACGTGATTACGTCGAGTTTCCGTCGCAGATCATGGAGCACTGGCTCGATACACCCGAGGTGCTAAGCCAATACGCCGTACACTACGAAACGGGCGAGCCGATGCCACAGGAATTGCTGGACAAGATCAAAAAGGCATCCAAATTCAACCAAGGTTTTGACACGGTTGAGTATTTGTCTAGTGCGATTGTCGACATGAAATTGCATACCTCGGACCAAACCTCGATCGATCCCGACGCGTTTGAAAAACAAACGCTGAAGGAGATCGGCATGCCGGACGAGATCCCGATGCGTCACCGCACGCCCCAGTTCGCTCACATTTTCAGTAGCGATTCGTATTCGGCGGGTTACTACAGCTACCTGTGGTCCGATGCATTGACCGCCGACGCAGTCGAAGTGTTCGAGGAAGCGGGCAGTTTTTACGACAAAGCGACCGCTAAAAGCTTGCATGACAACGTGATGAGCGTGGGCGACACGATTGATCCGGCTGAAGGATTCCGCCGATTCCGAGGCCGCGACGTCGACACCAGTGCATTGTTGCGCAAACGCGGCTTTCCGGTTGAGTAGTCGGTTGTTGTTGCAGGTGTTTTCTGGCTGCGCTGCTTTTCTGCCACCTCTCCATCCATTTCGTTTTGGAGAGAGGTTGGTAGAGGCCCCACAGGCAGATTGCGGGATTTGTCCCAGTGAAACCGGGTATTTTGTGAGCCGACGGCGTTAGCCGCGGGCCCTCCAATTTGGTACTAAACGGGTGGCTTTTGTCGCGGTGCGGCGCAAGCCTGGGCAGTTGATTTTTTCGAATTGCAACTCGCAGTGGTGAGCCGTGGGCCGTAAGGCACCGGGTATTGCGTGGGGCCCGGTCGCTCACGCGTCACGGCTCACTAAGTCAACAGCCCGCTAGCCGCACGGTCAAATTCGAACGTTTTGCTCGCTGAAACTAGGCGGCAACTTTCGGCTTTGTCAGTCCGGGCACCCTGCGATTGCGTTATGCTTAACGACTTCCGCATACTTCTGAGCCGAGATTCGTTATGTCCAAGTTTGTGTCCAAGTGTTTGTGGGGTGGGGGCGTTTGCCTGGCAACGTTGATGTTTGTGGGGTGTATCGAAGAATCGGTGGTGGTGAAGGTTAAACGTGACGGCAGCGGTGTGGTTCACGTGCGAAGATACCAACAGAAGACCACTGTCGGTTTTTCGATCGGCAGTGCGAAGCAAGAATCGTCGTCGGAGAAAGACCCAAACGAGGGTGTGCCGGCGGAGGAAAAGCTGCTGGCCATGGCCGAAACTTTAGGCAAGGGCGTGCGAGTCGAGTCGGTGGAAGCGAAAACCAATCCGCAAGGCTGGAAAGGTTTCGAAGTGGTGTTCGCCTTTGACGATGTCAACGAGTTGGTCCTCAGTGACCAGTTGTTTGAACTTGGACGCAAATCCAAAGACGATGCAGAAAACGCAGACGGCACAGATGCCGATTCGTCCAAGCCCGGTCCACGTGAAGCACTTTCCCTTACCGAAGGCACGCGGTTTCAGCTTCAAGGCGACCGCTTGCTGATTTCACGCGACTGGGACCATCAGCTTCAGGAGAATTCAAATCAGCAACCGCAGCAGGCTACCAAAGATCCGTTTGCCGAAGAGCCCAAAGCGTCTGGCGTGGTTTCGATCACCGGCTCGCAGATGGAAAAGCTCATGAGCCAGGTTTTGAAGGATGCGAGAATGGGGCTGTTCGTGGAATTGGAGAGTGGAATCGGTGAAACCAATGCTCGTTTTCACAACGAAGACCAAGTCACGCTTTTCAAAATTGAAATCGGGCAGCTATTGGAGCAGAAACAATCGGTGGACAATCTATCGCGTTTGAGCCAGCGGTACCGCGGTGCCGAATTGCGAAGCGAAACGCAAAAACTGATCGACCAAATCAACGGCTTGGATGTCGATATCAAAGACCAGATCAGCGTCCAGTTCGCCAAGTAGCTGGCAGACATGCTATCGAGAGAGAATCCCCCAGGACGCCGTTTCGAAAAACGCTCGTTCCCAACACTCCTACCTCGTCTTTTCACGCTCGCCAGGCGGGAGCCTGCAATTCATTGGGTTACCAGGCAGGAGCCTGGGAACCAGTGGTAGCGGAATGTCGCTGATCGCTCAGAACGTGCGATTTATAAGTTGATGTAGGGTGGGTCAAACAAAACCATGTGTCTGGTGGGTCGGCGTTCGCGTTTGAAGGTTTGAATCAAAATCAGTTGTTGGGTGGAGTTCGTCGGTTTTGCGACGACCCACCAGTCACCTCGCAAACTTGCCCACCCTACATTCACTCAGCCCTCATCAAAATCACAAGTAATAAATCGCACGTCTCCCGCGATCTGAACTTTGGACGTTCCCACCTTTCTAGGATCAGGTCACTCTGGCTATAGCAGTCCTTCTAGGCCCTTTTCTTTTAGCTGCTTCGCGACTTCGCGGACGCGTTCCTCGGCGTGCTTTGGCGCGACCAAGGTTGCATCGGGGGTTTGCACGATGATCAAGTCCTCGACGTCTATCGTGACCACGGTGTGGCCGTCGAGGGTGTTCACGATGCAGCCGCTACTGTCGATGCCAACGTGCGATCCGACGACGGTATTGCCGGCAGCGTCCGCCTCGTGCAAACGCGACAACGCTTGCCAGCTGCCGACGTCATCCCATGGAAACTCGGCTTCGATCACGACGACGTTCGGGTATTGCTCCATGACGGCGTAGTCGATTGATTTGCCTTGGATGGCTGCGAATTCTTTCTCGAGCGTCTCGGCGTAGTCGGGTTTGCCAATCCGGTCGGCGATCGCGGCGATGTGCGAATACATCTCGGGCTCGTTCTTTTGCAAAGCGTCGAGGATGGTGGATGCCCGCCACAAGAAAATTCCACTGTTCCAGTAGAACGATCCTGCCGCGACGTAGCGACGAGCGGTTTCGCCATCAGGCTTTTCGCGAAACTGTTTGACCTGGTACACCGACGCGTTTTCGGTGGCAATTGATTCCCCGCGTTCAACGTAACCAAACGATTCGGCTGCGTACGTGGGCGGAATTCCGTAGGTCACAATTCGCGTCGGGTCTTGCTTGATCAACGCTTCGCCTGTGGTAATTGCCGACTGGAACGCTTCGTGCGACATGATCACGTGGTCCGATGGCATCACGGCCATGATGGCATCTTTGTCTTCGTGATGCACAAGGGCGGCCGCCAGACCAACGCAAGGAGCGGTGTCGCGCTTGCACGGTTCGCCAACGATGTTCTTAGGCAACAACGATGGCAATTGCTCCGCGATCGCATCCACTAGCACTTTGTTCGTGACAACCATCTGGCGTGATGCAGGAACGAGATCGCCAAGTCGGTCGACGGTCGATTGGATCATCGTGCGATCCCCGTGCAACGTCAGCAATTGTTTAGGACGAAGCGTTCGACTGGCGGGCCAGAATCGGGTTCCGCTGCCGCCTGCCATGATCACTGCGTAAAGCATGATTTGTCTCTTTCGTTGAGGATTCATCCGTGACGAGCTTCAGCAGCCGTCAATGCCCACTTAATTGTTGTGCACAGCGTAGACCAATGAGCCTAGTTTTGAAACGGTACCGAACGACTCCCCGACCTGATTTGCCTTCTGCGAATCCTTACAATTACCGAGGCGGTTCGGGCAATGCCGCGGGATCGCCTAAGCAGGTCACTATGAGTCATTCCACATAATGATCTGACCCGACGGCGCTAGCCGCGGGCAAGTTTCCTGCGATATTGATGCTCACCGCGGCTAGCGTCCTCGGCTCACAGAATGATTGACGTTTCACCGGTAAATACCGAACTACCTGCCTAGCAGCGTGATTTTCCAGTCGGCAATCGGATGCAGCGTTTCGGCTTGTTCCGTATCGGGCAAGAAAATTCGCACGTCGTCGACGTCGAGTTGCGTCAGGTCGACAGACCGGTCGGATCGCCATTCTCGCTCCTGAGTCCAATCGAACGTTTTTCCTTTCGCCTGAAAGCGATATTGGTCCTCCTCGGCAAGCTGCGTCCGCTGCTTGGGGTCGCCGTAGATCACCGGTTTCAGTCCGAGTCGCTTTGCCGCATCCAAACGGATCGCAATTCCATACGGCTCGTCATCCCAGCGCCCGAGGTGCGAGCGGAATTTGCGTTTGTGCAGCCGGTCTGCCAACGGGACTTCGGAGAAACAGACGACCGGGTATTTCTTTGAACTGGTGATCGCATTGGCAACGATGACACCACTGCGAACGATTCGGGCAAGCGTTTGCAGGGGACTGTTCCCGGACGCAAACGGTTCACTTTCATTGGACCGCGAGAGCAGCAATTCGTCTTGATATTGATGCTCGGTTTGGCCTGGCCAAGGCCCCGTGCAACTGCGAGTCGTGTGTGTTAACCATTGGCCATCGGATCGGGTCCAGGCCGTGTCGCTCAACTCTCTTTGCTCGATATGTGAGTGTGTGGATGGATCGGAAACATTCGGATCTTCACTACTGGCAATACGGGAAGGGCGAGTCAAATACCAACCAATCGCACCTTCGGCAATCAACTCCGCTGCGGCCGACGGCAGGTCGGCGATCACGGCAACACGCGTCGATGTGTCGTGAAGTGCCGCGATTCGCGTTCTCAAGGCGGTGTCGATCTTGCCGCCTCGTCGCACGTACAAACCATCAATGCGATCCGCGATGCCAATCAACACTGCGTCACGCGAGAGTGGTTCGGACGATTGGATCTCGCAGACGTTCGCGTGTTCGCCGGAGTCCCTGTCCTCCCTGTTCACAACCAATTTGACGATCGGGACATGGAACAGTTCAGCAGCTCGCGTGGCAAGCGGCTCGATTGCCGAGCCCGCTGCAACGATTAACGTCGATCGGCTGTGGCGAAGTTCGAGCATTCGTCGGGATAGAAATTGGCAAACCCAGCGGTGCAAATAGGGATCGCGGCCCAACCGGCTGGAGGTCACTGCAACCAGCGGAGCGGGGGTTTCGAGCCAATCGCCGCCGCGAATTTCCGAAGAATGAAGCGATATTCCGGCGCAAACCTCGAGCCGGCCGAGGCGTTTGTCTAGATGGGTAGCGAGGTCGTTGGGCACGTTTCGGGTAACCCGGTTAGAATTTTCCAGGCTAACGGCGTATGTAATACAAACGTAATCTTAATGTATCTTGCTGCTGGGCGGGTTGCCCGATCCGTAGTCCGCAGAAGACAATCGGGCCCGTGATTGCGTTTGAATTGCTATCGTTTCTGTCGCCCGACGTTCCCGGCGTCAGTAAAAAAGTGACGCATTTTGATTGTAGCGGAAGTCGTCAAGACTTTCGTTTTCAGGAATCACCGAAAGCCTTAACGAGTTCCGCTACCTCAGTAACAGAAACGACATCTCCGACGTCCCTAAAGAAGCGGGATAGGCTTCTCGCCTTTTTATACCCCAAAACATTTTCTTGCCTTATCTCGTGTGGTTGCGAATGATTCTGCGATTTAGATTTTCATCGCACGGAGGTTGCACGGATGGTTATCGATTGGGTACGGCAGGAATTTGAATCGTTGGACCTGGGCCACAAGCGGCGGGTGGATCGCGTTGTTAAGTTTGTCTCTCAAGCTTCCTCGATCGGCGAGTCGACACCGGACCGTGTTCGTTCCAAAGCTGACTTGAAGGGAATTTATCGCTTAGCCAACAACCCCAAGGTAGACGTGGATCAAATCTTCGACGCACATCATCAGGCCGCTCGAAAGCGATGCGGCGAGCACAAACGGGTCTTTCTGGATCAGGACTCGTCCGAGTTCGATCTGACCAAGCCAAAGCAGCAGGTCAGCGGGGCAGGACCGCTTTCGGGCGGCAAACGTTTTGGCTTTTTCTACCATCCGCTCTACGCCGTTGCTGCCCCAGGCATCCCCTTGGGAGTGGTCGACCAAGTTCTTTGGACTCGTGATGCGACGTCATTGGAAGTGCCAGCCAAGGAGCGCAAAGCCGAACGGCAGCGACGCTGTTTTGAAGAAAAAGAGAGCAGCCGATGGATGGAAATGATGCAAAGCGGCGAGCAAATCGCCCGCTCGATGCCGCAAACTCAGTTCATTCAGCTTTCCGACAGCGAATCGGACATTGGCGAACTGCTGGCCGAGGCGGCGGAGTTTCCAGAGAACTATGGATTCATCATTCGTCAGTGCCGGACTCAGAAGATCGTCGCCGCCGTCGATGCGGTCACCGGTTCGCCGATTGATGATGTCACGACAATTGAAGAGACGCTTTCAAAGGTCGCTTGGCGTGGAGAGAAAACGGTTTCGATCGGTGGCCGAGACGCTCCGGTGCTTCCAGATGATAAGAAACGAGCTCGGAAACAGGCACGTATTTCACGCGAAGCGCTGGTGCAATTTCGCAGCGTGCGCGTCAAAGTTGCCGGAACCGGGCGGTCCAGCACTGGCAAGTTGACCGACACTTGGATCAATGTGGTGGAGTCGCTCGAGGTGGATCCGCCAATCGGTGAAGCCCCGATTAACTGGATGCTTCTGACAACCCTGCCGGTCAGTTCGGCGGAAGAAATTGACGAGGTTTTGACCGGCTACTGTTTTCGTTGGCTAGTGGAGTTGTACTTCAAAACACTTAAAAGTGGGCTTCACATCGAAGACATGAAGTACGAAACATTGGAGCGTTATATACGAGCGTTTTCGATGCTCACGGTCGTCGCTTGGAGAGTGGAGTACCTCAAGGGCGCCACACGTCATGACGGACAGTCGCCCTGCACGGTCTACTTTAGCGAAGACGAATGGATGGCGATCATGATATTTCTAACTAAACGCCCGGTCGATCCGAAGTCTCCACCAACGATGGAAGCGTTCGGAAAATCGATCGCCATCCTAGGCGGCTACATCGACAAAAAATCGCAGGGTCCTGCCGGCTCAAGAACTCTCTGGCGAGGGATGAACCGTTTCTCGACCATCGTTGAAGCGTTCGTTGCATTCAAGCAAATGAGTTTTGGGGTATAAAAAGGCTTCTCGCCTGTCATAGCTTTCGGTCGACACTCTGGAAGCCTATCCCACATTCAGCACCCGTCCGTTATAAGAGCAACCTCCGCTTCCCCTCCTTGCTGTACTCCGAGAGATCCATGAAAAACACTGTTCGCTGCCTAATCGCCCTCGGTTTGATCGTTTCTACGGGTTCGCTTCGGGCCCAAAACCCCGCAGCCGCCGCCGCTCCGGCAACTCCGGATTCGATCGTGAATGTTTGGCCCAGTGAGCCGCCTGCGTGGACGCCGCCCAGTGAAGCAGAAAAAGACACCAGCGATGAGAATAGCCGCACCGTTGCCGAAAAGTACGTCACTCGGATTGGGAACGTTTCCACGCCGCAGTTGTATGTGTACCAGCCCAAGGCCGATGTGAAATCGGACACCGCGATCGTGGTTTGCCCCGGCGGCGGGTATTCGATTTTGGCATGGGATCTCGAAGGAACCGAGATCGCAGAATGGCTGCAGGAAATTGGCGTTACCGCGATCGTGTTGAAGTACCGTGTTCCGACGCGAAGCGAAGACGAGAATTGGAAGCCAGCGGTCCAGGATATCCAGCGAACGATCAGCATGATCCGCAGCGGAGCGGTCGAAGGTGTGTCGGCTAAACGCGTTGGTGTGCTCGGATTCTCTGCAGGCGGAAACGCATCCGCTCGAGCAGCAACCGCCAGCAAACGTTTCTACGACGCGGTCGATGCCAATGACAAGTCGAACTATGTCCCCGATTTCGCTGTGTTGGTTTACCCTGCATGGCTCGTGGAAAAGGACGACTCGTCCAAATTGATCGATGACATCCAAGTCACCGACACGACGCCACCGATGTTCTTTGCCCATGCACGTGATGATCGCATCAGTTGCTTGGGAAGTGTGACCTTATTTACCGAACTTCAGAAACGCGGGATCAACAGCACATTGCACGTCTTTGGTGGCGGAGGGCACGGCTTCGGCTCACGCCCCAACGACCAGGAAACCGATGCATGGCCCGAACTACTCACTCTTTGGATGCGGGACCTTCAGTGGATCAAGTAAATTTGATGAAATCGACAACGTTGGACATCGGAGATGCTCCGGTCAAGCACGGCGAAGAATGGGCCAATGCGCTAACGCATGGAATCGCTGCCATCGTTTCGACGATCGCGGCTGCTTTTCTCATACGTGCTGCTTTGGACGTCAGCCTTGGGGCGGCGTTTGCAGCGGCCGCTTACATGGCGTCCGTGATTGGGACATTTTTATCCTCAACACTTTCGCACATGATTTTTCGTCAACCGATGCTCGATCATTTGCGAGCCTGGGATCAAGCAATGATCTATACGATGATCTCGGGAACCTACACCCCGATCATCTATTCCCACGCCCCTGATGGAGTGCGGGATCCATTGTTGATTGCGGTTTGGGTTGCTGCGGCAGTCGGTTTTTTTGGCAAAGTACTGCTGCGGCATCGGATCAATTCGATTGGCACCGTGTCGTATTTACTGCTCGGATGGTTACCGGCGATCCCGCTTGCAGGGCACGTTCCCGGGCCACTAGTGACACTGATGGTCACTGGAGGCGTGTTGTATTCGGTCGGAGTCATTCTGCTGATCAACGATTCGAAAGTGAAGTACCTGCACGCGGGCTGGCATTTGTTCGTGATGATGGCCGCCACCGCTCACTTTTTAGGTATTTGGTGGTACACACTGTAAGAGTCAATCCGAAAAGGGGTCTGACCCTCTCCAACCACGTGACCCTCTCCAACCACGCCAAAAACATAATAGTATCGACTCACATCCAAAGGGTCAGACCCCTTTTCGGATAGACTCTAAGCGGACAGACCCTCGGGACGATTGCAACGCGGCCGTGAATTCAGGAAAAGCCACACGTGACTGAATCACCGAATCCTTACCAATCGCCGACACCGTTGGACGAGTCACGTCCGTCGTGGTGGCAGCGGATTCGCAATCTGTTCCAGCCCGGCAAAGAGGGGCGTTACGAAGTCGGATATGATGCCAGCTTGCTCGAGTTTTTACGGGGGCGTTGCATCTTTTTTGAAGGCGTCGTCTTTTTTATTGATGTCGAAGACCGCTCGATTCTGCATGCCGCGATCGCGCTGCGTATCGAAGATCCCGAATTGATTGACCGTACTTGCGATGAAGTCGTTCGAGTGTTTGGAACGTTTTGCCGACATTACCCCGACCTCGAAAAAGGGACGGCAGGACGTCAATTGTGTGTTCGCTTTTTGCGTCTGTACACCGACTTTGACGACGAGATCACCGATCGCAAGATCATCGGCACGATCCCCTTGGCCAAGCCACCCCACTCTGTTGAGGACTGAGTGCAGTTCCTCCGGAAAACGGCAACGGAGGAAGATGACAACGGAGACGCAAAAAATGCTTCACAGGATGGAGGCCTGCTGTTTGCTCTGAGGGGAAATCACTCATGACTTCTGGCACGAGTCATTCTGCCACTTAAGGATCCGGCGGTCCTAAGGAACGCAAAAAACATTGCGGTCGCCGCTAATCACGGGATCGATTTGACGAATCACTACACTGGTTCGGTCTCAAATCTCACTCCGTTCCAGAATCCAGCGTGGTCAATTCGATGTCGATCTGTAGAAAACCTCTCCCTCGATCGCTGCCCCCGATCGCCTCGATATTGATGGTCACGATGTTGGCCCTCGGCATGCTTATGACGGTGAACGGATATGCTGAATCAAATTGGAACCAGTGGCGAGGGCCGGAGCGAGACGGAGTAGTGCAGGAGACGGTTTGGCCCAGCGGATTGCAGGGCAAGCTCAGTGAGCTTTGGACACGCGAATTGGCACCGAGCTACAGCGGCCCGATTGTGCAAGACGGATTGCTATTCACAACCGAAACCGTCGACAAAAAGATAGAACGCGTCACCGCTTATGACTTGAGCACAGGAAATGTGGCGTGGACGCAGCAATGGGAAGGATCGCTTGCGGTTCCGTTTTTCGCAGCTGCTAATGGTGATTGGATTCGTGCAACGCCAGCCAGTGTGCCCGGTTCGCTCGTGGTGCTGGGGATGCGTGACGTGCTGGTGCATTTCGATACCAAAACAGGTAACGAAGTTTGGCGAATCGACTTTCCCAATCAATTCAAAACACCGCTTCAGCCTTTTGGTGCGGCGAGCTCACCGCTGATTCATGATGGAGCTGTATTTGTACAGCTCGGCGGCGGGCTGACGAAGGTGGAGTTGAAAACAGGCGAAGTTTTGTGGCAAGTGTTTGCGTCTGGTGGCGACATGATGTCGACCGGAGCGTTCTCGAGTCCCACTGTCGCGACGATCGCTGGCCAAGAGCAATTGCTCGTGCAAACTCGAACGGAACTTTGCGGTGTGTCGCTCGATTCGGGTGCAGTGTTCTGGAAAGAACCGATCAAGGCGTTTCGCGGTATGAACATCCTTACCCCATTACCGATCGGCGACGCCGTCTTCACTGCCGCGCATAGTGGATCGAGTCAACTGTTTGACATCACACGCGACGGTCAGAAGTGGACGGTGAAGGAGCGATGGCAGCAGAAGACGCAAGGCTACATGTCGTCGCCGATCGTGATCGATGATTCAATCTACCTACATATGAAAAACGAACGCGCCGTCTGTCTGGCGTTGGCAGATGGCAAAATTCGCTGGACGAGTCCGCCGGTGGGCAAGTACTGGAGCATGGCTCGTAACGGCAACAAAATTCTGGCACTCGCCAACAACGGAACGTTGCGATTGATCGAAGCGACGCCGGATCGATTTAACGTGATTGACGAAATGAAAGTTGCCAACGATAGCTGGGCACACATCGCCGTGCAGGGCAATTTCGTTATCGTCCGAGCATTGGATCGGTTGACGGTGTTTCGGTGGAACGACGGTGGTAGCGAGAACAGCGCTGCAAAGTAGTTGCAGCTCGCTAGAATTCTCGATACGAGAACCGGGTTCATCCACGCTAGGATCTGGGAAAATTCTGCAAAAGGCAGACAACATCACATCGCGGCGTTAGATCAGGTCGACGATGCTTCCGAACTCGGGATCGATCAGTCGGCGGTAGGTGCGGACGGCGAAGCGATCGGTCATTTGCGCAAGCGTGTCACAGATGATTCGTGCGGAAGTGTGACTGTCGCCGTTTGCCGCCGCCAATGCCGCTTCGGTCTCAGCAGGCAGCAGCCGAAGTGGGCGTTTGCGACCGCCGAGGTAATTGTCGGCAAAGATCTTGTAAAGCTCGCCAAGCACGCGGCCCGCCTTGTGGTCGAGCTGCTGCAACTGCGGAGATCGGAACACGAGATCTAGCGAGATGCGTTTGTAAAGTTTCGACTCGGCGGCAGCCTCCGGCGTGACCGTGACGTTGTAGCGGTAGCGTGCACTGTGGGCGGACATCAAGTTGTCCGGAGCAGCGACGATGTCGGCCGCGGCGATGAAGTGGCCTACTTTACGGCCCATCAATGGCTCCAATCGGCGGCGGCGTATGGCACTGCAAAGATCGGCGATGTGTTTGTCGTCGTCATCTGTCGTGTCGTTCGTCTCGGCCCACCGCTCTAAATGTTCTAGACTGATGAATCCCGCGTGGTTGCCATCGACGATGTCGTTGAGCGAGTAGGCGGTATCGTCAGCCCAATCCATGATCTGGCATTCGACCGATTTGAATCCATTGCGGACCGCGCCCGGTTGCAGTTCCGTCAGGAACGCGTCGCTGCCGAAAGTGAATTCCAGGAATTGTTTTTGTGTGTCGTAGACGAAGTGGTTGGCCACGTCGGGGGTTTCCGAGAGCAGCGTTTTGTACTTCAGCGTCGCGTCGAGAAATGCGCGAGAGGGATCCATGCCTTGCTTGCCATAAATGGTCTCGGTTAGCAGCCGAAGCGTTTGAGCATTGCCCTCGAATCCGCCATGGTCACGCATCAGTTCGTGCAGCACACGTTCGCCCGCGTGACCGAAGGGCGGATGACCGATGTCGTGTGACAGGCATGCGGCCTCGACGAGATCGGGGTCGATGAAATAATCGTCGCGTAACGAGTCGTTGGTAACCTTCAGCCGGCCACAGATCGAGCGGCCAATTTGAGCGACTTCCAGTGAGTGGGTAAGCCGCGTGCGATAGAAGTCGTACTCACCCGACAGGAAGACTTGCGTTTTGCTCTGCAGGCGGCGGAAGGCAGAGGTGTACAGGATGCGGTCGCGGTCGATCTGAAACGGTGTGCGATAGTCGTCCGCGCGTCGCCGGTCGGGCCCCGAGAGCGGTTGGGTATCGAAGTCGTTATAGAACGTGTTTGCCATCATGAGTTGCGATTGAACGGAGAATGGAGATTCAGATCGGTTTGTTGTATCGAATAAGAGCTCAGCCGTCTTTACATGCCCGTCACGATACAACATCGAGGTTCGGCTGATCGCATCGCAGACGACATCGCTTGCTAAAAAACGTCCGTGACCGATCATTTATGAGACGAAAACGGAGCAGTAAGCATCGCGACAAGATTGCGAGGATTGAATGGGTGAAAGCTAGCGTTATTCGTTGGCGATTGCGATATTTGCAGCCTTGTGCTATGTTTCGGCGCCGCTTTCAGCGGCTGTGAGCAACCTCAGAGAACCATCCCCGGGGCTCACAAGGTTGATCCCCCCCGTCAGATCACGCGATTTGCGGTCCGCATTTCTTTGTGTACCGTAGATTCTCGCGGCGATCACCGAAAGTTCCGGCTACTCCACTGCCGCGAACTTGTCACTTGACACTCTGAGCAGGCGTGCAAGTCGCCCCTGCCGATAGCAGCTCAATCCTTTTTCAGTGGAATTTCCATGTTCCCGAAGCAGTAACATTTTGAAAGCACCTAAGCGTATCCAACCTTTGATCGACGACGGCATGGTCGATGAAGTCCTTCGTTCCCTGATGAGTGGCAAAGAGGCCCAAGTTTATCTTGTGCGTTGTGGTCAGGAGATTCGCTGCGCCAAGGTATACAAAGAGGTGGCCGATCGCAGTTTCAAAAAATCGGTGCTGTACCAAGAAGGGCGAAAAATCCGTAACAGCCGCCGACAACGAGCGATGGGAAAGCGTTCTAAATTCGGCCGTGATCAACAGGAGGTCGTTTGGCAAAGAGCCGAAGTGGACGCACTCTATTTACTCGCCGAAGCGGGAGTCCGCGTTCCTAAGGCCTACGGTTTCTGTGACGGCGTGTTGTTGATGGAGCTGATTACTGACGCGGACGGCGATGTGGCTCCGCGGCTGAACGATATCGCGTTGTCTGCAGAACAGGCCGTGAGAGATCATGCAACGGTCATGAACTATGTCTTGCGTATGTTGTGCGTCGGACTGGTGCACGGCGATTTGTCCGAATTCAATGTGCTTCAGAACGAAGAAGGCCCGGTCATCATTGACTTGCCACAAGCCGTGAATGCCGCAGGGAACAACAATGCTAAAAGTATGCTGCAGCGTGATGTTGGCAACATCACCGAATACTATTCGCAGTATGCCCCAGAGTTGGCAGACACTCACTACGCCGAAGAGATATGGGACCTGCACGAAAAGGGTGAACTCAAACCTGACTACAAACTAACGGGTGAGTTTGCGTTTTCGACAAAGGCAGCCGATGTCGATGGAGTGCTGCACCTGATCGACGTTGCGTACAACGAAGAACAGGAACGTCTGGAAAGAATGCAAAACGGATAGGACCGTCGGAACCATTACTGACGTAGCGAAACACTCGCGAGAGTTTCGGCCTATGCTGTGATTCACGAAAGTCTTGACGACTTCCGTTACATTCAGCGAACTCGATAGCCGATCGATTTAAGTTTTTCTTGCACGCGGGCGAGATGATCGCCTTGGATTTCGATCTGGTTTATTTGCAGCGATCCGCCGGCACCAATTGCGGACTTTAGCTCTGACAATAGCTTTGGCAGGTCTGTTTCCTCGTGCTTGAGGTCCTTGACGATCGTCATCACACGCTTGTTCTTGCGTTTCTCGGTGAACACCTTTGCCGTTTGCTTTTCAGCCGGCAAATACTCGTGAGCCGGAGGCGGGCACTTGCATGCTTCTTCGAGTTCGCCGCAACGATCACACGTGGGCGGAATGTCGAACGGGGTGCCTGCGAAAAGTCGTGTCATCGTTTCAAGAATGTTTTGATTGAGGCAGTAGAGGAGAGTGCGGTGCGGGTTGTTGACTTAGTGAGCCGTGACGCGTAAGCGGCCGGGTTCCGTGCATTACCCGTTGCCTTACAGCCCGCGGCTCACCACTTCGATTTAATCAGCAGCCGGCTAGTTCGGTTCCCGCGTTCAACCAGGGCTAGCGCGCAATCGCAACGCTGTGAAACATTTCGTAGTGGAACTCGCGCGAGAGTTTCGGATCATTCGACAAATGCAACGAAAGTCTTGACGACTTCCGCTACGGCCATCACTAGCTTTTAGCTCTGAAAAAGCTTTAGGCTGCAAAGCGACCTTTGTCTTCGTCGCTCTTAGCCTCATCGGCTCGCGTCGCTTCGTCAATCCGAGGGACTTTTTCTTCGAATAATGGTCGTTTGGGTCGTCGTTCGGATTCCATCCGGTCGAACAGACTGCCCAACAATTTTGGATGAAAGCAAACGTAGCCCCAAATCAAACCGAATGCCGCTCCGCCAAACACGTCACTGATGAAGTGAGCTCCAGAGTACATCCGGTGCAACATCGTGCCAAGCAGCATCATTGCGAACACCCAGCGACCTCGCGGTAACACGGCGGCCAGCCCGATCGCGAACGCGGCTGCGACTGCCATATTCGAACTGGGAAAGGCCCGGGTGCCTGCGTCGAACGTCGCGACTTGATCCAGCGACCAATCGAACACCCAATGCCAAGCTTTGTCGTAAGTCGCGATGTCAAGATTGATGCGACTGGGACGCTCTCGCAATACAAACATTTTGGCGATAGTCGATACCGCACCGGCGCCCATGGCAAGCACGGCAAGCCGGGGGACATAGCGGCGGCGACGCGGTGCCATCAACAAAATGCAGAGCAGAATCAAAAAGACGCCAGTTGCATGCGAAAAGTAGCCCGCTAATTCAAACAGGCTCGCCACCTCTTTCGAGGGCCGATTGATCGCCAGCCAACGACCGACTGGAACGTCGATCAACGTCAACATAGGAACGATTAATAGCGAGATGCCCGACATCCACATCAAACTGGTGGTGCGGAACGGAGCAAGCTCGTCAGCGTCGGCGCCGCCAAACATCGACAACTTGGATCGAGATTTCGCGTAGTCACGATGGGACATTAGTACCACTTTCGATGTGAAACATGATCCGTGCAACACGAGGGGGCTCTCGCAACACCAGAAGGAACATCAAGAGGGACCGTAGCTAATTTCGGGCGGCTCGCGAAAGAGCAGCCGAGCGAGAATTCTTAGAGAATCAGTGCAGATAGCAAAGCGTTTTACGGTGTTTTATTAAGAAAACACGATTCAGAAACGGCAAAACGACAGCGTTTTTCCAGTCGTCACCACTGCTCGTGCCGTAACCTAAAAATTTCCGTCCGTTCTGAAACGCTCGTCCGCAGGCTCTGCCCAGCGTCGTGCACGATATTAAGGCTGCAAATTACAGAATTTGCATTTCGTAGCTACGCTCGCCAGAGCGTGGATTGTTGGCGTCCATTGCGAATCACCACCTTCTGGCGAAGGTAGCTACCAGAAAATCGTTCACGGCGTTGGGCTCTGCCTTGGAACGCATTGCTCCCGAGGCTCCGCCTCGACCGCCCCTATTCGGCAGCCTGCAAGGCAGTGGGTTCCCAGGCAGAGCCGGGGAACCAGGAAGCTGGACTTGAGACGCGACGCCCCTATCGCTCGCGGAACAGTTCGCTGATCGATTGGTCGTGGTGAATCCGCTTGATCGCTTCGGCCAACAGCGGGGCGACGCTCAATTGAACCATATTCGGCAATTGCTTTTCTGCTGGCAACGGAATCGAATCGGTCACGATGATCGAATCGATCGGAGCGTCACGCAGTCGTTCGATCGCCGGGCCGCACAAAATTCCGTGCGTGCAAGCAATATGAATTTCCTTGGCACCCGCCTGGTGAACCAAGCGGGCGGCACCACAGATGGACCCCGCCGTGCTGATCATATCGTCAAACAACAAGGCGATTTTGCCTTCGACCGGGCCACCGATGATCGTACTCTGGCGTACTTCGGTCGCACTGGTTCGGCGTTTGTCGACAATCGCCAGCGATCCGCCGAGGCGTTTACCGTGACCCACGGCCCGTTTGATACTGCCCTCGTCGGGACTGACCACGACGATTTCTTCGTCTTTCAGACCGCGAGCGAGAAAGTGATCGTTCAGAACCGGAGCGGCGTACAAGTGGTCCACCGGCACGTCAAAGAAACCTTGGATCTGAGCCGCATGCAAATCCATCGTTAACACGCGGTCCGCGCCGGCTCGCGCGATCACATTGGCCACCAATTTCGCGGTGATCGGCACCCGACCTTCGTCTTTGCGGTCTTGCCGTGCGTAGCCAAAGTAGGGGATCACGGCGGTGATCCGTTCGGCACTGGCTCGTTTGCAGCAATCGATCATCACCAACAACTCGAACAGGTTGTCGTTGACCGGTGGGGAAGTCGGCTGGACGAGAAACACGTCGCGGCCGCGGACGTCTTCGTCCAGTTTGCAATAGTTCTCGCCGTCAGGAAATTTGCCCAGCGTAATTTTCGCCGGTTCAAGATGCAGATGCTTACAAATTCGATCGGTCAGATCGCGGTTGGCTCGGCCGCTAAAAATTTTCAATTCACGCATGACAGCTTACGCATACCCCATCGATCGCATCGTTTCGTCGACTAGTTTCAGCTCGTCGGTGTTATTGATCGAAAGCGATTCGCAAGGCTGCAAGACCGCAATCGCTTCGACTGGTCGCCCGGCTTCACGAAGCAACTTGGCGGTATCGGTTAAATAGTACTCGCCTTGAGCGTTATCATTGCTCAATTTTGAAAGTGCGTCCAACAGGTCGGGCGTATTGAACAAATACGTACTCATGTTGACTTCGGTGATCTTGCGCTGTTCGTCGGTGGCGTCTTTGTGTTCGACGATCCCGGTGAACTCACCCGCCGCGTCTCGCACGATTCGCCCCAAACCCTCGGGATTTGCTTTTTCGAGCGTGCCGAGCAGTAATGCGGGCTTGGTTTCGCGAAAATGATCGAGGCACTTTTTCAAGCTGGTCGATTGAATCAATGGCGAATCGCCCGCAACGACGATCGTCGGCCCCGTCTGCTTTTCGAGTGCAGGGCGACAGATTTGGACCGCGTGACCGGTGCCGAGCTGCTCGTTTTGGTGAGCAAATTCGATATTGCCGCCGCGGCTGGCGAGCTCTTTTTTGACCGCGTCTGCTTCGTATCCAACGACGATAATCTGTCGTTTGATGCCCGCGTTTTCGAGTGCATCGAGCACGAAGTGGATCATCGCACGGTCGACCACAGGGCAGAGAACTTTAGGCAGGTCACTCTTCATTCGAGTTCCCTTGCCCGCGGCTAACACGATGGCACAAGGCTCGTCAAAAGCGTCGTTCGCTTGAGCGTTTGTCGATTCAGACATGAGTAAATAGGAGATTTGGATGGGTTTGAAGGAGATTTCGATAGCTGAAGCTACTGCCCCACCGCGAACCGCAAAAACGCAAATGGCAATTTTCGGCCCGCCGCCGGCACACATGGTCGCAAGTCGTCGCGAATCAAACAAGCCGGTTGAGAAATGTTCGTCGTCGATCCCTCGCCACGTTGCCCGATGTGCGGCCACACCACCACGGTTTTCCAGAAATTTCTGGTAAACTAAGGGCCGAAATGAACGAAAATCATAAATCCAAGCCGTTATTGCTGATCGCGATCGTTGGGACGCTTGTGGCCTGTGCCGCGACCGGAATCGTTTTGCTGCAAACGATCCAGCCGGGCAACGATTCCTGGTTCCCCAAGTGCCAATTTTACCAGACCACGGGGATTCATTGCCCCGGATGCGGTGCGACACGAGCCGTAATGGCACTGCTGCATGGCGACATGCTGCTGGCGTTGCGGAACAATGCGCTGCTGATCCTGGGCGGTCCGCTGTTGGTGATTTACATCGTCCGCCAAAACCGACGCCCAAATTTCGATCCGCGAGCCTCTGTGCGGATCGTGCTGATCCTAGTGACGGTGTTTGTCCTCTTTTTCGTCGCTAGAAATATCCCCTCCCCCACAAGTAGCCCGTTCGCGCCAGTGCCAGCAGCAAAGTAACAGTCGCCAATAGCAAAGTAACCGGCGCCAACAGCAAAGTAACTGGCAGCCTGTCACCGCCCCTACACCGCTTCGTGTATAAATAGGAACACAAAATCGCTCTTCACCGCTCACGATGATCATCCATGCCAGCGACCGCAACGGATCCACTGCTAAGCCCTGAATTACTCGGGCGACTCGAACGTTTGGAACTTGTCTCGCGCAAAGTCTTTCGTGGACGCATGAAAGGCGAACGCCGCAGCCGACGCAAAGGGGAAAGTGTCGAGTTCGCCGATTTCCGCCACTACGTCGCCGGCGACGATTTGCGGCTGATCGATTGGAATCTGTACGCGCGACTCGACCAACTGTTTTTGAAACTGTTTCTCGAGGAAGAAGACCTGCACTTCTTTTCCTTGATTGACGCCAGCGAATCGATGAACTTTGGCGACCCCACCAAACTTCGCGTTGCGAAACAGATGGCGGCAGCTCTCGGTTACGTCGGTTTGTGTCGCGCCGACCGCGTGAGTGTTTCGGTGCTTGGTCCCGAAGGCCGGCGGGCCCCGATTCTCCGCGGGCGAGCCAGTCTATGGAAAATGCTGGCGTATCTCGATTCGGTGCAAAGCGGTCATAACGTTTCACTGCACGACGGCGTTAAAGAGTTTGCCATGCGGGCGACCGGCACCGGCGTCGCGGTGCTGCTAACGGATCTTATGGACAAAGAGGGTTACGAATCGGCACTGCGGATGTTGATCGGACGACGGATGGATGTGTTCGTCATGCACATTCTGTCGCCCGAAGAAATTGATCCGCCGCTACGTGGCGACCGCAAACTGATCGACGTCGAAGACCGTGACGAAGCCGAGATCACGATTAATGCTCATGTGTTGAACAAGTACAAGGAAACCGTTCAAGCGTTTATGAATTCTGCCAAACACTTTTGCTCCAAGCGATCGATTATTTACATTCCCGTTCGCACCGACACGCCGGTGGAGACGATTGTGACTCGCTATCTACGTGAGCGCGGGGTGGTGCGATGAGCTGGATTTCAACGCTGACGCCATGGCATTGGGCACTGTTTTCGCTCATCCCGATCGGCATCATCCTGCTGTATTTCTTGAAACTGCGCCGTGAAGCGGTTGAGGTTCCGAGCACGTTTTTGTGGAAAAAGACGATCGAGGATCTGCACGTCAATAGCTTGCTGCAGCGACTACGGCGTAGCATTCTGCTGTTTCTACAGTTACTGATCGTCGCACTCGCGGCATTTGCAATGTTGCGTCCAGGCGTTCGTGGCGAAACATCCAGCCAAGGCCGCTTGGTGTTTTTGATCGACACCTCAGCCAGCATGCAGACGACCGACGTCGATGATGACGCCAATCGTTTTGAACGGGCCAAACGATTGGTATCCGAACGGATCGAAGCGATGTCCGATAGCGAAACCGCAATGTTGGTCTCGTTCAGCGATCGTGCCGAGGTGTTACAGTCGTTCACGTCCGATCGTAACCGGTTGCGTGACGCGCTTTCGCGTGCCGAGGTGACCAACCGGCCGACCGATGTGCTCGGTGCATTGAAGGCAGCCGACGGACTGGCGAACCCGCGGCGGACCAGCCAAGCCGGTGATGTGAACGACGTGCAAGTCGCCGACGCGATGCCAGCGGATTTGTTGTTGTACAGCGACGGAGGGTTCCAAACGGTAACCGAGTTTGACCTCGGGAATTTAACGCCAACCTACATCCCGATCGGTTCGGGCGATGTGACCAATTTGGCCATCACAGCGTTTTCCGCAGAACGAAACATCGAAAAGCCCGAGCAGGTTCAGATCTTTGCCACGATTTTGAATTTGGGCACGGACCAAGCTTCGGCAACCGCGACGTTGACTCTGGACGACGAACTGCTTGATGCGTCGAGTGTCGATTTGCCTGTCGGTGAACAAGCGGGTTTGTCGTTTTCGATCGAAAGCGAAGAAGCCATCTCGTTAAAACTCGCGTTGGATATCAAAGACGATCTCGCGGTTGATAACGTTGCCTATGCGGCATTGACGCCGATGCGAAACGTTTCGGTGTTGGTGGTCACGCCGGGGAACACGCCTCTTGAAATTGCACTTTCGACCTCGAAGGCGGGCAAGATTTGCCAGTCCGAGTTTGTGCCGCCGGAATACATGTCCACAGATGCCTACAAACAGCGGTCCGCGTCGGGTAACGATGACTTGATCATCTACGACCGATGTTCGCCTGAAACGATGCCACGCACCAATACGTTTTTCATTGGCGCGTTGCCGAGCAACAAAGTTTCCAACACCGATGGCACTCGCAGTGATGCATGGAAATGGAAAAGTGAACCATCCGGTGTTGCATTGATCGACATGGATCGCACCCATCCCTTGATGCGGTATTTGGAATTGTTTTCGTTGTTGATCTTCCAAGGTCGCTCGATGGAGGGCCCGGCCGGCAGCACGGAATTACTCGGTGCCGACATCGGCCCAATGCTGACGATCGCGCCGCGTGATGGATACCAAGATTTGGTGTTGGGATTTGAGTTGATCAGCAAAGACGCTGACGGTGCGACGCAGACCAATACAAATTGGTACGCCGAACGCTCTTGGCCTGTGTTTGTCTTGAACGTGCTGCGTTACTTAGCGGGAGCGGCCGAAGTCAGTGGAGCTCCCTCGTACACGCCCGGTGACACGGTGCGTTTGCGAGTCGAAAGTGCAATCAGCAACGTCGACGTGCAGCGATTAGGCGACAAACCCATTTCGATCCCGGTCGGTCCATCGGGAGTGACAGAGATCGTCGAGACCGATTCGCCTGGCAATTACCGTGTGAAATCGGGCGAGCGTATTGTCGATATGTTCTCGATCAACTTGTTTAACCGCAGCGAGAGTACGATCGCCGCATCTGAAAGCATCGAACTGGGCTACGAATCAGTCGAAGGCAAAGTCGCGGGAGTCGAAAAACGCCAAGAGTATTGGCGATGGTTATTGCTCGGCATGTTAGCTATTCTGGCGACCGAATGGTGGGTGTTCGGACGCCGAGTCGGATAGTCGTTGATCGCTCGGGACGTGAAATGTATTACTGACGGATGTCTATGCTAGCAAAGTCGCGGCGGGACAGGAATGGAAATTGCGGCCCATGTCTGGAGTGTTCAATCTATTTCACTTCAACATCCACGGAGGATGGACATGATTCAAAATGATTCATTACTGGCTCCTGAAAAGGAGGAACAAATCAAGGCGGTTTTCAACTCCCTTTCCGAGAAAAACAAGCGGCGTTACGCTGCCTCCCTGTCTTTGGCCCTGCCACATGGCGGGTGTGAGTATCTCAGTCAACTTCTAGGTTGTTCGCATTCCACTATCACTCGTGGGCGAGCTGAACTTGAGCGTCTTAGCAATGCAGACGACCCCGCAGAAGGTAGAGTCCGGAAGAAGGGGGCCGGACGACCAAAAAAGAAGAGGCTCATCCGGAGGTTCTCGATGAGTTAGATGAGATTCTCGATGAGCGAACCGCAGGAAGCCCAACGGACTGTACCGTTCACTGGACTTGTCTTTCCATCAGCGAAATCACGAAACGATTGTGCGAGGCTTGCACTTCCATCTCTCGTCCTGTGGTGGCTCGTCTGTGTCGCGAGAGGAACCTCCGAAAGCGACAACAAGTCAAATCGGTGACCAAAGCTCCCAGCCGTAACCGTGATGAGCAGTTCGGCATTATTGATCAGATGCGAAAGCGGTTTCGCCGTACAAAAGACGCGGTTCTGAGTATCGACAGCAAACAGAAAGAACTGCTGGGTAACGTCCATCGACCGGGTGAAGTTCTTGCCGATGGTCCGATTGATGTGCTCGATCACGCGCTGCCTTCTTACGCCCAAGCGGAGGTGATCACCCACGGGATCTACGCTCCACAACAGAATATTGCCCACATGAATCTAAACACCAGCCATGACACTGGAGCCTTTTCTTGCCATAGTCTGGGATGGTTTTGGAAACACATCGGCCGCCAACTGTTCTCCACGGCTGATCGAATCCTTGTGCTGCTGGACTGTGGTGGGAGCAACAGCAATAAATCAAGTACTTTTAAGTGGCACTTGGGACGTTTGTCAGCTGAGTTCGGGTTACCAATTCAGGTGGCGCACTACCCGGTTTTTTGTTCCAAATACAACCCTATCGAACGTCGCGTTTTTCCGTGGGTCGAGCGGGCCTATAGCGGTCAGCTCTTTACAGCACTTCGGGAGATGGTCATGGCAATTGAATCCCGGGCCACAACCTCAACAGGGCTCGTGACAACCGGCCACATCATCCAAAAGTCATTTACGCCAGCATCACGGAAACAGATCCAACGCACCAAGGACCCTCCTGTAGAATACCTCACGGATCTGCCGGAATATAACTACCGGCTTACACCAGAAATGCATCAACAATAGATTTCACGTCCCCCGCGATCATTACGTTGGATCGCGGAGCGATCCACGACATTGATTCCAACGTTCGTCAATAACGGTAGTCGGCGCCATCGCGACTTCGCTGGCAACTCGCTTCGATTTCGGCTAGCTTTTGACTCAGAGCCGAAAATCGTTCTGGCGATGTTGCCGCCAGATCGTTTTGCTCGTATGGGTCTTCGCTGAGATCGAACAAACGAATCTTGCCGTCTTTCTTCGCTTCTTGCAGCAATTTCCAATTCCCCGAAATGATTGCCTTCCCATCAATCCCACCTTGCAGACGACGATAACCGAAGAATAGCTCTCGCTCTTGCGTCTTGACCTTTTCCGTCAATAGCGGCATCAGATTGATCCCGTCGATCGGCAGCGAAGACTTGATTGCCGACTCGACCTGACAGGCATTTGCGATGGTGGGCAAAAAGTCCACAGTCGAACAACGCACATCGGTCGTCGTGCCGGCCGGGATCACGCCAGGCCATTCTGCACAGGCCGGAACCAACAACCCGCCTTCGTACATCGTGTGTTTGTGTCCATGAAACGGACCCGCCGACGCGACACCCTTTTTGGCCAGACTATCAGCAGGGCCGTTGTCACTACAGAACAAGACGAGCGTCCGTTTCTCGATGCCGAGTTCACGCAGCTTGGTACGCAAGCGACCAATCTGCTCGTCCATCGCGGTAATACAGCCGTAGTAGTTCTGCCGCGAGCTGCCGAATTTCTTGTAGCGTTTTTTGTATTCTTCACCCGCTACCACCGGTTCGTGTGGGGCGTGGAACCAAACCGTTGCGAGAAAAGGCTTGTCCTTGCTGGCTTCGATAAACGGGATCACGCGATCCATGATGATACGACTATCGTCGCCCTCCATATTCTCGGCAACATCGTTTCCATCTTGGACATAGGGCAAACCGCCTTTCCATGGTTTGCCTTGCTCGTTCCCCCAACTGCTCCAGCCCTCGGGTGTCACCGTTGGGTTCCATGTGGGCACGGCGCTTGTGGTGGCAAAATAGTGATCGTACCCATGGTGCGATGGCGGCGAGTAAAACCCTCGCGTGCCAACGTCGTCTGGTTTGACCCAGCCGATATGCCACTTGCCAAAAAAGCCGCTTCGATAGTGTTTCTTTTTCAACAATTCGGGAATCGTCGTTTCTCCCACACGCATCCCACCGGTGTGTGCGGCGAGAATCCCATAACGAAACGGATACCTTCCCGTCAAGCAACTTCCGCGAGTCGGCGAGCATAGTGGAGCAGCGGCATAGAAGCGGTCCATCCGCATGCCACCCGCAGCCATCGCGTCGAGATTCGGAGTATGAATGTCTTCGTTGCCATTGAATCCGACATCACCCCAACCTTGATCGTCGCTCATCAGCATGATCACGTTGGGAGGCGTCGAATCGGTGGACGGTGTTTCGGTATCCGCTTTCGCTTGGCCTGTCACGCCAAGGCAAAGCAGGCCAACCGATAGCGACACGATGTGAACGACTCGGCGGTTCATTATGGGATGTTTCATTTGATGATTTCACCTTCAGTCAGAGTGTCGATCCATTGAGCATGCTGGGCTTTGATCTTATTCAATTCAGGGCGATCTGCCAGGTTATTCCACTCGTTTGGATCCTTGCTGTGGTCATAAAGTTCTTCGGATCCGTCGCGATAGCGAATGTAACGCCATTTTTCCGAGCGAACGGTATGGTTACCCGCTGTCGTCGATGTCAAAGCAGGTCGATTCCATGAGGCATCGGGGTTTACCAACAGTTCACGAAAGCTCAGGCCTTGCAGTTGTGCAGGAGGCTCAAGATTGCAAAGTTCGGCGAGCGTCGGAAAGATGTCGATCAATCCAACCGTGCGGTCACACGTGCTTCCATCAGCGGACATTCCGGGCACATGTACCGCAAGAAAGCTGCGCGTGGATTCTTCCCATGGCATCCATTTTCGCCAGTGGTGTTTTTCGCCGAGATGCCAACCATGATCGGACCAAAGCACCACAATCGTGTTGTTGGCATAGCCGCTGTCTCGCAGATGCGACAGAACTTGCCCGATGCAATCGTCGGTCAACGCCACACAAGCGTGATACGCATGTACTAGTTCACGCCGATAGGTAGGGCTGTACTGATCCACCGCGTCGTCAGCGATCAGATCACTGCGGTCAAGAACCCACCGCCGTCCAATCTCAGGAACATCATCTAAGTCGTTTTCAAGCACGACCGGTATCGTCAGTTTTTCACGATCGAACTGGTCGAAATATCGCTTCGGTGCGGTCATCGGGGTGTGAGGCTTATAGAAGCCCAACGCCAGAAAGAATGGTTTGTCGTGTTTTTGATCCAACTGCGTCTTGGCCCACGCTGCGACTTGTTCGTCGGGCATTTCGCCTGGCTCGACGTCCAACGCAGCCCACGCCAACGAATCCTCTGCCCGATCGCCGAAACGCTCCGTGAACTGTCTGCCGTTGGGCGGTTCAGGTCCCCATCGCAATGTCTTGGGCCCAACCGTATCCCAGTAGGCCTTTTTGCCATGGTCGTTGTGATAGATCTTGCCCATGCACATCGTTCGGTAACCGTTCTGCTGAAACCACACTGGCATCTGCATGGCAGATCGATAAACCGAACCCGCACGCTTAAGACTGTTTCCATAGATCCCGGTCGTGGATGCATACATCCCTGTCAGAACTGAGGTGCGTGATGCGTTGCAAAGTGCGACTTGGCAATGAGCGTTGCGAAACAGCACGCTATGCTTTGCAAAGTCGTCCATGTTTGGCGTTTGGGCATCGGGATTCCCGCCCAGGCATCCCACCCAATCATTCAAATCGTCGACAGCGATAAACAGGACATTCGGAGGTTGGTCGGCAACGATCTCGGCTTTCTGCGGCTTCGCTCCGGAGTCATCGGCTCGTGAATCAGGCAACGCCCAACCGCCATAGCCGCTGGCCAAGGCAAGCCAAACCATTAGGAAGCGTGCCACGAAGAATCTCGGTCGATTCCATGCACCACGGTGAATGTCGTTGCTAAAAAGAGTCATAGGGTCACATCGACGGATTAGGTATGCGGGTCAGAATCAAGCGGCGGCGAGAATGCTGATCGATAGTATGAACGAAACTGTTGACAAGTGCCGCTACGACAATTTATTTTCCGTTGCTCACCGGTGGACGGTTGTCGATCCTCTTTGGCACCCGCGTTTTTCATTTCTAATTCCCTAATTTGGAATCAATCCAACGACAGCACGACATCCGGAGCGGGTTCGAAACGGAGCTCGTGGACTCTTGCGTCGAGTTCGTCGCGGACTACCTTAATTGCTGTCAGCTTTTCGGCTCGTTCTCCTTCATCGTTGGCCCGGTCGGCTGTCGTTTTTACTCGATTTTCAAGGTCAGCCGTTTTTGAAGACTGCATTCCGAACTGTTTTCGTGGCCGCCTCGTTGGTGTTGTTGTCGCCTCTGCATTCTGGGGCGGAAACGATCACCGTCAAAGCGAAAGCAAAACCACCGCACCGCTGGAAAGAACGCCCGACCCGGTCGGTGGGCTCATTGGAAAACTATCGAGCTCGCACGATTCAATGCAATCAGTACGGCAGCCGTCTCGACCAGCAAGAAGAGCACACCGGATTTTTCTATACCCTTGAAAAGGATGGTCGTTGGTGGATCATCGATCCTGATGGGTTTCGTCACATCAACCGTGGCATCGTGTCGGTCAGCATTGGAACAGGCCCAGCCCAGCGAAAGGCGTTTGATCAGAAATTTCGAAGTGAATCCGATTGGGCGAAGCGGACGGTCACGCTACTTCGTGATCATGGTTTCACTGGAACCGGCGCTTGGACGAACGATGAACTGATTCAAAACGCCAGCGATGGAGTTTCGTACTGCGTCAACTGGAATTTCATGACCACATTTAGCAAAGGGCGAACAAAGCGTGGCTCGGGGCATGCCAATTATCCCGAAAACTGTATATTGGTCTTTGATCCAGGATGGGAAGCGTTTTGCACCAAACATGCCCGCCAGCAGATCGCTCGGTACAAAGAGGATCCCAATCTGCTTGGCCATTTTTTTGATAACGAGCTGCCGCTGAAACCAGGAATGATTGATCGTTATCTTCGGCTCGATGAAAAAGATCATGGATATCTTGCCGCGATTTCCTTTCTGAAAAATCAGCATGGCCAAGACGCAACGGTTGACGATTTGACGGCAACCGATCGCTATAAGTTTGATGAACTGGTGATGGAAAAGTACATCGGCACAGTTGCTAGAGCGATCAAGAGTGTCGATCCCAACCACATGTTGCTCGGTCCAAGGCTGTATTCCAGTAACGCGTCACTGCATGTCGTCGGCAAGTATGTGGATGCGTTCTGTTACAACCTCTACTCACAATGGTCACCCGCACCGAAAGCCAGTGCGCTTGCGGCGGAGGTGGGCAAGCCGCTCATCGTTACGGAATACTATGCCAAAGGGATGGACGCGGTTGGCCTTACCAACCAGAGCGGTGCGGGATGGTGCGTGCCGACCCAAGCGGACCGTGGGTTGTTCTATCAGAATTTTTGTCTCGATTTGATGCAATCGAAAATATGTGTCGGCTGGCATTGGTTCAAGTATCAAGACAACGACCCCACCGACACCAGCAAAGATCCGTCCAATCTGAATTCCAACAAGGGAATTCTCGACAATCATTATCAGCCCTACGTGCCACTGCTGGATCAGATGAAGGAACTAAATAACGATGTCTATTCCTTGATCGACTATTTCGACAATCAGGCGACGATATCGGGTACGGGCAAGTAGGTGTTTTCAGTTGTTCGCACTTACCAAAACTAGCGTTCGACTGGATGGATTTCGACAGAACACCCCCCTACAAAGACAGCATTTAAGAACTGCGAGATCTCTCCGCAGGCGGCCGACGAAGGGTTCTGCGATTGCGAATGCTTCTGCTACAATACGGTTCGTCACCAACTCACTTTTCCCCATTCGGGTGAAACGCATCCATGTTCGCTGCACCGCACTTTCGCTTCGCCCTGCTAACGATCGTCGTCTTGTCGCTATCGGCCGGCACAGACGCCCAAGAGCGGCGGGCACCGAAGCCGACGTTTAGTGAAGGCGATACTCGCGGCGTTTTCTTTGATTCACTCGATGAAGCGTTCCGTGACAAGCGTCCCACATTGGCGACGATTCGCAAAGCATCCTCGGCCGCTGCGGTTGCTGCCGTGGCGTCCAGCGATGCAGGTGAGATTGAAGAAGCCGGCTCCGGCGGTGGAGGTTGGGCCAAGTTGATCGCTCCGAATTCGCTCGAAGACGAAATCAAGCGATTGAAGCTTCACTATGACGAAGTGGTCTCGACTCCCGGAGCGTTTAAAGGGGGCGGTTACCAAGATGCGCGTTTGGACTTGTCGATTCTGGCAACACTGTTTGCGATCATCAACGACTACGCCGGCGACGTACGCTGGAAAGACCAGGCAGCGGCCGCTCGTGATTTGATTGCGCGAACGGCGTTCAATTGCAAGGCTGGTTCGGCTCAGGTCTATAACGAAGCAAAATTGCGAAAAGCTGACTTGCAAGACTTGGTTGCTGGCAGCGGGCTGGCCAATCGCGACGCCGAGCCGGATAACGACTGGTCGATGATTGTCGACCGATCGCCATTGATGGAGTACGCCGAATTGCTGAAAGACAAGTTGAAGCAGGCGAGTCGCGACAAGAAGTCGACCGAAGAGAACGCCGAGCAAATCCGGCGCGACGCGCAACTTCTAGCTTCGGTTGGCAAGGTGTTGACGAAAGAGGGGCTGGATGATGCCGAGGATGACGAGTACGTGATGCTCAGCAACAAGATGTCGACAGCTGCCACGGCGATCGCAACCGCGATGGAATCCAAGACGTATGAAATCGGCCCTCTCGTCGGCGCCGTCACCCAAAGCTGTGACGCCTGCCACGAACAATACCGTTAGAGTGCAAATCTAAAGTTGCTTCTGTTCTTGTGAGCCGTGGGCCGTAAGGCACCGGGTAATGGCGTGGGACCCGGCCGCTCACGCGTCACGGCTCACTAAACCGACAGCCCGCGGTTAGCGCTCTCGGCTCAGGTGCGTAGGGCCGGTTCCTTGTATAGACCGGAGACATGGGTGGCGCTTTTCCGGAGACATGGGTGGCGCTTTTTTACAGTAATCATACTTGTTCCTTTTAGGAGCAAGTATGGGCTGGAAAGAGTTCAATCGAGTGTCCCAACGAGAAGAGTTTGTCCGCTTGGCAGAGGCCGACGGAGTCAATTTCAGCCGGTTGTGCGAGCGGTTTGGTATCTCACGCAAGACCGGCTACAAGTGGCGAGAGCGTCACCGAGCTTGCGCCGAAGAACCTTTGGTGGATCGCTCGCGAAAACCTCACCGATTCCCCACACAGACGCCCGCGGAGATCGAGCAGAAAGTGCTGCAGATCCGCGATGCTCACCCGGCCTGGGGCGGCTTGAAGATTCGCAAGCGGCTCAAAGTCATGGGTGAAAAAACGCTTCCTTCGCCCAGCACGATTGCCGCTGTCTTGAAGCGACATGATCGCATCAGTGACGCTGAATCGGCCAAGCGAAAGCCATGGACGCGATTCGAGCGAGAGCGTCCCAACGAACTGTGGCAAGTTGACTTCAAGGGCGAGTTCGCGCTGAACAACAAGAGCTATTGTTACCCGCTAACCCTGCTGGACGATCACTCCCGGTTTTCACTGGGGATCCTCGCTTGTGGGAATCAAACGCGGCAAACGGTGCAAAGTCATTTTCGCAACGTGTTCGCAATTTACGGGCTTCCACACGCGATTTACGTCGACAACGGCAACCCGTGGGGCGGTAGTCACTTGATGCGTCACACACGTTTCACGGCGTGGTTGATGCGTCACGATGTGGAAGTGATTCACGGTCGTCCACACCATCCTCAGGGCCGCGGCAAGCTGGAGCGATTTCATCGCACGCTCAAACTCGAAGCCCTGCAGGATCGCTCACTGAGCACGCTGGCGGAAGCTCAAGAGTGCTTTGATCTTTGGCGAGACGTCTACAACTTGGAGCGTCCTCACGGGGCATTGGATTTGGAAACACCTTCGCAGCGATACCAAATCAGTGAGCGACGTTTTCAGGAGAAAACGGATCCGTTCGAGTATAGCGAACGCTACCAAACACGCCGCGTCAACAGGGTTGGCCAGTTCCGTTGGAAGGGGAAGACGTACCGCATCAGCGAAGCATTCCAGGACCATCCTATCGGCTTGAGTGGGACTCAAACGGACGGCGTTTGGGATGTCAGTTGCTGTCGTTTTGTGGTGGCCCAGATCGACGAGCGGACTGGCGAAATTCGACGTCACCAGCCTCGCGGCTGAAGTTCGCTTGCGCTCACTTCAGCCGCGAGGCTGGTGAGCGAGGACGGGGAAAGCTATGCTTTCTCCGCCCCCCGCTGTCTTGTTCAAAGCGCCACCCATGTCCCCGAACGAAATATTCCTACCGGCCGATTCTATCGATGCGTTAAGGAGGGCCGGTGGGAACCGGCCCGACTCACACGGTGTGATCCAGAATAAGCCTCCTCACACCACTCACTTGATGTCTTTCTCGGAGACTGGTTTACAGAGGTACGCTTTCTCTGACGCCGTGCGGCCGCATTTCTTGCAAACGTAGGTCGACGAACGGGCTTCCGCTAACAACAGGGGTAGCGAATCCTCGATCTCGCGACGATCCCATTTGCAGATCGCTTTCTTCTTCTTTGGCTTCATGGCGGTCAATCCTGGCGAGTGACGTCGGTCCTTAACCGACCTATTGTAATCTCCCCGCCCCACCCAAAGTCATTATTTCGGGCGATCAAGCTCGCGATGATTCTTCCTTACAACACAGCGGGGCCTGCGTTTCGAATCGCTTCACTCGCTCCCGACTCGAACTTTTTAAAGTTGTCGTGGAACAAGTCGGCTAATCGTCGTGCACTGCTCTGATAGGCGTCCGCGTCGGCCCAGGCGTCCGCAGGCCACAACACTTCGCTCGGTAAATCGCCGCAGGATTCTGGAACCTCAAAGCGGAACACGGGATCCGTTCGCGTGCTGGCAGATGACAATGTACCGTCGTGAATGGCGTCAATGATCCCGCGAGTGTGCTTGATACTCATGCGTTTACCCACGCCGTAGGGGCCACCACCCCATCCGGTGTTGACCAACCAAACGTGGCTGCCATGTTGGCGAATGCGATCGGCCAACAACTCGGCGTATTTCGCCGGATGCCAAACCAGGAACGCGGCTCCGAAACAAGCACTGAAGGTCGCGGTCGGTTCATTGACGTTCATTTCTGTACCTGCGACTTTGGCGGTGTAGCCGCTGATGAAATGATACATCGCTTGCTCAGGCGTCAACTTTGCCACTGGTGGCAGCACACCAAAGGCATCACACGTCAAAAAGATAATATTTTTCGGATGGCCTCCGACGCAAGGAAGCTTTGCGTTGTCAATATAGTCGATCGGGTAAGCGACGCGAGTATTTTCGGTAATCGACGCATCGTCGTAATTGACCTCGTGCGTGGTTTCGTCGAACACGACGTTCTCGAGTACGCTGCCGTAGCGGATCGCTTGGTAGATTTCGGGTTCGCTCTCTGCGCTCAGGTGGATGACTTTCGCATAGCAGCCGCCTTCGATGTTAAAGACGCCTGAGGATGTCCAGCAATGCTCGTCATCGCCAATCAGCCGGCGGTTTGCATCGGTCGAAAGCGTTGTTTTGCCGGTGCCCGACAGACCGAAGAATAGCGACACGCTGCCTTCGACCGATTCGTTCGCACTGCAGTGCATGCTGAGCACCTCTTTCTTGGGCATCAGATAGTTCATCACGGTGAACACGCCCTTCTTCATTTCGCCTGCGTACTGGGTTCCCAGGATCACGAACTCGCCATGCTTGAACGACAAGTCGACGCTCGTCGTGCTGGTCATTTGCGCCGTGTAGGGGTTGGCGGGGAACGAGCCGGCATTAAAAATGGTGATGCCCGGTTCGCCGAACGTTTTCAGCTCTTCGGATGTAGGACGGATCAGCATATTGTGCATAAACAGGGCATGGTACGCACTTTCGGCAATCACGCGGATTTTTATCTGGTGGTCCGGGTCCCAACCTGCGAACCCATCAAACACAAAAATTCGCGAGCGAGTGTTCAGATAGTCGATCGCCCGTTGGCGATTGATTGCAAACGAGCGGTCGGTCAGCCGGATATTGACATCGCCCCACCATATATCGTCAGTGCTTTCGGGTTCATCAACGATTCGTTTGTCTTTGGGACTTCGCCCGGTCTTGTCACCACTACGAGTCGCGAGGGCTCCGGAGGCCGAAATCGCGGCGTGTTCATCGATAATTGCGTATTCGTACAATCGAGCCGGCGTCGCGTTGCGAATCACGTCCGAAACATGGATTCCGTACTCTTGCAAATCGATTGGATTGACACTCATCAGTAGCTCTCGCAAATACAGGGTAATCGTCAGGCAACATCGTACGGGGTACGCGAGCATTCGCCAACTCGGTACAAAATTGACGGCTGGAAACACGCACATAGCGATGGATAAGGGCGCGTCGTTTGCAACGGCATGCTGTGACCCTTCGCGGATCCAGCCCCACATCATCGCGACGCGCAAGCTCGCCCCCAACGGAAAAACAACTTGAGCACGGATTTTATCTCAGTTCGCGGTTGTCGCGTTCATAACTTGCAAAACATCGACGTCGATATTCCTCGCGGAAAATTGGTGGCGTTCTGTGGCGTTTCGGGTAGCGGCAAAACCTCGCTAGCCATCGATACGCTGTATGCCGAGGGCCAGCGTTGCTATATCGAAAGCTTCTCGGCGTACACTCGCCAATTTTTGGCTCGGTTGGACAAGCCCGATTGCGACTCGATCGACGGTATCCCTCCGGCGATCGCAGTCACACGCGCCGGCGGATCGAAAACCAATCGCAGCACCGTCGGAACGACGACCGAGATCGCCGACCACTTGCGGTTGCTGTTCGCGAAAGCAGCAACGCTGATCTGCCATAGCTGTGGCAATCCCGTTCGCAGCGATGACCCGGCGGTGGTTGCCGAAGAGATGCTGCAATCCGCCGACCGCACGCGGGCGATGATCACGTTTCCCGTTTGGTTGCCCGACCGACAAGCGGCCAGCGAGATTTTGCTGGGACTGCAGCAAGACGGCTACGTGCGTTTGGTCGTCGGCGAGCAAACGTTTCATCTTTCGGATTCCGACCGATTGACGCTCGCGAAAAAGGTGGGGCGAAAAGGAATTGAGTGTTTCGTGATCGTCGACCGAGTCTCGGCGGACACCGAATTGACGCGGTTGACCGAGTCGCTGGAAAACGCGATGGGCGAAGGACACGGCCGCGCGGTAGTCTTTTCCGAAGCCAACGACGACTCGGCAGCGGAATCCAATGGATCCGCAAACGTCGTCGAAATTGATTCGCGTTCCTGGTTGCGGCGAACCATCAGTCGCGATCGACGCTGTGACGCATGTGACATCGATTATCCCGATCCGGTGCCGCGGTTGTTCAATTTCAATAATCCGCTAGGCGCGTGCCCGACCTGTGAAGGGTTTGGCGACGTTGTCGATGTCGATATGGACTTGGTCGTGCCCGACAAATCGGTGTCTCTGTCCGACGGCGCGATCGCACCTTGGAACACGCCGTCGTACAAGCACGAATTGACGGAACTGCTGGACCTCGCCTCCGACTACGACATCCCGGTCGACGTGCCCTATTCGAAGCTAAAGAAAAAGCATTTGAAGTGGATCATCGGCGGCGTGCCCGACCGCAACTTTGGTGGACTCGATGGTTTCTTTGCCTGGTTGGATCGCAAAAAGTACAAGATGCACATTCGCATCTTTGCTTCGCGATATCGCAGCTACGATCTCTGTCCCACCTGTGATGGAAAACGTTTTAATCCGCTCGCACTCTCGTATTATGTCGGTGACAAGAACGTCGCCGACGTGTTGTCGATGCAAGCGGACGAAGCGGAAGCGTTTTTTGCGAATGTAAAACTGGAGAAACGTGAAGCCAAAATCGCGAAGGAGCCACTAACGCAAATCCGCGACCGCATTGGTTACTTGCAAACTGTCGGGCTCGGATACTTGCAACTCGACCGAACCCTGCGAACCCTTTCCGGAGGCGAGACGCAGCGGGTTGCTTTGACCGCGGCACTCGGCAGCAGTCTGGTCAACATGCTTTACGTGTTGGACGAACCGACCGCCGGACTGCACCCGGCAGATGTAGAGACGTTGGTCGGAGCGATCCTGGGGCTGCGCGATCGCGGCAACACCGTGATCGTGGTCGAACACGACGAGACAATGATTCGCACTGCGGATGAAGTGCTCGAAATCGGACCGACTGCGGGCAAATCCGGTGGCAAAGTGATGTTCCAAGGAACCACGAAACAGCTATTAGCCGCAAAAGACAGTTTGACGGGCCAATTTTTGACCGGCGAGCGTGGATGGACATTGCGAGACCGCGATGCACGTACGCCACGAGGCACGATTTCGCTCAAGGGCGCCAGCGGCCATAACCTGCAAAATGTCGATGTTGATTTCCCACTCGGCGTGTTGTGTCTAGTGACAGGCGTTTCGGGCAGCGGCAAAAGTTCGCTGGTTCAAGACACGCTGTACGGTGCGATCCGAACTCGCAAAGCCTCCGACTCGACACCGGCATTACCGTTTGAATCGATCACGGGGATTGGCCAGATCGATGAGTGCATGTTGATCGACCAATCGCCGATCAGCAAAAGTGCTCGCAGCTGCCCAGTGACCTACGTCAAAGCGTTTGACGCAATTCGCAAAGTGTTTGCCGACACCGTCGATGCGCGGACACGAAATCTTGTCGCCGGTCACTTTAGCTTTAACAGTGACAAAGGGCAGTGTCCGGAATGTGAGGGTGCTGGCGTTCTGCAAATCGACATGCAATTCTTGGCGGACGTGACGATGCGGTGTCCGAGCTGTCAAGGATCACGGTATCGCGATGACATTTTAAAAGTTCGTTATCGCGATCGCACGATTGCCGACGTGTTAGAGATGAGTGTGCGTGAAGCCGTTTCGTTTTTTCGTGGCGAAGAAAAAGCACAAACACGACTTCAACGTTTGATCGATGTCGGGCTCGACTACATCAAACTCGGACAACCCGGACCGACGCTATCCAGCGGCGAAGGCCAGCGGTTAAAACTCGCCGCGTTTCTCGCTTCGGCGTCGCGTCGAAGAACGTTGTTCATTTTGGATGAACCGACGACGGGATTACATTTTGCCGACATCGTGCGGCTGGTCGATTGTTTTGACGCTTTGATCGCCGACGGTCATTCACTGGTCGTGGTCGAGCACAATGCGATGTTGATGCAAGCGGCGGATTACATCATCGATCTCGGGCCGGGAGCCGCCAGCGCTGGCGGACGCGTCGTCGCCACGGGCACGCCAGCGGAGATCATCAAAAGCAAAGACAGCGTGACAGGCGGCGTATTAAAAGCCGCACGTCGAGCATAGTCGCCTTTCGCTCCGCGAAAGTAGCGTGCAGCATGGGATTCCCGTCAGCCGTAAGCCGTAAAGCACCGGGTCCCGCAGCAGACGCGGCCGCTTACGCGTCACGGCTCACAAAACATGGGACGCCACAGTTGCGCATGACGACGCTGCTTTTGCGGAGCAAAAGGCGACTTTGCACACTGAATTACGACGCGGCTGCGGCAGCTGCGATTTCTTTGGCTGAACGCCGTGTTCGCCGCCGTGGCTTGGCACTGGCCCATTCTTTTGTCATCGCTTCGAAGACATCAGGCGTTTCGTAACGCACCACCGTTTTGCCTTCGGGCATCGGTCCGATCAGTCCTCGGAACACAGGCATGCCACGTAGCTCTAGATCGGTACTGCAGTCATCTGTCCCGATTTGAACGTGCATCTTTAGAAGCGGATCACTCGTTGGATAATCATGAATCAACAACGAACCGTCGCGACCGCGTGCTACGACGCGGAAAGTGTCTTTTTTGGCCATGGTGCCTCCGGGAGGGGGTGGATGCTTGGCGCATTGAAATGGGAGATTAACTATTGCTTGGCCATAGGAACGCCGACGCGGACCAAGAGACACGCTGCGATAAAGGGAGGGCACCGCATTGTGCTTCATTCAGGACTGGTACGCGTCGACGTTCATTGACTCGCCGACATTATTTCGCTGTCCAAGACAACGAACCGAGGAGGGTGTTCTCGGGATGCTGCAAGAAGACCGGAGGAGGTCTGCCAGGCTAAATGTATTCATCGTCGCGTGAGGCGAGAAAGTCGAAGAAAGAATGCTGCGTCCGCGCACCAGGACGAACGCGTGCAACTTGCACAATGTGCTTCAGACGTCGTCACTGCACCAAGACGGCACGAACCCAACAACCGTGCATTGCTGCGACGCAATCTTTGACCGTTTGCAAGAAATCGCTTGACACTATCTGTAGTGGATCTTGCTAAAGATCCCGCATGCAGGATCTTTAACAAGAACCGCTACTGCCGCTCGTTTGCTTGGCATACGCCGCGATGGATCGACGCAATGCACAAGCCTGGAAGGCTATGCCTCGTTGTGCTACGGATGACAGGCTGGAAGCCTATCTCACAGCTTTTTATGGAAACACTTCGGTTTACGGAATCACTTCGGTTTGCACGCTGTCGACGCCGCCAGGGCCGCGACGGCTGACCGATTCCACATTCAACTCGAATGTTTGCGGTTGATTGCTACTCATCACGACATCGTACTCAACCGTCTCATTGGGACGCATCGATCGGATATCGGCTAAGTAGATTGCACCCGCTTTGACATCGAATTCGCCTCCGGTAGGACTCCGACGCTGTGTAACCCGTTCCACCGCCACACCTGGTGGCAAGTTGAACCGCACGCTGACTTCGCCATCCACTTGATCCGAATCATTTGTGACACGCAATGTGTAGCGAATCGGTTCGCCAACACGAACTGGATTGTCACGACCAAAAATCTCGACTTGAACTCGATCCGATTTCGCCGGACCTGATGGTAATGCCGGAGCCACTGGGCCTGTATCAGGCGATGGTGGCAGTTGGCCTGGACCACCGGGAATCGTCGGTGGCGTTGTCGCCGGCGGCAATAACGGTGGTGCGGTCCCTGAGGGTGGCGACGCCGGAGGGGCCCCCGCGACGATTGCGAAAACATGTTCGCCATTGGCGGATGTTCCGTCTCGAGCTACCGCCTCAACACGCACGATTGACTGCGGGTTGGTCGCCATCGCTCGGAATTGTCCTTCCAGTACGGCACGCTGTCCCGGATTCACGACGGGCACGTCCCATTGAATCACTGTTTGTCCCGCACGTGGTTCGGACGCACCTTCGGTGGCCTGTAGCAATTGTAGTTGTGGATCGTACTGCAACATCACTCGTGCATCGCGAATCGGTGTTTGCCCCGAATTGTTAACGTAGGTGCGTATCACAAACTCATCGCCGGTGGCAACCCGGTCGCGACTTTCAATCGAGACGGTCAAGGCGGGTGCATCGGGGATCGGATTGATCACGGTCACACATGCTTCGTTGACAGCACGTTGTCCACCGTCGGCAGTCGCTTCAAAGTTGACGCAGCGACGTCCCGACGCGGTCGGAATGAATGTGATGGTTGTAGGCCATGTCTCGCCTGGTTGCAGTGGACCGTCAGTCAACTCGTTGCCAAGTTCACGTGTGTTTCGTTCAGGATGCAGCATGTTCGGATCGCCAAAAGCTTTCAGTTTGACGTTGGTCAATGGACGATCGCCCGTGTTTTTCACATCGATATTAAACGTGACTTCTTCGCCCGCCTCGTAGCGTTCTTTTTCGGCTTGTGCGGTAAGCGAAAGCGAAGGCTGGAACACATCGACGCGAACCGTATCTTCGTCAAACAGTCCATTATCGCCACGAGCCTGGAATGTTAGATTTCCGGACGACTGTGACGTCACGTTCATGAACAAGTCCAATTGGGTCTTGGGTGGAATCGTTCCGATTTCCCAAAGCACGCTGCCTGGCAAGACTTGGGCGAATGAATCCGCGCTGACGGCGCGAGTTCCTGGAGGAAACTCGACCGAAACGCGGACATTATTCACAGGCTGGTCGCCTGGGTTCGAGACGTTCGCGACGACTTCGTAAGGAACGTCAAAACTGGCCACCGATGGAGCGCCCGCCCGGACAGCCAACTGGGGTGAACTCCAGGTGACAAAGGTTTGTCCGCGGCCGAGCGTCATCGTCGGCATATTATCCGAATCGCCACCCGGTCGAATGACTTGCATATCGACCGTGACAGTGCCGCTGGTACCCGCAACCGGCAGTAGCTCTACCGTTGCGTTGCCGTTTTCATCGACGACCGCTTCCGCGACCGACGAACCGTTGGTACCCGCAAACGTTGCGGTTTCGGGTTGTTGTACTTCGTAACGCACTTTCCATCCACGTGCAGGCAAGCTGCCTTCGGCACGTGTCACTCGAGTGGTCAAGGTAACAGGAGTTCCCGCAGGTACGATTTGTGACCCAGGGAATTGCCAGCGTGCGTCGATCCAGTAGATCGTTGCGGTGGCTTTGCGTTGATCCCAGCACTCGCTATCGGGTGCCAGAACCGTCACACGACTGGTGCCTTCACTTGGACTGCTGATTGAGATCCAAGTTTGGCCTTTTTCCAGTTGTACATCGTCACTGCGATCCAAGTTGCCACGGGTGATCAGCATGCGTTTTGTGCTGGTCAATCCGTGAGCGTATGAGGGATCATGTTTTTCAGGACGTTGTTTCTTTACCGTCAACCGGTGCAAAAGCCCCGGATCGTCGTCACCGACTTGAATAAACGTACCAACACTTTCAGGTGTTAACATCCACTCCAACGGTTGATTCATCTGCAAATAACCATCGGCCCCACAAACACCGGATAATAAAATAACTTCGCCGCCGACGGGAGCAACAATCTTTTGTGGGGTCAACAAAATGCAACCGCGTTCGCCCCGATCGGGCAAGCAGCGTGGATTGGTATTGGTGATTTCGTCACCGTACAAAATGGACGCAGGCCCAGTTTGGCACGAACCATTGCAGGGTGCACTTGGCACGCAAGCACCGTCGTCTTTGCAGTGCTTGCCTAGCAACGGGAACTTGGGTCCAGCTCCTAACGCTCCGGTTTCCGGAGTCGCACACGCAGGTGGGGCGACAGGTTCAGGAAACGCGGGTGTGGGGAAGGCAAAGGAGGGATTGGTCAGGCAGGAACCGAAGCCACGCAAGCAATTGAAGCACAGGCAGCTCTCACCAGCGGATCCAGGCAGTGCGAGTTCGGTTGTGGTAGGCAGGGGAGCGAACAAGCAGGAACCGGAGGGATCGATCGCAGGCAACCGCAATCGGCTGCAACCGCTGGCAACGGCGAAGATCAGCAAAACGGCAACGATCAGAACTTGCCGCAATGGCAAATTCCGGTTGCGATTCTGCTCGCTTCGTGCTGCGTTGTAGTTCATCGGCCTGCGTGGTGTTTGGATTCATTCCGGACACACTTTGTCCAAGGAAACCTAGCACGCAAGATGGGGGCATGATGCAAGAAAACAACATACTTTGTTGCCTAAACGCTACATCTTGCCGCCGAGTTTGACGGTTCTGCGGGTTTTGCAGGGGGAGAAGGGAGAAGGGAGCTGGGATCTGGGAGTGGGGAGTGGGGAGTGGGGAGTGGGGAGTGGGGAGTGGGGAGTGGGGAGTGGGGAGTGGGGAGTGGGGAGTGGGGAGTGGGGAGTGGGGAGTGGGGAGTGGGGAGTGGGGAGTGGGGAGTGGGGAGTGGAGAGTGGAGCAGCGTTAGCTGCGGCAGTATATAGCTGCGGGTGTAAACCCGCAGTTGGCGAACCAGAAACGACTCGAAGCCGCGATAGCGGCGGCAGCAAACGCTAACAACCAATCTGAACCGTCTCTTTCGTGACGGGCCGCGACTGCGAATTCAGCTAGGTACGAGTATTGGCGCGCCCATGCGGGGCGGCTTTTCCCGCCTATTCCTTCGTCAGCCTCTAGAAACAGGTTGCGGTTTTAAGGGTATCTTGAATTTTAAGACGGGAAACGCACGTAACATCGCGTTCTCAATCCCCGCTTTTACGTCCGTAAGCAAACACCGACATAGCCGTTGCCCTACAACGCCTTCAAATCCTGATTGATTCTGTTTCACGTCGATCCTCTCGTATAGGAAATTTCCCCATGTCCACATCAATGAATCCAAACCACTCAGTCGACGTTCACCACGTGCATCCCGAAAAACTACTCCGTCCCAACACAGGCTGGTTTGCGCTATTCGCCTGCCTGGGGTTGATTCTCTTTGGCGGCTTCACCGTGATCGCTTCAGCGGCGGCCGAAAATGGCTTCTTTGCGTTGCTCGGAGTGATGATGATTCCATCGGGGATAATAGGTCTATTCGGATTAATGGCGATCGCACCGAATGATTCTCGCGTCTTGCTGCTGTTTGGTGACTATCGCGGAACCGTCAAAGACTCGGGCTTTTTCTGGGTCAACCCGTTTTTCTCCAAACGAAAAGTGAGCTTGCGTATTCGCAACTTTGAAACGGGATCGTCATCCACGCCTGAAAAGAAGGACGCTGCGGGCACGGTGGTACAGTGGAAGAGTCGCTCAGCGAGCCGTCCGTCCAAGGTCAACGACCGAGATGGAAACCCGATTGAAATTTCCGCGGTGGTAGTCTGGAAAGTCACCGATACTGCCGAGGCGTTGTTCGAGGTTGATGACTACGAGAATTTTGTCGAGGTTCAAAGCGAAGCGGCCCTGCGAAGCTTGGCAACACGCTATCCCTACGACAGCGAAGACCATGAGCAATCGCTTCGCGGCAGTACCGAAGAGATCTGCAGCAAACTTCGCGAAGATATTCAAGAACGACTCGAGAAGGCTGGTGTGAACGTGATCGAGGCTCGCATCAGTCACTTGGCCTACGCACCCGAAATCGCTTCGGCGATGTTACAGCGTCAACAAGCAGGTGCCGTCGTCGCGGCACGTACCAAGATCGTCGAAGGTGCCGTGGGAATGGTAGAGATGGCACTTGAGCATCTCAAGCGAGACGATATTGTCGAATTGGATGCGGTACAGCGAGCATCGTTGGTTTCAAATCTGTTGGTGGTGCTTTGCAGCGATCGCCATGCTCAACCCGTTGTACAAACAGGAGCGTGAGCTGTGGACCGGTAAATCTTTGGGGTTGTCGTGATTTGGCAGTTGAGCAACGGTTATGCCACCTCTCCCGAGCTTCAGCTCGGGAGAGGTCGGACGGGCCCCTCAGGCCTCGTCCGGGTGAGGGCCGACCGCGCAACTGAGCTTGCAACAGGCCTCTGGCTTGCTCGGGCGCCCTCACCCGAGCATCGCTGAAGACTCTGCTCGACCTCTCCCAAACTGCGTTTGGGAGAGGTGACACGACGCAATTTACCTCTCCCGAGCTTCAGCTCGGGAGAGGTCGGACGGGCCCCACAGGCCTCGTTCGTGTGAGGGCCGCCCGCGCACCTGAGCTTGCAGCAGGCCTCTGGCTTGCTCGGGCGCCCTCACCCGAGCATCGCTGAAGGCTCTGCTCGACCTCTCCCAAGCTGCGCTCGGGAGAGGTAACCCGATGGGCTTGCCCCGGTCGATTACTGGCGTGCCATGAATTGCCAATAGGTCATGGCAATCGCAATCACCAGCATGCCAAGGATGATTTGCTTCAGTGACAACTGAAAACGCTGTGCCGGCTGATTGCGGTCCGATAGATCGTGTTCAATCCAGCTCGGCCATGACCACGATGCGATCATCACCGCGGCAGCCCCAATCATCGACAACACGCCGCCATAGAGCATCTGCTTGATCGGCAGCATCCAGAACCAACGTAGAGAAAAGATCGCTAGAATACACAAGTAGCTTTGTGCCCACGTCGCCGCAGCAATTTTCTGCGAGTCAAACCACAGCCACGTCACGCGAATTGCGACGAGCGTTGCGGAGGGGACGACAAACGTGGCAATCACCATCGCAGCACGACTTTCAACCGAACTGCTGAACAGCATCAAGCACCAAATGGCAGTTAAATACAGCAAGAAACAAATCGGCAGCGATAACAGTACTCGCTCGATCCGCTGTGGCCGGATGATCACCAGTGCGATAAAGAATAAAAACGTGCAAAGGCCAAAAACGTAAGGCCAGAAAAACGTCATCGTGACCAGCGGTGCCCCCTCGGCAATCTCGGCGACAATCACATCGGCCGGACGAACCACCGTGTCATCGCAACCAATCGAATGAGGCAGCAAGACACACGCTAACAAAGCCAACGCAGCAACGAGGTTGGAAATCGCCGTTGGCGACACACAGGCAGCCTTCAGGGAAGGTTTCTCGCGTTCCGGTTGTGGTGCAGGTGACATTCCCAGCCAACCTAGTTAGAGCGGAGGACCTGTTGCAGCGGAGCGTGTCCGAAGTCCTCTATTTCCGGTTCAACGCCTTCGTTAGTAAGCGATCAAAGGTCGCGGCAAACGCTTTCTTGTCCGCGTCTCCGTACGGTGAAGATCGGCCAACCACCATTCCTTCGCCTCGCAAATCGTCCATGAAATTTCGCATCGATAATCGTGATGCGATCGTGTCGGGCGAATATTCATCGCCACGTGGATCGATCACGTACACGCCTTTTTCCACCAATTGGCCCGCCAATGGTAAATCGGCGGTTACCGCGATGTCTTTGGCTTCGCTCTGGTTTACGATGTAACGGTCTGCTTGATCGGCGCCTTCACGAACGACCACGGAGCGGACCATGGTCAATGCCGGTGGTACTGCGAGCGGGCGGTTTGCGACCAAGACCGTTTCGACATCCAATCGTTTTGCGGCACGAAAGACGATCTGTTTGACGTCTTGTGGCGCCGCGTCGGCGTCGATCCAAATCTTCACGCTGCTCACCGCCTCGAGTTTCTCGTCATCTCACCAATGGTGCTAGCGACCGAATCGGTCAATTGGCCTGGCAATAAACGCCAAGCCCAGTTTCCATCGGCCAATCCCGGCATATTCATTCTCGCTTCATTCCCGAGTCCAAGCAAATCTTGCACAGGAACGATCGCGGTATCCGAGGCAGAATCAAGCACCGCCCAAATCAATTGTAAATGAATGTCGACGTCGCTGGTGACAACATCGGCCAACAAATCTTCTTCACCCTCGGCGACTTCGCGTTCCTTGTACCATCCCATCACGGTGTCATTGTCGTGCGTTCCGGTGTAGGCGACCGAATGCTCGGGATACGCAACGGGGCGATGGAAATCGTCTTCGGCGACATAGTAGCCAAACTGTAACACCCGCATTCCTGGAAATCCAAGTTTATCGCGAAGCTCGTGCACCTCTTCGGTGATCATGCCCAGATCTTCCGCGATCAACGCCAATTCGCCAAGTTTTTCGCGAGCCGCGTCGAAGACTTTTTCTTTGGGGCCTTCGACCCATTCACCATTGACCGCCGTCTTCGCGGTCGCGGGAACTTCCCAATAGGCTTCGAAGCCGCGAAAGTGATCGATCCGCATCAGATCAAATTGCTGAAACGCGTAACCAAACCGTTGCACCCACCATCGGTAACCGGTTTGCTCGAGCACATCCCAGCGGTATTGCGGGTTGCCCCACAATTGACCGGTCTTGCTGAAGTAGTCTGGTGGCACGCCTGCGACGAAGGTGGCTTTTCCATTTTCCGCTAAACAGAACACGGATTGATTTGCCCACACATCGGCACTTTCGTGTGCGACAAAAATCGGCATGTCGCCATACATACGCACGTTGCGCTCGTTTGCGTACTGCTTCAGTTTCCGCCACTGGACATCAAAGATGTACTGTTGGAATTCAGCGAACTGGATCTCCGTGCTCAGCTTGGTTTCCCATTGCTCGATCGCTTGATCAAACTCCGGATTCGCTGCATGACGCACCAATTCCGCAGGCCACTGAGTCCAATCGGCTTTGCCAAAGTGCCGCATCAAAGCTTCGAAGCGACCGAAGTCGTCCAACCACCATGCGTTGTGTTCGACAAACCGGTCAAAATCGGCCCGTTGCTCTTCGCTGGCGTTTTCGCAAAAGTTTTCGAACGCCGTGCGCAGCACAGGCAGCTTGAACTGAGCCACCAAGTGGTAATCCACTTTCGATGTGACGGCGTCCAAACCCGATGGCAAAACGAAATCGTCATCGGCCAACAAGCCTTCCTCGACAAGCATCGAAAGGCTAATCAGCAGCGGATTTCCCGCGAAGGCGGAATAACAGCTGTAGGGCGAATTGCCGGCTGCTGGGGGACCCAGTGGCAGCACCTGCCAAATGGTTTGCCCCGCAGCTTGCAAGAAATCGACGAACGCATACGACGCTTTACCGAGATCACCGATACCAAATTCGCGGTTTCCGCTCGCAGTTGGCAGGCTGGTGATGTGACAAAGTATCCCCGATGATCTCGGAAAACGCATTAAGCATCCTCTAACGGTTTGACGTTCCAAATTTCTTCAGCGTACTGGGCGATCGTTCGATCACTCGAGAACCAGCCACTGTTTGCCGAGTTCAGGATACTCATTCGAGTCCATTTCTCCTGGTCCGAATAAACCTTTCCGGCCTCAGCTTGGGCATCAATGTAACTGCGCAGATCCGCAATCGTCAGCCATGGGTCATACGGATTTCGCAGACCCTTGGTGAGAAGATCGAAAATGCCGGGTTCATTTTGGCTGAACACCCCGCCTTCGACCATTTCCATCACCCGCCGGATTTCGTCGTCCGCTGCGATAATCGCATTCGGATCGTAACTCTTCTTTTCTTCCTGAACGCCATTTTCGTCCAAGCCGAACAAGAAGAAGTTCTCGGCACCCGCCTTCTCACGAATCTCGATATTCGCACCGTCGAGCGTGCCGATCGTCAACGCACCGTTCATCATGAATTTCATGTTGCCGGTTCCCGAAGCTTCTTTGCCCGCCGTCGAAATCTGCTCGGACAACTCTGTCCCCGGGCAAATGATCTCCATCGACGAAACGCGATAGTTTGGAAAGAAAACCAAACGCAACAAGTTCTTCGTCTTCGGGTCGGCGTTGATGACCGAAGCCACGTTGTTGACCATCTTCACAATCAATTTCGCAACGTGGTATCCCGGAGCCGCTTTGCCACCGATCAACACACAGCGTGGCACCATGTCTTTGGTGTCACCACGCAGGATGCGATCGTAAAGGTGAATGACGTGCAGTAAGTTCAGCAGTTGACGTTTGTATTCGTGAATCCGCTTGACTTGCACATCGAAGATCGCGTCCGTGTTGAATTCAACACCGGTGTTCGTCTTGACGTACTCGCTCAATCGCTTTTTGTTCTCGAGCTTTACAGCACGCCACTTTTTGCGGAATCCAGCGTCCTCCGCATACGGAGCCAATTTCTCGATCTGGCTTAGATCGGATTCCCAACCGCTACCGATCGTTTCATTCAGCAGGTCACGCAAACCGGGGTTACAGTGTGACAACCAACGACGCTGAGTCACACCGTTGGTTTTGTTGTTGAATTTTTCCGGCCACAGTTTGTAGAAGTCCGTGAACAATCCGCTCTTCAGCAACTCGGTGTGCAGATGAGCAACACCGTTGACCGAGAAACTGCCCACGATACTCAGGTAAGCCATGCGGATGTGCGGCTGATCGCCTTCTTCGACGAGCGACACGCGACGCAGAAGTGCGACATCCCCTGGGAATTTCTTCTTCACTTCGGTCAAGAAACGTTCGTTGATCTCATAAATGATTTCCAACAAACGAGGCAGCAAGCGGCTGAACAAAGCCACGCTCCATCGCTCGAGCGCTTCGGGAAGCAACGTGTGATTGGTGTATGCCATGCACTGTGTCGTGATCTTCCACGCCGAATCCCAATCAAGGTGATAGACGTCCATCAACAATCGCATCAACTCGGGAACCGAGCAAGCGGGGTGGGTGTCGTTCAATTGGAAGCAGTTTTTGCGACCAAAGTCGGTAAAGTCTTCGCCATACTTTTCAACCCAATTTTCCAGCACATCTTGCAAACTGGCGGAACTGAGGAAGTACTGTTGCTTCAGACGCAATTCTTTGCCGTTTTCGCTGGCGTCGTTGGGGTACAACACCATCGAGATTTGTTCGGCGTTGTTCTTTTGCACAACCGCATCGGGGTAATTACCCGAGTTGAACTCTTCCAGATCGAAGACATCGGTCGCTTCGGCTTTCCAAAGACGCAGCGTGTTTACCGTATTGTTTTTGAATCCAGGAATTGGCATATCGTAAGGGATCGCCAACAAATCGTTGGTACCGACCCAGCGAATCGAAGTGTTTCCAGACTCGTCAAAATAACGTTCGGTGTGTCCGTAGAAGCGGATCGTTTTGGCGTCTTCGTGACGTTCGATCTCCCACGGGTTACCATCACGCAACCAGTGATCGGGGCCTTCGACTTGACGACCGTTCTCGATCGTTTGGTGGAACATTCCAAATTCGTAGCGAATTCCATAACCGGTCACTGGCAAACGCAAGTTGGCGCAACTGTCCAAAAAGCACGCGGCCAAACGACCAAGACCACCGTTTCCGAGTCCTGCATCGGGTTCCTGTTCCGCAATCTCTTCCAACGCGACACCATATTGGTGTAGCGCTTCGCGAGTGGCGTCGTCGAGTTCCAAATTCTGAACGGCATTGTTCAGCGATCGACCCAACAGAAACTCGAGCGAAAAATAATGAACGCAACGTTCATCGGTATTTGCAAAACGCTCTTGGGTCGTTCGCCAATGCTCGGTTACGCGGTCACGTACGGCGTTAGCCAAGGCACGATAGTAATAATGAGGATTACTTTCGTCGGTGTGATGACCAAGGGTGTAATACAGGTGCCGGCGCAGTTCTTCGGAAAGCGGAGCCAGGATGGTGCTCATCTTTTCAGCTTTCGAGACGTCGAGGGTTTGTTCTGGCATCGTATTCGTATTTATTCGAGGAAAAGTGAGCGAACGGCCGAAGGTTTCTTTCCGGCATGGTCGCCAAAAGTTTCAGCATCACCGTCATTTATGCTTCTAATGATAAAGATCATTAGCAATCTCGGAGAGCTATGACAACATGTGTCGATTTCGAAGTCAGCGACTTTACCCTCAACACTACATCTTGTCCGATATTCTTCCCGTAATTTCCGAATAGTTTACGCAATTTCGCAAATCAGAGTTTCCGTCTGTAGTATCTCACGGTTAACCGAAAATAAGAAAATTCGAGGTTCCCCCCCGAAAAAAGTTCAAGTGGTGTCTAAGTACGGGAATCGTAAGGGGTTACGTCGTGCAATTTCGGCGTTGAGTCAGCGATTGTGCATGCTGCCCGACAAGGAAGGGAGTGAGAAATCAACCTTGAGCCGTCCATTGATATCACGCTACCGTTCTGCCTTGGATCGTGTGGCAAGGTAGCGCATGCGGGCCAGCCAATTCGGTATCGCTGCCAGCAAAAAGATTTTCAGTTGAATCGGCAAATTTCTATGCAATCGACTTCCTTGGTTCGCCGCCCTGCCTACGCATCCTTGTTGGACGACTCTAATAATGCGACGCCGCCTCAAACCAAGCTTACCGAGGAAGAAAAGACGCTCGGTCAATACATCCCGCTGCTGTACCACTACAACATGCTGCAGGACGAAGATCGCGTCGGAGCGTTTCATGAAGCGATCAATCTAAACGTGCGTCCAGGAATGCATGTGGTCGAACTTGGTGGCGGCACGGGAATTCTGTCGTCGCTGGCGGCTCGCTGTGGGGCACAAGTGAGCTGTGTCGAGCGGAACCCTGAACTGGTCGAGACCGCCCGTCGATTTGTCCGACTCAATGGACTCGAAGATCAGATTACTGTGATTCACGCGGATGCATCGGAATATGTTCCTGACGCACCAGTGGACGTAGTCGTCTGTGAAATGCTGCACGTCGGGTTACTGCGTGAGAAACAGGCACAAGTGATTGCCGCATTCAAGCGACGCTACAAACAGGCCTACGGCGCGAAGCTGCCGCGTTTTCTACCGGAAGCATCCATCTTGATGGCCCAACCGGTAGAGCAATCTTTTGAATTCGCGGGCTATCATGCTCCCGTGCCGATGTTCCAAGCGCCGCTGTTGGAGCAGCCTCGAACACGCGAGTTTGCAAACTTATCGCCGTACGCAAGCATCGCGTATGACGAAACAATCCCGATGCAGTTCACCGTCCACGAAAATGTCGTTGCTAGCTGTGACGGCATGGTCAACGCCCTTCGCTTTGTCACCCAAAACGTGATTTCGGTCGACGTTGAAAATGAAAAAGCGATCACGTGGCCAAACCAATGTTTGGTGCTGCCGATCGAGACGCCGTTTGAAATCGCTAGCGGAGAAACAATCTCGGTCGAGTTTTGTTATGCCGCTGGCGGTTCGATTGACCAGTTGATGAAAACGGTCCGTGTCAAACGCGTGTAGCGCAGGCGGAAAACGAAGTGTAAGCCGTTGTCTGCGACGGCGGACGGAATCGGCTATGATCGTGGTTTGCTTCTCTCAATGGCAAACCTGATTCCGAACCACTTCGAAAGTTAGCACAATGAGACCTTGCAGCCCACTGCGACGTGCCGCAACGATTTGTTGGACTTTTCTCATTCTTGCCGGGTTAACTTCTGGCGGCGTTTTCGCTGACGATTATAAAGAGGTGACCGTACAGATTACCGGAAAGGTATTGACGATCGCCGGTGATCCGGCGTCAAATGCAACCGTCCATGCAAGTTTGCCGTTTGGCAACCTCGACAAACGCGTCACAACAAAAGATGACGGCACGTTCGATTTTCCAATCGATATCAAGCAGATTGCACTTCGCAGCGTCCTGCTTCGCGTCAGCAGTCCCGATGGCGAACAACTCGCGATCGGACGATTGAAAATCGAAAACGACATCGTCAAAACCGAAGACCTTGTCATCCAACTTTCGGAAACGAACACTGCAGCGATTCGCGTGCTCGATGTTAACGACAACCCCATTAGCGACGCCGCGGTCGCGGTCCAACTGAATTTCCCAACCACTATCACCGGGTTGTCGACCGACGAATCTGGCTCGGTCACGTTCCGTTACCCAAAATCGGATCGTATTGGTGCGGTCGTGGCTTGGAAAGATCACTTGGGACTGGATTACCGAGTCTATGCACTGCCACGCAATCAACGCTCAGACACACTTACAAAAGTGCCAGAGTTTCCAGCGGAGAACGGGGAAATTCTGAGACTCGAAGGCGCCGAGCCACTTCGAGTCCGCATCACGGACGACAAAGGGAAACCGATTCCCTCGATTCGAAACTACGTTTGGCTGCTGCAAAAAGGCAGTGAAGCGAATCAATTAAACCTTAGTTACTTCTCCGAACCACTTTCGGAGTCAACGGATGAAAATGGCGGGTTGACTTTTGATTGGATGCCGTCCTGGCAAACTGCGAAGATTCAAATCTGGCCATCGTCTGACGATTTCGTTCGCACGCGGGGAGTCTATGATCCGGAAATCGGTGACGGTACGTTTGAGATGCAATTGGACCGTTTGGTACCAATTAGCGGAAAAGTCACCGATGCCGATGGCAGCCCCGTAGCAAACATCACCGTGGCGGCTCGCGGTGCCGGTTACACAATGGATGATGACTCCGGAACCGCAACGACGGATGACCATGGCAACTATGAAATCCATGTTGCCCCTGAGCAAATTTATCTTGTCACCGTGAAAGAGGCTCGGTGGGCCGCCGCTCCGCAAACCGGTTTCGCCGTTCGTGCAAATGAGCCGGTCACGAACAAGGACTTCGTTCTTCGCGAGGCGACGCGAGTGTTTGGGACGCTGACGGACGAGAGCACGGGCGATCCGATCCCCGACCAACGTGTGATCGTCTACCAATATGGTACCGATCTCAATTCGCTGGAAGGTGTGGAATTAAGAAACACTGACAATTCGCGTCGCTGGGTCCGACCGATGCTGTTTTACGATCAGACCACTGATCAGGACGGGCGTTTCGAGTTTGCATTGGGCGATGGCAGTTTTGACATCCGGCCCCCCACGCAGAGCAAGGCGGACAAGTTTGAAATTGCCGGTCAATCCGAGTTGGAAATGAACGTCACCACGATACTTCGCAAGGAGGTGGAGTTGACGGGCAAGGTCACCGCAGCAGCGGAGGGCGAGTCGGTCGCATCTGCGATGCTCGAAGGCGTCCCCCAAAGCTTTCGTGGACGCGACTGGCAGGCAAAGAGTGCAACCGACGGAACCTTTCGCGTGATGCGTTACAAGGAACCGACCTATGTTCATGTCAAAAATCAAGACAACACACTTGCTGCGGTAGTAATTGTCGATCCTGAACAAGCAACGCTCGATGTCAGCCTTCATCCGACCGGTTCCATCTCTGGACGTTTACTGGCGGACGACACTGAAATGCCTTTGCCGAATCAGAAAATCAACTACGGCATTGATGTGCCCTCCGACACTGGCCGAACATGGAGCACACGGTTCGGCAGCAGCGTCACCACCGACTCCGAGGGACGGTTTTCCATTGACGGACTGGTGGGTGGACAAGAGTATTCGGTCAACCTTGGTGTTACCGAGGAAGGTCTATACCGCTCGCTACCCAAATGGAAGGTGGAGTCAGGCGAAACGCTGAACTTGGGCGACGTACAAGTTCCACCGCCCCCGAAGCGATATGTTCCACCAACGTTGGAAGAACGTATCGCCGGTGCGTTCGCGGTGAAAGGAACGCCAATGGAGCGATACGAACGAGCACTCAAGCCCATCAAGCTCGTCAATCAACATCTGCTTGTCGTGTTCGGACAGAGTGCCGACCCACGCATCCACCAGCTGATGCAGATTCGTTATGAGGACAAAGACTTTCGCGAAATGCGGGACGAGTTTTTATTCATGGCCATTCCGACTGGCGGAGAAAAGCAAAAAGCGGCGATGGCGTTAGCGAAAGAACTCGATGAATCGATCGAAGGAAAACGCGGAGAGTTCTTACTCGTCATTCTCGATTCCGATGGGCAAAAGGTGGCGACGGTCGACTCGGACGCAGCGTGTGATGGCGACGAATTATCGAAGGAAAAACTGTTCAAGGTTTTACGCAATCATCTGACTCAACGGATTGACGCGCAAGAACTGCTCGACGAGGCATTGGCCAAAGCAAAAACGGAAAACAAGCGCGTGATTGTGCAAGAAACCGCAACATGGTGCGGGCCGTGCCATCGGCTATCCGGTTTCCTGAAGGAAAACAGTGAGTGGGAAGAAGACTTTATCCTGGTGAAGATGGATCACCGCTGGAAGGGTGCCCGCGAGATCATGAAAGAAATTCGCGATGGAGCCGAGGGAGGCATCCCGTGGTTTGCGATTCTCGATGCGTCGGGCAAGAAGCTGGCCACATCGAACCACTCCGAGAGCGGAAGCAATATCGGGTTCCCGTCAAGCGAAGAAGGGCAAGCTCACTTCGCCGCAATGTTGAACCAAACACGTCAACGGCTTAGCGAAGACGATGTCGCGAAGTTCGTGAACAAACTCGCGAGCCCGAACGAGGCCGAGTGACAGTAAAAAACGAAGACGTGGAAAAGGACCGGCTTATTACCGCGTTGGTCAGGGACAGAGACGCAGTAACATTCGCTGGGGCTTGAGTTGGCCTGCTAAATCTTTGGTGTTGTCGTCGGATATTGGGAGTGAGTTTTTCTTTCGGCCGATACTGCAGTTACCTCTCCACCGACGAAGTCGGGGGAGAGGTCGAGCACGCCCTTTAGGCGTTGCTCGGGTGAGGGGGCGACCGCGCCATCATCCGTGCAATTCCGGTGCAAACTGTGTTTTCGTCGCCAGCGACTTGCTCGGTCAGTCCACTCACCCGAACGTCGCTGAAGGCTTCGCTGGACTTCTCCCCCAACAAAGTTGGTGGAGAGGTGGCAGAAAACCATCGCTACTAAAAACACGACAATCCCGAGGTTTTAGCAGCCCGCGGCTAGCGTCGTCGGCTCACAAGAACAGACGGAACTTATGGCTTTGGGCACTTACGCTGCGGAACGTTCCGCTTTCTGTCCCGCATTTTCCAGCCAATGGATCATCGCTTTCAGATCCTTGCTCCAGGCATCGCTGACGCGGCGGGCACAGAAAGTGTGGAACATCAAGTCGATCGTTTCGCTAAGTGTTCGAATTGCGTCAATTCGCTCGTCGACTTCAAAATCGGCGTCCTCGTCAACGTGAATCTTCGCACCACTGATCCCAAACGTTTCGGCCTGCAGCACGAGGTCGTATTGCTGACCATCGCGAATGATCGTCATGCCTGACTTTCGGGGCAACTTTCCTGATCGAATCGCGTGCATTGCTTCGGGAAGTTTGATGGGACTTTCGTGCGAAATGGTTTCTTTGCCTGATTCGCCAAGCGGGCACTCCAGGGCCAACGTTTTGGTCAACATCACCGTCACTTCGGAATTGTCCGGCAGCGTAAAGGTGTCCGAGTCGTTTTCGAGGGTCCACCAAAGCCAAAGCAAAAATTCATTGCCTAGGAAATCTGGTGCCTTGGAGTGTTGATTGGTCCAAGCAAGGTCGCCGTGAGGAACCGCGGGAACAAAGTTTGCTGGAACAAGGTCATCGACTTCGGCATACAGGTCGTTTTCGATCGCCCACGCTTGCGCGATCGAACCCGAACTGATGTGTCGCAGTTCGACGTTAAAGACGCGTTCGAGCAAATCGGCGCAGTGTCCGCTGGCGTTTCCGGCAGAGCCACCAAAGTAGAGTGTTTCTCGCGTATGGTCCCACAGCAGCGGGAACTGTTGCATTTTGCGATACTTGCCCGACGCCGCCTCGACCTCGCAGCGCTGTTCGACCGCCTCTTTGGCTTCTTTGCGGCCTGATTTGGACACCACACCGCTTGGACTATCTTTTGCGAGTGCCAATAATTCCATTTGCAGCCACGCTTTGCGAATCGCCGATGGAATTTGGTTGGTGTCGATGCGGACGCTGCAGTGGACGGCCTGGTCAAGGACGTTCTTGCTGACGTCAAATTCTTGGTCAAACAGGTGGGCACCGCCGAGAAAACCGATATGAATGTTCTCTGCAGACGCGGATGGGTTATTGCCAGCGACGTTTTGGGCAAGAAGTTCGATTTGCTCGTCGCCGAATTCCGCGACTTCAAAACCACTGACACTAAATCTCTCGAATGCAAGGCTGCCGCCGAGGAATGGCATAAACGATCCCATTTTCAATTGAGGGCGTCCCTCGTCGATCGAGGGCGAATGGATAGATGTGTCCAACACTTATCGACCGCCCTCGGCAAAGAGTTTGCTGACGATTTGCGAAGTCTCACGATGCGACCACATGACACGACCGTGTCTGCTAGACTTGAGTGTGCGATACGGCATAGTTTGCCCAACCGCAAGAACTGTTCTGGGGAGCCGGGGGCCGCCGTATACCGCTCGGTCACCACCTGTTACACATTTTTTGGACGATAGGAGCATCCAAGCTATGACCAGTGATTCTTCATGCCAGCAGTCCACTGTCGCGTCAACCGACCGCTATGCGGCCGAGCCGGGGCTGCTTGTTGAGGACAATGTTCTTGTTCAGCAATCGCTGCAGCATGCATTGGAGGTTTTAGGATTCCCCACGAAAATCGCGGCGGACGGAAATCAAGCGATTGAGATGTTGCGGCATGAACCGTTCCGTTTCGTTTTGATGGACGTTCAGATGCCAGGGATCAGCGGCATCGATGCGCTCGCGATAATTCGTCATCTCGACGGGGCCAATTCCGATGTCCCGGTAGCAATCATGAGCGGGAATGAGTCCGAATCGGCAGCCGCAACGGCAGCCGGAGCGGACGAGTTTATGATCAAGCCCATTTCGGTTCAAACTCTTGGTGAAACGGTTCGTCAATTAATCGCTCGCTGCCGCCGGGAACACGCAAACTAGTAGCGGCTGCCAAACAAACAGGCTGATTGTCCAGACGTTCGTAATGGAGCACAATCGTGCACCTAAGATGACATTTTACGAACGCAAGGACACGACAGATGACAATTGCCGAATTGATGGTTCCCGAACTGGATCGGGAAATGGCTCAAACCCGCAAAATTCTTGAATTGGTTCCCGCCGACAAACTGGAATGGAAAGCCAGCGAAAACCTCAACACGCTCGGATGGAACGCGAACCACTTGGCAGAGATCGTTGGCTGGACGAAGTTTATTGTCGATGAAGACGTCTTCAATATCGCGCCACCAGACGGGCCGAAGTACGAAACGCCCTCGCTGAGTGATCCTGCTGAAATTCTCGCCAAATTCGATCAGAACGTCGTGTCAGCGCGAGGTGCGATTGAGGCAGCATCGGACGAAACGATGGCAAAGTTGTGGACGATGAAGGCCGGTGACCAAACCCTGATGACGTTAAGCAAGGGAGATTGCTTGAGAACATGGGTTCTGAATCATACCGTGCATCACCGTGGCATTCTGTCCGTGTATCTGAGAATGCTGGGCATCGACGAAGCAACCGTTTACGGCGGTTAAACTGAACGCGACAAAATTCTTGCTGAATCTATCGGGGCAAATTGACCACTCCGGATCGTGAACATCCGGCTCAGCAAAACGAGTGAGCGAGGGATTCCAAAGTTGTGCTTTTCAACAACGGGGGACGTGCGATTTATTACTGACGGATTTGTTAGGCAAATCGAAACCTCGATTCCCTGGCTCCCCTCTCCCTGTGAATTCGGATCACATGACTCGACCATTTGAATCAAACGTTGTCCGAATTTGTGGGGAGAGGGGAGCCAATGGAGACGAGATCGGACTCGATCCAGATCCGCGTCCAGTTCCTTAACTTACAAATCGCACATCCCGAGTGGCGGCAGGGTGTAGCCAAAGGGATTCCCACGCCGACTCGCGTTCACGACATTGTTGCAAGAAGTTCGGCGATTTCGACCGTGGCAAACGTCGTTGCGTAGTCGGACATGGCGTACGGAATGACAAGGTGGTTCTCATGCACGATCGCTCCGCATGTGTAGACGACGTTGGGAACGTAACCTTCTCGTTCGGCTTCGTTGGGAGTGATGAGGGGGGCATGTAATCGTGAGATGATTTTGGACGGGTCTTCCAAATCCAACAGCATCGCGCCAATGCAATACTTACGCATCGCTCCGACGCCATGCGTCAGAACGAGCCAACCGGCGTCCGTTTCGATCGGCGAACCGCAATTGCCCATTTGCACGTATTCCCACGGATTCGTGGGCTTGATGATCAGCTCGCTGGTGTGCCAAAAATGGAGCATATCTGAATACATCAAAAACAGATGCTCGCCATCTTGTCGGCCTAGCATCGCGTAGTGGCCGTTGATCTTCCGAGGGAACAACGCCATTCCTTTGTTGGAAACCGCCGGGCCGTTAAGCGTGTGCATTTTGAAACGCAGGAAATCCGTCGTTTCGAGTAACTGCGGCAACACCATCCGCCCGTCATAGGCGCTATAGGTCGCGTAGTAGCGACTGCTGCCGTCATCGTCGTGGAAGTGAACAAAACGTGCGTCTTCGATGCCGTTGGTTTCAGTCGGGCTGAAGGGAAAAATCAGCCGTTCGGATAACGCGTGGTCCGGTGTGTATTGGATTTCGTAGTTGGATTTCGCCAGCATGACGACTTGCTCCACCAGCGGTGCGAGTTCGGCGTGATGCGATCGGTGTTCTCGAAGCGATGTCTGCAGACGCGTTTCAAGTTGATTCAGTGTGAACTCGCTTTGCAGTTCTGCCAGAACTTCATAGGTGAATGGAGTGCCCAGCCCCAGCTCGATCAGTTTGCGGCGAAAGAGATCGTTCTCGTAACACTTATCAGGGACGAAGCGAGGCGTTGTGACAAAACGATTGGGTTCATCGATCGTGATCTGCAAGTCGCTGGTAATCGTACCACTGCGAAAAACGATGGATGAAATGTGTCCTTCACCGACCGCTCGCAAACTCATGGCAAAACGTCTCGCCCCCGCCGGTAATTTCGTCTGATCGGGGTGCCACACCAGCGACGGATTAAACAAAGCCGCCGATTCCAATGCATATTCTTGGGTGAAGTAAGCTCCCAGTAATAACCGACGGTTTTCACTCAACGGAGTGTCGGTGAGTAGGTGGTGCCGAAGCTCCCGAAATCGCCGCTCGAAGAACGCTTTGGGTCTTTGATGACGTCCATGGAATTCTTGCAGGACGTGAGCAAGCAGGTCGTCAACTTCGTGTTCCGAGAGCGTGCAGACTCGGGCGATCACCCTCAGCACACGGTCGTCGCCGGGCGGCTGAAACGGTCGCAAGACGACGCGTTGTTTGTTGGGTGAAAGAACAATTCCAGTTCGTTTGATTTGCATGATTGACCGATTGAATGTGGGAAAGGCTTCCAGCCTGTTGATCAAGCAGGGACAGGCTGGAGTCCAGGCTTTAGCTGAATTAGTAGCTACGCTCGCCAGAGCGTGGTTGAGGTGCAATCGTTTTTCCCAGTCTTGTCCACCGTCTGGCGACGGTAGCTACGTCGTTAATTTCGTGGGATTGAGCTTTAGTCGTTCCGCGTCGTTCCCATTCAGTAAGCCGCTCGCGCGTGAGCGGCCGGGGCTCACGCACTACCCGGTGCCTTACGGCCCACGGCTCACTAATGCCGTGCAAATAAAAACAGGACAGTCGAACTAGGGAGAGGTTGATATGACTCGCATGGTTGCACTAATCGCCCGCATTTCTGCAAGCGACAGCAAGAACGCGAGTGTTGATTCGGCACCTTGGTTCTCGTTGACTTGATTCTCCATCAATCCGTCATAGCATCCGCCCGTGGATGCGTCGTAGATCGGTTGGCCAAGATCATTGCGGCCCAGAAACCAATCGAATGCCAAGTGAGCTTGTTCAATCCAAAACGGATCTTTCGTTGCAGTAAAAGCTTCGATCGACGCCGAAACCATCGCATGAGCTTCGATCGCTTGCTGGTCAAAAACCGCTGCCACGCTGCCCTCGCGACTGAATCCGTTGGAGCCGATCGGGCGGAATCGTCCCTGCGGTGAAAGCTGCTTTTCGCAAAGCCATCGCAACGATTTTAAACCGATCTCCGTCGCACGCTGATCCCCCGACCCACGACCATGGGCGATCAAGGCCTGTGATAGCTTCGCGTTGTTGTAAGTCGCGATGTCCTCGAACCACGGCCAATCCTCCGTCGCCGTCGCATCGTACATGGTGATCAGTCGGTCGGCGAGTCGCTGGCTCATCGTCGTGGCCGCGCGATCACCTCCGTAACGTCGAAGGTATTCCTGGATCCCCATGATCCCAAGCGCCCACGTTCTGGGGGACGTCGTGTTTTCACACGCGGGCATCGCCCGATGGAACAATTCGCGAGCCCATGCGGCCAAACCAGCGCGACGAGATCGACCGATGCAAGTTCCCAATGCCCACAAGGAGCGGCCTTGCGAATCATCCGATCCATCGACTTCCAACCAGTTCCGATCGAAGCTCATGAAGTTGCGGAAACGACCTGTGTCCCGATCAAATGCGACGTTCAGGAACGCCGCGTATCGAGAAGCGAGCGAATGCACCGTCGGTGAATCTTTGCCTTGCTCTTCGAGTAAGACGGTCAGGATTAAAGCCCTGGCGTTGTCATCGGTACAGTAGCCGTGGGCATGATCGGGAATCGTATAGATTGCGTGTTGGACGATGCCGGTCGAGTCACTAAGGTGTTCCAAGTGATCGAGTTGCATCTTCGGCAGTGCCAGTGGTTGTTCATCAAGCGTGCGAACCGCCCAAGGCTTACGCTGACTGATACGTTCACGTTGAGCCCGACGGAAAGAGCTTAGGTACGACTCGGAAACGTGATCCCACGTCATGCTTCGGCCTAGCTTGTAGGCTTGTGCTCGCATCGCCAACCGCCGCTCGTCGTCACCGAGTAGCCCGATGATTTCTCGAGCGATCGCAGACGGGTCCGCGAACGGAACCAGCACTCCTCGGCCGTCGGCCAGCAATTCTTCGGCGTGCCAATACGGCGTCGAGATCACAGCTTGGCCACAACCAAATGCATAGGCCAAAGTGCCTGAAACTGCCTGCTGAACATTCAAATAGGGTGTGATGTACAGGTCCGCGGCGCCAATGAACTCGGTAAGTTCTTCCAGTTCAACGAAACGGTTGTAGAAGCTGACGTGTTTGGAGATGCCGAGTTCTTTCGCCATCCGCTCCAAACTGATTCGATAGCGTTCTCCTTGCTCGCGAATCAGACTCGGGTGTGTAGCGCCGAGCACGAGGTAAATGAAATCGGGAAAACGGGCCACGACTTCAGGGATAGCTTGCAGGACGTGCTCGATTCCTTTTCCTGGTGAGAGCAATCCGAACGTCAGAGCCACCGCCTTATTTTCGACATTGAATTGCTCTTTCAAAACCTTCTGGTCGGTATCAGGAGCATTGGGGATGCCGTGCGCGATTAGATCCACCTGCTCGGGATCCACCGCGTAAGTGTTGATGAGAGTTTGTCGGCTTCGCTCGGTCATAACAACGAGTCGCGATGAAAGCCGAACCAACTGCGTCATGACGTCACGCTGTGTTTGATTGGGCTCCGACAGTACGGTGTGTAGCGTCGTGACGACCGGCATCCGCAGGTCTTGCAAGAGTGCCAAGAGGTGACTGCCGCAGGGGCCTCCGTAGATTCCAAACTCGTGCTGTACACAGACGATGTCGACGTTGTTGAAATTCAGAAAGTCGGCTGCGGCACGGTAGTCTTCGATGTCTTGTTCGGCGACTTGGAATTGAACTTCGTTGTCGTACAAGTAACCACCCGGAATGTCGTCCATGGGGACGACGATGCAATCGGCGTCCGATGCTTTGGCGATCGACGCTCGCAAGTCGTGGGTGAAGGTTGCGATGCCGCATTTGCGTGGCAGGTAGTCACCGACAAAGGCGATTTTTTGCAGGTCAGGTAAGGTCATGATGAAACGCCGCTTTGTAAAACAAGCCAATCGAGAACCGATCGCTTTGAAAACCGAGTCATGGCGACAGATGTGTCGGCAGCTCCGTAAAACACCTGCAATTCGTCGCCTACCTCCAACATACCAGTTGGGAAAACGACGTTGGGGACAAAACCGCTTGTTTCGTAGTCGGTCGTGGGCAGCATGATCGGATCGCTCGAGCGAGCGATCACTCGAGTGGGATCGTCACGATCCAGCAAGAGTGCGCCAGCAGCGTAACAGCCCACTGTGCCGGCGATGTTCGATGTTGCGCTGCCGTGGTACAACGTCAGCCATCCATCGTCGACCAAGACCGGCGGTGTTCCACTGCCCACGCGATCGCCTTCCCACGACTGAACACCACTCAAAATGGGTTGATGACGGCCCCAGTGTATTAGATCAGGCGAGCGAGCGATCCAGATTTGTGGCGGGCTAAAGTGCGAATTTGGATTCGGACGATGAAGTGCCACATAGTCACCAGTGACGCGTTCGGGGAACAGCACGACGTCTTTGTTTTCGCTGGCAAAAATGATGCCGTGGCGTTGGAACGTCACTAAGTCGGCCGAAGACATGAGCGCCGTTGCAGCACCCGATCTAGAAACCGCAACATAGGTGATCCAGTAGGTATTGTTGATCTTGGAAATCCGAGGGTCCTCGATGCCGAATTCTTCCAGGGAACCTTCGGGCATGGAAACCTCGGGCAGCAGCACATCAACGAACTGCCACGCGTCGCTGCCTGCGATTGATTTACGAAAGATTTGAAAATGGGAAACGGATGTCAGCCGAAGATCGCCGCTGTTTTTTAAGGCTACAACACGAGCATCGGTTTTGTGCAAGTCATCATCGCGAACCCAATCGACGGTCGTTTCGCCAGGATGCGACCATCGAGGAAGTGCTGTCCATCCGGAACGCTTCTCGGTCGGACGCTCGGCGACTCTCGCTAGCATCACCATTTCGTCGCCGATAACCGTAACGGCGGGATTGAAAACGCCGATGACTTCCCAATCGCTCTGGGACGGCCGGATGTCGCAGGGACTTAGCAAGAGTGAGTCGGATAGTCTAGCGATCATGGGCCAATCCCAAGCATTGGTGACGAAGATTGCTCCAGTTCGGTTTGAAGCTCGGACCTGCTGGCCTGCGTCAACAACTCACGAACTTCGTGCGGACTTTGACACGTCAACGCTCGTTTTGCCAACACGCTCGCGACCGCTAGATCGATATCGGCTATTGTGGCACGGATAGCGATTGCCCGCGAAGGACTCACGCTCAGCTCGTGAACTCCCAATCCGATCAACAACTCGGCGAACTCCACTTCGCCTGCTTCCTCGCCGCAAACGCAAAGCGGGCAATTCCAACGCTTGGCCGCTACCACCACTTTTTCGATCGCCCGCAAGACAGCTGGATGCAACGCAGTCACATCATCATTCTCAGCGGACAACTCGCGGTCTGCTGCTAGCAGATACTGTGTGAGATCGTTCGTCCCGATGGCGATAAAGTCAGCGAGCTCAAGGATTGCGTCCAAGTCGAAGAGGGCCGCGGGTGTTTCGATCATTGCGCCAATTTGCGGTCGCCTAATCGCATCGCAATCTTTCATGACGTCTTCAACGACAGCGATCGCTTGCTTGAAATCGTGACTGCCGATCACCATCGGAAACAGTATCCTTACGTCAGCCGTTTGTGCGACTTGGACGATGGCCGTCAGTTGCTCGCGAAGCAAATCTCGCTCGACGAGCGAAAATCGCAAACCACGCAAGTTCAAACTCGATGGGGCAATGTGAGAGTCAAGCGAAAGAAACGGTGGAAGCTTTTCTCCGCCGAGGTCAAAAGTTCGGATGACCAGCGGGCGATCACCGAGTCCTTCTGCCATCTCGGCATAGATGTGTCGTTGAGCTTCAGCAACGGGCCGGAGCTGCGATTGCAAGTAAAGAAATTCAGTGCGGAAGAGCCCGACCCCTGCGAGTCCGCGCCGGCGTATTTGCTCGATTTCTCCCTGCAATCCAACGTTACCTAAGAGCGAAATCGCCGTTCCATCACGGGTTTTGCACGGGCCTGCGTCCACTAAGTCTTCTAGGACTGATTGCCGTCGAGCATCCGACATACGAGCATCGAATTGGGTCTGCTGAACCGCTGTTGGTTCCGCCAGGATCACGCCCGATTCTCCGTCGACCAATAGAGTCGCACCGCTTGCTATCCGCTGAATGACATTGGCAATGCCGGAGACGGCTGGGATCCCAAGCGCCCGAGCAATGATGGCGGTGTGTCCAAGTTTTCCTCCAAACTGTGTCACGACGGCGACAACGCCGGAGCTTGACAACGCAATCGCGTCCGAAGGTACAAGTTCGCGTGCGACAACCACCGCGCCATTGGGAAAGTCAATGTGGCGGGTTGGCAAGATACCTAACAGATGACGCATCATGCGTTGTCCCACGTCGCGTACGTCCGTCTCGCGCTCACGTAGGAATTCATTGTCAATCTGCTGCAAACGACTAACCCACTGGCTAACCACCGAATCCAGAGCGTTTTCAACGCCGACCAGATCACTCGATACCCGCTCTTTGGCAAGAATTGCAATCTCACTTGCCATGGTGGCGTGGGCTGAAAGCAACTTGACCGCCGCCGCAAGCGATGGTTTCTCGGCTGCGACTGCGTTGAAGGTGTCTAGGTCTTGCTTTGATTTTTCTAAAGCATCATCCATGCGTTCACACTCGACGTGAACATCAGCACTCAAGATTGAGTCTTGCTTCTCCTTTTTCGTTGAAGGAAATAATCGCTGTAACTCGTAACCGACCACAACCGCGACCCCTTTGGCGAGCCCGGCGGAAAGCGTTTGTCCTTCCATGCATTCCATTCAGTTCCTCCTGATGTTTTTATTTAATCGAGTTTGTGAATCGCGATACGAAGACTTTGTGCCGAAATGGATCCCGCGTAGCGATACTTTGGTAACGCCGATGCAATGTCCAGCTCATACAAGGCCGCACTCGACAATGTACCGCTGAACGAAGACGTCCTCGGGGGGGAACGGGCGATTTGTCGAAAGGCTTCGGCCGAAACAAGCCAGACGACCTCGGTGGGCAATCGCTGAGGAGTCGAGTGATATCGCTGTAAGTGTCCATCAAAAGGGCCACCCGTAAACTCGATCCATTGTTCGGCGTTAGCTGCGAAGTTTAACATGGACATGAACCCAACATTTTTCTAGCTGCCGAGATAACCAGGTAAACCTGACCCGGGTTTTCGTCTCTGGTGCAAGTCGGTCGATGAAGGCGTCAAGCTTCTGCTGAGCATCCTCCGGCTCGTAGCCGTACCTTCGTGCAAGGACCCTTGTGAATGAATCGCGCTCGCCATGGATCATCGCCAGATCGATCTCGTCGATCTTTCCCCAAGTGCGTTTGACTTCTGCTTGAACCGATGGCCAGTTTCGTTTTACTTGACTCCATTTCATGATGCAAAGCTTTCTGAAATCGTACTCGCAAATGTTTGGATCCGAGACGCTGGCGAATACTTTTCGTGAACGGATTGGTATGAATCGACTACAGAATCCGAATCAACTTGAAACGACTCCAGAACGGATCGATAGGGGGTTTGAGCGTCCGGCGATGCTGGCAAAACAGACGGACTCGTGCAATGAGGCCCATCCAGTAAGTCGCCGCGCGGTGTCTCGGCAAAACCATCCACCATGATCGCCTCCTTGGGCGAGCGAGAGACCTGCTGCGGTTCGTCTGCCGAAGAGAATCCTCGACGAAAGCAAAGAGCGGATTGCGAAAAGGGCGGCTCCAACCGCGGGGAGCGGTGGTGGCTCGTCTTGTCACTCGGGTGATCGTTTCGCGCAGGCCAACAATGCAACATACCACGATTCCGAATCAACGCAATCGCAACGCCATCAACAGAGGACGCTCGATGCACGTCTGTTACGCGGAACTGACTCCGGTTTGCACATCGTTGGGGCTCAGTTGCCCTTCGTTTTGGTTCGCGTTATTCGCCCAAACGTTGATTCCGGTGCATTCCGCTTCGCCTCGAATCGTTGCAAAGGCGACGTCCGCAGCGTCACGGCCGGTTCCAATTCGCACAAACCCTCCCACGGGTGCCAGTCGCGTAGCATCAAACAAGAACCAACGTCCATCCAAATACGCTTCGAAAAAACCGTGAAAGTCCTGTGGCTGTAGATCGACGGCGTAACCAGACACATACCGAGCGGGGATCCCCATGGCCCGGCAAAGACTGATCGCGACATGAGCATAGTCACGGCAGACTCCCGTGCGCTGCAATAACACGTCACACGCGGTCGTCGTCGGACCGGTGCTTCCGGGCGTGTAATACAGTTGCTCGTACGTCCAGTTGCAGATCGCCGTGACGCGAGAATAGCCCGGCAGCAATTGGCCGAATTCCTCAAACGCAAACCGATACAGCTTGTCCGATTCGCAGTAGCGACTGGGGTTGAGATACGAGAGCACATCGGCGGATAATTGCTCGTAACGCGTCTCGCAAACATTGGTTGAATCCACAACATCCGCGTGAAGCTCAACGGTGGCACAATAATTGATCGTCAGTTCACCGAGCGGCGCATTGATTCGAACGATCCGATTGCCTAGCGGCCCAACGTCGCATTCTTCGGCAGGCTGATATGGGTGGACCTCTAAAGCCTCGGACACCACGGTTTGGTGAGCGTTTCGAGAAGCCGACAGATTTAAAAGATAGATTGCCGGTGACCGGACGACGTAGTTTAGCTGGCAGCCAACGTTGATGATGGACATGACTCGGTTTCGTGAGCTAGAGGATGCTGTGCAGCCCTCATTGTAAACTAGACCTTAAACGAACGAGGATTTTTCAGGGAATGGACTCTGAGCCCGTGATTCATGCCATTTTGACAATGGTGCATTTAGATGCTTCAGGAGATTCCAGATGAATGACGTTGGTATGTTTCGCGAAAACGCTCGTCCCTAGGCTCCTGCCTGGGAACGCACTGCTTTCGAGGCTCCCGCCTCCTCTTCTCGCAGCGGTGAGCCGTGGACCGTAAGGCACCGGGTAATGCGTGGAACCCGACCGCTCACCGCGATCGGCTCACTAAGTCAACAGCCCGCTAGCCCCGGTTGAAGAAGGAGTCGTGGCTAGCGCCAAAACGCAACGCTGTGAAGCATTTTCTCGTAGCTACCTTCGCCAGAAGGTGGTGATTCGTATTGGCCGGCAACCATCCACGCTCACCGCGAGCGTAGCTACGGAACGCAAATGCTGTAATTTGCCGTCTCTAAATGCTTCATCGCGTTGGCCAAAACGGCTAATATACCGAAAGACTCCTGCATACCTGCTTGTTGCGTCCGTGAATGAGCAGCATCCTACGGTTTGACCGCGTGACATAGTGGCTAGCTTATTGGGCACACACCGGGGCACACTCTGGGCACTTCTACTTGGCTTTAACGTCGTAGCAAAACAGTCGACTTTGATCGCGAACGTAGAGCTTTCCGTTGACGATCACGGGGTGCGTCCAAGCAGTGGATTTGCTGCGTCCGGGATGCTGGAAGCGACCGTGAACGACAAGTTTTTCACGGTTTGGCTCAATCAGCATCATCGTGCCGTCTTCGGTGTACAGATAAAGTCGGTCGTCCGCTAACGTCAATGCTCCTTTAGGGGCTTCACGATCTTGCCAAAGCACATCGCCGGTTTCGAAGTCGAGACAAGTGAGCAGTCCGCCTCCGTTGCCACCATTGGTTCCGTACAAGCTTCCGTCAACGACGATCACGCCGCCATGGTGGTTTTGCATTTTCGTTGTGAAGTAGGCCTCATCGACCGCGATCGTTCCATCGGCTTCTTTACGCAAACGAATCGCGCCGCCGCCAGCACCGTAGGCCGACGCTGCGAAAATTAATCCGTCATGGTAGAGCGGCGTAGAGCAACTGATGCCCATGCCATTGGCGGGTGAATCGTATCGCCAGAGCACATGCCCATCGTTGGCGTCAACGCCCACCAGTGTTTTCGCGGTGAACTGCACGTATTGACGCTGGCCAGCGGCGTCGATGGCAATGGCTGATGAATAGCCTGCGCCCGACGACGGCCCTCGTGATCGACGGCCACCACGGCCACCTGAACCACCACGGTTTTCAGAGCTACCTCGACTGTCGGAACTACGACCGGCATCGCTCGATTCTTTATCGCCAGCTTCGGGCGTGACAGCCGTTTCCCAAAGGGTTGCTCCGCTCGTTTTGTCAAGTGCAACAATCGATGCAGTGTTTCCACCGGGAGTACAGATGATCTTTTCGCCGTCGACCAGTGGCGATTCGTTGTAGCGCCAGCGCGGGATGACACCACCGAAATCTTCCTGCAGATTCTTCGTCCAGACAAGTTTTCCATCACCAATCTGCAAACACGCGACGGTTCCACCGGCTCCGATCACGTAAATTCGCTCACCGTCCACCGTGGGCGTACATCCTGGACCTTCACTCCCCTGCGATCCACCTTCTGTCACTGCCGGTCCTAGGCGGGTAGCCCAGATTTCCTTGCCATCTGTCTCCGACAGACACCAAGCGAACTCGTCGGCGCCACGATTGCTCATCCCGAACATTCGCCCGTCGGCGACGGACGGAGCACTGTAGCCGCCGCCGATATCTTCATTGCTCCAAACCAAACGTGGGCCACCTTCAGGCCACTGCTTCAGTAGCCCCGTTTCTTTGGAGATAGCGTTTCGGTCGGGTCCCTGCCACTGCGGCCAATCGAATGACGAATTGGTTTCCGCGACAGCCGAAGTGCTGAGTGAAACCAACACCAAACATAAGCTAAAATACTTCATCAAAAGTTCTCTCGTTTTGCGATGATTCCCTGAACACGTTGCCTGGGTCAAAGGCCAGATTGTAGCACGAATTTTGACACATCTCGGTAAGGTTTACCACGGGACCCCCGACTTCCACTGGTTCCCTGGCTCCCGCCTGGTAACCCACTGCCTGCAGGCTCCTGCCTGCCTGCCGCGCGAGAGAAGACGAGGCGGGAGCCTCAAAATCAGTACGTCCCCAGCCAGGAGCCTGGCAGTGAGTGTTTTTTGTTGCGTGCACCTAAAAGTCTTTGCACTTCCATGTTAGATCGATGTTTCCCCCGGCCGTTGTCCTGTTTCATAGGCAAAGAGAAAGGCACGGCGAAGAGAACGTACGGACGAAAAAGGCACACAGACTCAAGTCTTGATCTATTTCAAGTCAGCCCTTCGATGTCGATCAAATGCAATTGTCGTCCGTGATCTTCGTGAGGCGAATCGATGCACACCAGTTTTCCATCGCGTGATAGACGAGGATGAGTGTCGACACGCCATTCACCGCTGTAAATTGGCGGCAAATGAAAATGGCCAAGATCGATGCGTCGTCCCGAAGAGATCTGGTAGAGGTGCGGCGTTTGCATCCGCTCTTTGCCTTTCGGATAAGTGTCGTTGAGGATCCACTCGTTGCCCGGCAGATAGCTTAGGTGTCCACCGCTATCGAGCACGCCCCGACCGATCTCGCGAACGTCGCCGCCGCCATCGATATCTTCGAAGAGAAAATTACCCCAGCCTTCGTTGCCATCAAGATTGCGTGATTGAGACAACAGGTGAGTGTTGTCTCGCCAGATGAAATGGGACGCGTAGCCGTTGCTGCAAACGATACGAACATCATCACCGTCGGGAGTCGCGGTAACGATTCGCGTCATCCGGGATCCATCGGGATAACGCCAACGGTGCAAGACAACAAACCGCGAGCCATCGGGATTGTACAGGAGGTGATTGAAATAATGTTTGATGCCAAATTTTTCGTTCGGAATGAACCCCGTGCGGGCCACGTCCGCAATCGAAAGAATGGTTTTGACATCGCCCGTGGTCAAGTCGATGCGGACGATCCCCGAATCGATCGGTGCCAAGTCATCGGCGTTGGGATCGGGCAGGCCCACATAACCGTAGCCAGGACGAACATCGTTGATACGGCGGAAATCAGCGGCAACGGCTTCCTTTCCATTCGGACTGACGGTGTAAATCGCGTGCGGGATGATTCGCGTTTGCCGCGTCTGAACATCCATGATACGCGCGACATAGCGGTCTCCGATGCGGTCGTTCCAAATGATTTCGGAATCGGACCCGGGTAACCACTGCAACATGCAGCCTTGTTGCCAGCCCCAAGCTTTGCTTTCGCCTAGTTCGATCCAGCGGTCACCGTCTTGAAGATCGACCATGCCAATCTTGATTGTGTCGTCGGCGGTCGGCGAACGATGCTCAAAGTCAACCTGCATCCCCAACACGAATCGATTGGTCGGGTCAAATTGTAGTTTGTCATAGTACCCAAACCAATGATGCTTTGGTCCCCGCGTGATCGTGCGAACGGGAATCGAAGATTCGGTGGCTGCCGTGGCCCCAGAGGTGTTTCCACACGCCGCCAGAGCAATGGCCGCTTGGCTGGCGATGAATTGGCGGCGATCAATCAAATGTTTGTTCATGTTAAGTAGCAGGGCAAAGGTCTTGGGGGATCCGAGACACTGAACGTTAGGCCAACCGGCCAACTTTTTCAATATCCGCCAATCGTCCTCAGCAGTCTACCTTGCTCCCTTTCTGCACATGATAGCCGCATTGGCGCCATCCACGGTTTTCATGCATCCGTGAGCCGTGGGCCGTAAGGCACCGGGTAATGCGTGAGACCCGGTCGATTCGCAACCCTCCGATTTCACCTCCCCAACAGCTTTGCTGTAGGGGAGGTCGGATGGAGCCTTTTCAGCGACATCCGGGTGGGGCTGTCTCCGGCTCACTCGCATGTCGCCTCAAACACACACGCCATTCAGCTGCGCAGCAGCGAAAATATTTCCTCAAACAATTTGCTTGCACCTTTACTTCGCATCGCCAATAATCCGTTTCGGCTGCCACCCAAGCGACCGAAGGTCCACGTAGCCTAGGCTTCCAGCCTGGGACCAGAGTCCTTTCGAGCAGTCAGTCAAAGATGATTTCAGGGTAGTGGATCTTGTTAATGATCCTGCCGCATGAGGATCTTTAGCAAGATCCACTACCGCCAAACCGAACTTTCAAACCTACCAATGTGGGATAGGATTCCAGCCTGTCATCAGCGTCCCTTATCCAGTTTTCGATTTACAATTGTCAGTTTAACTTTTTCAATCTCACCCAAACCGCTTTCCGTCCCCCCCTTTTGCAGCACCGCCCTTTTGCAGCAACCCTGCGGCACCGCCCATCAACCGGTTCAGTCGAATCACCACGGCTGAGTCAAGCGTTTTGTCCACACGGGTATCGAATTGCGTTGTCGAGGTATCGGAGTGCCCAAGCGGTTGTTCTTGCTGACACTTGATCCCGCTAACGATACATTCACCACGGATCATGAATCCCTCAACGTATCCGCAGTTTTTTTTACCGTTTCTCCGAGCTTCGTGCGAATGTGAACATATCGCATCGTCGTTTCAGCGTGCGTATGCCCTATCAGTTTTTGTACCGTCTGCATATCCGTTTCCGGTTCAACGAGATGCGTCGCGAAACTGAGTCGGAGCGAATGCGGCACACCATTTTTATCAATCTTCGCATGACGCAGTGCCACTTTGGCCGCCGCCGCAAATTGCTCCTCGGCAATGTCATGACGCCATATGGCACCCGAGTGCTAAAATCATATATCACCCGACTCACCGGGGGTTAAAAGGATAGTTCTGCTAACTAGATTGATGCGTTTTGACTGAGCTCGTTTCCATGTTCGTTTCCGGAGTAGCAATCGGTGGCATTTGCACATGGATAGCGTTCCCACACATTGCTTGCTTACTCTGTTGTCGACGGGCACGTTCGCGCACATATTCCGCTGTTCAATGTGGACTGTCCTACTTGTCGACTCTGATCCTCAGCGTGTTTTTATGTCTGGTTTCGCACGTTTAACGCTATCCGAACTCGCGGCGTTTATCGGACCGTTTTCCGGGATGGCCTTGATTTGGTGGGCTGCAATCTTCTTCCCTATCCGAAGTGCGACGGGAGTCAGTCGACGTTTCGCCTTAGTATTCCCGGCAGTGTTTGTCTCCGCTGTATTCGTCACTGCATTCGCTTGCATCTTCCCAGTTCCAGGGAACGCAACCTGCCGTTCAATGATCGACCTGGGTGTCTCAGCCATGTTTCTCTGGCCGGGCTTTTTAATTGCTACACTTAGCATTGCGATCTATTCGTGGTCCTCGTTGGCGTTGCAAACGACAGAGCACTTGGAACTGGCGTTACGAATTCAGTCGCCCAACGACGCAATTCACGGAAAAGCAGAACCAAGGGATGCACGTGAGTCGCCGAACTGAGTTTAATAAGGTGGGACGTCGTTCGCGGCGACCACGTGATCCCAACCATTATCCCGCTAGGTGGAACGCAACATGGAAAACTCACATTCTGCTTTTCTACCCGGCGAACATGCTCGCCTTCAATCCATTTCACACCTCGAACAACTACAGCAGAAACACACTGGCGATCCAGGCCAGCTTGGCTTGCACACAGTTGTACCTCCGAACATGGCAGAATATGCCGAGCGACGTGTGTTGATTACTGGCCGATCGTATTATCATTTTGGTTGGGTTCTCTATGAATTGGACGGACTACCCGGTCATTGGCCAGAGGCCGCGATAGTAGACCAACAGATGTGTGAAAATGCCGATCCGCACGTTCAGCCCGCCAACTTAACATATGTAGCCGTGAAATCTGATGATGGAAAATTTGTCGACATTCGTACTCGTGATGGACGTCGATTTTGTTCGTTTCGCAGACATGATGCTGACGCGTCCGTTGACGATATAAATCGTGTCGCAACACTACGCACACGCGTCTCGTTTTCATCGCGTTACGAATTTGATGGTGTAGAATACGATGACAGTCCTGCAACCGAAACCTGATCGCGGTATAGCCATTCCGGTGCACGAGAGCGGCGAAGTTGCGCACCTTGACAATTAAACATTCCTCGGCGCCACCCCGAGATCGGCGGCGTTATTCACATCAAGTAGCATCATGGCATTTGACATCTACGTTGGCGGCTTTTCCCGATACTTCTCGCGAGAATGGGAGAATGTTGTTCAAAAGTATGCACGTGAGTCTGGGACTCATTACCAAATGATTGGACCTGATGGCCCGCCGCAAGCTGCAAACTGGGATGAGGTCGCGGAGGCGGTAACACATTGGAAGGCAGCGATTAATAACGGACTCGGATCGAGTATCTCTGAAGCTATAGATTGGGATGAATCACCGAACGCTCCCTATTTCACGGACCGCCCTGGATACGAAGGTTATGGTGCGCTTCTTGTATGGGCGGCACATGCGGAACGAGGAACGCAACCGCCGACTTCCTATGATGGTGAGTGGTTTTCCGATGAAGCGTTTCTGGAGTGTTCTGTACCGAAAAAAGGCCAGAAGTATCGACCTATTATTTGTGCATCCACTTGGCTTCCGGGGGAGTTCGAATTTAGCTTTGACTTCCAAGATCTAACCGGCGAGAAAACACATGTTTGCGCGAACACGTCGCTGCAACGGTCTTTGCGTGATCTCAATGAAAACACCTTTGGGATGTCCCCAAGCGATCTTGCCGACGTTTTGACAGCAGACTTGGGAGAACACGCAAGTTTGGAATCGCTCGCCCGATTTGGTTTGGCGTTGTTCGACAATCTCGCGGCAAAATCCGTTCAGCATCGTCTGCCAATCATGCTATCAACCTAGGTAATTGCAAAGGGTTTGCACGCGAGTCGGCCAGTCGTGTTGGTTTGAAGTGGTGAGTCGTTCGCGGCGACCACGTGATCTGTACCTTTTTGCCGCAGAGATGTCGCGGTGGATAAAGAAATCCAATTCAATGAGTTGCGTGACTTGCTGACGCAGCTTTGTGGCAGCTTCCAGCAAGATGATCCCGCGATTGCCAAATTGCGCACGATCCGTCCGGAGCGGCTATTTCAATACCTGCGTGAGCTACTTAACGATCCCGATTTCGAACTGCGATGCAAAGCGGCCTTGGCGGTATTCTACTGCGATCCAACAGCCGGGCTTGAACTACTCTTGCCAGTACTTAATGATCCTGAATGGGGTGTCCGAGTGCATATCTGTGGATTGTTGCACGACATCGCTGACAAACGGGCCATTCAGCCACTCATTCATTTGCTAAAAATGGATCCCAGTCCCATGGTGCGCAACACGGCCGCCTATGCGCTTGGTGGCATCGGTGATCCGACTGCAATCCCTGCGTTAATCGAAGCAGTAGACAATGACCACGAGCCTGATGAACTCGGGCATACCGCAAGTGGATGTGCACAAACAGCGCTCGACAATATACTGAAGACGAACCATACGCGAATCAAGTTTGCAGATGGTCTGTGCACAATGCAGCCGAAGCAACTCGATCTGGACGAGCTGAAAACTGAGGCGATGGAATTCTATCGCACCTTGTGACGAACATTGCCGGGGCAAGTGCGGACTGGCAAGATGGGAGCCGGATGCCGTTGCGCGGCACGTCCGGATCTGAGAGGGTCCGAGGGGCGGGAGATGAGGTCGGGTGTCGCTTCACGGGGACGTCCCCTTCTTGGCACTCAAATTTGGCGTTCAATGGTTGATGCTACAGAAACGTTCTCCGCGAGCCCGCGGAACGGGGACGGCGTTCGGCCGAAACAACTCCTCTGACCCGAATGGCACGGGCGAAAGCTGCATCAAACACGCACCCAATCTTTCAGTCTCGCGTGTTCGAAGATCATGTCATGCTGGACCTGCAGGTCTTGACCCATTCCCGCTTCGAGGGCTCGGTCGTGCATGGCCATGGCGATGCCGACGTCCACATAAGCCAAACCGACGGCGTTGAAATAGGTGCGTTCTTGGTCGTTTTCGCGGCCCTGCTTCGTGCCGTTTATCAATTCGATCAAATCGCCGTGGATGTCGCCGTCGGTTAGCTCGCCGTCCTTATACATGCGGCTCAGCGTTTGCGTGCGGTGCTTGACCGTTTCCCAGTCATCACAAACGATTTTATCGCAGGCTTTGGCGACGGCGTACTCGTCTTCCCAGCCGCCAACATGACTGTAGAACGCGCCTGGTTTCATCCATGCGGCCTTCAGCAGCGGAGCTTGCGCGCTGGTGGCTGTCACAATGACATCCGCGTCGCTGGTGGCCTTCTCCAAATCGGAGTTGGCTTTTTCAAATTGAAGGCTTGGTAGGATCGCAGACATTTCTCTAACGAACTGATCCTCTTCAGCGGGTTCCTTGGCCGCAATTCGGCACAGTTGAAGCTCAGGAAGAACGGTCTTCATTGCGATCAAGTGCATCTTGGCCTGTTCGCCTGCACCGATGAATCCGATTGTCTCAGAATCTTTCTTGGCAAGATGCTTCGCAGCGATGGCTCCCATCGTTCCCACACGCACATTGGAACACAGCGTGCCTTCCATGAACGCGGTCGGGAACCCGTGTTCGATCTCTGACAAAATGATCACGGCTGAGAGGTTTTGTATTCCGTACTTCACCGGGTTGGGCGGAAAGACAGAAACCCACTTCACGCCACAGATTTTTTCTTTTTTGAACGTTGCTGGCAAGCAATTGATCCGTTCCTGCGTGTCGTCATTGAAAATCTGGACAATCTTTTCCGGAAACATCACCTCACCAGCATCGAAGGCGAGCATTGCCTTTTCGGCGGCTTCGATTGCCATGCGGATATCGAGACAACCCGCGCCAAGCAAGTCTTCCTGAGAGAAAAAACGACACTTGATTTCGTGATTAGACATTGCTTTTCCTAACAGGATGCTCCTCCAAAAACGGGCGGCGCATCGCTGCGACGCTACGACGATCGACGTCGTGACTGATAGTCCAGCAATAGCATCTTTCGGACCAAACCCGTTCATTTCAGCGAAGCCAACTCGCGACGAACCATTTGCCAGCACGCCGTGCTCATCTGCACGAAGTTGTTCGTATCGACGTGCGTCATGGCACGGCGGCACCATAGCGTCATCCGAGGTCCTTGGTCCCGGGCAGGAGTCAAGTCGTCAGGACTCGTTTCTGTTTCTCAATCCCTGCCTTTAGCAGATCCGTCCTTCCCCTTGCTCACACGCGTCGGGAAAAAGGAGTGAGGAGCTGGGAGTGCTTGTCGGGGGCCCGGCGCAGGGCGAGATGTTGTACTCGAAGGTGTTGATCCCGGGCGTTTGTCAGACAGAAAGATTGATACGACAGAAAAGTTGGAAAGTCGAGTAACAAGTGCTCCATCTTCCTACCTCCATTTTCCTACCAAATCTCTTTGCCGGTGTGGCCGGAGGACTGGGCTGCTGTCGCCCCTACCGCGGCTATTTCGCGTCGTTAGTCGCGAGGCATTTGGCCTCTTGGCAATTCCCTCATGCGTTGCTCATTCGCGATGATTTGCGTGATTCGAGGGCAAGCGTTTAGGTGCGGTATTACGCCACGAATCAGGCGAATTTCCACGAATCCTATTGCTCGAGCAGCGGGCTTGATCGCTGTGGGCAGTGCGGGGTGATGCCAGGTCAGAAAAATCGCCTAGGAGCTGGATGCGTTAACGGCGCCAGTCCGGTTCAGAGATCAATTGGACAAGGATCGAATATTGTGACACCCCAATGAGAAATCTGTGGCAAACCGTGAACGCAAAGCGTATCTTAACATCCGAGAGGCACCGTTCTACGTTAACCGCCGGATCGCGGTAAGATCCAACGTTCTGCCATCCACTAGGTATACGAGATGATCCGACCTCAATTTGTATTCTTCTTTCTCTTGACATCAGTTGTGCACTCGCAGGCGTTGCCCGCCTCTGGAGAGAATGTCCAATTCCATCAGTCCACCGCAATGAAATTCATTCGAACGGGACTTCTCGAACGTGACGCTCGCGGCGTCAATGGGATCACTTTGCCCGGCATCGCGAGGACAATTTTGGGTGAACGCACGATTGTCGAACGTCTTGAATCCGCTTCCAAGTTCGACTGGCCGGATGCGATCGAACTCACGTCAGTACATTTTGCGGAAGTCGACGATGGCGAAGCAATGTTGGCGATGACACGCCGAATGGAGCCCGTGCTATTTCCGAACGGAACGCCAGAGATTTACGAAAAACTAGTTCAAACTGGACGCGCGAAACCAATGACGTCGCTTCGTGCGCGTGTTGTAGCGTTGGCGGAGTTCAACACATTTCGAGATAAAATCGTCCAAAAGGGTTACCTCTTAATTTCAACTGAAGATGTCGGCGAAAAATCGATGGTCGCCTCCATGCAATTAAGATGGTGAATTTGACAGCACAGTGCGACGCACACGAAGTCGCGGTAGCCGGGCGAGTCGGCCATGAAAAATCAACAGCTGCGTCTCGGTTATCGCCAAACGTTCGTCCACAAAACTGCACAGTGTTCCTGTCGAGAGAACTGAGGCTGCTTTTATGAAATTCTCACTTCGCGACATACTTTGGTCCACGGCGATAATCGCGATGATTGCTGGGTTCTTGGTGACGTCTCGGCAACATGTTTCTCAAGTTCGCTTACTTAGTGGACAACTCGCCGACGCGCGAAAGCAGTCCGGCGAGTTCAAGGACGAAGCTGCACAGGCAGTCGACAACTGGCGTCACTCGGTCGCTGAATCGAAGCAAATTCAAGAAGTCCAGTCGCAAGAAATACTTTCGCTGCGGGAACTACTTAAACGATCATTGGGCGATCAACGTGATTGGTTCGAGTTGCAAGTGAAGGGTAACAGGATTATCGCCATTGGTCCCGCTACATCGGATTCGGTTGAAGTAACACCTCGAATCGTTGATATTGCTGAGAGAAAAACCGGATTGGATGGGCAGCGACTTCGCCGCCTCTTGACACCGATTGAACAGCTCAAACTCGGACGCTAAATATTACCGCGGCAGCGTTAGGGGACGAACTGTCCGATGTAACCACGCGGCGAAGTCGGGCGATTTGAAGTGGATGACTATCCGTCGCCGCTGGCTGATCGGAAACGTTTTCCGACTGAAATCATACGACTCCACGAGCGGGAATCATACAATGCGATGGTCGAAGGTTTTTGCTCTCTTTTGCCTTGCACTTTTAGGCAGTATCGCGCAGGGCGCAACGCTTTTCCAGCGTGTGACACCGAACGAAAGAACCTTCACTATGAAGGACAACGGAAACAATACATTCACCTTCACCGTTACGCGTGATCCGGCGATCACTGCCCCTCCCCAAGATGCCAAATACGAAATTCGTAGAAATGGAAATCTTAGAATAAGTGATGGCTCTAAGACGCTTCTCAGCGTTTCTGTATCCCCATCTACCACAATGAATGGGATGCTAATCTATCGTTACACTATCGCAAAAGACGTTGCCGCTAATGCAGTGTTTCAACTATCCGAATCTTGGCAACCAAAAATCGGTCTTCCCATACTTGGCGATGGTCACATGAACCTTGTCGATAAGGTAGCGTTTCAACTGTCCGAATCTAGGCGAGGAAAAAGCGGTTTTGGTTACGTGACTCAATACGGACTCGCCACGGCACCGGGGTTCTCGCAGAATCCGACTCCCGTATCAACGGACGATCGTTCATTTGATCCACCCCCTTTCCCCTCCGAGCAGGGCGACGGCGGATAGCAAAGCTGTGCACGTGCGGACTGGCAAGGTCTTGAAGATTTGCGGGTGTGAAGACTTGGAAGTTGGGAGTGCTTGCTGGGGGGCCCGGCGCAGTGCGAGATGTTGTCGAACTCGGGCGTATGTCAGACAGAAAGATTGATGCGACAGAAAAATTGGAAATGAGGAGAAGCGAGCACTCTATTTTTCTGTCTTCATATTTCTGTCACACATTTTCTTGTTTGTGGTCTTCAATTCGCGTCGTCTGTTGAACACTGCGTCGATCGCTGTCGCCGCTACCGCGGCTATGGTGGTGTCGACGTGTCCGAAACCCCACGCTTTTGCGTGGGGCTAAATGCTGCCGCCACTACCGTGGCTTTGGATCGTCGTTGATTGACTTGCATTTTGTCCTTTGGCAATTCCGTACTGCGTCGCTCATTCGCGATGATTCGCGATGATTCGCGTGATTCGCGTGATTCGCGTGATTCGCGGGCAAACGTTTAGGTGCGGTATTACGCCACGAATCAGGCGAATTTACACGAATCTCAATACTCGTGTAGCGGACTTGATCGCGGTGGGCAGTACGGGGTGATGCCAGGTGAGAAAAGTCGCCTGGGAGCCAGATTCGCCGGCGGCGCCTGTCCGGTTCTGAGAGGGTTCGGAGATCAATTGGACTGTGACGAATTGGACAAGGATCAAATACAGTGTCACCCCAAGGAGAGATCTGTGGCAAACTGTGAACACAAAGCGTATCCTAACATCCGAGAGACACCGTTCTACTCGCCCGAAGGCCGGCTCGCGAGATTTTTAGCAATGGGAAATCAACCGTCCGTGCCCGTTACCGCCGCAGTTATTCGAATGAAATATGTTCTGGCCATTTAAACGCAAACCGCGATCTAGTGGTGGCCTTCCTTCGCGAGCCGCGATTGACGCTTTATCAGACGTGCCGGTTCCCTTCGGATACAAAATGGCATGGTGGACTGTGCGATCGGATCATCTTCAACGTGTCGCCAGTTTTCTGGAGCTTAACGCTGCCTCCGCATGCAATTGGTCATCTGGCGTACCACTCGCTTACGATGGCGGCGTGTTTCTCACGCCACCCGTAAACGGATGGATTCTGATTTGCGGTACCCGTCTGCCGCCGCAGTCCGAAGACGCCGCCACGGAAGTTGAAACCCGACTGGAGATTCTCAGTCACGAATTTTCGGACGCCCAAGTGTTCGCAACGCATCGCGTTGTTGAATATCACGTTTGGGCTCGGGCTCGTGACGGTTCACTAACTCGGGGATTCGGCCATCTTGGTGAAGCCGGCGTGACATTTTGGGACACCGGGTTCGACGAAGGCGAGGATGCACTTGGATTTGATTTTGTGGATTTGTCTGACGATCCTTCTGAGGACGAGCTTGACGCCGCGGACTGGCCGTCCGAAGATCACGTCATGCAAGTCGCATCGGCATGGTCCGTAGCACCCGTTGATTTTGGCGAACACATGTTGGCAGGTGTGGGGATAGTGGCTTCCTCTGCCAACTTCTTCTCCGACGCCAGATGATCGAATGACCATCCCGTGCATACGTCGCCGGTTTTGCGGCTTTGCTCGAATCGACATTCAACCTTTCCTGCCCGGTGACGGGCAACATTCTGCTACTGAGGCCCAATAGTGACAGTAACTAGATGTGCGACGCTAGTGACGGCAATGGCAGTTGCAGCCGCGATTGGACTTTTTTTCAGAGTCTCCTCGACTACGTCAGCTGAAGAAATGAGTGCGCAAAAACCTGTGTATGTCAAACAATTTGCTGCGGGCAAGGTTATCGGCCATTTGGGACACCCGCTCGGAACTGTCGTGCGAATCACCGGAATTTGTGTCGATGGGGATCGGACACGACGCCGTGCGGATGTCGGCAAGACGTTGCTCGAAATACGAGCTGTCAACGGTACGCCGTTGAAACGACCATTTGTTGTTCCGTTTGAACGTGCTGCCGTCGAAGTGACGAAACCGAATGATGGCGACTTGTTCGATTACTATGCGCATGAATGGGGGACGTTCGACGGAATTGTCGCAGTTCCCAAAGACTTGGGGCTCCACAAACCAATGGTGGCCAACGATGGCTTCCACTATCGTCCAAAAGTTACAGTACACAAATCAAACATGGCGTCGCCGCACTAACGTAGCCGCACCAATCGGTGGACGGGAGGGCTCGGCGCGGTCGGTTCAGGATTCAACATTAACTCCTCCGTCCCCGTAAATCCCGCCGTTGTTGTTGTTCGTCGATGCGCGGTCGATTTGCAAGTTCCCATTCGGTTGCTCGGTCGAACTTCGGTCGGTAACCTAAAGGTTCGATGAGACGATCCGATTGGCGAATCGCGTGCCACGCAGGCACAGCGTAAGAATCATGTGATGCACACGAGCGGCGGCAACGTTTTTTCGTGAACGCAACGTCATGGATTGCCGCCGTGTGATCAACAACGCTACCTGACTGAAGATTCGCAACGCTAATGGGCTATTTGACGTCTTGGATTGCAGTCACTTTGCCGCAGGGTGTAGCACGCTCTCGCTTCAACGTCCGGACCACTGGCCAGCGATCTGACTTCGCGGAATTCACGTTGTCTGACGCCGTTCTGCCAAACGGATGGTATCTGATCGTTGCAAACCGATGCGATTGGGCGGAGGGGCAAGACCTCCACCAGCTTTCTCTTGGGGGCGAACTTGTTACTGCCTTCGTCGAAGAACATGTGATGGTGAGTGGCGCGTCGCACTGGCGAGATGGCAAGACAGTCTGGAATGTGGAACACAATTCCGAACTATCATCGGATCACCTGTCGGAGACCGGGGAATTGCCTCATGGATACCGCGAAATCGCTGACGATCTAATCGAACAACAAAAGGCTGTAGATGACTGCGACTACATTTTTGACATTCCCGTAATGGCCGCTCGGTTACTGACGGGATATCGACACGACGAAGATGGACCCTGGACCGAACGCGAGCCATTCGAGATGTTGGAGCCTGTCCGACCTTGGTGGCGGTTCTGGTGATCCCCGAAAATCGCGGGTAACCATTGAGTGACCGAAGAACGGGTTGCGCGATTTTACAAATGGAAACTCTTCTGTCCGTACTCAGCGACGGAGACCGTTCTTGTTCACTGCAAGTGGGAATCGTTTCTGACCGCGTTGCCTCCGCTTGAGCAATTACAAGCGTGCACTTAAAGGAGTATACGGATGTCGCGAATTAGATCCCCTTTCATCGCCATCGTCACCGCGAGTCTACTCGCCGTGACGGCGAATTCCGCTTTCGGCATACTGGTGCAGATTGGTTCCGATTGCCGAATTCCCTTCACTCTTGGTTACCCCAAGCAGGCGGTCATTCAGGTCGTGGCTGCCCTGAAATCCGACAACTGTCGATTTGTTGATGGTCAGTCGAATATGCGTGTGTCAACCTTGCGTTTTCGGGGCGACACGACCGCCATCAACGTGATGCTGAAGAGGCTTGCCGATTGTCCAGCCACGACGGTCGCCGTATCGTTCAAAGCAATGGATCACCCATGCGATTGGCAGATCGATCATTCCGTAAGATCCAACACATTTGGAGTCATCGTTAATTTGAAGTCGGCTCGGATCAGACTCGAAGAGCTCATCATTCCGCCCGCCAAGGGCCCGGAGTTAAAAAGCGAAACACGAATTTCGACGGAACCATGCGATGCAAGTGCGGACTGGCAACATGTTGAAGACTAGCAGGAGTTGGGAGTTGGTTCAGGGCGAGATGTTGTGCTCGCACGTGTTGTGACATAGCGTTTGTCAGACAGAAAGATTATTGCGACAGAACAATTTGAAAGACAATTCGCCCGATGTCTTATCTTCCTACCTCCATTTTCCTACCAAATGTTTTGCCGGGGTGGGCGGAGAGGTGGAATCCAGGAACGTGCGGCTGTCGCTGAATCGGACGTATCCAGTTCGTGTCTCCCACTTGAAATCGGCATCGATCGCTGTCGCCGCTACCGCGGCTATGGTGGTGTCGACGTGTTTGAAACCCCCACGCTTACGCGTGGGGCTACATTCTGTCGCCGCTCTCGCGGCTGTTGATCGTCGTTGATCGGGATGCATTTGGCCTCTTAGCAATTCCGTCCTGCGACGCTCATTCGCGATGATTTGCGTGATTCGAGGGCAAACGTTTAGGTTTGGTATTGCGCCACGAATCACGCGAATTTCCGCGACTTTCAATGCTCGAGATGGGGACTTGAGCGTGATGGCAGTGCGAGGTGATGCCAGGTGAGAAAAGTCGCTTGGGAGCCGGTTGCACTAACATCGCCCGCTGACAATGCAGTCGGCAGTTCTGAGGCAATTCAGTAGCGTTGGTTCCAAATGCGATTCGCACTAGTGCAACATCGCGAATGAGTAAGCTGGTGCGGCGATGCTGGCGCGTGGCACCGTTGAGCAACTTCGGCTGTGCTCGATTGGCAACCAGGTCCGCGACCGATCTCGGTGCCCGTTGTACAAATCCACGGTGATGCCGACGCCACTTTCCCGATTCGATATACTAAACCAGATGTTGTGATTCGCGATGGTCGGCACGCGTTGCCGGTTTCGCACCCAATCGAGACCGCAAACGCCATTGCTGCCTTTACAAAGATGCGATAACCATCCCGATCCATCGGAGCGGCGAAGTCGCGTTTTTTTAACAATTAAAAAACTCTCATCACCGCCCCGTCATCGGTAACGTTCGTCGGCTGAATTCATTGTTAACTCAGAATCCTTACGAAGCTGTTGTCGTTGACGCACCGGAAGTTCGCACCTGGGCTGTGCCGTTTGCGGTGTCCGCAACAATTGCATTTGAACTCTCCGCAATTGCATCCACAGGCAACGATCTCTCCGTCTACGTTGGATCGCCGACCGCGGTTCTTCAAAACGTTGTGCCGGCATTTGTATTTGCTTTGCTGATAGGACGGTTTAATGGGGTTCCCAACACTGTCAGCAGATCCTGGATTACATTGCCTGGCCGTCTATTTGGCGGATGTATACTCGGCACGACTGTACTACCGGTGAATCACATGGTAATGGACTACCTGTACCTAATTCCGTTGCCAAGTAAGCTTGTGGAAGTTTTGCTTGTCATGCTGGTTCCCGTCATACTCTGTACGGTGGCTGAGCGAGCATTTCTTCGAGTATTTGAACAAAAACAAACTTTGAGCGAGACAAGATGTGGGTAACCCAAGTCTGCATCGCAGATCGGGACTACCTATACTTGGTCATTACAACATTCACCGCCCGATCGCGGTAACCATGCCGTGCACGCGAATGACGGCATAAGTTGTTTGCAAATGGAAACCAGAATGGCCGGCTTCGGTGACGACCGCCGTTATTCGACTGGAATTCCGAATGGCGCGCCCCAAAGTCCTGCGATTCTCGCCTTCGTCATTGCCGCACGCTGTATACGCAACGCGTCCGCCAGCCCTGCGTCGTGTAAGCTAGGATGACGCATTGACTGATTATTACTGACTAAATATTAATGATGAACCGATGGTGGCCACGAATTCGACAATAGAAGCCAGTTGATAAATCACACCGACGAGATCGAAGTGACTGTCTCGTTACTTCTCTTACATCGATGCCATCGTTGCTAAAAACTCAGGTAAACAAATGAAACACTCACTCAAGATTCTTGCTTTAACTCTCATGTTACTCGCTCTTGTGGTTCTTATAATCGACACTCAATCGACAGCCGAGCAAGCCGGGCTTGTCTCGACTGCGGCGAGCTTTGCGATGATGACAGGGATCGCGTTATTGGAAGTCGATCGACGGTTGGTCGCACTTGAGTCCGACAAGGAAGCTTCCGAAAAGGTTTAGCTTTGGTCGGTCGCAGCGAATCGCCAACGATAGGAATTCACCAAGTCGGATAGCGAATCAATTAACGCGGAGTGGTCAACAACGTTTTTTTAAATGGAAGATCAACCGCGGCCACCCCGTGATTGCGGCCCCGATTCAGATTGATGCGTTGTGCTCACACGTGTTGAGGAATGGTGGATAGAAGACAGGAAGATTGTTGCGATAGAAAAACTAGAAAGACAGATCGTTGAGTACCTTCTCTTCCTATCTCCATTTTCCTACCAAATTGTTTTGCCGGTGTGGCCGGAGAACTGGGATGCAGGAACGTACGGCGTCCAATGCATCGGACTCCGCTCATTCTCGTCTCTCACTCAACTTTGTCAGCGATCGCTGACGCGGCTACCGCGGCTAGTTTGACTTGTTGATCGCGATGGGCAGTGTGAAGTATTGCTAGTTGCGAAGTGTCGGCCGGCAAGCCGGATGCGTTGACAACGTCTACTGTCAATGCTGTCGACGGTTTGGAAGCAATTCGGTGGTGAATTGGAGAGGGATCAAATATTGTGACACCCCAAAGCGAAATCTGTGGCGGACCGTGAGCACAAAGCGTATCCTAACATCCGAACGGCACCGTTTTACTCGCGTGAAGGACGCGAGTCGAGCGATTTAGCCGTTTGAGACCTGTCCTCGCGTTCCTGTTGATGCAAGACGTTCGCTAAGAAAGTGCATTGGAGGAAGTTCATGTGTCGTCCGTTCACTTTGGAGATTCTGCTTGGATTTGTAGGGTGCGCGAATGATGCGTCGACACCTCCTTCGGCCGCAGAGACAACAACTGGAATCTCGTCAACCGGCGATCTCGACGCCGGGCGTTCATTGCCGGAAGTAAGTCCAGAACTGGTGTACCCTGAAAAGAGTGAAGTGCTGCGATTGCTTGTGCGTGCAACGACGCTGGAGTCCGATGGCAGATTCGAGGATGCCTTGTCGGTTGCGAATCAAGCCGTTGCCATCGATCCCAACAGCCCCAAGGCCAGCGAGTTGAAAGCAAGGCTTGAGGAGCTTCTTCGCCGCGTGTAGATGATTCCAACTATCGAAATTCTGACTGTACTACTTAGAGAATATTGAAATGCACGCGAGTCGCCGAATGCGTACTCCCCAATGCTGAATCCGTATCAAATAGCGTCGCCGGGTGAACATGGCTCAGCACAACAATCCACGCGTGTGTCAACCGTTAGAGCTTCACTGACTTGCGGTTCTGCAACTTCGATTCTTCTGGTCACTCAAACATGAGCGGACTCAGTTCGACAGGTTCGCCGATATCAACGACGCGAGGCTGAGCGTGTTCTGATATATCGACACGTTTTAACACACCAAACGCATCCACCAGACTCTCGGCTACCTAACGCCAGCGGAGTTTGAAGCTCGACACGAAACCAATTTCGCTGTCTAAAATCAAAATCGGGTGCCCACCAGTCTTGGGCTATCGCACAATTGGACAGTGATCAATTGGAGGAGCATCAAATATGTGACACCTCAACGAGAAATCTGTGGCAAACCGTGAACGCAAAGCGTATCCTAACATCCGAACGATACTGATCTATTCGCTCCCAAATCCGGACTTGCCAAGCTTGGCCATCACAACGTCATCCGCTCGATTGCGGTGACGCCAATCGATATCTGACTGACGACGCTTTCGGCGTCGCTCAAAAATTTTGCGATGATGAAACACCGTGCCACTATCCTGTTTGCTGCTCTGGTTATCGCGTTCTCGCTGTATGCTATGATTCGCTATGTGGTGAATATCCCTGCTGACAAACTCGGGCAGGACGCGATTGACTATGTACAGCTGCACGGAAATGTCCAGTACATGACTGACCTCGGTCCTGGTGGCAATCCTCGCCCCGTTGACGTTACTGGCGTATTCCTGGTTGAGGGTTCTGTCAACCCAACAACGATTGGACTGCTTCGTCATTTGCCAAACCTTGAGACCATTACGATCGGACCTGATGTTCGATTTATTCCGATTGGCTCGCCCCCCGAAGACTATCCAGTATTGACCGACGGTGCAGCTTCCGAGCGGGCGTTGCTGCAAAAATCCTTTCCATCGTTAACTGTCCGTCTCGCTGAGACGTCTAGGAAGTAAATCGGATAACCTCGCTCAACGGCGTTCCTATGAAAGTTCGTACAAAGCGACTGCTCATCGCTGTAATCGCACTGGGCCTGATATGCTGCTCAATTGCTGGGTGGACCACAATCAAAGTACTTGCTTGGGCTCGTGATCTTCCGAACCGTATCGTGATTGATGGCGATGGACTGGCCGATGCGTTTGGTTCCGCGGTTGTCCTGGCGTATCACGAAGGTCTAATCAACGGCGATACTCAAACGCAAAGCCAAATCATTCGTGACTTTATCACTTTGGTTGGCAACGATGTCGCTGCTGAAGAATGGATACGGACGGAATACTCAGAAGACCTTCAACAGCTAACTTCATCACCTAACGCTGACGTTGCTGCTCTCGCTACCGAGTTACTCACATTGCTGTCTGAACCTGTAGACGCTGAGGAAGAAAGGAGGGCAAGTTCCGATAACGAGTAAATGGAACGGCGGAATTGAAATATCGGTACCTGGCCTCCTTGCCTCTCTCAAACAGATGTAGCGATTGACACGTTTTGCCACTTCGATGATTGCCTGTGCCTTTCTAATTTGTAGATTGGTGCCGCGACTATTAATCGCACATCAATGACAATCCGTTGGCCGTGCAACCGTACGCTGCAAGGGTCCTGAAATTTTCGTCTGTTCGCCGCGGCCCGGTGAACAGACGCGTTCGTCAACTACAACTCGTGAGAAACAATGCCACAAAACCTATCGTATTTTGCCTTTGTGGCGTTGACTTGCCTAAACGCATTGGGATGCACAGGGTCCACAGTGCCGCCGAAAGGTACAAGTATCACCGGCGAGTCTGGAGGATGTGGCGACTTCATCGCTTACCGATTCAATCAGTCTCGAACATCGGCCGTCGTCATTACAGTCGATGGAGACCAACTGAAACTGTCGGAGGAACCGACGCTGATTGATCTTGGGCCGGAGACAACCGGTATTCGCATCGAAGTATATCAGTTTAAGCATCCGGCTGGCACGTACTTTTGTGATGATGTAGGCGGAGATCCAGAGCCGATTGCCAAATGGACGGTCACTGGCGGAAACGTCAGGGTAATTCGCAAAGCAGCTCAGCCGCCGGCGAGTCTGTCGATTGCTACTCACAAAGTTTCCGTTGTTTTGAAGAACGCTACAATAATGCACAACAAGACGAGTGCGGTCGCAGACTTTGGCGACGTTCGGCTCGATGATGTTTGGGTAGGATGGTACGCTGGATGAATTCCCAAATACTTGCGTGAAGCGGAGCGGCGTAATTTGGAACCGACGCCTAACCTCGCCGTCCGGCTACGCAATGTGTTATCCGAGTGAAATCTCAAACTGAAGGTGTAGCGATTCCTCAACTCATTCTGCTGACTGCAATCACACTTGCTTGCCTCTGGATCGTGGGCGAGGCGATGGACAAGCCCGCAATTCGGCGAATCGCAGGTCCGCTGTTCGTCGCCATTGTCGTCGCCATCGCATATGGCGCGGCGGCGTTACGCACTTCGTTTGACGATTCGATCCGACACTCCGGTGCGACGAAGGACTTCGTCGCAGCACTTGTCAATGCGATCGATCGCGGCGATGTCGACGCCGCACACGCAGAGTTACGTCGATTTGACGCTGAATCGATCGAGACTTATGAGGGTGGCGCTTTCCTACGATGGTTACGCGAACCCGTTGAACGACTGAGTACTAACGGTCAGGCGGCTGTCTCGCCAGCGTCCGAAGTAACTAACGCACCAAGCGGCGAGTAACCTGAGAATTGCACGCCAGTCGCCGAGTCGTGTTTATCAGCAATCTTCGATCACTCACGGCGACCGCGTGGTCGCCGTGAGTGATCGGATCGTACGGTTTTGGCATCGGATTTCCGCATGACAGGGTTCGCATACATCGCCGGATTTCTCGTCTTTTGCTTGTTCGCGTGCTTCGTCGTTTTTGTCGGACGCGTCGTTATTAATGGCGTGCTTGAACGACCTTCGGGATTGCTCCGCGAATGGCACCGAACCATTCCCCATTCTGGTTCCGACGCATCTTTCCCGTCGTCGTACGAGCAATGGGATGCAGCTGTCGCGATACTTGACGTTGATGCGAAGCTGATCCGTGAATGGCACTCACCCTACACATACGGGGATGGCGTCTATCGCGAGTACCGAATCGACGATACTTATGTGCTGATCGAACTTGACCGTCTAAATGGATTTACCATTTCGGGCAAACGGGCCGTTGCTGAGCCACTATCGGAGCAAATTGAGAGCGAGGCCAAGGTCTGATTGACGCGCGGGTGTGAATCCCGCCTCGGTAAGTGCAAGCCAGGAGACTAGTGCTGCGTCGCAGCTAAGAATTGGGGTTGGTGGTAGCGGAAGTCGTCAAGACTTTTGGTGTATTTGCCCGCCGATCCGAAACTCTCGCGCGAGTTCCACTACCCTAAAAGTAAGCTGCGACGCAGCACTAGGTTAGGAATTGGGAGCCAGATGCTGTAACGCGGCACGGTCGGATCTGAGAGAGGGCGAGGTCAATGAGGCACAGTTAGAATCTTCTAATAGCGATTAAAGAAAACGGTGGCACACAGGGAATGCAAACCTTAACCTAAACAATAGAGACCTCGGTCGACTCGCCCAGAGTGGTCGACAGCGAAAGTGTTGGAATCTGAGTCCTTGGCGGAAGCCCGGCTAGATCGGTTCCAGCTTTTTCCAATACTCAATTCCCATGCTGAAGGTTCATTCATGGCTACTATTTCTGGGCGAACCGTCTTAATCCATTTGGCCGCCGCCCTCGTTGCGTGCTTGGCCTTTGGCGTCGCTGCACGCTGCGAGGATAAGCCCGGCTTACCCGACGCGACTATTCAGTCGGACAGTGTGGCCGACCGAACTATCGTTGCTCGTGACTTGTCCGAGTTCCGCGCTGCGACTGAAATGCCGGCGGTATCACCCGCTCTTGCCGACGCGGGAAAGGATGATCTTGTAATTACTTACAGCGACATGCCTGGAACCGGCAACCTGACAGCCGTGGTGCTCAAGCCGAGGCCACGCGAGGGCGTGTACGACATTCCTGAACCTCCCACCCAAGCAAATGTGTTTCGCTTTTTGGGCGACCATTTAGAGGAAGCAGCGAAGAAAGGTGTTGGGCTGGTGCGATTTCCCCGAGGAAAGACAATCGCGATTGCTCCACCACGGATCGGAGCGTTGCATCTGAACCTCGAAGGCTTTACGGACACGGTGATCGACCTGAATGGTTGTACGCTACGATGCACCGAGCCTTCCACGGCGATCGTTATCGAAAAGTGCCACCGGATGGTGTTGAGGAATGGAACGATCCACGGCAGTTCTCTGCTCGCCACGATCGCTCGCGTCGAGCCGGATGATACCGAGGCGGGGATCCGATTTGCCGTACTTCCGGAGTATCGCGCAGCATTGGAGAAGAGTTTCGATGGTAAACCGCAATTGATCACCGTCGGCGATGCCGAACCGGCGCCGCAAGGTGGTTGGCGGATGCGAGTGGCGGGGTACAGCGAACTGTTCGTCAACCGCGGGACCAAGACCAATAATTTCGTTTATCACGAAGGCAGTTTCGTTGCAAAGTCGCCGCGGGACACCAGTCGCCCATTTGAACCTGGCAATCATGTGTGGCTTCTCCATCGTAACAATGCTGGATTTGGTGTCCTCATCAATAACGAGGACGGAAACTCGGACCTAAGTTTTGAGGACCTCGAGTTTGTCAACATTCCGGGCATGGTTATCGCGGGTGAAGTCAACCGAGGAATTCACGTCAACCGGGTCAAGTTGCGACTGGACCCGGACGATCCATTGGCTTTCTTTGCCGCGTCATCGGACGGTATCCACATCAATGGCAACGGTGGCGACGTGGTGATCGAGAACTGCGAGCTCGGCCCCAATGGCGACGACAAAATCACTAACAAAGGCAATTATTGGGCAGTTACTGCCATCGATCCAGCCACGAAGAAGATTACGGTCGAACCGCCAGTCAAGAAATCGAACATTAATAGTTGGGGTGAACCCGGACAGAAGGTCATCTTCATCCGTGGCGACTTTACCGTCATCGGGACATCAACTCTGGCAGGCGATCCGTTTCGCGACACTAGCAAGCGTCATGTGCTGGAATTGACCGAGATTCCGCCGGGCGTCGAGATCGGCACCCTGGTTGGTAACGTTGACAACGCTGGAGCACGGATGGTAGTTCGCAACAACATCTTACGCGACACTCGGGCCCAAGGGGTACTCGTGCAAACGCAGCACGTGGTTGTCGAAGACAACACGTTCGAAGGCATCGTCGGCCCCGCGGTCAAGGTCGCTCTGTCACTGAACGATTGGTACGAATCCGTCGCGACCGGAAATATTCTGATCCGGGGAAACACATTCCGTCGTTCGTCGTTAAGCCTGCGCAAGTCCCGAGATCTCATCCACCTCGATCAGCGAAACGATGGCGGCGAAGCTGTGTCGGTTATCGACAGCGTCCGGATCGAAGGGAATAAAATGGAGCATGAGTAGCCATCAACGCGTTTGCAAATTGAGTAAGAGAGGGGGGCAGGTACCGATAATGATCAACCCAAACAGCAAAAACGACGACACGGTACCTGCCCCCCATCCTCTTCGCAAGCCGGCGAAGGCGACGATCGTGCCGTCCTCGTTCTGTACCTCACGTGGCGACCCGCGAAGGACTGAGTTGGACCTGATGGTAGACGTCTAATCTGTGCCGAACCATGCGGCGAGCGTGAGGACTGGAAAGGTCTGATTGACGAGCGAGTGGTAATCCCGCCTGGAGAAGTGCTAGCCAGGAGACCAGGATGGGAGAGATGAGTCTGGATCGCATTCAAACGATCCCATCAGATTCCGTCGGCCAGTCGTTTCGTTGATCGTTTACGGCTGTGGGTGACGTGTGGGTGCCGAATGCTGTAACGCGGCTCGTCCAGGTCGGAAAGGGCCCGATGGCTAATGAGGCACGGTTAAAATTATTGTGGCACCACTTAGGGAAATTGGTGGCACACAGTGATCACTAACCTTAACCTAAGCGATAGAAACCTCGGATTACTCGCCAAGCAACGGCCAATCGCGTGTGCTTAGATCGAGCATCAACAGCGGCGGCTCGATTATCATAATTTGTCATTCGACACGTCCAGATAAAATCCTATTTCCTCTCTATTCAAACAAAGGTGCGTCTAATGCCAATCAGCGTACGACAAATGGCGACTTACCTTCTAATGCTTATTGCAACGGCTGGCGTCGCCTACGCGGAAGACGCTCGCTTTGTGCCGATTCAAACGCTGACGCCATCGCAATTGAACGAAGTGATTAACGTCAACTTGCGACAAGATTTCGGAGACGACTCTATCGAGCTTGCGATTGATCAGTCGCAATTGCGAACCGACGAGAATGGAAAGATCATTGCGATGCGTGTATCGACTCTCCCAGCCATGGGGCATATTTCGGATGCTGGGGCCGATAAGATGCTGGCTGAACGAAACGGTCCGCATTGGTTGCTAAGCAAGAAGCAAAACGGTAAACCAAATCGCGTAGCCCCCCAGGGCAAATGGAGATGGGACACGGGCATCCGCATCAAACTTCCAGCGGGATTCAATGCAAACTGACGTATGGCTGGCTCCTAAAACGTCGAGACACAAGGCAATGCACCTGCGCACCAACGAGGATTTTCATGGCGGCTGGGGTTGACCGGAACACAACGAACTCGGCAAAACAAATCTGGCATAACTAGGCGTTGCTCGCGGAGTCGCAGGCCGCGAGATTTCTGAAGTCAATGTCGTTTTCCGTATTCCGGTTAAAGCAGTCGTCATATGGTCGACGTGTAAACACAAAGAGGAACGGCACATAATGGTGTTGTCAGCGAGAGCCCAGAAGCTTGTCTCCGAAGTAACCAACGGAGAAGTGAAACTAGGCGATATTAAAAAACGTGGCAAAGAAATCAAAAAAGACCATGACTTGGCAATGGAGCTTTGGTCAACGGGCGATTTCTACCCTCGCCTTCTCTCGATTCTTATATTCGATAAGAAACTCCTGACGCAGAATGTGATTGATCAGCTTGCATCCGATATGTCTGGGCATGAGGATGAGGAACGCAACCAGCTGGCAGACTGGCTTTTGGCGAACCAGTTAATGAAAGACAAGAAAACTATTTCCCTGATGGAGAAATGGGAAAAGAATTCTTCACCCACTCTGCGTCGATTGTTCTGGTACTACCAAGCTCGCTTGCGTTGGACAGGGCAGGCTCCTCCCGAAAATAGCGCCGACTTGCTGGATTCCTTGGAGAGCGATATGGCGAACGCTGAACCTGACGTTCAATGGGCGATGAATTTCTGCGCTGGACAAATTGGTGTTCATCAGCCCAAATTCCGATCTAGATGTATCAGACTTGGGAAAAACCTTGGGCTTTACAAGGACCAACAAGTTGCAAAAACCGTACACCATCCTACCTGCCAGAGTTTATAAGGATCGAGGTCGCAAAGCGTGAATGAGACTCAGGAGTTATGGCATCCGTTCATCACAGGCTACGGGATCTTAAAGTGATGGAGATGCCGACTGGCAATGTCTGACTGACTGGCGGGTGTGAACCCACTGGCCGCTCGCCCAATGCCATCTACTTTGTTATCGGCACGGCGCGAGCCGTCCGGTTGCAGCGAGAAAAACGTTCAATTTAGGCCGGGCGGCTTTCGCCGCACCGCTGACAAAACCACCCGGTTAGTGCCAAAGTAGATGGCATTGGCCGCGCACCGTCCATCGAGAAACTGCAAGGACCTTTGGAGTAATTGCTGTCGTAGCGGAACTCGACAAGAGTTTCGACCAGCCTGGAAAATGAACGTCTTGACGACTTGCGCTACGGGAAATCCCGTCACTTATGGTGCGGGATCAGGTACTTGATCCGATCTTCCAAAGTTAACATCTGGTCATGGTGCCACGGCGGCGGCGGATTGGCTTCCGGTTGGACAACTCCGAAAAGTGCTTGGAAACTTACTCAGCGTTGTGTACTCGAATGAAATTAACAATTCAAGGTATAGCTCACTAAGCTGCCAGCGATTCCAGTTCGGTGAGTGACTCGACCGCAATTTCAAGTATGCGTTCAACATCGGCCGCAACGTCATCGCGAGAGCAACGCTTTAGCACGTCAAGCGATAGGCTTGCAGAATGCATGCGATTACGAATCGCATGCCGGCGATTGGAGGCATCTTCATTCGACACAATGTCGGGTGCATGACTTGACCATCTGTTGGCATCAAAGTCATTGCTGAACAACTCGTCGGGCATAGTAACCTCAACCAGCGTCATTTGCAGATTAACGCGACTGACGCGGATGATGACTCCAAGTTTGACGAACCGAAGGATTTCCGAGCATGGTGATGTTAGCGCAACCATTTTAATGTCTCCTTACACAGTTGGCGGATGAGGAATTGAACCTTCCGTTAGATTTTCCTCGTTTCAGCATACCGTAGCAATCACCGTGCCGATGTACTACGAGATTGATCTTAGGAAAGTCGCTGCCGCCTACCAGGCAGCCTGAATAAATGCTCAAGGTATTTGATGAGACATTCACTCGAAGCCTTCTCCGGACGGTCCGCAGTTCCCTCTTCTGTTAATGTGAAGCGAGATGAACGGCAGAGAAGTTTGCAATGAGTTCCAAGCCTCGTTCGACCAATGTTCGAACGTTGCTTCGTGTTACACGTTGCGAAATTTCCGTCAACGATTGGTGATCGCTCGCGAGGTGACAACTTTGCGCCGCAGATTGGTTGGCACAGCCTTTGCCACACCCCACCTTCGAAGGCGGTTGTTCGATCGCCAACCACTTTGGTCCTGTTGGAGAATGTTATGTATATCGGCGGCGGAATTTTGGGAACAATTTTGGTCATCCTCTTGATTGTTTACCTTGCAAAACGCGTTTAGTTGAAGCTAGCGATTGTCATCTGCCAAGACATCGAGTCATCACTCGAATCGTCAGGGTGGCAATTTTGAGTCCGCTCTCTATTCGTTTTCATAATGCGTTCGAGGCGGACAAAAGTTTTCAAAGGCCAGTGCTTGGTTCGACATTCGCATTTTGCCGTGCCCGAATCTTAAACGATTCACGATAGTAGTTTTTACGCCATCTTCCATAAAACTGAATGTCGAATATGTCCGACCTAACTTACCGTTGTCCGCTTTGCCACGAAGCTGTCAAAGTCGCGCCAGCGCTTGTGGGCGAACAAATTGATTGCCCCAATTGCCATCGTGTAATCAAGATCGATGCGCCCTCAGCCGAGTTGATCGAAGGGACAGGTGCGGATGGAGATTCGGCAGATCGAGTCGCGTCACCGCTAGATTCCGAAGAATTGATTCGGCAAGTTCATCCCGTTATGTTTCGCGCCCACCCCTTTCGGTTTTCGTTGCTTTTTATCTGCTTTGTCGTGGGAGTTTTCCTGGCGGCCGGAGGGCAGCTATTCGAGTTGCCTTGGGAAACAACGGTCGGCTGGGTCGTTGGCGGAGTATTGGCAATGATCGGTGGCGTGGGGCTAATAGTTTGGTGGATAAGTACGCGTTCGCTAACGCTCGAGGTGACGAGTAAGCGAACCAGATTGACGAAAGGGCTAATCGCCAAATCGACATCCGAGGTCCAGCATGATGATGTGCGCAATATTCAAGTTCATCAATCGATTATCGGTCGGATGGTTAATGTCGGCGCACTAGCAATTAGCAGCTCAGGTCAAGACGATTTGGAAATTACCGCCAATGGTTTGCCAGGGCCAAATCAGATTGCTGAATTGATTCGAGATCGACAGTAGTGGTCGTTCGCATCGCCTACGGTTGAGGCTCACGACTTTACCAACCAATGCTCTTCCCTTTAGTTTGCCGCGATCCGCAACGAAGCTCACTGACCCCGCGAAGTACCCTGATCGTTGGCTTTTGGCAATTTGCGTTATCTTGCTTGCTGAGATTTTGATGTGTCTCATTGGCAAGCTGGCTTTGAAACATCTTGCATCCTAATTCAAACAGGCGTGATTCAAGCGGGACCTTACTGGTCGGTGACCGCCCAGTTTTCGCAACCTCTGCCTTCATAATCTCGCGTAGAAATTATGGCCTACGAATTGCATCAACGAACTCTATTGATCGTGGGCATCAGGTATCCACAATACCTGGCCTCAAACATGGAAGCATTTTATCTATAACCGACGCATGAAGCCCCAAAGCAATGACGCTGATCCAGTCGTATCCGCTGGTGAGTCAAAACCCCTCTCTTATTCCTATTGGCTGGGTACTTTCGTTTTACGTGGGTCGGTTCTGCCACGCATCCTTCCCGATGTAATTGGCTTTGGCGTGCTGGCCGCGGCAACAGTGTTCACTAGCCAATTCGTAATGAAAAATTACGAAATGAGCTTGGCAATACCGGCAGGGCCGTTTGAGGTCGCCGGTGCGGTGTTGGGATTACTGCTGGTACTTCGATTGAATGCGGGGTACGACCGGTGGTGGGAGGCACGTAAGTTGTGGGGTGGGATCGTCAACCAATCACGCAACTTGGCAATCGCTGGGTTGGCGTACGGGTCCGAAGATCAACAATGGCGGGTGCAGTTCATCAAATGGGTTGCGGCCTTTCCTCATGTGACGCGTCGATCCCTTCGCGGTGAACGTTGCGTGCCCGAGTTGGCGCGTCTATTGACCCCCGAACAGATTGATTGGCTGCAAACCAACGAGCACATGCCTGATGCTGTCTCGCGTCGCATCGCGTCGATGCTTCACGATGCTCAGCGAAATGGCCTAAACGGGTTTGCATTTCAGGAAGCGGAACGGCAGCGAAGTTTACTAATCGACCACCTAGGCGGCTGCGAAAGAATTCTGAAGACGCCGCTGGCACGGTCGGGGGCGATTCAGGTGCGGCAGTTCATCTTTCTGCTATTGGCGTTTTTACCGCTGAGCTTGCTGCAAGATTTTGAAGGCACCTTGATCGGAGCATTGCTGGGATCGAACGAATCTCACCGTGTTTGGTTGGTTCCATTGTTCATCATGTTACTAGCTTACATGCTGCTCGCTCTGGATCGAATCGGGATGGAGTTGCAGAACCCGTTTGATACGCGGCGTGTCGACTTTTTGCCGCTCGACGGAATCTGCATGACCATCGAGAAAAACTTGCTTGAGTTGTTGCATGACGACAACCTTTATGACGACTCCGCACCGATGGTCAGCGACGTGGAACTGCCTCCGGATGCTTCGGCTCATATCAGCGATGAAGAACTCTCCGCAGACATCTCATAGGCCAGTGATTGCAACAGAAAAACAACACGGATTACTAACCAAGCAGATGCTTGAGAGTAATCGACGTTAAATAAACAATGCGACCACTTGGCCGAAAACGTTTCCGGTCACCCAAGGCAGAAATTCACGAGGCCAGGCCTCGTGAATTTCTGCCTTGGGTGATGTTCTCGCATTTTGGAAACTCCGGCCTTCCGCTGCACTCCTCAGCATACATCGGAGCTCTGGTGGCATCAGCGCTCGCCCCGCAGGTTAGCCGAGTCCTGGAACGCTCCATCCATCCCGATAGGTTCGCGAGACGAGTGAAGTGGCTTCCGGGCTGTTGGTGAACGTTTGGTTGTCGCGGTCCCAGTGAAGCCAGTCAGCGCTAACTCGATCCGCCATCGCGCCTACCAAGACGGCCTCGGTAAGCGGCCCTCCATGGCTAAAGTCGTCACACGCCTTGCGGCCTTCGACGACGGCATCGACCCAGTCATGGTAATGATCTTGCTTGGCCAAATGATGTCGACTGAGGGTGGTGGGAAGCTTCATGTGGGGCAAGGCAACCGGCATTCCGCGACGATAGTTCTTGAAAATCGTGCCCGTTTCGCCGATCCAACATGCGCCTGATTCTGGCAGCGTGTCGACTCCAGGCGGCAAGGGGATCCGGCTCGCGTCCGGTCGCATTTCGCCGTCATGCCAAGTCAACTTGACGGTATCGCCAGCAGTGATATCGCTCCCTGGGAAAACGAGTTCCACCTTCCGTTGCTTTCCCCACAACGGTCCGGTCGTGATCGGAGTCAACTGACGCACTCGCAGCGGTGCGGTCAACTTCAACGCGTCAAAACTGATGTCGAAATGGTGGCAGCCCATGTCACCCATTTCACCAACACCAAATCCATACCAGGCACGCCATGTCTGCGGATGGTAGGTGTTTGCGTAATAAGGTCGCGGCGTCTGCACGCCCAGCCAAAGATCCCAATCCAAGCTGGCGGGAACCGCGTCACCGCGGCCGCTGATGTCGGTGTTCTTGGGCCACCAACTGAGTTTCTTGTTCTCCCACAGAATCACTTCCTTGATCTTACCGATGACGCCACTTCGAATCAGTTCGACTGTGTGGCGACTCTCGATACTCGATCGACCCTGATTTCCTAACTGCGTGACGACGCCTGCCGCGGCCGCCTCTTGCGTGATCACGCGGCATTCGTGCAGTGTACTTGCCATCGGTTTTTGCAAGTACATATGCTTTTTCGCACGGATGGCGGTGACGGCGGGTGCGGCGTGCATGTGGTCGGGTGTGCCGATGGTAACCGCATCAAATTTGTCAGCATGGTCAGCCAACAATTCTCGCCAATCTCGATGTCGAGAGGCGTCAGGATGTTTGCCTGCGGCAGCGGTCAGGTAGTTCGAGTCGACATCACACAACGCGGTGATTTGGACCTTGGGATGGGATGCGACGCTGTCCATCGTCCGGCCGCCCATGCCGCCGACACCGATGCATGCAACTTGCAATTTCGAATTCAGTGAAGCGCTGCGGACGATTGCAGGACAACCGATGACTCCCACCGTAGCTGCTGCGGCGTTCCTGAGAAGCTGTCGCCGAGTTAGCGAAGAGTCGTGGATGCAGGGGGCAATTGATGACGTCAGTTTTTTCATGGTGTATTCCGAGAGAACGATACTGCGAGAACGATACTGCGTAATAGTTTGATCGCGAGATTATAACCCTTTCCTCTTTCGCATGGGGTGGCGGCGCCGAAGAGGCTTGATCCACCCTACATTATCTGCGGGACGACGAAAGAGTGACGGGTAACGGAAATGAGCAAATCAAACGGCAGAATCGAAATAACGGTAAATGAACCCCTTGCCTCTGAGCCAAGACATTGTTTGCGGCCCGGTTACCGCAGGGCCTAGGTCGTCGAATCCAACTTTTCGAGAGCCGCATTCAACTGAACGACTTCGTTATCAAGTTTCGCGAATGTCGTGGAGAGTGTATCGAGATCATTCTCCGTTGCACACAATTCTAAGGCCCGAGCTGCTTCTACGACGCCGGTTGCATCGAAAATTGCCGCAGATCCTTTGAGTGTGTGCGAGAGGCGACGGATAGAATCGGTGTCGCGGGAATCAACGGCCACGCCTAATCTAGAAATCAAATCCGTGGACTCTTGTCTTAGAACCGACGCGAGCATGCGTACCTGAGACTCATCGCCGTAACGTTCGAGCGCAAACGCGACACTGATGACTTGGCGATCACTCGATGGTTCCAACTCACTGTTTTCGTCGACAACGGCCTTTTCAACAACGGCCCTATCAGCGTCTGCCCTCTCAGCACCAGCCTGTTCAGCAAGGACTTGTTCCACCACTGCTTGTGCCGTTAGTTCGGCCGAGTCACGGTCTGAATCGTTCGAGGGACCGATTTGGTCTTCAGCGGCGAACTTTTCGATCTCTTCGAACAGCAACTTCGGTTGGATCGGTTTTGACAGATAGCTGTCCATTCCCGCTTCGAGACAGTGTTGTTCATCGCCTTTCATTGCCCCGGCAGTCATCGCGACAATGGGCGTACGTCGAATGCCCGCAGTTTCTTTTTTGCGAATGGCTTTGGTTGCTTCCAGACCGTCCATGTTGGGCATCTGAACGTCCATCAATACGATGTCAAATGCCTGTTTATCTAGAGCCGCGATAGCTTCGAGTCCATCATTGGCAACGATGACTTCGTGGCCTTGTTGCGACAATAGTCCGACGGCCACTTTCTGGTTCACCACGCCGTCTTCGACCAATAGGATCTTAAGTTTGCGATATTCATGTTTCGGTTCACCGATCGAGTTGACCTGCGATGCACGTTCACTGCCGGATATTTGTAACAGCGTCTCAAGCAGATCCGACTGTACGACCGGTTTTTGCAAGTAACGAGCGACTCCTAGTTTGCGGCAGCGTTCGACGTCACCCGCTTTCGCGCAAGTCGCAAGCATGATCGTGTGATAGGTTCCCAGCCCGCTTAACTCTTGCATCCGCGCCGCGATACCGAAGCCGTCAATGTCGAACATCAGACTATCGATGAGGACAATCCGATAAGGTTGTCCTGCTGCGGCAGCGCGTTTCAACTCTGTGATGGCGTCCATTCCGGATTCTGCGAGTGTCACTTCCATCCCCCAGTGACCCAGCAATTCATCAAGGATGCGGCGGAGGCGTTCGTTGTCGTCGACGACCAGCACCGGAATCCCGCGCAACACCGCAAGTTCGGTTTGCGGTTGTGGTTTCGTGTCGATTCCAAAGCGAGCAGTGAAGTGAAACGTGGTTCCCTGGTCGACTTCGCTTTCTACCCAAATTCGACCTTGCATCATTTCCACCAATTGGGTCGAAACAGTCAAGCCGAGACCTGTGCCGCCAAATTGCCGATTGGTCGACGGATCGGCTTGGCTGAACGATTCAAAAATGGCTTGCTGTCGGTCAGCAGGGATTCCGATACCTGTGTCGCGAACTGAAAAGTGGACGCTGATGCTGTCGTCCGAAGTTGCTATTGTCGCAACGTCGACTTCGATCTCGCCCTTCGCTGTAAACTTGATGGCATTGCCCACAAGATTCATCACGATCTGACCCAAGCGACCGGCGTCACCTACGACTGTCTCCGGCAGATCAGGATCGAAGTGGCACAACAATTCCACTCCATTGCTGCCGGCCAACGGTCCGAGTGTTCGTACGGTTTGACCGACATGATCGCGGAGACGAAAGGCACGTTGTTCCAGATCAAGTTTTCCAGCTTCGATTTTGGAGAAATCCAGAATGTCGTTGAGCAACCGAAGCAGCGAGTCGGCCGAGTTCTTGACCATGTTCAAATAGTCGCGTTGCTCAGCCGACGGAGATGTGTTGAGCAACAACTCGCTCATACCGATGATGCCGTTCATCGGAGTACGAATCTCATGGCTCATGTTCGCTAGGAATTCACCCTTGGCACGATTCGCATTTTCAGCCACTTCTTTCGCAACTCGGACTTCTTCTTCGGCCCGAACCCGCTCCGAGACATCCCAGAACATGACTTGGATGCCGCTGATGTTCCCGTTGGAATCATGTACCGGGGCTTTGAAAAACTCGAAATAAGATCGTTCGCCTTCGGCGTTCTCGAATTCTTCGACTGCTTTGACAACTTTGCCTGTTTCGACGACACGACGATCGTTGAGCGAGTATTTTTTGGCGAGTTCGGGCGGGAACAAATCACGGTCTCGTTTGCCGACCATCTGATCCAGTGTAAGACCGACCGTATTGCAGTATGTCTGATTCGCAAATAAAACCTTTCCGCTCCTGCTTTTTCGCACCACATGCATCGGCATGCTTTCGACGAGCGAGGAATAGCGTGCTTCCGATTCTCGAATTGCGGTGATGTCGGTGCCGATTCCTCCCACATAAATTGGATTGCGTTGCGAGTCATGAACAACGCTGACCCGGTCGTGCAACCAAACAACCGATCCATCGGGGCGGACGATTCGATAATCGTGTTCGATGTTTTTGCGTTTCAGCAGTCGTCCCACGCGACGCTCTACCTTGGCTCGATCGTCTGGATGGACTGCTTCAAGCCAGTAGTTGGGGGTGGACGCCAGTTCTTTCAGAGGCCGACCGTAAATCCGTTCGGCAACGCGATTGACGTAGATCAGTTGTTTTCCATCTAACGACGTCGACCAAACCAGGTGATTGGCAGCGTTGATCAGAGACTTCAGCAACTGGTCTTTTCGCGGACGTATGCTACCTCCACCGCCTCCGTCCAGCAAATTATCGTAGGATGCGCCTATGTCCACATTTCACTCGTTGATGTTTCAGTGAGCTCTAACCAGATTCATTTCAACGTCTTCCATGTCAACGTCTAGCCAACCAAGTGACTATCTCTGCAGACTAACACGATGAATCGCTGTGTACAGTATAACACCAATTCAAAGTGGATTTTGACTGGAGACTTGGGGGCGATGCATGATCTGCGGAACCCGCCGACGGTGTGAACGTCCGATTTTGGAAGCACGGCAATCTCATCAAGTCACCTCCCAAACAAGATCGTTTCGAGGAATTCTGCGTTCCATCCGGCTCGTTCTCGTTTTGTCATCAGAGATGAACGTGAACTGTCTTGGTCGAGTAAGCTTTTGCAAATCGGCGGGTGAAACTCATCTTCTCGGTCGCATTTTCCAACCGGATGCGACTGACGTCTTCGCCCAAAACAACATGCAACACCTCGGGAAATAAAGGGTGCAGGTACCGATAGTACGCAAGGCGAATGGCAAAGTCGATATAACGGTGCCTGGCCCCCGTTGCCTCTTGGGCCTTCTTGCCACTCGCCAGGAAGACCATCTGCCTCGGGCCTCATTACGTCAAATCATGGATCCGAATCTGCAACTTCGGTTTAACGTTTGCTGGAGAGGTCCTGTGTAACTTGATCGTGTTGCAGTCATTGAACTGCATAAATGACTCCAATTCACTTCGCAGGGCACGGAGTAACGCATCGGTTTTCAAGACCGTGGGTTCCAGTGCGAGATGATGAATATGCAGCAGTGATGCTTTCCTCTCGGTTTTGCAGTCCATTCGCGCGACAAGTTTTCCGTCCCACAGAATGGGTAAAGAGAAGTAGCCGTATCGGCGTTTGGGCTCAGGCACATAGCACTCAATTAGATAGTCAAATCCAAACAGTGACTTCATGCGGTTGCGCTGAATGACAAGATTGTCAAACGGCGAGAGTATCTTCAGCTTGCTGCGGGGCAATGGCTTTTTTAGAAGCTCCAATGAGTCTGGCAGCGCATAGTAGAGCTGGCCTGCGACACGAATCTGTAGCAGCTCGCCATTAGAAACCATGTCCTGTAAGGTCGCAGAAACAAGCGGCTTTGTGCCGCGAAGCAAATAGGCTATTTCTGCAGGCTGTCCCAACCCGTTTGCTCTCAGATATCGTGTAATCAGAAACCGAGCGTATTCCTGCGGCTCAGGGAGGGTGGTGTTGGTACCTGCTGGCAATACCCGCTCGGTGAGATCATAAACTTTGTGAAAGTTCACACGGTACGGCACCATCAGATCCCCCTGCATGAACAGATATTCCAAGGCGCGTTTGGCGGGCTTGGTTTTCCATTCACCGATCTTCTTACCAGTATGCTCAAAATCTTTGGCCATCAAGGGGCCCTCGGTGGCAATTCGCCTGAGCACCAATTTCATCAATCGCTCATCACGCTTGTACCAATGGCTCTGCTCGCCACTTGCCAACGCATGTTTGCGAGGCAGGCTAAACCGGTAGTCACGAAAGGGCAGGTAGGCAGCCGCATGAGACCAGTATTCAAAGACCTGTTTGTCGGAAAGCAGCTGATCGAGCTGGGAAGCTTTGTAACGCGGGTTGCGATTCCACAGAGTATGGTGATGGGCGCGCTGAACAACGGAGATGGTATCAATCTGGATATAGCCAAGGTGTTCAATCGCAGACAACGTCGCTTCGGTTGCACGACCGGTTTGATTCGTCGGTGGAACCCTTTGTGATTGCAAAACCAGTTTTCTGGCTTGTTCCGTAGAGAGTGATTCTTTCATAGGAGAGCAGTATCCAGCGGATCGAACCGTTTGGTCATGGTTTCGGATTCTTCTGTTTTGACGCAAACTGTAACACATCGACCACGTCCACCAAGCAGTGCACGCGGTCATACCCCTTAGAGAGTCAGTCGCCGATCACTCGCAAAATCGACAGACGCGAAGAACTTTTCTACAATCATTGTTGTGCGTGTCGTCGAACACGAACTTTACCTTCGGAATGAGCGAACGAAATGACCAAACCAGTGAGCAAAATACCGGACAATTGTGAAGGTTTCATTCCCTACCTGATCGTGAGGGATGCAGAGAAAGCCATCGATTTTTACGCCAAAGCGTTTGGTGGCCAGAAGGGGCTGGTGCTGAAAATGAATAGCGGTGATGTCGGGCACGCTGAAGTGATCATCGGGCGAACACGAATCATGTTGGCCGAGGAAAACGCGGACTGGGGAATTCGTAGTCCTGAAACCGTTGGCGGTTGCCCGGTGACGCTAACGATGTACGTCGAAGACGTGGACGCCGCTGCCGAGCAAGCGATTTCCGCCGGCATGACCGTCAAGCGGGAACTTGCCGATCAGTTTTACGGCGATCGTATGGTCACGCTGACCGATCCGTTCGGATACGACTGGTGTCTGGGAACGCACATCGAAGACGTCAGCGACGAAGAAGTTGCGAGGCGGATGAATGAGATGCATGGATGAGAATGATTGGGCTTTGTTTCGTAAGTTGAGAAAACCGAATCTAGACACGGTTAGTGTAAAGTCGTCCGCATGAAGAAAAGTCGAATCGTTGATGAATACATACGTAAAAACAAAAAGTGGCAGGAAGAGCTGCAGGCATTGAGAACAATCGTCCTTGATTGCCAGTTGACCGAAGAGGTGAAGTGGCGTGTTCCTTGTTACACGTTTCAGGGAAAAAACGTCCTTCTCGTTAGTAGCCTGAAGGAATATTGTGCGCTCAGCTTTGTGAAAGGTGCCTTGCTAAAGGATACCGACAATATCCTCTGCCAACCTGGTGAGAACACGCGGGCGGCGCGTCTGATTCGGTTCACCAACGTTGGCGAAATTGTTGACCTGGAACCCGTCTTGAAATCCTATGTTCACGAAGCGATTGAACTGGAAAAAGCTGGCGTGAAGGTCGATTTCCAAGAGAATCGGGCACTCGAAATTCCCGGCGAACTGCAAGCCAAGTTCGATGAAAGGCCCGCCTTCAAAACCGCTTTAGATGCGTTGACGCCAGGACGGCAACGAGGATACGTACTCCATTTTTCGAGTGCCAAGCAATCCAAAACGCGGGTGTCGAGAATTGAATCGTGCGTGCAGAAAATTCTCGATGGAAAAGGGATCAATGATTGCACGTGCGGCTTGTCTAAAAAAATGCCCGGCTGCGATGGATCACACAAGTCGATTCGCTGAGGGGAATACGAAACGCCGAGACGCAACCGGCGACTTTAAGAGGGTGTCCGAAAACCGAGAGTGATCGATAATTGCCGATTCGGCCGTAGCGTAATTCGTCAAGAATTTCGGACCTGATCGGGCCTGATCGAAAGTCTTAACGACTTACGCTACCCCTTTTCGGATACTCTCTAATCAGTACCCGAACTGAATACGAAACGCACCAAACCTTTGGACACGCCGGCCAAGTTTCGCAAGTGGTAACAGAACAACCACACTGTCGAATCGGAACTACGATTGAAAATCGAATGTTCTCTGGTTATGGCCCAACTGCGGATGCGACGGTGCAAGCGGTTGCGGAACCGACCAACCGGGTGCCTTTGATTACGGCGGTTAGTAATTTCATCTGCGATCTGCGGATATTCTGGTTCGGTCACGGAATTATAAAAATATTGCCACAATTGCCGTTTCATCACAGCTTCGAATCTAGCTGCGCACGTCAGTTCAATTCCGTCAACTCAGCCCTCATCAGTGCGCAAAGGCAGGTCCTAAACCATCCGCCAACCTGTCACTGACAACCTGGAAATTGGCGTGTACAGGTATGTTGCAGCTTTTCTTGATTTGTCTATACCACAACGCCGCAACGTCCGTAGGATACCTCAAGAAGTTGGTGCTTTTCGGGTCCTCAATTTGATCGCCCGCACCATTTCTCGAAGTAATCGAAGCGGAGAAAAAGATGGATACGACACGCTCAATCCAAGCGACCTCGGAGAGAGGCCACAAAGCCAAGGCTAGTAGGAAACGCTTTTTGCTGGCCAGCGATTTTGATCAAACTCTCAGCTTTAACGACACAGGAGTCGTCCTGAGCGAGATGTTGGGGCTGACGGATTTTGAAGAAAAAGTCAACGGACTTGCAAAATCGCACCTAGTTCAACAGGGTGGCGAACTGACTTATCTGCTGTTGCACGACCCTGACTATCGGCAAGTCCGAGCGGAACTTCTTACCGAAGTCGGCAAATTGATTCGGCTAAAGAAGAACCTCGCCCCGCTGATTCAATTGTTGGAAAGCGGAATCGAAGGGCATCGCTTCACGTTCTTCGTCGTCTCGGCGTCGCCCGAAGAAGTTGTCCGTTCGGCGCTGGAAGGAATCGTTCCGCCGGAACGAATTTTCGGGACGCGACTCAATTACGACTCAGTGACCGGCGAGATCACTTCCGTCGCCAAGCTGACTGCCGGGTATGGAAAGGTGACGATGCTCGATCATCTGCAGCAGCAGTTTGGCATCAGTTCCGACCGCATCGTGTACGTGGGTGATGGAAGCTCGGACGTCCATGTGATGTTGCATGTCAATCGGCGAGATGGGTTCACGATCGCAGTGTCTGAGAACCAACACATTGCGCCCATCGCTCGGCGAACCGTATTGAGCGACAACGCATTCAGTGTATTGATTCCAATTTTGGAAGACGTCGTCGGCTGGACGGATCGCGTAAAAGTTCGTGAGCTTTTTGAACAACACGGACTTGATGTGCAAGGCTGGGAGAAAACTCAAGTCGATCGGCTGACGATTCTCGAACCCTTGGCGGACTCGAGTTTTTTACTTTCGGCCGACATCGTTTGATGTGCAATGTCGCCATGGGTTCCGCGAAAGTCGACAAAACCGTCGGCACACGTCTTTTAGTTTAACAGCGTGGGCATTTCCCGCGACTGCGAGAACGTCGCGGCCCAATGGGCAGGCGGCTAAACGAGTGATGATGAATCACTCATCACGATACGGATATTCGAACGAGATCAATAAAAGGACAATAGGCATGAACGATGTTCGCCTTACAAATACCGCCCATCAATCTGTTCGCGCGTTGTTCTGCGTGAATGGGTTTCTGTTCGCCACCTGGGCTACACGCATTCCGGCAGTACAAACGCAGTTTTCATTGAGCGATGGCCAGCTAGGCATGTTGCTAATGGTGATTGCGACCGGAGCTGTTATCGCTATGCCAATCTCGGGATGGTGTTGTTCGAGGTTTGGCAGCAAGGAAGTTGCGATCGCCAGTGTTGTCGCTTACTTGGTGGGGCTTCCAGCAATCGCGTTGGTTCCGAGCGTGCCATGGTTGATGTTCGCGTTGTTCTTCTTCGGAAGTGCTCACGGTGCGCTTGATGTGGCGATGAATGTCCAAGCAGTCGAAGTGGAACGTAGGCGGCAGCAACCGATCATGTCGGCCATTCACGCTTTGTGGAGCCTCGGCGGATTGACAGGGGCTGTTGTCGGCGGACTGCTGGCCGCAAATGGCTTGGGAGTTCGCGTTCATTTCGTCGTGCTCGCAGCTCTGATCGGCTTGGCCGTGTATCCGATTTCGATCCATCTGCTCAAGGTTCACCAAACGGACTCGTCTTCGGACAGCGACAGGTCGTCGCTGACTGACTCGGCAGATTCCCGTCGTGATCGTCCCACCAAAACGATCCTAACTTTGGGAGTAATGGCGTTTTGCGTAATGGCCGGTGAAGGCGCGATGGCGGATTGGTCTGCAGTTCTCCTCACTCGCACGCTGGGTGCAAGCGAAGGTATAGCGGCAATGGGCTACGCTGCGTTTGCAATTGCGATGGCGGGAGGTCGCTTTGTCGGAGACGCAATGACGAAACGATTGGGGGCACGGAATCAGGTTCGCATTAGCGGCAGTTTAGCAGCGGCAGGAATTCTGCTGGTCGTGTTGGCTTCGCACATCACGGTCACCATTGTCGGATTTGCCTGTGTTGGCGCAGGACTTTCAACGATCGTGCCGATCGTGTTTAGTGCTTGCGGGCAGTTAAGAGGAGTAGCATCCGGAGCAGCACTCGCGACGGTCTCGACCATCGGCTACTTCGGTTTTCTGCTGGGGCCTCCACTGATTGGATTTGTAGCCGAGTATGCAAGCTTGCGAATTGCGCTCAGTGCATTGTTATTCACAACATTGATGCCGGTCGCTCTGGCGACTGTTCTGAAAGAAAAATCACCTGCGTTTGTTAAACGACCCCAACTGGCGACGGGCTGACACAATTGAGCACACAAATTTGTTTGGCTAGGACGACCGATCGGCAGTACGATAGGCAAATGTTATGTTGGATTTCCAATGGACCCTACGATTTCGCGTAGGCCCCACACGATTCTCGCACAACCAAAGTCGCTGGCAAAAGGTACGCCCGCGGAGGGATATCCCGTTCTTCAAGACTGTCGATCATCGCCCGAAAAGCAACGGCGGCGATGTCTCGGCAGGGCTGCCGCATCGTTGTCAATGGAACCGATAACAACGACGCATAGTTAACATCGTCAAAGCCGACCATCCGGATATCTTTCGGCACGTCGACTCCTGCTTTGGTCAGTGACTGTAACAACGTGGCGGCAGTGCGATCGTTACCGCAGATAATTGCATCGAATTCCCGTTTGCGTTTGTCGGTTAATTTTTTCAAGAAACTGGGGTCATCCGGTTCACACCGTTGTACGAAATCCTTGCCAACATCGATACCTCGGGCGAGTATTGCTTCACGGACTCCCGCGATTCTGAGTTTTGCGGTGGGGGCAGATTGGTGCGTCAATAGAAAACCCAATCGTTTGCAATCGAGTTTGAGCAGATGCTCGGCAACGGTAAAACCGGCAGCAAAATTGTCGATTCCCACCAAGTCAAATTCACTTCGTTGAGGAAAGTCGGCGAGATCTCGATCCAGCAAGACTACGGAGATTCCTGCTTTCTGCAATCGGACAGCAAGCCGGTGATTCAGCTCGTCTCGATTGTCGTGCTTCTCCAGAGGTGCAAAAAAGACACCGCTGACTTTATGATCAATGTAGTGTTGGCAAAGTGCTTCGGCGTCGTCGATGCCATCCTGCTCTGGGCTTTCCCTTGCATCACGCCCCTCCCACAATAGCCCGTAGTCGTGGACGCGGGCCAGTCGCGCCAACGCGCCGCAGATGACTTCAAAGATCTCCGTGCTTCGCAATTCAGGGACGAGCAAACCAAGCTGGCGGGTGCTGTCGGTGGTCGAGCGGTTGTGCCGTACGTAGCTGCCGGAACCCGCGCGGCGTTCGATCAGTCCTTTATCCTGAAGCTCTCGCAGTGCCCGGCCGACGGTCGGACGAGACACGCCGAATCGCTTAACAAGCTGGGCTTCGCTCGGCAATCGTCCGGACGGTTTGAATTGACCGGCTGCTATTTCTTTGATGAGTGTTTCCGAGATAAGTTGATGTTTGCTCTCTTTGGGCATGGAATCTGTCACTTTCGGCTACCGGTTTTAGAGGGTATTCGAAAAGGGGTCTGACCCTCTCCGGCGAGGCATAAAACTCAACAAGAACGACTCGCTTCCAAAAGGTCAGCTCCCTTTTCGAATACCCTCTTTTGCTGACAAGATTTTGAATGCTTTTAGTAAACAGTCTACACTGATTTAGCGTTGGTCGAAGCTCTGATTGCACTAGGGAAGCGTCAGGGCGGCTTTCAGCGTCTACGCCCACGAATAGACTCATCGTCGTTACCCGATGCCGACACGCGAGATTGCTCGAACTCATGCTGTGGCGTTCACCGAAAAGTGTCAATTCATTGTCGATTTGCAAGTCGCTCAATCGACTAGATGCTGTGACGTGTCACCGAAGTGGCAAGAACGATTAACCTTTGATTGAAAGAAGAGACCAATGAGCGACAAGAAACTTGAAATGAACCCTGTTGGCTGGTTCGAGATTTATATCCAGGACATGGCTCGGGCGACAAAATTTTACGAAACTGTACTCGACATCAATCTGGACAAGCTTCCTTCACCCGTGGAAATGGAGATCGAAATGATGTGCTTTCCGATGGAGATGGGGCTTGCCGGTGCCGCCGGAGCACTGGTCAAAATGGACGGCTTTCCGTCCGGCGGAAACAGTACGCTGGTGTACTTTGTTTGCGAGGACTGCGCAATGGAGGCCTCGCGGGTTGAAGCAGCGGGTGGGAGTATTCACAAACCCAAAATGTCAATCGGCCAATATGGGTTCATCGTGCTGGCGGTCGATACCGAAGGCAACATGTTCGGACTTCACTCGCAGCAATAACGACGAGAACCAGCCATGAAATACATGTTTTTGATTTACAGTGCCGAAGAATGCTGGACGCAAGAAGAGTGGACGCAGTGCACGGAGGATTCACGCGATATTTGTCACGAATTGGCCGCCAAGAATCAGTTCATTGCGGCTTCACCCCTGCATCCCGTTGCGATGGCGACCAGCGTCCGTGTGCGTGAAGGAAAACGTCAGATCACCGACGGTCCGTTTGCCGAAACTTCCGAACAGCTTGGGGGTTATTACATCATCGACGTAGAAAATCTGGATGATGCGATTTCGATTGCCAGTCGCTTGCCGCCTGCCAAAAAAGGGACGGTCGAGATCCGCCCCGTGTACGAAATGCAAGATTTGCCTAAATCAGGTTAACCTAAGTTGGCAAACAGCTATGATTTACGTGAATAGCGATGAGCGGACTCGAACCGCTGACCTAAGCCTTATGAAGACTCCGCTCTAACCGACTGAGCTACATCGCCGTGTGGGTGAGAAGTGTACCGGATTTGCTTCGGTTGAAAAAGCCGATGTAGTGACACCTTTTTTCTCAAATAGGATCGCGCTGTTGCACCCCAGTTTGGGTGATGCGGACTAAATGAGTTAGTCCGCGAATGAGCCTCGTTCCTCACCAAAGTTTCCGGAAACCTTCATTTCCGATTGGCAGTTTTATAGTGCGATGAAGCTTCCTCGAAAAGGGCAGGTTTGGCAGGAAACGTAGATCGAGGGGATCAGGCTCGCTTTTCGAGCGTCGTGTGTGCATGATAGAGGCTTTATGCCGGTCATTACACTGATATTTCTGCGGCCTGAAAACGGTTCAACTTAGGGATCACGAATGAGTGACAACCTCAGTACAGATCAAATAGGGGAAGATCGACTCGCCGATCGGGCTCTCGATGACCGTCCACAGGATGCCAGGTCGCCGCCCACGACGGTCGCGGACGCCAGTCTCGAAAATTTGCGGGATTGCATCAACAACGCCGGAACCCTCGCAATCGCCGATGCGATCACCGTTGTGGATCAAATTGCCTCGCTGCTGGCCGTGCTCCACTGCAACGGGATCACTCACGGAGCGATCGAGCCCGCAAATATCGTATTGAACGATGAAGGAATCCCGACACTTGTCGGCGGTGAATGCTCCGCTTCGATCCAAAAGATCAACCCTGACAAGGAAACGGCCAGACCGGGGGACGAAGGCACCATGGCGGCACAAGCGGCCGATGTCAGCGTTGACCTTCAGGGTTTGGGGTGGACGCTCTATTTCTTGCTCACCGGACGTGGCCCAATAAATTCAAGCGATCTCGCGCATCTTGATGCCGTTGATGCAGAACTGGGGGTGGCGAATCCCATTTTTCGACAACTGATTTCTCAGGATGAGACACAGCGATATGCGTCCGTCAACGAACTGAGATTCGATCTGCGGAAACGAGGGCTAGTTGATCTCGATTCCGAAGTTTTTGATGAGGTCGAGACGCTGACAAACGATTTGCAGAGGTTGCCGATTGCAGTTCAGGCGACCGAATTCTGCGAACCCCATCAGGACGATCCTCTCGCAGTGCCGCAAACCGGCCTTGGCCGCAGTTTGCCAGTGGCGATAGGAGTGGCCGTTGTGGCCGTCGCCGCAGCTGCGTGGTATTTCTGGTCGAATTGATGGCTTTCAGCGCGTCACTATTTTTTGGGTTGTCGTCCAGTCGTGACTATTGGTTCGCTTTGACCGGTTGATTTGAGTGTTTTGCATTTCGATTCTTTCGATTTCGCTAGCCCCTCGAGTTGCGTGACCTATGTTTGCAATGGTCTGAGATTTGTCCGCCTGCTTTTTCTTTTGGCGATCCCACGAGTCTCGAATCAGCGGATACACCTGACGTAACAAACGATTCGTCGGTACTTTCTCGCAATCAGGGGTTCGGTTTGATGGGGCAATCCTTTGCAGTTTTGAGTCCAGTTCCGTTTGAAACGACGGATCCGGATAAATCAAAAACGCCGCGTTTAATGGTTGTCGATTGCGACGTGAATTTCGTCGAGTCACAACGACGTGTCTTTCGTGCTTACGACGTCAATTTTCTGGCTGCCTTTAATGGCAAGCAAGCAATCTGGCGGATCGTCACCGAGAAACCCGATTTAATCATCAGCGACACGCATACGCTGTATGGCGACGGAGAGAATCTTGTCCAGTGGCTACACGAGAACTCGGCATCGCTATCGATCCCGGTGATCGTGGCCTCCAATGAGTCCGATGGACACGACATCCGGTGTCAGCAAATGCAGCCAGCAGCGGACGAGTTTGTTGCCAAGCCAATCGCCAGCGATCAAATGCGCGAGGTCGTCAGTCGTTATATCCCGCTGACGCTCAAGAAGCCGCTGTAGCTCGGCCAAAACACGCTCGGGCGAGGGATTCAATCGTATTTATGTAAGCCGACGGCGCTAGCCGCGGGCCCTGCGCACTAAAAGACGCTGGGATCGAGGCCCGCGGCTAGCGCCGTCGGGTCACAAAGTTTATGCGGACCACCCCCATCCCGGATGTAAGCAGATCCTTGGAGCCGAATACTAAACGGTCTCGGCGGCCAACGTCTTACCAGTAGATGCCAAAGTTGGGACCGATCTGTACTCCGCCTCGGTAGCCGTACGGATAGCTGCCACCGTAGTAATAGGGACGACCGCCGTATTGGTAGTATTGATACGGATAATACGAGGGATAGCGATACACCGGAGCAGAAGGCACTCGGTAGCGATAGCTGCGATTGTCTTGATAGCGATAGCGTTCGCCAGTCCAATCGTTACTCAGATGTGGCAAGTTGTAGGGGCGTTGGAAGTTGCCTTGGTTCCCTCGACCGTGATCGCCGTGGTCGTGGTCATGGTCACCCTGGTTGCCTCGACCGCGTCCTCTACCGTCTTGCTGAACCACCAATTGGACAAAGTTTGCTGGATCGAATTCCTTGCTCGACAAATCGTCATCGGGATTGTTTATTGCACCCCGGTCACTTTTCTGCTTTTGCGAGTTGCTGGATTCGGTGGGCATCCGACGCTTTAACTCATCCATCTCTTTCTGCAAAGAACGCATCTGCGCACGCATGTCGTCAATCATTTCTTCCATTACGTCTGGAGGACCTTGATGCATGAATGGCGGAAAGTCGAGATCCGACGATTGGCCATCAAACGGCTGGCCTGCGGGGCCACCTGTGGGGCCAAAAGGTCGGCGGAACCATCGCAGAGGAGCATTGCCAACCTGGCCGAGCGTCACTGCAATCTGCTGTTCTTCGTCGCCGCGTTGGATTGTCAAGTTGACCTTTGCACGCGGTTCAAAATCACGAACCTTCTCTACGAATTCGTCGATCGATGTTATTTTTTGGTCATTGATTTTGATAACCACATCACCGGAAGTGAGGCCTGCCTTTTGTGCGGGGCTGTTCGGGTGAACTTGTTCGATTGTCACGCCTGATTCACCGTTGTCGCGATCTGCCAGCGCCACACCCAACCACGCTTGCCGACTGTTGGGCAACGTTTTCGCCTCCGCAGCCAATGCGACCTGCTTGGTCATTTTTTGACCACGACGCCATACGCTGACGTTGACGGTGTCTTCGGCCGAGAGTCCTGCGATGACTTCTTTCAATTCTTTGGGCGACGATACCGTTTTGTCATTAACGGCAAGAATATAGTCGCCACGCTCGATTCCAACCCGATCTGCGGGACTGCCCATGACGATGTCTTGAACGCACACTCCCTGACCGGGGCATGAGCCGACAAGCACGCCAAGTGCGGGGGAATCTCGGTCGATATACTCTTCCGGATCGACTTCCGTGGACGCGGGAGCAGCGGGTTCGGTGGTATTGGATGCAGCGGTTTCAGGCGTTTCCGCGGCATTTTGTGCAATCGCGACAGCACCCGATAGAGGCACCGCCACTGCACCGGCGATCAGCCATGCGAGCGTCGATTTCTGGTAGGTTTTCATCATTTTGAAATCCGTATCGAAGAGTGTGCGGGTAAAAAACTACGGGTTTTTAAGCTGCAAATTTTGTTCCCGATCGTGAGTCGCTGAAACACAATGCAGGGGGATTGATGATTGCTAACGAAGGCTTGGCATTTTCGATTGACGGGCTCGGACAGAGTAATGAAGGCGGTGCTTTATCCTGCTGTCGTTTCCGGCCATGCGTAACAACGCTGGCGATGGAATCAACTATACTGCGATAGCATTGACGCATGAAACAATTAGATTCGCGTTGGAGTGGCTTCGAGTCGATTGGAAAATTTTCAGCATGAAGGTTCTTGTAGCGGAAGACAGTACGGTGTCCCGGCTGCTGGTGGTAAATCACCTGCGACGCTGGAACTATACGGTTGTCGAGGCGGTGGACGGTGAGCAGGCTTGGCAGATGTTTCAGGAACAATCCTTCTCGCTCGTCTTGACCGATTGGATTATGCCGAACATGGATGGGCTGGATTTGATTCGACGTATCCGTAGCTCGAAACGCGCCGGGTACTGTTATCTGATTTTGCTGACGTCCAAGTCTGAAAAAGAAGACTTGGTGACGGCGATGGAGTCTGGGGCGGATGACTTTCTAGTCAAACCCTGCGACCAAGAAGAACTGCGAGTCCGGCTTCGTGAAGGCGAGCGGATCATTCGGTTAGAGCAGGAGCTGGCGGAGCAGAACCGACAGTTGCGAGAGACGCAGGCGGCATTGGTCGAGAGCGAAAAACTGGCTAGTCTCGGTCATCTCGCCGCCGGAATGGCGCATGAAATCAATAATCCCATCGCCTTTGTCACTAACAATCTCGCCGTGCTTCGCCGCGACCTGAGTGACATTGTTCAATTGGTCGACAAGTACGAGGAAATTCGCCCGTTTATTCAGGGGGCGCCCTCGGAGTTGCTCGAAGAACTGTCGCAACTGCAAGAAGATTGCGACATCGCATGGCTGAGAGAGCATTTGCCCCAACTTCTACAGTCCTCTAGCGATGGTTTGACACGAGTCCGCGATATTATCAAGAATCTCCGCGATTTTGCCAGACTGGATCAAGCGTCCGAAGACCGTTTGGAGCTTAGAGATGCGATTGAGTCGACGTTACAAGTATTGAAACTTCAGACCCAGACGAAGCAGATTCAGATCCAAAAGGAGCTCGATTCGGATGCCGCGGTGCAATGTCGACCTGATAAGATCCACCAAGTCATCTACAATGTTATCTTGAATGCAATCCAAGCGAGTGAGATGGGGGCGATCGTAAAAGTTCGCCTATTCGACGATGCGGATTGGACCGTTATCGAGGTGCAAGACTTCGGATGTGGAATGGATGCACAAACGAAAAACTCGGTGTTCGAACCATTTTTTACCACGAAACCGGTTGGAACGGGAACGGGCCTCGGCATGGCGGTTAGCTACGCAGTCGTCCGTGACCACGGGGGATCGATCGCGATCGAAAGCGAAGTGGGGCAGGGAACGACGGTGCAAGTTAAATTGCCACGGGAAAATACGAGTACCGAGTAACGTAAAATATAGGATTAGGCGGACTGAAAAATGGCAAAGTCACATTCAATTTTGATTGTCGATGACGAGCCTGATGTGCTCTTTTCATTGACGGGGTTATTGCGACGTGACTTTAACGTCCATACCGCGACAAGTGGTGCTGAGGCGCTGCAGATCATGCGGGAACATCCGGTTCATGTCATCATGACCGACCAGCGAATGCCATCGATGACCGGATCCGAATTGATGCAAAAGGTACGCAATGCTCACCCCGAAGCCATTCGGATTATCTTTACCGGGTATGCAGATACGCGGGCGGTTGTCGATGCGATCAACCAAGGCGAATTGTATCGCTACATCACCAAGCCATGGGATCCCGATGATTTGCTGGAGATGCTCAAAGAGGCGGCCCAGCGGTACGATGCGATCGATGCACAAGCGGAATTGATCCAGTCCCTGAGTGGCTATCTTGACGATGCTGATCATGTCGTCAGCACCTTGGATGAGTCGAAGTTAAGTGACGATACGGTCGAACGTTTTAAGGCTCAGACGGAGAGTATGCGAGAAACCCTAAAGCGAGCAAAAACTGACGATGAGTGATCGGCAACTTGCACCGTTGGTCGTTCTAATCGATACCAGCAATTGCCTTTGGCATGCAGGGACGTTCGACGCGTCCAGTCAACCTGTTCCTTTGATCCGGAGTGATTCGGGAAATTTGGATGCGTACAAGGGGCAGCCTTTCGACGAACAAATCTCGTTTCTGCGCCATCGTTTGGCGGGCGTGTTGCAACGCGGGTGTGACCGGCTGTTCTCAAGGCAGATGAAAGCGAGTCATTTTGTTTTGATTGCCGACGGCGACTTTCCCGAAGCGGACGAAAGCGTCACGCCGCGGTTGGCCGAGCACTTTGTCCAGTGGATGATGAACCCGCCGGTGGTTTACCTGCGTGCGCCGCAGGGCTTCGACGTGCAAGACGCAGGTGATCTCGAAGTGATCGCCGGAGACTTTCCCACCGAGATCGCGTCAACGGTTCAGACGGGGCTTTCGCAGCTCGTCACGCTGCAAAGCGACTCGGACCTATGGGAGCGAATCGCCACCCCGCAGCGATAATCGGTTTTGAGTTGAGCGGCGGCCGCTCCGTGAGCCGACGGCACGTCGACGTTGTCAGCAGCACACCGCAAACCGTCCGGGCGAAGTGAGTAAAACGTTTAATTCAAACCGTGCGGCTTGCGCAAGGCCGCTAAAACTTTGGGCTTGTTGTGCTTTTTTTGTTTCGCAACTTTTCTGTCACCTCTCCACCAACTTCGTTGGGGGAGAGGTAACTGCTGAATAGACCGGAAGAAAAACTCACTCCCAATATCCGATGTCAACACCAAAGTCTTAGCAGTCCAGCCTTGTACCGCATCGCTACAATTGCCACGCGCTTATTGCCCAATCGGACCACTGGACGAATGCAACACAACCCCTGCCGGCGATTGCAGGTATGCGATCAAGTCGCGTCTCTCCGCCGCAGTCAAATGCTCTAGCATGCCTTCGGGCATCATCGACAAACTCGATCCTTTTCGTTGTTCGATACTGTCCAGTGGGACGACGACTTCTTCGGTCGCGGTACTTAGCGTCAGTTGGAGTTGGTTTTCCTCGGCGATCACGCCCTGCAGAATCCGACCGTCATCTAACAGTAGCATCGTGACGCGATAGTTCGCTGGCACGATTGCACTCGGATCGAGAATGTTGTCTAGCAAATAGTCCAGATTCGCTCGCTGAGATCCAGTCAGTTCGGGTGCCAAACCACCTCCTTCGTCAAACAGTTTGTGGCACGACGCACACGTTTTGGCGTACACCTTTCTACCATTAACGAGACTGGCCGCCGCCAATGACTCGGAAGTGAATTCGGCTCGGTACTGTTCAATCAGCTCGCGTTTTGTCTCTGAAACAGGCCGAACCTCTCCCCAGACTTCGCCCAGTCGGCGGGTGAGCTTTTCGTCATTGATCGCCTGTAATTGGCGAATGATCAATGCCGAAACATCCGATCTTGGAATGCTGCCCTTGTCGATCGCGTCCAACAGCGGATGAGCATATTCAGGCCGCGTCGTCAGACTTTGAATAATCTCTTGCCGCTGTTCCGCAGTGACATCCGGATAACGAGCGAGAAGCAACTTGGGAACGTCTTTGCCGCCGACCGATACCAAGCCGCGAATCGCGGCGGTTCGCAAATCCTTGTCATCCAACAACGATTGCAGAAGCGGTCCCATTCGCTCGGCCTTGCGAGTCAACAGGATCTCAAGGGCATCCAATCTTTGTTTCGGATCCTGGCTTGGGTCCCTTGCAACATTGCGGAAGTCATCCATCACGGACGCATCGCCAAAGATGGTGCCAAGCAATTTTGCCGCGTGTTGAACCTCAACGTCCCGATGCGTTTGCAAACGTGCGTAGGTGTTGGGCCAAGCCTCGGGCATCGCGATGTTTTTGACACCCGCGTACGCATCGAGTGCTCCTCGCAAAGTATCCAATTGCCAATCGCCAGGGTCGGCGGTACGCCACAGGGTTGCCAAACGGTCAAAGCCATCGTCCAGTGCCAGCATGCGCCGAGCCACATGGCTGCGGACAAGCGGCATCGTGATTTCCGGCAACCACTGCAGCACCAATTCAGGATGTGATGCGACCATCGGCTCCACCGCGTACCAGTTCAATGCCTGCAACGTGGTGTCGCCTGCATCGTCGCGGTTAGATATCAGTTGTTTCAGAATGTCACGCACCTCGTTGAAATGACCAAGGCGGATTCGCCGCTGACAAGTCGAGGCGAGCGAACGCCGGATCAGTGGAGTTGATTCGACAAGTTGCGAGGCGATCGTGTCGCGTAATTCCGCCGACCACGCGGTGGGTTCGTCCGCAGCTAATTGGATCATCCAGAATCGAAGCCACTCTGACGATTCGTCGTGAACGATTCCCGAGGTACTAATCGCATCCATTCCACCGACTGCATACAACGCCCACAATTGGCGGACCGCTTGCTGATCGTTTGTTGGTTTTAGCTCGGTCAGCAGGCCAGCGATCTCGCTTCTCGCCTCGGGATTCGCCGCTCGTTCTTGCAAAATTCGCCGTGATTGGCGGACATTCCACTCGTTCAGATCAAACTGCATGGCAACCAGATCAGCATGCGACGCGGCCGCCAGATTGAGTGGTGTCTGTTTTGTATCTCCATAGACCACGCGATAAATGCGGCCATTGGATTGGTCGACAACTTGGTAGTTATGGCACTCGCCGGTGTCACTCCAATCGGTAAAGTACAATCCGCCATCGGGGCCGCACTTGACCGTGATTCCGCGAAACCAGGGGTCATTGGCGAGTGCAAAATCGCGTGCGTGATGGGCCACGTAGCTGGGGCCTTCACGCTCCAAAATGTCTCGATTCAGGCGACTGCCGTGAATGTTGCACATGAAAACGTTGTTGCGATATTCCGCCGGGAAATTATCACCCAGATAGATCGCACACCCCGAGTGCGCGTGCCCGCCGCCAGCGTCGTCATGAGCTTCACCGGACCGTGATTCGGTCCAGTGACCTCCGCCCCAGTGGATATGGTCGGCACAGCTTGGCAGCAGCGTGTAGGCATAAGGATTCAAGTCCTGGCCAAACATTCGGTCATAGTGGGCGCCAGGGACAACGTGAAACAGATGCTTGATCACACAATTGGTGATAAAGGCTTGGCCAAATTCGTCGAAATCGAGTCCCCACGGATTCGTGGTGCCACTGGCGACAACATCGAACGTTTTGCGAGTCGGATGGTATCGCCACACGCCACAATTCATGCGTGTACGTTTCTCGTCCGGCGTTCCCGGTGCTCCGATCTTCGAGTTCGATAGGATGCCGTTGCAGCCGTACAACCAGCCGTCGGGGCCCCAAACCAACGCGTTAAACACGTTGTGTTTAGCGTTCAGATCCCATCCATCTAGCAGAACTTCCGCAGGCCCGTCCGGACGATCATCGCCATCGTGGTCCGGTACGAAGATCAGATTCGGAGTGGCCGTTAACCAGACCCCGCCAAACCCCAGCTCGATTCCCGTCAGATTGGCTCCATTGTCAAGGAACACGGTCCGCTTGTCGTGTACGCCGTCGCCGTCGGTGTCTTCGTAAATCGCGACGCGATCATTCCCCGTGCCATCGGTGCTCCATCCGGGATAGGACAAACATTCCACCACCCACATGCGTCCTCTCGCATCGAAGGTCATCGCGATCGGTTGCACGACGTCGGGTTCACCGGCAAACAACGTGACTTCGAAGCCGGGCGGAAGCGTCATCTGCTGTGCCGCCAACGATGCGGACACGGGGGCGGTGGTGGGTTCGTTCGCAAAAGCGGTTCCCGCCCATAAAACCAACACTATCGAGACAAAATTGCTGATCACGCCACGACGTTTCATACTCTCGCCCACATTCCTAAACCATTTATAGTACAACTTGAAGTCTATAGTGTATCTCCGTTCGTCCTGCCTGCCTCCCCCGTGGCGAACAATTGGGAAATTCACTGTCGTTTTCCCGTTGATTTGCTAGTTGTGGGAAACGTGACGCTCGCTAGCGTCCGTTGACTAATTGCCCTCCCCAGGTGATGAGTCCGCATTTTGGTCGCGGTTCCAGCATCACGACAGTGAATGAGTGTTTGTCCTTTCCATCATTGAGTTATGAAACGGAAGTGTTCACATGAGACCTGGCTTTCTTCTTGCGATCCTTGTCGGTTTGACGATGTTGACTGGCGTTGCGGTCAACGCTCAAGAGAGTGCGTCATGGCGTTACTCTCCTGAGTTGCTGCAACCGTTTTGGACGAGTAGTGTCGTCGAAGACGAATCGGTACTGTTCCTTCGTGAAAACCCGACCGAGGCTGCCACCGGTAAGGTGTTGTTCCCGATCAAAGAGATCGTTTCAGTTCAAAGTTCGTCGGGCGAGACCACTTACGAAGCAGGAGTGGACTATCGCTTTGAGCCAGGGTCTCGCGAGTTGGTCATTCCGGTGGGATCGCATATTGTGACAAGCACTCCGTCGGATCTGCGGCGTCCCGCCAATTCTCAACGGCATCGATTGACGCACCGTGATGGCAACGGAGAAATCCTGTTTGGCGCGACGCTCGAGTATCACCAGATGCAGACGCTTGTGACCTACGAAAAGATGAGTGACGATTGGCCGGTGGCGATGCCTGCGTTTGACCCCGCCGTATTGCCGAACACGTTGAAAAAACTTCATGACCGCGAACCGCTATCCATCGTATTGCTAGGCGACAGCATCTCGACCGGCTGCAATGCATCGGGATGGGGCAATGGGGCTCCCTATCAACCCGCATACCAAGACCTGTTGGTGCAACATCTTCGCGCTCATTACCAGACCGAGGTTACGCTGACCAACTTGTCCGTGGGAGGCACCTCGACTCCTTGGGGGATCACGATGATCGACAAGGTCGCCGAACATCAGCCGGACCTCGTGATCCTTGCCTTTGGCATGAACGATTCCGCAGGCCGCACCGCCGAGGACTATGGTCAGAACGTGGCCACCATGATCGCCAACACGCGTACCCTGTTGCCCAAGTCCGAATTCATCTTGGTCGCATCGATGCTGGGAAACCGAGATTGGGTCACGCTGAAGCATGATGTGTTTCCCGAGTATCGCGATGAATTAGCGGCACTGCGAGAACCGGGGGTCGCGTTGGCGGATATGACCAGTGTCTGGGACGAGTTTTTCAAGCGAAAGAAAGATGCCGATCTGACAGGCAACGGCGTGAATCATCCCAACGATTTTGGCCATCGCGTTTACGCCCAAATCCTATCCGCCCTGCTGATCGATCCAAGTATCGCTACAGCAAAAACGAAATGACATTAAGGTCGGGATGGCTCGCGTCGACATCGCTCCCGACTATTCAATCCTTGATTCTTTAAGAAAACAATGAAGCCTTCATTCGCCGCCTGCAGCTCCCGTCCGCAACTCCTCACGGCCTTAATGGTTTCGCTGCTGACGACATTCGCAACGGCGGATGAAGCCGTCATTGAACGTCTGGCTGTCGAGCCTAACACCTGTTATCGCCTAAAATTCGACGCCAAGATCGAGGAGGGATCGGCGACATGGTTCCTCAATACGATCGATCAACAGGGCGATGCCCCCTTTGCGGGCAGTCACCATGATGCGTGGCAAAAAATCGTGCCTGAGAGGACTCACTACTCTCATGCATTTCGCTCTGCCCCGGATGCAGCGACGCTACTGTTTACCGTTCGCTATGAAGGGCAAACGCCGCAAGTCAGCGACGTGCAACTGGATCGCGTGACTCCTGAAGGGCTGTTTATTAACGGCGATTTCCTCGAAGGTCCCGGTAATTACTCCGGTTGGTCGGAACATCTAAACACGCACTTTATCGAAGTCGATGGCAAGACCGCCTTGAAGATCGAACACAACGGCTACGCCTTGACCGATCGCATCCCCGTCGTCGGCGGAGCGGACTATCGCTTCGACGCTGGGTCGACGATGCCAACTTACGTGTTGGGTTATGACATCGACATGCACCTGATGACGCCGACTCCGTACCACCGTAAACGCGAACTGAAGACACCCGAGCAGGCGGCTTATCTGCGTCTGCTGTATCAGACCAGTTTTGACCATATCCCTGCTTACCGAACGAAAACGATCACGTCGGTAGGACTGCAACCGGTCGACGCCAATGCGATCGCAACCGTGACGGATCTGCCCCTGTATCCCGGCGAAGTGGTGCTGGACAGCGAAGCCGATCCGAGGGAGGAGCGGGCGGCGAACGAGCTACGGCACTGGATCCGAGAAATCACCGGCAAACGTCTTGTCTTGCTCACCAAACCGTCCAAACGCAACAACACCAAAATCTATCTTGGTGCAAAGTGGGCCAAAGAATACCAACAAGATTTGGATTACCTTGCCGAGTCAGATGGCTATGCCGTCCGTCGAAGTGGGAACGAGATCTTTGTATTTGGAAGCCATCCTCGGGGCACGTTGTTTGGTGTGTACGCATTGCTGGAGAAAAACACCGACATCATTTGGCCACGCCCGCATCCCGATTTCACCGCGCTCTATTCGCATGTCCCGGAGATCGAGTTTTCTCAGACCGACATTGTTTCCCGTCCAGCGTTCAAAGTACGTGAGATCAACTTTTTCGGAGGCGATCCCAATCCCGTGATTAGTCACGAATGGATCGGCCGTAACGGTGGCAATACTCCGACGAAACTGGGGAAAGGTTTCGGATATCTGCATTGGTTGTCGGGAGCGACGATCGGCGCTGGTGGCGGCTACATTTGGACTTTCATCGGTCTCGACCAGAAGGATGAAACGCTGTACCCGCTGGTTAACGGTAACCGCCTACGCAATATGTGGCGTCAACCCTGCTATACCCATCCAGATGTCCCCAAGGTGATGGCTCAGACCGCTCGCGAAATCCTCGAAAGCGTTCCTGGCCGACAGCTCGAATTTCTGATTTCGCGGGTGGGAGACAATTGGGAAGTTTGTAGTTGTCCCGAATGCATGCAGCCGATCACATTGGCCGATGGCAGCCAATTGCACGCCAAATCGACCAGCAGCATCAAAGATCCGCTCTTCTTTTCGACACGCAACTACATGATGCTGAACCGGATGGCGGAAGAACTGGTCAAGGATTACCCCGACCTGGAACTGCACACGCACGCCTACATTTTTGCCGCCGAGCCCCCCAAGGTCAAAATTCATCCCGCCATCGTTCCCCACTTTGCCGCCTACCCAACCAAAAATGAACGCTATCCCATACTCGAGCAACCCTCCGAACCGGGTGCCATGTGGGGACGGCGAATGCGACAATGGAGCGAAGAGCAAGATGTGAAATTCGGGTTTTTTGGCTACTACTACGGCGAAGGGTTTAACGCACTGGCCGACACGGCCGGTCCCGATTACAAGGCCCTTGCCGAGATGGGCGGAGTCCACGCACATTGCGAAGGTTTTCCGGGCGACACAGGCGATCTGAATAGCTGGGACTTCGACGGTTGCGAAAAATGGATCATTGCAAAATTGCAGTGGGATCCCACGCTTAACCCTGCTGACCTGCGCGACGAATATATCACTCGAAGCTATCGCGATGCGTCGGCACCGATGCGACAGTTCTATCAGCTGATTAACGATTCCTGGCACGATTCAACCAACCCGACTACGGTGAATTGCCACACACCGGCAAAGGAGTTGTTCCAGAAATTCATCGTCGACCCCGGTTTGGAAAAACGACTAAGAGTCTTGCTGTTGGAAGCCCAAGCCATTGCATCGGACTCAAAATCCAAGAGATTGATTGAGCGGGTGCTCGCCAAGTTCGACCAACTCGCCGCCGGTCTCAACCGGCTGCTAGTCCCATTGGTTCCCGAATCGACCGAGCAATGGAGCCAATATGATTCACCTCACTGGTACAAGGCTCACGAGATCGACGGGTTCAAACGCATCGCCAACGCACAACCGATTGCCGAGAATTCACCGGCACCGCAGCAAACAACAGTCGTCATGATGCGGGACAAGGATCAGCTGTACTTCAAGATCGATGCTTTCACAAGCGGCGATTCCGACGCGGCGCCCCCACAACCGTCCGATGCCTTTCCTCAAGGTGACCGCGTTGAAATGGTACTTCGCAGCGGTCGAGACACCTATTACTTTGCAATCGGTGAGGACCACGGAACCTACTTGCTGAAAAACTGGAGCACGACTCGCCCCTGGAGCAATCAGGTCCAAGTGCAATACCTTCGTGGCGAGGGGCGTTGGTCTGCACTGGTGGCCGTTCCACTGAAAGATATTGGAGCGGATCGTGGCAGCATTGATATCGACGGAAAATTCAGTCGGGTTGTCCACCCCGCGACAACCGACCGCGAGGAAAGCACTTACGACGGCCGAGGAATCTTCAACGACCACACTCTCCTACGCAGCCCTTTGCAGTTTGATTAGATCCTCTCCATCCGATCCACCATCGTAGGATCGCATGATTGGAGTGGGACCGCTATGGCTGTTCGCGCTGTACGGCGGTCCTCAACACGTCTTCTTTTGAAACCATTTCCGAAATCTCTCTCATGAAATTGATTCCATTGCTTGCCGGACTTTGTCTGCTGCTGAGTTCCGCATCGGCAAATGCCCAAACACTACTCAATATTCCCTTTGACAATAACGACGACCTTAAACACATTGTCTCGCCCGATCCGGGTTTATCGATAGGTACCGCATTCGAACAACAAAGCTGTTTGATTGTCGCGAGTGACGTGGATGCCCAGGCGTTGTCGCCTGTTGAAGTGCACTCCTTACAGAAATACAAACTGACGGTCCGAGCGGCCGTTGACGATACTGATACCGTCGAGACCAACGACAGGCTGACTGAGATTCTTGCCAAGAATCGAGGCAAGAGTTTCGCCGCATGTGAACTGACGTTTTTCGACGATGGCGGTAAGGAAACGACCTTTCTGCTGTATGGCAAGACACGGATGGAGACGGATAGTGTTCCAATCGTCTCCCGCCAACTACACGACTTCGTCACCGTTTTTTATGCCCCGCCCAACGCCAAGACGTTACAGCTGAAACTGTTGCCGCGAAAACGAAAACTATGGATCGACAGTATCGTCCTCGAACAGGAAAAATCGGAACCAACGGAAAACTGTAACCCCGACTTTCGTTACGGCACCTTCAACCTCAGTGGTTGGGATCCGGACTCAGAGGGCAGGCTGTATGCTCGAGCAGACGGGGAAACTGTTTTGAAGTGTGGGAATCAGGGCCGTAGTTCTTTTTTCGCCGTTGACGACCAATCCAGGTATTCCTTTCTGTGCAAAGGAACCGGGTTCTCTTCAAACGCGGGAAAAGTGACAGTCTCGTTTTATGACATCACGGGAAATGAGCTGGGCTACACGCACTTATTCTGGGACAGAGACATGCAGAACGGAGCCACCAAAGCGGGCATCCAACCACTGCCGGGATCAAAGCTGGCGATGCTAAAAGCCTCACGTATCATCCTCGAAAAAGTGATGGTAACCAAAGACGACCCGGAAACGAATTAGAGCCTAAGAGTGCATGGATGCTGGCAAGGCATTGTGCGCCCTGCGTTCACGCCGTTTGTCGTTAAACGCATTTGCATTGGCCAATAGGTTATCCTGTTTGCCATTCAAAAACTTTTGCAACCACGAGGCGGAATCGGCGATGAGCTCGAACCAACATGTTCCCGCGACCGACATCACCCAACTCGAAGAACTGATCAGTCGTCCGACGGAGGCGGTGATCTCGACGATGTTGCATTTGTCGGGTGATATCATGGTGCTCGGTGCCGGTGGAAAAATCGGGCCGTCGGTTGCCCGCATGGCCAAACGTGCTTCGGATCAAGCGGAGACAGCACGTCGTGTCATTGCTGTCTCTCGCTTCTCGGATTCTGCGAGCCGCAAACGGCTGGAAGAATTTGGGGTACAAACGGTCCAGGCGGATTTGCTTGATGCGGATCAGTTGAATGGATTGCCGGACGTAGATAACATCCTTTACTTGGCGGGGCACAAGTTCGGAGTGACCGATAATCCGTCGCTCACTTGGGCAATGAATAGCTATTTGCCGGGAACCGTGATGCAGCGATATCGCGATAGCCGAGTTGTCGCCTACTCGACCGGTTGCGTCTATGGACTGTCCGATTTGGTTCACGGTGGTGCGGTCGAAACCGATCCCTTGCAGCCAACGGACGAATACAGCATGAGCTGTCTCGGCCGCGAACGAATGATTGAATATTTCAGCAGGACGAACAGCACACCCACGTCGATTCTACGGCTGAATTACGCGGTGGAGCCTCGCTATGGCGTCTTGGTCGATATCGCCAAAATGGTGCTTGCCGAACAGCCGATCGATGTGACCATGGGGCATTGCAATGTGATCTGGCAGGGTGACGCTAATGCGATGGCGTTATCATCACTGGCTAATGTCAGCAGCCCGCCGTTTGTGGTGAACCTTGTTGGCCCCGAGCTGCTGAGTGTCCGCGGGATCGCCGAATCATTCGGGAAATTGTTCGACAAACAAGTGCGTTTCGTTGGCACGGAGTCATCCTCCTGTCTGCTCACCAATGGGCAACGCTGTCACGAGATTTTTGGATATCCAGAGGTGCCGGTGCAAAAGGTGATCCAGTGGACTGCGGATTGGATATTGCGCGGCGAACCCACGCACAACAAACCAACGGGATTTCAAGTTCGCGACGGCCAATATTGATTCGCAACTCAGTGCCCCCCAATACCCGTCCCGCAATTCCACAGCACCGATAGAACCGATGGCTCAAACACTGGCACCTGCGATCCACAAATTGCTTCTTGATGGTATCGCGATTCCTGCTTGCCCGCTGGCGTTGACGTCCGAGCGGCGTTTCGATCCGCGTCGTCAACGAGCCCTGCTTCGCTATTACGCCAGTGCAGGAGCCGGTGGCGTTGCCGTCGCAGTCCATACGACTCAGTTTGAAATCCGCGATCCGCAACACGGATTGCTACGGCCAGTACTCGAATTGACCGCCGAAGAATTACAGAACGCGCAGCAGCGTCATGGTCGACCCATCGTGCGGATTGGGGGCATCGTCGGGCAAACCGAGCAAGCGATGCAGGAGGCTCAGTGGCTGCATGATTTGCAGTACCACGTGGGGCTACTCAGTTTAGCGGGGCATGCCGGTCACAGTCTCGACGAATTGATTTCGCATTGCCAGCGTGTTGCCAAAGTCATCCCGTTGATGGGGTTCTATTTGCAGCCCGCCGTGGGTGGCGTTGAATTGCCGTACGCGTTCTGGCGACGCTTCACTGAAATTGAAAACGTGGTCGCAATCAAGATCGCTCCTTTTAACCGTTATCAGACGCTGGAGGTTGTCCGCGCGGTGATCGATTCCGGACGCGAGGATATCGCGTTGTACACGGGCAACGATGACAACATTGTTTGCGATCTGTTGACCGAGTTTGTGTTGCCGACGGCGCAGGGAGAGAAGCGAATCGCATTCTCCGGCGGGTTGCTTGGTCACTGGGCTTGCGGGACCCAGAAAGCGGTCACGCTGTTGGAGCGTTGCAAACAGATCCGCAGGTCGGGCACCATTCCTGCGGAAATGATGACAGAAGCGGCTCAAGTCACGGATTGCAATGCCGCATTATTTGACGCCGCCAACGGATTTCGCGGCTGCATTGCCGGGATCCACGAGGTGTTGCGGCGACAGGGATTGCTAGAGGGGGCGTGGTGTTTGAATCCCAACGAAGCCTTGAGTCCTGGGCAAGCGGAGCAGATAGACCGAGTCTATCAGTCGTATCCCGACATGAATGACGACGCGTTCGTCGCCGAGCACATTGACCAATGGCTCAGCGAGCCCTGGGCCAACGAATAGTTCCCTCGTAGTGGATTTTGCTAAAAATCCTTCGATTATGGGCGTCAGGAATCCCTGATCGAGACGCTCGATCGAAAGAGCATGAAACTCGATTTGTATTGCGTGCTTCCGAATCATTGAGACGTGGTGAGTGGTCCCGAAGGGGGCGGTGAGACGAGTCGATTTGCACATTGATTCCAATCGGTCTGCCAGAAACGACCCCAACCCAAAACAACGGTAGCTAACTCCCTTTCTTCTCGCCCCCCTTTTTTTTACTGTGTACTGATGCTTGAATCGCTCATTAAGAAAATCGATGCTTGGCAGTCGTTGGGCATAAAATCCGCCAAGGATGGCTCGCGTATTGTCGCACACACGCCACGGGACTACCCGGAAGCATACCTGCATGCGTACTACGCACCGCGTCCGAAAGCGGAGTGGGACAAGTACAAAATGAACCTCCCCACACATCTGCGTGAACTCTACGATGAATGCAATGGTTTGACGCTATTCGGAACATCGCTCTCGATCTACGGAATTCGAACGCATTTCAAACGCGGCGACAGTGCTGCATTTCAGCCATTTGATCTGCTTCAGCACGACAAAGAGTGTCGCCTTGTGAATCACCCGCTGACCACGAATCGAGATGATCGGATTTTCTTCGGTGGATACGATTGGGATGGCTCCAGCGTCTATGTCGTCCCAAAGAACAAACGCGTCTACTGGTGTCGTGACGGCACGGCAGAACCAGAGCTTGAATGGCCTAGCATCAAAAGGTTCCTGACCGCAGAATACGACCGCATCCTAGGTCTTTATGACGACCAAGGTTATCCAAAGGATGATGATGTTTCGACCGCTCCTGTGTAATAATGCATGAAAATGTGCTGCACACACAGACGCGGGCCGCGCGGGTTCTGAAATCAACATCCAGGCTTCGTCAAAAGGGCGAAGAAAGTGAAATGGGGATCGCTTTGCCGGTGACTCTCCAAACTTGAGCCCGAGCCAAAGCTACTCTCGCCCTATCTCCTCTGATACTTTTATCTACTGCGAAGGCCAGCAAAGAACATTGAATTCCAAAAGCTTGACGACATAATGGAAGATCACACGTGTTCGGAGGCATTGTCGGGCGTCTGATTTCGTGCCATAGTTTCCCTGTGCGAGTCTCTCTATTCCATTAACGAGTTGAGCAAGTGATTCCATGAAGCGATTTCGAAATATTCTTGTTTTGATCGTCGATAATGATCGAGGCCTCGCAGCCGTCAAGCGAGCCGCTTCACTGGCAAAGCAAAACTCTGCGAAGCTGACGCTTGTTCAGGTCATTGCTCCGCTTCCTAAAATGCCTGACGCTGAACAGGCGGAAGCGAAAAAGCTCGACAAGGAAATTGAGTCAAAAGCACTTTCTCAACTTGAAAATATCGCCGCACCACTTAGGGCTGACGGAATTCAAGCCAGCTACTCGGTGCTGCGGGGGAAACCGGCTGAACAAATTGTGTCCCTTGTCTATAAGCACGGCTACGACTTGGTGATGAAAACTGCCGAAGAACCCGAAGGCGTTTTTCGCAGGTTATTTGGAACGACAGGATGGCGTCTATTTCGAAATTGTCCGTGCCCCGTTTGGATCATCAAGGAAACGCCCGAGGCCAAAATTGGAAGCGTGCTTGCGGCCGTTGACCCGGCGCCCGCTGGTGAAGAACGCGACCCCCAGAATTTGAAGATTTTACAGCTCGCTTCGTCGATTGCTCGTAATGATGGAGCCGAATTGCACGTTGTCTACATTGCACCCGATAACGCGACGCTTTCGAATACCAAACCGGCGGAGACGGGGACCTTGGATCCTAAGAGCGACAAAGCGAGTTTGGGCGAACGTGCGCTAGCGGAACTCATCACTTCGTTTCAAGACGCTGGCCAAATCGATCACGTTCACTTTCGCGTCGGTGTCCCAGGAGAAGAAATTCCGAAGCTCGCGCGTGAATTGAAGGTCGAGTTGTTGGTGATAGGATCCGTCTCGCGAAACGGCATGAAAGAATTCCTGATTGGGAATACGGCTGAACGCGTACTCGATCAAATCGATTGTTCGGTCTTGACTCTAAAGCCGGATGACTTCGTCATGCCGTTACACGCGTAGATCCCTTGCTTCCCAACCTCTTCGGTCAAGGTTGGCTTCGCCTGGATCTGGCCTTGTCTTCGATGTGACACACGAGAAGAAACAAGGGTGTCAGAGAAACAACGGTACCTGACCCCCTTTCGTCTTCGGCTGACGAGCTGACCGTCGCAGTCCGTGGATCGAATCCGGAATCGAGGTAGGAACATTGGCGTAAAAAAATGGTTGTCCGAGAAGCCGCTTGTTGCTGAATTCTGCGGCTTCAACTCTTGCACGGAGAAAAATGCTCAACGATTTTACGTGCTGCTCGCAGCCCATCGACTGCGGCCGTGACAATGCCACCGGCGTACCCCGCGCCTTCACCGACCGGATAAACACCTGGCATCGCGGGGATCTGAAACGATTCGCGATCACGATCGATCCGAACCGGGGAGCTGCCTCGCATCTCCGGACCAACCAGAACAGCGTCGGGAAGGTACTTGCCTTTCCACTTTTCATTCATCAGCGGCAGCCCGGCGTGGATCGCTTTGGCGATCACCGGAGGCAGGACCTCGTTCAAGTTCCTCGCCACGACGCCTCGTTCGTACGACGACGGAATGATTTCGTTGCCACCCGGCGTGCGATTCGCCAGGAAGTCATGTGCACGTTGCACCGGAGCTTTGTAGTCGGCGCCGGCTAACTGAAAGGCGATTGCTTCGTATTTACGCTGTATCTCGACTCCTGCCAGTGGATGGTCGCTGCCGAATTGATCGGTGTCCAATGTGACCACCAATCCGCTGTTTGCATACGGCGTGTCATGCCGTGAATTGCTCATGCCGTTGGAACAATACATATTGGGTTCCGAAACACTTGGGATCACAATCCCCCCGGCACACATGCAGAACGTGAAAAGATCACGTTCACCTTTGGCGACCAGCGTGTAGTCGGCCGCGCCGAGTTGCTCGAGGTACTCAGGATGACCGTACTTATGCTCGTTAATCAGTGCTTGAGGTTGTTCGATGCGCAGCCCTAGTTGAAAGGCTTTCGCTTGCAGCGGACAGCCCGCCTCGAGCAACATGTGGTACGTGTCTCGTGCACTATGTCCCATCGCAAGTAAGACATGCGACGCTGAGATCGTACCGGTCGAGGTTGACAGTCCGGAAAGTCGTCCGTCACTGAATATCAGTCCATCCAGACGACAACCGAAGCGATATTCACCCCCTAACGCTTCAATCTTGCGGCGGAAGTTGCGACAGATCATCGGCAGTTTATTGCTGCCGAGATGGGGGCGATGTTCGTACGTCAACGACGGGCGACCGCCACAGTCGACGAAACTTTTCAGCACCCAATCGACGTCGGGGCCCGTGATACGGCAGGTCAGCTTTCCGTCGCTGAAGCATCCCGCGCCCCCTTCGCCGAACAGATAGTTATTCTCTTCATCCAATTCGCCGCCGCGATCAAATTTGCGAATCGCAGGTACACGTTCTTTGACCGCCAGCCCTCGCTCCAAAATGATCGGCCGATAGCCTTTCAAAGCCAAGTAGTAACCGGCCAGCAACCCGGCGGGACCGGAGCCCACAATCACCGGACGCTGTGGCAACTCGTCCATGCCTGGATCAGGATCAAAGAACGGCTTCTCCTGAAAACGATCGACGCGAAAATCGGCGGAGCTTCTTGTCTTCACATCATCGGGGACGTCGACGACCAACGAATAAACGAATTGAAGACTCTGGCGCTGCCGAGCGTCGAGACTCTTTCTCAGAATCCTAAGCGAGCGAAATTGATCCTTGTTGACTCCCACCGCAGCTGCGGCGCTGGCGGCGAGGTCGGCTTCGGGCGCTTCGACTCGTGTTCGAAGATTCGTGATTCGCAGCATCATTTGCGTTGGCTTTCTACAGATTAAAAAGTGAAGTGCTCGATGATCATTCCGGATTAGCGTTGCTTGCCAAAATGTGGGCAAACGTAACTCGTCGTTAACGCGACGGTCGCAACAGAAAAGATCAAAATACGTTAGCCCAGCGGAGCTGCCTGTTGGCGGCGGATCTCGTACAGCAGGATTCCCGCAGCGACCGCCGCATTCAACGACGTCACTTTACCTTGCATGGGGATACAGACGCGTTGATCACAAATCGCCAACAGGTCGGGTTGGATGCCAGTCGCTTCGCTACCGATCACCAGAGCGGTCGCGCCACCGAGTTGCGAATTCCAAGCACTCGTCTCTGTGTTGGAATCGGCCGCGACCAATTGAACCCCCTGCTCTTTCACGAATTGGGCAGTGCCAAGTAAGTCGCTGACTTTGACAATCGGAATATGGTTCACAGCTCCCGAAGAGGAACGCGCGACGTGCGGCGTGACCTCCGCTTGCGAATGATCGCCGACAATCACCCCCACCACACTGGCGCCATCACAACAGCGCAGAATGGCTCCGAAATTGAACGTGTCTTGCAAGCGGTCACAGATCACGACCAACGGTGGCGGCGTGGCGGATCGGGGGGAATTCGCAGCGGCATTGGCGTGAGCGGCAAGAGATCGGACGAGCAGCTGCGTAAAGGCTTCGAGAGTTTGGTAAGGAAAGCCGCCCAAGCGAACCACCAGCCCCTGGTGCTCGCTCGAACGCGAAAGCTGCTCAAGCCGAGCATTGTCAACGATCTCAAGCGGAATCCCCGCAGCCTGCTTGTCCCTTAGCAGGTCCGAGAATTGGTCAAACGCTTTTTGGTTGGCGTAAATTTCGTTGACTGGCCATTTGCCGGTCATCAGCGTTTCGGTGACGGCATGGTGCCCCCACAACCAACCGCGTTGATGATTGCCGCTGTAGTTGCCTTTCTTGTTCTTCGCTTTCTTATTTTTTTTGCGTGACGGTTCAACCATGGGCAATTTTGTCGGCAGCCTGCGGCTTTTCAGTGATTTGGGTTCGTGGCAAAGGTTCCCAATGCACGACATGACGCTCTCGAAAGAGACAATACGCGCTGAGGGACCGCGTATTGTAGCCTAACACCGAAAACTCAAAAAGGAGCGACCCACCGTGCCTTGGCCATCGACTAGGACTCGGATTTTCACCGCCGCACAACTCATTGGAGTTGACGTAGCCTAGGCTTCCAGCCTGGGTTCGATGGGGTCCCCAGGCTAGAAGCCTGCTGATTACCCAATAGTTTTTTAATCTTCTCCAACATCAGCTCTGTTTTGGCACGCGATTTGCGCCATTTATTTCCTATTTTAACGCGATAGGAGATCAATTGATGAATGCGATTCCGACCACCATTGAACAAGAATTTAACACAATCGACTTCGGGCACAAAAGCCGAAACGATCGATCCAAAGCGATTCTCAAGGCACTCTTCGCCAACCCTCAAGAGAGTATCAACGCAGCCTGCGACAAATGGAAGGATGCCAAAGGAGCCTATCGGTTCCTGCAAAACTCGCAGGTCGATAGCGACGAGATTCTCAGCGCTCACCGGCGAGCGACAATTCAGCGAATCAAGTTTCAGAAGGTTGTCTGCGTGGCCCAAGACACGACCGAATTGGACTTTGGCAATCACGCCCCCGACGATGTGCGTTGCCTCAATCAAGCAGAAAGGAGAGGGCTCTACGACCATAGCTCCGTTGTCTTTACCCCTGAAAAATTATGCCTGGGAGTGCTCGATGTCGACTTCTTTGATCGTAGCGAAGAGAGCTTGGGCAATGCAGCAGAGCGAAAGACAGATCCCATCGAAGACAAGGAAAGTTTTCGATGGCTCCAAGGCTATCGGCGTTGCTGCCAGTTGGCATCCCAGTGCCCCCAGACGCAAATTGTTTCGTTGGCTGACCGCGAAGGTGACATCTATGACATCTTCGTCGAAGCTGAAAAACACGAATGCCCTGCGGACTTCGTCATCCGTAGCAAACAAGTCCGCAGCTTGCCTGAAAAAGACGAACAAGCGGGCGGCAATACCTACAAGAAGATGCGCGAGGAAGTCGAAAACTCTAACCTCGTCACGACGCGGCAGATCGAACTACCGGCCACCGCGAAGCGCGCCGCCCGAACAGCCACTCTGGAAATCCGGGCGATTCGCACAAAAGTAAAACCTCCCCATGCAAGATCGGCTCTTCCCGAAGTGACGCTCAGCGTGGTACTTGTGCAAGAGGTCGGCGGTCCGGGCGACGGAACCGATCTGAACTGGCTGCTGTTGAGTTCACTTCCGATTGACGACTACCAGGATGTTCTGCGAATCGTGGATTACTACGTTGCGCGGTGGCCAGTGGAAATGTTTTTCAGAGTCTACAAATCGGGCTGCCGCGTCGAGGACATCATGCTGGAAACGAAAAGCAGATTGATTCGCGCGTTGATGTTTTACAAAGTGGTCGCGTGGCGGATCCTGTTTGTCACGTTCCTTGGACGAGAATGCCCTGAGTTGCCCAGTGATGTCGTGTTCAGCGAAGCGGAGTGGAAGTCGGTATGGAAAATCGTTGAGGAAACCGAACCACCCAAATCAGCCCCAGAACTCTCGCAGTTCATCCCGATGCTTGCTCAGTTAGGTGGCTACAATCGACGCAAACATGATGGGCCACCGGGGATGGAAACGATTTGGCGCGGAACTCGCCGAATGATGGACTTCGCGTTGGCATGGCGATCCTTCGGACCGCCCGTCTCAGCTGAACATTAAAAATTGGGTAATCAGCAGGCTAGAAGCCTAGGCTACGTTTTGGTGGCAGTGTCAGGTTTCACAGAGCGAGAAGATGCTCAGGGGATCACGCTGCCGCCGAAGTTTTTACCGAATAGGGATTCTTTGAGAGCGGCACTTTTTGGCGGAGAAAACTCAAAATCGGTCACATCCAATTCTGGAGACGACACGGTTGTTTGCAATTCGGTCGATAAGCCTTTCAGCTTCATGGTCTTGGTCATCGCACTGGCTCGCGCCATCATCTGCTTCATGTTCTTCTTGGTTTCTTCTGTCACTTCTTGCCCGAGACCTTTGATGGTTTCCTCAAGCTGTTCGTCCGTCAGTTCAGGCATTACTGCGCCACCTTCGGGAGCCTCAAGTGACCGACTGTATTTCCGAATCAGGTGCGTCGACTTTGAGATCCAGAAAGTTTCCTTTTTCGAGGCTGCGGACGATCCGCTGATGACATAGCACTCATCGCCATTGATTGCCTCGGCCTTTTCAAGCTGCGGATCAGTCAGCCTCGCAAAGGGTGACGGCTGATTTTTGAACGCTGACAAGAACAGCGACGGGACGGTAAACGCGGCTCCACCTGAGATTCCCGTTGCACCTCCCAACGCAATCTCATCGCTCAACATTTTAGAGTAAGCATTCAGCACACTCATGTACAAATAGGGCTGCGTCCCATCACTCCACACCGCCCCGGACTGAGTCATCACGCCCTGCTGGGTCCAAGTGATGAGATACAAATTCGGCTTCTTCAGCAGAATTGAAAACGAGGTTTCCTGCTTAACCTTCGCCACACCCGAATCAATGTCAGAGGTGATCGTTCCTTCGGCCTTGTACGTATCGAGAGAGTCGTAAGCGGCGGTGACCTTCTTCAAGATCTCACCCGGAGAAGACTCCTCGCCCGACACGGGAGAGCTGAATATCACCATGGTGATCAAAAGAGCGGTAGTTCTACCTGCGTGCATGGCCATTTCCAATTTTGATCTCAGACGGAATCGTAGTTCTTGGTTCTGCCTCGGATTATACAGCAGTAAGTCCAGAAAGAACGGATATTCGTTGGCGTTTACTCGGCTTGAGGTGCCACTTTCTGCAACTGCGGTCCTTACCCCCAACGCTCGCCCCCGGCAAACAATCGCTATTGCTAGATCGTTCAGCTAAAAAAGAACAAAGCGATCAAACAAATTTGACCATATTGTTTCTAACGTGCCGCGTGCCAAGATCACCACGTCCAGTTGAAGCGGACGGGCTTTATCACCGCTACCACCTGTTAGTGACAATAAAGAGGTTTGGCCCGTTTGTTCTATCCCGTAGTTCGTTATTCGATTAAGAGCCCTGCTCCTGATATGACACTCAAACTGCTGCATGTCGACTACGAAACGCTGAACCGTCGCCAGAAACAGAACTTTAGCTTCCAGGAAGTTTCGGCGGTGCTTGCTGACTTTGGGTTCGTTACAATGCGTCTAATTGACGACCCTGGCGGCGATGATCTTCATCTCGCTACACGTTGACGGCGAGACGGTCGGGGTGACGTGACTAACGCCCAACGCCATCTACTTTGGTAGCGCTCGCGGCGCGAGCCGTCCGGTTGCAGCGAGTAAAACGTTCGAATTAGACCAGGCGGCTTGCGCCGCACCGCTACAAACGCCACCCGTTCAGTGCCAAAATAGATGGCATTGGGCTAGCGCCGTCGGCTCAGAACATTATGCGGAATGACTCATGTTGACCTGTCTTAGGCGGATTGATTGGCCGCTTCTTCACCCACGGACAAGGAGATTCAAAATGGCTAACCTCGTCCCTACGCCATCGAATTATGAGATGTGGCGTGCCTACGCCATTGCACCGGCGGTTACTCCGATCGTGTTTGTTACGATTCTATCCATAGCAGGCGCTGCATTTTCCTTGCCCTTTATCGCGGCGGCGTTTCTGGTCTGCTATCTGGTTGCCGGACTGGTCGGCATGCCTATTGCATTTTTTCTTCGTCGCAGAAATGAGTTGAATGCCCGCACGATTCATGGTGCCGCGTTGCTCTGGGGGATGTTGTGGTCGCTCTTTTGCGAGGTAGTGGCGATTTCCGTCGTAGGCGCGATCGGTGGATCAATTGCTTCGCTTCCAATGACGACCGCCTACATCTTTGCACTCATGGTTCCGCCGGTAACGCTCTCCGGTACGGCGTTTTGGATTCTCCTCAAAAACCCGAAACTGGTTTGACGTTCGAGGAATCTCAAGTCCTTCGGAATCAAACTGGGCAAACGTTTTTATCTCCAACTCGCGCCGTTCAGACTTTCGGCATGTCGAGGTCACCACGTCCAGTCGAAGCGGCAGGGCATAAATACGCCTACCGCTTAATAGTCGAAACGAAGAGGTTTGGCGCAAATGATTTGCCGGCAGCTTTGCGACGATGCCCGTGCCATCCTTACCTGACACCTTTTCCAGCACGCGCCGATCGCTCCTTCAATACCACTGCATCGCATAGTCGCGGAAAGTTTTGATGGCATCCTGGCGAACCGATTCGTTTTGAAACTTGGCCCATTCGGATTGGTGCTGCAATAACTGTTGTTTCAGTAGCACGCGTGAACCTTGGAACTCGGTCCAATGCTCGTTCGACGTCTCCTCGATTTGACTTTGACGCTCTGCCAGTAAAGCGAGCACACCGTTGCGGATGATCGCGTCCTCGCATTTCGTCAAACTCATCAGCGGAAAGAATCCTTCGTGAGTAATCGGTTTGACGGCGATCATGACCGAGGGATGTAGGTAGCCGGAAGCCACCGCCCGGGCGTTGTATCGGTGAACGACATAGTCCACTGGAAAAATACTGTACGCGATCACTGTCAACACGAACGCGAGCAACTGTGCTCGAATCAACCACCAAAATCCGCGGTCACGGGCGATCTTGAACAGCACCAATACAAAACCAATGACGACCACCGTGATTCCAAAAAAAGCGACTGTCCGCAGTCGGGTCATGCCGTTGTATCCAACGTAGATCATCAATCGGTTATAGACGGCAACGGCGAGCAACATGTTTTGAGCCGACCAGATCCATGCCAAACGCCGAAGTAACATCAAGCGATTGGCGCTGAGCAAAGACCCTCGAAAGATTAGGGACAGGACGGCCGTTGCCAGTGCGAGTGCAAACGTTAACCAACCAGCTCCTTGGTGCGCATAGCCGGCGTAGTAGAAACCAATCGGGAACTCACGCTTCCAAAGTGTGCTGAACTCGAAGGTCAAATAGATGGCAAACAACACGATCAGCGTCAACAACGTGTTCCGAAATGCCGTGTACAAGGGCGACGCAATTGCCTGAGTTTCCTGGTTGGTGAGTCCGTCCTCGGTTTCATTGGGACCGATTTGAACCATCGGCAACCCGGGTCGCATCAATCCCGCGCCAATCAGCAACGCAACAATACAAAACGGTAATTCCCACATGGAAATACTTTCCATCCAAAACTGCAGGCGTTGGGCAGCGTGAGTTACTCGTTGTGCTACCCAGTCGAACAGATTGGGATTAGCAAAGACAAAGATTGCACCAAACACAATCGCGGCGATAACCGGCAGTCCCCACGCCAGCCAGCTTCCGTTGGCACGTCCGCTCTTACGCAAAACCGTACCAGTCGAATTTCCAAATTGAGACGTGCGTTTCCCTCCGAGCATCAAGGCACGACCAGCCAAGACGAACCCTTCCAAGACATAGGGCACGTGTCCTGCCGCTGACATTGCCAGAGCTACCACAAGTGCAACGGCAGAGAAGACCGTCCATCCAGATCCCAACCACGCAGAACGGGCGGCGACTAGTAGGATCAAACCAATCGTAAGCTTGCTTGCGGGTCCCTGGGCGAGTCGCGGACATCCGATGAAGAAGAGGATCGGCACGATGGCAAAAAATAGGGCTGGACCGCTGAAACCAAGCGAACGAAAGATCATCAAGTCTGCGAGTACTGTCCAAAGTACGACCGCGACGATCTCGCGACCCGATGCTGGAGAAATGAGCTCTGCTTCAATCGGCACATCGATCGCCGAATCGTCACTCGCAAAACTAGAAGAATCGCCTGCCATTTGGTTCACTCAAAAAATATGCGTCAGAAAAGTACGGATCCAAGGCGACTTGGCCCAAAACGAGCGAGAATCAACAAGCGTTTAGTCACTCTATTCTCACCAAACCGCGTTATTCTCACCGAACTGCTCCACGGCGGAGGTGACACCGCGACGTAGTTACGATTGTACAGACGAATTGGGCGGGCTTTGACGCGCGACCTGCTTGTTAGTCACAACAAAGCGGATTTGCCATATTTCATTCGTCGGAAGGTGGGACGTTGGAAAGGCCTCCTCTATCTAAGCAGTTAGGCAGGAATCATTGGGTGAAATCCCGTTAGCCGTTTGGGCGTTAGCCCCGGTTCATCCCCGGAACCGTGGCTAGCCGGCTGTTGACTTATTCGAAATGCAACTCGCCTTTGTGAGCCGTGGGCCGTAAGGCACCGGGTAATGCGCGGGACCCGGCCGCTCACGCGTCACGGCTCACTAAATCAACAGCCCGCTGTCGCCAAAACTGCCAATTTGCTGAAAGACTCCTGCCTAACTGCTTATCACGCATTCAGCTGGCGTGCTGAAAACGATTGCTGGAATGTCACAAGCCGAATACAACTGACTGTGAATAAGCCGAACCAAAAAGTTTCCCGACTGAAGTGACATGAAATTGCTTGTCGCGTTGCTTTTTGCAACCACGCTACTTGGCTGCACCCATCCTGACTCGCCGTTTGCGGTTTGGCAGGAAATTCCTTCCGGAGATCGCATATCGCTTACTCCTGAATTTACACGGTCGCTGCGGGCGACGGTTGCCTCATCGGGTAGCCTGAAGCCACGCACTGACCCGCCAATGCCGATGGCTCCCGAGGGCATCATCGAAATCGATAGATTGCAATATGACTTCTATCCAGGCGTGATTGAGAGAAACGGTCATATATGGAGCAGCCCAGAACTTTCAGAGTTTTTCCGCTGTTCGGGCGACTACCAAAAATTTGTGCCGGCATCTGCATCCAATGCTCGTTCAACCGATGAATAGCCAAGACATTAGGGAAAGCGGGCTGATCTGCCTCAGCCATTTGTTCCGGTTCGAGCCGCGTTCACGCACCTTTTTCGCAGGCTCGCTCTGGCGTTGTCGATAGCTCGACGACTGATACTCAAGTCAGCCAGGTAACCCTTCGTACGAAGACGAATGCGGTATCCCTCCTCGTCGCCTCGCAGTCGAGGCAACTGCGTCGCCTTTTTTTGGCTCGCGATTTGCATTGACTGAGTCACTTGCCGCCAATCTTCGTTGTTTTATGGTTAACGGGTTACAGCTTGATGAATTTTCGATCTCTGCTTTGGCCGCTGCTGATCGCTGCACTGATTTTTTCAGTGTCGGGGTTATTGGTGCCCTCGCTGAGTGTCCTGCTGCTGGTGTTCGCTGGACTGTTGTTCGGTGTCTTCATCAACGGGCTGGCTGGTTTTGCGACTCGACATACCCCCCTCTCTTATCGCTCCGCATTTTTATTGGTGGTGACGGTGCTGTTGCTGATGATCGGTGGCGGCGTCTACTACTTGGGAGCGCAAATGGTTCAGCACGTCGACGAGCTTTGGAGTCAATTGGAGACCTCTCTGCAGGATGCGACGGAGCGATTGCGACAGTATCAGTTTTCGAAGCAGTACCTGCCTGATTCCGAACAAGTGCAGTCGATGATGAGCCAGCAAGGGGATTCGGCATTTTCGAGTTTGCTGGGCGGTTTGCGATCGGTCGGTTGGGCAATGACCGGATCCATCGTGATCTTTTTCATAGGAGCGTATGCCGCCTATGAACCCCAACTTTACCAAAACGGATTGACTAAACTGTTTCCGAAAGAGCGACGGGGCCGTGTGTCGGATGTGCTGGAGCAGTTGCGGGCAGCACTGGGACGCTGGATCATCGGTCGCGTCATGTCAATGACGTTGGTTGGTATTCTGACCGCAGTCGGGCTATGGTTTTTGGATGTTCCACTGCCGATCACGCTGGGCGTCGTCGCCGCACTGCTGACGTTTATTCCTAATATCGGCCCGCTGTTGGCTGCGGTTCCTCAAGTTCTGTTGGCCTTGAATGTAGGAACCGAGACCGCAATCTACGTGATTGTTTTCAATCTCGCTCTACAAGGAATCGAAAGCTATCTGATCACGCCCATGATCCAGCGACACGAGGTGACACTGCCTCCGATTTTGACCATTGCCGCTCAACTATGGATGGGCATCATTGTGGGAGTGATCGGAATCATGATGGCCGCGCCCCTGGTGGTCGTGTTGATGGTGCTGATTCAGATGTTGTACATCCGCGATCGCTTGGGCGATCCTCATCCCGGCGAGTTAACGTCGGACTAGGCCATCGTCGCGACCTGACCGTAGTGGACGAGGCAACGAGTCCCGGCAGCATCGGTAGTGGACGAGGCTACGAGTCCTTGCAGATTGGCGGCGGGGACTTGCTACACCATTCATTGCGAGAGACGGGCGGGGACTCGTAGCCTCGTCCACTACGGGGGAATTGTGCTGCGACCAGGAGCACGTATTTACTTCGCCGATGCCGTGACGGTTTGATTGACGTGCGCGAGCACTTGGTCAAAGAAGGCTTTCTGAATATGCGATGGAGCTGCGTGTCCCATGTGCGGTTCATTGATCATTTGTTTCTCGCCTTGCAAGGCGTTGTAGGCGGCGTAACAGCTTGACGGCGGACATACCCCATCGATGAAACCCACGCTCATGATCGCTTCGGCACGACATCGCGAAGCAAAGTTCACTGCGTCCACATACCGCGATGCTTCCAATACCTTTGCGTCGGGTTTGCCATCGTCGGTGTTGGGAACCAACTTGGGCCATCCGTTGACTCGTCCTACGACGACGCCGGTGTGATCGCAAATTGCGGGAACGCCCGGAGCGATCATCGTCACGCGTGGGTCCAAGCCCCCGGCGACAAGCGATTGTCCGCCTCCTTGGCTGTGTCCGATCACGACGACATCACGACCGTTCCATTGTGGTTGCGAAGTTAGGAAATCGATCGCACGCACCAGACGCAAATACATGCCACGGAAATAACTTGTGTCGCGATTTTCGCGTCCGTCATAGCGATAGCTCTTCAACGGCCCACCACTCATCTCGGCGTAAAACGCGTTGGGCTTTCCATTGGGGATTCCATGGGCGTTGATGTCCATCGACAACATGCCCGCTTTCGCGCCGTTGACTGCGTTTCCTAAACTCGAGCTGCGGACGCCTGCGCCATGTACCCATAAAATCGCCGGCAAACTTTTGGGCTTGGACTGTTTCGGTTTGGCAAAGTATCCCGAAACGGGGGCACCGCCGAGACAGGGCACTCGAACGTCAAAGCACTCAATCGTTTCATCTTTGTGCTCCACTGCGGTTAGGGTCGCATCGGCAGGAATCTCAGCAAGCAACCGTTTTTGCTCGTCCCAATATGCGTCAAAATCGTCCGGCACCGGCATGCTCGGCTCGATCTCTAGCACCGAGAATCCTGCTCCCACAGCCGTCTTGATCGATTTTCCTTCGCTCGGTTTGTAAGTCACAGTGCAACGCAGAAATCCAGGATTCGCCCCCTTCACCACAACGCGAACGGGTGAGTCGCCGAGTGACAGCTCGCCTTCGGGCAATCCAGCTGCTTTCCCGCTGTTTAGAAAATCATCGACGACGAAGCTAACCGAGCCTTGTTCGACTGGTTGACCGTCCTTTTCCAGGGTGACAACGAAGGCGGCCTCGTCGCCGACGTCGTAAAGTGCGTCATCGCGGTCGGTAACCACGGTGAGTGAGAGTGTCTCGGCCGCGGCAGCAACTCCGCCAAGCAAAAAAAGAGGGACACAAGCGAGGAAGAAAAGATTGCGGCAGACGCCGATCGAGAGTGGACGCATCGGGATTTTCTTTCGTGGTAGGAAGCGAAGGAAGGGAGTGGCTGGAGGGGGGGCTGGCCAATTTCGGTGCATTGGAACATGCCCGTTGTGCGTATCGCCCCACGGCATTGTGGATGGCGTTAAAGTATAGTGGAGTTCGCTGCGGCCTGCTGCTCGCAGCGATGTGAAATCAAACTTCGGTCAACAAAATTGTTTTGTCGATGGATGCAAGACGCCTGAAAATCGCGACGGCGTTCTGTATTCTATAGACCCTCGATCTTCTTACCCATTGGAAAGAAACTGCCATGATTCGACGAACACATCTTGGGCTGGTGCTCGCATTTTCGATGCTTCCACTTTCGCTCGTCTACGCGGATGTCTCGCTGCCCGCAATTTTTTCGGACCATATGGTTTTGCAGCAAGACACGAAGGTTCCTGTTTGGGGTTGGGCCGAACCGGGTGAGGAAGTGCGTGTGGAGATCGGAGGCCAGACGAAAACGGTGAAGGCGGGCGAAGACGGAAGTTGGACGTTGAAGCTCGACTCGCTGAAGCCGGGTAAACCCACCATGATGAAGGTCGCTGGGAAGAACGAGATCACGATCAACGATGTCTTGGTGGGCGAAGTTTGGCTAGGGTCGGGCCAGTCGAATATGGCAATGACGGTCAACCGAGCGAATGACTTTGCGGGTGAACAGAAGAAAGCGGACCTTCCATCCATCCGAATGTTCAAGGAAATCTCTGGCAGTTCGCCCACGCCTGCAAAAGAAGGCAAAGGGGAATGGCAAGTTTGTTCGGCGGATACGGTTGGCGGTTTCTCAGCAACGCTGTTTTTCTTTGGTCGGGAAATTCACTCCGAAGCGAACGTGCCCGTCGGTTTGATCAATTCCTCGGTCGGCGGCACACCGATCGAATCGTGGATCGATGCCGACGTGCAGCGTGCTGACAAAAATTTGAAACCGTCCTTTGCTGCAACGCAAGGACGAAAGCCAGTGGATTTGGAGACGCAAAAAGCAAATTACGAACGGGCGCTTGAGCGTTATCAAGCCGCAGCGAAAAAGGCAAAAGCCGAAGGAAAGCCGCTTCCCCGAAAGCCTCGTGATCCCGTGGCGGCGCAATCTCGCAAAGGCAACGTTGGCGGATTGTTTAACGGCAAAATTGCTCCGCTGATTCCGTATGCGATTCGCGGAGCGATCTGGTATCAAGGCGAAGCAAACTCGACCCCTGAAAAGGCGAAGCTCTATCAGTATCAATTGCCTTTGCTAATTAAAGATTGGCGGAAACGGTGGGGCTATGATTTTCCGTTTGCTTGGGCCCAATTACCAAATTATGCCGGCAATGGCCGTGATTGGCCTACTGTTCGCGAAGCGATGCTGAAGACGTTGTCGGTTCCCAATACGGGGATGGGGATCAATATCGACATCGGTGACACAAAAGACATTCATCCCAAGAACAAGCAAGAAGTCGGGCGTCGACTCGCGTTGTGGGCACTCGGTACGGTTTATGAAGCAGAGGTAGCGGCCGTCTCGGGCCCGTTGCCAGATGGGCATGAGGTCCAGGGTGATAAGATCGTCGTTCGTTTCAAACATGCCGAAGGACTCGAGTCGAGCGGCGGACCGCTGGTCGGATTCGAGATCACCGCGGACGGCGAAACTTGGCACCCCGCCGAAGCTGAGATCGACGGTGACAGCGTCGTCGTTTCGAGCAAAAAGGTCGACCAACCGACCGCAGTCCGCTATGCCTGGACCAACGACCCCAAAACGAACCTGTTCAACGGAGCGGGGTTGCCCGCAACTCCCTTCCGAACGAATCCGTAGTTCGATAACCGCAGTGTGCCTCCACCCTCCACCCTCCACCCTCCACCCTCCACCCTCCACCCTCCACCCTCCACCCTCCACCCTCCACCCTCCACCCTCCACCCTCCACTCTCCACCGTCCTCACTCCTCACTTTCCCCTCCCCATCCCGCCGCAGGTTATTCGCGATGTTTGATCGACGCCAGTTTATTGGTTCGCTTGCTGGAACAGCGGCACTCACGGTCTCATCCCGTGTCATGGGGGCAGCGGAGTCGGTAACGCGTGATCCGGTAAGCGACTTGACCACGCGATTGAATCCCAAAATCGACAAGTCGCGTGAGGTGGCACTCGGTCTGTTGAAACCGTCGACGGCCGAGCTCGAACGTGGATTGAGATTGCACGCCGAATCGATTGTGTTTGATGCGTATGGCTTTGGTCCACGTGCAGCGATCGACGGAGCTGAATTCGCTGCTCGGGCGGAAGCGGGAGCGTCAGCCGAGGAATTGAAGGATTTGCGTGAAGAGATGACGATGACGCGGTTTGTGACCGATCCGGTCGAGCAACAAGAATTCCGAGACGCGTGGCGAGCATCCGGAGTGACTTGCGTGTTCAACAATGCGGGAGAGGAAGGCCAGGATCCGCTACGGTTGATCAAGCGATTGGCGCGTCACACTTACGCGACTGATCTGATGCGAGGTTTCGTGTCCAAGGCGGCAGTGCCAAGCGACGTCACCGCGGCGAAGCAGGAAGGACGGCATTGTTACTACTTCACTGGGAACGGCGTCCCGTTGGCACAGCAGTGGTTGTCGGTCGAAGACGAGCTGCGTTACGTCCGCATCTTCCACCAGCTGGGGATTCGGATGATGCATTTGACCTACCAGCGTCGCAACATGATTGGCGACGGTTGTGGTGAAAAGAGTAACGCGGGGCTAAGTGATTTCGGGCATCGTGCAATTGCGGAGATGAATCGCGTCGGGGTGATTCCCGATTGTGCTCATAGTGGATGGCAAACGAGTCTCGAAGCGGCGAAGTCGTCGTCACGTCCCGTGGTGGCAAGCCATTCCACATGCGAAGCGCTCTATTCGCATTTTCGCAGCAAGCCGGACAATGTGATCAAGGCGATTGTGGATTCGGGCGGCTACATCGGGATCTGCTGCATTCCACGCTACCTCGGAGGGGATGGCAACATCAATGCCTTGTTAGATCACATTGATTATGTGATCAAAAAGTTTGGTCCAGACGCGGTCGCGATCGGAACCGATGTTTCTTACACGTCCCAAGCGTCGGTTGCCGAGCAGGCAAAAGTTCCCAAGCGATCACGTCAACGCGAAGAATTCAGAATGCTGTGGCCGAAAGATAATTTCAAAACCACGGCAGACATGAACGAAAGCGTCGCGTGGACGAATTGGCCTCTGTACACGGTGGGACTCGTCCAGCGTGGACACAGTGACGAAGTGATTCGTAAAGTGATTGGAGGAAATGTAATGCGGGTGCTCGAACAATCGATGGATCGTCGTTGATCGCTCCATGATCAGAACGATGAATCGCGGGATGAACCACGACATTCATGGATCTGACGCCCCTTGGCCGAACGCTGTGAAACATTTTGTAGCGGAACTCGTCAAGAGTTTCGGGGGGACACTCGCAGTGAATCGAAAGTCTTGACGACTTCCACTACGCGAAAAATACACAAACCTTATAGGGGAAAATGCTTCACAGCGTTGCCTTTAAGAACTGTTCGGAAATAACTTCGTCAATCGAGTTTTGTTACAAATCACGCTGGTGAAGTGTTTTCACTGTAGTGGACGAGGCTACGAGTCCCGTCGTGCCACTAAGTCGCTGGGACTCGTAGCCTCGTCCACTACCTCCAAAGCTGGCAGTTGACCTACGCCACTTCCAGTAAAGCTCAAGCGAAACGACCTAAACGCTACCGGAGGGTTCGTGTCATTCGGGAAACATTTGAATTGACGAAATTATTTCCGAACGTTTGCTTAGCCGCGATCGCGTTCGTCAATACCGTCCTGTTCCCTCAATTCGTGTTTCGTGATTGACATTCCTACGTGCCGCAACATCCAACGCAGCGTCAGGAACGAACCGGTAGTCACCGCAATCATGGTAAAGCAAAACACTAACCCGGCAGCTTTGTCCCAGCCATTGCGTTGCACCATCAGATAGCAAGCGGCGTAGGCTGCACCGCCGCCAATGCCCAACGCCATCAGACTGACCATCCAGCCCAACAGAGTAAAGTTGCTGAAGTCGATGTCGAGTTCATTGATCGCTCCGCCAATGCGGTCAGCGATCTCATCGGATTTGTTTGTCATGGATCGATTGCCAAAGGAAAAGTGAACAACGACGACTCGTCTATCGCGATCGTGTGTGTGCAACTGAGCCGACGGCGCTAGCCGCGGGCCCTGGGTTTAAAAAACGCAGGAGGCGAGGCCCGCGGCTAGCGCCGTCGGCTCACAAAGTCTACGCCATTCATTGCCAAGCGGCTTTTACTTTGCTCGAGTCGAATGAGTATACTTGTTCTTCTGCCCCAATCCCTCCTAACGTTTCCACCCGCCCCGATAGGTTTTCGATGTTGCGACTACTGCGGATTCCCTTGTTCGCCATCCTATTCATGCTCAATCCAATCATTGCATCGACCACGGAACCGCTCGACGACGCAGTGTCCGAAACCGTGCTTTCGCGGGTGGTGTTTGGGTCTTGTATCCAACAGGATCGTCCAACACCCATTTTTCCGATGATGTTACAAGCCGAGCCGGAATTGTTGTTGTTCCTCGGTGACAATATTTACGCAGACACATCGGACATCAACGTGATGCGGGCAAAGTACGGCGTGCTGGCCGAAAACAAGGGATTTCAAGCGTTGCGATCGTGTTGTCCGGTCATGGCGACTTGGGATGATCACGATTATGGGCTGAATGATGGCGGTGCGTCTTACTCGCAGCGCGACGCGGCGCAGCAGGCATTTCTGGATTTCTGGGGTGTTCCGGCGGACTCACCCAAGCGTCAACAAGCGGGAGTCTATGACGCCAAGGTCTTTGGCCCCCCGGGGAAACGCATCCAAGTAATCATGCTCGACACCCGCTACTTTCGTTCGCCGCTAAAGACGGGGCCTCGGCAGGTCGGTGGGCCGTATCTGCCAGACGAAGATCCTGAGAAAACGATGCTGGGCGAAGCTCAATGGCGGTGGCTCGAGCAGCAGCTTCGATTGCCAGCGGAGGTGCGTGTGATCGCTTCCGGGATCCAGGTGGTCGCGGAGGCCGCAGGCCAAGAAACATGGGCCAATTTGCCGCACGAACGGCAGCGACTTTTCGATCTGGTGAAAAGCACTGATGCTGGTGGCGTGGTGATCGTCAGTGGAGACCGGCATTGGGCCGAGGTGTCCGTTGCCAACGACGATGTGGCTTATCCGTTGATCGATGCCACTTCGAGCAGTTTGAACCAGAAGCATCCGCGAGGAACACCGACACGCAACCAATTTCGCGCCGTCGAGCAAACCTATCATGAAGAAAACTTTGGCGTGATTTCGGTAGATTGGAACGTAGTCGATCCCAAGGTAACGATCGACATTGTCGATATCGCCGGCAAACCGCAGATCAAGAAATCAATTCGGCTCAGTGAATTGCAGCCAAGGTAAGTGTCTTTCAGCATACCTTTCTCGTAGCGAAACTCGCCAAGAGTTTCGGCCGTCCTTGGATCGACGAAAGTCTTCGCGACTTTCGCTACCGAAGGATTGCCGGCGCTAGTTTTTATCAAGGCTATCGAGCGTTTTCCGGATCATTTTTTGCATCTCGGGATTATCGGGATGCTGCTCCAGCATATCGCGCAATTGAGCCTTCATCATTTCCTTGGCATCAAGCTGGACGACATCGACGTCGTGCGAGAAGGCATCGGCGATGGAAGATGCTGTTGCTACGCCGCCGCGAACGTCCGTAGAAACGGTCACGTTGCCCGCCATTTTCTCGTACCGTTTAATCTTTCGAACGAGGTCCGGAGCTTGCTGTTGTAGCTCGTCCCACGTCTTCGCGGTGCAAACCTTTTCATTGATGCTGCCGTCGGGGTTCTTTTCGCGGTCACGCACACGCACTTCGATGCCCTCGTCACTGCTCTCGCGAACCGCAATCTTTTGGGTCTTGTCGATCACATCCATTTTCGTCGACGTGATGCCGTTTTCGGAGTGTACCGACCGTGAAATCTTGATGTCGTTGATTTGGATGCTCGACGTGGACGAAGCTTGATTCGATGTCGTTGTGCTCTCATTTGTCTTGTCGTATCGACGATCGGGTTTGTTTTGGCCAGCGACTTTGGCCGCGGCAGAACTTGAGGCTTGGTTCGACTTTGCGTCTTTCCCATTCCGTACGCTATTTGAATTGGCTTTCCCGTTGGCCGCGCCCGCCCCCGATGCGTTTCCGTTGGCCGTCCCCGTCACGGTGCTGGTGCTACGCGTATCACCATTGCCCAAGCTTTGCGACGAAGACGAGCTGGTGACCGTGGCCGACGATGTTTGTGTGTCTTTCTTATACTTGTTATCTGTATTGTACTTGTCATCGGCATGAGTCCAGGGGATCAAGACGCACAACATCAGCAGCGAAACCGCAGCGTGAATGACGCGAGCACGACGCGACGAACTGTCAAAGCGTTTCATGGTTTTTAGCCTTTCCGAGAGGGAGCGAAATGGTTCACTGCCGGCCATCGACAGGATGGCCGGGGAGGGGGATGTGCGAGGGGGCGGTTCCAGTAGTTCGATCAGCAATCGAGCGTAAGTGGCAAGGTCAACGCGAGCGTAACCAATGGCGTCCCAATCGCATGCGGATTCGACCGCAACGCGGTACCGACGACGGGCAAGCCATAGCGGGGGGAAGAAAAACAAGACGGCACAGACCAATGTGACCAGGGCATTCCAGTGCAGGTCCGATCGCCGGTGGTGGGCGAGTTCGTGAGCGATCGCGGCGCGGCAAGCCGCGTCGCCATGTCGCTGCTGGAAATCCGCAGGCAGCACCAGTAACACGCGTCCGCTGAACACGAGTGCCGGACTGGTAAATCGATCGTTGAGCTGCAACACCGGAGGATGCCGAACTTCCATTCGATCTGCGGTTTCACGATAGTTCGTTCGCAGCGGTCTTGGAACGTTTCCTACTTTCCCACGACGCAACTGTAATCGTAGTGCAGCGTGGTGATGAAGCAAAAGAACCAATTGCAAGACGAGACCCGCCGCCCAAAACAGAAACAACCACAAGGCCGCATTGGCAAAGGGGGAAAACGCCGGTGTCGCAGATGTTGTCTCTTTTGATGAAGCGAATTGAGCGACTGTGCTGAAATGCGGTGACGTTTCGGTCCCAGAAATGCTGCTCAAACGATCCGGTGACGGAGTGACCGCTTCGGTTGGCGATACCTTGTTCACGGTTGGTAATGCCACGAGGTGCAACGAATTGCCCACGATGCCGGGTAGCGGCAAGGCAATCGGCAAACAGAAAACGAAAAGACATTTGATAAACGTCAGCCGCCACAGCCACGAACGATGCTTTGGCGCCAGCCACGTTGTGAACGATTCGATGCACCATAACACGACGACTGCAATGGTCATCGGCAGCAGAGTTCGCTGCATCGCATCGGACCAAACCGTCAACCAATCGTTCATGATGGCTCCTTCGCGTTGGTCTTTGCACTGGCTTCCAACTCGTTAACGATTTGCTTCAATTGAGCTAACTCGTCGGGCGCGATCGACTTGGCGTCGTTCAGATAGGCAACAAACGGAGCAACGGATCCGCCGAGAACTCCTTGGACAAAGTCCGAGACCAAATGTTGCAAGACAGACGATCCCGATCGCTTGGGGCTGTAGTGATAGACGTTGCTGATTTTTTTGCGAGTCAGGAACCCCTTCTGCTTCAATCGGTCCATCACCGTCAGCACAGTCGTCCTCGCCTGGCCCGTTTTTTCAAACCAATACGTTGCCACCTCACGCACCGTGACGGGATGATTCGCATCGATAAACTGCAGGATTTCAAGCTCGACACGCCCGAGTGTTGGAGCGCGTCCCTTGGACGGCGGTTGGGACATACACAGCATTCCGAACGAAAAACGCATTGGACTACATCTGTCGTCAGGTTATCGCTGACTACAGGTGAAGTCAAGCGAAAAACTGCGTAAAAATGGCGGTTTCGCAGATGCCGATCCAACGTTCTAATCGCGGAGCGATTAGCGACGTTGTTAAAAAAAGGTCCAAAGCTGCATGCGGACCAGGGTACCAGTTTCGCCCGCGACATAGCCCGTGCGAGATTGTTCGGCGGGTGAGTCGCGGACGTCGGTCACGTCGAGAGTCAGCCGGGCGGATCGCTTTTCAAAGAGATGCCAATTCAAACCGGCCGCGACTTCGCTGCCGGTACCGAAGTTTCCGGTCACGGCCGAGCCTCTTGCAAACAGTTCCAGTTTCTTGGGGATCACAAACGCTCCCCCTTGGACATAGAATCCGTTGTCAAAGAGGGAGTCCAATTCCGCACCACCAGTGCCTTCGATGTTTCGCAGCCATCGCATAAAGACCTCGCTGCTGAAACTGTAGCCTTGTTTCTTTAGTCCGAGGTGGACGGTGTATAGCCACACGTCAAACGCGTTGACGGTGACACCGGGGGCCAGTGCATTGGGCTCAATCAGTCGCGTGCCGTCACTTAAACGCACCACGGTTTGCTCGGCGCCCGATAGGTCACTCGAAGTGCTGTCGTTTCGAGTTTGCGTTAATCCGTGTCCGATGCGGATGGCTAAGTCTTGGTGGTATTCTTGGTCCGAGAAACCGACACCAAAATCGCCTAGTGGTTCCCATGAAGCGAGACCGGAATAGACAAAGTTCGTATCGAGATCCGCCGACCGTAATGTCAATGTGTTCAGACCGTTGCCCACAAAAACCGTATACGAAAGCGAATCGCAAAGCTTGCCGATTCCCCACATTCCGGCGCTAATCGAAGGCCGGAAAAATGTGGTCGCGAGAGTCCGATCGGCCCCCAGTGTGTAGCGCGACGTTTGCTGCCACTCCCAGGTGCCGGGAACTTTTCCCAATCCCATGTAGAGCGAAAACGTGTCACTATGGCGGAACGAAATCCATGTCAACAACGGCTGAATGGAACTCGAGGCGACGGTGCTGTAATCAATGTTGGCGTAGAACCCCAAGTCCTTGTCCAGCGCGTACCCGGAAAAGACCAAGCGTCCGCGGTTGACGTTAAAGTCGTTGCGGTTGGGGATCGTGCGAACGTTTCCCGCAGCGTCGATCGAGGTGTCGTTGTCGCGGCTGAATCCAGTGTAGCGGAACTGGTTGTGTAAACCGATTGTCAATTCAAACGGCGTCTTCTCGGAGTCATACGGTCGCAACGTCCACCCGGTATCGTAGATGGGATAATGGGACGGATGCTCGGTTACTGGTGCATCAAAGCAGATCGCATCGTCGTCTTCGATCAAGCCAGCGGGTTGGTGTTGCTGGAGCTCGAAGACGGTTTGTTCAAGCTGCTCGATTCGACGCATTGCGTCTGACAGCGGCGGATCAGAAGCTTGGTCGCTAGCTATGAGCGGTGTCAACGAGACTTGCTGTGATTGGGCAGGCGACGCGTAAGTCCATAGAGCGACGAGGGCGAGCATGAGGCTCGGCCAGCGGCGACCGCGAATTGCAAGATGGCCGTACAGACGCCGCATTGCAATGGTTTCCAGGAACCCGTATCGAAAACAGCAGATCACCGGATTGGTCTGCATGTGGTGGGGCGCCGGATCGCACGCGCCAGACATGCCGCACCGATTCCGTCCGCCACTCGAGATCGCGTTCTGCAGTCCTCCTTTCTATTTTTCGGCGAAAATGTCAGCATGATCCGTTAAAACCGGAAAAAAACTCTCGTTCCCAGGCTCCTGCCTAACGCCGTGAACGATTACGAGGCTGGAAATTACGGCATTTGCGTTTCGTAGCTACGCTCGCCAGAGCGTGGATTGTTGGCGCGATAATGTGAATTACCACCTTCTGGCGAAGGTAGCTACCAGAAAAATGCCTTGGAACCAAGGTCACGCTAGCAATCCCTCGATCACTTTGGCGGGTTGGCCGTCGATCAGTGTCTGCTCGCGGCCGTTCTGCTCGTACGTCAGATGCTCGGCATCGATACCAAACAGATGCAACAATGTGGCGTGATAGTCAAAATGGTTGACGGTATCGCTCACCGCGTGATGGCCAAATTCGTCGGTCGCTCCGTAGGTACCGGCGCGGAATCCACCGCCAGCCACCCACATTGAAAAGCCATCGGTGTTGTGATCGCGACCGATGTTGGCCTCGTTTTGGATCACCGGCAAACGTCCCATTTCACCACCCCAGTGAACGACGGTGGTGTCCAATAGTCCGCGTTGCTTTAGGTCTTTCACTAACGCGGCCGCGGGCTTGTCGATTTTGCGGCACGATGCGGGCAACCCTTTGGCGATCCCGCCGTGATGGTCCCAGTATTGGTTTTTGGTGAACAGTTGAACGAAGCGAACACCACGCTCGATCAAGCGGCGAGCGATCAAGCACCGCTCGCCGAACTCTTTCGTTTCGGGCTCGTTAATTCCGTACATCTCGTGCATCGTTTTGGATTCACGACTGAGATCGGTCGCTTCGTCGGCTGCAAACTGCATCCGTTCCGCCAATTCATAGTTGGCTATGCGTGCTTGCAATTCGTGTTCACCGGTTCGCCGCTGAGCGTGTCGCTTGTTCAGCGACGCCAGCAGACCCAAATAGTTTTCTTGAATCTCGCCATCCAGATGCGGCGGAGGCTGCAGATTTAAAATGCGAGGCTCGACGGGGCGAATAACCGTGCCTTGAAACAATGACGGCAACCAACCGTTGGACCAATTCAAAACGCCTTCGACGGGCAACCCTTGTGGATCCGTCATGGCAATGTAGGCCGGCAAACTTTGACTCTCGGCGCCCAATGCGTACGTCAACCAGCTGCCAAGTGCGGGACGCCCTTTCAGCGGCCGCCCCCCGTTCATCGCATGGATCGATTGCCCATGGTTGTTGACGCCGGTATGCATTGACCGAATCACCAAGGCGTCGTCGGTGATCGTGGAGAAGTGCGGCAGCAGTTCAGAGACATCGGTGCCATGCTCGCCGTACTTTTGGAATTTCCAGGGCGAGCCAAAAATCTTCGAGCTAGCCTGAGCCGCGTTGTCGTATTTGATTTTGCCCGGGAATTTTTGCAGATGCATCTTGTTGAGCAGCGGTTTCGGGTCAAGCAGATCGATCTGGCTCGGCCCGCCCTGCATAAACATCGAAATCATCGCCGTGGCGTGAGGGGCGAGCGGCGGCGTCTTCGGCTTCAAATCAAACCCAAGCGTTCCCATTTTTGGTTTTTTAGGCTCGGCACTCGCGTGTTCGGCCATCATGCAGGCCAGAGCGAGTGGGCCGCCACGCATCATCGAGGATGCCAGGAAGTGTCGCCGAGTCGAACGTCTTTGCGAGTCATGTGAGGTCATGGCATTTCGATGAATGTGGGAAGTCGGTTAGCGAATTGTGCTCAATTTGCGTCGCGGAAGTCGTCAAGACTTTCGTGAAGTGCTAAGGACGTTCGGAACAATAAATGGCGGGCGGTAGTGGACGAGGCTACGAGTCCTGCAGCTTTACTGAGCCAAAAGGACTCGTTGCCTCGTCCACTACGGAAGACGCCGCCAGTTATTCTTCCGACGGTCCTAATCGACGTATAAAAACTCATTCGTACTAAACATGGCTTGGCAGGCACTCGCCAGCGCCAATCGGTGGGCGGCGGCAAGAGTCAGTTTTGAGTTGCGAGCTCGAAACGCGGCAGTTTGCTTCTCGACAAACTCCATCATCTCGACCAGGACGGTATTTTCGATCGAGTTGCCGAAGCATTGTTTCCAAGCTTGCGATATCTGCTCCGCTGTCTCATCGTCCTCGCGAATCATTTGATCGGCGAGTCGCTCGGCATGGTCAATCGCAAATTGGCTGTTCATCATCAGCAGCGATTGAGGGGCGACATTCGAAAAATTACGTTCGGTGCAGTTAGGGGACACGGTCGCAATGTCGAATGTTTCCAAGACCGCCAAGGGACGGCTGCGGCGAACTTGAACATAGACACTTCGTCGTGACACTCCTTCGAAATCGCTGTCTTCGCCCGTCGGTTTGCGTTCGCCATCAAGCTTTTCTTTGCCTAACACGATTTGCCCAACGGAGTCCTCTTTGACGGGGACAGGTGGACCATGCATCTCGCTTGTGATGACGCCGGTTGCGGCAATCATCGCATCGCGGATCGCTTCGGACTCCAACCGTCGAATTGACATTCTCGCATACAGCCGATTGTCGGGATCGACGCGGTCAAGCTTTTCGGTGCGATGTGATGCTTGGGTGTAGGTGGTCGATAACATGATCATGCGGTGCATCCGTTTCATTTTCCAACCGCCACGCATCAAGTCATCCGCAAGCCAATCGAGTAATTCCGGATGCGTCGGTTCCGAGCCTAGTTGTCCAAAATCGCCAGGCGAATCGACGATCCCGCGACCAAAATGGTGGAGCCACATGCGATTGATTAACACCCGTGCCAACAGCGGATGTTTGCCGCTGGTTAAATGCCGTGCGTAGGCGAGTCGTCGTCCTGTAGTCGAACGATCGGGATCATTGGCTTCGATCTGCACCGGCGTAAACGATTGCAGAACTGTTAGTTCACCGGGGCCGACGGTTTGACCGAGTTGGTTGTGATCGCCACGAATGAATAGGTGGGACTCGGGCGTATGATTGACGGGTTCGGTCAACACACGCAAAAAGTTTTCTTTGGGAGCGGTGCTGCGGATTTCGGCGATTTCACTCTGCAGGTCGGCGAGTTCTTTTTTCGAATCGAGTTTTCGACAAATCGCCGCAGCTTCGCGATACCGCTGGATTTCGGCAAAGCCCGTGGGATGATGCTGTTCGAGCGATTTCGCAGTGACAACCACGTCGGGGGACTCGGCCGCGAGCTTTTTCTGTGCTTCGGCGACGTAACGGGCTTCGCGTTCGGTAGCGGCTTTTTCGATATCATTGGCTCGGCGTGCTCGCTGTTGCGAGTACAGGTACAGTGAACCCGCCGAGATGCTGGCGACGCTGGGATACTCGGCCAGCAACGCGACTTGCTCAGCGGTCCGCTTCGCTTTCTCGGTTTGGTAGGCCGCTTTTAACGGCTCTCGTTTCTCATCGGGAACAACCAGCAGTTCTTCGTACAACGTTCGATCGAGATGTTCTTGTTGCCGCCGCGTACGTGCTGCGGTCGCTTCGTTGGCTCGTGCTTCGACCGCGGCACGGGCTTGCTTGTCCGCCTCGGTGTAGAGCGAGATCCGGCGCTGCAGCGGGGTTTTCCATTTCTTCCAATCCAGTGCAGGCTCGAAGATGGCTCGCAGACGATGGTAGTCCGCTTGGCTGATCGGATCGTAACGATGGTCGTGGCAACGGGCACAGCCGACCGTCAGTCCCAACAGTGATGTCGAAACAATGTCGATGGTGTCCGCGATCGTGGAGTTGATGGCGAGGTCCCGTTCCGCTCCCCCGGCGGCTGTTCCATCGGGTGCCATCCTGAGGAACCCGGTCGCCGCGAGTTGGGCAATCCGCTGCGGTGTTAACACGCCTGATCCGCCTGCATCATCAACCAACTCGTCACCGGCCAACTGCTCGACTATGAATTGGTCTAGCGGTTTGTCATCGTTGAAACTGTCGATCACGTAGTCGCGGTAGAAGTAGGCGAATTCTCGCTCGACGTCGGTGTTGGTGTATCCGTCGGAGTCGGCGTAGCCCGCGACGTCCAACCAATGTCGACCCCAACGTTCGCCATATCGAGGCGACGCCAACAACCGGTCGATCAGATTTTCGTAGGCATTGGGACTCGGGTCATGAACGAATGCTTCGACGCTTTCGGGATCCGGCGGCAATCCCCATAGATCAAATGTCGCTCGGCGAATCAGCGTGTAGCGGTCCGCTGCCTCCGAGAAAGCGAGGCCTTGTGACTCGAGCCGCTGCAAGACAAACGCATCGATCGGCGTGGCAACGCGCGAGGAAGCGACCGCGGGAAGTTGCGGACGGGATATCGGTTGGAAGGACCAGAAGGCTCGTTCCTCTTCGGTGAAGTAGTCGCCTGCGTCGAGCGATTCAGGTTCGTCGCGAGCGGTTTTGGCTCCTTGCTGAATCCATTCACGTAGCGTCGCGATATCGCCGTCGGAAAGGTTTTTGTCACCCGGGGGCATATCGCCCGACGTGACTCGGTCTAGCAGTAACGAATCGTCCGGGTTGCCCGCCACAATCGCTTCGCCTGAATCGCCGCCTGCGACAATCCAGTGCCGCAGTCGTACGTCGAGTTCTGCCTCTTTGACCCCACTTTCACCATGGCAATGAAAGCAATGAGCTTTCAAGATCGGCCGGACATCTTTCTCGAACGTCAGCGACGTTGCCGGGTAGCCTGGCGTGGGACCGATGCCCGTGAGGACGACGAACAGCGCAAGCGAGCGAATGGCGTTCATAGTATGGCGCGGGGGTGGGATGTAGCGGCGGGAGGCAGGTAGGAACCCCAATCATAAACGAAATCACCGCGTCGCAGGACAGGAATCTAAGTCTATGGAATAAGGAAAATCCCAGAAATCCGCGTACCGCTGCTTACGCAACAGGCCATTCGGCCTGCCAAATTGATATTAGGCATGTAACTGCAGTTACCTCTCCATCGACGAAGGAGAATGCTGAAGTAGTCTATTTCAAATGCCTGTCATGATGCCCGCTTTCACCGCGACAGCGGTAGCGAGTCACCTCTCCCGGCGAAGCTGGGAGAGGTCGAACGGGCCCTTTAGGCCTCGTTCGGGTGAGGGCCGACCGCGCAACATGGCGTGCAGTGGACTCCATCTTGCTCGGACGCCCTCACCCGAGCATCGCTGAAGGCTCTGCTCGACCTCTCCCAAACCTGCGTTTGGGAGAGGTGACAGTACGCTTGCGCAACGCCGGATTTTATTTCAGCAGTCTCCGAAGTTGGTGGAGAGGTGGCAGAAAAACGGTGCAACTAAAAATCACAACAAGCCCAACGTTTTAGTCGTTCAGGCTGACAAACCCAAAAGACACCTGCCCGCCGGTTTATTTGCTGGCGGATGGCTCAAATCCGATGCGATACAGTCGCTGGCATGTTTGGATCGCGTCTGCGTTGGCGGGGTCTGCTACGACGTTGACCGTTTCAAGTGGATCGACTTCGTGATCGTACAATTCCGAAGCGACGATGTTGTTGGTTTCCCAATCACGCCACTCGGTGTAGCGGTATCGCGGGGTGCGTACAGACCGGCCCATGACCGCGGGCGCGTCTTTGTAATACGCCGGACGCGGGTGCTGAGTGTAAGCGGCTTGTTTCACCGTGGCGGCGGGATCCTCGAGAATGGGAACCAGACTGACGCCTTCGACGCCATCGAGCTTGGGAAGTCCGGCCAACTCGGTCAGCGTCGGAGCCATATCGATCAACTCGGCCAGTGAGTCCGTCTTGGTGCCGCGATTCTGCATTTCGGGAGCCGAAAAGATCATCGGCACGGCGGCATCGAGTTCGAAGTTCGACGTCTTGGCCCACAACGTCTGCTCGCCCAGATGGAAACCATGGTCGGACCAGAACACGACGATCGTATTGTCACGCATTTTCAGTGCATCCAATTCGTCGAGCACGCGCCCCACTTGCGCGTCCAGATAGCTGATCGCAGCCAAGTAGCCATGTCGCATCTCCATCACTGCGTCATCGGTGAGCTTGCGAGGGTTCTTCCCCCCCACGATTTCTTGACTGTTGTGCCATGCAATTCGCGGAGCGTCTTTGGGCCACGCTGGATTCGGCGGCGGCGACAAGGCATCGCGGTCATACATGTCCCAATATGTTTTTGGAGCATTGAAGGGTGAGTGTGGCTTCCAAAAACCGACCGCAAGAAAGAACGGTTCGTCACTGGTTTTGCGTTCTCGCAACGCGTCAATTGCCATCGACGCAATGCGGCCATCGAAGTAGGCGTCGTCGGGAACGTCACGGCATTCGCACTTGATGTCTTTGGCTAGATTCGGTGGAAGCTCGCCATCGACAATCGGTTTGTCCGAACTGTGCGTGGCAAAGTGCATCACCGCAGGGACACTCCATGACGCGGGATCCCCTTTCAGATCATGAACCCAATTGTGATAGATCTTGCCAATGTTTTGAGTGAAGTAGCCGTGGTTCATGAAGTGCTGTGGCAGCGTCACGACGCCGGGCATTTGATCACGAAAGTGCGTCCCCAAGTTCCAGATTTTAAGCGTGTCGGGACGTAGACCGGTCATCAGCGACGCACGCGACGGGTTGCATAACGCTTGTTGACAATAGGCGTGAGTGAACAAGCGGCCTTGCTCGGCCAACGCATCGATGTTGGGCGTCAGCACTTCGGGATTGCCCAAGCATCGCAAATCATTGCGAAGATCGTCGGCAGCAATGAACAGGACGTTCGGACGCTCAGCCGCGGGAGCCACCAACGCTGATAACGACAAACAACCGACCAGGAAAACGACGCAATATTTCATCAACAATGACCTGAGCTTTGTATTTATTTTTCTGTAATCTTAACGTAAAGATCATGAAGGACGTCAGATGGCTGACGCCCATGTTTTGCTTCACCCGCCGACCACACTCGTGCTCATAAACGGACCTGAGAATTGGGTTCGGGTGTAGCGAAAGTCGCCAAGACTTTCGGCAATTCACACCATGGCCGAAACTGTTGGCGAGTTTCGCTACCAAAGTAAAAACTGGATGATTTGTTTGCTACGAATTCGCAATGCTTACTCTTTAGACGGTGAAGCGGGGATCACAGGCAACACGATCCGGCTCGGTCGTGAAGCATCGTGGTAAATGGTTTGCGTGGCAACCTTGGTCGTGCGATGACGGTTGAGCGGTTCTCCGGTATTGGGGTTCACGTCAAAACGAGGAAAGTTGGAACTCGAAATGTCGACACGAATTCGATGTCCTTTTTTGAACACGTTCGATGTCGGGTACAGCTTGATGGTGAACTCATACGTTTCTCCCGGAGTCATCATCACTTCCTCTTTCAGCGACTCACGATAACGAGCACGGACAATGCCGTCACCGATATTCAAATCAAAACCGCCTGGCCAATCCTCCGACGGAGGGTAGACGTCGATCAGCTTAGCGGTGAAGTCGGTGTCGATGGCCGAGCTCGAGGCGAACAATCGCACCTCGATTTCTCCGGTGACCTCGACATCCTGTTCAAGGGGTTCGCTCTGAAACACAAGCACATCGGCACGTGCGGACAGCGGGATGGGGTCTTTGAAATTCCAGAGATGAGGCCCCCCTTTCTGGTTCCATGCTCCTTGCAGCATGATGTCGTCGCTAGAGGAGAGATTGCCACCAATGTTGGGGACGGGATTCTTCGGATCAAAGTCGTACTGGGTGGTTGCCTGATCGATTTTCGGAATCGACGTTGACAATCCACCGCCAGGCTGCAGATAGAATTCGGTGTACTCGGTTCTCGCCAGCGGCCACTCCAGTTCGTTGCGCCAAAATCCACCGTGTTGTAAACGGCCTTGCTCATCTTTGCTGCCGTCACCGGTTCCCATCACAAAGATTCGTACGGGAGTTTTGAATGGGTCCGCCTTGCCAACCGAATTATCGATCCCTTTCATCCAGTGGTCGTACCACTCTTTGCGCCACGCCCATTGATCGGTGATGGCAGCGGCTTTGCCAAAGTTGACTTGCCCGTGAGCGTGACCGGATTGCTGGCCATGGATCCACGGTCCCATGATCATATAGACGGGACCTTTGATCGCCGAATTCAGAGCCATAAAGGTGGCCGTGTTGTTCCCGCCCCATGAATCGTACCAACCCGACACCAGATAAACGGGAATGTCTTTGTACTTTTCAGGTGCATCGACGATGTTGTTTTGGGCCCAAAACTCGTCATTAGGGCCATGTTCCATCGCCGAGATTAGCCAATCTTCGTATTCAGGTGACAGCCGCAGTGGTGTCATCCCACGTCGCGTGGGCAGATTCTCGAGGTAGGCAAACCTTTGGTCCGCCATTTCTTTTAGCACTTCGGCGGTATTAGGATTCTTACCCGCACGACTACCTCGACCGGCATTCAGAAATATCCAGTTCCAAAACCGTAGTTCAAAGGCACCAGCATTGCGGATACTTTGACGTCCCATGTTTGCCATTGCATCGACCGGGATCACGGTGGTCAATTCCGGGGCTCCGGCGAGCGCCATCGCGTGCTGAGTACCGCCAAAGTACGAAGTGCCGATCATGCCGATCTTTCCGTTGGACCAGGGTTGTTGACCTATCCATGCGGCACAATCAACTCCGTCGGGGCCGTCGTCAGTAAGCATGTGCCAGACGCCTTCGGAGTTATAACGGCCACGCGTGTCCTGGGCGACAAACACGTAGCCATGGGTGGCATAGTAGGCGCCCATCGACTTGGAACCGGCTTTGTTGTAGGGCAACCGTGACAAGATGACCGGTAACGCCTCGTCCACCGGTTGGTCCGCAACGGCGGGCCGGTAGACGTCGGTTGCCAATCGCACCCCGTCACGCATCGGAACCATCACGTCACGTTGGACAACATAGTCGGCCGCAGCACTCAACGATCCGCTGGCGATCACCAGTACGATCAAAAATGCCCAGCGAAATTGTCTTTGTGCTATCGCATTGAATGGAGTCATGTCTTGCTTCTGTTGTTGATTACCCAACAGCGGGCATGCATTGTGTTTTGAATCGGAGTGCCCGGCATCGGTTGCCTCTTGCCAACCAGGGGATCACGCAGGCGATTAATTCTATAGAGTATAGTCGATCGGAGGCGTGCCATGTTACCGCACGTGCCCTTTGAAGTTATGTAGTTTTTAGGTGCTGGAGGCACGACGACATAGAGCCTCATGGCGTAAATGTGGACTGCTAAACGTTTGATGTTTGCACAAGATTTTGGGAGCGAGTCTTTGTTCCGGCAAATTCCGCAGTTACCTCTCCCGGCGAAACTGGGAGAGGTCGAACGGGCCTTTCAGGCCTCGTTCGGGTGAGGGCCGACCGCGCAACTTAGCGTGCAGTGGAATTCAACTTGCTCGGTCGCCCTCACCCGAGCATCGCTGAAGGCTCTGCTCGACCTCTCCCAAACTGCGTTTGGGAGAGGTGACAGTACGCTGGCGCCACGTCGGATTTTATTTCAGCAGTCCCGAGGTGGGTGTAGACGTGGCAGAAACATTGCGCAACTGCAAAACCCAAAGGTTTATAGTCCAGCGTAAGCCTCAGGCTAAACACTGCCTCCATGTTGGCGCACTGGCATGCAACTCCAAAGCACACGTCGCTACGCAAATCGATAAGGAATTTGACCTGGCGGTACGAATCATCTTCACTGACTCGTGCTGGCCGTTTCGGTCTGCCGTTGTCGCAGTCGCTTGCCAAGGTATTTCGCCGTTTCGTCGGCGATCACGTTGTATCCTGCCAAGTTGGGGTGACGGTCGGAATACCACCCAGGCAAATCGCCGAGGATGGGATCGAGCTCGTTGTCCATCACTTCCACGCTAGGTCCGTGAATAAACGGTTGGACCAATGGATGATATTGAGCGGGAACTTTGGCGAGCGGGTAACGGCGATAATTCAGCGAGTTCACGCCCTTGCTCAACTCTGCAGCGTAACGCGGGTAGATATCGAAGACTTCCAGATTCTCTGCCGCGGCAGCTTGGCGAACCAAGTCGTTGATCTGTGTGCTCGCCTCTTCGCTGGAAAACGGAATCACGGTCATCGGAATCAGTTCGGCAGCAGGATGATCCTGGCGTAATTGATCGCACAATTCAGCAAAGTGCTTGGGGAAATTCTCGACAAAGTTCTCAATCTTTGCACGGTCATTCAAGCCATACCGAATGAAGATGTAATCGATTCCTGGCAATTTTGAGGCGTCGCGATCATAGCGTCCTGAATCGAGCAGTCGGCGGATCGTTTCACCGCTCTGGCTCGAATTGATAACATGACATGCGGGCAGGTCTGCATCCGCCGCCAGCAGTTGTTCGAGGACCGTTTCTAAATGGGGGCCTTCGGGCTTTAGTCGCCGCGGCACACTGCCCTCGGTGGTGCTGTCGCCGAGCAATAGAATTTGCAGCTTGCCCTCATGCTCAGCTTGAACACGAGACGGGGACGTAATAATCGCGAGAATGACAACGAGGAAACCAAGACGGGCGAGCAGGGGCTTCAGTTGGAATCGATTCATCGGTGGTTTTCCTGTGTTAGACATATCTATTTTCGTAGCGAAACTCGTCAAACGGCTTCTTGATTTAGTGAGCCGTGACGCGTCAGCGGCCGGGTCCCACGCGCTACCCGGTGCCTTACGGCCCACGGCTCACCGTTGCGATTTGCATTTGGATTAAATCAACAAGCCGTCAAGAGTTTCGACATGTTCGGCGATTGACGAAAGTCTTGACGACTTTCACTACGGGGCCTTGCTGCCATTTATTGCTCGGGCGTTGCTTAGCTGATAATTTCGCTGACGACGCGTGCGGGGCGGCCTGCGGTGATGATTTGTTGTTGGTTGCGGTGAGGAAACGCGACTTGCTCATAATCCAAACCAAACAAATGCATCACGGTCGCTTGGAAATCGTTCGGAGTGACAATGTTTTCAACTGCGTGGTGCCCAAAATCGTCGGTTTTACCGAACGTCATGCCGCCGCGAATACCGCCGCCCGCCATCCAAATGCTGAATCCCTGGCCATTGTGGTCGCGTCCCGCCTTCTCAGGCGTCCCCTGTTCCTGGGTGACTGGCAAGCGGCCGATTTCGCCGCCCCAGTGAACGAGCGTTTCGTCGAGCATGCCACGTTGCCGCAGATCCGCAACCAAGGCCGCGACCGGCTGGTCGGTCTTTCGGCAAATCGACGCGAGCCCCGATTTCAGATTGCTGTGGTTGTCCCAAGGCTGATTGTGGTGAAACAGTTGCACAAAGCGAACGCCTCGCTCGACCAATCGCCGTGCCAATAAACAGCGGGTGCCGTATTCGCGTGTCTCGGGTTGATCCAACCCGTACATCTTGTGTGTCGCCGCGGTCTCTTGTGAAATGTCTAACGCATCACTCGCTGCGGTTTGCATTCGAGCCGCAAGCTCGTAGCTGGCGATCCTTGCCTCGAGGTCCGATTCTCCCGGATGTGACTGCAAGTGTTGGCGGTTCAGCGTTTGCAAAAAGTCCAGGTTTTGACGTTGAAATTCGCCCGACAGATGCGTTGGGGGTTGCAGATTAAAGATTCGCGGCTCTTTCGGACGCAGCACCGTTCCTTGGAACAGCGAAGGCATGAATCCGTTACTCCAATTGGTCGCTCCATCAACGGGATGACCGCCGGGATCGGCCAACACCATAAACGCGGGCAAGTCTTGTGATTCGCTGCCGAGTGCATACGTCAACCACGATCCGAACGTCGGACGACCTAACACCGCTGGAATGCCGCCGTGAAAATAGCGGATGTTGACTTCATGTCCATTCGCCCCGGTACGCATGCTGCGAATCAAGCAGATATCGTCAACGACACCGGCAGTGTGTGGCAGCAATTCGGATAGCTCCGTTCCACATTTGCCATGGGGCTTAAACTGGTACGGGCTGCCGAGCAGTTTTTTGCTGGCTTCATTAACAAACGAAAACTGAATATCGCCTGAATAATCAGTCCCGTCATATTTGCTGAGCTCGGGCTTCGGATCGGTCAAGTCCATGTGTGAAGGCCCGCCGTGCTGGAACAGCGAGATCATCGCCTTGGCACGCGGCGCGAAGTGAGGCGAACGAGGAAGCATGTCGTTGTGCGGTGCCTCCTTTAGCACCGGAGGTTTTGCCGACGCATTTTCCTGAGTTAACATCCATTGCAATGCCAATGCTCCTACACCCATGCCGGTGTTCTGCAAGAATTGACGCCGCGATTTGGTGGGTGTATTGGGAATCATGATTGACTAATACTTGTAATCATTCGATGTAAATGAATTCATTGGAATTGAGCAGCATTTGACAGAGATTGACGAGCACTTGTTTTGCTGGGGTGCTTCCCTGCATGATCCCTTGGCGATCTTTTGCCATCAGTGCGAGTTGGTCGCCGGCAAATGCGAGGGTCGTACGAAGTTCATCCTCGCTCGGCGAACGCGACAATATGATTTCCCAAGCCGCGATGATTTGCGCTGGTAAGCGTGATAAATCGTCGCTGGGACCGTGGAAATCTGCTGCCGAATCATAGACCACCGCTGCTCCGTCGGATGGTGTGAATGTGACTTTCGCCCCCCAACTGAACGAGTCCGACGTTTCATGTTCGATGCAGTCGACGACGAGATCGATAGGGTCGCCAGCCTGCACGGGAATCGCTGCGACGGACGTGGCGGTCGAACTGTGAAAGGCGTTCCATGTCTCCAGTTGTCCGGTTTTTGCGAAGACGCGTCCGCGAACTCCATCTCCGTTTTCGCTGCTATGCTGCAGCGTTCCGGCAATACTGACTTGCCCATCGGCCGGCGCAATCCAGCGGCGAATCGCCGGGTTTTTCGGATTGCCTGGATGGCCGCCTTGCTCAGTCAAAAGCACCCAGCCGATCGTCGGGTCGGGGACGATGGCACCGCCTTGCCACTGTGTACCTGTGAAATGAGCGAGTGGATGAAACTCGCGAAGCATTCCCGCCGTGTCATCGACCACGCCCGTGCCGTACGTCCACATCGGCGGCGGCAATTCGGGCAACCATGACGCAAGTGTCGGGATGTCGGCTTCTCGCGCGGGCTTCCCTTCCGATTGGCTCGCCTGATCGTCGGCAATCGCTCGCTCGGCAACCTTGTTTGCTTGTTCTAAGATGAATTCGCCGTTCAGCATCATCAACGATTGCGGGGCCGCAGTTGATACGGTTCTCGCATCACAGTTGACGCTCATCACTGGGGCGTCAAACGTTTGCAGCATACCCACCGGTTGGCTGCGTCGGACTTGCACATAGACACTGCGCCGCGGTTGCTGTGCGTTGACACGAACTTGGCCGGTTTCATCCTCAGCGATTGCTACCGGGGGACCAAACGGTTTCAAGTCGAGCGTGCCAGACACGGCTAGAATCGAATCACGAAGGATCTCGGCGTCGACACGTTGCAGTGATTTTCGCCAATAGAAATGGTTTTCTGCGTCGATTGCTTCTCGGGCTGGATCACGGAAAGAGGATTGACGCCAAGCGGTGGACGTCAAGATTTGGCGATGCAAATGTTTCAGACTCCAACCGTGCTCGACAAAGTCGCTGGCTAACCAATCAAGCAACTGCAGGTTGGACGGATCGTCACCGAGACGTCCAAAATCGCCGGGAGTCGAAACGATGCCGCGACCAAAGTGGTGCATCCAAATTCGATTGACGATCGCGCGTGCGGTCAATGGATTGCTGTGGTCCGTCAACCATTGCGAGAATGCGAGTCGACGACCGGTGGTGGGCAAGTTCGGATCGTCGATGGGGAACTCGACTCGCGTTCCTTCGGCTGCCGTAACCGTCAGCGCCGCAGGACGAATTTCCTGTTTCAGTTGATTGAAGTCGCCACGATGAAACAGATGCGTCACCGGGACATGATTCGCGGGTTCGACTAACGCATGAATGAATTCCTCTTTCGGCTTCTTGGCACGCATTTCCGCGATCTTGGCATCGTAGCTTTTCAGTTCTTCGGCGGCTTTCGGACGGTATTGGTACAGCACGCCGGGGGTGACGTTGATCTGAGGATGGCGGGCGAGCAATTTGATTTGTTCCGCAGTCCGCTGGGCGGCCGTTGTTTCATACGCCGTCCACAACTCGGTGCGTAACGGTTCTTCGAACTTCAATAGTTCTTCTTCGAATACCTGTTTGATAAACGCCGTCTGCTTCTCTTTCTTCTCAGCCGCTACCGCCTGGACCTCGACTTCGATCGCTGCGGCTTTGGCACGATCTTTTTCGGTCGAGAGCGAGACCAAACGTTGGGCGGGCGGCTTCCAAGCTTGCCAATCCAAGGCCGGTTCAAAGACGGCCCGCAGTGCAAAGTAGTCGGCGTGCGAAATCGGATCGTAGCGGTGGTCGTGGCATTGAGCACACTGCACGCTCGCCCCAAGCAGCGTACTGCTAATGATCTGCAGTGTGTCGGCAATCGTTTTGTTACGAGCTTCAGGGCTGTTGTCACCACTTCCCGTGCCATCTGCTGCCATTCGCAAAAAGCCGGTAGCCGTCAGCAATTCAATTTGATGTTCCGTCCAATCGCCAACGGCTGGCCCGGCAAGTTCATCTCCGGCGATTTGTTCCGTAATAAATTGATTAAACGGTTTGTCGTCGTTCAAAGATCGGATCACATAATCACGATAGCGCCACGTCCAATCACGGCCGCTGTCACCGACCGTGTAACCGTCGCTGTCGGCGTACCCGGCGGCATCCAACCAATGCCGTGCCCACCGCTCGCCGTAGTGAGGCGAGCGCAGCAGTTCATCGACCAATTGGTCGTACCAATCGACGTCAGCGTGATGCATCCATCGATCGACTTGAGACTTGGTCGCCGGCAATCCGATCAAGTCGTTATACAGACGCTGGATGAGCGTGAATCGATCGGCATCGGGTGAAAACGTGAGTCCCGATGGCATGGCCGCAACGAGCAATGCGTCGATCGGCGTGCGGACGCTGCCGCTTGTTGGGGTGACCGGAATCAGCGGCTGCTTGATCGGTTGGTAAGCCCAATAGTTTCGTTCTTCTTCGGTGATCGGGATACCGGGCTCGAGTTTCTCGGGTTCGGTGCGACGTGTCGCTGCCCCCTGGCGAATCCATTTCTCAAGAACCGCAATCTTGTCGTCCGACACACGAGCTTCCCCTGGTGGCATATCACCATCGATGATTCGCTCGAACAACAAACTTGATTCGGGATCGCCCGCCACCAAAGCAGTTCCTGAATCTCCACCGGATGCGATGAAGTGGACAAGTCTCAAGTCCAATCCACCTTCGAGCTCTTCGGTCGCCCCGTGGCAATCAAAACAATATTCACGCAGGATCGGGCGAATCTCGGTTTCGAAATAAAGCTCCTCGTTGGCGTTTGTTGATCCGCCAGGGACCAGAAGGCCAATCACTAGCAAAATGGACATTCGAGCGACTACCGAACGATTCGGCAGCCAAGACGCCAGCCATGGAAACATGGTGAGATACCGATTCGATAAAGGTGGGAAGATCGAGGTGGGGCTGGCCGCAGTACCGCTGCCAGTGATTGCTATTGTGACGCGTTTCGCGATGAATAGCAACAACATATCGCCTGCCGTCGCTATCACGACTAAGAATGGAAGCTAAACTTGCGCAGTGTTAGATTCTACGTAATGGTAGCGATTTAGCAGGCAATGCTAACGCTAGGCGGCTAAGACTTTGGGCTTGTTGTGATTTTTAGTTGAGCAAGTTTTCTGTCGGTCTATCGTGCAGTTACCTCTCCACCGACGAAGTCGGGGGAGAGGTAACTGCACGCCCTTTAGGCGTTGCTCGGGTGAGGGGGCGACCGCGCTATCGGCGAGCAATTCCGGTGCAAACGGCGTTGTCGTCGGCGAGTGGCTTGCTCGGTCAGCCCCCTCACCCGAACGTCGCTGAAGGCTCCGTTCGACCTCTCCCCCAACGAAGTTGGGGGAGAGGTGGCAGAAAATCAACGCAACAAAATTCACGACAACACGCAAATTTAGCTGCCAAGGTTAATGCCCAAAGGCGTATAGGATTTCGCCCAATGATTTCTACCTACCTACCTACACTAGCCGACATCACTGATCCACTTTTGAAAATCCTCGGGATCGACATTTCGACCGCTCAGGACGACGACAATGTCTCCATCACCGCTGGTATCGATTTTTCCTGACAGCAAAGCCGCGATGGTGCTTGCACCGGATGGTTCGCTGCGGAGCCCATGCTGGGTATCGATCCACTTCATCGCTTGACACGTTTCAGGGTCGGTTACGCACACCGACGCGGTGACGTGCTCGCGCAGGATGGGCCAATTGTGCTCACCCACGTCATAGGACAACAATCCATCACAGATACTGTGGGGATGATCTACTCGGACACGCTTTCCGGCGGCCAGTGATTGAGCAAAGTCGTCGGCTCCGGATGGTTCAACGCCGATGATCTTTGCAGTGGGGAATCCGTCGGCAATCGCCAATGCGTGACCCGCCATTAGTCCGCCACCGCTGACGGCACAAACGAAATGAGAAACCTCGCGTTCTTGACGCTTCAATTCGTCCACGATTTCCAGGCCGCCGACTCCGTTGCCTGAGATCACGTCATTGTCATCGTAGGGCGAAGCCTGGATCGCTTGTTGGTTCTCGGCAATTTCACGTGTCATACGGTCACGTTGGCCGGTTTGATGATCGGTCGACTTGTCGTACGTTTGCACCTCGGCACCAAACGAACGTGTGCGAGCGAACTTAATTTTCGGTGCGTCTTCGGGCATCACGATGATCACTCGCTTGCCGAATGTCATTCCCGCAAACGCCAGTCCCGAAGCGAAATTGCCGGAGGAATGGGCTGCGACGGGACGGTCACCGATCTGATCCAAATGCTGAGCCATCCAGTTGATTGCGCCGAGCAATTTGAACGATCCGACCGGCGTCCATCCATAATCCTTGATCCAAACCCGGCGACCGGATTGCAATCCGAGTTCCTTTTCCAACGCGCAAGAACGAATCAGCGGTGCAGGGGAAAGGTGTTGGCGGATGATTTTTTCGGCGGCTCGAACGTCGGTGATTGTGGCTATTTGCATAGTAGAGGTCGTGCGGCTTTCGGGTCGTTCGAATTGAATCGTTTAGCGTACGTCAGTTTGTGCGAAGCTTGTTTTCGGGAGGTCTGAACGAGCAGAGCAAGTTCACCGGTCGGGCACCGCAGTGTCAGCGATGACAACGTGCAAGTTCAGTGTCACTAGGCCCTCCCCGAAAATCTCGCTGAAGGCTCGGTTTTCGACCCTCCCAGCGTTGCTGGGCGGGTAAAGCAAATGGTTGCCACCGCTTACCCTAAAAGCCTCGCGACATCAATAGAGGAACTGGTTAGGCGAAGAATACTTTTTCAGCGGTTCCCTTTAAGAGCCACTGCTTGTCACTTGCGGACAGGAAATCGATGCGATCACGTATGAGTGCGATCGAGGCGTCGTAGGTGTGGCCGTCTTCGACTTGAAATGGACAATCGCTGGCCCACATCAATCGTTCGGGACCAAAGTGCTCGGTGACCTGTTTGATCATCGGTATTAAATCGACATAGGGAGGTTGCTTCTTGCCCAGTGCATAAAAGGCGGACGTTTTGACGTGGGCGTTGGGGAAACGTGCAAGTCGACAGAGTTGGTCAAGCGAATCTTGCTCGATCTTGCCACTGACTCCGATCCGAGCAAAATGGTCGACGACAACGGTTGTCTCAGGAAATCTTTTGCACAAGGCATCGACGTACTGAATGTCGCCGGGATTGATCAGCGGACAGACAGCCAATCCTTCGTCCGCAGCAGTCCGCCAAAGTTTCTGCATGCCGGGATCGTCGACCCAATCTTTGGCATCGCCTCTGGAATGCAAGCGGAATCCTCGCATGCCCTTTTGGGCTAGCGACTGCATTTGCTTGCCAAGATCAGGTCGGTGATGATCGATCAGTGCGACTCCGGAAAACACGCCAGGATTCGCTTTCATCACGTCCAACATGTAGGAATGGTCGTATTGGTAGAAGCTCATTTGAATCAAGACAACCCGCTCAACTCCCGCCGGACGGCAATGGCTGAACAGTTGCTCGTCGGTAAAGCTATTGGGAAGCATGTCCGATTTGGAAAATTGCGGACTGATCGGATATTTGTCGGTGTCGGGTGTCCAGACATGAACGTGGGCGTCGATCCATCCCGGCGATGTTTCGGGTGAGGCCGCCTCGGCGGGTGAGGCAGCGCAGGTTTGCATCGCGGTTGCGGTCGCCGCAGTGGCAATCACGCCACCGACAAAGCGACGTCGAGACAGCTTGATTGATGGATCGTTTTTCAATTTCGTATCCTGCGTTTGTGTGTTACTTGAATTCGGTTAGGAACCGTCGATAGATCTCTGAGGCCTGAACGACTTGGCTGCACTCAATGTACTCGACTGCCGCATGGGCCTGGTCGATGCTTCCGGGGCCCAGAATCATGCTGGGGATGCCAATCGCCCCAAACTTGCTGGCGTCGCTGCAAAACGGCACTCCGATCAAGGCCGCGTCCATTCCCATGTCGCGAAGGACATTTGCCATCGTCTGCACCGCAGGCGAATCCGCATCGGTTTCCAGCGGCCGGTCACTCAGCATCGGTGGGTGCATGACCACATCCATTCCCGGATGTTCGGCCGCGACCGAATCGATCAGCTGTTGATAATGCGCCAATACGGTTTCGTGTGTTTCGCCAGGTAGCAGTCGGCGATCAATCTCGATCTCGCAGCGGTCGGGTACGAAATTAATTTGCACGCCCCCACGAACGATGCCGATATTGCACGTTGCCGGTCCTAGCAGCGGATGAGTGGCCTCAGACAACCGAAGTGTATCTTTCTGCATCGCTGTGATCACGTGAGCCATATGCTCGATCGCGTTGACACCCAGATGCGGCTTTGCCGAGTGAGCTGCCTTGCCGCGCGTTTCGATCTTCCAGCGAACGAGTCCCTTGCTGGCGATCACCGGCATCAAATCCGTCGGCTCGGCGATGATGGCGGCTTCGGCGGTCCAGGGATTTCGGGGCGATGTTTCTTGTTTCAAAATTTGTGGGTCGACCGGCCCCGCATCAAGTGAGTCGCACAACGCAACAACGCCTCGATACGAGAACTCTTCGTCGATGGTGGCAGCGAAAAGCACATCGCACTCCGGCGTGATCCCGTCGGCCGCGAGACTGGCGACGGCGTGCATCATCGCGGCCATCCCACCCTTGGTGTCGCATGCACCTCGGCCGTACATCTTGCCGTCTCGGATTTCCGGATTCCATGGATCAATCGTCATCCCGATGGTGGAGACGGTGTCCATATGGGCTTCGAGCACAATTCGCCGCTGCGGATCGCGACCGGGGACGCGAGCGATAACGTTGGGTCGGTCGGGATAAACGAGTTGCCGCCACGTCTCGATGCCTCGTGTGGCAAAAAACTGCTCCACGAAATCGGCCATCTCAGCCTCGGGAACCCCCGCTTCGTAATTTGGATTGACGCTGTTGATCCGCACCAAGTCCGCAAGCGTATCGAGCACCGGGTGAGTATCCCGCTCATTCTCACACACGTTTCCTTCACTCATGGTTGTCTCCAGCGAGGTTTGTGTTCTTGGAACTCTCTTGTTGCCACTGGATCTCTTCGATCGGGCCGACGATAAACAGATAGGCGGCAATGCCGAATGCCATCACGATCGCGGCCACGTAAAAGGCCGTTTGATACGATCCGGTTTGCTCGACCGACCAACCCGCGACTAACGGCGAAACAACACCGCCCATGTTGCCAATGCAGTTCTGGATGCCTGTCCAGCTTCCCGCGGCAGGACCAGCCAATGTTTGCGTCATCGCCCAAACGTTGGCGGTAAACATTCCGAGTGCACAACAACCGCCGGTAATCAACGCGATGCAAACGGTGGCCGACTCGGTTCGTGACGCGGCGATCAGCAATACCGCTGCGATGGCAAGCCCGCCAAGGGAGATCGATTTCCGAGCGAACGTGGCCGAGTTGCCTCGTTGAATCAACCGATCGGCTGCCCAGCCCCAAAACACCGAGGACGCTGCCATTGCCAAAAACGGAAGTGCGGCCGAAACCGCGGTCTCTTTCAAATTCAGATGATGGACGTCCATCAAATAGGATGGCAGCCATGTCAGCAGAAAGTACCAAACGTAGCCAAGTGAAAACATGCCCAGCGAGGTTCCCCACACTGCACGATGCAGTCCCACTTGTACGAGCGACGGACGATTCGTTTTCGGTGTTGGCTCGTCAACGCGGTGGTCGTCCCGCGGGCGTGACGGAACATATTTGATCCAAGGTAGCAACCAAAAAATGCTGCCTATTCCGAGAGCGATGAACAACGCACGCCAACCAAATTGATCGACTAACAAACCGCCAGCCAGAATGCTGAGTGCGGGACCGATTTTGGTGCCGGCGTCGATCAAGGCATTGGCGGTGCCACGTTTGTGCTCGGGGAAGTTCTCGACAATCAGCCGAGAAATTGCCGGATATGCGGCACTTTCGCCCAGTCCCAGTAGTAAGCGGGCGGCCAGTAGTGCGGTGAAACCGCCGACAAATCCCGTCAAGGCGGTTGCGATTGTCCAAATCAAATAGCCGCCCGCGTACACCCATTTCACATCGTATCGATCGACCAACCATCCGGCCGGCAACTGCAATAACGCGTACGACCAGAAGAACACTGACAGCAGAAGTCCTTTCTGAGTCGGCGTCAACGAAAACTCAAGTTCAATCGCCGGAATCGCAACCGATAACGCCCCTCGATCAATGTAGTTGACCAAGATCGAGACGACTAACAACGTTAACAGTACCCAGCGACTGCGGCTGAGCACGGCGGATGGATCGATGCGATTGATGTGAGTGTCGATAGGGATTTCCGATTCGGGAGGGGATGTGGGATAGGCTTCTAGCCTGTCATGCAGTCATTAGCAGGCTAGTGCTTTGTCCAATTTGGAAGTTAGGGTTTGACCGTAGCGGAAGTCGTCAAGACTTTCGACAGTTCTCGCTTCCAAACGAAACTCTTGACGAGTTCCGCTACGCTAAGGACAAATCTGGACAAAGCACTGGCAGCCTAATTTACCATTTATGCGAACAGGTCGTGGACGACGTTGCCAGCGACATCGGTCAGCCGGAAATCACGGCCAGCATGACGATACGTCAACCGTTTGTGATCGAGTCCTAGCAGATGCAATATCGTGGCGTGCAGGTCATGGATGTGTACTTTGTTCTCGGTGGCGTAGTAGCCGTATTCGTCGGTGGCACCGTATTGGATTCCGGTTTTGACACCCGCCCCGGCCATCCACATCGTGAAACCTTCGGGGTTATGGTCGCGTCCGTCTTGTCCGGCGCCCTGGCATGTTGGTGTGCGTCCAAATTCGCCGCCCCACACCAGCAGTGTGTCCTTGAGCAGCCCACGAGATTTCAAATCTTTCAGCAATCCTGCGATCGGCAGATCGACTTCGGCCGCGTTCTGCGTGTGTCCTTTGCGAAGATTGCCGTGTTGATCCCATTGGACCTCGGTATTGCTGTGCGTGATTTGCACAAACCGCACGCCACGTTCGACGAATCGTCGTGCCATCAAGCATTGGCGGCCAAAATCGGCAGTCGTTTCATTGTCGATCCCGTACAACTTGTGTGTCGCCGTGGTTTCGGCAGCGAGATCCAACGCGTCCGGCATTTCGGTCTGCATGCGAAACGCCAACTCGAACGATTTGATGCGGGCTTCGAGTGCCGAGTCGGGGCCGGTGGTTTCCAGGAATTCTCGGTTCAGCGACTGAGTCAGATCGAGTTGCATCCGTTGTGCCTCGAGCGACATTCGTGCGTTCTTTACGAACTTTACTCTCGCTTGGTCCGACGGTTGGCTGGCGTTACCAATCGGAGTACCAGCAACACTTGCAGGCAAAAACGCGGACCCCCAATTCTTGGTGCCGCCGTGGGCAAGCGTGGGGCAAATCGTAATGAATCCTGGCAGGTTCTCGTTTTCAGTACCTAGCCCATAGGTCACCCAGGATCCCATGCTAGGACGCACGAATACGTCGCTGCCGGTGTGCAGTTTCATGCTCGCGCCGCCGTGTGCAGGATTGGTGCCATGCAGCGAATTGATGATGCACAGGTCGTCGACACACTCGGCGACGTGGGGGAACAGTTCGCTGACCGCGATGCCACTTTCACCGTAGCGTTTGAACTTCCACGGCGATCCCAACAGGTTGCTTGTCGGTGCAAATTGAACCCGCGGTTTTTCGAACGGCAACGGTTTGCCGTCGTCTTTTTGCAGTTGCGGTTTGTAGTCGAACGTATCCATGTGCGACGGGCCGCCTTTCATAAACAGAAAGATGACTCGTTTCGCTCGCGGCGGAAAATGGGGCAGTTGCAGATCGGAATGGCGAGGCGTGGCGTTGGACGCACGCGTTTCGTCGGCCAACAGAGATGCCAACGCGAGCGAACCAAATCCCGCCGCGGTCGTCTGCAAAAGGCGTCGTCGTGATAGGTTTGACATGTGGGATAGGCTTCTAGCCTGTCATTCGAGTACGTAGCATAGGCTTCAAGCCTGTGATCTAAAGTTTCATCTGTCTTCTGAGCCGACGGCGCCAGCCGCGGGCATTAATGTAGTGGAGCTTGCTAAAGCTCCCTGTTTCCTGGGGGTGGGGGATCTTTAGCAAGATCCACTACCCAAAATCAAAGTGCATGACAGGCTGGAAGCCTATCCCACATTTAACGTAGGTAAACAAATTCGCTTGAGGAAACGATTGCTTGGCAGAGGGCTTGCCATGCGAGTCGCTCCGGATCGGTGTCGCTATCGGATTCTTGTTGGAAGGCCCGGAATTGAGTGAGGAAGTTCGATGCATCGGACAATTCGGCGGCAGACGCGTGCCGGCCGTACGTTTCGAGATACAAGCGATCGATTCGCGGCTCGGCGTCGGGTTCGCTTTCCAGCAAGCGGTCTGCGAACGCTAACGCAAGCTCGGCTACCAATTCCGAGTTCATCAAAAACAGGGCTTGCGGTGCGATCGTGCTGGTGTTGCGGTCGCCGGTGAGCACGCTTGCGTCGTTGTAATCAAACAATTGGAACATGTCGTACAGATGATTGCGGATCACCGGCACGTAAATCGACCGTCGCGACGAATCGTATTTCGATTTGTCTTCGGACGTATGGTTGAAAACGTACTCGCGATTTTTGTATTGCATAATGTTGCCACCGGTGGTGCGGTCCAGCGTTCCGCTGACCGCCAGCAACCCGTCGCGAATGGCCTCGGCTTCGAGTCGGCGAAGGTTGTATCGCCAATACCACTGGTTGCCAGGATCCGCTTCGGCGTTCTCAGGAACAAAATCGCTGCTTCGTTGGTAGGTTTCGGACATCATGATCAGTCGGTGCATCTCCTTGATCGACCAGCCCCGTTCGACAAATCGAACCGCGAGCCAATCGAGCAATTCAGGATGCGATGGCGGGCTTCCCTTGAGACCAAAGTTGTCCACGGTGCTGACCAAGCCTTTGCCAAAATGGCCACGCCACAGGCGATTGACCATCACTCGGGCGGTCAGCGGGTGATTTCCGCTTGTCAACCAGCGAGCAAATTCGAGCCGACCACTATGATCCGCCGAAATCGCGGGTGGGTTATCGATCGCGAGGACCTCAGGGACTCGGCGTGGTACCACGTCACCGAGTGTCAAGTGGCTACCGCGAAGATGCACGGAGGTATCGGCGATTTTGCCTTCGGTTACTCCCATCGCGGTCGGTAGTTCAGGAACAGCATCCTTGAGCTTTTTCAGTTCGTCGCGAAGCTGTTTGATCACCGCCAAGGTTTCTGCGGGAAATTGCTTCTCAATTTCTTCGGGTTTGGTTTCTGCAGCCGGCGGCGGATCTAGTTTCGCCGTGGCCTCGGCGACTCGCTCGGTGATCAACTTCTCTTGCGATGCGATTTGCTGTTGGTGTTGTTCGAGTTTTGCCGTTTGGTCAGGAGTCTCGATCGTATTCTCGTGCCACTTCGCGACAGTCTTGTAGCTGTCCATCGTCTGCGTGCTTTTGAAAATCCCTGCCAAACCGTAGTAATCATGGTGGCTGATTGGATCAAATTTGTGCGTGTGACAACGGGCACATCCGAGAGTGAGCCCCATGATGCTGCGACCGACGGTATCCAGTTGCTCATCGATGATATCCATCTCCATTTTGGCCTGGTCTTGCTCTGCCAAAACTTTGGGACCCAAAACCAGGTATCCCGTCGCGATTAAACGTTCGTTGCGGAGTTTGAAGTCGTCGCCTGAATCAAGTAAGTCGCCAGCAAGTTGTTCGACGAGGAAATCGTTGTAGGGTTTGTCGTTGTTGAGCGAACGGACGACGTAGTCGCGATAACGCCATGCGTTGCCGTGTACCACGTTTTCATCGAGTCCATTGGAATCGGCATAGCGAGCGATGTCCAACCAATGCCGGCCCCAACGCTCGCCGTAATGCGGCGATGCAAGCAGACGGTCGACGACATGAGCAAACGCATCGGCGGAGTCGTCAGCCAGAAACGCGTCGATTTCCTCCGAAGTCGGTGGCAAACCAATTAAGTCAAACGTCGCGCGGCGAAGCAACGTTCGTTTGTCCGCTGGCGGATTGGGACGCAGTCCTTCGCTGTGTAGCTTGGCAAGAATAAACGCGTCAATCGGATTGGGAGCGTCGTTTTGCTGTCGATCTTCCGATCCACGAGGCGACATGTGCGCGATCGCAGGTGGTGTAACTTTCACAGGCGGCTGAAACGCCCAATGCTTGCGGCCTTGTTCGATATCGACATCGCCGCGTTGAGCGATGGGGCCGACGTCGCCGGAATCGGGATGCGGTGCCCCCATTTCAACCCAGCGGATGATGTCCGCAATCTGAATGTCGGACAACTTTTCGTTCGGAGGCATCTTCAGATCGTTGTCTTGGTAACGGACTGCGGTCACCAGCAAACTACTTGTCGGTTTGCCGGGGACGAGCGACGGGCCTGCAAGTCCGCCTGTTAACATGCCTGCGAGCGTATCCACGCGGAGTTCCGATTCCTGCAAGTCCTCGGAGTGACATTCGTAGCAACGATCGATTAACAGCGGCCGAATTTTCGACTCGAAAAAATCAAGTTGATCGGGGCTCGGTTGGTTGTTTTTTTGCGTTTCGGCTTCCTCCGACCAGACTGCCGTTTGGCCCACCGGCAATGCACAGATCACCAAGGCCAACCACAGAAACGAGATCGGTTTGAGGATGGTCACGCCGCCGGCGCTGAACGATGGTTTTGTGCTGGATTGATGCATCGCTCGTCTCCTAAAGTTTGGGGTTACCGGCTTCGTAGATTTCCATAATTTCCGTTTCCTCAAGGGCTTCGCTGAGCATCAGGAACTCGTCCATTCGCCCATTGAAATTTCGGATCGCGTGTGAGTTTTTGTCGATGGGACGCCCCCAATTGCACAATTCGGCATCGCCGATGCGGATCGGACCGTCATAGTCGAGCGAGGCTTCGCAAGGCACGCGTTGCCCGTTGAAGTAGTGCCGCACCGTCTTGTTGGCACCATCAAAAACCGAGGCGACATGGATCCATTGACCAAGCCGAGTCAAATCGATCAGCGGCTGCGTGTAACGCCACGCCACTCCGGTCGCTTGGCTGACCGAAAGTCCGAGCTGTCCACTTTGATCAAATTGCCAGTGAACTTCGCCCGCATCCCAGCCATCGGTTAACAGCAGCGAACTGAGTAGCCGATCGAGCCCATCGACGCGGACCCACGCGGCCAACGTGATCGATTCGTATTCCCCGGGAAGGTGGAATCGCACACGATCGCTTGGCCGTTTGAAATCAAGGGCGGACTTCTGAGGCCAACGCCCTTGGGTCCACGCACAACCGATGATTGAACCATCGGAATCGGTTCGATCCGCGGCGAGGTTTGGCAGCGTGGCAGGCGTCGACTGGGCAGCCGCAAAATCGTAATACATCAGCACACGGGGATCGTTGCGGAATTCGGCACTCCATCGTTGCCACCGCTCGTACCGCAGCTGCAGCTGCTTGTCTTGGCTACGCTGCAGCAGCGATGAGGATGGCATCCCCGTGATCTGGTTCGCGACGGGAAGCGAGCGGCCGTCGACATCAACGCTGATCGATTGGCCAGTGACCAATTCGTGCAGCGAATCAGCATCCTCAGCAGCCGATGGATCATAGAGTTCCACCAACCCATCAAAGACATGGACTTCGGTCCGCTTGCCCGGCGTTGCTGACACGCCAAATTCGGTGCCGAGGTCGACGATTTTTGTCTCGGGCGTCAGCACGGTGAATCCACGTGCCGGCACAGGGACTTTTGCCCAGGCGTTGCCTTCGTGCAGCATCACGTGATCCTGGTCGCGAACCTCAAGTTTTGCGGGGCCTTCGAGTGTCAATATCGCACCGCGAAAGAACTGCAATTGCACCAAGCCCGATTCCAGATGCAGTGTCGCATGAGAGGAAATCGAATCACCGACGCTAAACGTTGTATCGCCGACCCATTGAGCATCGACCACTTGGTTCAGCAACGCGACAGAGTCATCGACCGGCTCGGAAGCGACTGTCACGGGTACCACCCGAGCTAACTTGGCCTTTGCAGTTCCCGAATGTCTGCCTGTCCACATGCCTGCCCAAAATGCGACCAGGACACTGGCGGCAATCGCCGCGAGTGCCAGCGGTGCCCAACGCCGTAACTGCTCACGAGCGACACGTAGGCTGGATCGATCGAGCACGCTTTGCAGGAAATCGAATTTCTGTGACTCAGCATCGAGTCGCTGTTCCAATTGCTCCATGAACTGATCGGAGGCTCGATCGTCACGGACGACCATCGCCAGACATTCGTCCATTTCAATTTGATCACGGTAACGGTGGCAGAGCGAATCGTCGGCAGCAAGAGTGCGAGCCAAGCGATCCATTTCCGGATCACTGAGTTCACCGTCAATTAAACGGTCAAGTTGTTCGTCAAAATCACGTTCGCTCATGTCGATCCCTCCGATAAGCGTGTTTCCACACACGTTCGCAGAAGGCCGCGTAGTCGCGACAAAGCTTGGCGAACGGCGGCAGGCGTCATGTCAGTTTCGTTGGCTAGTTGGGAAGCGTTCTGACCACGTTTGTAGCGGCCATCGACCAGGGCACGACCATGACCGGGAAGGTGTTCGACGCATTTTCGCAGCGCCGTGAACCAATCTTCGGACCAGGAGGCGGTGACAGGCTCGTCGGACATCGCCAGCATCGCTTCGCTGATCGATGCGTTGACAACCCGTCGTCGGCGAGATGATTTTCGCAGCTCGTTTCGGACTAAATTGCGGGCGATCGAACGTAGCCAGGGGCCGGCTTGATCAAAGTCTTCGAGCGTGTCAATCCGCTCGTAAGCAACGACAAACGCGTCCTGGGCGAGGTCGTCCACCGCGTCAGGCATCGCACCGAGCATCCGAATGAACATGCGAAGTCGAGCTTGGTGTTCCAGCACGAGTTTGGCAAATTCTTTTCGTTGCATCGATCACGTTCCTTTCACTAGTACCATGTCGGCAGAGTCGTTGGTGTGACACGGATTATGGAAAAACTTGAATCTCCGTGGACACGGCTGATGCGATCCTGGCAAATGAGTCCTCTGTACCCCCAAATTGCCAGGAAGCAAGGGCATCACCACCCGACACGTAAGTATTTTAGTGGACGGCAAGTTATTGTACCGGCAAATTCCTTAGTTACCTCGCCCCCGACGGAGTTGGTGGAGAGGTGGCTGAAAAAACAGCAACCGCTCTCCAGGGCAATTCGCGATCTCCAACCATCGTTTAATACCTCCAACGCTTCAGGTAGCTAATCAGATTTCGCATCTGCTCGACATTCATGACTCGTTGCATTCCTTCGGGCATCAGCGAAACGCTCGAGGCGCGGAAGATTTCGATTTCATCCCGTTCGAAACGCCGCGTCGTACCGCCGGGAAGTGTCAACGTGACCGCGTCACTTGATTCTCCGGCGAGCAATCCGCTGACCGCTTCGCCATCGACCGTTAGGATGCTGTAGCTTGCAAACGAAGCATCAATGGCGGAGCTCGGATCCAAGATCGCGGCCAGCAGCGATTCGGGCGTTTTGGTACGGCTGTCGCTGATATCGGGCCCGACGACGTGCCCAACATCATCGATACGGTGGCAATTTGCACAATGCTGAGCAAACAACAGTTTGCCTTGCACAACATCCGCCGTTTCGATTTGTTTGGCTGCGGGTTCATATTCACGCATCACCTTCAGCACATCGCCTGCCGGTGCAAACGTTTCACGCCCGAGCTTGGCAAGTTTAGCGTCGGAATGCCGGCGGAACCAATCCATCGACGATGGGTCGACGAAGGTGCGTGGCAGGTTTCCTTGCCCAATTTCGTTCAGCAACCAAGTCGCGGTTTGGGTGCTGCTGCGAACCGCAGTGACTACGGCGACGCGATCGGTCGGCGAAATCGAATCCGCGTGTTCGAGGACATGCTGCTTGGTCCACTCGGCATCTCGCTGCATCAGCGCTCGATACGCTGCAGCACGAAGGTTCGGGGCGACGCTGGGGGCGACTAGTTCCCGCAATTGCTCAGGAAACGCCGCTTGATTCCGACACCACTCGATCGCATCCAATCGTGTTCCCGCAGCATGTTTGTCGTTGACCGCGATCGAGGCCGCTAATGTGTCCAGAGCAGCGATATGATTTGAAGCTTCTTTTGGCAATGATTTGAGGGACGCTTTTTTGCCGCCTCCTTTGCTCCAGGCCGCAGCCATGTTCATCGCCAAAGCTTGCGTTGCTTGATCGGCTTTGTCGTCGCCGGCGGGCATCACGTTGCCCAACCAATTCGCCAGTACTTCGGTAGCACGCTGAGGGTCATTGGCGGCCACACGGCGCATCCAGCCTTCGTAGATCGACGTCGGAATTGCGGACATCTCAGGTTGAGACTTGGGCAACGTGTTCAACATCTTGCTGGCGAATTCGTAAGGAATCGCCGTCAGCAATTTTGAAATCCAAGGGGCGTCGCGTTCGTTCACAGTGAGGTGAAATAGTCGTCCCATCAGCTCATCATTGCTCTCCGCTGGATTCGCAGAAACAACGAGTTGTTCGAGTGCCGCTTGACGGACGATCAATGCAGCGTCATCCAGTGCTGACATCAAAATGGGCATCGCGGCGACGGGGTTGCCGCCGAGAAGATTGCGTTGACGCAATTTGACGGCAGTCGCCCGCACGCGTTCATCCTTGTCCTGCAATAGCGAAGCGTGTTGTGATGAGGTCAGCAAACCCCAACGGTTCAACAACAGGGCAATTCGCGACTTTGGTTCTGCCGCTACCGTCGAATCGGCCAGCTGGTGACCCAGGGATTCAATCACGTTTGCTGGCGGTGGCACATCAGCCGAATAGTGAGCGTGCAAATACTCCGACGCAAGCATTCTGTGCAAAAGATCGTCGGAAACGATCGCTGCGATGGCACTCGCATCGTCGTGAATCGCTACGGATCGGATCTGTTTGTTCGGCACATGCACCTGCCAAATCCGGCCCAGCGTATTGCCGTCCCAGGTATCAGGGCGATTTTTCAATTCGACGGGTGCCCATTGCGGATGCTCAATCACAGCTCGGGCCATGTCGATGACCAGCACGCCACCATCCACATCGGGCACAAGATCGACCGCGCGAAACCAATCATCCGAACTGGCTAACCACTCGGCGTCATTGGCTTCACGCTCGCTGTGCCATGCGCCGTTGTCCCATTGCAGGCGTTGACGCTGGACCAACGAACCCGTCGGTTCGCAAACCAACAACCATTCGGATTTGTTATCGATCGACCAACCTGGCGCGGTCACACCACACGCCGCACTAAATTGACCGGCGTGCAAATTGCTGGTAGTCCAGGCGTTGCTGATCGGATGAACTTCGGATTCGAAACCGGATTTACCGACATCGGTGGTCGCGTCGCCTGGAGTCAAAAATGGGTCTCGGTCGACCACATCGATTGAAAGCACCGACTCGATCGCGGGATTGCGATTGCTGCAACCAAACCGTCGGTTGAAACCATCGATCGTTAATCCATATTGGCTGTTCCCCGACACGGTGCCCCAGTAACCCCCGTGCGGATCGAAAACAAAATCGCGACCGTGCAGTTTTAGGGGGTTGGCGCGTTCTTCGAATCGCGGATCCACCGCCGTGATCGCGCCTCCGCGAAGTCCATTGGCGACATAGACATACCCATCCGGTGCAAGTTTTGGATGATTCGCTCGGAGTTGTTCATTGTCGGTGGTGAATCCTTTGAACCAAGTTTCGCGGGCTTCCATGCGTCCGTCACCGTCTTGGTCACGCAGAAAGGCAATCTCGCCTGCCATCGTCACGATCGCACCGTCACGCCAAGGCAGAACTCCGGTGGCAAAGTCAAGTCCGTCGGCAAAGGTCACAACCTTATTGAAGCGGCCACTTGCGTCTCGTTCCGATAGCACGCGGATGCGACCATGTCGGTCGGTCTGGCCCGGTTTTGGCTGAGGGTAATCGGACATCTCGACGACCCAAAGCTTGCCATCGCTGCTCCAGGCGGCCGAGACTGGATCGACGACGTCGGGTTCGGCCACAGCCAAGCGGACCTCGAGTCCTTCGCGGACTTTCAAGCGTGACAGGGATGCTTCGGGTGAATGCGAATTTATCTCTGCTCGATTCGCCGCCGCCGGGGCTATCGAAGCCTCAGCCGGCTGCTCGGCCTGAACCGTCGAAACCAGCGACGCTGCGGTGATTGCAACGCCAGCGACGATGCAATTCAATTTCAGTTGGCACTTCATTTCTGACCTAGTTGATTAAGCAATGACAAGAGTACATCAGAGATTCGATCCGAAGCGTCCAACTGGACCCGATTGGTGCCTAGCCACGTTTCGTAACCTCCCAATTTGTGTTGAGCAGGAGTCGGCAAGTAGCCGTAACTGCCGTTGGCCAACTCAATTGTAAACGTATCCGACAGCGGGCTCCGTTTTTTCAAATCGAGTCCGGTTTCCGCGAACACTTCGAACGGAATCGCCACAATTCCTAAATCACCGATTCGGAACGCTTGTAGCAGGATGGAACTGGTTTCGGGACCTTCGGCAATCTTGCTGAGACGCTCGCCGTAGATCGACGCGAGTCGGTGGACGTTGGCGGGTGACTGGCTGGAGTCTTCCAGACTTGCGAAATAGCGAAGCATCTCGGGATCGGGCTTCCGCATTTTTAATTCCAGTTCTTGGCTCGCTGTGGACAACGAAACCCAATCACGATGTTCTACCGTCGCGTAGGCTGCGGCGACTCGCCCGACGATCAAATCAGACACTTCATCGATTCGCTGATACGGTTCATGTTTGCCGGCTTTTTCGCGAAAAGCATAATTGTTGATATCACCGCTGGTCCCGTTGGTCATGATTCCAACGAAGGAATCAGAGTTGGCGTCAGCACCAATTTGCTTGCCAATCTTTTCCGAGAACGCACCGAAGTAGTCTGCGGAAATGTCGCCGCTAGGCACACCACCGACGTAGTGCAGCGAGTAGTTTGCCAGCAAGGCAATCGGTTTGCCGTCGAGGGTTTGCACGCTCAGGAACGAGACTTCGGGATCAACCGGGCCGGCGGGTTCGATCAGCTTGTCGCTTCCTCGGGGCGGATTCATGCGAACTTTGTCGACGCCACCAAACGGATTTGCGAGAAGTTTTTCGTCGTTGACGTACCAGCGGCGGTTATGGACTTCCGACGCTTCCTCGACTCCGCCCCAGCCAATCTTGGCGGGCTTCATCGCTGCGACGGCTTTGGCAACGCCGTCCGCGATGCGGCGAGCCACCAAGCTTTGGTAGCTGTCCAAGACGATCACTCCATCGACTTCGCGATCGTTTCTGGCAGAAACAGCCGAATGAGTATGGGTCGCTGACATCAGCACGTTGGCCGAAGGCACGTCGGTCTCTGAGTCAATCAGTTTTCGAGCTGCGTCAAACACTTCGCGAGGGATCCCGACATTGTCGCAAATTGCAAACGCAATCGTTGTGGTGCCATCATTCAACGCTAAACATCGAACGTGCAGGTCATCATGGATGTTGGTCGCTAGAGGCTTGCCCCAATTACCGACAATCTCTAACCCCAAGGGAGGCGTGATTTTAGCTTTCGCTGCACCGGCGCGAAACACCGCGTTCTCCGCAGCATGAGTTTTGACTCCAGTGTTGTGCAGGACGCCAACGATCACAGCGATGATCAAACTGAATCTGAGCATCCGGTTTTGGCATCGCTGGGAAGAGAGCGTCGTAAAGCAATCACGCTTCATGGGAACACCTTTCATTTGAGGGATCTGCATCCGATTGGGTAGACAGACCTAGGATAGGCAATGGATTGGGGTGAGTTTCGTCGTTGACGATGGTGGGAAATTGAGGGGGCGTGACGATTGGGGGCAGGCATCACGTTTGTTCTCGCTGGTTCGTAGCACGTCCAGACTTGGGGGGCTGCTCTATTCTATAGGGTTACGGGGTGGCCGTGGGGTAGGAAGCCAAAAAGGGCTAGATGGATCGACAACCATCGCGAATCGCCCCAGCGGGCAACGCTGTGAAGAATTTCGTAGCGGAACTCGTCAAGAGTTTCGGGGGGCATACACCAATCGAACGAAAGTCTTGACGACTTCCGCTACGCTAAATTAGCACAAACCCCACAAGAAAAAATGCTTCACAGCGTTACCCAGCGGGACGTAGCGACAGGTCGGAAATACCATGTCGGCAGTCGCAAAAGTGTGACAATTATCTTCTTCCTTCATTTGGGTCGGGCGGTTCCCCCCGCGTGTGTTCGGCGTGGTAGCATAGAGAGCGTGCCAAATTTCGCAAGAAGTTCTTCTTGCAAAAGCACCTTGTCAGAGCACCCTTGTCAGAAAGGGATCGAGTGGGCGATTTTCACGATCCAGAACTGATCATAAAGTTTCGTCGGGCCGCCCGCGTTGCGAGCGTGGTGGTGATCGCGATCAGCGAGATTGTGTTGGTCGGTTGGGCCTTGGATTACGAGGCTCTGAGAGCGTTGTTGCCCGGTAAAGTGGCAATGAACCCCGGCGGGACGGCAATAGGATTTCTGCTGTGTGGTGCGGCGCTGTGGCTGTCGTATCGCGAGTCAGGCGAACCATCCGCTTCATCGACGGCGACATATTCAGCGATTGCGTTGGCATCGTTGGTGGTTGCGATGGCAGTCGTTCGCATCTTGGGGTACCAGTTTGATTTCGATGATGGTCCCGATCGCTGGCTGTTCCCCGCAAAGCTGGACGTGTATGAAATCCACAACCGGATGGCCCCCAACACGGCGCTGAATTTCCTGCTCACGGGCCTTGCGCTGGTGTTCGCCAATCTTCGATGGCGATGGCGGTATCTGTTCACCGAGACATTCACGTTGGTTGCGGCATTGGTGTCGCTGCTGGCGATCGTGGGCTATGCCTACAGCAGCGTCAATCTGATTGGGATGAAGGCGTATATCCCGATGGCACTGAACACGGCCGTCGGGTTTGCCATTCTTTGTCTCGGGATTTTGTGTTCGCGGCCGACCGAAGGGTTAATGCAAGTCATCAGCGACCGCGGTGCCGGTGGCGTGATGGCGCGACGGCTGTTGCCGGCCGCCATCATTATTCCCACGGTGATCGGAGGGTTTCGTTGGTGGGCACAACAACAAGGCATCTTCGATCCGGTGATGGGATTGTCGGTGTTTGTGTTGACCAACATCGTCGTGTTCAGCATCCTGATCTGCTGGAGCGCCGTGTCAATGAATCGGACCGACGCGGCGCTCCAGCAATCGCGAATCGAAGCCGAGGCGGCCAACCGCGCCAAAAGTGAATTTTTGGCGAATATGAGTCACGAGATTCGGACTCCCATGAACGGCATCATCGGGATGGCGGAACTGTTGTCCGACACACCGCTCGAAAAGGATCAACAAGAGTTTTTAGGGTTGATCCGCCAGTCCGCAGATTCGTTGTTGCGGTTGCTCAACGACATCTTGGACTTTTCCAAAATTGAAGCCGATCGATTAGAGCTCGAAGAGATCGACTTTGATTTGCGTGATTGTGTTGGCAAGGCGATGAGGTTGTTCGCACTCAAAGCGGATGAGAAGGGATTAGAGCTGGCGGCCCGAATCGATCCATCGATCCCCAATCGTCTGGTCGGCGACCCCGGACGAATTCGTCAAATCATCGTGAATTTTGTTGGAAACGCGATCAAATTTACCGAGTCGGGCGAGGTGGTGGTGGATGTCAACTCGGACGAGGTGAGCGACGAGCATGCGGTGCTGCACATCAGCGTCCGAGATACGGGGATTGGAATTCCGGCGGAAAAGCAACAAAAGGTTTTCGAAGCGTTTTCGCAAGTCGATACGTCCACGACGCGTCGTTTTGGCGGTACCGGTTTAGGGCTGACGATCTCGACAAAACTGATTCAGATGATGGGAGGTCGTGTTTGGTTGGAAAGTGAACCGGGGGTGGGGACGAAGTTTCATTTCTTGATTCACTTGCAAGTTGCTGCGGATCAATCACCGCGTCGTCCCGCAGACCTCGCGCGATTGCAAGGCACTCGGGTGTTGGTGGTTGACGACAATTCGACCAATCGGCGGATTTTGCAAGAGATGCTCTCGCAGTGGAGACTTGATGCCGAGATGGCGTGTGATGGTTTGCAGGCGTTAGAGCAAATTGATGTCGCTGAACGCGAGAAGACGCCCTTTCGCTTGATCTTGCTGGACTACCACATGCCAGAAATTGATGGGCTGGATTTCGCGGAACGGTTAGCGAGTCGGGATGCAAAATCGCCGTATACGATTGTGATGTTGTCGTCATCGGTGGGCGGGCTGCAGCCGGAGGTCATGCGTCGCGTTGGGATTGTTCGCTTTATGACAAAGCCGGTGATCGCGTCGGAGTTGCTCGATACCATCCTCGAGGTGATGGGGATCACCGACATGGACGACGCGGCAGATGATTCCCATGCGTCGCAAACATTGGTGCAAGCGAGGAAAGTGCTGTTGGCCGAAGACGGTGTCGTCAACCAAAAGGTGGCCATGGGTTTTTTGTCCAAATGGGGGCATAAAGTGGTGTTGGCGACAAACGGTCGTGAGGCCGTCGACGCGGTCCGTCGAGAGTCATTTGACTTGATTTTGATGGACATTCAAATGCCTGATCTGAATGGGATCGAGGCGACCGCCGTGATCCGTCAAATGGAAGCGGAGCGGGACGAGCATCAATTGATCGTCGCCATGACGGCCAATGCCATGAAGGGAGATCGAGAACGGTTTCTCGCCGCCGGGATGGACGACTACATCGCCAAGCCCTTCGATCCCTTGGAATTGCAACGCGTGATAGCTCAATCACCGTGCGTGGCGATGCAGGATGCGGTCCCGGCAAAGCGGGCTGTTGCAGCGATCTCGTCTGCGGAGCCTGCGTTGCAGCCGGAATGTTCACCAAAATGTGAACTAGCAGCGACCGATGGTCAACCTCAACTCAATTGGAAAACGACGCTCGCACAAACCTGTGGTAGTGAGGAGATGGCTTGCGAGTTAGCAAAAGTCTACTTGGATGAATCGCAGCAGTTGCTCGGCAAGATTCAAGCGGCATTTGAATCTGGCGATGCGATGGGCCTCTCGCGAGCCGCTCATACGTTAAAGGGAGCATCGAGTTATTTTGGCGCCGTCGACGTGGTCAAGGCCGCGCAAACACTCGAGCTTCAAGGCAAACAGGGCGACGTAAGTTCCGTGGCTCCGACCATCGAGCAGCTGGTCACTGCGTCAGAGCGTTTAGCGAAAGAGCTAAACGCAAAGACCGGCGGGTAGCAGGATTGCCACGCACGCGTCACCCTCGGCGTTCTCTCCGGAACGGTTCGCGGAGGTCAAATTAAACTCGGGCATGCGAGGTTTTGCGTCCGGGTAAAGTACACATCAGCAGCGTCATTCCGAGTACTGCACTGATCGCCGAGCCCACCATGATGCCCGTTTTTGCGGTATCCAGTCCTGCCTCGCCGAACGCCAATCCGTCGATGAACAATGCCATCGTAAACCCAATGCCAGTGAGGAAACTGCCTGCGATCAGAATTCGCCAGTTCACACCGGCTGGCAATCTCGCCCAGCCAATTTTAACGGCCAGCAGGCAGAACAGCAGCACGCCGAGCGGTTTACCCACAACCAATCCCAACGTAACCGCAATCGCAACCGGATCCTCGATGTTGGTCAATTGCATTGCGACGCCCGCATTGGCCATCGCGAAGAGCGGAATGATGAAATAGCTGCTCCACGGATGCAGTGTCGTTTCAAGATACTCCAACGGAGAAACGGTTTCGCGTGTCAATCGTTGCACCTCTCGCACCTTTTGGGCGCGATGATTTATCGAGTTCCAACCATCACCGCGGAACGCTTCGCCAGTTTTAATCAAATATTGACGAAAGTGGTCGGGCACAATCGTGGCCTTGGCCGGCGTCATCAATCCCAGTATCACGCCAGTCAAGGTTGCGTGGACGCCCGATTCGTGAAATGCAAGCCACGCAATTAGACCAGCGAAGATATAGGGAGGGAAACGCCGTATACCGATCCGCGAAAACAGATGGACGATCCCAATCCCAATCGCCGCCAGCATCAGGAAACGACCATCCAACTCTTGAGTGTATCCAATCGCAATCACGATGATCGCACCGATGTCATCGACGATCGCGAGCGACAACAACAGCACGCGTAGATTGTTGGGCACGCGCGAACCAAGTAACGCGAGAAAACCGACGACAAATGCAATATCGGTCGCCATTGGGATGCCCCATCCGCGTGCAGCGGGTTGGTCATACTGAAGCGCCAAATAGATACCCGCGGGCACGACCATACCGCCAATCGCGGCTGCAATCGGCAGAGCGGCGCGACGAAGGTCCGAGAGTGCTCCATGCACCAATTCTCGCTTGACCTCTAACCCGATCACAAAGAAAAAGATCGCCATCAACCCGTCGTTGATGATGTGCCGCAGCGAGTGTTGGAATTGGATCGATCCAAACGAGACGCCCACCTCGGTTTTCCAAAAACTGAGATATGAATCAGCCCATGCGGAATTAGCCATGATGATGGCAAACGCCGTACAGAGCATCAACAGCACGCCGCTGGCCGCTTCGACATGCAGAAAACGAGCAACCGGGCGTACAAATCGATCGATCGGCTGTTCAGGTAATGGAACCGTCACATCGCGATGGACTGGTTGGATGTGCTGATAACGAGGGTCGCTAGTTGTCGGTGAAGACATTCATTCTCCGTAAATTGTAACACAATTGAAACTCCGTTTTGACGCAATACGATCATTCGCCGTCGGCAACTTGCGACTAGGTTGCCATCGCCTCGCGTTCGGACTGATGCAAGATGTCTTCGATCTGCATCTCGATGTTTCCGCTAGGGACTTTCCAGTGGACGCGATCCCCGATCTGACAACCTAAAATCGCGGTGCCAATCGGCGCCAGCACCGACAATTTTCCCGTCGCTATATGTGCCTCTTCGGGATACACCAACGTATAAGTCCTCAATTCGTTTCTACTGCGGTCGAGCAGCTGGATGACCGAATCCATCGTCACAACATCTGCAGGAACGTCGTTCGAATCGACAATCTCTGCCAAGTTAAGTTTCCCCTGCAGCTCCTGCAAATTTTGATGATCGTACTTAGCATGCGTGAATTTGCTCGACAGCAATTCTTCGATGCGTTGATAGTCACTTTGACTGATGACGATATTTTTGTAGTTCACGAAGAAGGCCTCTGAATCGAGAGTGGTCGTCTCAATTTTGAAAACAGTAGTTCAATTTTGAGAGACAGAATTTGACGCGACGAGTGTTTGTGGCAGGGGCGATAATCGAGAGGGGTGCTCTCTGACGGTTGGACGCCGGTTTTGCCCTGCATTGCAACCGCCGCGCCAAACAGACAAGGATCGGGCAATTGGCGTGTCCGACCGAGAAACAATGGTTGTCTGGTTCTGATATCCGCCATTAGTGACGAGAACACAGGCGAAAATTCCGCCACGCCGCCCAATATTTAGTCAGGACGTTTAGCGGTGATGCGCGCAACACTATTGCGGATGTGTTGCCGCGTGGGGACTACTGTCAACCTGAGTTGACAGGTTGACGCCCAATGCCATCTACTTTGAAACCAAACGGATGATTCTGTAGCGGTGTGGCGCAAGCCGCCCGGTGGAAATCGAACGCCGCCCGGTGGAAATCGAACGTTTTTTCACGCTGCAACCGGACGGCTCGCGCCGTGCCGCTACCAAAGTAGATGGCATTGGGGTGACGCCATCGCGAAAGACGCTATTTGCGAAAATCTGCTGCAGCGATTCCGTGTTTCTTCAATAGCTTGTGCATGCCTTGCCTTGAAACGCCTGCTTGTTGCGCCGCATGGGAAATGTTCCCGGCGTGTTTTTCAATCAGCGAGCTCAGGTACGAATGCTCGGCGCTTTCCACTGCGTCATCGCGTGACGCGTCACCAAACACTGACACTTGATGATTGCTACCTTCACGCGTGCGTCTCAGCGGCTCGGGCAGGTCGGCAAATTCGATCGTGTCACTGCGAGACAACGCGATCGCCCGCTCGATCGCATTTCGTAATTCGCGAATATTTCCCGGCCAATCGTAGCGGCGAAAACAATCAAGGGTCTCATCGGAAAACTGCACGACAGACGATCCGGCAGGTCGCAGTTGAGACAAGAAACGTTTGGCCAGTAACACGCAATCTTCACCCCGCTCTCGCAACGCAGGCAATTCGATATGGATCACGCCCAGGCGGTAGTAAAGGTCTTGGCGAAAACGTCCTTCACGCACCTCGGTTTCCAAGTTTCGATTCGTCGCACAAATAAAACGTGTGTCGACTTGAATCGGAGTGCTTTTGCCGACGGGGGTAAAGATCTGTTCCTGAATCGCACGCAGCAATTTCGCTTGCGATGCAGCTGGCAATTCACCGAGTTCGTCAAAGAAAGCAGTCCCCTGGTGACAGTGACTTAGCAAACCGGCTTGGTCCTTGACCGCGCCAGTGAACGATCCTTTGACATGCCCGAACAACACAGATTCAAACAACGAATCAGGAATCGCGGTGCAATCAATCACCTGGAAATTATTGTCGCCGCGTTGGCTATGGTTGTGAATCGCACGGGCGACCACCTCTTTGCCGGTACCGCTTTCACCCGTGATCAAAATGTTCGTATTGGTTTGGGCAACCCGGTCGATGATGTCCAGCAGTTCCAGCATGGGGGGACTAAGGCCGACGATTTCAGGAAACTTTTCAATCAGCGTTCGCTGCGTATCGTCGTTAGGTTCGTTGGCGGCGGGAACGCTCGGTGGATGCGCCAGGACGCGCTGTACGCTAACCAGCAGATCTTCGTAGCTGACCGGTTTTAGCAGGTAGTCGGCAATCCCTAATCGGATGCTCTCGATCGCGGTGGGCACCGAGGGCACCCCGGTAATCACGATCAAGGGAATGTGCGACCAATGGCGACGCTCTTCGCGAAGCAGTTCCAGTTTTAAATTGCCGGGCATGTTTAGATCCGACAACACCAAATCGAACCGTTCACGCCGCAGCGCCTCGAGTGCCGCGTTTGCGTCCGCAACGCAAACACACTCGTAACCCGATTTTCGTAACAACTCGCCGGTGGTACGCAGATACAGCGGTTCGTCGTCCGCGATCAATATGCGTGCTAAGGGAGAGGCGTTCATGCGAGTATCGTGGTGGAGTGAGTTTGGCTTAAAAAAACTGCGAATCGAGCAACGAGTTGTTACAGCCGATTGAACACGGCTGCAAATACGGCTCCCTCGCCCGGTTGACTCTCGACTTCGATCGAGCCGCCCATGGCTTCAATCAAGCTTCGTGAGACCGACAGCCCCAAGCCCATCCCCTGTTTCGACTGGCCTGTTTTCGTACTGAAAAACGGGTCGAAAATGTGCGGCAGCGTTTCTTCGTCGATGCCGTCGCCGTAGTCGGCAACCACCACACGAACCGAATTGTCGCAAGCGGTCAGGTTGACTGTCACCGCTGCGTCTTGGGGAGAGGCTTGGATCGCATTTCGGATCAGATTCAATAGTATCTGCTTGACTTCGCCCTCGGGCAACGTGACTTCGGTTGGCGTTGGGTTGGCGATCACCTTGATGCGGACCCCGGTTTTCTGCATCATCGGCTCCAACAGCGATACCACGTCGGCAACGGCCTTTTCCATCGAAAAGCGGCCTCGCTGTTGCTGGCTGGGCCGGTACAGTTGGTACATTTGGTGGGTGATGGAGCTGATTCGTTCGATCTCGCTGTCGATCAATTCGAGCAACTCGAAATGTTCATGCTCCGGTGTCAAATCCGATTTGAAGAGTGCAAACGCATTGCGGATTCCGGCCAGCGGATTGTTGACTTCATGAGCCACGCCTGCGGCGAGTTGACCCAAAGCGGCCAGCTTTTCCATTTTACGACGATGGACCTCCAACTGGGCAATCCGTGCAGTACGCTCTTGGACCAATTGTTCGAGGTGTTCGGCGTGCAGTCGCAACTGTTCACGAAGTTGATGGCGTTCGGTAAAGTCGCGGACGCTGGCGCGAAATCCGAGATGGGCTCCCGATTCGTCATACATCGGTTGCCATGAAACCGCCAACCATCGATTGCTGCCATCGCGGTGGATACCACGAAAATCGACATCGTTTCCAAAGTTGCCTTCGCTCGCTTGTTGCATCACTTTGGCGATTCGATCACGGTCCTCGGGTGCGACCATCGGAAGCGGATAGTCGGGCATCGCCAGACATTCATCCGGCCGGTAACCGGTCATTCGCTGGACCGCCGCATTGACCCACAACAACCGTCCTTCGGGTGAGTGCCAACTCTCCCAATCGTAGGTGTAGTTCGCGATCGCGCGGAAACAATCGTTGCTGATTTCTTCGTTTTCGTGAGGTTGGATTTGCATGCGAGTCATTTTAGCACCGCAAACCGATCACCGAAATCGATCTCGGGGGGAAGACGACAAGCGTCCAAACAGCGGCTGATTTTCATAATTTAATCTGGCGTATGGCTTACGACGTAAACCACGAACGTAAAGCGATCGCCGCGGCCAACAACAGACACAGAATCAGTTGGCCGCCTAACTGGTTACGATCCGAGGCGTCCTCATTTGAACGTTCGACCGAAGACTCGGCCGAATCGGTGACTACTAATTTGACGGTTAAATCGCGGCGAGGGGCCGCGAAGTCGGAGTCGACTTCAAAATCATCGAGCGGATAGTTGGGGTTGCGCATCAACATGTCGGGGCTTTCGTTCGAGAAATGAATGAATAGTGTCACTCCCGTGGCTTCAGCCTTTCCCCTAATGCAATCAAGATGCCGCCTCGCATTTTGGTGGTTTTTCCGTGAAATCGAGACCAAAACAGCGGTTTTGAGCCATCGCCGCGTCGACCCGCGGAGACAGTGTCGACCACCGTTGACGACGCAACGACACGCTGACGCCGTGTCCAGTTTTAGTCCAAGTTGATCATTCAGCAATCAAGCTAGAGGAATTCAATCGCGTCGTCGAAACTTCGGAAATCGCAGTTTATTGCGAAAAACGTGGTGTTTTTTGAGGTTGTTGTCCGCCGGAATCTTGGCGGGTGCGCCGTGGCACGCGACCTGCTTTGCTATCGGCGAATCAAGAATTGCACCGTGCCGATACGCTTATTTTGTTGAGAGAAACATGTCTGCTGCTGATTTGTTCGACCGTTCGTCGTCCGCTTGGTTTCCGTTTTCACACTCACGCTCGCCGAGTCATGTTCATCGCGGACACTTTGCGTCGGTAGCACCCATTAAATGGGCGCTGCTTTTGTGCAGCACCGTTGCACTGGTTAGCAGCACCTATCTAGCTTGGGTTTCGTTGACGTCGGGCAGCGTGGCGGGGTGTAGCGGCGATTTGTTCAATTGTGACCATGTCCTGCACAGTCGCTGGGCCACGGTGATGTCGGTGCCCGTCAGCATTCCTGCGATATTGATCCACGCTTCGATTCTGGGACTTTTGCTGATGCGGCCAATGCCGCTCAAGTGGGAGCGATACCGTTGGCCAATGATCAGTTTTGCCGCGATCACGGCGGGTGCCGCGGCGGTTTGGTTTGTTGGTCTACAGGTCTTTCTGCTGGAACATCTGTGTCCCTACTGTCTGGTCGCGCATACGGCGGGACTGATTGCGGCGGCAGTGGTGCTGTGGCGACGACCGCTTCGCAAATCGACGTTGGCGAAAGTCAGCGGAGTCACAGTGACGTCGGTAGCACTGCTGATTGCCCTGCAAGTCAGTACGCCAGCGCCCGATACGTTCGAGGTGATTGAATACGCAAGCCCGCCGGCCGCAATTTCCGCAGACCCGTCGCTTCCCGCAGAGTCGTCAACGACGAAGGACAACGATGCGATGCTGTTTGAAGCTCCGATCTCATCGACCAGTTCCACGACGCCCAAGTCTCAGCCAAGCTTGACAGCAGTGTCGTTGGCGATGGGATTGTTCAACCCCAGCATGTTGATGGCCGGGCAAGTGGGTCAGGCGACTGGTGAGAGCGCGCCGGCAACAAAACCAGAGCGACGAACCGCGAGCATTTTAGGGGGCGTCAAACTCGATACACGCCAATGGCCACTGATTGGAAATCCCGACGCGGAATTAGTATTCGTCGAGCTATTTGACTATACGTGTCCTCATTGCCAACGAACCCACGCGGCGCTATCGCAAGCGAAAGCTCGCTATGGCGACCGATTAGCCGTGATCGTATTGCCGGTGCCACTTGACCGAGCGTGTAATCCAACGGTCCGTCAAACGGGCGCCGCCCATGCCGAGGCATGTGATCTGGCACGTTTGGCGATTTCGGTTTGGGTGGTCGACCCCAATGCGTTCCCGAAATTCCATGACTACGTGTTTGACACCAAACCAAGCTATGCAAGTGCACTGCAACACGCGTCGCAGTTGGTCGACTCGGAAAAGCTTCGCAAAACGATGAGCGGTCCGATCCCCAGCGACTACATCGCAAAACATGTTTCGCTGTACCAGAAAGCCGGCGCAGGTGCGATTCCGAAATTGATGTTTCCCACCAGCACCACCGTCGGCGAGATCTCCTCAGGCGACCGCTTGGTGCAGTTGATTGCACAACATCTCGAGCGTTCAAGTCGCTAAGAGAATAGGTGTCACTGGATATCTGTTCCGAGGAACAATTCTGACAATGCGCGATCGCGAATTCTTATGTCTGCCTCGTTTGTGAAACAAAGAGGTTTGACCCCTTTGATTTGTCCAACGGTCCGTCAAACGGGCGCCGCCCATGCCGAGGCATGTGATCTGGCACGTTTGGCGATTTCGGTTTGGGTGGTCGACCCCACGGCGTTCCCGAAATTCCATGACTACGTGTTTGACACCAAACCAAGCTATGCAAGTGCACTGCAACAGGCGTCGCAGTTGGTCGATTCGGAAAAGCTTCGCAAAACGATGAGCGGTCCAATACCAAGTGATTACATTGCAAAGCATGTTTCGCTGTACCAGAAAGCCGGCGCAGGTGCGATTCCGAAGCTGCTATTTCCCACCAGCACCACGGTCGGCGAGATCTCCTCAGGCGACCGCTTGGTGCAGTTGATTGCACAACATCTCGAGCGTTCAAGTCGCTAAGAGAATGGGGGGCATTGGATATCTGTTCCGAGGAACAATTCTGACAATGCGCGATCGCGATCTTTTATGTCTGCCTCGTTTGTGAACGCAACAAAGAGGTTTGGACCCCTTTAAGTTGACCGACCCCTATAAGTTGACCTGACCCCATTGAGTTTCTCGTTAGCCGTTTGGGCGCTAGCCCCGGTTGAACACCGGAACCGTGGCTAACGCCAAAACGGCCAATTTACTGAAAGACGCCTGCATAGGTGTTTATAAACTTACAGCAGCTGTTCTCGGTAGTGGTTTGGCGACGAACTCGATTTACGAGAGGATCATCAAGCCAACTAGTCCGGTAACCACTGTTTGATTGGTTGAAATTGATTCGAGTCGGCCGAACGAGAAATCGCCATTGGGTAGCATTGCCGGTAGCGGTCTGCAAGCTCCTCGCACAGTCGCCGTGCGTGGGCGGCATACGCTGTTGCTGAATCGGGTGAATCGCTTCGGCTGTGCGACTGCGCTAACAAGTACATCGTCGTCAACGTACTTTCTTCTTGGTAGTAACCCATCCGCAAGCCTTGCTCGACCCCATCCAGTACACGTGAGCCGTCGACATGAGCGTAATTGAAAAATGCGTGTTGAAAGTTTCCTTGAATCGATTCGATGCAGCGACTGTAGACAAAGTCTCCCATCGGCGGGCCAATTGCTTTAGCGACGCCGCCAGCATAGGCCGGCCCTGAACCACGTGTTCCTCCCCACTTTTCTAATCGCCAATTCATCATTCCCATGTGCATCGATACGTCTTCGGGATACAAGTGCATGAATCGTTTTACAGTGTCGGCGGTGTCGTCGTATTCCAAGGAAGTGTCGCGTGCCAATCCGATATAGTAATCGAATACGCAGGCAGGAACGTCGTCGAGCTGTAGTAGTTCCTTGCAAACTTCCATCGCTCGATTGTTTTCGTTTTCAAAGATTTTCCAACTCGACGCGTTTACCGAATTGGACCAACCCGTTCCCCGAGCGCTCCAAGCGACTGAGGTTCGATATTTAATTTCCGAACACATCGCGAGCGTCGACTTTTTCTTCGCCCATTCCTCGTAGGCTGGGTTGCGTTCTTTCACAAACTTTAAATCGCTTTCGCTGGCTTTTTCGTTGGTCAACAATTGTTGGTTGTTCGCCCATTGCCGGCCGATTCCACCAGCGAGTTCGCTGTAGAATTGCTCGGGTGTTCGATGGAATCGATTTTCAGGCAGTGAACGGATCAGTTTGTGAAGCTTTTCCAGTTCATCGAACCGATTTTGCCAAGACCAATTACGACCAATCCCTTGAATCCCATGCAGTCCTTGAGGCGCATTCATACCGCGAGCGTAAACGTCTACCGTTTTGTCATCGTAAAAAGCGATCACATCACCCGACGCGGCGCACGTCAACGATTGGTCACCGAAAGTCGACATCGCAACGGGACGAGAAAACGAACGACCGCCGAGTTGAGCATCGAACAAAACACGTTGCTTCTCGCCATCGGGTTGTGGTCGTGTCGCCACACACAATTGCGAACACTCGGTGGGAAAATTATGGACATCCAATACTTGTTCCAAGTCCCAGTACATTGTCATCCTCCATCCTTTTCGATCTGAACCTGGGTTGTTCGGATAGTTGGGACGTCTGTTGATGGCGTTTTTTTCGATCCACATGTCGTAGGCTCGCGAGCATCGAATCATCAACGGCTCACCAGGGTTTTCCAAAACCACGTCAAACGAATCGACCACTACGCCGTTGTCTAATTTAAAAACATGTCCCATATTCTTGGTTTTGTAGGTAGCGATTCTTGCCGCCTCGGGTGAAATCGCAGGCATTGGCAACGTGGTGTTGATTTCACCAATTCGCGAGACGTGATCCAGTTTAGCGTCGGTCACAAACAATCCGCCGGAAGTATCGACGAGGATCGCGTTGCCCGTTTCAGAAGCGACGCTTAAGTGTTGAATCGCTGTCTCGAATTTCGACGTCGCAATGACAGAGCGTTTGCTGCAGTCAACGACGTACAGGTGTTCTCCTTTCGCAACAAAACACCGCGAGTCGCCACCGTTTTCATCCTGGCCAAAAAAGCCAACCATGGCGGCACCGGAATTGGAGCCAGTCAATTCGATCTGCTGCAAGTCTTCCAGATCACCCGGTTCGTCTTGGTCAGTCGGGTCGGTTCCAGGCAGCGCCCACCATGGGCGCCATGGTAGTCGTGCGATCCAGATGCCGTTTTCACCACTCAGCACCAAGTGCCTTGCCGTCAAATCCAACTGTGCTTTTGGGTTTTGGATTTGGTTGGGAATCGATACGCTGAACTTTTTGATCGGATGCCCGTCATATTCATCCAGCGCCAATCTCAATTCGGCAGCGGCTTCGCCAGAAAAATCGTGCGCAGCAACCGTCCACGGCGCGGGAGTCTCCGATTGAGCTGCTGCTTCGATCCGTTGCCGCCGATCGACAGCGATTTTGTCTACAAACTCTTTCATCGCACCCGCTGGCATTGCTCGCAGGAACGCAAAGTCAGTCGGTTTAGTGACTTGCCATTTGTCAGATAACACCGGCCATCGAAATTGATCGCGTTCGGTTCGGGTTGTTACCAATTCGGTTGCATGCTGTTTGGTAAAGGAGTGGATCTCAGGAACGGGTTCACAGCCCGTCAGCCCAAGCAGGGTTGTAAAAAGGAACCCGAGGGTGAAACGATGATTCTTCATTCTGCGATCTCCTGTTCGATTTCTACATCCGCCGTTGGAGCCGCAGGCGAAAAAAGAGCTCTTAGTGCTTGACCGATAGACGGCGATTGCGAACTGTCGGTCTTCGGACGAGACCCCAAATCGTCTTCGGCATCGAAGTCGTCGGGGCGGAAATAGTCGGTGGACCAATCTGGACGCTCGAAAATTTTGGGCCCCTCGGCTTTGCTTGGGTCTTGATAAACAGGAAGCCCACGCGCGTCATAGCCAAGGATTATCCGCTCTCGTGGTCTGAACCAAGCTTCGTAAGGATTAGGATCGAGAATCATTCGTTTCGTTACGGTCAGTTGTGTAATCAGTGACAGGGTTGCATCGGTCGGTCCAAGCCGAAGTCGTAGCGCTGGTAGCGCTCGCAGCAAATTTGGAAGCTCGGACCAATCGGCCGTTGCCCCTGTCAGATCAAGAGTCAACAGAGACGGAGCCTGTTTGACGAGCGCGGTAAGCACGCCAGTGGAGATCGTTGCCTTTGAAAGATCCAACTCAGTTAGCGCCGGCAGTGTACCGAGGCTCTGCATCGCTGCCGCGTCCAACGTCGCGCCACCCAACCCTAGGGTTTTCAAAGTCTCGCTATTACGAAGTGCCGACAATGCCTTCGGATCAATTGGATTTCCGCCAACAGAAAGCTGACGCCAGTTGCCCCGCTCGATCAATCGCGACACCGTTTCTATTGACAGTCCGCAATCTCGAACATCCAATTCGATCAGCGATTCGGGAATATCCCACGTGCCAACAAGTTCGTCATCCAAACGAGCGCCTGGTACTAGAGCTTGCTGTAGTTTTTTAAGTTCTGTCAGCCGGCTGAACGACGCCGTTGTAGATTCGGGATACGCGAGCGTCAAATGCGTCATCTCGCTTGCCTTGAGTACCTCGGTTACGACGCTGTCGTTAAGGGTCGCCCCGCCACCGACAAACCAAGTCAGGCCTTCGACTTCCGTGACGACCGCCGTTTTGATGGGCGCTAAAACCGCAAGTCCTGGGAGTTTTGGCGCATTGGTTACGTGCACGTAATTGGCCATCGGATTCAACACCATCGGTGACTGAAACTCGGGAACATTCACCAACCGCAGCGCCGTCAGTTGGGATTGATTGTGTTGGTCGAATGTCAAATGGGTGAACGATGGTTTGTCTTCAAAGCGGATCGCTGAGACTTTTGAATCCACGAGTAACCTCTTCAAACCGGGGAATTCAGCGTTCACACCCGAGACAAATTTTCGATCGATGAATGCGTTTCTTACGTCGATTCTTTCGAGCGTATCGGATTTCAATTGCTCAGCCGACTTTCCCGACAATTTGCTAAATTGAAAGTCGAGGTATTTCAGCGATTTGTTCTGCGAAAGCGGAGTTAAGTCGACATCGGTCAAGTCGCAACCGCGGATGCCTAGCAGTTGTATTGATTGCAGTTGGGCTAATTGGTCGACGATCCGTTGACGCACGTCCAAACCAAAATCGTTTCGGTAAGTGGGTTTGCCTGTCCCCGAAGATACACTGCTGAAAACGGCGACGTAATCCAGACCGTCGCACCCGTCGATCTGGATAGATTGAAGATCGCCGCCGTACGTTCCAACGGATTTCAAGTTTGGCAAATTTTCGATTTTTAGGTTTCGGCCCCAGAGGTTGACCGGCACCATTTCGTTGTCCGCCATTCTGGTCAGTAAATTCACATACTCAGTCTCGATTGCTTCTAACTTGGGAATGTTCTGTAGATTCAAGTCAACTTGCTGAAATGCATCAATCCCGAATTCAGACAGTTCAGGCATGTCGGCAAGCGTGATTTCAAATTGATTGGAATTCAGTGGTTCTTCCATCGAATTCACGGTTAGGCTTCGTAGTTTCGTCCATGATGAGAGATTCAGTTTGCCGCCTTGGCCGCTCGATGGGCGCGACAGAACCAAGCCACTCAACTTGCTTTTCAGTGGGCTTTCGTCCCAAGCTTCGTACGGGATCGTTGTTCCCAGTGCCATCATTCGAGACAGTTGGGGTAGCTGAGCAAATTGGTCCAACGCAGCAGAATCACAATTGGTGTTGGAGATGTTGATTTGGCCAACCATCGGACTGTTGGCGATCGACAACACGGCTTCGTTATCCAACACGTGCCCCGAAATGCGGATGTCTTGTAAATAACGCATCGAAGGCATACGACGAAGATGGGTGACGTCGTACTCGCCGCCGCCAATTCGCAACGAGCGAAGATTCGGTAACTTGCAAACAATCGCCACTTGTTCATCCGACGGTTGGTTCAAATTGACCGACGTGATTCTTGTCCACTTGCTGCTAATTGAATACGAAAAATACTTTTCAAAGATTTTCGGCACGTAAGATTGTCGAATGACTTGGCCAGCGGTTTGCAATTGTTCGCTGATCTTTCGATCCGCGTCGACAAGCCTGGTTTGCCTTTGCCAGTAGCCCAATCCCATCGCGATCATGGCAATCAAAATCAGCAAATCCGCCAACGACAAGCTGGGTTTTCTATCGGTTGCTTTGGGGCTTAAGTACCACAACGCCCACCCAATGCAAGCGAGTGCGATAGCGATGTTGATCAGCAACGCGGTGACAAACCAACGACTGTGGCTAGTCTGGTCTGGGAAATTGTGTCGTACAAAATATTGGTAGGGGAAACCTGCTGATACGGGATGCACGATCCCAGGTGCGTCTTCGGTGTTCAGCGACAGGTCAAATGGTAATTCTCGCGTCGATAGCCTTGACGAATTGGCTGGAACGTATTGCAACGGCCAATTGATCAACGTGAAAATGGCTAACAATCCGACGACACCGATCGTTCGCGAACGTGTACTTTGACGCGTAACTTTCGGCGCGACGTTTTCATTCGGCATTGGTTCATTCACTCAAGTGGCCCAGGAGTGGTAGATAGGATTCGTATGTCACACAGACGTGAGCCGCTATTCTACACACTTCTGCGTCCCTCCGAGTGAAGGACATGGCATTGCAAGCGAGGAACGCACTACTTTGGCGAATCAGGTAGTTGGAACATCTTTTCGACGTTTGTAGCGGGCTCTCGTCTTCATGCGATTGTTGACCACACTGTCAGTTTTACCCACAGATTTTTCGGATGAGCCTAGAGATTTTGCAGCCAAACGGTAGTCCTGGATGTGCATGGGAACCGTGGCAAGCGGGCTGTTGATTTATTCGAAATGCAAATCGCATAGGTGAGCCGTGGGCCGTAAGGCACCGGGTAATGCGTGGAACCCGGTCGCTCACGCGTCACGGCTCACGCGTCACGGCTCACTAAGTCAACAGCCCGCTACCGCCAAAACGCAACGCTGTGAAGCATTTTGAGCACGTAAAAAGCGGGGTTTTCACCAAGCTCCGAATATGAAAAAAGCCAGATTCCCCCCAAACACTAACTGAAACACTTCAGTCAGAAAGGAATCTGGCCATGAGTCGCAAGAAGCAGACAAAACGTAGTAAGCAAAACCAACGTCGCAAACCTAACCGCCAATCTCGTCGCAAGAACAAGACGATCTTCAACGAGGTGTGTCGTTGGATTGTTCCCAAAGGTGAATTGTTTACCAAAGATACATTTCATGGCAATATCAAATGGATGCCCGAAGAATTGGCGATCCAGGCACTCATCTGGTCTTGGCAAAATGAGATAAACGTCACCGATGCCTTCGATCAGACGATGGAAATCTGTGAAGAGCTGGGGCTTCACTGCACCGCCAAAACCTACACGGCCTTCATGAACGCATTGGATCGCTACGAATCGCTGTTCACGACGCGGCTTCGCCAGAGACATCAGTCATTGGCCCAGGAAGTGGGCGGACGTTTTTGGAGGTCCGCTGACTGGGTACTGATCGGCTTCGATGGGTCACGCGTGACGGTCCCGCGAACGGCCGCCAATGAGAAAGCTTTTTGTGCACCCAACTATGGCCGCGGCGTGCGTGCCAAATACGGAAAGAAGAAGTCCAAGGGGATGCGACGGAAGCGGAACCAGAAGAACAAACCTCAGCCACAAGAACCACAAATCTGGGTCACGATGATGTGGCACATGAGCCTTCGTCTACCGTGGACTTGGCGTTTGGGGCCATCGAACTCAAGCGAACGAGGCCACGTCGTGGAGATGCTTAAGGAAGAGACTTTCCCGGAAAAGACACTGTTTTGTGGTGACGCGGGCTTCGTAGGTTATCCTCTGTGGAGTGCGATCCTGGCTGCCGGTGGTGACTTCCTTGTTCGTGTCGGAGCGAACGTGAAGTTGCTCAGCGAGCAGGCTGATATCAAGCAACTCGGTGGAGGTCGAGTCTTGTGTTGGCCCAAGGGGAGGATGGAATCTGGCGCCCCGCCGCTGAAGCTGCGTCTGGTGAAAGTGAAAGTTGGCAAGACGAAGATGTGGATGCTTACGAGCGTATTGAGCGCTCGTAAGCTGAGGCACAAGCAGCTCATTGGTTACTACAAAATGCGTTGGGGAATCGAAGTCGAATTCCGCGGCTTGAAACAAACCATTGACAAGCACAAACTACGTTGCCGCAACAGCGATCGGGCATTGGCGGAACTGGACTGGTCGATTCGCGCGATGGCGATTGCCGAACTGCTGGCGCTGCGAGAACAGATTCCCGAACAGCAAGACGTTCCCGAGCAAGTCGACTATGATCCGAAAAAACGAAGTTTGGCCAACACGATGCGTTGCTTGCGACGCTGCATGCGTCGCCTCGACAAATATTGCAGTGCGAGTGACAACATGCTGCACAGCCTGTCGCAAGCCCTCGTCCAGACCTATCAAGCGGGCACGGACAAGAAGGCGCGTTACCGTCCAAAGAACCCACACAAGAAACCGTTGGGCGATCCTGAAATAAGAAAACTGAACATGGAAGAACGTAAAAAACTCGCCGAATTCCATCAAAACCAAGCAGCCTAAAATACTTCACAGCGTTGGCCAAAACGGCTAACCTACCAAGTGACTCCTGCCTACCTGCTTAACAACAGGAAACTTGGTCGTAGGACGCATCTCAATTACCAATGCGGCGGCCGTTGTTTTTTATCAATCAATTTCGGCGTGAAGGAACAACTCCGCCAACGCTCGATCGCGAGTGTCCAAGTCCGACTGGCTGGCAGTTGAATCCGTTTTGGTGATTTGATCCAGTACACTCGCGGTCACGTTCGACGGTGCGGCTTGATTCGCGACATCGACTCGCAATTTTAGTTGTGAATCGTTCAGAACCAAGTCAGCTTGTCGCTGCTCGTTTCGATCGTCCGCCGTCATGCTCGTCTTAGCTGCGATTAACATGGGAATCTCGGCTTCGGGTTGTGGCGACGGCAAACGCTGTGTTGGTACGAGGGGAGACGGTCTATTGATGTCGAGGAAGTTGATGACGTCGAGGGCGTCCGTTGCGGATGCGACGTATTGTCCGTCATTATTGAGCAATCCATTGACGTCGTAGTACCGATTCGCCAGCGTAGTGGCGGTAGTCGGCGTATTAAGTACAACGGCACTCTGTTGGAATCGATCGAGCAGATTGATGATCAGCAATGCGTCAAACGCCGTCGTCGCACCACTGTGATCAACGTCGGTCGCTGCGAATGGATTCTGCCACGGTTTGGTGTTGACCGTTTCCACGGTGGCTTCGCCGTTTACCAGTACATGCCGCTGACCGCCGTCGACAAAGATCGGCGGCATCACTTGCCAGTCCTCACCGGCATAGTTCACCGTGTCATCTTCGTCGTGAACGACGAGCAAAATATTGTCGTCATCCGTGGCACTGATGACACTCGGTCCATCGATTGTCAATTCATTGGGGCTCGCGCCGATCACGTTAATTCTTTCTAGATTCAGTGGTTTGTTTTGACTGGGATCGGTGAGGTCCAAATGGTGACCGCTTCCGGCGAGTACGAGAGCGTCATCGCCCTCACCGCCATCTAATGTGGGCAGCTGATCGATAGGCAAGTCGAATGTAAAAACGTCCGCTCCTCCACCGAGTTGGACTTGCGTCGTTCCACTGGCTTGTTGGAAATCGATTACTTCGCTGTGGTCACTGTCGATACGCAGCACGCTGTCATCGGGATCATCCCCAGTGTCGAAGACGACATTGTCGTCGGTGTTGGCAAACACGAACTCGCGATCAACCACGTCAAGCGTGTCTTCGATCGGTTCCAAGTCGATCGCCTTGAAATCGAAGTCGATGTCGCCCGCATTGCGATCGGTCGAAAACGAGGTGACCAAAGTGGATTGCAGTTTGACTTTCAGATATTGCAGCGGGGGATCGCTGGCGGATCGAGTCGCTAGTTTCACTGCGTCGTTTCCGCCGAGTCCCCCATCAAAAACAAACGGTCCCACGGGCGGGTTGACGAAGCCACGAAAGATCAATAAATCGTCGCTGTCGGGCGAACCGTTCAGCCGGATCGTGGATGGAGGATCGGTGGCGGAGCGGAAGAAAACAACGTTGCCGTCTTGGTTACGCACGGTCACTCCGTTATTGTCCACGTCCACCTCGTGTTGTGGACTTCGTGACTGCAGGTTAACGACGGCTGCAATCGGTCGGTCGGCCACCACGACAGCGGATCCCAAAAAGCCGGGACCAAGCTCAATGGTATTGATGGAGCTCAGATCATTGCCGTCAAAGACTTTTACTTCCACCGGATCGGCTAGGCCTGGACTGGTCACGATGTCGGCGATGCCATCGCCGTTGACGTCGCCCGCAGCGACACGCACGCCGCCCGCGAAGTCGGTTTGGTAGGCAAAGAAATTTGCGAGCAGCGTCGGGTCGGGAACTTGAATTCCGGCACCAAATGTGGGCAATAATGCCGCATCGATAACTTTGACGTGGCCGCCGTTATCCGAGCCGGCCTGGTCCGCACCGACCACGATGTCATCGATGCCGTCGTTGTTCAAGTCGCCTGCGCCGACAAAAACACCTCCTGTAAATACAGGGTCAAAGGCAAAGAAGTCGCTCAGAATATGATCGGGTGTGAGAGTACCGGTTTGAGGCAGCAGGCTCGCAGTGTGCCCATCAAACACTCGCATGTGAGGTCCGCCACCGGGACCCGCACCGACAATGATGTCGTCTTGAGCGTCGCCGTTGACGTCGCCTGTGGCGACTCGAACTCCACCCGTAAAGGAATCGGAAAACGCGAAAAAACTCGCCAGTTCTGCTCCCGTGCTGCCACTGAAGACTTTGACATGCGGCCCTCCGCCGGCGCCTGCTCCGGTGATGATGTCGGCGAAGCCGTCACCGGAAACATCGCCCGTTGCCACGAAGACGCCACCCGTGAACTGTGGATCGTAGGCAAAGAAACTATGCAGTGTTGCTCCCGTCAAACCATCAAAGACTTTGACATGCGGCCCGCCGCCAGGACCGGCACCGGTGATAATGTCCGGCGTGCCATCGCCATTCACATCACCGCTGGCCACCCGTACTCCACCGGCGAACGTTGGCAAATAAGGAAAGAAGCTGAACGTTCCGGTTCCATCGGGTTCAAAGACTTGGACGACCGGTGGAGCACCGCTTTCAGATCCAACCACGATCGATCCAAAATGGATGGAAGGTTGCGAGAAAACATTGAAATCGACCACGTCGCTAACCAGATTGCCCGCCGTATCGGTGACACGGGCTTCGATATGATGTTCGCCGGGAACATTGGGCGCAACAAATTCGAACACAAATGGATCGAAGACTTCCAATTCCACAGATTGCGAATCGACAAACAATTCCACCGATTGAATTCCGACATCATCCTCTGCGTCAATCGTGACGCGAACTGGCGTACCCTCAATAATGCCTTGTCCATCGATTGGTTGAGTAATGTGCACCGTGGGCGGTTGATCCTCGATTAAGTTGATCGTGATCGGTTCCGAATCGGTTTGGTTGCCTGAGATGTCAATGGCTCGGGCAGTCAGCTGAACATTTGGCGAATCCAAGGGTAACGTGAAATCGAAATCAAACGGAAACGTGTCGTCGGTCTGGACGAAATCGCCGTCCACACGCAATTCGACCGCTTTGATTTTGATGTCGTCGTTCGCATTGACCAGGATCGGAATGGTGCTGCCCTCGATAAACGTTACACCCGAAAAGGGTGATGTGATCTCGATTGTCGGTGGCGAATCGTCCTCGATCACGTCGCTGCTCAATCCGATCGTGTATTCAAAACGAGAGTCGTCAAAATCGTTCGTTTGGAATGTCAATTGACCCTCGAATGTTCCCAGAGCGGTTGCGGTGAAGTCCACTTCCACTTGCGTTTTGCTACCTGGCGGTAGCACGCTGGCACCTGCGTCGACGATCGAATATCCGTCGCCACTGATCTGCAGATTACGCAAATCCAAGTCCGCGATGCCTGAGTTTTGGATCGTGATGCGGTCCTGGAGCGTCGCGTCTGCAGTATCCAAATCGATTGCGGTTTGGCCCAGATTCCATGTGCCGCCGTTGGGAATTTCGTCGCCCAAAGCATCAAAAACCGTTATCTTCGCCGCAGGTTCAATGCGGATCGCATCGGCCAACAACAATCCGGCATCGCCCGTCAGTTCGGTGCGAATACCGACGCCGCCGATCACATCGATCACGCCGAGTCGATGCCAATTGATACCCGCTTCGCTGAAGTCGCGTGGCGGTAGGAACTGATTGACATCGGTGGTGAACGATTCATCACCGCTGGTCACTGTGAATGTCACTTCGGTGGTCGCTATGTTTGCTAGAGCGGGCCAAGTCGCCGAAACCAGATAGCGACCATCGGGCAGCGTTTCACTGCATTCGCCCAAAGTGCAATCCCATACACCGCCCGACGTGTCGGTGAGTGCTTGCGTGGTATGCAAGTCACCAAAGGCACCAAATCCAACGATTTGATCACCCGCCGACGAAAATTCAGCGTCACCGTTATCGATGATCCGCGTCGACGAAACCGGTTCGATACGAACCGCATCGGCAATTACAAACGAATTAGGATCGTCGTCGCCCAAGTCAGCATCCGCATCAAATAATTCAACCGTAAGCATATTGCCGTTTATGGGGACAACTGCAAGGTTTTGGAAAAAGATGCCTTCGGAATTAAACTCGATAGGCGCGATCTCTTGATTGACACGAACATCGGCCAGGATCGGACCGTTGGAGTCACCTTCATGCACGACAAATCGCGCGTTCTCACTGCGATCGGGGGCGCTGGTCCAAGTCGCGGAAACCGCGAAGGCACCTGGTGGGATGTCGTTGAATGTCCAAGTTGCCACGTTGCCTGCGTTGGCCGCACTGAATTCGATGTCCCCGTTGAATCCTTGCAGGAATTGAGGGTCGAATTGTCTTGTGAAACCATCGGCCAGATAACCTGGGTCGCCATCGTCGATCGTATTGGGAGCTGCGTTAATAACACGAATCTGCTCGAAACGTTGATACGAAACATCCGCCAACCCTATGCCAGGAAACGAAAACTTGGTCCCATCGTTGACGACAATTGCTCCTCCTGCGTCCAAGATCAAGCGGTCGATTCCACCTCCACCATTCAGCGTGCGTGGTACGGTAAGCGGTTTGACATGGACAGTGGAATCGTCGTCAAAGGGAGTGCCGACGAAATTTTCCCACTGGCCAATCAAGCGAATTGTGTTGCCTGCGGAATCCACGGTCTGCACCGCGGTCGAATCGAGGTTGATTGTGATCGGAAGCGAGGCGAGAGAAAAGTCGAGCGTGTCATCGCCACCGGTATCGATAAAGACGTCGGCGCTGCCAGGTGTCGAAAACACGACGTCATCGCCAAGCCCGGCTTCGACCGTGTCATCCCCGGGACCATCAAAAATAATATCGGGTCCGGGGCCGCCGATCAGCGTATCGGGACCGTCGCCCCCATCGAGCGTGTCGGCACCCTCACCACCGTCTAGCCGGTCACGCCCTGGGCCACCGAACAGCATGTCGTCGCCGCCTTCGCTGCGAAGATTGTCGCCGCCCTCTCCGCCAAAGATCACTTCTTTTAAGTCGCTGCCGATCACAGTGTCGTTACCACCGTGCGTGCGAAGATGAACTTCCAATCCCTCTTCGAGGTCGTACGTTACGGTGCGTGGAATCCCTAGGCCAGTGATTCCGTAGGTAAGTCGGACGCTGTCACCAACGACCTCGACGGTGAACGTTTCGTCTCGAGCGATGCCATGTGCAAACACAGGCGTTCCCGGCAATTGGTAGCTTCCACGCAGTGGCCGCGTGTTGTCTTCGTTCAGCGGATCGCCATCAAACTCGGGCACGACGTCCAAGTGATCCGCAACGGTCAAGATGAAATAGTCCTCCATCGGATCCGCTTCGCCGTCGATTCCTGGAAACGGCACACTGTCCGCGTCCACGCCGATGGTGGTAAAAACGAGCCGATTTCCATCGACCATAAGATCGTCGGGATCGGTGATTGCCATAACGCCTAGCAACTCGTCGCTTGCGTCAAGTCGGTCGTCTAGCGATCGGTAATAACCTAGTTCAAACTCCGAGGCATCTTCATTCACGACCCGGAATGACTGAAAGAAATCAGTGAATCCAGTTGCGAAATTGCGCCCCATCAAGATGTCCGTATCTGGCGTTCCAGCAAACAAGTCGACTTCGCCGAATGGGACAGGCGAGCCGCTCGGTGGATCGGTCACCGTCGGATCCAAGTCGCTCGCGTCTCTGTCGCTTTGGAAGGCGACGCGAGATCCATCTCGGCTTGCGGCCAGAAATCGCGTTCCCGGAATACCGCTGGGACCCACTCCGGCTCCGCTGGTCGTCTTGCTGATCATTGATGTAACGCCGGTCCACAGATCACGCACATAAACGTGTCCTCCGGGAAATAGGGTTCCGCCGGGAATCAAGTCTCGTGCCGTGCTGACGAATGTTACATAGCGACCATTGCTACTAATCGAGGGTCCCGTCGACCCCGCCGTTCCGATACCAACATCGGTATGAACGCCGACGGCGGTGCCGGCCGCATTCACGCTGACTAGGATCATTTCCGTTGCAGCGGGCTCATCAAAAATCCCATCGACGTCGGAATCACGATCAAGCACAAAGATGTCCGAAAATGCATCACCATCGGTGACACCCAATGACGGATCAAGAAGATCCCCGGCAAGGCTCCGAAAGGCGAGGAAGCGACCATCATCACTCATCACTGGCCCCGCACTCACATCGCTGTCGAGCAGCGGAGAAGGAGGGGTGGGGCCGTCTGCGGCGACCGTGTCAGCGACCTCGCGACTGCGGCTAACCAACGTAGTGATGCCTGTTTTTAGATCGCGAACGAACAAATCTTCGGCAGAATTCTCATCGCTAACTCCATCAACCAAATCGGTCGCACGACTGAAGAAAGCGACGTGTCGACCGTTGCGACTGAGCAGTGGTTCTCGTGAGTTATCGTTTCCGGAGTTCTTTCCAGCACTGTTGATCGAAACCAACTCGACCGGTGAATTGCCGCCGCCCACGAAGACATCGAAGCCGCCTGTGTCGTCGACGCTGCCCGTCGCGGCACTGACGAGTCCGTTGTTGGACGTTACGAATGCAACCAAGCCACCGCTGAGGTTGGTTGAAAAATCAAACGTTGTGCCGCTGTTAAATCCCGTACCTGATCCTGTGCCATCGACGTTGATCCGAGTCACCGGGCCGCCATCGACACTGGCCCTATATAAATCGCCACCAAAACCATTGGTGTCGATGATTGCGGGGGCGTCGACCAACATGTCGACCGCAAAGCTGGTGAAGATCACAAATTTTCCGTCGCCACTGATCACCGGACGGTTCGAAGGACCCACCACCACGCCCGCCGCCGTTAAGTCCGTGCCGATGCTCAACAGCGTCGTTGAGGTCTCACCTGCACCACTCTCGTCAAAGATTCCGTCCTCATCGGCGTCCCGATCGCGAACATACACGTTGGGGACCACATCGATGACGGTACCTTTGACAAGGTCGGTCGAGTTGCTGACGAAAGCGACATAGCGTCCATCATCACTGATCGCGGGATCGAACGATCCCGATGGGCTGCAACCGACACTCGCTTCGCAAATGCTGCTGCCTGTGCCCTCCGCGTTAACACTGATCAGTGTCGTCGTCCCTAGCAACAGATCACGCAGGAAAACATCTTGGCGATCGTTGGTGTCGGTAGCGACCAAGTCCGATGCATAGCTTTGGAATGCAATGAAGCGGCCATTGGCATTGATCACCGGGTTACTTGAATAGTCATTCGCTGCGACCGGTGAACTAGGCGGAGGCGTGACGCTAACCAAATCGACCGCCAGTAGACGCCGGTCTTCGAGTTGTTCAAGACAAGGCAGGAATCGCCGTTGCAAATCACGGCGAAGCTTACACGCTCGCGACTGCCTATAGTTTCGGTTGGAATGGACACGTGAGCGGTCGAGTTGCGTGGTCATGATCAGTGCTCCCCAAGGCATCAGCATGCGAGAGGACTGCCGAGTCATGGAAGCCGAAGACGCGATGCCGATTTTGTTTCGGAACCTCGCGCGATGGTGAATCAAATCTCACCGCGTGGAATCAGTTACAGTTGATTTCAATAGTGTCCTTGCTAAAGATTGTTCTTCGTTAAATTGCGGGAAGCCTGATGGTTGTTGCCTGGCCCCCCGGGCGGTCTCGCTGTGTTCATTCTCGGACCTGCAGGTCCGAAATGCAACGAAGAACTTGTTTTTCGGTGTGGGAAAGAAATTGATTGATGCCGCAAAATCGGTGTTTGTCGAGGCACAGAAATTGCCTGAACGATGGATCCACGTGGCTAGCAAGCTGATTTCAGTAGCATTGGCATCCCAAGCTCAAGATGGCGAACGGTTCATTGCAAGCTAGGCGGCCAGGAACGGCGATTATCGGAATCGAATCATCTGTGCACTACCAGGCTTGCCGGGGGGTGTGTGCATGGTCTAAATTAAGGTGGTCGCGATTCCTGTCTGCGAAGTGTGAATTTTCGATACAAAGTTAACCGCTGCTATAAACCCACCCCGATCGTTGGGTTCACAACATTTAGCAGATTGGATAGAAGAACATAGTTCAAGGTAAGCACTGGGGGCTCATTCGGTATAGCGGTATGCATGTAGGGCAACCGGTACACCGCGATCTGTATCACGAATTGTTTGAATTGCTTGCCTCTTGATTTGCTTATCACCTTATCTCAGAGCAATAAAATGCGTGGAACGAAATTGGGCCAGTCGCGTTTTACCAAAAACAAGAGTCGTCACTTCAATCGTGTGGGCCGAACGCGAAGATTGTTGTTGGAAAATCTTGAGGATCGTCGCTTGCTTGCGGGCGGATCGGTCCCTTCAGGGCTCATTGCACACTGGTCGCTTAACGAGATTTCAACAAATGGTCTGACCGCGAGCGATGTCTCCGGCAACGGTCATGACGCGTTCATTTTGAGTCAACCAGGATTGACAGCAGGAATCTCTCAGGAAGCGTTTCTATTTGATGGCCAAGATGACTATCTCGATGCGGGAACCAACGTCGCGATCATTGGGAAGGATGGATTCACAGTTGCGGCATGGGTGAAGACAACTGCGAGTTCAGAGCAGACAATTGTTCAACAGCGTAGTCCACGCGGATACAATGGTGAGTATGTATTCCAGACGACTGCATCTGGGCAAGTTCGGTTTTGGATGTTTGGCGACTATCAATTTGGTGCCGATGCCACTTCATCCACAGCGATCAACGATGGGCAGTGGCACCATGTTACAGCCGTACGCGAGCAAGACGGTACAGCGAAGGTCTATGTTGATGGAGAACTAAAGGGGCTGCATGCACGACCTCCCCGCACGATGTCCTCGCTTGATGTAATCGTAGGCGCGGACTCTCGAAATCGTGGTAACTATTTCGATGGCAGTTTAGATGAAGTGCAAATCTATAATCGGGCTTTGACGGACGAAGAAATCTCAACGGTCATACAAAGCCAGCAAACTTTCTCACTGGTTGCCAACGATGACGCTTACTCAACTAACGCAAATACAGCGTTGAGTATTTCCGCAGCGGGTGTTCTTTCGAATGATGTTGGCGATGGATTGGTGGTTGAACAGGCAGATGAGTTCAGCACGTTGGGGGCGAGTGTGCAGGTACTCGGTGATGGAAGTTTCGTCTATTCCGCAGATTCAATAGGTGTCATTGAATCGCTCGCACAAGGACAAACAACGAATGATTCGTTCGAGTATACGATCACGGGCACTAGCTTAGCGAATGTAGGTGATACAACCGCGACGGTCACGGTTACGGTGTCTGGCGTGAATGATTTGCCCATCGCAATCGAGGATGAGGCATCGACTCGTGCTGACAAATCAGTGACTCTGCGTCCGTTAACGAACGACTCCGACATCGATAACGGTGACGTTCTTACGATCACCGCTGTGAATGTATCGGGGATATTGGGTACCGTAAATATTCAGAATGGGACCACGCTGAGGTACAGTCCTGAAGGATGGTTTGATCATCTTGAACCAGAGCAAATCGCCACGGAAACTTTTTTCTATACCGTCACCGATACCCACGGTGCGACTGCAACGGCTTCGGTCACGGTTACGATCCACGGCACTCCGCCGGGACCTGTGGTGGACGACACCTATGAAGCCGATGCCAATCGCGTGCTGTCAGTCCCCGCCGCGGGTGTGTTGACAAACGATAATCCACAAGCGTTGGTAGCGCAACAGGATTTCGAAACAATCGAATTGGGTGGTTTCTACGTCGCAGTGGACGGGTCGGTCAATGGAGATGGCAGTAAAGAGAATCCGTGGAGTTTGGCGGAGGTCTTTGCAAATCCACCGAGTGAAATTGGGCCAGGGGACACGGTTTGGATTCGCGGCGGTGTTTATTACGGTGAGTTCCATAGCTATCTATCAGGAACTGCGGAGAATCCAATCACGGTCCGCGCTTATCCCGGCGAGCATGTGGAAATGGATTTGTACGACGCCTCGCTTGCCGAGCAGCCACTCGATCCTTCCTTTTTCGTATTTGGCAATTTTGTCACCTATCAGGGGTTCGAGATTTTTTCGAGTAACCCCGGCCCCCGAACCACAGTTCACTCAGGCCCCTTCCAGCCTGACATTCATCGCGGTGGCGTGGCGGTTCGAGGCGACTACAACAAATTCGTTAACCTCGTTGTTCATGATTTGAACGCCGGGATTGGACATTGGGGCAATGGTGGCGAAGTCTATGGAACCATTGGATACAACAATGGTTGGGACGCTCCGGATCGCCAACATGGTCATGGTCTGTATGTCCAAAATGAAAGCGGTAACAAGACCATTTCCGACAACATTTTGTTCAACCAATTCGGCGCTGGTATTCATGCTTATGGTAGCGAGAACGCTCACTTGAATAACTTAAACCTGCAAGGCAATGTTGCGTTTAATAACGGAGCTGCCGCGGGGCCTGGTTACGACACCGAACGTGACATTCTGATTGGTGGCGGAGTCGCGGTTCAGAATGCAACGCTGCACGAAAATTATACGTTTCAAAACCGACTCGATGGTGTCGTGGATATTGGTTACGTGTGGGGGCCCGAAAACGAAGACATTCAAGTCACCGATAATTATTTCGCTTCGAAATTTCGGATCCTGCAGGGATGGGATGATGTCGTCTTTGCTCGCAATACAATCATCAGTAACCAGAGCCCGGTATACGTTGACCCGCCAGACGACGGAATTTTGCATGATTATATTTGGGACAACAATCGTTATGTCGCATCGCCGTCGACAGTCTTTGGACTTGAAACTTCGGAATTGAGTTTAGATCAATGGAAGGCCGCGACAGGTTGGGATACCCAGAGTGTACTGCAGACGGTTGCACCGACACCCGAAGTCTTTGTCCGACCCAATGCGTATGAAAATGGTCGTGGAAACGTGATTATTTACAATTGGGATGAAAAGCCGACCGTGGAGGTCGATCTTTCAGCGGTTCTTGAGGTTGGCGATATCTACTACCTCAACAGCGTGATGGACTTGTACGGCGAACCAGTACTGCAGGGAGTCTATGATGGGAATCCGATTCAAGTCCCGATGGTTGCAAGAGACGCCCCTCAACCGCTGGGTGATTATTCTCGCACCGCCGTCGGAACTGATGCTCGATTTGGTGTCTTTGTCGTAACCAGTAATGCACAGTACGAGGTCGGTGATCTGTCGGTGACGACACAGTCAACGACGAGTTTGCTTGGAGTTCAGGTTAGCATGGGGCCAGACGGTAGCTTCAGCTACGACCCGACGTCTCTTGAACTTTCCGGACCGCTTGCAGAGGGTGAGGTCATTCAAGACCGCTTTGTTTACCGTGCGAGCGACGGTGTGATTAGTGATTCCGCAGTGGTGAATATCCAATTGCGTGGAAGCAATGATGCACCCACGGCGAACGATTTGACGGTGATCACGACTGAAGATGGATCGCTCCAAATATCAAAAATAGTCGCGGGCGATATTGATCATGACGATGACGCATCCACGTTGGATTTTTCGTGGCTGACCACTCCATCGCGTGGCAACTTCGTTCATCTCGGTTCAGGCGAGTTTAGCTTTGATCCTGCTGGGCAATTTTCCGACCTTTCGCTAGGACAATCCGCGGTTGAGACTGCAACGGTGCGGGTCACCGATTCCCATGGGGTTTGGGTTGATGCGACAGTAACAATCACCGTTCATGGCGTTAATAGCACGCCGGTAGTCGTCGATGATTCATACGTTGCCAACAGCGATAGCGTCTTGAACGTTGTTTCGCCAGGCTTGCTGGAAAATGATTTTGATTCGGATGTAAACCAAACCATTGCGGTGATCTCCAGCAGTTCGTCAATCAGCACTCTCGGCGCTCCGGTATCCATCGGTGCCGATGGCGGGTTTAGCTACGACCCGAGAAGTACGCAGATATTCCGCGAACTAGCTTTCGATGAAATTGCAGTGGACCAGTTTAGCTATAGTGTGACCGACGGAATCTCCAATAGTTCTGGGGTCGTAACCATTCGCGTCACGGGGCAAAACGACGCTCCGGATGCAGACGATTATGTTCTTCTGCTTTCTGAGGATGATGCCGCTGTAACAGGTCGCGTTGTCGCGGATGATGTTGATCACGACGATAACGCTGATTCGCTGACTTATGAGTGGTTGTCGGTCCCAATTCGCGGTCAGTTCAATGACCTGGGTAGCGGTTCGTTTCAGTTTGATCCCGCAGGCGAGTTCTCCGAACTGGCCGGGGGTGATCAGGCATCCGAGGTGCTGAGCTACCGCGTGACGGATTCACATGGCGCAACCACGCAGGCAAACTTGACGATCACCGTCACCGGTAAGAACTCGTTGCCGATTGCGGAGGATGATTCCTATGCTGGTGACAGTGATTCCGTTCTGACAGTCTCTGCACCAGGATTGCTGGAGAACGATCGCGACGTCGACCTTGCTAATGTAATATCGATCGTCAATGTTGGAAGCCAGACAAGCAGTCTCGGTGCGACGGTTTCAATCGCTGCGGATGGTAGTTTTTACTACGATCCAACCGCAGTCGCGTCGCTACAAAACCTTTCGTCGGGCGAGTTTCTCGATGACCAGTTTAGCTACAGCGTGACGGATGGAATTGGTAATGCTGCGGGGCAGGTGACCGTACGTGTTGCCGGTGTAAACGATGCTCCAACGGCTTCCGATTATCAGCTTTCGCTTTTTGAGGATGATGCGTCTGTGACAGGACGTGTTGTCGCGGATGATGTTGATAACGACGATAACGCTGATTCACTGATTTATGAGTGGTTGTCGGTCCCGACTCGCGGTCAGTTTGATGACCTGGGTAACGGTTCGTTTCAGTTTGATCCCGCAAGCGAGTTCTCCGAACTAGCAGAGGGTGAACAGACATCCGAGGTGCTGAGCTACCGTGTGACCGATTCGCACGGCGCGACCACGCAGGCGAACTTGACGATCACCGTCACCGGAAAAAACTCGTTGCCGATTGCGGAAGATGATTCCTATGCTGGTGACAGCGATTCCGTTTTGACAATTTCTGCACCAGGCGTGCTTGGGAACGATCGCGACGTCGACCTTACCGATGTAATGTCCGTCGTGAACGTTGGAAGCCAGACGAGCAGTCTTGGTGCGACGGTTTCAATCGCTGCGGATGGTAGTTTTTCCTACGATCCAACCGCAGTCGCATCGCTACAAAATCTTTCATCGGGCGAGTTTCTCGATGACCAATTTAGCTACAGCGTGACGGACGGAATTGGTAATGCTGCGGGACAGGTGACCATCCGCATTGCCGGTGTGAACGATGCTCCTACGGCAGCCGATTATCAGCTTTCGCTGTTCGAGGATGCTGCTGCCGTGACAGACCGTGTTGTCGCGGATGATCTTGATCACGACGATAACGCTGATTCGCTGGTTTATGAGTGGTTGTCAGTCCCGACTCGCGGTCAGTTTGATGACCTGGGTAGCGGTTCATTTCAGTTTGATCCCGCAGGCGGTTTTTCTGAACTAGCAGAGGGTGAACAGGCATCCGAGGTGCTGAGCTACCGTGTGACGGATTCGCACGGCGCGAGCACTGAGGCAAACTTGACGATCACCGTCACCGGTAAAAATTCATTGCCAATTGCGGAGGATGATTCCTATGCTGGCGACAGTGATTCGGTTCTGACAATCAGTGCACCAGGACTACTGGGGAACGATCGCGACGTCGACCTCACCGATGTAATGTCGATCGTCAATGTTGGAAGCCAGACAAGCAGTCTTGGTGCGGCGGTATCGATCGCTGCGGATGGTAGTTTTTCCTACGATCCAACCGCAGTCGCATCGCTACAAAATCTTTCATCGGGCGAGTTTCTCGATGACCAATTTGCCTACAGCGTGACGGACGGAATCGGCAATGCTGCGGGACAGGTGACCATCCGCATTGCCGGTGTGAACGATGCTCCAACGGCAGCTGATTATCAGCTTTCGCTTTTGGAGGATGATGCGTCTGTGACAGGACGTGTTGTCGCGGATGATATTGATAACGACGATAACGCTGATTCGCTAGTTTATGAGTGGTTATCAGTCCCGACTCGCGGACAGTTTAGTGACCTGGGTAGCGGCTCGTTCCAGTTTGATCCCGCAGGCGAGTTTTCCGAATTAGCAGCGGGTGAACAGACATTCGAGGTACTTAGCTACCGTGTGACGGATTCGCACGGCGCGAGCACTGAGGCAAACTTGACGATCACCGTCACCGGTAAGAACTCCTTGCCGATTGTGGAGGATGATTCCTATGCTGGTGACAGCGATTCCGTTCTGAGAATCACTGCACCAGGCGTGCTTGGGAACGATCGCGACGTCGACCTCACCGATGTAATTTCCGTCGTCAATGTTGGAAGCCAGACGAGCAGTCTCGGTGCGGCAGTTTCGATCGCTGCGGATGGCAGTTTTTCCTACGATCCAACCGCCGTCGCATCGCTACAGAATCTTTCACTGGGCGAGTTTCGCGATGACCAATTTGCCTACAGCGTGACGGATGGAATTGGTAATGCTGCGGGACAGGTAACCGTACGTGTTGCCGGTGTAAACGATGCCCCAACGGCTTCCGATTATCAGCTTTCGCTTTTTGAGGATGATGCGGCCGTGACAGGACGTGTTGTCGCTGATGATATTGATAACGACGATAACGCTGATTCACTAGTTTATGAGTGGTTGTCGGTTCCGACTCGCGGACAGTTTAGTGACCTGGGTAGCGGTTCGTTCCAGTTTGATCCCGCAGGCGAGTACTCGGAAATGTCAGCGGGTGATCAGGCGACCGAGGTACTGAGTTACCGTGTGACAGATTCGCACGGCGCAACCACACAGGCAAATTTGACGATTACAGTCGCCGGTAAGAACTCGTTGCCGGTTGCGGAGGATGATTCCTATGCTGGCGACAGTGATTCCGTTCTGACAATCGCTGCACCAGGATTGTTGGAGAACGATCTCGACGTCGACCTTGCCGATGGTTTGTCCGTTGTGAATGTCGGGACGCAGACTAGTACACTCGGTGCCACGGTTGTGATCGCGGCCGATGGTAGTTTTACCTACGATTCCGCTGAATCCGATGCGATTCAGGATTTGACGATCGGTGAATTTTTGGATGACACCATTACTTATCAAGTTCGCGATAACGTCGGAGCGATCGCAGAAGCAACGATACATGTTCGTGTGCTGAAGGTTGAGCCATCGGCTCGCGAGTTTGTTGGAGCTGGCAACTACGTATTGTCCGTCGATCCTGTGTCGAGCGAACGTGTGTTGTTCCGTAATGGTCAGGCTATCACGCGAGAGCCAATTCTTGTTGACCGTGGGATCAACGTGACCGGCGCTGCTGGAACTGGAGATTCATTGAGCATCGACTTTACAAACGGCGATCCAGTTCCCAAGGGGGGAGTGAAGTTTAACGGGATGGATGCAGGCGGCCTGGACCAGTTGAGGATTGACGGAGGTGCATTGGATGCGATGGCGATTCATTATGATACAGGGAAGATTGAGATTACCCGAAACAACGTTTCGATTGCACCTGTTTCCTTTTTAGGGATTGAAAGTTTAAGTTCGACGAGTTCATTAAACGACGCCACAGTGAAGCTTTCAAATGGCAATGACGTCGCAACGTTGAAAAGTGTTTCTGGTAATGCATTGCAGATCCAAGCACCCACTCTTCCTGAAATCACTGTGCTGACACCGACCCGTTTATTTCAGATTGATGGACAGGGGGGGAACGATACGATCGAAGTCATTGGTTCGTCTTTGCAAACATACGGCGCCGATTTGTTGCTCAATTCGGAACAAGTCGTCTTGCGAACTCAAGTCAATCTTGCCGGCGGCAATTTTGCATCTTCAGGAGTCGGTTTCGTGACAACGACCAACGGTGCGATCCGCACGGATGGAGGCAACATCTCATTGATCCACGAGGGGGATGTTCAGATCAATGCAAGTATGGTGACGAACGGGGGGCGATTTAGTTCGCTCGGGAATGGGACCTTTGCAATGAACCACTATCTCGCAAGTATCTTGACTCAGAATGGCTCTGTAGGAGGCGATGTTCTCATTGATCACCGTCGCGATGTGACGCTGTATACGGTTACTACGTCCGGCGGAGCTGTGGAGTTTGTTAGCGATTCTAATGTCTGGCTTCGTGGGCAAATTGATATGCGTGGTGGCGGTCAGGGGGACTTTCAATCAACGGGGATTAATTTTAGATCGGAGTCCGCCGCTTTGATTTACAGTGGCGCCGGCGACGTGTCCCTGCATCATTCAGGGGCTGTGGTCATTGGTAACCAACTCAATACCCTCGGGGGAAGCTTTACGATTGATGGTGGTGCGACGGTTGAAACAACCAACCTTGGATCGATCTCGACTCAAGGCGGCGACGTTTCGTTCAATGGTGTTTCCAGTGTTGTGCTGGGTAACAGTATTTCGACAAGCGGAGGCGATTTTAGTTCGCTAAATTCCAGTGGCTCTTTCTCGGTGACCCGCTACACCTCGCAAATTGTTACTTCAGGCGGGAGCGTCCTCATTGATCACGCACAGGCAATCGACGTCCACAACATCGTGACCTCTGGCGCGGCGGTTCGCTTGGTCGCCGGAGGCAATGTGCGATTGCGAGGTCGAGTGGACACCCGTGGTGGTGCTGGCGGAACCGTCTCGACCGAAGCCGTAAATTTAGTCACCGACAATCATTATGGATTGATCTACACCGGCGGAGGCGACGTTACGCTGGTGCACAGTGGAACAGTCGACATTGGCGAAGCAATCGATACCGGAGGGGGCGTGTTTGCGGTGAGTGGATCGCGTATGACCTCGCTAGATAGTGGCGCGACGATCAACACGCGTGGGGGCGATGCCCAATTTGATTTGAAAAATAGTGTCGATTTGAAAGGTAAGTTGGACACGTCCGGTGGGGCGCTTCAAATCACTGTTTACCTAGGATTTAACACTGCGTCACCGTTGTTCCGAGTCGATACGCCGATCGATTTTTATGCGGGCTCGCGGATCACGATCGATGCGGGTGGGAATTCGCTTGCTGATTCCATTGGGACCGATTTGCGACTCGATCAAATTGTCAAAGCAAGACGGATCAATCAATTGGCTCTCGATGTAAATCTTGTTAATAGGGCGCTCAGTGATGTTGATTTTGTTGCCAGTCTACAGAGAAATGGTACCGACGCACTTGATCTATTGATTAACGATCCTGCCATCTCGTGAGTGTTGTTTTTGAGCATCGTTGCAAAGGACTTTGCTGCTGACGCCCGAAACACAATCTTTCCACACGCTGGCAAACTTGGTCTTGTTTGAGACGCATAGCTGCCGGCAACATGCTCTAATCAGTGTCCCTAGTACCCGTGATTTTAGCATCCACGCAAATCCGCTACGCTGATGGGTGGCATTATCACGTCCATGTTAGCGCGGGTGCGTGGGTTATATTAACGAGAGAGTTGACTTTGCTTCGATCTTTACTGGTTTGCATCGCTACCACCATTGGATGTGGTTTCATTGGCCTTGTCGCAAATGCGGCTGAGAAGCCGCTGAATGTTTTGTTTATTGCGATTGATGATTTGCGGCCGGAACTTGGTTGCTACGGTGTTGCGGATGCCCAATCGCCATGCTTGGATGAATTTGCTGCCACAGCGGTGCGGTTCAATAACCACTTTGTCCAAGTGCCGACTTGTGGCGCGTCGCGGTATTCGATGTTGACGGGGCGAAGTCCTCTTCGTTCCGGAGTCACGTCAAACAATGCTGCTCTGTATCAAGGGCCGGCAAAGTTAAGCGACGTCGCACAGGCGGGCGCCCAATCGATGCCCGAGTTGTTTCGCCGCAGTGGTTACCAAACCGTTTGCATCGGCAAGATATCTCATACTGCCGATGGCCGTGTGTACGAATACAACGGCAAAGGGGATGGGCGTGATGAAGTGCCGTTGGCTTGGGATACACTGGCGACGCCGTTGGGGGCATGGCAGCGAGGTTGGGGTGTGTTCTTTGCCTATCCCAACGGTGCCCATCGCGAAGACGGGCATGGGCATCAAAATTTAATGGATTTCACAGTCGCTAACGATACTGATCTTCCTGATGGATTGATGGCCCAGTCGGCAATCGATTTTCTTAAGGATCAAAGTGACACCGACGCTCCTTTTTTTCTAGGGCTTGGTTTCTTCAAGCCACACCTGCCGTTTGTTGCACCGAAACAAGATTGGGACGCGTTCGAGAACAGCGAAATCAAAATTGCCGAAGACCAGCAAAAGCCCGACACGGCGTATTGGCATCGCAGTGGTGAGTTTTACAAGTACGACGCGCCGTTTGAAAAAGACCATCCGTTGTCGACGACCGCTCAGCGCGATGCGCGGCGAGGCTACCTGGCGTGTGTGCGTTACACGGATCGACAAGTGGGCAAGGTGCTCGATACGCTGCGTGAAACCGGGTTGGCCGACAATACGGTGGTCGTTGTTTGGGGTGACCACGGTTGGCATTTGGGTGACCAGCAGATCTGGGGCAAACATTCGCCGCTGGAACGGGCGCTACGCAGTGTGTTGATGATCCGTGTTCCCGGCGTCTCGAAATCCGGCTTGGTTTCGGACGCGCTGGTCGAGACGCTCGATGTGTATCCAACGCTAATCGATGTTTGCAATCCGAGCTTCCAGCAAACGCATCTGCCGCTGGATGGGAAAAGCTTGACTCCGATCATCCAAGGCGACGCCGACTCGGTACGTGATGCATCGCTCAGTTTTTGGAACAAAGCGATCTCGGTACGGACGTTGGATCATCGTTTGATTGCCAAAAACGTGGGGGGCGAATATCAATCCATCGAGCTGTATCCAGCCAATCGCGACGTGTTGGGGTCTAATTTGGCAGACGATCAGCCAGGCAAAGTCAAGGAAATGTTAGAAATGTTTGAACGTCAATCCAAAAAGAATTGACGACAACGCAACGTAAGCCTTCTGGGACCAGTCGGATGGAAGCGGCATCGATTGTCCGCTAAGATTGATGCGTTGGTGTCCCACGGATCGACGCGCAGTGCGTTTGCGCCGCAGGGGAGCGGCGGAGATCTGTTGTTTTCAGTTATTGTCTAATCAAGATCGTTTCAATCGTAGAAGGATGTCATGACGCGAGAAGCCTATCATACCTCTCGTCGTCTACGGGAAAACATCGAACAGGTCGTGTTCGGCAAATCCGAAGTGGTCCAAATGTTGGTCGTCGCATTGTTGGCCGGCGAACACATTCTGCTGGAGGACGTCCCGGGGGTCGGCAAAACCTTGGCGGCAAAAGCACTGGCACATTCGATCGACGGCAAGTTTAATCGGCTGCAATTCACCCCGGATCTGTTGCCCAGCGACATCACCGGCAGCATGGTTTATCGCACGGATAAGCGGGAATTTGAATTCCATCCGGGGCCGATTTTCGCCAATGTCGTTTTGGCCGACGAAATCAATCGTGCTCCGCCGCGAACCCAATCGGCGCTGCTAGAAGCGATGAGCGAAGGAAGTGTGTCGATTGATGGAGTGACGCACCCGTTGCCGCAACCGTTCATTGTCGTTGCCACGCAAAATCCGTTCGAATTCGAAGGCACTTACGCACTTCCGGAAAGCCAGCTCGATCGTTTTCTTTTGCGAACCTCGATTGGTTATGCCGATCGTCGCTGGGAACGCGAAGTTCTGGTTACCCATCGCAGCGGGGAACCGGTAAACCAACTTCAGTCCGTTGCAACGCTGCAGGCGATTCGTGATGCCCAAGCCGAAGTTCGCGATGTGGTGTTTGAAGAATCACTCGTCAATTACTTGTTGGACATCGTCGAAGCCACGCGATCGCATGCTGATTTCGAGTACGGCGTCAGCACACGCGGGGCCCTGAGTTTCTATCGTGGATGTCAAGCTCGAGCGCTGTCCGAATCGCGAGACTTTGTCACGCCCGATGACATCAAGGCGCTCGCGGTGGCGACATTGTCGCACCGGGTTGTTCACGACAGCGTGTTTCAAGGCCCGAGTCGACATTTGGTTGAGAAGCAAATTGCAACCATTTTGGAACAGGTCGAAGTGCCTGTATAATGTCCCCTTGGTTCGCTCGAGCACTTTTTTGAAGTTGTTCAATTTCAAATCGTGCCGGATGCCAAAGCTGCAATTTGCTCGGTGATAAAGGTGGCGTTCGCAATATTTGCGGATAGGCCGTGAAAGACGACACCGGAAATCCGCTCGTGCCTTAGTCGGTCTTTTTTGATGCAACTACGCAACGAATCGCTGAATTCACCGTTCTACCAACGCAAGGTTTGGCCCACGCGTCTGGGCATTCATTTCTTGTTTGTCAGCACGTTTGCCATGCTCGGTGGAGCGCTCCGCGGATTCAATTTGTTGCTCGTTGTCGCGGGGATCTTGGTCGGAGCGTTGATGATTCAGTGGCGCTGGTCCCGCGGTGCCGTGATGGCGTTATCGTTGCGGCGGCGATTGCCGTCGGAGGCGTATGTCGGAAAGGCGTTTTCGTTGGATTTCGAAGTCACCAACCACAGCCGCTGGATGATTTTGTGGTTGCTGCGTGTCGACGATCGAGTCGAGTCGCAAGCGTCGCTCTCGACCGGCAAAGCGAGTAGCAATTTGTCGAGTGCTACGATCCATCAAATCGGTCCGAGCCAAGTCGCTGCTAAAACCACGTATATAGTCCCTCAGAATCGCGGAACGTTGACTTTCGGGCCGCTGCGTGTGCTCACTTCTTTTCCGCTCGATTTGTTGACCGCTCGCGTTATTAATAAGCAGTCGGAAACGTTGGAGGTGTACCCTAAGTTGTTGACACTGAAGCGGGGGTGGCAGCGTTTTATTACGGGGCGAAATGATGGTGTCTCGGGGTCGACGGATCGGACCGGGCCCAATGAAGGCGAGTTTTATGGATTGCGACCTTATCGCGACGGAGACACGGTCCGAAAAATTCATTGGCGAACATCGGCGAGATTGGATCAGCCCGTGGTGGCGCAATACGAACAATCGCGACGCTACGAAATGTGTGTCATTGTTGACGCATTTCTCGAGTCGCCAACGTCGCCCAATGGGCGGGTTGAAATGGCAATCAGTGCGGCCGCGACGATTGCATTGCGATTGGCAGGAGGGGCGTCCAGCCGTATTGTGGTAGCAGCCGCTGGACAGCAGCCGATGGCGACATTGGCCAGTGGGTCGACGGATACAAAACGAAATGTGCTGTCGCTGTTATCGCGAGTCCAAGTGACTCACTCGCCCGATTTATTGGGCGCATTCGAGCAGGCCTCAGGGCTTGGCGGGCGATTCCAAGATTTTTTGGTGCTAAGTCCTCGCTCGATGCAACAGGTGATCCAAGCAGGAGATCCCGAGCTGCGCAGCCGTTTGGATCATTGGCTGCGTCGGAGCGGATTGCGGTGGATTGATCTCTCCGCCGCAGGGGGAAGCGATTGGTTCGAAGTGGCGGAGTAAGCATTTAGAATTTGTTTAGAGCAGCGACGACTCTGAATCAAATCCGCCGGCTGATAACCAACCCTCCGGCGGACAAACTACAGTACAATGGTCAGAAACCGCCGGGCAGGGAGTTGGGCAACATTTTATGGCATCAGTAATATCACCGATTGCGAAAGAGAGTGAGACGCGAGTGGATGGTCGCGTCAAGTTGTGCTTTGCCGTACTTTCCTGTTTGGGGGGGATGACACTTGCTGGTGATCCCGATTCTCTGACATTCGCACTGATCGCTGTTTTCTTTTCGATCTTTGGCTATGTATTTGTCGACTTGTTAGCGTTCTTTTCGCTCCCGTCGTTGATCGCCTATCTTGCGATGGTCGCTGCAGCGATCTATTGCGTGGCCGATTTTGTTGTCTACGATCCCAATACGCGAACGCGTTTCGCATTCGATTTGTATCAGGGTGGAGATCGACATCTTCTGGCGGTCTCGGAATTGTTAGTGTTGGTGCAGTCCATCTTGATGCTGCAGGTCAAGACGCGGCGAGTGTGCGAGCAATTATGCGTTTTTTGTTTGCTTGAGTTGATCGTGGCGGCGGTCTTCAACAACGCAATTTCGTTTGGGTTGTTGTTGGTGCCGATTGGGTTTGTGGCGGCGTACGGACTCGCATTGTTGTCGGGAGTTTCGGCGAACGACGCGGGACAATCGCTACGGGATCCACGAGTGTTGCTGTCCCCAAATCGAGAAGGGGGCGATCCTGATGGCGTCGTGCCTTCTTCGGTTCCAGGCATGTCTCGCACCATTCTTGGCGTTGTAGTTCCCGCGGTGCTGTTCATCGGAGCCACGTTCTTTTACGCAATTCCAAGGACGACTGAGTCGGCGAATATGGGCCATCGCGGGAATGCTCTGGTCGGCTTTAGCGATACGGTGCACTTAAAGCAATTTGGCCAAATGTTGCAGAGCAATGACATTGCACTTCGTGTTTGGATGACCGATCGGGCCTCTGGAAAGCCGTACCGAACGATTGGTGGGTTATATCTTCGCGGCCGTACGCTCGAAAAATATCACGTTCAACGTAAAAAAGGCGAGATGATCGCAGATTGGTCCTCGATACCCGGTGGCGTTATTAGCAATTCCCAGTTGTTGCCAAACGAATATTTTCCACCGCGAAATAGTGATCGCAATTTTTACGATTCGGTCAACGTGCGAATTGATTGCAAGTCGATGAGCAGTGCATCGTTATTTGCGATTGCCCCGTACTACCGAATCGACAGGCAAAAAGAGGTAGTGCATCAAGTGGAGCGTTGGACGCTTCGGCGACGGGAGGCAACTAGTTCTCGTCACCCTCCGATTCGATACTCGTTTGGCACCAATTCCATTCGCGATGGTGTGCAATCCGAATTGATCGCACGGTTTGCTCCGGGAGAGATTGCCTATGCGTCTCGGGTTGCGGTAAAAAATAACAACGGGATCGGTGTTCGGAGGTCCGAGAAAACGGTCAATCCCGAACGAGACTTTCGGCAAAGGTATCGTGAAGAATTGTTGCAATTCAGCGAGAGGCGGATGCCGACGATTAAATTAATGGCGGATGCGATCGCAAGTAGTATGCCAGAAGAAGATCGAGGACCGATGGCGCTGGCCCGCGTCTACGAAGAGTTTTTGCACACGCGTGGCGGTTTCCAATACACCTTGAACCTCGATGCGTCGACCAGTTCGAGTGTGGATCCAATCGAAAAGTTCGTCGCAACCGACCGCCGCGGACATTGCCAATATTTTGCTTCGGCATTAGCAATGATGTTACGCAGCCAAGGCATTCCGGCTCGCTTGGTGGTTGGTTACCACACCGGAGATATCAACGAGCTTGGACATTATTATGTCGCTCGGCAATCGCATGCCCATGCTTGGGTAGAAGCGTTGATTGACGAAAAGGATATTGATCATGTCGTGTATGGGCAACCCAAAGCAACTCAGTATTGGATGCGATTAGATCCAACGCCCGGGGGAACGAACTCGCAGGGTGATACGCAGGGCGTCAACAGCGTGATTGACTTGGCCGAAACGCTTTGGAAAGGATATGTGGTCGACGTCAACCCAAACGCGAGCGCCGCATCAGGCAACGGAAACTCAGCAATGACGCCGATTGCTCAGTCAAGATACATGTTGACGACTTGGCTGAAAAATATCATGGACCAAGTCCAAGCGGGCAAGCTTGGCGGCGGAGCGTTGTCGGCACACCGAGATTTTTCTTGGATCGCCGCGTTGTTTGGAGTGATCGTGACGCTCGGCGTATTCGGTTCGGTCCGCGTTTTGACGGAACTGCGTGACCGGACGAAAACGCCGCCTCAACAATCTCGCACTCGCCCCACGCTCGCATTTTATGCCGAGACGCTCGATAGTTTGATGCGTTGCGGTATCCGTCGCGGCAATGCTCAGACACCTGCCGAATTCGCCGTGCTTGCCGATGCCGAGTTGAACCAAGGCCTTCGCCCGCCCGTGTCGACATCAAGTTCGACGGCACGTTCGCCCCTTCGTGTCTTGACGGATGCGTTCTATCGACTACGTTTCGGGCCAAACAAGGCAAGGGCATCAGACGACGCGGGTTCGGATTCAGAAACGATCCAGCGAGCGTTGCACGAGCTCAAGCTGCAAGTGCAGGCTCGGTTGACGAATCCTACCACTGGCAAGCCTTCCCACCTACATTCGACCGAAACCAAAGAGAACGCATCGTGATCGTAGCCATTGATGGCCCAGCAGGTGCTGGAAAAAGTAGTATCGCGCGTCAAGCCGCCCAGGAATTGAAGTTCGATTTTCTCGATACCGGAGCGCTCTATCGCGCGGTAACTCTGGCGACGATCCGTGCCCAGATCGATTTCGAAGACACACAGGCGCTTGTGAAAGTTGCTAGCGAAGTGGAATTGGAATGGGATGGCGACATTATTCTTCTCAATGGAGAGGATGTTTCGGGGGCGATTCGTTCGCCGACTGTTACCGATGCCATCCGCTTTTTGGCGGACGAGCCCGAGATTCGACGCCAATTGTCCGCGCAACAGCGTCGTATCGCCGAAGGACGTGACATCGTTACCGAAGGTCGAGATCAGGGCGCCGAGGTTTTTCCCGAAGCCGAGTGCAAGTTCTTTTTGACAGCATCACCGGAAGTACGTGCCGAACGTCGCCTGGAACAATTGAAAAGCGAAGGGCGGCATCTGTCTTTTGAGCAAATTTTGACGGCTCAGAATAAGCGAGATCTCGAGGACGAATCGCGACCGGTGGGACGTTTGCGAGCTGCCGAGGACGCAATCGTGCTGAACACCGACGATATGACACCCGAGGAAGTGTTGGCCTGGGTGCTCAAGCAAGTTCGCGAAGTGATGGAAAAACGCCAAACGCAATGACCCGCAGTCGGAGGTTTCCGTAGCGCGCGCGGTGTACGCCCGGGACGGTAAAAGTTTAGTCCTTTCGTGGTTTTGCAGTAGCGCAACCTTTATGCGACCACCAAAAATTCCTCGTTCCCAGGCTCCTGCCTAACGCCGTGAACGATTTTTTTTAAAGCCTTCGTGCTTCTTTGGCGTAGCGGAAGTCGTCAAGACTTTCGTCCCGCAGCAAAATACCTCGAAACTCTTGACGAGTTCCGCTACGAAATCGTTCTCGGCGTGAAACTTTGTTTCACAGCATTTCTATTGACTTTGAAATGCGGGACGGGGTATCAGAGCGTTCATGAACCACTCCGAAGCGATCACCGTGCGACGCCCCCAGCGGTGGGACAAGCCAATGGATGCGTCGATGAACGACGCAGACGTGGCATGGCTGCGCTCGCGTGAACCATTCGCCTCGATGGATCTAAAATCGTTTCCTCGAACGACGCCACTCGAAGGCATCCTGCGGAACGATTGTCGCTTGATTCGTTGCGAAGCGGGCGAGGTCCTGGTGCGTGAAGGCGACTACGGCAACAGCGCCTTTCTTGTCATCGCAGGCAGCGTCGGTGTGATGGTCGATTCGCTGTCGCAAGAACAACTAGGGCGGACTCCGCAAGAAAAGTTAAGCTGGCCCGAAGCGCTGCGACGATTCATGTTCCGCAGCCCTGTTCCCGAAGCCCGCGATCCCCACCAAGTCATTCCAACGCGGACGAATTCATCAGGAACGATCCGCACGCTCGATGACCGGCAAGCGATTTTCTTGCAAGATTTCGATCTGGTGATGCGTGAACACGAGCACGTCTCGCTCGGCCCAGGTGAACTGTTTGGCGAAGTCGCTGCGATGTACCGTTCACCGCGCACGGCGACCGTAATCGCGGAAAACGAAGCAACGTTGCTGGAAATACGCTGGCAAGGATTGCGGATGTTCCGTCGTGACAAGGCGTTTGCCGATACCTTGGATGCGCATTACCGCGAACAATGGCTACCGGTCCATTTACGAGAAATCCCGATCCTTCGCTATCTGCCCGAAGAGAATCTTCAGCGAGTCGCCGCTGCGACAGGGTTGAATTCGTTCGGTCGGATGGAATGGGACAACGACTACAAGCGTCAACGGTCTTTGCCATTAGCCGATCAAATTCGTTCCGAACCGGTTGTGGCTGAAGAAGGGCATTTGCCAACGGAATTGGTGATCGTTCGTAGCGGTTTCGGACGCCTTTCGCAGAGCTACGGTGCATCGCATCGAACCACCGCTTATCTAGGCAAAGGCCACATCTTTGGGTTCGAAGAACTTGCCTACAATTCACTTCGGCAACAAGCTTTGCCTCCCAAAACGTTGCAGCGTTCTCTGCGAGCAATCGGGTTTCTCGACACGCTTTCGATTCCTGCGGAAGTTTTTGTGGATGCGATACTGCCTCATATCCGTCGCAGCGAATTGCCCGAGTCTGTCGCCAAATTGATGGCTCGCACGGGTTCGGCAACCACCGACACCGAACGACGCACGCAGACTCGCTTGCCAAAGTCAAAACGTGACGGCGGCAATGACTTGCCCATTGTGACCGGGACCGGATTCCAGCAAACAGAACTGCTCGAGTTTGTGGTGCAAAATCGCTTGAACAATGGCCAAGAAGCGATGGTCATTGATCTGAATCGATGCACTCGGTGCGACGATTGCGTCAAAGCATGCGCCAGCGTGAATGACGGCAATCCACGATTCGCTCGCCAAGGTTTGATTCACGATCGCTTGCAATTCGTGCAAGCGTGTATGCATTGCGAAGATCCTGTGTGCATGATTGGCTGTCCCACCGGATCGATCGCGCGTGACGTGAATACCGGGGTGGTCGCGATTCATGAACCGATCTGTATTGGCTGTGGCACGTGTGCGAATGCGTGTCCTTATCAAAATATTCAAATGGCAAGTATTCGTGATCGCAGCGGAAAACCGTACTGCGATTCGACAACGGGTAAACCGATCACCAAGGCGACCAAGTGTGATCTGTGCAGTACCCAGCCCAATGGTCCTGCGTGTGCATCGGCTTGTCCGCATGACGCCTTGGTTCGTATTGATTTGACCGAGTCGGCGCCGCTAACGCAGTGGCTCGATCGCCGGAGTTAGCACCCATGAAACCGATTCATTTTCGAACGCGACGACGTCTCTCTGTGATTGTGACTTTGATCGCGATTGCGATTGTCGTGACGATCAGTCGTTGGCAACAAAACCGGCTAGGACACGCAAGCTACTTTACCGGATTCACGCTGCTGGCGACGTTGTGCTTGTTGATGCTACTAGGAATTCGGCGGCGGTTGCCTGTTTTGCCACTTGGGAACGTCAGTACTTGGACGCAGATCCATCTGTACAGTGGGCTGTTCGCTGCCGGAGTCTATGCGGTCCATGTTCCCGCACTTATCGCCGCAGGACAATTTGAATGCACGCTATCGATATTGTTTTTGATCGTCTCGGTGAGTGGCTTTTACGGGTTGTACGCAAGTCGCACGTTGCCGCGGCGATTGACCGCCGTCAGTGGCGAGTTTCGCTTCGAGCAAATTCCATGGCACCGCAACGAGATCGCCACCGCCGCCGGTCGGCTGATCGATGGAAACGGCGACGAGGCTGCGGTGACGGTGTTGAAATCGTTTTATTGCAAAGTGCTGAATCCGTTTTTTGCGTCCTCGCCAACGCTTGCCTACGTCATGTTGCCAACCGGACATCGCCGACGGCGATTGTTGTCGGGTTTAAGCGAACTCGACCGCTATTTGGAAAACGAATCGCGATCAACTGCCGGACAATTCGCCTCCCTCGTCCGCAAACGTGATGACCTTGATTATCAGTATGCGTTGCAATTGCGTCTGCGGTCATGGGTGGTCGTTCACAGCGTGCTCTCCTTGCTGCTCTTTGGCGGTGCGATCATCCATGCTGTCGTAGCGCTGCGTTTTACTATGTAGCCGACTGATTGACTGCTCGCTTCTGCAACGCCATTTCATTTGGCTCATCCGTTCGACGATCCACCCCGCCAACGACATTCTGATACGATGCCTCGCGAAAACGTCCATTTGCCCAAGCCGCCAACGATCGATCGCCCCGGCGATCATTGGGTTTGCGGTGTCCATGCTTCAGGCAAAAAATGCCCGGCGGGTCCAAGTTCGTTGGGCACATGTCCATTAGCGGAACCCTGTTGCCCTCGGCGAACGTGGCTCAACCGCCGCAAGGCATTGGGATTGGTTGTCGTGGCAATCGCGGTTGTCATGCTGCTGATGATCAGTCAGGGAGGATTTGTTTCTGACTATTTCAAGCCGGGCGAATTGATTACGCCACACGCACAGATCTTGGCAGGCACGCTTAGCGAAAAACGATGTGCGGCCTGTCATTCGCAAGCATCGTTGGAGCCGTCATCGTGGTTTCGGCTCGGGGGTGCTGGGCACGACCACGTGTCGCAAACGGATCGCTGTTTAGATTGTCATCACAGCACGATTGATCGCCAATCGGCTCGTTTAGCTCACAATTTGCCCCAGGAAGCACGCCAACAAATTCGCATGCTTTCACTGCGATCGTCCACAATCTCGGCGACTCGCAATATCCGTCACGCGGGAGCCACGATCGGCGTCGATCAAGAGCACCTCGAATGTGCTGCGTGCCATCGTGAACATCGCGGAGCCGATGCCAATCTGATGGTGATGACGGATGCCCAATGCCAAACATGCCACAGCGATCAATTCGGAAGTTTTGCGGCGTCACACCCGCAATGGGCCGATTGGCCCTACGGACGTGGAGGCAAAATCGCGTTTGATCATTCCTCTCACGCGATGAAACATTTTCCTGCATCCAGCAATGGCGGCGCTGCAACCGAGTTTCGTTGTCTCGACTGTCACGTCAAAGATGAGAACCACGAACTGAGCCGTGTCGTTCGTTATGAATTTGCCTGCAAGTCGTGCCACGACGAAGCGTTGCGGTTGGAATCGGATCACGGCGTCGAGTTGTTCGCATTGCCGACGATCCCTGAGTCGCAGTCCCTTGAAATCCAGTCATGGCCTGTCGCTGCGACGGGGTTCTTTGATGGCACCGTTGCTCCGCTAACCGAACTGTTTTTGCGAAACGATCCCGATGTCGCTTTCGCGTTGCGAATGATCGAATTGCGGGACTTCAGCCGCCTCAATACCAACTCACGCGATCAATCGGTTGCTGCTACGATCGTTGCCGCCGCGCATCGTCAGCTTTTGGCAGACATTGCCAAAGATGGGCAAGCGGCTTTGCTTGAACGAGCCAACGCGACCGCGGTATCGTCGCCAGCGTTGACAAATGTGATTCGATCGATCCCACCGCAAATGTTGTCGGACAGCTATCGGATGTGGTTTCTAAACCCTGGCAATCGTGTCACCGATGCCAAGCAACGAGGAAACCAGAAACAACTGTTCCGCACTGTCGCCACGTCACAAAATTTGCTTGCACCAAGCTCGGACGACGACTTACTGCTTAGCGACGAGATCAGTGGCGGTGACGATTTGCTTACAGGCGATCTGCTGGCCGACGATTTACTTAGCGACGATGGCTTGCTAGGTGATGACGATCTGCTCGGTGCGGATCCACTCGTAGCGGATCCGCTGGCAGACAACGGAGCGGAAACAGGTGCGTCGGCCGCACCGGATGACGATCGCTTTGACCCGAGTCGCATGCTTCGCGTTGGCGGCTGGTACCGCGATGAATTGAAGATGGCGATCGTCTATCGAGGCAGCGGGCACGCGGATCCGGTGGTCCGGTCTGCAATCGAAACGCTCGGCGCGTTGCCCGCGAACGATCCAATTCGCAAACGGATGCTTGCCAACAGGACGGTCGCCGCGTGTATCACATGTCACCCTGCGGCCTCGCAAGGTGCCGGGAATTGGTTGAGCACGCCGTTGGTGGGCCAAGGCCGCTCGTTCACAAAATTTTCGCACAAACCGCACATGAATATTGCTGGTTTGACGGACTGTGTGCATTGCCACCGCGTCGGCGAGAGCGGGCTCGATTTCGAGCCGATCAAACTCGAGGCGTGTGCAAGCTGCCATACCTCGCACGGAGCTGGCGAATCGTGCACAAAATGCCATCGCTATCACGTCGATTCGTTTTGATGTGATGTACATCCCCGTAGCGAAAGTCGCGAAGACTTTCGTCCGTCCTCGCGGCCCCGAAACTCTTGGCGAGTTTCGCTACGGAAAATTACGTTACGCGGGATAAAACTGGTTGATTGGGCCGCCAGCATCCTCGATGTCGGTTTCCGCTAAGAACAACTGCCCCGCGTTGGGACATTTCGCCTTTGCTTCGGCGTTCATGTTTTCTACCGCAGTCGTGATCACCAATTGAATCTTGCCCTCGTGCCGAACGAGTGCAGGACATGTGTTTTGCGGCGACCCGGCAGTTTGCCACTCACGCACTAGATTGCCCGAAGCGATGTCGTACATGCGGGTCGTTCCAAAGTCGGCAACATCCGGCAAGAACATGGAGACGATGATCTGTTTGCCATCCGGGGTCAGAATTGCTCCGTCAGGGACCGCGGGATCTTTAGTCAGGTCGATGACGACCGTGGGATCGCTGAGCGTCCCGGCGTCAATGTCCAAGTCGTAACGGACGATTTGGCGAGTCGGCGAATCGATGTCATACAGACTGAGCGATCCGTCAGCGTTTTTGACGATCGATTTTCCGTTGCTGCAAATCTGGTCGTCTCGCAAGCGAATCAGTTTCGAGTCGCGACCACGATACAAGTAGAGTCCTGCCTTTTTCGTGGCAAACTCGAGGTCTTTGGTCCCGAAAACCAAATTGTTCTCATAAAAAGTACCGTCATTGATGATCGTATTTTCGACGTCGCCGTCGATACCATCCTGAAACGACTCAAAGATTCCCGTCGCAGTGTTAAAGAAACCAAGCGAACGCTCGCAACCGACAATGAATCGGTTCGCGGTCGTACAGGGAAACGCGAATCCTGGCCGCCCCGGCAAGTCAAATGACTGGTTTGTCTGAGTCGCCAGATTGTACAGATTCAGCGAGCCATTTTTCGAATCCGATCCGTGTTGGATTCCCACCCACGAGAATTGGCTGTCGCTGAGGGCGAACGGGCCTTCGGGCAAAAAACGCAATGCATCGGTTGTGGGGACACTGAGTGCGGTGGCTTGGTTAGTTTCAGGCATGATTTTGAAAATTTTGGTATCGGTGGATGACAGTTTCATCACGGATCATTCCGTGACCCTAACGCTCGCATAGTGTGCCATTTTCTTGACGGCGAAGAAACCAGGCCGATTCGCGATGATTAAGACATACTCTATGATGCCGATGAAGCAGATTCACCCTTATTTCAATCCATCATGCTGCGGATTGCAGCACGGATTTTGTATCGATTCGAGGAAGATAAACGATGTCACTGAGCATCATGCGACGATTTACGTTCTGTGCGGGCCACCGATTGGTCGGTCACGAAGGCAAATGCCAGAATTTGCATGGGCATAATTATGTGGTGGAAATCTATGTCACCGGCCACGAGCAGGACTCGGTCGGCCGCATCTTGGACTTCAAACTGTTGAAAAAACGGTGCAAGGGATGGCTGGATGAAAATTGGGACCACGCGTTTATCTTGTGGGATCAGGACGAAAATGGACTCGCCGCAATCCGCTCGTCCGAGCCTCATCGCATCTACGAATTGGCGTCCAACCCGACTGCCGAAAACATGGCGCTGCATTTGTTGAACGAAGTGTGTCCCAAGATTCTAGAAGGTACCGGCGCTGCGGCCTTTAAAGTCCGATTGTGGGAAAGTGAAGAGACATGTGCCGAAGTGGACTTGGACCAGTAAGCTTTTTTCCGAAAGTGGCAGCTCGAACTAACAAACAAAAAAACGGCCCATCCCACAGATATCTCTGTATAGGACTGGCCGTTTAACTGACGCTGTTTAGTTGAATAGGTTCGGTACGTTGACTCGCCAGCGATCAAAACCCTCGTACCTAGGCAGAAGCCCAACGCCGTGAGCGATTTTTAGGCTGGAAAATTACAGCATTGACGTTTCGTAGCTACGCTCGCCAGAGCGTGGATTGTTGGCGTCAAACGCGAATCACCACCTTCTGGCGAAGGTAGCTACCAGGAAATCCTTCACGACGTTGGGCACTGCCATGGAACGCACTGCACCCGAGGTTCCGCCTTGTCTACCAAGTTCAAGCACACAGAGCCTGCAAGGCAGTCGGTTCCCAGGCAAAGCCTGAGAACCAGAAATTAAGATGGAACTTACTCGCATCAACCTGATTAGTCATGTCGCTGCGATCGTCAAAACGCGGCGACGAAAGTAGTGTTACTTTTTTTAACGCCTAACTTCTTTTCCGTAAAATCGTTGGGGGTGGGGATTACATTGACGGGGCGGAGTGCGCTGACAACCGAGTGGAAACCATCTTTCAGATTTTTGAACTCAGTCGATTCACCTGGATTCAAAATGCGTCCGCCAAGTTTGGTGAAGTTGGATGCGTTCGCGTTTTTCAACGCATCGCTTGGGTCAACACTTACATAGGCGACCTGTTGGCTGTCGTTGTTGACACGAATCTTTCCTAGCTCTTTACTTCCGCCTCCGCCTGCGGTGGCAACGGACGGAACAGCGAATGCGATCAACGCAGCAAGACATAGTTTGTACATCTGAGGACTCTCTTTGTTTGCGATACAGGGATTGAAACTTGGAGTGAAAACTAGCTGAGGACCAAGGCTGCTTGATTAACAAGTTCCGAACTTTGCGGTGACTTGCAAATTCACTCGGCACCTTGGGGGGAACGCTTCGAGACCGGTGAATACTCCTTTCAAGGTGGGCGAACTGAGGTTGGGGAGGGAACGTGGGTGGCGTGTTGGTGTTGTTGGCCAAATGTTGCTAATGACCAAAAACTTCGTTAACCGACTCGTGACCATAGCGAGAGCACAAGGCGCCAATCAGGTTTTCGTCGGTGGATTCAGTCAAAAATCTCACCGCACCATCGGAAAACGCGACCTGCGCCCCGCCTGGGTGAAAACTGAAAATTTCGCCGCTATTGTCGATATTAATGCCACCGTTGTCGTGAGAGATCGTGTTACGGCCATCGGCCCACAATCCGTACGACTCCGGCAGCCGATCGACGACCTCACATATGAAAATGGTGTAACTCGTGCCGTCGATGATTTCAGGTAGAGATACCGGGTTTAACCTTCGAGGCGACGACGAAATCAGAACGCCGTTGTTTAAATCGACTCCCGCTTGAGCACGCTCGGATGCCAATGCGCTGCCCATCATGCCGGCGTAGTCGGTATCGCCCTCGACGTCCAAGACGGATGACGGACAGCGGAATGTGGGGATAACGGTCTTGCTGAGGGAGGCATTTAGTGGGTAGGCGTCCCACGCAAGTTTGCGATTGTAGGACGAAGCGATTGCCGTTTGCTCGATGTTGCCTAGGATCGCGGAACACCATGATTGGTTGCGTAGGCCTAAGCGATCATTGCCGAGGGGAAGCGTATTAAAAGTAGCATGGAACTGATGCAGCCCCAAAGCTTGTTGGTGCAAGCGATTTGAACATTGTGTTCGTCGTGCAGCTTCGCGCGCTGCTTGAACACCGGACATGCTGAGCGATAAGAGTACACCGATGATGCTGATCACTACTAGCAATTCAACGAGCGTAAAGCCGCGTTGACGCCGGGGATTCATTGCTCGACATCCACTCGGGTTTGTCGATGCAGTACTGACGAATCGGTTGAAATGCTTGGGTGCCATGGCTACCACACGCTCTCAGCGTCACTCCGTACTTGTTTTTAGTTCCCCACTGCAGAACGCATAGGGTGTCCCTAGTACTCCTGAGTTTTGTATCGTTAAGTTATATGATTTGCAAGTAAAAGGTTGGCAAATTTCTACAATTATAAGACACAGAAAAAAACACTACTGGAAATAGTAAGTCCTCAATACAACGCACACATTTAAAAAAAAGTAGTGAGGTTTCGAGGCACATCATTTGCGTTCCTACCAACTGGTTCCGTTCGCACACATTCCTTACAGATTGTAAGAAGTGAGGCAGGAGTCTTTCAGTACATTGGCCGTTTTGGCGCTAGCGGCTTTTTGATTTAGTGAGCCGCTCGCGCGCGAGCGGCCGGGGTCCACGCATTACCCGGTGCCTTACGGCCCATGGCTCACTTATGTGACTTTCATTTCAATTAAATCAACAGCCCGCAAGCCACGGTTCCGGCGCTGAACCGGGGCTAGCGCCAAACGGCTAACGGGATTTTACCCAATGATTCCTGCCTACCTGGTTAGTCCCTCGTATGTGTCCGATGGCATGGAGCGTGCCTAGAACGATACGGTAGTTACCGTCGACAGCTGGTTGATATCCATCGAATCAGTCAACGCTTTGGCGAGCATGGCTACGGTGTGCATGGCGACGTCGATTTTGGTCGGGCGTCTTCTTTGACGACCCACTACGCCAATGATTCACACCGCATAGGGGCATCTTAAAATCCTCGCTCAGATGCCTGTCGCTCTTGCCGTCGGTTCCGAGTCATTCGCCGAGGGATAGGTCTTGATCGACGATGGTCAATTTTTCATTAAACGAAGTTCTTCGTAGAAAGGGGACAGGTGCACACGCCGGAGCCAGTCTTAGCCTCGCTTTCGCGTTGCACGTTGTCTCTGGCTGGACGCAACGTCTCTGGCTGGACGCAACGTCTCTGGGCGGACGCAACTCGCATTCGCGTCGCAATCCCGTACAATGTAATTTCCAATCGCTAACGCGATGCCAACCACTAACGCAATAAACGGGATCCCATGAATTCCACTGCCCCCAAAACCAGTCTTGAGTTCCGTGGCTCGCCTCTCGTTATTGGTGAAGTACTGCTCGATCATTTTCCTGATGGACGCAGTATTCTTGGCGGAGCTCCGTTTAATGTGGCATGGAATCTGCAGGGGTTTGGTCGCAAACCGACGTTTGTGTCGTCAGTAGGTGATGACCAAGAAGGAAAACAAATCAAAGAACGAATGGCGAATTGGGGTATGAAACTTGACGGTCTGCAAACCAACCCGGAACATCAAACGGGGGCGGTCCAGGTCTCGCTCGAAAATGGGCAACCCTCTTACGAGATTGTCTTCCCGCGTGCCTACGACTTCATTCAGTGCCCCGAAGTAAATCCTTCGTCCGGCGACACGGGAAATACTTTCGGATCGAGATCATCGGCTTACGAAGAACACTCGGTTTTCTATCATGGCACGCTCGCGTGGCGAGGCGAGCAAACGCGTGACACACTGAAGCATTGGATCGCAAATTCGACCGCGTCTCGCTTTGTCGATATTAATATTCGTGAGCCGTGGTTTGACGCGAAATGGTTGCCCGAACTGCTTGAGGGAGCTGACTTCGTCAAGTTAAACGACGAAGAGCTTGCAGGTATTACGGGAATGCCGTGTGAAACGGATGATGATGTCAAACGGGCGGTTGAAAAAGTATCAAGTCTGTATGGCGCTGCGGTGGTCTACTTTATCACATGTGGTGCACGGGGTGCTTACGCGATCACGCATGACCAGACCTATTTTGCATCGGCTCCGCCACCGGAATCGATGGTCGATACGGTGGGCGCGGGGGATGGTTTTGCGGCAGCCACGATTGATGGGATTTTGGCGGGGATTTCCTACCAACAAGTCATCGATCGCGCCGTTGGTTTCGCGTCGCGTATCTGCGGTCTGCGAGGCGCCACCTCGAACGATGAGTCGATCTACCAACTGGAATAAAGAGTCAATCGCACACGAAGGGTCAGCCCCGGACCGTCAAACGCTGGGTAAGGTGCGAGCCTCGGCCCCAATTGCGTCGGGGATGTTAGCAATACGGCACGAGTTCTCTGGTTGCGACGTGTAAAACGTTGGAAAAACAGGAGCCGACGTCGTTCGCTGCAGTGATGGGGACATCATTTTCGATGCGCCGCACGCTACAATAGCGACTTAGCAATCCCCACTCAATCATTGTTGCCCGCTCAATCATTGTTGTTCAACTACTCCAACAGAAACGTCAAGGTTATGCCTGAAACGAAGCCTGAAGAGCCTGCTGAGATTAAGAGTTCGCGATCGAATCGACTCCTCGACCGCGAAAACGGATTGAAGATCACGTTGATCAGCTTGCACGGATTGATTCGCGCACACGAGCCCGAGTTGGGGTGTGATGCAGATACCGGCGGCCAAGTGATTTATGTGCTGGAACTTGCTCGCGAACTCGCGTCGCAACCGAATGTCCGCGAAGTCGAGTTGTTGACTCGCCAGATCATCGATCCAAAGGTGTCGGACGACTATGCACAACTCGAAGAGAAGATCAGCGAAAACGCCAAGCTGATTCGCATCCCGTTTGGTCCCAAGCGTTATTTGAAGAAGGAAGCGCTGTGGCCCTACGTTGACCATTTTATTGACCAGACACTCGTGCATTTTCGTCGCACGGGGATTCCCGACATCATCCACGGTCACTATGCCGACGCGGGACTCGCCGGGGCACAGCTTTCCCGTTTGTTGCACGTTCCCTTTATCTTCACGGGACACTCGCTTGGCCGGGTGAAGCGGCAACGCTTGTCGCTGGACAAAGACAATCTTGCATCGCTGGATCGGCGTTACAAGTTTTCGCTTCGCACCGAAGCCGAAGAAATCGCCCTGGAGACCGCGTCGATGGTCGTGACCAGTACGACGCAAGAGGTTCAGCAGCAATACGAACTGTATGACCATTACGTGCCGTCACGCATGGAGGTAATTCCGCCGGGCGTCGATTTGTCACGGTTCTCTCCGGCCACGTCGGATTGGAAACGTCCTCCAATCGCCGAAGCGCTGGATCCGTTTTTGCGAGATCCAAACAAGCCGATGATCTTGACGATGGCGCGGCCCGATGAACGCAAAAACCTGACCAAGCTTGTTGATGTTTATGGACAAAGCGAGCAGCTTCAGAAGTTGGCAAACCTAGTTTTGGTGATGGGGTCACGAGACGACATCCTGGAATTACCCAAGGCACAACGTCGCGTCCTCGATAGCGTCCTGCACCGAATCGATAAATACGATCTGTATGGACACGTTGCCTATCCGAAAACGCACTCGCCAAGCGATGTGCCTGATTTGTATCGCTTTGCGGCACAAGGCAAGGGCGTGTTCATTAACCCCGCCTTGACCGAGCCATTTGGTTTGACGTTGTTAGAGGCCGGAGCGACGGGGGTGCCGATTGTGGCGACCAACGATGGCGGGCCTCGTGACATCATCGCGAATTGCAATAACGGGCTGCTTATCGATCCGGTCGATGGCGAGATGATCGAGAAAGCGTTGCTCCGCGCGTTGACCGAGCCCGAGCAGTGGGAAGCATGGTCCAAGGCCGGGATCGAAGGGACACGCAAGCATTACTCGTGGAGCAATCACGCTCATCGCTATCTGCGTGATTTGGACGATATTCTCGAGCATTCGTCGGTTCCGGCGCTCGTCAGCGCCCCGCGGGCTCGGCGGTTGCCTGAGTTTGATCGCTTGATTGTGACCGATCTCGACAATACGTTGTCCGGCGACGACGAGGCACTTGCCCAATTTGCTGCGTTGCTTGAGGAACATGACCACATCGGTTTTGGTATCGCGACCGGTCGGCGGTTGGATAGTGCGATGGAATTGATCGAAGAACTGGGGCTGCCGCGTCCCGACGTGATCGACACCGATGCCGGCACGCAGCTGCATTACGGAAAAAAATTGACTCCCGACCGCAGTTGGCGAAAACAGATTAACTATGCGTGGAAACCCGACGAAATTCGCAAGGTGTTGGACGAGATACCGGGTCTATTTCGCCAGGACGACTCGAACCAATCCGAGTTCAAAATCAGTTATGAGATAGACAATAAGGTGGCGCCGTCTACGATGCAGATTAAGAAACATCTGCGATCGGCTGGATTACGTGCTAAGGTTCTGTTGTCGTTGGGCATGTATCTTGACATCATTCCCGTTCGCGGCGGCAGCGACATGACGATTCGCCATTTGATGTGGAAATGGGGCTTTTCGGCCGAACATGTCCTGGTGGCTGGCGATAGCGGAAATGACGCCGGCATGTTGCAGGGCCGCAGTCTGGGGGTAGTCGTCGCCAACTACAGTCCCGAATTGAATCGACTTCGCAACCATCCTCGAATATATTTTGCCGAGCAACCGCACGCGCGAGGTATTATCGAAGGCATCGACTACTACAATTTTTTAGAGAATATCGTAATTCCCAATGATCAGATCGAATCCTAAAGGAATCCGCAACGGCAGCAGCACGTCGCACGCCAGCGGACTCTCTTACGAAGCCGATCTTTCGTTACAGCGTTTGTCGCCTCGGCTACAAGCGTTCTGGGACGCGAATGACGCCGACGAAGAACTGCGTCATGAATTCGGCGTGCGTCTGATCGACAATTGGGAAGAGCTCTTTGGGCTGTTGTTCCAATTGTACGGCACTCGGTACGACTTCTTCTATCATCTCGAGCAAATCCTGCTGACGTCGGCCCACGCGTGGCTGGATCGCCCCGAAGAACTCCGTGAACTCGATCGACACCGGATCAACGAACCCGATTGGTTCGCTTCGGAAAAAATCGTGGGGGGGGCGTTGTACGTCGATCTGTTCAGCGAAAATCTTGGCAAGCTGGCGGATTCGATTGACTATTTCAAAGAACTCGGGCTGACCTATCTGCACCTGATGCCGTTGTTTGCGGTTCGCCCAGGCGACAATGATGGCGGCTATGCGATCAGCAACTACCGCAGCGTGGACCCGCGACTAGGGACGATCGATGACTTGCGGAACTTGGCAAACGAGCTTCGCAAGGCCGGAATCGTGTTGGTGCTGGACTTCGTCTTTAACCACACCTCGGATGACCACGATTGGGCAAAACGTGCACAATCGGGCGACCCGGAATACCAGAACTTTTATTACATCTTTCCCGATCGTGGGCTGCCGGATCAATACGAACGCACACTCCGCGAGATCTTTCCTACCGTACGCCGTGGAAACTTCACCTGGCACGACGGAATGCAGAGTTGGGTGTGGACGACGTTCAACAGTTTCCAGTGGGATTTGAATTACAGCAATCCAGCGGTGTTCCGTGCGATGCTGGAGGAGATGTACTTTATCTCGAGCACCGGGATCGATATCTTGCGGCTCGATGCGGTTGCGTTCGTTTGGAAACAAATGGGCACCAATTGCGAAAATCTGCCCGAAGCTCACACGCTGATTCAAGCCTTCAGCCGGCTAGCTCGGATCGCGACGCCGAGTTTGTTGTTCAAGTCCGAAGCGATTGTGCATCCCGACGACGTGGTTAAATACATCAGTCCCGAAGAGTGCCAGATTTCGTACAACCCGACGCTGATGGCGTTGTTGTGGGAATCGCTTGCCACTCACGAGACACGCTTGCTAACTCGATCGTTGAGCCATCGACACAAGTTGCCCAAGCATACAGGCTGGGTCAACTATCTGCGCTGTCATGACGACATCGGCTGGACGTTCGACGATGCCGACGCCGCAGCGTTGGGGATCAATGCCTACGACCATCGCCAATTTTTGAATCAATTTTACACCGGGCAATTCAAAGACTCGTTTGCTCGTGGTGTCCCGTTTCAAGAGAATGTCGAAACGGGCGACATGCGAATCGCCGGCACGCTGGCGTCGTTGGCAGGACTTGAGCACGCGATCGAAGAAGGCGACGAACACGAAAAAGAAATGTCAATTCGCCGGATGCTGCTACTGCAAGGCATCACGCTCAGCATCGGAGGCATTCCGCTACTGTATCTGGGCGAAGAATGGGGGATGTTGAACGATTACGATTTCGTCAAAGACCCCGCCAAAGCTGGTGACACGCGTTGGGTGCATCGACCGCGGATGCAGTGGGAATTTTTGCACGAGTTGAATGACACAATCGCCTCGGGCAGCGGATCGATTCGCAAACGCATCTTTCGATCACTGCAAAAATTGATTGCGACACGAAAGGCGTTGCCCGCATTGGCCGGACAACAAATGGAACTGATTGCGACGGGCAATAAACATCTACTGAGCTTCATTCGCATCAATGAAAGTTACCGCTTGATCGTGATCGCTAACTTTACCGATCAACCACAATCGGTGGACGGCAATCGATTGCGTACCGTCGGGCTCGGTCGATTCTTCAAAGACGCTTTGACTGATCGCGAATTTGGCACGAGCGACGATATCGTGGTGGATGCTTACGAAACTTTGTGGTTAATGCGAGTGTGAACCGAAAATGGATTTGAAAGTACTAGCGACCGACTTGGACGGCACGTTCATTCCGCTGGACAACAACCTCGAAAATCGAAGGGATCTTACCGAGGTCCAGCGATATTTGAGTGAACACGGCATCGAATTGCTGTTCGTCACGGGGCGTCATTTTGCGTCGGTACAAGGTGCGATCGCCGAGCACGCTTTGCCTCATCCCGAATGGATCATCTGTGACGTCGGGACAACGATCATGCGTCGCACGGGTTCCGCCGGATCGGCAGACGAAAAAATGGAGCGGGTCCAAGCGTACCACGATGATTTAGCGGCAATCGTGGGTCCGATCACGACCACCGATCTGATGAAAGAGTTTTCGGGGATCGAGGGAACTCGAGAGCAAGAGTCCGAGAAGCAAGGGCCATTCAAGCTCAGCTACTATGCCGACGCGTCACGATTGGCACCGATCGTCGAAGGATTCCAAACGCGACTGGACCGCATTTCAGCTCCCTATTCGATCATTGCCAGTGTGGATCCCTTCAACAACGACGGTTTGATTGATCTTTTGCCGAGTGGGGTTTCCAAGGCGTATGCACTTCGCTGGTGGGCCGAGCACATGGCGGTTGATCCCGAAGCGATTGTGTTCGCCGGAGATTCCGGCAACGACTTGGCGGCGTTGACCGCGGGTTATCGAGCGATCGTGGTGCACAACGCATCGGACGAGCTGAAGCAGAATGTCACCGAGGCACATCGACTCGCCAACACTGCCGACTACGTCTTTCTAGCCAACCAAAAAGCGACCAGCGGCGTTATGGAAGGCCTAAAGCACCACCTGGCCAACGTAGGATAGGCTTCTAGCCTGTCATCAAGAGCAATCTCCCCGTAGCGAAAGTCGCCAAGACTTTTGTCGGCATGATTGGAACCGGGAAACCGACGAGCGGAGTCGTCGGGCGACATTGGTAGGCCGGACTCAAGTCGCGGTAGCGACGCAGATCCGGCAGGCCGCGAAAGTGATGGGGAATTCGTTACAGCCGCATGCCGGAACTGATCAATGTGGGATAGGCTTCTAGCCTGTCATCAAGAGCAATCTCCCTGTAGCGAAAGTCGCCAAGACTTTTGTCGGCATGATTGGAACGGGAAAACCGACGAGCGGAGTCGTCGGGCGACATTGGTAGGCCGGACTCAAGTTGCGATAGCGACGCAGATCCGGCAGGCCGCGAAAGTGATGGGGAATTCGTTACAGCCGCCATACCGGAACTCCGCTCCGCTGTGTTCCGGCCTACAAAATGACAGGCTAGAAGCCTTTTTATACCCCAAAACATTTTCTTGCCTTTTCTCGTGTGTGTGCGAATGATTCTGCGATTTAGATTTTCATCGCACGGAGGTTGCACGGATGGTTATCGATTGGGTACGGCAGGAATTTGAATCGTTGGACCTGGGCCACAAGCGGCGGGTGGATCGCGTTGTTAAGTTTGTCTCTCAAGCTTCCTCGATCGGCGAGTCGACACCGGACCGTGTTCGTTCCAAAGCTGACTTGAAGGGAATTTATCGCTTAGCCAACAACCCCAAGGTAGACGTGGATCAAATCTTCGACGCACATCATCAGGCCGCTCGAAAGCGATGCGGCGAGCACAAACGGGTCTTTCTGGATCAGGACTCGTCCGAGTTCGATCTGACCAAGCCAAAGCAGCAGGTCAGCGGGGCAGGACCGCTTTCGGGCGGCAAACGTTTTGGCTTTTTCTACCATCCGCTCTACGCCGTTGCTGCCCCAGGCATCCCCTTGGGAGTGGTCGACCAAGTTCTTTGGACTCGTGATGCGACGTCATTGGAAGTGCCAGCCAAGGAGCGCAAAGCCGAACGGCAGCGACGCTGTTTTGAAGAAAAAGAGAGCAGCCGATGGATGGAAATGATGCAAAGCGGCGAGCAAATCGCCCGCTCGATGCCGCAAACTCAGTTCATTCAGCTTTCCGACAGCGAATCGGACATTGGCGAACTGCTGGCCGAGGCGGCGGAGTTTCCAGAGAACTATGGATTCATCATTCGTCAGTGCCGGACTCAGAAGATCGTCGCCGCCGTCGATGCGGTCACCGGCTCGCCGATTGATGATGTCACGACAATTGAAGAGACGCTTTCAAAGGTCGCTTGGCGTGGAGAGAAAACGGTTTCGATCGGTGGCCGAGACGCTCCGGTGCTTCCAGATGATAAGAAACGAGCTCGGAAACAGGCACGTATTTCACGCGAAGCGCTGGTGCAATTTCGCAGCGTGCGCGTCAAAGTTGCCGGAACCGGGCGGTCCAGCACTGGCAAGTTGACCGACACTTGGATCAATGTGGTGGAGTCGCTCGAGGTGGATCCGCCAATCGGTGAAGCCCCGATTAACTGGATGCTTCTGACAACCCTGCCGGTCAGTTCGGCGGAAGAAATTGACGAGGTTTTGACCGGCTACTGTTTTCGTTGGCTAGTGGAGTTGTACTTCAAAACACTTAAAAGTGGGCTTCACATCGAAGACATGAAGTACGAAACATTGGAGCGTTATATACGAGCGTTTTCGATGCTCACGGTCGTCGCTTGGAGAGTGGAGTACCTCAAGGGCGCCACACGTCATGACGGACAGTCGCCCTGCACGGTCTACTTTAGCGAAGACGAATGGATGGCGATCATGATATTTCTAACTAAACGCCCGGTCGATCCGAAGTCTCCACCAACGATGGAAGCGTTCGGAAAATCGATCGCCATCCTAGGCGGCTACATCGACAAAAAATCGCAGGGTCCTGCCGGCTCAAGAACTCTCTGGCGAGGGATGAACCGTTTCTCGACCATTGTTGAAGCGTTCGTTGCATTCAAGCAAATGAGTTTTGGGGTATAAAAAGGCTAGAAGCCTATCCCACATGCCTACCCGGCGTCGGTCATGCGATGGGTTGGCACGGGGCGGCCGGGGCGGAACGCTTGCGTTTGCCGCACCTCCGCTTTCGCACCATGCGATTGACACGCTTGCTCCACCGCCGTCTCGACCAACGTTTGTAATTGCTCAGGATCAATCGCCACTCGCGCGTTGACTACCAATTCGGCTGACTTGGATTTGCATTCCGACGTCAGCGACAATTCCGCAGCAGCGTCACTGCTGACGAGATTCGCAACCGCATGTGCCCCGTCGGACAAACCGATCGCCTTCAAGTGGGCGGTTTCCGCTGTGGCCGTCGCCAGCGATGTCCGCAACCGATTGACAATGTCCAGCACCAAAGCGTCCAGATCAAACTCGGACTCGGACGTCGCCGTCAAACTCATGTTCAGCCAACCGAGTTCCGCTTCGCCTTCGGCGTACACGTCATAGTCCATCTCTAAAATGCGGCGTCCAAAGTCGCCTCGTTGGTCCAACAACTCTAAGAACGCATCAAAGCCTTCGCCCGTCTTCGCTGAAATACGCAGCAGGGGAACATTCGGTGCTTCGCTCGCAACCAACCGCGTCAGCTCGTCCAATTCCGGCTCGGACAATTCATCGGCCCGATTGATCAGGACAAAATCGGCTTCTTCCAATTGCTTTTTGAAGATGTAAGCCGCCTTCGGTGAGAAGCCCGCCTTGGGGTCTCCTTTCAAAATCCGCCGACCATGACTTGGTTTCAAAATCACTCCGTACGGTGCCACATCAAAACGATCGCCGAACAATTGCATCAGCGGCTGGACGACCGTGGCGACAAGGTCGGTGCAACTGCCCACCGGTTCGGCCAAAATCACATCAGGCTTGTCATCACATTGCAGTTGGTCTGCCGTGTTGGTCAGCTCGTTGAAGTTACAGCAGAAGCAAGCCCCCGCCACTTCACCGACCTTGAACCCTTGGCTTCGCAGCGTGTGCGTGTCGACCAGATCCGTGGCCTGATCGTTCGTCACGATGCCCACCTTCAAGCCTTGCTGTTGATAAGCACGAGCGAGTCGCGCGATCGTCGTCGTCTTTCCCGCGCCGAGAAAACCGCCAACCATAATGAACCGAATCGATGACATCGTATTGCTCAGTGGGGAAAATGTGGGGGAGTTGGGAGTGTTATAGTCAGTAAAACCGAAAAAGTGACTATCCCCTCTAGACTGTGAATTTATGATAGTTGCTTTTCGCTCTGCGAAAGATCGCTCAGTCAACGCAACTTTTGCGGAGCAAAAGGCGACACTCTTCGGAACCACAACCGAAGATCACGGATCAATCGCAAACTTCCACACGTTAGCGTCTTTCCCATCCGAGACGATGTAGCGGCGACGGGGATCGTTGGCAGCGGAATTGGAAACCGCTGGCTGTGGAACAAAACCGCCGCGACTCAGCAGCGTCACAGGTAAATCCGACTGTTGCCGAGGGTCTTCCCCGGCTGGTAGTACCTGACAGGTATCGTCGCTTCCGAACGCACCCCGCTCGGACGTATCATCGACGGTGCCGTTAAAGTCATCATCGACATCGGCTCGGCCGGGGTGAGCATCCTCGCCATTGGTAACGACCACCCACGCATCAGGGTCAAAATACAGCGTTTGAACTTCGGCCCCAACTAATTCGTCGTGGGAATCGCCGACTGCAGCACTACGAGCGATTCTCTGAGCATCGATCAGCTCCGCCGAGACCTGATGAGTCGAGGAATTCCAGAGCGAGCCAAAGCGAAACGCGGCGCCAAGCAAAAGAACGATCAGGATCAGGAGGGTTTTCATACTGATAGGATCTCGTCACCGCGGAGGGTCCAACACGTCGGATGCTATCTTTCGCCTCGATGAACTACCGTGCCTTGTTGAAATTGTCGAGTCGAAGGGTTTTCCAAGCGTACGGTAATGCTAATTGCTTCTGGCTTCGTGGTAAACGGAGCTGACGTTTCATGTTCACGTGGATCGTCGCTGCCCGCGTCGGGATTGCCATTGTTGTCCAATCCGTCCGCACCACGGTCTATCAATGCGGTGTCTGCGGAAACCCAGGTTTTCCAAAGAGTGCCTGGGAATTGATCCGAGCCTGAAATGTAACGACGGTCTTGCAGGTAGCCATCGCGTTCATATGCGGATGTGTAAGTGTCAAAAGCGGGTTGGAACAATGCGATTTCAGGCCCGCTGGTATCGATCACGACACGTCCCGATAGCAGCAGCGAGTCGATGTAGGTTTTTGTGCTGATCGTCGATGGATAGGTGGCCGCAGAGTTCAGGATCCCCGAGAATGGGCTCTTGATTCTTGTGATCAGAACCGCACCATTTGTCGTGTCCGTGAACGCATCGTTCGCTTTGTGGCTTGTTGATGATGACGCCGCCATCTGACGAGCTTGCCAGCCTCGTATTGGGCCACCGGCAAGCACCGGGTAAGCCAAGTCGACATAGCCGCCTTGTAACAACACGGGGGTCCCGGTGTCTCTCAAAGCTTCACGGTACCCGACGTCGCCAGGGCCTACCACGACGCTGCCGGTGGTAAGGATAAAGTCGGCACTAGGGTCGAAGATTTTAAGATCCAAACCGCGGCAATCGGTTGCAATCACATCTTCGCCTTGACGTGTACCGGTCAGGACAAATTCACGACGTAGATACCCGCTCCAGCGGCTCTCTAGAACCACCGGATCACTGTTGGTCGCCGAATCTTCTGGGCGCAATGGAGGCGTCGTTGTTGTCGAAGCGTTGGCGACGATGTTAACTGGTGGCTCCAGCGCCAGAATCGGCATCGATGTGTGAGTCGTTCCCGAACCAAGCAGCGTTGCTTGGGGAACACGTACATGAGCAAAACGGTTGTGTGGCTTCGACAGATTTTCGAGCGAGTTTGCGAAGACAGTATTGTTTTGGGTGCCATCCGTATTCAATCCGCGTCGCACTGACAAGTCACACTGTTGTGTAATGGTAGTCATGCCGGTTTGCCAGTTTCCACCCGCAGTCAGGACGTTCAATCCTCCGGTAGTGGCATTTAGATTCAGATCAGGGCGGATCAACAAAACACGTCGATACAACTGCAAACGGTCGGGCAGATTGTTACCGTCGGCATCAAGGACCGCACCGGTGCTTGGATTGCGATCGGGGTTTGTGAAGTAGACAATCTCGGCATATTTGGACCTGATCACAACGGGATCGGTATCCGTCGATGTTCCTGTGAGAATAAATTCCGGCACTTTTCCGGTGAACCATGAACCTGGTTTTGCCACCGCTGTGAAGGCAAAATAATCATCGAAATCGCCATAGCGTGCGTCACGTGGGACGACTTGGCCATCGAGTGTCGTCGAAGGACCGAACAATGATGACGTCGCATTTGTCATCGGCCCCTCGTAATACAAAAAGTATCCGGGTTGGTCGGGGCCACCGGTATTCGGTTCCAAGGTGACGGTACATCGACTTAGTTCGTCACGCATTCGGTTGGTGATATCTCGAATGTCGTTGGAGATTTTGACGTCACCACGACTATCGCGTACGCGTTCGCCAACAAATGCAAACGCGCGAGCCAGCCCGGCCATCATCAGCAGCGTGACCGCCATTGCGACGAGCATTTCGACGAGCGTAAAACCAGATGTTTTGCGAAACCTCGAAGAGTATCGATTCATTGGGTTATGTATTCGCATCATTGGTAAAACCGTTCAAAAATTACAGTGTTACGAGCATTCGTTTCTTGCCCTGGAATGAAGCCAACGGGAATCGAGCGGTCGATAATGAACATCGCTTGGTAGCGTTTGTTTTCACCAATCGCCTCTTTGTATTCACGACCGAGACTATTGACGTTTGTCGGATCGACTTCGAAGAATCCCATCGTCAATCGAATCATGAACACTTGCGAGTTGTCGGAGGCCAAGTTTGGCATTCGCATGAGAGTTTGGTATCGCAAGAATGGATTACGTCCGCGATCCAAATGGGTTGACAGAGGAGCCGCTGAAGCTTGTCGTACTAATTGCGGGTATGGATCAGAAGTAATCGTTTCCTCAACACCGTTTGTCGTCATGGTGTAGTGGCGACGCAGCAGAGTTCCATCGATAGGGTTGCGACGCAATCGGTCCTGCGCGGCGGTGTCACCTGTATCGTCCGACGGAATTCGTAACGCTGGTGCAAAATTGGCGCGTCGCCAGTCTCGAAAGACACCGGCAAACTGCGTGGGCAATTCCGCATCGAGGTGCGTGGGGGCATAGTTATATGGCCCCGTGGTTGCAGCACCACTGGTGTCAATCGTTTGACGAGGAGGCGATCCGACTGCGGAAACAGGATATCCACGGCGACTTTGAATGAAGTCATCAAACGCCATTTGGCCAACGCCCAATGCCGAGGTTAGGTGCCCTTGCATCAGGCCTTGCCACACCAGCGACTCACTTAGCGTGTTTAGGTTGATCCGAGCCTGACGCTGGTTTCCGTACGTCATGTTGAACGGTGGTTTCATCATCTCAACCAATCCGGTCGACGTGACTCTCGCGGGATGGATCATATCCACTTCGCCTCGGAACGGCGGCAACGTGTGTACGTAGTCGAAAATTCGATCGACGTTCGTACCTGCATTCGTCGAATCTTGGCTGTGAAAGAAATTCAACAGGTGTCGGTAGGGAGCACGCAGTTGAGCCGATACCACCGTTGGCGAGTTTGGATAAATATCGGGGTTGCCCGAAGTGATGTTGAATTCTTCGAACAAACGACCCTGTGAGCATGCCGGGACCATCATCAGTTCAAGCGGCGTGGTGAAGGGACGGTTCAACCAAGGATGAATGCCAAACGGAACACTTGGAAGTCCGCGGTTATGGCCCGTTACCGATGTGGCCGTTGCATCACTACCAATCGTGGACGCAAAACCAGAGAAACCTGGGTTGATGTTTACCGTGTCGGTATTGAGGAAGCTGAGCGAGGACTGAAGGTGCGCGTCCGTCGGGACGGTCGAGAAAGCAAAATAGTCCGGGGTCGTTGCATCGACTGTAATGCCTGGCGAAAGGAAGTCGGTTTCGTAAGAGAACAACGCATTCGCGGCGACGGGCGCTCCCGTCGGTGGTTTGGCATAACCATTACGTTGTCGAGTTCGTCGCGTATACAATGCACCATCGGTCGATATCTTGCTCTCTCGTTCTTCGCCACTGAACACCGTCAGATCGATTGGAATCCAGTCCATCGTGCGGTACGGGTTTGTCACGGCGTTGTAAGCACGTGTTGGATCCGCGAGTCGCTGAATAAACGCAGAACAGTATTGTGGTCGTGTACCCAGTGCCGGTTCAGCGCCAGTCGAGTCCACCGGAACACGTCCAATTGCGATGTCCAAGGGAACATCTCTTGCGGCAGAGGAGGGATCGCTAAAGTCCAGATAGGCATCGGTACGTTTGAAATCGACACCCCCTGCCATATCCAAGTCTTCGCTGCCGTTGTATCGAAACAGCGGTTCGGGATAGTAGCTGCCACCGTTGGGCAACGGCTCGGACACGTTCAGCCCCACGACGTCTTGATCAAACACATCGGTGCCACCAGCCCACGAGGTAGGTCGAGGTGCGCCGATCACAAGACTTAACGCATTGGAGTGAGCGTCACCGCCGCCACCCAATGGCGGAGTGATGCGTGTGCCGTCGTGCCGTGCTTGAAACAACCCTTGTGTCGTGTTTACAGTCAAACGCTGCTCACTCGGTAGACCGGGGAATGTACCCGCAGGGTATTCTTTTGAGCCAAATCGAGTGTCAAGCCTTGGTGCAAGACATAGGTACTGTCCTGCTTCCAACGTCTTGTTTGAGTTCAGCGCGCCGAGTGCAGCACTCGTGGGAGCAAAGAAAACTTGCGGACCCGACATGTCCGATATGCCATTGGAGCTAATCAGATTGTTGACCTCAGCAAGGGCTCCCGCTGGATTTGTATCCGCATCTGTGAAATTTTGGAACAAGATGAAACGGTCATAATTCAGTACCCCTGCGGTTGAATCAATTTCATCGGGTTTCTCGATTTGAAAGGACGTGGTATCGGGTTTTGTTCCCCGCAGCGTCGACGGATTTTCTGCTTGTTTGGGGGCTGCGCTTCCCAGGTCATGGCGTTCCGAAATGGCAATTCGCCAAACAGGGGCTCCGACGCCACCGCCTGATGCTGGAGCCGTCAGTGCTAGATTGAGTACGGATGCAGCACTGGTGCCATTCGTTGTGTAGAGTTCCTGAGGAGCCCCGGGCAACGTCGTCTGGTCTCCGAGGTTTGCGGCCGAAGTGGGAGCGACAGTGACCGGCGGGCGAGGGCAATACAGTTCGAGCACCAAGCTGCCTTGCGGAATTCGGACTTGGTCCGAGTCCGGATCCGGGTTTGTGGTGTCGCTTTTGTCGGTCCCAATACCACCGTCCCGATTGGTATCACGTAGTCGGACGTCATGCGAAGCAAATGATTCACTAAAGACAAGTTCAGGTGCTTCCACCCCCCAGACCACGCCGCGTGCGACTGTGGTCGACGAATATTCGCCGTCCGTGTCCATGCCATCGGTCATGCCGTCTTCATCGTTATCGACGCCATCGGTTTCAGGCGGTGTGGTTGATTCGTCGGTAAGCAGATTGCCGTCGACGTCCCATCCATCAAAAGGATTTGCGTCGTATTCAAACGCGGTCATGATCGAATCCGGGTCGCGGTAATCGACCACGTTCACAGCCCATTGGGCAATCCGGCGGGCTTTGTAGCCGGGAAGTGCCGCATCGTTGCTGTCAGGGAAATCCGCAGCACCGCTTGTCAACAGCATCATCAAAACATACAGATGACGAGCTAAAAGTTGTCGTTCGTTCGCGGTTGAGGGTTCATCGAAATTGTAATCGGGAGTTTGGCTTTGGAACGAAGTTGGAATGGTTCCAGATGCGCCGGCGGCAACCTTAAAGGCTTCCGTTTCAGCAGCCACTTCGATGGGTTCATCGATGACACCGTTGCCGTTGTCATCGAATCCATTTCCAAGCGGTCGGTTCACATCCAGTTTTCGCCCAAGTCGGATCTCGTGAGCGAACAGACGTCGCGCATCGACTTTGCTAAGAGTTGTAGGAAACAGTTCCAGCAACGATTCAAATGCCGAATCGCCTGCGGTTCCGTTCGTAAACGAAATCGGAGGAGGAGTGTCGTCGGACTTGGAGTGAGTCGTTAACGCTCGAGCCAATCCCGGATTGCCTGCCATTAGCGAATCCACTCGGTTTCGCAATCGAATGGGAAGCATTGCCAAGTCAAATTCGTTTGCACGCAGAATCGCTTCGAGCTCATCCGCTGACAACATCAAGTCACCCGTGAGTCGTCCCGACGGATCGGCTTCGTAAGGATCGTTGATGGCTTCGTTGGTAAGCTCATTATGGTTCGTAGTCGACGTATCATCAGCACGCAACTGAGTACCCGAATCACCCGCAACCAAATGGCCCGAGAAACCAATTCCAACGCCCCCGCGACCAAACGGATCTGTCGAGTAACCGTACCCACCACTTGCAGTGTGATGTGCTGGGCGTGGGCCCGTTCTCAGAACATCGAGTGCATCATTGGTGTCTTTGCCGGGAGTCGGTTGGGTAATCCCGCTTGCCATCGCTGAATTTCGATAGCGATCGTTGACCAGTTGATCCAATCCCGTCAGAGGCAGTGCAATTTCCGCCGGGCCATATCCCAGCCCACGAAATGCGTTCTGCGATCCACTCGCATAGTCACCTGCCCAATCAGGACCCGTCGAGGATACGCCAAGCATTGTTGCTGATGCGTACGACGAATTGTGATGAGCGTTGACGTTCAGTCGCCCCGAAAGATCCTCGATCAACGGTGCAACCAGCGGGCGCAAAAGTTTGCCTTCGGGGCCAGTGAATAGCGGCAGTCCTAAGTCGACCCAAATACTGTCGTTCACTCCATCCGCATCATTGTCCACGTCCCAGTCGCCTTGAATTAGCGCCCGAGCCATTTGATTGACTAACTTTTCGTTTTTGATTCGCGTTGCAATGCGAAGAGCGAAGCTGCTGTTGCCGCCCGTGAACTCTTGGTTGATCGCGAGATTCGTTTGACCGGTCTTGTTGAACTGATTGGCCGCGATGGGCAGCGGTCGAAAGGTGCCTCGAGCGATGCTTGCCATCAAATCCGCATAGTCCCCTCTAGAACGAGGCCCAGCTGGAGTTGCGGTATCGGGTTCCCAGTCATCAAACTCGTTCAGAATGTAGTTGATCACCGAAGGTCGATGAAATGACGGGATCACCGTCCCATCAGCGTGCCGGTGACTCAAAAACCAGTTGTTAAAGTCGGCAGCGTCATAGCCCTCGTCGAAATCGCTTCCGGTCGGAGTTGGGGGCAATCCGATTTTTGTTGTTCCCGTGCCCAGCAAATTGGGTTGCAGAGCCAACGGTAATGTAAAGCCCACATTCCACGTTGTGCCGGATTCGTTGGTATAGGCTGTCGGCTGAGTTACGCTAACTTGTCCTGCGTTGTAGCCAAGACCTGGTGAATTACGTGGAATTCCATTCATCCAAATACTGGTTCCCGCGGGAGTCGTGGAGCTCAAGAACTCGGGTTCGAGTTCAATGACCAAGTCATGCGTCTGCGACAATGGATTAAGCGAACGTATCACGCGGTACGAGCGGTTGATAAGAGGTCCACCTTGGAACGTGATCACACGACCGGCGAACAAATCGTCGACATTGCGGTCGGTCGAACCAGCAGGCAATTGGATGCGAACACGAACGAAACCACTTGTTCCAATCTGGCCACCCCCAGCAATGACCGAGAGACTACGTGCATCGCTGCGTCCGTAATAGTCACTGAGCAAGTCCTCGCCAAAAAAGGAAAGCGAATCGTCGCCAGTGCCGACGAGCAGTCGCATCATCGCGTCATCAAGAATCTTGTTGGGTTCGGGCGCCCGTGTCTTCGTGCTCGCGATCGCAAATGCAGTGGCGCGAGATTGGTTGCTGAAGACAAGGTACGCAGCTACCAACAGGCTGAAAAAGGTCAGCATGCTGAGAACGACAAGCAGGATGATGCCTGAGTTCGGTTTGCGTTTCATGATGTTGCCCCGATTGGCGAATTGCAGAAAAGGTTGAGGTCGACAACAAATGTGTCGCTATTGGAATCGTCTTGGACTAGAAACTGGAAATTGAGATCGTTCGTTCGGTGACGGAAACCACGTCTTCCATTAGCGTGGCATACGTCAATGAGTTCGTGGATGCACCGGTTGGAATCACCGATGAAAACTGCCAATCCGGCCCATCGAGCACAACGGTCTTTTGCCACACCTGCGTTGTGGTTCGATCCACAGCTGTATCGCTGTCAGGAAGCAAGATGCTAGTACCATTCAAAAGGTTGACCAGCGTGTTAGGTGGACCAGGCGAATTGGATTGAGGGGTCAACAATCCCTTGTCACCCGTAACTGCAGCGACACGGTACCAGCGATGAACTGCCGATTGTGCTCGCGTGAACGCATTGGTGGGGTCTGTGCTACGCGAGAGCATGATCCAGTCACCTGATCGTAGGTCGGATAAGGTGTTGCCAGCCGAGAGCAACGTCACCGATCCGCCCGCACCACCATTGAAACCCACTGGGTTGGTGACCAACGCGACGCGTTCGGAAAGGGCATTTTCGCGAGCCGCATCGGAAGACGCCGCTTGAAACGCTGTCATGCGTTCGCGATTTCGAAGGATAACAACGGACATTGAGGCACTTTCGTTACCTGGAAATGGATCGACTGTGATGATCCACGAGAACTCACCGGACGCAAGCGTCTTGCCGAAGCTAGAACCTGTGGCGTCTCCGGTTGCTCGATAACCACTGACCGTTGCTGGCAAAGAACGATCCTTAGGTCGATACTCCTGTAAATCGTCAACGCTTTCCACAATGGTCCGTGCTGCTTCAAGACGTTGAGAGGCCGTCAATGTGGTCCCGGTTCCTGTCAATGCAGCATCGCTCAGCCGTACGCGGACCATGCGTGGTTGTCCTGCAAAGCCGGGGGAGTCGATTGAAGTTGCTATTGATGGATCCAAAAGTGGATCGTGTGCCGGATTGTAAAAGGGAAAGGAGTCACTGTCGTACGAGGTGTTCGCAAGTGCTGGCGGCGGTGATGCGGCAAGCATTGGGTCAATGCAAAAAGGAGGAATTATACTTTCAATGCTTCCGGTTAAGGTGCGCTCGACCGTTGTCGGTGTCGGAGCGTCTAGATTCACAAGATTGGATTCTGTGATCCATCCGCGCGCCATGACATCATTGGCGACCGAGTCACCCAACGCAGCGCCAACATTCATGCTGATCGCGTCTTGAGAACGGTGACCTGCGAGTGGTAAAATCGACAGCAGGCCTAATAGACCGATCAAGATCACACCGATGGCGAAGATGACTTCGACAAGCGTGACGCCTAAGCGGGTCGTGTTTTTGATCATTCGAATCATGGTTCGGAATCCAGTGTGGCAGATGCATTGGCAAGCGATCGAGCCTGGTTCAGCGCGGCACCCCAGGATGCATCGCGAGGGTCGGTCGGTGCTGTTGGAGCAGTCGATGCGGTGGCAAATGGGGCGACTACGACTTGCCCGCTAGCGGGATTGATGACGATCCAGATCGAATCGAGGTTGCGAATGTTCGCAACGGCGCGACCGCTGTTCTGAAACAAATTGTCACCGACTGACATCACCCCAGCGCTATCTCCCAAGCACAAATAAATCTTGCCTACTGGATAGCCCATCGCACCCGTTGAAACGTTGGTGGTGACGCTAACCACGCTTCCGTTGGGGTCAAAAACAATGTCGACGTCGCCCGCAGGGAAGCCGCCTGCGGAGTCTGCGGAAAACTGATTCCCGGTGACTCCGATCCCTGAATAGTTCATGTCGAATGCAATTCCACGCGGCATCGACAACGTCGTGCTGGACGAGGGAACGGGACGGCGGTGAATGCGGAACTTAACCGGATCTCCTGTCGCAATACGTGTGCCACGAACAGTACCGGGAAAGGTATTGTTGCCGTTGATGTTGGGCTCGTTCAAATTGAACGTCACTGTCACCATCGTCGGGGGCCCACCGCCACTAAAATTGTCGGTGATTCCTGTGATAGGAACCGAACGGCCGCCAGGCAATTCCAATAAGTCGCCCACGCGAATGGGAGCAAGGTGATCGTCGGAGGTGTCGGGAACGCCAGCACTTAATTCGTTATTCAAAAGACGTGAACTTAACGACAACAGCGGGCAATCGTTGGCTTGAAAAGTTGCACTTGTGATGCTCGTTGTGCCCTGCAGCGTCGCCATCGCGTCGGTGGAATCACCGGTGTACGGAGGAATGCCGACAAGTTGTCGGAGCCGAATCGCTGCGGCTTGTCCATACGGATTGGTTCCCAACCGTTCGATACGAACGCCAACATAACGGTTCTCAGCGATTGCACGATTTCGCGCCGAGTCGAAGAAGATCGCAGCATTTCTAGCCGCTCTCGATGCTTTTTGATCCGAGAGCAGCCTTTTGACCGTTGGCAGCGCGATGGTGGCGAGCATCAACATGATGAACAGCACCACCAGCAACTCGACCAGCGTAAATGCCTCAGTGCGAGTGCGTTCTCGTTTATGTTGTTGATTAAACATTATTGTGACTCCTGCAATGCAAAGTTGGTCACGTTGTCAGTGGCGACCGTGCTATCCGTGATTGCACCAGGAAAGACAGAGAGTCCCGCCTTTCGCAAATAAGGGTCGGGGAATACATAGCTGCCTGTCCGACCATTGTTTTCGTTGCCCACAGCGGTGTTGTCTCCGGTGTCCATATCGGTCAACGGCCATGTTTGCGTGGAGTAGTCGATCGCTGCGGTCAATGCCATTCCAAACTCGCCATCACTGCCGGCCGAGACAATCAGTGGTCGCAGCGAGTACGGAGCCGTTTCGCCGGCAACCGTGTATCCGAAATCGACTCGGAATGGATCGAACTCATCGGGAATCGTTGTTTGGATGCCTGCGGTTGGATCCGCGTAGCCTGATGGCCATCGGATGAATTCAAGTGGTGTGCCCCAGCCATCAAGTATCTCTAGCATGCCATCGTTGTCGGTGTCTCCGATGTTCGAGCTTGGAATCGCGTCAATCGCGGGTGAGCCGGCAACAAAGGACGTGGCCATGATTAGATACAAACATTCTGCTCCCTGATTCGTCGGCGACCAAAACTTGCCCGTCGAGTAGTTGGCGCGATAGCGGTCGTAATAAGTATCAATCTTACGACCGGGAGTCCACGTTGCAGGGAATTGAAACCGAGGGTTTGTACTGTTGTTGAAATAACGAATCACTCGACCATTGGAATCTTCGGCCACTCGATTTGCGACCGCCGTGATCGATGCAGGGAAATTGCGAGCGTACGCAGGTGGAAGCGTTGCGGGAGGCCATGGCGGTGCTGCAATTGGGCCCTGCACAACATCCGTAACTTTGTCTGGCAGTTCCATGCGTTGCGAGTCGCGTGTCATGATCAAACGAACGCGAGCCGCTTCGTATGCCAATACTTCATAATTGACGGTGATCGTCTTCATCGGGTCGCCTGGATCCGGAATATCCCGCGACATATTCGGTAGGATGATTGGATACGGACGATACTTGTACGAGTCGTATTGTTCTTGGATCACTCCATCGATCGCTGAAATGATCATCTTGGTTCGCGAGTGCCGTGCACTTCGGGTGACACCGTTGACGGCGGTGACTATCATGCCCCCCATGATCCCCATAATCACAATGACCACCAAGATCTCAACAAGCGTAAAGCCGCTTGATGTTGGTCGACGCGGCGTCATTTTTTGCCGCGATGCTGGTTCGTTCTTACAGAACGTCATTTTGGATCGCTCGATTATTCTGGGATAAGACGCATCTTGCGTTATGGCGGGTTATCTTTCGCTCAGCGAAAGAACCGATAGGCATGTCTCTCGCTTTCGCGAGGAGACTGCATCTGATTTCCAAACTCCGGCTGCAACGAAGCAGCATGCTCGGTAGGTGCCGGTCAAACACCGGTTCCGATCGTGCGACTAGAGAAAACTATGGCAACTCGTTGCCAAGCGTACTCTTGTCGGCGAAGTTCGTGCTGTTGTCGAGTTGCGCATTCACACCATAAATACGCGAAGTGGCTCCGTACTCGGATGTCAATACATCGTCGTCTTGGTATTTGCCAATCGAGGACGCTGTCGCACCGATCGTGGCATTCGCGGAACTGTGTGAGAAGAATGGGTTGTAATAGATCCCAAGTGGGAATACTGAAATGCCAGTCGCAGCGGCGCCCACGCTAGTGCCAGGAATCGTCCCGCCGTAGTTGCCGTCGCGTCCACCGGAGATGATTTGGAACGTGTTTTTGTTGGCGAACTCAAGTACCGTGCCTACGACGGTGCTGCCTTGGATTGTGGTTGGCGGTGTGGTGTCGATCGTGGTGCTAGCCATCGGTCTCGCTGCGCCAACATCCGCCAGCGTCCCACCGGCTGGGCTGTAACAATTGATCGAGGCAACAGGATCGCCCGTGTACCATACCGGTGGAGTTCCCGAAGGGTAAACGGTTCCAAACGCGGTGTCATAGGTTCGCGAATCAAAATAGACAAACGGTACCGGCGAGTTTTTCGGTCTGTAGACAGGAAAGGGGTCTGCTAGTGCAAAGAACCCTAGGGCATTGGTTCCATCGTCGGACGAAGTTGCATTGCCACCAACGACCGTGATCGATAGCCGTGCCATGTCCAATTTCCCACCATCACGGTCGGTGTTGTATTGGTACTGCAGAAAGTCGCTGTTAGTAGGGGTGCCTGTGACATAAGGATCAGTGCCGCCCACTGCAATCGCCAACGGTCCACCGACACCGGTGAACGGACGCTGAATATCTTTGCTGAATCCACCCAGGCAGAAGACGAGTGCTTCGGCGCGATCAATTGCATGGGGGTAATGGGAATAGGCAGCATTACCGCGTGGATCCGCGGGGCCGCCGGAAGCGTCGCACCGTGCGCCACTGGATGTAACGTGAGTGAACTGAGCCAAAATCCGCATCTCATTGTCATTGATTCGCGGAAACGCTTTGCGGAAATGGCGATCCACGACGTTCCAACTCGAGAAGTCAGGCGGATAATCGTTGTATTCGTCACTGTAATTTTGCACCGTACTGGCAATCGTTCCGAGTTCCAGTTTGATCGCCGTGTCTCGGGCAGTGCCCATTGCGTTATTGATCGCGGGGATGGCGATGGCCGTTAGGATGCCGATGATCGTGATGACCACCAGGATCTCGACCAGCGTGAAACCGTGACGAGGCGTTTTGCCGAGGAAATTGTGACTGCTCATGACGTTTCAAAAGGGAATGGAGTGATTCGGTTCTACTGAAAAATGGTTTCGTTCTCGCGGGCCTTGCGACCCGCGTTCGTTGCTGACGCCTGCGGCGACTAGCTCAATCCGGTAATCAATTCGACCAGCGGCATAAACAAACTGATCACGATAAAGGCGACCGCACACCCCAGGAACACGATCATGATCGGCTCCATCAATGCGGTTAAACTGTCGGTCAAGTTTCGCACTTCTTCGTCGTAGGTGTCGGCGACCTTGTAAAGCATCGTGTCTAACTCGCCCGTCTCTTCGCCGACGTCGACCATGTTGACGACCAAGTCGCTGATCACCTTGGATTTGATCTTGGTGGCATACCAAAGTCCCGACAACACACCGCCACCGATGATCATGTAGGTCGACATCATCATCAGACTGCCGACCATTCCGGCCTCGTCAATCTTGCTGCCGCGTGCGGTGATCGCCACTGACAACACCATCACGCCGGGGAACATGCCCGAGAACGCCCAGAAGAACAAAGCCATCGGATGGAATCCCGGTTCGCTGTGCTCCTTAAGCGGTTTGCTGATCACTTCGCCTTCGCGAATCTGTTCGTTTGTCTTGGTGAAAATTCGCTCAAACACCGCGTTACCCGCGGTCTCACGCGTGATGTTGATCGCTTCCAAAATCGGCACCCCGCTGCTGATCAATGTCCCCAGCGTTCGCGTCGTCCGAGCCAGAATGTTCTTTTCAATCAGGCTACCGAAAACAGGCACCTTCAAAATGAAATTGTCAAACCCGATCCGGCCGTGTCGGAACTTGCGAACTAGTTTGACGAAGATCAAGAAACAGACTGGCATTGCGATCAACAGGAACCAGTAATGCGCGATGTAGTTACTCATCGCAATCAACAACAATGTAGGAAGCGGCAGCGTTAACCCGAACTCTTCGAACATCTTTTCAAACGTCGGAACGATGAACAACATGATGAACGTCAAGATCAGCGCTGCCACGGTGACAACCACGCAAGGATAGATCAGTGCCCCTTTGACCTTTTTCTTGAGTGATTCTGACCGCTCCGAGAACTCTGCTAACCGCTGCAAAATCGTTTCCAGAGCACCGCCGGCCTCGCCGGCTTTGATCATGTTCACGTACAGTCGGTTGAAAACCTTGGGGGATTTCGCCATCGCTTCGCTCAGCGTCGAACCCCCTTCGATCTCTTCACACACGTCTTGCAACGCGTATTTCAATTTGCCTGGTTTTTCGTTGTTCTCCAAGATCTTTAGCGACCGGAGAATCGGCAGACCGGCGTCCTGCAAGATCGATAGCTGACGCGTGAACGCACAGATGTACTTGCTTTTGACACCCCCGATCGAACGGCCTCGCTTTTTCCTGCCCTTCGCCGTCTGGCCTGCTGCCTGTTTCTTGACGGAGATCTTCGTAACGAAGTATCCCATCTGGCGTATGGTGGTTTGCGCCTCTTCTTCGTTGGCAGCATCGATCTCATCCCGGATTTCTTGTCCGGTCGCGTCCATCGCTTCGAATTGATAAACAGGCATGATGGATGTTGGAGGTTTTAAGGGTGAAATTAAGTTGCATGTCGTAGCGAAAGTCGCCAAGACGTTGGGTGGCGCAGGCTTGCCGCCGTTGTTCGTTTACTCGTCTACTCTTCGACGGTTTCTCGGACCACTTCGTCGAGCGTGGTGATCCCGTCCATGACTAATGACATTCCAAATTCTCGCAACGTGATCATTCCGTCGCTCTGAGCCTTGTCGCGGATGTCGTCGGTCGACGCGTTGCTCATCACAAGTTCGCGAATGGCATCGTTCATCAACATCAGCTCGAACATCGCGATCCGGCCCTTGTAGCCGGTGTTGTTACAGTTGTCGCAGCCCGTTCCCTTGAAGAACTTTTTGCCTTTGACTGATTCCCGGTCCATGCCAAGGTCAAATAGCAGACTGCTGCTGACCTTGGTTTCTTCGCGGCACTTGGTACAGATTCGGCGAACCAATCGCTGAGCCAAAATGGCTTCGACGGTTGCACAGATCATGAACGCTTGGATGCCCATGTCCTTTAGCCGAGTGACCGTCGCTGCGGCCGAGTTCGTGTGTAGCGTGCTAAACACCAAGTGACCCGTCAGTGCCGCTTGGATCGCGATCTCGGCGGTTTCTAAGTCACGGACTTCGCCGACCAGGATCGTGTCGGGGTCTTGCCGCAAAATCGCTCGCAAACAGCCTGCGAATGTAACCCCGACGTCATTGTCGATCGGGATTTGAATGATCCCTTCGATGTCGTATTCGATCGGGTCTTCGGTCGTCATTAATTTGTCTTTGACGTCGTTCATCTCCGACAGTGCGGAGTACAACGTCGTCGTTTTTCCGGAACCCGTCGGGCCCGTCACCAAGATAATACCGTTGGGGCGATCGATCGCTTTGCGAAACGCCTTCATCGTGACCGCATCCATCCCGACGTTTTCGAGACTGAGGTTCACAACGCTGCGGTCCAGTACCCGCATGACGACGCTTTCGCCAAAGATCGTCGGCAACACGCTGACGCGAAGGTCGACCGGGTGACCCCCGACCATCAATTCGATTCGTCCGTCTTGCGGCATCCGGCGTTCGGCAATGTCCAAACTGGCCATGACCTTGATCCGCGTCGTGATCGCAAACGCCAAGTGGCGAGGCGGCGGCACCATTTCGTAGAGCACGCCTTCGGATTTGATTCGAATCCGGAATTCATCTTCAAACGGTTCAAAATGAATATCGCTGGCGTGATCCTTGATCGCCAACAACAAAACCATATTCAGAAGTTTTCGTACCGGTGCGGAATCGGCGAGTGCTTCCGCGTCGGTGATGTTGAACTTTTCGGTCTCCAGCGCGGAAACCATCTTCTTGAGCTCTTCGTCGTCCGCCAGCTCGGCGACCAGTTTCTCGACGCTCTCGGATTCCGAGTCAAAGTGCTTGGTGATGTATTGCAGGACTTCGCGTTCGGTCGTCACGACCATTGCGATGTCGTAACCCAAGAACGTTCGCAGTTCGTCTTGGATCGTCAGGTTCTGCGGGTCGCAGGTCGCAACGGTCAAACAGTTCGCTTCCTCGTCGAATCGAATCGGCACGATCCGGTACAACTGGGCCATCGTCTCGGTGATCTTGTCACGCACCTCGGCTGGGATCTCAGCGTCCTCGAGCGAGACCGTCTGCATCGACATCTGCTCGGCGAGCGCTTGGATCAGCTGCTCGTCGGTGATCAATTGCATGTCTTCGGCGATCTTACCGAACAGTGCACCCGGTTGTTGCTCTTGTTCTTCGAGCACAATTTCGAGTTGTTCGTCGGTCATAAACCCGAGGTCAACAAGGATTTGTCCGATTCGACGTGCGGCCATGGTAATGGTTCGAAGTTGAAAGGATGAAGTTTAAAAGTGTGGTATAGGCTTCCAGCCTGTCATGCGGCATTGTCGTCCATTAGCCATTTGCTCGTCGCGAAACTCGTCAAGAGTTTCGGTCGGAGGATCTCTTTTTTTCGGTAGGGCCGGTTCCTACCGGCCACGCATCGCAAGTGAATTGGCCGGTGGGAACCGGCCCTACTGCTTGATTGCATGACAGGCTAGAAGCCTATCCCACTTTGGCCGGTAGGAACCGGCCCTACTACTACTGCTTAATGTTTTCCGTTGTCTTCCGAGATTGGAATGGGGGCGTCCCCATCGCCGTGTCGGAATTGGACGATTCGTTTTGCCAGGTCATCGGGTCGATGCGCTTTACCGAGTGCATCCTCTACCGTGATCAAATCGTCTCGCCATAAGTCGAAAAGCGTATCGTCCATCAATTGCATTCCGAATTTGGCTCCGGTTTGCATCGCACTGTTAATACGGAATGTTTTGTTTTCTCGAATCAGGTTCGCGATCCCGGGTGTGACCACCAAAATCTCGTAAGCCGCCACACGTCCGCCGCCGATTTTCGGTAGCAGCGTTTGCGCGACCACGCCGATCAGCGTACTGGCCAATTGGGTTCGGATCTGGTCCTGCAGGTTTCCTGGGAACGCGTCAATGATTCGGTTGACCGTGCCCTGAGCACTGTTGGTATGCAACGTTCCAAAGACCACGTGGCCCGTTTCCGCCGCACTGATCGCCGCTTCGATGGTTTCCAAGTCACGAAGCTCACCCACCAGGATGACGTCCGGGTCTTGCCGCAACGCACGCCGGATCGCTTCGGAGAAACTTGGCACGTCCACGCCGACTTCGCGTTGGTTGATCGTGCTCTCTTTATGGTCGTGATAAAACTCGATCGGGTCTTCGATCGTGATGATGTGATGGTCAACGGTCTCGTTTAGCAAGTTGATCAAACTCGCCAGCGTTGTACTTTTTCCTGATCCCGTTGGCCCGGTCACCAAGAACAATCCACGAGGGCGATGGACCATCTTGACCACCGACTCGGGCAGTCCGAGCTGCTCGGGCGTCAGTTTGTCGTTGGGAATTTGTCGCAGTACCATCGAAATGAAACCGCGTTGCTTGAACACCGAAACACGGAAACGGGCCTGATCGCCAAACGCGAACCCGAAGTCGGCACTGCCCGACTCTTGCAATTCACGCTGACAACGCTCGGGAGTGATGCTCTTCATCAAACCCACTGCGTCCGCCGCGTCGAGTGTCTTGGTATCCAGTTTTCGCATCCGTCCATGCAGCCGGAACACGGGGGGTTGGCCAACGACAATGTGAATGTCGCTGACACCTTGCTTGATTGCTGCCTGTAGCAGCTTGTCAATGAGCACCGTGGCCATGGAACGAACGTCTAATGGGTTAAGGGTTGATAGAGAGTCGAAAAACGGTTCGGTTTCCGGTAACCCGATCGGGTAGAGCAGGTTGCGGTAGCGTTAGCCAAATGCCATTTGCTTCTGCAGCGAATGGCTGGTCTTCGTTAGCGATTAGGTAAAAGCGTTAGCGATTGGGCAAACGCTCTCCGGTCTTTCATGTCGTCTTGATTGAGAAACCGGTGGGAGGCGTCGTGCCACTAACAAAGTCGTTGACTTTCCGTTTTTGGATTTGCGAAAAAAGTTCGATCGATAAGCAGCCGCGAAGGAAAGAATAATTGCGGCGGTAGCTCCATTATCACACGTTATTGCTCGCATTCAAAGAATTCGCCTGTTTTGACGGCGGTGACAGCAATTACGCAACTTGGAAGAATCGCCGCCGACCACGACAACCACAATCGCCGTGGACGGGTTTGCATGCCGCCCATGATGTGGATGGAGGTGGGGTTTTCGCGGTCGCCCCGGATATACCATCGATTGGCGCGACGGCGTCAAAATGAAGGCAGCACGCGTCTTGCTAGTACTGAAATGCGAGCATTAAAAGCGAGGTTATAGAGACGCCAAATCCTTGGTGATATGGGCCAGTGCAACGTCTTCGAGTTCGGTTCGTTTGGCGACCCGATTGACCTCTTCAAACGTCGTCACACCGCGGATCACTTTTAGCATCCCATCGGCGTAAAGTGTTGACATACCGTTTCTTATGGCTGCGTTACGCAGTTCCAAAGTGCTAGCACCTTTGAACATCAATTCGCGCAGTTTCGAGTTCACTAACATCAGTTCGTAGATACCGATTCGACCTCGGTATCCGGTGCGTCCACAGAACGAACATCCCTTGCCTTTGGTGAACTCGGCCTGCTTGATCATTTCGGGCGGCAGCATCGAATCGGCGATCACGCTTTCGGTGGGTTGGTAACGCACTTTGCAGCGGGGGCAAATGGTCCGCACCAACCGCTGGGCCAGGACCGCGATCACACTACTCGCCACCATATAGCCTGGTACACCGATGTCCACCATTCGTGATATCGCACTGGGCGCATCGTTCGTATGGAGGGTACTGAAGACCAGGTGTCCAGTAAGGCTGGCCTCGATTCCAGTCGCCGCAGTCTCATGATCCCGCATCTCCCCCACCAGAATGATGTTGGGGGCCTGGCGAAGCATCGCGCGGATAATGCGAGCAAAGTCGAGCCCGATATTGTGTTTCACTTCGACTTGGTTGATGCCCGGCAAGTAGTACTCGACGGGGTCTTCGGCGGTGATCACTTTGCGGTCAGGTCGGTTCAGAGCATTGAGTGACGCGTAGAGAGTAGTCGTCTTTCCGGACCCCGTCGGGCCGGTCACCAGGATGATGCCGTTGGGGCGGCGGATCAGCGAGTTGAAATTGCGGAAGTCACGCTCCGACAAACCGAGCTGGCGGACACCGACCTTAATGTTGTCTTTGTCCAACAGTCGCATGACGCAGGATTGGCCATGGTTGGTGGGGATGATACTGACCCGCAAATCGAGCTGTTTGTCACCCACCGTGATCTTGATCCGTCCGTCCGTGGGTCTTCGCTTTTCCGAAATATCGATCTTCGACAGAATTTTGATACGGGCGATCACGGCAGCTAGCATTCGGCGAGGAACGTTTTCACGTTCGACCAAAACGCCGTCAATTCGATAACGGATTCGGACCCGATGTTCGAAGGGTTCGACATGGATATCGCTGGCCCGCAGCTGGACCGCTTCTTGGATCATCAGGTTGACCAGCCGGATGACGGGGGCGCTTGTGTCATCGATGGTCTCGTCCCCGCCGCCACCGCCCCCACCGCTGTCGTCGCTGGTTTCGGTAAAGTCGATCGCCGTATCGGTGAATTCTTGCAGCATCGAGTCAGCCGATTCACCTTCGACCTGACCGTAATATTGGTTGATCGCCCCGAGGATCGCCGATTTGGGGGACAATGCCGTTTCGATCTTGCGGTTCAGGATGAATCGCAGTTTTTCGACCGTAGCAAAATCGAAGGGGTCGGAGATCAGAATTCGCAGCGTTCCATCTTCGTCGCTGCTGAAGGGCAAGATGGTGTTTTCGCGAGCGACTGATTCGGGAATCAATTCGATCACCGATTCCGAGATACGTTCTTCGCGAAGGTCAACGAAGGGGATTTTGTGGAATTCAGCGAGCGCGAGTGCCACTTCTTCGGGCGTTGCATACTCCATCTGGACAAGCACGTCGCCGACATCCGCCTTTGTGGTCTGGGCAACCCCCTCGGCTTCGGTGAGTTGATCAAGGCTGATGATGCCTTTCTTAAGGAGCAAATCGGTGAATTCGCGAGTGGCTTGGCTCATGACAGATATCTCTTACACGTGAGGGGATCGACAATCGATCAAGATGAGTGTTTGGCAGCGGAGCGTAAGTCATTGGCTCCGTTAACTATAGGATACCAGGACCGCACCAGGAAAGCATTATGAAGTTGGCGGAAGCAGTGGCGAAGTTTCTAATTAACGAATCCTCGCATGCTCGTACCGAAACTCGCCAAGAGTTTCGTGTGGGATAGGCTTCCAGCCTGTCATCAAGAGCAATATCCCCGGTAGCGAAAGTCGCGAAGACTTTCGTCCACCCTTGGCCCCCGAAACTCTTGGCGAGTTTCGCTACGGGAAGCCTTTGCTGCGATGACAGGCTGGAAGCCTATCCCACATTTTGTACCGAAAGTCTTGACGACTTCCGCTACGACCTCCCTCGTACTTAGATCTGCCAGAGCACTAGCCACCCATAGCGACTCCGAGCGCCATGATTCCGATGATGCCCATGATCACCAATCCGTTAAAGACGAGTCCGAGAATCGCGAAGACTCGCGAGCGATTGGATTGGCACAGGCCGGCCACCCCAAGTCCGATACCCAAGATATTCAGTCCGATGACGCCGAAAACGCACAGGCCAACAATGATCGCAATCGGAGATTCTTCATTGATGCCTTCGGGGTTCGATGCTTCGACGAATCCGGCGACCAAGATCACGCTGAAGGCACCGATGCCGACAAGAATCGACATGATGAACGATGCGATCCCGAAACCAGAGTGTTTTTTGCCCACGACCATGTCGCTCGAATGAGGCTGCGATCCATGTCGCTGGGGTGGCGAATACGGTGATTGTGATAAATTGTCTGAATCTAAACTCACTGCTCGTCGCCTTTTTAGCTTTACCGTGGTTCTGTTCTCGCCGAACATCATCGGATCATTCTAGTGGTGATGCGAGGCGATTGCCACAGACACCCCTTTTTCCTTTGCAATGTAGAACAGTTGTCTCAACTGTTTCGTGCATTGTGCCAGCTGTGCTGGATGAACAATTGGGGACAATTGTTCTACATTAGAACGAAAGTCGAATTAAACCGGTGAACTGTGTGAACGTGACCCCCTCCGGAACCCAGCATCGGAAGCCCGCTCGATGAATATCGTAATCTTGCATTGCCATTTGCAATCCGGCGGGGTGACGCAAGTGATCGAGAACCACGTGCATGCGATCACAAGCGACGCGTCGGCTCACCGAATCCTGCTCGTCTCGAGCTCTCGGGTTTCGGGGCTGCGAATTCCGAACGTCCAGCATCTCGCGTTGGATGCACTGGACTACGATTCGCCTTCGCTCGCCAAGGGCACTGCCGATTCGCGAGCCGAGTCGATTGCGGTAGAATTGCGGAAACGCTTGGCAGAGCACGGGATCGCGGCCGACGATACGGTGCTGCATTGGCACAACCACAGTTTGGGCAAGAACACGGCGCTGCCCGCCACGATTGCTCGATTGTCCGCGAGTGGTTGGCGTCAATTTTTGCAGATCCATGATTTTGCTGAAGACAATCGTCCCGAAAATTACCGCCGGTTGATCGATGCGATCGCTGCCCAGTCGCCTGCGGACTTGGACCGGTATCTGTATCCGATTTCGTCAACGATCCACTACGGTACGTTGACGGGAGGTGACGCCGAGGTGCTGCGGCGGATCGGCGTGCCGGCGGACCGCGTGCACTGTGTGCCGAACTCAATTCGTTTGCCGGACGAAGTGCCCGATCACGAGGAATCGCTCGATCATGTTCGCCGTACATTCGGTTTGCCTGCCGACGCGCGGTGGTGTCTGTATCCGGTGCGAGGCATTCGTCGTAAGAACGTCGGCGAGTTTTTGTTATTCAGCCAACTGATTGAGGAGTCTGTTTTCGCCGGGATCACGTTGTGTCCCGAAACGCCCGTCGAGCGGCGTTCGTACTTGCGATGGAAATCGATCGCAGCGGAAGTCGCGCCGCGTGTCGTGTTTGATGCTGCCGACGGCGTTCCCTTTCTGACCAATCTCGCCGCCTCTGATTTTGTTGTTTCCACCAGTGTTGCGGAGGGCTTTGGAATGGCGATGCTCGAGCCATGGCTGGCGGGACGTCCGGTGATCGCACGCGATTTGCCGTCGGTGACAGGCGATTTTCTTGCCAACGGAATCCAGTTGCCGAATCAGTATGAGAGGTTGCCGATTCCGGGGACGCAAACTTGGTTGGCCGCCGCAGTCCAGGAAACGAAGCAAGCGTTTGAGCAAGCTTGGTCGTCGCTGCCAAAAACGTTTCGCCCCGATGCCCCCTCATTCGATGTCTCGGAAAGCACGATCGACTTTGCATCGTTGGTTCCGCAGCGACAAGTCGCCGTACTTCGCCGCCTACGTGACGACCATGCGTTTCGAAACGAAGTTCGCGAGGCATGCGCCAGCGTGATCGACGGAGTGGGGTCACTTCCGGATAAGACAGTTATCCAGCAAAATCAAAACGTGATCGCTCGTTTGTATGGGGCCGAGCACCAAGCGTCGCAGTTATTAGCGATCTACTCAAGTTTATTGGCTGATACCGGAACCGAGTCAATCACGACGGTTGCAAGAGCAGGCGATTGCCAAAACGAGGTGTCGCGATCGCGGCCATTCTATCCCTGCCGAACGGAATGGTTGCAAACTGTGGGATAGGCTTCCAGCCTGTCATCGTGTGCAAGGCTTTCGTAGCGAAACTCGCCAAGAGTGTTGGTTGGGGGCAACGGTGGCCAAAAGTCTTCTCTCGCGAACATCCGTTGGACAGACCACGAAGCTTCAGGCTTGCCCGTCGGGCCTAGCTCGGACTCGGTTTCGATTCTGGCGTCATCCTGCGTTCTGGAATGCACGCGATCACGACCAACGCCAGCATTGCTGCCGGCACGAATACAATCCAAGATCGGTGGTGGTCGACTAGCCAATGCGAAGACTCGATAGCAAACGAAATGAAGCCTACTGCGGATAGAATAACACCCACGAATCCAGTGACCCGCCGGCCATCACGAAACGCCATCGCAAAACCAACAATCCCAAACGCGAATGCAAGCAGGTATGTGGCAACCACCGGCAATGAGTAGTCCGAGACGTACCGAGTCCCAAACCCGGAGCGGAACGAGTAGCGATAGTAGCACCATTGAATCGATGTACCGCCGAACAACGCCGAAACAATGGTGAAGGCGGTTGATGCAAGCAGTAAGAGTACGGCGTGGACGATCAGTAGGATGCGCATCGGAGTCTTCAGGGAGATGGAAAGTTGATCGCGGCATCGGCAACGAGCCAGAAATATTCACGATCTGCAATCGCGTCAAGCAGAGATGTCAGAGCGTCGATACCGTCGCCATCGACGAATAAGATCGCAGTGTATCCGCCCGGAACAAAGTCAATGCGTTTCCGATAGAGTTCGACCCCGACAAGTCGTATCGCCACAGTGGCAACGTCGCCGAGTTCAGTGGTTTGCAGGTGCATCAGGTCGCCATCGACGCGAGACTTGGTGATGCGAGTAAAAGTGGTGCCTACCGGAATGTCGATCGCATCATTGCGGCCAGCAATTTGGTCGGGGGCAATCACAGAGTCAACGAGGAATTGCATGATCGCCATTCGATGGTGACGCCCGTTGGAAGGTTTTGCCGACGTAGTGGGTGACCGAAGCGTGAGAACGTGGCAAGCCGATAAAGTCTACCAATGCCAAAGAGTGTTGCCAACCAAAAGAGGCGTCCGCGGCGTGACCAACCGGATCGCGTTACCGAAGCGATTGACGTTGCCAACCGAAAAATTCACCATCGACGAAGCCGCAGCCTTGCGGCAAAACTGTGTTGGAAAACCAGCATCGGACGAAAGCTGAATCGCTAGGGCTGTTCGATCGTGTTAAGTTATGTCAATGCGGAGGTTGGTGCCGCAGGTTTGGTAGGAAAATGGAGGTAAGAAGATGATGACTTACGAAAGGCCGGTGTGATGCCCGTTAGCTGCAGCATTTCCATTGGCAAGCTTACAACCGACGAGCTTCGGGATCTCGATTACCGAGTGATGCAGCACGCATTTAACTCACAGAACAAGTTGGGACGATTGGCGGATGAGCGAATCTACCAAGCGGATCTAGCTGCCAGGCTACGGTCAGCGGGGATTATGGTGAGCCGCGAGGTTGAGCTACAACTTGTGCATCGCGAGTACCGCAAAACGCTCCTCCTCGACCTGATTGTTGCTGAACACGCCGTCTACGAATTAAAGGTCGTCAAAGCAATCACTGACGCTCACATTGGACAATTGCTGACTTACCTACACCTGCTCGATTTACCGCGTGGGAAACTGATTAATTTTCGTTCTGTAAATGTCGAGTCTCAATTTGTCAACGCGCCGCTCGATTCGGAGCAGCGTCGTTCATTCAAAGTCAATGACGTTGAATTCGATGGAGACAATCGATTTCGAGATATCGTCGTTAGCCTACTTCGCGACTGGGGGACATCGCTCACCTTATCGCTATATCAAGAAGCAGTCGTGTCCCGGCTTGGAGGAGTTGAGGTTGTCGAAGCAATGCTTCCAGTCAATCGAAACGGCGATTTTCTCGGAAGACAGCGTTATCATCTGGCCGCGCCCAATACTGCATTCAAAATAACCGCTATGAACCGCGATACGTCAGCATATCGAACTCAACTTGCACGACTCATCCATTTCAGCCCTTTGCGTGCGATCCATTGGATCAACATCGCCCACCACCAGGTAACATTCACCACGATCCCTGGTCATCGTTGAGCCGTCTTATCTTCCTACCTCCATCTTCCTACCAAAAAATTCCTCCTTGGTGTAGTCGGCCCTGCGAATCACACTAATAATCGACCACCGTATTGGAACGATGTGACGTCGTGCAAATTGAGCCGGCAATATCTTGCTTATTGCGAAGCGATGGATCAGCCTTGCCCAATTACTTCCTCGCTTGCGAATTCGGGTAACCAGATCAATAATTTGCTAACACCCAATCGGTTAACGCAAGAGCGAGAAAGTCGTACTAAATCCGCAGTCTCCTTCGTTTGGGGCGAGGTGACTGCGGAGTTCGCCGGAAAAAAACGTCCTCAAATCCAGTGGGAACATCAAAATTCTAGCAACCCAGGCTGACGCCTAAGCGGCAAATTCCACTCACCCCGACGCCATCTGTACGGGGCCACGCACCATGCGTCGCAGCTTTTAGTGATCTATGGTAGTTTGTCGCTGATACGGGTGGAATTGAGTTGGTAACGACAATTGTAAGAGCGGGCGATTGTCAAAACGAGGTTTCGCGATCACGGTCATTCTTTCCATTGCGAACAGAATGATTACCGTGAGGCCCTTAACGCAGTAAACTCTTCGTGGTTGTTTGGAAGACCGTTTCAATGTCAATGATCGACGCTGTACTGAAGCTTCGTCAACCGATGGAGCCGATCGCGACCTCGGTTGCTTGTGAACTGAAACCGCTACCTGACGTGGGGGCTGTCATTTTTGACATCTACGGCACCTTGGTCATCAGCGGCAGCGGTGATGTGGGATCGAGTGTCGCGTCCGATCCGGCGACTGAATTCATCGAATCCAAACAAGGCGACCTGTCGCGCCGGATCACCCGACTGCACGAAGTAATTCAAGCTTCGAACACGCAGCGTCAAGACGCGGGTTGCATCAAGCCCGAGATCAATATCGTCGACGCTTGGCGAAAAACGCTTCGTGATTGTGGTGAAGCCGATGTTTTGCAAAGCACGTCGGCCGTGGTTCGTATGGCGGCGCAGCACGAAGCCATCTCGAACCCAACGTGGCCGATGCCGGGTGCTGCCGAGTTGCTGGCTTGGTTGAACCAGCAACCATTGCGACTGGGCATTGTCAGTAACGCTCAGGTCTTTACACCAAGTCTTGTCGAAGATTTGGTGGGCGGTTCGTTAGCCGATGCCGGCTTCGATCTCAATCTGTGTGTCTTTTCGAATCGTTTTCTGCATGCCAAGCCCGATCCGCTTTTGTTTGACGTGTTGGTTGCCGGATTGCGACGGGCGTCGATTCAGCCGCAACAAGCCTTGTATGTCGGCAACGACATGTTGAACGACGTTTACGCGGCAAAGCAAGCTAGACTGAAAACGGCGTGGTTTGCCGGAGACAAGCGAAGTTGTCGAAGTCGCGAATCAAATCCTCGTTGTTCGCAGTTAAAACCGGATTTGATTTTGACCGACTTGTTGCAATTGCGAGAGTGCATTGCCGTCGGATAGGCTGCGAGAAGACGCTGCACATTTTTCGTTCCAAAAAAGAAAGTTGCAATCGCAAATGGGTGTTCGGATTGGATTCGTGGGAACGCGATTTTCGGGAACCGATGGCGTGTCGCTCGAAAGTGCCAAGTGGGCTCGGGTGCTGTGGGATCATCGGCACATCAGCCATTGGTACTCGGGGCTAAGTGATCGCGATGAAGAAACGTCGATGGTCGTGCCTCACGCCTACTTTGGCCATCCGGACATCGAGTGGATCAACCGACGTGCGTTTGGTACACGGACACGGACGGCGGATGTAACGCAGCGAATCTATGCACTGGCCGACTATTTAAAGGGAACGTTGTACGAGTTCACGCGTCGCTACAACCTAGACCTGCTGATTGTTCAAAACGCTTTGTGCATTCCGATGAACATTCCGCTCGGCGTTGCACTAACGCACTTCATTGCCGAGACCGGATTTCCGACGATCGCTCATCACCACGATTTCTATTGGGAACGCGATCGGTTTAGTGTTTCCGCGGTGACCGATTTGTTGTGGATGGCGTTTCCGCCTGCCCTTTCCTCGATTCAGAACGTGACGATCAATTCGTTTGCGCAAGAAGACCTGGCGCACCGCCGCGGAGTTTCGTCGACGCTGGTTCCCAATGTATTGGATTTCGACAACGAGCCTGCTGAGGTGGATGAGTACGCCAAAAAGTTCCGCAAGGACATCGGTCTGGCCGAAGACGACATCATGTTTCTGCAGCCAACGCGAGTGGTTCCGCGAAAAGGAATCGAGCACTCGATTTCACTCGTCGCTGCCTTGAAGGACCCGCGTTGCAAGCTGGTGATCTCGCACGCCAGCGGGGATGAGGGCAACGAGTATTTGACGGCGCTGCAGGAAATGGCGGAAAGCCATGGCGTCGATCTACGGCTTTGTGACTCGGTCGTCGACGACAAACGTCGTATTTCGGCCGATGGCAAGCGAGTCTACACGCTCGAAGATGCTTACTCGCAAGCGGACTTTATCACCTACCCAAGTATCTACGAAGGGTTTGGCAACGCGCTGTTGGAAGCGTTCTATTTTCGTAAGCCCGTGTTGGTCAACCGCTACTCCATTTTTGTTGCGGACATTGAACCCAAGGGAGCTCGGGTGATTGCGATGGACGGCTATCTGACTCGCGAAGTCGTCAACAAAGTGCGGCGGATTATTGACGACGAAAAATTCCGTACCGAGATGGTCGACTTCAATTACGAAATTGGCAAGGCGTTCTTTAGTTACAGCGTGTTAAGAAGAAAATTGCGATCCTTGGTCACCAACTTTACCGGGCTCGACAATTTGTAAGAAAACGAGCGGGAAGTGTGTGTGCCGTTTCCCACCGGCCGTCCTTGACGGCTCGATAGAGGCGGCTGGTAGGAGTGGCGGGTAAGCAGTTAGGCAGGAGTCTTTTAGTAAATTGGTCGTTTTGGCGCTAGCGGGTTGTTGATTTATTCGGAATGCAAATCTCAGTCGTGAGCCGTGGGCCGTGAGGCACCGGGTAATTCGCGGGACTCGGCCGCTCACGCGTCACGGCTCACTAAATCAACAACCCGCTATCGCCCAAACGGCTAACGAGATTTTACCCAATGATTCCTGCCTACTTGCTTAGGAGTCGGCCGGTAGGGACCGGCCCTACGCTCTGTCAACGCTTCGATAGACGAGAGTTAATTCTTTGACAATTTAGGGATATTGCCATGAATGCAACCACCGAATCACTACTTCGCGAAATCTATGGCGAGGTACCTGCGGTGCTTGCCGAGGGGATTGCACGGTTGATGCGATCGGGGCCTGGTGAGCCGTCATGCTCTTCGCCATCGTCTTCGACGTCCTTGCTGTGGAGTGAACGCGATGTGGTTCTGATCACTTATGCGGATCAAATTCATGACGGAGCCGACACCCCACTCTCTGAGCTTCGTTCCTTCCTACTTGATCATGCACTTGATTCGCGTCTTTCGTGTGTGCATCTGTTGCCATTTTGTCCCTACTCGAGTGACGATGGATTTTCGGTGATCGATTATCTCGCCGTTGATCCGGAAAGCGGGACATGGGAAGACATTGACGAGCTTGGCAAGCCGTTTGATTTGATGTTCGACTTGGTGCTAAACCACTGCTCGCAGCACCACGAGTGGTTCAAGGGATTTTTGCAAGGCGAACCGGCATGCGAGAACTTCTTTATTGACCAAGATCCCGGCGTCGATCTCTCCGGCGTGGTTCGTCCGCGAAGTTTGCCATTGTTGACTCCGTTCGAAACAGCTGCGGGTACTAAGCATGTATGGACCACGTTCAGCAGCGATCAAGTCGATTTGAACTACGAAAACCCCAACGTGTTGTTGGCGATGGCCGAGACGTTGGTGCAATATGCCCAGCGAGGAGCTCGCATCATTCGACTCGACGCGATCGCTTATCTTTGGAAAGAGGTCGGTACGCCATGCATTCACCATCCGAAAACGCATGCGGTGGTGCGATTGCTGCGTCATGTGCTGGACGCGGCGGCCCCGGGAACGTTGATTTTAACAGAGACCAACGTGCCTCATGACGAGAATATCAGCTATTTCGGCAGCGGCGATGACGAAGCCCACATGGTTTATCAGTTCAGCCTGCCGCCGCTGCTGCTTGATGCGATCCACAGTCGCGATACCTCGGTGCTGCGTGATTGGCTCGGTACGCTCGAGCCCGTGTCGCCGCAGACGACGTTCTTTAACTTCACCGCATCACACGATGGCATCGGAGTTCGTCCGTTGGAAGGCATCGTATCGGACGATCGCGTTTCGGCGCTTGCCGACGTGGTGCGGAAGCACGGAGGACGCGTCAGCACCCGGCGGAAATCCGATGGCAGTGATAGTCCTTATGAATTGAATATCGCCTTGGTGGATGCGGTCGCGGATGCCAATACGGTCTCGGCGGCGGAGCATTCACGCCGTTTTCTGGCGACTCAGGCGATTATGTTGTCGATGCAGGGAGTGCCAGCGGTTTATTTTCATTCTTTGGTCGGCACTCAAAACGACCTGCAGGGACTGGCTCAATCAGGCGAGAATCGGCGGATTAACCGCCATAAGTATTCGCGTCGCGAATTAGAAGATTTGCTTGCGGAACCCGATTCGTTGCAACGCCGCATCTTTGACGGATATCGGCGATTGTTGGAAGTACGGCGAACGTTGTCTGCATTTCACCCCTCGGCGTCCCAGAAGGTGTTGGATTTGCCCGGTGATGGATTGCTGGGATTGGTGCGGACGAGCGAATCGGGAGATAGCGTCATCGTGCTTGCCAATTTGACGGATCAACCGCGAGAGATTTCGTTAGAGGGCATCTGCGATTCGGACGTATTTGATGCCTTAGCGATGGAGTCGCTCTCATCGAGCGAATCGGTGCCAGTGCGACCGTTTCAGGTGCGATGGCTCGCGGCGACGTGAGGGTCAATCGCGATTCTTTCAGGATGCACGCTTCCCTCGGTGACAATAGCGAGCCAAAATAGAGTTCCTCGGTCCAATTGCGACCGCAGCAACCACCGCGATAAGAACGAGCGTCACGATGCCACAACTTTCACCTGCTGGAAACGAGATCGTCCAGCGACTAGCACAGCGTCACGGGGTTTCGGCAGACGCCGTCACTCATATGTTGATTGCGGTTAACAACGGCAACGGGTCGATGGCTCAATTCAACCATCCTGAATTCGGTGGCTGTGGACAGTGGATGCAGGGCGGGATGACGATGGTAAGCGACTTGTTCAATTATCAATTGAAGTCGCGTGTTGACAATATTTGCAACGATATCGCTAACGAATTATCGAATCACCAAACGTCGCCTTTTCGTGGTTCGTTTCAAAGCCAAAGTCAGGGGGGCAGCGATTCGCAATCACAAACCTCGGGACAAATGGGATCGAGCAACAGTTTGTTCGTGCCTGATCCCGACCAGAATTGGTGGCCTCAGGATCTTGGCGTGCCCAACGCGACCGGGGCACAGAACCATGTTCGTTACGCCTATTTTTCGTTTAGTCGACGCTTGGCAGTAAAGACGGGATCCGATATTTGGGTCTACGATACGCTCGATCATCAAATTGGTGGGTTTGGTCAGCAACAAGGTGGCGGCAGCTCAATCACGTTTACCAGCCAATATGGAACGGTGAATTTGTCAACCTTGCCAGTCGTCTCTCGCAACGGAATGCCTGTCGCTCCGCCTGTCGCACCAGCACCCATGGAGCAGCCGGTTGCGCCGTCAAATCCGCCAGCCAATGAAATGCCGTCGAATTCCAACTTCCAAAATTCCAATCAAGGGAATTCCTCAGGAAGCGAAGACATCCTCGGCACGCTTGAGCGTCTCGGCAGTCTGTTGGAAAAAGGCTACATCAGCGATCAAGAGTTTGCCGAGAAAAAACGCGATCTGCTGGGCCGACTTTAAGCAAGGGTAGGTCCGGTTCAAGTGACGACTGATTGAGTTAGCCGTTTTGGCCAACGCTGTGAAGCATTTTCTCGTAGCTACCTTCGCCAGAAGGTGGTGATTCGTATTGGCCGGCAGCCATCCACGCTCTGGCAAGCGTAGCTACGGAACGCAAATGCCGTAATTTGCCCTCTATAAATGCTTCACAGCGTTGCGTTTTGGCGCTAGCCACGGTTCCGTCACCACTCAGCCGGGGTTAGCGGCTTGTTGATTTGGTGTGCCGCTCGCGCGTGAGCGGCCGGGTTCCACGCAATACCCGGTGCCTTACGGCCCACGGCTCACCGGGACTAAAGCAAATCGTCACTTCGCGACGAGTCCATTTTAGGAAGCTCAACATCTTCCACTTCGTTTGCGTTCAGCGGTCTCGCGATGATCGGCCGGCTTGGACGACTTCGGTCAGCAGATTCTCGTAAGCATCCACCATCGAATCAAAGTCGTATCGCTCGATCACTTCGGTTGCCGCGGCTCCGAGTCGCACACGTTCCGACTCGTTTTTGATCAAGTGACGCATCGCGTCGGCGAGCGCATCGACGCTGTCGTCGACCAGCAGTCCGTTCTCGTCGTGCGAGACAATCTCGCATGATCCACTTTGGCATTTCATCGCGATGCAGGGCAATCCTGTTGCCATCGCTTCGAGTAACGCCGATGGGAATCCTTCGTAACGGCTGGGCAGCACGAAGACGGTGGCGATTTCGTATTCGGGTGCGATCGGACGCAGCCAGCCTGGCATTGATAAACGGCGGGTGATTCCGGCCTCGTCGGCTTGGTTTTGCAATTCTTCTCGCATCGCGCCCTCGCCGAGAATCTTCAACGACCACTTGGGCGCCTCGTCCGCAATTTTGGCAAAAGCTTCGATCAGCCGGTCAAACCCTTTTTCGGGTGCGAGCCGACCGACGCCGAGAATGATTTTGTTTTCGTGCTCGTTGTCACGTCGTCGTGGACGCGCGATCGCCGAGGGGATCACCGAGATCGGCCGGGGGCTGAGGGGGGCGAGCGTCTTGGCGATATCGCTGGTCAACGCGACCACTCGAGCGGCGCGTTTGTAGGATCGTCGCCGCATGTTCTCCCAAAACATCCCGAGCGATTGTTGGGCGGGGTCGCTGCGTTCGCTGACCACGATCGGCACCTTCATTCCGATCGTCGAAAGCAGCACATCGAGGTTCGTGCGGTCACAGAACGACAGCACCACATCGGGTTTTTCGGTCGCAATCGCTTTGCGGATCGCCTTGTGCCGGCGGTGCAGATTCATCGCCTTGTCGATTCGCCCTCGGCTGGCACGCATCACCTTCAGAGGGACTCGGCGGACGGTGTCGGCGACTTCGTGACGGTCGGTGCGTGCATCATCGAAAGTGACCAGGACGACTTCGTGGCTGCGTGCAGAGAGTTGCGACGCCAAGCTCGCCATCACACGCTCGGCTCCGCCGCCACTAAGAGAATGGATAATGCAAACGATTTTCACGGATTAATCACTCAGCCGGGGTGCGAGGGCGTCGGTTCTTCAGATCGTCGGGGGGAAGCAGGAAAAGACGGAATTAGCAAATTGTAGAAACGTATCAGTTGAAAGGGTGAATCAGGGAGACTAGCGTAGGGATTATGCGAAAGCATAGGGTCGTACGGGGGCCCTTCCATTTAGATAGCGAGAGTCGCAGAAATTACGCGACAATCCTAGCCCCCATGATGTTCAGTTGAGGTTTTCGATGAAAAGTATTGTTGTTACAGCCGTGATCGTCCTTGCCGCCGTCGTCTCGACCTCGGAATCCGCTTCGGCCCAGTACCCCGACTCAAACGGCGCCTTCCCGTTTGGCGGCTACGGATTTTACAGTCCCTATGGCTCCTACTACGGTACATCGCTGCGTACCCCCCCTTACTTTGCGACCAACCCACCCGTTTACTACGGTGCTCGCTACGCACGTCCCTACGGGATGAGCCCCTTTGCGGCTCCTCCGATGGTCAACGCACCGACAAGTTACCGCGGTCGATTGGAATCGGAATTCTTGATGCCGCCCGGTTCGGTCAACGGTCCCGTTTCGAACCCCTGTGGCCCGAACCCTTGCGTTTCCTATTCGTCGTCAGTCAAACCGACCCCAAAGAAAATGGGGCCTGTGCGACAAAATCCCTATGTCACCGGAAATGAAGACGCGGACAAGCTGGCCAATAATTAATCGGCTGCGCAGTTCGTTTCTAGGAAACGCTAAGACGTTTGAGTTCCATCTGGTTCCCAGGCAGAGCCAACGCCGTGAACGCTTTTTAGGCTGCAAATTACAGCACTTGCGTTTCGTAGCTACGCTCGCCAGAGCGTGGATTGGTGGCGTCCATTGCGAATCACCACCTTCTGGCGAAGGTAGCTACCATGAAATCGTTCATGGCGTTGGCCAGAACGCAGGAACGATTGTTTCAGAGCAGGCGGAAAGTAGGGGTGTTGGAAATAGCGTGACGATTGCTGATTGAGCACAAGGCGGACTCGAAGCGAACGGGGTCGCGGAGTCCTCGAGCGGCACGGGATCGAGGGCTCCGCCACGCACATCCAGGTCAATTGACCTAGCCCTGCAAGGGGCAATCGCTTATCAAGCAACGCTGAGGATCGAGGATCCGTTTTCCTCTTTCCACGGTACGATTCGTCAACACGGTTAGCGAATCGTTTCCGTCAGGCCGCACTTGAATCAGGTTGGAACCTTGGCGAACGCAAACTCTTCTTCCCCCACAAAGGCCGTCATTCTGGCCGGTGGACTCGGGACTCGTCTTTCGGAAGAAACGTCTCTGAAACCAAAGCCAATGGTGGAAATCGGCGGTCGGCCGATCCTGTGGCACATCTTGAAGATCTACTCGCATCACGGGGTCAATGATTTCGTGATCTGCGCCGGCTACAAAGGCTACGTGATCAAGGAATACTTCGCCAACTACTTTTTGCACATGTCGGACGTGACGTTTGACATGCAAAACAATTCGATGGAAGTGCACAGCCGCAACGCCGAACCATGGCGAGTGACCATCATCGACACTGGTGACGAAACGATGACCGGCGGTCGGCTTTTGCGAGCAAAACCGTACATTGGCGACGCGACGTGCTGTTTGACCTACGGCGACGGCGTCGCGGACGTTAACGTGACCGAATTGCTTGCTTTTCATCGTGATAGCGGAAAGAAGGCGACAATGACTGCGGTGCAACCACCGGGGCGTTACGGATCGCTCCGCTTCGACGACACGCGTTCGATCGAGCGTGTGACTGCCTTTCAAGAAAAGCCGCAAGGCGATGGTGCCTGGATCAATGGTGGCTTTTTCGTGCTCGAACCGAGTGCCTTCGATTACATCTGCTCAGGCGACAAGACAATCTGGGAGCGTGAACCGCTCGAGCAGCTCGCTAACGACGGAGAGCTGATCGCGTACCGGCACCGTGGTTTCTGGCAGCCAATGGACACGCTCCGCGATCGCAATCACCTCGAAGAGATGTGGGATAGCGATTCGGCACCGTGGAAAACCTGGAGCTGAAAAGGAGCGACCACTTTGTTCAATAAACAGTTTCGCGGACGCCGCGTTTTGCTAACCGGCCACACCGGATTCAAAGGCAGCTGGCTCGCCTCTTGGCTGCTTCGCCTCGGGGCGGAAGTTCATGGGCTCGCCCTAGATCCCGAGCCTCACGAGACGCTTTTCGGCAAGCTTGATCTGCAAGGCAAATTGGCGTCCGATTTCCGCGTCGACATACGCGACCAAGAAAAAGTCCGGCAAGCGGTTGCCAAGGTGCAGCCCGAGATCATGCTGCATCTTGCCGCACAGCCGCTCGTCCGCAAGTCGTTTGACCAGCCAGTGGAAACGTTTGCGACCAACGTGATGGGCTCGGTCCACGTCCTTGACGCCATCCGTACGCTCGATGCTCGCTGCGCCGTGGTGATGGTGACGACGGACAAATGCTACGAAAATCGCGAATGGCTGCATGCCTATCGCGAGGAAGACGCGATGGGCGGCTATGACCCGTACAGTGCATCCAAAGGTTGTGCTGAACTAGTCACCAGCAGTTATCGCCGGTCATTTTTTGATTCGGACGCATCACATCGTATTGCATCGGCGCGTGCCGGTAATGTGATCGGGGGTGGCGATTGGGCGATCGACCGCATCGTGCCCGATATCTTCCGCGCCGTTTTTTCCGGCGATTCCGTGCCTGTGCGTAACCGTCATGCAACGCGTCCCTGGCAACATGTGCTTGAGCCACTAAGCGGTTATCTTTGGCTCGCAGCGCGGCTGGTGTCAGACGATGCAGACCGTTCGACGTTGTGCAGTGCGTTCAATTTCGGTCCCAATTTGGCCAGCAATCGGACCGTTGCCGATGTGGCCGAAGCGATCCTTAGCCACACCGGTGGTGGATGGACGGACCAATCCGATCCAAACGCGCCGCACGAGGCATCAAAGCTGAATCTCGCGATTGATCGTGCTTATCATTTGCTAGAATGGAAGCCGGTTTGGGATTTCGATCAAACCATCAAAATCACCGCCGACTGGTACATGCAAGAGCATGACGGAGCCGATGCCGCGAAGATAACAAGCGAGCAAATCAAGAGCTACGAAACCGCGGCCAGCCAAGCAAAGTTGCAATGGGCCTGCTAGTCCGGCTGAAGTAGCGAAAGTCGCCAAGACTTTCGTTGCATGGCGAGTGCCGCCGAAACTCTTGACGAGTTCTGTTTTCTCAGCAATAGATTCTACGTCACTCGCGATCCATCGCTATGATCGCGGAGCGATCAGCGACAATCCGCCAGTTCCTTAGCTTGATATCACCGCCAACGCCTCGATCGCTCGCTGGATCGATTCGGCATCGATGCCATGCTGCTTGCGTAAATACTTTGCACTGCCGGTGCCATACGGCGTGTTGCGGTTGACGCAAAGCGGAATGACTCGCGAGTGTCCGCTGCAATAGGACGCAATCATTTCACCAATGCCGCCCGCTCTCACATGTTCCTCGGTGGTGATGATGTGTTTGTGAGCAAGCAAGGGTGCGAAAGCCGATTCGTCTGCCGATATTTCTGGCAACGAATAGACCGCAGTGTCTTGGTTGTCTTTGCACGCATTGATGGCTTCGACCAGTACCGATCCGGTTGCGACGATGGCAACTTCAGCATCCGCGGCGCCCGAGATGCGTCGCAGAGGTCCGAGTCGCTCGTCCTCGGAATCCGAGTACAAGATCGGCTCGCCTGCTTTGCCGATTCGCAAGTAAGACGGGTGCGACCGAGACAACAGTTTACGCAAGCAGTAGCGTGTTTCGCCTGGGTCTGCGGGGCTATAGATCCCCATATTCGGCAATCCGCGAAGGCAGCCAATGTCTTGAACTGCGTGGTGCGAATACCCCAGGTTTCCATAGGCCAACCCGGCGCCAACAGCGACAACCGTGACCGGCATCGCGTGGTAACAAATGTCGTTGCGAATTTGCTCGACGCAGCGAAGCGTTGGGAAATTTGCAATCGAATAAATGAACGGCCGGTAACCTTCGGACGCTAAGCCCGCGGCCATCCCCGCCATGTTTTGTTCGGCAATTCCCGCGTTCAGATAGCGGTCGGGAAACTCCTCGGCGAAGGGTTCGACCACGGAAAAGCCGAGGTCACCAATGATCAAGAATACATCCGGATGAAGCCGTGCTTGAGCGATCAGCTCGTTGATAAAGGTCGTTCTCATACGGACGCTCCTATTGCGGCGAGCGCTTCGGTTAGGTCGTCATCGGACGGGCTGCGGTAATGCCAAAGCAGTTGGTTTTCCATGAACGGGACTCCTTTGCCTTTGATCGTGTTTGCGACAACCGCAGTCGGCATGGGCTTGTCGGCGGGGCGAAACGCCTCGACAATTTCGTCGATGCGATGCCCGTCAATTTCGCGAACATTCCAATTGAATGCGTCAAGCTTGCCAGATAGCGGATCGAGCCGCACGACATCCTCGACCGAGCCCATGCTCTGGATTTTGTTGTAATCAACGATCAGGACAAGGTTGTCGAGTTGATGATGGGCGGCGAATAGGATGGCTTCCCAATTCGAGCCTTCATCCAGCTCGCCATCGCTTAACATCGCGAACACACGCCACGAGTGTCCTTGTCGTTTCGCGGCTAACGCTTTGCCGACGGCAAATGGTAAACCATGCCCCAGCGAGCCTGTTGAGAACTCGACTCCGGGAACTTTGTGGCTGACGTGGGCAAGTAATCGCGAGCCGTCTTGGCCGTAGGTCGCCAGTTCTGAGACTGGAAAGAAACCACGCAAAGCCAACGTCGCATAGAGCCCTACGGTCGAATGCCCTTTACTGAGGATGAATCGATCGCGGTCCGATTTGTCGGGATCACGAGGGTCAATGTTCATCGTATCCCCGTACAGCACCGCCAGCAGATCGGCCATTGAAAGGGCGCCACCGATATGGGACGCCTTCGCACGGTGAACCATTTTTAGGCTCTCGGCGCGAATGCGGATCGCGTAATCCGCGAGTGTTTCGTTCACGATAGTTCTCCGAGAGGGCTTATCGAAAAATCGCCGGCTGGAATCGCCACCAACGTGTCGTCGGGCAAGTTTCCTTTCCAATTCGCTAGAATCTCGCGGCGATTCGAAAGTGCGAACAGGACGATGGCAGGTGGTGGGGCCGAGTACAATTCTTTCGCGGCTTTGATTTTAAGTTTGGTGCCCGCCAGATAGCGACCTGAGAGCAGGTCGTTGCCATCGTAGAGGCATCCAATTCGATCGAGCAGTGAAGGGCCGAGTCCGAGGATGACCGCCGTTCGTTCGGCCGCGCCATAGCCAACCGCTCCGCTGGGCAATTGCTGGGAAAGTTTCTCGAGCTGGTCGATGTACTTGGCAATTTGCTGTGGTACTGAGGTCAAACGCACCGGCGGTTGCAGGTCGTCGCTGCTGCCTAATTCGTAACGCCGGAGGATCGATCCGCCAAAAATCTCGACGACTTCGCCACCGATGCATCGTAGTCCTGATTTCGCGCACAGCCGGTCGAGTGTGGTGTTGTTGAAATAGTTGCAGTGCAGCTGATAAAAGTTGCTCCACAGCTCTCGTTCAATATTGGTGTCCAAGTCGGGGACTTCAATCCAAAGTTGGCCGTTGTCCTTGAGTGCCCCCGCCATCGAATCAACGAAGGGTTGCGGAGCGTCGATATGCTCGAGTACATGCCGACACACGATCAGATCGAAATTCTTCGCAGGATCGGGCAAATCAGTCGGAAAGAATCCATGCGTGACCAGTGGAGACGTCGACTTCTCGGCTGCCCGACTGGGGTCGATCCCGCAGACGTCTTGAAAGCCTTGGTTGACGAGTAGCTCTAAGAGAAAGCCGTCGCCGGTTCCCACTTCTAAGATCGAAGCACTCTTTTCAAATGAATCGGCAGCTTGCTCAGCAAACCACTGCAAGTGTTGGCGATAGGCCGCGGCGCCACCACCAGCGAATGCGTACTTCGAATACATCGATGGATCGTAGTGATCCGCGAGCTGGACAAATCCGCTTTCTTTCGCCTGGACAACGCGAAGCGGAGACGCCAGAGGGATCGAATCCGCTTCGGAGTCGGGGTAGATGCCCGGGAAAGGGCATGACGCAAAGTCAAACAACACGTCCGCGTCGGCGAGCGATTCCCCGGACAATCGACAGTACTTTGTGGGGATCGATTTCATCGTTGTTCCTTCAAAAACCGTAGCCACTGGACAACCGTTTCGACGCCCGTTTCGAGTGACGTGAACGGAGTGGGCGTATCGGACATTTTGCTGCGGACCTTGTTGACGTTGGGACAGCAACGTTGCATGCCCGGAGCATTTGCAGTGGGGTCGAATTGCAGGGCGTCGTCGGGCAATCCGCATTTTGCGACACAGCAGCGGGCGGTGTCTAAAATCGAGACCTCGGATTCGTGGTTGCCCACATTCCATGCACCGGATGATTCATCACCGTCGAGCAGGCGAGCAATTTGTGCGATGCCGTCCCATGCGTAGCAGAACGCACGGCGTGGCGATCCGTTGCTCAGCAAGCGGATACCGCCTTCGTCCATCGCTTGACGAACGAACTCGACGGGAACGCGACCATCGCCTGGTCGCTGACCGGGGCCATACAAGTTCCATGGACGGATCAGCGTCAGAGGGATTTGCGTTTGTTGTGAATAGATCGTGCCCAATACCTCGGACATTCGCTTTGATTCGCCGTAGATCGATCGAGCGTCCGTCGTGGATAAGCCGCCGATGTAATCCTCGGGGGTAGGAATATTGGCGTCGCCCGGTTGCCCGTAGATTTCCGCGCTACTGAAGTACACCATCTGCGACACCCGCTTTTCCCCACTCGCTGTGAATAGGTTGGCAAGACCGTGCGTGTTGCTTTCGTACGTGGCGAGCGGGTTGCTCATGTAGTCTCGAGGCGATCCATAGGACGCCGTGTGCACCACCGTTAATCGGGCCGCATCAGGAATCGTTGTCGATTCGACCGGTGCAATTTCCCACGCTTCCGGTGCTGGCACGTCGAGAAAGTCAAACAGAGGCACCTCGGTTGCCGGTCGACGAGCAGATGCGTACAGCGTTAGCCCAAGCTTGTAGCGTTGGTCAAGTTGATAGAGAAACGCCAGCAAACTCGAGGCCAAGAAACCCGATGCTCCCGTAACCAGGATCGAGCGTCCTTGCAGGCGGTTTGCCCATCCGCTTGATTGCTCAATTGCCGAGTCCAACAGTGTTCTGTGCAGTGAAGCCATGATGCGTTCAGGCCTGTTTTGCAAACGAGGAGATGCAATCGATCATGTAGTCCAGCATGTCGCTCGACAATCCTGGGTAGACTCCGATGAACAAAGTTTGATTCATGATCTCGTCCGCACCGCTCATGTCGCCCACGACACGCATCATCTCGGGACGGTTTTTCTTGAGATCGACCAAAGCAGGTTGACGCAATAGGTTACCGCCAAACAGCATGCGATTTCCGATTTTGTGTTCGTCCAAATGGCGGGCCAAATCCGTGCGGGTGAACTTGGCGTTTTCACGCACCGACATTTTGAAACCGAACCATGAGCAATCGGTTTTGCATCCCGTGGCGTCCCAGCTGAAGCTGCCGTCGCGGTTCCATCCGGTTGCATGCGTTGGCAGCGAGAACTCGATCACATCTTCGAACTCAGCAAGTCCCTTGCGAAGGGTTTGCCAATTATCTTTTCGTGCCTCAACAAAAGCAGGCAGCTTTAGTAATTGACGATGCCCGATTGCCGCTTGGATGTCGAGCGGCTTCAGGTTGTAGCCGAGGTGGCTGTAGATGTACTTGTGGTCGTAGCCTTCGGGAAGTTCACCGAGTTGCCAAGCAAAGCGTTTGTTGCACGTGTTGTCTTGTCCCGAGGCGCACCAGCAATCGCGTCCCCAATCGCGAAAACTCTCCGCGAGTACTTTCAGCGAGGCTTGAGCGACAATGTTAACGGCGCCCCCTTCGCCCATGGTCAAATGGTGAGGCGGGTAAAAGCTTTGAGTCGATAGGTCACCCCAGCTTCCGGTATGTTTGGTCAAACTGCCGTCGGCGTTACGCGTGGCTTTGCGATAGAATTCCTGGTGGTCCGACTCGGCGGGAATGGTGTACGAGCATCCCAGTGCGTCGCAATTGTCTTCGATCAGCCAGAGGTCATGGTCTCGACAAAACTGTAGCGTTGTATTCAGGTCAAAGGGGTTGCCAAGCGCGTGAGCCATCATCACCGCTTTGGTTTTACCGGGGACATAGGCGTCTTCCAATTGCTCGCATTTCGCGTTTCCCGTCACCGGATCGGCATCAATAAAGACGGCAGTGGCGCCGCACTGGATAATGGGAGCGACGGTGGTGGGGAAGCCAGCAGCGACCGTGATCACCTCGTCGCCAGGGCGAATTTGTTTATCGCGAGGGAGTTTGTGGCTTGTCAGAGCTGCCAAAGCCACCAGATTGGCACTCGAACCGGAGTTCACGGCCAGCGAGCGGCGAACCCCGAGAAATTCGGCGAGCCCTTTCTCGAATTGTTCGCCTTCTTTACCAAGCGTCAGCCAGAAATCGAGTGTCGAGCTGACGGCGGCTTCGACTTCGTCTTCATCAAACACGCGTCCCGCATAGGGAATTACGGACTCGCCAGGAACAAATTTGTCACGAAGAGGGTCATTTCCAGGACGTTGAGCGGCATGCGTTTTAGATGAATATTCGCGAACGAGTCGCAAGATTTCCTGTTTCAGCTCTTCCATTTTCCATCCATCGTCGATGATTCTACGCCGCAGTTTCTGGTAATAACGCGCCGAGTCTAGCAGCATTCCCCAAATTCCCAAAGCTCGATCGAATCCCAAGGCCCCGGGGTGCATGATGGGCTAAATACAAAAGAGGGGGGAATCGCGTCAAGACAGCAACCCCTACCGGAATGCGGATGACGTTGACATGACAAGGTGGCTTTCGTACGACCTACGAGTCACATTTGAGCACGATTTAGAGGTTTTGGGATAAAGTTGTCCGATGAGCAGCAGCGTACGCCTAGAAATCCTGATCCCCACTTACCAGCGCGCGGAGGTTTTGCTTCAAAACCTCGAAGCGCTTGTCGGGCTGATTCGCAGCGAGGGTAGTGGCGAGGTTGGAATACGGGTTCGCGACAATGCCTCGAGTGACGGCACAGCCGAATTGGTCCGCGAATTCGCCGCAAAGAACAGCGACGTGCCTTGGGTTGTCGAAGCGAATCAAGAGAATATCGGCGGGGAGCCCAACTGCATTGCGTTACTCGAAGCGTCCGAGTCCGATTATGTGATGTACTTGGGAGACGACGATTTTTTGCCCCAGGGATATCTGGCGTTCGTTCTCAATGAGATTAATCAAAACCCGCAGCTCAATGTGATCATCACCGGGTTCAGTCTGATCAACGAGGATGGCAGTATTTCGCCGGGGCGAGATGAAAAGTACAAATTGAAGAGCTTTGCCGCCGGATTTGCCGCCCGGTGTAAACTCATGCCGCTTGGACACCAATTGAGCGGTTTGGTGTTGCGCCGCGAAGGTACGCTTGAATCCTACTTACAAGGCGTTTCATCACGCAACTTGTATCCCTTCATCCACTTCATTGGCTACAACTGTGGGAAGGGGGAAAGTCTGTACGCCCCGCAATATCAAGTTTTGATCAGTATGGGAGCAAAGAAGTACTGGAGCTATGACCGGTCCAATCTGTTGCGGGATGTCCTGATCAATTATGAATCGATCTTTGCAGGAAAACCGTTCGCTCGGTTTGTGGGACAGTTTGCATTTTTGCGTCGCAATTGGGTCAGGATAGGCGGTGACAATATCTTGCGGTTGCCCGATGCGTTTTGCCACGTGGTGTTCTGGCGTCGGTTGGACGCGTTAACACGCACGGCGCTGTTGTTCCTTTTCCCCTGGTTGGTAATTCGAGCCTCTGCCTATCCGGTTTTGAAGGCATTTCGCTCAGTGTATTTGCGGACAAAAGACTCGCTCAAGGCGAGCCAATGCTGAAACGGTTGATGGACGTCGGCGCGGTCGCTGGATCGAGAATCGTTCGTCAAGCGGCGATGGTGCTTGTCATGGCAATTGCCGCTCGTTTGTTAGGCAAAGAGCTGCTAGGAATTTGGTCGCTACTTTACATCGTGATTCAGTTTGGGGTATTGCTTAGCGATAGTGGTATCTCGGTCTTTTTGATTCGTCATCGGGACCTGAATTCTCGGATTTATGCCACCGGTTTCTATCTGTCCACTGCCTTTTCGGTGTTGATCGCAGGTGTAGTAGCTGTGATTGGAATACCTGTTGCGTCGCTATTTGGATACCGCGAATTCGCCCCCTACTTTGTTTTTGTGGCCCTTGCCATTGTGCCGTTAACGATCAGCGGCTTGTTGCAGTCAAAATTGCGGCGGGATTGTCGTTTTAACGTCATTTTTTTCGTGGATTGTATTGCCAGCGGAGCAATGGTTTTGCTCGCCACGTGGATGTTAATGACGGGCTACCAATTGTGGGCCATCGTTGTTCCGACACTTCTATCCGCAGTGTTAGCAGTCGTCGGTTATGTTGTTTTTTGTGGAATACCACGCTTCGAATTTGATCGTCGCGATGCCAAACAAATATTGGACTACTCGCTAGGCCTCGTTGGGTTCTCCACAGTGAACTATTGGTCCAGGAATCTGGATCACGTTCTAATTGGTAAGTTCTTAGGGGCGGCGCCGCTGGGCGTCTATGCGTTGGCCTATCGCATTATGATGTTGCCATTGAGCCAAATTACCGCGACGGCTCAAACGGTTGCCCTGCCCTATATGTCGCCTCATCAAGACGATCCCGAGCGGCTTCGGGATCTCATGCATCGGATGGTTTTGATCGTCGGGATGCTTACGACACTGCCGATGATTTGTATCTGGTTAGAGCGAGAGTTCGTTGTTCGTTTGTTGCTCGGCCCGAATTGGTCACGTGTGGCGGATTTGCTAGCCGTGCTTGCCCCATTGGCGGTTCTTCAGGCCTTCGTAAGTCCAATTGGTATTTGCTTTCAAATCAGCGGCAAAACGAGAAAGTTCTTTGTCGTTGGAGTGATCAATACCTGTGTGGTGGTTGCCAGCTTTGCCTTAGGCGTCTACCTGCAAAGTATTGACTGGGTCGTTGTTTGTTATGCAATCGCGAACGTTTTGCTGATTCCGCTATCGGTTGGAAGTGCTTTGAAGACAATTGGGTGCGGGATGCGAGATTGGTTGGCATGGACGTTGCCCTTTTTCGCTTGTCTCCCGCTGAGTTGGGCAATTCAGCAGATGTTCGCTCGAGGCGAGTCCGAGTGGTGGAGCGTCGGCGGAACCGTGTTGGCGGCGTCGCTAGGATGTCTGGGAACTTACTTGATATCAATTCGAACGCTTCAGAGTGCGTCGAACCAAGAGCGTCAATCTACGGCTGAAGTCATTGCGTGAGTAGTTCGTCAATGACATGATTCCAGCGTTCGCGAATGACTGATTCGGAAAAGCTCTGTTGTACGAGTTGCATCGACGCGTGGGAGATATCCTTGACTTTAGGTAGCGACGTTAGCTGTTGAACGATCGCCGCAAGCTCGTTTGTTGTGCGCCAACAAAGAGATGTTGCTTCACTCGAGGGCAGGCCGCTAAATGCTAACGGTGTTCCGAGTACAGGGATGCCGTACCTCATCGCTTCGAGTACTTTCGTTTTGACACCCGTCCCGGTCAAAATGGGCGCGATGAAGGCGTGCTGTGAGTCGAAGTTCTCGTTTAGGCTATCGACGAATCCCAGAAACTTGATCTGCTCGCAACACATTGCTGATTGCGGCACCACGACATTTTCAAGACTTCCTATCACCGAGACTTCACAATTGATTCCTTGTTCATTCAATGCCGGAATGAGGGTGCTTGCGAGATGTTCGATGGCCTCGATGTTGGGTTTGTAGGCAAGGTAGCCAACAAAAGCCACTCGAAGCGGTTCCGTTGAATTCCAAGTTTTCGTGGCCCAGCATCGATTCATGTCAACATCGGGCACGGACATCGGAAGAGAGTGAACGTTGCGACCGGTTCGAATTGCCAATGACGTGGCTTCATCACTACTGACAAGACTCACTTGGGTGGCTTCATTTGCCCAAAAATTCTCCTGCTTTAGCAGACGCTTTGACTCGAGTGCAAGCATTGGCCGGATCATCGGGGACAATGCGCTAATGAGAGGTTTGGGGATGACTGAGGCGAAATGCCCGAGTATCTGAGTCACATTCGTCTTGTTTCCATCGGCGAATTGGCGAAACCTCGCCGAGAGTAAGTCGTCCATATCGAGTATCCATGGGATCTCAATGGACGCTGCGTATTGAGCAAGTCGAATGGAGTCGCAATAAACGAGTTTCGTTTGCTCGGGGATTTCAGACTTGATTCTGCGAACGGTTCCCCCGTCATAAAACAACGTCTCATTTAACGACTTGCCACACGCGAATTGGCCGCATTTGCTGATGGGCGAGCGAAACGGGCTTGGGGATCCCAAGTAGGTGAAACTTGCACGATTCACCGCGGGGACCTGATCTGGGGATGCCGGTGGTGGTTCAAAAACGAAGCAGTTGACCTGGTCAAAACGTGCGAGGAGAGCGTTGATGGCTGTCCTTAACACCGACGTGCGGCCGCTTTTGACTCGAAATGGATCACGTGTCAGCAAGCACGCTGCCGACGAGCCGATCGAAGCCTGGGGTGGGACGGTCGTCATTGCGATGCTGCCTGTGTGTACACGTGCTTTAACGCTTGGCCAAGGTGAATTCGGTCAAATCGCTTACTGGCGTCTGCGGTCGCATTGGTTAATAGGCGATGGCAGGCATCGTCATACGACAGTGTGTCCATCGCCTCTGCAAGCTCGGTCGTCGATTCAGGATCGATCAATAAACTGCATTCAGGGGCAAGTTGATTCATTGGAGGTCGGTTCGATGTGATTACCGGGATTCCTAAGAAAGCGGCTTCGACGATCGGCAGGCCAAAGCCTTCTTCAAGACTCGGGAAAATTAATGCTCGCGAGCTTTTTATCACCGCCACCAATTGTTCCTCGGAAACGACACCGGGAACAACGATTGAGGGGATCTCTTTAATTTGCGGTAAAGCTGTCTCGTAATTTTCTTTTGTGTCGCCCAGTAGGACCAATTGATCGTGTTGGGATGCTTGGCAGGTATTCCAAGCTTCGATAACACGACGTGTATTTTTGTTCGTGGTTAATCCGCCAATATGCACAAAGTGTTTTTTGTCTTGACCAGCCAGACTTGCTGGAAGCGTTCCACTCGCGTTGGATACGTCCAGGACATACTGGCAGGAATTGGGAGTGACGTGGACGTCACGTCCCAATGAATTTTCAAGTTCGACACGACTCGCATCACTCACCGTCGAGATCGTGCATCGGCAAAATGGCAGCGTGCGGTAGCAAGCTTTGCGGTACAGATTTCCGATCTTCTGCTTGATCGATCCGCCTTGGTTGCGCATGAACATCAGGTCATGCACCGTGACGACGATCGGCTTGCGAATGAGCGTGAATGGGACGCCAAAGGAATTGGCGGGCGCATGGGTGATGGCAGCGCCCAACCGCCATGAGAACCATGGTACGACAAATTGTTCCCAGCTTACTTGCCCCCCTCGCCAACGGACCACTCGTTGGTTTTCCGCCGGGATTTCCCTGATCGGGACGCGAGTTAGCACGATCCACTTACCCCCAGCGATATCGTCGCTAAGGGAGCGTACCGCCTCGCGAACAAACACGCCCAAGCCGCGGGGTTTTGGGTACAGGTAGGCGTCAAACAGTAGCATTGGGACGCACTTGGATAATACAGAAGACAAGAAAAGCAAACAGAACCATCAGCTCGGCAATACCCCAAGATACAGCGATTGTCATTCCGCTACGAAAAAGATAAAGGCTAAAGATACAGACGCAACTAATCAGGTAGTTCGCAATAAAACATTGGAGACCCTGGCTTGATTCTTCGATCCGTCTTAGTCGGTTGATCGAATAGCTCTGCACAATGCCAATGACGAAGAACAGACTGGCACCAACCCAATGGAAATCGAGGTACGCGTTGACACCATATGGAATCGTCCGCTTTCCTAAATTGGCATCGGAATGGAATTGATTCGCCGAAGTATGCTTTTCGACGTAGCGATACAAACCAGGGACCAGTTTTGCGAACGCAGTAACGTGATAGAGGCCATAGAGGGGACTATCTCGGCCCTCCAGATAGGAAACGGCCTCGGTAAGCGGGTACCAAGGATCAAAGAAATTGTCTAGCAACATCTGGTCGCGAGTATGCGCGTCTCGAAGTATTTCATGAACGACTTCGGATGAATCAACATCTCGCGAAAGCCCTACCGATGTGGCGTACCTGCTGAGACCAAATAAACCGATGATGATCGCTAGACAAATGACCGAGAAGAATTCGGTAAAAAACAATAGCTTTTGTCGATTTTTCAAGACTTGCCCACAAACGATCAACAGTTGAAGGATTAAACCGCAGGCAAATAAGCGGCCGCCGATCGTGTTCAAAAAGAAGACCGAGATCACAAACATCGGTAACAATAAAATCAGCAATAGAATCCGGTTGGATCGAAGCTTCGTTGTTAGCAGGCAGAGGAAAATACCAAACACACCAATCTTCAACGGCAAGATAAGCGTAAATAACCACGCCTTGCCACGGACAAGATCATTGCGGGTCGCTACGGCAGACGACAACGATCCAAAACCGCCGAAGATGGTCATGATGATCGCTACCGCGAAAACAAGCCCAACCAGCCAGAACAATAAGGAGCGGACGATCATGGGGCGAAGGTCGGTGACTGCTGATTCACACGCTTCGGTCGCTGGTTGCACACGAGAAGCTCTCTCACTCAACCGTTCACCAATGCGTAGTCCAAGACAAAGTAATCCAAAACAAAGCAGCGAGAATGCGAAGGCTTGGTTGAACGAAGTTGGGTCAACGCTATTAGCGAGAGTCGATAGTTTCACAATCGGAAACATCAAGCAGGTGTAAAGTAAACCACCTCCCAATATCAGCGTCATCGGATTGGATAATCGTAAATTAAACATTGGTCGCTGCTAGTTCTAGGATACGTTGGCCGATAGCTTCCCAGGAATGCTCACTTTGCGTGTTTGCAATCGAGTCACTAGAACAAGTTTGGCGGTGTTCAATTGCTCGCCGAACGCTTTGAACAATTCCATTCTCGTCGATGCTATCGTAAAGAAACAACGAAGGAGCGTCAGATTGATTGGCTAATGATTCAATGCGAAAGGCCACCACGGGAAGACCCGCCGCGCGATATTCGTGATACTTCATCGGACTTCTCGCATGATTGGCGGGGATATCGGTGAACGGCAACAATGCAACGTCACAATATTTCAAAACCGCAGGAATCTGTTGATAGGGTAAGGGCCCCATCCAATGAACATTGCGGGGCCAATCGACGCTGGTATCGTGGGAGCCTGGGCCATAGATCAGCAATTGGACCTGGGGCAATCCTAGGGCAATGGTATGGATCGCATTGAAATCGAATCGATTATCGATCGCACCGATATACACGATCCGTGGCGAGGGGATTGACGTTAGCGAGCAGTGGGGCGACGGACTTCCTTGAAACAGATTCGCATCAAATCCATTTGCGAAAAGCGAAACTTTCGACTTGGCGACAAGGTTCTGCAGGTGATCGCAAATTCGCTGGGAAGTTGCGATGACGTGGTCAGCGGATTGAATCAGGTCGGTCTCGGCCTTGGCGATCACCGGGTCCCCTCGCATTTCTGCGTAGAGATCCACTGCACGATAAATCAGTTTGTTGTAGGGAATGCAACGCGGCATTCCGCTCATCCTTGGCTCATCTTGCAGAACCAAGTCGACCGACTCCATCTCAATTTTCTGTAACACTTTGCGGGTTCGTCGGGCCGATGGAATTGCAATGTTGCGACCTCGATGGTTATAGAGGTGACGCGCAAGATCCCAAGGGAACAACGTGATCGGAATCCACTCAAAGAGACCCTCGCAAACTTGATGAGGCCCGCGCAGTGATGTCCGCAATCGCTCGGTCATTCGAGGACGGCCAAGTCTTGCCAGATGCGCAAAGCTAAACGGCAACGAGATATGCAAGACACGATGACCCGCGCTAGCGTAAACGCGCGCCAGTTGATGTGAACCAACCACCATGCTGGGGTGAAATGGCGAATGGGACAGGAAAACGATGTTCATCGTGAAGAAATTTCGGGAAGTTCGGCACCGCGCAGCCAGCAACGATCGTTGCCCAGTAAGGTAGAGATCGGTCTCATGGCGACCGCAAAAGCAGCCATAATAGAGAGTTTTTTGACTATTTCGCCTGCGAAGTCATCGCATGACTCGTCGTGACGGTGCTCAGCGAACGCAGGATTTTATGACAGCCCATGGGGCCCCGAACGTAATTGCGTTCAGGGCGACGAAGGGTCATTCCTTTGCTACGACTACTTTGAAAACCAATTACGGTTTGGTGCAGAAGTAGACATCACCCGTCTTACGATTGGTCATCCCCAACTTCACTTGTTCTTCGTGAGATGACAAATCGTTCGGTGAGACGACTTCAACGTGGAAGCCCGCATTGACCAGGCGATCCTTGTAGTCAGGCCCGTATCGTCGCATGTGGTCAGCTTGCCCGAAAACTCGAAGTCGTTCTTCGGGACTGGTAACGGAGGGATCTTCGAATGTTTCGTCATGGGTGATCGGAACATTCAAAATTGCCCAGCCACCAGGTTTGAGAGTTCGATAGAACTCTCGCATCGCTTGCTGGTCGTCGGGAACATGCTCAAGCACGTGACTGCAGTAAATTGCGTCAAATGTGCAATCAGGGTATTTGATATCAAGAATGTCCATCTTTTCCATGGCGCCGATGCCCGACAAATCGCCGCTCAAGTAGCCCTCGCCGACGGCATCGCGGAACCGTTTTTTCAATGCCCGCTCGGGAGCGACATGAAGAAACCGCTTGACCGACCCATGGAAAAACTCAGTTTTCTTTTGCAGGAAAATCAGGGTTAGTCGATCGCGTTCCACCGAAAAACACATTGGACAACAGGCGTCGGGACGTTGCTCTTCGCCAAAACGCAAGAACTGTTTGGAATCCCGACCACAAACATTACAGTGTCGATTCGTACCCGCATAACGGAGACGATTTAGCTTGGTGAGAACATGGTATTTGATCAGTTTTCGGAGCGATGCAAGTGACATCCTTCGTCCTTTTTGTCTGTTGAATCCGTTTAAAGGATTGCCTTGTATGTGAATCGCTGGCTGTACTACGTGAAGATCACTGGTGCAAATTGTTTTAGTAAGCACCGCGGCTACCGAATACTGCGACAGGAGTTTTGACCAAGATCAAAAGGTCCAACCAAGGCGTCCAGTTTTTGGCATAAAAGCAGTCCAGTGCCACACGTTCGGCGTACGTCGTATCGTTTCGGCCGGAAACTTGCCAAAGACCGGTCAATCCAGGAAGCATATGAGAATATGCATAGTAGCCCTCGGAATATTTCGCGATCTCTGATTCAACGATGGGACGCGGTCCCACCAAACTCATCTCGCCCCAGAGAACATTCCACATTTGAGGGAACTCGTCGATACTCCATTTGCGTAAGAAATGTCCAACGCCTTTGATAATTCGAGGATCGTCACGAAGCTTTTGGTCTTTTTCCCATTCCGCGCGAAGCTCAGGATGCTCGAGGAGGTATTGTTCGAGCACCTGTTCGGCGTTCTCGACCATGCTGCGAAATTTCCATGCTCGAAAATCCTGCCCATGTTGGCCAATTCGCTTGTGTCCAAAAAAGACAGGACCGCCATCGGAGCGACGGATTAAAAACGCGATCAGCAATGCGACGGGTGAAAGTAAAATCAGAGTCGGAATGCAAATGGCGAGATCACTGATCCGCTTTAGTGCTCGCGGTGCAAAACGCAACAAGGGCGAATTAAAATGTGTGGCAAACGTGCAGGGGGATTGAAACGCATTATTAGACATCAAGGGCGATTTGAGGGATCGGAAGCTGACCACAGCAGGACACTGAAAAGCCAGACGTTCGATTGCCCACGAATGATCTCGTTCCCCCGATGCAACAACGATCACCGGAGCGTGGTTGCTGATCGCGGTCTCCACTCCGTTTGTGATCGGCCCAATGTACAATTCGTCAGGGCCCCATTTCTCGCTTTCGTCATCCTGCTCGCATCCGTATCCGATGGGGCGAAATCCCCAACTTCGGTGTTGCGTCAACTCCTCACATGTCTGTAGTGCGCTGAGTCGGTCGCCCAGAACAAGGACGCGTAGTCCCCACCATCGTGTGCGTCCAAGTAGATACCTTGCGGCAAATCGAGCGATCGGCATCAGTAACGAGATCGCCATTGTCGCAACAACAAAGGTTGCAAACTCTAATTTTGGCAGTTGGCCGAGCCACGCGTTCAGTGACGCCAATATCACGAATGAAAAAAATGTCGACCGCAACAGCCCACGTAGTTCAAATACATGTCCCACTCCGACGCCCGGGTACATCTGATGCAATAACAACAGGATCGATTGCAGCACCAAAAGCGCAGGGACTTGTTTCCAAATCTCGATAGGCAACAAATGGCCGGTCAAATGATTGACGACATAGCTGCTCAACAACAAACCGATCACGCTGACCGCGAGATCCACCATCAATAGAGGGGTCGCAGTTAGCAACGATTGGGTGGTGTAGTCAAGCGAAAGCCGTCGGCTCGGACGAACGCCCGTATGGAGTTCGATGATTTGATCCACAGACGGACGCGATTCCAGTGATGATTCGTCAACGACGAGTGTATCGGAAGTGGCGACGGATGAATCGAACACGGTGGCAGTGGTGAATACGTTGTATGGATTTGAGTAGACAGGTTCCATCACAGTTCTTTACTCTTCGTGTTTATTTCTGCGTTTCCAAGTCCGTTCAGAGTGCAGCTAATAGGTTAGTTGGATGTCTCGAAATTTCTTGAAAAATCAGCCTTCTTTTGACTGCTTGGTTTGTCTCTGCTCCGAATATTCTTGCCTGCCACTCCTTTGGCGGATTTGCTATGCGGGTTGTTTTGAGAACTTGGTCTCTTTTGAAGAACGATGATTTCGTTGGGACGATGGCGATCCGTTGCCACCGGAAATTTTGTACTCGTCGTAATAACCGATATAGCCGTACGTTTCGTAAGAGTGGGTGTTGGAGTACCCAAACGACTTCCCGTCGCTCTTCTGAGAACTGTTGACCACCAATGCGCTTGGAGTGATTTCAAGTTCCTTCAACATTTGTGCACAGCGTTCGATGGGGCGTCGGCAATTCTTGCGAACGCGAATCGTGAGAACGAGCGAATCTACAAGCGGTGCAATGATGGATGGGTCGGCGACGGCTAGTAATGGCGGAGCATCAATGAGCACGTAGTCGTACTCTTGGCGACACTGCGTCAGTAGTCGTGAAAAGTCAGCAGACTCCAGCAGTTCGGCCGGTTCCGATGTTCGTGAACCATGAGTCAGGATGTCTAGATTGGCAACTTCAGTGTGTTGAGTTGCTTCGGTGAGTGTGACGTCGTGGATTAGCGTGTCGGTCAAGCCAGGGCCATCATTTAGTCCGAACATCTTTGCGATTACGGGACGACGCATGTCGGCGTCAATCAAGAGGACTCGTTTTCCGGTTTGAGCAAGCGATACTGCAAGATTCGAGATTGTCGTGGATTTACCGTCGCCAGGATGAGGGCTCGTCATCATGTAGACCTTTTTGCCAGCTTCGCGACTGCGAATGATCAGTGACGTTCGGGCCACACGGTAAATTTCCGACTCAACCGCTTGCGGATTGTGAAATGCAACCACCGTCGGAGTAATTTCCGAATCAAGTGTTGCCTCACGACCAAGTTTCGCAACGTCGAAACGAGGGACATGTGCGATGGCTGGTGCTTTGAGTGTCTTTTCCAAATCGGATGCGTCACGAAAGCTGGTGTCAACGAGTTCGGCAAGAATGCCTGTTGTGCATCCTAGTACCAATCCAAAGAACAGCCCGCCCAACATTACGATGGGAAACACTGGCCACGCCGGACTCTTTGCAATTTCAGGGCTCGCCAACAAGTCGGTCGAGAAGCCAGCATAAGATCCGGCAAGATTCAGTTCGTGCAGTCGTCGAATGACCTCGTCGTAGCGAGTCTGTGCTCGCGTTAGTCTTGCCTTCATCGCCGCACCACGAAGGAAATCGCTTTCGACGCCTTTGGCAAGTCGCAATTCATCGTCGGCGTGCTTGAGCAGCAACTTCTCACGCTTTTTTAGCTCGGTGATGTCGTTTTTGAGCAACGACGTATACGTCGCCAACATCTCTTCGGGGTCCATCGTATCACCTTTTTGAACGGCCTTTTCAGGTGCGTTGGACTCGATGAAATGTTGGATGACCTCGATCTCTTGACGCGTTGATTCAACAAGTGGATGTCCCTTGCCGAATTCCTCAGCTAGGGTGCGTTCTTTTTGCAGTAAATCAAGCAAGCGGTTGTATTGTGCTTTGGCGACTTCCTGACGAATGGGCTGTTGAGCTTGAAACGCTTCTGACTGCGAAGCTCCGCGACTCATATCAAGAAACAGTTTCAAGCGTTCGACCTCATTCTCGCTGAGCAAGGCGAGGTGGTCGAAACGATTGACCGCATTTGCGTTCTCTTCTAGAAACGACTCGATGATTTCCAAACGCGACTCGTTACCGGCAAGAATGCGTCGTACTTCGGTCAATTCTTCTTCTAGCTTGGCAAGTCGCTCTTTGTGAACGTCTCGCACTTTTTCGCCGTCAAGCAGAATAGGAACGGACTCGATGAACTCTCGGTAAGCGGACTCGGCTGCAACAAGCTCAATCTCATGCGTCTTTTGGGCATCTTCGATCAGTGTGGCAGCTTCGCCACTGCTGTCACGCGAATGAGATTCCACATAATCACGATAGCTCTCGTACAGCGCGGCAAGGACCCTTGCCGCATCTTGGGGGGCGTAATCACGAAAGGCAGCGGAGATGATCATCGCATTGCGTGCCGCGCCATTTCCTCCACGGTCCACTTCGAGATTTTTGAGGATCAGATCGACCGGGTTGCCATTGTTTGCGACGACTTCGGCGATGGATTCGACATCCGCCAAATTGCCTCGCTTTACCGCATCCTCGACAATTCTGCGACTCGTGAATAGTTTTATATGGGTTGCCAGTTGATCGTCCTGAATCGAATCACCACTGGCGTACGCACTCGATACAGTTCCACTCGTCGCTAGCTCACTCGAACGCTGTCCAATCAAAATCTCGATCTTGGATTCATACAGCGGTTTCGCAGAAAATTGGTACAAGACTGCGATCGCGATACCAAGAACCGTCCCCACGACCAGATGTAGCCAGCGACGACGTAGTAGCCCAACAATATCAATGTCGATCTTAGCTTCAGTAGAGCTTTGATTCGGGGGAGTGGACATGTTTGAACTCAGGAGCTGTTGAGTGGTTGAGGCAATGAAATCGGAAAGATTTTTGTTTTCCGCCTACAAGGCGATTCGTATTGCTACCGGGAGTATGCTCGGACAGAACTTGTTTCGATCTTTTCAAGGAGGGGCTTGAACCGTCCTCTTTCTGGTTCGAGTGTTTGCCCAAGAATGGCCTGTTTTTGAGCCTCGTCATAGTTCTTGCAGCGATAAAGTGAATTGGCATACTCGAACCGGTAATCCAGGTTACGCGAATCAAGCGACAAGGCTTGCTTCCAGTGATCCGATGCCGTCTGATGGTCACTTTTGAGAGACGTCAGCTGCGCGAGCAACGCATGACGCTTCGCTTCCGTGATGGTTTTATTCATTTGCACTGCCTGTATCGCGCCATCGACATACGGCGACGACGTCGCTGCCGAAGCGCTTGCCACGATGGAGCGGACATATTGCATCAGAAGATCTGTCCGAACGTCGGGGATAAGATCGACAACCACTTCGCGTGGACTAACCCATGGATCGGCAAGTCGCAAAATCGAGTCTTGGTGGCCATGAGTTAGCGACAAATAGCGTTTCCATTGATCCATTGCGATGGTTTTGTCCTGGATCAAAAAGCCATAGAACCCATTGGCGTACATCAAGTCGGTGCTGCTGCGCGAGAGTTGGCGGCAGTTAGTTGCGAAAGCGGACGAGTCGCCATTCCACAGAGGAGATGTGAACGCAGCTGCTAACTGAGCTTGAGGTACAAATGGATTCAGCGTTAGCGATGTTATTAGGTCTCGCGTGGCACTCGCCAATGTTTCCTCGACCGCTGCGTTGACAACGATATCGGAACGCAAACGCGCTCGCGATGGATTGTCTTCGATCCCCAGTAAAGTGAAGATAGATTCCGGCGATGTTTGTTCCCACCGAAGCGGCACTCCTTGCGAGGCAGCAATTTCGATGAGCTGTTTGCGAAATTGAATGAATTTCCAAGTAAAGCGGCGATGGTAGAGTGCTGCCGCATTGGGAACACGTTCGATCGCTTGATCCAACGCAGCGAGATGATGGGTGACCTCTTCGGTGGTGGGCTGGTAGTTTTCCTCGGGCAACTCGCTGGACTCGCGGCATTGTCGCGATAAGTCATCACGAACAAATCCCGACATCGACGCGGTCAATACAACCAACATAAGTACCAGTTGAATGGGCGTAGCATATCGACCCGCAGCACCAAATGATGGTTGGTGACGGGCTTTTACATCCGTATCCGTTGGCTTTCGTACGCTTTTTTGAATCTCGCGTCTGCTAAACGCGTCCCGCTGCACTGACATGATCACACCCGCGATAGCGGCGAATACAAAGAGATTGGCGGGAATTTCAATTACAAAATCGATCACGCTTTGGAAACCGATGGCTGCGAGGAGCGCGATTCCAATCATCCCCCATCCTCTGGCTTCCCGACTGATCGAGTGTCGATACAACGAGAGGCTCTGCTGGCCCAAGATGAACGCCATCAAAATCAATAAAACAAGTCCGGGAAGCCCCAGCTCCGTTATGATTTCCAGATATTGGTTGTGGGCGTCGCGAAACCAAAGCATCGAGTCATGTGATTGATGCGGTAGATGGGAATATCCGTATGCCCCCAAACCGACGCCCAACGGCAGATGTGAAACAGCTGTTGCTGCACCGTCTTTCCAATGATCCCATCGAGGATCGCTTGAGACATTCTCGACGTTCACTCGGTTGACCGATTCGCTCGTCACTTCGGTCAGATCGGTTAACCAGATAAATGCGAATGCAGTGATCAACAAGAACACAACACTGATGATAAAATCTCGCAGTTGAATCAATCGGGGTGCGGTGATGATGACTGCCATCGCTGAGAAACTTGCCGCCACACAAGCCCCGCGTGAACGCGACACGATCAATCCAGCGACAAGCAAGGCGACTGCCGCCAACAGCACGATGCTGACCGGTTCAAACCAATGATTCCGTCGTTGATAGGTCGGTTGACGCCGACGGACCTCACCTTGCGTTCGACTTCCCTGTGTCTTCAGCGCGCCTAACCTTGTATTTGGCTCGGTGATACTTCGGGGATTCGTGCGACGGGGCTGTTCCTTCGGAAGTTGACGAAAAGGATTGATTTCGCTTTCGGTTTGGAACCAGTAAAGCAGTACCGCAGAGGCAGCTAATCCGGGCAGCAAGGCGGTGGCACCCGCATTCTTATAGATAAATGTTGAGAAAGAAGAACTGTGAAACGGGTTCTCTATTCCAGGGAATAGATCGCTTGTGTGAGTTGCCTGAGCCACGATTCCCCAGAAAGATAAACACAGCGAATTTGCCAATAATGTCCATATGAAAAAGCGACGTGATCGACGCGTCTGAAAGAGCGTCATCGCGGCCACAATGGCAGCGACAGCAATCGCATACCGCGATAACGAATACTCCGTAAGTTCAGGAACTAAGCTCAATGTCGTCATTGGCTCGACGGTAGACATGCCTGGCACGCTTGATAAATAGTCGTTGACGTCCTGAAGGTGCACGCCAACGAATTGATGCCGTGCATTTGCTGTCGCCGGAGCGATCCACCGTACCAATGGTTGCGGTAGCGGCAGGGTTTGTAAGAAAGCAATGGCTAGCCAGATAAAGCCAAAACTGGAAAATAATGTCATCCGGCGTGACATCGTAGTGCGTTTGAGAAAGCCCGATGCAAGAGTCAGTGCAAGCGTAATAAGCAGACTCACCGCAATTCGCTTCTGAAGCACAGGTGGGGTCGCGTCGACTTGCCAACAACTTACTACGATCAGCGCCAAAAAAATAAAACGAGCACTGTTGGTCAAAAGGGTACTCGCCCGTTGCTTGAACTCAGGCACATTTTCCACTGCGTCGCTGCGGTGGCTGACGCGTTGGCTCGAGACAGAAACAACACACGCAGTCGGCGCATTTGTTTCTGGGGCTTTGGGGGTACCGTGGCTCATGAGAGCAGACAACACTACTTTACGAAGACGCCCTGACGGGATCGAGGACGACCGGCCAGGGTAAAAAAAGAACGCTCACTTCATCCTTTCGGCAAAGCGAGCGTTGTTGTCTTACTGGTGTGTTGATTAATCCTGATGCATCGATAAATCGAATGATTCGGGATTACTGTCCGCTAGGCGATGCCGGAGTGCCTGGATTGTCATCGTTAGTCGACAGGGGGATTGCGATCGCAGCTGCGATTCCGCCTGCTGCGAGCAAGCCAAATCCTCCGCCACCACCACCAAGGCCGCCTCCACCACCGCCACCGCCGCCACCAAAGTGGTGACCGCCGCCGATGTGATGTCCGCCGCCGCCAAATCCGCCGTCAACGAATCCACCGTCAGCAAAACCGCCGTCAATGAATCCGCCATCGATGAAGCCACCGTCCATGGGTGGGCCAACAAGGTCGCCCATCGGCTCATGTGCAAGCAATTCGTCGCTGCACTTCAATTCGCGGCGGATTTCAAGCAGTTGGTCGCGAACCGACAATACGTCCGCTTCGTTGTTCGTGCCAGCGTCCAAAAGCTTCTCAACGGCAACGATCGCTTCGTTGACGCGAATTAACTTCTGCTCGCAGGTGTTCTCTTCACTTGCCACAAAATCATTCAATTCTGTGACGAGTTGGCCTAGGTCCAATGAACCTTCTGCTGCGACAATTTCAGCCTCGGCAGCCATGAAAGCATGGGCTGGAGCTGTTACGGCACCGCACAGCAAGGCAGCAGCCGATAGTGTGAAAATTCTCGTGAAACGCATCTTTTAAGCCCTAACTATTAAGTTGTTCGATTCCATGGGTTCGCAATATTGGATCGCATAACGCCACCCCGGCTCGATCTCTGCAATATTCAATCTCCATCAGAGTCTAGATGCTGATAGCAAAGAGACAACGACAAAAGCTTCCTAGAATGCAAAAACTACCCATTTTAACTTCGCGGCTACGTCGTAATCCCTCCGTTTGAGTGGGTTGTATCAATCGTAATCAACGAAACTGTACGCATGTTCATTCGATAGAGGAGGTTGGACGCGTTGGTGGGGGGGATAGTCCCGAACGGCATTACCAACAAATTTCCTGTTTACAGACCATTTTGGACTACGGAGCGATTATCGCTCAACTTGCCTCGCCTTTTTCTTCATCGAATCCAGGTCCGTTGGTGGTGCGGTCATAACCAGAGGAACCATGGAAAAGCAACTGACGAAGCGGTAATCGCGGTACAACGTGCATGATCTGTATCGAACACCCCCTAAAAAACTGTGTTGAGCCGTTTTGGCAATTACCTAGAATGCACTTTCGGGCCGATTGCTAAACTGAACGCTGAAATCATTCCAAAATCGCAGGTAGCGTTGGCGACCGGACAACTTGTCAGTTTTGGCATATGATTTCAGTGGCTTGATAGCTGTCTTCTCTGTGGCCAAAAAGTGGTATTACCTAGTCAAATCGCGCGAGATCGCTTGGCAAGCGGTTCGCTTCACGAGTAGCAACGACCGCGATTAGCCAATTTGCTGTTCATCCAGTCCGTTTCCATCCCTGACGTTCGATTACGCATATGTCACACAAATCCTCCGCACCTCCGACATCCGCAGTTCCATTGGACAATTCTCGCGAAGCGGTAATGGCTCGACTAAAAACGACGCTGTTGCAAGAGAAAAAAGAGTTGGAGGTCGACAAGATTTTCCGGGCGCTCGTCAAACTCGAGGGTTCTGACTTGCACTTAAAGACCGGCCAACCTCCGATGGTGCGTGTCGGTGGCGAATTAAAGCCGCTCAATCGGCCGCCGATCGAAAACGAAGAAATGGTCAATCTGCTGATGCCGATGATGGATGACCGAAATTTGGTGATCTTTGAACAAGAAGGCGGTGCCGACTTTTCGTATCAGTGCGAAGTCGACGGCGTTCGCTGGCGTTTTCGTATCAATATGCTCAAGGCCCTCGGCAGCATCGGTTTGGTGGCTCGCCGGATCAGTAACTGGATTCCCGACTTCAAAGGTCTGTTTCTACCCGATTCGGTTGAACATCTATGTCACCATGAACAGGGCATGATTTTGATCGCGGGGGTGACGGGATCAGGAAAGAGTACAACGATCGGTTCGATGTTGAACTACGTTAACAGTATCTACAGGAAGCATATCCTGACGTTGGAGGATCCGATCGAGTTTATCTTTACCGAAGACAAATGTTTGATCAATCAACGTGAAGTCGGCCAGGACGTCAAGGATTTTTCGATCGGCATGAAGCACGCGGTGCGTGAAGACCCCGACATTATTCTCGTGGGCGAGCTTCGTGACGAAGAGACCTTTATGACAGCGATTCATGCGGCGGAAACGGGTCACTTGGTATTTGGGACGATCCATGCGGCAAGTGCGTCGACCACAATCGGCCGTATTTTGGACTTGTTCCCCGAAGAGATGCACAATGCGATTCGTTCGGCGATCGCGTTCAATATGAAAGGGATCATTTCGCAGAAGTTGCTTCGCAGTATTCGTCCGGGAGTCTCCCGGGTGCCGACCGTCGAGGTGATGACGTTCAGCCCGATGATTCGAAAACTAGTGCTAGAGGGCCACGACAACAAGCTTCCCGACGCGATCCGTATTGGTGCCGAAGACGGCATGCAAGACTTCACCATGAGTTTGAAACAATTGATCGATGATGAATTGATTGATCGTCCCACCGCATTTGCGGTCGCGCCGAATAAGGAGTTGTTGAAAATGGCGCTCAAGGGTATTGATGTTAAAGCGCCGGGGATTTTGTAAGCTGCGGATCTTTCCTTTTCGTAACCATTTTTTTGCCAGTCGATGTCGAAATCGACTGGTCTCCATTTCACTTTTTTTGACTGCATACTTTCCTCATGGCTGAACCCGAAGCTCCGATTCAACTTTGGCAAACAGTTGCACCCGTTGAATTCGTTCCCAAGATAAAGGATCGCAACGAAGCACAGGCTCTTCTGATTTCGACTCGCCAAGGTGCGGGGTATCACGTTGCCGGTGGGCAATTAGCTCACGCGATCCAATCGCGGGCGACGCATATCCTGATGGATTTCTCGCAGGCCGCTTGTGCAATTCGTTACCAAATTGATGGGAACTGGGAACAATTGCCGCCGCTGGATCGCGAGACCGGCGACTCGATGCTATACGCGCTCAAGCAGCTGTGTTTATTGAACCCGGCGGATCGTCGTAGTGCTCAGACCGGCAAATTGGGTTTGAAAGTCGTCAAAGAAAAGTTCACCTTGACGCTACAGTCGCAAGGAGTCCCCACCGGCGAACGTGTTTTGGCTCGTATCGAATCCGAAAAGATTCCCTTCGAGAAGCTCGCCGACCTAGGCATGCGTGACAAGATGTTCGCCACGCTGAAGCAGAAACTCGATTCCAGTGGCAACATGGTGTTGGTGACCGCGCCCAAGGGCGAAGGTTTGACAACGACGTGGGTAGTCGCCGTTAACGCCTCGGATCGTTTGATCCGCGACTTCCAATCGTTCGAGGAAAAATCGCGGCCAGAGCCCGACATCATCAATATCAACCCTAACTTCTACGGAGGTGATACGGGTTTGACGATGAGCGATTTGGTCAGCAAGCTAATTTTGCGAGAACCAGACGTATTAATGTTCCCCGACATGCCTGATGACAAATCGATGGCGATCGCGGCGCACCATGTCGAAAACACCGAAAAGAGCTTGATGACACGGATGAACGCTTCCTCGGCGATGGAAGGGTACGTTCAGTTTGTTTCCAAATACAAGGACTCTGCCAAAGAGATCGCTAAGCTGACCAACGCCGTCTTGAGTCAGCGGTTAGCACGCCGATTGTGCGACAATTGCAAGGTCGGTTTCGAACCGCCTCCGCAACTGTTGGCCCAACTTGGCATTCCGGCCGGCCGCGTTGCGTTGTTGTACCAACCCTACGTGCCGCCTCCGATCGAACAGCAAGTCGACGAGCAGGGACGTCCCGCACCGATTCCCCCATGTCATGTTTGCGAAGGACGCGGGTACCTTGGCCGCATCGCGATCTTTGAGCTGCTGATACCTGGCGATCAACTGAAAGCCGCTGTGCTGAAAACACGCGACATCGGTCAGTTAAGCAAAATTGCCAAGTCCGAAGGCCATCGAGGAATGCAGGCAGAAGCAGTGCTCACCGTTGCTCGCGGGTTGACGAGTCTGGATGAGCTGAAACGCGTGTTCGCCAAGCGATAAAGAAGACGCGGCGAAGAGTTCCTCCCTCACCAACCGTTTGGCAATCGCGAGAGCATTTTTATCATTGCGGTAAGTAGGTCAATAGGAGTCATTGCACATAACGATCTGAGCCGACGGCGCTAGCCGCGGGCAAGTTTCCTACAAAATTGACGCTCACCACGGCTAGCGATGTGAAGCATTTCCTGTAGCGGAACTCGTCAACGGCTTGTTGATTTAATCGAAATGTAAATCGTGGTGGTGAGCCGTGGGCCGTAAGGCACCGGGTAATGCGTGGAACCCGGCCGCTCACGCGCGAGCGGCTCACTAAATCAACAAGCCGTCAAGAGTTTCGGGGACCAGACGTCATGGAAACGAAAGTCTTGACGACTTCCGCTACGTTAAATTAGCACAGTAGCCTACCGTCGCCAGACGTTGGACCACGTTCTGGCGAACGTAGCTACTTTTTTTAACCGACGTCATTTCTCAAAATGCTCGAGCGGTTTGGTGCTATTTCTGAACTCGTGACAGTCCGCCGTCGACGGCGATCACTTGACCGGTGATCCATCCGCTTTCGCCAGAGAGCAGGAAGGTGGCCATCGACGCGATGTCATCGGCGTGGCCGATCCGGCCGAGCGGGTAAACCGACGCCATCGCCTCGCGTTTGGCGTCACTCGAAAGCAGACGTTCGCTAAGCGGGGTGTCGGTCAGTGCGGGGGCGATGCAGTTGACGCGGATTTTCGGAGCAAGCTCGGCGGCCCAGCAACGCGTGACGCCTTCGATCGCCCCTTTGGCCGCGGACACCGTCGTGTGCATCGCCAACCCTCGGCCGACGGCGACAGTGCTGAACAAAACCACGCTCGATGATTCAGCGGCTTTCAACGCAGGCAATGCTCGCTGCATTATTCGCATCGCCCCGACAACGTTCAGCTCAAAATCCTCACGCATCGATTCGGCCTTCGTCATCCGCAGTGGCGACAACGTGATCGAGCCGACGCAATAGGCCATCCCATCGATTCGCTCAGGCAACTCGAGGGTGTCGATTGCGTCGGTCGTTACATCAGCAACCTGATGCGTCAATCGCGTGGAGAGTGCGGGATCGAGACTGTCGAGTTGCCCGCGGGTTCGAGATACGACCACGACCGATCCGCCTCCGCGAAGTAGCCGCTCGGTAATCCCAAAGCCGATGCCATGACTGCCGCCGAGGATCAAAAACGTTTTATCGTTCATCAACCAGACAATTAAAGAAGGACGTGTTGGTGCTTTTGTTTACTGTAGCCCGAGGGCAACATCGGCCGGGATCAGGACCGTCGCTATTTGGCGACACATCCAACCAATGTAGTGGATCTTGCTAAAGATCCTTCGTGCAGGATCTTTAACGGCCTATTAAATTAATCGAAATGCAGATTGCGATCGTGAGCCGCAAGGGAGCGTCCGGTTCACCGCTGCGAACTCTAATCCGCTGACTTGCGAATTCCCTCGACGAGGGCTTTCAGATTTCTCGGGTTTTGTCCAAGGTCTCCCTTGCCGACTCGCGATTGACTCTTCGCATGCAATTGGGTTCCGATTCCGGCCTCGTCGGAACTAAGTTTGACGTCGATGTCATCGACGAAACGAAAAAGTGGCGTCGTGCGTGTGATTTTGTACTCGATCGTGCCCGCGGACTCCGTTTTCGACTCGACCTTCCAGCGTGACGTTTCCGCGACCCAGCGCTGGAGTTTCGAATCGATCACACCGACGGAGTCCGGAAAACGCTCTTCCGTGGACGCGGAATTCTCTGTGAAATCACGGCTCCAGTTGTCAATTCGCAACAATGCCGCCACGATAACGAGTAGCACGATCGTGATCGCGACTGCCAAAAATCCGGACATCTTTCGTTTCCCTGTTTTTCTTTCCAACCTAGAGTTCCTTCGATATGCCTGATAGCCGTTCCCTATTCGCGGATGAGGAAGAGGATAACCTTAAATTGGCTCAACCGCTCGCCGCTCGCATGCGTCCCCAAACGCTCGCCGAGTTTATTGGGCAGCATCAAATTTTGGGCGATGGAAAGTTATTGCGGCGAATGATTGATGCTCGTCGACTCGGCTCGATCATTCTTTACGGTCCTCCGGGGACCGGCAAGACGACCCTCGCCCATCTTCTGGCTCATGAAACCGGCAGCAAGTTGCGGATGGTCAGTGCAGTAACAAGTGGCGTCAAGGAATTGCGTGAGGTGTTAGCTTGGGCACGCGACATCGTTTCCACCGGGGGAGCGCGACCGATCCTGTTTGTCGACGAAATTCATCGATTCAGCAAGAGCCAGCAAGACGCATTGCTTCCCGATGTCGAAGAAGGCATTGTCGCGTTGATCGGGGCAACCACAAGCAATCCGTATTTCGCCGTCAACGGTGCCTTGCTCTCACGCAGCCAATTGTTTGGACTCGAAGCACTCACCCCCGAAGAAATTCGCACGTTGATCGAGCGAGCACTTCATGATCGCGAGCGAGGACTAGGCGATCTAAAGCCGCAAGTGGACAAGGATGCAATTGCTTACTTGAGCTCGGCGTGTGAGGGGGACGCGCGTCGTGCACTCTCGACACTCGATATTGCGGTTCGCAGCAGCAAGACGACGGTGACGCGCGAAACGATTGTCGAGTCGATCGGCAGTCGCTTGAGTGGCTACGACGGCACCGGCGACGACCACTATGATCTGGCGAGCGCGTTGATCAAAAGTATTCGTGGTAGTGACGCCGACGCCAGCATCTACTGGTTGGCTCGGATGTTGGAGGGGGGCGAAGACATCCGTTTCTTGTGTCGACGCTTAGTCATCTTAGCAAGCGAAGACATCGGCAACGCGGATCCGACGGCGCTAACAATCGCAGTCTCAGCCATGCAGGCGTGTGAGTTCGTCGGGTTGCCCGAAAGCCAGTTGGCGCTCAGCCAAACGGTGGCGTACCTAGCGCTCGCGCCAAAGAGTAATGCGGCAACGGTGGCAATCGGTGCTGCACGTAAAGACGTTCGCGAAAAGCAAATCGTGCCTGTCCCTCAACATTTGAAGGATGCTCACTTCGCGGGCGCAAAATCAATGGGGCACGGTGAAGGTTACCAATACAGCCACAACGCCGAGGATGGGATCGCCGAACAAGATTACCTCGGGGTCGATCGCAAGTACTATGAACCGGTCGACCGTGGTTTTGAACAAACGTTGAGAACGCGAATGGAAGAGATTCGCAATCGTTTGGGCAAGTAAGAAAAAAAGTTGGGTAGGATTAGGCTTCCAGAATGTCCCTAGTAAACACGGACAGACTCGAAGTCTAATCTACCCATTCTTGCATCGGATGACGCATCGGATTCGCAGTGCGAATCGTTACTTAGCTCTTTGCAGCGGCAGTGCGAAGCTCTTCGAGTTCCACTGTCAAGCGGTGGCGAAGGGGGCTTTCCGCACGAAGTTCGTCTTCAAGCAGTTCTTCGGCTTTGTCAAAACTTTCGTCGCTACGGTTAGGATCGTTCATCAATGTGCGAAACATTTTCTCGATCGTCGCTTCAGTAAGCAATGCAGTCTCCTGGTTCGAGGTGATCGGCGAGCTGAAGATGTTTAGCGGAACACGCCCGATCGGAATTCCTTGGCCAATTCTAAACATCGTCGCCGTCTACTGATTCTATGCGACATGATTCACGTCGCAAGAGCAAACTCGATGTTAGAGCATTGCAAAACGCTTGTCGAGAAAATTTGTCAGTACTGCGTCACAGTCAGCATATAGGGGGAACATGTCGATCCATGTTCACCGCCGCTTAACTGCTCGCAGCGACGACTTGGCGGTCAAATCCGAGTTCGGACAGATGTGCGGCCGTACGGCCCACCGTGAAGCGAATTTGCTCTTCGGTGTGCTCCGAAGTGATAAAAAATCTCAGTCTCGCCGCCGATTCATCCACCGCAGGATACAAGATCGGTTGAACGTTGATCCCGTCGCTCTTCAGCCGATGCGACAATCGCAAAGCGACCATCGAGTTGCCTGTGATGATCGGTATGACAGGTGTCCCCCCGCTATCGCCCGTGTCTAGCCCCGCCTCTTGGCACAGTGACAAAAATAATTCGCTACGTTTGCGGAGCAATTCCACTCGTTCGGGTTCGTCTGCCAAGGTTTGTAGCGACGCTAATGCCGCGGCAACTTGAGCCGGCGGCATCCCGACACTAAACACAAATCCAGGTGCCGTGTATTTCAGCAGCTCGATCAATGCGTTGCTGCCGGCGATGTAGCCACCACAGGACGCAGCAGACTTGCTAAGCGTGCCCATCCAAATGTCGACGTCCCGTGCGTCCATTTGGAAATGTTCGGCGATACCGTGCCCCGTATCCCCCATCGTTCCAAAGCTATGAGCCTCGTCGACCATTAACAAAGCACGGTGCTTCTTCTTGACTTCAACAAATTTTGGCACGTCGGCAAAATCGCCGTCCATGCTGTACACGCCTTCGATCACGATCAGCACCCGGCGGTACTGGGATCGCATCTCGGTTAACATTCGGTCGAGCGTTTCATAGTCATTGTGGGGGAACGGTCGACGACGCGCCCCAGACAACAACGCACCTTGCACGATACTGTTGTGAGCCAACGAGTCATGCAGGATCAAGTCACCGGATCCCACCAAATGGCCGATCGTCGTTTCGTTAGTGGCGTGCCCGCCGACCATCAAGATCGAGGCGTCGACACCAACCCATTTGGCAATCGCATTTTCGAGTTCGCGATGAATCGGTTTTTCACCCGAGACCAAACGACTTGCCGAAACGCTGGTGCCGTATTTTCGCACCGCATCGGCTGCCGCCTCGGTGACTCGCGGGTGCCCGCTCAGTCCCAAGTAGTTGTAGCTAGCGAAGCTGATGTATTCCTTGCCGTCGATCACGGTGGTGTCGCGGACGATACCGTCGTGGATCGTGAAGTAGGGATTCGGTACACCCGTCATCTGCATTTGCTGCATGGTCGTTTTCAGACGCCGGTACTCGGCGAACTGTGACACGTCGTCTTCGGGTTCGACAGTCGAAACGACATTGGCATAGCTGCCAAACGAGCTGGTGTTGGTCGTCGAGGCAGTGGTGAATTCGCCGTTGTCCAAAAACGCGACAGCACGAACCTCGCCGCCGGGCGGCAAGTATCGCTGGATCGCCAATGCGGTCTGGCCCACCGTTTCAATTTCGTCCAACACCTGTTCGGGGAAACGACCACCGAACGTACGTTCGAGGTTGCGTGCAATCTCGAGACGTTCGAGGCTGTCGAGCCCGAGATCCAAAACGATATTAGTATCAATGTCGAGCACCCGAGCTCGCTCGCCCGCGACTTGGCGAATGTGTTGCTTGATCGCTTCGACGACCGAGTCATTCAAATCGCTGACGTCAATCTTTGCAGTTCGTCCGCCTGCCGCAGCCGCTTGCATCATCGGCTGCAAGTCACCATCGTTGTGCGTCGTTTCCTCTTCCCAACGCACCCACTTGGCAATCATTTTCATATCGCCATCGCGAACCGCATGCAGGCACGCATGCCGCTGGATCTTGCCGCTACTTGTCTTTGGCACACTGCTATTGCGGACCAAGTAGACCGCATCGGGTGGCAACTCGTGATCCGCCGTTACGGCACGGCGAATCGCTTGCAGATGGGCATCCCAATCGAGGTCACGCAAGCGGACTGTCTCCGCCACGATCACCAATTGCTCGCGGCCTTCGTATTCCATCGCAAACGCGGCAACCGATCCCGCTTGCACTGCATCACTGGCTCGCTCGACCGTTTCTTCGATGTCCTGGGGATATCGATTCACGCCGCGGACAATAATCATGTCCTTCAAGCGGCCGGAAACGTACAGCTGATCACCGTACAAAAATCCGAGGTCTCCGGAACGTAAAAACGGACCTTTGTCGTCCGCCGTTCGTGCAAAGAAAGTTTGCTCGGTTGCGTCACCACGCTGATAGTAACCTTGGCCGACCGAAGGACTTTGGATCCAAATTTCGCCGATCTCGTTTTCCCCCATCGGCAACCGCGTCTCGGGATCCACAATCAGAATGGTTTCTTCGGGAAGGACCGTGCCGCAACCCGCCAATCGCCTGGCCGACTCGTCGTCGTCATCGACAGGCTTGACCCGTTTTGCATCAAGCGCGCTGCCATTAAACGCGGTCACGACAGGACGCGTTTCAATCGGTCCGCCGGTGACCAGCAGCGTCGTTTCCGCCATGCCATAACAAGGCAAGAACGCTTCACGACGAAAACCAAACTTCTCAAATCGTTTCGAGAACGCGTCGATCGTTGAAACACGAATCGGCTCGGCACCGTTAAACGCGATCTCCCATTTCGAGAGGTCGACCCCTTCCAATTCCTCGTCGGCAATTTTGTCGACACACAACTGGAAAGCAAAGTTGGGCCCGCCGCTGATCGTCACTCCGTATTTTGAAATGCCCTGCAACCAACGCGCAGGCCGCTGCAAAAACGTCATCGGGCTCATCAGCACATCGCGACGTCCGATGAACATCGGCATCAAAATTCCGCCTACCAATCCCATGTCGTGATAAGTAGGCAGCCATGACATTCCGATCACGTCCGCGTCGGGCTGGAACGCTTGTAGGATCAATTCGCTGTTCGCGATCAAGTTGCCCTGAGTCAACATCACGCCTTTGGGCGAACCGGTCGAGCCCGACGTGTACTGCAGTACCCCGAGCGACTCGCGGCTGATCTTTGGCATTCGCCATTTGTCGGCACGGCGACATGCCGGATCGTCAGTCCCCAGCAATTGCAAACCAACCAAGTCATCGTGTTTCTGGTCGCCCGAAAGCTGTTCGACGATCGCTGTTGTCGACAACGCCCAACGTGTATCCGCATCCACCACGATCGATCGGATACGAGACGCCTTGCGATTACGACGCGGCGGATATGCCGGAACCGCGATCGCACCCGCAGCATGGCACGCGAAGAAACCGATCACAAAATCAAGGCACGGCGGATACAAAAGCAAGATGCGGTCGCCGCTGCGAATTCGGCATCGATCCTGTAAATAGCCCGCAAGTGCTCGAACTTCTTCCCACAATTCCGAATAGGTGATCGTTTGCTCGGAGGACTCGACATCCGTGAATAAGAACGCAGGCTCGTGCGGACGATGCTCGGCCCAGAACCTCAGAATCGAGACATAGTGATCTCTGGGTGGCGATTGTTTGCCAAAGAATTCTTTCAGGTCCACTTGCGCATCACCGCCAAGAAGGTTCATGGTTGGTTAAGGCGGCCGCTGGATTGTAGCCGCACTGTTTGCCTTTGCCCCTGTCGAGGGGGGCATCGTAATCGGATGAGATCGCGTTAGCACAAACTAGCAATTTGAGCATACTCAAAACATCCCTCTAGGATAGCGAACGTCGACTCGCTGGAATGCTTGCATTAGGGTTTTAGGGCTCAAACCGCCCCAAATGGGATATAAATCACCCAGCGAGTGGCGGTAACCGTCAAATCCGCTCTGCAAGTAACGTTCGCCAGATATTTTAATGCGAAGTCCGCCCCGGTTCGACCACCTCGGACCCCTGTCACTAAAACATTCGTATTAGAAGGATCGTGTCATTTATTCAATGTGCCCACGATTTCCGCGACACTCGACGCGTTGACCTCGGCCAATGCCCCCGGCAACTCGTCGATCAGGCGAGTTGAAATAGTGGGGTCGTAATAGTTGGCTGTCCCGATTTGGACGGCACTCGCCCCCGTCACCAAAAACTGCATCACATCGTCGATCGAGGCGATTCCACCAATGCCAATAATGGGAATATTGACTGCCGAGGCGACTTGGTGAACACATCGCAACGCAATCGGTTTTATCGCAGGCCCGCTCAACCCGCCCATGCCGTTTCCGAGCATCGGTTTCCGAGTTCGCCAATTGACCGCCATTCCCAGCACCGTGTTGATCAAGCAAACCGCGTCGGCCCCTCCATCGGCTGCCGCTTTCGCGATGTCGGCGATCCGGGTCACATTGGGCGTCAATTTTGCCAAGATCGGAACCTTGCAAGCTTCGCGAGCCGCTTTCACTACATTGTGGCACGATTCGGCGTTGGTTCCAAAATCGATCCCGCCACTGACGTTCGGGCACGACAAATTCAGTTCGATTGCCGAGACACCTTCGGAATTTCCGACGCGATCGGCCAACGAAACAAAATCGTCTTGCGTCCGCCCCGCCACGCTGACAACGATCGAAGTCCCCAACTCTTTCAAGTAAGGCAGGTGGTTCTCTAGAAACGCATCGACCCCGTCGTTGTCGAGCCCGATTGCATTGAGTAGCCCCGCAGAGGTTTCGACAGTTCGCCAAGGGGCGTTGCCGATGCGAGGTTCGGCAGTGATCGTCTTGGGCAACACGGCACCGAGCCGCGGCACATCAACGATGCCTTCCATCTCTCGCGCGTAGCCGAAGGTCCCCGACGCAACCATGATGGGGTTCTTCAGCGTCAAGCGGCCGAGGGTCGTACTGAGATCGATCATTTCAATTTCCGATTATTTCTGTGTCCGAGTGTTTTTGATCTCGGTACGATGCGTCAACTGCTGGCTGATGTGTCGAACCAATTCGTCAGCAACGTAGTCCTTGTCGCCATGAATCTCGGCGATCACGTTTCCCGCGGCATCGAGCAGTTCCACGTCGTTCTGATTGGAATCGATCGCTTGCGGGCCGTTGCTGACCATCAAGTCACAATGTTTTGTTTCGAGTTTGACGGTGGCTCGAAAGCGTCGATCTTCAGTTTCCAGGGCAAACCCGACTACCCATTGATCGCTGCGTTTGGCTTGCCCCAGCGTTGCGACCACGTCGGCGGTTTCAATCAGTTCTAGCTTCAGCGGTTCGCCGGTCTTGGCGATCTTTTGCGACAAAACCAAATGGGGCATGTAATCGCAAGGAGCCGCAGCGCCGATCGCACCGTCGCAAGTGGCAAAGGCGTCGACGGCGGCCGCTAACATTTCGTCCGTGGTGACCACGGGAATGACGGTCGCTGCGGCGGGATACTCGACGCTGACGGGGCCGGAAACGATGACGACTTCGTGGCCAGCGTTGATTGCCGCCTTGGCAAGAGCTGACCCCATTCGCCCACTAGACGCATTGGTCAAGTAACGCACCGGGTCGAGATATTGCCGCGTCGGGCCAGAGGTGATGAGAATACGGGCCACGGAATCAGGCTGCTCTAGGATTGGTTTTTGAGAGTGCGGGTGATGATTTCGTCGACGTCTTTATCCGTCAATTCCATCTTCACGGCTGCCAGAGCGAATAACCGCTTTTCGGCTTCGGCAAGCGTGCCGTCGGCAGCCATCATGCGGATCAATTCTTCCATCAATTGACGACGCTGATCCAATTCGCTTGGCAGTTCCAAGGTCGCTTCCTCGCCGAGTCCGAATTCGATTGCTTTCTGCAAATCGTATTCGTCCAATCCAAGGTCAATGCAGCGATCGGCGACGAGATTGATCTCTCGCTCGCCAAGCGACCCGTCTGCAAATGCCATGACGACGAGGTTGCGGAGCAGTTGACGCCGTTTTTTCAAAATTTCTTCGTTCATGCCGAGATATTACCCGCGAAAACGAGGGCGAACAAGTCGCGGAGCCAACAGCGGACTGGCGAGATCACCGTCGACTGCGGCAGATGCCGAACGGCAGCGATATCTGGTGCGGTCCCGATCGAGAACTTAAGCAGGTCGTTCGGTATATACCGGTGAAACGTCGATTCTTTTGTGAGCCGACGGCGCTAGCCGCGGGCCCGTCCATATTGCAGGAAACTTGCCCGCGGCTAGCGCCGTCGGCTCAGATCATTATGTGGAATGACTCATATTGACCTGCTCAGAGCGAGAGAGCTAAGCGGAAAGGATCTAAAAGAAAGTGTGTCCGCAATCGCAAACCTTTTTGCGTACGTGCGACTCATTGGAGCACTTCGGGCACTTCTTTTTGGACCAAGACGACTCTTTGGGCGTTTCCGCGTCCAATTTTCGCTGTGCCTTCAATTCTTCGGTCCGGGCCGCATCAGCTTGCAAAACAGCACATTGAGGATGAATGCCGCCTTTGGAATAAGCACGTTTGCCACACATTGGGCAGATATTGCCATTTGTTTGGGCGGCGGTGGTTGTCGATTTATTCTCGCTCATATTGCGTTACTTTTTGTTTTCAGAGCATTGCGGCTCATCATTAATGAGCGTCCGAGCTCGTAAAATCGTGCAACCAGAAAGCACATCGTAGAGAGACACGACGTTGGTTGTGCTTGCACGTCGCCCACGCAATGGTGCGTTTGGCAGGAGAAAAATCGAATAAACGAGTGAGCGTGAGTGTGGGAACGGTACCGCCGATCATGTCTCGCTCAATCCCTGCTGGTGCCCCTATCGTACGCGAAGTGGGGCACAAAGTCCACTTCGCAGAGGTGTAACCCCTCGCATTCAAGCTGAATCGTGCTCGCAAAGTAGGGCAGTGACGTCAATAAAGGGGCTTAATCCGACCGGCAGAGTGAATTCTCGTTTGTTACATTTCGGTGTACCCGTGTCGATCTGCCGGCAGACTTCTCGCCGCGTTGCGACTACCCACAAATGAGATTCGGGTCTTTCGGATTCGTTCCGTACGTTCTAATTCTCAGGAACAGCTAGGCGGGTAATTGCAGCGGAGCTGCGAAGTTGTCTGACGCACCGAGGTTATTCGCTACTGATATTCGCTACGAAACGCCAAAATCGGATCGCGGGGATTACTTGGTTGCTTTTGCTTGCCTTGTCGGGTTAGAATGCTGCTATCCCCCCCCTAGAAGCAACGCTCCCCTCCTGCAATGCGTTGCTCCCTTCCTCACATCCTACCGCTGGTCAATTGGCTCATGATGTTGTCAATACTTGGGCCAAAATCTGGCCCCCGCAAATCGGGTACTTCAAACACTGGCCATGCCGGTCAATATTGCGACGGGGTTCCGCGTCGCGGATTTTTGAAGATCGGCGCCTTAGCGATGGGCGGCGTCGGTTTTACTTTGGCCGATTTAATGCGAGCCGAAGCCGCCACGGGCCAATCCAATTCGCATAAAGCCGTCATCAATATCTTTCTCGCGGGCGGCGCCCCACACCAAGACATGTGGGATATCAAGACCGAGGCGCCCAGTGAAGTGCGAGGCGAATTTCAGGCAATCAAGACCAACGTGCCTGGGATCGAAATTTGTGAAGTCTTCCCAAAATTGGCAGGGCTGATGGACAAGGCCGCCATCATCCGCAGTCTGGTGGGATGCAGCGGAGGGCACGACGCTGTGCAGTGCATGTCCGGTTGGCGGCCCAATGATCTAAAAAGTATTGGCGGTCGACCGGCGGTCGGGGCAGCCGTTTCTAAACTGTTTGGTCCCGTCGATGCATCGGTACCTCCGAACATTGGCCTGGCGGCGCCAACCAGGCACGTGCCTTGGTCCGATTCCGGTACAAGTGGTTTTCTCGGAGCCGCTTACGCACCGTTCAAACCCGACGGTCCTGGCATGAAAAACATGACGCTCGGAGGCATCACGTTGGATCGGCTGGCTGACCGTCGCAATTTGCTTTCCGAAATCGATACGCTTCGTCGTGATATTGATGTCACCGGAACGATGGCTGGGATGGATGCGTTTGGCCAACGAGCACTTGATGTGCTCACCAGCAGCAAGTTGGTCGACGCCCTCGATTTGTCAAAAGAAGATCCAAAAGTGGTCGAGCGTTATGGCGATGGGAAGCCCTACCAATTCCAGTACGACGGATCACCGACCGTCAATGACCAATTATTGATCGCGCGACGGTTGGTCGAAGCCGGTGCCCGCGTGGTCAGTTTGAGTTACGGGCGTTGGGATTCGCATAGCAAGAATTTTGACCTCGTCCGCGACCATGGATCTAAACTTGATCAATGCCTCAGTGCTCTGATCACCGATTTGGACGAACGTGGCATGCTCGATGATGTCACCGTGGTCGTGTGGGGCGAGTTTGGCCGCACACCGAAAATCAATGCCAAGGCGGGGCGAGATCACTGGACCCAAGTCAATTCGGCCTTCTTGGCCGGCGGCGGGATGCGCACGGGACAAGTGATCGGAGCCACAAACCGATTGGGCGAAGAACCCAGCGAACGTCCCGTACACATGCAAGAAGTCGTGGCGACGATGTATCACAACCTGGGGATTGAGACCTCCTCGACGACCTTGATCGACCCCACTGGGCGGCCCCAGTTCTTGGTTGACCATGACCCCATTGGTGAGTTGGTCTAATGTTGTTTTCCAAAGACCGTTGTACGGTTTCAAGCAAACCAAGGACCGTCGGGCCATTAAGTGGCGGGATGAATCGTAGCGGAAGTCATCAAGGCTTTCGTGAATCGGCGAACGAATCGAAACTCTTGACGAGTTCCGCTACGTCAGTAATGGTTCCGAAGGTCATTCGCGGAACGCTGCCGAGTGCCTTGGCAATGCGTTCGCCTCTGGCAACTGCATCGATCCTCCCGACTCCGTCGAACTTTAAGTTTCGATGGCTTGTTGCTTTTGTAATTTGTTTCGCCGTCAGCGATTCGTTTGCGGCGAACACGCTTACGATCGATAACTCCGACGCCGATCGCTTGCTCGTTGGACGTGATGCTCGAATCCAACTGATCGTGTCGCGACACTTTGGCGATTCATCACTCACGGCAATCGAAGATGCCACGTCGAAGGTGACGTACGTGGTCGAACCAAGCGGGATTGCGTCGGTTGATCCTGGTGGGCTGGTGATTCCAATCGCGGATGGCCACGCGACGATCAAGGCGGAGGGGGCCGAAGGCGAGATGGCAACCGCGATCATCAAGGTCAGCGGAATGAACGAAGACCAACCGGTCAGCTTTCCAGGCCAAATCGTTCCAATCTTTACCAAGCTGGGGTGCAATGGTGGCGGCTGTCATGGCAAGGCTGCGGGCCAAAACGGATTCAAACTATCGCTGCTCGGTTTCGAACCGCGAGAGGATTACGGACACTTGGTAGAGGAGTCACGCGGTCGCCGAATCTCCACCGCGTTTCCCGACCGAAGTCTGTTGTTAATGAAGTCGATTAATGCGTCGCCGCATGGCGGCGGGCAGCGTTTAGAGGCCGATAGTCACGAGTATCGCTTGATGCGACGCTGGATCGCTCAAGGAACAAAGTACGGAGATGGCAATGAGCCCAAGGTGACATCGATCGAAGTCTTGCCGTCGCACCGGCGTCTGTTGCCCAGGACGAGCCAACAATTATCGGTCGTTGCCAATTATTCCGACGGCTCGCGTGAAGACGTCACTCGCGCCGTCGTGTACGCGACCAACGATACCGAAATGGCCGATGTCGATGCAAAAGGACGCGTTACATTGAACTCGCTCGTAGGCGATGTTGCGGTAATGGCCCGTTACCAAGGGAACGTGACGGTGTTCCGCGCCGATATTCCCCAGCAACTCGAAACATCGCCTGAGTCGTTGACCCCCGAACCGGCAAACTTGGTCGATACGCATGTGTTCGCAAAACTGCAATCCCTTGGCATACCTGCTTCACCAATGTGTGATGATGCCACGTTCTTGCGGCGAGCGACTTTGGATATCACCGGTCGGTTGCCGACGCTAGCCGAAACACGCACATTCCTCGAAGACTCGTCGGCGGAGAAACGGCCGACGCTTGTCGATGGGTTGCTACGCAGTTCGGATCATGCCAATTATTTTGCGGGCAAGTGGAATACGATCCTTCGCAACAAACGGCAACGAAGTGAATTGCAATTTGCAACCGTCGCCTTCTACCAATGGATTCGCGACAGCATTGCAGAGAACAAACCGTATGATGAATTTGTTCGCGAGATCATCACGGCGTCCGGAAGTGTTGCGAACCATCCGCCCGTGGCCTGGTATCAACAAGTTGCGGACACAAACAGCCGAGTCGAAGACGCTGCCCAGCTGTTCTTAGGGCAACGTGTTGCCTGCGCCCGATGTCACCATCATCCCTACGAGAAGTGGAGCCAGGCGGACTACGCAAAATTGTCAGCCTTCTTTGTGACCGTCTCGAAAAAAGGCGGTGGCGAACCGCTCGAGCCCGACTTCTTTGCTCGCGTTGGCGCAGCGACCTCGCCTCATCCCAAAAATGGCCAGGCGTTGCCCGCTGCAGGGCTGGATGCAGAACCCGCTGCGATTGCTGCGAGCGAGGATGCTCGGTTTGTATTGGCCGATTGGATGACCGATCCGTCGAATCCCTTTTTTGCAAAATCGCTGGTCAACCGCTATTGGAAACACTTTATGGGACGGGGGTTGATCGAACCCGAAGACGATATGCGGATCACCAATCCGCCGTCCAACCCCGAGTTGCTTGACGCATTGGCAGCGGAATTTGTGGAATCAGGTTATGATTTGAGATCTCTGGTCCGTTCGATTGTGTTGTCCAAAACGTACGGATTTAGCAGTGAACCCGTTCCGGGAAACTTGGGCGATCGACGTAGCTATTCACGTTACTATCCAAAGCGAATGCAAGCCGAAGTGCTACTGGATGCAGTCGACGACGTCACCGGGAATAAGACCACGTTTGCCGGGATGCCAGCGGGGACGAGAGCGGTGGAGCTACCCGATACTCAATTTACGTCGTACTTCTTAAGCGTTTTTGGGATGCCCGCAGGCGACACGGCATGCGAGTGCGAACGGTCACAAGAAGCCAACTTGGCTCAAAGTCTGCATCTGATTAACTCCGACGAAATGCAGGGGAAATTGGCAGCGGATGCGGCACTCGCTGCAAGGCTAGCCGCCGACACCCAAACCGACGATCATCGAAAGCTAAGCGAGTTGTATTTGACCGCGTTCAGCCGTCCTGCAACCTCGACAGAGCTGGAGACCATGCTTCGCTATCTCGATCAGAAAGAGAATCGTCGAGAGGCGTACGAGGACATCCTCTGGTCGCTCGTCAATTCAAAAGAATTCCTCTTCAACCACTAAATCTCCCGCCTCCCGCCTCCCGCCTCCCCACTCCCCACTCCCCACTCCCCACTCCTCACTCCTCACTCCTCACTCCTCACTCCTCACTCCCACCTTTCTTCCCCTCTCCCCACGCTATGCAACTTCCTCTCCGCATTGCACTTCTCTGCATCGGCATGACCTCGATCACGCATGCTCAGTTCCTAGCGATCGAGCTGCGTTCGATTCGACCGGCAACCGCAACCGTGGGTCAGTCGAGTGGAGTTTCCGTTACGGGGGACCGGATGGACGAAGTAGATCAGCTGTTGTTTTCGCATCCGGAGATCACAGCGACGCTACAACCGGTTTCGCAAACGACACCGCCACCGTTGCTTTCGCCAATACCCAAATACGGTCATTTCGACGTCGCGATCGCGGACGATGTCCCGCCGGGGCGTTACGAAGTGCGGGCGATTGGCCGGCACGGTGTGTCCAATCCGCGTGCTTTTTGGGTCAGCAAGTTGGCTGTCGTCGATGCCGCCGTCAGTCATGATTTCGATTCGGCCACTCCGCTTCCCACCGACCAGTGGCACAGCGCATCGTCGTCGGGGGCATCGATTGATTTTTATGCAGTCGAGCTGACGGAAACTCACGCTCTGATCCACTATCGGTCTCAGACAATCGACTCGCCCATGATAGGCCAGTTGAGACTCTATAACGCCGCTGGCGAGGTGGTTGCATCTGCACGCGGCGCCGATGGTTTTGATCCCGTCCTGCGACTTCAGGATCAACCGCCCGGCAAGTGTGTCCTTGCCGTGAATGAATATTTGTATCGAAGCGGAGCCGAGTACCTTTATCAAGTGTCGCTGCAATCAAATGCAAACAGCGAAGCCGCCGGTGCTGGCGTGGTCCTTGGGGCGGAAAGTGCCACGGCGCTCGAAATCGAGCCTGCGGCACCGCCAATGTTTGCTTCGAGTGGGGGCGCTGAACGTATCGAGCTGCCGTATCAGGCGACGTGGTGGTTTGCTCCACCCGGCGATGAGAATACTTTCGAATTCGACGCCACTAAGGGCGAAGTTGTGGCGATCGATGTGATTTCGCAGCGACTTGGGGAACCGACCGATGCTCGCGTGATCCTGGATCGGATCCAGCGTGATGATGCGGGGGTGCCGTCCTATCAAGAGGTCGCACGGTCCGATGATGGCCAAGCGGTTAGTGACTCGATGATTTCGCTGAGCACGAAAGACCCTTCGCTATTGTTCACAGCTCCGGCGACGGCGACGTATCGTTTGACCGTTCGCGACTTAGACATTGGAACGTCATTGAGCGAGCAGCAGCGATTTGTGCTGCGGGTCGCCAATCCCGATCCCGGTTTCACGCTTGTCGCGTCTCGTGTTTACCCAAATAAAGACGTTAAACTAGCTCGCCCCCATGGCTCCAAATTGTTTCGCGGGGGTGGAGAACTCGTTCGTGTTTTTGCGATCCGGCGTGAGGGTTGGGCGGGGCCCATCGAAATCACGGCCGAGAATTTGCCTGCGGGGATTCATTGCAAACCGGCCACCATTGCCGCGAATCAAACACAAACCGATTTAACGCTGACGGCAGCCGACGATGCCACTGCTGGCGTGGCTCCGATACGCATCGTCGGCCGCAGTATTGATCATGCGATCAGCGAAACGGCGGTTGCCGCGACACTGCAAATGGCGAAGGGAGGGGGACGAGATTACGTTCGTTCTCGAATCGCATCCGATCTCGTAGTGGCGGTGTCCGAGCACGACATTTCTCCGATCACGATCCGATTGGATGATGAAAAAGTGCCCGAAGTGAAGGCCGGCCAAGAGTTGCCGTTGACAATCAAGTTGACACGTCGCGAAGGCGGCAAAGACGTCTGTGTACTTCGCCCACTTTCGTTACCAGCGGGTGTGACTATCGCCGAGGTGACCGTGCCCGCAGATAAAAGTGAGGCTGCTGCAGCGATCAAAACCGCTGCTAACGCTGCCGTAGGAACGTATTCGTTCGCAATGCTGGCGGAAACGAAAGTGAAAGTTCGGCCAAATCCGCAGGCCTTAGCAGCGGCTCAACAGGCACGAGCGATGCTGCAAACACTTCACGATGATCCCGCTCAAGCAGCAAACTTGGCTGCGATCAAAGCTGCACTCGCGGAAGCCGATAAGCGGATCGAGGTGGCCAAAAAGGCTCACGCCGAGCAAGCGTTGACTGTCTTTATTCCCAGCAACCACGTCACATTCCGGGTTGTTTCGCCCTGATTACTAGCGAGGCCAACAGCGACATTTGTCCCAATCGCGATGTGCCGCGAATGGAAGCACGTTCTCTGATGGTTAACATCTCGCTGGCCGAACTCAAGACAACCCGCCGGCCATATCCCGCATCGCTGAGACCCTTGCGAGTTGCCGCTCTCTCCATTACTCAGGATCGGTCGTAACGGCAGAGTCCATGTGGAATTGATCAAACGCAGAAAGGTCCTCGGACGTGACAAGTGCAAATGAATCCACGCGTCCTAACCGATAAATCCGAATCTTAGCGATTTTTTTGATCTTCTTGTCAGCAGGATAGACTTTCATCTCAGGAAGCAGGCCGTCATCGGTTCCGATGCCAATGCGAACGCGTCGCTGAGACCGCATCGATTCTCTGATCCAATCGTTTTTCATCAGGCCCGTGACCTTTCCCTGGATATGTTCCATCTGCTCGTACTGACCATAGGATTTCGGAAGCAACGGCGTTGTCAGTGGCTTTCGTTTTAACCCCATGGGCTTGACCCAAGCATCTGGCAATTCTTCCCCACGACGCGCCGCGACACAGAACGAAAGTACCTCGCTTTGTAAAACGAGATAGTCTTTGGTTCCCCACCAAACCGGAACCAGAATCTCAGACCGCGGCAAACTGTTTTTGCCTACGGTCCAATCGATTTGAATGTCACCGGGCGTTAGCGAAACCGTTCCTGAACTGTGTGACTTCGTACTGGTACAACCGCATGTGTATTCACGGTAGACACCTGCTTGTGACGAAATCAGCATGCGATTCCCCGAACCCCAAGGTCGGTAGCTGTAGTTGTACTCGCCCGTCCACGGTCGGTTCCCTGGTTTCGACAGTTCTTCTTGAATTGCATCACGGCGTGCTAATGCAGTGGTTTCAATATCGTTCGCTGAAGCATGGGACAGGGACACGCAGACGACGATTCCAATGCATTTGCCGAGCATTATAAGACTACGGCACATGACAGGGCTCCCTTTACATCAGCGTCGATATGCGGAAAACGAGTGGCGGTCTTGCCAACAGTTTTAGGTCGGTCAGATCGTATGCTCGTGTGAACGTTTGCCCACTGCGAGCAAGTGAGGGCATGTTGGATTGCATCGAATGGGGATCGAATCTTCAGATGATTCTACCTGATCTGGCGATACGGATGCAAACACTTGCTCATGTCGAATTGTGATACATCCCGCAATCGTTCGCGTTTTATCCCCACACGCTCGGAGCGAAACGGGGCGCCGATGTGAAAGACTCGTCGTGCCATTTTCGAGATGTACCAAAAAGATTTGCGGTTGTCCCATCGACGCACTAATCTGGGACAAAAACTGACGTTCTCCAGGCTCAGATGCGAACATGAATTTCTCTACCCGATGTTAAGCGGCGATCAAAAACATGGAACAGCAAACCGAGGCGACACGCTCGCTCAGTGACTGGGACCGGTTTCTGGCGGACCAGCGTCCTGACATTGGGCACAAACAATACTCTTGGTGGATTGACTTTCTGAAGCTCCGTGGCTGGAATGGTTTCGGGTTTGCGGCCAGTGACGAAAACAAGATTTGTGGCGGAGCGAACGTTTTGATTAAAATGTTTGCGCCCGACAAGTGTTTCTACTATGTGCCTCATGGCCCCGTGCTTCCCAAGAACCACACGGATGCAGCGGACTTGTTCGAGGCGATGATGGAGTACGTCGACGATCACCGCAAGCAATCGTCGTATGTTGTCAGTCACCTGAGAATCGAGCCGCGGTGGTTGGACAAACCGGAATTCGTCAAAGGGTTCCACCGATCGGTTAATTGGCTCGAACCACGAAACACGTTGTGTGTCGATTTGACGATGTCCGAAGACTCCATCCTGAAACAAATGAAGACCAAAGGAAGGTACAACACTCGCGTCGCCCGCCGGCACAACGTTTCCGTCGTCCAAGACAATTCCGCGACGGGGCTCGCCGACTTCATGCGTCTCTACGAAGAAACCGTTAGCCGGCAAGATATGTCGCGGCATTCGAAGGGATATTTTGACGAGCTAGCAGCAACACTGTTTCCGTTTGAGCGCGGGTCTCTATTCTTTGCTGAATACCAAGGCACGCGACTGGCAACGGCGTTGATCCTGTATGCCGGTGACACGGCGACTTATAAATATGGTGGAACGCAGCTTTCGCATCGCAACGTGATGGCTCCCTACCTGCTTCATTTCGAGGTGATGTTGCAAGCCAAAGCGTTGGGTTGCAAGTGGTACGACTTTTATGGCGTTTCGCCCACGGACGCACCTGATGACAAATGGGCCAATTTTAGCTCCTTCAAGCGAAAGTTTGGCGGACGTGAACTAGGTTTCGTTCCGTCGCTCGATTTCGTCTTTGATCGTGAAGCGTATGAAGAATACCGTTTGCTGATTAAATCCTGATCCGCCTTAAACCGACGTGACAGTGGGGGCTGAAAAAGCAGGCGTTTTTCAGAGAGTCAGCCTCGTTGCAAACACTCACACCACAGAGATCCTTCCTCTGGCGGACTGTTCTGGCCCATTCAACCGATGCAACCGTTAAATCCTTGCGGTCTGGGGTCGATTGCCCCTCTCATTTGTCTTGTCCTTATCACCGGACTCTGTGGACTGGCGTACATATTCGTATACCTCCCCATTGCACAGTGATTATCCGGGGCACGCTGCTTGATGGGGTTTCCGTTTATCGGTTTGCGATCAATCGTGCGATCGACCCACTCATTTTCAATTCCGGGACTTCGAGCTGTGCGTAGAAGCAGAGAACGACGCAGAGGCGGGACGGCTATGGTGGAATTGGCAGTTTGTATGCCCGTTCTGTTCCTGATCGTATTCGCCTCGATTGAAGCTTGTAACATGATCGCGATGAAGCAAGTCATCTGCGAATCAGCCTACGAGGGAGCTCTAATCGCACTGAAACCCGATTCGAAAGAGTCGGATGTCGTCGACAGAGTCAATGCAACGCTCGCGTCTCGCGGCGTCACGCCATCGGATGTGTTGGTCGCAGGAGCGGGAGGTGCCGCCTACAGTTCGCTAGCCCGTGGCGATACGGTCACCGTGACAATCCAAGCGGCCACCAACGGAAATATCGTCGGGCCTCAGTTGTTCGGATTTGCTCACTCCTTGTCGAGTAGTCTGACGGCCATCAAGCAATAAATCATGGAATCGTAATGAAACGTCTATGCATTCAGTTCCGAAAGTTGCCGAGTCGTGGTCGCCGAGGGGCGACGGCGGTGGTCTTTGTGATCATGCTTCCTGTGTTGATGTTGTTGCTCGGGTTCTCGGTTGACCTCGCCTACATGCAATTGTCGCGTGCCGAATTGCGCGCGGCAACGGACTTGGCCGCCAAAGCCGCGTCGTCTGAATTGGCGGAAACTGGTGATACAGCAATGGCAATCGCCAAGGGGAAACAAATCGCCAGCGCTAACAAGGTCGCAGGGGAAGGGCTGACGCTTGAAGACTCTGACTTTGTCTTTGGCAATACCGTCCGATCAACAACGGGTAAATGGTCGTTCACGGCAAGTGGTTCGCCAATGAACGCGGTCCAAGTCAACGGTCGCCGCACATCCGCAGCACCGGATGGTGAAGTCGATCTATTTTTTTCCAGTCTGCTCAATGGTGCCGGCTTTCAAACGACCGCGGACGCAACCGCTGGGTTTATCAATGCCGATATTTGTCTGGTGCTGGACCGATCGAGTTCCATGAAATTGGCGGTATCCAATACGGCCACGGGAATGGGCAGCGGCGATCCTCGCTCGTGCGATGTGCCGTTGGCGGACAGCCGATGGATCGCACTGGATAATGCCATCAAGATTTTCTTAGCGAAGATGAACGACACGCTTGCGGAAGAACAAGTCGCGATCGTGACCTATTCCAGCAACTACACGGCCTGTGGTGTGACGAACCAGAACGTCACGCTCGATCAACCCCTGACTTCCGACTTTACCAGCATCACATCGGCGATGGAAAACTTGAGTACCACCGTCTGGGGCGGCAATACGGAAACAAGCCAAGGCATGTCGCTCGCTCGAACCGAACTCAAAGGAGCCAGCTCTCGTGCTACCGCGGAAAAGATCATGGTCGTGCTGACCGATGGAGCTTATACCAACGGTGTCCATCCTGCGGATATAGCGGCGTTGGCAGCTGGCGATCGCATCAAAGTACACACGATCACATTCGGCTCGTGTCCCACGTCTGTGATCATGGATATGCAAGAAGCCGCCGTGGCAGGCGGTGGGTACCATTTTCACGCGCCCGACGCTGCGACACTGAACGATGCGTTTAGCAAAATCGCAGGTTCAATCTCGATTCTTACCCAATAATGTTCTCGATACGCCCAAGCCACACCATGACCCGATCGAGAAAACCACGTCGCGGAGCCGTGACGGTAGAATTCGCCGTCGCGTTCCCCATCCTGCTGCTGTTCACTTTCGCAGGAATTGAATTCTCTCGTGTGAACATGATTCGCAACACCGCGATCAATGCGGCATACGAAGGGGCTCGAAAGGGAATTGTCCCCGGGGCGACGTCATCCGAATGCGAGCAGGCCGCGATTCAACTATTGGACTTTGTCGACATCAGTGGTGGGTCGGCGGTTGTCAGTCCCAGCAACATTCAACCCAACACAGAATCGGTCACGGTCACCGTAACGGTGCCGATCACGTCCGCGAACTCGTTCATCACGCCGCAGTATTTCATGGGAAGGACTATCACCACCAGCGTCACGCTGCCCCGTGAAGCAACCTTTTAGGCACTGTTCGGAAATAACATCGTCAATCGAGTTTTGTTACAAATCACGCGGGTGAAGTGTTTTCTCTGTAGTGGACGAGGCGACGAGTCCCGTCGTGCCACTAAGTCGCTGGGACTCGTAGCTTCGTCCACTACCTCCAAAGGTGGCGGTCGACCTACGCCCATTCCAGTAAAGCTCCAGCGGAACGGCCCAAACGCCACAGGAGGGTTCATCTCACTCGGGAAACATTTTGAAATGGCAAAGTTATTTTCGAACGTTTGCTTAAGTAATACGAAGCAGCGCGGTTGTCTGAGGTTGCATTGCTCACGAAAAGGCAGCCACGGTAGCGGCGACAACGATAACCGTACGATCTTGCATCCCTACCGCCCCGCCTGAAGCACGTCCTCACGACCTACCGAACGTTCTTAATGTAGGAAAACTGATTGGCGGAATGAACGTGCCGGTGCGAAAGAGTTGAATGGGTGCGTCGTCTGATGCACCTTTTCGAGCGAATCCGTTGGTGAGCATGCTTCCGTAGTCGCCCCAGAATCGACAGCTTTTAACAATAAAGAATTTCATTCGGACTATAAAGTTGATTTGTAAAAGCGTGTTAACATTGACGCGGCAAACGTGGTTGGCTGACCATTTAAGAAAGTCATGATGGCGATGCGATTTACGATCGCGGTCGAACGCAGAAACGCCCATTGCGGCGACCCGTAATAACGACCTCCGTGCCGACGTCAATCATTCTTCCATCGTCAGATATGACGTTCACGAGGGTACCCTCAATTTCAGCGTCACCGCAGGGACGCAATGGAGCGACTACGATACCCACCTTACCCGTTGCGTCAGCGCCCTTATCCGCAGTCTGCGTGCTGGCGATTTCACTCTGTTGTGGATGTAGGATAAGTTGAGGGAAACCAAAGGACCATTCTCGGATTAAGTATGCAGCAGCCCAGAATCCGAACGCCCCGCCGTCAATGTCGCCACCGGTAAACATCGCGATGAGCAAACCGATGGCGAGGATGAGAGCAAAAATAGACCAAGCAGCCACATTCGAGATCCAGCAGATAAGCAGGACGCCAACGAAGAATGAAATGACACGCAAACGGGCAGTCGGAAGACGAGCAGGGACATCGACACTGGTGTCGAGATCATCACGGTATGCCCACCCGCTGAAATGCCACAAGAAAACTGCCAATGTGAAACCGACCAGCGGGATGTCGATCAGCGGTGCAAAAGCAATTCTGTCCATTGAGTCAAATAACGATTTGCGATCGATCTAAAGTTTGTATTGACGGATCGAAAATGCGTTCAAGCTTGACCGCGTGGGGTCTTGGCGGATGCGATCGATGTCAGTGAAAATTGTAGTGTATTCGAAATACGGGTAGCAATCACTTGACTCGTGTGCTTGCAAGATATTGCGATACGATTTCGTTGGGGTGAGTCCCGTAGAATTCTTGTGTTGGATTGCTCGCGATCCAGACAACCGAACTCGACTCCAACCCAAACTGGCTGTCTTTGGGGTTGAAATGCCAATCGACTCCAACACGGTCATTCAGTTCCGCGAACGTCCATGTTTGGCCAGAGCGAGCGAGACAAGGGGCAAAGTCGTCGCGAATGTCCTCCCAATCCTTCGGCCACGCATCGCCATTGGCTTTCATATGTGCGACACACATTTGCGTCACCAATCGTGCGGCGTACGTACTTTGAACGGCTTCGATATTTTGACGCGTGCGTGCGACCGTAGTCGTAATCGACCAAATCGCAACAGCGACAAAGGCCGTCGCAAACATCAAGTGACGTGAGCTGTACTGCAATTTTCTTTTCATCACGGTCGGATCGGTAGTGCGCCCAAACGAAACCGCTTTTGAGCTAGATATTTTCAATCGAACTTCGATTGTTTCCCAATTCGATTCTACTCCGCCCGGAGAAGCGGTAGCAGGTGATTGAAGCCACCCTCTCATCGTTTTGCCCCGAACAAGTCAATGTGATGCGCTGCGTCTCTTCTTAGCCTCGATAGCGCCGTCAGCAAACTCCAGAATCACTCCAGCAACGAGATCCGGCAGGAAAATGGATACAGGAAGTTCACATGCTTGAGAGAAGGTTCACATTCTCACTCCCGCCGCTCCTGCGTATCTCAGAAGCCATCAGTCAGACGTTCTCTCCCTGACGCGTTTGCAAATCGAAGTGCGAGTATGCAGATGGCTTTTCGGGACCAAAACCGAAGAGAAACCTGGCCGCTCGACATTCCACCTTTTGCGTAGCGATCAACGAAGTGCATTTCACGATCATCCGAAATGGGAACACCGACCAATTCGAGGAAGACGCGATCAATTCGGCTCGAAACTCGGTACCTGTTTCGGGTAACACCGTGTCGGCAAACGACGCTTGCATTTCCCGCCATAGATAAGGGTCGCCTCGCAAGCCCCACTGCTCGGGCACAGGATCGAATAGATCAGCGATCGTTGTCATGAATTATGTATTTGTAAACAGGGAAGTCTGATGAAAGGATATCGTAGATCGTTCAGTATCAGCCCTTGCATATCAGCTGGCTAACGAATTGCGATCTGCCCACATTTCCGGTTGCAGCGGCAAAGGCCTATGGCGATATGGCACGTAAGGAAGCAAGACCACCACATCTTCGCGAAGATGGTGATGAACATTAATGCGGTTGTAGCGTTCAGAGTCTGTCATCGTATTTCAGTCGGGAGACGCCCTGGTTAACGGGGGATTGGACCATTAACAAGCAACTTATAGTCTCAATCCTACTCTAAATTCGACTGTCCCATCTTTTCGTTTTTCCTGCATTTGTGAGCCGACGGCACTCGCTGGCTGTTGTTTTAGTGAGCCGTGACGCGTGAGCGGCCGGGTCCCGCGCATTACCCGGTGCCTTACGGCCCACGGCTCACAACTGCGAGTTGCATTTCGAATAAATCAACAGCCCGCTAGCTGCGGACCTGTTCTTGCCCACGATTTGCCGAGCGGCGGCCCGACGCTAGCGAGTGCGGCTCACGAAACGGGACAGTCAAAATAATCTTAATCCTGTATGCGCAACCGACGGTTGAGTTTCCTTGTGCGGCACAATTTGCTCCGTATTGATACTCTCAAACTCGCCGCCCCGTGTCAGTGCCAAACTCGGTTTGGCGACCCAGTCGGACGAACGATTGGCACCACAAGGCCTTCACGTTTGACGTGTAATGGATCACGCCTGGATCGGCGGGTCCGGCGTCTACGCTTGCTCTCGTGCCATTTGCAATCAATTCGCCGCTCTTTTGCAAAGGGCGATTAGGGAACTTTAGGATACCACATTGGGTCCATGCCCCAGCGACTGATACCCTCGACTGCGAGGCCAAGGAACGCAGCCTGTGCGACGAGCGACAGAGCCTTGCGAAAACGGAATAACGGGAAAAGGAATGCACCCAGGCAATAGTGATGCACATGGATGTAATGTGAGTCTGAGAGGAAAAACGTAATAATCCAAACGATGCAGGGAATACCGCACAGGACAGCAAGATACGGATACAGAATCCCTGCGCGGTGAGCCCAGAAAAGGTGGCAGGCGAAAAGTGCAACAATGATAGAGACCGCAGCTACCAAGGCCGCCAGGGAGCGTGCATCCAGGGAGCTCAGATCACTTGGTTTTAGCGAGAATTGTGCGCCAATCGCGTGCCCGAGATAGTTCCAATGCAGGACCAGGAAGAACGGGAGCAGATAACACGAGCCGTTCCACTTGAGGATCGACCAGGCGGACTGTTTGGCGGGTTTCCAGTTATGTCTTGGTCCCAGAAGGTAGAGGAGGGGGCCAGATAGGGCGACGAGCACGAAGTCCCTGACGCCAGGATTGCCCGATTGGAATGGGTTGTTTCTTTGGCAGAGGAAGCTGGCTACGTAGCAATAACCTGATATCAGCAAGCCCCACCAACCGCCGAAAGCGAGCCAGTCCGCCCGGCTACCGGTTTGCGATTTGTGGTGGTTCGACGATTCCAACGGTTCCACTGTTGTCACGATTTACCTATCCGCGAGCAATTGAGAAATAACGAACTACTGGTTCCCAGGCAGGAGCCTGGGGGGCGAGCGTTTTTTGGTGGCGATTAATGTTCCACCAAGAAAGGAACACTAATCTTCTCTAATCGCACACTAATGATTTTGTGAAGTGGGGCAGTCCTGTGTTCATCGCTTGCTGTAAACGACTCAGCTATCGCCAGAACGGTGACTACTACCGGTCGCCGGTGCATGCGTTGGCTATTTCTCGCTAACTGTTTCTGTAGTAACTGTCTTCGTTTTGTCGCCAAAGAGTTTTTCGAGTTTCTCTAGCTTCGGTGCGATGTACCTGCGGCAATACTGCTTGTCGGGGTTCTCGTTGTAATAGTTCTTGTGATCTGGTCCTGCTGGGTAGAACGTAGTTGCCCTCTGGATTTGAGTGACAACAGGAGCATCATACAAACGAGATTTGTTCAAATTCGTCTTCGCGTTTTGTGACGCGGTCTTTTGTTGATCCGAGTGCCAAAATACGACGCTTCGATATTGAGTTCCAAAGTCGGGGCCCTGTTGGTTTTTGGTCGTCGGATCATGCGTCCGCCAGAACACGGCAAGCAAGGTTTCGTACTGCACAACCGAAGGGTCATAAATCACATTTACTACCTCCGCATGTCCTGTGCGTCCCGTCAGAACTTGGTTGTAGGTCGGATTGGCGATGTGACCACCCATGAATCCAGGGCTTACGCTTGTGACACCATTTACCCGTTGGAACACGGCTTCGACGCACCAGTAGCAGCCAGCTCCAAACGTTGCCGTCTCGGAACGATCGTCTTCCGCAGTCGCAGAGGGCGGAAATGCGAGGGTTGCTATCGCGATCACTGATAGTAGCCATATCGGATATTGTTTGATCATTTGGTGCACGCATTGAATAAGGACGAGAGACAGAAACGCTATTAGAATATCGAATCGTGTTTTCGGGCGAGACCGCACTATTGGTTCGTTGGCAACTTGTCATTTGCATTTCACCGCGATGGGGCAATCCCGTGAGCAGCAAGGAACTTTCCGATCTCAGCCTCCGTCGGGAAGTGGTCATAAGGGGCGATCTATTTATGACGATAGTTTAACGGTTCCAAGACACCGGTTTTTGTATCGAATACCGCACAGCTACCCTGAAATACACCCGCGACGATAACAAAATACCGTTCCTCAGGCCGCAGCAGCAGAGGTTGAGTCCCGTCCCAGTCAATCGGGCCCTCCGGACTCGCTGCCCACCAGCAGTGATAGTGACCAATAAATTGGCGTCGATTTGAATTCGCACCGAACCCGGCTTTTGCACGTGCATTCAGATCGCGGGAACCGACTTCAATATCCCACAACTGTTCGATGTCGTGCGCGTCGACACTTGCGTCCTTATGGCTGAACAAGCATCCGTCGATCTCAAGCTGCGGTTTCATCTGCTGCATGAAATCAAATGTTGCAGAGCCGAAAAGTTCTCGGCAATAGTCCGAAATTTCATGGCAAAGACCAAAGTCATGGTTTCCCCATACACCAATTGCACCACACGCGCTGAGCAGCGACGCAACTTCGTCGGAGCCCTCGGGCGGCGCAAACGCGTCACATGTGTCACCGATCGTCACCACTTGGTCGACTTGTCGAGCGCGGAACAACTCCAGCGCTATGGCAAGTTCCGCGTGTGCGTTGTGTACGTCAGTCACGAGTCCGAGACGCATCGTTTTCTCCTTAATCGCTGGACGGTAGGAGTCACCGAGTCGCGGCAGTCGAGCATCCATTTGAATAATCGTACGCCGATACTCAGAGACGCCCGATGGTCCAAGTCAGCCACTATTGTTGCGGTTGGTTGCCAGCCGCTTCGGTTTGTATCTCGCACTCGCAATCCGCGAGAACGCGATCAATCCTTATTTACTATAGCGGTGTTTTGGCACAGCATGGCAATCTAATTCTGAACCACACAAGTCAAAATCACGTGAGGGCTCTCAAGCGACCAGCCTCACTGCAATTCCACTAGTCGTTGTCCTGAATGGAGCGGACTTTGTGAGCCGACGGCGCTAGCCGCGGGCCCGTCAATATTGCAGGAAACATGCCCGCGGCTAGCGCCGTCGGCTCAGATTATTATGGGTAATGACTCATATTGAACTGCTTATTGCACTGAGGGTATGAACGCAACAAAGTGAGCAAATACGATCAGACCTTCAAGGGCCAGAAGAGTAGCATACTGAGATACTGACAACGAAGATCGGGCAAGGCCAATCAACAGAAGAATCGGGCATGCAAAGAAGGCGATAACGCCAAGAATTAGGCCGAATTCGATCAGCGGAATCCAGGGTGCTGACCAGATAATGGACCGTGTGTCATGCGTCAAGCCTAGCCAACTTAGAACGACGGCGATTAAGTGAGCATAGATCGCAAATCGCACGAACCGCGAAGTTTGGCATTGGGAAACGGGCTGTAGATCAGAGCCAGCGATCGGATCGGCTGGAGAATAGGGATTGAGCGTCAATTGATATGCGACTCGCTGGGGTGTGAAGGCTTTGACTTGTCTCGGCCAATGTCGAGGTTAACCGGATCGAATAGATATGTGACCATTTGGAAATGCGTTTTTGGTCGCTCAGGTGCATCGCCGATGTTCGTCAGGCACTTCGCAACATGATTCACTGTCGAGCAATCCCCGCCACGGTGATTGTATCGCGGACGCGATTGACGATCAATTCGACGCGCGAGGGAACGTACAGCCCCGCATTCGAAGTTTACACGCTGCTCTTTGATCGTCCAGTGACGTGGGAGCACGTCAGAGGCTCGGCGCCGTCGAACGTTTGCGATTACCCGATCCGAGTGGTTGAGCAGCCATTACCCATGAGTCGTTCGCGGACTGGGAGTGCATCCGTTGGTTCGTTACACTTCGATACGGTAGCGTTTTGTCAACGGCTTAATGATCGAACCTGGGAATAAAAGAATGAGCCAGCCCAATGCGAAAGATAGCATCATAAGCATACACCCAGTAAAAACGACGTAAACGAACCCGCCAAATACGGAAGTAAGTGAGTCAAAACTCAATGCGTCGCCCAGGATCGCTCCGCCGAACGACTCTGTGGCAGCGACACCAAATGAATGCGTGAATAAATGGATTGTTGGAACAAATTGCGTCAATGCAAAGATCAGAGATCCGAAGATCATTCGTTCGCCAAATTCAGTGTTCCGCACACATGCGACGTAGGAAGTAACGAAAAGAAGTCCCGCGCCGAACAGCAGCCCCATGACTCCGTGGTCCCCCGTTAACGGCGAAGCGAAGACGAGTAAGCTGGGTACAGCAAGGTTAATCGCAAATGCAACGGGCCACGCTAGAGAGATAAGCCGGACTAATTCATTCCGCGGCTTTCGCGACAATGTCGCGTCGGCGATCAATGGCGTTTGGTATGGATTCGCGTTCACGTTCTAAGTTGGTCGAACCTTGCACGCATGTGCTCGTCCGAAGCGTTTAGGTGTTGTACTTATCAGGAAAGTGTCTCGAGCCGAAGCTGCAAATGCCGGTTCTCCCGATGCTAGTTTAAAGCAACCAAAACGAGGGCCACAAAAGCAAATAGCGTCAGGAGCGATCGAATCGAAAAGCGTGATTTGGAGTTTGTGGTATCTGCACTAATTATATACGTTCTCACAGAAGTTTCAGTCATTAATCTCTACGTGAGGATCCATTTGACTGCGCGAACACTTGACCTCGCATTGTTTGCATCCGCTGATTAGAAACGAACCGATATCGTCCAGGAAACGTCCGGGTTCAGCGGGCTGGGATAGTTGATAATCCACGTCAGTAAGTTCGATAGTCCGGCTACGATGCAATTCATGGCGCGCCGCGATTTTTCAACCGTGCAAATGAACTACGAAGGGCGTTAGTGAATTTCAAGACCAGCCGTGCCATTCATCACGGAGTTCACCGGCGTTCGCATCTAGGACGTTTGGGTGTTCCGCAAGCCATACGAGCACGGTACTGCGATCAGCCATGGTCACTGAACCTCTCCATGGTCCCGATACAATGCCAGACCATATGCGGTTTCCACCTCCACCGTATTGCAGACCATTGGATTCAATCATTTCGATGAAATCATCGGTCAGGCTATCAACGCCTTTTTCGTCGAGTGACGATGCGATCTCAAACGTCAATTCAAAGCAGTCTTCGCGGAATTCGCCAAGTCTTCGTTTTTTGCGCAGTCGCTTGTTCATATGCAGCGTTCTCAATCGGCGAACGACACTGGTTCCAGGATACGCACCGCCCGCAGTTCCGTTTGTAACGGGTTGTTCGCCAAAAATTTGCCGCTCGTTGCACGGCCAACGCATTCCTCTTGAACGTCATTCCGATCGATTAGAAGAGACGATTCGATCTCCAATGAAATCGCGAAATTTTACTGGGCCACCATCCGCATCGCCGACCAATAAGTAAAAAAGCATTCCACAGTCCGAAATATCTGCGACATGTCCACGATGTGCTTCTAGCCTTGAATACATCCATCGTACGTCGGGTTCTGAATGGTCACGCATCCAGTGCCAAACCGAGAAGTTTTTCCCGGAATGCCACAAATGGTTCGGGTCTTCCTTGTCGTTCTGGTCCTTGATCTTCGCATACCTTATCCGATTCCCGCTGAGTTTTTGAATATCGTCCCAAGTGTGATGACTTTTACGGCGACACTCATTTTCATTGAATGCACTATGCGACACCAAGTACACATGTGCCAGCGAATCAACCTTTCCATTCCGGACCACCTCTTCGACCGCACGATAGACAAACTCTGATAATCCAGCATGGATAAAGTACAGCGGATCGCGGTCCGTCGACTTGCCCATCTCAGTCGCCAGGTTTTCAACCGCTTTTTGCTGCTCTCTGGTAACGTCGAAGAACACGTCGCGATCGAAACCCCAGTACTTGATCACTCCATCTGCACTGATCCTCAGCTGATTTTCTGTGTCTGGTCCCGGTGGCGCATCAATAAAGTTATTGTACGAGCAATGAACCAACTGCTTCTGCAATCCAAGTTTGGCAATGATCGCACAGGATGCAGGAAGGGCTCCCCAATCGTCTGGATCTCCCGTTGGCCATTTGTAGTCGTTGTCAGGAGCGCTATTGCCGTCAAAACTCATCGCGAGCCGGTTACGACTGTATCCCAACGCCTGCGCTTCACAAAACGAAATCGGGATGGACACGACGAAAAGTATCGCGAAACAATAGATCTTCATTATCGAAGGTCTCCTATCGGCTGGATTTTTATATTGGATGGATAGAAAGGTATTCAAATGAGGTCTGTCTGACCAACGTTACGATTTATCTCGCACGGGCGAATAAGGTTGTAACGCACAATTTACGCACCACCCGTGCTGCGGTGCAACCGATGGAGATCCGCCAGAAGGAATGTGAGGAACAGGTGAACATCGCGAGTCGATTGCGTCGGGCGTTGCTCCCGCCTGCGTCTGTTACCACGAAAAAAGAAAGTCTCCTTGACCATCACTTCGATATCGAGTTGCCACAACGCCGTTGGAGTCAATGATAACGGTAATTGTGATTTCAGGTGATATCCAATGGAGTCGCCGATACAGTTGATATCCACGATCAAGTTTCTCTTGGTCGCTTTGGCTACCATTTGTGACGTAGGCTCCCGTTTTGCCAATGATTCCGTATTCGGTGTAGTCGTATCGATGAGGCCCGAGCATCTTTTCGACATCCTGCATCGGCATCCCAATATTTATTCGGGCGTAGTTCGCTGCGGTGACACGCGGCCAGAACGCAAGCACGACAGGCACAATAATTGTGATTGCGAATAGCAAACCGAGGAGAACACCCCAGAAGCGTACGTTTGTCGTTTTTGAGCGGGGCGATGGAGACATGTAGTTTGTTTCGAGCTAACGGCAGCCCGCCATTTTCAGTCCGAGAGCGGCGGAGTTCAGGGGGCGGCGGGAGTCAATTATTTTCTTTCGAGACGCACGACCGCCGCCACTCTCGTGCAATTCTCTTGTTATACATTGAATACAAACAGAGAGTTCAGTCGCTTCGTCTGGCGTTAAGAATCAACCAAACCAACCTTTCTTGCCGTAGCTGGCGATCGCTTTGTCTTCGCTGTCCAGGATGTCAAACAGTTTGTTCAACTTGGTGATCTTAAAGACCTCCATGACGTTTGGTGATGCCTCACAGAACTTCAAAGCAACCCCTTGAGCCTTGCATTCTTGATTGAGCGTGACCAGTTGGGAAAGCATGGCCGAAGACATAAACGAGACGCCGCGAAAGTTCAACAGAAGCTTTTTGTACGGAGTCTGAGGAACCACTTCCTGAAGCTCTTGTCCTATTTGTTCACTCCACTGATTGTCTGCAACCCCGCTATTCGAAAAAACAACGACAAGAACTTCGGGGTCCGAGCTGGCAATGGAAACATCGCAAAACCAAAGCAGCTGGCCACAGTTCGGGCATGGAGCGTCGCCGGGAGGCCGCGAAGGTTCGACTTGAATCTCCGCTCCACAGACAGGACAGCGGTTGGGCGCTCCTTCAGGAGTTCTTGATGAGATGATCATTGGATCAAAGGAACCTTCGCTGAACGGCCCGTGTCACCGGGGACTGGTGGTTGAGTTTCCATTGTCAACTCGCGACGCCTGGTCCTTCGGCGATTCGGATGATTCGTCGCCGTTCTTTGATATGGATTGGCGATTCGGACGATGTCTGATCACGTGAATGCTTGTCTCGTGTTCCAGTCCCAGCAGTGAAATGGCAACGACATCGCCACTGGCTTCAATGTGAAGTATCGTGATTTGTTTCTGTGCAGGCGTAAATCTGTACGCGAGATGTGTTGAAAAAATCGTTGAAAGATCTTTCGTGTAGCCATTACCAGATTTCGCTTCTCCCTCATCGCGTTCAACGAACTTCTTTAGGACCTTGGGAAGCTCCGTGTCGCCAGTTTGCTCGGAATACCATTTCACGATGTCCTGAAAGCTCGCGACATCCGCGTGAACGACTCTTCTTGTACCTTCAAACGGTTTGGCTCCGTTGGACTCCACATACGATACCTTCATGGTTGCAGAATTTAGCTCGGCCTGCGTAGGGGAAGTCGGAATAGCAACCGGATACATCCATGACTCTTCGGCATTGGCGGTGCAAGCAAGTACACACACGAAGATGGAAAGTAAAAACTTCATCTCGTCCCTGGGGTTCAAATGAAGGTGAATCGAAGCGGAATTCTTCTATCTATGGCGGACATCGATGGTCACCGGGAACTCGCAGAACCCGTCGTGATGGCCAAGTCGCTCAACTCACGCGGTTCGGTTCAGTAATGGGCGACGGTTTAGTGGGGGCATTACTTCTTTCGTCGCATTTTCCGGGGATCCGGTGTCACCGTGGTCGTTTCGATATCGCGATCTGCGAAGGCCACCGATTGCCCAATCATCATGCCGATCACGATGATTAAAACAAAAGCAATCAAGCCGCAGATGACGTTTGGGATTGCCCATTCGAGCTTTGTAGTGAAAGTGCGAAACAGAAAGAAGGTTACCAATGTATGCAGCAACCCAAAAGCACAAGCGAAAGCGAAGACAGTCGACGAGGGCGACAGGCCAAGTCGGAACGTCAGAGGTAATTCGCGTTCAGCGATGTCAGACGCATTCGCGTAGTGCGGAATCATCCAGAAGTGTTCAGGGATCATTACTAGGCTGTACATCACTGCGTTAAATCCCAGGCTCGGAATCACACCGTCAACGGCCAATGATGTCGCGCCCGCGGTCGTGACGATGGTGACGATGTATAAAAATACGGCAACGTACGCCATGTCAATGTTCGCGATCTTCGTGGTGTATTCGATGGCAGGATGTTGCGGATAACGTGGTCGCCGCAGATGACTAACCACTTCAACAAGCTTGACTCGGCGACTCGAGTGCGTCCGCTGGTACGGTCTTACTTCGTGCTCAGTCCAAGTTCAAGTTCAAGTTCAAGTATCGCCGCAGAGCGTCAGTGAAGTATGCCGTCAGTGTATCGAATGCCTGCACGGGTTTCCAGTCAAACGTTGAGTCGTAATAGTTGAACATCATTACAGCGGGGTCGTCTGTGCCGTCTGCTCTGAAGAAGTAGAATGCGTAGATATCATCCCACGCAAAGACAACATCCTCTGGCTGCAGACGGAATTCGTATCCGTCCTCGACCAACAGTCCCTTTGCTTCGTCGCGTATTTCGAACAAGCGTCGAGGTGACGCCACAATTCCAGCTCTGCAGAGACGCTGCGAGTCCAGTTCCATCAGCTCTCGATATCGTCGAGGCAAACGAACGCCGAGAGTTTTCTCAACGGCATCAAGTTCGGCTAACGAGCTGCCGCGATGTCCTGGCAGCTCGCGAAACACATCAAGCACTTGATCGTTGCGAAGTGTCATGCCTCAAAAATCTCGCGGGTTCGGGGACCGGCCAATTCTCAGTCTTCAGCAGATTCAGTGGGGGCGCTAAACTCGTGTTTACACTCGATGTATACGAATCCGGCTAAAACGGTGAGCGCGGGACAGGCGATCACAAGTGCCGACAAAACATACCACATTGAATAAGTGGTGTTGTGGAGATAGATCGACACACAAATCAGGACGATCGAGCATACAAGGTAATAGAACCGTTTAGGAGCGTGTGTATACATCGCATGAAAAACGGCAGGTGCAAAAATCAAGGGCACAGGCAGAAAGAGGGCGAACGCGATCACATTGAAAAGTTCACCAAGTTCTTCGCTGTTAGCTCCTGCAGCGACGAAGGACGTAGCACCGGCGATCAGGATGCGTCCAACCCATTTGAATTTGGCATACAGCAAGCCGACGCGCGTCGGCATATTTTTCGAGCGATTAAGTGGGCGAACATAGCCTGGGCGGTTCGGGCTTGGCGAAGTCGAGGACATAGAGTGATTGCCGACGAAAATTGAGATGCCCCACATGCACTTGCGGGTAGAACGTGCGAGGACACCCGGCACGAATCAAAAAGTGACCATCCGGAAATGGGGTTTTGAGTGTCTGGGCCGCCGCCTTTATTATCCGGCATTGTCTGCGGTTGCTTCAATTTCGGCAAGCGTTTTGGCAAGAAGAATTTTCAGTGGTCGTTTATGCATTGCAAATAGAATCCAAGGCCAAACGAATCCTCAGAAGGCCACATTTATCATCCGAATTAAACATTTTGGTCAACTGTCAATCCTGGAAGCCTCGCATTGGGGTTGTTGGCGATGTAGCGTCGTTGGTCGCTAGAAACAATGCGACTACTGCTGCTATCACGAAACCGTCAACAATTTCAAATACGTTTGACTGGCGGTTCCGCGTCCAGCACTCGGTTACCCGCCGTGGTGAATCTGGTCGGTTGGCTTACGGCAGATCGCCAGCCTTACGATATATTCGATGAAAATCGATATGGATATCGCAATCAAGTACATCGCAAACGGAAAAAGGAACACAGCGACACTATTCGCGTGCATGTTGATCCCAAGGGTGTCTCCTATGGGGTCGTCAGCATGCAATACAAGCATGAAAAACGAAGCGCCCATCGATACTCCTGCCAGCAGGCGAACGATCATTTGGCGAAGGTTCCGTTCCGTCATCGGATAGACGATGGATGCAAGGCACGCGAAGGGAATCGTGATCGAGAGCATGCGTAAACCACCAGGCTCAGCAAGTTCTCGAACTGAATTCCAAAGTCCAGCCTTTGTCGCAACGGCCAGAACGATGCCACAAACGGTGCCAATCACGAACAGCAGCGAAAATCGGTGAATTGCGGCCTCGAATGAGAAATAGCTTGAAAATTGGGCAACGCCATTTTGCTCCGCGTCATTTACGAAAGTCGCCTCATACGGATTGATGTTCATGATTCGATCGAGCTGATTCAAATAACGGCGGTCGTAACCGTGCGACCGCCAAAGACGTGCCAATTGTTTACGCGTTTTCTGAAAATGATCGAGTCTAATTCACTGCTACTGACTCGCTCAACATGCTGGTGCCGATGTTACGAGCGAGCGATCTATGGCTGACGCACGGGTGGTGACCTCAAGAAGGTGCCAATGGAGATAAGGACGATTGCGGAAGTCCAAAAGATACTGGTTATGATGTTGACCACCAAATATATACGTGGAATGTGCTCGTGATCGTTCGTCTCCATATTCTCAATGACTTTGGGGATAATCCCTGAATAGATTATCGGATTTGCGATCGTCAGAAGAAACAGACCGACCGCCCCCAATACGATCAGCATCGCGCCCCGCTCCTTGCCGACTTTCAGCACCGCCGCGACCACGAATGCCAGTGATGCAATCATCATTGGAACTTGGATGGCGATAGATTTGATGATATCCACTTAGGACATCCTTTCTCTTTCTCGAGTAACATCCGAGGTAACCCCGCACAAGCGGAAACGTGACCATTGGGAAGTAGGTTTTTCTGACGCTGGTGCAACGACACGGTGCGTCATCCACGTTGCTCCGTAATTAACCGCAGAGCACTCTCAACCGGAGCGATTGTATCGCCGACAGCATCGAGAATCAAATCGACCGTGAGCGGGAATCTGCATCCCGAGATTTGCCGCACACTCCCTGCTCTTGAAACGTCGACTTCAAACAACACTGGTTGATTACAAACAGTACCTATGATCGTTTTGTGTCACGGGCAAACGCATGATGCCGTACGTGTGACGACGTACATCCATCGGGCGCCTGCAACGTCTTCGAGTTCAATCATAGTATTACGGTCACCGAAGAAATTTTGCGAGCCAAGCCAGTTCGAATCCCAAGTTGTTGATGGCCAGAAAGATGATCGCAATAGCAGGACATTTGAGCTGCGCAACGACATCAAATGCAACCGACGGTGTTGCGAGGCCGTTTTCGGCCTTCGCTGACGAGCATGGATTGGTTGTCAAAGCAACGATTCGGAATGTGTAATTTCAATGGCGGAACGTTAAACATCACCGAGCTGGGAAGGTTGATGTTCCATTTGTAAAACCTGACAAGTCCGGCTTCGGGCGAGTAGAACAGTGTCTCTCGGATGTTAGGATACGATTTGTGTTCGCGGTTTGCACAGATTTCACCGTGGGGTGCCACAGTATTTGATCCTTGTAAAAATCATTACAGTCAAATGGATCACCGAAGAACTCCGCATAACGGAATTGCCAAGAGATAAAATGCAAGCGAATCAACGACGTTCAGTAGCCGCGGTAGTGGCGGCAGCATATAGCCCCACGCGTAAGTTTTGAAGTTGCGCTATTTGCTGTCGCGGAGCGACATATTTCGATAGCCTCGGACTTTAGTCCGAGGGATTTTCGCCAATATCAATCGAGTCCCAGCGGGACGTTTTGTGACTTAATCGTTCGCCACAGAACGTCGCTCCGCGACTGCGTACCAATTTCAGAACCGATAACCTTGGACTATGGTCCAAGGCTATCCCATAAAGTGCCTCCGGCACAAAAACAGCAACTTAAAAACGCGTAAGCGTGGGGTTTCTGACACGTTGACACCACCATAGCCGCGGTAGCGGCGACAGCGATCGACGTGCTGTCCAACCTACAACGCGAATTGACGACCACGAGCCCAAGAAAACGTTACGTCCCCTGATGATCAACCACACCGGCAAAAATGATTTGGTAGGAAAATGGAGGTAGATAAGGCATTAGAAGATCTGTGTTTCCAATTTTTCGGTCGCATTAATCTTTCTGTCTTGGATCCATTGTCTCCCAACACGCGAGAGCACAACGTCTCAGTCTGCACTTCGGGAACCTGCGACTAAGATCGCCATCCATCGGCCCGCATACCCACAAGCCAACGCCACAAGAGCTTCAGGATTGTGAACGATTCTTCCGTCCGAACTTGTCTCGGCGGAGGATACAACTGGCAGCTACCGAGTTGCGACAAGCAGCATTCTAAATCAGCGTCTTGAAATTAAGCGTTCGATCACCACCCCGAGTAACATGCAAACGCCCATAAAAGCAGTCAAGGCCAACAGTCCCGTGACAAAGCCGAGGTTGAGGAAGTTCCAGGATAGAATTTGCCAGACAGTAATCCCAATAATTCCCCCGACCGAAGCCCCGTTCAGTCCAATGCTCGTGGGTGTAGTTTTGGGAGGTTCGCTCATTGGATCGGCTCGCGGAAGAATCTACCGTGGAACAACATCGGTAAGTGAAAAAATGTGATACCGGATTCAGTCGAAGGTTCACCAGGGTAACCCGGCGACGGCCGAGAACCTCTACTTTCAAAAGTCGCCCGATCTACCGCGCGGGTGCATACGGTTGTTATGTGTGGTTTGCAAGCCACTTCTTCGATTCTTCTCTTAGATGCTCCAAGAACTTCTGTTTGGCTTGTTCTCTGGGCAGATCGCTGTAATACAAAAGGCGTGATCCATCACGGCAATCCCAAACCTCTCTAAGCCAGCAAAAGATATGTTCCAATCCTAAATTAGTACCGACATACGTTCCGTCAGGCAAGTCATCAGTAACTTCTCTATGGATGTCGAGGTACAGAAAAGTCGCACCTTCCATTAAATCTATTTTACCGGACACCATTCTTTCAATGATGTCTTTTGCAGCAATTTTGGCAGCTTCAACCTTTGTAGGTATGGGCATGTCAAGCTCGGTAATGGCTTTCTCCAGCGTTGGGCCAACGTCAGACATGATCGGATTTGTTTCCATTGCAATGAGATTGATGGAATCCGTGAACAGTCCTTGCTCAAGCCATGAGTTAGCCAGCTTTACGATTTCTTCGCTTGAAAGCTTGCCTAGCTTGTAATGTGCTATCGCGGTTTCTGGTTTCATACATCAAGAGGGATAACGGTAGGGTTTTCAGGTTGGGATGTTTAATTTTCCATTGCGAAACTGAACGCAAGCCATGCTCCGTAACAACCCAATGGTTCCGCACATGGTTGGGTGAATCGCCGAAAACTGAGCAGTTCAATCGACGCCAACGCTTTAATATAGCTGACCATTAAAGTGCCGAGCGGTCGTCGGCCATGCTCGCACCAGGGGACAAGCCACGAATCGCACGAATGAACACGAATCTGGGAACTGCACGCCATTCGTGTCCATTCGTGAGATTCGTGGCCGACCTTCGACCACGCAACCATTGAGTGCGGTTTGGCGACAAATGAAAAGTTGGCCAAAGCCTCGTTCAACGCCGGACGGTCATCATCGTATTGCTTAGCCGCCGAGACGACCTTCGGCTTCGCGGTTACGTTGGCTTCGGCCGCCGCGGTGTCGTTCGTTGCCGTCACGAAAGGTCCTTTGTTTTTCTATCCGACGATGTCCGCCGTCACCATGCCGAGATTTTTGATTGTCCATCCGGAAAAACCTCGCGAACCCGGCGCCGGTTCATAGCTTAGTTATTCGCCGGTTCCAGGGTCGGTGCCCTCGGGCCGGTCCCAGGTGACCCAAGGTTCTTTCAGTGCGCGCGATCGAAATCGATTCAATTCTAATTCTGTGGGGAAGTGATCAAGCGGTTCCCATATTGGCAGCCTGGGATGTTCAGGTTGACGGTCAGGACGAAAAACTAGGTCGACTTTCCATTGCCCTCGAAAGTCATTGTAAAGCGGATTCCGAACGATGCTACAGAGGAGGAAGTTCTCGCTGGATTCGCCAACCACGAGCAAGCGTTCCTCGCCATCAATTGATGTTAGAGTTTCAAGTGGATCAGCTACAATATGGAATGCCCGATATTCCATGTACAGCTCACGTGCGATAATGCGCATATGAATTCGATGCCGAGCATATTGCATTGCAACAAACGCAAGCCAGCCGAACAGAATCAGCAGAGTGACAACGGTAATTTTGCGGTAGGAAAGCAAGGATTTCAGTCGGGTTACGGTCGCGATCACGCGGTCGCCGCGAGTGATCTACCATTGTTGTAAAAAGCGGCGCGGCGACTCGCTTGCATTCGACGTGTTTATCCCGTCTATCTACCGACCGTATGCAATGCACGGAAAAATACGCCAAGATCACCCCCGAGACAAATCCATTCGTTTTCATACGCGTCGAAGAAAACAAGAACCGTACTGATGTGGGGATAGTCGTGCTCGTAATCTTGCGTCCCTTCGAGAAATGACCAATGGGGAGCATACAGTGTTCGCGTAACTGCATCAACAATCGGGGGCGCGTCGCCCAGTCCGTAGGCAGATTCCACTTGAGCCATGTAGGGCCCAAACGAGAATACGTAGATTAGGAACAGCGAAAGTGCAAGTATTGGGAATCGCAGTAAATGAGAGCTAGGTCGAGTTTTTGCGCACAAAAAGTAGAGTGCGAGAGGAACGCAGGCAGTTACGAACGCAGCTATTCCCCAGTTCCAGCGGAGTAGTGAGAAAGCGATCGCCATTAAGAAGGTTGCAATCAACAGAATGCGTATTGTCATTGTGTTGCAGCCAGCATTTGCAGGTGCTCTCGAGTAGCGATCCTCATTGGGATAACGGGGGTGTCCACCAAGTTGCGGCGAACGATTTTCAGTTGAAAAACCGGTCGGCTCGCGTCATTCGGGCGAGTAGTACGGTGTCTCTCGGATTTTAGGATACGCCCAGTGTTCACGGTTTGCCACAGATTTCTTCTTGGGGTGTCACAATATTTGATCCTTGTCCAATTCATCACAGCCCAATAAATCAGCGAATGGATTCAAAGCCGCCGACGGCAATGTCAGCGGACGCCGCCGGCTCTCAAGTCGACACTTCTCACCTGATGTCACCCCGCACTGCCCATTGCGATAGAGTCCGCGGCACGAGCATTGGGATTCGTGGAAATTCGGCTGATTCGTTGCGCAATATTGCCGCTAACCGTTTGCCCGCGAATCACGCAAATTATCGCGAATGAGCGGCGCATGACGGAATTGCCGAGGAACAAAATGCAAGGCAATCAACGACGATCAATAGCCGCGATAGCGTTGGCAGCATTTAGCCTCCCCGTGTAAGCGTTGGGTTTCGGGCACGGCGACGTCACAATAAGCCGCGATAGCGGCGACAGCAATTGACGCACTGTTAAACCGACCACACGGATTGACGGCCACGAGCCAAATAGAATGTTACGTCGCCCGTTGATAAACAACAAACAGGAAAATGATTGACAGGAATATGAAGCAAGAAAAATAGAGTACTCACTTCTCCGTCTTTCCAATCTTTCTGTCTGGCAAACGCCTTGGCCCAACACGTGCGAGTACGACATTTCACCCTGCGCCGGGAGCGCCAGCGGACACAATCGCCTTCCCTTTGAGCAAGCAGCTCCCAACTCCCAACTCCCAACTCCCAACTCCTCACTCCTCACTCCTCACTCCTCACTCCTCACTCCCGCTTCTCTTCAAACCATTTCCAGTCCGCACGTTCATAGCATGGTTCGCCGTTTGTGTGAGCAATTGGCTACGCGGTGAACCCAAGCTCGCGCCTTCGTCTTTAGCGAAGTGAGGGTACAATCGCCATATATGCAATGACCCACAAAACAAATGCACCGATCAGTGGCAAGACAACTCGCATTCCAAGAAGCTTAGAGTATGGCGATGGATGCCCTTCCTTTACGCGTTGGGCGATCGTAACTAATCCAGCTCCTGCCGTAACGACGAGTGCGTACATTGCGATAAACGCAAGCATCAGCACGAAGAAAGCTGGGGACTGAGGGAAGAGGAATCCAAGGGCATATTTTGTGATTCCATAGAATCCGAAAAGGCAAACCAAAATCCCGACGACGAGGATTGCGTTCCCAGATTGCCCGCTTGTCCCCTCAGCATTTAGGGGCGGTGCGACATCGAGGAGCTGGCCCTCGCTATCGCGAGCAGGTACGGGTGGGTTCGGGCTGTCAGTCATAGTCGTGGTGTCCTCGTGGATTTATTGAAGCGTCTCAGTCGGTTAACGTTGGCCATCAGCGGGCACGGACGGCTGGTTTTTACTCGCCAAAATTCACGCACGCCGGGTGCCGGTGCATGGCCGGGTTCCCCGTTTTTGTCACGTCGTAAAGGCTTGCATTCGAGAACAGCAGCGTGGATGATTGTCGCATGAATAAGTCATGGTTTCAAGTTAGCATCAAAGGGATACTCATTGTTGCCCTAGTGGTTGCAGCATATTTTGCGGGACGTATGCCATGGGAGCGCGCTGCAAAAACGAGCAATCGGAAAGTGTCGGTTCTGGATCGTGAAAACGGTCAAGTTTCATTGTACGCAGCGGTGTGGCGTGAGATCGCGTTGGAGTATCGTGATGACATACGGCAGTCGGGTGTAGAGTGGGACAAGCAGTCCGCAAAACGATTTGGCGGTGGTGGAAGTTATGTTAGTTCGCGAAATAGCGAGGAAATACGTCCGCGCATTAAACGCTGGAAATTTGCGATGTCGAGCGATGTTGTGACCGCATCGCAGCAACTAGAGTCACTAGAAGCACTTGTTGTCTGCGTTTGGGATGATCCGGCACGCATTCAGCGCTGGGACTCAACATCGTCCCTGTTTTGTGAACTTGATGATAAAGAGCGTTTGGAACGATGGTTGATACTGGCAGGTGGTGAAGAATTGTTCGCCATGTTGCCGGACAGTGTGTTTAGTGACGAACCTCAGTTCGTTTTGTTAGCGATCCCGAATGAAGCCGAGAATTTGCTAGTGATGAAGGAATACCAGCAGGTTCAGAACAACAACGTCACCATTGAAGAAGTTGCTACCACAACGTTTGGGTTCGTCAAATCAGGTGAGTCATTCGAGCCAATGGTTGTTAGCCAAACGCTAAAGTCTCGTCGTTGAGAGCGTGTTCTCATTCGGGTCGCACTGAGTTCATCCGCGTAGCAATGAGGAAACGAACTTGATCCGCCAAGCACTTGTCCAGCCAATCGCATTGCCTAAGTGGCGTACACTGATCGATTTATATCTCGATTTGCATTCAACGGTTTCCCGCGGCCGTCACCGCTGGTTGCGACACCACGCGGGCCATGCATGGGATTCAGTCTGGCAGATGTTGGATCGTTGCGAGACGAATGAGGAGGTTCGGTAAGGATGCCAAGCTCTGCGATTGTGCGGAGTTGGGCGGTCTCACGACGGGCTGCTTTCGAAACATCAAGCACCGAACACTTTGACAAAGACAAAGCTGACGGCGTACATGAGCTCGTCAAGGCTGCCACTGATCACTACTATGACGCCGACGGTGTGGAGCCAGTCCCTCGAGGTTTTTGCTCGCCATTCCAAGGCTACGGTTGTTAGAAGCAAAAGACAACCTGCGGCGATAGCAAAGTATCTTAACACCATAACGTAGACGAGGCCGTCAATACTGAGCAGCTCAAGAAATGTATGCCAACTGTTCTCGCCCGAATATTGATGGACAATTTCGTGAATCGCAAGCTGCGCCAACAAGTCACACGACCACTGGACGATCGCCGCGATGAAATAAACGGTCCAGACTTTTGGGAAACGCGTTATACAGAGGGCAACAATATAAATTGCGATAGCGATACTGCTGACTGCGATCGAGCCAAGAGTGTCACCGGTGGCAATCGGTCCGAGAATGGCGATCAACCCCTGGACCAACACGAGCAAATAGCCGGGATGCAAAAGCAACGGGGAAACACCACGAAGCGTTCGTGAGAACAACACAACGAGGCCGGCGACGACGGCACCTTCGGGAATAACGTACAGGGACTGCCAAAAACGCTTGCTCCCCTGAATCTCTTCTGGGTAATCGCGAAATATGTCAAGTGCGTCGTGGCCCGCCAACAAGACAGCGGTACAAGTCGTCCAGAGCATCAAATGCTGGATGCTCAACCGCGAGGTAGCGCCAGTCAAAGTGGTTTCGTTGATCTTGTTGGGCACATCCAGTTTCCTACAAGCCCGAGTTTGGTTGGCTTCTCTGTATAGCTGCTATACGCGGTGCAAACCAGAGATGGCGTGCGAATAATAAACGTATTGTCGGAAAGTCATTGATCTGGCGTCAGAATGACTCGATTATCCGATCAGATTAACTGGGCCGACAAGTTTGATTAACCATTCAGTTGGACGGCGTCGGTTCAATCGATGGTACGTCGTTACTTATTTTCCATACACGAAGATCGTAATCGCCGGTGGGCTGTTGCGTGTAAGTCGCATTGGTGTCGTCGATGCCATTGCCATACGCAACGTAGTCACCGTTGGGTGAGATCGCGACATTTCCTGCTTGCCCAACATGATCCCGCAAAACCGCAAGTGGCTGGCCTGTGTTCAAATCCCATGTGGTCACGAACTCATCGGGTCGTAGTTCGTGGGTTGCATTGATGATCACGTCTGCAGTTACAAGTAGGTTTTTGCTATCCAATAACTGCGCTGACACAGCCCGCGTGCCGCGTCGCTGTTGAAACGTGTGGATGACTTCCATCGTTTCCGCATCTAGCACCTCGCCCCCGACAACCACCATCGGACCGTCAGCTGATCGAATAAGCAGCTTCCCCGACCTTGGGTCGTATGGTCTTTTCGCGGACCTGTTGCTGCTTTTGGGAAACCAACGTAAGGAACTTGTATCCTCTTCGCATAGCAACACTCGTTCACCAGAACGCGACCATACCAGTGATGTCACGGGGCCGTTGATTGTTGAGGACTTACACCGTTCGTCGGGCGCGAGTAGATTCCAAATTCGCGTGTGTTGCTGGCGGTTGCCGCCCGCCGCGACTTTCGTGCCGTCGGGCGAGAAGGCGATCGACAGTACATCACCACTGTAGTCACGTGACAGAATACGTTCATCGTGATGGACAATCTTTGGCTGGTGTTTCAGCTTCCAGGTTTTGACGACTGCGTCGGTCATGCCGCATGTCAGGTAGTTCCCGTCGCTGGAAACTGCAAGCGACATGGCTGGGCGATGGGTTCGGATCGTATCGACCTGCTTTCCACTCTGTACGTTCCAGAATCGAATCGTCCCATCCGAACTGCCACTGATAATGTGTCTACCATCCGGGGTGAATACGACTGCGTGAATCACATTCGTGTGTCCCTTCAGCCGACGAACCGATGGGGCACTCGAAGCCGGTTGCGCGACAGTGATCGCGGGTGGCGGTGGCACTGGTTTGGTAATGCCGGATTCACCAGTGACCTTCGCCAGGAAGTGCGGCGACGCAAACTGCTCGTAGCCAGTGGTTCGTGCCCAATTCGGATCAGAGTCAACATCCACGAAGTGCCGCCCGGTGGCGAATTGTATCCAAGAATCGCTGTCTTTCACGCCAGTGATTTTAAATACGGGTGGCCAGCCCTTTCCGTCAGAGAGACTCAAAAAACCTTGCGACGTATCGAACGGGCCAGACGTGTTTGTCACAAATCGACCATTGCTCGATTGAATGAACGCTTCGCTGTGATCAGGCCGAAGCCAATGGATCGTATACCGTTCAGTGTCACCAAGTTCTCGGGGGAGTCGCAGGGCAATTTCGCCACCATCGGCCGTGTGCCAAAACTTTCCAGACGCTGTTTGGATCGCGAAAACCTCAGTCTCGGGTCGTGGAACAACGTCAACTAATTGCCCATTGTGTTCAACCTGCAACTGGCCGTTGTGCAAGGAGTATTTAACCCGCTTCAGCGGAGCTTTGTCGCCACGTTTCACATTGATCGTTGTCTCGAGCTGAAACTCTCGCCATGTTGCCTGAAAATGATGAGGTCCCGCGCGCAACGTCACGGGCGCGTGCCAGCCCGCAAAAGAGTCCCCGTCGATGGCCAAAGCAATTTGAGTGTCCGTTCGTTGAACCGACAGGTCGCCAACATTGGTGCGCAGGTATTGCCGGTAGCGTTCGGCTGCAATTCCAAGCCCAAATACGGCGAGGAAACAAAGCAGCAACGCCGTGCGCTTGCGAATTTTGCAAATTGAAGGCATCTCAAGGCCATGCGAATATCAACACGGGAAACGGAAGTTCTTTAGACCCCATTCTCACGCCCTGTAACGGACATCGTCGGCGAACGTCCCGGATCACGCCGATCCAGCGGATGATGATGATGTAACGGGCTAAGCAGATAGGCAGAAGTCTTTCGGTATATTAGCCGTTTTGGCGCTAGCCACGGTTTCCCACGAACAACCGTAACGCCGTGAACGATTTTCTGGTAGCTACCTTCACCAGAAGGTGGTGATTCGCATTTGCGCGCCAACAATCCACGCTCTGGCGAGCGTAGCTACGAAACGCAAATACCGTAATTTGCAGCACGAAAAACGTTCACGGCACTGCGAACAACCGGTCGCTAGCGCCCAAGCGGCTAATGGAATTTCCCCTAATCATTCCTGCCTATCTGCTTAGTTGTGAACTTCCGGATCTGCCGTGCATTTGAGGGTTCCCCGACATCGTTTGCCAAGGGACGCCGACCATTACACTGGCAAGCGATGGGCCAAGTGTACCGCGCGGCGTCCGAGAGATCAAAACGGTTTGAACTAAGGCTCGTCGCACACACAGCAATGGCACCGCAGGTTTGCTGAAACTTTCGACTTCCGGTCGCTCAGGCTACCACCGATGAATGCGGATGGACACAGATTCCCGATCGAAGGATCCGTGTTCATCTGTGTGAATCGGTGGTCCCATTTGACTTGCCGACCGCTTGACCTCGCATTGTTTGAATTCGCTGGTTCGAAACTCAAACATTTCATTCGGATAACGTTGGAATTCACACGGTGGCGGGAGTTGATCATCCACTTCGATATACACGGCCACCGCCACTTCCATACAATTCTATGGTTATCCGTCCGGATGGTTTCGATCGTTCAATTGCTGAGGAGACGCGTCACCAGAGACATCGCCAGTTTCCGAACCTTTGTACCCCGCCTTAAAAACCCAGAGCAATCCGACCACGAACATTACGGGGGGATAAAAGTAGATGCGATTCGCGGCTATTATGCCCCCGACAAACAATACAGCAGCAACAGCCATGAGAAAGAAGCCACCGCCGGCGCCAGTGCCGAGTTCAGAAGCGACAGACTCCTCAATGGTTATCGGATGAACGTAGTCGTCTGGCAGGTCGCGCAGCTTAGTCCGCGTGGCGAAATGGGCAATCAGTGCAACGCCTAGGCCCATCATCGGCATCATGATGAACGCGATAAGCACGAAATCAAAGGGTGTCGTCTTCTCTACAAGGGCGATAAAAGTACCGAGGACGAGTCCAGCCAACAATCCGGCAAGCAATCCGTTTTTTGCAAATTTCGCAGCACGCATTAGGCGTTCCGTTTCGAGTAGAGCGACAGTGTCAAGAAAGTTTTCAGCCGGGTAACGTTTGGGTTAATCAAGTTGCCGTCCAAGTTGAACCACTTCTGCAACGTCAGAGCGGCAACTTTAGTTCAACCTTTGGTTCTGCACATGTTTGGGTGAAGCGGCGGAAAACTAAGCAGTTCAATCGACGCCAACGATTTAATATAGCTGACCAGCGAAGGGCCGAGTGATCATCGGCCGCGAACGCACTCGGGGACAAGCCACGAATCTCACCAATGAACACGAATCTGGGAGCTGCACGCCATTCGTGTCCATTGGTGAGATTCGTGGCTGACCGTCAAATGTCTCGAGCATCGTTACGTTATGGCGACAAATGAGAAGTTGCCCAAAGCCTCGGTCAACTCCGGACGTTCGATTCTCAAAACGCCAGGCTACCGCGACTTCGGTTCATCGCTTGGTTCTGGCGTAAAGATTGTCAATTAAACGTCTAGGTCAGAAAGAGCTCCGCAATTGACGCATTGCTCTGTATCATCATCTGGGAAACGGTGACCGCATCCTGAGCAAAACCTCGACGATGCAGTAGGTGACAGCCATTTGCCTAAACCTGCGCCGAGTAACATTACAATGCCTATGACTTTACCAGGACGCCTCGTCTCTGGGAGGAAATTGACCAGTATCAATCCTAATGCCAATCCAGCGATGCCACCGATGATACAACCGAAATTATCCGCGATCGCGGACAGCCGTTTTTGACTTGCGTTACTGCTATGCTCGCGTTCTTCGCTAGTGCGATGAAGAAACGTGTAGGCGAATCCCAGCATGGCTCCGCCAATTGCTCCACTTACAGTCATCATCACAATCGTCGGAATCGCAATTGACGGGTGTTGGGATCGCGTTTCAGGTGACGCGATGCCGGCTAGAATGCCCAGCACACCTCCCGCTGCAACGCCAAATGCAATTGTTCTACCTTTTCCCATTGCCTTCTATCCTCAAGAGCGTTGCATCTTGCCGGAACGTTTAGGTTAACCAAGTTACTGCCGACGATGAACCATTTCTTTAACGTCAGCGCGGCAACTTTGGTTCACCCGTTGGTTCTTTGATTGGGCTTGTTCGGCGGACGATTCGCCATTCGAATCAATTCCGCGCCTAGGATACTGCCCGAAGCCGGACCGAGCAACAATTGACTAAGCAGATTCACGAGTCGGCGATCTTCGACTGGCGCATCGACTGCGTTGGAAGTCGGGCGTTGGCCAAACCACGCAACGATGAGTGTTTATTCGTGTTCCAGCAAGAGAGAACACTGATCTTCGCTAATCGCACACCAATGGCTTTTCTTTGGAGGTCCGCTCTGCGTTCATTGGCAGCGGCAAGCGATTGAGCGACCGAAACGGAACTTGGCAATCGGCCCCGCATTGACGGACAGCAAGAACGGTTCGGTTCAGTGGGCGGTGGCGAGCGACTCAACCATTGCTTGGTCGGCCGCCACCGCTACGCTGATGCAACCGCGTGTCATCCGCCGTCTGCCCTGTCTCGGCGGCAAATCCACAACGCATAGTAACCGCCGACAATCCCGAGCGTCATAGCAACAAAGAGGTGCCCGAGCGGCATCGTATCACGAACATCACGAAGTTCGTCTGAGAAATCGTTCAGTTTCATAGTCTTGCCACTGTATTTTGACTTTGCAATAGACTGAAACAATTGTGTCGTTGGCAAGCGTCCATTTGAGATCGCATATTCATGTTCTCCAACGACGAACGTCAGCAGTAGGTATACGACTGATGGAATCAGCAGTCCGATTGCGAAACATCGCCGGTTGCCATTCCCGATGGCGGCATTGATTGCCTGCATTACAAACATGGCGCCGAGAAGCGTCGCGGCAATCCAAGCGATCGGTGGGCCGTTTAGAGCACCCGCAACGCAAATTGCGAGCACGGCTACGACTGCAAGCAGTGTACGAATCGATATTTGCACTTTGCGTTGCCTGTCCTTTAATGGCAAACAGCGTCCGTCCGGAGTGTTCGCCTAGTGTGGATTGGTCGGATGTTGTCGGCAGTAGCTATGTCCGCGCTCCGTCGGATAACGTCCCTCACCACGGGGTCGGGGAATTTGATCGTCCATTTGTAAAACCTCGCAAGCCCGACGTCGCTGGACCGTCGCGCTAACCTTGGAAACAAAGAACCACCGTCCCAATACAGAGCGTCCCGGTGCAGAGCAACCCCCATGCAAACACTTTTGAGAGCTTGCCGTATAAACCAGGCAGTTTGTATTGAAATGCGATGTGGTTGAATACCGTCACGCGCCAAACACGGCTGTGGAGCTCGAGTATTTACTGTATTGTCGGTATCCATTGGAAGTATTGAACCAATGACAGAATCAAGTCTGCCGTAATCGCAAAACACCCGGCGGTTAGGGAGCGAGGTTTCGTGAACGCTACCACGATCATGATGGCAATTGGACAAGCCAGGATCGTCAATACCAACGGCAAGACGATGAACAGTTCCAAGTAGGGAATTGATAAGATAGCATCGTTACGGACAACGAACGTGCCCAAGACGACAGTGAAAAGATGGACATAGAAGACCGCACGGAGTCGCCCCACGAACAGCCTTGCCCGCGTGGGGAGGGCGTCACTCTCGCTACTTTCTGGCGGCTCGTACGGATTTGAGTCAACAATTGCAATCGGTATCACTCTCAATCCAACGAACGTTGGGGTTCAGCGAGTCGGCACGGAAGTCGTTGTGGTGGCCAAATTGCTCAAACTGCCGACTTCGGCGCGCCCCATGGTTCCTCGGTTTGCTGTAGTGGGATGTCGCTATTCACGACGGTTGACGTACCCCCAATCATAACGAGCGCAACGACCGCCGGCAAATCCGGTTGTAGCCGCAAAAACAAAGAAGAAATTTGTTGGCAGAATGATGTGGGGCAAAATGATAAATCATCGCGCGCCAATTATTCTGCCACCTAATCATTTTGCCATTCGGGGTTTAAAAAAGGTGTCAGGTTTAAAAAAGGTGTCAGAGGTTTAAAAAAGGTGTCAGGACTCTTTTCTCGGTATTTGGACTTGTTTCTTGGGTCCTCCGCGGGGGCGGAGCAAGGATTCGAGGACGAGGCGACGTGTGATCGATTCTACCCAAGTTGAATTTCCTAGCGGGGGGCTCGGCGAATCGACCAGCGGATTTGATCGAGTGCCTTGTCGTCGAGTGCTTCGTTGACTCGCCTATGCCAATTCGGCAAGCGCGGGATCGGCCATGGTGACAGTAACCTTGGTAGAGGTTCACTGGTTTGGGACCAGCGATACAGCGACCCTCAACGCCAATCTTCTGCCTTTTCAATCAGCGCTGCTCGTTTCGCATTTCATTCAACGTAGCGACAGAGGACGAGGAAGTGGTCGTCGTCCAGAACAGGAAAACACTTGAAGCGAGCTTGGTACACATGTCCTTCTTCCCCAGTGTGATAGTGAGCGTGGTAAAGGATAGTGTGCGTGAGCGTGACCCACCGCAAGAAATGCCTCATCCCTCCGTGCTCACTGGGTTACAACACCAAGTGCCGATGATTGGGCGTCGACTGGTTGGCCACGATTTGCCATGGAAAGATCTGCAGTCCCTTGGACAAGATGTTTTCGAATGCCTCGTAGTCGGTGGCTTTGTGAAAAATGGTCCAGGGCCTATTGCACCGATTCAAGGCATGGTAAATCGCCTCTTTCTCGTCCGCACGTCCCGATCTGTTCATCTCACTTCAATAGCGCATAAAAAAAACGCAGAACTGCGTTAACAGAACTGCGCTATTGGTTATGTTCAAAGTTTAACCGGGAATTAGCCGGTGACCGCATTTCGCATTCGATACAATTAATTGCCCTCGAGGATATCGTTGATCACATTGTCGATTTGGATGAGCAATTCATCACCGACTGTCTGAGCTAGATCTCCAGAATTGATCAAGTCTTCGATTTCATCACGGGATTGTGCCAGTTTCGATATCGCTTTTGCGTCCTTACCCTTGTTGTAATGTTTCAACGCTTGCTTCAAGTGGTTGATCACGGGTTTGGCCTCGCCCTTGCTCAGCGTCCCCTCGTCTAAAAGATCCTGCACATCATCAACGGTACCATCGATTTGATCTGGAACGGGCAAATCATCCGGAAGATTATTCAAGTTGATTGTTACGGTTGCCGCGCCGATGGCCTCTAGGTCATCTTGGACTTGAATGATCAAGTTGAAGGATGGATTCGTATCGAAATCGAGTGCCGATGAGTTTGCAACCGTGATCTTGCCGGTCCCACTATCGATAACAAACGCACCGCCGATATTGCCGCCCACAATTGAGTAGGCGATCGAATTTCCGTTATCGACATCGCTTGCATCGACCGACCCCACAATTGTCATGTTTGGACTATTTTCGTCGACTGTGAACGTGTCCGCATTTGCAGTCGGTGCGTCGTTGCGACCTACGACTTTGATCGTCAGATCTGAAGTTGACGCGAATTGACCGTCTGTCGCTGCGTAGGTGATCAGCTCTGTTACCGTCTCACCGTCAGCAAGCGATTGCACGTTGGATTGAGCATTGGCCAATGTGTACAGGTAACTGCCGTCGGAGCCAATGGAGACACTGCCGTATGTCATGCTGATCGTGTCGCCCACGGCAGCTGGATCTCCTTGAACCGCCGCGACAGTCAAAGGTACGCCTTCTGGGTCCGCATCATTTGTTAGAACATTGCCGCTAACAGTGCCAATGGGATCATCTTCATAAATCAGATCCGCATCTGGGGTCACAAGTGGCGATCGGTGTTCCGCGATGCTAACCGCAAAGCTGACGTCATTGGATACTAAGTTACCACCGAAATCGATTGTGCCAGCTCTAAACTCGCCAGCGACATAGAACGTACCTTGCTGACCAATTGCAATCGATCTCAGAGCAGTGCCCGGCGAATCGCCATCCATGTAGAAATACTCTATCTCGCCTGTTTCCGCAAATTTTGCCACGAATGAGACGCCATTGCGGGTGCTGGGCAACATCGTTCCGTCAAAGTTCTGGATCGGATCGTTTAATCCTTGAAATAGTCCCGACGTGTACGCTTTGCCGTCTTCGTCCACCTGCAAGCCATCCCAGAAATTAATACTCGAGCCTCCGGCAACCGAGAAGTAAACTTGATTGCCAGTGCTGTCCAGGCGTGAGATAACGAGGTTGTTGACTCCCGGAGTACTGATGCTCGCCCCGTTGAAGTCCGATATGGTGGACGAAGAGGTACTCCCGATCAACGTGATATTGCCCAACGCATCTACGTGTGCTTGTTGAATTCCATCGAACGCGTTGCCGCCAAAAGTTTCGAATAGTTGCTGTACGCCACTGGCGTCCAGTTTGGCAACAAACGCATCGATATCTCCATTGCCAGTTACCGAATTGCCCGCAAAGTCAACGGTTGTCTCGCCGGTTGGAGTGCGACCAAACAGAAATACGTTCCCGCTCGAATCGGTTTCAATATCTCGAATCCAAGTCGAACTGCCACCAGTCGCTGTGACATGGAACCGTTGATTTCCCGCAACATCAAGCGATGCAGCGAAGATACTGTTAGTCGAAACAACGACAGCGTTGCCATCAAAATCGGTGATTGGATCTACAAACGGAGTTCGGCCAGAGATGGTAACGTTGCCCGCGACATCTACCTGAAACGGGCCGACATTCGTACCTGCGGCTGGCATGGATCGTAAATACTGTTGGTTGCCTGCGCTGTCGATCGCCGCCACCGAAAGTTGCAATTCTCGTGCCGACGCATCACCGAACGTGTTGCCGTCGAAATCTTCGAACTGTCTGAATGCACTACTGTAGACGTAAGTGGTTCCGTTGACGACTTGCATGTCCTGGGGATTAAGATTGATAGCGGTTTCAAAGAATGCTTGGCTCCCGTCGCTTGCGATGCTGGCTACATATGCTGCTGAATTTGTTGGCTCTGCGAGACTGTTACCAGCAAAGTCCGTCAGATTTGTTTCTTGATCGGAGTCCTGATCGATCGAGCCGGCGATGTTCACTGTCCCGTCAACATCGAAGTGGACCGCTCGAATAGAATCGCTCGAATCACCACCTGCTAATTTGAAATACTGTTGAACGCCACTGCCATCGAGTTTTGCGGCAAACAAATCGCTTTCGCGAGTGCCCGAGCCGAGGTAGGAATTTCCATCAAAGTCGATAATCTCTATGTCAGCCGCGACCGTACCGACAACGTAAATGTCTCCGTTGGCATCGGCGTGAACGTCAAATATGCTGTCGGCACTGCCCTTTCCGCTATTGCCGATACCGCCGGCGGTCGCAAAGAAATCCTGAACACCTTGAGGGTCCAGTTTGGCCACAAAGATGTCACCTCCCGGCGATGCCGTCACCGCGTTGCCATCAAAATCTGTCGCACCATCATGAACTTGCCCGTACACATATTGGTTACCAACCTCATCAATCGACGATCCGTGGACTTCAGTCAGATCGTTGGCAAAAGCCGCATACAACGGAATGCCTGCGAGGACGCGACGCGATTCCAGCACTTCGCCTCTCAGCGAACGGTCTAGCGATCGACGGTTACGCGATTTACGAGTCGATTTACGCTGTGATGATCTTGAAAAGAACTGCTTCAACATTCGAAGTGCCCAATATATGAACGGGGGGTGACGGCGACGAGAGAAGATGAAAGAAGTCGCGCATGAGATTTCGGCAACACTATAGTAGGCGACTCGCTGAATATCTACCTACCGCGAACCGCGAGCGGCTTATCTCGCCGCTTTAGTGTCTAGAGAAAAGACTTAGAAAAGGTGACAGGACTCGTTTTGACCACTGTATAAGGGTGTCAACTGTCAGAAGGGGACAGCACGCCTTTGACGCATTAAAAAAATGTGTCTGAACTCTTTTATCGGTATCGGGACTAGTTTCTTGGGGCTCCCATGGGGGTGGAGCGTGGATTCGAGGTCGAGGCGACGTGCGATCGATTCTACTCAAGTTCACTGTCCCAGCGGGGGGCTAGGCGGATCGACCATCAGACTTGATCGAGTTCCTTGTCGTCGAGTGCTTCGTTGACTCGCCTATGCCAATTCGGCGAGCGCGGGATCGGCCATTGTGACAGTAACCTTGGCAGAGGTTCACTGGTTTGGGACCAGCGATACAGTGACCGCCAATCTTCTGTCTTCTCAACCAGTCTTGCTCGTTTCGCATTTCGTTCATCGTAGCGACACAGGAATAGGAAGTGATCACTGTCCAGAACAGGAAAACTCTAGAAGCGAGCTTGTTACACATGTCCTTCTTCCGCAGTGTGATAGTGGGCGTGGTAACGGATAGTGTGTGTGAGCGTGACCCACCGCAAGAAATCGCTCATCCCTCCTTGCTCACTGGGTTGCCGCACTAGATGCCAATGATGGGCATCAACTGGTTAGCCGACATTGCCAGTTGATGTAGGGTGGGGCAAACAAAACCATGTGTCTGGTGGGGCGGCGTTCGCGATTGAACTTTGAATCAAAATCAGTTGTTGAGTGGAGTTTGTCGGTTTTGCGACGACCCACCAGTCACCTCGCGAACTTGACCCACCCTACATTTATTCAGCCCTCGTTAGAATCATAAGAAATACATTGCACTTGCTCCGACGTCCGTAGATGCAGCGTCAAGGGGATTCGGATAAAACGGGCGTCACGGGGTTTGTCAAAAATCCGAGGGCAGGGATCTTTAGCAAGATTCACTACGAGAGACTCGCGAATGAATGGTCCGACGTCGGGGGACGTGCGATCTATCACTGACGGATTTGTTGGGCGAATCGAAACCCTGATTTCCTGGCTCCCCTCCCCCCTGTGAATTCGGATTGGGTTTGGTTCCGATCGCCAAGCGTTTCTCTCCGAATTTGTGGGGAGAGGGGAGCCAATGGAGACGTGTTTAGACTCGATCCAGATCAGCGTCCAGATCCTCAAAAAATAAATCGCACATCCCGGCATCATCTGGTAGACCACGATTCGGCAGGAAATGATCTGCAGTCCCTCGGACAAGATTTTTTCGAATGCCTCATCGTCGTCAGCTTTGTGAAAGATGGCATGCCTGCATCCGAGAATCAAGCATCCTGCACTCGCTGAATCACGACCAGCGTGATGTCGTCTTGTTGCCGGCCGGTTCCGAGATGGTTGGACACAGAGTCTTTTATTCGATCACGAATGACGTCCACATCCTCCGACGAGGCCAGCAATTGATGAATCGGTTCGACGCCGAATGCATTGCCTTGGAGATTTTCTGCTTCAGAAACCCCTGAAGTGAAGACTGCGATACGGTCACCACACTGGAGGTGCAACTTGGTCTCCGCGTAATCCATCCCCTCATCGATCCCAAGCGGCAAACCGGATTCATCGTCCAGAGACACGTCTTCCTTGGCATCGCCGTCGACTCGGTGGACAAGCGGTGATTGATGCCCGGCATTGATGACAGAAACATCACCGCTGCGTCGTGACATCACGATGACCAAGAGAGTGGCGAAACCTTCGAAGTTTGATCGACACAGGCGATCGTTCAGAAGTTCTATCGCATTTCCCAGATCTGGCTCCTGCCCGAGACAGGATCGGATGAGGGCACGAAGAACAATCTTTTTCGTCGCAGCGACAAGCCCATTCCCAATGAAATCGGCAATAATCAAGGTCAGCCTATCTTCAGAGAGTGGAATTAAATCCAGCAGGTTGCCCGTCGTTATTCCGCATGGGCTGATCCACTGGCTGAACCGAAACCCTTCGATCTTAGGTTTCTGCTGAGCAACGCAATGTTCGTCGAGCAGGACAGCCAATTTCGAATGGCTATCGAATCGCGGGTCCATGGCCCCGATCACCACCTCGACGAAGCTTGCGATAGTGAGTAAGAATTCCAGATCGCTTGCGGTGAACACGTCTTCCTTCGGCGCGGCGTCCACTTGAATCACACCAATGGGTCTCCCGTCTCTATTGAACATCGGGGCATAGAGCACTGATTGAATGGGTCTCTCGGCGAAAGGGGATCGCATCCCGGGACGATCATCGGGCGGTGTATCCAATGACAACAATGGCGCGCCAGAATCCAAGACCTTACGGACCAGATCCAGGCTGATTGAGGGGCGAATCAACTGGTTGCCTTGGGCTCGCACCCTCGCACATTGCTCCGATGGTTCACCGGAATCATCAACAAGTGTGACCACCACACGCTCGGCTGTCGGAAAGCAATCCAAGAGTAGCGGTAAGAGCTGATCGGACCATTCCGGTTCTGTTCGCATTGATTCACTCCCGAGACAAAGTTAGAAGGCGGCTCCATATCAACCCATTTGTTTGCTGGGAGCACATCGAAGCGATTCGGGGCTGGCGCATACGTTGAGGGATCAAATCGCAGGCCGGCTAATCGTTTCGGTTGGGTTTAAAAAAAAGGTGTCAACTAAAAAAAGGAACAAAAAAGGTGGCAGGAATTTTTGCTCAGTATCGGGACTTGTTTCTTAGTTCTTCCGCGGGAGCAGGGCTTGGATTCGAGGTCGAGGCAACGTGCGATCGATTCTACCAAAGTTGACTGTCCTAGGGGGGCTCGGTGAATCGACCATAGCACCATTGTCGCATCGCGAACGAAACGTGCGAGTTCAACCGGACCATCGAGCGGATCGGTCAGCGGCTTACAAAGGCCGCGGCTCCACCTATGGGAATGGTCTGCGATGTGATGTTTTGAACGCGGACGGTGAGCGTGACTCACCGCAAGAAATTGCTCATCCCTCCGTGCTCACTGGGTTGTACCACCAGGTGCCAAGGCTTGGTAGTCAATAGGTAGGCCAAGATGCGGCAGGGATAGGTCTGCAGTCCCTTGGACAAGATGTTTTCGAATGCCTCATCGTTGTCAGCTTTGTTAAAGATGGTCCAGCGGCGAATTGCCTCGATTCAAGGTATGGTAAATCGCCTCTTGCTCGTCCGCACGTTTAGGTCTAAGCATTTCACCAGCCTAACGGTCGCCTCAGAGCCGGAAAAGAGTCCTGACCCCGTTTCTTCTTGACCCCGTTTCTTCTGCTGAAACTTGCGCATTGCAATAGTTCCTCCATGAGATCAAGGCCCGCGAAAGCATCGCAGGAAATTCGCTTTGTGTCAGCGTCAGTTTGAGTGGCGAATATGTGCCTCAAAGTGGCTGCAGGTTGCTTGTGAGATACGCCCTCAGTGACTCTGGATCAGGATGCCCAAATCTCATAAATTCCGGCGCGTTCTCACGATAAAATATTGAGCCCAGTCCTGGGAAACAACCGGACATGATCACGTAACGAAGATCTTCGTTGAAGTGGGTGACTTCGCCATCATTGAAGAACTCCGCATCCACCATGTCGCACGGGAGCGTGAATCCTTTGTTTTCGTTGTTCGACGCGCAGCTGCCGAGAGGAAGGAACCGAGCCGATTCATCCGGCGTTTTACAACACCGATTGAGGTAGTCGATGGTGTCAAAGCCGTCCAGCTCAGTCGACTTCATCTTCTTGTACCACTCGACGTACTGCGCATGATTTTCCAGCCCCCATTTCTGACACCTGCTTAATGGAAGATAGATTGCCTGCGGATTCATTCCCAGATTCCGAAGGTCGTGATCGGGATCCCTGCCCTGCGTTTCAGTTTGCGTGAAGTTCACGGAGTGGATATGCGAGTACCAAATCCGCGCCAGCCCAGGCAGTGGCCCGTAATGCATCTCAACCGCTGAAATCTCCTCAGCAGCTTCTTCCGGAGTCGTGGTGACAAAAGCATCGTCCGGCTCCGCAAACGCGTAGCTCAGCTCGATAAGTCTCTCATAGATGGTGCGAAGGTTGTCTCTCGCGCGGCGGACGGTCTCCTGCGCGACCTCAACGGCTTCCGGGTCGTCCGCTGGCCGGCGTTCATCGACGATCAGTCGCCAGACTTGCTCGCAATCACCAGACCTAAATCGATCGAGGAGTGTCATCAACTAGTTGCCACATATCGTTGGGGTTCAGCGAGTCGGCACGGAAGTCGTTGTGGTGGCCAAATTGCTCAAGCTGCCGAATTCGGCGCCCCCATGGTTCCCCGGTTTGCTGTAGTGGGATATCGCTATTCACCACGGTTGAGGGTTGAGGTACACCCAATCATAACGAGCGCAACGACCGCCGGCAAATCCGTTTGTAGCCGCAAAAACAAAGAAGAAATTTGTTGGCAGAATGATGTGAGGCAAAATGATAAATCAGCGCGCGCCAATTATTCTGCCACCTAATCATTCTGCCATTCGATCAACCACGTAAGCATTTGCGACAGCGATTTGACGGTTGCCTCAACAGGGAACGCTGGGAAACTAGCGCCGTTTCCATCACGCATGAAGACCGTTTGAATCGCCGACACGATTGCCATCTAGTCATCATCTCCAGTCGGAGAACGGCGGTGATTACGCGGTCGCCGGAGAACGCTCTCCATTGGCAAACTACACGATCAGCGGCTAGGAGTTCATCGCTTTGTTCTGCCTATTCGTTGACCGGCATGATCGCGCGAAGCTTGCCCCATGGGAGTTGGAGATCGATCGCCCCATTTTGGATGTAAGCGTGATGTTCCAGCACGGTCCACTCGCCGTAGCCATACGGATGATCGAGCCCGTTCCTCTCTATATAGGGATCGATTGTCTGTGACCACCATATTGCTATGTCATCCGTCTCAGTGGGAAATGTAAGTACCGATGGCTTTGGTTCAGGAAACATCATTCTCCAGGGCCTGTTTGCAACCTGCAAATAGTAGTCGGCCAATAATCGGTGGCCAAAAGACTCCTGCCACAACGGCGCCGCTGCATTTATGCAATCCCTATCGATCCGTAACCCTGGCGGAAGGCTGTGTGTCGAACGCCATTGAGTCATCCAACTCGGATCAAACGGAGCGTGAACGCGTACGGCACGGTATCCTGCATCCATCGATGCATAGTGGTGTTTTGCGGCAAGTCGCTTCGCATCACGTCGCATTGTCCAAAAACCCAATCCAATCGCAATCATCGCTATTGCGATCAACATCGTGCGAAGTCGAAATGTTGGCTTGACGAAATGCATGCGTATCCTTGATGGCAGAACGACGGTCGCTCCGGGCCACTAGAACGGTGTCTCTCGGATGTTAGGATACGCTTTGTGTTCACGGTTTGCCACAGATTTTTTCTTGAGGCGTCACAATCTTTGATCCCTGTCCGATTGCGCATAGTCCGATGGATCACCGAGCGTTCTCAGAACCGCCTTTTTCATTGATACAAGACGCCGCCGACGCATCCGGCTCCCCGTCGTCACCTCTCACCTCAGATCAGTTCGCATTCTTCAATCGCGATCAAGTCCACACCACGAGCACTCGGATTCGCGGAAATTCGCGTGATTCGTGGCGAATAATGCACCCAAACGGTTGCCCGCGAATCACGCCAATCATCGCGAATGAGTGCCGCAGGACAGATCTTGCAAAGGTACCAATGCATCGCGACCAACAACTCGAATTAGTCGCGGTAGCGGCGGCAGCATGTAACCCGACGCGTAAGTTTTGAAGTTGCACTATTGTCGTTTTTTCCAGCAAATCATAACCCGAAGCGTCAGCGAGGGACCGCGTCAAGATCGAGATTCCCTCGCTGACGCTTCGGGTTGTGAAATACTCGCAACGTCAAAACACGTAAGCGTGAGGTTTCGGGCACGTCGACACCACCGTAGCCGTGATAGCGGCGACAGCGATCGACGCACTGTCCAACCGACGACGCGAATTGACGACCACGAGCCCAATAAAACGCTACGTTCTCTGATGACCAATTACAGGCAAAAACATGTTGGCAAAAATAGGAAGGCAGAGAAAAAGGGGGGCACTGGCTGCTCCGTATTTCCAATCTTCCTGTCTTGTGTCCACTCTTCCCCAACATGTGCGATCACAACGTATCAGCCTGAACCGGGCCCCCGGCAATCACTCCCAACTCCTCACTCCCGCTTGTCTTCAAGACCTTGCCAGTCCGCACGTTCACGGCATGGTTCGTCGGCTTCTGGTTCTCCTGGTCCGCTAGTTATCAAAAGACGACGGTCTTTCAACGGCAATCGGGAATGCCTCCTTGTATCCTAGTGGTTGAATGAACGGACCATTCCGGATTTGACCGGAGTAAACACCGAATCCGTCATGGTTAAGCCGAAGATCCGAGTGCCAAGTTTTGCCACTTGCCGAATCAGCCCATGAGAAGTTGACTCTGTATGCATCAGCTTCGGACGAGTAGCGAACGTCTTTCACTGTGGTAGTAATCGGTCCGAGCGTCGTGCTCTTCTCGAATTGACGGGCAACTTCCTTGGGAGATAGCGGCTGCTGCGATGTTAGCTCTTGCTTCAACTGCGTGACCTGGCGACTCATGATTATGGTATTCATTGTGAGCGCGCCGATCGCAATCCAGAGCAACAGCGTACCGATTGAAAATCGAAATCTCCGGGGCACCGGAGTTTGTGAGGTGTTAGTCTCGGCGCTCATACGCTAAATCCTACGTGTATGCCACGGTTGTAGCAGAACGGCGGGGGTCACCGGGGACGGACAAACGATTTTACCATTTCAAGCAAACTCGCAAGCCGGCCTCCGGTGCAGAACTTGGTGCTCCGCTCTTCAGATCTTGCGGCACGATGCTGATCAATGAACGCGCGAGTCTGTCTCTGTTCAGCGAGGATTTCGTTAATTCTTTTATCATAGCCTTCTGAATCGAATACTTCCAGGTAGCCCAACGTGCGACGCACATAAGGCAACAACTCAGAGAACTCGGATCCGCGTTCTTGAATGTAATTTCCCACGGAGGACTGAATGTCATTACTCAGTTTGAATAGTCGGCGTTCAAGTTCGTTCACTTCCTCGTGCGGGATGGATTCATGGCTGATTAGGTACCGTTCAATCTCTTTCGCCAAATCAGGGAATCCTAGTTCGGTAAGTTGTTGAGGGTACCTTTCCCGACAATCAAGTCCAAGCAGCCCGTGAATTCCACCTCCTCCGAGAAACCCAGTGGTGGTGTGAACGTTGTGTACGAGGATGAATTCTCGCGGGATGCCTTCCGAGGGAGATGTTAGAGTTTCGTAACTGTATCGATCGTCAAATGCGACGGAAAAGCAATCCGCAAGTCGAGACGGACCGAGGGTTGCTGCAATTGTGTCAAAACTTGGAAAAGACATTTGGAGATCGTTGTCGACGAACGTTGGGGTTCAGCGAGTCGGCACGGAAGTCGTTGTGGTGGCCAAATTGCTCAAGCTGCCGAATTCGGCGCGCCCCATGGTTCCCCGGTTTGCTGTAGTGGGATGTCGCTATTCACGACGGTTGACGTTGATCCAATCATACCGAGCGCATCGACCGCCGGCAAATCCGTTTGTAGCCGCAAAAACAAAGAAGAATTTGTTGGCAGAATGATGTGAGGCAAAAGGAAATATCAGCGCGCGCCAATTATTCTGCCACCTAATTATTCTGCCATTCGATCAACCACGTACGCATTTGCGACAGCGATTTGACGCTTGCCTTAACACGGAACGCTGGAAAACTAGCGCCGGTTTCATCACGCATGAAGGCTGTTTGAATCACCGACACGATTGGCATCAAGCCATCATCGCCAGTCGGATAACGGGACCGATCACCGGGCCGCGGTGAACGACTTTGATTCCAGAAACCGCTCGGCCCACGGCTCCGCGTGCAACGGATTTTTATCCGCACGCATCGTTGGCCCAGTGAGCCCATGAAGCCAGCTTTAAGTCTTGGGGCTCCGATCGTTTCAATGCCAAGATAGCAGATGCCGCGAGCTCAGAAAGCCACCGAGGCGGATCGCCAATATCGGCGTGATCAGCAAGTGCAGCCAGTAAGTCCATCCATCGAAGCAGTGTCTTGTCCGGCAGCTGATCCGTTGCAAAGCTTCGCAGATTATCGATAATATCGTAGGCAACTGACGGATCAATGTTCTGGAGTTTCCGGAAGTCGTAAAATGTATCCACGGTAAATGTTTCGCAGCAGATAAATGACTCAATCCATTCACCAGTCCGAGCCTTGAAGTAATCAAGAAGCGTTTCGGCAGAGGGATCGCGCACAAATGCGATCAGCTCGTGATTACCGGCTTGAAAAACAGTTGGCATTGTTCAGTCGGATAACGACCAAGGTCACCGGGCTGCGGCCAGCGACATGGAATTCAGATTCAGCACCGGACCGCAGCTCTGTGTGCAGTACGCCTTGTTATGCCGCCTATGGGGACCACAACGAGTTGATTGAGAGTGGTTGAATGCTAATCGCGTGGCCGATATTCAACCACGCTTGCTTGACTTCAATCTCCTGGGAAGCAGCCGATTTGGCGCTGGCTCTCTGCGCGTCATTCATTTCGGACATCAACGAAGCTGGATTGCGAAGGCGAAACTGTGCGCGGTGCTTACCCTCCCACCGATCGTAGTCTTTGGGACTAACAGGGTATTCAACAAGTACCCACGACGGTCCTTGCTGTCGGATGACGCGATAAATAGTCAGGTATGAGGTCCACGAAACGCGTGCCTGCGACGGCTCCTGGACACCATCATCAGAGTCGAGTGGGGATGGATCATGCCCTGAGGTGTAGTGCGGGGCTCGGCCCCGAAGGAACTGGACGACGTAACTGTCACCCGACTGCAGGAATTGGTCAGTATTGGCCACTTTCTCAGTTGGAGATTTCCCGTGGGCCAGCATCACTGTAGTTGCTGCACTCACAAGCAGCAGCAGTGGCACGTAAGTTCGAACTCTCATCCTGATATCCTGTGGCAGAACGTTGGTGTTCACTAGGCACGGCGAATTGGTTGCACATTGCTAAACGCCAGATGCCGTGCTCGAGTGCAACCCTTGGTTACCCGCCGCTTAAATATCCAAGTTGGTATTGGAACATATCAAACGGGCCAACCGCATTTAACGCAACGAGCGTCTTCGTCGATTGTAACGTCCGCGCCGCAGGTCGAGCAATAAGCCATGCTAGCGAGAGTCGTTATCCGCTCCGACCTGGAGACGTATTGCCGCGTTGGATTTAACGCTTCAGTTGCGTCAGCGCGATCGGTTTTGTGAACGCGAATCCCGAGTTTTCAGAGCAGCTTGGAACCGCCTAAAAAGACGACTGTCGAGGCAATAATAAATGGGCCAAGAATTACAACTAGGGGGTAGCGTCCTGGGCGTTCAAGCGTTGAAATCAGCCAAATGGTTCCAGCAAACCCGGCGATGGGAATCAGTAGCGAAACGATCAGGAGCAAGCGACCGGGCAGCGTGTAAGAATGTGGATCTAGGTGCAACATGCAGATCGGAGCAAACGAGTATGGATTTCAGTCGGATAACGTCCGCGGTTAACCGAGTTCCGGCGTTTGACGCTGAGACGGCCTAGTCAAAGGCAGGCCGAAACTTCGGTTCAACCGATGGTTCCTCGTTTTCTTCGCATCGGGTCGCACAGGACCCTCCCAGACAATCGATCCCAGTCTACCACACCCCAATCAGTACGGTCTATCGAGAAGCGATTTTACACCGTTTCGACAGCGCAACATTGGCGTTCATTCGCGGGATTCGCGGGAAAACCGTAGCGCGTCTCTGCTGCCCGCGAATCACCCGAATGAACGGCGCTTTCGAGCCGCGGTAGCGGCGGCCGCACTTAGCCCCACGCGTGAGCGTGGGGTCTCGGACAACTCGACCCCACAAAGCCGCGTTAGCGGCGACAGCGATCGATGCCAATACCGAGTGGACGACACGGAGAATTTCCTGAGTCCAACCCCGGCCCCCGGTGCAAGCGGATTGCGGATTGCGAGATTGCATTAGAGCATAAAGCCGGTTGCTGATCGAACACTGGCGATAAAAGATTTCTTGGTAGGAACATGGAGGTAAGAAGATAGGACACTCAATGATCGCCGGCATATCCGTTTGTGGCCGCAAAAACAAAGAAGAAATTTGTTGGCAGAATGATGGGGGGCAGAATGATTAACCAGCGCGCGCCAATCATTCTGCCACCGAACCATTCTGCCATTCGATCGAGCACGCAAGCATTTGCGACAGCGAGTTGACGTTTGCCTCAACAAGGAACGCTGGAAAACTAGCGCCGGTTCCATCACGTATGAAGACCGTTTGAATCGCCGACACGATTGCCATCCAGTCATCATCGCTAGTCGGGAAACGTCAGTGGTCACCGAGTCCAGACGGTTGATCATCCATTTCAAACGCACCTACGGGCGAACTTCATAAATCGTCATCCGTTAGCTGAGTGTCATTTTCTCGGAGCCTGCGTTCTTGTGATGGACTGAGTGACTTCAGTATGCCCCGTTTAATGAAGTTTCTTGTGGAAGACTGTTCTAAGGCGTCCATCGTCTCTATAACCGATAACTCGTCCTCGAAAACGTCAATGGAGACGTTTTTTCTTTGTACGCTTTTGAGCGTTGTCAACCGCTCGTCGTGTCGGAGATGTAGCCACTCTGCTGCTTGCTCCGGGTGCCGCTCTGTTTCAGAAGGGATTCCATCATCAAGAGTGAACGAACTATTCGACGTTTCGAGCAACTTCGATCCGTCAATCACCGAGGCGATCGTAATTGTCGATACTTCATTGTACAGACATCGAGTATAGAGACAAATCCCGATGCGGTCGCCACTTGGGAAGCGGAACAACGATCGGGCTCCTTCCGCGTCGCCCAACAGATCGACCCGAGCGACCTGAGCCGATACGTATCCGAGGCTTTCCAAGTCAGTCCCTGATGCGGAGAGTGCGTCCTGAGCGGAGTGTGACAGTTCGCAAAGGTTGACGGGCTCCGGGGGAAGTAGACTTTGCGCCATGTGCAACGGTTCAGGAAAACCAAACTTCATGAGCGTCCCGCTGAGAAAACTCCACGGTCCGGTGGCAAGCGCGAGTATCTCCGACCAAGTGGCCGCAGCGACGGCCGTACGATAGTACGTTGGTTGTGCCTTTAGCGGTGATACCGATTGGTAGGGATTAATTTTTGGATCAATCGTCAAGCGTGAAATCCCAGCCTCTCCGCGGGAACTCAAAACATTCCGAACGGTACGGGGAACGTCGCCGATCACGGGGCGGCGACAAGAAATTCTCAATTGTTAAAAACGCGACGTCGCCGCTCCCGTGCATCGGAATGGTTCTACTTGCGTCGCCCTATTTACCCAGGTCATCACTATACTCTCTCCATAGGTTTGGGTTCTCCGTCTCAAAGCCTTCAAAGAGAAAGTCCAGCCAATCTTTTGCCTCTGGGGGAGCAGTGCTCAGGATCACTGCTCCATAGATTGCGAAACCGTTGGGGGCATTTGGAGGACGGTATGGCAATCCGACCACGAACGGCACCCAATCAGGGTTTGCCGTGGCAGCGCGCATCATGATAGCCGCGCATTTGCTGCCATCGGTGAAAGTCACCGTGCCATGATGAACTAACGAGGCATGTTCGGCGTTATTGGTATTAGATTCAAAAAGCTCCAGAAGCATGGACGTGCCCTCGGAGCATATGAACTCCGGCTTTTGATCGTGCAATTCGCAGAGCGTCACGCCAAGTTGCTTTCCCTGTAGCGTGTTGGTCAGTTCGCGTGCCGCGAGCATACCTGCATACAGTAGTGGTGTGCGCATTGTCATTGGTAGAACGTCAGAATTCACGGGGCGACCGGTGTTGAGCAAGCACCGCAAGAACGACCAGGTCGGTCGCTCCCGTGCAATTCCAATGTTATCGGTTTTTGTTTGCACTATCGGGTGAGTTCGTTCTCGTCGACGTAATCTCGAATAAAGGATGGGAACACAATCGCGACAGGCGCGGGTGCCGATACAATTGCAGTGAGGCGGGAACGAAAGGCACGCCGTCGAACGGACCAATCAGACAAATCGCACCAACGTATGTAGAGCGGCGAGTGAAAGAACGCAAACGGAAAAACAGGGACCATCATAAAGCCGTCGTCGATGATCGCGAAATTTAGACATGAAGAGTAATCGACTCCATTGATAGTCCCGCTGCAATATCGATGTGTCGGGCGAACGGAGACATCGGTCGCGTAGATTCCGGCCAAGTGATTCCAACCGCTGATGCGAGAAATTACAAACAGTATTCCCGCGAAAAATACTGGGAACACTGGCAATGCGATCAGAGGAAGCAGATTCATCAAAAAGCTTTCGAGTCCGATAACGTCCGCCGTAACCGGGTCGCGTCGAAAAAGTTTACCATGGTCAAAACGTTTGACACGCGACTCCGGTTCACGGGATTGTTGTCCGCGAATTAGTGTGGCGGCAATCCAGCACCAGCACGGGTGAAGTTGTAGCCGGATGTCGCCCAGTCTTCGATTACCTTCGATTCGATAACCTCAATGTGGCCATCGAGAAACAAGTAGTTTGCTGTACTTCCAATATGGCGACCTCTAGCAATGTAAGAATCGACAATCGGAAGGACAAGGTTCGCGTCAATATTCGCCTGTGTGAACCAGGTGTTGGGATTCATGTCAGGCGGAGAATCCGGGGCCTCTACGAGCGGAGCGCCATTGTGCTCAAAGAACTGCATCGTTGAGTGCGTGGAGTTGTAAACACGAGGATCGTTGTAGTCCAAGATATTACGGAAGTACCCGAGTGAATCAGGTGAATCCGGGCAAATGTTCACGGGGGGGCGAGAGCCAAAATGGAATTGTCGTAAGTTGCTCGCGCATTCCGTTCTCCGTGCTGATGCTCGTGCGGATTGCACGGCCGGCATGAGTAAAGCGATGCAAATCGAGATGATCGTGAACACGACAAGTAGTTCAAAGAGCGTGACGCCGTGACGGGATTGGCTAGTGTTCAAGGCGTTCGTGTGAATTTCAGTCGGATAACGACCGCGATAACCGAGTCGCGGCGAATGATCTTCCATTGTCAAAAACGATGACTCCGCGACTTCGGTTCATCGCATGGTTCAAGTAAGCCGCTATCGCGGCGGGGGTACTTTCTCATGGTCGAGGATTTGCATTCGCATCGAGTCGACAAGCGAATTATTCTAGGCATTATAGCGGGTTCTGTAGCACAGCATGGACACCCAAGTCTGGATCACCCGAGGGGCAGGCTCACTGCAATTCCAATGGACTTTGTTCTGGAATTCGGCGGCCCCTGCAAACGGGCACCCCCAACCGCGTTGAACTGCTAGCTGTGCTACTAGCTGTGCTACTGAGTTCAACACCAGACGAACCACTAATTTCCTTGGAAATACTTGAACTTCGACCCGGCTTCGAGCGAAAATGATCGTTCGTAGCTCCGCAGAAAGTCTACACCGAAGGGGAGACCGATCGAGGAGTGACTCGGCAAATAACGACGAAACGGATAGATTCGATAGGCCCCGAGACGCCAAAAGTCAAAAGCTCAATAAGGCAAAACCCGTACCATATCTTGGCAGCCGAGACCAACTGACACGTCACGAGCGTTACAGTTCCACCGGGCTTCTTGAACAAAGGCCTTGAGCTTCGGCTAATCTCCCGAGCCACCTTGCTTCACAGAACGTTAACCATTTAACGAGATTCAGGCTCAACCTCCGCCCAACGCGAAGTCAAAGCCTTACTGGTTTTACCCGCTTACGAGCCAGCATGTGTAAGAATATCATTGGACCGTCGGGACCAAGCCGATCAGAATACCAATCAACGCATATATGGCGAATCCCCAGACAGCCCCGGAAACGGCATTTTGTCGTGTAGGTTTGGTGTCGTAAGCAATGCTCGATGATGTCGCAATTGTGAATATGGTCATTCCAACAAACGATCCAACGATGACAGTCGAAGCAGCTGGGTCTTCAAAGCCATCGGAACGGATCATTGCGGCAAAATACGATAACCACATGGCGACTGAAGTCGTGGCAAGCAAAGCGGTTCGGATGGAGATGCGAGTCAACTGTTCGGGGAAGTAGCGGGCATTTCAGTCGGGTAACGGTTGACGTCACCGCGATCCGGCGGTTGACGTTGTGATGGCAAGTTTAGCAACGCCGGATCTGCGGTGCACGTCGTGGTTCAAGTAAGCCGCTATCGCGGCGGGGGTACTTTCTCTTGGTCGAGGATTTGCATTCGCATCGAGTCGACAAGCGAATTATTCTAGGCATTATAGCGGGTTCTGTAGCACAGCATGGACACCCAAGTCTGGATCACCCGAGGGGCAGGCTCACTGCAATTCCAATGGACTTTGTTCTGGAATTCGGCGGCCCCTGCAAACGGGCACCCCCAACCGCGTTGAACTGCTAGCTGTGCTACTGAGTTCAACACCAGACGAACCACTAATTTCCTTGGAAATACTTGAACTTCGACCCGGCTTCGAGCGAAAATGATCGTTCGTAGCTCCGCGGAAAGTCTACACCGAAGGGGAGACCGATCGAGGAGTGACTCGGCAAATAACGACGAAACGGATAGATTCAATAGGCCCCGAGACGCCAAAAGTCAAAAGCTCAATAATGCAAAACCCGTACCATATCTTGGCAGCCGAGACCAACTGACACGTCACGAGCGTTACAGCCCCACCGGGCTTCTTGAACAAAGGCCTTGAGCTTCGGCTAGTCTCCCGAGCCACTCTGGTTCACAGAACGTTAACCATTTAACGAGATTCAGGCTCAACCTCCGCCCAACGCGAAGTCAAAGCCTTACTGGTTATCGGCCTGTGTTTGCAGCGGAGACGCCCCCACCATCGGATCACTCGCCCCGCTGCGTCCAGCTTACCACGCACGAGTCCGCGCAACAATCGACCGAGCAATATCGAGCATGGGAATCGACCGAGCAAGGTCGGTCTGGCCTTCGGCCCGGTTGGTGACCGGTGGCGTCACGTCGTACGTGTCAAAACTGCGACGGGCGACGTTGCAATTGAGTTCCCGTTCGCTGGACACTCGACCACTGTATCAAATCATCGCAAGCGCAACTTCGAGCATCCGAGATCGACCGCGCAACTTTTGTGTCCGATAACGGTTGACGTCACCGCGATCCGGCGGTTGACGTTGTGATGGCAAGTTTAGCAACGCCGGATCTGCGGTGCACGTCGTGGTTATCGGCCTGTGTTTGCAGCGGAGACGCCCCCACCATCGGATCACTCGCCCCGCTGCGTCCAGCTTGCCACGCACGAGTCCGCGCAACAATCGACCGAGCAATATCGAGCATGGGAATCGACCGAGCAAGGTCGGTCTGGCCTTCGGCCCGGTTGGTGACCGGTGGCGTCACGTCGTACGTGTCAAAACTGCGACGGGCGACGTTGCAATTGAGTTCCCGTTCGCTGGACACTCGACCACTGTATCAAATCATCGCAAGCGCAACTTCGAGCATCCGAGATCGACCGCGCAACTTTTGTGTCCGCGTAACGCCAGTCGTAACCGGGCGACCGCCCAAGACTTTCCATTTGTAAATGCGCCGCCGGTCGCTCCGGTTCACGACTTGGTTCAAGTAAGCCGCTATCGCGGCGGGGGTACTTTCTCTTGGTCGAGGATTTGCATTCGCTTCGAGTCGACGAGCGAATTATTCTAGGCATTATAGCGGGTTCTGTAGCACAGCATGGACACCCAAGTCTGGATCACCCGAGGGGCAGGCTCACTGCAATTCCAATGAACTTTGTTCTGGAATTCGGCGGCCCCTGCAAACGGGCACCCCCAACCGCGTTGAACTGCTAGCTGTGCTACTGAGTTCAACACCAGACGAACCACTAATTTCCTTGGAAATACTTGAACTTCGACCCGGCTTCGAGCGAAAATGATCGTTCGTAGCTCCGCGGAAAGTCTACACCGAAGGGGAGACCGATCGAGGAGTGACTCGGCAAATAACGACGAAACGGATAGATTCAATAGGCCCCGAGACGCCAAAAGTCAAAAGCTCAATAATGCAAAACCCGTACCATATCTTGGCAGCCGAGACCAACTGACACGTCACGAGCGTTACAGCCCCACCGGGCTTCTTGAACAAAGGCCTTGAGCTTCGGCTAGTCTCCCGAGCCACTCTGGTTCACAGAACGTTAACCATTTAACGAGATTCAGGCTCAACCTCCGCCCAACGCGAAGTCAAAGCCTTACTGGTTCTGTCGCATAATTGTCAGTCTATCGGCCCACGTCGCAGTTTGGAACTGCGGTCTGAAACTCTGTCAAGGCTGCTTCAGATATAGCAACATCGCAGATAGACAGCTCGAGCAGTTCCGTGCAATCAGCAAGCTTCCTAAATCCATCGTCAGTGATACTCGAGTTGCTGATTTGGAGTCCCTCAAGATTCGGAAACGAAGCAATGATCTCAAGTTCCGCGTCGGTAACGCGGCCATCAGGCAGGTAGATGTAGTTCAGCGACTTAGGAACAACTGGGTAAAGAATCTTGGGCAGCCATCCTGGGTGTTCGGGAATAATCATGCGGTGTTCTTTGAACGATACATTCCACACGTGGCCGCCTAGCGAATTCACGAGACGGACCACACGATTTTGTGATCGAATTCGATGCGATGCGACTGCAAGGAAGGCGGAGAAAACCGCGACGAGCACTAAGAGTGTCCGCACGGAGAATCGACGGAACGAGAAGTGTCGCATTAACGTTGCCTCGTGTAATGGCCCGATTCAATGACAGAACGCTGGCCGCGACCGGGGACGGCGAGTTGATTTTCCATTTGTAAAAACACGATGCCGTCCTCCGTGTCCACGGCATTGTTATGCCTTTTGCTAGTAGGTGTGGTCGACCCACGTTACCGCAAAGTCATCTGTGCGTTTCAGTTTATCGAATGCGTCGCTTCGCTGCAGTCGAGCGACGAGTTCATTGATGGCTATCGCGTAGTCTGTTTGCGGTGCGTGGCCGTCGCCTGCTTCCATCGCAGCGTGGTAGTGAGCGTTGTAAAGTTCGTGGTCAAATCCGCATTCGCGATCAAGATCGGCAAACCCTTGGTATGCCCAATCACCTGTGTTGTCCCGCAATTCTATGATCCCGGCCTCGGAGTAGTATTCACACCCGTTGGAGCGAAGGTGGGAGCGCCGGTTGTTGATAAATTGTAGCACAACTGCATCGTCGGTCCGTTCGAGTCCATCGTACTTTTCGGCGGTGCAAATCCCAAACTCTTCATCATGCTTGTCTTCTTCGGACAAGTCTGACAATGAATCGATCTGTCGCGTACGACGCTCCCAACCGGATTGGTATTGGTCAAGCGTAGTGGCGAATTGCTCAATTGAGTTTAGGCAAAGCATGTCCGCATCGATGGCGAAACGGTAAAACGTTTCGTGAGAGTGTTCACCTGCGAACTGTTGAATCTTCGTTCTGCAGCTGGCAACCAACTTGTCAATATCAAACGCCATTGGATTTGGATTTCAGTGGCATAACGTCTGAGGTCACCTGGCACGAACGGACAAGTGACCATCAGGAAATAGTTTTTTGAGTGCTCGGGTGCACCGGCATGGTTCGCCACACACGTTGCACGATGATGCACTGCCGAGCACTCCTGACCGGAGGATTGTATCGCCAACGGAATCCGAAATCAAATCGATAGCGAGTGGAAATGGGCAGCCTGACATTAGACGCAAATGCCGTGCTTTTGAATCGCCGAACGACGCGACATTGCGTGAGAGGCTCTGCGTTGGCGAACTTATGTTTCTGCGGTGGGTCAGGGTGAGAATAAGCCGTTTTGGGGTGTTCTCACCGGTTTTTCGACTTGTTCTCGCGGTGTGCCCCCTCTTCGGAGCGGGCGACCGGGATCGCTATTCTCACCCGCTGTGGGGCGGGTGTCAAGCTTGTTCTCACCCTGGTGCCCATCACTTAGAGGGGCGATGAAAATGGTTTGCTAGGATTGCCCACTGCGACTCACTTTCGCGTCAGCTGCCTGATTGGACTGCAAGCATTTGACGCGGAGACTGCTTTGCGATAGCAATGCAATTGATCGAACTTGAGAAGTCGTTCGCCGAGATCGCTTGCAGCAGTGGTAGGATGCGGGGCTGGGAAGTTGACAAGGTGGCCGGCTTTGGATTCTTTGCGCAGGGGCTGGTGCGGGGCAGTTGGCATCGGGCATGCGGAGCGTGCAGGGGGGAGTCACGATGGCATCGCAACTTTACATCAAACCAGGGTCGATGGAACAGGAATTGAAGTGGGCCAAAATTTGGTTCAAGCAACTCGCGACGTTCCTGGGGCGCGACGACTGGGACAGCCCGCGGCGAACCGAGTTTACTGCGGAGCAAATGATTGAGTTTCTAAAAAGTAAGCGGGATGCGAGAAAAAAAATATTTCAGGACTCAAATTAGCAATTGAGTCCGCGTACCTTTTCTTCACCCGTACCTTTTCTTCGCAATCTCGACACGATTGCTGCCGCTTCCCATTCCTGCATCGACCATCCATTGGTCGTCGGTGATCGTCAACTGCGCCGAGCAAGGATAGGTCGTCCGCGTTTTGTATTCGACAACGACACCATTTGACTCGGCGGAGATGAACTCCCAAACGCTCTGTAGCGAATTGGTTACTACGTCAAAGGCGTCCGATACTTATTTCTGCTTCACACTTTCCGATCGGCCTGCAGGACGGGTGCGGCGATAGGTGAGCTTCGTTGTCACCCCGTCGGTGGTGTGGAATGTCGTTGGCTTTGTTTCGTCGTCCAGATCAACTGCGATCTGCAGTTGTGTATCGTCTACGAAACCGTTGCCCATCAGGACGCCCGCAAATCGCGTGTTGCCGTCTTGGCTTAGCTGGAACTGGGGCAGCGGGCCGGCGCCGTAGACGATCGTGAAATCGAATGTCTCAGCAACGGCACCAACCATCGACAGGGTGGTTTTTTCGATGGCGAGACGTTCCCAATTCGGATGTTTCCGTTTCCATTGGTCTAGCGGTTTTCGCGACAGCGTTTCGCCTCTCTGCTCAACCGACACCAACTCCCAGGCACCCGTTAGAGGCGGATGGATATCGCCCCACGTTGATGAGGACCAACCACTGCGGCTGTATCGCAACTCCGCTTTTGACAGAAAAATTAACGACAACGGTCCAGGTCCATTCCCAAAGATTAACGTTGGCGCGATTTGGCGGAAACTTGGCGAAGAAATGCCGGACATGCCAGCGTAAGTCAGGTCATCGACCAAGCGGCCTGATTCAACAGAACTCTCTAGCGCCAACGCAATCTCCACTTTACCTTGTTGCCGATACATGCTTGCCGTGTCAATCAATGCTGACTGCATTTGTTCGGCTGTCAAATCAAGGATGGGGTGATCAAACAGCACCTTCCGCAATTGGCTCGTTTGTTCATTGAAGCCCGATGTGATCGCATCGAGCGTTCGTAAGTGATTGACGTCAACGATTTTACTGCCATTGAGAGAGTCGTTGATCTCTTTTCGGCGGCATTTAATGAAACAGACGTCGGCCCCTTGGTGAAAGCGTTTCGGTCGAGATTTCTTGGCGAAGCACAGCGTCAGCGTATCTCCATCGCATTGAATGATGCCCTTCCATCTATCCGGATAGTCAACCATCGGCCCGTTTTCTTCGACGGTCAAATCGATTGGATGTGATTGTTCCGGTGGATCGCTGTTGGCAGGACGCAGCCAATGGATGCGCATCGGATACTTCCCAATCGGGGAGTCAACTCTGATCTTTACCATCGCATCATCAACTTCGATCTCGACTGAATCTCGTTCTTTGAGAGGCTGCTCGAAACCGTCGAAGAACGTCTCACTGAGCCAGCGTCCTTGAATCCCTGCCTTGACGTCTTTGATCTTTTGGGGCTGGACAAGATCACGGTGGCTGGAACCCTTTCCAGCTTTCGCCTCCATGCTCGGTTCCACATTGACGATCGGTTCAGCGGGCTCCAGTCGCTGGAATTCTGTGTAGTAGACACCTGCGACCCACTGAAGTTTTTTAGGACGACTACGTGGATCAGGCGTCTTCTGGCTCTTGCCGAGATACATCCTGAGCTTGTCGCCCTCAACGCTCAGTAGGCCCAGCCCCGATCTATCTTCGGTTTCGATCAATTCGAATTGCACGGGCGTCTGGGATTCATCGACTCGAATCAGCACCTCACCGCTGGGACCGCCTTCGCGCCGAATCATGCGATCACCTTTGAATTCCCAAATAGTATTGACCCTGTGACTTCTTTCATCGCCGTCGTCCAAGATTTGCTGCGTGAGTCGCCATTTCCCTTGCAGTTGTTGTAGCGTCTTACTTAACGTCTCGTTTGGACGTGAGTTGTCCGACACGATTGTCTCATTCTCAGCGTCCGCATGCACGATTCGGACAGTTTCCTCGCCGCCACGCGTGAGAGACACGACTTGGTTGTTCACGGTCATCTTTTCGAACGGGCCATCGATCTCGACGAGGTAGTTTCCCGCCGCGATTCGAATGGATTCCTTGCCTTTGTTGACCGTGATATCTCTCACCAGATCTTTACCCTGCATGATCCGAATTGGAATGTCGTCGAAGTCGCACTCAATCGTCAGCGTGCCTTTGTTCAACTCCAGCACGATCAAGATGCCCGCAAAGATCAGCGAGAAAGCGAACGCTGAGGCGGCGATGAATTTACCGATCGCCGGGCGGCGCAAGTCGTCAAGACTTGCGGCTGGTTTAGAATCTGTGCAAGAGCCGAAACTCTTGACGAGTTTCGCTACCTTTTCTGGAAGTGGGGTTGTCGTGGGTTGTTGTACATGGGCGAGGCTGTCTTCGAGTAGTTCGGCGACCTCGACGGCTGAATCGAATCGGTCGGATGCTTGTTTCGCCATCAGTTTGCTGATGATGGTGCAGAGCCACTCGGGAATATCAGCATTGATTTCACGAATCGGTTTTGGCTGGTCATCGGTGATGCGGCGAAGGACTCCGTAACTTGTTTCTGCTCGAAAGGGCGCGCGTCCGGTACACATCATGTACAACACGCTGCCGAGGCTGAACAGATCGCTGCGGTGGTCGATTGATTCGCCGCGTGCTTGTTCGGGAGACATGAACTGCGGCGTGCCAGCAATAACGCCGGTACGTGTCATCGCGGCGTCATCGACGGCGCGGGCCAGTCCGAAATCGGTGATCGAGACTCGCTCGACCCCGTTGTCCAACAAGATGTTGGCGGGTTTGATGTCGCGATGGACGAGACCTTGGCCGTGGGCGGCAGCAAGCCCGGCAGCGATCTGACTGCCGACTCGTAATACCTCGGTCGTCGTTAGAGGGCCATCATGATCCAGTCGCTTTTGCAACGAATCACCGCCCACGAATGGCATCACCAGATACGGAAGTGACCCTTCGTTCGACACGCCGTGAATGGCGATCACGTTGGGGTGGATGACCGCTGCCGCCGCTTTCGCTTCTCGAGCAAACCGCTTGCGAGCCGACCCGCTGCTGGCGAGATGCGGAGCCATCACTTTGATGGCCACAATTCGATCGAGCGCTCGCTCATGAGCCTTGAGCACCACGCCCATTCCGCCGGCGCCGATCACTCCGGTGACTTCATAGCCGCCAATTCGCCCGTGCGATTGTGGGTCGTCGGTGGGGCCAAGTGACTGGATCACTTGTTCGATCTGCAATGATGTCTGACTCGCTTGATCAACAGGCGAATGGTCATCGGAATCCAGATCGAAAGTGTCTCCCAAAAATCGCTCCGCTTCTCTCCAAGCATTCGCGTCGGCGGCCGTGGTTTCCAGATGCAGTCGACACGACTCGCACGTATCCAAGTGATCTTGCAAATCGCTTTCTTCACGATCGCTGAGCCGCCCACGCAGGAATGCGAGCAGATGGTCGGGTGTGCTGCAAAGTGATTGTGTGTTGGTCATTGATTTTGTTCCTCAAGTTCTGAGATCACTTCGCTCAGTCGAAACATAATGCGACTGCGAGCGGTATAGATCGCGCCGATGCTTTTGCCAAAAGCCTCAGCGACCTCTTCCATCGACACGCTGCCCGAGACCGACATTTCAAACGCTTGCCATGATTCAGGGCGAAATTCAACGCGTACGGTTTTCGCGGCTCGCTGGTAGAGTTCTCGCCGGTATTCCGTTTCGATTAGCGCTGTCGTGGCTCCGTCGGGATCAACGATTTCCTGCAAGAGATTCTTGACGGACGACCCACCCACGGCTTGATCCCTGGGCGTCCGCATCAGGGCGTTCAGAATCGCGTTCTTGGTAACTCGGCTGAGCCAATGTCGAAACTTGCTCGACTCGTCACGTTTCTCCCAATCGCCGACGGCTCCCGCGACCGCCATCAGCACCTGCTGTGACAAATCTTGAGCGTCCGCATGCTGCAGTCCCCGAGCCACAGCGATCCGCACGATCACGGGCCGATAAATCGAAGCGAACCGCTCCCACGCATCCCGATTTTCGGGGTCTCGAACCTGCACGAGCAGGCTGTCACGTGTTTCAGGGAATTCGCTCACAGAAAGGTCTCCTACAGTCACTAACACATCCCAAGCAGCATTCTGTCAGAAAAATTCCGATTTCGTCAGGCACGACCGTTCACCTTATTGAGCGAAGATAGGGGCCATCCAATTTTCAGTGGCAAAACTGGCACGCAGGGAGACATGTGAAATCGGGAGCTCGTTCAGCCAGCTAAGCAGCTGGGCAGGAGTCTTTCAGAAAATTGGCCGTTTTGGCGTTAGCCCCGGTTCCGGCGCTGAACCGGGGTTAGCGCCCAAACGAAACGCTGTGAAGCATTTCGTAGCGGAACTCGTCAAGAGTTTCGACCAGCCTGGGAAACGAAAGTCTTGACGACTTCCGCTACGGGAAAACACGTTGTTAGCGGAGTTGCTGATGTCGGAGACCGAAGTGCTGCTGCGAGTCAATTTGCCGACGCGAGAAAGTGCGCGCATCTCAGACGCACGCGAAGTGGCGTTTTTCGCGTACCATGCGAATGCGACCGCAGACAAAGCCAAAGCGATGAGCGCGGTTCGGATCGAAAGTTGAATCTTCATCTTTAGTGGGTGGAGGTCTGGTTGAACCCTTGGTTCTTGCGATGGGCCTGTTCGGCAGACGATTCGCCAATCGAATTGATGTCGCGAACGTTCAGGATACTGCCTGAAGCGGGTCCGAGCAACAATTGACCGAGTAGATTCACGAGTCGGCGATATTTGCAGGCGCACCTGCACCGCTGGCATCCCGGCACTCGCGAGATCGCGCAACGATTAGTGCTTATTAGTGGCGATGAGTGTTCCAGCGAGAAAGAACAGTAATCTTCGCTAATCGCAAACTAATACCTTTGTCGTGGAGGTTTGCCCTGCGGCCACTGGCCGCGGCAAGCGATCGAGCAAGTATTACGAACCTTGGCGGCCGACCGAGCAATCACTGGAGCAAACGTTCGTGCCCGACTGTGGTTTATCGGAGAGTACTGCCCTCCTTCGTTTTCGTGAGAGTTCCTCATAGCCAAACCGATCGCTCCAATTACTCCAACGAAATGCGACGCGGTGCACCCGAGCGATTCGTTTGCTTTCGCAGGATCGCAGGCGCGATTTGCTTAGACGATAGATGAATGCTCCCCTTGCGCCCGTGCTTCAGTATTTGGATTCGCAAGAGATCGCCCATGAGCTCTCGTTGCGTTTCACTGGGCCTGAGAAAGGCTACGAAAGTACCAGGTTTCTTCATCTCTTTTTCGATCTGTTTTCGAATGTGCGACTTTGGGTTTGGTTCGTCCAGCGAAACACCGTTGACGGTCACTCCGCAAGCTTCGAGAGTTAACATCAAACCTTGTTCGTATCCGAAGTCTTCGGCCACGGAAGGTGGCAACGCCATCTTGATGCCAAAGACTGTATCTTCAATAAAACTATAAATTTCACCTTTCTCATTAACTCCCACTGGAGTCAATGTTTCGTTTGCGGGCTTGCTGTCTTCGCCGCGGACTTGGCGGATTAGCGCATCAACGTCCTGACCATCCGGGTGGATCGGGAGCAACGGCACTGAGATCTTGAAAGAGGTCGGTTTCTTGACGGGTTCCATGAAGATCGCGAGGTCCGCCGAGCCTTCCGGTGGCTCTTGGTCGCTCATCTCGTCATCAAAGCGGGTGAAGACTTGAGCCCTATAGAATCCGGGTTCGCACCGAATCTGGATGCTCGAAGCCCCCGTGTAAATGGCGTCTTCTTTTCCGTGACGCAGTTGCTCGTCAGTGGTCATATCTTCGTCTTGATCAAAGTGATCGTGAAAGAATTCGTCGCAGTAGATCAGCCGAAGTCGCCCGGTCGGCAGATCCAGGAATTGATGAACGGGTTCGTACCAGATTCCATCGCTTGGACCGTTGTCGGACACCTTGGATTTGGAGCGAGTTGGCTTTTCGGTAGCACCAACCACAAGGTCGAGATAAGGCACACCGTCGCTGTCGAGGATGTCGGGACGTGACGCAATTGCCATCCATTTCCCTCGACCGGCCCAGCGTCGAAGCTGGTCGTACTGTTTTTTGGGCTCCGCACGCAGTGCGACCGCAATCGGATCGAACTCCAACTTATTGAACGCTGGCAAATGGGATTCATCGACCAGGACGGTGCAGCACGCGCACGCACCTGAACGAACGCTTATGGCATTCTCTGATACGCGGTGCAGCGGAAATTGTTGTTTTCTGGGCATGTTGGAATTTCGCGAGGGCTATTCTCAAAAGTGTACTTGCTTACCGGTCGCTGAAACCGAGTAATTTTTCTGGCCTCGGCGTTCTACTGAAGTGAGCGATTTGTCGGTCAATTTGTAGGGCGAGCTGCGTTAGAAATGCCGGAACGATTAAAGCATGGGAAAGGAAGATTCGACCACCGGAACTCTATTCCTGTAACCAGGTGGCTGTGATTGCGGCGATTTTCTCACAAAACTTGAAGAGCCCTGGTCTTGAAAACGTGCGGACGATGGATTCATGTCGCGGTAGCGCTGACGAATCGGTTTTGGCTACCGGACGATAGAGGTTGGCAATCAATGTGAATGACGCGAACCGGACCTTAGTGGCAGAACGGCTGCGATATGCGGGTTTGTTCCGGGGTTCACCTTGATCATTTCGATATCGCGTTCTGCAATTCATGGCGTGGTTCTTCGTTTCTTGCGCCGGCGGACCCGTTTGCCGTTACTTTTCGCTTCCAACGCAATCGCATTGGCTGATACTGACGCCAGCAATACCCCGTCGAATACGACGAGCGAAAATGTAACGATACCGCAAATCGAATTTGCGATATCAAATTGAGTCACGGAGGTTACGGTTCGCCATAGAAAATACACAGCGATCGATTGCAGAATTCCGATCGCAGCGGCAGACAGAAAGACGGAATTTGAAGGTGAGAATCCGTATCGAAAAGGAATCAAGTTAGGATTGCCGTCTGTTTTCTGAGAAGCAGCCAAATGTGGCACCAGGAAAAAATGTTCTGGCATCAATGCCATACCGATCATGATTCCATTGAAGCCAAGTGTTTCGGATGTGAATGGCGTACCGCTCGGAAACGCTCCATCGACGAGAATAGTCAATGCGAACGCGGTGGCGACACAAGCGAGTGCGTAAATACAGACGCCAAGAAAAACCATTGTGTTACGTCATTCCGTTGATGAGTTTCGATGGCAAACCGTTGTGAATCTCGTGGTCGCCGCGAAGGACTGACAACTTCAATATTTTTGACTCAGCAACCCACGTTCATCCGATACTTCGCCCTTGCTTCGTGCTCAGTCCAGGTTTAAGTATCGTCGCAGAGTGTCAGTGAAGTGTGCCGTCAGTGTATCGAAGCCGCTATGGTTTTCCAGTCAAACGCAGAATCGTAGAAGTTGAACATCATTGCAGCGGAAACGTATGTTCCGAGTGCTTTGAAAAATAAAATGCGGCGACGTCTATCCTACGCGATGTCAACATCCTAAGGCTGTAGGCGGAACTCGTATCCGTCATGAACCAAACGTCCCTTTTTATCGTCGCTTTATTATCTGCCTTTGGGACGGTTATTTGACAGGTCGTGACCAAACCTCCGAGAACGGATTGCCATCACCGATTTGAGTGTATTTGCCATCCTTAACCGTGACCGTGAACTTGAATTCAGAACCGATCATCTGCATGGTGTTTTCGTTTGCGAACGTTAGTTTTTCCGTGTATTTGTCACCATCAAGCGAATACGTGCCGCCATGGTGGAAAATCACTTGTCCCGTTTTAGGATCGGATTGTGTGATGATCCAATGGCCGAGTCCGAAAAACTTCATTCGTGCGCCGGGCTGCGGTTCAATTTCAGCATCAGGTTCGCCGGCAAGAACCCAGACACCAAGAAGTTGCTGCTGCAGGCTGGCCGAACCGTCCGTTGCTGCATCAGCATGAACCGGTTTGGTTTCTTGTGCCATGCAAGTAGCGGTACTAGTGAATACAGTAACCAAACAAAGCGCGACTGGGAACGAGAGTTTTTGGTACATAAAGATTCCTGTTTGTTGATTAAGGCGGATAACAATGAATTACGATCTATCCGACTACTTTACAGTCGGATTGATCGTACGCTCAAACGCGAACGCTTTGGGGCTTGGTGATTTGAATCGAACTTCGATTGATTCCTGTGAAGATTTTAGCCGTCACAAATTCTAGTTGCAAGCGTTTGGTTCGGCTTTCAAGCACCGTTTGGAGCTTTGCACGCTGTTGAAAGGTACCTGTCGGAGTACATCGCAGCTGTCATCGAACCTTCACCATGCTGGAACCCAATCTCGCTTTGTTCGTTGGTTGATGTGTTTACGACGAGTCATCCGCTCTCCCGATATCAGCGTGGACGACTGGGGCTGTGCATAATCTCGCTCCAGCTCGGCTTGAGTTCCACATCGATCTGCTCCAAACTGCCGCCACACTGCTTCTTTGGGGTTCGCTTTGATCGATATCTTCTGTTGAATTTTCTTCTGCGGGACAGTTTCGTAAATCACGACGCGATTTTTGTGGAGTCCGCGCCGCGCCGGTTGTTCCAACCGCCATAACGCCGCGTTATGATGTAGCCGGTGGCAGGACGTGAAGCGACCAACGACGAATGAACTCCACTCCGCTGAGCGGAGCTGGAATCTGTTTGCGGCCACCTCTTGGCATCGTTCCTCCCCTGCCATTGTTTCCATCCGATTTTGTGGGAAGAAGGGAACCAATGGAGAAGTGTTTGGCCGCCATCCAGATAAGGGGCCGATTTCTGCAACATATAAATCACACCTCTCGAGCAACCATTCAGTTTGCAGCATGCTGCAGACTGCGATACCGAACCAGAAGCCCGGCGGATGCCTAGGTGAAACATGAAGCGTAGGTAGATCGAGAGCTTGGGCGGGGACAGATCACGAATCCCTTATCGTGGAAGATCCCGTTGGCGTACCTTTTAGTAGGTCTTGCGCGAAAGCCAGGGTCCTGCATTCGCAAGATACCTGGTGCCGACTGCAAGTTAGCAGTGGGCATCGCAGTTTACCCACGCGGTCAACGAAAGTTTGAAGGGAACGAGCAAGTACGTATTTCGGTCAGCTCACACGACTGTCTTCTCAGTGACAAACCGCCGAACGACGGTCAACTCATTGTGGCGCTGGCTGTTATTCAATGGCCCAAGTCATCGCGGCAACGTGGTGGTTTCGAACTCGTGCTTGGGCCGCCGGATGCGGCCCCGCATGTCCAGTGGTGTGGGAACGGCTCCAGAGCAATACCGACGGTTATCCGTCGTCTTTTGCCCTGCTCTCACGGATTGAGATACACTGCTTTCAGTTCATCGGGCTCGACTTCTAGTTGTAATCTGCCAAGCCAAAGAATCGCAAGTTCGAGATCCGGATTGAGTGAAATGGCGGATTCCATTTGGTTTATCGCTTCGTCGCGACGCTTTCGCTTTAGGTAAATATAACCAAGGTTGTAGTTTGCGACGGCGTCATCCTGATGTGCGGATTTGAGTATAAACAAAGCATCGTTATCACGCTGGATGTCGACGTAAACGATCGCAAGGTTGTTCGCGTAGAGAAGGTTTTTTGGCGAGAGCCCAACGGCAGTTTCGAGGTGCTTTCGAGCGTTTTTATAATCCTTGCATTTCCAAAAAGCGTAACCAGCATCGTTGTGAAAGCGAGGGTTTTCGGGATCGAGCACCGAAGCTCGTGCATAAGTTTCTGCAGACAATAGGAACTCGCCCGATCTGTACTGTTCCCTCGCGACTTCAGCATACTTCTCGGGATCCTGCGCCGCCGGGACTATCGCCGCCGCTTGGCGTGAATCCCCATTGACTCTTGCGTTGTGTTCAGCTCCGCCATCATTTTGCGTGCATGCTGCCCCTAACAAGGCGAAGGCAAATAACATCGTGAGCAAACCGAGAGGCACGCTTCGGATTTGAATTGCTCGATCAGTCATGGATTTGAGTTGGATTACGGCTAGCGATTACCGAGCACGGCCCATGTGGTCACCATTGGTAACGATCCCATGCCGTGCTTCGTGTTAATCGCATGGTTCGCCGCATTGCAGCGGATATACGCAACCCAGTGCCAACGACGATGAGTAGAGTGTAACAATCGCATCTACCGCCAGCAAATCTCTCGGCGAACGTCACCGATCACGGTACGGCGACGATTGATTGTCCATTTGAAATTGCCCGACTTCGCCAATCTAGTGCATGTGATTGCACGTCGGCTCATGCATTGGCGTGGCATCAGAATGACCCGGATCAGCGGGGGCCGGGATTTGAGCAGCGATTTGATTAATTCAATCACCGGACCGCCGGTGGATCCGAGGGTGCGTCGGTGTTTGCACACGCCAACGATCGCGTTTGATTTCGATGTCCATAGAAAAGACCGGCGAGAAAGCAGCCAATCGCACCGCCGGCAATAATTGCCATAGTTACAACCGATTGGGGAATCTTGGAAACGCCGCTCGTTGTTGCGATGACGTTTTTGTGTTGTGCAATTCGTGCAGTAATTGTTTGTTCACGCTCAAGTTCCGATAATGTAACTTTCAACTCGATTGCATCATCACCAGACGTGCTCAAGCGATTTGCCTTTTCACGGAGTCCATCGATCTTTGCGACACGTTTTTTTTGCTCTTGGCTCAAAAGTTCGACTACTCGTCTATCGTTCTCCTGTGAGCGGTTGCCCGTCTGTAGACGATGTTGATCACCAACGACCCAACCAGCACAAAAAGCGGCGAAGGCAAGAGTGGCAGCGAACAGCAACGAAAGACCATATTGCCTCGCAGTAGAATTTACAGGTCGCTTCGCTTGCATCTGTGCACCGTGAATCGGAGTGCTCATTGGTAATCAAGACTCCCCTGATGCGAAGTCCCGAGTAACGGCGGAATTCACCGAGAACGCGCAGTAGACGTTGTGATGGCCAAGTCGCCGTGCTCGCGTTTTTCAGTGCAATTCATGGTTCTACCTTACTGCGTCAATCTTCCGAGATGAACTGCCACGAGTCGGCAATGGCAACGTGACTCCATAGGTTGAATGGCAATTCGGTTGGTCCATGTTGGACAAACCCAGTATGACCTGCGGGTGCGTCGTCAGTCCAGAGGCAAACAACTCCGCTTCGATGTTGTTCGACCTTGCAGATCCGAAGTGGGCCAATCCAAAACGGAGTTTTAATTGCCGTGCCGGAAGCAACGTCGCCGGCGATTCGGTCGAACGTCGGGCGAGAAAAATGGAACACCGTCTGTAGCGGCATGTCGAATAGGAAGGTGGATAGTAGAACGGCAACCGCAGCAATGCCAAGCAAGTAACGTTGTATCGAGCGACTAGCGACTATCAAGGTGAGGCTGACAATTAAAAGCGGAAGACAAACCATGCAAAGGAGAAATCGCTCTAGCGGCCAGATTGCCGCCACGCAACCAATGACCGGCGGAAGCGAGATCAACGTGATAGGTATCAATTGACGGAGGCGTGGCATCATGATGGACTGAACGTTACGCGTAATCGGAAAGACGCGGGAAAGTTTCTAACGGCCAAATTGCTCAACTCGCGTTCTCCGGTTCACGCGAGGGTTACCCGTCAGGTTGGCGTTCGGGAGAAGTCAATGTGCAGGAAATGCGACGAGCTTCGAGGTGGGCAGGAGTCTTGACAATCGCATCGTCAGGCACCAACGAACTAATGAAACGGTCGAGTATAGCCTTGCCTATCTCTTTGTGCTTGGGATCGCGACCTCGGAAAAGGACAGATACCCGAACGTCGTTGCGTTTCTGCAGGAGCGACCGTACGCGTCGCGCTTCGTCGCCCAGGTCCATGTCCAAATGCGTTGCGGGGCGAATCCGAATCTCCTTCGTACGAACCGTGGTCGTTTTATCCGAAGACGGTCGAAGTTCACGGTCGTCATCGCCGACGGGCCAAGCGAGAGAGTTGCAATTTGGGCAACAAACATCGCCAGCAATCGAACGGTTTAGGCGGAACTCCGTACCGCAAACATCGCATTGATGCGGCACGCCCTCGGGTGTACGGGAAGAGGGGTCATTCATAGGCAGAAAGGTTCATTCGGGTAACGGTGGTGGTCACACGGCGATCCACGACGCTGCATTCACGGAAAAGACACTGCCGCCGCTCGTGTGCACCAGTGGGGCATTACGCTGTGCCTGTTTGGCGAGCGATTCGCCAATCGGACCATCTCAGCGAACCTTCAACATACTGCCCGAAGCGGGACCGAGCAACAATTGACCAAGTAGATTCACGAGTTGGCGATATTTGCGGGCGGACCTGCACCGTTGGCATCCCGGCACTCGCGAGACCGCGCAACGATTAGTACTTATTAGTGGCGATGAGTGTTCCAGCAAGAAACAACACTAATCTTCGCTAATCGTACACTAATGGCTTTGTCGTGGAGGTCTGCCCTGCGGCCATTTGCACCAGCAAGCAATCGAGCAACCATCTCGGAAATTGTCTATCGACCGAGCAAGTATTACGAACCTTGGCGACCGACCGAGAAACCACGGCAACGATCACCGAGCCCGAACGATAGATCTGAACATTGAAATGCACACGCACGTCCGGCTTCACGTGCTTCGTTTTGTTACCGGTCTGGGGTTAACGGTGTTAGTCGGCAGTTGGCATTTTGCTCATGTCCATCCACATTGATTCCCAGACGTGACCATCCGGATCGGCCAAGCTACGGCCGTACATGAATCCGTGGTCTTGGACAGGATTTATGTTGGCGGTGCCGCCGTTCTCAGCCGCGGATTCGTTCATCGCATCCACGGCATCACGAGAATCGCACGAAATACAAAGCATGACCTCACTGGATGAAGTCGGCGGTATCGGGCGTGTCGTAAAGGTGCGCCACTTGGCGTGTGTCAACAACATGACGTTGATTGACTCGCTCCATACCATGCACGCAGCCGTGTCGTCGGTAAATTGCGGATTATTCGTAAATCCAATCGCGGTGTAGAATCGCATCGACGCTCTAAGGTCGACAACAGGGAGGTTGACGAAAATCATTCGGGACACAGACGGCTCCTTTCAGTAGTTGGTTTTTGGGTGGATTTCGTCGCGATTATAGCAGTGGATTTGCAATGGTGGATCCGCGTGCCATAGGACGCTCTGCCGGACAACGGGTCCGTTGACCGGGCGGCGCCGATTTATCCAGCAGCGGGTTGTGGCAGGTGACTCACGAAAAACAGATCACGGGCAGCCCACAGCGCCGCTGCATCACATTGTGTACCCATCCGACTCTATTTTTGCAAATCGCGAACCGGGCCCGTAGATAACTTTGTACCGGTGTGTTTTGTCGTTGTTTTCGATACCAGAAGATCGGCCGATATACTCGTAGGTAGTGCCGTCACGCTGGTCGAACCAGGTTCGCTCATCCAGCTTGATGAAATGCGTCTGCGTTTGTCGGATCAGCGGTGCTGCAAGAATCGCAGCGGCTATGATCAGCGACCCAAAAATAATTCCTCGTATATTCATCTTGATCACCTGGCATGCTGGTCGGGAACGTCGTATCCATCTTCCTCGGCCCGGGAATATAGGAAATCAGTCCACTCCGATAGAGACTGAAAAACAAGCGTCGTGGCATTCACGGCAGCTTCTGCTGAATCGAAACGCGTGCCGTTCTCAATGTTGAAGATTATCCTGCGGGCAAGATCGTACGTCCAGCAGTCTCCATCACTTTCACCGCTCCAACTCGCGATGCCGAACAGCTCGAACTTGGTGTGAAAGTAGATTGGGGAGCAGTCGACTTGGTAGGTCGATAGCTCTCGAGGCGGGAAGAGCTGAACAACCCCTGCGTCTACCCACTTGTCCGGTGTAACGGCAGCCATGAACTGACGAAGGTCTGGGGGGACATTGATCGAGTACAAATTCCAGACGGGGTCCAAAGCAGTCTCTGGGACTCCAATTTGAATGTCGACCGATGAAATATGAGCAACAAGACGTCGCAACTTTGCAGCGCACACAGAGAGATCCATTGTTGTAAGTTGGGGCAACGGCCCGCGTCACCGAGGACTGCCAATGTGGTCCCATTTGTTAACACCTGTAACGGTCCTTCGTGTGCAAGGACATGGTTACCCACATTTCTCCGGCATTGAGGAGCTTGGCGAGGAATCGGGAACGGAATCGAGGTAGTAGACGCGAGCCGCGACAACACTACGACATGTCGAGCAGCGGGCAGCGATACGTTTACCGTGCGATGCAGCTCCGAACCGAATCTCACCAATACTCCAGACCGATCGTTCTGAGTTGCATTTCGTGCATTGGATCATCCATCGTTCGGAGGACTCACGTATTCGCGTGAACCAAGTGGCAGGCAAGATGGTTCTTGCGATTCGCTGCGTGATGGACATCGTTTGATCTCATGGCGATGTAGGGATTGGGGAGACGTGTCTAGCAAAGGCACAGGTAGTGAATCGATTGGGGCGCTAAATTCGCCAAATTTCAGTCAGATAATGTCGGTCGTCACCGGGCAACCGCCCAAGACTATTCACTTGTAATCACGCTGCCGGTCCCTCCGGTTCACGACATTGTTCTGTGGCATGGGAAATCGCCGAAGGAAAAATAGTGGATTCCGATTCTGCCAGAGTCTGCGGAAGTCGAGTTTACCAATTCTGATCACGAGGACTGGCTTCCATTCTCGTTTCACCAACGCGACTGAGAAGCTACAACGGAGGTTTACTCGCCAGTGCGTAGTCCTTCGCTTCGGTATCCAGTTCAAACATCACCCCCGTAGATGTTGGCTTGGACCGAATGTCGCTCAGAGTCAACACCCGATTCCCGTCTGGACGTTCAACGACGATCCGTGCTTGGTCGAGAGTACCAGGGAATGAATAGCAGCTAAACTTGCCCTCATCGTCGGTTAGCTCGGGAGCCGAACGCGGAAAAAGTTGATCAATTTGAGTCTTTCGCGAAGAGATCGTAACAAATGCCTTGGCAAGCGGCCGTCCGTTGACTTGAACGCGGCCGGTAACTTTGATTGCCCTTGCCATTTTTAAGGTGATCTGGGCATCGCCATCCGTTTCAGGAGCGAGGATTTGGTAAGCCGAACGAAAACGGCGACAGCGATCGTTTAACTCCCGATCGAACGCGTCGCGTCCCAGTGGGTCATTCGGAGCATTGTCGCACAGCTTCATCGCTTCTTCTGTCGTTAACTCGACACGGTGCGCATATAGCCCGGCCAGCGTCCAAGAAACGTCGTGCAGGGCCAGTTCACAGCGACCATTCACATCCGTTTTCTGCGGCGGTGATAGTTCCATCGGCACTGGATACTCCTTTCCCTCTTGACGAATGAATTTTAGATAGCGAGCCTCCACCGTGGCGCCTTCGACCGGATCGCCATGTTCATCCACCACCCGTACCGGAATGTGAACTGAATCTTCTGCGAAAACACCTATCGGAGTCGCAATAAAAAGGACAGACGTAATGATTGAGATCGCCTGAAAACGCATGAGACTTTCTCCTGAAGCGATTCGAATGCTATGCCTACCGCTCATCCACCCAACGGTGGTCATCAGCGAGGACGGCCGGTTGATTTTCCATTACTAAACGCCTGATGCTGTACTCCCTTGGATGGCATCGTTATTTGCCTTTCTGGATCGACCAGGAACACAATCCAGTGACACCGAGTCCCGAGTTGGGATCAGCCACAAATCCGATCGTGAATCCCGAATCGAAACGCATCAAGCAGTCAGCGGCGTATTGGTTGCCGCATCCAGTGTAACGCAGGTCGACGGCATTGAGAATGGTTTTCAGTTCAGCTAACGACATTCGAGGCCGCAGTTTCCACGGGTCGACGAGCAAAGACGGGCCGCCGTAGAAAAGGCTGTCAGCATCACTGTGAACCAATGAAAGCAGGTCGTTTTCAAAGTGAAATTCGATGCTGCCGTATCGCCAGACACAGGATGTCCGCCTGCGATTAGTGATCGTCGCATCGGCGGGTTCGCCGAGAGTTTCGCCCACTAGCTGTCGTGATGTTCCCAGTGCGAACGGACCGAGTGAGCCGTTCCGAATCGTGTCGATGATTGCAGCATATGTGACGGCCATGCGATTTCAGTCGGATAACGTCACTCGTCACACGGTACGCGCGAAAGATTTTCAGCTTCAAACCGCCCGGCTTGCGTACGCTGATGTACGCTGGTGTTACTCGTCCTTGTGGATCGCATTGTCGAGCTCGACAAGCCGTTCAGCATACGACATGATTACCGGCCGCGCATCAAAATTCGGGTACTTTTTTTCCATCGCCAATATTTTCGCAAACGCCCCAATACACGCTTCGCGTCGGAGTTGTGCCAGAGACATTCCCTCTCGGCCAGCAAGCCACTTCGCGATGCTTTTTTTTTCAAGCGGCGAATACGAGGCGTCCAGTTTTGAAGTGTGCGATTCAAGCATGTCCTGGATCAGCCAGAACGAGTGGTCGCCCATGTCGACTTCGCCAGAGACCGCCCGAGTTAAATAGTTGGATGGAGGGCGTCGAGAATCGGTGAGATGTTGAACCAGTGTACGAATTGCCGGCAGCCCACCAGTACGTAGTTTCGCATCAGCCGAGTTGACCGCATCACGGTCGGTAGAGGTCGCGATTGTCTCGATCGCCTCTTCAAACTCAGAGATTTCTGGTGTTTTCTTTGCGATCGTCTTGCCGGTGGCAATTGAGCCGCCTGCATCTTGAGCGATAACATTGGCCGGCGAAAACGGTACCAAGGCCAGTACGGCGATCAACGCAGTGCAACGCATCGTATTCATTTGGTTACCGTCGAGCATCAGCGAGTACGGCGATATGATGCTCCATTTGTAAACGCCCGATGCCGTACATCGGTGAATGCCATCGTTATCCGCCGTCTGGCGTCGTGCTAGTGACCGACAGATCGAGTGTCTTGCCGCACCGTGAGCAAGTAGCAAGAGGTGTGTCTAGCACGTCGCCGCAATGATAGCAGAATAAGTGAGTAGACGCAGACACGAGAGCCTGTTGTTCTTGCCAGGCATTTAGTAGGGCTTGGACATTGTCGGCTGTGCAGTCAACGGCGCAAACGTCGTATACAGTACCAAAGACAGGGCCTTCACCAGCCTGAACTTGGCTGTATTCATTCACGGGAGAAAGGAGATGCGCCTTCACGCCAGATTCACGCAAAAACGCGACCAGTGAGTCAGCGGCAGAGTAGCTGCGCGATCGGTAGACAGTTGTCGGGTCTGGAAGCGTCATGTTCGATGGCCTTATGCACCGTTGCGAGCGATTGGTTTAGACCGCTGAAGTCCGGCGGTTGCAGTCCATTTTTATCCGCTTGAGTCGGCTTTACCCAGGGAGCACGCGCGCTCCGAAAATGCGCCGGTAGCCATAGAATGCACAATTGGCGAGTGCAACGACGATCACGATTTCGGGAAAGCCAGGATGTAGGATTTGAGCAAGCAGAGCGCCGATGCCAGCGGCAACTGTAAGCCAGAAGAAGAAAGAATTCATGGTGTGGCTCGGAGTGGGTAACGGACAGAAAGTTGAGCTAGCATGGTAGTTAAGTTCAACCTGGCAACAAGTTCACTTGAGCGCCGGGCGGTCGTGAAACACAGTTCATGCATCGACGACGCTTCAGTCGGGTAGGGTTACGCGTCACCGGGGTCGCGCGAAAGATTCTCAATTTCAAAACGATCAGCTTGCGTACCCCGGTGGACGCGATGGCTACCCTCCGTTTTGGTTGAGCATGACGTCGGCACAATACCCAACGACGCATTCCAGGATGTTATCACGGAACGAGTGCGTGAGCAAGAAACATTAGTGCAGAGTTCGCGACCGACGGTCGGAGAAAGCCGAGGATGCAACCGACGATCCCAGAACCGCGCACGATGTACAGCACCGATGGATGTGACGAAATATCGACGGCGAGACCAATAAGAGAGATTGCGATAAGTGCAGCCGTAAGGAACGCCAATCCGAGGGCAAGCGAGGCAATGACGCGGTGGTAGAACCTTGGGAAGTCAGGAGATTCGCTCATTCTTAAATACGACGTATCGAGTGAGGCAAGTAACGCATGACAGCGAACAGAGTCGGGGAACGGAAAAGACCACCGAGCCAGCAGAGGTGATCATCCATTTTTAAAAAGGCACGCAAGTCCGGCGTCGCGTGCATCGGTTAGTAGTCCGCCGGTTGGGCAACGCTGTGAAGCTATTTTCCTTATAGAGTTTGTGCTAATTTGGCGTAGCGGAAGTCGTCAAGACTTTTGTTCGATGGTGTATGCCCCCGAAACTCTTGACGAGTTCCGCTACGAAATGCTTCACGGCGTTGCCAGTTGGGGAGCCAAGACGCCGCCTCATTGTCATGACGCGATCGTCGTATTTTAGCAGGTCGAGGCATCTATACGTTCGGCATGGCTAGTCGGATACGATGACGCGGAACTCACCCTCGAGACGCATGGTCCTTCCGGTTCCCGATACGACTCGAACAAACACAGGATGAACGCCTGGCTTGGCATCCGGATTCGCTGACACTCGCACCGCCACGACGGTTAGATGTTTGAACTCGGTGCTCTTCTTTTTACCCAAGTATCTCCCATCCTTCGCGAAAGCCGCAGACGTGTCGTTCGACTTCTCCTTGTCGTATTCTGCGATGACCCCATCGCGTTCCAGACGCAACTCACCCGTCGAGTGGAGTACCTGGTCTCTCGACAGTATATCGTTGGAGGCGGCGAGGAAGACGACGGGGACTCGACCGGTACCCTCGTCCCAGCACGTTATTACTTCACGGGTTTCCCCTTTCGCGAGTGTGACCACGGATACGGCTTTGGTCGGGACTTTGACGACCGGGGGCTGGGCCGCAACGGGCAACGTGGACCACACCAGGCCCGCCACAGTCCCGACAACTAAAATCAATATGCGTGAGAACATTTTCATCAATCGATTCTCCGGATAACGGTGGAATTCACGAGGTGGCGAGAGTGGATCATCCATAGCGACAAGCATGCCACCGCCACTCGCGTGCAATTCTTTGTTTGTCGGATGTTTGGAGTTCCGCGCTAGTTGTGAGCCGCCTTCGAGGCCGACTGCTATCGCGAAGTCTGGCGACTCATCTGTTCTACGTTTAATACCGGCTCGTTGCTGACAATATCTCTGAGTAGCTCGAACTTTACACGTGCATCCTCGACAGAAGCGTCAAGGTGATCAATTTGCGAGGAAAGTGTCTCTATCCGGAGCTGCAATTGTTGGTTGTGTTGATGCTGTTTGACTGCGACAAAAACGACGACCGAGAAAGTAACAAGCGTCAACAGCGACCGAATTGAAAAGCGTGTCTTGGCATTTGGGGGATCTGCGCTGTTCACGGAAAATCTCTCGGACGGCTAAGTATCAGTCAGTCTCTTCCAAACTACTGGAGGTAGTGGGCTAGAGCAAGTTGAAACGTGCGGAATGGCAGCCGTTGCAATTCCGCGGTCAATTACTCGAACACCGTCCGCCGTAACCGGGCGGCGACGGATGTTTGTCCATTGAAAAGATGCCGAACTTCGCCGCGCCGGTTCACAGCTTGATTATGCACCTTCAGTTTGTTGTACGCCACGTCACAAAAGGTGCGTATTTTGACGGTAGGCCATTAGTGCCGCCATCCTTCGCTCCAGTTCGCCACCCGTCGATCCAGCCATGCATTACGGCATCGTTTGAGCCATTTGGATTTGTCGGACAGTATGGAGTATCACCGAACGCCCAAGTATAGCCATGGCGGAAACCATATATGTACTGTTCGTCCTTCTTGACGTTATCGCCGTATGGGGTTCTGGTCGGCACCGGTGCCGCGGCCGAGATCTCCTGAAACGTTCGTATAGCGGTCGCTGACGGCCGTTGGGAATGAATTGAAGGCGATGACGATTTCGGGTGTTCTTGTGAATACGCCGCGGTCAAGATGCCACCGACAACGATTGCAGTAGCGAGCGTGATTGTCATGCGCATGGAATGTCCTGATGTGAGCGTACAGGGTCGTGTCTGACGCTGCCCCGTGGCAAACGCGATCTGGGAATTCGATCTGGTTCATATCGACCGCGATGACCGAGTCGCGGAAATGTGGTTTCCGTTTAAACGCCTTGCCCGAGACTTCGGTCCATCGCATGTTTCGTCGTTTTGTTTGCTCGGATTTTTTGCAAAACCATCGCGATGTGTGCTACGAGGGGAACGGATCCGACGAAGGCAGGGTAGATGAACGCATCAACTAAAGGCGAGCGTCTCCAGTGCATCCAGCTGGTGTAGAGAACTGCGACACTATAAACGGTAACCGCGATCAGGACCAAAATCCCAAGCAGTGCAGCCCGTTTCGGTGAGGAGCCTTCTTTCCAGAAGAGTAGTCCGTCGTAACCTGCGATTCCGAACATTGTCATTGCCAAAATGCTGGGCACCAGCATATACGTGCCTAGGGAGGGAGAATGCCATTCGATGAGCAAGGCCCATGAATCTGCAATGCTGCCTCCGTATCGCGAAAAGATTAACGTCACAACGATCAGCAGCGGCAAGACGTATCCGAGAGCTCCGTACAGTACGATGCCAGCGAGTCTTGAGGCTCGCCCCACAGGTGAACAAAGTTCAGTCGCGTTTGGTGCTTCGTAGGGATTCATGCTGGCGATGAACGTTGGAGTCCACACGGATCACGCTGACGATTCTCTATCGACCTAATAACCCAGTTCGCGATCTCGTTTGCAACACATGGTTCTTGCGCTGGGCTTGTGTGGCGGACGACACGCCAATCGGACGGGATCCACAACCCTTAGAATACTGGCATAAGTGGGGCCGAGCAACAATCGACCGAGCAAAATAGCGACGAACAGCGGGCGTATCGCCTGCGTTGGTATTCTGGCATTGGTAAGAACGCGAATCGATTAGTCTTTATTTGTGGCAATGAGTGTTCCAGTCGGAGAGAACACTCATTTTCGCGAATCGCATACTAATGATTTTGCCGTGACGGTTCGCCTAGCGTTGGTTGGCAGCGGCAGGCGATCAAGCAAAAATCAGGGAGCTTGGCGTTCAACTGCGCACCGAGGGACTGCAAAATCGGTACCCGTCACCAATCCAGGAAAGTCGAATTTCCATTCATAAACAACGCAAGCCCGGCTCAGGTGCACGAGAGGGTTACCCGCCATTTGGAATCGGTGCGGGGTCGGCATCATCGTCAGTGGTGGCGGCGTCGAACGGAATTACTGGAGCCGACGTTTGTGTTGGAAAATGCAACATCCCACAGATCCCAATGCCCAGCAGCAGAATCCCCAGCAGTGCCGAGTAGCCGGCCCATGCTCTTGCGTTAGCCGTTAAAGCCAACGGGCCAATGAAGATGGTGGTGTTGCGAGAACCTGGAATGGTCACGGAATATGTGCGTGTAACGGTCCCGTCGTCCGTGTAGGTCTGACCGGTGACAATGTCAGTGTCAATCAGTTCTGGATCAGTAGCAGAGAACGGTTCGTGGGCAAGCGATATCGACGCGATAGCGAGCAACGCGATGGGTGTCGCAAGACCGATAAAGATGAACCAAATCGGAAAAGTCTGCATCGTCCTAGTCATTTCTTTCAGTCGGGTAACGCTGGCGGTAACCGAGTCGCCGCCAAAGAACTATGATTTCAAAATACGCGAGATCGGCGGCCTCGGTTCACCACTTGGTTGTCCGATACCAAGTCTCGGAGTGTGGTTAGACTTAGCAGATCCGCAGTAGACCATTTTCTTCAGACTCAGGAAGTCCCCCTGATTCAATGTCAGCGATTATGTCATGGGGCCATGTTTTAACCGTTTCGTTGTCAGCGATACCACGCATAAATTGAACCGGTAGTATCACATATCTATTCTCGGGGTCTGCTATCGCAATCGTCTCCCACCAATCTTTTTTCACCGCTCGCCACTGCCATTGAAAACGTGTCACGATATGCCAAGCCCATAGGACGCCAATCGCAGCAGCAGGAAAGGTCGTTTTGCAATCAATTTTTTCGCCCGATCGGATACGTCTCAGGGTGTCTTCGATTGCGTTAACCAGTTTAGGGTCGCCTATCGGATGCGTTTTTCCAAGCATCTCTTGTGCTGCTGCTGTCATCTCCAGCTCAAATGCATTGTGTCGCAATTGCATCTCGGTCAGTTCCACAATGCTTGCGTCAACTGGTAGTCCGCGACCCGCTGCATCCATGAACATATAGATGTATTTCTCGCTGTACGTCTCGTTCTGTTCTTTGTCAGCCATTCGAATTATATTCCTCTACTGGAAGTAGCCACGCAACAATGGATTCAATCGGCCAGCGCTACCCGTCAGCGATGTGCGATTTATTACTTGTGATTTTAATGCGGGCTGAGTGAATGTAGGGTGAGTCAAGTTCGCGAGGTGACAGGAGGGGCGTCGCAAAACCGACGAAATCCACCCAGCAACTGATTTGGATTCAAACCTTTAATCGCGAACGCCGACCCACCAGACACATGCTTTTGATTGACCCACCCTACATCAACTTATAAGTCGCACGTCCCAAGCGGGCCGAGAGTGTGAGGTCAACCATTCCAAAACCGCACGCAAGCCCGGCTCCGGTGCAGTACGCCCAGCATGGGCGTGATCTTGTGGGGTGCAAGTCCCCTGTACTTAGTTCCGGTTTCTTTCGAGGAGTCAGTATACCAAATGAAATTCTAACGAAAGAACAGTACGAGGCGAGGGCAACTGCGGGGAGGTGACGATCCGTGGGAAGGCAGCCTGCGAATGTGACCGTAAATCTGGCTAGCCGCCGAGAACAGCTTCGATCGGGCAATAACCGAATCGGACGAGCTTCAAAGCTAAAACCGTCGTCAGACACATTCACGCCAAGACCCGCCAGGCTACGAACAGAAACCCGATAGGAGGCCGACGTCTACAGGTGAGCAGGCTGCTGACTGCGAAACCGAACCGGAAGAGTGAGCGCAGGTAGATCGGGAGCTTGGGCGGGGACAGATCACGAAAACCCTTATCTGGGGAGAACTCCAGGCGTACCCGTGAGTAGGGCTTGCCCGAAAGGCGGGGCGGAATGCGGTAACGCATGACGTGCCTGGAGAATGCAGCAGAAGTTGTAGTACCGATCCGCCAATTCCAATGGCGACGGGAAGAACCGAACGTCAACAGTCAAGGAACGAACCACCGATGACCTCAGAGAATCCGAACGCAGAGCAACTCGTCTTCGACTTTGTCGTAGTGGATGACGCTGCGCCAAACATCCCGACGGATGATTCGGCTCTGGCGGCCATCGAGAAGTCAGCCTTGGGCGATGATGCTCACAATCTGATGGAAGCAATTGTCGATGAAGTCAACATGGAAATGGCTTGGGCAAGAGTGAAGGCCAACCGTGGAGCCCCTGGGCCCGACGGAATAACGGTCGACGACTTTCCCGAGTGGTTTGCGCCGCGTTGGCAAAACATTCGTCGACAACTACTCGATGGCACCTATCGTCCGGACCCTGTCCGGCGGGTGGCCATCCTCAAGCCCGATGGCGGCACGAGAGAGCTCGGAATTCCAAACTTGCTCGAACGCGTCATCCAAACCGCCATTGTGTTAGTCCTCACGCCGATCTTCGATCCGGGATTCTCTGAATCAAGTTTCGGTTATCGACCTTATCGCTCGGCGCAAGATGCAGCCAAGCAGGTGCAGAAGATCATTCGCAGCGGTCGACGCCGATGCGTCGATATGGATCTGTCGAAATTCTTTGACCGAGTCCAGCACGACGTGTTAATGGCACGCGTGAGCCGCAAGGTTCACGACAAGCGACTGCTCAAACTGATCGGACGATACCTGCGAGCCGGAGTGATGATCGATGGGTTATGTCAACCTAGCGAAGAAGGAACGATGCAAGGAGGTCCGTTGTCACCACTCCTTTCCAACATCTATTTGGATGATCTGGACAAGGAACTGGAGCGGCGTGGATTGCCTTTCGTGCGGTATGCGGACGACTTCGTGATCTTCACCAAGTCGGATGTTGCTGCGCATCGTGTTTACGCGAGCGTTGAGCGATTTCTGACGCTGACGTTGAAACTGCAAGTCAATCACGACAAGAGCAGCGTCTGTAAGACGCAAGAGCTTGAGTACGTGGGCTACGAATTCCGTGGCTTTGGCGGACAGTTTCGCGTGAGTCGAAAGAAGCTCGACGCATTCAAACGGCGCGTCTCGGAGATCTTTCGTAGAAACCGAGGTGTGTCGATGAAGAAGCGTTTCGCGGAGTTCCGTTCTTATGCAATTGGTTGGCTTGGGTATTTTCAGTTAGATCAAGTCAAGACAACTTTCAGTACGCTCGACAAGTGGCTTCGGCGACGGGTTCGGGCATGCTACTGGAAGCAGTGGAAGAAGTCGAACACTCGGCTTCGCAACCTGATATCCTTGGGCTTGTCGTACCGGGACGCCCGTCCGTTCGCGTTTAGCGGCAAAGGCCCGTGGCGTCTATCCAAGACGTCGGGAGTCCAGCGTGCGTTATCGAACGAGCACCTGAAAAGTGAAGGCTTACTGAGTCTATTAGAGCGTTGGCAACAGCTTGCATCCTCGCGGCGAATCGCCTAGTGCGGACCCGCATGCTAGGTGATGTGGGAGGGGCCCCGGAGCAATCCGGGCCCCTATCCCGATCGGGGAGTTACCTTTTCATTGGGGGTGAGCTGGCTGTCAGAATGGATCAGGAAGTTCGTGGTCGGTCGGAATGCGATCATTCTGGAAAATGAAATCGATCAATTCATCAAAATACCGGCAAGCAACGGAAGGAGCAACGTCCGCGTCATCGAGTACGGGGAACGATCCCGAAAAGTCGAATTCGCTAGCACTTGGAAATCGTCCGTTTTCAGAGATAAAGTCGGACAGCAATCGGAGTCGCGGAATCATTGCACGGGGCGATGTGTCGCCAAGCGAGATTGGGGCTCCGGCTTGAATCGCGCAAGATTCGCAAAGCCACATCGATCGACCGCTTCCGTCGGGTTCGAGAACTGTCATACACAGGGTCGTTTCAGCGCCACAGGATTCGCAGTTCATGGCTCTGTATGTCAGTCGGGTAGCGACCGGCATTACCGAGCGCGGCTTATGTGGTTTCCATTTGCATCAATCTTATGCCGCGCTTCGTGTGAATGCCATGGTTATGCATTCCCTGGTGCGAGTTTACGGTTCACGTTTGTTGCCGTTTACAAAAATCTCGCTTTTGGACGTGACTTTAATTATATCACGTGGTTCAAGTCGCCCAAGATCGGTTCCATCAAATGTTAAGTTGCCATTGATTATCGTGAGAGCATGATCGCCTCCCCAAGAAACTTCATAATGTTCCTCCGTCTGCTGACCGCTCGTGGAAGAGTGGAAGTTCAGTGAGAATTCACGTCCGACGTCCTCGATGTCGAAATAATATCGGCCACCGTCAACGTTGAATTTCGTCGGATTGGGGCGGTGTGGAGGATTGCAGCCAGCGATCAACACGATCAATGCCAAAACGAAAAACGCTTTTTGAATCATTTACTTGCTCCGGCTGCATAGCGTCCCCGTTCACCGGGCCGCGGCGAACAACGTTGATTTCAGAACCCGCGCGGCCCGCGGCTCCCTATTCAATAGTTTATTATGCCAAGATCGTGCTTGCGATTCAGTTTTCCATGGGTCGTAATTCCCGAAGTTCCAAAGTTGTCCCTGTGGATCACGACACGACTAAAACCGACCACCGTATTCTTCGTCCTTGATTTCAATTGTGATGATTGCCCCTGCTGCGATAGCACGAGCGTAGTGTTGGTCAATGCCAGACACAATAATGTATGGCGATTGCATGACCGGATCCGTAGTTGTTTGAATCGACGAAGATATGAAGAACGCACCGAAGCGTTGTGATCGCGTCCAGCATAGCAAACCATTCATCGCCGCAAAAGATTTCCGGAGCGCGAACAGGGTTAGCCACGAATAGCACGAATCAACACGAATCCAAAGCCGAGCAATCCAATTCGTGCAAATTTGTGTGATTCGTGGCCAACATCGACCCTGCTGCTCACACCCATCGATTCGAAGGAAACGTTCCTATTGCCAGAACGGTGGGGTTCAGCGAGTCGGCACGGAAGCTGTCGTGGTGGCCAAATTGCTCAAACTGCCGACTTCGTTGCAACCCCTGGTTTCCCGGTTTGCTGTAGTGGGATGTCGCTAATCACCACGGTTGACGTTGATCCAATCATAGCGAGCGCAACGACCGCCGGCAAATCCGTTTGTAGCCGCAAAAACAAAGAAGAAAATTGTTGGCAGAATGATGTGGGACAGAATGATAAATCAGCGCGAGGTAATTATTTTGCCACCTAATCATTTTGCCAGTCGATCAACCACGCAAGTATTTGCGACAGCGATTTGACGCTTGCCTCAACCTTGCCTTAACCCTCAACCTTACCTTAGCAAGGAACGCTGGAAAACTAGCGTTGGTTCCATCACGCATGAAGGCTGTTTGAATCGCCGACACGATTGCCATCAAGTCATCATCGCCAGTCGAAGAACGTCGCCAATCGCCTGGCGTCGACAAGAGATTGTCCATTTGAAAGCGATTGACTTCGCCGCTCAGGTGCATAGCATTAGTCCAGGCTTAACCGGCAGCGGTGGCCGATCTCCCAATCGAAACATTTGGGACATTTTTTCATACCCCACACAGAGAAGCGTTATGCCGCATCTGTTCGCGACACCCACCGCGACTGGTACATGTGTTCGCAGCTTATCGACTTCCCGCTTGTTTTCGAAGGCCGTACACAATGCGACCGCCCCAGATCAGTTCGACCAGCCCGACTGAAGAGATCAGTAACATCGGTGCCAGGATCGCGACAAGAGGTTTCAGGTCTGCGAGATTCGGCTCATCGGGAATATCCGGGAACTCGCAGACTTCGAGTACGAATGCTCCGAAATCGTAGAGGCCGTGCAGCAGGCACGGTACAGCCAACGTGAGCAGGAAGAGCCCGATTCGGCGGCGTCGACCACTCGAAATGGCTCGTTCCAAAAAGGCCCCCATGATTAATGCGGTGGCGCCGTGTGATACTGTTGGAGCAGCACGCTCAACGATCAGCTCAACGCCGGACGCTGTGGTGAGCGCGTAGAGCATGTTTTCGAACAGGGCGAAGCCCAGACCAATCATCCCGCAGGTTACAACAACCTCTCGGCCCGCCACGTTGCGCACTGCTGCGATTGTGCAGATTGACACCATGATCCGGGCCAGCTCTTCTGGCAAGGCGGCACCCAGGAATGCACTGGCCAAACCCGTGCGAACCGACCCTGGGTCGCCAGCAGCGAATGCCTCGACAGGCATCAGAATGCGGCTGAGAACCAACGCCAAGACAAACGAAGCGAATCCGCTGAAAATAAGGATCATACCGAAAGGTATCCACCTGCCGCGACGCGTCCCCCAAATTAGCCCGATCGCCATCAAGACAGGGATTACCACTGACGAGGCAAGTGTCGACCAACTAAAACTCAAGTCTCGCCTCTTCGTAGCGTCTGGTTGTGGAAAAGATGCCGCCAACACCAGGGATTCAGGGCAATTAAGTCCGCCGACACTCGCGCCGTCGCTTTGCAGATCCACGACTCTCTGTCTGGCCCGAACGGTGGGGTTCAGCGAGTCGGCACGGAAGTTGTTGTGGTGGCCAAATTGCTCAAACTGCCGACCTCGTTGCAACCCCTGGTTTCCCGGTTTACGGTAGTGGGATGTCGCTAACCACGACGGTTCACGTTGATCCAATCATAGCGAGCGCAACGACCGCCGGCAAATCCGTTTGTAGCTGCAAAAACAAAGAAGAATTTGTTGGCAAAATGATGTGGGGCAAAATGATAAATCAGCGCGCGGTAATTATTCTGCCACCTAATCATTTTGCCATTCGATCAGCGACGTCAGCATTTGCGACAGCGATTTGACGCTTGCCTCAACCTTGCCTTAACCCTCAACCTTACCTTAGCAAGGAACGCTGGAAAACTATCGCCGGTTTGATCACACACGAAGACCGTTTGAACGCCGGCACGATTGCCATCAAGTCATCATCGCCAGTCGGAGATCGTTACACATGACCGAGTTGCCTCAGAACCGCCGACTGCATTGTGACGAGACGTGGTGAACACCTATTGAGATTCGTGAAAATTCGGCTGATTCGTGGCCAAAACAACATGGACAAACTCACCCGCGAAACACGCCAATGGACGCGAATGAACAATGCAAACTTGCCGCGATAGCGGCGACAGCGATCGAAGCACTGTTCAACAGAAGACACGAATTGGCGACCACGAGCCCAATAAAACGCTACGTCCCCTGTTGACCAATTGCAGGCAAAAACATGTTGGACAAAAATAGGAAGGCAGAGAAAAAGGGGGCACTGGCTGCTTCTTATTTGCAATCTTTCTGTCGCATCAATCTTCCTGTCTTGTGTCCGCCATTCCCCAACATGTGCGAACACAGCGTGTCAGCCTAAACCGGCCCCCGGCAATCACTCCCAACTCCCAACTCCCAACTCCCAACTCCCAACTCCCAACTCCCAACTCCTCACTCCTCACTCCTCACTCCTCACTCTCCCACCCGCTCGTCTTCAAGCCATTTCCAGTCCGCAACGTGCACGCCATGGTTATCCGTTTCATTCCGTTGCTTGGTAGTCGTAATACAGCCAGAAGTCAACGACAACGCCGTCGTTTAGCAGTGCATATCCGCATTCGGATCCGCTGTCGAACTCCCACAGCTCGCTAGACTTAAGATCTTTTCCCTTCAGCCAAGCCGAAAAATGATCCGCCGAGGTTCCTCTCGGGCCATCAACCAGCCTCCAGAACAATAGCACGACCCACAGCCCCGTAAAGACAAGGAGCAGAGTCGTGATTAGTTTGGCGCTCAAGCCCACCGGAAGTCCGGCAGTTTCGTTTTGGTCGAGTCTCGAGACCGCGGCGTCAACAGTCGTGGAGCGGATAAGGCTCCTTGAGATCTCGGCATAGCGTTCCGCTGGCACGTCGTGCTTCCTCATGTCGGATCGGTACGGTTCAGCGCGCGGCGGGGGAACGACTTAACCACTACGAAAACGGCGCTACCGTCGCGCCGGGGCAACCGATGGTGATGCCCATTCGTTTAGTAACTTTCGATACGCTCTGGGGCAACTTGCCTTTCAGATGACCTGACTTCCGGAGAATTCAAACGAAGCAAGTCACTCGCGAGCAGGTACAAGAACGGAATGCCAAAAATGAGCTTGCCGAGCGTTGAGCCAATATGTCTTGCCAATGTCGCATTCGGCAGATCCAATAGAGGCATTTGGACAACCGCTATTAGGCCAACCACGACAAGATAGGCCCAACAAACCAACGAGAGTTGATAGCCTCGTTTTGTTCCCTGCCAGAGCAATATCGCGCCAACTGCACCACATATGCCTCGCGCAATGAAAGCTATGATTGTAAACGCGACCATCAAAGTGCTCACGGCAGGAATCATTTTAAGAAATATCATTGCAAGGAGAAGGATTCCGCCAAGCAGTCCAGCAAGACCGTGCAGAGCCGTGAAGACAGCGATCAATCTGCGAGGTTTGAGATATTCTCTACGACTGTCACAGGGAATGGGGTGACTCGACTGCTTTGTTCCCTGATATGCCTGTAGTTCGTGCCTAATAGGATGCGATCCAACTAGCGGATCAGGAAATGACTCTCCGCACAGCAAGCACTTCGTCGCATCTTCCGAGTGCGTTGTCATCCCGCATTTCGCACACTTCATCGGAGATGAACGTCTTGCGAGGGCGGCTGATTGGCCTAGTTGCGGACCACGATGTGCGTTGGGAAATGGCACTCCACACAGCAGACACTTCTTTGCATCGTTAGTGTGCGTAGTCAACCCGCACTGCGAACATTTAATCGTCATTGGAGATGTCAAAATTTCGTGCAGAACGTTGGCGGTAACCGGGTCGCCGCCAAGAGACTATGTTTTCAAAATCCGTGTGATCGGCGGCTCCGGTACACCGCCGTGTTCTGCCTATTCGACATCGCCGTGTGACGTGAAACCCATCAGTGGTGGCGGCGTAATGATGACTGCCACGTACGGGAGCGGGTCTTCGGTCTTCATCGGCTTTCGCTCCTTGCCCACGAGAATCTGCACGGGGCCAACCGCTCGACTGCCAGGTTCGTCCGGCAGAGCGATGTTCGCCTCGCCACCGCCTGGCGTCCAGCCACCAACGCTAACCAACAGGCGACCGTTCTTCCGTTCCGGAATGTCTCCGCCGACAGGGCAATAGGAGCTTTTGCCGTCAAGACGGCCATCCCAAACTCTATTGTCTACGATATCGTCTTCAAGCAGCGCATCACAAACAGGCACCCAGTCTGTGACAGCAAAGTATTCGGACTCGCCCAGGTGTTTGAGCTGCTCTGCAACCCAGAACTCAACGACAGGGCCGTCCTGCTTAGGAGTGTGCGACGTGACGGGCACGATGACTTTGACGAACACTTGGTTGAACTGTCGCCGTGTGGTCGACTCCGGCGGAGGGTCCTGAGCCGGTACCTCGAGAGCAATCGCCGCGACCATGTTGAAGACCAGTAGGCAAACGACATTAGGACGCCTCATTGTGGACCTCAGTATTTGTTAGTAGTAGGCGTAACGGTACCGATCACGTGGCGGTAACGAAAAATGTCACATTCTAATCCGGTCGAACATGCCGCTCACGTGCATCGGGCTGGTTATCCGTTGCCGTGAGTCAACTTGCTCACTCAAGTTCGGAGGCTTGCGTCAACAACACGTCAAGTTGCGCTTTGGACTTTTTAATGCCGTAACCGTGGGAGACGACGACGCCCTCCGAATTGACGAGGATCGAGTACGGAAAAAAGGCGACCTGGTAATCAGCAATGGGAGCCATCACCCCTCTCTCGTCAGTTGAAACGAAGGTTGGGAAATGCAATTGCATTGATTGAATCGCTAGATCAACATCTCGAGCCTTAATTCCAGCTGGATGCATCCCAATCACGACAACACCCTCGTCGTGAAGGTCATTCAGTTCGAGAAGGTACGGGTCGCAAGCCGAACACCATGTTGACCAGAAAAAAAGCAGATAAGGCTTATCAGCAATGGTCGGCTTCGCTCCGCCGACCCATTGCCCGTTGTGAAAGGTTGATGCGGGTTCACCAAGCATTTCATTCAATTGGCTTTCCGCTTTTTTTAGACGCTGCGGAGTGAGTGGGTCTAACTGGGGTGTAAGCTGAGTAATAATGAGAGGCATAACACACAAACCGATTGCGGACGCCGCGACGATTGCAAGCAACAGTTTCCAGGCCAATGCTGGTTCAATTCCCAAGGAGTTGTTGGACATCTAACGCACAATCGATCGAGGCATGCGGAAAGCAATCGCCCGGCGAGCCAGGCTTCAATTTTTTTGGAACTTGAGCAGTCAGCCGGATAACGTCGAAGCTAACCCGGCGGCGGCCGGTCACCGTAAACCTCAATAATCGTCCGACCCGCCGCTCGGGTTCACCGTCTGGTTAGCTGCCGTTGGGGGGATCTTCGTGGAACTGCCGACACGCCGCAAAATGTATTCGGTGTTCGCGGTGCCCTTCGGATCGAACGAGTCTGGCACTTCCGGAATGAGAGGCTCACCGTTGGGGAGAGCTAGGTTTGAATCAAGCGTGCTGGGGTTTTCGAGCGGAGTTGTGGTGTAGATGAGATGGTGCTGATCGACCTTAAAGATCGCCCGAGCAACTGAGTTGGAAGCCCAGTCTGGTGCCCGCCGTACGAGTGAGGCTGGAGTCGTATCAAGATCATATTCCACAAGCTGGGCTAATCTCGGGTTGCCGTTGACAAGAACTGTCCATCGATTCCCAGCAATAACCAACTCCGTTACGCCGTCGTCGTATTGGGTTGTGGAATCGCGTTCTGTCGAGAGCATGTATCTCCAGCGTCCATTGAGCTGGCCTATCTCGTTTCGCTTACAATGGCCATCTTGGCGTTGCGACCTTAGCGCCGACAATTGTCGAGATAGTCCGTTGACTTCTGCTTCCAGTGCGGCGACTCGCGTGTGCAGGTCTCCCTCGGGAGCATTTGGCTCATCCGCCACTAGTGACGAGTTCAATAAGACCACAGCACAAGTCAAAGGGGCAGCAAATCGCATTCGGAGTCACCTTTAGCAGCTAACGTCTGGCATAACCGGGCCGCCGCGGTTGATGCTCCATTTGAAAGCGCGCTGTCGGCGGCTCCGCGCTCATGCCATTAATATGCGGTGTTTCCTGAGTGCTGGATTCACGTGATTTGCGAAAGTTTGTTTGGCGTCATACTGGATGGGCGTGATTTTTTGTTCTACTCAATGCCGTTAAGATCGATCACTGATTCCGGGGCACCGCTATCCCAAAACTCACTGTCACGTATCGCGACCGTGATCGGCACGCCCCAATTGATCCCGCGGATCGAGCGCGCCAGATGTCCCAAGAGCCAATCAGCATCGGGACAGGATATCAAGAGCCGGTATCGTCTTTTACTCAATTCGTAGCCTTCCGTGCTGCCATAATACTCGTCCCCGGGATGCTTGAGAACGAGGCGCTCATTCAAAATTGCTCGCAGGCGGTCGATTGCTTTTTGTTCGGATGCCGAAGGTGCTTTGTCTTTGAGCGGCAGGATCAGGATGATCGTCTTCTCCTGCCGACCGCGCATCTTTCCGTTGATTTTGATCTTGCTTCGCTGCTTCCGCTTCTGCTTCTCGGCCGCAGCCTCTCTTGGTGTCGGATGCGGCCAGACTCTGATCAGGTTGAAACCGTTCAAGCCGTTGCGTTCGACCGCGTCTTTGAAAGCGTTGGTGACCAGAACGGGCGAGGGATCTTCCCGCACGCGAAAGATGGTCAGGCCGCCAAGTTTTGACTTGTAGAACGCGTATTTGGTGATATCGGAAAAGAGCGGCACGTTGTCACGCAGATCTCCCACCGTCCTGGAGACATTCAAAATCCCCTCAGCAATCGCGCGGGTTTGGTAAGCCATGTATTGGCCGCGCGACGTGCGTACTGGCAGCAACTCACCGTTGGGCGCAAGAAACTCTCGCAGCACATCGACCGCCCGCGCGCTGAATACGGGCACGTAGAAATCGCAACATGGAAAGTCGTTGAAGGGTGCGACCTTGTCCTGTTCGTCCAGTACGGGGTTGTCCCATTTCCGTTTCAAACTCGGAATCGTGTAATTGAATTTCGTGGGATAGAAATGGGTGAAATCGTAAACACGGCGATGCGGAGTTGTCAGTGACGGCGCGTCTCCGAAGCCGAAACCCTCGTACGTCGGGTCATTCAGAATCGGTTTCAACTTGAAAACTTCGTTCACTCGTCGATTCATCGCCGCCCTCCGTCTGGAGTGTGAGTCGCTCCGGTTCACGAGATGGTTTTGCGCTTTCCGGGACGCTAGTCGAACCTCTGAATTGTTGACGGCTCTTTTAGTGCGGATGCAATCAAAGATTCGAGAGTCGGTATTGTATCAGGTCCGACAAATATAAGGGCGTAGGAATCACTGCCAGTATCCAGCGAGACGAGCAACCGTTCAGAGCCCTTAACTTCGGCGTTAAGTTCACGAAACAGCTCTTCGATTTCGCCGTCGTAGTTTGCGTATATCTTCCACGGAATAGGCAATCCGTTAGCGGATCGAAGGCATTGCAGGCGTCCGACGATTGAGTCTGGGAATGCACGCCAGTCGACAACGGCGACAACATCATTTCGGTCGCTGAATTGCAAGAGTGAATGCCAATGGTCTGCGGCATTCTCTGGACCGGTCAGTGCGGATGCTAGCGACTCGTTCCAACGGTTCATCAGCGTGGTGTCGTTGTCGAACAGAATCGTTGCAAATTCTTCGAGTGGGGCGGGAACGGAAATCGCATTTCGTGTGGGTGTCCCAACCGGCCAGACATGACGGATCCTTTTTGCCGCGTCCTGTAATCGCGGGTTGTCGTAGTGATCCAACGCGTAATTCAATGCGTCGTTGATCGCAGCAGGATCAGCACCCAATGGCAATTCAGGTTCGTTGTCGTCGTCGGAATATGGATTTGCCGTAAACGACAGAAGTGCGTCCACAGCAGCCAAACAGTGAATTTTGTTTCCACGGATCCAGCGATCGAGATGTGCCCATCCAGGTTTCAGCTCATAAAGCAGCCGGCCCCATTCAGGGCCAATCGGTGACTCGATATGTTCTTCGAGCCAAGCGATTCCGGGCTCAGTTCCCAGAGCAACTAACGCGTTACGAGTATCGCCGTGTCCAAGGCGGAGTCGGCGCATTGAAGGCGGAAGCGTGAGTAGTTCATCAAGTAAAGTCACGGTGTCTTATCGCAGAACGCTGGGGATCAGCAGGCGTCGGGAGTCGGGTGTTTAACGACCGAAACGCACGGCCACCGACGCTCCGTTGAATCGCATGGCTATCCGTGATTTGGGAGCGTACGGACAGTGCGATACCACGTCTCAAAATACACAGCGAACCCATCAATCCACAATTGAAAACCCGAGATGAGGAAAACCATCGACGTTCGGATGTCAATTCTTGCGGACACGACGGTACGGTCGTTAGAACGACCGATATTAAACTCGATAGGAGTAGTGTAGGCCGCGTCTTTGCCAACTACACGTGTAGCTTCGTCGCCATCAATCATCACCGATTCGTAACCTAGACCACGACCGTTGTAGACAATGGATTCGCAAGGAGCCCCTTCGAGGACAATTTCTCGAAATGCTGGCCGACGTTTCACGCTGCGAACAAGGACGGAAGGATGCCACGAGTACAGATTGGCTGGACTAGCGTACGGATTCGGGTCTAATCGTGACACTCGTGAACCTTCATAGTTGTGTCGGATAACGGCGGACATCACCTAGATCGCGCGGTAGATGTTCCGTTTTCGAATGCCGGATTGCGAGCTTCGGTGCATGTCATGATTCTGCCTCGATTACTTCGCGTCCGCGCATCTGATGAGTACGTGGCAATCGACTGTACGTTGCACCGCCGATGATGCCAACGATCAAGGCGGACAGGCACACGGCAAGTCGAATGGCATTGTACCAACTTGGAATGTGCGATTGCAGATGCGAAGGAGCGTTTAGTTGCCTCGATACGTGCAGAGAATGCATGTGTCCATAGGGCGTGTGGTTCCAACTCGCTTGATATTCTTCATAGCGCCCGTACCCATATACGACAGGCTGCTGCCATTGAAATGGTGTTGCAGCCTTGTAGATCCACTGGGGCACGGGCCAGCTCGGATACTTGGCCGGCGTCTCGGCATAGAAGCCGAGCCAAAAGACAAGCCACGCCCAACCTGCGAGCGAAAACCCTAACGAAAAACGGCTTTGCTCGCTGAATGCGTACAGCGTTGTAGAGCCTAACCAGAATATGGTCGCAACGACGACCAACGTTCCGAACCAGAGGTTCGAGTAGATATAGGTGGTGCAGCATACCGCGACATATGCCAGTATGAGCAAGAGGCTGCGTAGCGACAGCCGCCATTGAGACGTTCGGTGAGGTTTAGAAGACAGCTGGCATCTCCGTTAAGCAGGACGTGATCGATCACCGAGCACGGCGATTGTGCTGACCGCTTGCGAACGCCGTGTGCCGTGCTTCGTGTGTATCGTATGGTTTTGGCTATGGCGGCCGGTATCGATCCAACATTCCGGGATCGTTGTGATCGCGTTCAGCATAGCAAACCATTCCTCGCCGCAAAAGATTTCCGGAGCGCGAACAAGGTTAGCCACGAATAGCACGAATCAACACGAATCCAAACCCGAGCAATCCGATTCGTGCAAATTTGTGTGATTCGTGGCCAACATCGACCACGCCGCTCACACCCATCGATTCGAGGGCAACGTTCCTATTGCCAGAACGTTCGCCATAACCGGGATCGCGCAATGGGGTATCCTCTTGCAATCGCACCATGGTGAGCGCCGGTTCATGGCGTGGTTCGCCTCGAGGCGGCGGCTTTACGTCAACCACCGCAATTGACGTTGATCAAAATCATATCAATCGCATCGACCGAATGATCTACTGCGCATCGGTCGCGGCGAGATTTTCGTTAATTATGAGAACGCTCGCTACCAGATAGAGAATGTTTCTAGACCATGGAGCGGATCAGCAGGATGATCGGTCCACCCACCACAGTGGCCGTTGCTATCAGGAATGTCACAACAGCGCGGCGCGTCTTGCGATTTCGCCATTGAAACGCGGAGTATGCGAAGCCGACGGAGCAGCAGATCATCAGGATCGTAACGAGCGGGACGTACAATGGAACTTTGCCGCCAGAATCCCGCAGGACAACATAGTTCGTGTAAGCCGAGTAAATCGTAGCGACCGCTAACAACACGGCGATGATCGCCGTCAACCAGAAAGCCATGGTAAATGGAACACGGTATCGGTCAACAAACGCGTCCCCCAAGTCCGAAGGCGGTGAGTAGGGGTTCTCGGTCATAGCTGGCAGTTAGTTCCGAATTGTGTCGGCGAACGTTACGGATAACCGAGTTCCGGCGTTTGACGTTGTGATGGTTTAGTAAAGATAGACCGGAACTTCGGTTTAACCGATGGTTCCTCGTTTTCTTCGCATCGGGTCGCCCAGGACCGTCCCAGACAATCGATCCCAGTCTACCACACCCCAATTAGTACGGTCTAGCGTGAAGCGATTCCACACTGTTTCGACAGCGCAACATTGGCGTTCATTCGCGGGATTCGCGAGCAGTCAGTCGCGCGTCTTTGTTGCCCGCGAAGCGCACGAATGAACGACGCTTTTGAGCCGCGGTAGCGGCGGCCGCACTTAGCCCCACGCGTGAGTGTGGGGTGTCGGACGCCTGGATAACGCAAAGCCGCGGTAGCGGCGACAGCGATCGATGCCAATACAGGGTGAACGACGCTGCGAAATGCCTGAGTCCAACCCCAGGCTCTCGATGTAAGCGGATGAGTTGCCTCGGTTAGAGCATAAAGCCCGTTGCGGATCGAACACTGGCGATAAAATCATTTTGGTAGGAACATGGAGGTAAGAAGATTGGACACTCAACGACCGCCGGCAAATCCGTTCTTAGTCACAAGAACAAAGCAGAAACTTATTTGCAGAATGATGTGGGGCAGAATGATAAAACAGTGCGCACCAAATCACTCTGCCATTCAATCGACCACGCAAGAATTTGCGACAGCGACTTGACGCTTGTTTCAACAAGGAACGCTGGAAAACTAGCGCAGGTTCCATCACGTATGAAGACCGTTTGAAACGCCAAACACGATTGTCATCAAGTCATGATCGCCAGTCGGATAACGGCGGTGATCGGCGGAGACGGGCGAACGACTTGCAAGCAGACGACCCGCCCTCCGTTGCATCACAGGGTTCTTCGGGAATCCAATCGGCAACAGTCGGCCGATCGTCGCTACTCGCTTAGTTATCCGACGTTCACCGAATCGTTGGTTTGCTGTTTTGCTCTAGTTGCGCTGACCTGCAAAATATCTGGCGAGCTCAAGAAGATCGACGCGTCTGTCTCGGTCCTGATCTGCTTGACTGAAAATCGATTTTGACAGTTGCCCCGATTTGGGCGTCTCGAATAGTTCATCGATTTCTATAAACTTGCTTCGATTCGTATCATGGCGAAATAGCATGTCTTTGGCGTGCTGGTAATCGTCCTTACTGAACCCAAGCTGTTTGCGATTCTCGGAAACGACCTTCTCGACTTCCTGGATTGAGATAATGTTGTCGGAATACTGCGTCACAATCATTTTTAACGCTACTCTCTAGCTGACAGCCGAAGTGTCGCTACATGTGGTGCCCAAATCAAAATTCCTCCATTGGCAAACGGTTGAGGTCACCCAGTCACGGCGAAGGATTTTCAATTGTCAAAACGGCTGGCTCCGCGACGTGGGGGCATCGCATTGTTCCCCGCGGCGCTAGGCTTCGGACGCGTTGAGTCCCATTCTGTTCGCGAGCGGTCCAATCACCGAAATGATCTTGATTCGCGAAGCCATAGTAACATTTACGACTATGTGTTGCGGATTCCGCTCGATAACAAAGGGACGATCCTCTTCTGGTTCCGGGAACGCAGCGCCGATAGCGTCCAAGAGTGGTTGTTGAGGAAATGGCTCAGTCAAGGCGTCGCCGGCATCGTGTAGGATCGCCTCCGCAGCCTGACCAACCTTGATCTTCCGTTTGTGGCGGGATGCTGGATCAGCTAGATCCGAGTTCCACTTCCAGATTACGAGATTCGCAGTCATGTCGATGTGTCAGTTTGGGATGGCAGCAGAAATCTGCATGGACGAATGTGCGGGTAGGGAGGGCTTTGACGCATCGGCATGACGATGGTGTCGCAAACAGAGTGCTTCAATCCGGCGAGCGGTAAGGATCACGTGGTCGCCGCGAACGACTGACCACTTCAATAAGTTCAACTCGGCGACTCACGTGCATCCGCTGGTTCGCCAATTTTCACAGGTAGTCCGGCCTGCTGCATTGCCTAATAGCCAAAGTCTATCGTTTAATCCGTTTTAAAATGACATGCCCGTGAGTATTGTCTTTCCGTACGTCACTAAGCGTGCCCGCGCATTCCCAGCCTTCCATTCCAAGTTCGTTGAGCTTGGGTTGGAGCTTGTAACTCTGGATAAATCCGTTGTCCGTCGGGGCCTTGATTACTTTGTACTCCCACTGGACAAACTCCTCTTGTACATCAACTGCGTTTTGGGCACGAACAGAGTCCATGGCCATGGGAATCGCAAAAAACGCAAGCAAGCAGATGCCACATATGACGGTTAACTTCATTGATTTAATTCTTATAGAGGTTGTGTTCATGGAGTGGGTAACGGGAGCGATGTGCGGGCGGCGAACGGTGACGGACCACTTTGCAAAAACGATGCCGCCGCTCCGTCACCATCGCATGGTTCCTCGGTTTGCTGTAGTGGGACGTCGCTAACCACGACGGTTGACGTTGATCCAATCATAGCGAGCGCAACAACCGCCGGCAAATCCGTTTGTAGCCGCAAAAACAAAGAAGAAATTTGTTGGCAAAATGATGTGAGGCAAAATGATAAATCAGCTCGCGTCAATCATTTTGCCAATCGATCGACCGCGGGGGCATTTGCGACAGTGAGTTGACGCTTGCCTCAACAAGAAACGCTGGAAAACTAGCGGCGGTTCCATCACGCATGCAGGCCGTTTGAATCGCTGGCACGGTTGCCATCAAGTCATCATCGCCAGTCGGGGAACGTCTGAAAACACGCGGTTGCGGCCGTTAATCTCAAAATCAGGAATCGCGTAATCCGCAACTCGCGTGCATTTCTTGGTTCGCCGTCATCTGGTTTTACGGAACGTCAGTGCGGTGACCGCCGTTCGGTGGAAATTGGTCTCTTACGACTTCGGCGTAACCGAAGGTGGACAGTCCCGCCAGAAGTGAGGATGTAGCAACGAGCGAAGCAAGAATCGCAGCTTTCGACAGTTCGATGTGAATCAAGAGCGGTAAGTGCATTGCGACAGTTCCGATTACAGATGTCAGCAAGGCAATGGGCATTGATGTCGAGATTGGAACCGGTGGTACGCGATCACGAGCTTGAAGAATGCATGCAACGGTGAAGACAGCGATGAAGAAGATCGGAAGACCAAGAAACAGACTGTGGATAACGATGCCGCCAATGCCCATCGCGACATGCGACCCAAAAAGCGTTGCGAGATACAGCGTCAGTGCAAATGGGAGATTCAGGCAACCGCGGACGGCCGACTGTTGTTCAGTCTCTTGCATAGTAGACGTCAAAAAGCGTTTGCGGCATTTACGTCGGATAACGTCAGTGGTCACCGAGTCGGAACGGTGGATGTTGTGTTGGCCGAGCAAAGGGGCAAGTCCGACGTCGGTGCAGTACATGGTTTCCTGCTCGCTACGGTAGTTCGCCGGCATGTTCAGGTGCCGGTCGCGGATCAGGTTGTAAGGCTGAGAAATCAGCCAGCAGTGTATCATTTCCATCTAATCGCGCGTACAGACAATGCCCGCGAGAGAAAACGGTACGACCTCCGTGATCAATCCCCGACCAATCGGAGTCGGGCACGATATCGCCGCGAGGGTGGAGCGGGGTATCGGCATCCACTACTTGTAGACCATGCAGTGGGAACTCCTCGTGCGGTGAATCGAGAACGCCCCGCAATGCCAACGTTCGATTGGTGATGAATCTACCGCCGCCGCCATAGGTAGTGCCCTGCGGCCATAAGGTCAACGCTTGCAGAAAAGGTACGCGGCTAATCGCGGTCCACGCGTCTGTAAACGAAGTGTGGAAATGTGAACCCTTGAACACAAAGTAAATGAGAAGATTGCCATCCGGTGAAAGATCACATTTGTCTTCGTAAATGCGTCCCTTGATCCATGAACCGTGAGTGAACGCGTCAGTCTGCGTATCCCATTGGATGATGTGGTACCACCGCGAAGGACCGCGGCGAAAAATCACTGCCGTTGGGGCGCCAGTCGCTTGGATTACGAACAGATGTGCCATGTCAGCGAACGGTAGACATCGCGGGGAACGGAGAGTTGATCATCCATAGCAAAAACGTCGCAATCCGTGCTCCCGTGCACGGCATGGTTCAAGTAAGCCGCTATCGCGTCGGGGGTACTTTCTCTTGGTCGAGGATTTGCATTCGCTTCGAGTCGACGAGCGAATTATTCTAGGCATTATAGCGGGTTCTGTAGCACAGCATGGACACCCAAGTCTGGATCACCCGAGGGGCAGGCTCACTGCAATTCCAATGAACTTTATTCTGGAATTCGGCGGCCCCTGCAAACGGGCACCCCCAACCGCGTTGAACTGCTAGCTGTGCTACTGAGTTCAACACCAGACGAACCACTAATTTCCTTGGAAATACTTGAACTTCGACCCGGCTTCGAGCGAAAATGATCGTTCGTAGCTCCGCGGAAAGTCTACACCGAAGGGGAGACCGATCGAGGAGTGACTCGGCAAATAACGACGAAACGGATAGATTCAATAGGCCCCGAGACGCCAAAAGTCAAAAGCTCAATAATGCAAAACCCGTACCATATCTTGGCAGCCGAGACCAACTGACACGTCACGAGCGTTACAGTTCCACCGGGCTTCTTGAACAAAGGCCTTGAGCTTCGGCTAGTCTCCCGAGCCACTCTGGTTCACAGAACGTTAACCATTTAACGAGATTCAGGCTCAACCTCCGCCCAACGCGAAGTCAAAGCCTTACTGGTTATTCGCTGCTTTGGCTCGGTGTTCATATGAGGTATGACGATGTGCGATTTCTGGCAGCGTTTCAAAATCCGCGGGCATTGCAAATCAGGAAGTATGCTAACACACCAAGGAAGAAGACCGGAATGGCAAGCGGGGCAAATACAGTTCCCCAACACGCAAACGCTTGGCCTCTTGCTGAGTCGACATAGGTCGCCATCCATGAAAGGAGGGAAATCGGGACTAGGATGACGATCGGGCCGACGAAAGAAACGATCCCAAGTCCTGCAAGCCCGAGTGGCTTGAGTTCGCCTGCCGGTGGAGCCATGGTAGCAATATGCGTACAGAGTGAAACCGTCTGCACGACCACGAGAACGGTGAACAGTAAAGAGAGTAGGAGCGCAGCAAAGCCGAACCCCGTTCCAGCGTGTTGACGCCAGGACGAAGGTTCGTCGCCGTGAGAGGATGCTAGGTATGGGTTAGTGCTGCTCATCGCTCGGAAGCACAGATAAAGGTCTTAATCTCAATCGAATAACGACCGGCATCACCGGGCGGGGAGAGTGAAGTTGTCCATTTCAAGTTCGGCTGCAAGACCCGCTCCGTGTGAATGCCATGGTTATCCGCGTCCCACGAGTTCAGAAGAGCGATACCGCATCACCATCAATAATCTGACCGTCAGCGTTAAAGGTAACCGTGAGGCAGTGTTCGTGCAGGTCTGGTGAGTCGCCACCAGTAACTAGAAAGAGCTCATCTTCGTAGTCGTTACCGGATAGCATGAAAACGATAGAGTACGGAACTGCAAGGATCTTTCGAAGTCTTGCTGCAGAAAGCTGAGGCGGATCATCTTCTCCACAGTCAAGAAACCCATTTAGCAGGTCCAGTAGTTCGACGGCCGCGTGTTCACGAAATGCCTTGAAGTACCGAACACGTTGACGCCATACCTGCTCGGCCAGCGGAAGTAGCCGCTCGATTGCGTCGTCCGTTTCACAGAAGAATCGAGTGTCGATCTCCTTGCCCTTGTGGTCCATCTTCACGGAATAGGAACGATCACTTGCGTGGCATTTGAGTTTGCCGAAGACTGTCGAGGACACATTTCGTTTCATTTGGAGGCGTGTTTTCTTCAGTTCGGATAACGTCAGCCGTAACCGGGCGGCGACGAAAGATTGTCAATTGTGAATTCGCCCGACTTCGCCGCTCCGGGCGAGTAGAACGGAGTCTCTCGGATGTTAGGATACGCTTTGTGTTCACGGTTTGCCACAGATTTCTCCTTGTGGTGTCACAATATTTGATCCTTGTCCAATTGATCACCGAACCCTCTCAGAACCGGACTGGCGCCGTTAACGCATCCGGCTCCCAGCCGACACCTCTCACCTGGCATCACTTCGCACTCCCCATCGCGATCAAGTCCGTGATCTGTCCCGGATTCGGCAACGGGTGTCGCTCGAGATAAAGGCCGTAAGCTTCCCAACTGAGGTTTCGCCCTTTCTGACTGCGACGACGCATCCAACGAAGACCTAACTTTCGTGCCGCCTCTCGGAACTTCATCAGCATCTCCCAATTGTCATTGACATTGTAGTACTGAAAGTGTCCCTGGAGTTTGCGGACCAACGTTGGCCAGACCTCGTTGTGCGGCGTCGTCAACTTGGAACGGAACCAGTCTTTGAGCTCGCGGATTTTCGATCGAAACTTCTTTGCCGATGTTCTCCGTTTCAGTTTGAACTTTCCTGCGCGGCTTGTGCCGCAGTAATGCATGAAGCCAAGGAAGTCGAATGCGCCCGGAGCCCCTTCACCCAATCGCTGGCAATCGCGACTGGCAAAACGGCCGAAACGGAGCAACTTCGTCTTCTCCTCAGCTAACTCTAACGAATACCGACCAAGACGTTTGGTCAACACCTCACGAAAACGCAACGCGTCCGATTCTCGCTCGAACGTGCAGATGAAATCGTCCGCAAAGCGGATGATCGAGGACTCGCCTTTAAGACGAGGCTTCACCTGCTGCTCGAACCACTCGTCCAGCACGTAGTGCAAGTACACATTGGCTAGCAGTGGAGAAAGAACCGAACCTTGCGCGACGCCTTCCGTGGTGGCGTAACGTTTGTCTTGAATCATCACTCCGGCGTGCAGAAACTTGGTGATCAGACGCAGCATACGAGAGTCTTCGATGCGTCTCCCGAGCAGCTCTTGGAGCTTCCCAAAATCAACGTGGTCAAAGAACCCTTTAATGTCCGCGTCGAGCACCCAGTTGACTCGCCGGCGTGTGATCGTCTGGCCCAGATCGGCCAGTGCTTGGTGGCAGCTTCGCTTGGGACGGTAACCGTACGAGGTATCATGAAAATCCTCCTCGTAGATGCGTTCCAAGATCATCACGATCGCCCGCTGGACGATCTTTTCTTCCACACAAGCAATTCCTAAAGGTCGCGTTTTACCGTCTCCTTTGGGAATCTCTCGGCGTAAACTCGGCTGAGGACGATAGCTGCCACGATGGATTCGATCTTCGAGATCTTGCAAGTTGCCTTGCAAATTCTCTTCGTAATCGTCCACCGTGACACCGTCGGTCCCCGGTGCTTTGTCTCGCTTGAGTCGTCGGAACGCGTAGAACAGCAGTTCAGTATTGAGCAACGAAAAGAGGTTGCTAAACGTCGCTGATGCGTCGCCTTTCGCTCTCGTGGTGATGCGATCCAGTCGATCAGACACCGGCGTTCCACTTCTGTGAGTGGCAGGTGGTCGGCTGGAATCGCGTGTCGGCCTGACCGCCTTCCCTCGTTCGGAATTACCCGAAGTCAACGGTACTATGCAGTCATCCGATTTCCAAAGAGTCATTTGCCTCTGTTGCCTTTTCGGCTTCGCGGGCATACTCGATTTGTCATGATTGGAGTTCATAGTCAGATCAAGAATCTTTGGGCGTCACTGGTTGCCTTGAAAACATAGTGTGTAGCGCGAGTGGATCTTCGACTCCGGGACTCTCGCTGTCGCTCGCCAAGACGCGACCGCGAGTTTCGCCTTCCAGCATGAACAGACCTTGGGCAGTATCCAACAGGAAACCATAATTTCGGAGCTCAATCTCGTTCAGGGTTCGGCAGCCAGCCGATACCTTTCACCCTCACTACCTTTCTGCTTACGCTTCAACCAACCACTTCAGCTCATGATGCTTATAGGTTGGCTGCAAAACTCGATACTGAGCCTGTGGCTAACAGTTACTCAGGCGGGATTCACACCCGCTAGTCTTCAAGACCTTGCCAGTCCGCACGTTCACGCGATGGTTATCCGCGATTATGAATTGGAGGGAACGCTGACCGCAACCGTTAACTCAGGAAACGCCGTTTGCATCTTCACCCGGTCATCCTCGGCAGCTTCGGTCAGTGGAGGTGGTGGCGATCCAATCGGCACGCCGCTGAAGTCGGGACCAATCGTAATGTGTTCCAGATTGGGGAAGTATTTTAGCATGCTAATCATTGTGCCATTGGCGGACCCCTCGAACAGATATACGCCAGTGACGTCAATCGGACGTAGCTTTCCATCGGTTCCAAACGTCGTCGCCGTCATTGATTGCACGTTTCCGTGCAGGGTCACGTAGTCAACAGCGTCTTGGCCCAGCTTCTCACGAGGAATGCTTGCAGCGTATCGAGTCAAGGGATAGAGACAGAGTGCAATCAAAAATGCGAAGAGTAGAATAGCAGTTCGAGTCTTCATTGGCGTGTGTCGTTAGGGTGTCGATCGGGCACGGTCAGTCGGATAACGGTACGCATCAGCGGGCCGGGACGGTTGATGCACCATTTGTGAAAGCTTGCAAGCCCGGCTCCGTTGCAGTACGCCCAGCATGGGCGTGATCTTGTGGGGTGCAAGTCCCCTGTACTTAGTTCCGGTTTCTTTCGAGGAGTCAGTATACCAAATGAAATTCTAACGAAAGAACAGTACGAGGCGAGGGCAACTGCGGGGAGGTGACGATCCGTGGGAAGGCAGCCTGCGAATGTGACCGTAAATCTGGCTAGCCGCCGAGAACAGCTTCGATCGGGCAATAACCGAATCGGACGAGCTTCAAAGCTAAAACCGTCGTCAGACACATTCACGCCAAGACCCGCCAGGCTACGAACAGAAACCCGATAGGAGGCCGACGTCTACAGGTGAGCAGGCTGCTGACTGCGAAACCGAACCGGAAGAGTGAGCGCAGGTAGATCGGGAGCTTGGGCGGGGACAGATCACGAAAACCCTTATCTGGGGAGAACTCCAGGCGTACCCGTGAGTAGGGCTTGCCCGAAAGGCGGGGCGGAATGCGGTAACGCATGACGTGCCTGGAGAATGCAGCAGAAGTTGTAGTACCGATCCGCCAATTCCAATGGCGACGGGAAGAACCGAACGTCAACAGTCAAGGAACGAACCACCGATGACCTCAGAGAATCCGAACGCAGAGCAACTCGTCTTCGACTTTGTCGTAGTGGATGACGCTGCGCCAAACATCCCGACGGATGATTCGGCTCTGGCGGCCATCGAGAAGTCAGCCTTGGGCGATGATGCTCACAATCTGATGGAAGCAATTGTCGATGAAGTCAACATGGAAATGGCTTGGGCAAGAGTGAAGGCCAACCGTGGAGCCCCTGGGCCCGACGGAATAACGGTCGACGACTTTCCCGAGTGGTTTGCGCCGCGTTGGCAAAACATTCGTCGACAACTACTCGATGGCACCTATCGTCCGGACCCTGTCCGGCGGGTGGCCATCCTCAAGCCCGATGGCGGCACGAGAGAGCTCGGAATTCCAAACTTGCTCGAACGCGTCATCCAAACCGCCATTGTGTTAGTCCTCACGCCGATCTTCGATCCGGGATTCTCTGAATCAAGTTTCGGTTATCGACCTTATCGCTCGGCGCAAGATGCAGCCAAGCAGGTGCAGAAGATCATTCGCAGCGGTCGACGCCGATGCGTCGATATGGATCTGTCGAAATTCTTTGACCGAGTCCAGCACGACGTGTTAATGGCACGCGTGAGCCGCAAGGTTCACGACAAGCGACTGCTCAAACTGATCGGACGATACCTGCGAGCCGGAGTGATGATCGATGGGTTATGTCAACCTAGCGAAGAAGGAACGATGCAAGGAGGTCCGTTGTCACCACTCCTTTCCAACATCTATTTGGATGATCTGGACAAGGAACTGGAGCGGCGTGGATTGCCTTTCGTGCGGTATGCGGACGACTTCGTGATCTTCACCAAGTCGGATGTTGCTGCGCATCGTGTTTACGCGAGCGTTGAGCGATTTCTGACGCTGACGTTGAAACTGCAAGTCAATCACGACAAGAGCAGCGTCTGTAAGACGCAAGAGCTTGAGTACGTGGGCTACGAATTCCGTGGCTTTGGCGGACAGTTTCGCGTGAGTCGAAAGAAGCTCGACGCATTCAAACGGCGCGTCTCGGAGATCTTTCGTAGAAACCGAGGTGTGTCGATGAAGAAGCGTTTCGCGGAGTTCCGTTCTTATGCAATTGGTTGGCTTGGGTATTTTCAGTTAGATCAAGTCAAGACAACTTTCAGTACGCTCGACAAGTGGCTTCGGCGACGGGTTCGGGCATGCTACTGGAAGCAGTGGAAGAAGTCGAACACTCGGCTTCGCAACCTGATATCCTTGGGCTTGTCGTACCGGGACGCCCGTCCGTTCGCGTTTAGCGGCAAAGGCCCGTGGCGTCTATCCAAGACGTCGGGAGTCCAGCGTGCGTTATCGAACGAGCACCTGAAAAGTGAAGGCTTACTGAGTCTATTAGAGCGTTGGCAACAGCTTGCATCCTCGCGGCGAATCGCCTAGTGCGGACCCGCATGCTAGGTGATGTGGGAGGGGCCCCGGAGCAATCCGGGCCCCTATCCCGATTGCGATGGTTCTACCTTGCTTGCCCTATTCGTCAAGAGTGTCGCTGTACTCGCTCCATAGTTTCGGGTTCTCTGTCTCAAAGCCCTCGAACAGGAAGTCAAGCCAATCGTCCGCACTTTCTTCTGCTGAATCAGCGTTTAGAACGACCGGCCCATAGATCGCGAAACCCTTTGGGTGACTTGTCGCGCGGTAAGGTATTCCGACCACGAAGGGTATCCATTCGCTACTCGCCGTGGCAGTGCGAACAATGATTGCATCGCACTTCGATCCGTCCGTGAACGTAACTATTCCGTGATGAACGAAGGAGGAGCATTCGGCATTGCTGATGTTGCCCTCAAAGTGGTTCAAAAGTGCTTCGGGGTCTTTGGAACATATGAACTCCGGATTTCCATCATGTAATTCACAGAGCGTCACCCAGAGTTCCTCTGCATTTAGGATACTGGACAACTCGCGTGCTGCGAGCATACCGGCGTATAGTAGGGGCGTGCGCATTTTGATGGTAGAACGGCAGGGTTGACCGGGGCCGAGCGAAAGATAAACCACTGTAGCAAAGACGTTTTCGAGGCCTCCGCGTCCAACCCATTGTTCCCCGCTATGTCAACGTCAGCCAACTATTTCTCCGGTGGCGCTAACGCTGCCACTGCAAAAAGTATAGCGATGAAATTTGCGAATACGAAGATGTTTTGACGCCGCTGGTGATCAGGCCATAGTTTCGGGGCGATAAAAACAGCTGTGGCCAACCCAGCGAAAAACGGGACGAATATGCCAGCATACAAATAAAAATATGAACCGTACCAAGCAAGCAACTGAAAACAAACGCCTGAGATCAATGACGCAATCGCCGTCGGGGTTAGTCCGAAAACTACATTGCGGAAAAAATCGATCACGTTGTATCTTGTTCGGTCTTGGTCGTTTGGTAGGTACGTCAGTCGGGGAACGTCCGCGATCACCCGGCACGAACGGAAGGGCAACCACTTGTGAAAATGTTTTTGAGTGCTCGGCGTGCATCGCATGGTTCGCCGCAATTTGCAGCTGTGAAACGCCCACTACGAGATTTGTTGTCAGCAAAATCATGTCAAGCGAATAGAACGCGATCAAATCGCGAAGAACAAACATCTAGCGTGAACGATGTCGTCGTTCGCGTATCATCAGTGCGATCCCGGCGACACAGGAAATGGCAGCGGGTATTTGAGTCAGGCTTTCCGAACCAGGAACGACCATTCCACTACCGATCATGCCAAGAGAGAACAGGAGAATGCCCGGGACGTATGATCCGCGCCGCAGTGTCGACGAGTCTACGGTGTCACCTTGGGGTTGCGCGATCGTTGGGCGATATGGATTGCTAAATGTCACTTGTTTGCTAGCGTGAACCAATGGCTTGGCGCAAAAGTCCGCTCTGCGATGGGAGACCGTGGATGCACTTAAACCGTAGCGGTTTGCGTTTCTGTCGGCGAACGGTAGGGTTCAGCGGGGCCGCGCGAGCGAGTCGCCGCTTCAAAAACGTCAACTCGCGGCCTCCGTTGCAACCCATGGTTATCGCAATTCGATATTTACGGAGCGTCCGCCGAATCAGGAACAAGCACCAGTCTCAAGCCGGTGTATTCATCAATCCCATCGTCCCCGGTCGCAAGTGTTGGGCTTGCGTAGTAGGTAAATGTTGAGTGTTGGTGAATAGGTGGAGACCCTGTCATTACGAAACTCTCCAAATCAAACGACGGGTCATACGTATCCCCGGCAGCTTTCGCGGTTGGCATCTCCGTTTTGACTGCAAACTCCCAATTTTCGCCTGCCATGTCTTCAATCCTATCGGCAAGGTTCTTGCTTCTGCGCTCATGAACCAGGTAGTAAGCATATCGCCATTCGGCGACCGTCGGCAGACGGTAAGCAAAGGAAGGGTCGTTGGCAGAAATGGCATGTGCCAGCCTTACCGCCTCAACCCAAGATGCAATTGTTTGCGACGGATGGATGTCTTGATCGAGGTCAACGCTACGATCGTTTGGAAATGCAGCAGCGAACTCCAGTCGAGACAGCTCCGATCGTTGCAAGTAAAACGCCGCAATCGGTTGGAAATCAATATCGCGGGATTCGCAATGCGTCTTCCAGTCTTCGCCCGAAGCCGGAATCAGTATGAACTCCATTTGCCACTGATTCGTGACCATCAGTGAACGGCCACTCTCGGGGGCTTCGCCGACATGCCGAGAGCATCCCGAAAGAAGCAAGACGAGGGTTAGCAGCTTAGTTGGCATTCTCATTGACAGCGATAACGGTACGCATCAGCGGGCCGGGACGGTTGATGTTCCACTCGTGAAACCCCGCAAACCCGGCTCCGTTGGATGCGATGGTTATCCGTTTAGTGCATCCCAGTCAGAGTCGAACACATCGCCGATCGTCTGCAATAGGTTGAGCAGCAGATTCAGCCGATCTTGAAGGCGTGGGATATTGATATTGGTAACACCTGGTAGCGATGTGAGACCCTTCCGGTCCGTAGGGTATCGGAAATTGGTCGATGTAGCGTCGAAGTCAACCAGATCGCCAAGGATGTCTTCAATTTCAGCTATGCGTGGATAGTCGGGATCGTTTGCAAAGCGTTTGATTACGTCGGGTTTCAGTTGAGCCCAAAGCTTGCTGAGGTCATGGCCGGACGGAGGAAGCTTTACCGTTCGGTAAATTGCGTTTGCACGAAAACAGGCGATCTTCAGTCGGAGTTCGACCGCGTGACGAAAATTGAACGCGATTGGATAGATCAGGCTATCGAGGAAGTGTGATTGCTCTTGGGCTTTGTATGCGAGTACATTCGCAGCTTCGGTGAAGCCGTCAGCGACCATCGGCCAGTCGAATCCACAATAGTGGATGCAGGCGTCGTGTTCCCAGTCGCCATCGACGTTTGACGACGCGAACGTCGCGTTCTCGCGATTCATGTTTGTGTTCATGGCAGGTCGACACAGGAACTAGCGTGATGGTTCAGTCGGATAACGGTAGCGATGTGCGGGCGGCGAGAGTGAACTTGCAAGCAAACGGGCGATTGTGCCGCCGCTCCGTCACCATCGCATGGTTATCGCATTTTGAGCGCACCACCATTCGCGGTACGCGTTGGTTAGGGGAAGCGTGACCATGCCGTCCATTGTACAGCAGAGAGCAGAATCACGATTGGAATATTCAAAAGCAGCCAGCGCCGCCGACGTGGCCAGTAGAGAAGCAATCCAGCCGCAATAACGGAAAGGGTGGTTGTGATTAATTTCATGGGAAGAAATGTTCCCGCTGGAGGTGAACGAAATCCCGCCGGAGCCGAACGCAACTGCGACACCGGAATTGCCGGCAGGAGCAGTATCAGGAACACCACCCAAGCTGCGGCAACCCACACTGGCCAAAACGAACGTAGAGTTTCCTCTTCTCGCGTCTGGCTATTTGCACTGCGTGTCGGTTCGTATGGGTTGGTTTCCATTGGAGTAAGCAATCCGATTGCGATAACGGAACGGTTCACCTCGCACGGGCGAACGACGTTGTGATGGCCTATTTTCTCACCACCCGTGCTGTGGTGCAACCGATGGTTCGCCGTTCCGTCATTTGCTGGGGAGGTTTCGGATTTCCCACTCAGCATCACGGACAACATAGTCTATGTCAGTGTAGTAGCGGTCCCCGCGTTCAACCCGACCGATTACATGAATCGTGTCACCATCTTCAGGCCAGCTAAATTGCCCTGTCTTGCGAGTCTCCATCAATACGGGAGATCCGCTCAGCAGGATGACCTGTCCTGGTTTTGAATGACCGACGAAAGTGGCGTTGAATTTGACGCGATTTCCGATGTGTGGTGCGAGTGATCTATAGGATTCGATTGGTGTCGGGTAGCTGACATAAGACGCAACGCAAAACAACACCACAACCGTAGTCGCGATCGCCCCGGCTAGGAAAGCACGTTGTTGATCGGTAGGCCAAGTCATGAGCTTCATTGTCGGCGAACGGTAGAAATCACGGGGAACGGGCGAACGGCTTGCAAGCAGACGAGAAAACAGACCACCCGTTCTCCCGTGCATTTCATGGTTCGCCGCCTCGCTGGTCATTGAGTTGGGATTTGATGGTCCATGACGCATCGCGTAAGACAAGGTCAGGTTCACCATAGTATCGATTGCCTCGATCCACACGTCCAACGACGTCAATCACGTCGCCAATTTCGGGCCAATCGAATCGTCCAGTCGGGCGAGTCTGCATCATAATCGCCGTATCGCCCAACAGAATAACCTCGCCAGGTTTGTCCCAACCGTCGAACGCTGCAGTGAACCTCACGCGGTTTCCAATATTGTCTTCAAACGCTGAGGCAGAGTCAATTTTTACGGGAAAACTTACGTAAGAAGCGATGATAAACAATGTGATAAGGACGCAGGACATTATTGCTGCCACGAACCTGCGTTGTCGGTTGTTGAGCCAAGTCATTGTTTCATGCGTCGGCGAACTTATGTTTCTGCGGTGGGTCAGGGTGAGAATAAGCCGTTTTGGGGTGTTCTCACCGGTTTTTAGACTTGTTCTCACGGTGTGCCCCCTCACTGGAGTGGGCGACCGCGATCGCTATTCTCACCCGCTGCGGGGCGGGTGTCAAGCTTGTTCTCACCCTGGTGCCCATCAAGTAGAGGGACTCGGAAAATGGTTTGTTAGATTGCCCACTGCGACTCACTTTCGCGTCAGCTGCCTGATTGGACTGCAAGCATTTGACGCGGAGACTACTTTGCGATAGCAAAGCAATTGATCGAACTTGAGAAGTAGTGCGCCGAGATCGCTTGCAGCAGTGGTAGGATGCGGGGCTTGGAAGTTGACAAGGAGGCCGGCTTTGGATTTTTTGCGCAAACGCTGGTGCGGGGCAGTTGGCATCGGGCATGCGAAGCTTGCAGGGGGGAGTCACGATGGCATCGCAACTTTACATCAAACCAGGGTCGATGGAGCAGGAATTGAAGTGGGCCAAGATTTGGTTCAAGCAATTCTCGACGTTCCTGGGGCGCGACGGCTGGGACAGCCCGCGGCGAACCGAGTTTACTGCGGAGCAATTGATTGAGTTTCTTAAAAGTAAGCGGGACGCGAACTTCCCCGCTTGGAAACGAATGAAGATTATTCGCGGGTTGATGGTCTATCGCCGATTGGTACTGCACAAACCGGACGATGACCTGGAGCCGGTGCGGAAGAAGATGGTGCAGATCATTGCGTTCGAGCGTAGCCGTGACGAGGGCTACGGATCGATCGAAGAGTCGGGTGGCAAAATCAATCCACGAGAACCTGACGCGATCCAAGAGCTCCGCCGGGCAATGCGGCGGGCGGGATTGGCGATCAAGACGGAGCGGGCTTATGTGTCGAAATTGAAGGCATTTATGGCTGCGCGTGCTCTGACTTGTCTGGCCGATTTCGAGAACATTACCGAGTTGGACGTCGAGGCTCATTTGACCGACTTGGCCGTCGATGGCAACGTTGCGCCGGAAACGCAAAATGTGGCCTTTCATGCCTTGCGAAAATTCTTTGACGTGGTGCTGAAGCGGGAATTGGGCAGCATCGAGGCCATCCGGGCGACCAAGGGAGGCATGATTCCCACGGTGATGAGTACGTCGGAGGTGAGCAAGGTGTTTGAGGGACTGAGCGGCGTGCATTTGGTGATCGCTCAGATATTGTACGGCTGCGGGATGCGGATCAGCGAAGCGATTCGGCTGCGGGTCAAGGACCTCGATTTTGACAATCGGCGTGTGGAGATCCATCAATCCAAAGGGGGCAAAAGCCGAGTCGTTCCGATGCCGGAGGAATTAGTCGAGGTGCTCAGGCGATACATGGCAAGCCGGGCGGCACTGCATGAACATGACTTGGCCGACGGGACGGCCTCGGTGTGGTTGCCGCATGCATTGTCGAGGAAGTACCCGTCGGCGCATCGTGAATTTCGCTGGCAGTATCTGTTTGCGTCATCGCGGTTCTCGCGTGATCCGCGATCGGGGGATTTGCATCGGCATCATTTGCACCGCGATACGTTTCCGCCTCATTTGCGACGGGCGGTGGAGGCGGCGGGATTGACCAAACATGTGACCAGTCACACGTTCCGCCACTGCTTCGCGACTCATTTGTTGTGGACAGGCACGGATATTCGCCAGATCCAACAATTACTCGGACATGCCGACATCAAGACAACGCAAATCTATACGCACGTGGATAATCGCATCGGCCCCGTAGTCGTCAGCCCACTGGATCGGTTGATGGCGGATGCGGTGGGGGAGTGAGGAGTGAGGAGTGAGGAGTGAGGAGTGAGGAGTGAGGAGTGAGGAGTGAGGAGTGAGGAGTGAGGAGTGAGGAGTGAGGAGTGAGGAGTGAGGAGTGAGGAGTGAGGAGTGAGGAGTGAGGAGTGTGAAAAAGATAAATTGACAATTGTAAATTTGAAATTGGTGCGATGGATGACGAGACTGGAAGGGAACTAGGAAAAAATCATTGAACAGGAGTTAAGGGAGATAACAGAGAAAGAGGTGACTGGTGACTCTGTTTCCTCTGTTCGCTTCTGTTCAAAAAGACCGCGCAACCGTTCGACCCACACTTTTGTTTGCGGCCGAAAACGCTTGCAAAAAGAAATCATGTGCAGCAAGGAAACGCGGAGATTGAAAAAGTTAAATTGACAATTGTAAATTTGAAATTGGTGCGATGGATGACGAGCCTGGAAGGGGACTAGGAAAAAATCATTGAACAGGAGGTAAGGGAGATAACAGAGAAAGAGGTGACTGGTGACTCTGTTTGCTCTGTTCGCTCCTGTTCAAAAAGACCGCGCAACCGTTCGAACCACACTTTCGTTTGCGGCGGAAAACGCTTGCAAAAAGAAATCATGTGCAGCAAGGAAACGCGGAGATTGAAAAAGTTAAATTGACAATTGTAAATTTGAAATTGGTGCGATGGATGACGAGCCTGGAAGGGATGCTCCTCCCAGGCTGGAAGCCTAGGCTACGTGGACCTTCGTTTCGCCCGTAGTGGATCTTGCTAAAGATCCTCATGCGGTAGGATCTTTAGCAAGATCCACTACGCTGAGGCCGACTCGGTTCCCAGGCTGGAAGCCCAGGATACGTGGACCTTCGGTATCTTAGGTGGCACTCCGCTGAGTTCCACCGCTGTCGGCCTGTTGAGTTAGTCGAAATGTAGATTGCAGTGGTGAGCCGTGGGCCGTAAGGCACCGGGTAATGCGAGGTACCCAGTCGCTCACGCGCAAGCGGCTCACTAAATCAACAGGCCGCGATGGCGAAAACGGATTATTGAGGATCCGAATCGCCGTTGCAAGCAAATTGTTTGAAAAAAGTGTTTGCTGCTGCGCAGGCAAGATGCGCGAGATGATTGGGAGCGAAGGAAATCTTTGAACAGGAGGTAAGGGAGGGAACGGAGAAGAAGGTGACTTGTGACTCTGTTTCCTCTGTTCGCTCCTGTGCAAATGGACCTCGCAACCTACGCTTGCGTCTGCAGCGGAGGGTCGGTTGCTCGGACGAGATTAGGATTAAGAGTACGATTAAGATTAAGAATCAGCTTGGTGACGAGGAGTGATTGAAAAGACGTCGTGCGGAGGGATCTTTAGCAAGATCCACTACGGAGGGTGGCGTTGGTAGCGGGCTGTTCGCCGCGCTGCCCGGGCAAGCCGGGGGGAAGCGGAATTGATGGCGGTTCGAGTGAGCCGGAGGCAGGCCCTCACCCGGACGAGGCCTAAAGGGCCCGTCCGACCTCTCCCGTGCTGCGCTCGGGAGAGGTGGCAGGAACGGGCGAGGCCCGAGACGCTCGGGAAATTCGATCGTGCTAAGGTATGTATACGCGGAGGTTGGTGCCGGAGGTTTGGTAGGAAAATGGAGGTAAGAAGATGATGATTTTCGAAAGGTAGGAGTGATGTCCGTCAGCTGCAGCATTTCCGTTGCCAAGCTTCAACTGAAGAGCTTCGAAGTCAACTTGCACGACTCTTCCAATTCAGCCCCCTGCGTGCGATCCACTGGGGCCACATCGCCCGTCACCAGGTAACTTTCACTACGATCCCCGGTCATCGGTGAGCCGTCTTATCTTCCTACCTCCATCTTCCTACCAAAAATTTTCTCGCTTGCGAATTTGGGGTAGTAGGGCCCGTGGCTAATGCCATCGGATCGCGGGTCCCGCCTGCTGTGAACGAGCGGATTGGAAAAGTCCGAATGGCAAAGGTTGAAGGTCGTCGTGGGGTGGGATCTTTAGCAAGATCCACTACGGAGGGTGGCGTTGGTAGCGGGCTGTTTGGGCAAGCCGGGCGGACGGGGAATTGATGGGCGGTGCGAGTGAGCCGGAGGCAGGCCCTCACCCGGACGAGGCCTGAAGGGCCCGTCCGACCTCTCCCGTGCTGCGCTCGGGAGAGGTAGCAGATGGAAGTGGTGAACGTATTGTTTCCTGTCGCCCCTCACCAGGTAACTTTCACCACGATCGCCGGTCATCGTTGAGCCGTCTTATCTTCCTACCTCCATCTTCCTACCAATATTTTCTCGCTTGCGAATTCGGGGTAGCAAGGCCCTTGGTTAATACAGTCGGATCGCGGGGCTCGCCTGCTGTGAACGAGCGGATTGGAAAAGTCCGATTGGCAAAGGTTGAAGAGCGTTGTGGGGTGGGATCTTTGGCAAGATCCACTACGGAGGGTCGCGTTGGTAGCGGGCTGTTGGGGCAAGCCGGGCGGACAGGGAATTGATGGACGGTTCGAGTGAGCCGGAGGCAGGCCCTCACCCGGACGAGGCCTAAAGGGCCCGTCCGACCTCTCCCGTGCTGCGCTCGGGAGAGGTGGCAGATGGAAGAGGGGCCACTGGTTAATATCGCCCCTCACCAGGTAACTTTCGCCACGATCGCCGGTCATCGGTGAGCCGTCTTATCTTCCTACCTCCATGTTCCTACCAGAAATTTCCTCGCTTGCGAATTTGGGGTAGCAGGGCCCGCGGCTAACGCGGTCCGATTGCCGATTGTGCATGATGTGAAGCGGAGTCGTGATTGAATATGCTCGATTGGCAAAGGTTGAAGATCGTCGTGGGGTGGGATCTTTAGCAAGATCCACTACGGGAATTGTCTCTGGCTGTGTGCGTTGAGGGGAGAGCAATCATTTGCGTTCATTCGCGGGGGCCTTTGTTTTTGACGGCGTTGCTTTCGCATGCGCGCAAGACGACTCATCCGATGGCGTCGGTCATTCCTGTCGCCCCTTTCGGGGCTTTCATTCTTGGTTCGTTCCGTAACCCACGGCTCACGCCGTGGGCTACAGCATGCCGTCCCTGTTGGGACTTGGTGATGATGGTTGATGCGTGCAATTGCACGCTGGGGTTTCTCTTTGTTGCCGTAACGATGGCACGAATGGAAAAATTGAAAAGAGTAAACTGATAATTGTAAATTTTAAATTGAATGAGTGGGGCGATCCGGCGGGAGCGAAAAGGAAAAATCATTGAACAGGAGTTAAGGGAGAGAACTGAGATGAGGTGACTTGTAACTCTGTTTTCTCTGTTCGCTCCTGTTCAAATAGACCGCGCAACCTACGCTTGCGTCTGCTGCGGGTTGCGGTTGCTGGAAAGATCAGGGGGAATGCTTTGATGGCGAACGGGGAGTTTGAAAATGTTAAATTGACAATTGTAAATTGAGGACTGGAAGGGATGCTGATGACAGGCTGGAAGCCTATCCCACATTGGATTTAGAGGCCGCGTTTGAAATGCGGTGATGCGGCGGCGTGTGGGGTTGATCGGAGTAGTCTTCGATGCACTCCCGTTTTCATTGTGGTGATCGCTAGCCCAATCGCGAAACAGGTTAGGCCTGATTGCAACGGCACATTGCTCTGCCGAAACACGCCCGCTTCGTAACCGTCCCAGGAAAGCAGCACGCATAAGCCAATCGCTGGTACTGCGGCAATGTACAGCCAGCCTATTCTTCGCACGATCCACAGGTATGCAAACGCAAAAATGCTTATCGCGATCAGGGCAATCAGGATCCGGCGGTCGGGGGTGCCGCCGAGATACCATGCCACTAATCCGCCACTTGCGATAACCTTAAATATGGCTGAAATGTGACGTAAAAACGTTGCAAACTCGCTCTCGTAGACCGCGCCGATCGCCATCATCGACGCTACCGCAAAAACGCTGGCGATGATGAGCCCCAATACGCTCTCGTCGTACGTGTTGCCGGCCATCACAATGGCTACGCTGCTGATGATGGCGACTGCGGACCAACCGACGTCGCTTCGCCAGACGCGTAGGCAAACCACGGCACTGATCAGCGACGCGAGTGCGAGAAACATCCAGTTCTGAACGCCGTGTTCTTGCAGTGTTTGCGGCAAGACGGCGAAGATGCCCATCGCGATGATCGACCCGATCATGCCATACTCGACGTACGCGACTCGCCGGACGGCGAGGTACAGATAAAAGAGGACCAGCATCAACAGCGCCACGGTACTGGCGGAGCCGAACGCAAACCGCAAGTCGGATTGGATGGGCAGGTAGGTCATGCCGTTGTGCGACATTCCGCAAAGCAGCATTAGCGGTGCGGCCGCCATGGTGCTCCAGGCGAACCGGGGGCGTACGCGTTTTGCATCGATCTCGGCTAACAGAACCAGGATCGCAAACACAATCGGCAGTAGCAGAAACGGTTCAAACCGCACGGACGTCCCGCGAAACCCAAACGACATCCAAATTGCGTGGGTGCGGATCGCAGCGAGCACTACCAGGATGACAAACGCACTGAGCGGATAGTAGGGCCACTGCCACGGCGTCCCGTTGTGACGCACTCGCCGGCGGCCTTTGGACATGGTCGGTGAGAGCATCAGCAGTCCGGCGGCGATCAGGACCGAGTACAGCGGGGCTCCCCAATTCGCGAGCTCGTCGTGCCGATGGACGACGGCATAGCCCAAGGCGATCGGGGCGGCGAAAAAGACCAGCAGCAATGTGTAGTAGGAACTGCGGTACCAAAAGGGGAAACAGATCTTGGTCGCGTGGATCACCGATTCGCTGATCAAGACGGCGAACAGGAATCCGATGCTCAGGATCTGGGTGGCAGTGTCCCACTGGGTGATCGCTAATTCGTCCAACGAGGTCGAGAGGGCGACGAGGCTAATGATGACGACAAGAAAAATGGAGCGAGCATCTTGCCAAACTTTGCAAATTCGGATGACGGCGACACAGGTGACAGCCATCAAAAGGGTGTAGGCGGCAATGCCACCACTAAGCGAAAGCGACCGAGAGAGCAGGTCGCCGGCAGAGACGGTTGCAGTTTGCAAACCGTACAGAATGAGGAAACAGCTGATGAGATAGAACGGGTTTTGCGTGTACAAAAACCGTCCCAACGAGTGAAGTTGCGAACCGCGAGCCATGATCAATCTCCCGCAATAATGAAAAGAATTGTTCGGGAATGACTTCGCAGCGTTCCAAAGGCCCGTTAAGCAAGTAGGCAGGAATCATCGGGGAAAATCCCATTAGCCGTTTTGGCGTTAGCCCCGGTTCAGTGACGGAACCGTGGCTAGCGCCAATACGGCCAATTGACTGAAAGACTCCTGCCTCACTGCCTAGTTGATCGTGATTCCTCGCAGTCGGTTGATGGGAAGCGTGGGCGGTGATTGGAATAAAGAAAAGTGCGGAAGCGATTTCCGAACGATTCCCTCCGTGATCCCATCAATGAAAATGCGACGGGAACCGGTGTTGGTGGAAATCGTCCAGCGAGCTTGGTAGACAAGAATTCGCAATGGTGTTGTTACGAATCGGGGGTGGAGAGGGTTCGTTTTTTATGGGAGTTGGGAGTGCCGTCTTATTTTCCTACCTCCATTTTCCTACAAAATTTCCTCGCTTGCGAATTCGGGGTAGCAGGGACGGCGGCTAACGCCGTCGGATGGTGGATAACGCACGTTGTGAAGCGAGAGAAGATTGAAAAAGTTAAATTGATAATTGCAAATTGAAAAATGAATGAAGATGTGTTCGGCGGGATGCGGGAAGGGAAACATATTGAACAGGAGATAAGGGAGAGAACAGAGAAGAGGTGATTTGTGACTCTGTTTCCTCTGTTTGCTCCTGTTTAAATAGACCGCGCAATCTGCGATTGCGTCTGCGGCCGGTTGCATATGCTGTGATGCGGAGTCGTGATTGAATATGCTTGATTGAGAGTGGTTGACGGTCCTCGTGGGGAGGGATCTTTAGCAAGATCCACTACGAGATGTTTTCTTTGGCTGAGTGCGATGGTAGCTGCCAGTTGCCGGATCCCCCCCGGGCAAGCCGGGTGGAAGCGGAAGCGATGTGCGGTGCGAGTGAGCTGGAGGCAGGCCCTCACCCGGACGAGGCCTGAAGGGCCCGTCCGACCTCTCCCTAAACTGCGTTTGGGAGAGGTGGCAGGGAAGGAGGAGGGGAGTGTACGAAGGCTGAAACGCTAGGGAAATTTGATTGTGTTAAGTTATGTCGATGCGGTGGTTGGAGCCGCAGGTTTGGTAGGAAAATGGAGGTAAGAAGATGATGACTTACGAAAGGCCGGCGTGATGCCCGTTAGCTGCAGCATTTCCATTGGCAAGCTTACAACTGACGAGCTTCGGGATCTCGATTACCGAGTGATGCAGCATGCATTTGACTCACAGAACGAATTGGGACGATTAGCGGATGAGCGAATCTACCAAGCGGATCTAGCTGCCAGGTTACAGTCAGCGGGGATGATGGTGAGCCGTGAGGTTGAGCTACAACTTGTGCATCGCGAGTTCCGCAAGACGCTCACGTTGGACAGTTACTGACTTACCTACACCTGCTCGATCTACCGCGGGGGAAACTGATCAATTTTCGTTCTGCGAATGTCGAGTCTCAATTTGTCAACGCGCCGCTCGATTGGGAGCAGCGTCGTTCATTCAAAGTTAATGACGTTGAATTTGATGGAGACCATCGGTTTCGAGATAGCGTCGTTGGCCTACTACGTGACTGGGGCACATCGCTCACCTTGTCGCTATATCAAGAAGCAGTCGTGTTCCTGCTTGGAGGCGTTGAGGCTGTCGAAGCAATGCTGCCCATTAATCGCAACGGCAATTTTCTTGGCAGACAGCGTTACCATCTGGCCGCGCCCAACACTGCATTCAAAATAACCGCTATGAACCGCGATACGTCAGCATATCGAACTCAACTTGCACGACTCATCCATTTCAGCCCTCTGCGTGCGATCCATTGGATCAACATCGCCCACCAGTAGGTAACATTCACCACGATCGCTGGTCATCGTTGAGCCGTCTTATCTTCCTACCTCCATCTTCCTACCAAAAAATTTTCCCGCTTGCAAATATTGGGAGCAAGGCCCGCGGCTAACGCCGTCGGCTCACAAAGTCCGTTCCGCCCGGACGAGCCGGGCGGAAGCGAAGATGATGGGCGGTGCGAATGAGCCGGAGGCAGGCCCTCACCCGGACGAGGCCTGAAGGGCCCGTCCGACCTCTCCCTAAACTGCGTTTGGGAGAGGTGCAGGGAAGAGGGGCCGGCGGTGTTCGCTTCGTTCGGCCGCGGGCTAGTCTCTGTAACGACTCCGGTGGAAATGTGTGTCTTGGAAACTAGCCTTTTTGAGCGAGATTCATTACGGGGTCTGGTTGGGATCTTTAGCAAGATCCACTACGGAGGGCGCCGTTGGCTAGGGTGAAGTGGCGGTCGGCTAGGGCGGCGGTTTCTTCGCGGTTGTGCGTGACGTGTAGTGTGGTGACGCCCGTCGTTGCTTTAACGTGCTCGAGTAAGTCGCTCATCTCGCACCTCGTTTCTTCGTCCAATGCACTGAGCGGTTCATCGAGTAGCAAAATCGTTGGCTGGAAGGATAACGCTCGCCCTAGTGCTACCCGTTGCCGCTCGCCGCCGCTGAGTCCACTAATCGATCGATCGACCAGCAGGCCGATGCCGAGCAGTTCGGCTAGATCCGTTGTGCGTCGTGCTATCTCCGACGCCGACCGTTTTCGCAACCGCAATGCGAATGCTAAGTGTTCGCCGACGGTGAAGGTCGGGAACAACGCTTGGTCTTGCGGGACGTAGCCGATTTGACGATCGCCGGGGGACCAGTCGGTGATGTCAATGCCGTCCAGCCGGATCGAGCCATTGGTGACTGATCGCAACCCGCAGATCGCTTCGAGGACCGTCGTTTTACCGCTGCCGGTTCGCCCCATCAGCACCGCATACTCGCCGCTGGCAATCGTGAATGACAAATCCGAGAGAACGAAGTCGCCGGAGCGGATGGTCACGTCGGAGAACTCGATCATGCCGTGCCCCGCGTGTTGAGTAGTCTCAGAAATAACAAGACCACCACGGCGATCGCGACCATCAATAACGATACCGCGACGGCGGCGTCCAGTTCGCCCGCACTAATTTCTAGATAAACGGTCGTCGATAGCACTTCGGTTTGCATCCGCGTGGCACTGGCGAAAACCAGAATCGGACCAAACTCGCCGAGCGCCCGGGCCCATGCGATGGTGGTTGCCGCGATGATGCCTCGCCACGCTTGCGGCAACGCGACTTGCCGAAACGCTTGGCCGCGTGTGCAACCGAGCGTGCGGGCGACATCTTCGGTGCGTGGATCGATCTGGTCGAACGTGACTCGCATCGTACGGATGGCAAACGAGCAAGCAATCGTGAACTGGGCCAACACCACGGCGGGCCAGTGGTAGGTGACGGGGAATCCAACTTGGTTCTTTAACAAGGATTCCAGTTCCCAACCGTAGATGGAGGTGTGAAACAGGATCAGTAAGCTGAGCCCCAGCACCAGTGGCGGCAACACCATCGGGATGTCAACGAGCGTGTCGATCAGTACACGGCCGGGAAACTTGTAGCGTGACAGTAGATACCCAAGTGGAGTGCCGACCCAAACGGACGCGATCGCGGCGACCGTGCAGGTCAGGATCGTCAATCGAATCGCCGCTTGAATCTCGGGTTTGCCAAGTGCCGCGGTGAATTCGGACCAGGATGTGAATAAAACGTCGGCGGCGATCAGTAAGACGATCAGAATGACGAAGATGGCCGAGATGCCTGACATCACCAGAAAAAACGGTGCGTCGCTGCGTCGACGTCGCACGGGGGGAGAGAGCGTTGGGGCCGGCAGTTGATCCATGTGCCGTATTTTGATGCTCAATGGGGAGGAGGGGAAGGGTTGGGAGTTGGGAGTTGTTTGCGCTGCACGTAAGATCGCGGAGCGCTCAACGACATTGGGGGATCAATGTTTTGGGAGTAGGCCTTCGAAGAGGCGGGAGCCGATGCGTACCATCGTGGCTCCTTCGGCGATCGCGGCGGCGAAATCGCCACTCATGCCCATCGATAACTCAGGCAACGTCGCGCCGGTTTGCTGTGCTAGCTCGTCTCGCAGTTCGCGCGTGGCTGCGAATTGTTGGCGTGCTGCGTCGGCATCGGTGCCCCAGCCAGCCATCGCCATCAAACCGACAATCTCGACTCCGCCCGTGTCCGTAGATTTGAGGTGTGACTCGATCATCGGACGCAGGTCTTGTGGCAGCAGGCCGGTCTTGGCTTCCTCGCCACTGATGTTCACTTCTAACAACACCTTGGTCGGAATCTGCTGCGCCGTCGCTTCTTCGACGATCGCGGTCAGCAAGCGGGGACTGTCGACGGAATGGATCATGGGATGAAACGGCAGCGAACGACGGAGCTTGTTCCGCTGCAAGTGTCCGATCAAATGCCAACGCACATCGTCAGGAAAAACAACTTCTTCGTTCTTTTTCCAAAGTACTTGCGGACGATTTTCGCCGAGGACGTGGCATCCCGCGTTGACCAGCGCCAGCGTCATCTCGGCATCGACGTACTTGGTGACGCCGATGATCGTGACCGAGTCCAGCGGGCGATGGGCGGCTGTCGTGGCTGCATGGACGTCGCGCTGTACCGCTTGCCAATTTTCGGCTAATCGAGCTTGCGAGTTGGGTTCAATCATGATTCCGCTCAATCATCGATATGCTCGGCGTCGTCCACGGTGACCAATTCATCGTAGATTCCTTCGCCCTGATCAAATTTGGCTGCAAAGAAATCGGCAATCAAGTGTTTGCCCAGAACGGTTCGGCAACGACGCCCGCCGAGTGAACGATAGACCATCCATTGCTCCGAACCGACTTGGACGCGGAACCCCGCGGCTTCGTGATGTTCGCAAGTCCGGCGTTCATCGGCGATGGTTAATTGTCGCCACGTCCGTTTGCGGTTGAAACGTCTTTGCTGCAGATCAAACCAGAGCGGGACATACAACGCTCCGGTGCCTTCGGCAGTCCAAACCAAGTGCTCGTCCTCGCTGGCCGACAGCTTTGTGGTGGTAGGGCCGATCCGCCATTCGGATGCGGACAACGGCATCACGACGGCACTTCGTTGACCGTCACACAAATAGATTTCGCGAGTCTCTTTTTCTAGCTCGGGCGACACCCCGGATGCGACGGGGATGCGGGTCGAGTAACGGATCTTTTGCGAAAGCGTATCGGGTTCTTGCCGGTTTGTCGGCAGCACACCGTCGGCGAACATCAGGCAGCGGTCGGTGCGAATCAGCATCACTTGCCGCTGCAATACCACTCCGCCCGTCCAATCTTGTTCGATTTCGATGAAGTGCACATCGTCGTCGGTGTACTCACAAACGACTGTCCAATCGCCGGCGGCAGACTGTGGGTCGCCGTTGATTTCGATCGAGGTTTGGACTTGGCCCGAAATGATTTGGGTGCGACCTGCAAAAATTTCGAGATCGTTGTGTTCGCCAGCGTAGTGCAGGTGCGTCCGTCCTCGCCGCACATCCCATTCGGGCAGCATGATGGCGAGCTTGGCATCTTCGTTATGCAGGAATGACTCGGGCAGGCAGACTTCCCAGGCCAATCGTCCGCCGGTGTGGCCAAGCCCCAAGGCGGCTTCGGTGGCCGGACGCAGCGTTTCAGGATCCAAGGTGATCGCGCGCTCGAGTAGCCCTGTTTTGCCCAGATCGGCTTTCACGTCTTTGCGGCTCAGAGGACTGAGAGCCGAAGTGCCGTGATGCGTGGTCATCGCGGCGACCCAGGTTGCGATTTGATCTGCGACGGCGTGCCACGATTTGTGAAACTTCTTTGTCGTGGTCGACTTCACAATCGCTTGGCACCGCAATAGGGAACCGAGCATCAAGCGAGTGATCGTTCCATTGGCTTGCGTATTTGGGCCTTTGGCGAGTGCATTGGGGATCGCGTCTTCTTCGTGGTCACACCATTGTGCCAGAGCTTCGATCGCTGATTTCTGAGCCCGTTTGCAAGACGGCAACTCAGCGAGTCGCCATGCCAGGGTCAAACCGAGTTCCGCGCCGACGATCAAGTGAGCGGGCGAATCGGGCGAATGGGCTTGTAGTACCAGTTCGCGGAACCGTTGCAGTGACCCGAGCAATTCCCACCACAGTGCCGGTTCGAGCTTTTTGCTGAGCAGCGGCATCGCGCCGGCCCAGACCACCGCGTCTTGGCACGACAGTGCGGACATGTCGCCGTGATCCAATTGGGCGATCATTTCAGTGGTTGCGGAAACTAAATCCAAGGGGCGAGTCGATTGACGTCGCGTCGGTTTCTGGTCACACGCCAAATGGCTGAGCGACATTCGCACCGGATCGATCGCCGTGCCTAACGCCGTAGCGACACCCCAGCGATAAACGGTCCCGTCAATCGCTGCTTTGCCAAACACATGCTTGACGGGCGTCTCTTTCGTGTGGGATTCGATCTTTTTGCGTAAACGTTTCCAATTTTCATCGGACATTGGCGTGGGGGCGACATTCTCGCTGGCAGACGCGTTTGCCTGTTCGTCGGCCGTCACGACCACGTTTGCGGCCTTTTGGCGAGTCGATTTTTTTGACTTTGTTTTCGCAGGGGATGCCGGTTGACCATTGGAGGGTGCGGGGGAAGTCGAGGCGTTTTCGGCCTCCGTGGTTCTTGTCGACATGGGCTATAATGCGATCGCTGAAAAGTATCGTTTTGGTGTCAGGTTGACTGACGTATAACTTACTCATTCAGCCCCATGACGCTAGCGCTTCCTACCCACTCGATCGACACGCAATGCCCTATTTTGCCAAGACTCCGCCGACGTCCACCCTGCTTGTAGCTTTCGCTGTCACCCTAGCGGTTGGGTGCGGCAGCGAATCGGCGACCCCCGAGCGCGCCGAGTCGCCTGCGTCCGCGAAGACGCCAATCACGCAAAACAAGGGAAATGCGGCTAAATCTGCAGCCGATGTCGCGGCAACGCCCGGTCCGGTTGTTGAAAGCGAAGCGGCGTCCGACGCGGATGTGGCGAAGCAAACCGAGCCCGGTGGGCTGCGTCAGTTGCCGATGGCCGATGAAAATTCGAAAGATGAAGATTTAGTGAAGGAGACTGCGAGCGGTAAGACAAGCCCCGAGTCCAATGCCGGGGCGAGCGGCAAGCCGGCGGCCGATGTCGTTGCGGAGGAAACGGAGCCACCGATGGAGGAGCCTGAGCCGCAAATGTCGCCCGAGGAATTCTTGACTAAGCAGTTTTTGCCGCCACCGGGGGCGAAACGCTTGAGTCAGGAGTCGCTGTTGTGGGTCGACCGCAAATCGAATCGCGTTTACATCGACGGTTACGTGGCGATCGATCGTGGGGCGCTGGAGATGTTTGCGTGTCCGGTCGGCAGCAAAGAGCATGAGTCGATCGTGGCGGTGGTGGCGAAATCGAGCGAGGTACACGCGGCTTTGTTGGTCGTCGGCGCGAAAACGGGAACGACGGCGATGTTCACACCCAATTTTGTGCCGCCGACGGGCCAGGCGATCCGAGTCTGGGTCAGCTGGCGTGACAAGCAGGGCAAATTTCACGTCGAAGACGCGCGGCGTTGGGTGCAAGACACTGAGTCCAAGGAATCGGTCGAGGCCGACTGGGTGTTCGCCGGAAGCGGGTTTTACAAGGACGAAGAGGATGGACGCGAATATTACCGAGCGGACGGAGGCGACATGATCTGCGTCTCGAACTTTAGCACCGCGATGATGGATTTGTCGTTGGCTAGTAGTGCCGATGCCGACTCGTTGTTGTTCCGCCCGTTCGAAGGCCGGGTGCCTGAGCGTGGGACGCCGCTGCGATTGATCTTGATGCCGATTCCAGTGCCGACCGACGGGCCGCCGCCTGAGTTGACGCCCGAGCAGGATCCGAATGTGAAACCGAAGGAAACGGTTTTGCCTGTTAGGAAGTCTGGTCCTGTGAGCCGTGGGCCGTAAGGCACCGGGTAGCCGCACACCCATTGTCGGCCAGCTTTCCAAGCTGGAACTGCGAGCGGCGAACGTCGTGTCCACATCGAACGTGGGTTTACTCTCGCATCGACGGTAAAACGTGACGCACGCCAACGGCTTGGAAAGCCGAGCGACAATTGGGCCTGTGAGCCGTGGGCCGTGAGGCACCGGGTAACCGCGCAACCATTGTCGGCCAGCTTTCCAAGCTGGAACCGCTAGCGGCGAACGTCGCGTTCAAATCGGACGTGGCCTCTCTCTCGCATCGACGGTAAAACGTGACGCACGCCAACGGCTTGGAAAGCCGAGCGACAATCGGCCGGGCTCCGTGGGCCGTAAGGCACCGGGTACCACGCGCAACCATTGTCGGCCAGCTTTCCAAGCTGGAACCGCGAGTGGCGAACGTCGCATCCAAATCGAACGTGGCCGCTCTCTCTCGCATCGACGGTAAAACTCAACGCACGCCAACGGCTTGGAAAGCCGAGCGACATTTGGCGGGGCCCTGTGGGCCGTAAGGCTCCGGGTAGCCACGCACACCCATTGTCGGCCAGCTTTCCAAGCTGGACCGCCGGCGTCGAACGTGGCCTCTCTCTCGTGTCGACCGTAAAACTCGACGCACGCCAACGGCTTGGAAAGCCGAGCGACAATTGGCTCGCGAAATCAACAAACGAAAAAAGGCCGGTAACACTTGAGTGTGTTATCGGCCTTTTTGTATTTGTCTGACCCGAAACTCTTGGCGAGTTTCGCTACTTTGAGATTAACTTCCCAATAGCAACTTAGGTTGCTGGGGTTGGCTCGTAAGGAACGTCTTCGATCAGGTCCATTGGCAATGGAGCGACGTGGACGCCGGCGTCACGCGAGATCGAATCGATTGCTTCTTGAGCCTTTTGAACGGTGTTTTCACGCGTTTGGCCTTTGTAACGTGACGACGATGCGGTCGGTGAAACAGGGCCCTTGTACTCAGCTGCCTTCAAGTGGCTGATCACGCTGACGTGAGCCAATCCGCCTTCTTTTTCGGGCAACACGCGATCGGTGGTCTTGGCAGTTTCGGCGGTCGCGTCACTGGCGACCGAACCCAAACGTACGGCCACGATCTTTTCTGCGTCCAAGCCGGTCAGTTGTTCCAGCGTGCCTTTGCCAACCACCCAATCAAAGGTGTCGACGATGTAGCCAATGTTGGCGGCAGGAATGCTGCTGATCAAAGCGATGAAGCCTTCGACGTCGCGAACGAATTCGAACTCTTTGCCTTCGGCCAACTCTTTGCCAGCCGAGAAGGAAACGCCCAAGCGAATTTCGCGAGGAGCGAGAACTTCAGCGATTTGGTTCAAACGAGCACGTTGAGTTTCAAAGTACTCGGGGTAGGGCAGACGGTCGGTCGCAGCGGGCAGACGTAAGTAAGCTCGCTTGACCTTCAGTTCTTTGGCGATTTCGGCCATTGGGTGCAGCGTCGCAACTTGTGCGGTGAACGTATCGTCGTCCGCGTCCAGGTTGACGCCCAAATCGAAGCCACCGATTTTGATGTCGGTTGCACGAAGGTACTTGGTGGCTTCGTCAAGACTGGTGCGTTGCGAGCGACGAAGCATGTCAGCCATGTCGACATCCATGCCGCGGAACCCGTAGGTCAACGCCAACTCGATCAATTCACTTTGACGGCCGTTGATTCCAAGTAACCAAGGTGAAAAATTCTTGAACATTCAGTTCTTCCTGCTTTTTGATGACGTTTAACGTGATTGGCTCATAGTGGTGCTGATAAAAATGGAGCCGATGGCGTTTGCCACGGGCCTCTCGACGAGAGGCCAAGCTTGTGTAGGAAGGTCCGAGGCGATCGCCTACGGCTCACGAAAACACATGGATTTTTATCAGCCAAGCCCAAGAGTATCGCAGAAACAGCCCTCCGCAGCCAAGGGGCTTATTGACAGCTTTCCAAATCGCTGAGAAGTTCCTTCGTTATGGTCAATCCAGAGCCCCCGCCGACCCCGAATTCCGCTGCTTCGGGATCCGATCCATCCACTCAGGCCGAAGTCGTCTTTTTGGGGACGGGAACCAGCGTCGGCGTGCCCGCGTTGGGCTGCGAATGCGCGGTGTGCCAGAGCGATAATCCCCGCAATAACCGCACTCGATGTGCGATCACGATTCGGTTGCCCGAGTCGATTGCGTACAGCGATCCCGAGTTCGATCACGAGACGCCGCATCACGCATCGCGGACGATTTTGATCGATACGCCGCCCGATTTGCGGACGCAGTTGCTGCGAGAAAAAATACCGCTGATCCACGCCGTATTGTTCACTCACGAGCACGCAGACCATCTGTTCGGGCTAGACGATTTACGTCTTTTTCCGTTTCGGCTCGGCTACCCAGTCCCCCTGTATTGCCAAAGCCACGTCGAGCAGCGGATCCGTCATTCGTTTGACTACGCGTTTTCGAAGCGAGAGCCGACGCATCCGGGCGCGGTACCGCAGCTTTGTTTTCGCAATATTGTCGAAGATACGTTTGAGGTGTTTGGCGTTCCGATCACTCCGATACCGATGACTCACGGGCCTCATTTCAACGTGTTGGGGTTCCGAATGGGCGATTTTGCTTATTGCACCGATACCAACGGGATTCCCGATTCGTCGGTCGAGCGACTTCGCGGGGTCAAGACGTTTGTGGTCGGGGCTCTGCGGCACGCGATTCATCCAACGCACTTTAATTTGGCCGAGGCGATCGAGATGGCCAGCCGGGTCGGAGCCGAGCAGACTTATTTCACGCACATCTCACACGATCTCGAGCACGAGCAGACCAACCGCGAGCTACCCGCCGGCATCTCGTTGGCGTACGACGGATTGCGAGTCAAAATCAGCCTGAATGTGAGATAGGCTTCCAGCCTGTCATCAGCCGTAGCGAAACTCGCGAAGAGTTTCGGGGGGCAGCCTGTGAGCCGTGGGCCGTAAGGCACCGGGTCGTGGGTGGAACCCGGCCGCTTACGCGTCACGGCTCACGAAAACATGTTATTCACGGGGCCGCGTAGCGATCGCCATCGCAACCCGACGCGTGAGCGAGGGACCTCTTGTATCGAGACGCGATCTGCTTGTAGTCCCTCGCTTACGCTTCGGGTTATGATTTTCCTAGCCGGAGGCTCTCGTGCGTGGAACCCGGCCGCTTACGCGTCGCGGCTCACTCGATCAACAGCCAGCACCTGCCGAAAGTCTTGGCGACTTTCGCTACGACGAGTCTGTTTCCACGGTCGTGGGGCGTGCGTGGTGGAAAAATCGGAATCGTCGTCAACGCTTTCCAAGTTTGTGTTTCTGACGTCCCCCTTGAAGTGCGAGTTTGGTTAATATGGGGCCCGACGCTTGCTTTGGCCTGCGTTGCTCCCTCACTCCCCAACTCCCCAACTCCCCAACTCCCATTCTCTCTTCCCCCTTTCTCACTCACTTATGCCCCATCCACTGCCCAAACCGGACGTGCCCACCGCGGCGCGTCAATACAACTCACGACTTGGCATCTTGCTGTTTGTCATTTACTTGGTTCTGTACGCCGGATTCGTTTTCATCAACGCGTTTGCCGCCGAGAAAATGGAAACGGTCGTGTTAGCGGGATTGAACCTCGCGATCGTATACGGTTTTGGTTTGATCATCGCCGCGATCGTGATGGCACTACTGTATGGAGTGATGTGTCGCAACGAACCGATCAACGGGTCGCCCGCGAGTGATGAAAAGAACAGCGATACAAACGAAGGAGCGTCACGATGATTTACGAACCTTCATGGATCGCGGTTTTTGTCTTTTTGGCGTTTGTTGTCTTAACAGTCGGGCTCAGTTTTTTCCTTGGCCGCAAAGCCACTTCGAGCGAAGGATACTTTGCCGCACACGGTCAAATCCCTTGGGCGGTAAACGGAGTCGCGTTCGCAGGCGACTATTTGTCCGCCGCATCGTTCCTGGGAATTTGCGGGATGATCGCGGCTTACGGCTACGATGGATTCCTGTATTCGATCGGTTATCTGGCGGGCTGGATCGTGGCGTTGTTCGTGATCGCCGAGCCGATGAAACGACTTGGTCGATTCACCTTCGCCGACGCCTTGGACGCCCAGTTCAACTCGCGTGGCATCAAGCTGGCTGCGGGGATCAGCACGTTGGCGGTCAGTATTTTTTATCTGATTCCGCAAATGGTTGGTGCAGGATCGTTGATCCAGCCGCTACTCGGTTTTCCCCATTGGGTGGGCGTTGTCTTAGTAGGGATGGTGGTCATCGTGATCGTCGTGACTGCGGGGATGGTGTCGACGACATGGGTGCAATTTTTGAAAGGCTCGCTGCTGGTCTTCTTCAGTGCCATTTTGGTCGTGATGTTGCTTGCACGCGGTTTCGTCGAGTCCGATGGCGGATTGAAATCGATTGGCCCGGTCGCGTCCGCAAGTCTTTCGCAGGCACAGATCGACGGTCATGATGTGATTCCGCCTACCGGGCAATGGGCCGAGCATCCCGAGTTTATTCGGTTGGCCGATGACGAGGGTGGTTACAAAATCTATCGCGTGCAAGCAATGGAAGCGGATGCGGCCTTGAAGGTGAACGATCCAGTCATGCTGCAGCAAGCCCAAGAGATGACCACTGCGGCCGACGGTTCGCGGACGGTCGACGGGTTGCCGTTCGGATCAGGCGAAGGCGAACGTCAGTTGCAAGCGGTGGGACATGTTTCGAAGTTGCCGTCGGATTACAAGTCGGGTGAGCCACTCGGGCCGATCTCGTTTTTCACGACGATGTCCAAAAGCGAAATTGTGCTCTGGGGCAGCGAAGTGATCCGGCATGACGATGGCGGATCGACGAAGGTCTTCTATCAAAAACCGACCGAGGGTACACGCGTGCTGCGACCGGGCGAGCATCCTAAATTCGCGGGGATTCGCGGTGGAAAGCCCACCGACCGAATTAATTTCTTGTCGTTGATGTTGGCATTGTTTTGCGGCACTGCGTCGCTGCCGCACATTTTGATTCGCTATTACACGGTCAAAGACGGAGCGGCGGCTCGCAAAAGTACGATTGTGGGAATCACCAGTATCGGCTTCTTTTACGTGCTGACGCTGTACCTCGGACTCGGAGCGATGACCAGCAACGCGTTGGATCTGACTGACACCAACATGGCCGCTCCCTTGTTGGCTCGCAGTATGAGTCAATGGTTGTTTGCGATCATTTCGGCGATTGCGTTCACCACGGTACTGGGGACCGTCAGCGGTTTGATTTTGGCCAGTAGTGGCGCGGTGGCTCACGATTTGATCGGCGGAGTGATGGGGATCGAGTTGTCGGGACACGCACAAGTGCGAGTCGCGAAGTTGGCTGCCGTCGTGGTCGGAGCGATCGCGATTCTGTTGGGGATCCTGTTCAAAGAAATGAACGTCAGCTACTTGGTGGGTTGGGCGTTCAGCGTTGCTGCGAGTGCGAACTTGCCAGCGCTCGTGATGTTGTTGTTTTGGAAGCGAACGACCAAAGAGGGAATCATATCCAGTGTGCTCGTTGGCATGGTCAGCTCGTTGGGATGGATTTTGTTGTCCGCTGACACTTACGAGAAGGTGTACGGTTGGAACGGAGCGGACGCGATCGCGCCGTTCACTCAACCGGGAATTGTCACGATTCCATTGGCGTTCGCCACCTTGATCGTCGTGTCGTTGATGACCAAGCGAGCGGAACCAGCACCCTCGGTGGCATGATCCTGCTCTCGTCCGTAGCGAAACTCGCCCAAGACTCGTAGTGGATGAGGCAACGAATCCCCCACGGCGATCGCAAACTTCCTGGGACTCATAGTCCTCGTCCAAGACCGAATACTTTCAACTTCATTCGAACCGTTTCTCACCCACTCGAAGCTACGACAAGATGAAACGACGATTTACTGCGTACCGCTCTCTGATCCTGGTTGCTTTGTCATTGATCGTCAGCAGCGGGTTCGCTGCTGATCATGTGGCGTTTCGCGGCGAGTTTCAGAATGCTCGGATCAAGTTCGAGCAGTCGAAAACTGGAAACGTGGCTTTCATTGGTGGTTCGATCACCGAGATGGATGGCTATCGGCCGATGGTTTGCAATATTTTGCAGCAACGTTTTCCTGAGACGAAGTTCAACTTCATTGATGCAGGAATCTCATCGACGTGTTCAACCACTGGGGCGTTTCGATTGCAGTCGGATGTGCTGGACCGCGGCGACATCGATTTGTTGTTCATCGAGTTCGCGGTTAATGATGACCAGGACGCTCATCACTCCAAAGACGCTTGCATTCGCGGGATGGAAGGATTGGTACGTCACGCCCGAATCGCCAATCCGAACATCGATTTGGTGATTACCTTTTTCGTCAACGAATCGATGCTGGCGACGCTGCAAGACGGTAATACGCCGCTGACGATTGCGTCGCATACGGCGGTTGCTGAGCATTACGGCGTGTCGACGATCGGATTGGCAAGCGAAGTGGCCGATCGTATCACCGACGGCACGTTGACTTGGAAGCAGTACGGCGGAGTGCATCCCGCACCGGCGGGCAATTCGATCGCCGCGACAATGATCGACGAATTGATGAGCGAAGCTTGGGCGAAACCGCTGGCCCAGGACTCGGCGATCCAGCCGCACAAGCTGCCCGAGTCGCCGCTGGATGCGACCAGTTACTGGAGAGGACGTTTTATCGATCCTGCCACCGCGAAGATTCAAAACGGTTGGACGATTTCGGTTCCCGATTGGTCATCGTTGCCAGGGAGCACTCGCGAGCGTTTCCGCAAGCTTCCGATGCTGTGCGGCGAGCAGCCTGGGGACACCGTGTCACTCTCGTTCGTCGGGACGGCAATCGGTGCCTATCTTGTCGCGGGACCGGATGCAGGAATGATCGAAGCTAGTGTCGATGGGGGGCCGTTCAACGTGGTGGATTTGTATCACCAGCACAGTAAAGGGCTGCATTATCCGCGAACCGTCATGTTTGCAACCGATTTGGAAGCGGGCGAGCATACCGTCGAGCTGAAAATCGCGTACAAAACACGCAGCAGCGGCAATGCGGCTCGGATCATTCAGTTTGTTGCAAACTGAGTGGTTACCGCGTTAGACTTCTTCATTAGCTGGGCGGCGAGGTGACTCGTAGACTGCCACCTCTGCCGAAAACGCAGTTTAGGGAGAGGTCGAGCAGAGCCTTCAGCGATGCTCGGGTGAGGGCCTGTCTCCGGCTTACTCGCACTGGACATTCCACCGACAACCGCCTGCCGCGATTCCCTTGCTCGGTCGGCCCTCACCCGGACGAGGCCTTAAGGGCCCGTCCGACCTCTCCCCAGCTGCGCTCGGGCGAGGTGACTCGTAGACTGCCACCTCTGCCGAAAACGCAGTTTAGGGAGAGGTCGAGCAGAGCTTTCAGCGATGCTCGGGTGAGGGTTTGTCTCCGGCTTACTCGTACTGGACATCCCACCGTCATCTGCTTGCCGCGATTTTCTTGCTCGGTCGGCCCTCACCCGGACGAGGCCTGAAGGGCCCGTCCGACCTCTCCCCATGCTGCGCTCGGGCGAGGTGACTCGTAGACTGCCACCTCTCCCAAAACGCAGTTTAGGGAGAGGTCGAGCAGAGCCTTTAGCGATGCTCGGGTGAGGGCTTGTCTCCGGCTTACTCGCACTGGACATCCGACCGACATCTGCTTGTCGCGATTTCCTTGCTCGGTCGGCCCTCACCCGGACGTGGCCTATAGGGCCCGTCCGACCTCTCCCCAGCTGCGCTCGGGAGAGGTGACTCGTAAATTGCCACCTCTCCGAAAACGCAGTTTAGGGAGAGGTCGAGCAGAGCCTTCAGCGATGCTCGGGTGAGGGGCTGTCTCCGGCTTACTCGCACTTGCCATTCGACAGACAACCGCTTGCCGCGATTTCCTTGCTCGGTCGGCCCTCACCCGGACGAGGCCTAAAGGGCCCGTCCGACCTCTCCCATGCTGCGCTCGGGAGAGGTGACTCGTAAACTGCCGCCTCTGCCGAAAACGCAGTTTAGGGAGAGGTCGAGCAGAGCCCACAGCGATGCTCGGGTGAGGGTCTGTCTCCGGCTTACTCGCACTGGACATCCCACCGACAACCGCTTGCCGCGATTTCCTTGCTCGGTCGGCCCTCACCCGGACGAGGCCTGAAGGGCCCGTCCGACCTCTCCCCAGCTGCGCTCGGGAGAGGTGACATAGCAGGAACGAAGATCAATCGGCTGCTTTAAAATAGGCGTCCAGCACTTCGCAGAGTTGTTGGCCGTAGGTCATCCAGTGCTCGGCGGAGGGCCGTGACTGGAGTCCTTCGATCCAATTCGCATTTAGCTCGTGAATCACGGCGTCGATGCCGAAACGCGAGAGCCAGCCTTCGCCAAGCGTTCCCGAGTTGTGGAACGTTGGATCGGTTGCCCCTTCGCGGAACCAAGTTTTTTCGACGAGCAGTGATTCCAGGCGATTCATGCGGACCAAGTAGGCATCGAGCTGCGTGTCGTCGGGGCGGCTGAGATGCAGTTTGCCGCTCTCGTCATTGTGCATCTCCAGTGCCAAGTGGGGACGGCGGCCTGAGTCGAGCATTCCGGTCAGCCATTGTTCGAGGGCGGCGTTTTCGGGACACAGTTTTGCATCCGGCGCGGCGTTCCAGTCGCGGTTGAGATCTTTGCCGAGTACGTTGAACCGCGTTCGCCCCATCGCGACGCCGTCCTTGTTCGCCATCGGCATGATGTAAACGCAATATCGGTCCAAATACGACGCACTCTGATCGTCGTGCGTTTTCAGTAAATGACGCATCATGCCTTCGACGACCCAGTTGCCGCCAGGCTCCCAGGGATGGGCGCGGGCGCGAACAAAAACGCGATTCGGTGCATCTTCGCGGCCGATACGCACGATCTCGAGCGGCCGTTGTTGGACCGTTTTGCCGATCGAGGTGATTTCTACGAGCGGATGGTCACGGATGTCATCGAGTAATTGGTTCAAATCACTGATGCGATACGGCGGCAGCCGGGCCACCCACAAGCTGCCGCTAGGTGGGATCGTTACGGTGAAACGTAATTGCCCCGCGTCCTTGATAAATTCCGTTTCGATCGACTGCCATTTCTTTCCATCGGGGCTGATGAATCCGATCGTGGCGTCAGAACATGCCAACGCCGAACGGCCATTCCAGACGTTGGAAAAGTGGTTTAGCAGCAGCGTCAACTCGCTGCCGGGTTCCGCATCGACGCGAAAATGCCAATGTCCGGCCGCTCGATTGGGCGAATCACGCTCGTGGTCGTACATCAGATCGATACGGACGGTTCCATCGTCCAAGACCTTCCAATCCAGTGGCGAAGCATTCTCAAAGCTGGTGTCGATAAAGTGCAGCGGGTCGGCGGCCAAAACTTGGCTGACCAGCAACACCGCAATTCCAAGCGTTTGCAGAATCGTGGAAGTGAGGTGTCGCATGATTGCGTTCCGAATCAGATGGGTGGGCAGGTTGGTCGGGCGGGACGAGCGACGCGGTAGACGCTCGCGGGATTAAGCTATCACGGTTTTTACTATAACCGAAACCTCGATGCGAATTCGTTTCGCAGATCATAAAATCTCGCTCGTCCTCGTTCCCGGGCTCCGCCCAACGCCGTGAACGATTTTAAGCTGCAAATTACAGCATTTGCGTTTCGTAGCTACGCTCGCCAGAGCGTGGATTGTTGGTGTCTATTGCGAATCACCACCTTCTGGCGAAGGTAGCTACTAAAAAATGCTTCAGAGCGTTCCGTTTGGGCGCTAGCCCCGGTTGGATAGTGACGAAACCGTGGCTAGCGCCAAATCGGCTAACGAAATCAGCAGTCTCCGCAGGAACCGCGTTTGTGGATGACCCACCACGTTGGGCGACGAGCAATCAAACGAGTTGTGTCCCTCGTTCTAGATCAGTTCGTTAGATGCCGCTCCGGTGTAAGCGGAGTCTTTTTGTTGGATTCGTTTTGGTTTGCTATAGCGGGGCTCAGACGGACGGAGCAGCGTGATGACCTGCCTGTTTGACCCGTTGGTATTCGAGACGCTGCCACTTTCGGCGCGCCAGTTGCGACCGGCTGAGGGTATCCACAACTCTTTCAGCTGAACACAGATGTGGTTATGTGGAGTCGAAAGTGCGGCTCTTCCCTTTTCCCCTCCAGTCCATTCAAAGGTATTACAATGTCACGTTGGTTAAAAACAACACCTCTCTTTACGATGCTGGTCGCTGCCGCGATTTGTGTCAGTCCTAGCCGTGCTCAAGCAGATGAAACGATCACGACGGGCGATGGTTTATTGATGCTTCGTGCGTCGATGCCCGAAGAGACGCGGGTAGGCGAATCGTTCACGTACACGGTCGAAGTCACCAATGCATCGGACAATATTGTCTTGCATGACATCGAGCTGAAGCAACGTAAGGCGAAAGGCCTGAGCATCGAGTCGGTGTCGGTGAAAGGTGAAAACGCCAAAAAGCAAAACAAGAAAGACGCGAAAAAGACCACTACCGAAAAAACTTCGACTTCGGGCGATAGCATGAAGATCGCGACGTTGACTCCAGGTCAGAGCCGGACGCTCGAAGTGACTGCGTCGGCCGACGAAGAGGGCGAACTTCGCAGTTGTCTCGAGATCGCCAGCTACACTCCTGCGTTGTGCTTGTCGAGCAAGGTCGTCAAGCCTCAGCTAGAGCTAACCAAAACGGCACCCGAAAAAGCGAATCGCTGTGACGTGATTGAGCTTGAATATGCCGTGAAAAACGGTGGGTCTGGCGATGTAGGGCCGTTTGTTGTCAGCGATTCGCTGGGCGATGGTCTGGCCACGATCAAAGGCAACAGCGAATTGGAATTCCAAGTCGATGGTTTGAAAGCCGGCGACACTCGCAAATTTGTTGCACGTGTCTACGCTCAGAAAGCGGGCACGTTTTCGAGCCGTGCGGTTGCAAAAGCGAAGAAGAGCGACTTGCAATCTCGCAGCAAAGAAACCAGTACTGAGGTGATCACTGCTGATTTGGCTGTGAACGTCGATGGTCCGAGCCGATTGTATGGCGATCAAATGGCTGAATTCACTGCCAGCGTTACCAATACCGGAAACGCCGTAGCGGAAGATGTTCAAGTTCGCGTGCTGTGGCCCAATAAGTCTCGATTGCTCGACATGAGTAATGTTTCGATTGCGAAGCAGGATAAGCAGAGCGAGACGTCCAACCAGGGCGAACCGACGCCGGCTAAGAATAAGAAGTCCGATAAGGATCAAAAGGACAAGTCGGCGAAAAACAGTGATGCGAAGGACAAAAAGTCTAAAAACAACGAATCGGGTAACAACGATTCGGGCGATCAGAAGATTGCTATGGAGATGAACGAGGACACCATCACCATTAATCGTTTGGAAGCGGGCCAAACCGCCACATTTGACTACGCACTGCGTGCCGGGGACATTGATAAACTGCCGACCAAAGTCGTTGCAACTTATGTTTGTTCTGTAGATGGTGCGGAAGATCAAGCCAAGGCCGAAGCGCGAGCTACGTCGATGGCAATGGCGGAAGTCAAGATCGTGCGGTTGCCTGCGATGCAAATGTTGGTGATCGATGACGAAGACCCCGTCTCTAACGGCGACGAAGTGGTCTACATGATCCGAGTTTGGAACGAGGGTGATGCTGCGGACAGCAAAGTCCAGGTCGTAGCCGAACTGCCAGATGGATTGACCTTCAAGTCTGCCGAAGGGCCGACCAAGCACAGTCAAGACGGTTCGTCGGTAACCTTCGAGCCAATCAAGACGATGAAGCCTGGCGATCGAATGGATTACAAGGTCACCGCCAAGGCCAGTGGAAATGAAAACGTGCTGTTTAAAGCCACGCTTTCGAGTGAAAAACTGTCGCAAGAAGTAACGACCGAAGAACCTACTCGACTGTTTAGTCGTCAGGCCAAGAAATAGGTTGAACCGGTAACTTGTTGACTCTTTAGTGAAAGCCCGCTCGAGCGATCGAGCGGGCTTTTTTTGTTTAGCGAAGCGAATGTATCGAAACTCGCGTTGAGTTTCGTTCCACAACCGCTCCCCCCCTGATCGACGAAAGTCTTGACGGCTTCCGCTACGACTAGGCTTGCTTGATGCCGAGCATGCGATCGAGCGAATCGGCGGTTTGATAGATCAGGGCTTCGGGGAAGTGCGCGTAGGGATGGAAGTACTCGAACGTCAGATATCCGTCGTAGCCGGTTTTGTCCAATGCGGCCAAGACTGCGGGCCAATCGGTCGTTCCGTCTAACAGAGGCCGAAACGCTTCCAAAGAATGGTCGCTGCCCTTCTTCGTGTACTCTTTGAAGTGGATGTTTTTGATGCGTTTGCCGAGGATCGGAATCCAATGCTCAGGGAACTGGTACTCCATGATGTTTCCCGTGTCGAAATGCACCTGCACATGTTCGCTAGAGAAACTGTCGACAAAATCCACCATTTCCATCGGAGACATTAAGAAGCCGTTGAAGAAAATGTTCTCGATGTTCAGCGACACGTTCAGCTTCTCGGCTTGCGGCAACAGTTTTCCGATTGCCTCACGAGCCCGTCGATCGCAAACGTCGTTGGGTGTTGGATCATGATCAGGACGCCAGGGCATGTGAACTGCGCCCGGAACGACCAGCAAATTTTCGGTCCCTAGATCGTGAGCCGCTTGTGTCATTTTGCCGGCCAATTCCATGCCGCGAGCTCGTTCGGCGGGGTCGTTACTGGTCAGCGGATAAGGCCAAAACAGAAACGAGCAGACGCCGCTAATTGCAATCCCGATCTCGTCGGCCATCTTACGAATCTCAGTGAACTCTTTCGTACCCGATTTGGGTGACAGATCACTTTCGAGGTCATAGTTCAATTCGATCCCGTCGAAACCGGCGTCCTTGGCCAGTTGCATGCACTGTCGCAGCGTCATCTTGTCGGGGTACGGAAACGCCCACAAATTGATCGACTTTTTCATCTTGTACTTCGGACGTGACGGGACGCCCTCGGTCGAGTCGGCGGGCGCCGCGATTGCGTTATTTCCCGTTGCCAAGACCGCGCTGCCAAATGCGGCATAGGTCAGCAAATCACGACGCTTTAGAGATGATTCCGGTTGCATGTCTGATTCCTGGTGAGGCGTTACCGTTAGCGTGTTATTTTTTAGCGATCGAATTGACAAAGCGGAGCAGCAGTGGAAACGCAGGCTGCCCCATCTGGCCGTGATCAAAGCCATCCAATTCGTACAGCGTGGTTTGCGGGTGACCGACGACCTGCATCATCCGCCACATGTAAGCGTTTTCTTCGTAACGCCCCAGCATTTCGAGTTCACGATCGCCGGTGATCAACAGCAGCGGTGGACAGTCGTTGCGAACATGAAACAGCGGAGCCAGGGCATCAATGACCGGCTGTTTGCCGTCGATCCCCTGTTCCTTGCGAGCGGTGAAGTGAGTGATGGTGTGGCCGCTAAAGGGGATCAGACCCGCGATTTTGTCGGCGTCAATTTGATGAGCCGCGAGCCATTTTTTGTCCAACCCAACCATGCTGGTCAGATAGCCGCCTGCAGAATGCCCGCTCACAAAAATCTTGTCGGGTGATCCACCGTATTGCTCGATGTTATTGAATGTCCAAGCGACAGACGCGGCGGCATCGTCGATGCAATCCTTTACTGTCACATCGGGACTGAGTCGGTAATCGACTCCGACAACGATCACGCCCTTCTTTTTCAGCGACGAGGGAATTTCTCGTTTGCCGGCGGTCAGTCCCCCGCCGGGAAACCAAACGATCGCGGCGGCGTCTTTGGCGTTTTCGGGGTAGTAGACATCCAGACGACACTTCTCGTTGATCGACGCGTCGTCGGAAGTGCGGTAGATGAGATCCGTCGCGGTTTTATAGCCAGCCGGTTTCGGTTGGCTGTCGTCGGCGAAGACAAGGGTTGCGGATGTCCAAGTCAGTAGCACTAAAACGCATGTGGGAATTCGAAACATCGGTAGGCGTCATGGAAGAGGGGGATAGTGGGGCGAGTACGTTAATGTACTCGCTCGCCACTGTCCGTGTTGACGCGACCGCAATTAGGCAAGCCGACTTTGCAAGTGAATTCTCGGACAGTAGCGTAGCGGAAGTCGTCAAGGCTTTCGTCGATTTCCCCGCAAGTTCGACTGTCCCATTTTGTGAGCCGAACGCGCTAGCGTCGGGCCGCGGCTCGGTAAAACGTTGGAAAAATAAGGCCCGCGGCTAGCGCCGTCGGCTCACAAATACGCTGAAATCGAAAAAATGGGACAGTCGAACAAGCGGCTTGTTGATTTAGTGAGCCGCTCGCGCGTGAGCGGCCGGGTTTGATGCATTACCCGGTGCCTTACGGCCCACGGCTCACTACCGAAATTTGGATTTGGGAGTGCCGATGACAGGCTGGAAGCCTATCCCACATTGAGGGGACGAAACTCTACGCGAGTTTCGCTACCGTTTCTATTCGCTGGGGATCGATTCGGCGATGTTTTGCGAATGGTCGCGGACGCGAGCATAGGCATTGAGTGCCGCTAGGTAGGCGACGCTGACCAACGGCGGAATCTCGCCGCCAGAAAGCTCTTCTAAGTGCGATTTTCGAAGCGTTTTGATCTTCGTTCGCACTCGTTTGCTTGCCGCATCGGTCTTGGTGATGACGTTGTCATTGCCCTGATGGAATGCTTCGTTGACTTCACGCAAATACTCCGCCGCGATTTGGTTCAATTGCACCAAGTCTTGAATTTGCGTTGGGGAAAATCGCAGTTCATCGCGGCGTAACTTGCGGTCGAACTTCTCCAGATTGACGATGTAATCGCTGATCGATTCGTATTCATCCGCCATCCGCAGTTGACGACGTGCTTCGTCGGCCACCGAGTGCGGCAGATTACTGGCGAGCAGATTGGTCACGTAAACCGCGATTTCATCCTGGATCGAATCGAGCACCTGTTCTCGTTTTCGCAAGCGGTCCGCCAGGGCTTTGTCAGGACTGTCCTGTTGGATCAATTCCGCCAACCAGTCGAGCATTTTGGAACAGCCATCTGCCATCCGCGCGATCTCGCGACGTGATTGCTCAATTGCCAACAGCGGTGTTTCCAACAACCGGATGTCGAGATCGGTCAAGCGAGGCTTCTCTTTGAAATCTTTGGCCGGAACGATCCAATTCAAAAAGCGAACGAATTGGGGAACAAACATAAGGAACAGTAATACGTTCGCGACGTTAAATATCGAATGCGTCGCCGCGATCGCTGCGGTTCGGTTGGGATAGGTCGTTTCACCTCCGACGATCAATTCGGTGTCGACGTCGCCCACCATTAGCCATTTGATCAGCACGATGTAGTAGCGGAAAATCGCAGTGATCCAGATTACCCCCACCATGTTAAAGATGACGTGGAAATAGGCCGCTCGCCGCGCGTTCGTGGTCGCTCCGAGCGATGCCAGAAACGCCGTGATCGTGGTACCGATGTTTTCGCCCAGCACGAGAGCCGCGGCGGTTTCGTAGGTGATGATGCCTTGCGAGGCCAACGAGATTGTGATGCCAAGCGTTGCCGACGAAGACTGAACCAGTGTCGTTAACACGCAGCCAATAAATGCGCACTTCAAAACGCCGATGTAAGAGTCTGCCTCAAACGATTTAAACCACGCTTCGAAATCAGGCATTTGCTTGATGATCGAACAAGCGTCCTTCATCAATTCCAAGCCGAAGAAGACCATGCCGACGCCCATGATCGCCATCGCCCAATACCTTGCCCGCTCGCCGCGCGAGAAGAGGTAAACGAACGCGGCGCCTCCGAGGACAGGCAAGCCGTATTTGCCTATCTTCAACACCAGGATCCAACCGGTGATCGTGGTACCGATGTTGGCACCCATGATCACGCCGATCGCTTGGGACAGTTCCATCACGCCACTGTTGACGAAGCCCACCACCATCACGGTCGTGATCGAGCTGGACTGGACCACACAGGTGACGATGACACCGACGATGGTTGCGAAGAAACGGTTGTTCGTTACCGCAGCGATCATTTTTCGCAGACTGCTGCCGGCAACCGCCTGCATCCCTTCGGACATGTTTTTCATGCCCAGAAGGAAAATCCCGAGTCCGCCAATCAGACCACAAAGTAATTCGGTTAGTGCTGAGAATTCCAAGTCAGTGGCCCGGTAGTCGCGAAGGGTATAAGGGAGCGCGAAGCGTGGATGAGATTTGTGAGGAATTCTAATCGCCGGGTCACAAAAACAACAACCGCTAGCATTTTTAATTCACAAAAGAAATCGTCAGACGCCGGGGGGGAAGGGGGATGAAGAGGTTGGGGCGATCGCCCTCGTTTTTGGGGGGCTGCGGTGACTGGGTGGAGTTTCGCAGGCAATTAGACGCGTTTTACTGAGGAGGTTTCTCGCCCCACCCAACGAAAACGAGGAGATTCAAGCAATTTTGCTGTTTTTTCAACCTTGCGACCAATTCAATTCAAGTCGTATAGCCAGGGGACGAATACTTGTTTTCCTAAATCGGCCAGGAATGGAATCGATGCGACCAATTTTGATTGCTGGGGCGTTTTGCGCCACTCTTGTTGCCCTCAGCCACGTGAATGTGGCAAACGCGCAGGCGCCACCGCCAGGAATGGGGTTGCCCGCAGGCGCGACACCGCCGAGTTTGCAGCAAAATCCCGCCAACCGGCAACCGGCTGCGGCACGACCGCAAGCCAACGGCCAAGTTACAGGCGGAGGCGAATTGCCGCGAAGTGCGGGGCAAGAGCATCGCGTCTACGATTTGACTGCCTACACACGCTATTTGACCCAGCATGACCGGCCCGAGCAGGCGGTAATTGACTGGATTTTGCGTGAAACCGGCACCGACGTCTGGTTCACCGAGCCGTTTGGGTTCATGAGCGCGACGCGGGACGAGTTGTCGGTCTACCACACACCCGAAGTCCATCAAGTCGTTGCGGGAATCGTTGATCGGTTCATCGCCGGCGACATCCAGCCGCAGGTGCTGCATCTGCGATTGATGACCGTGGGAAATCCCAATTGGCGTGCCCGTGCTCACATGTTGATGACGCATGTGCCAGTCGATTCGCCAGGCGTTCAAGCTTGGTTGTTGAGCAAAGAAAACGCGGCAGTGGTTTTGAATATGCTTCGCCAACGCACTGATGCTCGCGAAGTTCAGGGCGTCGATTTGCCGATTTTCAACGGCCAAACCGAAAAATTGTCACGAACTCGCGGCCGCAACTACGTCCGAAACGTCCGCGAATCACCGCAAGGATGGCCGCCGTACGAACCCGAAACCGGCGAAGTCCAAGAGGGCTATCGGTTGTCACTGAGTCCATTGTTGTCGACCAACAACAGCATCATCGACGTGATGATCAAGGCCGAAATCGACCAAGTCGACAAATTCAATTCGGTAGAACTTGAGTTGCCGCTTCGCAATCAACAAGTGCATCGCACGAAAATCGACGTGCCTCAGGTCGTCAGTTGGCGATTGCACGAACGATTCCGCTGGGAATCGGACAAGGTGTTGTTGTTGTCGTGTGGCGTCGTGGCCAGCCCGGAGCGACAGGGCGGATCGTCGATCATGAATCTGGACATGTTGACTGGGAACACTTCGGGACGAGCCGACGCGTTGATGTTCGTCGAATTCCGCGGCCGTGCGTCCGAAAATTTGACGACCAATCCCATCGCCCCACGGACTGCGTCGGCGATCCCGTTTGACGCGCCACACCGCGGCCGATACTAAGCCGACAAAAATGCATGATTTTAAGTAGCGAAACTCGCCAAGAGTTTCGGTGGGGGGGTGTAGAATTGGCATCCAGCCAGCCATTGTCTCCTCGACAGGCTGAAAGCCTATCCCACATTCATTGACCAAAACGCTCTGTTTTGCCCCTACTGAAACGATTCGCCGAATCTGGCTAGAATGTCGTCTCGCTCCCTCTGTATTTTGACGCAACTACGCGTTTCTCGACTCTCTCAGTGAACCGACCGTATTCGGTCGTAGACCTTCCATGGATAGAACCCCCTCTCGTCGCGTTGTGATCACAGGTCGCGGTGTTGTCAGTCCGCTCGGAATTGAATCTTCAGCAATGCTGTCGGCTTTACGAGCTGGCAAAAGCGGCATTGGGCCATTTACTCAGGTGCCGCAGGGCGTGCTCGGCATCGACCATGGTGCGGAAGCGACGGAATTCACCGGCGATATCTCCAACTACGGTCCGCTAGACAAACCGCTGCAACGTACGATTCGCAAAGGCAGCAAGGTGATGTGCCGCGAAATCGAGATGGGCGTCGCGGTGGCTCAGTTGGCCCTGCACGACGCCGGACTGAGCGAAGACAAGCGTGATCCCGAGCGGGTCGGTGTGGTCTACGGTTGTGACTACATCATGTCGTTGCCCGAAGAATTTTCAGCAGGCATTTTGAAGTGCATGGACGACGAAGGTACCTTCCATTTTGACAAGTGGGGGGGCGAAGGTCGTCCGCAAGTCAATCCGCTGTGGTTGCTGAAGTACTTGCCGAACATGCCGGCCAGCCACATTGCGATCTATAACAATCTGCGTGGACCCAATAATTCAATTACCGTTCGTGAAGCGAGCGGTGGTGCGGCGCTGGGCGAAGCCGTCTCGACGATCGAGCGAGGTCACGCCGACGCATTGATCGTGGGTGCGACCGGTTCTCGCGTTCATCCGCTGCGAACGCTGCACGCTTCGCTGCAAGAAGATCTTGCTGCCGACACTGAAGATCCAAGCAAGATGAGCCGCCCGTTTGACGTTTCACGTGACGGCAGCGTGGTCGGCGAAGGCGCCGCCGCGATCATGTGCGAATCGCTCGAACACGCCCAAGCACGCGGCGCTACGATTCTTGGCGAAGTCGTCGGGTTCAGCAGCAGTGCGGTCGGATCCGGTGCTGGCGAAGATTTCATTCGCCAAGCGGTGCGAAACGTGTTGAAAGGGGCATTGGGTAAGGCCGATCCGAAATCGATCGGTCACATTCACGCTCATGGCCTGGGGACGGTCGAAGGCGATCGTTACGAAGCCGAAGCGATCGCGGACGTCTTTGGGCCTCCTTCGGATCAGCCACCGGTAACGACAGCGAAGGGGCACTTCGGAAATCTCGGTGCAGGTGGATCGATGGTCGAGATTGTCGCCAGTCTGGATGCACTCGGTGGCGAGTTGTTCCCGATTTTGAATTGCGAGAACCTCGATCCTGCGTGCCCGATCAACGCATGTGTGGGTGCGGGCGTTCCTGCGGGCGACGAGTTCATCAGCGTGAACGTGACCCCGCAAGGCCAAGCGTCCGCCGTCCGCATCCGCCGATTCGTCTCGTAAGTCGCCAAGATTTTCGCCCCCTCAATGTGGGATAGGCTTCCAGCCTGTCATCAGCTCTCCCACATCCAAATTACGGTGGTGAGCCGTGGGCCGTAAGGCACCGGGTAATGCACGGGACCCGGCCGCTCACGCGCGAGCGGCTCACTAAATCAACAAGCCGTCACGACTTTCGTCCCCTCAATGTGGGATAGGCTTCCAGCCTGTCATCAGCTCTTCCACATCCAAATTACGGTGTGAGCCGTGGGCCGTAAGGCACCGTGTAATGCACGGGACCCGGCCGCTCACGCGTCACGGCTCACTAAATCAACAAGCCGTCAAGACTTTCGTCCCCTCAATGTGGGATAGGCTTCCAGCCTTTTTATACCCCAAAACTCATTTGCTTGAATGCAACGAACGCTTCAACGATGGTCGAGAAACGGTTCATCCCTCGCCAGAGAGTTCTTGAGCCGGCAGGACCCTGCGATTTTTTGTCGATGTAGCCGCCTAGGATGGCGATCGATTTTCCGAACGCTTCCATCGTTGGTGGAGACTTCGGATCGACCGGGCGTTTAGTTAGAAATATCATGATCGCCATCCATTCGTCTTCGCTAAAGTAGACCGTGCAGGGCGACTGTCCGTCATGACGTGTGGCGCCCTTGAGGTACTCCACTCTCCAAGCGACGACCGTGAGCATCGAAAACGCTCGTATATAACGCTCCAATGTTTCGTACTTCATGTCTTCGATGTGAAGCCCACTTTTAAGTGTTTTGAAGTACAACTCCACTAGCCAACGAAAACAGTAGCCGGTCAAAACCTCGTCAATTTCTTCCGCCGAACTGACCGGCAGGGTTGTCAGAAGCATCCAGTTAATCGGGGCTTCACCGATTGGCGGATCCACCTCGAGCGACTCCACCACATTGATCCAAGTGTCGGTCAACTTGCCAGTGCTGGACCGCCCGGTTCCGGCAACTTTGACGCGCACGCTGCGAAATTGCACCAGCGCTTCGCGTGAAATACGTGCCTGTTTCCGAGCTCGTTTCTTATCATCTGGAAGCACCGGAGCGTCTCGGCCACCGATCGAAACCGTTTTCTCTCCACGCCAAGCGACCTTTGAAAGCGTCTCTTCAATTGTCGTGACATCATCAATCGGCGAGCCGGTGACCGCATCGACGGCGGCGACGATCTTCTGAGTCCGGCACTGACGAATGATGAATCCATAGTTCTCTGGAAACTCCGCCGCCTCGGCCAGCAGTTCGCCAATGTCCGATTCGCTGTCGGAAAGCTGAATGAACTGAGTTTGCGGCATCGAGCGGGCGATTTGCTCGCCGCTTTGCATCATTTCCATCCATCGGCTGCTCTCTTTTTCTTCAAAACAGCGTCGCTGCCGTTCGGCTTTGCGCTCCTTGGCTGGCACTTCCAATGACGTCGCATCACGAGTCCAAAGAACTTGGTCGACCACTCCCAAGGGGATGCCTGGGGCAGCAACGGCGTAGAGCGGATGGTAGAAAAAGCCAAAACGTTTGCCGCCCGAAAGCGGTCCTGCCCCGCTGACCTGCTGCTTTGGCTTGGTCAGATCGAACTCGGACGAGTCCTGATCCAGAAAGACCCGTTTGTGCTCGCCGCATCGCTTTCGAGCGGCCTGATGATGTGCGTCGAAGATTTGATCCACGTCTACCTTGGGGTTGTTGGCTAAGCGATAAATTCCCTTCAAGTCAGCTTTGGAACGAACACGGTCCGGTGTCGACTCGCCGATCGAGGAAGCTTGAGAGACAAACTTAACAACGCGATCCACCCGCCGCTTGTGGCCCAGGTCCAACGATTCAAATTCCTGCCGTACCCAATCGATAACCATCCGTGCAACCTCCGTGCGATGAAAATCTAAATCGCAGAATCATTCGCACACACACGAGAAAAGGCAAGAAAATGTTTTGGGGTATAAAAAGGCTTCCAGCCTGTCATCAATACTCCCACATCCAAATTTCGGTGGTGAGCCGTGGGCCGTAAGGCACCGGGTAATGCACGGGACCCGGCCGCTCACGCGCGAGCGGCTCACTAAATCAACAAGCCGTCACGACTTTCGTCCCCTCAATGTGGGATAGGCTTCCAGCCTGTCATCAGCCCACGTCCACCCCACCAACATCGCCGAAAGTCTCTGCGACTTTCGCTACGGCTGACAAATTTCCATGGTTCACGCGCCGCTCGACGGCGAAACGCGTTTACAATGGGCGGCGACCTTCACCCCGAATCCCACCTTTGCCCTGCGAGTGAATTCCCGCCATGAAAAAACAAACGCTCTTTCCGCGTCGTCAAGTTCTACAACTCGGTGCGGCTTCGGTCGCTGGTTTGGCAATGATGCGTCCATCGACCGCCGCAGCTGCGGATGCTGCCGCCGACAAACCTTGGCTCCGTAAGACGCTCAAAATCGGCATGATCCGTGTCAAAGGTTCGCTGACCGATAAATTTGCCGCGGCAAAAGAAGCGGGTTTTGAAGGCGTCGAACTGAACGCACCTGGATTCGATGTCGACGAAGCCAACGCGGCGGCGAAAGAAACCGGCTTGATCATCGATGGTACGGTCGGTGCCGATCACTGGGGTGTGCGTCACACCGACGCCAGCCCCGAGACGCGAGCCAAAGCGCTGGCGAGTCTTCGCAAGGGACTCGAACAAACCGCTGCCGTGGGTGCCGACACGATGCTGTTGGTTCCTGGACGTGGTTCGGATGGAACCGCGGACGAAGTCTACAAGCGAGCGATGGACAATATTAGTCAAGCGCTTCCGGACGCCGAGAAATTGGGCGTTTCGATTGTGATGGAAAACGTGTGGAACGAAATGTTCTACGATCCCAATGGCGGGACGGACCAGACGGCCGACGCCTTTGCCGCGTTCATCGACGATTTCGACTCGCCGTGGGTCGGTGCTCAGTTTGACATCGGCAACCACTGGAAATTTGGCGATCCTGCGGCTTGGATTCGCACGCTCGACAAGCGAATCAAGAAACTCGATATCAAAGGTTTCTCGCGTGAGACGGGCAAGTTCACCAAGATTACCGAAGGTGACATCGATTGGCCGAGCGTGAAGAAGGCTCTGCGCGATATCAAGTTCACCGGATGGTTGGCTGCCGAAGTTGGTGGTGGCGATTTGGATCGCTTGAAGGAAGTGAGCCGCAATTTGGACAAGGCGCTGCAGTGCAACGAGTCCGTCGGCTGATGTCTCAAGTAGGGCCGGTTCCCATCGGCCGATGTTGATCGCGCGATGCAGTCGGCCGGTAGGAATATTTCGTTCGGGGACATGGGTGGCGCTTTGAACAAGACAGCGGGGGGCGGAGAAAGCATAGCTTTCCCCGTCCTCGCTCACCAGCCTCGCGGCTGAAGTGAGCGCAAGCGAACTTCAGCCGCGAGGCTGGTGACGTCGAATTTCGCCAGTCCGCTCGTCGATCTGGGCCACCACAAAACGACAGCAACTGACATCCCAAACACCGTCCGTTTGAGTCCCACTCAAGCCGATAGGATGGTCCTGGAATGCTTCGCTGATGCGGTACGTCTTCCCCTTCCAACGGAACTGGCCAACCCTGTTGACGCGGCGTGTTTGGTAGCGATCGCTATACTCGAACGGATCCGTTTTCTCCTGAAAACGTCGCTCACTGATTTGGTATCGCTGCGAAGGTGTTTCCAAATCCAATGCCCCGTGAGGACGCTCCAAGTTGTAGACGTCTCGCCAAAGATCAAAGCACTCTTGAGCTTCCGCCAGCGTGCTCAGTGAGCGATCCTGCAGGGCTTCGAGTTTTAGCGTGCGATGAAATCGCTCCAGCTTGCCGCGGCCCTGAGGATGGTGTGGACGACCGTGAATCACTTCCACATCGTGACGCATCAACCACGCCGTAAAACGTGTGTGACGCATCAAGTGACTACCGCCCCACGGGTTGCCGTTGTCGACGTAAATCGCGTGTGGAAGCCCGTAAATTGCGAACACGTTGCGAAAATGACTTTGCACCGTTTGCCGCGTTTGATTCCCACAAGCGAGGATCCCCAGTGAAAACCGGGAGTGATCGTCCAGCAGGGTTAGCGGGTAACAATAGCTCTTGTTGTTCAGCGCGAACTCGCCCTTGAAGTCAACTTGCCACAGCTCGTTGGGACGCTCTCGCTCGAACCGCGTCCATGGCTTTCGCTTGGCCGATTCAGCGTCACTGATGCGATCATGTCGCTTCAAGACAGCGGCGATCGTGCTGGGCGAAGGAAGCGTTTTTTCACCCATGACTTTGAGCCGCTTGCGAATCTTCAAGCCGCCCCAGGCCGGGTGAGCATCGCGGATCTGCAGCACTTTCTGCTCGATCTCCGCAGGCGTCTGTGTGGGGGATCGGTGAGGTTTTCGCGAGCGATCCACCAAAGGTTCTTCGGCGCAAGCTCGGTGACGCTCTCGCCACTTGTAGCCGGTCTTGCGTGAGATGCCAAATCGCTCGCACAACCGGCTAAAATTGACTCCGTCGGCCTCTGCCAAGCGGACAAACTCTTCTCGTTGGGACACTCGATCGAACTCTTTCCAGCCCATACTTGCTCCTAAAAGGAGTAAGTATGATTACTGCAAAAAAGCGCCACCCATGTCCCCGAAAAAGCGCCACCCATGTCTCCGGTCTATACAAGGAACCGGCCCTACTCGCGATGATGGCCGAAACTCTTCGCGAGTTTCGCTACCTCTAGGCTCGTTGCCGCCGGCGTCAATACCGTTGGATAGTTCTCGCGATCCTGTAGAATCGTTCGGCTAGATCATGCACCTATAACCGAACGCTAGGAAGAGACGTTGTCCAACGAAGAAGCTGAGCCGAGCGAGATCGATACGTGCCACGTCTCGGTGATGCCGGACGAGGTGGTGTATTGGGTCGCCAATCCTGAGGTGGCCCAAACGCCGCCCAAGGTGGTGATCGATGGAACGTACGGAGGCGGCGGTCACTCGCGGTTGTTGCTCGAAGCGATCGAGGACGCCGACGCTCGCGTGATCGGTTTGGACCGTGATCCCGCGGTCAGTGCACGCGTGGAGAGTGAAACGCACGACCCTCGGCTGACCGTTTTCTTGGCCAGCTACGAGCAGGCCGCTAAGGCGCTCGACCAATTTGATCTGACGAGCGCCGACGCGATGGTGTTGGATCTGGGGTTGTCGAGTGACCAATTGGCCGATCGTGAGCGTGGCTTTAGCTACACGGTCGATGGGCCGTTGGATTTGCGATTCGACCCGGAAAATGGCGTTCCAGCGAGTCGTTGGTTGGCTCAGCACGACGAAAAACAGATCGCCGACGCCATCTACCAATACGGCGAAGAACGTTTCAGTCGCCGGATTGCGCGAGCGATCGTGGCGAAACAACGCGAGCGGCAACCGATCAGTACGGTCAACGAATTGGTCGAAATTTGTCGCCGCTGTGTGCCTCGTAGCCGCAATCACGACATTCACCCAGCGACGCGGACGTTCCAGGCACTGCGAATTGCCGTGAATGACGAGCTTGGGATTCTGGAGCGGACGCTTCGAGACGCTCCGGATTGGATGTCAGCGGGCGGCCGAATGGTGATCATCAGTTTCCATTCGCTCGAGGACCGGATCGTGAAAAATGCGTTCCGAGACGACGATCGCTGGGAAGTGTTGACGAAAAAGCCGCTACGGCCAACCGAATCCGAAGTGGCACATAACGCCCGTAGCCGCAGTGCGAAGCTGCGAGTCGCCCGCCGCCGCTAAAATGTGGGATAGGCTTCCAGCCTGTTATCAAGCACCCTCAAATCCCGTAGCGAAAGTCGTCAAGACTTTTTGTGTGGATTGTGAATATCCCGAAACTCTCGCGTGAATTCCGCTACGAAGGACCGTCAGAAGAATAACTGGCGGCGTCTTCCGTAGTGGACGAGGCAACGAGTCCTTTTTGGCTCAGTGAAGCTGCAGGACTCGTAGCCTCGTCCACTACCGCCCGCCATTTATTGTTCCGAACGTCCTAAAAGGCTGGCGCGGGCCGAAAGTCTTTACGACTTCCGCTACGGGATAACTTTTTATTCTTTTTGAAATCCCTGCCATGGGCTGGCTCGTCTTATCTTTAGACCCATGGAATCAACGCCCGCAAGTTCTGATGACACGCTCGACCCACGGCTCCGATCGCGATTGGAGGCCCAGTTTGACGATGCGCACGGAGAATTGATCGGGACGCTGTTCTATTTGGTCGGAAATCGTGAAGACGCTCGCGATGCGCTGCAGGAAACGTTCCTGAAGTGTTGGCGGCATCGACAACAGATGGATCAGGTCTCGAATTTGAGGGCTTGGGTGTTTCGGATTGCACTGAACACCGGCCGCGATTGTCGCAAAGCCGCATGGAATCGGCGGCGGCAACCAATCTTGGAGGAAACCGAAATGGTCTCGACCGCCGACTCACCCGACGCCGCACTGCTGAGAGACGAACAGCTCTCGGTGCTGCAGGCCCAAGTCCTTCGGCTTCGCGAAGAAGAACGCGAGGTCTTTCTGCTTCGCCAAAACGGTGACATGACCTACGAGCAAATTGCCGAAGCGATGTCATTGCCGATCGGAACCGTCAAAACGCGAATGCGAATCGCCATCCGCCAGCTGCGTGAATCAGTGGGAGGCCAATCATGAATACGAATCTAAACAAACAATACGAAGACAAAGACGCATTGCGACAGGCGTTGTTGGAGCTGCACTACGATCTGCTGGACGAATCCGAAGCGACCGCGCTTCGCACCGCGATCGTGTCCGATGCCGACGTTGCCGCCGAGTGGGCCAACACGTTGAAATTGGCGAGTAACATTGCCGACGCGGCAAAATTGCCGGTCCAACCTGAGCCGACGGCGCTAGCCGCGGTCCTCGTTGACGATGAATTGCAGGGCCCGCGGCTAGCGCCGTCGGGTCAGGTTTCGAAATCATCGGTCTGGGTAGCGCCGACGCTGCTCGCGGGACTCGCCGCACTGCTGGCGTTTTTCGTTGTCGGTTGGTCGCAATTTTCTGAACTGCCTGTGAAACCAATAGCGGCGGTACGCATCGAAGCCAAAGTGCTCGACCGTGCAAACGCGTCCAACGAGTTTCTGGTCAAGACGACCAAGCTGGATGGATCCGTATCGAGCGTCGGTGGATTTCAAGTCACTCCGGCGATGTTGTCGTTCTCGGTTCTGGCACGCAACGTGACGTTGTTTTCCGGGGTCACAGAAACAGACCATCTTGGCGTTGGCAAAATTGTTTTGCCCGACGACTTGGTGATCCCCAGCGAAGCACAACTCCGCGTCGAAGCCACTTCGGCCAACGGCGTACGCTCCGAATCGAGTGTCATGGTGCCACTGGAACCGACACGCTGCTTGACTTACTTGACCGTCGATCGGCCGGTTTATCGCCCCGGCGAAACCGTTTACTTTCGATCCTTGACGCTCCAACGCACCTCGTTTCGTCCCAAAGTCGACGTGCCGATTCGTTACGAATTGATCGACCCCAGTGGTGCTGCGGTGGCAGGAATGTTTAGCGAAGGGTTGACCGAGCGAGCGGTCGGAAACGGGGCATTCACGATCCCGCAATCCGCGCCCGGAGGATCGTACACGTTGGTCGCGAAAAGTTTGGATGGGTTCTTTCCCGAAGAGCGTCGCGAATTCCAAGTGCGTGCGTACCGAGTTCCCCGCTTCAAGAAAGAACTCGAGTTGAGCCAACGCAGCTACGGACCGGGCGATACCGTGGAAGCCAATTTTAAGGCCGAGCGGGCCGAGGGAGGGATGTTGGCCAACACTTCCGTCGCGATCGTTGCCAAAGTCGACGACGAGGTGATTTTCGAAGAAGCCGCGGAGACAACGGACTTGGGCACCTACGCAATCTCATTCAAATTGCCCACCAATATTCGCAAAGGTGCTGGGCAATTGGCGGTTGTGATCGATGACGGAGGGACGCAAGAGACCAAGGTCAAAACGATCCCGATTCAATTGGGACGAGTGGACGTCGAGTTTTATCCCGAGGGCGGCTACCTGGTCGATGGGCTGCGAAACCGTGTCTACTTCGTCGCTCGTAATTCACTCGGCGAACCGATCGACATCAAAGGCGAAGTGCAAACTCGCGATGGGCACCAAGCGGCGACGCTGGAAACGACTCGCGATGGAATGGGCCGATTTGAATTTGTGCCCAAGCGTGGCGAGCGTTATTCCTTGCGGGTCAGTTCGCCCATCGACGTGCACAATTTGGTCAGGTTGCCTGCGGTAGTGAAGGAGTTGCCTGTGATCGATACGGGGGTCGGCGTCTATGACGCGGGCGAACCGATCACGATGCAAGTTCGCAGCACGGTGCAGCGAAACGTGTTGGTGCGGACGGTATGCCGAGGCCAATTGGTCAACGAGCAAACCGTGACACTGACGCCAGGAACGAATTCGATGTCGATACCGGTGGGGAAACGTACCAGCGGGGTCGTGCGAGTAACCGTGCTAGACACCAATAAAACGCCAGCCTTGCCGCTGGTGGAACGACTTGTGTTTTGTCGTCAGGAACACCAATTGCAAGTCGAGATCGTCGAATCCGCCGAGGGGCTCGATCGATCGCCTGGCGAGTCGACGCGGTTGACTCTGCAAGTGCGTGACGAAACGGGTGAACCGACACCGGCGGTGCTGGGCGTTGCCGTGGTCGATGATGCGGCACTGCGTTTGGATGATACCGAGCGACCGAATCTGCGAACTCATTTCCTGTTGACCAGCGAGATTCAAAAGCCCGAGGATCTCGAGCATGCAAATTTCTACTTGAGTGACAGTGACGAGGCGGCGGAGTCGGTTGACTTGCTGCTGGGCACCCAGGGGTGGCGACGCTTTGTCAGCGGATCGTCGGATCAACCTAACGTCGATTACCGCGAACAGTTGGTGCGACTGCTGGAGCTCGACGGCGACCGGTTGTCGGCGACTCAGGCGAGCTTTCAAACCAACGGACATCAAGCTCAACAGTGGACGCGGTATCGCGAGGCCGTGTCGGCAGCGTGGCGGTTAGTGCTGTTTCAAATGAGGATTCTGATGGCGATGATTGTGCTGCTTTGGATGATCTCGATCGCGGTGCGAATGCGGCGTGCTTCGAGTGCTCGCTTCGCCAGTCTGTTGTTGTTGGCGACGGCATCCTTGTTCGTCTATGGGTGTGGGGCGCGGGAATATAGCGAACGTGCATCGGTTGCGGCAGATACAGCAACCGCCGAAGGGGCCCCCGCAGCATCCTCGGCGCCGAATGAAGGAAAGAACGCGGCCGAAGGGATGTTTATGGATGACTTTGCGATGGATGGCATGGTGATGGGCGGAATGGATATGCCAGCGGTCGCACCGGCGGTACAGAGCGGCTTCGTTCAATCGAGACGTGATAATCTCAACAACAATGCAATTGGCAACAAAGCGGCGTCGATGGGTGGAGGTGGGTTCGGTGGAAAAAATCGTCACGAGTTCGACGAAAGTCGTGCGATGTTCGAAACCGAATCGTTGACCGCAGACGACTTGAAACGATTGTTGGCGGCTCGCGGATTGGATGCCGATTCGCTGGCGTCTCAGTTGTTGGACGAACTTCGTTTTCCTGTTCGCCAGTACGCTCATCGCCATGTCGTGGGCGACCCTGAGATCCGCGAAGACTTTGCCGAAACGCTGTACTGGCAACCGCTTCTGGTCACCGATTCCGAAGGACGTGCGTCAATCCGATTTGACTTGTCTGATTCGGTGACCACGTTTCGAGTTGCCGTCGATGCGCACGCCAACAGCGGCCGGATCGGATCGTTTGCGGGTGCGGTGACATCGCGACTGCCGTTCCAAATGGAACCCAAGATGCCGCTGGAAGTGACCACCGGCGACCGCATCGATTTGCCGGTCGCAGTGATCAATGCGACCAATGCGGACATGAATGTGGGGATGTCGATCGAAACTGATTCGGCACTCCAGCCGCTTGGTGAAACGAGCCGCACGTTGTCGTTGGCTGCGGGCGAGCGACGTCGCGAATTGATGTCGATCAACGTGTTGGCAGGTTCGGCCGAACAGGACGCGAAAGTCGAAATTCGCGGCAGCACAGAATCGCTGCAAGATTCCATCCGGCGGACGCTGCACATCGCACCGGCGGGATATCCGGTGAACGTCTCGATCGCAGGCCGTTTGAGTGATCAAGCAGCGGTGCCGCTGTCGATCCCCGCTGATTTTGTTGACGGTTCGCTGGCGGTTGCCGTGCGAGCCTATCCGTCGCCGGTCGCGGACGTGATGTCCGGAATCGACAGTATCTTGCGAGAGCCCCATGGGTGTTTCGAGCAAACGTCGGCAACGAACTATCCCAACACGATGGCGCTGTTGTATATGCAGAAATCGGAATCCGCCAATCCCGAATTCGCTCAGCGTGCGATGGGGATGCTCGAACGAGGCTACGGGAAACTGACTAGCTTTGAGTGCGAAAAACGGGGTTACGAATGGTTCGGTAACGATCCAGGGCACGAAGCGTTGTCTGCATTCGGATTGATGCAGTTCAACGACATGACCAAGGTGATGGACGTCAGCGAAGAAATGATCACGCGAACGCGAGTCTGGTTGATGAGCCGTCGTGATGGCAAAGGTGGTTTTAAACGGAATCCACGCCATCTGCATGTTTGGTCCGTCAAACAACAAATCGTCAACGCGTATGTGTTGTGGGCACTTTCGGAGGCCGATGTTGCGGCGGGACAAGCACGACGAACTGCGAACGAGTTGAAGGCTGAACTTGACCAACTCGCTCGTGTTGCTGAGGCGTCAAATGATCCGTATTTGATCTCGCTTTCGGCAGCGACGCTGATGAACGTCAACCGGAACAAGGAAGGGCGTAAACTGCTGGATCGCTTAACGCAGTTGCAACAGGAAGACGGTCATTTGGAAGGAGCAACGACGGTCGTGTCCAGTGGCGGATTGTCGAAAAAGATGGAAACGACAGCTTTGGCTGTGTTGGCATGGAGCAAGGCTGCGAAGTACGAATCCAACGCCGATGGGGCAGCGAAATGGATTCGTGCCAACCGAACTGGCAACGGCGGGTTCGGGTCAACGCAAGCGACTGTGTTGGCACTGAAGGCGTTAATCACGCATTCCAATCAACAAGACGTCAGCGCCGCCGGTGCGGTGTTGAGCGTGTTGCTCGATGGCAAGGTGATTGGCCAAACTCAAATCCCGCAGGACATCCGCAGCGGGTCGGCGGTGGAGATTGCCGGACTCGGTCAATCGATTGCAGCGAAGCTCAGCGAATCCGATTCAGTTGAACTGACACTGCAAGCCGACGGGGTGAAAAATCTGTCGTACACCGTGGATGTATCTTACCACGCGACCACGCCAGAATCCGATGACGCGTGTCCCGTGAAAGTGACCACGAAATTGGCGGGTCAGTTTGACAAGGATGGCAACGTCGCGGCGGGCGATTCGTTGACGGTCAAGGCGTCGCTGGTCAACACGACCAACGAAGGCCAACCGATGACCGTCGCGATCGTCGGACTGCCTGGTGGTTTGGAACCGCAAATTGAGCGGTTGGACGAGCTGAAAAAGGCAGGGCGGTTCGACTACTACGAGCTCAACGGACGCGAGGTGATTTTCTACTGGCGGACGGTGGAGCCTGACTCGGTCAAGGAAATCGAGTTTGGCGTGACCGCTGCGATCCCCGGCAAATACACCGGGCCGGCGTCGCGAGCGTACTTGTACTACACCGCCGAGCAAAAGCAGTGGACCGAGCCGATGGTGGTCGAGATCCGCTAAGTTCGTGTAGTTCGTGTAGGGCCGGTTCCCACCGGCCGTCCATAACAACTCGACGGAGTCGGCCGGTAGGAACCGGCCCTACTCACTTCCGCTACGCGTGATCTCGGAATTCAATGCCCCATTGCATTGCTTGCAAATGCGTGGTGGTCGAACTTGCTCTTGCGTGAAACTGAGCGTTTTTGTTAGCTCGTTATCACGCCTATCCGCAAAAGGGAACGCCCTCTTTTCGGATAGGCTTCAAATGAAAACGGCAGCTGACTGGGAGCGCAGGGCAATGAGCGAACAATCCGAATGGATCGAAAAACTGGTTAGCGATAACGCTGACGTGCGAATCGCGGCGCTGCGAAAGATATCAAGCCAAAAATCGGTTTCTGGCGTTACGATCGTCTGTGTAAAGCTTGCTGGCGACTGCGACGACGATGTTCGAATGTGGGCCGCCGACGCACTTGGCCGCAGCGTCACTCCGCAGGACTCGGAGGTTGACGCACTCGCTGAATTGATCCTTCACTCGGATGATGGCGAGGTCTGTTACTGGGCTGCCACGATGCTGGGACGACTGAACACCGATTCCATCGCCGCCATCGAAGCTCTTCAGCATTGCGTCACAAATTCGATGTCCCTGCCGGCGCGAGAACGAGCGGTTGGGGCGCTCGCGGAAATCGGGCCCGCGGCAGCAGCTGCCCTCGCATCACTCGAAAAAACGGCAGAGGCGGCTCCGGCAAGACTGAAGCGACTCGCAAAGGACGCGATCAAAGCAATTGGAAAAGCAGCATAAGGACAAGTTCGCTGCATAATGATCGCGGGATAATGATCGCGGGGTGCGAGCGGAAAATAGCAGTCGAATTTCGACGCAGCATCCGTCGTGATCGCGGCGGAAATCCACGCTCTGGCGAGCGTAGCTACGACCGTAATAAACCGACGCTTGCGAGCGATTGACGACGAACAAAAGCAACCATCGGCAAGGAGGCCGAAGTGGGCCTACTATCGAACCTATTGCAAAGCAGCCGGTCACGGTCGCGTAAAAAGTCGAGTTCCAAAGCGCGATCGGTGTTCAGCTACATTCCCTTTGTCCGCTGGATTGGCCCCTCGGTCAGTATGACAGGGATCGTCGCGGCGCTGTTCATGGTCGTTACCGGACGGATCGATCTCGCCTCATTGGATCAATGGGCGGGGGGAGATTCGGTTGCCGACGCGGTCAACGAGGAACCCATTCAACCGATCACGCTGAATCAATTGGGAGCACGATCGCCCATGACGATTCGCGTTGCCACGTTTAATATTGAAAAATTTGGCGACAAGAAGTCGACAACGCGGATGACCGAGGGTGTCGACGTGTTGGGGACATTGGCTCAAATCGTGAGTCAATTCGATTTGGTTGCAATTCAAGAAGTGATGGGCAGTGACAACGCGTCGATCGAACGACTCGTCAATCTGATTAATGTTTCGGGTGGGCGATACACCGCAAGCGTTAGCCCACGGATCGGCCGTAATACGTACACCGAAAGTTATGCCTTTGTCTGGGACGAGACGCGAATTCAAATGGTTCGCGACAGTGCCTACGTGGTTCAAGACAACGCCGATCGGATGCACCGTGAACCGATGGTAGCGTCGTTTCAAGCGTTGACGACGTCTCTGGATGGACGTAAACCGTTCAGTTTTACGCTGATCAACGCCCACACGGACCCCGACGAAATCACGCCGAATGCGACAAGCAACGAGATCAATGTGTTGGATGACGTGTTTGTCCGCGTTCGCCAATACGAATATGACCGGATGGGCGAAGAGGACTGCATCCTGCTGGGCGATTTGAACGTCGATGCCAACCATTTGCAAGAATTGGTGATGATCCCCAACGTCTTCTCGATCGGGGGAAACACGATTACAAACACACGTCATACGAAGACATACGACCACATTCTGATTGATCGTGAAATGACACGCGAATACACCGGTCGCTTTGGTGTGATCGATTTGCAACGCGACTTGGGGTTCAGTGACGCTCAGGCGTTGCTGATCAGCGATCACATGCCGCTGTGGGCCGAGTTCAGTGCTTACGAAGTCCCACAGGGCGAATCGGTTGCAACACGTAACGAGTCGACTCAAATGATTCGCTAGTGCAGCGGTTGGGCAGGAGTCTTTCAGTATATTAGCCGTTTTGGCGCTAGCCACGGTTCCGGAGTTTAACCGGGGCTAGCGCCCAAACGGCTAACGGGATTTCACCCAATAATTCCTGCCCGCTTAACACCACATTTTTTTATTCGTAAGATCGGATTCACATATCGTGAAACAGAACTTGCTCCGCCTGAAATGCACCGTCACCGACTTTGCCGCCTACTGCGTCGTGCGAATGTTGGTTGCTGTGATCCAGACTTTGCCGCTAGACATGGGGCAATCGTTTGCTCATGAAGTGGCTTGGTTGGCGGCAGGACCGCTGAAGATTCGAGATAAAGCGACGGAAGAGAATCTGTCGCGAGTATTTCCAAATGCGAACGCACGCGAGCGCCGAGCATTGTCACTTTCCATGTGGCAGCACTTGATTTTGATGGTGTGTGAGATCGCGTGGGCTCAGCGGCGATTGCATCTGACGAATTGGAGCGAATACATGACGTTCCGGAACAACCGCGTCATTCTGAAGACGCTGCTGAGTGATCGTCCCATGGTCGGAGTGACAGGTCACTTCGGCAACTTTGAAATTGGCGGCTATGTGCTCGGTTTGATGGGATTCACTACGACGACGATCGCTCGCAAATTGGATAACCCGTACCTGCATCGCTGGGTTGAGCGATTTCGGGGTGCCAAGGGTCAAGTCATGGTCGACAAAGAAGGGTGTGCGCCGTTGATCGATCAACATTTGAAACAGGGTGGGGTGCTGTCGTTGCTGGCGGATCAACATGCCGGCGACAAAGGTTGCTGGTTGCCATTTCTGGGCGTTCCCGCGTCGAGTCACAAGGCGCTAGCCCTGTTTTCGCTCAGTTCCAACGCACCGATGTTGGTCAGCTATACCATTCGCAAAGACGGCGAACCGATGCAATTCGAGTCCGGTTGCGTCGGTATCGCGGATCCACTAAATGACACCGCCGAGGTCTGTCAATCGGTTACCACGTTGACCCAGTGGTACAACGAGCGACTTGCGGTGGCGATCAAAATGGCACCCGAGCAGTATTGGTGGTTGCATCGTCGGTGGCGTCAACCGCCTGAACGAGTAGCCAAGCGATTGGCAAAAGAAGCAGCAAAACTCGCTGCGTAATCGCCACGTTTCAACGTAGCGGAAGTCGTCAAGACTTTCGTGGACTGTCCGGGATGCCCGAAACTCTTGACGAGTTCCGCTACAAAAAATGCTCTACAACGTTGCGGCGATTGCGTAAATGGTTCGCGCCGATATCGGGCTGGCCCGAACAATCGCTCACACCCTGAGGAAGTTCTCGGATGGGTTCCAGTTGATCGTTGGCATTTTCGATGGCGGGATTCGCATCTGGTCGATCTTGGGTGACGAGATTGGCCGGATGATTCGGTTCTCGGCGTTGTCTTCTTGAACTCGCTCGCCGTCTTCACGCATTAGCATCGGGCACGCGTAACTGTGTGCGGATCGGCGGATCACGGTCGCAGTGCTTCCGGATCTTAGTTCGACATGGCTGCCGAGCGGGTAGAGCGATTCAGTGTTCAAAAACGCACGCACTACTTCGGGATCAAAGGTGCCACGCGTTGCTTGGTGCAGGATCAAGCCGACGGCGTTGTGAGGCAAGATTCCACAGCGATTCGTCGACGGCGTAATCAATTGAATGTAGGCATCGACCACATTCAAAATCCTCGCATATTGATGAGTCCGGATTCCTCGTAAACCACGTGGAAAACCCGATCCGTCAAATTGCTCATGAACTTGTTGCACCGCGATCCGAACGGACGAAGGCGTTTCTGGGATCGCTGCGACACAATCGAACGCGATTCCTGGATGTTTTTCATACTCCCAACGTTCGGTGTTGGAGAGCGATTGGGATGGGTCGCGGTATTTAGGGTCGAGTACGAACAAGCCGATGTCGTGCAGCAATCCCGTCAAGCCAATCTCAAGTGCGGTGGGACCATCGAGTCCCATTTCGATTCCGACCGCCATCCCCATGACGGCCATTTGAACCGAACGACGTTCAAGGTCGAGGTCTTCACTGGCCGATCCGATCTCGCCAACGGTTTGGTCGTGGTCTTCGATCATCGAACGAGCGAACGAGTCAGACGTTGCGATTAGCGGCGAAATGGATTGAAAATCACGAGTCTGCAGTGCCTTGTTGATTTGCACGAAGCGGTTCTTTGCGGCACTCATGCATTTCGTTAATTCGGCCGTCCGCTCGATGCTCAACGGTTCGCCGTGGCGATCAACGAGCAAATTTTTCAGCGGCAACGCCTCTTCCCAAACTCCTGAAAAGAGTGATGGCGTCTGGGGTGCTTCGTCGGCGGTACCGCGACGCAATTGTTTTCCTGTTAATTCGGCAATGTCGTTCGGGTGAACGGCGATGACGTCAACGTTTTGTTCGTGAAGATGTGCGACGATCGTGGGCGTGATGTGCGTACCCGATCCGAGCAATAAAATGCCTTCGCTACTCAGGATAGGGTACCCACAAGTCGCACCAGCACATAGCTTTTCTAGTGGCAGTTCGACGGTACCAGGACGTGACATTTGTTCTCAATTCCACATGAATCAATCGTTTTGCCATAACTCTCAAACAGAGAACTATGAGAGTACATTGGTTGCGAATCGCAGACGCGGATCTGCAAAGCAAGTAAACTTTCCTTCGTCCGCGCAATGCCTCAATCAAAACTTATGCCATGAAATATGAACATCCAATCGGGGAGTGCGTGCGACCGTGATTTTGCGGATTACCGCAATCTCGAGTGGTTGATTCGTCCCTTTTCGTGAGTCTGGCTTTTTTGATTTTGCAGGTTAACCGGATTACTCGGTTTGCTGCAGATGTAGAAAATGCCTGGCTGGTCACTACTGTTCATCCCAATCCCATTTTACACCTTGCTGATACTCAATGAATTCCAACGGTTCGATTCCCAGTACGTGCGACGTGGTCATCATCGGTGGTGGAATCGTGGGGTTGGCAACGGCAACAACGTTGATCAACCGGAACCCTTCGCTTTCAGTTTGCGTTGTCGAAGCGGAATCGCACGTTGCAGCACACCAAAGCGGTCACAACTCGGGCGTTTTGCATTCGGGAATTTATTACAAGCCAGGATCAACGAAGGCGATCACGTGTCGGACAGGCAAAGTGTTGATGGAGGCGTTTTGTGACGAGCATCAAATCCCTTGGGACCGCTGCGGCAAAGTGGTGGTCGCCACCGATGCAATCGAAGCGGAGCGGTTGGATGCGATCGCGGAACGAGCGACGGCAAACGGAGTGGAGTATCGTCGTATCGACTCCGACGAACTTCGCGAGATTGAGCCATCGGTCGCCGGAGTCGCGGCGTTGCATGTTCCTGAAACAGGCATTGTGAATTACGCCACCGTATGCGAGGCGATGCGGCAGTTGATTCTGCGAAATGGCGGACATGTGGTGTTGTCGTTCAAGGTGACGAAGATCAAATCGGACTCGTCAGCAGTAGCCATCACGGACTCGAAAAATCGAACCATTCATTGCGGGCGGATGATCAATTGTGCGGGACTGCAAAGCGACCGTATCTTGCGAATGGCTGGCGGAAATCCAAAGGTGAAAATTGTGCCGTTTCGCGGCGAATATTATGAGCTTGTTCCAGATCGCGAGCAGCTGTGTCGCCATTTGATCTACCCGGTTCCGGATCCTTCGTTTCCGTTTTTGGGAGTCCATTTCACGCGGATGATCGAAGGTGGTGTGGAGTGCGGTCCCAATGCGGTGCTGGCGTTATCGCGGCACGGATATAATTGGCGGACGTTCAACGCAGGCGACTTGTTCGAAACGCTTCGCTATGGCGGATTTCTGAAGTTAGCTCGCAAGTACTGGCGAACGGGGGCCGGCGAGATTCACCGATCACTGCGAAAAGCGGCGTTCGTTTCGGCATTGCAAAAGCTGATTCCTTCGATTCGTGCGGCGGATTTGCATCCCGGTCGCGCCGGCGTGCGTGCTCAAGCGGTCACGCCCGAGGGTGAGTTGGTGGATGACTTTTTGATCGAGACCACCGAGCATGCAATCCACGTACTGAACGCCCCCTCGCCTGCGGCGACCGCGTCGTTAGCGATCGGTGCCCAGATCGTGGACCGATTTGAATCGCTCGAAACAAAGTAGGGGGGCATTTCCCACCGGGTTTTCAGCGTTATGAGTGAGCGGACTCGTCGCGAATCGAGGGCGGGACGCTTGACGAATCAGGGGGCGAAACACTAGGTTTTCTGCTGAACCAAAGCCGGTGACGCGTGTCATAGGCTCTGACGCACCCCACTTCCAATAACGCGATTCCAACATGACTTTTGAGACCCGCCCTCGAAAGGGATCTGATTTTGCTGGCCTTTCGGTCGCGATTGTCACGCCATTTACCGATGGCGAGGTGAATTACCCGCGTCTGAAAGAACAAGTCGAATTCCAACTCGAAGCCGGCACCCGCTGTATTGTTCCTGTGGGAACGACCGGCGAATCGCCGACGCTTTCACACGATGAACACGAAAAAGTGATCGCGGAAGTGATTCAGTGCGTGGCGGGGCGGGCGAAAGTCATGGCCGGTACCGGCAGCAATAGCACTGCTGAGGCATTGCGATTGACCAAGCGAGCGGCGGCCGAAGGAGCCGATGCGACGCTGCAAGTCGCACCCTATTACAACAAGCCGACACAGGAAGGTTTCTACCAGCACTTCAAAGCGGTGGCCGAGGCGGTCGACATTCCGGTTTGTGTTTACAACATCCCAGGACGTTGTGGCAAAGAGATCGACGTGGAAACGATCCAGCGGCTCGCCGATGTCCCAGGGATCACGATGGTCAAGGAAGCGACCGGAAAACTGGATCAATGCTCGGCGATCGTCGGCACCACGGATTTGACCGTTTTGAGTGGAGACGATTCGTTGACGTTGCCGATGATGAGCGTCGGAGCGGAAGGGATTGTATCGGTTGTAGGGAATTTGGTGCCGCGTGACATGATCGAATTGGTCAATGCGGCTGCGAGTGGCGATTTCGCTAAAGCGATGGCGATGCATCACAAGCTGTTTGCACTTTGCCAGAACATGCTCGGATTGTCGACCAACCCGATTCCTTTGAAGGCTGCAATGATGATGGTCGGCCGTGACTCGGGCGAGTTGCGATTGCCAATGACCCCGCTGGACGACGCGTCGATGGAAAAGTTGAAAGAAACCTTGTTCGCCTACGGCATGAATTCAGCGCTGGTGAATTAGTAAAACATCGGGGGCAATTCGTAGCGGAAGTCGTCAAGACTTTCGTGGCATTTGCTGAACGATCCGAAACTCTTGACGAGTTCCGCTACGAAATGTTGCGATGCCGATTCACGGCCGCACGTTTAGTCGCGGTTGCCGGCTGCGGATCAATTCGCTTTCGTAAGCACGACGCACGGTGATTCGCTTGGCGGGACTGTCGGCCGGGAAAACGTGAAGCTCGACTGTCACTCCGGCGGACGCTTCGCTGCTGAGGTATTCGGCCAAGGATGCTCGATCACTGCCGTTCATGTGATCGCTGAGCCGATGAAGCAAATTCTTAGCTTCACCGATGTACAAATAGCCCGCGCTGGTCCGGAACAGATAAACACCCGGACCATTGCTGATTTCCTCCGCCGCGATGGCCTGTCGTAGCGAATCAAGCGAATGCGTTTCGATCTTTCTCTGCCAATCCGCCACGCGGAGCACCAACTCGGGTTTGAGTGCTCGGCGTTTTCGTAGCGATAGCACCGCTTTGCGGATCGCGACGGTGTTGGTTCCTGGCGAGATCTTTTTGGCTTCGCTATCGAGTTCCTCGCGAAACGTTGGATCGGCGAGTAACGTGTCGCTCGAAATCCGATGTCGATCCATCACCACGCGAGCGGCGATCTCGGCGATAGGAACGATCCGGTCGTCGACGGGGTCGCCGCGCTTAGTCGCTTTGGCTGTCAATTTTCCTGATTTGCGTAGTTGTAAAAGTGCCAACAACGCGTCTCGTTCAAAACCATCGGGGAGCGATTCTAAAGGTGACAGTTCCGCAAGGAATCGGTTTCTCAGCTCATCCTGGATCATCACCTCGTCCGTGCTATAACCGGATGAGGCGGCTGTGAAAGCGGCATCGATCTCGGATGCCGTAAAATCATTGGCAAACACTACGCTGGGAACCAAGAGCAGGGCGGTCAGCCAAGCCACCTTTGTGAGCGGGCTGATTGAAGTTAAGTTCTTGGTGGACATTTTTGTTCGGTGCGGGGCGTGATTGTAAACTTCCCGGATGCCAACTTTCATTTCCCTTCAGCGTACCACAGCCATGCGAATCGTTCTTTGTTTCCCAGTGACTGATAAACACATCCAGCAGATTCAAGCTGCGGCGCCCGACGCCGAAGTGGTCAATGCGGGACAGGAACGGATCGACGAATTGTTGCCCACGGCGGACGTCTTTATCGGGCACGCCAAAGTGCCGGTCGATTGGGATCGCGTGCTGAAAGCCAACCGATTGCAATGGATTCAGTCGTCTGCGGCGGGCTTGGATCATTGTTTGGTTCCCGGCGTGATCGATTCGGATATCCCAGTCAGCAGCGCGTCGGGGTTGTTTGCACCACAGGTGGCTGAGCAAACATTTTCGCTGTTGTTTGGACTGCTGCGGTCGCTGCCGTTGTTCTTTCGAGCGGAGGCGAAACGCGATTTCACGCGGTTGCCGACGGACGATCTGCGAGGCAAGACCGTGGGAATCGTCGGTTTGGGTGGCAATGGCCGGATGATCTCGCGAGTGCTCGCGCCTTGGGATGCCCGCATCGTTGCCACCGATTTTTACCCGGTCGACAAGCCCGATGAGGTGGACAAGTTGCTGCCGGCCGATCAGTTGGACGAACTGTTGGCGGTTAGCGACATCGTGATTTTGACACTGCCGCTAAACGCAGGCACGCAAGGATTGTTCGATAAAGAACGAATCAGCAAGATGCGACCAGGCAGCTACTTGATCAATGTGGCTCGAGGCAGCGTGGTCGTCGAATCGGCGCTTGTGGACGCGTTGGCCAGCGGGCATCTTGCCGGTGCAGGGTTGGACGTAACCGAGGTCGAGCCGTTGGCGGAATCGAGTTTGTTGTGGGACGATCCCAAAGTCATCATCACGCCACATGTTGGCGCCCAATCGTATCGGCGAGTCGATGACACCGTCGATTTGGCATGTGTCAACTTGAAACGCTTTCTGGCGGGCAAACCGCCATACAATCGAGTGGACAAGTCGCTTGGGTTTCCGCATCCGTCGGTGGTGTGGCGGGGAGAAACCGAGTGAGCAGTTCGCGTGGGGGCAAAGAATGCGAAGCGGTAATTCACAACTTGAATGCCAAAAAGGGGCATCGTGAGATCAGCGGATCGGTCGTGCTTCCAGAAGTCGCGTCCGAAGAATTTGTCGCTGAGTTCAACCGCGTCTACGCCTCGATCGGTTGGACGATCGAAAGGTTGAAAGGCAAACAGGCTGAGACGCAGGACGACGCAGCAGAGAGTGCGTCGTAGATCGCGAAGTGGCCTCGGTACAAACACAAAAAAATCCTCGACGGCTTTCGTGGCAGCCGCCGAGGATTTCGTTTTTCTCTTCGTATGACTAGGGGGGAGTTGCTATATCGGATGGGATGCAACAACTAGTCAATCATTCTATCTTGTTGACTCAGTTGGACTACCAACCAGCGCCACAGCTAGGCTCTGCACATCCGCAAGGAGCAGGTGCAACTTCGCAACCGCAAGTTGGACCAGCGTCACAGCAGTTGTTGTGCTTGTGGAACAGACCCTTCAAGAATCCTTTGACCTTTTGGCCACAGGTTGGTCCACATTGTTGTGGGCAAGCTGGCTCGCAACCGCAAGCTGGCTCGATGACTTCGCAACCGCAAGCTGGCTCAACGCAAGAGTCGCAACCGTGGTTCTTGTGGAACAAGCGTGACAGAAGTCCTCGCTTAGCAATTCCGCAACCGCTGTCGCAGCAAGGCTCTGCTCCGCAAGTTGGCTCAACGGCACAACCGCAAGCAACAGGTGCTTCGCATCCGCATGCAGGTTCTACGTCACAACAGCTGTCACAACCGTTGTTACAAAGTTTGTCGAACAGGCCGAATGCACTTGCATTGACCGAAGAGCTAGCGACGAAGGCAACGGCTAGCAAAGCAGGAATGAATACACGACGCATCGTGGTTATCTCCAAAAGTTTTTTTAGGTATGGGAAGGTTGAGCTAGCACTGCCGCGGTAGGGCCAAGCCGCTCAAAGCGAACGACTTGTAGTAGTGCGTAACCCTGATCAACGGAAGTCAGACACAGCGAACCACGTTGACTTGTGATACGACAGAGCTAGCGAGAGTGAAGCGGCTTAGCGTTTCCCTCTCACACAATGAAGTATCGACGCGAATTGAGAATTAGCAGACCTGTTCCATCAAGAATCCCCGTCCTGCTAGCATTTTGGTTGGGGACGTATTGGTGGTATCAGTTGACGGGGAAATAGCGCCGCATGATCGGAAGGGATTCACGTAAAACGCAGAGGCAGGGGAGGGCAGCTCCCCCGAAAAACCCACTCTTTCGAACGAGCGGGAACAAATTAACGCATTTAAAATGCGTTTGCAGCGCGTAGGACCGGTTCCTACCGGCCGCCAATTACGGATTGATGGAATCGGCCGGTGGGAACCGGCTCTACGCGCAACTGGCTATCTATTATCCACTCGTTCTTGCGAGCGCTACGCGGTTGCCCAGGGCAAACGACAGACGCCCCACTGGCCACAATTTTCATCCACTGCGACTTCGATCCAGCTCAGCGCGTTGCCGAACTTCTCTTGGGTCGCCTGCATCACTCGCTCGGCGATCACGCGAGCGATCTCTTCGGCGGTCGTGTTCACGACCGGCAAGATCACACAGTCCTCGTTGGGAAACACCCAGCGGCGATCGCGAAAGCGTGCAGTCGTTTCTTTGTCATCGCTGGTGATTTTGATCTCCGCGTGATTCTCAGGGAGAAGGATGTGATGATCCAATAGAGTTGTCTGAGCCAGAACGGCGTCGCGAAGTGCGATAAAGTCGACAACGTAGCGATTTTCATCAAGAGGCCCTTCGACGCTGGCGCGAACCGCATAGTTGTGGCCGTGGATGCGTTCGCAAATGTCACCGGCAAAGGTAATAAAGTGAGCCGCCGAAAAAACGAACTGCTCTTTGGTCACGTCAACGCGGAAAGTGGCTTGGGTCATGGCGGGATCTAATAACGTGTAAAGGAGACGAAGACGAGTTTCATGGCATTGGGCTAGTGCTCGACTGCTAAATCTTTGATGTTGTCATCGGATATTGGGAGCGAAATTTTCTTCGGCTATATGCTGCAGTTACCTCTCCACCGACGAAGGAAGTTGTGCGGCGTTTAAGTTGAGTGGTAGCAACCACTTGCTTCACCCTCCCAACGAAGTTGGGAGGGTCGGAAAAGGAGCCTTCAGCGATTTTTCCGCTCTCGGGCTGGTGACGTTGAGCTTGCAAGTTGTCATCTCTAACACTTCGATGCCCCACCCAGAACTTGCTCCGCTCGTTCTGACCTCCCCAAAACAAGTTTCGGGGAGGTGAAGCACGTCAAAGGACTCGATTCACGACGAAATAAAAAGCCTCACAACCAACGAAGTTGGTGGAGAGGTGACAGAAAACCAGCGCAAACAAAAGTCACAACGACCCCAAAGTTTTAGCAGTCCACCTAAGCCCTCACTAATAATACGAATAACGCGGCGGCAATCAGGTCCGCTGTCGTTCCGGGATTCAGTCGATTGCCATCACTTCTAAGATATGTGTCAAATTCTTCAACTGCGACGCTGTCGCGTTTGTCCAATTCGCTCGCCAGCTGCTGAACCTCGTTCGCAACCTCATCACCACACTTTCGAGCGATCAAGGTATCAGGGTGATCGGCGAGGAGGTCAATGTGGGCGTCGCTGATGCCCCCCAAAATGTCTCCGCTCTCTGTGATCGCTTTTTCGACAAGCGGTACGACCCGATCGAACAAGTCTTTGAATCCGTTGGCATATTGATAAGCCACTAAGTCTCGCTCGGCTGCCAATCGCATCGCGGCAATCAAGTCGGTTCCTGAGCTGGCAGCATTGCGAACATCCATCTCGTCAACTTCGCCGAGCCCGCCGGCGGTCGAAACCCGTATCGCTTCGAAGATACAGGCCGCGTCGTCTTGATTCTGGCCATCGAGTAATGACGCTACCGCAGGTTGCAGCTCGGCATCGACATCGCGATGAGCCACCTCGGCGATGGGGCCGATCAGCAGCAAAATGCCCAGATTAACATTCGAGCCCGTGGCAACCTTCGTCTGGCGGACGGCGCTGAGAACCATTTCGCTGAAGTGCCGACCCGGCATCGCAAAGGATTCGGCCGCGATCTCTGCCGCGACGATGAAGTCACCGTAACTCAAGTCGCTGAATGAACGACCGGGATAGACATTCCCTGCTTTGGGGGACGTCGACTCGAGGACGCAGGCCCAGCGAACCGCGTCGCCAATCGAGCGGACTTGCGATCGCACTGTGTCCAGCGGATTACGCACCATGCGATTCACTTTGCTGTTCGCTCGCTGCCGGTTCCGCTGAAGGACGCTCGCCCGTTTCCGTTTGCAGGAATTTCGAAATTGCCGCGATGACTTCTGCGTTGGCATCCTCGATCACGTAATGGCCCGCGTCCGCAATTTCGACCGCTTCGGCGTTTGGCCAAACCTGTTGAAAGCGACGCAGGCATTCGGGGCGGAAGCACCAATCTTTCATGCCCCAAATCAACAGCTGGGGAAATGACGCGAGCGACGGTAGGTCCGCTTCGAGTTGACGAAGCGTTGCCATCGTGGGGTGTTTGCTAGTCAGCGGGATGTCTCGGACAAAGGCATCGTTGGCAACTCGATTGGTCCACGAGTTGTAGGGGGCCAGCAATCCACGCGTGGCCTCTTTGGAGAGCGCGTTGCGTGACATCGCCATCGTGATCGCAGCACCGGCGAACGCGTTCAGTCCTCGAACCGCGGCCGTCCCCAAGACAGGGATTCGACAAGCGGCGATTCGCCAAGGAATATAAGGCGGTGGAAACGCGGCAGTATTGAGCAGGATGATGCGTTCAAGACGGTCGACCCGTTTCAGCATCGACGTCAACCCGATCGCCCCGCCCCAATCATGAGCGATCAGTGTGATGCGTTTCAGATCGAGTGCGTCAATCAAATGGACCAGATTGTCGCGGTGGTCGGCCAAGCGATAGGGGAATTCGCCCTTCTCGGCATTGTGTCCACGCGAAGGCTTTTCGCTTCGACCGCACCCCAGATGGTCCACGGCGACGACGCGGTGGGTCGGGCTGAACTCCTCGACGATCGAGCGCCAGTAGAAGCTCCAGGTCGGATTCCCGTGCACACACAGCAGCGTCTGCTCGCCCGCGCCTTCATCAAGAAAACGCAGGGTGTGCGATCCAACGGTCAATTCGCCTGATTGATAAGGCAGCAGGTCTTCAGCAATCGATTTCATTGCCAAAGTGTCGCTCAGTTTGGCGACTTAGGGAACCACCCGTGAAACACGAGCGGGAAACAGGGAGCTGGAAACAGGGAGCTGGGAGCTGGGAGCTGGGAGAGTGGGAGAGTGGGAGAGTGGGAGAGTGGGAGAGTGGAAATCCGTTGGTACAAAAAAATACAAGCACGAAGCGCAGGGGAGTGAGTCTCGTCAGTGGAGCTCACTCGTCTGCGCTTCGTGCTTGTAGAATGCGTTCTTGGACAATTTGAAAAAAAGGGCTTGCCGCGAGAGACAAGAAAAATGGGATTCTCTCTCCCAGACTCCCAGACTCCCAGCTTTCTTTCCTTCTTCTACCCAGCGACTTTCAGCCTTGGCGGTTGGCCGGCATCAGCGAGGATGGCGCGTAGCCGTTCGAACTCGTCAGGATCCGTAAAGTGCAGCGTGATCTTGCCGCGACCACGGGCCGAGCTTTTGATCTCGACTTTGGTGCCGAAGATCATTCGCATCTCTTGCTGCATCGATTCAATCTGTGGCGAGATCGAGCGACGTTTCTGGCGGGTGGCGTTAACGACCTTCTTGCCCGTTTCGGCGTCCTCCTCCGCCTTCAGCAGTTCGGCCACGTGGGTCTCGGTCGCTCGTACACTCCAGCTGTCTTCCATGATCTTGCCGGCGGTACGAATTTGAATTTCTTCGTCCCCGATCGGTAGCAACGCTCGTGCATGTCCGGCGCTAATCTCACCCGCTTGCAAGAGATCCAAGATCCCTTCGGGCAGCTCGAGCAATCGCATCAGGTTGGCGATCGTGCTGCGGTCAATACTCAATCGACGAGCCAAGTCGTCTTGTTTGCATTTGTGCTCGTCGATGTAGCGTTTGAACGACAACGCTTTTTCGATCGGGTTCAGATCCTTGCGTTGCAAGTTTTCGATGATCGCCAATTCGGCAACCAAGCGATCGTCGGCCTCGCGGACTTCCGCCCGAATCGTTTTCAATCCCGCGTGGATGGTCGCACGCAGTCGGCGTTCGCCGCTGATTAATTGGTACTTTCCATCAACGATGCGAACCAGGACGGGTTGCAGTTGCTGATGATTTTTGATGCTTTCGGCAAGCGAGGCGATCTCATCGAGATTGAATTCCCGTCGTGGCTGGAACGGGTTGTTCTGGATCTCGTCGACTTTCAGTTCGAGCGACTGGATCTTTGATCCGCCCCCGTTCTTTTCGCCGCCGCCGTTTCCGCCCAAGTCCGAGGGTTCCGCGATGGGATTACCGTCATCGTCCAATGGCGTGCCCAATAGCGCGGCGAGCCCTTTACCTAAACGTCGATCCTTCGTTGTTGCACTAGTCACGCTCGAGCACCTCCATGCACAGCTGGGTATAAGCAAACGCGCCGCGGGATCGCGGTGCATACTCAAACACGGTTTGGCCGTGACTCGGGGCTTCGCTAAGCGAAACGTCTCGAGGCACGACACTATCAAACACAATGTCGCCAAAGAAGTCTCGGACTTCCTCGTCGACTTCGCGGGTCAGTTCTAGGTACGGATCATACATTGTTAGTAGGATCCCACCAAAGGTCAGTCTGCCGTCCGTGGCAACGATGACCTTCTTTATTGTCTGAATTAATTGAGTCAGACCTTCCATTGCAAAGTATTCGCATTGGATTGGCATCAACACCTCGGTGCTGGCCGTCAGGGCCGTCTGAGTCAGCGGGCCAACACTCGGCGGGCAATCGACCAAGATAAAATCGTATTGGTCGATGATCGAGTCGAGATGTTTGCGAACTTGCGATGTTTCGGTTTCGCCAGCGTCGGCCAAGCGATCGACATCCTGCAAAGTCCGGCTGCCACGCAGAATCGAGAGGTTGGGGACCTCGGTTTCGACAATCTTGCTGTCGATCGGTTCAGGGTTGATGATGGCGTGTCCATCGGAAGGTTCAAACCCGAGTGAACCGGTGGCGTTGCACTGCGGATCGAGATCGACCAGCAATGCTCGTTGTCCGGACATTGCTAATGCAGCCGAAAGGTTAACGGCCGTGGTTGTCTTTCCCACGCCTCCCTTTTGATTGACCACGCAAAGAATCCTTCCCACGGTGTCCACATTCCTATTTGAGACTCGCCGCAGTGAATAGCGGCAAGAACGAACAGTACGCGAAATGTTTCAGGTGAAACAAGTCTGGTTTCACAAGAAACTGGCGTTGACTTGGGTGGGGGATTCTGTATTCAAGGTGAGGTAGTCGATCTTGCTAAAGATCCTGCTGCATGGGGATCTTTAGCAAGATCCACTACCTCGCAGTAATGAGAGCCGCGTTAAGATTGTTTCTATCCCAAAAGCGGCCGGTAGGACCCAGCCTTACTCGAAACTCGTGCCGCACCGCCTCAGCAAACAAACGAAAAAAGCCCAGGACGATTAATCCTGGGCTTCATTTGTATTCATACGCTGCGGCGAGCGAGCAACTTACTTGATTTGGCCGCCGTTGGGGTTTGCAGCCTGCTGGGCTTCGGGTTCCGCGTTCGGATTGAACGTGTCGCGGAAGATCGTCCAGTCCGCGGGTGGGCGTTCTTGGATGAAATTGTCCATGAAGTTGGCGATCGCGTTGCCAACACCGTTTCGCTTCATGTCAACGAATTCGTAATGATCCCACTTCGGTGCGTTCTGAGCGTGGAAGTTGGGGGCGTACATGATCAAGGCCTGAGGCAGAAAGGTTTCCTTCTCAAGTGCGATTTGGACCATCTTGTACTGGGCACGATCGTCTTGTCGCTTGGGCCATGCTTCGATCAGCACGATTTTGTCATTCGGTGCGGCGACTTGGCGAACCCAGTAGCGGCGTTGTATTTCGGCGGCGTCGAGGTTGAAGACGAACGGCAGCGGGCTGTTAAAGATCTGTTGTCCTTGCATGTCCGCGGGCAGGTCCTGGATTTTGCATTGCTTCTGGCTGCGATCCATTTCGATCAACTGCTTGCCATTGCACACCCAATGTTCGCCGAACAGGCCGGCTTGGGGCTCGAAGACTGGCTTGCCTTCTTTCATCCCTTTGTAGAAGACCAGTGAATCGACACGGAAGACGCCTTTGTCCGGGGCCGCGTACTTGATCACGCCATCGGCGCGAGTCGCGTGGATGCCGACCGGGGCAGCCAAATTGTCGTAGTGCCAACGTTGGAATTTGCAATCAAGCGTTCGAGTGCCTTGGCTTTGTTGTTGCCAGGCAAGAAGTAGTTGTTGAAGCTGAGCTTGTTGAGCGTCATTGAGCGGAGCAAAGGGCTGAGCCGCTTGTGCAGGGACGGGCCGTTGTTGCCGAGCGATTTGTGCCTGTGCTTGAGCACCTTGAGCCTGAGCGGCTGCATTGTTGCCAGCGTTCTTGGCGTAGGAGGGAACGCCAGCGCCAGGCTGTCCCGCCTGCTGTGCCAGTGCGGATTGGGAATTGGTGGCCAAAGGGACCGCCAGTGCCGCAGCAAGCAGCAATGTCCAGTGTGGTCGCATCATCCGTGACGCCTGTTTGAAAAAAGTCTTGATACTCGGGCTTCGGCCATTTCCATATGGACCGATTCATCGAGTCGACTCTAGCAACGTTCTAACGGATGGCGAAAGAGAGAATCACAAAAGTTTTCGCCGGATGCCGTGTTTTTGAATAATGTCGTTGATCGCTCCCGCGATCGAAACGTGATATGCGAAATGCAGCGGTTCGCGACGTTGATGGTTCCTAGATTCTGTAGGCCGGATCAAGGACGCAAATCATGCCGGATCGGCGCAAACGGTGGCATTGTCAAACTAGCCTTGGACTGAAATGAAATTTTCAATTGCGACCGCCGATCCGGCATTTACGCCGTTTGCTCGATTCCGCCTACAAATATTACGCCAATCTCCCTACTCCGCTGTCGCGCCCCACCAAGGATTGTTCTTGTCCCAGGCTTCTTCGGGGGCTGTATCGTCCGCGTTTTCCGCGTCCACGTCCGTCCATTCGCTTCGAGCAACCGACGCGAGCTTATCTTCAGACGTGACGATCCGGCGTTCTGGCTCTCTCTCGAACCATGCCCACTGGATCGACGGTTCGGGTTCGGAGTAGTCGATTTCGTCGTCGTTGTACTCGGGGGCAATCACGATCGGCTTGACTCGTTTGGGCTCAGGACGTCGAGACGCCGGTTTGGGCTCGGGCTTGGGTGCCGCTGGTTTTGGTGGTTCGGGGCGTGCCGCTTCGGCGACCGGTTCTGGCTTGGCTTGTACCTTGGGAATTTCCTTGCGGACGTACAGAATTTTTGGAGCGGGTTTTGGTGCTGGTGCTTCCTTGACCACAACCACGACCGGTTCTGGCTCTGGCACCGGTTCTTCTTCAAGCACCTCTTCTTCGACGACGTCTTCAGGCTCGTCCTCGTAGGCTTCTTCGTATTCCTCTTCGCTCGCTTCTTCTTCGATTCGTTCTTCTGGTTCGAGGATCTCGGCGCGGCCTGGTTCGCCATGGGCCGGCATCATGCGAACTTGTACGTCAATGTCGTGGAAGATATCGACGATGTGTTCGTGACAAGTGAACATCATCACTTGATGCCCAAGCTCGGCAAACGTTTTTAAGGTTCGTGCAGCAAAGATCGCGCGATCGCGGTCAAAGTTGACTAACACGTCATCGAGTACCAACGGCAACATGACTCCGCGGCGGGCGTATGCCGCAGCGAGTGATAATCGCAATGCGATGAAGACTGCTTCTCGTGTGCCGCGACTGAGCACCTCGAGCGGCAACGACTTGCCCTCGGTGTCATCAATCTTCAAGCGGTTGGTGCCCAGCGGCGTCCAAATTCGGTTGTACTTTCCATCGGTCAATTGATTCAGGAACGACGACGCCTCACGCAGCGTTTCCGGTTGGCGTTCCCGCTCGAAGGTTCCGCAGACGTCCTCCAGCAAGCAGCTTGCCATCGCGAGCGTTTGCCAGCGACGAGCTGCCGCTGCGATCTTGCGTTCAATGCAAGAGAGTTCCAATTGAGCCGTGGTCAGACGAGCGTCTTCCCCAAGCTGCTTCATCTCTTGAGCCAACTCGCCTTGCTGAGTTCTCAGCTGAGCGACGCGTTCTTCGGTCTCGCTCATCCGTGTCGTCAGCGAATCCCAGCGTCGTTCGATGTCGCTCATCTTGGCACCCTCGATCTCCTTAGCGACGGCGTCGTACTCGACATGCGTGCCGATGATCGAGCGAACCTGCTTGTCAAGCTCCGCGTACTCTTTTCGCATCTGTGCCAAGCTGGCTTTGCTATCAACCATCGCGTAGAACTGTTCAGGTGTTGCCACACCACATTTCGCCCACAAGGCACGTCGCTGCGTTTCGCCTCGTTGGATGGCACGAAAGTAGCCGCTTTGCTGCTTCTTTAGTCGCTGGTCCTGTTCTTTCAGACTGCGGCGTTGCTTGATCCAGTGTTGTTGGCGGGACAGCTCTTCGTGCAGGTGATTGAGTTGATCCAGCGGGTTCGATCGCAGCCGGCTTCGCTTGAGCGATTGTTCAGTATCCTCGTCTTCATCCACATCGCGCGGATTGCGAGCGGAGATGTCCTCCTGCAGATCGAGCGCTTCCATGTACAGCGATTCGATGCGGCGAGCCAGCGTTTGACGTTCGCGTTTTCGTTGTTCTCGTTCCGTTTTGAGTTCTTCCCAGCGGCGTCGGCTGTTCAGCAACGTCTCGTATCCGTCGCTCAAATTGCGAACGCTTGATGGCGAAAGCGATTCGCTCAAACCCAATCGCTCAAGAGTCGCTGACCACTCGCGACGGGAATTCTTCAGTCCATCGGCGGCCTCGGTTGCCCGCTGGCGAGCCGACTTGTACGACTGCAATGCCGCTTGATGATTGTGGTAAGTCGGCAGTACCGATTCCAATTCCGCCAGTAATTGCTCGCTCTCACGAATCCGCAGTTCGATCGTTTCGCCGCTGGTCGGCAGTGTTGAGTCGGCCTCGTTTCGCTCGCTCTCGAGTTCACGGATCTGTTTGCGGAGCGTATCAATTTGGCGTTCGCAGTCTTCTAGGTCGCGCGATGTCGACCGCATCCCGTTTTCTTTGCCGAAGTAATAGGTCAACATCCCCATGAAGCCGACGGTCAACCAAAACATTCCTTTGGTCGGATCGGGATCAGGCGAGAACCACGTCAGCCCCAGCATGTTGGACACGCCGTAGACCAATGACATTCCGCCGAAGATAAAGGGGACAGCCAATAATATCAGCCGGTCCATCGGCAGCGCTTCGTCGGTCGTCAAGTTGACCGTTTCTTTTTCCAAGTCGCGGTAGTGACGCTTCAGCTTTTCGATATGTTCGCCGAGTTGTCCGCGATGTCGTAGCGCCGTGATCAGTTCGTTTTCTTCACGGATCGCTTGCTGAAGATTCGACGCGCGTGCTCGCGACAGGACGCCTTGCAGTTGGCTGCCCATTTTCTCGGCGCGTGTTTTGTGCTCTGCCCCTTCGGTCCGAGCTTGCTTTAGGAGGAAAAGGTGCTCCTTAACAGCCTTTGCGGGTGCGGAAAGCGTCGCAAGTGTTTGTTTGGACAGGTCGGGCAACTTTGAAATGTCACCTTCGGTGATCGATACCTTGTCGGCTTCGTCCAACCCCAGGCGGTCGGCGTCAACTTCGAGCTGCTTTTTCGCCTTGTCGATTTGTCCGTCCAAACGCTCGATCTGTTCTTCGAGGGCCTCCACCCAAGTGGCTTGTTCGGAGGCGGCTTCGATCTTGCCTTGCAGGTCAAACAGGCGTTTACTGACAGGCAATTGCTCGTTTTTGACCCGCAATTCACGGCGTTTTGCCTTGACCTCTTCCATCTTGGACTTGCTGTCCTCGATCATGGCGTCGATCTGGACGAGTTGTCCCGGTGCGTCATCCGGAAGCGCCGATTGGGTTTCGGTTTCCGCGATCGACGACTCGAGTGCTTCTCGTTGTTTCCAGGTGTCGAATACGCTGGTGGCGATCTCGACGCAGCGAGCTTCGCGTTCCCAGGCGACCATCCGCTCGGATGATGTTTCGATTTCTTGTTGTTGCGATCGTCGTTGGCTGGCCAGTTCACTCCAGCGGCGACCGTGCCGGGTGAGCTGTTCTACTTCGTCTCGCAATTTCTCGCGTTTGCGGATCATTGATGCGACTTTGCCTGCTTCTTCGGCGTCGACGACGCTTTCGTTGCCGACCATGCTCTTGCGTCCGTCACGCAAATTGCGAAGGACATCGACGAGCGAAACGCGGTCAAGACCGCTGGACAATTTGTACAACTCGTCGGCGGCGTCGGTACCGTCGAGCGTGCTTAGTTCTTGCAGTTCGCGAATGCCGATCGCGAACACATTCGTAAAGATCGGTTCGTCAATTTGCCCCAGCAGGCTGCTGAGCCGGTGTTGGCCTTGGGACAATCCGTCCTGTCCCGTGACGCTCAGGTTTCCCGTCACGCCGTTGTCGGTTAGCTGGCTAGTGCGACGAATTTGGTATCCGCCACCCGGGCCGGTGACGCGGATCGCGCCGCCGGGTGTCCCGCCGAAAACCGGAGGGATGTAGCGTTCGCGGCGATCGGAAGTAAATCCGTACAGCATCGCTCGCACAAATTGCATCAGCGTTGTTTTGCCAGCCTCGTTGGGGCCGTAAAACAGCGTCATGCCGTCCGGAAGCGAGTCGACCGAGAGGCCTGTCCACACGCCGAAGCCGTCGATTTGAATGTCTTTGATCTTCATGATTTTTGCACCAAATTTGGCTTGCCGCCACGCAGGAGTTCGACACCCAGGAGCGTCGCTTGGTCGAGAATGCCCTCGCGTGCCGAGCTGGCCACGTCGGCCAGTAGCGATGAGGTCGTGCTTTGAATTCCCACGTGTTCTTCGGTGAACGGCAGTAGGTTCAGTTCGCGTCCGTCGTTTTTGCGATGCTTGTCGGCGGCCCGCAAAAAGTCACCCAAAATGGTGTCTTCCTCGTTCCAAGTCTTGGGATATTGCCGAGGCGGACGAATGACCAACGACGCAGTCCAAGCCGCGGGGGTGCCCGATCCATATTCGCGTCGCAGCCACTGCAGCAGTTCCTCGGAATCGCCGATCGCATGCAAGTTTTCGCCGCTTGAGACTGAGATGTCCCAGCCGATTAACAGATGACGTCCACCGTTGTCGTGTTGCAGTCGGACGATTCGCTCGCCCAGCAAATTTCGGATGCTGCCGACCGCAGCAATCTCTGCCGCGTCGATTTCTACTTTGCAGTAGCGAAACGCGTCGCACTCAACTTCATGCACGCGAGTGGTTTGGTCGGCATCGACGTCGACGATGGCGTAGCCGTGAGCCCCGCTCTCTTCGAGCGAGCGACCTTGGGGCGAGCCGCAATAAACCGCGGCGCCCTCGGCTCCACCTTCGATTTCCTTGCGATTGTGTTTGCCACCAAGCGCCCAGTAATCGAATCGACCTTCCTTTAACGCGTCGGCATCCGACGATCCGTAGCCGACGGCAACGGTGTATTCGTCGGTCGGGTCGGTGCGGTAACTAGGAACGTGCAGCGATGATCTTCCTTCGCTGCTGCGGCCTACGACGACGCAAATGGTTCGGCCAGCACGCTCCACCGGGACCGCGATCGCCTTGTTTTTGGGGAATAACGTGACATTGGGAGGAAGCGGGGCCGCTTCAGGCCACTTTTGCGGATCGTCTGCGTTTCCCGCGACCCAAAACACCGGCTTTTTCTTGGCGTTTAGCTTCTCGAAATACTCCAGCAGCAGCGACATCCCGTGAGGACCCGCCGTTTGTGGATTGAGAAGATCGCCTGACAACACAATAAAATCAATGTTGTCCACCAAAGCCGCATCAAAGACCGCTTTGACGGCACGACGTGGCGCATCGGCCATCGCATCGCGGAGGTGACTGGGGATCGTGTCGAGGTCTCCGAGAGGAGATTCGAGGTGAAAATCGCTAGCGTGGATAAATCGGAATGACTCGCCCGGCATGGGTTCCCTCCCTGGGATGACTCCGTGGCATTACCGTTTTGCGAGTTCAGCGATGTTAGCGTCCCTGCAAAACACGTTGCAGCCGCCGTTCTTTCAAGTCATTTGAAAAGAATTGCTAGGGATGAAGCCCCCCGCCGTCACCTGATTCTTCCTGCTTTGCGTCAAACCTGTGACGGAGTGGGCAGCGTGCCTCGGCTGCGTAGGCCTGGAAGTTTAACGAAACTTGTAAAAAAGGACCAAGTCGTATTTGCGATGTTTCACGAAAAAACCAACGGTTATGCGTGATATCAAATCGAAATGCAGGTCATTTGGGAGAAATGGGGCGAATGGGTGGTCGGGCGTGAGTGGGTTGACGCTGAGTTTGAAGTCGGAAAATGCACGGCTGCGAAGCCAACTTCGAGGTTTTTGGAGATCCCGGGCTACTCGATCCGTCTCAGTCGCTAGGGGATTCAACATGCCCATTATCTGATTACAATGCTCAGGCTGGCAGTGGCTGTTGGCCTCGAAAATTCCTCTGTGAACAAGAAGTAATGTCCTTAGCGTCTCATTTCAACTCCTCCGATTGTGCGATCTCGTTCGAGCTGTTTCCACCCAAAACGGAGGCCGGGATCGACACGTTAATGAAGAATGTCGAGCGTTTGAAGGAATTTAACCCCACCTTCTTCACTTGCACGTATGGTGCTGGCGGCTCGACACGAGGCACGACGCTGGATGTTGTTGAGAAAGTCAAGCAAATTACGGGGTTGCCGGTCGCATCGCATCTGACCTGCGTCGGATCCACCGTGGCTCAGCTCGAAGATTACCTCAGCGAAGCGCAGGCTCGCGGCGTCGACTACATCGTTGCCCTGCGTGGGGATCCGCCGAAGGGAACCGAGCAATTCGAGGCAGTCGAAGGAGGTTTGCGGTACGCGAACGAGCTCGTTGAGCTGATTCGTGGCCGTTTCCAGGATTTCGGAATCCTGGTTGCTGGCTACCCCGAGGTTCATCAAGAGGCACCTGACGGGAAGACCGATCTTGATAATCTAAAGCGAAAGGTCGACGCGGGCGCCGACGTGGTTGTGACGCAGTTGTTTTACGACAACGCCGACTTTTACCGCTTCCGCGACGATTGCGTTGCGGCTGGCATCACGGTGCCGATTGTCCCTGGGATTTTGCCTGTCACCAATTTCAAACAGGCGTTACGCATTGCAGCAATGTGCAAGGCGGCGATTCCAACCGTGCTCTCCGAAGCAATGAACGCAACCGAATGCGAAGAGTCGCAGTTCAGTATTGGTGTCGATCACGCTCGGGAGCAAACCGTTGACCTGATCAAAAACGGCGTTCCCGGAATCCACTATTACGTGCTCAATAAAAGCGACGCCGCCGAGAAAATGCTTGACGGTTTGGACCTGTGTTGTTCGTAAAATCCTAGTTTGCATTTTTTGCGTAGTAAACATCAGGCATTTTTGTGAGCCGACGGCGCTAGCGGACTGTTGATTTAGTGAGCCGTGACGCGTGAGCGGCCGGGTTTCTCGCATTACCCGGTGCCTTACGGCCCACGGCTCACCAATGCGATTTACATTTCGATTAAATCAACATATCGCTAGCCGCGGGCCCGTCGTTTTAGATCGGGGCATTGTCGTGGAACGCTCAGGATGTCGATATTAGAAGTGACGCATTTGGTTGTAGCGGAAGTCGTCAAGACTTTCGTTTTCCGGGACAATCAAAACTCGTGATGAGTTCCGCTACGTCAATAAGCAAGTCGACGCCCCTCGCGATCCAACGTATTGATCGCGGAGCGATCAACGACAATCGGTAACTTCAATGGTGCTTTATAGCCGGATTGATCTTTCTCGTTCCGGACGTTTTCAATGAGCTCAGGTTCCTCGTCAACGAATTCGGCCTCCACGGCACCAATCAATCCCTATCAGGTGCCTGCTGAGGTTGCACCTGAGTTGAGCCCGGTGTTTTGCCGCGGAACCTATACTCTCGATGATTTGAAGGTTGCGTTGTGGGACAGTCAGCCCACGAGTTCACGAAAGGCGGGTTTCGACATTGCCGTTGCGATCGGCATGTTGAGTCTCTTTTTGATCTATGCAGTGTTAGATCAAGGAATCGTGGCAATCTCAATCCTCTGGGGCATCACGGGGTTCATGTTGTTGGCCCACTGGGACCGGATCAAATCGTATCTTTTAGCGAGCGAGCGTTACCGGCGTAAGCGAATCTTGCGTCTTTCGCAGCATCCAGACGATCGGCGGTTCGTGCTCCATCAAGATGGTATGATGATCTGGACGGACGACATGTGGCTGACAGTCGATTGGGAGTATTTCCAAAAATGCCGTCTGTTTTCCAAGCATTTGCAACTGCCGTTTGCACTGGATGCCTTTCGCAGGATCATTTTGCCGCTTCGTTTTTTTAGTTCGCCGGCAGATGCGTTTCGAGTGTCCGAGTTCCTGCGGTTTCGCTTGAGCACGATGCACGATGAGAAGCTGTCTCTCGAGCAACTCACTAAAGTGGTGTCGCCTGCGGATGAATCGACCAGCCCCGGAATTGTGAGCATTCCGGTCTGGAGCGAGGAGGAATGGCCTTTCGCATCGAATCCGGCCGCAGAGCGACGTTTTGTCGTCACGGATACGGGGATTCCTCGGGACGCGGTTGCTTGGGCCAAGAAGCTTCCGCAAATTGTTGCGGAAGTGTTTAAGCATTTGGTGCCGTTCTGGTTGCCCGTACTTGGGTGGACCATTCATTGTTTTATGATCGCGGGAGACTTCTCGTTTGTCTCCGAACACCCTGGGATCACCTTGATTGCGATGATCCCCGTGATTGGGACGGTCGCCATCACATTCTTCGCGCTATGGAACGCCTTTCATGCGACGCAATCTGCCGGAAAGAGCCAGGAGTTTCGACTGCGACCTGAGGGCATGCTGGTGATTGATAAACACAGCAAGGGCTGGCATCTATGGAGCGAGATGGATTCCTTCGATCTCAACGCAAAATCCGCAGGCTGGTCAGTCGTCGCAACGGGGGACAAGGTCGTGCTGGCAGCCGATCAATTCACAGATATCGGTGAATTCAATTCGTTCCGAGATTTTTTGGCATCCGTCGAAGCCAGCCGCTCAAGTTTAATTCCTGGGCAAATCAGTGTTTCAAAGTAGCGTGACTCTCTGAATCGCGTGAATGGTGATTTTTTTTTCCTGGACGACTCAGAGAGTCATCCTACATTCGATAACTGACTGCGCTCGAGCTCTATTCCTCTAACACCATGATTTCGACTTTGCGGAAATCGCAGGGATGGCTTTCCGATTGCAACGAGATCGTGCCGCCGCTTAGCTGGATGCCGCCTTGTTTCTCGGCCAACTCTTTTGCATGAGCGTCCTTCGGATCCAGTTGGGGCTGGTTGTACTGCAGCACCGTTTGGCCATCGATAATGTGCTTGATGATCTTATTGCCATGCACTTCGAGTTCGACGGTGACCCAGTCTTCGCCGTGGTAGGTGTCCGACGATGAGCTAACGCAATGCGGGGTAAACAAGTTGCCGTCCATGACGACGTTTGTCCCTGGGGTGCACAGATTTGCGTTGGTGCGAGCGTTCTTGCCATCGCCGCCGAGTAACTGAGCTTCGATCGAGACGGGGAAGTCTTGATCCAGGCTCATCGTTTCAGGTTTTTCGCCATGAAGCATCACGCCGCTGTTGCGTAAAGCCCATCCGGGACCGCCTTTGCACTGATCACCTACAAAGCGGTACTCGACTCGGAATCGGTAGTGCGAGAACGAATCTTTGTAAAACAAATGTCCAAAAGTCTCGTCAAATTTGTCGTAGCCGTCGTAGCGAACCTTCAGCAACCCGTCCTCGACACGAAACGTGTTTTTGAAATTGTCACCGAGTTTGTGGTAACGAATTTTGGGGGTCCAGCCTTCGAGGTTTTCCCCATTGAACAGCGAAACCCATTTGCCGGTCTCGGGGGCGGCTGTTTTCGTTTCTTCCCCGCTGGCAAAGGAAAACGAGACCACGGCAACGGACACAGCAAGAAACGTTCGAGTAAACATTGATGAGCACTCATGCGGGAAAGAGTTTGGGGAGTCTAGATAAGCAGTTAGGCAGGAGTCTTTCAGTAAATTGGCCATTTTGGCGCTAGCGGGCTGTTGATTTATTCGAAATGCAACTCGCAGTCGTGAGCCGTGGGCCGTAAGGCACCGGGTAATGCGTGGGACCCGGCCGCTCACGCGTCACGGCTCACTAAGGCAACAGCCCGTTCGCCACGGTTCCGAAGTTGAACCGGGGCTAGCGCCCAAACGGCTAACGGGATTTCACCCAATGATTCCTGTCTACCTGCTTAGGTTATTTATCATACATCTTACTCGTGCCCGGGTGCCATTGGTCCGAACGCCAGCGATTTTTGAATCGCGAGATAGAATAGAACGTCCCCCCATCACTCTGTGAGCGGATTTGCGACTATGATGTGCTGCCAAGCTCCTGCCACGTGATCTTTCCCGCTGCTTCCTTTGCCCCCCATTCGACATGTCTGTTTCCGATTCCGCGGCCTTGTATCTTGGAATTGATGTCGGCGGTACCGACGTAAAACTCGGCTTGGTGGACGCAACGTGCCACATCGTCGCGACCGAGCGTACAGCGACTTGCATGCTAAAAACGCCGCAAAACGTTTTTCAGCATGCAATGGAGTTTGCCAACGGACGCCCGGTCGCCGCGGTCGGCTTGGCCGTTCCCGGGGTGCTCGATACGCGGGCCTACAAATTACGTGAAGTTGTGAATCTGGACGGGTGGCTTGACGTCCCGTTGCGAGACGAGCTCGCTCGGATTTCTGAGTTGCCGTCGATGGTAATTAACGATGCCAACGCGGCGGCATATGCCGAACATGCGACGCGTTTGTTAGGAGTTCAATCGTTAGCACTGGTCACGTTGGGGACCGGTGTCGGTTGTGGGATGGTGGTCGTCGGCAATCCTCATGGCGGAGATCATGGTTGCGCAGGCGAGCTGGGGCACATCGCAATCGACTTCTCCGCGGACGCCCTGCCCTGCACTTGCGGAAGTCGTGGGCACTTGGAAACTTATGCTGGCTCAGCGGGCGTGATCGCACGGATGGCCGAGTTGAGCGGTGAAGATGCGAGCGAGCTGACACCCCTAATGATTGCCAGTCGAGCCGAGTCAGGTGACGCTTATTGTCAGAAAGTCATTTACGACACGGCTGATTATGTCGGCCGAGCGATTGGGATGTTAGGTCAGGTCGCCGATCCCGCCGTCGTGTTGCTTGGCGGCGCGATGACATTCGGAGGCATGGAAACAGAAACCGGGCGTGAATTTCTTGCCCGCGTTCAACAGAGTGTGAAACAAACCACATTGGTGCAGGTTGGCGGAAACATGAAGATCGAATTTGCAACGCTTGGTAACCAGGCCGGAATGATCGGCGCCGCAATGGTGGCGCGTGATCGGTCGTAGTCGTAGGGCCGGTTCCTACTGGCCGACTCCATCAAGCCTTCAATGACGGCCGGTGGGAACCGGCCCTACTCGAAACTCGATTTATTTGGGAAGGATTTCAATTATGACAGAAACATCAAACATTTATACCGCGGACAACACGCGTCGCGAAAAGATCCCTTGCCGCGTCTTTGCCAAGGCATCGGATGCCAGCATCGCGGCGGCCAGTGAGATCGCAGCGCTCATACGATCTCGCGCGGCGGCCGGGCAAAACTGCGTCTTGGGGCTGGCGACCGGTTCGTCGCCAACACGCGTTTACGAAGAATTGGTGCGGTTGCACAATCACGAAGGTCTTTCATTCGCCAACGTAGTCGTTTTTAGCCTGGACGAATTCTTTCCGATGCAACCGGATGAACTCCAGAGTAATTCGAGGTTTTTGCGGGAATATTTGACAGACCTTGTCGATATCGATGCGGCCAATATTCACTTTCCCGATGGCTCCGTCGACAAATCACACGTCGCCGAATTTTGCGCCGCTTACGAGGCAAAGATTGTTGAGGCTGGCGGGATTGATCTGCAAATCCTTGGGCTCAGCCGGATCGGACATATCGGTTGCAACGAACCGGGCAGCGACCGGACCAGCCGCACTCGTATGATCACGTTGGATCGGGTGACACGAATCGATGCGGCAAGCAATTTCTTTGGTGCCGAGAACGTCCCGCGTCATGCGTTGACGATGGGCGTGGGCACGATTCTCGAGTCCAAGCGGATCTTTTTGCTCGGGTTTGGCGAAGGCAAAGCTTCGATTATCCTGCAAACGGTCGAGCAAGAAGCGACTCCGGCGATTCCTGCTTCCTTTTTACAAGGACACGAGGGTGCGGAAGTCTTTTTGGACGAGGCGGCTGCTTCGAGCTTGACCCGTTTCGAGACGCCATGGTTGGTCGGCCCTATCGAATGGGACAGTTCGACGACGCGGCGAGCGGTGATTTCGCTGGCCACGCGACTTGGCAAGGCGCTATTGAAATTGACCGAAGCCGATTACAACGAAGCCGGGTTCCAAGATTTGCTTGCCAATCACGGCAGCGCCTACGACATCAATCTGAGAGTGTTCCGGCACCTGCAATCCACGATCACTGGATGGCCCGGCGGGAAACCCGCGCATGCGAAGCAGGTCGGAGATCGTCCGGGACATCGCGACGACATTTTCCCAAAACGCGTGATCGTCTTTTCGCCTCACCCGGATGACGATGTCATCTCGATGGGCGGAACGTTGATCCGTTTGGTTGATCAAGGCCATGACACGCACATCGCTTATCAGACATCGGGCAACATCGCCGTCTTTGATCAAGATGCAATTCGGTTCGCCGAGTTCGCCGGCGACTTTTGTCGCGAGTTTCAGATCCACGCTGAAGGACTTGAGCAGCTAGAAGATCACGTCGACGAGTTCCTGCGGAAAAAACGATCAGGTCAGGTCGACAGCGACGAAGTCCAGCGGATCAAGGGGCTGATTCGTCGCGGCGAGGCTCGCGAAGGCGCTCGTTGCTGCGGCGTGAAGGACGAAAACCTGCACTTTTTAAATTTGCCGTTTTATCAAACCGGACGCGTCAAGAAGGCTCCGTTGAGCGACGAAGACATTCGCATCACCGTCGAGCTGTTACGCAAAATTGAGCCGCATCAAATTTATGCTGCTGGCGATTTGTCGGATCCTCACGGTACCCACCGCGTCTGTCTAAGTGCAATTCTGCAGGCGTGTCAGCAGTGCATTGACGATCCGTGGTACGAGGCCTGTGCGGTGTGGTTGTACCGAGGTGCGTGGCAAGAGTGGTCACCGGAGGATATTGAGATGGCCGTGCCGCTGAGTCCTCAAGAAGTCGAACGAAAACGTGTGGCGATTTTCAAGCACGAATCGCAAAAGGATCGTGCTCTGTTTCCCGGGTCCGATATGCGTGAATTTTGGCAGCGAGCCGAGGCACGCAACGCCGACACGGCGCAGCTTTACGACTTGTTGGGGCTGGCCGAATACGCCGCCATCGAAGGTTTCGTTCGCTGGGACGGCAAAACGGGCATCGAACTCTAAGGAACGTCGTAACCGTTATCGTCTTGGATCGCGCCGGACGTCGATCCTTTTGTGAGCCGACGGCGCTCGCCGCGGGCCAGTCAATATTGCAGGAAACATGCCCGCGGCTAGCGCCGTCGGCTCAGATCATTTTGGGGAATGGCTCAGATTGCCCTGCTTAGCGGAACGCGTCAAGAGTAACGCTACAACAAAATGCGTCGCTTAAATAAAGCGACGTCCTCCGCGATCCAACGTTCTGATCGCGGAGCGATCAGCGACTATTTGCAAGAACAAGGCATTCGTCTGGGGCTTACGTGTTTAACCGCGATCAGCGAAAATAGACGTAAAGATCTCGCCGTTGTTCTGGTATCCGCCCTCGCTCGTTTTTCCAATTATTGATCTTATGACGACTTCTCAAATTCATCTTCTTTCCTCGCTTTCGGTCGTCGATATTGATGGCGTTGATGCCGCAGCGATTCTGCACAACTTGACCACCAACGAAGTGAAATCGCTCGAGGCTGGTCAGGGTTGCGAAAGCTTCGTGACCGACGTGCGGGGCAAAACACTCGGACATTTCCACATCTTCCGCCGCGAAAACGGATACCGTTTGATCGGGGCGCCTGGAGTCGGCGAGAAACGCCAATCCGAAGTCTTTGCTGCTCATGCTGATCGCTACACGATTCGCGAAGATGCGACGGTGACGATTCGCGATGATGAGTTTGTTGGATTTTTGTTCTCGACTTTGCCATCGGCACCGCACGAAGATCCGTTGACGTGGTGGGAGGGTTCGATCGGTGACACTGCCGGCGCGACCTATCGCGTCCGCTGGCTCAACGACGCTAGCTGGATGGTGTTGATCGCTCGCAGTGATCTCGATGCGGCGATGGCGAGTGTCAACGAAGGTTTGACGATGCCGCTCGGTGATGAAGCGACGTTTCATCACGCTCGTACCGTTGCTGGATTTCCCTGGTACGGGATCGATATTGATGACTCGAATTTGCCTCAAGAAATCAATCGCGAGGAATGCACGATCTCGTTCACCAAAGGGTGTTATCTGGGCCAAGAAACGGTGGCTCGCCTGGACGCCTTGGGCCAAGTACAAAAGAAACGCGTGCGGCTGTCAATCGAGGGGACGCTACCGGAGGCCGGTGCAACGCTTGATTGCGATGGCAAAACCGTGGTGCGATTGACCAGTGTCACGAAGGTGGACGATCAGCATGGATTGGCGATCGGGTTTGCTCGGCGAACCCACTTCGATCCTGGTGCGACCGCCACATGCGAAGGCTGCGTCGCCACAGTGATCGAGTGATGTGGAATTGGCTTCCCCGCCTGTCGTTCGCAAACCATCCTCTAAATTACTTACGTTTTAGCTCGATTGTGCCTGCGTCGAACACGTCGGTCGCGGGAATCGTCCACTCGATCTTGGTTTTATCTTGTGAGGCGTATTTGCCCTGCAAATGATCTCCGACTTGCGTCCGCGTCATCACGTCGAACTTGCTCCATACCATCGTGATGGCGTAGTCACCAACCGGCGCGCCATCACCGAGACTGTACGTGGAAATCTGAAACGCCCCGTCTGCGTCCGTGATGCCTGACGAGATCGCAGCGCTGCCGGATTTGGGATGCAAATGCAATACAACGCCTTCGGCCGGTTCATGATCGACAAGCACGACGCCCTTGATCTTTACCATGTCGTCGCGGACGCTTGAATCGGAGCATCCTATGATTGTGCCAACGGCGATCAAGCAAAACGCAGTCAGGTTAATTGGTGAGCTACTGAACCGATTCAATGACTTCTCCGCCTCTTCGAGTGATATGGGCTGAAAGAATCTTGGCGTCGACCGATGCGGTGAAGAAGCGAACAGAACCATCCGCGAAGACAAAGTAGCAGCCTCCGACGTGAAAACCGTGGAATCCGAATCCTCTCGCGTTGGTGCAATTGATCGCACAGGGACCTGATTGAGGCGGCCAAGAAATGCCCCCATTCAGCGAACCTTGCAGCCAATGTTCGCCATTGACCAAGTCGCCCCAACCGCCTCCTTCGGTGCCGATCAAATTCGCAGTGGCAACGGGATCTTCGCGTCCGCCGCTAAAGACGACGGGACCACCGGTGCGTTCGCCGATCAGAAACGTGTTGGAAAGACCATCAAGAATACCGGCAAAGCTGCCATCCTGATCGCCACCGAACGCGGCACTGACGACCTGCATCGCCCCTTCGCGATTGTTTAGTAAATTGTTTCCGTAGGCATGCTTGGCGTAAGTGCCCGTCACGCCTGTGGTAGGGCAATAGTCGGCCGGCGCCAAATTAGTTGCCGTGAACGGCAGTCCCGCTGGCGTCGCGTCGAAAGTGTATCGTCGGTCCGCGGGATTGCCGGGGCTGGATGGGCACACGTAACCAGGGATCGGGGTTTGCAGCAGTGCAACGTTGCCAGGGCTGAACTGGTCGACTGGCAACGTTTCGTGATCAAATTCGTCGTAGATCGCTTGTTGTTCGATGTACGGCAACAGCGCCACGCCCCATGGTTTCCCGTTAAAGGCCTGGGGCGGTGTATCGAGCCACCACGCTCGCGGTAGCTTATTAAACGCGGCGTGATAGTTGGCGATTCCCAAGCCAATCTGTTTCAGATTGTTGCTACACGACATACGCCGCGCCGCCTCGCGTGCCGCTTGGACAGCCGGCAATAACAGTCCCACGAGAACGCCAATAATCGCGATCACGACCAGCAATTCGACCAGCGTGAAACCGCGTGGATGTATCGTCCAAACGCGGCGTTTCGCATTCCTTTGCGGACTGTCTGATTGCGGGCGACCATTAACGTGTTGCATACTTGCTGCCTTGTTCCATTTGATCTGAGGTTGGGATTTGCCAGCGATAGATGCGAGAAGCGTCGCCGTTGTTGCATCCGATGATCAATTGCGACGCGTCGTCGCTCATTCGAACGGCATCACAACGAGTTCCCGATTGACCGTTTTCCCAAACTGTCATCGTGCCAACTTGAAGACGTTTGTCCATATCCCAGAATTGCAGTGTGCCACTATGGGTCACCAATATCAATCGGTGGTTCGAGAGAAAGTGGATGGCAGATGGTTGCATCACGTATTCACCTGAAAACGTTACGCCATGTAGCATCGTCTGCGGTTCCATTGATTTCGCATCGAAGGTGGCAAGAGATCCATCGTCCCATCCCACCACGATTTGTTTGGCGTTGGGAGTGAATTCAATACATCTGGCTTTCTCGAAACTGGTTTGCCATTGCCGCGATTCGCCAGTGGCGAGTTGGATCACCTCGATTTCGTTGCCACCCGCGACCACAAGTTGTTTGTCGTCGGATGAAAACGCGACACAATGCGTTCCAGCGTCCTTGTACAGCGAAGTGACCGTTTTGGGTTTATCTCCACTTAGATCGAGCACTTGCAGGTTGTCGACTCTTCCACCTGCCGAAAGATAACGCCCCGTAGGTGAAAATTTTAGCTTTCCATACACATCACCGGATTCATACATCGGAAGCTGAGCCGATTGCACCGTGGGAGTTCCCCCGACCCAATCGCGAAGAAGGATCAGCTCGCCGCCTGCCGTGGTCATTGCGATTGTTTTGTCATCGGGCGAGATGGCAATCGCCTCAATTGTCTGATCGCCTTGCCAGATTTCGCGACATGCGACTGGCGTATATCCGTCGACGCGGCGATGGGCTTCGTTGGGCTCTGGCAATTCCGCGTACTGAAGCGCGTTGCAGGCATCTGATTCCGCCTGCGTCAGGAACAAAGCGTGGCGAAAATCCGAGGTGAATGCGGCGCCAGCATCGTCCAGCAGTGAAGACGGCCGCGAATAGACTTCATGCCCCATTCGATCCGGTGAAAATCGCTCGACCGCTCCATCAAGCCCCGTGGTGATCAACATATCCGACGACAAAAATGCCAAGTCCGTCATCCGGCCTCCTGACCCCGAGACAAATGCGGTCGATTCGTACTTTGGCGGTGATCCTTCGCCATCGCCCGCGGCCAATTTGAACCATTCCACACCCGCTCGGTAATCCGCCACCGCAATTGAAGTATCGTCGTCGGAAAACGTCAACGCTTTTGGTTCGGATTGAGTTGGAATCCAAGCGTAATCAACGGTTGAATCTGATTCGGGATGAATGGGAACAATTCCAAATCCGTTCGCATCTCGCAGCGTATAGGCAACGGTATCTTGGGTTCGGCTGCACTCAAGCAGCAACACCAAACCGGGTGTGTCGAGTTCGCGAATCAACCGGCCTGTTTCTGTATCAAAGAACTTTAGTTTCTTAACATGATGTTCGCCGGTCACAACGATTTTTCCATCGGGCGTTAGCCCCACACTCTCGTTGCGGATTCCCGACGGGATATCAATCGATCGTCCGCTGCTGAATGACCAGGCTTTGATGTCGTTATAGCGACAGCCTGAAACGAGCGTGTCACCGGCGACACGGATTGACTCGATCGTGGTGGGATGCAGGTGCAGTGCCTGAGCGGTTTTGCCAGTGGCGGGATCGATCGTGATGACGCCACGGAAACCAAACGGCCAAGTTTGGCCGGGGATAGCCAATTTGCCATCGGGCAACGCGGCAATCGCAGTCCCCTGGCCTTCGAGTCCCGACAAGCGATACCGCATTGTCTCGGTGTTGATATCCCAGCAAATCAAGTTGCCGTCGTCTCCGATGGTTGCCACCGTTTGTTTATCCGGCAGCACCACCAACTCGCGAGCTGACTTGGAATGGCGACCCCACAACGCGTATTTGGCTTTTACTTCGGCATCAAGTATTGCCCATTCGGTGTTTCGCAGATCGACTTCGCCGAGACTTGGTACGTGCAGATCGAGCAAACGTCTTGCCTCGCCATACTGCGCCCGATTGAACATCAAATATGCCAGCGAAACGTCGCTGTCGTAGTGCATCGCACGCAGTCGCTGCTTTGACTGATCCACGTAATGCAGCGCGGCTTGCAATTTGATCGTCTGCCCGCGACTGTCAATCGCATTGCTGCGTTGATTCAGTGCAAACATCGATAGGCTAGCGACACCAAATAAGACGCCGAGTATGGCAGCGGTCGAAAGCGATGCCACCAACGGATTTCGCTGAGCCCATCGTATCGTTCGGCCCGCCCGACCAATGGGGCGAGCCGACGTAGGACGCCGCTCCGCAACCCGCACCAAATCATCGTAAAGATCTCCGGCATCATGGTAGCGGCGATGAGGTGTCTTTTCCAAGCATCGCTGAACCACTGCACTCAAGTCACGTGAAATGCTGGGACGCATAACTCGCGGTGCGGGCGGATCGTACTCTTTCACCCGTTGGATCGTTTGCATTTGAGTCGATGCAGCGAACGGTGACACGCCTGTCAAAAGTTCGTAAAGCAAGACGCCCAATGAATAGACATCCGAGTGGGCACCATGCGTATCGATGTTGCCACACGCTTGTTCGGGCGACATGTACGGCGCGCTGCCGATCAGCGTTCCTGCCATCGTCTCGTTGACATCCGTCATCGACCGGGCCATACCAAAGTCCGTTAAATTCGCAAACGGTCGACCTCGATCGTCCTTGCTGATGATCACATTCGAGGGCTTGATGTCGCGATGCATCAGATCACGGTGATGAGCGACTCGCAAAGCGCTGGCAAGTTGACTGACGATCGAAACCGCCGTAGAGATCGACACCAATTTGTTCTGCTGGTGCATCCATTGGTCGAGCGTCGGACCGGGACAGTATTCCGAGACAATGTACGCCTTCTCCGGAGTCAACACCGCGTCAAGGATGGGGATCAGGTTGGGGTGACTTAAGCCCGCCGCAATCTCGGCTTCACGCTTGAATCGGCGTGAACTGACCTGATTCGCCGCCAAATTGAATTTTGGAAACTTAATGGCAACGACACGATTAAGGCTTGTGTCGCGGGCGAGCCAAACGCGGCCGAACGTCCCTTCGCCCAATTCTCGCAGCAAGCGAAAATGGTCGATGCGAATCCCCTCTTTGGGGTGGAAGACCGCCGTTGCGAAGGACTCTACTTCGACGACGTCGCCGCCGTGAGCCTCCACTTGCTCACTGACCGACGAATCGGGTAGTGAACATATCGGCAGTTGCAACGGAGCCTTGAACGGCACGTCATGGTGTTTTCGCATCGAATCTCCTTTCAGATAGAAAAAAAGGAAATTTTCAGAACCGGAGGCTGCATTGCCGTAACTCGAATGATTGAAGTCGATCGATGGTGTGCTGCTATGGCCCGATTATAGCGACGCAGCACCGTACAAGGGGGGGCTTCCTTGTTGAACTTCACATTTTGTTCAGTAGGCAGTGACTCGCGGCCCCCGGCGGATCATCTGGTGGTCTGGTCATTTGCATTGCCATTTTTTTTGTGGTGCGCACATTTACATTAGGCAGGCCGTTGTCCCGCGTAGCTTTTCACTCGCACGCAGCTATTTGCGTAGTGCAGTCGCAGGTGGGTAAGTAGCAGTGTTGCTTTGTGCACTTTGCCCTCTACTGACTAGACGGCCCGCGTTCTGATTAGACGAATTGTGTTGGTGGCCGGTGAATCCAAATGAATCTTCTACCGTTGTCGCTGGATTGTAACGATTGTTCGGATTCTCCGGATCATCGAGTGGTTTTGCAAGTGGTTTCTTTACACCCAGAAGAGCGAGTTGCCGTTAAAACCGGCAAAGTCGGTACCTACAGAACGTTCGTACCAACAGGTCACCCCAAACGTAATCTTTTACCTTGCCCGACATCTTTACGTAGGTAACGGTTCACCCGTAGTCGATGAAGTTTATGCATCAGGATTCGTCTCGCTTGTGCGTTAAGTCTGCTCAATCGAAACAACTTCCATTCGGCGTAGTGCGTTACGCGGTGGAACCGAAGCAAATCGGTCATGGGAAGACGGTTGTGACGAACCAAACGAATCTCGATGCCGGGTCAGTTGCTAGTGCGACTGGTCCAGGAAAGCTACGTCCAAAACCCGTATTGTTACCGTGGAGATTAGAAGATGAAAAGGTTATTGTTGCCTACGTTGACGATCCTGTCGATCGTTTTCGGGGTGAACTCAGCTAGCGCTGCTTATTGCAACGCTGTCAGCTATGAAGGCTGTAGCAGCTGCGGAAACGCAGTTGCTGATGGAAGCATTGTCGAAGGTGCACACGCAGGTGACGGAGCCATCGTTGATGGCGGTGCCGTTGCTGGTGGGTCCTACACCGTCATGCGAAATGTAAGCGAAACGGTTTACGAGCAAGTTCAAGAAACTCGCTACCGTACTCGCAATGAAACTTACTACGAAGATCAAGAAGTGACCGGAACCCGTACGGTTCCTGTTACCTCGACTCGTGAAGTTCAGTACACAGTGAACGTTCCTCACGTAGAAAATCGTACCAAGACGATCAACTACACCGTGATGAAGCCCGTTCACGAAACTCGTACGCGAGTGATCAACTACACGGTGCGCAAACCTGTTTATGAAAAGCACACCAAGACGATCAACTACACGGTCATGAAACCTGTGTACGAAACTCACCAAAAGGTGATCAACTACACCGTTCGCAAGCCTGTGTGGGAAACTCGCACCAAGACTGTGAACTACACCGTCATGAACCCTGTGCGTGAAAACCACAGCAAGACCGTCAACTACACAGTGATGGTTCCTGTTCGTGAGCAAAAATCGCGTACGATCAACTACACGGTTTACAACACCGTGCAAGAACAACGCGTTCGCACTGAAAACTACAGCGTTGTAGTTCCTCAGCAGTACACCAAGACCGTTACGGTCAACGGTGGCCATTGGGATACCGTTACTGAAACGATCCCTGGCAAAATGATGCGTCGTACCGTTCGTGAGCCCGGAACTTGGACTTACGATCCTGCGACTTGCCGATGCGTATACTGCCCAGGCAGCTGCCGCGTTGAATGTGTTCAAGGTTGCCCAACCACTTGCTGCAAGAAGGTTTGGGTTCCAACTTGCGAAACTAAGGAAATCTGCTGCACCAAGTACGTTCGTGAGTGCCGTACTCGTGAAGTACCTTACACCGTGTGCAAGCGAGTTCCTGAGTGCCGCACCAAGGTTTGCAACTACACCGTTTGCAAAATGGTTCCTGAGTGCCGTAGCAAAGTTGTCAACTGGACAACTTGCAAAATGGTTCCAGAATGCCGATCGAAGGAAGTTTGCTACAAGGTCTGCACAATGGTTTGCGAAAACCGTCAAAAGACCTGCAACTACACGACCTGCAAAATGGTTCCTGAGTGCCGCAGCAAAGAAGTTTGCTACACCACTTGCAACATCGTTTGCGAAAACCGTCAAAAGACCTGCAACTACACCGTGTGCAAAATGGTACCAGAATGCCGCACAAAGGAAGTTTGCTACAAGGTTTGCACGATGGTTCCTGAGTGCCGCACCAAGACCGTATGCTGCACGACTTACAAGAAAGAATGCTTCACAAAGATCGTTAAGGTTGCTAAGTGCCGCAAAGTTTGCGAGCCTTACACCGTAACACGTTGTGTTCCACGAGTTGTTTGCAAGCAAGTTCCAGTTCAAGTATGTGCTCCAGCTTCTTGCTGTGGCGACGCTTGCGGATCGTGCGAAGCTGCTCCTGTTTGCTGCCCAGCGACTGAAGGCCCTGTTCGTGGCTTGCTCCGTCGTCTGTTCAGCCACGGCAACTGCGGTTGCGATTCAGCATGTGGTTGTGACGCAGCTCCTTCTTGCGGTTGCGAAGCTACACCAGCTTGCGGTTGCTAGAAACACGGATTTGATCAGGCCCGACGCAAGGGAAGCCTGAGCAATACCGTAGGACGTTAGTGTTCCGAATAGGCGGGGTGAGACTCTCAAAAAGAGACTCACTCCGCTTTTTTCGTTTGATAGTGGGATAGGCTTCCAGCCTGTGATCAAGCACACTCACATTCCCAGATCCGATTTTCCCTTTCTCGATTGTCAATTTCGCTTTTTCAATCTCCCCACGTAGCATCCGCATTTTGAAGTTGCGTTTTTTTAGTAGGCCGGATCAAGCAAACGGTGTAAATGCCGGATCAGCGGACGCAATTGCGAATGTCATATCGGTCCGAGGCTGATTCGAAAAAGCTACCGTTTGCGCCGATCCGGCATGACCCTGCGTCCTTGATCCGGCCTACAACTCGCCAGTGGCCTTTTCAACGTGTGATTCTGCGGCAGTCCAACCTCCGCTGTTGCAAGCGGAGGGCCAAAGGACGAAGTGAGACTAGTCGTCAACGAGCATTGCGTGCTCTCAAAGTCTATACTGTTCACCTTGAGCCCTCGGTCAGTCACGACTATCTTGCAGTGGGCATGCGTCCTGCTGCAGCAATTTGATCTTTGGATTCAAGTTGGTATCTCGTTTGACCACCACCGCAGCGACCTGTTCCGTGATCGAGCGTGGCAGTGGGATGCCTGCTTTCTTAACCGTTCCTTCTGCAACAAACAGGAATCAAATGTCCCTAATCACGACACGCTCAACTCTTCGCATTACGGCTGTTGCGATCATGCTTTTGGGCGTCAGTTTGACTTCGGTTTGCGGCAGTGAAACAGAATCAAGCCTCGAGGCACATGAAACTATTTCGATTCCGACGATCGATATCTCGCGCGAGACAGAGCGTCACTCGATCGTAGCCCAAGGCACTCCTGAGATTTATCAAGGGCACCCCTGCACGGTCTTGCTTCCCGACGGCAAGACGATGTTCTGCACGTGGTCGATCAATCACGCGGGTCACCTCGGCCCGCTTGCCCGCAGCGATGATGGCGGCAAGACGTGGCGCGGCTTGCTTGATGTGCCTGATAACTGGCGGCAAGTGACCCAGACAACGCCAACGATCCACTATTTGGTCGATCCCGATGGCAAAGGGCGAATCTTTGTTTTCGGTGGCCTCGACTTTCCTGGACGACTTCGACAGGCGTACTCGGACGACGGCGGGATAACGTGGACACCGATGAAGGATACCGGTTTAACGGCCGAGTGTGCTCCGAAGACAATCATGTCGTTTGACAATGGCAAGCGTTTGGTGATGTGGTGCGACCGCCGAGGCCCTTTTGCCCTCAATCGCCCCGATGCCGAACCCTACATCTGGGAAGCCGAGTCGCGTGATGGCGGTCTTACTTGGTCGCCCGAACGTCCGGTGGTCCGCACCCAGTCGCGTTGGGGCCAGCCCGCAGTGATTAGATCGCCGGACGGAAAGCAACTCCTCATGGTGCTTCGTAACGAGGATTTTCACTCACTTTTTTCGGTAAGCAACGATGACGGGAAGAGCTGGAGCGAGGTTCGACAACTTCCGGCTGCGTTGACCGGTCACCGTCCCAAGCTGCTTTACGCTCCGGATGGACGTCTGGTGATGGTGATGCGTGACACAACAAAGACCTCGAAGACATACGGACACTTTGTAGCCTGGGTCGGGAAATATGAGGATGTCATCTCGAACCGTCAGGGACAGTATCGAATCAAACTGCTGCATAGCAACGCGGGTAGGGATTGTGGCTATTCAGGCTTCGAGTTGCTTCCTGATGGGACATTTGTCGCCACCACTTACATCAAATATCGCCCTGGTCCCGAAAAACACTCGGTCGTAACGACCCGATTCAAGCTTGACGAGATTGATCAGAAAGAACCGATGAAATAGGCCAAGCCGGAATAGCCTCGACGCTCTTGTCTGGCAGGTTTGTTCTCTCGATAGATTTTGCTGACACATTGCCCAAGAGCGATTTTGGGGAAGGTGCTTGTTGGACAGCCTATGATTTTACACAGTGCCGATTGAGGCGAAGCATTGCGTAGCACCGTGGTACACACACATTGAATTCAACTGTCCCATTTCGTGAGCCGAACGCGTTAGCGTCGGACCGCCGCGGGGTAACTCGTGGGTAAAAAGAGGCTCGCGGCTAGCGGACGGTTGATTTAGTGAGCCGTGACGCGTGAGCGGCCGGGTTCCACGCATTACCCCGTGCCTCACGGCCCACGGCTCACAAATACCATTTAAATTTCGATTTAACCGACAGCCCGCGGCTAGCGCCGTCGGCTCGCAAATGCAGGGTAGACAAAGAAATGGGACAGTCGAACTAACGATATTGACACTGGGCAGGCGTAACCAGGGACAGACTCGGACGCAAGTGTGTTGATCAAACCCGTTCGAGTTTTACCGGAGCCGTGCGTTCGCCATTCCACTGGCACACGTAAACGTTTTCATCCTCGTCAATGCAAACGTCGTGGCCGTGGTAGAACGTCCTTGCCTTGTCCTGCTTCACTGGCTGCAAAATCCCGTCCTTGTAATTGGGTTGCTCGCCGCCGGGGCAAGAGATCACCTGATCATCCTTGTCCATCACCATGGTGAATCCAGTCTGGTATAGCCACGGTTTCGGAATTTTGACCTCAGAGAAGTTGTGGCTCCAGCAAACCCCGGCGTAGACCAGGTCGCCATGGATCACCGGTCGGCAGATCTGCAGATTGGCCAAATTCACTGTCTTGAGCCACTTGCCATCAAGCGTGAAGTATTTGAAAGCTCGCTGGGAACGACTGGTCACGATCAGTCTGGGATTGACCGGGTCACGATCGTCCAGGGCAATGCCGTGCGCATTAGCCAAGTTGTAGTTTTTGTCTTCGTTATCGTGTCCGCCGAACTTCTGTATGAATTTCCCATGTTGGTCGTACCGCAGGATGAAGTCCGAGCCGTATCCGTCGGCAACGTAAATATCACCGTTGGGAGCCACCGCCGTTTCAGTGGGTTGAAATGGCATTTCGGGCGAGTAGGCTCCGACCGTCATCGGATGACTGATCGTGAATATCATCTTTCCATCGATCGTCATCTTGGCGATGTATCCGTTTTGGCGGACCATCGTCACTCCGTCTTGAAGGCTGCGGGCCCAGCCACTTTCGCTGACGTAAAGCATGTCGACTCCGCCCTCGTCGACCAGAGTCAGGCCATGACCACCGGGCCAGTAAGTGCCCCAGCTGTCTAGAACCTTTCCGGACTTGTCAAAGATGATGATATTGTTGCGTGGGTCGTCACCGATCATTACCAACCGCCCCTTCGCGTCCTGCACCATCTCGTGACAGTTGTCGATTGGAGTCCGAAACGGATTGAGCTGTGCCCATTCCTTGTTAACGCGATAGCGAAAATCACCGTGTCCGATCAGGTCCGAGTCGCTGCCCTCGTCACTGGCTGCTGCGTTCACCAAGGCCACGGATTGAGTCAACGCCGCGGTAGCAGCCGACGCAATGACACCGCTTTTAATAAAGGATCGGCGGTCGGACATGGAGGCTCCAGTTGGCAAAGGATGAACAGACGACAAGGGAAATCGTTCCAAAACGGCTCGCAGTATACCACAGCGTCATTGTCTCTTCAGCCCCTTCGAAACCATTACTGTCGTAGCGGAACTCGTCAAGAGTTTCGGTCATCCCAGAAAATGACAGCATCCCAGAAGACGAATGTCTTGACGACGTCCGCTACAACAAAATGTAACGCACCGGGAACATCGCATACTCTTTCACCCACTTCTCTTTGGTTGCCGTTTTACAACCGAATCAACCGAAACCCTTCGCGTCGCAGGTGCATCAGCCAGTAGTTGAGGGCGAGTGTCGTGCCGAGAAACAATGCGGGAGCGAGAAACGAAATTTTCCATCCAAAGGGTTGCATCTGCTGAAACAACAAACTCGCGGCACCCAGACACAAGCAACCACCGCCGATCAGCATGAAACGTTGACCGCCGGGTAACCCTCGCAACCAACCATATCCCAATAGATTGATTGCGATTCCCAGCGATAGGATTGTTGGCAGCACAAGGGACCATGACAACAATGCGTCGCGGTCAATCCCCGTTCTCGCCAGGATTGCAAACAGGATCGAGCAGGCGACTACCCACAGCATGAGTTGTCTGATCGAGTATTGTTCGCGGCGGGGGCCGGTTGTAGCCCACTGCAGCCACGATGAGAGTCCGGCATCGCCCCTCGTCACCGCCAGTCGTGGGGCGGGTTTCCCAAGCGCGCGACAGACCGCTTTGGCAACGCCTTGGGCAGTCTCCATCGTGATACCGCGTTGCTTGACGAAGTGGACGATCTCAGCGAAAGATGCCTGTTCTTGGTCGCTCTTGCTGAGTTCGACGATCCATTCATCAACGCTCCTTTCGCTCGCCAATCGCATCGGATGATCGCCTGCTTCCAGCGTCAACCGCTCCAGGCGAAAACCGAGCAACCTCAGCGGTACGCACAACAGTGCGAGGGAGAGCAGGAGAACGAGGGTAAACCCCAGCATGTTTGGGCGAATCTGATCGGTCACCGCTGGATGCACGTAGATACCAACGAGCAACGGCAGGATGCAAAACAAAATCAGGGTCACCATGCAAAACGTGAACGCCGCCGATCGATCCGCAGCGAACCCCGCGACAATGCACACCCACATCACCACGGCAACCGCAACTGCCAATTGGAGTTCGTCAGCAATCGCACTGGCAATCAATCCAAAAGGAAAAACCAAAACAATCGCCAGCGGCATGCGGAAGACCAATGGCAATGGTGTCCAAGCGAACCAGCCCGCAATCAACAGAAATGTGGCAATCAGTAGCCCAACGAACGCTCCAAAAAAAATGAGAATGAGTGTGGTCATGCAAGTTGCTCGGGCAGTTTCACGGTGCAGGTTGGGGGTGTGCTGCTGGCAACGTGGCAGTCGCTTTCTTTTCCGTTGCTGCGATTCGACATTGCTGTCGCCGCTAGTGCGGTATGCATTGAACATGCAGTGTCATGACGCACTTTTTGACTTAAGACCAAACCAAATCGTAACGGTAATCCAACAGCGCCGCAGTCGATCCGGAAAACAGTCCGAACGCGATTTGAATCATCACCCACTCGATCACGCGTGAACGCCAACCTGTTCGGTTTTGCCAATAACGCGTCACCACGAGGGCGGGAGCAGCGGCCCAGAATCCCCACAGAAAGAACCATTGCGTCACCAAACTCATCTGCCGACAGGCAACGAAATAGATCACGCAAGCGATCAGGAAGACTGCGAAACTGCTTCGTGATATCAGACTTGTCGGTCTACGAAATCCACTCAAGGGCGATCGAACGGGGCGTCGTAGTTCGCTCCGCTGGATCGCCAACGCGAACAAGGCAAATAGGGCCACCGGCCATGTGAACACAAAGTCCCCCATCAAGATGCTTGCCGGAGTTCCGACGACGATGCCCATTAACACCGTGACTGCCACAAATACGACTCGGCTTTGATCGAGCGTGATGCGTTGTCGAAAGGCCACAAAAGTGATCGCAGACAAAAGTCCCGCAACGCAAAGAATCGCAACTCCGCAGACGTACCAATTCCACAGCCAACGATAGGTCGGCGGATCCATCGCATATTCGGGTTCGACGCCCAGCAACAGCGAGTAGTCTCGCACCTCGCCTTGAGGGATCTCGGCAGCGGTCGTCCAATTTTCGGGCGTTTGCGACTTGGGTTCGCCGACGAATAAACAAACCGCGTGGCCGTGGTTTCGCACAAACAAGCGTCCTTGATCCAATGCCGGTGCGGTCCAACTGATTTCGCCTCCCAGAACTCGCACTCGGCCTCGTTCGATGTACTGATCGGGATTGGCCTCAGCTAAAATCAAATCACCGAGATCGTTTAGCAGAAACAGCTTGCCATCGGCCGCAATCACACTGGCGTGGCCCACCACTTCCGCGTCTCGGTTGGACTCGAAATCTGTTTTTCGCCGCGTTTTGGCGATTCCATTGGCCCATTGTTGTTGTCCGGTTAGAAAGTCGAGACAACGGAAACAGCCTCGCGTCGGCCGGTGGGCTTTCGATTGGGCCTCGGCGACGTCGAAGCCATACAAGTAGCCATCCACCAAAACGCTTGAGGAGACATCGTTGGACATCACGGAGCTTTGCCATACGGTGCTGCAGGCAGCGTCGCCAGAGTCATCAGCGGATCGCCCGCTCAATTTCCATAGTTGCGATCCCGCTTGAAACGGAGCCGAGGTCCAAAGATATGGTTCGTCGTAGATCGGCCAGGCGGAATGTTCGTCGTAGCCATTGGACAGATGCTCGCTCCACAATCGCTCGCCCGTTTTCAGGTCGTATCCAACCAAGTCGTTCTCGAGATATCCGATCACTTGTGATTGCCCGTCGATCGTGATCGGCATCGCCGGGGTGTAGCTGGCCGGTTCATCGCCGGATTTCCAAACGATCGACCCATCGTTTTGATCCAGAGCCACCATGCTGCCGCCGACCGCTCCGATCGGCAGAATCACTTTGCCATCGATAACGGTGGGCGAGCATGCGTAACCGAATTCGGTTCCCTTGCCGCCCAGTTCCGTGGTTAAGTCGCGTGACCAGACGAGTTTGCCCTCGAGGGAAAGACAGGAAACCGCGCCGGAGGGAGTCGTGAAGAAGACGTGGTCGGCCGCGATCGTCGGTGTGCTACGTGGGCCTGGGTACAGCCCAGTCGGTTGGAAAGGCCAATCGTAGCGGTAACGCCAAATCGTCTCGCCCGTCTCGGCATCCAAACAGAGCACAAACTGGCCGCTCAAAGTTTGGTACTGGGTGTAGACTCGGTTGTCGGCGATCACAAATCCGGAATAGCCTTGGCCGAGTTCTTTCGACCAAAGCACCGGGGGCCCCTGGGTTGGCCACTGGTCTGCTAGTCCGGTTTCGGCGGAGCGGCCGTCATAGTGGGGGCCGCGAATATGCGGCCAACCTTGCCGGGGTTCCTCCGCGAATGCCGAGTAGCCAAAAAACAGGCATAGTATCGGAATCCAGACGCGGAACGTTTTTCGGCAACAGCTCATTTCGCCATTGTCCTCTGAAGTTGACAGCACGCCAAGCACGGCCGGGCGAGGCCGTTTTGTAGCTACCTTCGCCAGAAGGTGGTGATTCTTATTTATGCGGCAACCATCCACGCTCTGGCGAGCGTAGCTACAAAACCCAAATGCCGCAATTTGCCGTCTATAAATGCTTCACAGCGTTGGCCAAAACAGGTAACTAAATCAGCCGTCTCCACAGGGGGGCGGAATGTGAAACTTTGGCGGTCCTGTCAGTCGACCGATCCGCCGCACAGTTAGCTTCGATGGAATTTTGGGAAAACCCTTGTCGAGTTGCCCTTGGGCGGATAGCCTATTTCTAACGTGAATGGGCGACCTCGGCGGAGGTTCGTCACATTGGGATTTGCGGCCGCTTGCAGCCTAACTGCTAAAGAGCCATGACAAAAAATATGACGATTGATTCAGACGCGGCCAAATTGGGTCGCACAGGTGATTCCGCACTTTCAGCGGACACGAACTCGGGTGCGGATTGTGCCGCGGAAAACTCTTCTGCAGCCAAGCACTCTTCTCCAAAACCCTCGCCTCGCGGGCTGGCTAACGAGCAATCGCTCGGTGCGTCGACCCAGTGCGTGCACAGTGGCGAACAGCGGCAAAAAGCCGAAGGTTCGATTACCGCTCCGATCTACGCGGCGTCGACGTTTACTTTTGACTCGACCGCGTCGCTGTTGCGTTTCGTGAATGGCGAAGACGAACGCGAAGAGTACGGTCGCTACGGCAATCCCAACGAAAAAAGTGTCGAAGCCAAATTGGCGGCACTCGAAGGGGCCGAAGAGGCGATTCTGTATAGTTCGGGCATGGCCGCGATTGTCGGTCTGTTGATGGCGAAGCTGAGCAGTGGCGACGAAATCGTGTTCTTTGACCAGTGTTATCATCGCAGTCGCGAATTTTGTGCAAAACATTTGTCGCGGTTTGGCGTGGTGACACACCAAGTTCCGACGGGCGATTTCGAGGCACTCGAAGCCGCGATCACGCCACGGACCAAGATGTTGGTCAGCGAATCGCCGACCAATCCGCATTTGACGACCATCGATTTGGAAAAGTTTGCGGCGGTTGGCAAGTCCAACGAAGTCGAAACGTTGATCGATGCGACTTTGGCGACTCCGTTCAACATCAAACCGATCGGTTATGGTGTCGATTATGTGTTGCACTCGGCAACTAAGTATCTCGGCGGCCATAACGACTTGCTTGCCGGCGTGATTTGCGGACGACACGAGCAGTTGGAATCGGTTCGATCGCTGCGTGGAGTGCTTGGCGGAGTCAATTCGCCTCACAACTTGTACTTGCTCGAGCGAGGACTGAAAACGTTTGCACTGCGGATGCAGCGGCATAACGACAACGGAATGGCGATCGCCGAGTTCTTGGAGGCCCACCCACGTGTGGACCGTGTCTATTACCCGGGATTGAAATCGCATCCGTCGCATGAATCAGCGGTGGCACAGATGCGTGGCTTCGGCGGATTGATCACGTTTACGGTCAAAGACGCGGATTGGGAAGAGACGTCGCGAATCGTGGACGCTGCGAAAATTCCGCGAATTGCCGCCAGTTTGGGCGGAGTCGAATCGCTGATCGAGCAGCCGTTGGTGATGAGCTACTATCACTGCACCCCCGAAGATCGAGTCCGGTTCGGGATCGCCGACAACATGATTCGCATGTCGTGCGGGATCGAAGACACCGAAGATCTAATCGCCGACTTGGCCCAAGCGCTCCAGGCGTAAGCCCAATGTGGGATAGGGCTGGCCGTAGTGGATCTTGCTAAAGATCCCCATGCTGCCGGATCTTTAGCAAGATCCACTACCCTGAAATGAAGGCTGGGCAAACTATTGCCAGCCGTCCCGATGGGCGACAGGCTAGAAGCCTATTCCGCCCAGTCGGACGCTACTTTTGCGGAGCAAAAGGCGACTCTCTCTTTCCGAAAGTCTTGGCGACTTTCGCTACGTTGAATCAAATACGGCATCATGAATCATTCTGACGATCTGAAGAAAACGACCTTCCGCACCCGCGCGATCCACGTCGGTAACGAAGTGGACCCTGCGACCGGAGCGGTCGTTCCACCCATTCACCTTGCCAGTACGTTTCAGCAACCGGGCGCGGGCGAGTGGGGCGAGTTTGATTACTCTCGCAGCGGAAATCCAACTCGCCGCAATCTGGAAACGACGTTGGCGTCACTCGATGGAGGCTGCGGGGCACTCGCGTTTTCATCGGGAATGGCCGCGATCCACTGCGTTACGATGTTGCTTCGCAGCGGTGATCATGTCGTGGCCGGTTGCGATTTGTACGGCGGTGCCTATCGATTGCTGCACAAAATCTGTGATCGTTCCGGAATCGAGGTCACCTTGGTCGACATGACCGATATATCCGCCGTTGAATCCGCGATCACAGACAAAACCAAATTGGTGTGGGCCGAAACGATCGGCAATCCAAGATTGTCGATTCCTGATCTTCGCAAGATTGCCAAGGTCGCTAAATCCAAAAACTGCTTGACCGGCGTCGACAACACGTTCGGAACTCCGGCGCTGATTCGGCCGCTCGAAAGTGGCATCGATATCGTCATGCACTCCGCGACCAAGTACTTGGGCGGGCACAGTGATTGTTTGGGGGGCACTTTGGCGGTCAGCGACAAATCGCTTTACGACCAACTGTATTACATTCAAAACGCGACCGGGGCGGTGTTGGATCCGCTGAGTTGTTTCCTGGTTTCTCGCGGTTTAAAGACGCTCGATTTGCGAGTCCGCGAACAATCCGCGACGGCGCTACGTTTGTCGCAGTGGCTCGAGTCGCACCCGCGAGTCAAAACGGTTTTGTACCCAGGTCTTGCCTCGCATCCCCAGCATTCGCTCGCTGCGGAAACAATGGATGGTGGTTTCGGAGCCATGGTGACGTTCGAATTGGACGCGGATAAGAAGGAAACCGCCAAGGTTTGTGGATCGACGAAACTGTTCCATTTGGCGGTCAGTCTCGGCGCGGTGGAATCGTTGATCGAACAGCCCGCGACGATGTCGCACGCCAGTTACGATGCGGCGGATCGCGAGAAGTTTGGCATCACCGATGGACTGATTCGATTGTCCGTGGGACTCGAGTCGTTCGAGGATTTGCAAAACGATCTGGCGCAAGCGATCGGCTAAGCAGGTCTATATGTGCATTGACGCTCGTTCCCAGACTGCTGTTTAACGCCGTGAACGATTTTTTTTAAAGCCTTCGTGCTTCTTTGGCGTAGCGGAAGTCGTCAAGACTTTCGTCCCCCAGCAAAATCCTCCGAAACTCTTGACGAGTTCCGCTACGAAATCGATCACAGCGTTGGGCTCCCGTTTTCATTATTTTCGCAGGCAGCAGCGTGGGAACTAGTGGTGACGTTCACCGAGAAGTGGCGCTAAAGCACTGCGTTTTGCGTGAAATTCATGTGAAATCTGCGATCGCCCTAATCCTTTTCAAGAAATTCTCAGACAGCTCCCATTCCGTATTGGTCCAATTTGGGGCATCTGCTAATCTTCGCTTGTCGTTGGTGACGACACTATTTTCGCACCTTGGGGATGCCATGAGGGCAAGCCACCCCTAAGGTCTTTGGTTCATTCAGGTGGAAAGGAGTCCAGCATGGATACCAAGCAGGCTGTAAACACTCACATTCGTTGGATGATTCGCCGAGATATGCCGGCGGTCCTGGGCATTGAGAACAAGAGCTTTGAGTTCGCTTGGACCGAAGACGACTTCATTCGCTGTCTCCGCCAACGCAACTGCATCGGTATGGTCGCCGAAGTGGACGATCAAGTTGTTGGGTTCATGATCTATGAACTTCACAAAAACCGTCTGCACGTCTTGAACTTTGCCGTTCATCCCGACGGACGTCGCAAAGGTGTCGGTCACGCAATGCTAGGCAAGTTGCTGGGCAAGCTGTCGCACGAGCGTCGCAACCGCATCATGTTGGAAGTTCGCGAGACCAATCTCGAAGCTCAATTGTTCTTCAAGTCGGTTGGCTTCAAGGCAATTTCGGTGCTCCGCGATTTCTACGAAGACACGGTCGAAGACGCCTACTTGATGCAGTTCCGCTATCAAGCTTCGGTCGAAGAACTTGCTCAACCGCACAATCGCATCACGCGAATGGCCGGCTAAACTGTGGGATAGGCTTCCAGCCTGTCATCGGCAACACCATCATGCGTAGCGAAACTCGCCAAGAGTTTCGTCCCTGCAATGTGGGATAGGCTTTCAGCCTGTCATCGGCAACCCCATGCTGGATGACAAGCTGGAAGCCTATCCCACATTAGCACTATCTGGCGTTGGCTTCTTCAACGCGGTACATCTCTTTGAACGGCAACTGAATGCCGCCATCGATGGTGATTGTGCTGCCGGTAATGTACTGGCTTTCGGGATCGCACAAAAACACGACACCGCGACCGATCTCTTCGGGTTCGCCTAGCCGTCCGAGCGGCAATTCGTTGCCCTTTTGCTCGAGCGTCTCTTCGCTAAAGAATTTTCGTTCCCCAGGAGTATTGGTCCAGCCCGGGTGAATGATGTTGCAGCGAATCCCGTATTGAGCCAATTCGCAAGCGGCGGTCCGTGCCATTTGGTCGTTGGCTGCTTTGGCCATGTTGTAAGCCATTGCACCCGGCATCGCGATGTGCGCGTGCGGGCTGCTGACGACGATCAAGTTGCCGCCGTTGCCGGCATCGACAAGCTTCTGGGCACCGCGGCGGATCAGATAGAACGCGCCCCACATGCTGATGTCGATCGTCTTGCGGAATTCATCTAAATCCGTCGCCAACATCGTGTGTCGATCGCTATAAGCTGCATTACTGACCACGATATCCAAACCACCAAGCAGTTCGGCGGCTTGATCAACCAAGTCCTCGGTTTGTTGTTGGTCGGCCATGTCAGCTGCGACTTTGAAAGCCCGCACGCCATGGGCTTCGCACGCTGCGACCGCTTCGTCGGCTTCGCCTTCGTGGCTACGGTAGTTGATCACCACATCGGCCCCTGCTTTGGCGAGCTGGATCGCAATACCGCGTCCGATTCCGCGTGAAGCGCCGCTGATGACGGCCCGTTTGCCTTTCAAATTGCTCATGTTGTCTCTTGGTTTTGTGGGGGCGCGGATCGTCGCTGATCGCTCCGCGATTTTGGCGTGGCGCTAGCTTGTGTGTGCTGGATCTTGGTAACGGCGCGTCGGTTTTATGAGCCGTGACGCGTAAGCGGCCAGGTTTTAAAAGCGGCGGGCGTTATGCGTTACCCGATGCCTTACGGCCCACGGCTTACAAAATTGGCGATTGACGAATTTACCCGATTCATGCCGCTTCTGCATTGGGAGAGGCTTCGAGTCTGTCTGCGATTCTTTTCCGCTACCGTCCTCGGCATGTTTGCCGCGATTCGCCACTCAAAATGCCCATGATGGTCGATCCCGGACACACCCCAAAATGCTCAATCCACCCAAATAGTTTGCAGAAAAGCTCCCATATCGCGATATAGGTGATTGATTTCCGGCAAAAATGAGAGAAAACTATCATTCATAGTAAAATACGCGGCTTAGGAAGACTTCGTGGCGAGGAGGCCAGGTGACAACCAAATCACGACGAGACCAGCTCCGCGAGTTGATCCAGACCCGTGGCTTTGCGGCACTGGGCGAACTTGCCGAGACATTGAACGTCAGCGAATCAACCATTCGCCGCGATTTAGAAGAGTTAGAGAAGGCGGGAGATGCTCGGCGGACGCACGGTGGTGTGTTCTGGACAGGCAAGACCGCGACGATGCGAGTGTTTGGCAATCGCCGAGACACGATGTGGCCTGCCAAAAGTGCCATTGGGGCGGTGGCTGCGGAGTTGATCGACGATCACGACACGATTTTGCTCGACGGAGGAAGTACGACTTACGAGTTGGCGAGGCATTTGGTCAAGCGACCGCTACAAGTGGTGACGAACAGTTTGCCGGTGGCTCATCTGCTTTCCTCGAGTGAGTCGATCGATTTGATCATGATCGGTGGGTGCGTTCGGGGACGAACCGCAGTGGCGATTGGCCCGATGGCTGACTCGATGCTTCACACGCTGAATGTGGGAAAGGCATTTCTGTCGGTCGCAGGGATTAACGAACGAGGCTATTTCAACAGCGACATGATGCTGGTGGAAAGCGAGAAAGCGATGATCGCCGCGGCGGACCAATCGATCGTGGTGACTGACAGCAGCAAGTTTGGCAAGGTGAGTCTGAGCCGGTTATGCGGGTTAAACGAAGTGAACGCCGTGGTAACCGATTCGGGAATTGATTCTGAGTGGAAAGAACGTTTGGAAACGTCGGGGGTCGGACTAATCTTGGCGAATCCGTCGGGACGAAACGAACACGTCGCGTCGCGAACCGGGCTGAATGCTGCGGGGATTGACGAGTCTGGCGATGACGACATGGAAACAAAACAACAAAGTTAAAACACAGCAATGACGCAAACAATCGATCGCAATCGTATCGAAAACCTTGTCCGCAGCGCCGTAATGGCGTCGATGGGCGGTGCTGGCACAAGCAAGTCGTCCAATGGCTATGCGGGGGTCTCCGCAAAAATGCCTCCGGGTTGGGTCGACGGCAAGCCTAATTTGCGAGTCAGCATTTCGGCCCGACACGTCCATTTGACCGACGAACACGTCGAGATCTTGTTTGGAGCCGGCAGCGTGCTGGAGCCTGACAAGGATCTGTACCAAGACGGATTTTACGCGGCAAAGCAAACCGTGATGGTCGTGGGACCTCGCCGCCGTATGCTGCCGAACGTACGAGTGCTGGGGCCAACACGTCCGTTTAGCCAAGTTGAATTGGCACTGACCGACTCGATCTCCTTGGGCATTAACGCACCGATTCGCCACAGCGGCAAGATCGAAGGCACGCCGGGCTGCGTTTTGGTGGGGCCTGCGGGAACCGTCAAACTCGATCAAGGCGTCATTCGTGCGGCGCGACACGTTCACATGAACTTCGCCGACGCCGATCATTTTGGCGTCAAGAACGGCGACATGATGCAGTTGAAAATCAAGAGTCCTGATTGCAGCGTCGTGTTCGAAGATGTGTTGGTGCGAGCCGATGAAGCCGCGAAGCTCGAAGTCCATATCGACACCGACGAAGGCAACGCATGCAATCTGGAAGCAGCCAGCGAAGTGCTGCTTCGCAAAGACGATTGTGCCTGCAAGAACCATTAAGGCGATGGGCCCGCGGCTAGTGCCGTCGGCTCACGCGTCTGATTTTCGAATCAAAACATAACCTCCTATCCATTCAGTTAGTTCCTCTACTCCTAAGGTAATACTCCTATGGCAAAAGTTAGTGAAGCGCTCGGCATGATCGAGACGAAGGGCTTTATCGCTCTTGTAGAAGCATGCGACGCGATGATGAAGGCTGCCAATGTTCAGTTCCTCGGTTGGGACAAAGTCGGCAGCGGTTTGGTCACCGCTTTCGTCACAGGCGACGTTGCTGCTGTTAAAGCAGCCACCGACGCCGGAGCCGCAGCGGCAGGCCGTATCGGTGAAGTCGTCAGCGTGCAGGTGATTCCTCGTCCTCACGACGACTTGGGCAAGGTTCTGAAACTATCGGCTCCAGCGAAGAAGTCTTAAGTGCTTCTAGCGGACGGGGCGATTCGCCCTGCCAGTCCTCTCTTTAAAAAATCCAATCCAAAAATTAAGAAAAACAGAACATGAACGATGCAATCGGTTTGATTGAAACCAAAGGTTTGTTGGCCCTGATCGAAGCAACCGACGCGATGGCGAAGGCTGCAAACGTAGCAATCGTCAAGCGAGTCGACATTGGTGGTGCTTATGTCACGACCGTTGTCAGCGGTGACGTCGGCAGTGTCCGTGCAGCCGTTGAAGCGGGTGCGAACGCAGCTGCACAAGCTGGCGAACTCGTTGGCAGCCACATTATCGCTCGTCCTAGCGAAGGCTTGGCAGCAGCTTTTTTGTCGTAGAGTCGGATTCAACGTCTGAGTTTGAATCCGCATCGACGGGCGGTCTGTCGATGCAGCGAATGGAATCCTTGTCTCCTACCCACGAAGAGCCTGCAGTGCTAGTTCTCGTAGCCAATCTTGGTTCGACCAGTTTCAAGTATCGCTTGTACGATATGTCCGACGAGCGTTGTTTAGCGCGCGGTGCGGTCGATCGCATTGGGGATACCGAGAGCAAATGTACCGTTTCGATCGGCGAGTGGTCGGACGAGCGAACGATGTCGGTACCCGATCACGGGGTCGCCGTCGAAGCTTGTTTAGCTCAATTGACCGATCCCGAGCACGGCGTGCTGAAGGATGCGTCCGAGGTAGCGGCGATTGGATTCAAGGCAGTTCATGGTGGCCGGATGTCAGGCGTGTTCCGCGTGAATGCGGAAGTGCTTGATGCGATGGCGGAAATGAATGCAGCCGCGCCGGCTCACAACCCGCCGTACATTGCCGCGATGAAGGCGATGCAGCAGCGGTTTGCGGATCTGCCATTGGTGGCGGCGTTCGAGACTGACTTTCACCAAACGATCCCAACGGCTCGCAAGGAATACGCCATTCCTCGCGAATGGGCCAACGAATTTCATATTCGTAAATGGGGTTTCCATGGTGCTAGCCACCGCTTTATCGCCACGCGAAGTGCGGAGCTACTCGGTCGCGATGACGCTCGTGTAATCTCGTGTCACTTGGGCGGCAGCAGTTCGATTACGGCGATCCAGAATCGACAAAGTGTGATGACGACGATGGGAATGACGCCGCAAACGGGGTTGCCACAAAACAACCGCGTCGGTGACTTTGATCCCTTTGCGTTGCCGCTGATTATTGAGCGAACGGGAATGACGCTCGACGAGACGCTGGCTCATCTGGCAAGCCAAGGAGGCTTGTTGGGGCTGAGTGGACGTAGTGGAGATATCCGCGACGTCGAAGAAGCAGCCGAGCAAGGCGATGCGGGTTCGCAATTGGCACTTGATGTGTTTGTCGAAGAGATTCGGCGGCATCTCGGTGGCATGATCGTGGCACTCGGTGGTGCCGACGCGATCGTGTTTACCGCAGGCATCGGTGAGAACGACGATCTGATTCGCGGACGTGTGTGCGAAGGGCTCGAAGAGCTTGGCATTGTCGTGGATCCGGCTGCGAACAAATCGCTCAAGGGCGAAGCAACGTTTCACGCCGAATCGAGCCGGACGGCGTTGTGGGTGATCCCCACCAACGAAGAGATCATCGTGGCTCGGCAAACTGTATCCGCGTTGCAACAAGCGTAGGCAAATAGGAACTCCACCCAAACATGTTTATCGCAAAAGTAACTGGATCGATCGTCAGCACTCAGAAAGTGAGTTCGATGACAGGTCACAAATTGCTGGTCGTCGAGCCTTACCGGCTCGAAGGCGAGAAACGCGATCGGCTGGTCACGACCGGACGAACGTTTATTTCCGTCGACACGATCGGCGCGGGCGAAGGCGATTTTGTGTTGGTGGTGCAAGGCAGCAGTGCACGATTGACTCCTGAAACCAAACCGCTGCCAATTGATGCCTGCATCATCGGCATCGTCGACACGGTTCACATTGACAAACTAAGCGTCTACGACCGAGACAAGTAGTCGCTGCAGAGCGACGCATCCTCTCTCCCCAATACAGACGTTCAAAACGCAGACTTAACGAGAAACCCAAACTATGCATTTCGACGAAAACCTGATTCGCAGCGTGGTCGCTCAAGTATTGTCCGAAGTTGGACCGATGCCGTCCGCTTCCAATGGCAAACCCGCCGGTGGCCAGCACGGCATTTTTTATGATGCCGCATCGGCAGTGACCGCGGCTCGTCGTGCGTTTGAACAACTGCGTGATCGCTCGCTCGCAGATCGAAAAAAGATCATCGATATCATTCGTCGTATCTCCATCGAGCAATGCGAAGAGCTCGGTTTGATGGAGATGGAAGAGACCAAGGTCGGACGTCCCGAGCATAAAATCGAAAAGCTGCGTACGCTAGGTGAGTTGTCGCCTGGTGTTGAATTCCTGGAAACAAAGTGTTTCAGCGGCGACCACGGATTGGCGATCATCGAACGAGCACCCTTCGGTGTGATCGGCGCGATCACTCCCGTGACTCACAGCTTACCAACGATCACCGGAAACGCGGTCAGCATGATTGCCGGTGGAAACACCGTCGTCGTTAATCCGCATCCATCGGGCAAGCGAGTTGCTGCCGAAGGGGTTCGCAGATTCAACGAAGCGATCGCGGCCGAGATGGGGATCGACAACATTATCTGTGTGATCGCCGAGCCGACACTCGAAAGTGCCAACGAATTATTTGCTCACCGCGACGTCGCACTGATCTGTGTCACCGGTGGTCCTGCGGTCGGACGTGCGGCGCTGAACAGCGGCAAACGAGCGATTGTCGCAGGTCCTGGCAATCCGCCTGTGGTCGTCGATGAGACTGCGGATTTTGACAACGCTGCCCGCTGTATCATCCAAGGTGCGTCGTACGACAACAACTTGTTGTGCATCGCGGAAAAAGAAGTGTTCGTGGTCGATAGCGTCTTTGACAAGATGATGGACGCAATGCGACGAGCCGGTGCAGTCCAGCTGAACAGTGAGCAAATTGCACGATTGACTAGCAAGGCGATTGTGAAGGTCGGCGACGACAAGCACGACGCGGCATGCAAAGATTTCATCGGTCGCGACGCCAGTGTGTTGGCCGAAGCTGCGGGCGTTTCGGTTCCAAGCGGCACCGAGCTGGTCTTTGGTGAAACCGACGAACATCACCCGTTTGTCAGCGTCGAGCAAATGATGCCGTTCCTGCCTTTCGTGCGTGCTCGCGACGTCGATCACGCCATCGCAATGGCGAAGAAGTATGAACACGGCTTCCGGCACACTGCCATGATTCACTCGCGAAACGTCCACAACATGACCAAGATGGGTCGCGAAATGGACACGACGTTGTACGTCAAAAACGGCCCCTCCATGGCGTCGCTTGGACTCGGTGGCGAAGGCTACTTGTCGTTCTCGATTGCGGGACCGACGGGCGAAGGCGTCACATCGCCGACCACGTTCACACGAGAGCGTCGCTGCAGCATGATCGACGAACTACGGGTCATTTAGTGGAACAGGCTTCCAGCCTGAATGTGGGATAGGCTTCCAGCCTGTCATCAAACGCAACTCAGGCTTCCAGCCTGTCACAAAACATAAACATTCCCCCCAACACTTCACCCAAATGCAACCAGCCACCGTCATCGGATCGACTCGAGCGACCGTGAAGCACGCCAGCTTGGCGGGGCAACGGCTCGTGATTGTCCAGCCGACCGGTGTCGATGACGCTCCCGACGGGCCGCCGTTGATCGCACTGGACATTTTGGGATGTCGCAAAGGGGATCAAGTGATGTTAACGAGTGACGGATCGTACGCTCGCGAAATCACAAAACACGAAGATACCCCGGCACGCTGGAGCGTGATTGGATTGATTGACCAGCGGAGACCCGCATGACCCACGCATCGATCGATCCGGTATGGATTGCCAAGATCGTTCGTGAAGTCATCGAGCGAGTCAAACAGATTCAAATGGAAAACGGCGGGCAACCAGCCAGTCTGATTTCCGGCGTTGTCTCGGTTGCGACCGTCAAGGAAGCAGCCGGGGACGGCAAGACAGAATTACGAGTCACCACGAAAGCGATTGTCACCCCGGCGGCACGCGACGAAGCGAAACTGCTAGGGATCACGATCACTCGCAGTGCGAAAGACGAAACAAAGCTAACCAAAAAAACTAACCAGCAACCGTCCGAAATGGCGGTCACCGACAACGAGAACCCCGAGCGTGCAGCGGCGATTTCGCAGCAGTTGTTACGGCGAGGGATTCGGGCTTCGGCGACGGTCGAGGTCGTATTAAGCGACTCACCGAGCAAAGAGGTTTACCGAATTTGCAGTGCCGGAAGTCGGGCAGCAACGGTCAGTTCGATTGCCACCGTCGATCGGATTGAAAAGGAATTGGCACCTCAAGTTTGGGTGCTAGACATGAACGCATTGAATTTTGTTGCGGCGGTCAACGTCGCAGCCCGAATTTTGAACTAGTTAAACGAACAACCAAACCGCACATGAAAATCGCTCGCACGATCGGCACCGTCACTCTTTCTCGCTCGCATCCTGCGATGCAGGGAGCGAAGTTGCGTTGTGTTGAATTGGTCGAGTCGATTGATCAATTCGGCGATAAACCGATCGGCGGTGACACCGTGATCGCGTGGGATTTATGCGGGACAGGGATCGGTGATTGGGTGGCTTTGGCCGAAGGTCCTGAAGCGGCTCAGCCGTTTTCGGATGTCAAACCGCTCGATGCCTCGATCGTCGCGTTGTTGGACGAAGTCGACCTTTAATTAACACACATATACAGACCCTCTTGCTCAGTGAACCGCATCACAGCGGCCCATCGTAACGATAAAGGAAAGCAGCTATGCAGAATCTTCATAAGATCAAACAAGACATGTGCGACATCGGTAAGCGGATTTACAACCGCCAATTCGCTGCCGCCAACGACGGGAACATTACCGTCCGCGTCAGCGATAACGAAGTCCTCTGCACGCCGACGCTGCACTGCAAAGGCTTTCTCGTTCCTGATGACATTTCGCTAGTCGACATGACGGGCAAGCAATTGTCGGGTCGCAAAAAGCGAAGTAGCGAAGCACTGTTGCACTTGGAAATCTATCGCCAACGCGAAGACATCCGCAGCGTTGTTCACTGCCATCCACCACACGCGACCGCGTTTGCGATCGCTCGCGAGCCGATTCCTCAGTGCATTCTGCCCGAGGTCGAAGTGTTCCTCGGTGACGTGCCGATCACCAAGTACGAAACGCCCGGCGGGCAAGCGTTCGCCGATACGATCATTCCGTTTGTCAAGAAAACCAACGTGATGATTTTGGCGAACCACGGTACGGTCAGCTACGGCGAAACGGTCGAGCAAGCGTATTGGTGGACCGAGATCCTCGATTCGTACTGCCGCATGTTGATGTTGGCGAAACAGCTCGGCAACGTTTCTTACTTGAGCCAAGGTCAATCGAAAGAGTTGCTCGAGTTGAAAGACAAGTGGGGATACAAAGATCCTCGTAACACCGCCGAGTTCGAGAATTGCGACATTTGCGCTAACGACATCTTCCGTGATTCATGGGCCGAAGCGGGCGTTGAGCGACGTGCGTTCACGCCTCCACCCGCCGCAGTTGCATCGGCAGCCAAGGCCGCAGTCGCAAGCTCGCCTGCCAATGGCATCGACGAAGAGAAGCTCGTCAAGCTGATCACCGACGAAGTTATCCGCCAAATGAAGGGCTAGTTCAGTGTGGGATAGGCTTCCAGCCTGTCAACGGTTCTCTCAATACAAACTCGCAACGCATACATATCTGACAACATGAAAATCTCGATCATTGGTGCTGGTGGACTCGTCGGTTCCTGCGCCGCGTACGCGATCCAGTGCGGCGGAATCGCTCGCGAAATCGCCTTGCTCGACGTCAACCAAGAAATGGCCATTGGCCAGGCGCTCGACTTGCAACACGGCAGCCCCAGTGTTGCCGATCAACGCATCGTCGGTGGCGGTTACGAGCACATTGCCGATAGCGATGTGATCTGTATTACCGCTGGGCTTCGTCGTAAGCCCGACGAGTCGCGGCTCGATCTGATCAACCGCAACACCGACTTGTTCGTCCAGATCCTTCGCGATGTGAAGGCCGCTGGGCCCAAGCGGTCGGCGATCGTGTTGGTCGTCAGTAACCCTGTGGACGTGTTGACCTACGTTGCCGCTCAGATGCTCGGGTTGCCTGTGGACCAAGTCATCGGCTTGGGAACTCAGCTCGATACAATTCGGTTCTGCTCATTGATTGCCGCTCAGCTAAACGCACCGCCGACTCAGACCAAGGCGTTGATCTTGGGTGAGCATGGCGATTCGATGGTGCCGATTTGGAGCAGTGCCACCGTGGGCGGTTTGCCGTTGGACAAATTCCCAGGCTGGAACGCGACCATGGCCGGCGACTTATTTACACGAACTCGCGGCAGTGGCGCCGAAGTGATCAAGCGAAAAGGCGGGGCCGGCTTCGCGGTCGGGATCGCCATTCGCGACGTGTTCGATGCGATCGCTCTGGATCGTCGCTGCATTCTTCCCGTCAGCTCGGTCCAACGAGGATGTTACGGAATCCGCGACGTGGCACTTTCGGTACCCACCGTGGTCGGTCGAACCGGTGTCATCAACCGGCTTGAAATCGATTTATGGCCGAAAGAGGTCCAAGGAATCCGGGCTAGTGGCGGTGCATTGAAGAAAACACTCGATATTGTTTTACCACGTATCGCGTAATATAGGTCGAGTAGGTAGTCTGTAACGGCTGCCGTATCTTTTTCGAGGCAGCAATGCCTCGCGATGGGGTTGACAGGTAGTTGAGGATCGTACTTAACGGCTGCGTAAACTTGTCTCCTGTCACTCCTTCCCGCGGCATCGCTGCTGAGCTGTCGCTATGCAGGTCGTTCGGTATATACGGCTGAAACGTCGATCCTTTTGTGAGCCGCGGGCCGTAAGGCACCGGGTAATGCGTGGACCCCGGCCGCTCACGCGCGAGCGGCTCACTAAATCAACCGTCCGCTAGCCGCGCGGGCCGTCAATCTTGCAGGAAACATGCCCGCTCAGATCATTCTGTTGAATGACTCCTATCGATCTGTTTAGTTGACGTATTCTTCTTCTTCCTCGCCAGTCGGACGCGAGATTTCGCCGGTGTCCTCGAGATGGCGAACGATGTCAACAATCTTTTGTTGAACCGCTTCGACTTCGCTGATCCGGACACTGCCGAGATACTCCATCTCTTCGCGAAGGTTTTCGGCCGCTCGCGTGCTCATGTTCTTCATGACTTTGTTCTGAAGCCCCTGACTGGCACCCTTTAGCGACATCGCCCACTGAGACGTTTCGACGTTCTTCAGAAGTGCTTGGATATCGCGATCACCCAGTTTCGAGATGTCTTCAAAGACGAACATCAAGCGGCGGATTTCGTCGGACAATTCGGGATCGTCACGTCCGAGCGATTCCATGATGTTTCGTTCCACGCTGCGTTCGGCGACATTCAGGATCTCGGCCACGCTGGCCACACCGCCCGTGTTGCTGTGCGATTGGTTCACCATGCTACTGAGTCGCATTTCCAGGCCATATTCCAGCTCGGCGACCGCATCGGGACTGGTTCGCCCCATTGTCGCGATCCGCCGAATCACCTCGAGTTGTTTGTCGGGATCGAGCCCCGACATCACCTCGGATGCATAGTTCGACGGCACGTGGCTGAGCAGCAACGCGATCGTTTGCGGATGTTCGTCACCGATGAACTGCAGCAGCGTTTGGGCGTCGACTTTCTTGATAAAGCCGAATGGCATCGACTCGATCGTCTGTTGCAGATTGCCGAGCAGCTCTCCGGCATCGCGGCCGAGGGCTTCTTTGATCAGCTCCTTGGCTCGTTCGAGTCCCCCGGGACTGGCGTAGATCGAGCTTGCCTTGCTGGTCAGGAACTCGGCGATCACCACTTCTTGCTCGTCGCCACCAAACGAATCGGTTTGGGCGATCATGATGCTGATCGCTTCAATTGCCCGTGGCGGTAATTGAGAAAGGACCCGTGCAGCCGTTTTCGTCGGCATCGAGCTTAACAGCACGGCTGCCTTTTTTAGTCCTTCCTCGTTGAACATCGCAGCGGATGGGGACATAGGCTTGATTTTTGTCTTGGTTTCAGTCATCGCGGAGAGTCTTCCTTTATCGAAAACATATCGGCGGATCTGCGGAGTCACTCGCGTGGCTGGTTTTCTTTAATCGTTGTGCTGAATTTGAGGGAAGTGAGACATCAGCGACGACGAGCCTGCTGGAGCTGCACACGTGCAAAATCGTAGCGCGAAAAAAAGTAAGGCTCGAAAGAAATGCTCACTAAGTGTCCACTTTGTTTTGAAGCGGTAAATTCGGAGCGAAAACGCTTTTTCGATGGCTCGAACCCCCGGTAGAGGCGCTTCACGGCCACTTGCAGACAACTTTTGGGCGTCCCCCTATTAAACGGTCTTCGGATAATCCCCTGCTTGGCACTTATCTGGTTCGAAAAGTAGCATTCTCGTTGGAATTTCCATATTCATTTATTTCCGCATAAATAGAATTCAGCAACGAAACCTTGAGGCTTATTTCTTGTTTCACTAAGCAATCAATCGTGGTTTCCATCCCGCCCATTTCCCTCCCGTTCCCCTTCCATAAGCCGTAAATGAATCATTTGAAAGTTTTCCTGCTTGTCGCTGCTGTTTTCTCTGTCGTTCCTGTTGTGGGATGCGGCGGACGTGATGGGGCGACCGTGATCGAGCAACCGGTTAAGTCCGATGCTGACTTGGCTGCAGAAGCCGAGTTGTATGAGCGCCAAATGCGCGGGGAAGGCTGATCTCCCATCGGTGGCCGAGCGATCTGTGAGTGGAGGGTCGCATGGTCACGTCTAAAGACGCAGTTCAAAAACAGTGAATTTTGGTTCGTTCGTGACCAAAGACGCTCGCGGTATGCGCTGTCGGTCCATTTGAAATTTTCTCTTTTGTTTCATCGTTTTATCTAATTGGATTTTGCACATGAAGAATTTTGCTCGTACTCGATCTGGCTTTACGTTGGTTGAGTTGCTCGTCGTTATCGCCATCATCGGCGTCTTAGTCGGACTGCTGTTGCCTGCGGTTCAAGCGGCACGTGAAGCGGCACGCCGAATGAGTTGCAGTAACAATTTCAAACAGCTCGGCTTAGCAATTCACAACTATCACTCGGCGTATGATCAACTGCCGATGAACATGGGCGGAACTCGCGAATTGGTTGCGGCTCCGAACAGCAACAACAGCAATCGCTTGTTCTTAAGCGCGTTGGTTGGTTTGTTGCCATTCAACGAACAGCAATCTTTGTGGGAACAGATCGCAAATCCAAACGGCATCTATCCTGCGATGGGGCCTACCCCTTGGACTGCTCACCCCGCATGGATTACCGACGTTCCAGCCTATCGTTGCCCAAGTGATCCCGGCGTCGGGGCACCTGCACTTGGACGCACCAACTATGCCGTCAACTTGGGGGACACCATTAACTATGTGAATACCGGTGGCAAGAGCCACAAGGGGTACTATCGTCCTGGAACCAACGGTACCCAAGACATGACCGAAAACACCCAAACTGACGACACCAACACTTCAAATACAGCACGAATCACCAACCGCGGATTCTTTTGGTCCCGTCATAAGTCCGCGTTTCGCGACGTGCTCGATGGACTTGCCAATACCATTGCGATGGGTGAAATGGCGACCAGTTTGGGAGCGAACGAAATCAAGGCCGATAATCGAAACACTGCACCGTTTGCTGCACTGCTACTGAATCCAGGCCTTTGCTACACCTATGTCGATCCAGCTCGTCCCCAATTTTTCACATCAAACGTTTCCACAGGAAACCAATCACGTGGTTATCGTTGGGCTGACGGGCGTGTGTTTTACTCTGCGGTACAAACCATTCTGCCTCCGAATTCCCCTAGCTGTTTTGCCGAAACAGGCGACAGCGGAACAGGAGTCTCTTCGATGGGTAGCCGTCACCAAGGTGGTGCTCATGTGTTGATGGGCGACGGTGCGGTCAAGTTCATCACCGACAGCATCGAAGCAGGCGACAAGAACGCTGCTCCTGCCGGTGCCGGTCAAATGAGCACCTACGGTTTGTGGGGAGCTCTCGGAACACGTGGTTCCAAAGAAGTTCAATCGCTCGAGTAATTCGGCGATCGTGACAATCCTTTAGAAGCCGGACTCTTAACGAGTTCGGCTTTTTTTGTTGCAACGCGCGAGTCGCATGCGATTGGCAATGCAGAACATTTGTCTGAATTGTTGGTCCCCCCCCCTGAACCAATTGTGCAGGCGAAATAATTGGGATAATGGTTCTACATTAGGCAACGAACGTTTCCTACAAAGGTGCGACAGTCCAGCGTAACCCGTTTGGCTTTTTCGTTAAAACGCAGCCTCCGAGACACGCCTCATGGCTGGTGAGCACTGCGAGAGGCGGATCGGTTTCTGCGCTCATTATGAAGAACGTTTTCGAGCCGTTGGTCCGGATTTGCGGCAAGCCGCAGCACAAGGTGTGTTTAGCGGAAGTTTTAGTAAGGGGGCAGTCATAGAGAATGGTGCCGGTTGGTTTTCCATAATTTACCCTCCCCGCCCAAAAAACTCATGGGATCATGTGGGAAGCGTGATAGATTTCGTGTGTTGTGTTTGACGTTTGCTGGGTGGACTGAATTGATTCCGCCGCAATGTGGACGTGCTGTTCTTGTCTTGCTAGGCAGGGTAGGTAGGAATCATTGGGTTAAATCCCATTAGCCGTTTGGGCGCTAGCCCCGGTTGAGCATCGGAGCCGTGGCTAGCGCCAAAACGGTCGAAATGCGGAACGAGTCCTTCCGATCTGCTTAGATTGATTCAGGTCGAGGTTACATTGAATAAATTACTTCTAATTGCCGGTGTCTTCATCGTAATGGTTTGGGTTGGGGGCTGTAGCGGCAGTGTATCCGTGAGCGATCGCTCGGAGAAATCGGACGCAGATTTTCAGAGTGAAATCGACGCGTATGAAAAAGCAATGGCTTCCGATTTTTAAAGGTTAGGAACACGCGGGAAATTAGTATCCCGTTTCGAGAAGGGATTGTCTTGGACTGCTAAAACTTTGGTGTTCTTGTGATTTTTAGTTGCACCGGTTTTCTGCCACCTCTCCACCAACGTCGTCGGTGGAGAGGTCGCTGCAGTATCGACCGAAAGAAAAACTCACCTTTCAGCCAATCTTGTTGGCGATTCCAATGCGTTATATTGAAACCGTCACATAGGGTGATGATGTTGCAATAAGTCGTTTTCACGTGAGTTCGAAATGAATAGCCGCCGGGCATTCTCGTTACTGGAACTGTTAGTGGTCGTTGGAATCATCGCCGTTCTAATCGCCCTCTGTTTTCCGGCGGTCGAATCGGCACGCGAAGCGGCACGGCGAATGTCCTGTAGTAATAATTTCAAGCAAATTGGGCTTGCGATTCATAACTATCACGCGGCTTACAAGCAATGTCCTTCGGCGATGTTTGGGACCGAGTCGAACGAGCACCGCATCAGTGGCCTGATCGCGATGACGCCGTTTATCGAAGCAAGTCCGTATTGGGAAAGTGTTTCTAATCCATCGGTCTACGATGGAGTCAGCTATCCCGCAATGGGCCCGGTGCCATGGGACAAAAATTATGATCCTTGGCGAACTGAATATGCAACGTATCGATGTCCATCGGACCCGTCCCGTCGTATTGATCTTGGTCGGACCAACTATACGTTCTGCGTCGGCGATAAGGTGCTGGGACTCCACGAGGCCACCGGCTTAGACGACGTTCGCGGTTTCACAGCGCCAGGGATGATCGTTTCGTTTCGCGATATCACCGATGGGCTTTCCTCGACGATTGCGATGACGGAAATCGGCACGGAGAATCGGAAGCTTGTGATCGGGCAATATGCCATTGATCAACCCGCGTCGCTCGCGGATTCGCCAAAAGATTGCCTTGCGACGGCGATCCCAGAGCAGTCTCGATTTTATGCCGACTCCGTCCCACTCAGCCAATATGGTCGCGGAGGTGCATTTGCGGATGGATCCGCGGGCGTGTCGCTTGTCCATGCGATTCTGCCTCCGAACTCGACAAGTTGTGCGATCGGTGCAACTCCACTGCATGACGGTGTTTTTTCGGCGGGCAGTTATCATCAAGGCGGTTGTCATGTGTTGTTCGGCGATGGCGCGGTAAAGTTTATCACCGACACGATCGACACAGGCGATTTGAACGCTCCGGCACCCATCACCGTCCTCGACGAAAATGAGTTGCCGATCCCCAGTCCGTATGGGCTGTGGGGCGAACTGGGAACACGGGCAAGCAAAGAAGGGATCGATGCCGATCTTTGAGCTTGGGTAGGCACTACGCAGGTCGTTCGGTATATACCGTTGAAACGTCGATCCATTAGTGATCCGACGGCGCTAGCGGGCTGTTGATTTAGTGAGCCGCTCGCGCGTGAGCGGCCGGGTTCCACGCATTACCCGGTGCCTTACGGCCCACGGCTCACAACTATGATTTACATTTTGATGAATTCAACAGCGCCGTCGGCTCAGATCATTGTGGGGAATGACTTATATTGACCTGCTATTCAAGAGTGGAATAGGAATCGCATTGGACTTAGAGACCGCGTTACCGAAGCTGAGCGAGCAATTATCGGCAGCCGCGAGTGAGCGAGAGCGATTTACACGTTTGCGTGTTGGCATGCCTTGTTTGTATCGACATTTGCAGCGCGTTGGCGACGAGCGATCCGTATTAAGGCGTTGGGGGCGATCGGTTAACACCGACGAGTTGGCCAACCAAGACATCGTGGCTCCCGAAATCCTCTCGCTGCTTGGCGAGATCACCGGCGTGCCGATGCGGCCGCCTGGGTTTCACGCTGGCATCCAGCACACGTACGGATATTTGCTGAGCCGAATCGAAACGCCGTATGGCTTCAAGCGAGACCGCTGGATTAAATCAACGATCGAAGACGGATTCGGTCTGCCGCGTCAATCGTTACAAGCGTTGCCACGTCGAGGAACGTTGCTCAGCAATTTGACATTCTTTCTGTCGCGGTTGTCGCTGCGAGATCAACCGCCCGTGAAAATCGTCGGCAGCATGGCCAAGCTCAACTCGAGCGAGATTGTCCATCGAAGTGGGCATCGTATCGAAGAGTCCTTTCAGCTCCGAAGTAGTTCTGGCGAACGAAAAAGCAACGTGCAGTTGCGGACCGATCTGTTTCCCTTTCCGCGATCAACCGGCGACCCCCAAAATCGATGTCTTTTGGTTTATTCGATTCGCGAGGGAACCAAGCCGGCAAAGTTGATTACGACATTTCCGGTTGGTCAAGCAACAATGGACGAGTTGACGGATCCGTCGAAAATCGGCAAACGCCAGCTGATTCGGCTTCGTTTCAATGCGTACTGGGATGGTTTTCCCGCGGGCGGAATTCGCGGCGAGCGTCGTCTACGTGAACTCGATGCCGATGCGGTAAGCTAAGATGGGAGGCCGAAGACATTCGGTGTCCCTTGATTGACGGTTTGGAAGCTGGCGGCCTGTTTATTTAGTCGAAATGTAAATTGGAATTGTGAGCCGTGAGGCACCGGGTAAGTCGTGGGACCCGGCCGCTTACGCGTCACGGCTCACTAAACCAGCAAACCGCTAATATTTCAAGGTTTCGGCGCCATTGTTGATGGTGCGTTGTGCCCGTTTAATTCATGCAGACGCCTAAAACCCGCTTGGCGATGCGTCAGCGAATTGTTTCCCAACTATACGAGAGTCGAATCCATGACCGAACCGTTGAGCGAGACTGCCAACGAAAACAACGCGGCCGCGTCTGCGGCCGCTGGAGCGTCCAGCCCGGTCGTTTCGACGCGACCACGTCTGGACGACGACACTCAGAATGCGCTCGAAGCCGAAAATCTGATCGAAACCTACCAGATCATTGGCGAGTGGATTCGATTTGCGGATGCCAAAGCGGCTGCGGTGCTGGCGGTCAACGGAGCATTGTGTGGCGTCTTGGTGCCGACGATTCACGAATACATTCGCACGGACCAGTCGCATCCGACGGTTTGGTGGACGTCGCTGGTTTCCGCAACGTTCTTGTTGTGGTTGATCTCGATGATCTGGTCGTGCGTGCTGGCGTTTAGCTGCATTTTGCCTTTTCGTTACCAAGGCAAACATCCGTCGATTGGTCGCGCCAACCACTTTCATCCCGCGGCCATTTCGGCGCACTACACGATCGATCAATCCGAGCAGTTTGCGGACGAGATGGAACGGATTGGAATGAGTGGATTAAAACGTGAAATCGCGATTTGCATGATGCTCGATTCGCATGTTTCGAATTCGAAGTATGGTTTCATTTCGCGTTCGATCCGAATGTTGGCGCTCAGTGCGATTTTAGGACTGATGTATTTGATCGTAACTCAGTTTTGAAATCGATTCGATGAACAGCGAAGACAATGATGATAAGCCGCCGCCAGTGAGCGGCTGGCTACAGAACGGTTTCCATCGATTCCTGGCAAAGTATCTGCGTCGTCATTTCCATTCGATCGCGATGACGCGAGACTCGCTTCCACGCATCAATGTTCCTGCAGATCAACCGTTGTTGGTTTTGGCGAATCATCCGTCTTGGTGGGATCCGTTAACGGCACATTTCTTAAATCAACGGTTATTTCCACAACGTCAGTTCTATGCGCCGATCGACGCTGCCGCGCTGCAGCAGTACCGCGTGTTTGCAAAGCTTGGTTTTTATGGCGTCCAAATGAATTCGATCGCCGGAGCAGCGGCGTTCTTGAAACAGAGCAAGTCAGTGTTGATGAGTGAATCGACGTCGCTGTGGTTGACGCCCGAGGGACGATTCGCCGACGCACGCGACCACTCGGCCGAATTGATGCCGGGCATGGCTCATTTGTGCACTCGGATGCAACGTGGTTGCGTTTTGCCGTTTGCGATTGAGTATGTGTTTTGGGAAGAGCGATTGCCCGAGTGTTTGTGCAGGATTGGGGAACCGGTCTATGTGGCCGACCATCCGAACGCTTCCAAAGCAGATTGGCAAGCGATGTTGACGGATCGAATGCGTGCAAATCAAACGCTGCTTGGCGAGTGTGTGATCGCGAGAGATTCTGACGCGTTTGAAAACGTGTTGGCGGGTGTTCGTGGTGCGGGAGTCGTTTACGATTCGATGCGTCGGTTGAAAGCTTTTGCAACCGGAGGGCGATTCCAGGCATCCCACGGGAAAAAGCTGGAATGATGACATTGTCGCTGATTGCTGTGGTGTTGGCATTTTTGCCCGCAGTGATGTTTTTACGTAATCTGCCGCTGTTTCGTTTGCCGGACAGCCAATCGTTGGCTGCCGAGGGGGCGTACGCGAATGCAGCAACCCGTGCAGGGAAAACTCGCCCCGATGCAGTCTCGGTCCTCATTCCTGCTCGCAACGAAGCTGACTCGATCGCGGCATGTGTGCAAGCGGCGTTAGCGAGCACCAACATCGACGTCGAAGTTTTGGTGCTGGATGACGATTCGGACGACGCGACAGCATCAATCGTGTCCGGCCTCGCTCAAATCGACAAACGTGTGCGATGCATTAGCGGAGCTCCGCTGCCGGACGGTTGGAACGGAAAGCAGCATGCTTGTTGGCAGTTGGCCGCTGCGGCGAAGCATCCCCGCTTGCTGTTTCTTGATGCCGACGTGCGTCTGGAGCCTCATGCGATTGAGGTTCTTGTTGACTGGCAGAACACGCACGCAGTTGCACTGCTGAGTGCCTTCCCTCAGCAAGAAACCGGGGCGCTTCTTGAGAAATTGCTAATTCCGATGATGCACTACATCCTGCTGGGCTTTTTGCCGATGGCGCGGATGCGAGCGAGTTCTAGCCCCGCGTACGCCGCTGGTTGTGGCCAGTTGTTTCTGACACTTCACAGTGACTACGTGACTGCAGGGACTCATCAAGCGATCAAGTCGTCGCGCCACGATGGCGTCAAGTTGCCACGCGTTTACCGGCAATCCGGGATGATGACCGATGTCGTTGACGGCACCTTTTTGGCTCGATGCAGGATGTATCGCGACGGTGGGGAAGTGATCCGAGGGTTGCTGAAAAATGCGACTGAAGGGATCGCAAACCCGAAAGTGATTGGTCTGTTTACGGTTCTGATAATCGGTGCAAGCGTCTTGCCGATCGTTGCGTTTCTGGTCGCCGTGCTGACGCATTCATCGATGGCAATGTCGGTCGCTGGGATTGCCGTCGTCGTCTCGCATTTGCCTCGAGCCATAGCGGCTGTCAATTTTCGCCAACCGATTGTCGGAGTCGTACTGCACAGCGTCGCAGCAACGCTGTTTATTGGGCTGCAATGGAGTGCGTTGGCCATGTCGTTGCTCGGGAAACAGGTGCGTTGGCGAGGAAGATTGTAGGCGAGAAAATTGACGACAAACCGTGTGATTTGCTTGGTTTGTCGTTACCTACCCCTCTTTTGCCATGAACTTGAGCGGAATGGTCTGGCGTTGGCACTTTAATTTTGATTACGTTCGCATCAATGGTCCGAGATCTTCTCGGGTTGAATGGAATCAATCGCCCATTTTGTTGGTCGCATGAAGCGTCCGAGTCTTGGAGAATCGTCGTGCAAACGCTGAAAACCGCGGCAATTATCGTCCTGTTGATGACGGTGATGTACACAGCGTACATGTCACTAACCACACCGCCTGATTCGTTGCCACCCGAGGTCGAACGCATCGTGATGGACGAGGGAGGCCTCGACATCGAAAATGGGTTGCCCGAATCGCTTGGCGAGATGGGGATCAGCAGCGGAGTGCCCGAGTCGACTGCCGTTGCAAGCAACGCGGCTCCCACATTCGGCCAATCTTTCAACGACTTGCCAGCGGGTTCGTCAAACAGCTCCTTTGCAGACAACGATGGAGTGCAGCCCAGCGGCGTTTCCATCCAATTGTCCGACTCTAGCAGCAGCGATGGACTGACCGTCCACCAGCCTAGCGACGATACGCCCGCATACATGGACCTCGGAGCATCCGGCGGAACCCAGGCCAGTCTCGCATCAGCCAGTAATATGTCCTCCTCAACTCCGGCTGATTACGGAGCGACGGATATGACCTTTGATATGCCCGATCCCACTTCGGATGAGAACAAGCTTCCCGAGGATGGTTCGGTAGCGTTCAATCCTGAGGGCACTCCAGGCACGGCACTTTCTGAATTGTCCGAGGGCGCTGAGCAAGTCGCGACGGTTAGCGGCGTGTCGGATCCAACGAAAAACAATGCCGGGCTAGCGAACGCCCTGAAATTGGCGGACGAACAATACAATGCAGACCAACGCAAAGAGGCCCTCGAAACTCTGAGTTTGTTCTACCACACTCCGAATTTGCCTGTGTCCCAACGAGAAGATTTGGTCAACCGACTCGATCCATTGGCGGCTGAGGTGATCTACTCGAAGCGGCATCTGCTCGAGCAGCCACACCGCGTCGGGCACCATGAAACGCTGATGCAGATTGCGGTCAAGTACGAGGTGCCTTGGCAATTGTTAGCCAATATTAACGGAATCGAAGATCCAATCACCGTGCTGCCTGGCACGGAATTGAAAGTGGTCCGAGGTCCGTTTCGAGCCGACGTTGATCTGACGCGACAAGAAATGACGTTATTCCTAGGCGATTTGTACGCGGGGCGATTTCCCGTCGCCGTCGGTACGGATCCCCAGCCTCGTCCGGGAACCTTTACGGTTCAGGACAAGCAATCCGAGCGGGCGTTTTACGGTGCCACGGGTTCGCCCGTGCCTGCGGACAGCCCCGAGAATCCCTACGGTTCGTTGTGGCTCGATCTCGGCGGTCAATTGTGCATCCACGGCAGCCCCTATGCGACGCGGCCCAGCGATCAAGGATGTATCAGCGTTGCGGCCGATTATGCCGACGATTTGTATGGCATTTTGACCCAGGGTTCCTCGGTGACGATTCGCAGGTAAGATTTTGGTCGTGCTTTCATCGTATTGATTGCACTGTCAAATCACTTACCTATCCCATCGCTGAACGTTATGACCTACAACCGAGACGCACTCTTAGATCTGATCCGTGCCGAAGCTCTACAAACCGGCGATTTTACGCTCGCCAGTGGCAAGAAAGCTTCTTATTACCTCGATTGTCGAAAGATCACGTTGCATCCTAAAGGGGCGAACTTGATCGCCGAAGGCATGCTCAGCGTGATCGAGTCCTCGGGCGAATTGCCCGATGCGGTTGGCGGGATGGCCATTGGTGCCGATCCGATCACCGCCTCGATTGTGACGATCGCGGGCCAGCGTGATTTGCCGCTCAAAGGATTCATGGTTCGCAAAGAACCAAAGGGTCATGGCATGGGGAAACAGGTCGAAGGGCCTGTCGAGCCCGGCCAACGTGTCGTGATCGTCGAAGATGTCATCACCAGTGGTGGCAGTGCGATCAAAGCGGTCGAGGCGGCTCAGGCGTTTGGGCTGAAAGTCGACTACGTGATCGGAATTATCGATCGGCTAGCAGGTGGCGCCGAAGCGTTTGCAGCCAAAGGTCTCGAACTGAAGGTGCTGACGACGATTCGTGATTTTGGCATCGAGCCGTAACCAATACGGCTGCGACATTACATAAAACTCATCGTTTGGCGATGGCTGCGGAGCGAACTTTGGAAACATCACTGCACCAGCAACTCAAGCGATGTTACGCACCCGATGAGGCTAGTACCGAAGTGGTGCTTGGCGAGTATCGGATCGATGCAATTCGCAATGATGAATTGATCGAGGTGCAATGTGCGTCGTTGTCAGCGATTCGCGATAAGTCGCAAAAGTTGCTGGCACGCCATAAACTGCGTGTCGTCAAGCCAGTGGTCTGGAGGACTCGGATCGCCAAAGCGAAAAAGGCGGGCGGGGCAATCACATCGAGCCGGATGAGTCCCAAGCGTGGCGACATCTTAGAAGTTTTTGAGGACCTGATCTATTTCACTCGCGTGTTTCCGCACCCCAATTTGGTGCTCGAAGTGCCGATGGTCCAGGTGATCGAGACACGGATTCCATGCAAGCGTCGCCGCGGCCGCTGGCGGAAAGACTACAAGGTTCACGACGTCGGTCTCGAGTCAATTGAATCGACGCACGAGTTCCGTTCGGTCGAAGATCTACTGACGTTGGTCAACGTGCCCGCAGGGACGACCGTTTTTAACACGTCGGACTTAGCCGGCTGGATTGATCGCCCACGCTGGGTGGCTCAGAAGATTGCCTACACGCTGAAGCACATGTCCGCGATCGACACCGTGGACCGGCGTCGCAGCGGAATTATCTATCAATGCAAAGCGGCGTGAAAATCGAAGCATCGCCTCTTTTCGGCTTCCTGTTCTTTGGGGGCGATCGAGGCTGCTGATCGCGAGATGACTTTACTTAGCGCGACCATTGCTAGATGGAGCTTCGATCCGCAGTCGTCTACGTTTGGTGGCAATTGTCGCCTTTTTGATCCCAAGCTTTTTGGCAATCTCTTCGTCGGGCACTTTGCCGAGCATTTTGATTTCTTCGGGAGTCCAAGTGTGGCGTTTTCCGTTGATGCGGATGCCGTGACGACTTCGGTAGCCGCTAATAGCGCTGACCGGAATTCCCGTCTTCTCGCTGACCTTCGAATCGGGGATCTTGCCGAGCATCTTGATTACTTCAGGTGTCCAGCGTGCTTCGGTTGCCGCGACTGTCGGGTTCTCGATACCGAGTGATTGACGTTTCGCGATCACTTTTCGTCGACCAATCTGCATGCGACGTGCAACTTCGGCGTCGGAAAGTTTGCCCAGCCAATTGAGTTCTTTCTTGGACCATTTTCGAGCGGGGCGTCCTTTCCGGATGGGGTCGATTCCGAGCGATTCTCGCTTGGACGCCACCGTCGTGGCGTCAAGTTCCAACCGCCGGCCAATCTCGGCATCTGAGATTTTTCCCAACCACGCGAGTTGCGATTTCGTCCAGCGGTGTCTCAGCTGTTTACGTGAGTAGCCGAACGGTTCAATGCCGAGTTGGGCACGTTTACGAGAGACGGCGGTTTTGGTCACTCCCAGCTTCGCTGCGATATCGACATCGGATTGGGTACCCAGTAAGGCGATGTTCTTTTTGCTCCATTTGGTCCATCCGTGTGGGATGATTCCCCGCAGCTGTCGAGCAGCTTGGATGGTCTCAATTGGCCATCCCGACTTATCTGCTAACTCCGAGTCAGGTAGTTTTCCCAGTTTCTTAGTGATAGTCGCAGGAAGTTTTTTCGTCATGAAGAAAGCTTGCTATGAGTCCGTGTCGCTGTAGCAACGACTTGAATGAATGCGTTAGTCAGTTCGGGAAAAACCGAACTAAACGTATACATGAACATCTACAACCTTATGAAAACAGAAATTATCTCAACTCTCAAGTACTAAGTTCCGGTAAATCATCTGTTTGCGCACTCTTTGCGCATTAGTGCGGGGGGGAGTGTTGATCGGAGGGGATTGCATGTAGCCTGCTGCCCCCTTTTTCTTTGCAGTCCAACGGTATCTCGCCATCGATTAAAATAACGTGGTCTGTGAGATTTCGCACAAAAACGATAAAAACGTGATGAATTCAAATGCAAACGCGAAGGGTGACAGGCAGGGATTGAGCGTTTTTCGCTCAACTAGCATGTGGAACGAAGATTGTCGGTCGTTTGCATAAAAAAGGGGCGCCCTTTATGTGTCTCTCGCGGCGTTGCCGCTATCTCGATTTGATTGATCCAACCGGAGGGGGGAACGTGACGGCGTTCTGATTTCCGAACTCTATTTACTTTTCCGGAGGCGACCTGCGATGAAACAACGGGCTGCGAGAGTCAAGTTGCCCTGCCAGGATGGGCGGTTCGAAATGGAAGTGACGGACGATGGCAGTCGCACGCTTATCAATAAAACCAGCGGCGTTAGCTACCACAGTTCCTCGGGTGCTGTTTCGGAAACACGTCAGGTTTACTTGCTCAACAGCGGCGTGCATGAGCGATTGGTTCACGGGCGTGCCACTCGTGTCTTGGAAATTGGGCTTGGCACCGGAATGGGGATGTTCTTGACGCTCGACCACGCGATCAACCATGGCACCCCGCTGGATTACGTAGCGGTGGAGTACGATTGGTTGAATGCAGATGTGGTCCAAGACTTGGACCCCGATTCGTGGGTGAGCGATCCAGCACTGGTCGCGTGTTATCTGCAGTGGCGTTCCGACGCTGTTCCATCTGAAATGCCGGAACGAGACCGTGTCGACGACGAATTGCCGCACGTGTTCCAGTGGAAACCGGGAAAGGACCAGGTCGTCGAGGTGCACTGTGCTGATGCGCTGAAATGGCATTACGAGGGCGAAAAATTTGATGCCATCTATTTCGATCCTTTCGCTCCGGATACGAACTCTGACCTGTGGCAGTCGCCGATGTTGGAAGTGATGTACAAACTGATGAACAAAGAGGGCAGATTCGTCACGTATTGCGTGAAAAGGGACGTTCGGGACCGCTTGACGGCGGTCGGATTCAAGGTCGCTAAAATGCGTGGACCGCAAGGCGGAAAACGCGAGGTCTTGGTCGCCTCGAAAACGTGATTCCGTTAGGAGGCGGCGTTTCCCTGCTGATTGGAAGCTTCTGTTTGTCTTACGGAGCTTGCCTTGGAAAAAGATTCCCAACAATGGTAGAGGGGTATCGTCGCTGCTATGATGGTCGCAGGCAAAAAAAATGGATGGAATAAACGAACTCGTCGAAAAAAGCGTCAAAGGGCAACCGGCTGAAACAGATCGGTTGTTTACGTTGATGTATGACGACCTGCGCCGATTGGCGGGGCGGTTTCTTCAGCACGAGCCGATGCGCCAGCGTTTGAGTTCGTCGTCGTTGGTCCACCAGGCCTACATGCGGATGATTGATCAGTCGCGGATCAATTGGCAGGGCAAAACGCACTTCTTTGCCATTGGTGCAACCGTGATGCGGCGGATTCTTGTCGACCATGCTCGCAAAGTCCGATCGCAAAAACGCGGCGGCGGCTGGGAACGACGGATGTTGACCGACGAGATTACATTTCAATTGAGTCGCGATGACGATGTGGTCGCCTTGGACGATTTGCTCAATATTTTGGCGAGCCTGAACCAGCGGCAAGCTCGGATCGTCGAGCTGCGGTTTTTCGGTGGTCTGACGATGCGTGAAATCGCAGCGGAAATGAACTTGGGGCTTCGCACGATTGAGAAAGACTGGGCGATGGCTCGCGCTTGGATGCGTCGTGAGTTGCGACGGGGTGACGAGGACGGGGATGTTTCGAGCACGGAGTCTGAATCGGATTGATGGATGCCGATCGTTATGCTCGTGTCCGAGATCTCTTTTTTGCGGCTGACGAACTCTCGGGTACGGAGCGGCAAACTTTTCTCGATACCGAAATCGGAGACGACAAAGCGCTGATGGCGGAGGTTCTGTCGCTGCTCGACGAGCATGACGCGGAATTAGCAAAGCTCGAGGGTGCCAAGGCGATGCCAGTGCCCGCCCCAAGCGAATTAGGGCAACCGACGGTCGCCGCCAGCGAAGAGACTGCAAAACAGAGTCATAAGACGCATCCAGCCAATCGCCCTTCCGCGTCCGAGAAAACTCATCCGCAGCGACCTGGTAAATCGGACAAATCAAACAAATCGGACACCGAGCGTGCCGATAAGAAGGTGTCGGCGTCCGAGATCACCCAGCGTGGCTCGGAGCGTACCCATGCTTCGCCCAAAGATTTTGAGTCGCGGGGTTCAAAGGACCGCACCTCACCGAGCGAATTGCTGCTCGCCAGTAAATCGCGTCGTGCTCGGCGTATCAATTCGGGTTGGTTGTGGTTGGCCGCAGTGCTGCCGACGCTGATCGTTGGCTATCTGACCTACGTGAGCGTGACCAACAGCGTCCAATTGGCGCTACGCAATGAATTGACCGGCGTCAGCAACAGTATCGATCTGGCGACCGGCCGATTCCTTGACGACAAGGCTCAATTGGTCCAGTCCTGGGCCCGGCAATCATTGATTCGCGATTCGATCCTCGGTTTAGTCGAGCTGAGCGACCGAAAATCGAAATTGGATGTTCTTGAATCGGCTCCACTGGCGTCCCAGATCCGTAGTGAGCTGCAAATTTTGTCGGGGAAACCAGATATCAAATTTGTCGTTTGGAACCAGTCCTTTACCACGATTGCCAGTTGGCGAGAGGATCATTCGGATCTGGGGCATCCTGTGATCCCCAGCGGCACGTCGGATGTCGCTCGAGTGCTGCGAGGGGAAACGGTCGTGTATGGTCCCGATCGAGGCGACGGGCCAGCGAGTTTGACGGAGGCCGACATTGGCTCTGACAACGAAGCGATCGAGCCCATGATGGCCTGTATTGTGCCGATTCGCGATGAAAATTCCGACGTGGTTGCTGCACTGCTCGTCAACAGTATCGGTCTGTTCCAAGAGTTCAATGAGTTGTTCCACGAGAGCAGTGTATCCAGCGGATTGGATATTTATGCGATTAGCCGTGATGGTCAAATGATCAGCCTCAGTCCGCATGCGGCAAGTTTGTTTCATCGCTCGCAATTCGATATGGATCCCCAGACGATCGTGGCACGCTTGCGAGTCAGTGACCCCGGAACGGTGATTACCGAGAGCACGCGGGATGCAATCGTGCGTCGATCGCTGCCGTTGACCGAATCAGCGTCGGCGGCCACGTTGGGTGAATCGAAAGTCCAGCTCGAACCGTATGCAAATTACGCGGGCGAGTCGGTGGTGGGCGGATGGCGATGGATTCCGCGGTGGCGATTGGCCGTGATTGTCGAAAAAGACGTGCGTGATGCTTTCGCGGCGGCTCGAATTGTGTGGTACAGCTTTCTGCTACTGGGAAGTTTGTTGACCGTCACGGCATTGGTGTCCGCAGGACGATTGGCTCGCAGGTCGGCTCGCGATCAAGCGGCGGTCCATCCGCTGAGCCGATACGAAATCATCTCGGAATTGGGCAGCGGAGGGATGGGCGTCGTCTATAAAGTCCAGCACTTGCAGTTGGGACGAAACGCGGCCCTGAAGTTGTTGCGAAGCGATCGCCAGAATCGTGAAGATCAATTGCGTTTCGATCGCGAGGCTCGACTGGCTGCGTCGCTGACCAATCCTCACAGTGTGACGATCTACGATTATGGTCGTAGCGAAGAGGGGGAAGCGTATTGCGTGATGGAATACTTGTCGGGCCTGACGCTGCAAGAAGTGGTCGCTCGTAGCGGGTTTCAGTCGATCGGACGTGTGTTGTTTGTGCTGCGACAAGTCTGCGAGGCGTTGGGCGAGGCCCACAGCATGGATTTGGTGCACCGCGATATAAAACCTCAGAACATCATGTTGTCACTTGATCCCTCGGTCGGTGATTGGGCGGTCGTGTTCGATTATGGGCTGGCGAAACCACTCAGTCCCGAAAAGGGCACCTACCAGACTCGCGAGGTGATCTGGGCGGGCACGCCAATGTACATGGCCCCCGAGCGATTTCGTTCTCCCTCGGTGATGGATCCTCGCTCGGATATCTATTCGGTCGGTTGTGTCGCCTATTATTTGTTGGCCGGACGGCCACCGTTCGCCGAATGCGATCCCGAGTCACTGTTTGCGCTGATTATCAGCGAGCAGCCGATCGGATTGGGCATTCATCGCGGTGAAGATGTTCCCGAAGCAGTCCGGACATGTGTGCTTAAGTGCATGGCCAAAAACGCCGCGGACCGTTACGCTTCGATCGGTGAACTGGCCGCCGCCATCGATGACCTGCGAGTCGAGTTTCCTTGGACCAGTCACGATGCCGTCGATTGGTGGAAGCAACACGGCGAAGTTTAGCGAGAGGGGATTCAGGGAAGTAGGGCCGGTTCCCACCGGCCTGTTCGATTTAGAGGCGTGGCCGGTAGGAACCGGCCCTACACTTCGTTTCGCTACGGAAAACTTCCAGCCTGTGCCACGTTTTAATTCTTTATTGCTAGTCTGGAAAACACGATGTTTCCTCGCCAACCGATCAAGCTTCACGATTCTCAGCAACACGGGTTCGGTTCGGGAGCCGAGTTGATTTTGGTCGAAGGGGATTCGGCATCACGGAGCGTCGCGCGGGCTCGTGACTCGACGTTTCAGGCGGTTTTACCGATGCAAGGCAAGCCGATGAACACGCTGCGATCGACGCGGCGTACGATCGAACGTAATGAACTCTATGCCGCCTTGATCGATGCGATGGGCTCGGGAATCGAGGACTATTTTCATCTCAATACGATACGTTATGACCGAGTGGTTTTACTGTTTGATCCCGATGCCGATGGGATTCACTGTGGCGCGTTGATGATGATGTTTTTCTATCGCTGGATGCGACCGCTGTTGGAGTCCGGTCGCGTGTCGGTGGTGCGAGCGCCAATGTTCGAGATTTCGGCTCGGCGGTACAAAGACACGTTGTTGGCGTACGGCGAAGAGCACTACCGGGTTATTCGCGAGCAACTCGATGCTCAGGGAATCGAAGGCATCAAGATCAATCGCTTCCGCGGTCTTGCCAGTCTGAATGAGGACACGTTGCGTAAGACATGCTTGCATCCGGACACTCGTGCCGTCAGCGAGATGGGAGTCCACGACGCCGAAGAAGCCATCCGGATTTTCTGCCCCAATATGTCAGCGCAGTGATCCAAGCGACGACCGCTGCGATGATCGACGGGATCATCCACCACGGCCGGTACTCGAAGATGACCATACAACGACCCGCGGGAACCAGCACCCCTTGTTTCAGATAGTCGACTCGGTGAACCGTGGCGGATTGCGTTTCCCCCGAGTCGAGCGAGACGAGTTTTGCATGCCAATGTCCGTCTTGGTAGGTCGTCCGCTCGAGTAAGCAAGCTGCGGATACCTCGATCTCCATTTCAACCGAATCTGCGGTTTCGTTTTTGATGCCCCACTTTTGGTTCGGTTCGTCCGTCCGATCTGTAGAGGACGATTCGCCGGTGGGCGCGTCCATGTAGACTCGGGGCAAGTGGTTGCCGTCGAGCACCTCTCGCAGTAGCGACTCAAAATCGTCGCTGCCCGCTTCACTGGGTTGATGTGTCGACCACGCAAAGTGAACTTGGATAGCGGGATGCGACGGAGTTTGGCCGATTTGGGTTTCGACGAGTTTCAACTCGGAAACGAGCCGCGATGCCTCGGTCGAGTTCAGCGTTTGTTCAATCCCTAACCACTGCGACACGGCAGCCCAAAACTCGACTCGTTCGTGTGCCGACATCGAGCTGGAGATATCAGAGCTGGATTTCCAAAACATCGCCATCGCTTGAGAGCGTATGGAGGTCATGTTGTTGAGAACATGACCGCGATTGGCAAGGTGCCAGCGACCGAACCACGCGATTTCCGAGCTCAATTCGACCTCGGTCAAGCGGTCCTCGTCTCGGCTTGTCCGCCAATCACTTGGCCATCCTTTTCCCGTTCGCGTTCGCAGTGTCATCGTTCCGGCACTGGCGACTGGCGTTGGGATCGAGCGAATCGCGTCACGGTTCGATGAAACGCGGGCGATGTTGCCCGCTGCAAACAGCGTAATGTCGATGGCGACAATCACCAGCAAGCAGCGTGCGGCGCCGGTACGCGAAAGACGATTGCCGAAGAAGCGAAACAGTACCCACCCAATACAGCCCAGTGCGACGATCGAATGGACAATCGACCAAGCAACTTCGCGAAGTCCGCCGGCAATGTCCAGCGGCCCCCAAAAGGGATCGAATGGCAGTTGGCCTGGGTTGCCGATCCAGTCCTTCAGAATTGTTTGCATCGCCACCACGACGACGAATGCGATCACAAAGACGAATGCCAGCGTTCGGATCGCACGCCGTGTGGACGAAGCATGGCGCGGCAGATTTTCAAGCCAATTCGCGGTAACCATTGACGCTGCGAATGCGGCGATCGGCAACCACTTGGCCGGATAGCGAAGCGAATCGTAGCCAGGCACGAAGTGATAAAGCAGCCAATAAAGTCCCCCTGCGCCGCTGTCGGTTTGCGAAAGCGTCCCCGTTGCGTTTTGGATAAGCCATACGACGCCAAAGTGTCCAAAACAAACGAGCGTGGCGGCGACAGTGATACCGAGCCAGAGGGTTGCGTCGCTGTTTCGTTTTCGAGTCTTTTGGCGACTGACGATGCCGATCACTGTGCTCAATAACGCGATTGCAACCAGCAGTCCCATGTAAACCGACGGGGTCCAGATTCGGCCATCGCCTGGGATCAAACTGCTCAGTCGGCGGTACTGCGGCAGCAGGCTGCCAAACGCATTGGGCGTAACGCACTCGGCCAGGTGCCAGGGGGCGACGGAGAATTGATAGGCCTGGCCGCGTCGTGAACTGGGCACCGGCGGAGCCAACCAATTTGAATCGTCATCGCGGAGCACGCGGTCACTCTGAGCGCTCCAGGAAACCGACGCGGCAATTTGAGGCAGAGCGAGAATCGATGCAACAAGACAGCTCGCTAAGACCGCAATCATTGTCGTTGATCGCTCCGCGGTCAGTACGTTGGGTATAGTCGTTGATTGCTCCGCGATCATAACGCCTTCTTTTTTAGCCGTTTGCCCTTCGCTCCGAACGTAAGATCGCGGAGCGATCAACGACAGTCCCCAGCGGCCGAACGCCACCACGATCGCGACGATCACGACGTTGGCAACAGTTTGCGGGTCGCCTCCCAGGATCATCATCGCCATCACAACACCGGCGACGAGCACTCGACGTGTTTGGGGCATGTGCCCTCGCTGAATCAGCGTCGACATCAGCAGCGGCAACCACGCTGCTCCCACCAAAAACGGCGGGTTCGTGTACAACACCAGCACGCTGCCGGACAGCGAGTAGCTGAGTCCCGCAATCGTTGCGGTGATCCCGCTCGCCCCACTGCGCCGGGCGGCGTAGCGAGTGGTGATTGCTGCTAGGATCAAGTGAATGACAACGTACCAGCCGACAGCCGCGTCGGTCTTGATCGGCAGCAAAAACAGGATCCAGCGGACGGGATAGAAAACGGCAGTCGTCGTCTCGCCGACTAACGGGATTCCGGTTTGGTCCAATGGGTTCCAGAGCGGCAGCCATTCGCCGCGAGTGCGGTGGCCGATGTAATCATACAGCGGCGTATAGAAATGGCCCACGTCACGAAACGCTAATCGGTCAACGCCGACCAGCACGGTAGCGAACAGCAGCAGGATGATGCTGGGAGCGACGAGGCGGTGCAGTCCGCTAGCAGCGACGAGTTTCACAGCCGTCTATCGCGGTGCGTTAACCATTCCCGTTTGGGACTGAGTTCGCAAGGAATCGGCACGCTCAACGATCTCGTTTGTCGGCGCGAGCGTTTTGGGGACCAATTCAACATCAATGATTCGTTCGTCACGCAGATCGCCTGGCCACAAAGTTTCCGAGATGAAATCGAGTCCTGGCATCTCGTACCAAGGAGGATTGAAGCGACGTCGGATCGTTTCGGTTTTATAGCCTTCTTTTTCAATCCGGAATTCGCGAGTTCCATAATAAACGAAACTCGACGCAGCCGGGCTCGTGCCAATGACCTGGTTGTCGACCGAAACCGTTGCACCGGCCGGATTGGTGCGAACCGTCATTCGTCGACGAACACAGCCGATTGAAGGCAATGCTAGTATTGCAAAAAGGACGATCCACGACGAGTGCAGACGCGGGGTGCGGCTGCGATTCGCAGGATTGGATGGCGTCGATGGTGACAGACGAGTGGTTTGCAAGCTTTCGCTCTCGGCGCGGTAGTGGGGCTGGCGAACAAGAACCAGTTGTCGTGTTAACAATTCCGCGGCCACAAGATCTAGATCGATTTCTCCTCAATCGGCGTTTTCAACACGAATTGCTACCGGAATCCTTGTTCTTATCACGGAAGCTTCCGCAGCAGGCAGACGATTCGAGCAATCGTTCGACGTCCGCAGCGAGGTCGCGGTCTTCGATTGAGCCGAGAAACCAGCGGCGCTCGGTATCGACCATGTCCACAGCCTGGTTGAAAAGCGAGCGGATTTGTTCGTGACGGGTGGTGGGTGCCATGGCGAAGTCAGCGAGGAATTCAAGGAGTTTGCGAAATGCAGTGCAGGCGTCAAAATTGACGTTCAAGACGCGTCGGGGTATGTCTGAGGACATGATATCCAGGTTCTCCCCCCGATCCCACTCCCTTTATCACATAGTTAATAACTATCGGACCGCGCGTGTCGAAGGTAAAATTCGGGTCAGTCACGCATGGCGACTTTAGCGATTCGGCAGTGCCAGTCAGCTATTTTTAGCTCATATTTTCTACATCGACTTTGGCTGCTTACGAGATAGGGTGATTCATTATGCAACGCTTCCCACTGAAGCAAGAGGCTGACGCACCCAAAGAGGTCGGACAGGTCTACCGCGACTTTCAGGTCGGGATGGGATTTCCCGAGGTACCAAATTTTATCCGTGTTCAGGGCACTGCGCCAGGAATGTTGGCTGGGACGTGGGGACTCGTTAAGAATATTCTTCTTCAGGGCAGACTTCCCAGGTCGACGAAGGAACTGATCTTTGTGGCGATTGCCGTGGATCGCGAGTGCAATTATTGCCGCGATGCACACACCGCCTGTTGCCGAATCCTTGGTGTCGAGGACAGCACGATTCAGGCAGTGATGGAAGGACTCAGCGAAAAACTGCCGGATCGCATTCGCGATATCCTTCAATTTGCGGTCAAGTGTGCCGCCGGGCCTCATCAATTGGATGACGATGACTTTGCCCGTCTGCGTCAGCAAGGCTTGGACAACGAGCAGGTTCTCGAAGTGATCGCGACCGCGTCCATGGCGGTTTATGCCATCACGATCGCCGATGCGACGATGCTGGATACGGACGCCATGTACTCAACGATCGAACGTCAAAACTCGTAAGTTCGTTCGGCGTTTGTAGCGGTGCGGCGCGAACGCTACCAAAGTAGATGGCATTGGACTGTTAAAACTTTGGTGTTGGCATCGTATATTGGGCGTGAGTTTTTCTTCCGGCTTATAGCAGTTACCTCTCCACCGACGAAGTTGGTGGAGAGGTGGCAGAAATTCGGCGCAACTAAAAATCACAACTACCCCAAAGTTTTAGCAGTCAAGCCTAGCGCCGTTGGCTTCACAATTACGAGAAAGCTTAAGAAAAGTGGCAGTCAAGCAAGCGTCGATTTCCTCATCGAAATTGCCCTGACTTCCGGGGCAATTGCCCACAAACCAAATCGTCGTCCGATTACAATGCAGGATCGGAACCCAAGCCTTTCGTGAACGCCCGCAATAAGTATCTCTCGATTCTGTGATGATGAAAGCCAACGGAACGGAATTAGCCGCAGAGCGAACGGGAGACGAGCGAACATCGGACGAAGGCGACGCTGATCGAAACCTGATCCTTGTCCTCCGTTTGGCCGCGCTGCTGTGTTTCGCAGGCTGGACCTGGGTGCATTACTATTGGGAAGGGCCCTATGGAATCCTGCTCTGGCAAGACGCCACGTATGATTTCGCGAATTGGTTGGGCATCAGCTGGGATGAGTTTGTTGGCACTGGTGCCGACGATGGCTGGCTGCAAACATGGATCGCTCGCATCACTTGGCTCTATCTCGCGTGCACCGTGTTGACATTGACGGTACGCTCCAAATCATATTTTCAAATGGCGGGTCTGGTCGGTGGCAGTGGACTGCTCGTTGTTTTGAGCTATGCAAAGTATGTCGCGTCGCAGAATCAAGCACCGATGTTCTTTGAGCACGGCGGGCAAATTCTCGCTCCTGTTTTATTGGTGATGGCTCTCGGCCTCGGAGCTCGTCATCGCGTCACAGTGGTCACCGCGATGGTCGCCCTCGTGATGACGTTTGCAGGCCACGGTTGTTATGCGATCGGATTGTGGCCGACGCCCGGCAGCTTTTATGGGATGATTTCCATTGCATTGGATGTTGAATATGAAACCGCCAACGCGATGTTACGTACCTTTGGCGTGCTCGATTTCGTCGTTTGCGTGGCGATATTCATTCTGCCACTACGTCGGGTCGCGGCCGGCTATGCTGTGATCTGGGGATTTCTGACCGCAGTCGCTCGTCCCTTGGCTGGCATGTCGTGGAGTCTAAACTATTGGGGAGCCGACCAATTCCTGCACGAAGCCGTCCTGCGTGCCCCACATTTTCTGATTCCGCTTTACCTTGTTATCCTTTGGAGACGACCGCGCAATGCCATCGACGCTGACACCAAACTGGTGAACTCATCCGCTTGAACTCCCCCAACGAAAAACTAACTCCTATCCCCTCAGGAAACACGATGAAGTTACTGAACCGTCTCACGCTATGCTGCTTTGCTCTGCTAGTGCTTTGTACCCCCGCGGTTGCCCAGCAGAAACGAGCACGAAAGGGTGCCGATCTAAGCATTCCCGACGTCGAAAAGAAGGACCTCATTTGTTTTGCCTTGTATACAGTCCACGACAAAACATTGAAGTTGACGGCCCAGCTGTATCCGTTGTCCGATAGCGATCCAAAAACGGTCCGTTTGGAAATCGAGAAAGATGGCAAGTGGAGCGAGGTGGCTCGGACGAACGTCATCGAATCGGGTTGGACCGCGCCATTTCGAGTCGACAACTGGGACGATTCAAAGTCGTACAAGTACCGTGTCGCCCACGGCAGCGAAGCGTTCTATCAAGGCACGGTTCGCAAAAATCCGGTCGACAAGGACGAAATAGTCGTTGCCGGTTTTACCGGTAACTCGATCCAACCGGCGCACGGAGGCGATATCTCGCGGCAAGATCTGATCGACAACGTCAACCGAGTCGACGCCGACGTGCTCTTCTTTTCCGGTGACCAGGTTTACGATCACAACAAACACTATGCGGCGTGGCTGAAGTTTGGTCGCGACTTTGGTGACATCATCAAAGATCGTCCCACCATCTGCTTGCCAGACGACCATGACGTTGGCCAGCCGAATTTATGGGGCGAAAGCGGGAAAATCTCTACTCTTAGCGGAGCCGCCGACGGTGGTTACGCCAAGCCTGGTGTCTATGTAAAAGAAGTCGAGCGTGCTCAGACCAGCCATCTTCCTGATCCGGTGGATCCCCACAAAATCGGTCAGGGCATTGGAGTTTATTTCACCAACTTGAATTGGGGAAACATCGACTTCGCGATTTTGGAGGATCGCAAATTCAAAACCGGGCCTGCGGGTCGAGTGCCAAAGCAGGGGCCTCGTCCGGATCACATCCGCAACCCCGAGTATGATCCCGCCAGCGTCGACGTCGAAGGTGCGATTTTGTTGGGCGAACGCCAGTTGAAGTTCATTGACGATTGGGCACAGGATTGGCGTGATGCCGATATGAAGGTCGCTCTGTCGCAAACCATTTTCTGCGGTGGCGCCCACATTCACGGGACGGCCAATGGACGACTGCACGCGGACATGGACTCCAACGGCTGGCCTCAATCAGGCCGCAACCGTGCGCTCGCCGAGCTTCGCAAAGCGTTCGCGTTCCACTATGCAGGTGACCAGCATTTGGCGACCCTGTTTCATCATGGCATTGACGAACATCGCGACGCGATTTGGTCGTTCTGTGTGCCTTCGATCGCCAACCTTTACCTGCGTTGGTGGATGCCGCTTGAACCGGGAGAAAATCGCGAGCCCGGTGCTCCCGATTACACCGGGGACCAACTTGACGGTTTCGCCAACAAGGTTACGAACTACGCCGCAGCGAATCCCGAAGAAAAACCGGCTGGCAATCTGCTCAATACACGTGCGGCCGGTTTCGGCATCGTTCGTTTTAACACGAAGACTCGCGATATTACGATGGAGTGTTGGCCACGAAACGTGGACGTTACCGATCCGGCTGCGGACCAGTATCCTGGTTGGCCGCGAACGATCTCTCAGTTTGACAACTACAACCCACCATCCTGGGGCAAACTGGGTGAGCTGAGCTTTGATGTCGAAAACCCCGTGGTGCAACTGATCGATGCAAACAGCAACGAGGTGCTGTACACCGTCCGCGTCCCAGGCAAAACGTTCACTCCGGGAGCTCCCAAAGGAAAAACGTTTATTGTCAAAGTCGGCAAAGACGCCCCGACGGCCATCGTCGCCAACGGTGTCAAAGTGGGCAGCAAGCCGATCAAGGTAACGATCGACTGAGTGTAGAAGTCTCCTGTAGGGCCGGTTCCCACCGGCCGCTTTTGACGGGATCGATAGATTGGGCCGGTAGGAACCGGCCCTACGCGCTGTCAACGCTTCCATAGTCGACAGTTGATTCCCGCTCGATCCTCTTCCTAACAACGGTTTCCCCTTCTTTGCAGGCCAGCAATGCCGCCCCCTTGAAATTACATCCAAGATTATTCTGAAAAACCTGTAACAATGGATGCAGGACTGTGGGTAACTCTTGGAGGAATGTTTTGCTGGGACCTGAAACACGACTGTCGCTGATTGGCAAATTGCACGACCCGGCTGCGGCGGAAGCATGGGCGGAGTTCGTGCGTCTGTATCAGCCGATCGTTTTTCGGGTCGCTCGTCAGCGTGGATTGCAACATGCCGATGCCGAAGACTTGACCCAGGATGTGCTATAATTACCGATTCCACGGGGCGATTTGGCTGCGATGACGGAACAACTCGGCAGCGATCACCAGGGAATGTGACCTTCTGATGTAGGCGAAGATTACGTACCCTTTCGTGTACGTACCATGTCGCGCTGGTACACTCATTATTTCAACGCCAAGCAAATGACCCGCTTTGAGCTCCATTTGCTATCAGAGTTCCAGGGGCCGACATGCGTCGGAATCGACTGCCGAGTCACTCTGCAACGTTTTTGCAATCATCGTTTCTTTCAGTAAACCTGTTGAGTTGTGTGGTTTTCGTTGCTTTGTTGGTAGCAGTTGGCCCACGCAATCTCGTGTCTGCGGAATCTCCGTACCAAATCCAAATTGCCAACCCACTTTCGGAACCGTGGCGAATCAGCCGGTTTACAGAACCTGCCATTCGGGGTACCAGTTGCATCGCAGAAGACAACCAGCACAACATGTGGTTTGGGCTGAAGAGTGGCGTCGCTAAGTATGATGGTTTCCACTGGCAATACTATGCAGATCAACACGGCCTGCCTGCAGCCCCGGTCGATTCGTTAACGGTCCGTTCCAACGGCACATTGATCGTCGCGACTCGGTCCGGCGTTTACCAGTCCCGACCCGATGAAAAAACGGGCGACGTAGGCGAAAAGTGGCAACGGTTCTTTCCAACCAATGACCAGGCTTGCCCAAAGTTTGGAAATGTGGTTGAAACGGCCGACGAAGTACTTTGGGTGTGTAGCGACTGGGGATTGATCAAATTCCAAGACGGCGAATCGACGCTCTTCACATCGAGCGAGTACGCCGCGATCATCGAAGACTTTGATTTTGTCGATGAAATCAAACTGTTTCCCGACGCGTTCCTGGCAACGGATTTTACGAACGAAGGATCCGGATTATCACTGATCGGCCGGACTGTTGGTTTTCTTGACGACGAAGGCCCGACAAAAGCCGCGGGAATTCAGATCGGCGACGTCATCCTGAGTGTGAATGGTACCTCCAGCGACGTGGACCACCATCTGCAGCGCTCACCTGGGGAATTGATTCGTGCATCGGTGCTGCGTTACGGCAGCAAGAAAACAGAGACGATCGACTTCACGACGACGTCGTCGAAATGCCGGTTTCGATCACCCGCGATCCACTCCGTCTTGCGTGCACGAGATGGAAAACTCTGGTGCGGTGCGTCCCTCGGCAGAGTGTTGATGAGCGAAGATGATGGCGAGAGATGGAAGACGTGGAGCAAGCCGGATTTCGTGGTTGGAAAACGTCCCACGGTGTATGAAACCAATGACGGTAAAATCTGGGTGATTTCGTCAGAAAGAAACGGCGGCTTTGATTGTTACGATGGCGAAAATTGGAGTTCAGGTGAGCTATCGAATCTAACAGGCTATCGAAACGTTTCGCCTGTAGCACAAACCGATGATGGAACCGTTTGGGTGGGCGCGCGTCACCGAATGCATCTCTACCGCAATTCCACTTGGATGACGTATGATACGCGTGACAAAGAGTTGCCCAGCGACGGCCAACGAATGTTTGTAGCATCCGACGGTGCACTATGGATTCTCGGTTACCGGGAAGATCCAATTCGCATCGCGATGTCGCGGTCAGAATACTGGTCGATTAAGGATTTGGAATATCAGTGCACCGACAAACGTGGCGCTCGCTGGTTTATCGATTCGGATCAAGACTTGACCGTGCGGCAAGACGCCAACGGAACGGTCGCCATCGACGCCCAAGACGGTCTCGTTGCGGTTCCGAAAGGCATCGTGTCGACGGAGGATGGTGTCGTCGTTTTTGGCGAACACAATCAATCCGCTGCACTGACCACTTTTGATGGCACGTCGTGGAATCGAATTGAATTCCCTAACGTTGCTCGTTCTTTCAGCAGCAAAGGGTTCACCGTATCGCGTGATGGCCGCGTGTGGATTTCTGTCAAGCCTCGACGAGAACTAAAGCAAACACGTGGTATCGTCGTCGGTCGCGGCACAACGTGGGAACACTTGCAGCCGCCCGATGCGCCAAGTTACGCGACAGCGATCAATCAGTTGGCCGACGGTCGGATGATGTTTTCGGGTGGCTACGGAGCCGTTCTATTGGACGGAGATAACTGGCAACACCCAACCGACTCGCTGCTGGACAAAACGATCTGTTCTGATGCCTCCGTCGATGCTAACGGCACTGCTTGGATCGCGACCGTGGGTCGAGGTGTCCTCGAATTCGACGGCACCCGCTGCACGCAATACGCTGGACAGCAAGGGTTGCCCGCTGGCGAAGTTGCCAAGATTGGAATTGGCGTCCGAGGTGGAATTTGGGCAAATTCGTCCGAAGGCTTGTACCGTTTTGATGGTGACCGTTTCTATAGTGCCAATCTGCCCAAAAGTTTGGGACGCCAATCCATTCGATTCGAACCAGACGGTAGCGTGTGGTTTGATGGCAACAAGCGTATTCGTTTCGATCGCCAACGTCCCACTGCGGTTGTCGACCCGGAACCTATTTCGTTCGTTCAACACGGAGAGAGTACCGTGACTTGGCAAGGCGCGGATGCTTGGAATCGCACTCCTGCAAATCAATTGATGTGGTCGTATCGCATCGATAATCTCGCGTGGTCCAAGTTTGGGAGCGAGAAACGCGTTGTCCTGCAAGACCTAAGCTCGGGTGAGCATTCGTTGCAGGTTCGTTCGCGAGACAACGATTTTAATGTGTCCGCGGCAAGTTCCCCCGTGGCTGTCCGTGTGATTCCCCCGGTTTGGATGCGTATTTGGTTCATCACAACCGTGTTACTTTTTTCGGCAACCTTGGTTTGGTTGTGTGCCGGATTGATACGTCGCGGCGTGGCACTTCGCAGGTCCAACGACGAACTGGAAAAGGCACAAGGACTGTTGGCTGGTCAGTTTGCCGTGAAAACGGCGCAGTTTCGAGCAATATGTGATTGTTCACCGACCGGAATTTTTGTCAGTGGTACCGACGGCAAGCTGTCGTACGTCAACCGACAGCTTGCGCGAACGTTGGGAGTGTCGGAGGATGTCGCGATCGGCGACGGTTGGGCGATCGCTATTCACCCTGAGGACCGTGATCGAATTGTCAAGTCATGGATGCAATCCATTAGCACGCACGACAAGTATCATGAAGCAGGCCGGTTCCTGCACCACAATGGTGACGTGGTTTGGTTCGAAGTCGCCGCGGATGCCATTGAAAACGACAATGGCGAACTTCTTGGATACGTCGGTGCGGTTGAAAACGTGACGCAACGAGTTCATGCCGAAGATGACTTAAGAGCGAGTAACGACAAGCTACGTCTAACTTTGGATCAACTGCAGTTCACACAGGATCAAGCGATCAAGCGTGAGCGTCTTGCAGCACTTGGGCAAATGGCAGCTGGCGTCGCGCATGATATCAATAATTCGCTGACACCCATAATGACGTTTGCCGAATTGTTGGCACAGGATAGCAACGTCGTTGGTAAGCAGCACGAATGGGCCGAATTCATTCGCACCGGAGTCAGCGACATGTCGGTGACTGTCCGGCGACTCGATCATTTTTACCGGGCGTCACATAACCTAAACTTATTGGAAACGGTTTCGTTGACGGAATTGATCAACCAGACCGTCGAAATGACGAAACCGCGATGGAAGCGTAACGTCACCGAGGGCGGAAAGACGGTTCGCGTCACGGTCCATTCGAGTTCCTCGCCGTTCGTTCACGCCGTACCGTCGCAAATCCGAGCCGTCATCACGAACCTGATTTTCAACGCTGCTGATGCAATTGTAAGTAACGGGACGGTAACAATTCGTATTTTCGCACGGTCGGAAAATGCAATCGTGGAAGTCGAAGACGATGGCATTGGGATGACGGAGGAAGGATTGGATCGCTGTCTGGAACCCTTTTACACCTCCAAGCCCAAAGGCAGTGGGCTTGGACTGAGCGAATGCCATGGCATTATTAACCAGCATGGCGGCACGCTCGAAGTCGATTCAATGCTCGACAAGGGAACGACCGTCAGAATTTTCTTGCCCCTTTCTCGCCAACCTTCCCAGAACCAACTTCCCCAGTCATTGACGGACGGTGAAAACGCCCAAGCTGATGATGACGTTTTGGAAAAATCGTCAGTTGATGATGCCTCACCGTGCATCCTCTATATCGATGATGAGCCGATGATTCGCACGAGTGCGAAGGCAATGCTCAATTCAATTGGAGTTTCCACGCGAACCGCTGCGGACGGTCCTACGGGCTTGGAGATGCTAGACGAACACGAGTTCCAGCTTGTGATGTGTGATCGCGGGATGCCAGGAATGGATGGCATTGAAGTGTTACAGGAAATCAAACGTCGCTATCCCGAGCTCCCCGTCGTGATCATTTCCGGATGGTCACAGCCCATTCTCAACGGCGTCGACGCGGATGACTATCTTGAAAAGCCAGTCGCCTACAAAGATCTCCTAGCCATCGTAAAGAAATACCTCAGCGTAGCAACCATTCAAAGCTAGGGCACGCATCAGCATCAAGTTGTTTCCCCCGCCGAAACAAATTCGACGGAAACAAATTCGACGGAAACAAATGGGTCAGGTCTCCCATTCGGCTTTACCGCGTGATTCGACTTGGCAAACAACTTCGATACTGCTGCTGCTTTCGATTTCGCCCTGTTCGAGAACGATAAAGCGATTCAACCCCGCTTACCTGATCATCACAAAAGCAGTAACGCACGTTTTTTTCCGCATCGTCAACGTCATCGTATTGACGCTGCGCAAGACAACAATACCGCCCAAATTGAGCACCGCCGTTTAATTCAACCTTCTTCAATCCGCCACTACTCTGTATAGTGCCTCGAACTTTGGTGCAATCACCAACAACTTTGTTGATACGTGCCAGCGCGAACCGCATGACGGGAATTTCCATGGATGACTTAGGCGGAGAGGCAACAATCGTTGCCGAAAAGCCAGTACCCGTAGTTTTGACTAAAACTACTTTACCATCGGAACCCCACCCGCAATCGGATCCACCTCGAACGCGACAAGCCAGACCAACAACGGCGTCGATCAAGCGGGTCCGTTGGGACTATCTGATCGTTTTCGGCGTGACTCATGTGGCGGCTTTGTTGGTCTTTGTACCCTATTTCTTTAGCTGGACCGGAGTGTTAGCGTTTTCGGTTAGCGTGTTTGTCTTTGGATTGCTGGGGATTCCGATCGCATTCCACCGCATGTTGGCCCATCGAAGTTTCAAGTCACCGAAATGGTTTGAACGGGCCCTGGTCACCTGTGCTATGTGTACGGCTCAGGAAACGCCTGCTCGCTGGGTCGCTTGGCACCGCAAGCATCACAGTCACAGCGACGAGCAACAAGATCCTCATTCGCCGCGAGTTAGTTTTTTCTGGTCGCACATGGATTGGCTGTTTCATGAAAGCATCAGTCCGATGGCCACGTTCTCGCTGTATCAAAAATACGCGAAGGACATTTTGGACGATCCCTATTACCGTTGGATCGAACGCTTGCCGCATTCGGCTGGGATTATCTTTTTCGTTCACGCCATTTTGTACTTGGGGATCGCCAGCATTGGCTCGCTTATCGCGTTCGGCCCGAGTAGCGAAGCGGTGCAAATGACGGCCAGCATTTTTGTGTGGGGTGTGATCGCCAGAACGGTCTATGTTTGGCATATCACTTGGGCAGTTAATTCGGTCACGCATCTGGTGGGATACCGGACCTATGAAACGAACGACGATAGTCGGAATAGTTGGATGGTTGCCATCGTCACCCTTGGCGAAGGGTGGCACAACAACCATCACGCGGATCCCGCCAGCGCAACGGTCCAGCATCGTTGGTGGGAACTGGACCCGAACTACTACATCATCAATGTCTTTAGCTGGTGTGGCTTGGCCAAAAACATTATCCCGCCTAGACACGTTCGGAAAAAGCAAAAGTCGAACTCGCCTCGCTAGCGCATTTTGATTTTTGTCGTACGTTGGCCACTCTCGGCGAAGAAAAGGCACGCGGACTCGTTTCACCACGATAGTGTTTTGAGTCCTGGAACCTTTTATTCGTGGAACCTTTTATTCGTTTGACGCTTCTCCACCGTCTGGCGACGGTAGCGACTGTTTTGTCGGCCGCGTCAAAAATCTACGACGAGAGAACTAATTTCGTTTCCAGATTTTCACGTCGTCGACGACGGAGTGGCCGGGGGTTAGTAGCCGCAGCAGGCCTTTGGTTGGATGGGCAATACCTTCGGATTGGAAACTTCCGACCTCGTTGCCGTCAATCACCGCCGTGATCTGGTCGCCGGCGATATGTACCCGCAACTCATGCCACTGCCCCTTAGTGATCGGGTGAGAGATTGATTTGCGTTTGGTTTTCAACAGCTTTGCCTTTTCATCAGACGATAGTGTGCCTGCCTGGTTCGCAGCACGGATCTTCAGGTTCATGAAGCCGGTTTTCTTGTCTTCGAACGAAACCTTGTCCAGTCCGACAATGACGTCGAACAAGTGCCCGGCATGAACCGACTTCAAACTCATGTCGGCAAAGTTCAATTGCAGGCGGTCACCATCATTGTCCAGCCGAAATCGCAACCCGATGGTTCCATCGGTGAATTCGAATGCCTGTCGAACAGAAACCGCGTGGTTGGCGTTTTTGGCGGTGTGCATGTGCATCGCGCCGTCACGCAAATCGACCTGCTTTGCTCCCGCAGCGGTCTTGTCGCTGCTGGTGGTCCAGTTATTGCCCGGTTCGTCTTTTAGCTCTTGCGATTCATTGCGTTCGAAGTCGTCCGAAAATAGAAGCGTTCCATATTCGTCGGCATTGGCAGCGGATGCGACAAGCATCGTGAGCATTGCCCACGTGGATAGGAATCGTAGCTTAGTGATTGACGGCATGGGGTTGTTTGTCCTTGGATGGCGACGTTGGATCATTTTCCTTCGCGAGCCCATTGCTTGTACAGTTCAGTGTTCTTGCGATAGTTTTCTCGTGATGTCTCGTTTCGCGTCGATTGCATCTGGTCTTCCGTCTCGAGCACATAAACCTCGGGCGACTCAGGGCCCATGTCGCCGGTTTCCTCGATCCACTGCTGCAGTCGCTCGCGATGCCACGTCAGTGCTTTGGCGTGTTCGGGATCACCAGCTAAGTTCGTCGTCTGCCAAGGATCATCGCCATACAGGTACAGTTCCTCAGCAGCACGCGTCGGTGAAAAGAGCAGCCGCTCGGACAACGCGGATAGCTTGCCAGCGGAATGTAGTTCACGAAGTCGCATCAGGATCAGCTTCGTATCTTTGTACTCGCTCGGCATCAGAAGCGGCCGCTGCGGATAGAAGTTCTTGATGTACAAGTAGCGATCGCTGCGTACAGAGCGAACGCGATCGGCCGCTTCACCACAGCGATCCCGGGCCGCAAACACCGCCTTTTTGGGCTGATGATTTTGGTCAAGAATGTCGTGCCCTTGCATCGTTGCCGGAATTTCGATGCCAGCTGCGGCTAACGAGAGTGCAGCGACGTCGATGTGCTCGACCAGATCGGTTCGCGTTTCGCCTTGGCCAACCCCTGGACCGCGAATCACCAGTGGGATGTGTGTGCCCTCGTCATAGAGAAACTGTTTGCCTCGCGCGTGACTGATCCCGTGATCGGTGAAGACGACGACGAGCGTGTTCTCCAACAGCCCTTCTTTCTCCAGTCGATCGATGACGCGTCCAACATGGGCGTCAGTAATCTTGACGCTGTCCAAGTACGTCGACCAGTCACGCAGTAACACCGGGTCGCGAGGGTAATGAGGCGGAAGGTCAACGCTCTGTGGATCGGTGGCTTCGCCAAATTCCGCGACCATGCGTTTTTGGATCGCCTTGTACTTCGCTTCGGATGCACCGCGGATCTTTCCACCATGCAGTTGCACCTGCATGAAAAAAGGTTGCCCATCCTTGCGCCCCGCCCAATCATGCGAATCATAAATCGCTTTATCCCAATCAAAGTTATAATCCGTTTTGCCCATCCGATCGGTGGACGTTGGATTGCCGCTGGCGTCATAGCCGGGCAAACCGCTGCCGATACAGGTCCAGTACCCCGACTGCTGAAAAGTCTCGGGGACCGGCCGCACTCCGTCGGGCAACACGATGTGATGTTCTCCACGTCCGCTGCGATGGTGGTGAGCCCCTATGGACGTTTGGTACATCCCGGTAATCATCGCCGAGCGAAAGGTCGAACAGACCGGCGATGTCGCGTAGGCTCGCGTGAATCGCAGGCCTTCTTTGGCCAACCGGTCGACATGCGGCGTTTGGATCTTCGACTCGCCGTAACACGAAAAGTTAGCCGACATGTCGTCGACCACGATCCAGAGGATATTGGGCCGGTCCGCAGCAACGAATACCGGAGCCGCAAATGTGAATCCCAGCAAGAGGCACGCTAACAAGAGGGAAGATTTTTTTGTCATTGTTAAAACTAGTTGTAAATAATCATGTTGAGCAGCGTCGATCCGATCGCGACGAAGGGGCATCAGAGAATCCCGTTGGCGAAACGGACATGATAGCGAAGTCGAAGGGACCCGGTTAAATCGTTGAAATCATTTCACCGATTTGTTTTCGATGTCACCCCAGACAATGGGCATCCACACCGTCATTTCGGCCTTTCCGCGATTGGACCACGCATAGTAGGGAATGAATTGAGTTGGATGCTTGATCCAGTTCGGCTGTTCGAACGCGGGGTACATCACGTCCCGCTGATCCGTTTTGAGCAATACCTCGCCGCGGAGTACGGTCAATCCGTCAGAGAACTGCGGGGTCTTTTGAGGTTTCAATTGAATGTCGGCGGGTAAATAGACATCCAGAATCGAGGCGTCGCGGGGCAAATCGGGCGACTCAATGCAATAGACAACCGGTCCACGCTGAATCGCCGCTTGGTTCCTGACTTCTTCGATACGTGGATGGCCGAGAAGCATCCGGGCTTCCATCGGCATCTGCAGCGTTACGATGTCACCCGGTGTCCAAGTTCGAGTGATCTTGGCATACGTACCGGCTATTGGGTCAACGCCCGCGGCTTCACCATTGATCAACAGCTTGCTTCCCTTCGCCCATCCAGGAATTCGCAGCATCATCTCAAATGGCGTTTCTTTACATGCCTGGATCGTGATGGTGACCGCACCGTCCCACGGATACTGCGTTTCCTGTTTCAGATGAAGCTCCGATCCGTCTCGCAACTTTGTCCGTAGCGTATTACCGCCGTACAGGTTCACCGCAACGCCGCCTTCCGACAAACTGTAGGCCCAACCCGATAGTTTTGCGATGGTTCGCACCAGGTTGGGTGGACAGCAGAAGCAGGGGATGTAAGCAGCCCGCTCGGCATAGTCGGTTGTGCCCAGTTTGGTGTCGCGAGTTCGCCGTAGCGGGTTGGTGTAAAAATAATGCTTGCCATCGGCGCTGATCCCCGACAGCCCGCTGTTGTAAAGCACTAATTCCATGACGTCGGCGTATTTGGATTCGCCCTTGATGCCCAGCATCCGCCAGTTGAACATGGCGTTGCAAATGTTGGCGCACGTCTCGTTGTAGGCTGTCGAATTGGGCATCATATATCCATCGATAAATCCCTCATGCACAAAATCTCGGCGAGAGGATGCACCATGATGCGCCTGGCCAATGGCACCGGTGACATACATTTTCTGTTCTACAACGTTTGACCAGATTTGCTCCAATGCATTCAGTAACGCGTCCTCGCCGGTTTCCGCATACACGTCCGCAGCTCCTGCATACAAATACATTGCCATCACGGCATGCCCGACGGCCTCCGTTTCTTTTCTCAGCGGAACGCGGTCTTGGTTTGCATCGCCGCTGAAGTCAGCGTTTACCGCCGCTAGGCCGCTCTCACGTCGGCTTCCGCGCATATCTACAAAAACACCCGCCAGTTCAAGGTATCGAGGGTCTTTGGTCGTGCGATAGAGTTCGACCAAGCCCGTAATCTGTGAGGGATTTACTCCGAATCGTGCCAGTTCTGCCGGACGCGACTGAAATGTCTTGTACAGTAAGTCCGCGTGCTTGACGGCAATATCCAGAAAGTTCGTTTTGCCAGTGACGCGGTGGTGGATACAGGCACTCATCAACAGGTGTCCGCTGTTGTACAGCTCGTGATACTGTCTTTTCGAAAACCGTTCTCGATTGTTCAGCGTGATCTGCGTCGATAGATAGCCGTCGTCGGATTGAGCTTTGGCGATCACCGCGATGATCTCGTCCAACTCATTAAGAATCTTTTCATCCTTGTTGATGGCGTACACATACACCGCCGATTCCATCCATTTGTAGAAATCACCGTCATGCCAATGCATGCCCTGGTGCTTGCCTTCTTTCAACCCAGCAGCGATTTTGAAGTTGTCATAGGCAAACCCAGTGTCTCCTTTCAGCAGGCTGCCCATGTGCGGCATCATCACCGTTTCACACTGCTTGAATTTGTCCGCCCAAAAACCGGCAGTCCACTGGCAATCGCCGATGTCGATACTCTTCAATACGACGTGGGGGCTATCCGATGTGTTGACAATGCCTTGCTGCTGAGCTTGCAGTTGAGTCGAGAACACTAATCCGCAAAATACGAACACCAGCTGCTTGATCGGGAGCGTCATGTCGGTGGCAATGTGTTGAGTGGACCTGGGTGTTAAGGACCGTTTATTTTAGCCTATTGGATATGTCAGATGAGTTGAGCGTTCGGCCTGATTCCGAGTGTGCTTATTGGCCCACATTTCCACTCGCGAATGCGTTTTGGTAGTTGTGAACCAGCGTTTTAGAGGCGAATTTGTGAGTTCGCGCAGACGCGAGAGATTGAGCGAAAACTGAAGTGCCAGCCCTAGTGCCGCCCGGGCCACATCCCCGAGGGTCAGCGTCATTGTCGCTGATGGGGAATCAGAATTGCGTTCGCGGGTGCTTGGCGTAGCACCCGAGCGATTGATCTTCGCTTATTCGAACGACGGCGAAAGACTGATGCGATTTTCGATTGTCTTGACGCCTGGTTCCAATCGCAACAGCAGTTCGCTCATCCGTCGATCTTTCTCCGTGCCCACGACTCCTTCGAGAATCGCATCGCCGTTTTCGACCCGAATGTTGACACCGGGGATCCGGCTGTGGCTTGGCAACGTGACCATCCGCTGCGTTGCGGATCGTTGAATTTGCGTCGAAGTACGAGGCGTGACTTCGATTGCCGAACGCAGCCGAGTGCGGATCACTGGTTTGGTGGATGTCGACGCGTTGGCGTTTCCAAACAGGCCACCCAATCCGCCGAGCCCACCAAAGCCGCCGCCACCGCCGAAGCCGCCAAATCCACCGAGTCCGCCGGCCGAACGGACACCCGATGCCGCGCCACCAATATCATTAAAACCAGCGCCCGTGCTCGCGGTTGCTCCGACCGTCGTGCCACGCTCGATCTGCGAAAACGCTTGGTCCGCGTTCGCCGATCCGCCAGCCGTTGTGCCTCCACCGGTCGTATTGCCAGTGTTTCCTGTATTGGCGGTGTTGCCAGTCGTGTTCGTTGCCCCCGTGCCGGTAGCATTGGCGCCGGTATTTCCGGTCTGTTGAGCCAAAGCAGGCTGAACCGTAAGAAGAAGGGCGGCAGCGAAGATAGGAACGATGGTTAGGCGTAATTGCATAATAGTTCAGGCAGGAGAAATGGCAGATAGTGTTAGTGCTTCTTAGAAGTCTTCGTTTCCGCAGCACTCATCATATTTTAGTTGGGCGATACACAGGTTTGAAGGTCGGCGGGGCCGCGAATTGAAGTTTCCCGTCGAGATCACACTCGGGCTGGCCGCTCACAGCCCTGCCCGACCGCCGGGCGGCACCCAACGCCATGAACGATTTTTAGGCTGGAAATTCCAGCATTTGCGTTTCGTAGCTACGCTCGCCAGAGCGTGGATTGTTGGCATCCATGGCGAATCACCACCCTCTGGCGAAGGTAGCTACGAGAAATTGCTTCACAGCGTTGCGTTTGGGCGCTAGCCCCGGTTCATCGCCGGAACCGTGGCTAGCGCCAAAACGGCCAATTTACTGAAAGACTCCTGCACAACTGCTTAGCGTGTTCGGAACAATAAATGGTGGGCGGTAGTGGACGAGGCTACGAGTCCTGCAGCTTCATTCAGCCAAAAGGGACTCGTTGCCTTGTCCACTACGGAAATTGCCCCTTAAGGCTTTTGCTGCAGACTTCCCCACAACTCTCTTTAAACGGCAGCGATAGGGAAAAGTTTCGGCTAAATGGGCTAACAGCAGGACATCAGATATAATTTTGCCCACAGGCCAAGACTTTTACCTTTCCTTCGAATAGAACGATAACTTCCGGTCCAGAGCCTTCCGATTTCAGAGCTTCCCGATTCGGAACACTGTTTGGCACTAGCAGAATTGTCCTCCTTCCTCGCATTACTTTCGAAAGACACTCGTCATGCGTTTCGGCTTCCCTCGCCATTTCACTCCCAGCGGACTGTTCAGCGTCCGGGTTCTCCCCTTTTTGATGATCGCGACGGTGCCCCTCGCCGGCATGCCGATTGTGGTCAACGCCCAGGAGAAAAAAGTCGTTCCAGGGGCACCCCATTTATTGCCTGAAGACACGTTGCTGTATGTGCGAGTGGACAACGCGATTGAATTTCGCGAAAGCTTGCGAGATTCATCGATTGGGCGAATGTTAGCCGATCCCAAGTTGAAACCGTTTGCAGGCGATGTTTACAACACCGCTGCAGAGTTGTTCGATCGAATTAGCAGTGAAGTGGGAGTATCACTTGATGAATTGTTGGCCATCCCCAGCGGTCAAGTTGCCGCGGCAATGATGCCAGGCAATTTGCCGGAACAAGACTCGGATGCAACAACCGCAGGCGAGAAGCAGGACGATTCAGCTGAAGCGAGTCGCCGCCGCATCGAGCGCAAGCGACGGGAACAGAATTCGCTGGCGGGACTGTTTATCGTCGAGTCGGGGAAGCAGACTGACGACATGATGGCGATTGTCGATCGAATTGAGCAGCGATTGGTCGGCTCGGGTTACGTTCGCCGTGTCACCCGCATCGACAACGTAGACCTCGTCCGGCTGATGCCACCGCGTCAGGGGCGTCCAGAAGTAGAGTACTTTTCGCGTCAGGAGACGGTTGTTTTTGGCATCGGGCATCGAACCGCCGAGTTAGCGCTAAAACAATGGCTTGGAACAAGCGATGAACCTTCGATGGCCGACAACGCTGGTTTTGCCAATGTGATGTCACGCTGTGTCGGAGCCGAGGACACCCGTCCGCAGTTGACCTTTTACGCAGATCCCTATCACTTGGTCGAGCGATTGGTGAAACGCGGCGGCGCTGCGGCACTGGTATGGCCGATGCTTGAACAGCTTGGCATCAGTAAGCTTCGGGGCGTAGGTGGCAGCACATTTTCGGGTGGCGATACGTTCGATGACATCAACCATCTCCATGTTTTGATCGATTCGCCTCGCGACGGATTTTTTGGTGTGTTACGTCCGAAGACGGTAGATATAACGCCGCCGGCTTGGGTTCCCTCCGATGTCACCGCATACACCACGTTTCATTGGGACTTTAGCAAAACCTATGAAAACTTGAACAAAATCCTGGCCATTTTCCAGGGCGAAGATCCGCTGACGCGAACGGTGGAACAACCTTTCTTCGAAGCAACCGGGATCAAAATTCAGGAAGACGTGATCGAAAATTTGACGGGTCGTTACGTCAGTGCCACGTGGTTGGAACGCCCGGTGAAGTTGAACAGCCAAATCACGGCACGTGCCTTCGAGCTAAAAGATCCCGAAGCCGCGAAGGCGATCATCGCCAAATTCCGCGAACGACGCCCCGAAGCGTTATCGGTCGAAACCGTGTCGGGCACCGTGGTTTATGCTTCTACTCGCAATCGTCGAAATGTTCCTGCGGCACTGCGTCAACCCGAACCCAGCATGGTGATTCTGGGGAATTGGTTGATCGTGGGCGACAGTCGCAATTTTCTAACTCGGATGATCCAGGCCAACGCGGGATCGCTGGGGCGGTTGGTCGAAGTTTCCGAGTTCGATCTGGTGGCAAGTGAATTAGGCGGAAAACTGGACGGCGAAAAACCGTTCATGGTGTCGTTTGTGCGAGGCGCCGATTACTTCCGCCAGTTGTATGAATTAGCCAAATCCAATGACTCTCGCCAATTCCTACGCGGTGTTGGAGAACGCAATGTGGTGGCTAAAAACTTTTCGCAGTTGCTCGAACGTAATGAGTTGCCAGCCTACGAAGAGTTTGAAAAATACTTCGCTCCCGGCGGTATTTTTGCCTACGACGAGGCAACCGGAATTCACATGGGCTCGTTCAACCTGAAGCCTGACAAGTAAGCAGGTCGTTCGGTATATACAGTTGGAAACGTCGATCCTTTTGTGAGCCGACGGCGCTAGCCGCGGGCCCATCAATATTGCAGGAAACTTGCCCGCGGCTAGCGCCGTCGGCTCAGATCATTATGTGGAATGACTCTTATTGACCTGCTTAAGATCGCGTGCTTTAGCGGAGTCGATCGATCATGCGGTTTTCTTCGAGACGTACCAACAGTTTGACGATCTCGACCGGCCGCCGCAGTCCCAACGACGTCATGATTCGTTGACGTCGGTTTTCGATGGACTTGGTTGTCAAGCTAACGGAGGCAGCGATGTCCTTGGTCGATTCGCCCTCGGCGATCATATGACAAATCGTGTGGTCAATGTCATCAAGCGAATTAAAAACCGCAAACTGCTCACGCAGTGATAAGCGACGGACATCTTCTTCCTTATCGACAAAGCCAAGGATGCGAGAAATGCCGAGCATACAAAATGCGGGGTCATTAATCTCGTCGAGCCGTCGCTTGTAGGTTTGCAATACACACATGCGGCCATCGCCGTTGGGGGCGTAATGTTGGCACTCGACCCAGGGGTTACCCAACAGCAGGATGGCATCCAAGTGGTTGCAGGTATCATCAATACCGACTTTGTGGCCGATCATGGTGCCGCCGTTGGCGAAGGCGTCACAAAGCGCTTGGTTCTCGCGAATGATGCAACCGTGTGCATCCTTGATATAGACACAATCGGTAAAGCGGCTGAGGTCGGGTTCGGCACCCGGTGCGTTTTCAGCCCACTGCAACAGCGCATTGACCACTTGAGTTTTTGCCAACTCAAACGTGCGGGAATGGATTTGATGAGCTGAATCGATTCGGTTAGACATTTCCACAGAGCGAAACTTCATTCAGTGGGCCACGCGATTTTGGTACTTTTACGGTCCGAGACTAGCCGCCGTACGTCTCGTTTTGTCCACCTACCAATATCCCCCACGTAACGGGGGTTCGTCTAGATGGTATTCTATTGCTGTGCAACGAATTGTCCATATCTTTCAAGGTTAACAAATCGTTGCGTAGACGCGTCGACTATCGAGATAGCGAATCAAATCGAATACGTTGCGACTCGCATTTTCTCGTACACAAGTCTGTTTATGCAGATAATGTCGCAGATTGCGTCATTGAATATTGAAGAGTTCCGCCATGTCTTGATCGCCGAACCGACGCACGGGAAATCTGTGCCAAGTTGGTTGAATGAGATGGCGGTTTCGTAGATGCGAAATCCTTTTGTAAACCAGTCACCGTGTGCGGGTGATTCCGGCAGACGACGCAAATGGATCGACGGAAACTGCAAATGATTTGTCTTTCGCCGGTAGTGCTGGCCGACGTTCTCTAGCACGATACTGCTCGGTTAGTAGCCCCGCTCGCCAGAGAGTGAGCGCGTTTCTGTCGGCTCTACTGGCGTCTCCACCCTCTGGCGAGGGACGCTACGTCATTAACTTAGCGGCATTGGACTTTATTACTCGTGCCCCCTGTTGGTTCTGATTTGGGCATTCTTGCCGCGTTGTTCACTGCCAACCCAATGAGGGCTGACATACAATGGTAGATAGGCGGCTAGTGTTTGAACCCAGATTTAGGCGGGTGACTGTATCGCGCATTGGAAATGAATGCTTGGTTGATTTCTTAATTCGCGACTGCGACCGGGGATTGGCTGTCGAGATGCTCCATGATGCAATGGTTAAGACATGGCGATACATCATGTTGAGATGAATCATCATGATCGGCATGACGAGACTTTAGCAACCGATGTCAATGTTTGTATTGCATTCATCCGATCTCTATTCTTGTTCAAGGAGGAGTGCAGTCCACGAGCTGGCCCTAAATCTTGACGTCTTTTGAGGAAGGATTCCTCAACACGAACCGTTATCCCCCCAAACCCATCCATCCAAATTCGAGGGCACCATGCTCGTCCTTTCCAGACACCGCGACGAAAGCATCATGATTGGCGACGACGTAGTTGTTACGATCGTTGATATCCGAGGAGACAAAGTCCGCCTAGGTATCGAAGCTCCCCAATCGATTCCAGTCCACCGGCAAGAGGTTTACGATGCGATTCAACGCGAGAATCGTAAGTCGTCGCAAACCGGCCCCGGTGCGACTAAAGACGTTCGTCCACAGCGAGGCGAATGAATCGCTCGTCCTGCAGTGACTCTGACAGGACGAGTTTGATTGTGACAATTTTGACGGTGGCGGTCATGAAATGCCCGTTGCTACGAAGTCAACACTGTTAAGTCAGCATTGTCACTAAGTCAGCACTGTCACACTTGGCCAACATCTCACGATAGAGGCCTAACCAAGACTGAATGTGTTTCGGCCATGTCGCGTTTGCGAGAGATCGGATGGGCTTGAGCAACGACTAGCGATACCAATCCGCATGACGAATGGTCATGCGGTGCCATGCAGTTTGCCAAACAAAGAGACAAGATGTCGGTTTGGCAGGATATTGGCGACGAAGAACTAAAATCAGAAACGACTGAAGCTCTGGAAGACGTCCCCTCGTCGACCAGGGCTTTTTTCGTTTCTCGTTAAATCTAATGATCCTGCGGGTTATGCCGTCGCGGTTAGTGGCATTTTGCATCTCTGCGTTAAAGCGAGATAAAGTTTTCCAGTCCGCACGCTTTTCGTAACCCATCTTTTCGTCAGACGAGAGTGCCTTCACGGGGCAGGAATCGAGGGTCGGTTCCAATTTCAAGGCAGTCCAACGTCTGCCGGTCCTTTCTAGCGGCCGGAATCCACTATCGTTTATGCGATTGGCCGCAATCTAAGAGGATTAGAGAACTATGACCAGAATTAATACCAACGTTTCGTCACTTGTTGCCCAGAACCGTCTGCAAAGCAGCAACAATGACTTGCAAACATCATTAACACGTTTGAGCACCGGTTTGCGAATCAACAGCGGGTCGGATGACCCAGCGGGTTTGATCGCCAGCGAAGCTTTGCGATCGGAAATCACCGGTCTGAACAAAGCCATCAGCAATACCCGCCGTGCTAGCCAAATCATCAGTACCGCCGATAGTGCGTTGGGGCAAGTAAGTAACTTGCTAAACGACGTACGTGGCTTGGTTGTCGAAGCAGCGAATACCGGTGCTTTGAGCAACGAGGAAATCGCGGCTAACCAACTGCAAATCGACAGCTCGCTCGAAGCGATCAACCGAATCGCTCAAACGACCACCTTCCAAGGTCGTAAGCTACTCGACGGTGGCTTGGACTTCTTGACCAAAGCAGGAACCAACTTTAGCAAAATCAGCAACCTGAAAATCGATCAAGCGAGTTTAGGTGCGAATGGAAAACTCGATGTCTCGGTCTCGGTGACCGCAGCGGCAGAACAAGCAAACGTCAGTATCGCGGATATTCCTGCGGCAACGGCAGCATCGAAATCGGCGGGATCGCTCGACTTGAGTCGTACGGTTACAGCCGCCAGTTCCGCTGGATCGCTCGAGTTTACTCAAGCGAACGCTCAAACCGAAGCGACTTCGGGCACGATCACGCTTGCCAATGCGGGTGATTTCACTCTTGCCACCAAGGCTGGCGGAGCGTTCGAAGGTGCTGCGGGCGAAGGTTTGGACATCATCGTCCAAACCGTTGGATCGGGAACGCTATCGTCGATCGATAGCTCGGTCTCGGGCGAAGTGACGATCACACTGGAAGAGGGCAAAACCCTCGCTGCAATCGCGACTGAATTGTCCGGCAACACTGACTTTGATTTTGCGAGTGTTGCGGCAGTCAATGTTGACAACACCGACGTGGTAGCGAGTGGATCGGAATCGCTCACCGGTGGTGCAGACGCTTCGACCAGTACCGCGACGATCGATATTACGGCTGATGCCACGGGTGCGGCAGGCGATATCGGCCTGGTCTTCACCAAAACCAATGGTGCTACTACCAGTGCCAGTATCAACGGCGATGGCGACATTGAAGTAATCGTCGATGACACAGGCACGGCGTCACTCGAATCCATTCGTGCTGCGATTGACGGCATCAGTGGCTACAGTGCCGCGATCACCAACGGTGACACGATTCCCGTCGGTGATTATGACAACACGACTGCCGCTCCGACCGCGACGGATTTGACCGGCGGTACTGACGCCGCGACCCTGACCTCGGCCATCTCGTTGACCGCCGCGACCAACGGTGCGACCGCTAACGGTGCAACGATCACGTTTAGCAAAGTCGATGGAACCACCACCCCAACCGCTGTGGTTGATGGCAGTGGAAATATCACGATCACGGTTGAAGACGATACCGATGTCGCCGTGGCTGACATTCTCAACGCGATCAACACCGAAGGAACTTACGTCGCCGAAGCGGATGCGGGCGATACATTGACGACCTTCAATGCCACCACCGACACGGACAGCACGACGGCATTTGCCGGCGGTGGATTGGCGACCGGCGGATTAGCAAAAGACGTCGTTTTCGAACTGCTCGGTAAATCGGGTTCCGAAGTCTTTAACGTTAGTGCGGGAACCGGAATCGACGACCTTGTTAATCAAATCAACTTGGTCCAAGACGCGACCGGCGTATCCGCAACCAAAGATGGAACGTCGCTCGTGTTGACGTCCAGCGAATATGGTTCGGACGCCGTCGTCGATCTTCGGGTCATCCAAGAAGAAGCAGGCGGAACGTTCGATACCGCGATTGGTGCCGGAGCTCGTGACACGGGTGAAGACATCAAGGCAAAGATCAACGGCGTTGACGCCAGCGGTAAAGGCAACGAGCTTTCGATCAACACGTCTACCCTCGACTTGTCCTTGACTGTCGATTCTGGATCAAGCGATAGCGTGGCCTTCACGATCACCGGCGGTGGAGCGAAATTCCAACTCGGTTCGAACGTCGTCAGCAATCAGCAAGCTCGTATCGGAATTAGCAGTGTTAGCACCGCACGTCTTGGTGGTTCGGCCGGAAAGCTGTTCCAACTCGGTAGCGGCGGATCGGCTTCATTGAGCGCCGATCCGAACAAGGCTGCTCAAATTGTCGGCGAAGCGATTGAGCAAGTGACTGGCATTCGTGGGCGACTTGGTGCGTTGCAATCGACGACCCTCGACAGCAACTTGGTCAGCTTGAACGAAACGCTGGCTAACTTGCAAGAAGCAGAAAGCTCGATTCGTGATGCTGACTTTGCCAAGGAATCAGCCAACCTGACTCGTGCACAAATCTTGGTTCAATCGGGCACGAACGTGTTGTCACTTGCCAACCAGAATCCTCAAAACGTTCTCTCGCTGCTTCGATAATTTCGGAGTAAGCGTCTGAAGAGACGATTTTAATAGCAGCGACAGGCCGCACGAGAGTAATCTCGTGCGGCCTGTTTTCATTTGGTGACGGTCTTTATTAGCGGAATGGCGCAAGTCGTCTGGTCAAGATCGAACTTTTTGCTAGCGGCAACCGGACGGCTCGTGCCGTGCCGTTAACAAAGTAGATGGCATTGGGCACGCGCCGTGCCGCTCACAAAACCACCTCTGGCTCTCCTTTACCCCACACAAACCGCCCTGGACGCAAGCAGAGGGGGGCCGGTCGTAATTGTTGTGGGGCTTCTTACTTGGCAAAGTCCAATTCATTTTGCCTAAACTGCCGTCGAAACTGCGTTAACTAGTCAATCTGTAACGACTGTGCCTGATATCGGAGCGGTTTGAAATCTACCGATTCAGTTTTGCTGACAATCCCCGCAGACGATATGGCGGTGCATCCGATCTTCACACTGTCGGCAAAAGTGTCGATCCGAGGTTTGAGTCAAACGATTCCATAACCTTTCCAGGAACACCGGTTCACTTCGGCCGGATTCGTACCTTCACGTTTTCGATTTGCCGCAGGAATAAATAAGACCATGACAAGAATCAATACAAACGTCCCTTCGCTTGTTGCCCAAAACCGATTGCAATCGAGCAACAATGACTTGCAAACCGCACTGACGCGTTTGAGCACCGGTTTGCGAATCAATAGTGGTTCGGACGATCCGGCCGGTTTGATCGCGAGTGAAGCACTGCGATCGGAAATCACAAGTCTTGGAAAGGCAGTCAGCAACACTCGTCGTGCAAGCCAGATCATCAGCACGGCCGACAGCGCGTTGGGCCAAGTCAGCAACCTGCTGAATGATGTGCGTGGATTGGTCGTCGAAGCAGCGAATACTGGTGCTTTGAGCAACGAGGAAATCGCGGCTAACCAACTGCAAATCGACAGCTCGCTCGAAGCGATCAACCGAATCGCTCAAACAACGACCTTCCAGGGTCGCAAGCTGTTGGACGGTGGTTTGGATTTCTTGACCAAAGCAGGAACCAACTTCAACAAGATCAGCAACTTGCAGATCGATCAAGCGAATCTTGGTCCCAACGGTTCGTTGAACGTTTCGGTTTCGGTCACTGCCGCTGCGGAACAAGCAACCGTAACGATCGCCAACATTCCTGCTGCGACTGCAGCATCAAAATCAGCGGGATCACTCGATCTGTCTCGCACGGTCACCGCAGCGAACTCGGCTGGATCGCTCGAGTTTACTCAAGCGAACGCTCAAACCGAAGCGACTTCGGGCACGATCACGCTTGCCAATGCGGGTGATTTCACTCTTGCCACCAAGGCTGGCGGAGCGTTCGAAGGTGCTGCGGGCGAAGGCTTGGACATCATCGTCCAAACCGTTGGATCGGGAACGCTATCGTCGATCGATAGCTCGGTCTCGGGCGAAGTGACGATCACGCTGGAAGAGGGCAAAACCCTCGCTGCAATCGCAACTGAATTGTCCGGCAACACTGACTTTGATTTTGCGAGTGTCGCGGCAGTCAACGTCGATAATACCGATGTCGTAGCGAGTGGATCGGAATCGCTCACCGGTGGTGCAGACGCTTCGACCAGTACTGCGACGATCGACATTACTGCGGACGCTGCGGGTGTGGCCGGCGATATCGGATTGGTCTTCACCAAAACGAACGGTGCCGCCACGAGTGCTAGCATTAATGGTTCGGGCGACATTGAAGTGATCGTCGATGATACAGGCACGACCACACTCGAGTCCATTCGCGCTGCGATTGACGCCATCGGTGGTTACAGTGCTGCGATCACCAACGGTGATACGATTCCCGTCGGTGATTACGACAACACGACTGCCGCTCCGACCGCGACGGCTCCGACCGGAGGTGTTGACGCTGCGACGCTAACCTCGGCGATCTCGTTGACCGCCGCGACCAACGGCGCGACCGCTAACGGTGCAACGATCACGTTTAGCAAAGTCGATGGAACCACCACCCCGACCGCTGTGGTTGATGGCAGTGGAAATATCACGATCACGGTTGAAGACGATACCGATGTCGCCGTGGCTGACATTCTCAACGCGATCAACACCGAAGGAACGTACGTCGCCGAAGCGGATGCGGGCGATACGTTGACGACCTACAATGCCACCACCGACACGGACAGCACGACGGCATTTGCCGGCGGTGGATTGGCGACCGGCGGGTTGGCAAAAGACGTCGTTTTTGAGCTGCTCGGTAAATCGGGTTCCGAAGTCTTTAACGTCAGTTCGGGTACTGGAATCGATGACCTGATCACCCAGATCAACTTGGTCCAGGACGCGACGGGCGTTACCGCAACCAAAACTGGCACGTCGCTCGTGTTGACGTCCAGCGAATATGGTTCGGAAGCCGTCGTCGATCTACGGGTCATCTCGGAAGAATCGGGCGGCACATTCGAGACATCAATTGGTGCAGGATCTCGTGATATCGGAGCCGATATCAAGGCCAAAATCAACGGCGTCGACGCCAACGGCAAAGGCAACGAGCTTTCGATCAACACGTCGACGCTTGACGTTGCGATCACTGTCGAAGAAGGATCAAGCGACAGCGTTGACTTCACCATCACCGGCGGTGGAGCCCTGTTCCAACTTGGTTCGGACGTGGTCAGCAACCAACAAGCTCGAATCGGTATCGGTAGCGTCGGCTCGGCTCGACTCGGCGGAACCTCGGGAAAACTGTTCCAACTCGGCAGTGGCGAAGCCGCATCGCTGACGAACGACCCGAACAAGGCTGCGAGAATCGTGACCGAAGCGATCGATCAAGTGACCAGCATTCGTGGTCGACTCGGTGCGTTCCAGTCGACGACACTCGAAAGCAACTTGGTCAGCTTGAATGAAACGATGGCCAACTTGCAAGAAGCGGAGAGCTCGATCCGAGACGCTGACTTTGCTCAAGAGTCGGCCAACCTAACACGGGCTCAGATCTTGGTTCAATCGGGCACCAACGTGCTATCGCTTGCCAACCAGAACCCGCAAAACGTCCTGTCGCTTCTACGATAAGACTCTACTGTTCCTGTTTGACTGGCATAGGGCCGGTCGGGAGAAATCTCGGCCGGCTATATGTCATTCCCAGATAACCCATTTTACCGTTGCAGAGTACCGTTTATAGCGGATCTTTTTCTGGACGGATGGGCTCGTAATAGTCGATTGTGAGGTAGGGAATAGTGGAGAGTTTTGCGCAGATCCTGTAATGGAAGCGGTGCGTGGTGCTCACCCGGTGTCACGTTTGGCACTCATCCACCGTACATGACGCAGATTCGCACAGTCGCGATTCGGCAATCCTATTACTAATGTTGCACAGAACCCATGGGGCGTATTCAATCATCCGTCGGCCTGATCACCGGCACCGATATCGTCGGTACAGTCGATCAGTTGATTGCTATCAGTGCTCAGCCGCGTGATCGATTGGTGGCGAGCACCCAATTGCTTGCCAACAAACAAGCAGCGATTGCCGAGCTAACCGCGTCCGTGATTGGGGTTCAGCTCTCGGGAAATCGGCTCGCCAGCTCCGCGCTCTTCAAAAGCAAAACTTCGACTTCGTCCAATAAGGACGCGTTGTCGGTCACCAGCGGCAGTGCCGCCCAGACCGGTACCCATGTGGTGCGCACCCTGCAAACCGCTGCGACTCACAGCACGAAATCGCTACAACGATTTGATGCTACTGATACGGCGTTGGGTTTCACGGGCCAAATAAACGTCAATCATGGCGAGGGGTTGATCGACGATTCCGTCCCTCTTTCCAGTCTGAATAACGGACGTGGCGTCGAAGCGGGCGTCGTACGAATCACGGATCGTTCGGGAAAGTCGGCTGAGATCGACTTTTCGAGTGCCAGAACGATTGATGACGTGATCACGTTGATCAATGACGCCGACATCGACGTGCAAGCGACCACCGCAGGCAATGCCCTACAGCTGATCGACAAGACTGGCTCGACGTCCAGCAATTTGATCGTCGAGCAACTCGGTAACGTCGAAACCGCAGCCGACCTTGGCATTTGGGGTGTCGATGTTGCTAGCAGTTCCGTGACCGGACTCGAACTCGATCTTCCCGACGGCACCAATTCGATTCGAGGGGCAGCGCTCAGCGAACTCGGGGGCGGCAGCGGCGTCGGGCCGCTAACGAACCTTGATATCACGCTTTCGGACGGTTCTTCGGCCAGCATCGACTTGTCATCCGCGACGACGACTAGCGAAATTATCGATGCGATCAACGATTCAGGGTTAAAGCTGACCATTCGGCTGAACGACGCTCGAAATGGCTTTCAAGTGCGTGACATTTCAGGAGGCACTGGCACATTCACGATCGGTTCCGCCGATGATACCGCAGCAGATCTCGGAATAACGGCTTCGACGACCGACGACATTGTCACCGGCGAGAATCTGAATCGCCAGAATGTCAGCCGCGATACATTGCTCGAAGACCTCAACGGGGGTTTGGGAGTCAATATCGGCAGTTTCACGATTTCCGATAGCAAAGGCGTCGTCGGAGCGATCAATTTGAAGACCGCTGGCGCAAAGAGCGTTGGCGATTTGATCGACAAAATCAATGCATTGTCGGCCGACGTTACCGCCTCGATCAACGAGAACGGCGACGGAATCTCGATCGTCGACAACGCAGGCGGTAGCGGCACGCTGAAGATCGTCGATGTAGGCACCTCGACGACGGCCTCGGATTTGAACATCGCCGGCACCGCAAAGAATCAAACGATCGGCGGGCAAACGAAGTCGGCGATTGTGGGCACCAGCGCCGATGTGATCGAAGTCACCGCCGACGATACGCTTGAATCTCTGGTCGGCAAGATCAACGCGGACGGACGCTACGGCGTCGCATCGATTCAAACCAACGACGATGGCTCGTTTTCGCTACGAATCCGCAGCCAACGTGGCGGCGAGACCGGCAAGCTTGCCATCAATACGACAGGCTTCAATCTCGATTTGCGAACCGAGTCTCGTGGCAAAGATGCCTTGATCGCGGTTTCCACCGACGGCGGACTCGAGCGTTTTGTTAGCTCGAGTGATGGCGTTTTTGACCTTGGTACCGAAAGCCAAGGATCGAGTCAAATCAACGGTTCCACCCTGCTTTCGTCGCTCAAAGGCGACAAGGGGATTTCACTTGGCAGCTTCAAAGTCACGGACAGCCTCGGAAAAACAAGTGCCGTGAACTTGCGAGTCGAGGGAATCACGACCGTCGGCCAGCTAACAGCGGCCATCAACAAGCTTGGAATCGGTGTATCCGCGTCGATTAACGAGGATGGGACGGGAATCTCGGTCGTCGATACCGCCGGCGGTACCGAAACACTAACCATCGAAGACGTCGGCATCGGGCGATCAGCCTCGGACTTAGGCATCGCCGGCGAAGCCACCACAAAAACAATCGGCGGACAATCCGTTTCCGCTTTGGTCGGTCCTTCGGCCGATGACGTCAGCGTGTCAGCCACCGGTGTCAGCTTGACGCTCAAGGAATTGTCGACGGATCCGATCACGATCACCGTCAAAGACGATCCCACAGTGGTTTCCGGTGCGACCCAAACCTTTGTTGACCAATACAACAAACTGATCGACAAACTCGATTCGCTGACCTATTTCGACGCCGAAAAACAAGAAGTTGGCTTGCTGTTTGGTTCAGCTGAAGCCAACCGGATCCGCAGTTCTTACTCGCGATTGTTGTCCGGATCGATCGCTCAAGCGGGCGATTTGAAGTCGCTCGGAAGTGTCGGGATTCGATTCAATAGCGAAGGAAAACTCGACTTCGACAAAGAAAAATTCAGCGAAGCGATCAGCGAAAACGCGGGTGCCGTTGAATCGTTCTTTGTTACCAAAGAGACCGGACTTTCCGCACGAATCGATTCGGTTTCCGATCGGATTGCTGGGATTTCGGGAAGTCTACTGATTACCCGCACCGAGACATTGTCACAGCAGATCACGCAGAACAATTCGCGTGTGGATGCCCTGAACGATCGACTCGATAACGAACGCGAGCGTTTGTTGAAACAGTTTTATGCCACCGAAGAAGCGATCGGCAAAATTCAAGGCAACTCATCGTATTTGTCTCAAATTGAGCGGATTACGATTCCTTCTTAATCCCCTTCTATTCCCAATTCCTGCAAGGAGGCAGGTAAAGCATGACTTATTCGCCCTCGCATGCTGCATCGAATTTTCAGCCTAGCGGTCACAAGCAATCGCGGCGTTCGACCGATGGCTATCTCGAATCAAGCATTCATCACGCGACGCCAGCTCGTTTGCGGCTGATGATCCTCGAGCGTTCGGTCGAAGTGGCTCGATTCCTCGCAGAAGCCTGGCGAACCCGTCCCGAATTAAAGGGCAACAACGAGTATTCGCTCAAACTACTCGATTTGCTTACCGAATTGCTATCGGGCATCACGACCAACGAAGGCGTGTGCAATCAAGTCGCGGATCTCTACGTTTTTCTTAACAAGCATCTGCTGCTGGCCGAACAACACAGCGACGCGGATGCGATCGATGAGTTACGGACAATCTTGGAAATCGAAGCCGATACTTGGCGAATGGTTTGCGCCAACGAAACGCTAGCAAAGTCGTCAGGCAGTCCAGCGGCACCCATCTCAACCGATACACCGGTCGCGGGTGGATTGAACTTACAGGGATAAAGCGCCGCAACGGCAGCGCATTCCGTAGCGGAACTCGTCAAGAGTTTCGGAGGGGCTGGTCGTGGATCGAAAGTCTTGACGACTTCCGCTACAGCAAAGAAGCTTCCAACAACAAGACGCACGGGACGCAGGAAACCGCATCAAATCGGTTTCGAACGTCCCGTGCGTTTTTTCGTGTCTTTACTGAAAAACTTACCCCTTAGAAAACGCAGTTTGTGAACCTTTGCCGGTTGTTTTGACTGAAGCGGCTGGTCCGATTGACCCGATGATTCCTATTGAACGGGCTAGAGCGCACGGAGGTCCGTTCATTGAGTACGTCTCTCGATCAAAAGTAAAGGTGGTCGCAAATGCGGCGATGGATCCTCAGCACACTGACCCTTGGTCTTACGTTGGTACCTAGTGCCAGCGTTTTGGAGGCACAAGATGCGTCAGGCCCCGAACTTCGTAAACTTTCGGTTCCTGCGGCTCAGTCCCGCTCGATCGCGACCAAGCTTAGCTTGATTTATCGCGACATGCCGGGAGTCCAAATTTCGCCCGATGCCAAAAACGACCAACTCGTCGTAATGGCTCCCGAAGCGGCACAGCGCCGAATTGCGGCGGACGTCAAATCGTTGATGAACTCCGATGAGATTCGGCAAGCGTCGGCGATAGGGCCCGTCCACGTCCAGCTGAAAAACGTGACATGGCGTGAATTCGAAGACGACTTGAAGCAACTTGCTGGTCTTCCCTTGCCGATCACGACCACACGAAACGGCGAACGTGCCTCGTTCCAGCTCAGTGCAGCACCACTGCAGGGAACAACGGTCGAAGTCGATCGCCGTCGCAATCTGGTCACGGTGATCGCCGCACAACAAAATCAAAAGGGTTGGCAGAAGGTCATCAACACCCTTGATGCTCCGTCGTTTGACAAGTCAAAAGTCACCGACATCATGCGGCTTGAAAACGCCGAGCCAGCACCGATTCAGCGGGCCATTCGCCTGCTCGGTGAACTTGATGCTCGTCGCGTCAAACCGATCACCGCAGAGAACGCCTTCCAAAACGCAGTCTTTCAACAAGACGCGGCTGCAACGGCTGCACCACCCGCAGCGGATGCGGCCGGTGAAACCGCCGACGACGAACAAGGCGGCTCCGGAGTGATCGGCGACACTCAGATTCAGTTCGTTCCCGAACTTGGCACGATCATCATCCGCGGAGCGAAACGCGACGTGGAACGAGTGATGGAAGTCATCAAAGAGATCGAAAAACAAAGCGATCTGACACGTCCCGAAATCGAAGTGGTCAATCTGCGTCACGCGGACAGCAACGCGGTCGCAACGCTACTGAAACAACTTTACGACGATGTGCTTTCTGCACGTCAAGGCGAAGTAAGTATCACGGCACTTGATTCGCCCAACTCGCTGCTGCTGATTGGTCGCGCCGAAGCGATCAACGGCGTTCGTGACTTGATCGCGAAAGTAGACATTCCTGTCGACGAGACGAGCCGCTTGCGAATCTTCCGCTTGCAACACGCTTCGGCGTCCGACGCCGAAGAAACTATTCGTAGCTTCTTCGTCGATCGTCCAGGAGGAAGCGACGACCTTCGGCCCGGTATTGGACCTCGCGTTCGTGTGCTAGCCGACTATCGCACCAACTCGCTGATCGTCAGCGGAGCTCCTCGCGATATGGAAGAAGTGACACGCTTAATCAACGACCTCGACGTGCAGCAGATTTCGGCTCAAAGCGAAATCAAAATCTTCAAATTGAACAATGCGGTTGCCGAGGATTTGGCTCCCGTGATCCAGTCCGCGATCAATGGCGAAAGTTCAACAGGGGGCGATGGCAGCGTGACCACCCCGTCGACCACTTTGTCGATGGTAGCGGTAAACGGCGAGGGAAATCAGATCCTCGATTCCGGTATCCTTGCCGGGGCCGTGATCACCGCTGACCCGGGGGCAAACTCCATCGTCGTGCGGGCACCTGCGTCCAGTATGCCGCTGATTGCCGAATTGATTCGTCAACTCGACCAATCTCCTGGCATCGATTCGCTGGTCAAAGTGTTCACGATCGAAAATGGCGACGCCGTGCAGCTGAGCACCGCATTAACCCAGTTGTTTGGCGCCGATGCGGCAACCAGCGGAACGAGTGTCGGTGCAGGTAACCTTGGCGGATTGCCAAACATCACTGCAGGAAGCGAGAACTCGCTTGTTCCACTACGATTCAGTACCGATTTGCGAACTAACAGCATCGTTGCAAGCGGTTCAGCCGAGGACCTCGAAGTCGTTGAGAGCATCTTGCTGCGACTCGATGGAGCAGGATTCTCGGAACGCATTACCGAAGTCATTTGGTTGCGTCATCAAAGCAGCGATACCGTCGCCGCAGCGATCCAACAATACGTGCAGCAACGCACCCAAGGCGTCAACACGATCCAGCAGTTCCAACAGGGTGGTCTTGGTCCGTATGACTTACCCGATCGCGATCTAATCGTTGTGTCCGAACCGATCACGAACAGCTTGCTGTTGAGCGTTTCGCCGCGACTGTATGAAGACGTTCGTGGTTTGATCGACAAACTCGACCGTCGCCCACCGATGGTGCTGATCAAAGTTTTACTTGCGGAAGTTGCTCTTGACGACATTTTCGAAATCGGCGGTGAAATTGGGTTGCAAGACTCAATGATGTTTGACCGAGGTGTGGCAAATGCCGCGTTACCGGCATCCATTCCCGGCTTCAATTTCAACGGCAACGGTGCGACGAACGTTAGCTCCTTTGGCCAAGAGAATGTGGCAGGTAGCGGTTTGACGAGCTTCGGCGTGGGCACCACCAACGGCAATCTGAATTACGGTGGTTTCGTGCTCAGTGCTGCGAGTGAGTCGATCAGCCTGCTACTGCGAACATTGCAAGACGCACGACGTCTGCAGATTCTCAGCCGTCCTCAGATCATGACGATGGACAATACCGAAGGGCTTGTGCAAGTCGGTCGAACGATCGCTCAAGTGACCGGTGTGGTCAACAACGGCTTGTCGGGTAACCAAGTGGTCACCGAACCGTTAGAAATTGGATTGATCATGCGAGTTCGTCCTCGTGTAGGAGCCGATGGTTTGATCATCATGGACATCGATGCCGAGCGTTCCGATCGTGATTCATCGAGCGGGACTCCGATTCCTACGGGTGATGGTTCCGTTCTGATCCAGGACATTCTGAAGACAACTGCTCAGTCGACTGTCGCCGCGTACAGTGGTCAAACGGTGATCTTTGGTGGTTTGATTCAGAAGACTCGCAGCAACTTTAGCCGCCGAGTTCCTTACCTCGCCGACATTCCATTGTTAGGTTACTTCTTCAAATACGACCAAGAATTCGAGCGTCGATCCGAGTTGCTCGTGATTTTGACTCCGATGTTGGTCACTGGCGAAGAGGATCTGGATTACGTCAAAGCGACCGAGTCTAGCCGCATGAGCTGGTGTTTGGCCGACGTGGTCGAAATGCATGGAGACGTCGGTCTGGACGGTGGCTATGGATTGTGGGGACCCGCGACTGGCGGCACGATCTATCCCGACTTGCAACCTACCGTTGACCAGTTCAACGAAGGTCAGATCATCAACGGACAAGGATTTGGTCATCCAGGACACGCGAATCCCTCTTCGGTGATTCTACCAGACCATTCGACGATGATTGACGCAGGAACATCCCCCGGGGATTCGTCCGCGATCTACGAGTCAATGTCGGTTCCTGAGCATTCGATGCCGCGAGGGATTTCGCCAACGCAGTCCAATCGCTCGCAACCAACGGGCACGCCGAACATGGCGTCGCCCCAGCAACCGACTCCTGCGGTCAGCGGGCAACCGTTGACTTCCAACGGCAAGTCCTCGGAAATCCAATGGCAATCGCCGCCGAGTGGATTGACGCCAGCAAACAGCGGTTCAAATCCCCCGACGATTACCGGGCCGGCATTGAATCCCTATACCCAATCTTCAGTGCAGTCAGGTTCGAACCAAGTCAGTTGGATGCAGACCGCAAACGCGAGTCAGGCGATTGATTTCGCATCGGCATCGAGTGACCGCCCGCAACGACTCGGGGCCGTCGATACCAATGAAAAACAAGGTACGGAAATGGAGCAAGCCCAGTCCAGTCGCGGCGACACTTCTTACCCCGTTCAAACTATCCCCAGCATTTCCCCGCAGACATGGATTCGATAATGACTTTACTGAATAACGCATCCTCTGCCGTCGAGAATCGCCGGCGAAATCGAGCCACCCTGATCGGCCGTTTGTCAATGCACGCGATTGCATCCGTTGCGATTTGCTCCGTGATCGGTTGTATCACCGTGGGACCGGACGGGGAACGTGTCAAGAAACCTGGCAGTTCATTCGCAGCGAAAATGCCATGGTCGAAAAAGAAAGATGCAACCCCGGAACCGTATCCAAATCCAGTCAAAATGGCTGCGACTTGGACACCGGATACTCTGGTGCAAACAAATCGGACTCCGACGCGAGGCTTTGGCGGACGCATCTTTTTCTATAATGAAAAGTCGCATGCTGTGCCTGTTGACGGTACGCTCGTCGTTCATGGTTTTGATGATCAAGCGGACTCGTCTGAGAAAGCGACAAAGCGGTTCGAGTTCACACCCGAACAGTTTACACGCCACTTTAGCCAGTCCGATCTGGGTGCATCCTACAGCATCTGGGTACCTTGGGATGCGGTAGGTGGTGATGCACGGCGAATATCGCTCGTCGCCTCGTTCAAAACCCAAGAAGGCGTGACAGTCCAGGGAGTTCCTGCGACGGTCATGTTGCCGGGCAAAGAGTCGCCTGAGGTAGCACTTGCCAAAGCGACCACCAAGCTTTCGCCTCAATACCAGGAATACCGGGATGCTGCGACCTCGATCAATACGCGTACGTCGGGGTTGACCACCACGACGATCCAGCGTCGGTCGAGCCGGACCGCGTCGCCGGCGAGCGCCTCGCCTGTTCAGGATTTTCGCAACGCGATGTTGACCGATAACTCAACAACACCATCGGCGGAAATCAAAATGGCCGCCCGTCCGAATGAAGACAGGGTTCTGCCCGCAAGTGCGACGATGCCAACAAGGTAACGAATCGCAAGCAACATTCGCGTAGCCACGCTCGCCAGAGCGTGGATTCCACCAAATGATCTGAGCCGACAACGCTAGCCGCGGGCAAGTTCAATTCAATGTTGCCGGGCCCGCGGCTGACGCTGGACCGCTAAGACTTTGGTATTGACGTGATTTTTGGTTGCGTTGGTTTTCTGCCACCTCTCCACCAACTTCGTTGGGGGAGAGGTCGAACGGAGCCTTCAGCGACGTTCGGGTGAGGGGGCTGACCGAGCAAGCCAGTCGCCAACGACAACGCCGTTTGCACCGGATTTGCTCGGATGATAACACGGTCGCCCCCTCACCCGAGCAACGCCTAAAGGGCGTGCTCGACCTCTCCCCCGACTTCGTCGGTGGAGAGGTAACTGCAGTTTGGGCCGGAAGAAAAACTCCCTTTAGTATCCGACGGCGATACCAAAGTTTTAGCGGCCCGCGGCTAACGCCGTCGGCTCACAAAACTGTCTGAGTTTGAAGTCTCTGACTCCGATAGCTCAGACGAACTTTCAAAGAAAAACGCGGCGAACCATATGTTCGCCGCGTTTTTTTGTGAATCGCAACTGGGTTTCAGAGAGCTAAGTCTTCGGGAATGGATCAGGCATTTTTCCCTGATACCGTGCCTGAGCGAACTCGCGATACCAATCCGCAGTCGACTGCAACCATTCGCGTTTCAGCTTGTCGTTTGGTGGATCAATCGATTCAATTCGACTCGCGAACTGGTGCATCGTTTCGTGACCGTCTCGGACCAACGCAAGACGTTTTAACCGTCGATCCATCTTTCTCAGCATCTTGCGGCTGATCGTGTCGGTGGGATCAGCAACGTGAATCGCGATGCGTCGCGAGCGTCTCCAAACCATCACCGACAGAACCAGAAACATGGGTGCCTGAAGAATTCGAAAGATCGCCAGCAAAGGGTTGTTCGCACGAATTGACACGATGAATGCGCTGATGGTCGACACGACGGAACCCGCGATCGATTCTTCTTCACTTTGCGGCGACCATGTCGACGCCGATGCTTCCGACTTCGATGAATCGACATTGAGAGTGGTGTAGCGGTGCCCGGGAGTTGATTCGACCGGAAACCACGTTCGTGTTTTTGCGTCGTAAGCCTCTGCCCAAGCATGAGCGTCGCGGTTGCGGGCAACCCAGAACTCATTGTTCGGTTCCATCTCGTCAACGACATAGCCCGTAACGTAACGAGCCGGTATCCCCTGGGAACGCAACATCGCGACCGTGCCCGAGGCAAAATACTCGCAATGTGCTGAATGTCGTTCTTCGAAAAAGTACAACAAGGGATCAGCATGTCCCGGAGCAGGAGGCGGATTCAATGAATAGTCGAAGTTCATAAGGAAGAACCGAACGACCCTATCAGCTTTCTTCCGCACATCCGTTTCGTTCCCACAAATTTCGTAAGCGAGCGGCTTGATGACCCGATTCAATCGGTTGGGGACATGAGTCAGAAGTTGCAACCGAATCAGGTCGAGTTCGTCTTCAGGGGGCTCCGACGCAACCGCGATTACATAGGGGTTAGTGACGTCGATGCCATGCTCGATCATTCCGTGATGGTTGAGGGCCAGACTGCTGCTGTGGGCTTCGATCCAGCGACTGCCCAGAGGCATGAAAACGGTGGTGCCTTTAAACGGAATGTTGCGAATTTCGATCGTTTGAACTTTCTCGGTCGTTCCTTCCGCAAGAGTGAAACGCCGCAAAATCGCGGTGCGACTGCTTTTTAGCATCGTCATTGCTGGACCCGAGGGATCCAACATGCGACTCATCAACGAGGTTTGGTAGGCTGCGTTAGCGATAACTTGGGGCGTCACCACGTGCCAATGTCGGTTCTCGTAATAATCGAATGCCGTTCCTCGTAAATAGCCCGGCGAGTTATTCGAGAACACGCATAACGCGATTTCATCAGGATTCGCGGTCTTGTTATTGCGGATCGACCCAATCGTGGAACCGTACACGTAGCGCGTTCCAGAGACTGCCAAATTGCTGAAGGTCGTGTCGAGCGTGTTCTTCAAAGTGGACTGGATCCTTGATTGCACTTGCGGCAGCGTCGCGCTGGTCGCCTGAGCGATCGCACCCGTCACGATCACGATTGCTGACAGAGTCAATGCCGAAAGCACCATCCCGGTTCGGTTTTGAGGCTCGTTGACCAACGAGTTCTTGGCGAGTGCGTTGGATTGCCGCCGGGTCATCTGCCCGCCCCCAGCGCTTATCTGAGAGGGCTTTTTCCAGAACGCTCCTCGAGCCAAAATACACTGCGATGCGATTGCGTAGCCAAGACAGACACAGAAGGCGATGGTGGTTTGGCCTGCATCGCTCTTGCTAACGCCCCCCGCCGCGACGCTTAACAGCACCGTGATCAAGCCAAGCACCAGCATCAAACCATGCCCATCGGCGCGACGCACGACCCACAAATATGCAATCCAAGCCAATGCGGTATGCGACAGGACATCCGCTCCCATCCCGAACGGATTGACCGATTTCATGGCCAAATACGGCATCGCACGCACAAAGGAAAAGGTCGCGATGCAAATGAGTCCCGTGATGAACAGGAAAGGACGCGATCGCCACCACGAGCGTCTCAGGGATCCGTCCGACGCGCGATAGTGTTTTTCAAGCAAATGCTGGATCGTCGCCGCCGAGGTCGCCAACACAATGATGACGGTCAGCATCGCCCAGGTATCGAATGTATTCGCGGCAAAAGCCCCGAGCATCAAAAACAAAACGACGATCGTCCACTGTTGACGCGACAACATTCCGTCCATGACTCCTGTGATCAGGTTGCTTGATAGATGCCGGTAAAACGGCGGCCATCGCTATTCTACAATAAAAGTGCCATGGGGTGACGTTCAGCGGACATCTTGCTCAGCACCAATTTCGGTCGCGGCAAACCGCCAAAATTTCATCGCTGACCTGATCGATCGACTTGCCCGTCGTTTCGATCTGCGCGTTCGCCGCGTCTTCGTAGTGGGGTTGCCGCGTCAGCAGCAACTGACGAATCTCGTCGAGATGCCCCAGTGGGGTCAAGGCAGGTCGATTCGCCGTGGTCGCCGTGTCGGCGGCGATTCGCATTGCGAGTGTCTCTGCGGTCGCGATCAACCACACGCATTGTCCGCTCGATCGAATCAGCTGGCGATTGGATTCACGCAAGATCGCACCTCCGCCGAGTGCAACCACCGCAGCCGGTTCTGTCGCAACAATGTTCAACATCTCGGATTCGAGGTCTCGAAAACCTTGCTCACCCGAGTCGGCAAAAATTTCACGAATACTACAGCCAGCATGACTTTGGATTCGTGCATCAAGGTCGATGACCGGGCACCCTATCGCCGCTGCCAATCGGGTTGCGACGGAGGTTTTCCCTGTTCCACGATATCCGGTTAAGTAAAGATGTTTCAACAAGGGACGATGGATCAATTCGCGGTAATTGTTTTTGGAAAGCGGAGAGATGAATTGACTGTCAATTCCATTGCCTGGCCTGGCAGCCTCCAACGAGGTTACCATCGTACAACGCATTCAATTTCGCGTACACTAAGCAGTTGGACAAATGTCGGTTAGGGCCAACGCCGTGAACGATTTTCTGGTACCTACCTTCGCCAGAAGGTGGTGATTCAGATTTGCACGCCAACAATCCACGCTCTGGCGAGCGTGGCTACGAAACGCCAATGCCGTAATTTGCAGCACAAAAATCGTTCACGGCGTTGGGCAAAAGACGGGAACGAGCGTTTTTGGTGACGGTTACCAAGAAGTTTCTATTTTTCTGAGTGTTGCTGAAATGATTCGACTACCTCTGCTTTTTGCATTTTTGTTGTGCGGCATTTCGCTCGGAAATTGCCAAACCCCCGACAACGCGGTTGAGATCGAAGAACGCTCATTCGAAGAGCTGGGGGATGCCGTCGAACAAGTTGAAGAAATCAGCGAAGCCGAAGACAGTTTTGCCGCCGAAGATGTCGTTGCTGCCAACGCGTATGTCGGTGCCGTGGGTGTCGCCGACTGGCTGGGGCCACTTGCGCCGGTCGCGTTGTCACCCTTTTTCGGAGTGACATGCATGTCCGCACTCGCGTTGTTCTTTCCCGACTGGGTCGGCGACAACGCGCTCTTAAGTGCATCGGGGCCGTTACACAGCAAAACGCTGTTTTGTCTATTCTTGGCTTTGACCGTTTTGACGAGTCTGCCACGTTTGACAAAAGTCAGCAAGCCGTTCGCGCAAGCCACCGATCGCTTGGAAACCTATGCGGTCATCATCATCTTATTGGTGATCAAAGTCATCGCTTCGTTTGAATCGGGTCAAGAAACGACCCAGGTTGCGATGGTCGAGTTGGGTGTGGTTAGTTTTACCTTCGATACGCTGTTGGCGATCGCGATGGTGATCAATGTGCTTGTCATCAACAGCGTCAAATTCTTTTGCGAGTTTATGGTTTGGTTGACGCCGATCCCCGCCGTCGACGCGATGTTTGAATTTGCAAACAAAACATTGTGTGCGGCATTGATGACCGTGTACGCGTTTAGCCCCACGATCGCGACCGTGTTCAATCTCGCGATTTTGCTTGTTGCCGCGATCGTACTGCGTTGGATCGGACGTCAAGTGCGTTACTACCGCACAATGGTTTTAGACCCAATGATTTCACGGCTGTGGACGCGTTATGGTGATCCGAAACGAAGTGAAATGGTGATGTTTTGCAAGGAACCGATGGGGCCGTTCGCGGCAAAGAGCCGGCTGCGGATGACGCGAGTTGCGGACGGGCAAGGATGGCACTTACGCGAAGCAAATTGGTGGATGCCAAGTCACCAGCATCCGATCGCCGAAACATGCCGTCCTCAATTGCGTCGGGGATGGGTGATGCACACGATCATGATCACCGACGCCGATGGCAAAGCGTACGAGTTTGCCGTCAGCCGCCGTTACGATCGATCTCTCGACACGCTCGCCGAACGGATCGGATTGCTAGTCACCAGCGACAGCGACGAGAAACAGCCGCAGGCCACCCCCATCGCAGCCCAGTTCTAAATGTGAGTTAGAATTCCAGCCTAGATGTGGGATAGGCTTCCAGCCTGTCATTGCACCCAAGATCTTCCCGTAGCGAAACTCGCCAAAAGTTTCGGGAGCATTCTGAATCTTGAGGTGACTACGAACCACCGGGACGGCAATCGGCATCGAGGACGCTTTGAGAGCTACGACATTCGTTGTTTAACTTCTCGGCGTGCTTGTAGCAGCGAGCTAATGTCGGATTGAGGCTGCGTTAATGTCAAAGTGATCAACATCGCTTCGACGTTCGTGAAAATTACACCGATCATTGCAACGCGTAGTGGCCAAGTGGACCACTCGAGAAACAGGGCAATCACCCCAATCACCATCAAAAACCAGCACGTTTTTGCCGCTCGTGTGTGATAGCTCGGCAATCGACCGAATTTCATTAGACTCAATCCGCACGATCCGGCGTAACTAAGCAAGGCGAGTCCGATCCAAAGCGATTCTTGAACAAGTAAGTCGCTATGGAGATAGACGAGCGAGATCAGTAGGCAAGCGTAGAGCGTCACGTCCGCCACCGTGTCAATTTTGGGCCCAATCGGCGAACGCTGGTTGAGCAAAATCGCTAACTTGCCGTCGATCCAATCGGTAGCCGCCAAAAACAAGAACAACCCGACGACCCATTCGGAACGGCCTCGGATTGCAAACCCGACCATGACCCACGATCCGATGAATCGGATAACGCACAGTGCGTTCGGCAGGGTTGCCCACCGATGCGTCGTCGGCGTGGCGCAGACCGCATCGGAATTCGGAGACGGGTTCATACACAACATCCTTGGAAATAGTAATAGAAGAGCGGCGCCGTAAACGTCAGACTGTCGATCCGGTCGAGGATTCCACCTTGACCCGGCAATAGATTGCCACTGTCTTTGACACCTACGTCGCGTTTAACTGCGGACATGTTCAAGTCGCCGAGCTGACCTGCGATCGACATCAAAATGCCTGCAACCGCACTTTGCAAAATAGTCATCGGGGTCAGCCAGCTGCCAAGCAACATCGCAGCGATGGTGGTGATGATGATTCCGCCCCCAAAACCCTCCCACGTTTTCTTGGGTGAAACGGGCGTCAGTTTTCGGCGTCCGAATTTGCGTCCCACCAGTGCTTGGGCGATGTCATTGAGTTCGGTAATGGCAATCACGAATAAAAACAATCCGGCGGGTCCTGATTCAGGGTTCGTGGCCACCGGCAACGTTACCAACAACGCGACGTGGCCAATGGCATAGGTGGTCACAAGTACGGCGAAGGCAATTCGTCCAACTTGGCGAAGAAACGCTTCGGTTTGACCTTTGACAATCAACAACGACGAAGGGATCGCGATCGCCAGTAAGGGCAGCAATGAGATGAAAAGGAAGTTCCACTGAAGTGCGACCACAACGTAACTGGCGACGATCAATCCATAGGTGGCGAACGTCAACGATCGAGGAATCGGCGGCGTCATTGGGAGAGCTGCAAATTCTCGCATCGACAATAAACTTGCCAATCCGATCGCGGTGACCATGGCGACCGGGCCCAGCAGTGCGGACGCGACGACCACTAGGGTAACGATCCACCAGCTTCTCAGGCTACGAAGTCGCGATTGGGCAATCTCTTTGGATTGGCCACGAATGGCATTCAAACGGAACAATGTCCCCATCAATAGCGTGGCAACCGCAACGATCGCGGCGCTGAGAACATTCGGTGGTAGCGTAGTCGAGTACATCAGATGAACAACCTAAGCATGTCATTATCAGTCATTCCACATAATGATCTGAGCCGACGGCGCTAGCCGCGGGCATAATTCCTGCAATATTGACGCTCCTCGCGGCTAGCGGGCTGTCGGTTTTATCGAAAAGTCAATCCAAGTGGTGAGCCGTGGGCCGTAAGGCACCGGGTATGCGTGGCACCCGGCCGCTCACGCGTCACGGCTCACTAAATCGACAGCCCGCTAGTTCCGTCGCCTCACAAATGGATGGACGTTCTACCCTCATATACCGACCGACCTGCTTTGGTGATTTACGAGCGTGAATGGAGCGAATCCTGTTCCAAGTCTTGCGGACTATGCGGAAACCGTCGTCGAACCCAACGCGTCACAATCGGCACCACTGCAAAGAGCGAAAGTAGCACCATCAACTTTACATTGATCATGCTCCAAATGCCTTCTTCTGCCATCGTTCGCAGCGTCGGCAGTTGGGCGCCGGCAAGCACAAACACGGCTGTCCCTGGCAACATTCCCACCAGCGTTGTCCAAGCGAACGTCGTGACAGGAATCTTGGTCGCACCCGACGCATAATTGATCAGCGTGTACGGTGCATGCACCAGACGAAGCGAAAGTAGGTAACTGCCACCGTTTCTCGATATCGCTCGATCAATCGCATTGATCACCTTGGACAGTTTTGCCTCAACGATTTCACGTAAGAAATAGCGAACGACTAAAAAACTGATCACCGCGGCAACCGTCAACGCCATGCTAGAGATAAACAAAGCAAGCCAAAATCCAAACAGCCATCCGTAGATGATCGACTTCCCCGTCGTGCCTGGCACCAACGACAACGCTAGGTACGCTGCGAAACCTACCACCGGAGCCCAAAGCGGATGGTGCCGCACGTAGGTTCGGAATTCATCCTCTCGTTCTAGTATGGGATCCAGCGACACCTGATCTCCCCACGTCCACCATCCGACGACGGCGATCAGCAACACCAGACCGAAAATGCACACGCGCCAGTGCATGGATTACCACTTTATGAACGCGACGTCGAAGCACGAACGACGGGGCGTTTGACTTGTGAATTGTTTGACAAATGAATCGAATCTTTCAACGATTCTTTGGCTTCTTGGCACTGCACGCACTTGTCCGCAAACGGGACCTTTCGCAAACGATCAATCGGAATGTTTTTCTCGCATTCGTTACAGCGTCCGTAGGTCCCGTCGGTCACGCGAACGAGAGCTGCATCGATAGCACTCAGCTCGTCGCTTTCCGCTTCCGCCAAGGTCGAATTGACTGTCGCGTAATCAACCTCGACGGCTAGATCCACAAGGTCGCCGCCGACGGCGTCGTCCGAGTTATGCAGTTGCATGAGTTCGCCGTCGAGCAATTGCGACAATTTGGCTCTGCGTTGGATCAGCTTCTTTTGCAACGATTTGATTTGGTCTTCGCGTTTCATTATCCATTCTCCCTCGTGGAATATTGGATTACGGTCAAGGAGATTGAGTCACCCCGATGCCGCAAACCGTGTTGAAAATCATCGGGGCAACATTCATGCCAGTTGTTCGATCCGCCGCTTTGCATCGACTGCGTTTCCCGATCCGCCTCGCTTGTGTCACTGTTATTTTACCAAGCTTTCGGTGTGCGGCGTTGGTATGACTTGTGCAGTATTTCAAATGAAGTAAACAGTAGGTACTTTCCGAAAGGGCTCTTCGCGGCACAGTGATCGTGAGAACCGTTCCGAATCTTGTGCGGCGGCAAATTCCGTACCAGGCGAGCGACATGAAGATTCTGCACATATCCGATTTGCACTTTGGGCCACCCTACCTCCCTCGCGTGGGGCAGGCGATGATCGAGTTAGCTCCGAAATTAGAGCCTGACGCGATCGTCGTCAGTGGTGATTTAACTCAGCGAGCGAAACGGGAGCAATTCATTGCCGCTCGCGAATTTTTGGATCAACTGCCTCGTTGCCCGATGTTGGTCATTCCCGGCAACCATGACGTGCCACTGTATCGGGTCAAAGAACGCCTAACCGACCCCCTGGGGGTCTATCGAGAAATCATCAGCGATGACCTCAGTCCAGTGTTGACCAGCGACGAGGCGATCATCGTCGGCGTCGATTCAACATCGCCTCATCGGGCGATCTCCAACGGACGGATTGTTCCTTCGCAACTCGAGCATTGCCGTCGGATCTTTGAGTCTGCACCGCCTCAGCTTTGCAAAATTCTCGTCGCTCACCATCACTTTGCCCCAGCCCCCGACAATCTGCGTGATTCAGCGATGCCCAAGGCAGAGCGGGCGATCAACCAATTTGTCGACCAAGGAGTCGAGCTGATTTTGGGTGGCCATTTGCATCGTGCGTACATCGGCAACTCGCTCGATTTCTATTCGGGGAACCATCGAGATCGAGGCATTGTGATCGTACAGTGTGGTACGACGACATCGCGGCGCGGACGAGGTCGAGAACGCGAAAAAAATTCGTTCAACTTGATCGAGATCAAGCCTGAAACGCTCAGTGTCACGCACCACATGTACTTTGACGAGCAAGGCGACTTCGCCGCTTTAAGCCGACACCAATTCCCACGCCACGGCCGATCGTTCAAGTGACAAGTTGCACGATGCTTTTTGTATCAAATATATCACTCTGAAATCCATGGTGCAGAGTTGAAAAACGCCTTGTTCTCCTCGCTGTGCGGTTCGGCGATATGAAGCAGCCAGCCACCGGGATCCCAGACATACAGAATTCGCCAGCCCCACGCTGCGACGGTTGGCTCTGCAATCTTCACACCTGGATACTTCAAATTGAGTTGCTTCGGCATCAGATAGTCGTACCAGCTGTCCACGCTGCCGACCCACAAATGCATCATGCCAGCGGACGATCGATCAAGCCCATGATGAAGCGTGACGAGAAACCTGTGTCCAATGCCAGTATCGAAACAACAGGCGTCGCCACCGTCCCAAAGCTTCTCGAAGCCGACGTCTTCATAAAACAATTTCGCGGACTCGAAGTCTTCTGGGCCGTAACCGAGGAAAGGCTTGAAGTCCCTGATCGCTGGAATCTCGCTTCGAGCACTCACTGTTTTCTACCTGTGGTTGTTTTTGTTTCCGGAGCATGCACGCTGTGTTCAGCAGCGACAAACGAATCATTCACGTGCCACTGGTGCGTGGAAGCCGCTGTCTACCGCATGTCCCGAATTGGAATTCCCAGCGGCAGATCAGGTGGCGGAATCGCAAGCGACGGATCAGTCGGTTTCAGTTTTGTTCTAAATTCACTGACATTGATTTCGAGAAAGGTCATCGATTTCTTGTCGACCACGTCAAGAACTTGAACAAGCTTGAGGGGCTGGGGGAATGCTTCACCGTCCACATCAAGCCAGACAAATTGCGAGCGCCATGCCCGTTCCCCCGGTTTCTTGTTGATCTGTCGAAATTCGGTGGGAAGCCCCTGCCTCGTAAATCCCGCGAACGCGTTTTCAATGCCGTTTTGCTTCAAAGAAAGCCGGTACGAACCGTCGTCTTTCTTTACAACCAAGTGGTCGGATTTTGGCACCGTCGTTTCAAGCCATCTAGAAAAGGATTTGTCAAAGGTGACATTGAGCCACGCCATGTTTGGCAACACGTGAAGATAGCGTTCCATTCCGGACGGATCAGGCGTACGTGAAACGAGTGCGGTGCGGCTGGCGTTCATAAATCGAAATCCTTCACCACCACCGATCACAACCCATCCAGCACTTGAAGGTTGTTGATTCGCGTTCAGCGGGTCGAATTCGAATCGATAATGCCGGTCTTTCCAGTAGGCTCGTATTTTGTAGCTTTGCTCCACGCCGTCGACCCAGCACGCTCGTCCGCTGACCTCGCACTCCATCGCGCCCTCAGGCCAATAGTTCTGTGCCTTCCGCAGAAGTTGGGACAAGTCGTCGAGATATTCGCCTTGCACAGGCCCCGGGGCGACGCAAAGAAAAAACGAAATCGCAGCTAGAAAAATCTTTGTCATGGGTCGGTTAGCTCTGAAGAAACAACGAAAACAGCTCAATGACTTACCTACGGACATTTCCTGCATCTTATCCAAATCTGTTCGTCCAGCATCTCGCAGCGTGCGATAGCACTCTACAGTTAGACGCAAAATCAGGCTGGCGAACGACTCGTTAAGTAGGTCGTTCGGTATTTACCGGTGAAACGTCGATCCTTTTGTGAGCCGACGGCGCCAGCCGCGGGCCCGTTAATATTGCTGGAAACTTGCCCGCGGCTTTTGCCGTCGGCTCAGATCATTATGTGGAATGACTCATATTGACCTGCTTAGTCGCACATGCCTCGAAAGCTATGCAATCCATAGCATCGAGAACACAGACGCGTTGACAACGAAAGCGTTTATCTGATCCTGTTCGTTCATGTGTGAATCAAATAGAGCATGAACGAATGGCAAAACGACAATGCATGCGAGTATCGTCCAGCCCTGCGCGCGGATCGGAAATTTGGGTTGCAGATGGCCGGCGTCGTTGGGTTGTGACGCAAACGCCGACAACAACGTCGCAGAAAACGCGATGCATCCAAAGGTCCCAAGAGCCAGAACTGCAGTGCGAACTATAAATTCCATTTGCTTCCATTTATCAGACGCGTTACTTCACCAGTCACGCCAGTTTATTTTCAATTCGCAAACGCTTCACAACGTCCTTCGTGCGAACAGTATTGTTGTCCGAATTTGAATCACTCGGAAGATCTTTCAAGGCACGAGCCCCAATTCCAGGAGCACCAAGAATGTACCTACAGCCGCAAACGCGATTGCATTGACTACGGTAGCAATAAGGTTGCGTTTCATCCAATACAACCTCGAGGAACATGCCCAACAAACGCCGATAGCGATGAACCCGGATGCGACAGTCAATCCCTTGGCAATTTCAACGCTGAATCCCTGACGTTCCGATATTCCGATGGTTTCTACCGCGACTAGCAATCCAACAGCAACACTCGCAATTCCAAAGCCGCTGGCGAAAAGGACCATAATGATGGACCGACTTGCGCGGTGAGCTGCACCCTCATCACAATGTGGCGGTGGATCGTACGGGTTAAGCGCTTCCGTTGATTCGAGCTTCGTAAAAGCATTCATGCCAGTCAGATACTTACAAAGAATTGCGATCGATTCGGCGTGTTCATGGAGAACCGATTGTACGCCAAACCGTGAACACTTTGGGGATATTTGCTCTTATAACTTTTCGTCGCATCAATCTTTCTATCGTGCAAACGTCCGACCCAAGTATTTGCAGACAACGTGTCGGCCTGCGTCCGTTGTTCGTTTGTTACCAGCAAACCTCTCTCTTCGAGGGCAGAACTGTGCAACGAAGTACGGCGGGTTACACTACAGCGCACTTGAGAGGAAGCACTGACGGACGTCGCCAATCATCCGCTGCGTGCGGTCGACTTCTCACCCTCAGATAGCTATGCATAACGCATCAAATGATATTCGCCTTCCGGTCCGTTCCCCGTCGACTCCGCGACCCACCCCAACGATTTGTAGAATGCCATCGCGTGATCATTTGCGGAGACACATTTCAGCGTCCAAGGCCTCGGCAGCCACGCGTCCAACGAGGCAAGCAATGCGGTGCCGACACCCATACGACGAAACGAAGGGTCTACGTAGAGATGGTGGATGAAGGAATCGGCGCTCCAGACAGAAATAAAGCCGGTGACGTCGCGGTTCGCGTTCACGGAAACAAAAATGTCCTCACCTTCCGTTGCGGACACAAAGTCAGGTTTTGTACGCGACCCCTTGGGAAGCCAATCGGCACCCTGAATTGCAGAATCGTAGATTCTTTTCGCATGAGGGAGATCAAGCGACGTGGCAGTGCGAATTTCGTGCATTTCAGTTGAATAACAGTGCCGAACACCCGATTGTCGACGACTCTCAACAAGCCGAAGAGACTAACCATACAAAATCACTCTTCAATGCGGGTGACCTTGATTTCCCACTTCACTCCGCGACGATCGGTGAAAACGCCAGTCCATTCTCCATATTTAACAAGTGACAATTTTGCAGAACCTTTCATGCGTACTTGTTTTTTCTGTCGCGTAAATGCTCTGAAGTCGTCTACTTCAAAACTAGTCGTTGTGCCTTTCGGATTGTTTTTGCCGACTCGTTTTGTGTAGTCGGGATCGCTCGGAGAATCCTTTTGGAACATGATATGATTCGATACACGGTATCGTCCGCTCAAGTTATTCTTCGGAGGTGTGTTCTTTTGCAGTTCGAATGCCCAGACTGCACCATCAAAGTTGTCTTCTCCGATTGAGGTTGTCGGCGCTGACACCGAAAACAGTACAAGACAGATAGTGGCGAGCAACGAGTTTGGAACGGCAGAGGCGCGAAGCATTGTGTTCTTCCGTATCGTGAAATTACCTGTGAAAATGAACGTCGGCCGAACGTCCGCGTTCCGCGGGCGGGGAGTGTTGAGGATAAATCGTATCAATGCTCGCTAAAGATCTGCTCCGTGGCAACAATGGTTACTCGCCCAGCGGGCGTCGTTTGGGTGAGGGATATGGTGGCATTGCGTTAAGTAGACGGCCGTACAGCCACATTTATTAGATAACGGCAGACATCAGCGATTGCGGGAGGTTGGCGTTCCATTCGTATACACCCGATCACGCGTTCAGGCCGATTCGATCGGTGTCTCTCCGGTGTCAAGATACGCTTTGTATTCACGGTTTGCCACCGATTTTTACTTAGGGTGTCACAATATTTGATCATTGTTAAATGGATCAATGAACCCTCTCAGAAATGGACTGGCCCTGTTGACGCATCCGGCTCCCAGCCGACACTTCTAACCTGACATCACTTTGCACTCCTATCGCGAACGAGCGCCGCAGGCACCATTGGCACTGCCCACTTAAGCCGCCAACTTAAGCCGCCTGTTCAATCATTTAGCACTGGCCCAATAACACGCTAAGCCCCATGCTGAGCAAACAAACGATCTTTCTGCCCGAACTGCTATCGGCGGAGGAAACAACTGGCAGCTAGTGAGTCAGAACCTTGATTGCTATGGCGTCTCATTCGCTTCGATTTCAAGATCGTCAATATAGATCCAGTTCTCGGTGTCGATGTCAGGGTGACGGTACATTCCCACCTTCAAAAAGTGCTGGTAGTCATTGTTCATGTTGGGCCCATTGGCGATCAGATCCGGGGTCTCTACTCCATCGATCGACACACTGGCCTGTCCCGAACTTCCCTGTGTCCAATGAATTCGCGTCTCAATCGTGTGCCACGATCCTTTAGCGATGGGCGTTGGCCCAACATGCTGTTGAACGTTACCGTCGGTGGTCCGCCCGTAGTTAAGGCCAACTACCAATTGGGAATCAATTTCGCCGATGCTGAGCGAGACGGGTGGGCTTAGAGAATCAAAGTCGTCCCAGGACTCGCCCTTTGCCTGATTTGGTTGATCGTGCCATTGGCCAATCAACCACCAGCGGTTGTCAGGGGCGTCTGACAAAAAATCATCCGCAACCATGAACCGCCAGCGATAGGTTACGCAGTCACCATCGTTGAATGGGAAATCGACACTTACTTCGGATCGAATTCCGCCATGTAGTTTGGGCATCGCAGGATACAGACGGAGGCCAAGGTGCCGCGACTCAGCATCGCCCATGATTGCGATGCTGTCACGAGTGGCAACGTCCAGGTTCGACAGCTCGACGAGCGAATCAGGCATGATCGCTTGGAGGAAAACAACCTCCTCGTTTCTTCCCCCGCGTTCGCCGCAGCCACAGAAAGATAGGTTTAAAAACGCGAGTAATGGAAATAGAGTTCGTCTCATTTGAGCCATCAAGCCAAACTTCACGGGGATCGGGCGGGCGATGTTCCAACGACCAAGCAACCCAGTTCGCGATCGCCAATGCAAGTATTAGCTCTTGTGTTGGGCTAGCTCCGCAGACCGACTGATCACGCCACCCTAATATCGGTCAAAGAAGATTCGGGCTCAAGCCACGCGGCACGCGAACTAAAAATCTTATAGGTTCTGAACCAGAATAGGAATCGATCAATTGCAACGGGACCTGAGTTTTATCCAGTCACTTATAAGCACGTAGCTAAACGGTAACCCGAACGAAATTTTACCAATCGTTGAGCCAAGACGTCTGCTCATCGCGGGGTCCGTAAAGTCTAAGCTAGGGAACCGAGTAATGGCAATCAACGCCGATCAATAGCCGCGGTAGCGGCGGCAGCATTTAGCCCCACGCGTAAGCGTGGGGTTTCGGACATCTCGACATCAACATAGCCGCGGTAGCGGTGACAGCGATCGATGCCAACGTTGAGTAGAAGACGCAAATTGGCGTTCTCCAGTTCAAGCCCCCGAGGCAATCATCTACCGCTGGCCCAATGACTCGCTCTGCCCCTTGCTGAGCAAACACAGGCAAAAACATGATTGACAAAAAGATAGACACGGAAATTTCGGGCATTTAAAGCGTCTTCTTTCCCATTTTTCTGTCGCATTAATCTTTCTGTCTTTCAACTGCGTTCCCCAAATAAGAGCAAGTACAGCATATCGCCCATCGCCGGAGTGCGTGATCGCCTTCCCTCGGCTGGCATACCCAAAAGGCATCGACTCAAGAGATTGAGGACCGTCAACGATACTTCCGGACGAGCTTGACTCGGCGGTGAAAACAACTGGCAGTCACCGAGTCAGAAGTTCGAGCTCGCATCCGACAGAGTCTCATCTAGGGATCGGCCGAACCGAGCGAATTCGCGGACGCTCTCAAGGTATCGGACGAGTTCGATGTGCCCAGGCCAAACATGAGATACAGCAAGCACATTTGATTTGGGATCGTAATGCAATTCTGCGTAGCCACCGGCAACGTCCCAATCGTCAGCATCTACGGATTCGCGGATTGCAGCAATGACGAGTTTCGCGTCTTGTTCCGATTTAACGATGTCCGAAATGTCGTAGTCGCGTGAATAGATTGCTGTCGCGGATATGCTTGTCGGAACAATGGGGCCAATCTCCCGCCCGCGATTGACACCCATTCGGTAGGAAGCAAAGCAGGCAGCAGCGATCAACATCCCAAGCATCGCAGTGCGAATGCTGAAGCGTGCCCAACGCGGTATAGGCAAACGCGAGTTCGTGGGCGAGGTTGAGTTCATTTCAATCGGATAACGTTGGGATTCACGAGGTGGCAACCGTTGATCATCCACTTCAATACACCCGATTTCGCCACGCGGGTGCATTGAATGGTTCAAGTAAGCCGGTATTGCGGCGATAGGTTGCGAGCTGCTTCGGTTTCGATCTAGTACTCGCATTTCACGAGAAAGCGATCTGTTCTCACAAGTATAGCGGGTTATATAGCACAGCATTAGCACCCAAATCTGATTCGCTCGAGAGACCGCGAGCGGCCAAGTTCACTGAGATTCTCGTAGATTATGTCTTGAGTCGCGTGGACTTTGTGAACCGACGACACTAGCGGGCTGTTGATTTAATCGAAATACAAATCGCAGCAGTGAGCAGTGAGCAGTGAGCCGTAAGCAGTGAGCAGTGGGCAGTGGGCCGTAAGTCACCGGGTAATGCGTGCAGCCCGGCCGCTCACGCGTCACGGCTCACTAAATCAACAGCCCGCTTGCCGCGGGCCTCGTGTGCGACTAGCGCGGAAAGCACGAGCTATGACATGCACGCGTCAACGACTCGTTTGTTGATACCCGACAAACTTCCAGAGGCGGCTAATTCATGAGCGGGGACGAGGCCAAATGGAGCAAACGAAATGAACAAAGAAAAGCAGCGAGATTAGCCCAAGTGAAATTTGAGCGAGGATTGGAAGTGCCCCTAGCGGCAACCAAACCATAACTGCAACAAACAGAGATGACCACTCTGCACCGGATTCATGGCTCTTGGGAATCTTCTCGTCGCCTGTTCGCACAAGTCTGTTCGCACAAGTCTGTTCGCACAATGATTTTGAGATGGGTTAATGAATTTAAGTTGCATAATGGCGGACATCATCGAGCAGGCGAAAACTCGGGCCACAGTGACGGTGCACCGAGTTTTTAGGTGCCGTGTTGCGGTGGCCACGGTTTGTCGACACTGTACGCCTCTCGTTGCTCCGGATCGGCCATCAGCGGATTTTTGGTCAGGATGAATTCTTTGATCGCTCCTGACAGAGCAAGTTCGATTTGCATTTCGTATCCTGGGAATTCATAGAAGGCAATGGATTCGTTGTCATCAGTATCGATCCAATACCAATCGCCGAAAACGTTAGGCAGGTCGTTGCGAGTCAAGTGGTGTATATCCAATTGATTGCGTTTCCACGAGATTGTTCCGCGATAGGGCTGAAACTCGTCGTCCTCATCCTTTAAAACAATCGAGTATCCTTGAAACGTTCCGTCTTCCCCATGGTCTACCCGAACGCCCAAGTCAAAGTAACACAGACTGCCTAATTGCGAACCGTCATTTCGGCCTAACAACGACAGATGCTCGAATCGCGATCCGAGCGCCACGCCATTCAACGAAGGCTCATCCAATGTAGCAGTAAGGATCAAATCGGGTGATCGACGCCAATCATTTGTCGGATTACCGCGTCTGAATAGAAAGTCAAGCATGGGGTAGGCACGCAACGTTACACATCACCGAGCCGGGGCAGTTGATGTTTCAGATGTAATAAATCGCAAGCCCGGCTTCGGGCGAGTAGGACGTTGTTTCTCGGATGCTAGGATACGCTTTGTGTTCTCGGTCTGCCACCGATTTCTAATTCTTGTATCCGGCAAACATCCCAATATAGATCGAACGCAACATCAGCTGAGAAAAATTGACTCACGCTAGGGTCCAGGTCAGTGGATGGCCCTTGGACCTGGGCAATATGAACACCATTCTAACACGCGGAAACGCAAGGATGAGATGTGCGTACAAGATAGATTTGGGGAGCGACATTCTGCGACAGTCATTTCGTACGAAACGAGGACATAAGCGACAGGACGGCAGGGTTTTGCTGGCCGCGAGAGTGAATGTTCCAATACCAAACCGCCCGCAAACCCTGCTCCGGAACACACCACGGTTATCCGCATTGCTGGTTTCAAACGCCCGTCACAACAACCTCCAATGCGTCGATTCGTAAAAGCAATAAGCGGTTGTCGTTTCGCAGTTTGGTGAGGTACGCGCCAACAAAGAAGAAGCACATTGGCATGTTGATTATGAACACCATCGTGACGGCGCTGTCAGAGCCTCCATTGCGGTGCACCCATAAGTTGCCAATGGTTACGATCGCGGCTAGCACCGCACAGAAAGCGGCGGGAAGCCAAGGGCCTACTTTTTCACGCATAAGGTTGCTCCAGTCGAAGTTCGAGGGCAGTGGATTGGCAGATTGAAATGTAAGAAAGATTGCCAACACGAATGGAGTTCATTCGAGTAAGGTTACCGACCACATGGACGGAGGAGTTGATTCTGACCTCAAATTCGACGGTGCTAGGGTCGTAAGTGAATTTGATGGTTCTGCGACTTCTGGTGGGTGCAATTCCGCTCCACAAGGGGCCTCAATTGTTCCATTTTAAAACGCTCGCAAATCCGGTTCCGTAATCACCCATGGCTCGTGCGGTTTTCGCTATGGCATGTCATGCGAAAGATTGACCCATCCATCGGGCCATTCGTCAGACGTGGCATTCCATTTAATGCTAACTTTATTGAGTAGGTTTTTGAAACGAACGGCAGCAGCAGCTGTGCGTGTTACGGCATACAACCAACTGGAACTACCGTCCGCCACGCCTTCGAGTTCGATCATTGTATCACGGTCACCGAAGAACTTCGTCGGTCCCGGCCATGTGGAGTCAATTGAAAGCAGTTCGGGATATCCGTCCATGACGATTGAAGACACCGTCCGAGTAACGTACGCGTTGGCGAACCAGCGGATTGATCGCGAGAATTTCAGGCAGTAGGCGAATCGCTGGAGTGCGAACATGGACGTGGTTGCCGAATCCAGTAACCAAGTGTCTTGATCGTCCACAGAAGATGCGTGGACGGGCGGATCGTCGTAAAATAGGTTCTCGGTCGCAATGCCCCATTCGACGACGGCCTGGTTCTCCACAAGGAAGGTCAGGTGACCGGACGTAACGTGCATACGATCTGGCATCAGCAATTCGTCTTGTTGCGACCAAACATCAGACCGAGCACCAAAGCGTGTGTACCATTCGCGAATTGCCGCCGGGATCGGAACTCCGAGACGAGTTGCGTTAGTCACGATCGCGTCCTCCGAGATGCCGCCATTGGGATTTGACTCTGGGTACCAATCCGCAATCACGCGTGAGAGAATGTTCCAACGTTCAAGTCGAGATTCCGGAATCGCTAGTAATGGAGAAGGGGCGGACATTCCAAGTCAAGTCTCCGATTGAGTGTGCGAAAGGCCGAATTCACCGAGCATGGCCAAAGTAGTTTCCATTTGTTAAACGTCTTGTCCCGTGCTTGGGGTGAGTAGGACGTTGCTTCTCGGATGTAATTGGCTAACTTCATTTCAGTGATAGCCGCACGCTTCTGCATCCCGGTTCTCCGGCCACGCCGGCAAAGCAGATTGGTAGGAAAATGGAGGGAGGAAGTTAGAGCACGTGATCCTCATCTTTCCAATCTTTCTGTCGTATCGATTCTTCTGTCTTACGACTGCGACAAGAAGTTACGAAAGAGCTCTCAACTCTTCACAGTTGACACCCGCTCGTCTTTAGCTCATTTCCAGGCCGCAACTTACACGCCATGGTTATTGCTTTGTTTTCGCCGCTTTGCCTCTGTGATTTCCTCGGCAAGCTGGAACTGTCGCAGAAACCACCATCCAATGCCGAGTATGCACAGTATCACGAATACGATCACAAATACGGCTGGTTCCATCAGTCCTGCAAGGATGACACCCGCAACTGGCCAAAATACCCGCGGCGCAACTCCGAGAATAGGCAAGGATGTGTCGACACCGAACCACCGCAAACCTGAGTAGATGGACGCAAGAAACATTGGCAAAAAGAGGATCGGTGTGGCGTAACTCCAGCCGAAGTACTCCCAGCGCGTTGTGAGACCAACTGTGGATAGGGTAAGTATCGTCGCAGAAGCCAATAGTAAAAACGTCGACTCGCGATCTTGGTTTTCCATCAGGCAATTCTCTCGTTTTCGTTCATTTGAAGTTACCGCTCAGACAATGTGGATGTGCGTGTTGACCAAAGTACCACCACTGGCGTGACAGCACATGCCAAGCCGAGAAACCAGCCGATCCCAGGCGAGGATCGTCCCGAACCGAGGGCAATCACAAGCGGTAGCACAGTCAAAGCAAGTGCGCTGATGGCAATTGACCAAAGTAAGATGCGCGGAAATGCAATCGCATCGAATTTTTCAGCGATTTGGAAAAGGCAACCAGTGATCGCAATGCCAACGATCAGCCAAATCGGGAATTTAGCCAAAAATGTAACGTGGCCGTTCAATCCAGTCACATCAAAACTTGTGTTTGTGACGCTCGGGATGACCAGGTTCGCAAATTCAGTATCGGGCGTGATGAGTTGCCCGCCAAAGTTTGGTGTAATCCGAATGTTTGTGTTGCGGATGGTCATCCAGGTCGAAGGCAGTGACAGAAGTCCCGCAACAATAGCGGCGGTGAGTAGTCCGTTTTGCGTTGCGGGCTTCATTGCGATCTGTGGGTTCGATTTCAGTCGAGTATCGACCCGGTCCGCCGGGTGCAGACGGTTAGTTTTCGATTCACAAGGCGTGCGCGATCCGTGTGCTGAGTCATCGTTTTGACGTTCGCCGTCTGCCGCGTCTATTTTGTACTGAATCGCAGAAATACAATTTGATGCGTAGGTGGCGTGTTCCGGCCAACGGTCGATAATATTCCGGTATGCGACGATCGCATCTTGCCAGTCGCCAATTTCATCAAGCCTTGCTGCGTTGTCCAACGCAGCCTCTTCGGAAAGTTCCGGCGATGGCGTTTCGACGTGATCGTCAACGTCGAAGTCGTCGGGCCAGTCGATGTTACCGACATCCATGAAAGCATAGCATTTCGGGCAGTTTTGCGTCGTGCCGTCTTGAGAAGCGGGGAATTCGCTCGTCTCGCCACAATCCTCGCATTCCGATTGAATGGGAGGCTTATCGTCCAGTTCTGTGCGGCGTCGATCACGTTGCTCCTCGAACTGCCGGAGTAGTTCGCCAGCAGATTCGAGGTCCGATTTGTCAACAAACACTTGCGGTTTGTGTGATTGGCTGATCGTGCCGAAAGCAAACAGGCTAACGCCGGAATTATCCTCAACGGCATAGGCGCGAACGCCATTCGATTGAAGCCAGGTGACCACCGAATGAGCTTCAATGTTGCCGTTTGCCGTGTACGCAAGCGTTGGCGCTTCGAGCGAATCGCGGTCATCTTCGATCGGAGTCGGGTTTCCAGGATCGTCGGGCGGCGTAGGAGGCGGTTCGTATGAATTAGGTGGCATCGTTGGTAATTCGATGGAATAAGGTCGAGTTATTTCAGTTGGCTAATGTCTGTTGTCACCGAGCACGGGCACAAAACACGAGCAGAAAAACTTAATTTCAATAAAGACTCGATTAAGTTCACGGGTGCACAAATTTGTACTTCTCATTTCAGCTCAATATGCTGGCCAAATCAACACCACCAAGCAGGTCGTTCGGTATAAACCGGTGAAACGTCGATCCTTTTGTGAGCCGACGGCGCTAGCCGCGGGCCCGTCAATATTGCAGGAAACATGCCCGCGGCTAGCGTCCAACGGAACGCTGTGAAGCATTTCGTAGCGGAACTCGTCAAGCGTTTCGGGGGCACACGACGTGGATCGAAAGTCTTGACGACTTCCGCTACGCAAAAAATGCACGAGCCTTTTAGAAAAAAATTCTTCACAGCGTTGTCCAAAACGGCTAGTTAAATCAGTAGTCTCTTGGAGGGGGGCAAACCTTACGTTGGCTGCAGCTCGCTTTACTACATGGATTCGATGTTCCAATCAAAGTCACGGGTACGCTGTGCGCTGCGGAGCGGGCCGGCCAAGAGAGAACCACGTGGTACAACGTTGTCATCAAAAAAGAACGATGCACCATCGTCTCTCACTACCGTGTAACTTCGTCATCGTGCCACCACATGCCCGAGTCTGGACCAGTGCCAAGTAGATCTTGAAAGAACGCCCTCTTGATACGGACTGCCAATTTTTGCCCGTTCGCAACGACCTTGGTCGCGAGACGAGCCATCTTTGCTGACGGGGTGAAGTCGTTGGCGTTGGAAGCGAACGCGATCGGGACCCTTTTCGTACCACGAAAAGGGCGTGTACCACGAAAGCGAAACACAGCGAAATCGGGGATGTCAGCGACACCAACCCACTCAGTGTAGCCGTATTCAGTTCGCCGTTTGAATGTACCAAGGTCTGGATGTTTCCAAGTTGAATTTGGCATGAATCTTCAGTTCGGGTAACGAATTGCGATGAGCAGGTGGCGACGGAAGACCGTCGATTTAAACCCGTTCAACTTCGCCGCTCCGGTTTAACGGACGGTTAATCGCCGGAGTGGCGCGACCATAGGGGCAACTAAGAAATCTCGCTAATCTTTGGACGTGGGATTCGTTTCGATAACGGCATCCGATCTCTCCACTTTATTGAGGGGCAAACGCTGTTTTTGCTCGAATTCGTCGGCCATCATACCAGCGTCAACTGACGGATCAACTGTCGCTGTGGAGCCAACAGCGTCCGGCACGGACGCATCAGGAATGGGGGCGGAAGACGCAGCGGTCGGTGATGGCGGCCCAGGATTGGGGGCGGGAGGCGAGCAGCCAACTGCGGAAACCAGCAGAGGAAGCATTGCAAACTGTAGGTAGCGGTGAACCATGGGTTTAGCCTGGAGGTGGATTTCAGTCGAATAACGTCCGCCGTCACCGGGGACGTCGTGTTTGTTTTTCATAGGTGAACGCGTGATGCCAGCCTCCGTATACACGAGATGGAAATCCGACGTTTATCGCTCGGTGTAGGTGCGCGAAAAATGAAGGAACTTGTTAGTCGCAACGTCCAGCGCGGTTGCGGAGTCCCGCGTTAGCCCGGTAAGCCGCAACACTGTGTGGGAGTTCCCATCTGCATCGTCGAGAATCATCAGGTCGCCATTTTTGAGAATCTTCCATTCGCAAACAATCCCGTGCACTATGTCGGTTGGTTCATCACCGTAGACAGGGTCAACAATATTGTGTGATCCAATCGTACACGAAACGAGTCCTGCTGGATCGAATCCGTACTCGGTAATGGTCGTTTCGCTTTCAAGTTTGTATCGCCATTGTTCTGAGGTTAGGTGGTACCACGTGACTGCGATCGGGCCGCCGGTGCTTACAGAAGGTGCGATCGGACCGTTGCAACCGAGCAAAAGTACGACGATTATAAGGACGGCGCAGAGGTGAGGGCGGTAGAGCATTTCGGTCTTATAACGGTTAGAATCACCGCGATTCAGCAATTGATTATGGCAAGGCCAAGTAACACACTGCCGAACCTGCGCTGCATTTGTTGGGTCCGGCGAATGTGGTTTCCACTTCTCAACGCCTGACGCCGTCCTCCGTATGCACGGCATGCTTATCCGCCGGTTCTTGGTTTCGTCATCACTGCCCGGCGGTGTGAGTCTACCATGTCTTTCAGCAATCGTTCCGCAGTCTTGACATCCGATATGCTCAGGAAGCCAAGCTCTTCGGAATGGCTGGTCCCTTCAGAGTCTTTCCATTGTTTGGCGTTGAAAATTAGGTCGCCCGAGCCATCCGACGCCTGTTTGCGGTAAACAGTCGTTAGTTCGCGAGGCTGAAAGCTCCGGATTGTGGTTCGGAATCCGCCGACAAATGTAATTGCCCGTTTGTTGGTAAGAATATAGACGGTCTTAAACGCGTTTCGATAAGACCAAATTGGTGTAGACAACATAGCGAATCCGATAAGCAAGAACGGAACGCCAAAGAGTGGAAATAAGTCTTGCGCACGATTGAACTTCGGAACCTGAAACCCGCTTGCCCCCGCAATCCAGAACATCGAGAAAAGCGTCCAAACCACAGCGAACGCGAACGTCCCGGAAGATCCCGCGGTGAAGTATCGCGGCTTCGGTGTTTCGCACCAGAGAACGCGTTCGTTGGGTTCCAGTTCATTTCGAACTAAATCCGCTAGCGACGGCGAGATCGTGTCAGGGATCATACGATTTCCGTCGGATAACGGTGACCATCAGCGGGCACGGTGATGGGATTGTCCATTTGTTAAAACCTGATGCCGTACTCCATTGATTGGCATGGATATCGCCAGCATGGGTGCTGAGCGAATGTCTGGCCAGCACAACTGTGTGGCCAGCACGGTACGGGGCGAACGGTCAGTGTACTATGCCGAAGATCATCATAACAAATTCAGGTATGAATCGACGGGTGTTTACGCACAATTCGAACTCGGACGTAGGAACAAAGAATCGGATCAAATGAAGGGGACGCTGCGATTGGAAAACATGAGCATCAGCCGGCGGCTTCAATATTCGCGACTGTAGACCCTATTCACATAGACTGCAGTCAATCCGATTGCGAAGACGCAAGCAAGAGTTCGTAGCGGGGCAGTCATTTGGTAAGGCCCAGCAAGAAACATCGCAACGAAGAAAGTACTAACAAACGTGCGGATCGGTTTGGCAGGAGGACGATTGAGCTGCGGTTTATGATCGGAGGGCCGTTCAGCGACATCTTCGTTAGGCGGCATGTAGGGGTTCATGTTTCCTCAGTTCCATTGCGGTTTAGCATCACCGTACGCGGAGAGAAGACCTTTCTGTTTCGAAAACCAATCTCGACGTCTAAGTTCAAAATCGGGTGACCACCAGTCTTGGGCTATCGCAGTTCCTGCGTTCCAAATTCGGCACGGATTTGCGATGTGTTCTATTGTTCGTCACGCATTGAAGTGTCGCTAATGTTGTTGGCGTCAGAGTAGGGCATGAATCGTCTCGGCGGCGATCCGTCAGGTTCAGAGTCGAGAGGTGCGTCAATGCGAAACATCAGTTGGGTGAGCCAACCGGATCTGCAACAAAGGAATAGCCCAAACACCAGTGCGACCGCGCCGGAAAATCATCCGAATGCTTCAGGTGGTTCGAGTAGGAATTGTTCAGAATATCGTCCCGCCAGAAAAGCCCAAACAAATGCGGACACCGCTCGAAACATCAGCCACAGGCCAAGGAGCTTACAAGCGACGTTAAAGAGCGAGCGTTCAGTCATCTGGCGTCAACGTTGCAAATGAGATTTATCATGATCCGATTCGGTGAGGGGCAACCGATATTGGCTTTCGTCGCGACGGAAAACAAAAGTGATGGAATGTAAAGGATGATGTTCACTTCATCCAACGAACATTACGCGTCTCTGGGGACGCGCGAAAAGTTTTCTAGCGGCCGGTGCTTTAAGCTCGCGTGCGCCGGGCGAGTAGGACGGAGTCTCTCGGATGTTAGGATACGCTTTGCGTGCAAGGTCTGCCACCAATGTCTCGTTGGCGTCACGATATTTGATCCTTGTCCAGTGGGTCCCTGCACCCTCTCAGCTCCGCCGATTGCATTGTCAGCAGACGCTGTTAACACATCAGGCTCCCAGCCGACACGACTCACCTGGCATCACTTCGCAGTCCCATCGCCACACCACGAGTATTGAGATTCGTGGAGATTCGCCTGATCAGCGGCCGAGAATCAAGTCTCGTACTTCGGTACACGCCTCACTCGATTTCGCGTTTGTTGAAACTACCACAACCATGTTACGTGCAGGGACAACGTAGAGTCCGGAATAGTTCATGCCATTGGTACCTGTGTGCCAATGAAGCTCGCCGGGAATCCAATCGGGATGACTGATCGTCCAACCGAGTCCGTAGTTTTGTTTTAATTGGTCCGTATGCAGTCGAACAAATGTTGGGCGTGACAAAAACTTTGCGGTGGTTGGACCGTATTGCAGATGCAAATGCCCGAATAGTGCGAGATCGGCCACACTACAATGCACGCGGCTAGACGGTCCCATGCACGGTGCATTGTCGGCCGTTGGTCGGGCCGGTTTCATCTCCACACCCAAGCCAATGTGCCCGCGCGGTTGATCGATCTTGTCCGGGTCTGAGGGTGGACCGAACCCAGCAGTCTCCATCTTGAGTGGCGCGAACACCATCTCGCTCATCATCTCTTCCCACGATTCGCCAGTCGCTGCCTCCGCCATCGCGGCGGCTACGCAGAATCCGAAATTGGCGTAAACATGCTTCTCACCAATCGCCGCGACCGGCGGTTGTTTAAGTACGATTTCCACCATCTTCTTGCGCTGGTCAAGGATATTTCCCGTTAGCCCGCTGATCGCTGCATTAAGTTCAGGTGATTGTCGTCGATCGCTCGGCAACCCAGATCGATGCAGCAAAAAATGCTCTAAAGTTGCATTAGCGTACTCGGGTCGTATGTGATCGATCAGGTCGGGGAACGCCTGGGCAACGGTCGTGTTCCAACGGAGTTTTCCTCGGTCAACCAGCATGCCAAGTAGCATCGAGGTCATGGGCTTTGATATTGATCCGTGGTGAAACTTGTCATCGATTGTTACTGGCTCGTCGGAATCCATCTGTCGCAAACCGACAGCGCCGACTGCGACCAGTTGGTTGCCCTGGACAACGGCCGCCGCCAAGGCGGGGACGCCATGTTTTTGTCGCACCGGTTCGAGCAATGCATTTAGTGAGGCAACGTTGCGTCGGACAAGAGGAGAAGCGTTCTGTGCGGGTTGGCGACGATCACGGTTCTGGACGCGGTCCTTCTGCATTTCGCTTTGTCGCTTGCGTATGAACTCACGGTCGGGCTCACTGAGTTTCGCCAACGGTACGATGATAGTATCGCCATCCGATTTGCGGAGACGGACCGTACTTCCGCGTACGTCGATGATTTCCGCGTCAACCGTGAATGCCCCATCGTCACTAGTCCACGTCCGAGGTTGCTCAGAGGGTGTCTGCGCAGAAACCGCGTTGACGAATGCAATCGTGGTAAGGGCTAAAGAAAGAAGTGTTCGGGTTGTCATTTACGGCTTTCGTCCTTCGGTGCATGTCATTGTTCCCCACCATACAGTTGCAGGAAACGAAGATCAACATTGGGCGGTGGCGTTTCTTCACTTCGGTGGAACATCATTTCGTGTTCGATCCAGTACCGGCAGAAGAAGTCTTCGAATGTCGGGGAAAAATAGGTGAAGTCATCAGGTGATAGCTCGTCGGGTTCGTAGTCCATGTCATCCGCGTCAAAATACTCATACGACGAAACGACGCAATGGTCCGAGCCATCCAGCGACAGGAAAAGATACCAAAACGCGCAGCCTTGTTGGTCGGAAAGGAATCGCACAAGATAGCCATCGAACACCGGTAGCAAAGACTCGGCCAAGTCAAGGTAATCACCGTTCGCAGACCGCAAATTCTTGTGAAGCGTCGGGTCACTGACAAAGTCGAGAAACACATTAGGTAAGCCGATTCCGTACTGATTAGCGGAACCGATGACGGTGTTAAGTTGAGTCGGCAAATCGCTTGCCTTCTCGTCGCCGATCGCCAATTCATCATGAGTTGGGGTTTGACGCAGCCAATCAAAAGACCCGTCCGGCTGATGTGGTGTCTCTTTAGGCGGTAATGTCTTAGTAAAAGGTGAGTCGTCGAGCTTCATTGCCTTCGGTGCGGGGTACGGAAAGGATCAAGAGGATCCGGCGGATGGTGTTGTGATGGCCTCGTTGTTAACCACGGGGTCGGACGTGCGTGCGATGGGTCGCCGACATTGTTTGCCAAGGGGGGCCCGGCAAGCGATGGGCCAAGTATACCTCGCAGCGCCCGAGAGATCAAAATGATTTGAACTACGACTCGGCTGCACTCCCACTAATGATATCGCAGGTTTGAACGAACCTCAAGAATTCCGGTCGGGAAGGTAACCACAGTTGAACGCGGATGGACACAGATTACCGCACAACACATCTGTGTTGATCTGCGTGCATCTGTGGTTCAGTTTGACTGCGTGGCAACTTGTTTTCGTATTGCTTACACCTGCTGATCCGGATCCAAACAATTGCCCGCGAATCAATCGAATGCGCGTGAATGAGCACCACATGGCGAAATTGCCAAGGGTCAGAATGCAAGGCGACAAACAACGCGAACTAGCCGCGGTCGCGGCGACATCATGTAGCCCCATACGTAAGCGATGTTCATCCTAGACATTTCGTGACGAATGGTTTTTGATTCTATCCCGATAGGGATCAAAGACATTAGCCGTAGGTAAGCGAAGCGCCACCTGCGGAATCGAGAATGCGAAAACGTTTTCGACCCCCGAGGGGTCGCAGCCCGGTTGTCTGTGACCCCGTCAGGTTCAATTGCATAACATGCTTCATGTTTACCGGTGGTATTCGCTACGCTCAAACCACCGGCTAATTGCTAAAATCCCTATCGGGATTGGCCCAAAAATCGGTTACTTCGATACCACCCTAGCCGCGGTAGCGGCGACCGCAATCGATGCTATTGTAAGCTGGGAGATACGAACTGGAAAAGTCCGATTCAGTGACAGCCGCATGTTCTTGAATCCCGGTGCTTCTGCCACGCGGCAAAAAAAATTTGGTAGGAAAATGAAGGGAGGAAGATAGGGCACCCAACGATCCGTCTGTCCAATTTTGCTGTCGCATCAATCTTTCTGTCTTACAACTGCGATTCCGAAACGCGTGCGAGTACAGCATGTCGCCCAGCCCCGGGATCGCCCGCGGGTGAGATCGTCTTCCCTCGGCGGGCTTCGCGGGAATCCTGTCTACTCACTTCGCACCTGTTCGACAATCAGACCTCGCCACTCTGCGTTCGTCGCTTGGTTATGTCACTTCTCGCAGTTGACTTGCAAACGTAATTTCACCGAGGCAACGTGGCGTGAACTCGATGTCCTGGTGAACCCAGTGGCGGAGTGTTCGAACATTTTTACCGGCACCAGTCATCTCTTCTATGTTGGCGACTCCGCGGTCTGGACGCTTTGTCCGCTTATAGATTGCAATAACTCTCGCACTCGATGAAAAAATTAGACGTCGCCTTGGGGGCATAAGCACAACGTAGTCAGACTCCCATTCTGACTCTGGAGTTGGCATCGTGATGAGGGTTGAAAGAACCTTCTTTGTCTCGACGGTTGTGACCTTTGGAAATGCTTGCCTGCTCGAGTCAGACGCAAGTGTGTTCCATACGGTTTTGAGAGTATTTTCCGGTTGGTCCATAATCGCAACCCGGAATTGTGAATCGACCAGAAACAGTGAAGTTGTCTCAAACAGGAAGCCAATATTTACGGGACGGGTTCGTTTGCCAATGAAATGTGCTTCAAGGGCTTCAATAAGCTGACGCTCGCGATCGGTTACGGGGTCTTTAATCGACTGGCCAGCACTTGAGCGAACCAGCATGCTCTGCTTCAGTTCCTTTACGTCGCTTTCAGTCAGTATTGAAACCGCAGCAGCGAAGAGATCGCCGCCTGAGTCATCGAGTACACGTTTGCAATCCGCTAAGCCAGCATTTGTCAGCTGACGTAGCTCCTTGAGTTTTGCCGGATCAACCATGGACATCCTCTTATAACATGACGTTGGAATTGACGGGGTGACAGGAGTTAATCATCTACTTCGAAAAGCACGGCCGCCGCCACTTCAATGCAATTCTCTGGAGATCCGTATTCGTTGCGTGTATCCTACCGTGAAACCAACTCTCGAGTTACGGGCACCGACAACGTTGTCTATTTCAAACAGATCCAGATTCGGGAAGTGAAGTGGTGGCATGGAATTTATCCTCCATCTCGTGCTTCGCTTGCCTGCTCAGAGACCTCTCCAGCTGATAGCCCAGTCCATGGAGCGCGAGGCATATGCCCAACATGATCACGCCCATGATTTGATGACTGATGATCATGCCCGCAAAAAATTCTCCAGATCCGCTTCCTGGATTCCCGAGCACTGCAATCAGCAGCCCAATTTCGATAATCGCCAGCACAAAGCAGTAGACAATCCACAAGATGATTCTAGATTTAATCTTCTCTGTTTTTTCTCCGAGCGAGATCCAAATACAGGGCAGCTTCACGAGTAGACTGACAATCCCATACATCGTAATCGCAAACAATAGCTCAGGCTGGTTGAGGGCACTCGCCTGCAAGGCGCGTGTGAAGCTGATCTCCTCGTCCGGCAATATCGCGCGCCCGATCCCCATTGATAACGCTAATAACATCGTTCCGATCATGATGTCACCAGTGGTGTAGTTGGAGTTTCGATCCGCTTTTTGATCGCCTGTTGAATATTGGACAATCTTCCATCGAAAGCACAATGCAGCGATCTTCAATGGCACAAAACTGGTGATGAACCCAAACATCCAAAGCACAGCCGTCGAAAGCATTGCTTGGGTATCAGGTTTTCCATTTTCAATCGTGATCCCCCACGCAAAGCCGCACCAGGAAAGCAAGAGCAGCAGCAAAGTCCGCGGAAGTCGAATCCAAAACGTGCCACGAACCAAGGTCCCCCACACGCAGATGACAGTCAGCTGTGCCGTCACGACACCCAGAGCTAGCATCGCCGGAATCGCATCCTTGAAGCAGGTGGGCGTCGCGACGTCCGCGATCAAGAAACCGACGCAACACACACTGATCAGCAGGATCAGCCGTGCCTTTCGGTCGAAGTTCAATGTTTTCGATGGCACAAGTCCTTCGTCTACGTTCGCGAGTTCGTTCACAATTGCTTCTTGTCTTGGGACGGCTCAAGGGATACGTGAACAGTATTCACACACAGAATTTGATTTGCGACCGTCGCGGTAAGTTTCAGGGCAATGTCTCATGCGTACTTTATATCACCATTTAACTTCATCGATTGCCGCTTGAAGCTTACGTGCGTTTGCATTTGGGTGTGTCGATGCGGCCTTATTCTACCATTTAATGTTACCAAGTTTACCTCGCAGCTTACGAGTGATTAAAGCGGCTTGAACTACGACTCGGCCGCATTCACACCAATGACATCGCAGGTTTGAACGAAACTCAAGAATTCCGGTCGTTAAGGTAACCACCGATGAGCGCGGATGGACATCGATTACCGCACGACGCTACTGTGTCGATCTGCGTGAATCTGTGGTTCCATTTGACTGCGCGGCAACTTGACCTCGTATTGCTCACGCCGGCTGATCCGGATCCAAGCATTTGCCCGCGAGTCAAGCGAATTATCGCGAATGAGCGCCGCATGATGAAATTGCCAAGGGTCGAAATCCCAGGCGACAAACGACGCAATCTAGCCGCAGTAGCGACGACAGCGATCGCTGCCAATGTCAGGTGGAAGACACGAACTGAATAAGTCCGATTCAGTGACAGCCGTGTGTTGCCGCACCCCAGTTCTCCAGCCACACCGGCAACAAAGATTTGGTAGGAAAATGGAGGGAGGAAGATGGGGCGATGAACGTCCCGGCTTTCCAATTTTTCTGTCACATCAATTTTTCTGTCTTACAAACGCGATTCCGAAACACGAGCAAGTACATCATCTCCCCCAGCGCCAGCGGGCGAGACTGCGTTCCTCTGCCGGCATGCTCGTAGGGTATCGAATCAAGAGATTCAGGATCGTCAACGATGCTTCCGCCCGAGCTTGTCTCGGCGGAAAAAACAACTGGCAGCTACTGAGTTGCCGGCTGATTTCAGATTCCGCCGGATACGCGGCGACACTGCGCACAATTGTCAGTCGGTGTTTGAGTTGGCCCAATTACCTCTTTACACGCCACCGCCTAACTTCACCGCTGCCGAATGCGGCAATCAACAAGCGCCCACGGTCAGAAAAAACCGCACTCACTGCGGGGTGATGCTGCTCGGCTGCGAATACAGTTTTCACTTCCATGGGCTGCTCGACGTTCAGCAGTTTGAGTTCAGCCCACTTGCCACCTCGATTCCAACTTCCCAGCGGCACGGCCAATAACTTACCGTCAGGCGAAAACGCAAGCTCTCCAAAATTGATAGTCCTTCGCTCGGGCCACCATTTTGTGACGTTCACTGTTTGCGTTGCCTGACCAGTTAAAACATCCCAGATGATCAGTCTGGCGTCGTACCGATGCGGCAGAATGGTTCCCCAACCGTTCTCGCGTGCAACCAGCGTTTTTCCATCCGGGGAGAAAACAAGCCCTCCAGACCACGAGTTGCCACCATCCATCGCGAATTTGGGCTGAAGGGTGTTCGCATCCCACAATGTCACCAATCCACGATCGCCCCCGACGGTGGCGAAATGTTGGCCATCGGGTGAATATGCGACGGAACAGCCATTATGTATATCCGAATACCAGATCCTTCGGCCTTCGCCAGTGACCGCATCCCACAGCCGAATTTCGCCACCACGCACCTCGTCGTATCGCGGCGACTTTGATCCCCAACTGATTATTTGCTTTCCGTTGGGTGAGAAAGCTACTTTGTGGACCCAACCCGAATGGCCGGAAAGACGCGTCAATATTTTTCCGGTTGCGGACTCGATCAAAACAAGTTTCCCCGGCTCAGTCCAACTGCCACAGGCGATCGCTAGAGTCTTTCCATCGGCCGAAAAGGCAACATGCCGAACAGTCGTTAACAAATTGTTGACTTCCGCCATCACTTGTCCGTCCTCCGTTCGCCGCAGTTGCACACCTCCCGTCGGGACGCGTCGCTTCACTGCCCTCACAATGAGGTCGCCAAAACTTGATGCATTTCCTGGAAGTGTTCCCGCGCTTGCAAGAATCTTTCCGTCTGGAGAGAGGGCAAGCGATAGCAACGAACCATGCGCGGCGTTCTCCCAGCGAGGCTCGATTTCTTGAGTCAGCGTGCTGCTGAAATCCGGCTCATCCGCAACACTGCTGTATGCGAACGCAAATGCAAAGACGCAGGGTAAACAACGTAGGAACATCAGGGTCACCATGTTTCGGTTTAATTTCAGCCGACGAACGGCTTGCAATCGGCCGGGGAGCGCGGTTGGTTTTGCTGCTTCAGATTACCCTGCTCTCCCGATCGAGTGCCTTGCGTGGGTATACGCGATTATAGGTTGCGATAAGTGGTCTCAGTGTCGTCGATCGGAACGAGCGATGAACCAAGGAAATAGTCGCCGCAAATCCCTTCTCAATTTGATCGCCTCATCGAATTCGGCTGCGGCGTCCGACGATCGTTGCTCGTCGAGGTATTGGAGACCCAAAAAATTGTGACAGGCGGCAACGACGCTGAAGGTTGGCAACGATGTTTTCGTGCGACATGGTCGCCGGTTGTGCATAAGCGTCATTGCCCGTGCGGAAATTCTTCTCTGCAAGATCGGAAGCATTAATTTCGCGAGAAACATGACCGATGTAAAAGCATTCGTTGACGAGCCAGCGGCGTCGCCCTGGAATTCAAAGTTGCCGCATTTGTTGTTCAACTTGCACGCTGCGAGATTCGCATTGAGAACGAGGTTCGGCTGTGTTAGGTCCAGATGACACAAGCGAGTTTCCTTCGTGGGCGAACAGCGGACATCATCGAGGACGGCAAATGGGGGTTCCATTTGCAAATAGCTTATGCCCTCCTTCGCGCGAAGGACATGGTTATGCGCGACTGTGATGCGATAAGTGTTCGGTTTGTGTTGAAACGACGATTCTAACGGCGAGCGATTCGGAAATGCAAGTTCCGCGGATCGTCCGAGCAACGTCAGCGGATGATTGGCCCCATTGTAGATGTTCGCGTAGTCGAGAACCTGCTGCCAGCCCATCACTCCAACTGCATCGCTAGGCAGCAATTGCAAGTATCGAAATTGATCGAAGCAATGCACAAAATCTTAACGTCCAAGCGGCAGCGATCCTCTTGTGCTGCGCTACGAAGCCAACCCGCGAAGGGTCGAGCAATCGTCGGCCATGCTGGCAACAGGGGGACAAGCCACGAATCTCACGAATAAACACGAATCTGGGAGCTACACGCTATTTGTGAGATTCGTGGCTGAACTTCGACCGCGCAACCATCGAGTGTGGTTTGGCGACATCAACGCGAAGGTTGTTTGATGAACGACGGATTCTGCCAGTAGCATGAAGGCACGTTCCGTCCTGGCGCTGACCGTCAAATGACAAGTTGGCCAAAGCCTCGGTCAACTCCGGACCGTCTATAGTCAAGTCTATTGTCAAAAGGTGCTTACCTTGGCATACGAGGCCACCGCAAGCGAGTCGCGGAACGTTCGGGATCGCAAGGGGCGAGGAGAGGACGTGATTTTAGGATCAACCTCGCGTGCGGGTGTTGAGCACGTGTCGTAATCGGGCGAAGGATCCGCATTAGAAGATAGCGTCCGGTGAAACCTCTGGCATCAACTCGGCGACGAGTTCCTTGATTTCGACGTTCATCATGCGTTGTAGTTTCCAGCGGCGAACCAAACCTGCCGCGTTCCATTCGTCGGCATACTTCGCCTCGACAGTTCGTCGAGCTTCAGCCTCAACACCAGAGACCAGGTTCGAGTATCCATTTACAACGATTCCAGATCCGTATCCAGTAGTCTTGCGAGATGTCGTAGCTACATGCCAGCTGTTGAGCTTCATTGCATTCGGTCTCCCATAAAGTTGAATTTCAGTCGAATAACGGTCGCGATCACGCGGCCGCCGCGAGTGATCTACCATTGTTGAAAACGCGACTCACGTGCATTGTCGTGTTTATCGGGTCCAACGGGCGATTGATCGCACACGGTCTTGTTTGTCGAAACCAACGGCCATGAAACCCTTGACATCATACTGCCAGACACGTCCTGTGCAAAAGTGACCCTCATCCTTGGCGGTTCCGAGCAATGCATCGACTTCCCAAGCGTGCGCACCGACCCAAATACCACCCACTAAATCCGGAAATGGGGCAAAGTAGATGACGGATACTACTTTTCCGTTCTTGAATCCGATCCGCATTCCGCGATCAGGCCAATAGTACTGCGACTTTCCCTGCACCTTAGGATCTGGATCGTCGGTTACACCGTATTCTCTCTTCACTTTGGCCAGCGAAGTTCCTCGCCGTATCACTTCGCCATCTCGGCGTTTTCGCTTCGTGGATCCTTTTGTCTTCTTGAACGGGATTCTATTTGGTGCGACGTAGTCAGTTCGATCGCGGTCGTTGACTTGACGACCGTTGCGAAGATCAATTGCCGCATCGTTCTCGTGAAGCCTTAGATACGCTCGCGCTTCAGAATTCCCTTGTTCGCAGACTTTCTTCCAGGTCGATCGAAAGAATGAGCGGATATCAGTGAGAAGGTGAGACGGGAAGGTGTCTTCTGGGTCGCTCGAAATTTGCCAATGAGCGGTCGGTATAGTGAAATTCCAGTCAATGTCGCGGCGATCGGCTTGTACGAGGAAGTTAATGGCGTCGTGGTCCGGTGGCCAGAACATCTCGATATCAATAGCCTTTGGATTCGACATCTTGATGACTTTTCGAAACGCAACAGAGAGTCGTCGTCCGGCCTTGCGTTCAAGTTGTTCACGTCGCTCCAAACTCATCGTGGTCATTGTCCGATAGTGGCACGTGTCACGGGGGACGCGAGAAAAAGCTTATAACGCCCCATTCTCTCAGTTTGCGGCACCGCTGCACGTGAGGGTTGACCGTCGCTGTGATTTTACAGGTCATTGGATGGCCCGTCGTGCGGTTCAATGCGAACCACAATGGGGCCAACAGTCATCGTGTCGACGGGTGCGAACTCGGCTGGCACCGTCGGCATTGGCCGAAGTGCAGTATATCGCGACCAATCTTGCGTGTCGAAGTCTTGCTCGGCGTTGGTCTCGACATTGTGCTCAAGATGTACAGCGATAAACGCTTCGATCAATGCCGCCAATTCCGACGGTGAATATTTCCCGTGGGAAAAACCAATCCGATTCTCGTCAGCGGCGTGTTTGATTGTGCCGAGGTGCAGCGTTAATTGGCAATCGTGGCAAACGAGATGTGCGGAGGTCATGCCGTCACGATAATTTCAGTCGGGGAAAGGTAGAGGTTTGCGGGCGGCGGCAGTGGGCATGCAAGCAGACGAAACGGCGACCACCGTCGCCCCGTATCGTCGCAGGACTACCCGCCACTCCTGGCTTTGTCGTAGTGCTCACGCATGGACTCGGCGTATCCAGATTGTAGTCGTTCTAAATGCTCCAAGTCGTGCTGCGCCAAGTCGAGGTCACCCGTCGAGAGGTAATGTGCCATGCGTGCGTTGTGGAACTCATCATTGTCGGGATCGAGCAGTATCGCTTGGTTGTAGTAACGGAGCATCAAATCCACGTCTTTGTCAATCGCTTGAAACGCATTGCCAAGTAGCAAGTGTGCGTCGGGGAAGTACGGGTTCAGCTCGATAGACCGCAACAACATGTCCCGCGCTTCGCGATAGCTTTGTAGTTCGCCCTCGTCGTAGAAGATGAACTCATCGCGGTCCTCAGCTGGTCGTTCGTCAGCAAACCAGGCTGTCATCCCATCCGACCATCTCGGTATCGCCGACCGTTCCAGTAATCGGATTCTATTGACGGCGTTGCGAAAAAGCCGAATAGCTTCCTGGGCGTCACCAGCTTGGACAGGTTTCTCGGTCATTGTCATTCAGTCGGGGGAACGTCCCGGATCACGGCGTTCCGGCGGATGATGATGTGATGGCCTCGTTACTAACTTCCGGATCTGCCGTGTATTCGATGGTTCCCCGACATCGTTTTCGAAGGGACACCGACCATCACACTGGCGAGCGATGGGCCAAGTGTACCGCGCGGCGTCCGAGAGATCAAAACGGTTTGTACTACGGCTCGTCGCACACACACAGCAATGGCACCGCAGGTTTGATGAAACTTTCGACTTCCGGCCTCTCAGGCAACCACAGATGAACGCGGATGGACACAGATTAATGTACGAAGCATCCGTGTTCATCTGTGTGAATCGGTGGTTCCATTTGACTTGCCGACCGCTTGACGTCGCATTGTTTGTATCCGTTGATTTGAAACTAAATCATTTCGTTCGGGGGAACGATACTGATCAGCCGGCGGCGACGGTTGATTGTCCATTTTAAGACGCCCGACTTCGCCGCTCGGTTGCATCGGTTGGTGCCCCGCCCATTTGGATTTGCGGCCTGCACCGGCCTTCAGTTCGAATTGCGTCGTAGGACGGCCATCCGTATCGACCTTCATGCTCCTCTACGAAGTACGCACCGTTGCGAGCAAGAAAAGGAAAATTGAAGCCATCCTGTTGTCGTATGAATAGCAAAGCGTCTTTGATAGCGTCGTTAAGATGCGTCGCCGCCGAATCTTCATCACAACCTCCCTTCGGCGGTTTCCACTTTGAATTGTAATGGGAAACATCCAGATCATAATCGTCGTCTCCTTCCTTAAAAAAGTCCTGCCACCTGGTATGTCCCCCCTGCCGGTCGTAGCGATTGTTCGAAATGACCGGATCATTCGAGTCCTAAGGTGAGCAAATGATTCATACAACCCGGAGGTTCGATACGTCCGAAAACTCTACTACAGGAATGAGCGGAGAATCGTTCCGCCACAATCATTGCAGATCGCTGCAAACTCGCACCGGAAGGATTCGGACGTGCATCTCGGACAGAAATTACTCCTCGCGTTCTTGATTTCAATCACAGGCATGGCATCGGCCTCCGCCCAGGACTGCAAGCGATTTTACGTTTCCGGATCCGTGATCGGCGACTTCCTCTCGATGGAAGGCTCCGGGCTGAACACGGCAGGAGACTTCAAAGCTTCTGGCATCGAACACGAGCAGAACGAAGGCTTTAGCTTTGGCTACGGATTGGAAAAGGACAAGGGCGACTATCAGGTTCGATTGGAATCGCAATACATGTTCATGGACGACACCCAGTTCACGCTTAACAGCTTCCCAGGGCCTCCCGTCCCCTTCTTTTACCGAGGCGAATTCACCGATCGCTGGAGCGGGTTTACCAACATTTGGCTCGACAAACCGATCAGTGAAAATTTTGAAGTCTACGCAGGCGGCGGGCTCGGTTGGTCACATTTCGAATTCACCGCGACCGACGGTGTAGTTTCGAGCGCCAAAGAGGACGACGACGTGGCCTATCAGTTCGGTGTCGGGTTGACTTGCAAACGGTTGTCAAATGTCGAAATGGACTTCGGATACCGACGCACGGACCTTGGCAACGCCAACACCCGCCTGACTGAAACAGTTGGAGCAGGCGCGGCCGGCAACTTCAACGTCGATCTCGATTCAGATCAGCTCGCTTTGACACTGCGAATCTTCCGACGCTAGGACGGACCACGACACTGTTTGGTAGTTACGCTCACGGCGAGTGTGGATAACCCGGCGCATCCACCTTCTGGCGAAGGCTAAAGAAATGTGGCACGACTACTTTTCTCGGTCGCGCGCAAGCCGCGATTCGTGTGTATGGCATGGTTCCCCGACGTTTTCCGGGGGAGTGGACGTCAACCATTGCTATCGGCGTTGACCCAACCATATCGAGCGCAACGAACGCCCGCAAATCCCGTCACATGCGTCGCTCGGTCACTAGGTTTCGTCCCGCCAGTTGAAACGCAGGCGTTCAAGTGTAGTGATTGCAGCGGCGATTTCATTCAAAGTCGGTCCATTGGTTAGGTCAACACCGCAGTAATCACGCAAGCGATCGAATACGACATCGCGATGCACACGCCATTTTTGCGCAACCAACATTGCACACGATCTAGCATGCGATGCCCGGTGCAGCAGAGGCATGTCGTGGTCCAGCGCGTTCCGTCGATTTGTGCTGGACGACATAGAACCGGATGGTTCCCCGCAGTTTAGATGGACCACGTTACCAAACGTGTCCCCTGATGATCTCTGTACGTTTGTAGTCGTCCGACATTTAGATCTCTCTGGGTGTGAGCCAGCAGATATCAAGTAGCAAATCGCGAGTTGATTTTTAGTTTGCTTTGTCAATCCGCCCGACTCGACGACGTGGGTGCATCCGGTGGTACGCCGCCCATGCCGATCGCGACAGTCCAGTTCTCCATCGACTCGTCGGTGTACCCGACCGCAACCGATGTGTATGCCCGTATCTGCCCAAAGATGTCCCGATAGAGCGGTGGAAGATCAATCAAAATTAGATCGCGGTCACCAAGCGGCAACTCGCCAGCCTTCCTGCTGGCATATTTCATTTGTCATGCCCGCCCAATCAGCAAATTGTAGCGAATCGAGAACGGCAAGCAGCAACGGACCGCGAACGAATCAGGCATTTGAACAGCCGTGCGGTTGACGCTTGATCCCAAAGGTCGGCTAGTCGTGCTTAGAACTGGACGAACCTGTATCCGATTTACGAAAGCAGAAAAACAATCCGAGCAAGCCCATGACCGCACCGCAGGCGGAGAGGAAAAGCCCTGTGTCTGAATGATCATGATACGCGCCAGCTATTAGTAGAGCGGTAGAGCAAGCGACAAGTGTTGGACCGGCAAATGGGTTCATGGCAGAAACGGCGAGTTCGGATAGGGTTGAATTGGGCAGTCACGGTCCTGCACTAAAGATCGCGTGAGTTATTGTGCGTGATTTCGGTGGGATAACGTCGGTGGTCACTCGGTCCGAGCGGACGAGCCACCATCAGGCGAAGTATTTTCGAGGACTCGGGTGCACAACTTGGTTCTTGCCGTTTGGGTGCGAGTGTCGACCCGACCCTCAGAACATGTGCACACCAAAAGGATACCAGAGTTCGATCGGCGGCGCAAGATTTGTCCGCGTAGGTTGGAGCATGGGCTATTCGCCGCAAGAGGGAAATGAATGAACAGGAGGAAACGGAGAGAACAGAGGAGAATTGACCAGCGACTCCGTTTACTCTGCAACCTGCTGTTCAATCCGACCGCGCTGATCGTCTTGGAGGCAAAAGATGTTTGGCAAAAAAATGAAAATTAGATCTGGGGTGACCGTGTTGCTGAGCCAGTTCCACACATTTCGCATCTTTTTGCCCCTCATGTTTTTCCCGGCAATGTAGTGGAGAAAGAGTCTCGACGGCGCGACGTCCGAGTCACAACGTCTGCATCCGTGACCGAGCGTGACTGCGACCCGTCGTTAACGTAAATCGAACCCGCATAGAAATCAAGTTTTGGTCGATAAGTGTGAAGAAGGAGCCAGTACGCTGGACCAACGCCAAATGTCACTGCTAACGCTACGACAAGAGGTCCTCCTACAAGTCCCGGGCTTTTAGAATTCGAAGTGAAGCCGAAAGCGTAGAACGTAATCGCAGCACAAAACGCAAGTAAAGAGATCGCAAACGTTGCGATTAACAATGTGATCACAAATCGGGCGCGATTGCGATGATAAAGTCGCTGGAGATGAAAACGACGTGCGTGTCGCAGGCGAAATGCGGGCGAGTCATCGGCCATGACTTTTCGAGCAACGTGTGAGGGTAAATCTAATTGTTGGCAGAACGGTACGGTTCAGCGGGTGGCCGCCAGGGCGATCAACCACTCCAGATCGCAGCCTTCGTCGCAACCGATCTTTCAGCAATGCCGCCTGAAACGCGTGGTCATCACCCCTCCATCATCAAGTAGTATGCGATACCCTGATCCTCATCAATGTACCATTCGTGCGAATAGGCAGGATGCTCTTCAGTAAAGCCGCCGCTGTCGATGAATACAGGTAGCGATCTGTCAAAAGGAAAGTCAAACCATTTTGGTATCGCACCGCCGCCAGCGCACATTGCGATCCTCTGCTTAAATTCATCGGCAGTATTCCCTTCGAGAGGCGTGTAAATGTCTTCGTGTTGCGTGTTGACTCGAATTTGGGAAATCGCATCAGCATCGACCTTGAATCTCGCGATCGAATACTGTCCGCCAACCGCACCGTGATACGAAAAGCGAAGGTCCTTGATCTGTTCCGGTTGAAGATGAGACAAGAAACGTAGTTTGTATTCGGCGTCCGTTGGCACCGGTCGTGAGAAAGGAAGCGTGCAACACGCGATGACGAACATCGCGATAATTATGGGCGTACGCATGATCTATTTGTAGAACGTTGGTGGTCAGCGAGTCATCGCCCAAAACTCTGATTTCAAAAAACGCGACATCGGCGGCTTCGGGTGAGTAGAACGGTTTCGCTCGGATGTTAGGATACGCTTTGTGTTCAAGGTTTGCCACAAATTTCACCTTGGGGTGTCACAATATTTGATCTCTCTCCAATGGATCACCGAATTGTCTCAGAACCAGCGACGACATTGTCAGCGGGCGATGTTAGAGCAATCGGCTCCTAGGCGACTTTTCTAACCTGGCATCACCCCGCGCTGCCAACCGTGATCAAGTCCGCGGCACGTGCATTGGGATCCGTGGCGTAATACCGCACCAAAATGTTTGCCCACGAATCACGCAAATCATCGCGAATGAGCGACGCAGGACGGAATTGCCACAGGACAAAATGTAAGTCAATCAACGATGATCCAAAGCCGCGGTAGTGGCGGCATCATACCAGCAATCATGGTCAGCGTGGGTAAGCACCGTCAACGCCCGCCGCAACCGTAACGCAACCTGCGAAGAACAGTACGACTGCGTGCATCCAATTGAATGTTCCAGTGCGTGCGCAATCAATGACAGTGAAAACGGCAACCAGCAGGAACATCAATGAGCAAACCGACATGATTGACGAGCCAATGGCCGGCATCAGATCGTGCAGTCTTGCGTGCGTGTTTGGATCGACGAACGACGCACCGAAAATCCATGTAAGCCACCCGGCGATCCCAGTTGTGGCGGAAACGATAGCAAGACGAATGTAAAGCGGCTGCCGCTGTCGTTGCGTGTTCACAAAGTTAGATAGTTCGAATCTGCGGTCGGGTAACGGTTGAATTCAGCGAGCACTGTCGGTGGAGGATGTGATGGCCAATTTACCTTACTCACGTGCTTCGGTGCACTTCGTGGTTTCCCGTAGCTTTTGGGTCAAGGACGTTGTGATCTGATGTTCCGATGGTAGTGCATCGACAGCAAGCCAATTAGACATCCAAAATTGAGTTTGCACGTCGAGTCTCGACAAAGCGTCGCAGCACATCAGCCGCAATTCCGGCGCTCGCACCGACTATCGCAAAAGCAGTGCAGGTAATAATGGACCCGGACATGACAGCAACGCCGGGGTTTGGAGCGGGCAATAAAATCGTGGAACAAAGGCCTAACGCTAACTGCAATGCCAATCCCGTGACTCCGCAGAAAATCGCGAGACGGTGCGTCCATCGCCAACGGCCGCGAGCATTTTCTGCAACGCGGTCAAGCTGTTTTGCGGTTCCGGTCGTGGCGGGATGATTCACGTTGCGAGTCGCGTAACGGTGTTGTGATTCGGAAACGAACATTTCAGTCGGCGAACGGCCAGGCTTTCTCGGGCCGGGAGGTTTGACATGCAAGTATAAAGAAACGCCCGCAAGCCTAGCTCCGTAACAACCCATGGTTCGCCGCTCTTCATTCTGGTGGCAGGGAGTCTAGGGTAACATCACTCGCCGACAAAACTGCCGTCTGGTGCCTTTATAAACGAATCTGTGGCATCGGGTGTTTGAAACGAGAGTATGCGTTGGATGGGAGGCAGCGGTGGAGTACTGATGTCGCCGCAGACTCTAACGTCGCCGCCCTTGCGGTCATCCCAAAAAACGTTGAATTCCATGTAGTATTCGGTGCCGTCGTCGAAAGTTCCGTCGAAGCACTTCAGGCAGTCATGTTGACTGGCCGTACGGTCAATTTCCGCCGCGAGTGATTCGTAGCTCCACTTGCGAAAGCCTTCGAGATGCTCAGCAAGAAGAAGCGACTTTTCGTAGGTGTTCATATTTAATTGGGCGAACGGTAGCGATCTGCGAGCCCGAACAGTTAACTTTTCATTCGTGAAACCTTGCAAGCCCGGTGTTGTTGCAACGCATAGGGCCGCAGTCTACGTGCATTGATTCGTTACATTGATGCAATTGCATTTGCTACACAAAGTGTAAATCATCTGCACGTAGGCGTCTCCCCACATTATGTCGTCATCTGGTTCATGCAACGCAATAACCTTCGCGGTGTTTTCATATCTATCGGATGGGCATTTCGGGTTGTCACAAGTTGTTGATGGAGCTGTTTGGTAGAACGGGGATCTCCCGAGATTCTCTACCTTCTCCTGATCTGTCCAATCCATGTCGTGGTAAAGCTCTGGATCAGACACATATCCGTTGTTTGACAATCCGATCTTGATGGCACGTTGCATTTCGCTCTCGGATAGGTGTTTGAGTCCGAAAACGCCTTGCATCTTGAGCGCGTCTTCCGCGTTTTCGCGGTCGTATGGTTGGCGTTCGAAACGAATCTTCGATTTTGCAAACGTGTCCGGGTGACCAACGTACGGAAAATCGGGGTCCAATTGATGTCCGTGATCGTATTTGACCAGCCCAGTAAGCCGAAGAAGCAAAGTAAACCCTCCCCAGCGAATCCGTTCCAATATCCCTGAATGACTGAAGGTCATGTCTGGAAGAATTCTGACGCGTGTGTCACTCTCAACGGCATATTGGAAGTCTCCGCCGTTGGAGGCGAAGCGAAATCCGTAGCACAAGGGAAGTCTGGTTAGAGCTTGCGGAACAAAAGCTACGGCAGGATCGTCGGTATTCAAAACGCCTACCAAATGGACGACGTTTTTGATTCGTCGAAACGTGATACCAAGTTCACGGGGATCGCCACCGAGTTGGTGTGGGCCCGCTGGGTCGGCAACCGATTTGTAGTACGCGAGATTTTCGTGATCAAAAACGGTTAGCGACATGAGAAAAGTGAGGAAGCTTATGTCGGGGAACAGTAGCGTTGACCGAGGTGCGAACGGACGGTCGACCACTTGTGAAAATACTGTTGTGTTGAGCACTCCGGTCCAACGCATTGGTTATTCGCCTTGTTCGGGCTGAACATCAGGAGTCGCGTCGAGACCAAAGATAGACGTAGACGCCAAAAGCTGTAAACACGATAAACGCGCCAAGCACAATGGGAACGCCAAGGAAGCGGGACATCAGGTACGGAATCAGCAGTTCGGCGACCATCAGGAACGCCATATATGCCAAAAAGTCACCAGCGATGCGGATGGGATTGTCGTCTGCCAACGTGAAGTCGGCACTCTCGTCCTCCGATCCGGGACGCGGCGTTTTGCATTCGGTGCAAATGTTGTAGCCAAGTTCGGTCTCAGCGTTACAGGAAGGGCAAACCCAAGGCATGGTGATGGTGACAATGGTTAGCGTTGAGGTACATTAGTCGGATAACGATAGTGATGTGCGGGCGGCGCGAATGACTTGCAAGCGGATGAAGCTACGTGCCACCGCCGCTCCGTCACCATCGCATGCTTATCGGCGATTATAGCGGGAATGCGTTAGTAGCGGCATGGTTCACGACGACCAATATCCGTACCAAGGCTAAAATCTTCCTTCCATTGCAGGGCATCCTGAAAAAGTTCGTTTTCTTCGTTGGAAATGATGTCAATGTACGAATCAGGAACGATGTCACCGTCCTCGTCACGTTCTAGTAATCGCAGCTGGATGTGACCGTGGTCGAAGCGATCCAAGCGAATCATCGCCAGATAAGCAGCGGTGTCAAGCAAATCATCGGCAACCATCAGCAGGGCCTTCTTCTGCGTGTCAGTCAAATCTCCCAGCAGAAGCTTTGCTTCGTCGAGATCCGGTTCGGCTGCTAAATTCTCAGCCCCGATAGCAGTCTTGAAATCCAGGAACAAGCGGTCAGATGCGGTAACGAACGCCAACCCGAATAGCCCGCGTGCCATCGCGGTGCGCTCGCTTGGGGCCTCCGGCCAAAGCTCGAGATTGTCTTCGTTGAGCCAGCCGTGCTCACGGCAGAGTTTCAGGTAGCGTTCTTGGTCGGTCACGGCTCAGATTCCAAGATAAAGCTCAGTCGGATAACGACCGCCGTCACTGGGTACGGCGAGGAGAGTTTTCATTTTTAAAGGCACGGTGCCGTAGTCGGGTGCACGACTTGGTACGTCGGTTCTTTAAAAGTATGGTCACCAAGCTCCTCCGCCGGTGGGTGGTTGATTGTACTCGTATCCATACTGACTGAAAGTTTCAACAACCTTTTTTAGCCAATCCACGTCAACGGCTTGATCAAGCGCACACGCTTCGTATTCGTTCAATGCGCTTGGATCGACGCCTGCGTTCAGTGAGAACTCTAGGACTCGTATTAAGTCCTTACCATATTTGAACCAGTTTTGTTTCATTGTCGAATCGACCACGTTACGTTGAGCGTTCGTCAACCGAAATATGTCAGCACCAGCGTCGATCAAAGCTTTAAAAATCCGATAATTGATGACAGCGGTGTGGATTGGCGGCCCAACATCTCGCTTGGGGTTGTCGCCATTCGGGTCAGCACCAGCGTCAATCAGGATCAGTGCAGCGTCTTCGTTTAATTGAATCGCGATATGTAGAAGCGTTTGCCCAGAATCGTCGTAAGTGTTGGGCAAGATGCCATCATCAAGCAATTCGAGTGTCAGCGACGCGGGGGCTTTCTGCTTGGCGTATCGCCGGACGATTGTGTCGTTACGTTTCCATTTCATTGTGTCACTGCAATGTGGAATTGCTTTTTTGTTTCTTCGACGAACGGCCGGATTGACCGGGGCCGAGCGGTTGAGCAACCACTGCCCAACGACGCATTCGAGTCCTCCGCGTCTAACCCATGGTTTCTCGTGATCTGTAGTGTCATTTAGCAGGTAGTGTCCAAAGTCGAACCGTTCCGTCAAGACTCGCCGAAACTAGTGTCTTGCTATTAGGTGCAAAGGCTACTGAACCAATGAGTTCAGTGTGCCCTTTGAGTTCCGTTTTCGCGGCGCCGGATTCTGTATCCCACAATGTAATTCCGAAGTAGTTTATCCCTGATCCCGACGCCAACGTCTTCCCGTCGGGGGAGATAGCGATGGAAAAAGCAAAGTGCTTCGCTTTGGTCAGGTTCCGGATCAACGATCCGCATTTCATGTCCCACAGCTTTATAATATGGTCGTTGTCGACGGACGCGAGAAACGTTCCGTCTGGCGAGAACACAAAATCGTTGATGAAGTTATCATGCCCCGTTAGTTCATGACGAATCAGTGTGGCGTTTCCGTCCCATACGTTCAGCGAGTATTCCGCGGGGCCTGTGGGTAGCGCGAGCAACGATCCATCAGGAGAAAAGGCAACGGCGTGGTCACCGGTAGAGACATCACGAACGATTTTGTCATTAAGTAGATTGCGCAGCTTCACGTGAGAACCACCGGTCGAAACCAGCGTCTCGCCATCTGGCGAGAACTCGATCGCGATTATCGTGTCGTCATGATCTTCATACGTCTTTTGAATCGACAAGTTGTGTATGTCCCATAGCTTCACCTTGTAATCCGCGCCGCCCGTTGACAGGGTGCGTCCATCTGGAGCAAAACATACAGCGGATGCTTGCAAATCGTGGGCGGCAAATTCTTTGATCTTGCGTCCCGTTTCCGCGTCCCACAACGAGACATTTCCGCCATCGTGTGCCGACGCAATTCTAGATCCGTCGGGCGAAATCGCAATATCGAGAACAGGCCCAGCGTTGGCATTCAATACGCGCGATTCAGTGATACGCGTCAGCTGCACAGTGGATTCCGTGGCGTAAATGAATCGGAAAGCGGCGAGGATTGCAATCCAGATCAGGGTCTTCTGTATCGTGTAGATAGTCGCACCTTCATCGACGAACATTCAAAATCACCGGGTTGGCCCGTGGGACGTAAACATTGAGGAAAACGATCGCGGCAGACTCCGGTGCAGACATTGGGGTGTTTCTCAGTACCGTGAGCGTACCGCAGATTTTTTGATCGGTGGATCTCCGTAGGCCCAAAATATTTCATCGATTGCTCTGGCGCCTCTCGGCAGTTCGGATTTGACGGCTCGTGGAAATGCAATCTTTACAGACGCATGCTTGTGCGTGACAATCATTCCGCCAAGCAATGATACTACGGAGAGAACGCTCATAAATGGTGTTTCAAAAGAGACTCTGTTGTCGAGCGTAACATCGGCTAGGCCATAGTGCAATGTTTCACCGCGGCCATTTGGGTATCGCACACCAGCAATAATGTCCATTTTTTGATTCGTTCCTTGCGTTTCTGCATCAACCGGCAACGGCAATATCTTGCGACAAAAACCCTCCGCCTGGGCATTCCAATTCTAAGGTAATTGCTTCAGGCTCCTGGGAGCGGAAAATTTTTCGAGTGGGACGCAAAACCAGTCGGGCAGTACACGACTCAGAGTGACGATTCTGAAATGCAACTTCAAGCTCGCATAGATCTGCGTGCTTATGCATGCACAACACAAAACAGAAGCCTTTGCATTCGAGGTATGGCCCGTAGAAAGTCCGTAGTAAATCAGGTGTCTTTCCTTTTGGCAGATACATTGCCGCGAATATTAACAAGGCAACACATCCAGCGACAATCGTTCCAATACGCCAAGGCCAAGATACCTCATCTGGTCGATCGGGGACGACCCATACGAGAATTCCGACGATCGATGAGATTATGATAGCTAGAAGACATAGTGCGCGGATCGATTCGCGTACTGAATGGCTCATACGGTGCTTCCCGTTTCGAAATCTCGCGATTGTTGGCTTGTCGGGGAACGTTGACGATCAGCCGGCTGCGACGGAAGATCAACCATCTCAAAACGCATGACTTCGCCGCTCGGGTGCAGCGTCTGGTGCTGCCGCTTCTATCTCAATGACGTAGTAGTCCTTTTCATCGTCCGTATCAGCCGTCCGAAATCCACGAAATCGAATCCGTGCTATTCCAGGGTTGATTGTATACGAATCCTGAAGTTGCCAGGGCCAGCCATACACACCGATCTCCCCGGATGGGACCTCAATCGTGGTCACGATGTCAAAATCCGGTTTGTCGTCGGTTTTGTCAAACCATATCGCCTGGGCCGTAGCTTGTAACACGCGCGACGATGTCCCCGCCGGAACACAAAGCCGTTATGTGGTCCTGACTGTTGTGTCTCTGTTGGATGTGTGCGTCATTCCAGTCCTCGGGCGCTGCCGGTTCGAGAACTCGATCTGCGACATAGATTTGACGATAGGTAGAATCAACTTCGTATGTCTTCATTTTGTCGTCGAACGGCGGCGATCACAGAACACGGCCCGTGTGGTCACCATTGGTAAATGTCGCATGCTGTCCTTCGCGTGCACGGCATGGTTATCGGCCGCATTGGTGCAGTGCGTGAGGACAGTTAATGTATAGTAGCGTACGCCGAACCTTAGAAGCACCAGCACCGGTCTAGAATCGTGAGCGACAATCCACACGATCCACCGAGAAGTGCCCAAGAACGCGTCACCGAACGAGCGCCGCCATACTCGGCGACGAGAGTTGTTCTCGCGCTGGCCGGAGTTTGCGTCATGCTAACACGGCACGCAGGGCGATTGATGTCACGATAGTGAGGTGTGGTTCTTGGTCCGACGAACGATCGCCGTTACAGAGAGGCGACGAAAGATTTTCCATTTTAAGACCGCCCGACTTCGCCAATTCGGTTCAAGGCTTAATTATCGGACGTCTCGTGTTGTTTAAAACCGTTTCCAATATGATCGACGATTGATGTGCCGTCAGCCAGCCCGCCCCAAGATTTACCCGACCAGTGCCACATATCTTCAATCGCTATTCGCTCTGGTGATCCGAAGTCCATTTCTTTGGTCAAGCGATTGTGAAGGTAGAGGATGTTGTTGGTTCGCATCCTTACGGTTACAAACCCATCATCGATCTCATCGTTTGATACGATAAGCACCTCGCGTTTTACATCCTTGGCAATGAAGCGGCTTACAGTTCTTCCAGGTTTAAGTACGGCTCGAATGCGTTCCCGCTTTTTGCGTTCAAAATACGTTTTGAGATACGAAAGCATTTTCAGCGGGCAGTGTAAGGACACACAATGGATCGCCGAACCGTCAGCAATTCAGTCCGACGAACGTTGGCGTTGACCGAGCGACGCCAATGTGGTTTCCATTTCAAAACGTCTGATGCGTCGCGTCGGTCCAACGCATGGTTCGTCTTCAATCACCGCGTTTTGGGGCCGAATCCAAAGTAAATGAGCAAACCCGCGAATACAGCTAGCAGCAAAAATATAGGGATTCCCTTGATCATCGCTGCTAATAAGGTGGTGTGATCTGGGCGAATTGAGGGGCGATCCCATGAGGGAAGCGAACTTCGAAATTGCGGATGTGCATCACTCACGCAAACAAATTGATCCGTCACTGCCTCAACGGGAACAACAAACTTTGATCCTGATGTTTCTTCAAGGTGTGGCCAGGCAACTCCGGCAATAGTGCCGATTAATCCGGGAGCGAAAAGTACAAGCGAAATCGGCACGAGAGGTCCGATCTCGCCTCGTGGTGAGTCGTCAGTTGCGATTGCAAACGCAGCGAGTGCAATCCCGAATACTAGCGTTGGAACGGAAAACATTAAGATCTTTCGTGCCACCATACGTTTTGCAAACGATTGGTCGCCCGACCACGTCTCATCGACGGGCATGCGGGCGCTGACACGGTTGGGTGGGTCTGGCCGAATGCCTCCCATAAACGTGACTCGCCAGTTAACGGTTTTTTCAACTAAATCGATTTTTTGGACGTAGTCAGTGATTTCGTCCGTCCAAATACAGCGTCCACCAAAGTCAAATTTTGAGCGATCAAATATTACGTCCTCACCGTCCTGCCATGCATTTTGAACTGTGCGGGTAGGTTCCACCATGACTATTCTCTCTATTGCAGAGCGGTACGGTTGTGCGGACGGCGATCCACGAGCCACCAATTGTAACGACTCTGTCGCCGCTCCGTCGCCAACGAATGGTTACCCGCGTTTTGCCGAAAACTGTGAAATCACCCGTCGCCGGCACAAGAGCCCAATGTACAGGAGCGAGCAAAGCGAGAAAACAAACCCCATGATGACTGTCGGATGCTCGACCACCCACGGCAGTGTCAGGACCGGGACGAACGAGGTGACAAAGCGAACAATGACAACCGAAGCCACAAAGGCAAGAACGCACAGTGCACATACTGTGAGTCGAGCGAGTCGTGTTCCGGGAAACCATTCAACGTATGCGGCAAGGCCCGTCGTGGCGATGATTGCGATGCCCATTGCGTTGCCGATCGGATTGTCGAGTGGACGAAGCACATTCGACCACAGTTCCGGCAGTGTCAGGACAGCGCCAAAAACACACAGCCCAAGTGACACCATCCCGTACCGCGACACCTCTCGATGCTCGTCAAGTCTAGAAATGGGTGGCGAGTAGGGATTCATCATTCTTTAGAGGTATGACGTTGGGGTTCAGCGAGCCGGCACGGAAGTCGTTGTGGTGGCCAAATTGCTCAAGCTGCCGACTTCGTTGCAACCCATGGTTCCTCGGTTTGCTGTAGTGGGATGTCGCTAGCCACGACGGTTGACGTTGATCCAATCATAGCGAGCGCAACGACCGCCGGCAAATCCGTTTGTAGCCGCAAAAACAAAGAAGAAATTTGTTGGCAGAATGATGTGGGGCAAAATGATAAATCAGTGCGCGCCAATTATTCTGCCATTTGATCAACCACGTAAGCATTTGTGACAGCGACTTGACGGTTGCCTCAACAAGTAACGCTGGAAAACTAGCGCCGGTTCCATCACGCATGAAGACCGTTTGAATCGCCGATACGATTGCCATCAAGTCATCATCGCCAGTCGGGGAACGGTGGAATTCACTGGGCAGCGGGAGTTGACCTTACACGGCGAAACGCCTTGCCACCGTCGCTTCAGTGCAATCCTCTAGCTATCCGCCGTTGTGGATTCAAATCCGATCGAAAGAGCGTAGCATCCGGAAAGGTGTAGCCACAGTGTCCATCCATCGTTCAAGCAAGATCCTCTTCGTCCTGCCGCCGTGCAATGAGGCCAATGATCCTAGCGGAGAACAAAGCCGCAATCCCCGTGGGAATGTAAGCCAGCAAAATTGACCCGACAAGCATAATTGAGTGCCAGTCGCTGCGGGAGTACATCTTGGGTAACAATTCGATGAGGTAGAAGTTTATGTAGACCGTCCATGCAGCATATGCAGCTAGAACAAACCTCGCCCATTCGCGGCCACGCCAAATTCGATGAATGAGAAAAAGTGGGACAAGTAAGCGAATCACCGCAAGCACTAGGTAGCCCCGCTGGCTGGACGTCACCAATCCAACTATTTCAATTGAGCTAGCCGTCAAAATCACGAGGGCGATTAAGACCAACGCGGTCCGTCCACGGCGCAGCCGAAGTGGCAAGGGTTTGATGTTGTCGCTCGAATTTGAAGCGTATGGGTCTAGTGTCAATCGATCGGCAGGCATTCGGTCAGTCGGATAACGTTACCGATCAGGGGGCGGCGGCGAGAGATTCTCATTTGTTAAAAACGCGACTTCGCCGCTCTCGTGCATCGGAATGGTTCTGCCTTCCGTTGTGCGTGCATCAGTATCCTGAATACGGAAGCGAGAAGGACAAGCGTAGCTGTAACAGTGGTCACGCACGCAATTGAGGCAGCTCCGATTTGCAGCGGATACCGCGAAGTCAACAGCGAGTCGCGAAATGAAATGGCAATTGCGGAAACCGTCATGATAACAAACAGCGATGAAAGTCGGTAACGGAAACGCAAATTGTACCGAGCACAGAATGAGCGAGCGCCCAAAAAAGTGAGAAACGCAATCAACACTGCAATTGCACAATCGGCACCCAGTAACCATCGATTGAAGGCAATGGCCTTTGCGTCGTCGACGGGCCATCGAGAAGTCCACGGTATTTCGTCAATCGCCTGCACGCTTGGCGTCGGCTGGATCACCGATGAGCGTACAGCAAACGCAAATGGCCATCCGTGAGCCCAGTTATTGAAAGGTGGCTCTCCACTGAAGTCACCTGGTCCGCGCCATTCCCCGCTTGAGCTATCCCAAATCGCCAAATGAATTTGGTAGCCATCTAGATTGAGCGTGGCGAACGCGAGCAGCGTCATGATTCCTACGCAGAGAGGAATCCCATTCGATATTGGTGTTTTCATTCAGTGACTTCGTGGCAGAACGGCAGTCTTTACCGGGGACAGACCGACGACTAACCATTGGTGTACAACTCGCAAGCCAGTCCGCAAGTGCATGTCGTGGTTACCCGCTCCTGCTATTTGAGCAAGGGTTAGGCAATCAGTCGATCAAAAAACGAGCGTTTGGGACGCCAGCAATCCAGTCGTTCAGACACATGTCCGCCGAGTACTGCAGGACCAGCCGCGCGCTGTACCTCCACCCCATCTCCAGCCTTATAAATTCCGCGTTCCCTACCTCGACGTATGACTTGAAGTTGACGGAGGGTCAGTGAATTTGAGCCATTTGCGTCGTCAATTTCGGCGGTTGTGAAGTATCTGGTTAAAACACGGTAGTTGTGGAGAAGTGCTGGGTATCGTTCGTAAATTCGGCCCCAATTGTCACGAGTGTCGAATGAAGGAAATTGCTCTTCGTGAGACAATTCGATTCCCTGATGCAACCGCTCGGTAGCAACGTCACGTTTCGCTTGCAGTGGCGTGGTGTCTGCGGTAGCGCAAAAGTCTAGCATTCGCAGGATAGCCTCACCAATCGACGTGGAATCGTTGCGTGGCACGATCGCTCCGTCACCGAATCCGACGATTCCGTTGCGATAATCTACGTACGGAAGCATAACAACGACGTCATCGCGAAGGTGGTGATAGATGTCAACACGGTGGCGGTTGCGGTCAGTCATAGCATTACATTCGACGAACGGTGGTGATCACACGGATCGCGTGGATGATTCTCTAACGACCGAGTAACCCCGATCGCGATCTCACGTGCAACACATGGTTCTTTCACTGGGCTTGCGCGGCGGATGACTCACCAACTGAATCGATTCCGTGTTACTTCAAGATACCGACCGAAGTAAGGCTGAGCAACAATCGGCCGAACAAATTAGCAAGTCGGCGATAATCGTTGTACGCATCGACGGCATCGGGATTTTGACATTAGCAAGACCGCGAATAAATTAGTGTTTATTAGTGCCGATTAGTGATCCAGTCGGAGAGAACACTAATTTTCGCTAATCGCACACTAATGACATCGCCGTGAGGGTCAACTTAGCGTCGGTTGGCTGTGGCAAGCGATCAAGCCACCGAAGCGGAGCTAGGCAGTCGACCGAGCGTTCAACGACCGCAAGAACCACCGCGACGTGCCGGCGGCGGGAGTTGATATGCAAGCAGACTAAAAACCGGACCCCCACCGCTCCGCCACCATCGCTTGGTTATCCGTGATTGCAACTTGTGTTTGCCTAAGGCCTAGAGAATCAAAAGCCAAGGTCAGCAACCACTGATTCTAGTTGGCGAGCTCGACGACGCCGTTCCATATCAGATTCGAACGAGCAGCGAAACAGTACCATCAAAACAGCAATGCATAGCACACCCAACAAAAGCCCCCGAAGACTGAACCGCCGATCGTAGGCTGCGAGTACAAAGGTACTGAAAAGAATCAGAAAACTAAGCAGCACAGCGGTGTTCAGGGCTAAGCTGAGAAGGTCGACAAACGACTCCTTTGAGCGCATGTCTTCATCAAATACCCAGTGGCCGTTTTCCCTCGTAGCCCAGTTGCTGCGTACCCAAACTGTCGAAGGCCAGCCATTTGACCTAGACAATCGAATTGGAACGATAAGGCCGCTGCGAATTGTAAGGGAAGCTCCCTCCTCACGCACGATAAGCGTCAATGAGTTCAACCACGAAAACGCTCCAACCACGGCTGCTAACGCCACCAGCAGTGCCGTCATTCGTCGCGTGCGTTTCGCCTTCACGAATTAGTTTCTCTCAAATCGGACAACGGTTGGATTCACGAGGTCGGGACGTGAAACGTTGGATCTGTCAAAACGTGTGGCGTCCGACTCCCGTGCAATCCATTTGTTATCCGCCGTGCTGAACATAAATTCGAAATGTGATCATGTCGACTCCCGAGCGAAAGCGACCGACACGTGAAAATCAGTGGACTCAAGCAGAAAATGCATTGCAAAACGCAAAGACTATTCAAAACGGCTGCCACTTATTGTAAGTGAACTTTTCGATATGATCTTTCAATACAGTTATAATTCTATCCGAATCAACGAAGCGGCGAGAATTAAATCTCGCGTCCTTCCCGTTGTCGAGCTTTACAACAACATTGTACGACATGTCTGACCAGCGTGAATCAAACCACTCGAAAATTACAAGCTCAACCATTTGTGGCCATAAGAACTCCCTTGTCTTTTCTCTCTCAGTCCATCGAATTCCATTCTCGTGCAATTCAATCTCAGTATCGGTTCGAAATAGCCCGCAAGTCAGCTTGTGAAAAAAACGTTCAGCCCCTGACTCTTCAGTTTCAACAACAGTGAAAGTCTCGAGTCTTTCGCCTAGCATTCAATCGACTCCGCGGATGGATGTGAGATGGTAATTATCAGACTAATGTAATGTGTTTATGCGAAACTATCAGCAGATCATTTCAGTCGGATAACGTCACCGATCACAGGGTGGCGACGAGGAATGTTCAGTTGTCAAGAAACGTGACTTCGCCGCTCTCGTGCACACATGCGGTTAGCAGATGAACGAGTGCCAATCTTGGTATTGTCGTCCGGGCGAGGTATACCCGGGAATCATCCAGACTAAATCCTGAGCTATCGACGTGCTTTAGCTCGCTCATTATCCTTTGCTGCAACAACTGCGTGTGTGGAAGGACGCCATCCTAGAATGAGTATTCTTTGTCACTAATAAATGCCGTACAGGCCAAATACAGAGAAACCGGAACCAAGAACCCAATTGCGCCGGCACGAAGCAGATCGCGTCCGACAAAGACGGTAATCAACTGCGAGATCAACACAGCCCCACACACGAACGATCCGATCCACGCCGCCCACGTTCCAAGCACGACGCCAGCGACCAGGACCGCGCTCACCGCGACGAGCAGCAACAGGTCACGTAGCCCAAACGTCAGTCGTTGCTGTGCGTTGATAAGAGCCTCCAGGTTGGCAAACGGTACGGATCACATGGTCGCCGCGAACGACATGCCACTTCAGTAAACTCAACGCGGCGACGCAGGTGCATCCGCTGGTCCGTCGTGCTCACTGGATCCGTCGTTCTCGCGTTGGCTGCGAATCTCGTCCAGCAATTTCGTGATTTTGTCGTGGTTTCGACGGTGAGTCGAAATGATGAGACAGAGGTTCTGCGGGTAGGAGGTATAGGTTGATTTGCCTCCGCCTTCTTCCCAATCCGACGGTGAAGTCATCGCACGAACTAGTTGCATCATTAACTTGGGGTAAAATTTGCCGTCAGTTGTGAAGACTGGAAGATCGTAGAACCTGTAAACGGCTGGGTAAATCTGATTCGCATCGGCGTTGCGACTGTCTTCAGCCACAGCAACGGAATTGTTGGCCGCGAACGAACAAATGATTGCGAAAGCCAGCAGTAATGATAGTTGAGTGAAACGCCGCATCGGGAAATCCTTAGGTAGAGAGGAAACGTAACTTTGAAGCTATCGATAAAGATCCGTTCGTGAAATAGCAATTGCTCATATGACGAACGACCGGGATTACCGGGCGGGGACGGAAATGTAACCATCAGGAAAGTTGTCTAGCTGCGCTCCGGTGCGCCGATGGGTGTCATCAGGCTGGACGCAGACAGATCACGACTTGATAACTGACATCGCAACCGCAGCTTGCACTAAGTTGAGTGCAAGCAAGAATAGAGACGCTATTAGAAAAAACACTCGTTGGTTGGGGTACATATCCTGGGTTAAAGCAATGACGCCAGCATACTCTTTGGAACACACGTACCGCCCTTTTTCGCTAGCCAAAAGCCATATCGAGTAGCACACAACGAAAAATCCGATTGGAAGAGTCGCCATGCTTGCCAAGAACAGCAAAATCAGTGGAGACCGAATCCATCGCCGTAGCGATGCGAAGCCGTACCCAGCGAAAGAACTCAAAATCCCAGCACAAAAAGACACAACGAACACGGGCAAGACAGTCGTATCGGAAGTACCTAGGCCCATCGAGGCGACTAGTGCAACAGTGAAAAACAATCCTGCATTTGCAAAAAAGAACACGCAAGTATGCCGTATTGCTCGTTCGTGTCTGTGAGACAGCTCGCGGCGACGTCGGGCCAGCATCAATTCCCTATCGCCGGAACTAAGTTCAGGTGCCTCTAAGCGTGCCTTGGCTCGAATGGAAAGTGACGTGTTGCATTTCGGGCACTGCACATTGGTGCCCATCTCAGACTCATTGATTGTGAGTGAGTTTCCGCATGGACATGCTACCGCAAATTTCATGAAAGCCTTCGTGCGGACAATCCTGCTTCTAGCAAGACGGATAGATATCGGCGGAGCTCACCGAGCCGATCGGATAATGTTACACGATAGTCGCCGGGCGAATCCAGCGCAACGCCCTGGTCATCCGTGCGATCACTTATTTGAGCTAACAAACGCAATGGCTCCAGCATAGAGTATCGCAATGCACAACACGACGAACAAGAACCCGAAGTACCAACCGCGAACAGACGCCTTGCCCTCGCCAACAAATTCTTCCGAAATGAACAGCCGATAACGTACCTTCCTAGGGTTCATTCCTCGGGAAGGTAGGATCCGGCCGCGTGCCTTGATGCGTCCGTCAGTCACGGGAAAAACAAATGCAGCGTTGGCGTCCGCAGCACGTTGCTGGTGAACCTCGCTTTCGTTCACACAAACAACGAGCGTGTTGACGAGCCAAAGCCGTCGAGGATTCGCTTTGCAGAAAATGTCTATGGCCTGATGCCGCCAGCAGTGGCGGTTGCCTAAAGGAGAATCCGTAGAGGTGGGTGGGCAATACGGCTCTGAAAGCGTTGACTTCACAGTAATCTGGCGGTTTTTGCGATATGGATTTCAGCCGGATAGCGTTGGCGATCACGCCGTCGCCGCAAATGATTAACCACTTCAAAAAACACGACTCGGCGACTCGGCATGCATCGCGTTGTCATCCGCTCCCCGTGGGTCCGTCATTTAAGGTCAACAACCTTAGGCAAAGCGGAATCATGGAAAAGGCCATTGGGATGTCCGCTTAGGTTGAATCGACCTGAATCGTCAGTCTGGAATCGAAACTGACGCTGAAGACCGACGCCATTCAGTACCACACCAATTTTGCCACGCGCAGCCGTAGCCTTGAGTCGTGCCAGTCCGGCAGCGGTCGGCACAACGACAACGCGAGATTGATCGTGGTCACATTTCGTTACCTCGAACGCAGCAATATCGGCATGTGTGAACACCGGTGGCACATGTACGAGAACGTTCTTACTGGTATCGATGTCAAACACTGTCTTCGTTGCTGGACCTTGGGCAGTTGCTATGGCGTATACCTCATACTGCAACAACGGGTTCACACGTTCAGTTGTCGTTTTACCATCGCAGCCAGCAGCAAAGAGAAACGCAGCGATCGCTGCAGACGTCAAGCAGGATCTTACTGTCATGCGATAGACTTCTTCGGTCGGATAACGGTACGCGTAACCGGGAACGCGCGGGTAAGTTTCTAACGGCCAAATCGCTCAACTCGCGTTCTCCGGTTCACGCGATGGTTATCCATTTCACTCGCTTTCGGTGCGACGCTCGTCACGCATTTTCCTAATTGTCGGATCTTGATCGATGAGCCAATCTATTTGCGAATCGGTCAGCATGCGATCGCCGTCGTCTCGGCGAAAACCACGTTCGCGAACGACGGAGGCGTAGTCCCATTCGTAGGAATCGAGCCAAACGAGAACGGGATTGTAAGGCGGGAAGTCTCGTTGCATGTCCGATGGTTCGCGTTGCGGACGATACGGAACCGAAACCCGGAGTCCTCCGGGTCCATGAAGCTCGCGTGAACTACAGTAATTTTCGTCTTGAGTCATGTAGCGCAGGGGGAAGTTAAAATGCTTGTTGGCGAACTTATGTTTCTACGGTGGGTCAGGGTGAGAATAAGTCGTTTTGGGGTGTTCTCACCGGTTTTTCGACTTGTTCTCACGGTTTGCCACTTCACTGCAGCGGGCGGCCGCGATCGCTATTCTCGACCGCTGTAGGACTAGTGTCAATGTTGTTCTCACTCTGGACACCATCACATAAAGGGACGTCCGGAATGGTTTCTTTGCTTGATTGACACTTCGTGTCCATCGCATGTTGGTACTACCGAATCGACGCCGCGATGCTTTGGTCTGGAGTGTGACTTGAGCTTGCGATTGAGTCGTTATCTGTCGCGAGCAGTCACTTCGCAGGGCTTCTTGACTCGCGATTGATCCGAAAGCGGAAGCGGTCGCATGGCATTCACAGGCAAGCGAGTGGCAGTGCGGGCCGATCTCGCCGTGACTGACGCCAAAACGGCTAACGAGTTCATTGGGAACCGGGCTTGCGGATGCAGCGGAGTGGAATGGGGGAGGCTAGGTGAAAACGATTGAAAAACTAAAATTGACAATTGTAAATTGAAAACTAATGAGGGGCGATTGATGACAGGCAGGATGCCTATCCCACCACTACTGGAAGGACTCGGGTCCCAGGCTGGAAGCCTAGGCTACCTGGACCTTCGGTAGCTTGGGTGACATCGCTTCCGATTACCACCGCTATCGTCGGAAACGGATTATTAGCGATGCAATGTGAGGTTGCAAGCAAATTGTTCGGAAAATGTTTTTCGCTGCTGCAGCGGGTGTGAGCAAGATGCACTGGATGATTGGCAAAGAGAAAAATCATTGAACAGGAGGAAAGGGAGGAAACAGAGAAAAGGCGGCTCAGAACTCTGTTGCCTCTGTGCGCTTCTGTTGAAAACTGCAGACGCAATCGTTCGCTTGCGTCTGCAGCGGATCATGTATGCTGTGAAGCGGGCTGGCGGAGATTGAAAACGCTAGTTTTGAAAATAGTTGAAGAGTGTTGTGCTGCGGGATCTTTAGCAAGATCCACTACCGGGGGGAATATTGAACAGGAGGTAAGGTACGGAACAGAGAAAAGGTGACTTGTGACTCTGTTTCTTCTGTTCCCTCTTGTTCAGATAGACCGCGCAACCTGCGTTTGCGTCGGATGTGAATATCGCATGCTGTGATATGGGGTGGCGATTAAATATGCTCGATTGGCAATGGTTGAAGAGTGTCGTGCTGCGGGATCTTTAGCAAGATCCACTACGGGAAAGCGTCTTTGGCTGAGTGCGTTGAAAGATCGCAAGTATTCGCGTTGATTTGCATAGATTCGCGGGCCCCTTTTCCGGACGATGTTGCTTTCGCGTGAGTGCAAGGCGACTCATCTGCGTGGATTCAGGCGTCGGTCTTTCCTGTCGCCCCTTTCGGGGCTTTCAATCTCGGTTTTTTCCGTAACCCACGGCTTACGCCGTGGGCTACTGCATGCCGTCCCTGCCGGGACTTGGTGTTGAAGATTTAGGCGTGCATTTCACGCTGCGACCGATGACGACTGCAGCGACGTTGAGGCGGGTGGGGAAGCGAATACGATGGGCAGTGCGAGTGAGCTGGAGGCAGGCCCTCACCCGAGCATCGCTGTGGGCTCTGCTCGACCTCTCCCTAAACTGCGTTTGGGAGAGGTGGCAGGAACAGGCGAGGCCCGAAGCGTTAGGAGTATCAGAATCTCAATTACCGAGTGATGCAGCATGCATTTGACTCACAGAACGAATTGGGGCGATTGGCGGATGAGCGAATCTACCAAGCGGATTTAGCTGCCATGTTAAGGTCAGCGGGGATCAGGGTGAGCCGTCTTATCTTCCTACCTCCATCTTCCTACCAAAATTTCCTCGCTTGCGATTTTGGGTAGCAGGGCCCGCGGCTAACGCCGTCGGATCGCGGATACCGCCTGCTGTGAAGCGGGGTGGCGATTAAAGGTGCTCGATTGGCAATGGATGAAGAGTGTTTTGCTGCGGGATCTTTAGCAAGATCCACTACGGGGAAGGGGCTTTGGCTGAATGCGTTGATTTCGCCTATGTTAGGCGGGGCGTGCGAATGGCGGCGGTGTTTGCTGTCGTCCCTGCCGGGACTTTTTGATGCCGGGTAACGCGTTTGATTTACGCTGCGGTTGTTCATCAATAGAGCGACGATGAGGCGGGTGGGGAAGCGAAGTCGATGTGACGTGCGAGTGAGCCGGAGACAGGCCCTCACCCGAGCAATCGCTAAAGGCTCTGCTCGACCTCTCCCTGCTGCGCTGGGAGAGGTGACAGGTGGTGACGTGCGAGCGTGCTGGAGGCAACGCTACCCGGATGTCGCTGAAGGCTCCATCCGACCTCCCCTACAGCGAAGCTGCTGGGGAGGTGAACTCGGAGGGCTGGGAGGGATACAGGTAACAGGCTGGCAGCCAATTGCGTATCAGGCGAGCCTGGCAGCCTGTGCTACTTAACCTCGTGAGAGGGTCGCAAAGTCGATTTTCGGTTGCTGGCGGGCGGTGGAAGCACGCTCGAAAATTTGGTCGAGCTCTACGTGAGCGCTAAAGAAACCGCAATTCCGCAGAAAGAAATGCTGTTGCTCGCTGCCGCCTGCAAAATCGAGTCGATGATGTCCTCGTGCTGTATTGTCGCCCGTGAATTTCGCTCGCGTGATCTCATGCCACTCGCCCTCGACGTCGCGAACCCATTGGTTGGCATAGTTCGCCGTTCGCTGGATATTTCCTGTGTCCGGTGCAAAGTTTTCAAGGAACGAATGGAAACCCGTTAGATGCTTGTCCGTCTTGGGACGCCGAAAACTGGCGATCAGTCGCCACTCGTTCTTGTCCTTGTCGCCGAACCAAGATGTGTATTGCGTGTTGCCATTGCCATCAGGTTTGACCTCGGTCAAAAAACGATAGGTCGATCCGGCCTTCCACGGGTAAACCAAATAGCTTTGGCCGCCTGAGCCCTCGTTGCCAAAATCTTGTGCACTGACGCCTTCGCCCTTGGCGGTCGTCAGCACACGGTCCGATGCCGGAATCTCTTTGGGGTTGTCAGTGCGAAATGGACTCCAGACCGAGAAGAGGACACGGCGCTGCGTTTCGCTGTTGACCTGGAAACCAAAGTAGCCTTCGCCAAACCCGTTGGCCATGAAATACGAACCGATTGGGTCCTGGCCCGTGGGTACCGTGATTTCACTGTACGCGTACGTCAGCTTTGCATCCTTGGGCAGCTGATAACTCAGGTGCACCGAGGGGCCTCGGCGACCCCAGTAGAACATGTTGCCGTCGTTAGTTTTGACGAAGTCGAGCGATAAATCCTGATCACTGCTGCTGACCCGCAATTCACCAAGTTCGATCTTCGCGGATTCGTCTCGCTGAGTGCATTTGAGTTGCACCTCGACATAACCCGGCCCGTCGACTTTGATCTCGCCCAAAGGGAAAACGCGTGCAGGTTCGTCCTGCAGCTGCGCCGTGAATGTTGTCTCACCCACTCGGGCTTCGATTGTAGCGTTGCCTTTCGCCGCACGGCCTTCAGCACCGAGCTTGAGGGTGGTGGGACGATTCACGTGAAAGTAGACGCTGTGAACTTCGTTTGCATCAGTAAACCGCAGCGTGCCGTCTCGATAGAAGACAGGGCCGCCTGCAGCGGGCGAACTGCGGAAGGTGTTTCCCGCCAGCGGCACGGACCACTGGCCACCCAATGCGGACGCTGCGATCAATGGAATCGCAAACAAGGTCGCCAGAAAAGTCTTTGTCGATGCAGAAGGTTTGAGTATTGCCATGAAGGTTCTGAGACACCTGTGTTTGATTGAGCAAAAGCATGTGGCGGGATGACTCGTAGCGGAAGTCGTCAAGACTTTCGTGAATCGCCAAACAGCAAGTAGGGCCGGTTCCTACCGGCCGAGTCGACCGAACTGTCAAGGACGGCCGGTGGGAACCGGCCCTACTTATCACCAATACATTTTTAATTTTAATGTAGCTACCGTCGCCAGACGGTGGACCGCGTTCTACGCGAACGCAGCTACGACGTGAATCCCGAGTAGGGCCGGTGGGAACCGGCCCAAATCGAAACGGGACTTCTGTTTTTCACTTGGTTCGCGATACGTTTTAGCATGAACAGCGATGGTTTGGTTCTCGCAGACCCCTAAGATAGTTCGTTTCGGGAGCGAAAATCTCGAACGGGCGGTAATCTGTCGCCGTTTTGTTTTAAGGCCGCCGAACTTCGCTAGACTTCCATCGGGCGGGGGCATGGTGTCGCTCCATGCCTGCGACCAGCGTCAACGCAATTTTCTACGGATCAAACGCCGTCAATTTGTTTTTGTGGGTTCACGAACACCCAGCAAATTGCCCCGACCATGTAAACACCGGCAAACATTAGCAGCACCAAATTCCAGTTCGATGTCCACTGGAACAGCCAGCCCACCAGGATCGGACATGCCGCTGCGGCGAGGTTGCCGACCATGTTCATCAGCCCAAACACTTGCGGGACCCGGGGGCCACCGATGTCGATCGTCGCGGCAAACGCACACGGACCTGCGAGTGCTGCCAGGAATGATCCCAGTGACAATAACGCGACCGCCAACACGGCACTTTGCACAAACCACGCGGCGACGATCAGTACTGCACAAGCGGCCAGGAACGTCGCACCGACTCCGCTTCGGCTCAGCCGCAAACTGCCTGTGCGACGCCAGATCCAATCAACCAGCGTCCCACCAAAGATGCTGCCGGTTAACGTCCCGGCCAACACGAGACCTTGCAAATAGCCTGATTCCGCAACCGACACGCCGCGAGTCTCTTGCAAAAACGTCGGAAACCAACTGGCGAAAAACATGTACCCCGAACCGCGACAGATCTGTTGTCCACATAGCCAAAACATCACGGGCGAACGGGCGATGGCGAGAAGCTCTCGCCACTCGCTGATTGGATTCGCGGCCGCCGGATCGATCGCGGGTGATCGTGCCGCTTGGATTAACGCCAATTCGGAATCGTTCACCCGCGAATCTTGGCTGGGATCGTTGCGGAATCTCAAATAGAAACCCAGCGTCCACAAGATGCCAGGAACGGCAAAACCCACGAACACCCATCGCCAACCCAACGGGGCGATCAGTAAACCCGTCAGCCCGCTGGCCAGGATTGCGCCTCCTTGCATCCCCGCCGCCAAAATCCCACAGCTCAGCGAACGCTGGCCCAGCGGCATCCAATGACCGATTGAATTGCACGACGCAGGGAAAATGCCCGCCTGTGCCACTCCCATCACTAACTGGGCCACGATCAGCAACCCAAACCCCGGTGCAACGCCAATTCCAAAAGTGGCAACGGACCACGCGAACGCAAACAAGCTGAGCGTGATTCGTGTGCCCCACCGCTCGGCCAACCAGCCGCTGGGAACTTGGAAGAGAGAGTACGTCCAAAAGAACGCTCCCATGAACCAACCCGATTGTTCGAGCGTGAACCCGAGATCCTCGCGAACCGTGCTCTCGGCCACACCGACGGCATTGCGGCACAGGTAGGCGAGTGCTGCAGCGAGCGTCAACCAAGTCAACGTGCGATAGCGGATCGTGGTGGGGGCAACGGCCATCTACAAAGCCGCCTGCATTCGGTCGAACAAGCGATCGACTTCGGCCCTCGTTTCCTCGTCGATTTGCCACGCCGTCGGCTGGATTTGAATCGTGTTCGCGAAGATACCTCGTTTCTTGAGCAGATATTTTTCGATTGCCAGAAACCCATCCAGTCCCGCTTGCAATTGCAAGGCGACAATCGCACAAATCGGCAGCGACAATTGATAGATGCGATCGTCTTCGCCATCGGTCAAAGCTCGCCATAACGCAACGATCCCGTCCAACAGATCGGTGCCAGGCATTGTTCCCGCAATCCCACGACGGTAACAATCGACCAGGTTGATGCCCCCGGAACCTTCAAAAATCCGGGCCTGGCCCGCCGTGGCGTCGCGGAGTTTCGAAAGGTTCGGCCCCAGCGGACTCGCTTCGGGTTTAAACAAGATGCGTTCGTTGCCGAATTTCTCGAGCAGATCCAGGTAGACGCTGAGGTCAATCGCAGCCCCGACGTAACCCGATGCATCTTGAACTACCAGCGGAATCGAGATACTGCCGGCGATCGCGGAAAAGTAATCACGAGTCGCGTCTGCACCTAAACTGGTTGCCACAGGTGGGATCGCCATCACGGCGTTCGCGCCGATCGCCTCGGCATGTTCGGCAAACTCGATCGCCTCGGCCGTGCTCTCGGAACCGACACTGATGACGGTGAATCCTCGGCCGTCGGCAGCTTCGCAAACCAGTTCCGCCAGACGTTTGCGGCCATGGTAACCGAGTCGCAAAATCTCGCTCACCATCGCCACGACCACACCATCGGCACCCGTTTGAAAGGCCCAATCCATTTCACGCTGCAGTGTTTTCGCGTCGATCTCAGATTTGTCGTCAAACGGGGTGTGCAGCACAGGTAGCACTCCATGCAGCGACTTGTTAACGGCTGAGCACATCGTTGATGACTCCGGTCATGGCTTCGAGGGTTGTTTCTAAGCATCCACGATCAAACGGGGACTGCCAAACGGGATAGACGTCGGTGTCATAAAGTGCGGCGGGCGGCAAATAGCCGATCGAACCATTGATCAAGTTCATACAAATCAAAGTGCGATCCTTGAAACGTCGGCGAAGTTCTTGTTGCAGGATTGAATACGGTTCACAGCAACTGCCCACCAACACCGCATCACCGATCCGCCACGCAAAGATAGGAAGATCGAAAGTTTGGCCGTCGCCGATGCCAAGACGGATGTCGCGTCGACGCCTCAGTCGTTCTTCGAGGGCGCGGTCGGTGCATTCCAAACGTTGGCGTTCGAGCTCGTCGGCCGAAGGCCAATCTTTTAGCGGCAGCGCCACCGTACTGCGGATCGCCGTCAATTCGCTGGACGCTTCGACGGTTTGGTGCTTCCAAATCGCCAGCGGTGCTCCGGATTCGAGTGCGCCAGCATAAACAAGCAAACTGCCGGCAGGCTCCATGTCGTTTAGCGTCGCCAGTGCGGCGAAACCGAGTTGGCGTCCATGTCGATCCGCTACCTCGGGGTCGCCGACGTATTGGTAACGCGGGGCGAGATCGCCACACATTCCAAGCAAAAACATTGCCGGAGCCGAGGTGGCATTTTCCATCGTTTCACGCATCGCACCGACGTAGTCGGGTGAGATCGCGGTGTTCTCCGCAGCCAACGTCGTTGGGTGACAGGCGTAATTGACTAGCGTGCCACGTAGCTTGCCGTGTTCGTCGGTGATTCGTCCTAGCACCAAAGTGTCATCAGGCTCGCCTTCGGGATCGTAACCACACAGATAGCGTGATTTATCGGGATCCGGGTCAGGCAAATCACGTACGGTCGCCAGTGAGCAGGTTCCAGTGTGCCAGTCCAATGTGGCGGCGAACATTGTTTGGCGAGCTTGACGTGCCGCATCAACCGTCCGCTGGACAAGCGATTTCATCCACTGCTGTAGCAGATCGCTGCCAGGCAACGAAGCGTCCGGCTGCATCAGCGGCGGTCCCGCGTGCGTATGCGTTAATGCAAAAATCAAATGCCCCGGTTCGAGCGAAAGTTCTTCATGCAGACGCTGCTGGAATTCGTCATAGGTTGCTGGCGTCTTCCACCAACCAAGATCGACATCAATCAGGACGACGGGGGCTGCTTCCGCGGAGGATGCCAATGCCAACACGGTAAGCGAGAGAGGGCGATGGATCGAGTCGGCGACATCATGTTTCGCGGCGCCCCAATTGCGTGCATAGACGCCGACGGGCGGCGTGATGTCGACGCGGGCGATTCCGATCCGTCCTTGAAACGAAGCGTGCTTAAAACGGCGAGGTTGATTCGTGTTCATACTTACCAATCTCCCACCGCGCCGTCACGGTAAAACACTCGCTGGGCAACCTCTTGCTCGAACGGATGTTTGCGAACTTCGTCCTCGTTGATCGAAATCCCTAGTCCCGGTCGCGTATTGGGTGTTACCGTGCGTGTTGCTGGATCCACTGTAAAACCCTCTTCGACGACGTCGTTTCGCCAGGGAACGTCCTCGTGAACCGATTCGCAAATGATGTACGAAGGTTGCGAGAAACCAAACTCGATCGATGCTGCGGTGCTCACCGGGCCTTGCGGGTTGTGCGGTGCCAGTGCGATACGGTGAGCCTCGGCGAGTGCCGCGATACGGCGAGCTTCACTAAACCCACCGCAGTGCGTCAGGTCAAGTTGACAGATCTCGCAACCGCGAACCGCGAACAGATCGCGAAACGCCGCCAGATGCGTCAACCGCTCGCCCGTCGCAATTGGCGTGGTCACGGCTGCGTTGATGGCGGCTAGGCTATCGAGATTTTCCGGCCAACATGGTTCTTCGAGAAAATAGAGTCCATAGGGATCGAGTGCCTTGGCGAACTGCATCCCCATCGCCGGTGAAGGGCGTGCATGGCAATCGACCATGATGTCGATGTCGTCGCCGACCGCGTCACGCATTGCGGCAACACAGGCGGTGGCCGCCTTGATCGACTTCAGCCCTTCGACTGGCATTGTCGGCGGGACCGCCATCGACTTGAACGCGGTGAACCCATCGGCGACCGCTTGCGAGGCCAAGTCGGCGAACTGTTTAGCATTGTCGACAGGAGTGTTATAGAAATGGTCGAGATTGCCGCCGCCCAGATGACAGTACAGCCGCACGTAATCACGCACAGGGCCGCCCCACAACTTGTGCACCGGGACGTTGTGGATTTTGCCAACGATATCCCACAGTGCTAAATCGATTCCGGCGATCGCGGTCGATCGCACGACACCGTTGCCATGCCAAAAATGCTGTCGCCACATCATTTGCCAAAGGTGTTCGACGCGGCTGGGATCTTCGCCGACGATCAATTCCGCCAGATCTTCGATCGCGCCGACGATGCTCCGGGTGTGCCACTCGAGCGTCGCTTCGCCCCAGCCGAACAATCCCGGTTGATCCGTGATGACTTTGACAAAAACCCAGTTTCGCATCCTCGCATGACACACGACGGCTTCGATGGCAGTAATTTTCATGCGTGATTTGTATCTCTTGGGGTGTAAATGGCTGGGGGGTAGCGGAACTCGTCAAGAGTTTCGAGGTATTTTGCTGCGGGACGAAAGTCTTGACGACTTCCGCTACGCCAAAGTAGCACGAAGGCTTCAATAAAAATCGTTCACGGCGTTGGGCTGGAGCCCGGGAACAAGAGGTGGCGGTCACAAAAATGTGTCCAAATTTCGTGGGAAACGTCGCTGACAATCAGAAAAATCGCAGCTTCGATCCCGTCTTTTTTGCTTTTGGTGACAATGTTACTTGTTTTTGTTGACAAAGACAAGTAAGTTTGTCCGTATGAGTAGTATTTCGACCTACATTAAGAACGATTTAGCAGCACGGCTTCGCTCGGGGCGTGCGTTGCCGGCGTCGTTGACGTTGGACGCATTGGCGCACCATTACGACGTCAGCTTCACTCCCGTGCGTCATGCGATCGCCGAGTTGGTAGAAGAAGGGTTGCTTAATAAAGGATCCAACCGCCGGTTGACGCCAGCGAAGTTGCCCAAAATTAGCGCCGCCGATGCGAAGGCAGCGGAGTCTGGCCTGACATCGTTACCGGAACCACCACATGATCCCTACGACGGGATTGTCGACGACTTGGTGCAGCAAAGTTTGCAAGGCGAGGCGATCTATCTTCGCGAGGAAGCGACGGCCGAGAAGTATGGTGTCAGCCGATCGGCGATCCGCCATGTCTTTCATCGGCTAGCGGGCGAGGGGATGCTCAATCATATCCCGCGTCACGGATGGCAACTGCGTCCGTTTCGGCAAAGTGATCTCGACGCGTTCATCGATGTTCGCGAAGTGTTGGAGTTGAAGGCACTTGATTTGTCTCACAAGCAGCTTTGTGAATCCGAATTGCTGCAAATGTTGGAGGCCAATACCCAGCCTTCCTCGGCACACAACGCACCGCCGCGGATCGACGAGTCGTTGCACTCGTATTTGATTGAATCATCGCAGAACGTTTACATCTGCGAGTTTTTTGAGCGTCAGGGACGCTACTACCGATTGCTGTTTGAGTGGGAAGATCGTGATCGATCAACCGCACTTGAAACGGCGCGGCAACATCGCGAGATCTTGACCGCCCTTCTCGAGCAGAACTGGGACAAGGCACGCAAGGATTTGTCGCACCATATCCGTGACCACCACCCGGTGTTTAGTCAGATCGCCCAGACAGTGAACGCCAGTCGCAAGCAAGCGGCAATCGGAGGTAATCAAGCATGATGCGTTTCCTAGCACGCCATAGACAAATTCACCGCAATCGCATCACGCCAATGCGCGTGAATAATGGCCTTCGCTTACTGGCGGTCGTTTCGTGCTGCAGTTTGCTTCCCGCGATGGGAGTCTATGCTGACTCGCTAGACGATTACCAAACGAAAATCAAACCGTTGTTCAAAACACGGTGTTTTTCGTGTCACGGAGCGCTCAAGCAGGAAGGCGGACTGCGTTTGGACACGGCCGAGCTGATGATCGACGGGGGTGTGTTCGCTCGCGGGGACGCAAGCGACAGCGTTCTGATCGACCGTGTTAGTGAGACGTCGGTCGAGGATCGAATGCCTCCCGAACACGAGGGTGAACCGTTATCGAAAGCAGAAATCGAGTTGCTCTCCGCCTGGATTGCTGCCGGAGCACCCGCACCCGAGGACGAGCAACCGGAGACCGATCCCGATGACCATTGGTCCTTCCAACCTATCGTGCGTCCGGTTGTGCCAACGGTCAAAAATACGTCTTGGGTGCGTAACCCGATCGATTCGTTTATTGCAAAAGCTCACGAAGAAAATGGGTTAACACCGCAACCCGACGCGGCACGATCGATCTTGGTGCGTCGTCTGTATCTCGATTTAATCGGCATCCCGCCGTCAAGCGAAGAGATCGTTGCGGCCGAACGAGACACGGCTTCCGATTGGTACGAGAAGATCGTCGAGCGGTTGCTTGAGGATCCACGTCATGGCGAGCGATGGGCACGTCACTGGATGGACATTTGGCGGTATAGCGATTGGTGGGGGCTGAATGCTCAGCTGCGAAACAGCCAACGGCATCTCTGGCATTGGCGTGATTGGATCGTCGATTCGCTTAACGAAGACCGCGGCTACGACGAAATGGTGCGGCTAATGTTAGCCGGTGACGAGCTGCGTCCGAATGACACCGATGCACTCGTGGCGACTGGCTATTTGGCAAGAAACTTTTTCTTATTCAATCGCAACCAATGGATGGATGAAACCGTCGAGCATGTCGGCAAAGCGTTCCTGGGGTTAACGTTTGATTGTGCTAAATGCCACGACCACAAATTTGATCCAATCGAGCACACCGACTTTTACAAAATGCGTGCGTTCTTCGAACCGTATCAGGTGAGAATGGACATGTTGCCGGGCGAAGCCAATCTGACAAAAGATGGGCTTCCTCGGGCGTTCGATGCTTTGCTGGATACGCCGACGTACCGATTGATTCGTGGCGAAGAGGGGAATCCTGACAAATCGAAGGTGATCCAGCCGGGCGTGCCCGAGTTTCTCGATTTTGAACCCGATAGCGACAACCCGCTCGATATCCAACCGATCCAATTGCCAGCGGAAGCGTGGCAACCGCAGCGGCGCGAATGGGTGCTTGAAAACCATTTGGCAGTCGCCAGGGCAAAACGAGATGGTTTGAAAACAAAGCTGAAGCAAGCGGAAGCTGCCAAGGAAAAGGCTGGCGACGACGACACCGCTGCTGAACACGCTTTGAAGCTTGCTCGCGTGGACGTCGACATCGCCAACGCAGAATGCGAAAGCGTGTCGCTACGTTACGAAGCGATGGAATTGGAGTGGGACGAGTCGACGAGCGAAGAAATCGTTTTGGAAGCGAAAACCGCGGCGATTCGTGCAGAGCGCGAGGTTTCACTGTTGCAGGCTCAGCGAGCTTTGATTGATGTCCAGAAGCGACTCGGGGATGCGGCCGAAGATAAACGCGAAGCGATCGAAAAAGAGCAGGTGAAAGCGAAGGAGAAAGTCGTCAAGGCAGAGCAAACACTTGCCGCCGCGATTGGCCCCGACGAATCTTTTACGCCGCTAATTGGCGCCCAGTGGTCGGCCACGCGATTCCTGAGTACGGGCAAGGACGATCCGGCAGTCGAGTTTCCGCCGCAAAGCAGTGGACGCCGCACGGCACTGGCTCGCTGGATCACCGACCGCAACCACCCGTTGACCGCCCGCGTTGCGGTGAACCACTTGTGGACTCGTCATCTCGGCCAACCCTTGGTGGCAACCGTCTTCGACATGGGCCGGAACGGAGCGACGCCGAAGAACGCAGCGTTACTCGACTGGCTCGCCGCCGAGTTGATCGATAGCGGGTACAGCATGAAACATCTGCATCGTTTGATTGTGAATTCAGCGGTCTATCGAATGAGTTCGTCCAATGCCGGTGCCGAGTCCAATCTCGCGATCGATCCAGACAATCATCTTTGGTGGCGGCGGGTTCCGATTCGCTTGGAATCGCAAGTCGTGCGTGACGCTGTGCTGTCGTTAGCCGGAACACTTGATCCGACGATGGGCGGACCCTCGGTCCCCGCGGCGAAACAGCCGGAATCCAAACGCCGCAGTTTGTATTTCTTTCACTCAAACAACCAACGAGATTTGTTTTTGACGATGTTCGACGAGGCATTGGTGACCGATTGTTATCGTCGCGAACAGAGCATCGTGCCTCAACAAGCCTTAGCACTCACCAACAGCAAACTAGTGCTAACGTCGGCGGGGCAAATCGCCGACCGCCTGTCCGTCGACGGCGAAGACGCACGTGACTTTGTTGCTCGATCGTTCAAGACACTGTTGGGGATCGATGCGGACGATGCAGAGATTGCCGCGAGTCTGAAAGCGTTGTCGGTCTGGGAAGGCCAAGCGGACAGTTCAGTGCAGCGGGCACGCGGCCACTTCATTTGGGTCTTGGTCAATCACAATGACTTCGTGACGGTGCGATAAGCAGTTTGTTCGGTAGATGCCGGTGAAACGTCGATCCTCTTGTGAGTGGACGGCGCTAGCCGCGGTGAGCGTCAATATTGCAGGAAACATGCCCGCGGCTAGCGCCGTCGGCTCAGATCATTATGTGGAATGACTCACATTGACCAGCTTAGAAGACGTATTAATAGCGGTTTGAATAAAGGAAACGGTTTTATGAATCACATTGCCCCCAATCGCCGCCGATTTTTGTCCGATATGGGAATGGGACTGTCGTCAGTCGCATTGGCATCGCTGCTGCAGCGTGACGCCAACGCGGGTTCAATTGGCTGGGCACCGCCGACCGGGCAGACGCACTTTCCGCCGAAGGCCAAGAATGTAATTTGGTTGTTCATGAATGGCGGCGTCAGCCAAATGGAAAGCTTTGACCCCAAGCCGATGCTGACAAAATTCGGCGGCAAAACGATTGCGGAAACGCCGTTTGCAGAGACGCAGGATCCTGCGAAGCTCGCGCTCGAACGACTGGTCGCTCCCGACGGCAATGGCAACCAACGTAACGAACTGTATCCGCTGCAGATCGGTTTTAAAAAGCACGGCGAATCCGGAATTGAAGTCAGCGATTGGTTTCCGCACGTCGCCAACCAGGTCGACAAGCTGGCGATCGTGCGATCGATGTACACGACCGACAGCAACCACGGGGCGCAAACGCAATTCCATTCGGGGCGTCATCGTAACGATGGTGACTTTCCGACGCTTGGCGCTTGGGTGCACTATGGTCTCGGTTCACTCAATGATAATTTGCCTCAGTTCATCTCGATTGGAAAACGCGAGTACTGGAACAGCCGCGACGGTCATTACCTCGGCCCGGCCCACGATGCGGTCCCGCTGCGAATTGATCCCAGCAACCCGCTCGATTTCAGCCAGCCCGAAATCGCGTTTCCCAACGAGGCACGTCAGGTCGGCAAAGAGTTGCTGGATCAGCTAAACGGAATGCGAACCGACGAATATCCTGAGGACCCCGAGATGGCGGCTCGGATCGCTTCGTATGAGCTTGCATTTCGGATGCAAACTTCGGTACCCGAAGTCGTCGATTTCGCGCAAGAGAGTGCCGAGACAAAGTCCTTGTACGGCATCGGAACGCCACACTGTAACGAATTCGGAATGCAGTTATTGGCGGCACGACGTTTGGTTGAACGCGGCGTTCGCTTTATCCAAATTCAACATGGCGGCGGTGGCGCCGGAGCCTGGGATGCCCATGGCAAGCTAAAAGCGAACCACACCAAGAACGCTTTGGCGGTGGATCAACCGATCGGCGGTCTGTTGGAAGATTTGCAGCGCCGCGGATTGCTCGATGAGACGTTGGTAGTGTTTGCCACCGAGTTTGGGCGTACTCCTGGATCGCAAGGCGCCGACGGACGCGACCATCATATCTTTGGTTTCACCGTTTGGATGGCCGGTGGCGGATTAAAACGCGGCGTCGTGCATGGTGCGACCGATGAAATCGGTTTCCATGCGGTCGAAAATCGCCACTATGTCACCGACATCCACGCCACAATTATGCATCAATTAGGGCTCGATTCCCGCAAGCTCGAGCTTCCCGGACGCAAGCGTTTAGAAATCGACCACGGCCAACCCATTATGGACATCATCGCTTGACGCGGCATCATGTCCACTTGATCTAGACCCCAGGAACCATTACCGCCGTAGCGGAACTGGCGCGAGAGTTTCGACCTGTTCAGCAATTCACGAAAGCCTTGACGACTTCCGCTACAAGTCATCCCACCACTTAATGTTCTGACGATCCTTAGCACGCTAAGTTCGTTTGCACCCCACCTTTAAAGTTCGATGTTGCGCAGTCAATTTTTCCTGCCGCAACGATCCAGCATCAATGAATGTCCGTCAACGGATCTCCGCCCGGCTTCATTAGCGTATTCAAAAAAACATTAAATCCATTCTTGCTTGTTACTTGGTCTGAAAAGAAGGTGTTTCGATGAAGTGTAGTGTAACGCGTAGAAACCATGGGTTTACCTTGGTTGAATTGCTGGTTGTTATTGCAATTATCGGCGTATTGGTTGGTTTGTTGCTGCCTGCGGTACAGGCGGCACGAGAAGCCGCGCGCCGGATGCAATGCTCTAACAACATGAAGCAGCTAGGATTGGCGTTACAAAACTATCACGCCGCCTACAATCAATTCCCGCCTGGATCCGCCGATTTCTACGGGTACTCGTACGGCAATCGACGCAACGTCGGTGCCTCGATCTTTTTGCTGCCCTTTATTGAAATGGGAGCCTTGTATGATGCGTTCGAGCAGGATGCGAAAAAGGCGACTCCTGGTTCGGGGTTCTGGCAGAGCCAGGCACTGCTAGACGCAGGCCCCCAATCTGCGTTCCTCTGCCCCTCGGCTCAGAACGCGGACGGCACAGAGTACAATGGTCTGTCGAAATCGCTGTACGTATTTTGTATCGGCGATGCGATGTGGCACAATGCTAAGAGTGATTCCGAAGAGGGCATGGCGATTGCCCGAATCAACTCTCGCAGCATGTTCGTACCGATGACCAACGGTAATCGCAACAATCTGCGACGTTTCCGCGACCTACTTGATGGGACCAGCAACACTTTGGCGATGAGCGAAGTCGCGGGAACCCCGCGAGACCAAGCGGTTGTCAAAGGAGACGTCGCCAGTTTCAACGGAATGTACGACGGCACGACCGCGGTTGCGGGGCCTTGTATGACAGCGCCGCTGGATCCAAACAACCGATTTCAGTACCAAACCGGAGCGGATTGCTGGCGGGGGCTGTTGTTTGGCGATGGTCGTGTCATCAACACACGTTTTACAACCACCCTGCCGCCCAATTCCTACTCTTGTGCCTACGCTGGAAACAACGACAGCTGGGGAAGTTTCTCGCCTTCGAGCGAGCATCAGGGAGGCGTGCAAACGTTGTTGTTCGATGGGTCGGTCCGATTTGTTACGGATTCCATTGACTCGGGTAACTTGAACGCACGCCAAGTCACCAGCGGCGAAAGTCCCTACGGTGTGTGGGGTGCAATGGGCACCAAGTCCGGCAAGGAAACGGCATCGTTCGATTGATGCATAACGACGTCACGACGCTGGCTTGGAGTGCAAGCCAGCGTCGCAGATGGATGTCGTTATCCGGCGAAGCATCGCTTTAGAATCCGATCGTGAAACGTGAGCTGCCACCACCGATCGTGATTCCTCGTGAACGCGAACGCTGGGAATGTCCATGGTCGTCGTGGAGGGTGTTCACGCGGCCAAATCCGCTGCTGGACGGACGTGCGTTGTAGCCACCCCAACGGCTCGAGTAGGCACCAAAGTTGCTTGTGTAGGGCGTCGAGATGACTGGGGTTTGCATCGATTGAATGTCTTCACGCAAATGGTGGATGTTGTTCTCGATCGAATTCAGCATCAATTTGACATGGGACGTATTGCCATGGACGTGGCGATAACCACGAGCGGCACGATGTTCGATACCGTCGAACAGCGACTCCAAGTGGTGAAACTTCGCGTCCAATTGGGCCAAGTCGCTGTTCAAGTGACTAACGCTACCTTGATGGTGTGCAAGTTCATGGATGTGATCGGCAAGACGCGCCATGTCGCGAGCGTCACTGACGAGATGGCGGTACTCGGGCGTATGCTGGTAGTGTCGAGTTTCACCAACGAGCTGGTTCGATTGCATGGCAATTTGAAGTGCTAAGTGATCGATGTGCTGGTAGGTATTCGCGACAGCAGGCGACGAAAACGCGGTCAGACATAATGCACATGCAGCGAGTGTTTTGTAGACGATTGCCATTTCAATTTCCTAGTTTCGGTGTGTTTTTCTTGCAGAACAGTCTGCCGACGGATAAGAAATGCATGTGCCGTGCCAATCGGGTTTCACGCCCATCGATTTGCTATGAAAGCCCGTGTTTTACGCAAGTTTCACGGAGTGGGCGTTTTTGGGTGATGGAACTGAGGTGACGTCAGTGTGATGTCGATCCTTTGGAGTGTGTCGTCGATGTGATGTCGTAGCGAAAGTCGCGAAGACTTTCGTCCGTCCTCGGGCCAAATGGCGCGGACTTTGTGAGCCGACGGCATTAGCCGCGGGCATCGGGTCTTGCGATTTCAGCTTACACGACATAGTCCATGGCACACGAGCCTCGGGATGCATCCGAAACTCTTCGCGAGTTTCGCTACGAATTGGCCGGCACCCGAAACTCTTGGCGAGTTTCGCTACGAAATATGTCGAGAGACGTCGAAAGGCGGTTTTGCCGATGACAGGCTGGAAGCCTATCCCACATTGGGGGTGTTGGCACGATATGCTTATTCGACTGGCTACAATGCATTACGGATCCAACGTTCTCTTGGCGGAATGAACTGAAATGAACGACGACACGAATGCACAGCATGAAACTGCAGCCGACAAACATGTGTCGCACGATGACCAAGGCGAATCGTTCGTACGTCTTTTGCTGGAACATGAACCGCAGGTTCGGGCGTTTTTGCGTGGATTGCTGCCCAGCTGGAACGATGTCGACGAGGTCATTCAGGAAGCGAGCCTCGTCGCGTGGCGAAAATACTCGGACTTCAAACCTGGAACTGCGTTCGGCGGCTGGTTTTTGACGATTGCTCGTTTTGAGGCCCTGAAACATCGCCGTCGCAGCAACCGCACGCCGCTTGTTTTTGACGATGACATTTGGGACATGCTTGCCGATGAATCCGAGAGTGATGAATCCGAGCCCGCCTACCGCCAACATCTCGAAGGCTGCCTCGCCAAAATGCAGCCTGAGAAACGGGACGTGTTGCTCAAAGTCCATTCGCCTGGAGTGGTCATGCGTGATGTTGCACTCCAGTCTGGAAAGAGCGAACAGGCATTTTACAAGGTGATTCAGCGTCTGCGAGCGACGCTTGTCGATTGTATCTCAAAGTCGATCGGTGTCGAAAACGGCTGATCGCCAAGTCCGACTAGCACAACCGCTCTACCCTTCACGAGTCCGAAATAGTGCACTTACGGGGTGACTTAGCGAATCGCCGAGTGGTAGTGTCTTCTGACTTCTGGACGGACTATATTGGTAGCCAATCAAGCCCCCACTCGGTGTCTTGATCGAATCGTATAGAGTTCTGCCACACTCGCCCCTCCCCATGCCCCCACCTGTTATGCTTCGCCTCCATTCTGCTATTTGTTCGCTTGTTTTTGCGTCCGTTATCTTGCTCTTCCATCACGTCGCCACCGGGGAAACGGTGGCTTCAGTCCGCGATGCCGCTTCGTCGTCGCACGTACCCGCTGGCTGGGACCCTGCGTTGGCTGGCGATGAGGTGATGCAGCGACTTGCAAGAGTGACGGGGGCAAAGGTGAAAGGGGCTCACGATTCAGAATTTGTCATCGTCAATGACAAAGCCTACATCGTCGCCGAGCTAAGCGATCAGCAGGCGGGGGAAAGTCCCGCTTGGCCTGAGATTTATTGTGCGTTGTCCATCGTCGATTTGAAAACGCTGGCGGTCAAAGAGATCGTGCCCTTCGCACGCGGCGAGCAAACGTATGCGAACGCGAAGCTGCCCGTCGGTGCTTGCTTTGTGCCTCGCATTCGGCAAGCCAACGACACAACACTTCGTTGCTACTTTGCAAGTGAGCAGCCCGGCGTCCGGCAATCGCAAACCTGGTATCGAGATTTTGATCTGCAATCCCGCAAGTTCAGTGACACGATTCACAAAGTGAAATTGAAAACGGCGGCGGGCACGTTTGACATGCAGCCACGCTACTTGCACGCCGACGCGGCGGTCGGCGGATTCAGTAAGCCGCCTCGAGATTACGGATTCTACCTTTTCGATGCATTTAAAACATTTGACAACAAAACTTATGTTGCCCTGAACAATTTCCCGGGCAAGCAGAATGCCTTTGCAATCGCTCATGACGACTTTGCCACATTCGAAGTGGTGGGCCATTTCAATGAACCGCAATCCGCACAACTCAGCGAGTCGGCGGTCAATCAATTGCCTGACGGAACGTGGATGGCGATCTGTCGCAACGACGGTGGGAACTATCATTTCACTACCAGCGTCGACGGCAAATCGTGGACCGTGGGGCGAGAGTTGCCATTTGTAACCAACGGTGCAAATTCAAAGCCAACGTTCGATAAGTTTGGCGACAGCTATTATCTCGGATGGCAGGAAGCCACGAAAATTCAGGGCGTGAATCGTAGTGTTTTCAATATCGATATTTCACGCGATGGCAAGTCATGGAAGCGGAAGTATCGCTTCGAGACGACGCAATCGTTCCAATACCCAAGTTTCCATGAGCACGACGGAGCGATTTGGCTGAGTGTAACGCAAGGTGACACGTCGCCGAGTCGCAAAGAGCGGATCATGTTCGGCAAACTCGAGACGACTGGCGAGTTTGAATCTCAAGTCGGTAAGAAACGCAAACCGATCGCGGCCCCTCCTGTACTAGTTGCAGCGGAACAAGCCGCTGTGCTGAAGCCCGGCGTCAAACTGTTCACTGATCGCGACTACACGTTGACCGAAGCCCCCGCATTGCTGATCGGACGCCGTTTTTTGCGGACCAGTATCGAAGGGTTCGAAATTGAGTGCGTGAAACCTGGCGAAGTGTTTGCGATGACGCTCAGCAAACCTCACCCGGCCAACCAGAGCGAGAAGTTGTTGAAGCAGGGATTCACGAAGGTCGATACACCCGAGTTTCAGCTCTTTCGCGGCGAGATCAACCGCGTGTTTGCTTACCGAAAAGCATTGAACCCTGGAGACCGATTGCGGTTCGATAAAACAACGTTCTTGGTACTCGGCGAAGAAACTCAGGTTACGTCGCGGCCGACGAAGGGCAAGGCGGCTCAAAACGAATCGCCACAACAAGCTGCCGCCCGCATCAAGCAAATGGAAAAGATTGCCGAACTGGCACTTGTCCCGCCCACCCTGAATACATCACCGCTGCCCGAATACGGCTACGACAAGCTCGATTACGGGATGACGATCGGAATCGAACGAACCCCCAAAGGGCGTTTGTGGGCGTGCTGGGTTGCCGGTGGCGACAGCCCCGAAGCCTTCTTCGTGTTGGCGACCAGCGATGATGATGGCCAGTCGTGGTCACACCCTCGCTTGGTGGTCGATTCGCACGACAAAGATCTGCCGCGACCTCGCAGTATCCTGGTCGGTAACCTATGGACCGATCCGCTCGGGCGTTTGTGGCTGTTCTTCGATCAGTCGATGGACATGTATGACGGTCGTGCCGGTGTCTGGGCCACTCGCTGTGATAATCCGGATGCAGCGGATCCCATTTGGTCGTCGCCTAAGCGTATTGCGGATGGTGTGATGCTGAACAAGCCAACGGTGTTGTCCAGCGGCGAATGGATGCTACCCATTTCGTTAGACCAGCGTCCTGGCTTTGGGCCGTTTCGCGGTTGTTTTGCCAAACTGGACCCGCTGCGTGGAGCGAGTGTCCATGTTTCGACCGATCAAGGGGCCACGTGGCAGCGCCGCGGTGCCGCTCAGTTTCCGAACCCCGATTGGCACGAACACATGATTGTCGAGCGTACCGATGGATCGCTTTGGATGCTCGCACGAACCGCCAAAGGGATGATGCAGACGACGTCCAGCAACGGCGGTCGCACTTGGAAATCGGCGACACAGCCGGCAGGAATCCGTCAACCCAATGCTCGTTTCTTTCTCCGCCGCTTGGCATCGGGACGCATTCTGCTGGTGAAACATGGTGACAAAATCGATTCGCACCAAGGCCGCGTTCAATTGAGTGCATGGCTTTCCCAAGACGAGGGCAAAACATGGTCAGGCGGTTTGGTCTTGGACGAGCGAAAGGGGATCAGCTATCCCGATGGCTTCCAGGCACCCGATGGCACGGTCTATATCTCCTACGACCGTAACCGTGCGACCGACGGTGAAATCCTGATGGCTCGCTTTAACGAAGAGGATGTGCTGGCGAAAAAGCTTGTTAGCAAGCGAGCCAAACTTCGCATGCTGATCAGCAAGCCGATGGCAAAGAAGATCGCGAAAATGACGGAGGCGGAAAGTCGCCAAGGTTTTGTCGAGCTATTCGATGGCGAAACGTTTGACGGTTGGGAGCAGGGCGGTAATTGGCGAATCGAAAACGGTGCATTCTTTCGTGCCGCCAACGGTGGTCCGCTGACGTACAAACGCAAAACCGTTCCTGATGATTTTGAACTCCGCTTCGAATGGAAAGTATCCAAGGGCTGTAACAGTGGCGTGTATTACCGGCCCGGACAAGTCGAGTATCAAGTGCTCGATAATATCGACAGTCCTTATGGCGAGAATCCACGGCAAGCCGCGGCGTCATTGTTCTTCTGTATGGCACCGTCCAAAGATGCAACACGTCCGGTGGGCGAGTGGAATAGTGGGCGAGTCGTTTGCAAGGGAACGGTGATTCAGCATTGGCTCAACGGCGAGAATGTCCTCGACTTTGATTACACCGATCCCAAGTGGGCCGAAATGGTGAAGCTGTTGACGATCCGTGGCGGCGATTTGACCGGACGCGGCGGTGAACTGTGGTTGCAGGATCACGGACAACCGGTTTGGTATCGCAACCTGCGTTTGCGACAGATCCCAGTCGAGGAACCGCTAAAGCCATCGCCGGATTTCAAACCGATGCCCATCCCAGCGGGAGCACTTGCGAAAGAGCAAGAACGAGTTCGGAAAATGTTAGAACAAGCAAAGTCGAAGTGAGGTCGTCGTTTGTGGTAGCGAAACTCGCCAAGAGTTTCGTCGTCGACTCACCGAATCCGAAACTCTTGGCGAGTTTCGCTACCATGATGATTACCACTTGGAATGGAATTCAACGCGAGACCGCATGACAGGCTGGAAGCCTCTCCCACATTAAATACCCATCCCTCCTTGGAAGTTCACCATGCGAAATGTTTTTAGATCCTTGGCACTTTTGCTTGTTGCCTTCGGTTGTTTTTCGTTTGCATCATCCTGTGATGCAGCGGAATCCGAACCGCCCAAGGGCTATCGTGCGATTTTCAACGGTGAAGATCTGTCGGGTTGGTACGGATGGAATCCGCACGCTTCGGCAAAACTTTCCGGAGAAAAGAAAGAGGCGAATCTTCGCGAGCAGCGGGCCGCATTTCCCGAGAATTGGTCGGTTGAAAACGGCGAATTGGTAAATGATGGTCACGGTCCTTACGCGACCACCGAACAAGAGTTCGGCAACATCGACCTGCTGATCGAGTACAAGACGGTGCCGAAAGCCGATAGCGGGATCTATTTGCGTGGCACCCCGCAAGTTCAGATCTGGGATTGGAATCAAACCTACGACGCGAAGCGACCGGACCGTAAACCGCATCAAGGTTCCGGCGGACTGTTCAACAATACGCCCGGAACGTTGGGACGCGATCCGATCATGCGAGCCGACAAGCCGTTTGGTCAATGGAACCAGTTGCGGATTCGCCAAGTCGGCGACCGAACTTGGGTTTGGCTCAACTCGCGAGCTGTCGTCGAAGGCGCAGTGATGGAGAACTATTGGGATCGAACGCAGCCGTTGCCCGCCAAGGGGTCGATCATGTTGCAAACTCACGGCGGCGAGATTCGCTGGCGGAACATCTTTGTTCGTGAGATTGGCGAGCAAGAGAGCGAAAAAATCCTGGCAGCGTATCGCCCTTTGCCGCAACCAACACATTACGACGTCGCCTACGGACCGCATCTGAAACAAGTGCTGCATTTCTGGCAAGCCGAGTCCGACAAACCGACGCCGGTGTTGTTCTTTATCCATGGCGGCGGATGGAGTGGTGGCGGACGGTTGAGTGGTTTGGTGAACATGTTGCCGACAATGTTATCCGAAGGCATTTCGGTGGTCTCGGTCGAGTATCGCTTTGTCGCCGAAGCCACGGCCGATGGTGTGTCGCCACCGGTCGAAGGACCACTCAGCGATGCGGCGCGGGCGTTGCAGTTTGTCCGCAGCAAAGCCGAGGAATGGAATCTTGATAAGCAGCGAATTGGTGCCTCCGGTGGATCTGCCGGTGCCTGCTCGAGTCTCTGGTTAGCCTTTCATCCCGAGATGGCGGACTCTGACAGCGAAGATGCCGTGGCCCGAGAGTCAACGCGGTTGTGGTGTGCCGCCGTCACGGGGGCTCAAACCACGTTGGATCCGAAGCAGATGAAAGAGTGGACTCCCAACAGCCGCTATGGCGGGCATGCGTTCGGTTTCCATGGCGACCCCGCAAACAAGTTGTCGGCGTTCGATCAATTCCTTGCCAAACGTGATACGATCTTGCCATGGATTGCCGAGTATTCGCCGTACGCACTCGTCAGCTCCGATGATCCCCCGGTGTACCTCAGCTATTCGGCAGCTCCGGCACTCGGCCAAGCCCAGAAAGACCCCACGCACACCGCAAACTTTGGCGTCAAGTTGCAAGAGCATTGCGAAGAAGCGGGTGTGGATTGCGATTTGGTCTATCCTGGTGCCGAGAACGTCGAGCACGAAACAACAACGGACTACCTAATTTGGAAATTGAAGTCCTAAAAGTGGGATAGGCTTCCAGCCTGTCATCCGCAATTGAATTAAAGGTAGCGAAAGTCGCCAAGACTTTCGTCAAGCCACAACCAATGTGGGATAGGCTTCTAGCCTGTCGTCAAGCCACAACCATCCGAAACGCTTCGCGAGTCTCGCTACGAAATGACATCACCTCCAAATGGACTCGTCGGGGTGCCGCAAGACAGGCCTGGAAGCCTATCCCACATTGAAAGCTTCACATGAAAAACTTGTTTTTGTTCACAGCGATCTGTTTGCTTTCGGTGTCAGCATCTCATGCGGCGGACCCGGCCAAACCGCCGATCAAGGTCTTTATCCTGGTAGGGCAATCCAATATGGAAGGCCACGCCAAAGTCGAGACGTTCGACTACATCGGAGACGATCCTGCGACGTTACCGCTTCTGAAGAAAATGCGAGACGACGACGGCAAGCCGCGCGTGTGCGAAGGAGCTTGGATTTCCTATCTGACGGGGCGAGGAGACAATAACGGCGAAGGATTTGGCAAGCTGACTGCGGGCTACGGATCACGATCCAACCCAAGTGAAGACGGAGGCAAAATTGGTCCCGAGTTTACTTTCGGTTTGAAGATGGACGAGGTCTACGATCAACCAATACTGATTATCAAAACCGCATGGGGCGGCAAGTCGCTGTACTACGATTTCCGTCCTCCGAGTGCTGGAGTCTATCCACGAACCGAGCAAGACATCGCGCGAGATCGTAATCCCGAGAGCGGTTCAGGGCACTATTACCGCTTGATGGTTGATCATGTGAAACATGTGCTGAGCGACATCGAGCGAGTTTGTCCCGAGTACGACGAGAAGCAAGGCTACGAGATTGCCGGTTTTGTTTGGTTCCAAGGATTCAACGACATGGTCAACCGCGATGTCTACCCAACCTTGCCAAAGGAAAGTCCCGAGAACCGCTTTGCCAAATACAGCGACTGGATGGCCGATTTTATACGCGACGTACGCCGTGACCTTGATGCGCCTAAGATGCCGTTTGTGATCGGCGTGATGGGCGTCAGCGGTGAGCAGGCGAATGAGGACAATTTGAAGTTCCGCGAAGCGATGGCGGCACCGGCATCACTCGCTGAATTTCGCGGCAATGTCATCGCGGTACCAACCTCGCCATTCTGGGACGAGCCATTGGCGGCGATTCAGGAGAAATACGAATCGGTGCGTCAGATGAGCTATTTGCTGCGGACTAAAAACAAGAACCACGCCAACGCAGATGGCTCGATGAGCGAGCAAGAGCAACGCGAGTTTTTGAAGAAGTTCGAGTCCGAATTGGTCAGCCCCGCCGAAGTCGCGATGCGAGAACGCGGCGCCTCCAACGCCGGTTACCACTACCTCGGCTGCGCGAAAACGTTCGCCGAAATGGGCGTCGCCTTCGCCGACGCAATTTTGCAGATGTCCGACAAAAAGCCGTAAGGTTCACGCCAATTCATTGTCGTTTTTCGCTCCGCGAAAAAAACGTCGCCCGTAGCTCACCCGCAAGCCGCCACGGCCTAACCACGGTTCAGGGCCCCGCCAGCCGCTTTGGCGTTGAAGCCGAAAGGTTGCTCTGTAGCTTCCAGGCTGTGCCTCCGCCGAGACAAGCTCGGACGGAAGGATCTAGTGCGGTCCTGGAACGTTTGAGTCCATGCCATTCGGGCAATTCCGACTGCGAGTAGGCGATTTTTAACGCCGGCGCTCCAAACACAATCCGTTATGTTGTGCTAACACGTGTTAGGGTTCCGCGTTCTTCAGACAGAAAGATTGGTGCGACAGAAAAATTAGAATGACAGAGTAGCGAGCGCCCTGTATTTCTGCCTTCATGTTTCTGTCACACATTTTTTTAGCCTGTGGTCAGTTAGCAGGGACGAAGCGTATTTATTGCAGGGAGTGCATTGATTACCGTGCTGCAACGTCCCTCGCATGGTCGATTTGATTTGCGATGGCGTCGGCGATACACTGACTCCGGCCAGGACTGCTCGTCGGTGGATCGCAGTGCTAAACGCTTGACGAACGATGGCGGAGCAGTCGAGCATACTACAACGCTTTCCAAATGGTCACCTTTCCGTTCGTGTCGGGTGATCTTGGCGTTGGCATCAAGGAGATATTCCGATGAGGCTGTTTGCAAAATTCATTGCTGTTGGTTGCGTGCTTTCGGTGCTGTCGTCATGTCCAGGAATTTCGGCACAGGAATCAGAAACGAAGTCGGACCCGTCGAGAGTCCGCGTGGGTACATTTGATTCTCGTCTTGTCGCGACTGCTTATGTTCGCTCTCAAGCATTTCAGCAGCGTCTCGCAAAAATGCAATCCGATCTTAAGGATGCCAAGGCGTCGGGAGACGAGAAACGGATCAAGCAACTTGAAGCCGATGGTCAAGCGTTACAAGGCTTGGTCCATAAACAAGCCTTCAGCACTAGGCCGGTTCACGATATCCTGGAAACGATCAAGGAGAAGATGCCTGAAATCGCAAAGCAGGCTGAAGTCGACGTGGTCGTGTCGAAATGGGATTTTGTTTTTCTAGGAAAGGATGTGGATGCGGTCGACATCACCGATCTGATGGTTGAACCATTTTTCCCCACTGATGAAACGCTAAAGGTACTCGCAAGCCTTCGCGAACGAGATCCGGTCCCCTTGGACGAAATCAGCAAACACAAGTAAAGCTGACTTCGCGAAGATGCTAACCATTGTTGAACGGGAGCGGCGAATCCGGCGAGTTCTGAAGTCAACACGTAACGCAGTCGCCCCGTTACGACGTGCGGTTTGAGCGAAAGGCTAATTGTCGATGTCAATGCAGATGGCGGAGCTCCACTATACCTCGACACCGTCATACGACGCGGGTGAGATTGTTGCGCGAGCGGAGGAACTACTCGGTTCTGGTATCGAATCACCTACATCCGATTCGGGTAGTGGATCGCTGCTATTCTTCCACAAAAATCACAGCGTCCAGTACAAAGACGGTGCGGTTCCGCCGCAGACTGCGATTCTTGCCACCGACAAGTCGACCGATCCCGCAGCTTACGCTGACCGCGTGCAGCAATCGTGGTTCTGCGACGATGCAGCCGAACGTATCCGTGCCAGCAAGTGTTCACGTCTTGTCACCGAACTGATGGCAGGTGGATTAGAGCCCGCCGAACGGATTCGATTGTTCCACGGCGTCTTACAGGCGTTTGTTGAGGTCACCGAACCACAGGCTATAGCGTTTGGCCATTCCCAGCAGATCGTGGCCGCTGACGCCTACCTCAAGTCCTGCTCAATGGCCCCGATTCAACGTCTTGGCTCGCTCAACGTACGGTTTTTCAGTATCAGTAATTCTGATGCCAAAGATATGATTATGGACACACGTGGTCTTGATGAAATTGGCCTTCACGATCTGCAATGCCATTTTCGCGGCCTCGACCCCAACAAAGTTAGCCAGTTGTTGTTGGATACCGGACTTTACATTTTTGAAAACGGTTCGGTAATCGAGTCTGGCCAGACCGTCGCTGGCACGGAACCTGATTCAAAATGGGGTTGCCAATTTGAGGATTCATTACTTGAACCCAAACGGGAATTATTGGATCTGAATCCGGGAGCACCCTATGCAGCGGGTGGCAGATAGCTGGGATTTCTAAGGGGTATACATACAGTCGAAAGCAATGGACGTTCGACTGAAAAAATCGGATGGCCGAACATTTAAAAACGTAGCTGCTGATGGTCACCTCTCCGTTGGTGTCGGGCGACCTCGGCGTTATTTGAGTAGAATACGATCGACACACCTTCCGCGTTGCTGGATTAACGGGCTACCTCATTGATTCGCTCATTGCAGTTCCGCACGGTCTTCATTCTGTTCCCGTCTGCCGACCCGTGCGGTCGACTCAGCCCCGCTGAATCCTACTACTACCATTCTTCATTCCTCTGTCCTCACCATTCGTCTGTCCATCGCTTTTGTCAGACAGAAAGATTAATGCGACAGAAAAATTGAAAGAAAAGGTGTTGAGTGCCTTATCTTCCTACCTCCATTTTCCTATCAAATCTTTTCTCGGCCCGTGATAGGTGACCACCGACCGTCGGCAAATCGTCGGGTTGCCGCGAATAAGCAATCCTGCGCGGCACACCAAGGCAATTGCGACAAAAATCTGGATTGACGCGCCTAAACTGCCAGCGAACATAGCCTGCTTAAATACCTTGTTACAGGCTACATCCAATGTGGAATACTTCGGCAGTTACACTCGCTGGCGCGACGGTTGTTGGTCTTGTCGTGTTGTCACTTGTGCTCGCAAAAAGCGATACCGTTGACGAATTTCAAAATCTGTTTGACATTCGAATCATTCGTCGCGCATCGCGATCACTCGGTCGATTTGGTCTCGGTTCGGTGATGTGGCTAACGACTTACATTGCGGTGATGATTCCGCTCATCCAAGCAACGAGCGATTCTCCCGTCATCTTAGTGTTGATCCCGCTGGTAACAGTCATGTTTCTTCTTGCCCGAGTGGCAATGCTAACACTACTGGATCCGGGCGCACGACGTATCCAGCCACCAAGGCAGTTTCCCTCATTTAGGGATGTTGATCACAGAAAGAATGACGAACCCGCTACAAGTGAGTTCAGTTTAGTTGACGATGACCAGAAGTAGTAGAACAAGGGGATGCCCACAAAGGCCTTGAGTGGCTCTTCGGTTGCTGGACACAACTGCCAATCGGTGCATTCGAGCTCGGCCCAGCTGAGTGCGCCTGCAACCATTTGGCTGTCGTCACCATTCATCTGTTCTTCGCTTTTGTAAGACCGAAAGATTGATGCGACAGATAAATTGAAAGAGGAGGTGTTAAGTGCCTTATCTTCCTACCTCCATTTTCCTACCAAATCCTTTCTCGGCGCGGGTGAATGTGCAGCGGAACCTTACGCTTACACATTTTGAAGTTGGGCATTTTAGTCGTAGGCCGGATCACGCAAACGGCGTAAATGCCGGATCGGCGGACGCAATTGAAAATTTCATATCGGTCCAAGGCTGATTCGAAAAGGCTACCGTTTGCGCCCATACGGGATGATTTGCGTCCTTGATCCGGCCTACAGCTTAACGGTCTGATCAATATTGACTTCCACGTTGCCGCGGTTCTGAATGCCGCAACGATTGCTTGGACAGGCACCGTTCCGGTTGTGTCCAATGCGTTTAATGATCGCTTGCCATCCGCGTACCTTTGGTCCGTTCTTGCAATCGGGATTGTGGGCGTTTACGTTGGTTATGTTGCCTGGCTGACTCGACATCACCTTGCCGCTTTACCTGGCGATTCAGGAACGGAAGGATAGCTATCCGGAGCAGCGGATCAGCGGTGGTCGCCAATCTCATCTACTTGCAAGTCGAAGCTCTCTACCCGCAAATCGCGGGCCTTATCTGGCTGAAACAGTACATCACCACAACGAAGGTGCACCATGGTCGAAGAGCAAATTCCGGAATCACGAACCTACCGGCACACCAAGTGTGGGAACGAGACAACGGTTGGCGAACAGTCGTTTGAACTGGTTTCCAACCCGATGTCCAGCATGGAGCAAACGCAATGTTCGAGCTGCAACGCGATGTTTCCGATTTCCGAATATGAATGGTCCGATACCGGCGAAACGATCTCCGACTATTACGCTCGCCATACCAAGAACGCGACCGATCGCCAGCGTTTTCTGTGCTCGAAGAAGTTCATGATTGGCCTGATCTTGCTCTCCGCCATTGTGACAGCGGGGGCCATCTCGGTCTTAGTCGCGGACAACAACATGCTCGCGAGAATCATTTCCCTTTTCGGTGGGCTGATGATCGGTGCGATGATTGGCATGGCGATATTCGTGTCTGCTTTCGCAAACCCGATTAAACGAAAAGTCTGTGGGGTCAGCGACACTCGGATGCTCACCTAAACAACGCGACAACTAGAAGGCAGATACCAAATGCGTCAACCCGATTGGCGAGCATGCGGGCCCCTGTAATCATTATCGTTCTTCACCACTCTTCTGTCCTTGGCTTTTATTAGACAGAAAGATTGGTGCGACAGAAAAATTGTAAGAGGGAGTGTTAAGTGCCTTATCTTCCTATCTCCATTTCCGACCAAATCCGTTCTCTGGGATGGCGGGCGTTATTCGGCAGAAGTCTGGACGCACCTACAAAGACATTGTCATGATTCTGACTCGCGACACAAAAATCGCCATCGCTCTCGGTGTGGTCGGTGCCGCAATCGGCTATTCACTATTGGTGTCGAATGTGCGCCATGATTTTGACACTGCCCCGCTGGTGCTGATGTTGTTTGGTGCAGTCTTGATCGTGCTTTGCCCGCTGGCCGCTTTGCTTTGGACGCTACATCAAAAGCGAAAACTACATGTTCGACGATACGACGTTTGCTGCGTGGTTGTTATGCTGGTCGGATTGCTAGGTCCGTCTCGCTTTGAACCGTTGGTGCCTTATCGGTTGGGCGACTTTTTCGGCTTGCTTTTTTGGAGCGGATTCTTAACGCTGGTTGGCCTGATGACCTATCGTTGGCGAAAAAGACGTGGTGTGCTTCAGCCTGAAACTCAATAATCGGCGTCAGGCTTCAAACTTTCCTCTGCGCACTCTGAAACCACGAGGTAGAAAACGTTGCATGACATCGAGACCTTCATTGAACTGATCCGTGACCGTCGGTTTCCAGACGCTTTGGAGATGCTCAGTGCGTGGCCTGCCCTGGCGACGAAGCGGACGGAACGATCTGGACAGCTTCACGGTGCAACGCCGCTTCACTGGGCCGCGCACCGCAACGCGACGGCACTTTGTCAAAGACTGATCGAACTTGGAGCGGATGTGAACGACTCTGCAAGCGATTGGTGGCTGACTCCGCTGTCATGGGGTGCGGATGCGGGTAGCGCCGAAGCGGTTGAACTGCTGCTTAAACACGGTGCCGATGTCAATCAAAATGCCATCGTCGGAACGACTGCGCTCCACGCGGTCGCTATGGGAGGTTCATCCCAAGGCAAAGGCGATCCGCAGGCCTATGAGCGAACCGCTGAAATACTGATCGCTCACGGCGCTGATATCAACCGACGTACGGAAAAACAACGAACGCCTCTCGATGAGGCGATCGAAAACGCGAATGATGCGGTCACTAATGTTCTGCGAAAGCACGGCGCTGAGAATTCCAGTTCGTCTAATAAAGAGTAGTTGCTGGCACCGCCACCGCGGATAAGGAATGTCCCCGACACTGCCCGTGACCGCACCCGTCGTTACTCGCCTTTTCTGTGTCGACTCTCGTGGAGGCTTTCGATCCAGGCGATTGCGGCTTCCGAGATCAATTCGTGACGTCCGTCAAAGATCGTGACGGTCGCGTTGCCGGAGCTGCGGCGGAACAACGGTTGTTTAGTGCCGTAGCTTGGATCAGAAAGCGATTGCTTCAGCGATTCGGGCACTTTGACTTCTTTGTCAAAGTAGGCGATCTCGTCCGCTGACAATCGGTCGTCCGCGGCAGCCACTTCGTTGAACGCTAACAATGAATGGCTGACAGGGACGCTGCCGTCGTGCCCGTCGCGAATCCCCGCGTTCAAATGAAGTTTGACGCCGGTGGCGTTCGCGAGATAAGTGAGCGGTGATCGTTTTCGGTATTCGGCGTCCACTTCGTCGCTGCTGCCCGGCGTTCCGCCACAGGAATCGACGACGTTCTTGTAATAGTTACGGTTGGCCAGTTTGCATTGGTGGTACCAAGCCGTCAGATCAGAGATGGGAACCCACGCCGAGACCCCCGCCCAGATCTCAGGATGATGGCCTGCCATCACGAGCGATGTGTAGCCGCCGCCGGAGGTGCCGACCAGATAGATGGATTTCGGATCGATGTTCGCCGTCTGTTTAGCGTAATCGACCGCGCTGACAATGTCTTTGACGACAAGATCGGAACCCGTTGCCTCGGGACGGAAATTGGGGCCTCGGAAATCGGGATGAATGTACGCCCAGCCCTTTTGGATACACCACTGTTGGATATCTTTATGACTATCTTGTTTGTAGTTCCCCGACCACGTGTGCAGAGCAACAACGAGAGGCACCGGATCGCTGGCGTTAGGATTGTAGAACATCGCCGGCTGCTGCGATTCGTCCGCAGAACTCTGGTAGCGGATCTCGGTGATATCGGCGGCACAAACGACATTGTCGGAGCCAATCGCGGCTACTGATAGAATAATTAGTGCGGAAATGAATCTCATCTTTCTGATGTCCTGCGGGTTTTGGGGTGAGACGTAGCGAGGTGGGGAGGAAGGTCACTGTGGACGATGTTGATCGAGGAAGCGAAGCATGGTTGTGAAATGGGGATCGCGAAAGAAGCGGGCGCCGCCGTGGCCCGCCGACTCAACCGTCACGAGTTTTGCTGACAATCCAGCGTCGGTGTACCGTTTGACAATATGTTCGCTCTGGTCCAACAAAACCACCTCGTCGCTGTCGCCGTGAAAGACGAGCAGCGGCGGATCATCCGAGGAAACGTAGTGAGCCGGACTCGCCGTTTTCTCGATCTGAGGGCTAACCTTTCCATCGCGAAGTCCTCCGAGCAACGCAAGACTTCCTGATTGTTCAGTGTAAGCTCGCTCGGGTTGCGTTTTGCCTCGCAAGACAAAATCGGACGGTCCGAAATAATCGACAACGGCTTGCACCGCGGATGATTGCTCAGCATGGTCACCGAGCGTTCCTTCCAAAGTCGCGACGCCGTCGGAGACGCCTAGCATTAACGCCAGATGCCCGCCGGCGGAGCTGCCGGCGACGGCGATCCAATCGGCGTTGTAGCCGAACTTCTCTGCATTAGCACGAAGCCAGCGAACCGCGGCTTTGCAATCGTGGACCTGGGCAGGGAAGATGGCGGTGTCGGTGAAACGATAGCTGATGCTTGCCAATGCGTACCCGTGCTCGGTGATTTTACGAATCGGTGTCTTTTCTTTCGAGCCTGCACGCCAACCACCGCCATGAATCCAGATGACCAAAGGAGCTTTGTCTTGGCCCACAGGCACGTAGAGATCCAACTTCAGCGGCAGTCCGTCGACCTTGGCAAATACGAGATCGCGATGCACCGTCACTTTGCGGTCGTCTTGTCCGCTGAGTTTTCCGGTCATCAACACGATGGCAATTAGCCCGAAGGTGAATGATTTAAATTTACAGTTCATCATTGAATTGGCGGATCTATTTTCTGGGGTCTTGATGACAGGCTGGAAGCCTATCCCACATTTCTTTGTGTCAGTCGTTTGGGTAGCGTGGCGAGGTCATCAAAGAAAGTATAGAGCACGGGGATGGCGATCAGGGTCAGTACGAGCGAGAGCGTCTGCCCGCCTGCGGCCAATACTGCAATCGATCGACGTTCTTCCGCACCAGGCCCAGTGGCGATCAACAAGGGCAGCAGTCCCGCGACGAACGACAACGTGGTCATCAGAATCGGACGCAGCCGGTCTCGGTTCGCTCGCATGATCGCGTCGTGACGCTCGAGTCCTTCCGCACGCAGTGCGTTCGTATGATCGACTTGCAAAATGGCAGCCTTTTTCACCACTCCAAATAGCACCAAAATACCGAGTGCCGAGTAAAGGTTCAGCGTTTCGCCGCCCCAATAAAGACTGAGCAGTCCAAACGGTACCGCCAATGGCAACGACAACAGGATGATCAGCGGATAGATCATGTTTTCGTATTGTGCCGCCAACACGATGTACATGAACACGAACGACATCAGGAAGGTCCAACCAAAATCGGTGATGGTACGTTCCAGTTCTCGCCCCCCGCCGAGTGCCTCGCCGCTAAACCCGGTCGGCATCCCAATTTCTTGGGCAGCTTGTCTGATCGCTTCGGTTCGATCCGCCAACGCATAGCCCGCAGCGATGTTTGCTCGTACCGAAACCATGCGTGAACGGCTGAGTCGATCGATTCGCGACGCGGCTTTGCTAAATTTGAAATTGACCACGTTGTCGATACGCGTCAGCGACTGGCTGCCAGCGTCCTCCGTCGTCACTGCAGCTTGTTCGGTCGTGTTGGTGCGGGCGGTCGGATTGGTGCGCACATACAGTTGAGAGATCGACGGGACGTCGTTGCGGTCCATTCCGACCAAACGCAGCTCGACGTCGTAGGCATCGCCGGCGGATCGATCGAGATAACGCGAGACGCGGTCATCACCGCCGACAGCAACTTGTAGTGTTTCAGCGATCTCTCGCACCTCCACTCCCAACGCGGCTGCTCGCTCGCGGTCAATCGATGCCAATAGCTCGGGGTTGTCGATTTGCAGCGTGGAGTAAACGTCAACAATGCCTGGGATCGTTTCGGCCTTCTTGCGTAACTTCTCGCTGAACTCGAGTAGCTGGTCGGCGTCTGGACCGGTAATCGCAAAATCGATGTCGACCGGAGCTCCCTGGCGTAGCGAGGTCAGATTTCGAACCGATACGCGAACGTCATCGAGCGTTCCAAGCTTTTTGCGAATTTCGCCCATCTTGTCACGTTGGCTGAAATTACCGCGAAACGCGGCTTTCGGGTCACCGGCGAGAAGTCCTTGCCACAATCGTCCGAGCGAAAACGTGCGATATTGGCTATCGATCAGCCGGATATAGATTTGGGCTCGGTTGACATCGCCATAGCCTCCCGTACCTACGGATGCCAAAACCGTTTCGACCCCATCGACGTCGCTGAGGATCGCTTCGGCGCGGTCAATCGTTTCACGCATCGCCATCAAACTGGCCCCTGGCCTCGCTTCGGCTCGCACCTCGAATTCGGACTCGTCGACATTCAGCGGAACGTAATCGCGTTGAACCCATTGGCTGAGCGGAATGTTGGACGCGATCACAAGAACGACCAAGACCAAGACGGCCCAGCGAAATCGAAGTGCGATCGCAAGCAACCATAAGTAGGCATTTTCGACGAGTCCGTACAAGCCGCGTCGCGATTTAGGGGCGGCGGCCGCAGCATCTTTAGAGGCTGGACGAAGTAGTTTGCTGCACATCATCGGTGTCAGCGAAAAACTGATTAGCATCGAAATTAAAATTGCAACCGTCGCGGTAACGCCAAATTCGAACAACAACCGTCCGGTCACACTCGAAAGGAACGAGACGGGCAAAAATACAATCACGAGTGAAAGCGTGGTCGCCAGTACTGCCAGCCCAATTTCTTTAGTTCCCTTAACCGCTGCCTCGGCCGGTTCCATCCCCTTCTCTTCGATACAGTGGAACACGTTCTCCAAGACCACGATCGCATCGTCGATCACGACGCCGACCATTAACACCAATGCGAGCATGGTGACGTTGTTCAGGGTGAATCCGAACCACTTCATAAAGGCAAAGGTGGCAATGATCGATGCAGGAATCGCGACGGAGGCGATGATCGTTGAACGCCACGACCTCATGAACAGCAGCACGGTCAAACAGGCCAGAATACTGCCCGAGATAAGATGCCGTTCAATTTCGTGCAGCGCTTCGACGATATAGCGTGATTGGTCTTGGATGATATCGACACTGACATCGTCCGGCAGCAAGGCGTCGCATCGCGGCAGCGTTTCTTTGATCCCGTCGATCACCGCGACGGTGTTTTGTCCACTTTGACGTTGCACTTGCAGAACCACGGCCGGTGTTCCGTTCAATCGAGCCAGCGTGCGAACTTCTTTCGTAGCATCGTTGGCTTGGCCAAGGTCGCCGAGGCGTATCGCTGTATCCCCGACGGTCGCGACGACAAGATCCGAAAAATCACTCGACTGGGCAACCCGTCCGAGCGTTCGAAGTGATCGTTCTCGTTGCCCCTCGTCCATTCGGCCGCCCGGCACCTCGGCGTTTTGTCGGGCCAACGCATCGCGGACTTGCAAGATCGAGATGCCGTAGGCGGCCAACCGGTCGGCGTCGATGTCGACTTGGATCGCTCGGTCGGCTGCACCTGCGATTTGTACCTGTCCGACACCACGCGACGATTCGATCACGTTTTTGACGTAACGATCTGCTAACACGAACAATTCGCGAGGCGATCGGGGCCCTGAGACGGCCAGCGTCATGATCGGTGACGAATCGAGGTCCTGTTTCTGAATGATGGGCGGATCGATTCCGGGAGGCAATCGATTCACGACACTGGCGACCGCATCGCGAACATCTTGGATTGCCGCGTCAATGTCTCGATCGAGTTGCACGGTGATGATCACAAAGGAGCGTCCGTCCGCAGAAATCGACCGTAGTTCGTCGATTCCCGCAACCGTGGCCACGGCGTCTTCCAGAACTGAACTGACTTCCGATTCCACCTCCTCCGCCGCAGCTCCGACGTAAGTGGTGCGAATGAAAATTTGAGGAAGGTCAAGATTGGGGAAGCGATCCACACCCAATTGTGGAAAGGCAACCACGCCCGCCACCACAAACGCGGTGATCAGCATCAAGGCAAAGACGGGGCGTTTGACGCAAACTTCAGCAAGCCAGTACACAGATCATTCATTCCTGGTGAGTCGCGGGATAGGCTGCTAGCCTGTGATTGTGGGATAGGCTTCCAGCCTGTCATCAGCATCCTCTCCTCCCCCAGACATTTCAGCTGGAGAGTCTTCCCCAAGGGAGGCAGCGTGACAAACTTCAAACCGACTTTGTGGTTTACTTGGAGGCTATGGGTGTAGCAGCCGGTATCGCCGCCTGAGGTGTCGATTCAGGATTGATTTTGCCAACGCGGCCGCGCTCGGCGTCGAGCAAGATCAAATCGCCTTCGGATAATCCCTGTACGACTTCGAGTGAGGAACCTCGACGTTCACCGATTCGCACCTCTTGTTCTTGCGTCACCCCATCGACGACTTTCCAAGCCTTCGTCGCGCCGGCAAACTCGCTGATCGCCGACTCAGGAACGATCAATGCAAGGGCATCGGGCTGGGTGACCACTTCCGCCTCGGCGAACAAGCCTGCACGAAGCGTTTGATTTTCGTTGTCGATCAATGCTTCGAAAGTCAACGCTCGGCTCTGTTGGTCCAGCGCCGGGCTGACTCGAGTGATCTTCGCCTCGCGTGGTTCCGTGACCGATTCAATCTTAATTCGCAGACTTTGTCCGACCGCGATCGATTGCGAGTAGCGTTCGGGGATCTTTCCACGGAAACGCAGCGGGTTCGTGCGAACGATCGTCGCTACCGGCTGGCCGACTGACACAAACGTTCCGGGGGCAACTTGGCGGTTCAGTACAATCCCATCCATCGGAGCGCGGATGATGGCATCTTTCAAACGCTCGCGTGCGACCGCCAGTTCGACCTGACGGACTTGAATCAAGGCGATTTTTTCTCGAACTCCGTTTACTGCGGATGCATAACGAGCTTCGGCAACGCGTTCTGCGGCGGATGCGACGTCGTACTCGCCTTGGGACATCGCATTCTGGCTGCGTAACGAGGCAATTCGCTCGAGACTGCTTTGGGTTTCCTCCCACAACGCCCGTTCTTGCCGGACGGGTGGTGCATTTGCGGGATCGAGTTTTTCTACAGGATCCCCTTCCAATAACCCAACAGACGACCGCGCTTGTAACAGTTGGGCTTCGGCTTGTTGGACCTGCAACAAAAAGTCTTCTTGGTCAAGTGTGACCAGCGGATCTCCGAGTTTTAGCACGTCGCCGACATCGCCATGAACCTCTGCGACTCGCCCGGCAACTTTCGCACCCACGACGGATTGTTCGTCGGCATACACACTTCCCTGACTGCGAACGGTTCGCGGCCAAGACGACAATTCGATGGTCAGGACGTCGGCGTCAAGCGTCTCGAGCGACTTCGTTTTTGCTTTAACCTTGGCTTCATCGTTTGTGCGACATCCGCATAACACGATAGCGCTCAGCAACATCCACGACAGAAATCGAGCAGTCATAAACGATCAGCAAGAGGGAGGGTGAGTGGCAGAGGATCCAGCGAACCGTCGGCAGCAGCTTCGACGTGAGCGAGAATCAATCGGTGGGGACAATCAAGGGTGGGCAGCGATTATTGTAGTCGCGGAATGCGAGCGTCGCTACCGTCGCCTACTCCTGCAAAGCAAGCGTTTGTACAAGCGTTTGTAAACGACACCTGCATGCATCCGTATCCCCTGCGTCTGTGTCACAGCGACCCCCGCTACCGAAAAATGGCAAACAATTCGCCACAGGCACATTTGGCGCGATACGGATAACGTGAACGATGGCGGGCAATAATCCCGACCGCTGACCAGAGAGGCCAAAGATGGTCTAATGTGGTTCCCGATACCACGCCTTCAAGCCCGAATATCCACAAGGATTACCGAGTCCATCGAACACGTTCATCGTGCCAAAAACCCCTAAGTTCCATCCCGCTTTTACCGCGGCAACACTGAGCCGACGAAACTTAAGCTTTTTGGCATTCGATCTGAATTACAGCACGGAATCACGGTTTTCGGAGCAGAAGTCGTCGAGACTTTCGTTGTATTTTTCGAGCGATTCGAAACTCTCGCGTGATTTCTGCTACTCCTGAATTGTGCTGTAACGCAGCAGTATTGCAAAGTGTACCGCGCGGTTTCGGAATCCACGGTCGCCATGGCCAAACTAACCCTTAAAAATAATCACGAGTCAATCAATGAGTACTGAAACGAAAAAATTCGCCGATCCCGCAGCAGTAGCATCCGGTTTCGCCGCCGATTTTGCGGAGTGGTTCGCAACACAGGGCCAAGAAAAAATCACGATCGCCCTTTCTGGTGGCAGTACGCCGAAGTTACTGTTCGAGTTGTGGGCCAGTGAATATGCGGACAAAATTGACTGGTCGCGTATCCATTTCTTTTGGGGTGACGAGCGCTGCGTCGATCCCGATGACAGCGACAGCAACTATGGCGTTGCCAAAGCGTTGTTTCTCGACAAAGTTCAGATTCCCGAAGAGAACGTGCACCGCGTGCTCGGCGAAGCGGACCCTGACGAAGAGCGATTGCGTTATGAAAACGAAATCTACGGCTATGTCGATATTGATGATAACGCGGTCCCCGAGTTTGACCTGATCATCTTGGGGATGGGAACCGACGGTCATACCGCCTCGATTTTTCCGCACCAAAGTCAATTCTTGAAATCGCCTCAGGTTTGTGAAGTCGCGATCCATCCCGAAACGGCACAAAAGCGAATCACATTAACTGGCCCCGTATTAAACCGAGGCAAGAAGGTCGCGTTTTTGATCACGGGTGCGGATAAAGCCGAGGTTTTGGCTCAGGTGATCAACAAATCCGGTGAATCGGACAGTTTTCCGGCGTCACATGTCGAAGCCAGCGATCTCACCTTCTACATGGATGAAGCCGCAGCGGCACGTTTGTAAACAAACGAATTCAAAAATCGGATTGATTTCGACACGTCTCGGTAATCGCCAGCAAAAAACGCTCGTACCCAGGCCCTGCCTGGGAACGCACTGCTTTCGAGGCGCCCGCCTCGTCTATTCACGCTCGACAGGCGAGAGCCTGCAATTCATGGGGTTACCAGGCATGAGTCCAACACCGTGAACGATATCGTCGCGGAACTCGTCAAGAGTTTCGGGGTATATTGCTGCGGGACGAAAGTCTTGACGGCTTGTTGATTTAATCCAAATGCAAATCGCAACGGTGAGCCGTGGGCCGTAAGGCACCGGGTAGTGCGTGGGACCCGGCCGCTGACGCGTCACGGCTCACTAAATCAACGAGCCGTTGACGACTTCCGCTACACCAAAGAAGCACGATGGCTACTATGAAATCGTTCAAGGCGTTGGGCAGGAGCCTAGGAACCAGTGGTGGTGTTCATCGAGAAGTGCCAGAGTTTGATTGATTTCCTACCGGCCGTTCCATGCAACCATTTCGGACGGCCGGTGGGAACCGGCCCTGCTCGAAACTGGTACGTGTCATTCCGCGGCAAACTCGATTGGCGTTACGACAACACGCCCCGTCGACTTTCTAGGTCGGCTGCGATCCAATCCGTCTCATCGTCATCGAGAGCAATTTGTTCGAAGACATCATCCACTGCTGCGGAGTACGAGTCGTTACTGCTCGGGTTGGCAGTTGATTCGCCTTCGCCGCTTCCGGTTCCACCGCGACGATTGATTTCGTTGATGACCAGCAATGCGTCGAACGCGGTCACGATTTCATTCGAATCGACGTCCAAGTAGTTGCCTCCGGCGGCCAACAGACGCGGTGCTTGACTGGCCTCTGCATTGGTCAATCCTCGGCTGACCGCATTGATGACAATCAAGGCATCCAATGCGCTGACCTTGCCGTCGTTGTTGACATCGTAACGGTTCTCGCTATTCGTCAGTCCCGTCAGATTCGTCGGCTCATTCGCCGAAGCGATCGGCGGATCAAAGTTGCCGAAGATTGGCAGTGCCGTTTCGTCGCCGTACTGGGCAAACGTGTCGTTACCGAGCGGTGCGGGTGAATACGCATCAAACACATTCGCAGGGTTGTTGTCGACTTGATCCGAGATCCAGAAGAACACTTCGCCTTGTTCCTTCGGCAGAATGCCCTGACGTCCCTTCACCCAGATTCCGATGTCATCGATACCGTCCAGGTTGATGTCGCCGACGATCGGACGATCGGTGAACCCACTCAGTCCGCCGAAGCGATTGAAATCGTCTCGAACGTCCCAGGTGAAGTCGCCGGTACCGTCTCGGTTGGTGTCAAAGATGAACTGGTTCGTGTCGTTGACAAAGACGGCCAAGTCATCGTTTCCATCACCATTGAAATCGCCGACGATCGGAAGCCCGTTGTAGTTCGTCGCGATCCGTTCGTTCGAATCGATTTGGTTGTTTCCATTGAGGTCCAAGTACCAAGCTTGGCCATCAAACAAACCAATTTCGTCACCATCTTTGGCCGCACTGAAATCGCCTGCAACAGGAATGCCGTTGACTTGGAATTGACCGGGCATGATCGAGGCCACATCACCGACTCCGTCATCATTGGTATCGATCAGGAAACTGTACGTACCGTTGAAGCGACCGTAGGCGCCAAGTTTATCGAAGCCTGATGCAACGCCTGTGACCCCGTCGGCAAAGTTGCCGGCGAACAGTGCGTCGGACAGTTGTCCGAACTGCATGACAAAGTCGCGGTTGGTTGCATCATTGTCTTGGCCCTCCGGATCAAAGACATGGTTGCCGTTGATATCGACATAAACCAGTCCTTGGCTGATCGTACCGAATTCGGGGCGGCTGTCGACGGTAAAGCGGGCGGCAAAGTCGCCACCACTAATGCCGTTGCCCGATGGCAACACCGCGATTGGAGTACCCGGGGCCTGTGCCGAAGAATCGCCATCGAGCAAATTACCCGCAGCGTCGGATATCGAATCGTCCAGCGTTAGCGTGTAGCGGTCGTCAGCCAATAGAGCGGCAAACTGAATCCGCACCACGACCTGCTCAGGCGTCGAGCTGACGATGAGTGCATTGTCGATCAGTACCTGTCCCGAGTGATCGCCGACCAGTTTGTAGTTGCGAACGTCCGCAGCGAGTCCGGGATCCACTGCAGGCGAACTCAGTCCGGCGGCAGCGGGAGGGCCACCTGCAAACGTAATTAGCAGTGAACCGACTGCAGGGGTGGGAGACAAGTTTGGCTTCGAGGCGAACACCGTGTTACCGACGGCATAGTCGACGCCGGTGACTATCGGTGGGGTCGTGTCCAGCAGAATGTTCAGGAATGTGGGGTTCGATACGTTACCAGCCAAATCCTCGGCGGTACCGCCGATCTGACGTTGGCCGTCAAATGTAAAGCCGACATTCAAATCAGCCGTCGACGTCGCACGATATTGACCGTCTGGGAAGGCTCTGTTTCCATCCAATGGAACGGCGACGGTCAACCCGATGGCAACGTCCGAACCATCGATCACGTTGTTCGTGATTGCGGCACCGTCAGCATACAACCGGACCAAAGCGTCCGCTTCTGCCGTGCCAACAAATCCGGGTGTGCGCACGTTAGTGATGCGATCCGATGAACTGCCGATGTTGCTTTGAATACCGCTGTCGGTAACTGCAGGATCCAGCGAGATCGTCGGGCTCAATGGTGCGGTGGTATCAAGTGTTACCTTCAAGACGGAACCGAGTTCACCTCGGCCAACGTTCTGAGGAGTCGAGCGATCTCGGACCCACACGGCGGCTGACAAGAAGTTGTTCGGTCCTTCTTGCAAGTCACCCGCGGTTGCAGTGAATCTCCAACGATTGCCGTCGCCAGTGTAGAACGCAAAGCCGATTGACACGTCGTTGTTAAACACTTCAATGCCGTAGTCCGCCCCGGTGTCCTGCGCGTCATTGTTCGTCGTGTCGGGCACCAAGCCCAAGTTGGTGAACGAGTTTAGACGATCGTCGTCGAGGTAGATGTCATAACGAGCGGTGGCGACGTTGGTGACATTGTCGTCATCATGCCGCCCAGAGTCGTCCAACGCGATCAAATCAACCACGTTCGGGACAGGCGCCGCTTCGTTTTCGATTGTCAGGTCAAACGTATTGATGGCGGCAGCGGTGGCACCGGCGATGCGGACGAAATAGACATTGTCTTGCACCACCGTGAACGTAACCCGTTCATCGTTGGTACTGGAAAGACTCGAACCAATCGGGTCGCCGTTGGAATCAAAGATTCGAAGGTCAAGATCCCCGTTGCCCGGCAATCCCGGTCGACCGTTGGCGAGCGTATTGACTTGCTCGAACAGCAAGCGGACATCAATGGTCCCCGTTTGAGCCGCAACGAGTTGATACCAGTCCGCATCTGGCGTGGAACCAGCCACAACCACACCTGGGTCAATGACCGGATCGAGGTTGATAACTTGGCCGCCGCCTAAATGCGTCGCATTGGGGAGCGTATTATTGTTTTCGAAGCGGTCGAACTTGAATACGACCAGCCGTCCATTGTTGTCGGTTCCAGTCCCTGCGGTGATGTCATCCTTGGGAATCACGTCACTGTAGGCGATTCCCGTGAAGACGACTGGCGCGAGTGTTCCAACCTGGTAGCTGCCGTTGGCTGCATCCGCTTGCTGACGAAGGATAACGATGTCTCCAAGCCCATCATCGACAACATACAATCGATCGAGCGACTCGGTTCCTTCGGAACCAACGACATCGACTCGTAGGCTGTTAGCCGCCGTCAGAGTATCGGCCTGGGTGACCTTGATCGAGTCGGTACCAGCACCCGTCAGCACGCGAGTGGCTTCGACGGTTCCTGCGACGAGCGTATCCGTCTCAGTCACACCGTTGACGATGTACTGCAGCGTCGTCGGTGACGTCTGGAGGACTTCAATCGCGTCACTACCGGACGTGCCTTCAATGAGAATCGTGTCGAAATCGGCTCCGCCATCGACTGTGTCATTGCCCGCGGCTCCGACGATCGTATCTTCGCCAGCACCACCGTTAAGGGTGTCGCTTCCCGATCCGCCACGCAGGAAGTCATTGCCTGCGTCGCCGTTAAGAATCGTGTCAGTCGAGGTGTGTCCCAAACCAGCGGTCAGGCGGTCATTGCCTGCGCCACCGCTGAGTGTCACGTCAATTGTGCCTTCGACGTTGTCTCCGATGGTGAGCACGTCGTTGCCGTTGTTGCCCGCGACGGTCAAGCGATCATCATCCGGTTCAGCGATCGCTCCACCGATATTGATGTCGTAGGACAGCCCGGCAACATTCACAATTCCGCCTGCGAGTGAGACTTGCAGGTTGTCGTCGGTGCTTCGTCCATTGACCGTAATTGCTTCAGTGTCACCCGCCGCACCGAGGTTCAGGTTCAGCACCTTCAACTCAGTTTGCGTCAAGTCGTTGACAACAACCGTTTCCACTCCCGTATCGCCATTGATGTCAACTTGTTCGACACCGGCGATATCCAAGTTGACGCCGCCTTGGGTTCGAGCCAAAAGCAGGCGAGCCGCGGTGTTAGGGGCAGCCGTATTGGCTGACAACACGAAATTCTCGGTCGCCACTTGAGCCGCGGTCGCGCCGTTAAACCGAACCACGTCGGCTCCGCCGCCATCACCTTCGATCAAGTCGCTGCCGTCGCCTTGATTCCAAATGAACGTGTCACTGCCATCGCCGCCGAAGAAGCGATCGCTGCCAGTGCCGCCGGTGACCACGTCATTTCCGTCTTCACCATAGATTGTATCGTCACCACCAAGCCCGAGAATGGTATCGTTGCCGGCACCACCGAAGATCAAATCGGCGAGTGGGCTACCGATGATATTATCGTCACCATTGCCGCCAAAAATCGTGGCATCTTGCATCGTCGAAACATCGATAGTGTCATCTCCGTCACCTGCATCGACAACTTTACGCACACCGGGCAGTGCCAGCGCGAGTGTGATGTTGTCGTTGCCCGAGAGGGTTTGAACGCTAACCTCAGCAAGGTTCGCACCCACAGTGATGCCAATGCCGTTCACCGTGACAACGTTATCTGTCGATGTTACGACATCGTTGGCGGGTGTGCCGATCAATTCGAGAACGTCGTCGACGACAGCGGCGGCGCTGCCCGTGACGGTGAATGAAGTGTTGAAACCGAACGTCATCCTTGTGGGAGCGATGCGGAACAGGTCAGTACCGGACTGGTTGACCAGTTCAACCGTATTGAACGCGCTAATGTCGATCGACTCACGACCTTCAATTTGGACCAGATCGCCAACGAGGCCACCACCGACATTCCAAGTGTTGTCACTGAAGTCGTCGTTGATGACGAGTGAGTCAGTTGCGCCGGCGCCGTTGACTAGCAGGTCACCCAGCAGCAAGTGTTCGATACCGCGATAGGGAATGCTCAGCGCATTGACGTTGACACTGCCTTCTCCACGAATGAAACCCGGTGAGACACTGAAGGCTTCATCAACATCCACGGCACCAATGACGTTCAAGCGGTCACTACCACCAGGGCTGCCGCCTGCGATGGATATTTGCGAGTACGGTTGTGGCGTGTTGATGACAAACGAATCGTCACCGTCAAGTGCGTCGAGCGTTAGCGCTTCGATGTTCAACGTATTAAGTGGCCGATGCACCAATGCCCTGGCCGGATCGCGGAGTGTGACCGCACCAGAGGTCGCAGCGACCTCCAGGACGTCGTTTCCTATCGTGCCCAAGACAATCAGTCGGTCACTGCTGCCGGCTGCTTCTCCCGCACCGTCAACCGTGATTGTCGAAGTTGATCCCAGGTCTTCGTAGGCAATGCCTAGCAGACTATTGACACGCAAAGTCCCCGCATCGGCTACAGTGCCTGGTGTATGGACGATGGTGTCTGCCGCAGCGGTACCAACGACGGTCAGCGTATCATCGTCGGCCTCACCGTCATAGAATAGCTGTTCGATTGCCGTGACGTTGATTGGCGCTTGACCAGCCAACGTCAGCACGCCGCCGTCAGCCGCATTCGGGGTCCAGTTTGGTGTGTCATCTACTCCATCGACACCCGTCACACGCAGACTATCACTACCGGCGGTTGGCAGGCCACCGTCAACATTGAAGGTAACTCCGAGAGCTGGGACATCGACATCGATGGTGATATCATCGTCACCTTCTTTGCCTTGTAGCGTCAATGTGGAGACGCCGACATAGGTGATCGTGGGACCATCGTTGACCGTCACGTTGACCGTGTTCGGAGCAATGCCGACGGCCGTAATGTCGTCATCGGCGCCAGTGCCCATGATCACAATCGCACCCGCCGGTGCGAGGGTCACACCGATCGCTTCGATCTCGTCAAAGCTGATGATGTTGCCCGTCACGTTGTCGGTGAAAGCACCGGAATCTTTTTCTGGTCCCGCCATGAACGTCAGGGCATTTGCCGATGTCACGTTCAACGTGTCGCCCACGGCACCAATCGGATTGCCACCAAGAATGTTGTAGTTCAAGCCGCCATCACCATCGGTGGTGACGTTGATCGTATCGCTGCCGTCGCCAGCCTCGATCCGAACCTGTTCCATTCCAGTGATCGTGTTCGTTCCCGCCGACAATCCGCCAGTGATCGTGAATGCTCCGCCAGCGTGGACGGTGGAAATCGTTTCGCCCGCAGATGTGCCACTGACCAGAATCGTATCGGTTCCCAAACCACCGTCGATTGCGTTGGCACCGCCACGACCATCGATGATGTCGTCACCGTCGCCGCCGTTGATCGTATCCGCACCCGCGCCGCCGATCAGCGTGTCATTGCCCGCACCACCATTGAGGATTGCATCGGCCGACAGGAAGTCATCGCCCGCACCGCCATTGAGCGTAATGCCGATGGAGGTTTCGACACCTGCGGTGGCCTTGATTGAGTCATCGCCATCATTGCCGTTGACAATCAGCGTGTCAGTGTTGTCGGGAAGAACCAGATTGACATCGTAGGACAATCCGAACACGCCGATGCCAGCTGCCAGGAAACTGGTAGTGATGTTGGAAATATTCAAATCATCCGCGGTATTTCGACCGTTGACTGTGACGGTGGCGCCGTCGCTGCTACCCATAGCAAGATTGAGCGAGCGAAGGTCGGTCGCAGTCAAGTCGTCGACTGTTACTGTGTCAACGCCATCAGCCAAGTTGAGGTCGAGCGTTTCCACACCCGCGGTATCGATCAGCACATTGCCTTGAGTACGCAGCAGTTGCAGTCGTGAACCGACGCCGGAGGTAGGATCGTTCGCTCGAACCGTGAAGGTTTCGTTAGCGAGCTGAGCGGCGGTTGCACCGTTGAACAGCAGGACGTCGATTCCGTCGCCCCCTTCGATCACGTCGCTGCCGTCACCTTGATTCCAAGTGAAGGTATCGCTGCCGGCACCGCCGTTGAATGTGTCGATGCCGGTCCCACCGACAGCCGAATCATTTCCGTCACCGCCATCGATCACGTCGTCGCCTGCCAGAGCGGTGATCGTGTCATTGCCCGCACCACCGGAGATAATGTCCGCTTGTGCGGTGCCGGTGAGCGTGTCGTCGCCGAGGCCACCGGAAATCGTGATCGCACCGACAAAGACGAGGTTGGTCAAGTCGATGTTGTCATCGCCTGCGAGTCCAGAAACCGAAAGCGATTCCAGGTCAGTTCCAACCGTGATCGTGCTGCCATCGACGATCACTGCACTGGCGGCCGAAGTGATCGTATTGGTTGCCGCATCGCCAAGAATGTTCAACTCATCGACACCGCCACCGCCATTGAAAGTGACTGTAGTCGCATCGGTGTAGTTGAAGGCAATGCCGGCCGATTGGTTGTGATCGAACGAGCCATCGTTACCACCGTTGATCGGCGTCACATTGATTGTGTCATTCGCAGCCCCGCCGTTGACTGTCAATACAGCGTTCGCATCGATGTTGACCTGTTCTACACCCGTAAACGATACAGGGGTAAACCCAGCTTCAGTAATCGTCTGTGCGTTTAAGTCGACCGTTACTTCGCCGAGACCGCTGCCAACGAAGTCCAGCACGTCGCTGCCGCCACTCGGATTGCCGGCTTGGACCTCGACGCCCGTGTCAATCGGGTGATCGCCTTGCACACTAAAAGTGTCATCTCCGTCAAGGCCGATCAGCCGCAGGAACGTGACGCCGTCCGTTGAAATCGGCAATGTTACGTCTACCGCGAAGGCCGGCTTCTGAATCAGCACTGTGCCTGTGCTGGTCAGGCTGAACAGATCGTCGTTGTCGGTGCCGATGATGTCCAGTCCGTCGCTCCGGCCACCGCCCGAGTTGACGAAGGCCAAGCTGCCCCCGACATCGAGACTTTTAAACTCCACAGGCAGCAGCGGATTGCCGACGAAAGCGTCGGCAGTGATCGTACCCGAGTCAACGTTCACGCCCGGACTGAAGGTGATTTCCGCGCCTGGGCCGGGACTGGTGTAGGTCAGTGCATCGTCGCCACCCTGGCCGTTGATGATCAGATGTTCGGTGGTCGTAACCACCACAGGCACCGTCTGAGCCCCTGTGATTCTTGCACCATCGGCGGTTAACTGATCGACCACGATCGTGTCTTGCGCTGCGGTGCCATTGACAATCACTGTATCGCTTGCGGTCGGATCACCCCCGGCGACGTTGATCACACCGAGCTCATCAGGTGTGACTGGGTTATTCAAGTTGATCTCGTCACTGCCTGCTCCGGCATCAATGTTCAACACTTCAAAGTTGGCGAACTCAAGCGATTCGAATCCGTCGACGGTGATTAATCCGGTCAATGCTCCAGCAAACACCGGGTCCACTGGATCGTTGCTGTTAGGACCTTGCGTGTAGTTGATCGAATTGGCTGCGTTGAGAGCTTGCGGGAAGCCAACACCCAACGGCGCCGCCGCGACGTTCAAGACATTGTTGCCACCGGCTGGAGCGATCACTTGAACCGGTTCGAGTCCGAAGAACTCGACGCGTTGGACCAATTGGTTGTTCTCTTGGAACACCGCACCGGCGTCGGAGGTTTCACCTGGATTGTAGGTGGTGTCGGTTGATGTCGTGCCGATCAACCGCAACACGTCGAATCCGCCTGGTGCTCGGAATTCTCCGCTGGTATTACCAACCCCGTCCCCGTCGAAGACGATCTTGGCGCCCACCAGACCATTGCTATTGTCCACTACCAGCGTATCGTCGTCAGCAGAACCACGGATCAAGATCAAGCCGGTTGTCGCTTTCGGCGCACTGAACACCAAAACCGAGTTGACGAAGACCTGGACATCTCCGGTTAGCCCGTTGCCATCGTTGATGATCAAGAACTCATCCGGATTGCCGTCGCCCGCATTGCCGAAGGCCAAGTTGTCGGCACTGATGACGAATCCGTTCAAATCGACTTCGACTGCACCGATATCGTCTTGAGATCCTTGCGGCCGCGCGAAGTCGCGTTGATCGACAGTCAGTGTGGTCACACCGAATCCGATAACTGGGCTACCCGCGCCGGGCAAGTGTGTCGGGGTGGGCCCGCTATTGTTCAACAGCGGCAACAGTAACGCGTCGCCGCCAAAGATGGTATTGACGGTCAAGCCGGTCAGCGTGCCATCATCGGCATCGCCAATCAGGTTGAAGTCGTTGCTGTTGATCGAACCGCTGAGATTTTCTTCGGTTCCACTGCCGGGGTTCTGTGCAACGATTGTGTTTTCGATCGTGACGCCACCGGTGCCTCCGGCAATACCGCTGCCGAAGCCTGTGGAAGCGTCGTTGAGTGTGATCGTGACACTGTCGGTGATGACAGTACCGCCGTCGGTATTGAAGATACCGCCACCATCACTGCCGGTTGCTGTATTCCCCGAGATCGTTGTGTTGGTCAGGGTGAACGTGCCAGTTCCGGAATTCCAAAGACCGCCGCCTTCGACAGCGGTGTTGTCATGAATGGTGCTGCCGTCAATGGTCACCAGTCCAGCACCCGAGATGTGAATGCCGCCGCCGTTACCGGGATTATTGCCGGCATTGTTATTACGGATCACCGAATCGGTGATATCGATGCCGGTACCCGCGTTGTCCTCGATGCCGCCGCCGGCGCGAGTCGACGTGTTGGCGTCGATCAAAGAGTTATCGATGGTGATCGAGCCGCCCACGTTCTGGATTCCGCCGCCGCTTCCGAGGGTGCCATCGGCAAGGTTGCCGCTGATCGTCACATTGTCGATATCAACGACGCCGCCGTTATTGAAAATTCCGCCGCCGCCTTGATCGCTTCCGTCACCACTGGCGGTGTTACTATCGATCAGCGTCCCATCGATGATCATCGTGCCGCCGCCGTTCCACAGTCCGCCGCCTTCTTCGGCAGCGGTGTTGCCGATGACTGTGCCGCCAAAGATGTTCACATCACCCGTACCCGTGACATGCAGACCGCCGCCGTTGCCCGGCGCGGTCATGCCGGTGGCGGAGTTAAGATCCAAGTTGACATTCTGTAGCGTGACTCCGAGTCCTGAGCCGGAGTTGTCTTCGATACCACCGCCTGCACGATTGGCCAAATTGAATGCCAGCGCGCTGTTGTCGACTGAGAGTGTTCCGCCCACGTCGTTAAGAATTCCGCCGCCGCTGCCGGCCAAACCGTTGGCGACATTTCCAATGATCAATGTGTTACCGGTCACGTTGACGATGCCGCCGGCGTTGAAGACCCCGCCGCCGCCTTGATCGCTTCCGTCACCACTGGCGGTGTTCCCATCGATCGTGGTGCCATTGATCGTCATCGTGCCGCCGTCGTTCCACAGTCCGCCACCCTCCTCGGCCGCACTGTTGCCTGTGACCGAGCCGCCAGTGATGTTCACGTCGGCTGATCCGCTGATGTGCAAGCCGCCGCCGTTACCGGGTGCCGTCGCATCGGTCCCCAAGGCACTGTTGCCGTCGAGCGTGACATTGGTTAGCGAGAGTGTCAGGGGCGAGGCATTTTCGATTCCACCACCAGCCCGCTCGGCCGTGTTGCCGGTGATCACGATTCCCGAAGTGGCGAGGCTGAGTGTTCCGAGGTTAAGAATACCTCCGCCACTACCCAGCACTCCGTCGGCGACGTTGTTAGTGATCTGAACGCCGTTGGTCAGTGCCACGGTGCCGCCGTTGTTGAAGATACCGCCACCCCCATCGTCGGCTGCATCGCCGCTGGCGGTGTTGCCGTCGATGGATGTCCCGTCGATGAACATCAGTCCGGTGTCGTTCCAGAGACCGCCACCTTCCAGTGCGGCGTTGTTTCCATTGACGGTGCCGTTGGTGATCAGAGCATTGCCGGTGCCTGTGATGTGAAGACCGCCGCCATTGCCGGGGCCATTGCCCATTCCCGAGGCGGTGTTGTTATCCAAATTGACGTTGGTCAGGGTGGTGGTGAATATCACAGAATTCCCCGAATTGTCTTCGATACCCCCGCCTGCGCGAGCCGCCGCGTTCCCCACAATTGCACTGTCGCTGACAACAAGCACACCGTTGGTATCGTTTAAGATTCCGCCGCCGCTACCGGAGAGTCCGTTGGCAAAGTTTCCGGAGACGATCGATCCGCTGCCGACATTGACGGTGCCACCGGCATTGAAGATACCGCCACCTCCCTGGTCCGATCCATCGCCGCTGGCAGTGTTGCCGTCGATCGTCGTGCCGTTGATGGTCATCGTGCCGCCACCGTTCCACAGGCCACCACCTTCCTCAGCGGCGCTGTTCCCAAACACCGTGCCGCCGAGAATGTCGACGTTGGCAGTACCGGTGATGTGTAATCCGCCACCGTTACCCGGCGACGTCGGATCGGTTCCCACCGCGCTATTGAAATCAATGAAGACATCGGTCAATGAGAGTGTCGTACTCGACGTGTGCTCAATGCCACCACCTGCTCGCTGAGCACTGTTGCCGAATATGACTGTTCCCGGGGCGATATTGAGCACTCCGGGATCGGCATTGAAGATACCACCACCGCTACCGAGCACCCCATCGGCGACGTTGCTGCTAATCGAAATCGGGCTGAGGATATCAACGACGCCGCCGTTGTTGAAAATGCCGCCACCGCCATCGTCCACCGCATCACCGCTGGCCGTGTTTCCATCGATCGAGGTGCCATCGATGGTCATCGTGCCGGAGCCGTTCCACAGGCCGCCACCTTCTTCGGCAGCTGAGTTGCCGCTGACCGTGCCGCCAAAGATGTTTACATTACCAGGTCCGCTTACATGCAGCCCGCCACCGTTACCCGGCGCACTGCCGGTGCCGAGCGCGCGATTGTCGTTCAGTTGCGTGTTTTGCAAGTCGACAAATCCGCCAACGCCCGAGTTGTCTTCGATACCCCCACCGGCCCGGTTGGCAACGTTGCCACTGATCGTGGCACCGATGGAAAACAGGCCCCCGTTAGTGTTGTTCAAGATCCCGCCGCCGCTCCCCGCGAGCCCATCGGCAACGTTATTGGTAATGGTGATAGAGGATACCGGAAGCAGGCCACCGAGCTGAACGAATCCGCCTTCGTTAAAAATACCGCCGCCGCCCTCGTCTGCCCCATCACCGCTGGCCGTGTTGCCATCGATCGTGGTACCGTCGATGGTCATTGTGCCGCTGCCGTTCCAAAGGCCGCCACCCTCCAACGCAGCGCTGTTGCCGCTGACCGTTCCGCCAAGGATGTTCGTGTCAACGGTGCCGGAAATATGCATGCCTCCACCGTTACCGGGTGCGCCGACGGCTTGATTGTTGGTCAGAGTGACGTTGGTCAACGTTGTCGTGCCACTCATCCCCGAGATTTCGATACCGCCGCCAGCACGATTGGCACTGTTGCCGCTGATCGTTGAGCTATCTACGGTCAGGATACCACTGCTAAAGATACCGCCACCACTTCCGCTACCGGTTGTGGCGACGTTGTTTGTGATCGTCGAACCATTGACCACATTTAAGAATCCGCCCCCGCGATTGAAGACACCACCACCCCCTTGCGTCGGCGCCGTTCCGCCGGTCGCCGTGTTACCGGTGACTGTCACGCCATCCAAGGTGGCAAAGGTCCCGAAAATGCCGGTAGCGTTGTCGATCAAAATTCCGCCGCCAATGAGGGCGGTGTTGTTCGAGATCGTACCACCAGTCACGCTGAGACTCTCGGTTTCGGTGACCCACAATCCGCGACCACTGTTTGCCGTGTCTAGGTTGACCGTATTGAGCAGGACAGTGTCAAAATCAAATCCACCATTGACGATCAATGATGCGGCATAGCCAGGATCCAGAGTCGTGACATTCAGCAGGTCACCTGCGTTGCCAAGGTTGACGGTCAGCGAGTTGGTGGGATTCGGAATGATCGTATCTTCAAACGTCGCCCCGTTATCGATGATCTCGATGAAGCCCGTCGCGGCACTGTTCTGCAGTGTCGCGTCGTTGGAAAAGGCCAGCGGCAGATTCAAGATCGTGTTGGCCGCGTTTCCGGCGTTGATCGGTTCCAAACCGGTGTAGGTGATCACGGCGCCGTCAAGATCAAGGTTGCCGTTATTGCCCTCGCCTGGCGTGGTCGTGGTGTAATTTAAAATCTGGTCGTTAAACGAGCCCAGGATTGTTAAGGAGTCACCATCCGTAGTTGCTTGCGTTCCACCATCGAACGACAACCCCGGGATCGGTCCATTGCTGAGGTCAATGGTCAACGAGTCGTCACCAGCGCCACCGACAACCGTCACCGAGTTTAGAAACGTCGTATCAAAAGGTGACATTCCATACGGGGCAATGTTAGCCGGCGCACCACCGATCGTGACCTCCAATTGACCAGCCCCGTTGAGCCCAATCGTAATGTCATCGTCACCGCCGGTACCCCCAATCATAAGATCCTGCGCAAAGACATTGACATCCGCTTCCCATCCAGCGCGATTGACGGAGCCATCGGAGATGAAATTGAACGTCAGTGTGCTACCGGACGCGGTGACGGTTCCAGGGCTCGCGGTGCCGCGAAAAACTCCAAGACTTGGACTGGCCGTACTGGGTCCGTCGAAGATTGCTAACTCGTCCGCACCGATTGCGAAGTCTTCGGTGCGGAACGCCGTGAAGTCAACCTCGAGAATGCCAACCGAACTGTCGAGCGTCAGGATTCCATTTTCGTTGTTAATGTAGTTCCCAGGCTGGGCGCTTAACGTGAGGCTGCCACCGATTCCGCCGCTGTCGAAGTACTGATCGGCCTGCGCGACGTTGTTTAACACCGTCCCTGTCGTCGGCTGAAGTAACACTGCCAGCAATCTTCGATCTTCGAGCGACTCGATGTGTGGTCTGCGCGACATCAAGTTTGTAAGTCGACGTCGTTTCGAATCGCGAGTCCTGCGGTCCTGTTGACGATCTCTACGTGCTAACTTGCCAAACATCATGACATCCCCTACCCGTGTTGCTAATCGATGAAGTGCGTAATTCCAAAGGTCACCAAATCCACCGCTGCAGGATGGGTCGATGGTCACCTAAAAAACCATCATAGGGGCATCACAACTCGCAAGATAGGAAAAATAGTATGAGGTTCCCTTCTTTTTCCAAATTCCTGTAAAAATCTATATTGACATAGTTATTTGCGGGTTTGCAACGAAATCGTATATATAAAAACGATTGGATTCCTACAAAAATAGTAGGAAATCGCTGTTAAAAGCCGCGGCAATGCTCGATGCAGCAGGATTGAAAAGGCGGGCGATTGGGCTATTGAAGCAAGAGGGGCGTTCGTCGTAGTCGTACGCATGATCGCCTGAAAACAAGTAGATGAGCCTGCAAATGACCAGGACTTCACTGGGAATTGTATCGCAATACGAAAAAAAAACGCGTACCGAATTTTCATTCGGCACGCGTTTCAAGTTTGATCGTTTCGGTTTGACTTTAACTTAGAATCGCCATTCAGCTCGTGCTGTCAGACCGCTGAAGGTCATCGTTTCGCCAGCATCAGTCAGTTGGCCGTCGCGGACCGAGTTGATGTAGCTGCGTGTGGTCACGGCTTCGTACCATGCACTCATCAGGAAACCGCTCGATAGTACGAGATGACGTTTCTTACCCATCCAGCGAACGCCAAGTTCGGCATCCAGCGTTGGTGTGGCATGAAAGTCTTCGTAACGATTCGAGATCACGCCGCCACCAAATTGGTTGCGTTGGTCATACGTTGCGTTCCATTCGCCGGCCATCAAGCTGGCCATGGTTTTGCCATAAAGCATTAAGCCGGTGGTGCAGCTGTAAGTCTCGAAGTCCAATCCGCCACTGATACCAAAGCCATCGAAATCAATGTCGGTGGCGACGTTCGTTAAACCTGTCGCTACTGCGACGGTTTGATCGGCACTAAATTGTTGTTCGATGTTGCCGTAGCGAACCCCTGCCAACCAATTGACTGCAATCGAGTCGGTTTGCTTCCAAAGATGACGATAGTTCAAATCGAGCGTTTGAAAGTTCATGTCCTGGGAAGCCATTGCTTCCAAGCTGCTGTTACCCGACGTTGCAACACTCGGGTGAGTGACGTTCGATGCGAGCACATTGTTCTGTTGTGCTTCGATTGAACTTTGCGAACTGCCGTCCCAGCGTGCATAGGAAAGTTGGATGCTGCTGCATTGAGACAACCCAATGCTGCCTCCGACGCGGAACCCCGCTTCGGCATCCAAACCTACGATGCCGAGAGGTCCCGTTGGTGATGCCACATCGGGATCGGGATCGGGATCGGTTTGCTCGGTTGCGTAAATGAGATCGGTGCTGCCAGGACGAAGCCAAAGGAACTCGCCAAACAGGCTGGTTCGATGTGCCCACCATGGTGCGATGTGACGATCGCGTTGTCGTTTGCGGTCATGAAGCTTTGCAAAAATTCCACTTCCACCGTCTCGGCTGCAACTGCAATGTCCCGATGGGGCGTCACAGGAATCGCAATAGTTGGATTCACGATGCGGCATGTGGGGCGAATAATCCGATCCCACGTACACGGGCTCAGCAAACCCTTGCTCGCTGTACTCAGGACCTTGGTAATGAGGTGCTTCGTGAGACGCTGGTGCTACCGCATAATCGGACCACTGACCATCGCCAGCAGCCTCAAGCTCGTAAGCCAAGTCGGGACTGACTCCATCGAGTGCAACCGCGGCTGTCAAAGGGAGTGCAGCGAATAATGCTGTCAACGCACGTCGGGCTTGAGTGCCAATCCAATGTCGCTTCATTTTGCTTGTTCCTAAAATTTCGATATCCAACCGGAATAACTCCGGAAAGGGGGGAAATACAGCGATTTGCCGCCAAGCGGGTAAGCACTCCCCTCGCAGGTAGAGGTATCGGAACTAATAGGACCCGACTTTCGAGAATAATCGACACAGCCGGACCTGTGCCCCATGTTGCCCAGGTTAACATCGTTCGGATTGTAAGAGGTTTGCCCGAACGCAGCGTAAAACTCAGGGTTCGACGCCCTTGACTGCACTCGTGGATTCTAAGCAGGTCGTTTGGTATTTACCGGTGAAACGTCGGTCGTTCCGTGAGCCGACGGCGTTAGCCCAATGCGGGACCGCTAAAACTTTGGTATCGACAGCATGTTTGGATTGCGCGGGTTTGATTCCTTAGTCGCGAAGCGACGTCATGCCACCGCTTCGCGGTTCAAGAAGAAAACCTGCGTTATCAGAATGTACCGTCGATACCAACGATTTAGCGGACCAGGCTAACGTCGTCGGCTCAGGTCATCATGTGGAATGACTCAGATTGACCTGCTTATGATCCAGGGATGCTATTTTGCAGAACGCAGCAACGCCATTAGATCCGACAATTCCTGGTTCGTTAGCTGGTCGGCCAACCCCGCCGGCATGATCGAGATTTCGCTCGGTTCGCTCAGTTCGACGTCACGATGGTCGAGTCTGACGGTCCGGTCGGCGGTGAGTTGAAGTTCAAACCCCTCGCTTGTACGTGCCCGAACTAGGCCATTGAAGACTTGGCCATCCACGGTCAAGATGCGCAAACCTTGGTAACTCTGCTCTTGCCGTGCACTTGGGAATAGCATCGCTTCCATCAACGCTTCGGCCGTGCGACTCGATCCGATACGCGTCAGCTCTGGACCGATATTCGCGCCGACATAGCCGATGCGATGACAACCGCTGCAGGCCGCTTTGCTGCTGCGAAACACCTGCAGCCCTCGCACGGGATCGCCGGGCTCCAATTGCGACAGTCGTGACTCGACCGAAGCTTGGACATTTGCATCCGGTCGCTGCAACTCGGCCTCGGTCTGTATCGCCAACGTCTTTAGATCGTCGGATGATTGACGATACAAATTCGTTAGAAACCCTTGCGGCAAAGTGCGTGAAACGCGAAGTGACGCAAGTTGCTGTAACATCGTCGACTCGAGCGTCTTGTTGGCCGAACGATGCACGGCTTCAATCGTAGTAGTCAACCTCTGTGATGGTATTTCGGATAATGAATCAACCAGTCGATTAGCGTCGGAAAGCCTTGCCCGCTGCAGCACTTTGGTTGCAAGTGGCGCAAGCGTTTCATCGTCACTCAAAAACGCACTCACGACCTCTTGTTCCACGGCTGCATTGTCCAAAACGCTGCCGGCCGGCAGGGATGCAAGCAGATCAAATCGATGCTGAGGCGACGGTGATTTGATTGCAATCGTTCGCAAGACTTTCGCAAGTACATCAGCGTCATGCTTATCAATTTTTGTCTGTCGTAGGTTTTCCGCAAGTGTACGTTGTAGCGGCGGTTCAGCATCAGCAAGAAACGCCGCCAATCCCTCCACCCATGCATGTGGCATCACGCCCGAGGTGAAGTCGTGAACGTGGTTGGCCAAAAATGATTGTTTCGCTACGTTGGACGTGCTTGCGCTGCCGATCCACTTCGCGATTTGTTGTTGAACAGCGTCTTGCTGTTTCCATCCCGTGATCAGTAACGCGAGCGTTTCGGGCGCAACGGTGTCTTGAGTTCCAATGTTAGAGAACCATCGGTCAAGCCGCTCGCTTGCCTGTGATGCCCACTCGGGATGCTTGGCCATGATTTCTGCAGCGGTTTGACGCAAGCTGGGATCGCCGGCGCTGAGTGCGGTGAACCAGACCGAAATCGGAATGTCATCGCAGCGGTCGACGCGATCAAGCACTAACAAGGCGGCGCGTCGTTGCGTTTCTGATTGTGCAATGCCTAAAAGCTCGACGTCGCTGGTGCGAGCAATTTCGATCAAGGCATAAAGCAACGAATGTTCGAGATGTCGATCTTGTTCCGCACGATCAATCGCGCGAAGTAGCGATTCGACGGTCTTGGGCGAGCCGATGCGGCCAATCGCTTCGGCACTCGCACGCCGGACATGCAAATCGTGGTGATCGAGCAAACCCACAAGTCCGTTTACCGATTCGGCATCGCGGTCAATCGATACCGCATGACAGGCGGCTTGCAAGATCGACGAGTCGGCTTGAGTGAGTTGTTTACGGATCGTGGCGTTTGATTCCGCCGTTTCCAGCCTGCTGATCGCCCACAGTGCCGCGATACGATCCTCAAGCGAGCGGTCCGTGCTATTAAGCACCGATTCAAGTGACGAGATGACGGAGTTACCAGCGTCTGCGATCTGTAAACCCGCTTGCCGTCGAACCCAAGGCCGCGGGTCAAACAAGAAATCCACACGATGATCGCCCGATTTGGTCTTTGTTGTTTCCGCTGAACGGACTGCGGCTTCGTCCGAGTTCAATTTGACTTTTGAGATCCGGTAGATGCCTCCCGCAGCGGTTGCTTGATCGATCCGTGACGTGGGGCAACACAGGTCGTACCAGCCACCGGTGTCGATGACCAGCAAACTGCCGTCGGCGTCCTCCAAGACATCGGTGGGATGGAAATCAACGCGATCGGCCACGACCAAATCGTGATCGACGCTTTGATAACTGCCGCCTTGGGGAATCAATTGATGCGCCGTCACCTTTTGCAAATTAAACAGTGCGGCAACAAGCACTCGGGAATTTGGATTTTCCGTGGACGGCACTAAATGATTCGAATGCAAACAGGCGAGCCCACTTGGAGCGGCGGGACCGAGTTGAGTCATGATCGGCATCAGCGATCCGGTGCGTGGATGACCATCGAGCACGGCTTGTTCCTTACCATAGACGCCTCCGTAAACTGCGTGGGCGATGCCGTCGCGGAGTCCATCGCCAGGATGTTGCAAAAATGTGCTGGTGAAAAAGGCTTCCCCCTCGGGTGTAAACGCTGCTTCCACAGGATTGTCCATCCCGCCCGTCATGACTTGTTCGACGGCACCGCCCTCGAGTTTGCGGCGATAAATATGGGCTGCCGATGATTCGATCTTGCGTCCGTCCAGCAGCGAGTGCGTTTGTTTTGCAAACGCGCCCTTGCACCAGTAGATCCAGCCATTGGGACCGAGATACGGACCATGCAGATCGTTGGCGCAGCCCGTGATTGTTTGCCCATCGAACCAGACTTCGCGATTTTCACAGACACCATCCTCGTCCGCGTCTGTCAACTTCCAAATCACGGGTGGTGCCGCGACCAGAATATCGTTGCCCACACACAGCACCCCTTCGGGGAAGCTGAGATTATCCGCGGCAACGATGCGTTTGTCGAACTTACCGTCATGATCGACGTCAACCAAACGTATGATCTTGTGCAGCTTCTTTTCATTGTGCTCGATGATCGGTTTGCTGACGCCAGCAGACTCGGCCACCACCAATCGGCCTTGATTGTCCCAGTCGGCGACGATCGGCCATTTGATCAGAGATCCGCCTGCGACTTTTTCAATCTGCAGACCGTCCGACAACGTGAACCGAATTCCGTCGATCACGGTTGCATTAGCGGCGTTCTGTTGACCAAACAGCGGAGTTGATGAGACACTCAATAACAGAGTCGCGAACAAAAATCGCGACCAAGCTTTGGTTGTAAGCATGATGTTGCAATGGTGGGGCGGGAGATGCGGCGGGATAGGTGGCAAGGGCCGTGTGACGCGGCCATAGTCACTGAATTGCTGACTCCCATTAGCTTAGCAGCTCGCATCGCAACCGTGTTGCTCATTGGGAAATGCCGCGAAGATCCACTTCTAACGCATATGCAGCAGGGTGCGGACCGCCGGGACTTTCGCAGCGGCTCGGCGAGCAAGCGTGCGAACGGGATCAGCCCACTGCGAACGCAGAAAGCGATAACGCGATCGCTGAAGCGTCTTGTTCAGCACAAACCGCGTGTGATTCAGGTCAACGCATCCTTCACCGACCATTGACTCGGCCGTCGCTAATCGACCTTTATAACTTTCGAGTCCTTTTCCAAAGTCAACTTGCTGCACATCTCCATAGGCTCCCGCCTCCGCCGCCATCAGCATGCTGACGAGGCCGGGGGAGTAACGTGCACAATCAAAGTCGTAAGTATTGATCAGAAAGTGGGAAACCGTTTTCGAATGCAAGCAGTAATGCAGGGCGACTGGTTTGTCCGCAGCCTTGAGATATACGATTTTGCCACGAAAGCGATCGTCGGTTTCTTGCATCCAAAGCCTCAACAACTCGCGAACCCAGGGTTCGCGGAACGGATGTTTACGTTGCTGGGCTTCGTATTGATCGGACTTCCATTGCAGCAAAGGTTCCAGCAGGTCGGTATCGCATTGCTGCTTACCCACGGTCAGTGCCCCTAACGCCTTCTTCATACGGTTCTGTCCCGTACGTACCGTCTTTTTCAAATTGGCGCTGCGATCATAGACCTCGTCGACATAAGCCTTGCTGCCTTTGGACAAATCCATCTGTGGCGATGACCAAACAGCCCAACAATGCGATGCAAGTGGTTGAGTAACCGGGAAAAGATGATCGAATTCCCAGCGAACCAACTTCGCAGCGCGGAGCATCTCAATAGGATCGATCGCTGTACCCGCACGGTAGATGATCCCTTGATAGTCCGCCAAAGTTCGACCGACCGCGCCTGCTACGTTGCCATGGAGTCGTTCGAACGCGAAGACCGCATTCAAACGTTGGCCATCGACAAGAAGTGCAACCTCGATATTCGGCAGCACCCGAGAGACTGTTTGGACATAGGTCGGAGTGAAATAGGGGCTTTCAAATTCAGGTGTATCCTCCAACAATTCCCACCACTGTGAAAATCGTTCCGCACCAATTTGATTGACCGATTGAACCTGCCATTGCATCACAACAAATTCCCAAATAGAGAACCACGCCTTCGTTGCCGCATGCCTCACGTGGCTGTGTGCGGACTGTGCATTGTGGGGGCACCCTAAGTGATCAGCAAGGGGAATTATGGAAAAATGGCGGGCGTCTTGAAAGCGTAAGTCGCTTCATAGACAAGTGTTAGCGTGTCCATGTGTGGCAAGTTGTTCAGGCTGTATTCATCTGGTTGGATGCGTGAAAATCGGAAGCGAATACGCGAATCGCTCCGTGTGTCTGAAGTACAATCGGTGTGCTTGCCTCCGAGACTTTTGTATTCGGAACCTCCCCCATTCCCTCCTGATTAAGCAGCCTTTCCATGAATCGCCTTTATTGCTTGTCCTTGATTTTGTTGTCCGTTTTTACAGTCACAGCCTATGCAGAGGACGCAGGAAAACAGATCGGTGTCGGAGCCAAGCCGATCGACGGTGCCGAGATGATCATTGACGGGACACGCGAAATGCTGGACCAAAAATGGCAGTATTGGGAAGGACCGCGGTTTGGTTCGGCGATGCCAATCAAATGGAAGATTGTCGACGATCCGGTCGATGGCGGTACGAGCTTGATGACGGACGACCGAGCCGCCGATGGTGGCAAGTACGGTGCCGCCGACATCGTCACCAAGAAACCGTATGGTGATTTCCGCCTGCACATCGAGTTTCTGATCATGAAACCGGGCGGAAACAGCGGCGTCTATCTACAAAACCGTTTCGAAATTCAGGTGCTTGACGGCGACAAAACCAAACACGGCATGGCGGCGGTGATCAACGAGACCGAATCGCCTTATCATGCTTACAACGGCGTCGGCAAGTGGAATGCGTACGATATCACGTTTCGTACTGCTCGATTCGAGGACGGCAAAATGGTCGACAAGCCGATGGTCACGATGTACTTCAATGGTGTGAAAGTGCACACCAACCAAGTGATCAACAAAGTGTGGGGCGGACCGAACTCCGGCGTTGACGGTGGCAACGATAATGGTCGTGGTATTACGGACACGCCACAGGGGCTGAAGCTGCAATGCGAAGGCCACGATGTTCGCTACCGCAACACTTGGATCAAAGAGTTGAACCTCGAGGAAGCGACCACCGATTTCTAAAGTGAGATTCGAGCTAAGCAGGTCGTTCGGTATTTACCGGTGAATCGTCGATCATTCTGTGAGCCGAAGGCGCTAGCCGCGGACTGCTAAGACTTTGGTGCTGTCGTGATTTCTAGTTGCGCTGGTTTTCTGCTACCTCTCTACCGACTTCGTCGGTGGAGAGGTAACTGCACTACAGGACGGAAAAAAACTCACTCCCAATATACGATGTCAATACCAACGTTTTAGCGACGCAGCACTAGCCCAATGCCATCTACTTTGGTAGCGGCACGGCGCGAGCCGTCCGGTTGCGGCAAGTGAAACGTTCAAACTAGACCGGGCGGTTTGCGGCTTGTTGATTTAGTGAGCCGCTCGCGCGTGAGCGGCCGGGTCCCACACATTACCCGGTGCCTTACGGCCCACGGCTCACTTATGCGACTTGCATTTCGATTAAATCAACAGCCCGCTCGCGCCGCACCGCTAAAAATATTTGGGGACTGACTTAGCTCGCGCTTTCTTGCATGTCGGCTTCGACGACCGACTCGGCAAAACTTTGATAGGCACCGCCGACCTGTTGAGCCATCGGATCGGGCCAAGCGTGGAAACGATCCTCGGACAATGCGTCGAAGATTGCGTTGGCGACGGAGGACGGTGGTGCGGCGCCTTCGGTAAATCCTGCGTCATCCGCCATGTCGGTTGCAATCGGGCCCGGATGCACACTGACGACCTGTGTTCCCTGCTCCGCCAATGTGTCGCGCAGCGCCTGGGTGATCGAGTAACTTGCTGCCTTAGACGCCGAATACGTCGCGACATTGGCAAACGTCTTCACCGATACGACGCTGTTCAGCTGGACCAACGCACCGCCGCCATTGGCTGCGAGGACCGGTGCAAACGCTTTCGCCGTGCGAATCAGTCCGTAAACATTCACATTCATTTCATATTGGATTGCCTCGAGAGTATCGTCACTGATCGGGCCTGCCGTTCTCAGAACGCCCGCGTTGTTGACGACCAAGTCCACGTCACTGGCGGTTTTCGCCGCGGCTTCGATCGTGCTTGGATCTTCCAAATCGAAATGAACGGGTACAACGCGGTCACCAAATTCGCTGACCAGCGAGTCGGCCGAGTCCAACTTTCGCACGGCTGCGTAGACTTTCTTCGCACCACGCTGCAAAGCTTCTTCGACAATTGCACGTCCGATTCCGCGATTAGCACCAGTTACGAACGCCGTCTTGTTTTTGACATCAAATGACATTTTGTTTCATCTCCGCTTTGTTTGTTTATTAGGAATGCCTTCACTGCAGCACAGTGAACGGTCAATAGGGACTACTTGCTACGCTGGAAACACTTACTCGACTTAGAATACAATTCCCGAAAGATTCTACGACTTGGTCAAGTGAGCTGGGCACCCAACACGTCCGGGAGCGAGGGAGAATCTGCGTCGGGCTCAGTCGCATCCACGCCTGCTGTCTTGGCGACGCCAGCCCCCTGGATCGCGAATGCCATACTCAAAACGACGGGCACCAAAAACATAGTAAAGACTGTCGACACTACTAAACCGCCAGTAATCACGGCACCAAGCCCACGATACAGCTCGCTGCCGGGCCCCGTCAAAAAGACCAGCGGCAACATCCCGCCCACACTGGTCAACGTGCTCATCAAGATCGGACGTACACGGCTGACGACCGACTCGACGATCGCTTCATTGGGATCGGTGCTGACTTCGTTACCATCTTCGTCTTTGCCCGTCTTCAAAAAGTTCAACGCTTGGTAAACGATCAGGATCGCATTGTTAACCACCACACCGGCCAAGATCACGAACCCAAGGATCGTCAGTACGTCCATGTTTTGAACCGGCAGATAGCGGTCGCTAAGCGTCCACTGATGAACCAACGCCAATCCGATGAATCCGCCGAGCGTTGCCAGAGGGACGCTGATCATGATCACCAGCGGGTACGTCCAGCTTTGAAACAATACCACCATCAATAAGTAGACGATCGCGAACGCCAGGAAGATCGAACTGGAAATCGTTCCCACAAACGAACCGTCACCGATCAACGCGGTCTTGATCTCAGCCAGCGAACCGGCCGAGCCAGCAAAACGAACATCGATTGTCGCCGGAATCGCTTTGGATTGGCGAAGTTCGGCGACTTTCTGATTCAATTGCTCGATCACGGTTGCCAAAGGGATGTTTTCCGGCGGAGTCAACTCGAGTGTGACCGCTCGTTGGCGATCAACGTGACGAATTTGGTCTTGCACGCGGACCCGCTCGACTTTGGCAATGTTTTGCAAATCCACAACGCCATCGCGGCGGGTGGCCACGGGAGCGTTGCGAAGTCCTTCGACTGGCGAATTGCCCAGTGCCGCTTCGGTAATGATCTTCAAATCCTTTAGTTCACCGCCACGCTGAAAACGACGAGGAATCAAAATGCCATCGCCCGACGCCTGTGTCGCTAGCCCCACGTCTTGTCGCGTTAGACCGGCGTCCTGCAATCGTTCGTCATCTGGTTCGACACGAATCTCAGGAGTCGGCAGCAAAAAATTCGATGGCGTCGGATTGGTGCTCTTGTTTCCGTAGTCCGCAACCAGTTGGCTCATCAACGCACCCGCTGAATCGACCACCTCTTCCAACGAATCGCCAACGACATCGATCTTGATCGCTGCCCCGGTGGTGCCGCCGGTGCGGAACAATGGAAACTGGAACGTGAAGTAACGGGTATCGGGGGCGGCACCCGCGATCAATGCACTTTCCACTAGCGGAATCGCGTCGGGAGTGGTTGCGGCGTCCACGGGAATCGCCCCCTGAAAGATCCGGCCTTCGCGAGCGACAAGGAAGTAATGGTCTAGTAGCGGACTGATCACTTTTTCAGTCGAGCCGGGACTGATCGGCAACTCCACTCGATTATCGATCATTGGGTTTTCGCCACCACGGCTCACTTTCTCCATCGCAAATCGATCTCCCGCGGCTTCCCACGACGGCCGGATGATTGGCTCGATACGACTGCCCAGCTCAAACAACTGGTCGATGCTGTAGCCTGGTGGTGGAACCAAAACGCTAAAAACGAGGTTGCGGTTACCCTTGGGCAAATAGTCCAGCGGCGGCAACAACATCACGATCCCGATCACGGTCGCGGTGGCAAACACACTCGCAGTCACGATGCGGCGAACCCAACCTAAGACCAACCAGCGAACGATCGAGCCAATCATTGACGGCAAATCAGTCAGCCGCACGAATGCTCGTGAGATTGCCGATGCAAATCGGGCTCGGCGCGACTGTGGTCGCAATGGACTTGAATCGACCGGAGCCGACTTTGTCTCGTTAGTTTTGGTCGCAAACGGTTTCAGCAATACGCCTGCCGCTGCCGGGATCACCGTCAGTGAAACGATCAAACTGAGTCCGACTGCTGCCATGATCGCGAGCGCGATGTCGCGGAATAATTGCCCCGCTTGTTCTTCGATCAACAACACAGGCAAAAACACCACCAACGTGGTCAAGGTCGATGCCAACACTGCACCGGCGACCTCTTGAGTTCCCTCCAGTGCCGCCTGTTTTGGCGAGTGGCCTTTTTGCAAATAACGAAAGATATTTTCGATCACGACGATCGCGTTATCGACCACCATCCCGACTGCGAACGCCATCCCCGCCAGCGAAATGATGTTCACACTCCGTCCGAGTGCCAATAAGATGACGACCGTTCCGATCGTAGAAAGTGGGATCGCGATCGCAATGATGCCGACCGAGCGAACGCTGCGTAGAAACAGCAATAACGCGACCACTGCCAAAACCGCTCCGGACAAAATATTTTGCTGGACCAGTGCCAATGCGTCTTTGACGTAATTTGATGAATCCCACGTTTGCACCAATTCCAATTTCGTTCCTGGTGCCAATTCACCTGCAGTTTGTAAGATATGTGCTTGTTGGCTGAGCAGCCCATCTTCCGAATTCATGCGAGCAATCTCTGCTTGGATCTCGCTCATCGTGTCCAACAAGTTGCCGCCTGATTCCAATTGAAAGTTGAAGAACGGCATCAGCGTTCCACGGGCTCGCACCCAACTGTCGAGTTCTTTGTATCCGGCTCGCACTTGAGCCACATCGCGGACATAGATCGGGCCTTCTTCATCACGGCGAACCACCAAATCCGAGACCGCTGATGCATCAGCAAACCGACCGATCGTACGAACGCGAAGATCGTTTTTTCCGTCGGTGATTTTTCCGGCCGAGAAGTTGGCATTGTTGACTTCCAATGCGGCGACAAAGTCCGAGTACGTCAAACCGCGGGCTGCCAAGGCGTATGGATCGACGATTACTTGGATTTCCGATTCGCGGGCTCCTACCATGCCCACTTGCGAGATCCCTGGAATCCGCTCAAAGACTGGCCGCATTCGACGATCCATGAAATCGTACAGTGTCGTTGCATCAAAATTCGGATCGTTGCTACTGAAGCCGACCCAGGCGATGTAATCAACACTCTCGGGATCGATCGCTTCGATCTCAGGCTCGTCGACACCGAGCGGATATTGCGGGACTTCGCTCAATTTCTGATCGACTTCGGACATCGCTTGATTGATTTGCGTTCCAGTGCGAAATTGCAATCGAATCAATCCACGGCCGCTGCGTGCGATACTGGTCATCGAGACCAGATTGCTAATGTCGCCGAGGTATTTTTCCTGTTGTTCCATTACATCGCTTTCGATCTCTTCGGCTGAGGCGTTTTCCCAGGCCGTTGCGACTGAGATTACCACCGAGTCAATCTCGGGTGCCATCCGAATCGGAACGTTACGAAGTGCAACCATCCCAGCGATCAGTGAAAGGATCACGCCGACGGTAACGGTGATCGGTTGCGATACCGATGCTTTGACGAAATTCATGATCGAGTTCCAAGCGGGCGATGTTTCGAAAAAAGCCACGCGATTCCGTTCGCGTGGCCGGAGGGTTTTGTTATTGGGATGAGCACGATGGCCCGTCCCACAGACTCGCTTCGCAGTGAGCGTCTTCTACAAACGTAGATACCCACCGGAGCGAGACGTCTTACACGCGATCGGCGAGAATGAAAAGAATCTTGGTCGCCAAACTCGCAGAGTGTCTCGGCAGGCCTACTGTCACCTCTCCCGAACGCAGTTTGGGAGAGGTCGAGCAGAGCCTTCAGCGATTGCTCGGGTGAGGGCGTCCGAGCAAGCTCAATCCAACGATGCACCAAGATTGTGCGGTTGGCCCTCACCCGGACGAGGCCTATGGGGCCCGCTCGACCTCTCCCACGCTTCGCTCGGGCGAGGTAACAGAGAGATTCTGCGGAACAAAATGCTAGAACCTGACATCATTTGTCATTCTTGAATTTAGGCCGCCACGACTGACCACCAAACGGCTAATGGGATTCCGCTCAATGATTCCTGCCTTCCAACCTAGCGTTCCGCCCTTGCCAGTTCATCATCCCCGGCAATCGTATTGATGATTGCCACGTTCTGGCCTGGTAGTAATCGCTCGTTGCCTTCGACAATCACGCGGTCACCCACTTTCAATTGTGCAGATCGAATCGCAACACGGTCGGGTAACTCAAACAGAATTTCAATGGGAACTCGCTCTGCCTTGCTTTCCTTGGATCCCTTGGCAACTCGGTACACGAACGGTTGACTTCCGCCGCGGTTCACCGCGTCTTTATTAATCGTTTCGGTCTCGATTTCACCCGTGGTGGCGATCCATCCGTCGACGGACATCCCCGCTGCGAGCAAGCCATCGGGATTATCCAGAGTGACGACGAAGCTGAGTGTTCGTACGCGAGGGTTCACGTCCGCGACGCGGCGCGTTGACAGCACGTTACTCTCTTGATTGGTTGCTCGCGCTCGCACGCTAACTGATGCACCAAATTGGTCCACCGCAGCGACGTATCGCTCGGGTACTTCCAGCCATGCTTCGATTGGTCCGGTCGACACAATCGTCAATAACGCATCGCCTGCTTGCACCCAATCACCAGGTTCAATGTGTCGTTGGACCACCGAGGCGTCGTACGGAGCTCGGATCACGGTGTCTTCCAAACGAACCTGGATCAGGCGAATTGATTGTGCGATCCGGTCGATCCGGCTTTTCGTCGATGCGATCGTCGCTTGAGCAACTTCGTAAGCGGCTTGGAACGAGTCGAGTTCCTGTTGCCCGATCGCGTTTTGATGGATCAGTTTTTGGCCACGAGCAAGGTCGGCCTGAGCTTGTGTCAGCCGTGCTTTCGCACTGGCCAGATCCGCAGTGGCGACTGCTTTTTCGGCCACCGCTTCGGCGTGTTGTGCTTCTAATCGACGAGCATCCACACGAGCGACGATGTCTCCTCTGCGGACGGTTTCGCCTTCGCGCGGTCCGAGTTCGAGCAATTGGCCCGCTTCGATCGCCGCCACGTTTCCACGGGCAACGGGACGCAGCGACCCGGTAACTGCCTGTCGTTGCTGGACATTTTGCCGCTGAACCGACTCGACACGAACCGGAACTTGCGCCACTGCGAGTGTCGCGGACAAAACGACCGCGACGGACGCAATGCCCGCGATTCGCGGCGTGAAAAGGGGAATATGGAAAGACATGAATCGACTCCAAGGAAGCATTTTTATGTTGTGTAGAGTGAAATACTGCCGCTTTTTGTCGCTCTTACACCGATTCGGAAAGATCTTTCCCCTTTTTATGAACGACGACGTGTAAGAATCGAGTTGCCCCCCAGTATTCCCCTGTGTGATCCGGCGCGGTCGCCATGGTCGTGACAACAGCTATAATTATCTCGTCGTGAAGACTGGAAATTCGACCAAGGCCGCTCAGGATACAAATTTGACCGATTCACCGATCACCCGAGCAACGCTGCTGTTGCGACTGCGCGACGGAGAAGATAACGAAGCATGGTCCGAGTTTCTCAGAGACTATGGACCGATGCTTTATCGTTTTGCCCGCAGTCGTGGTTTGCAAGACGCCGACGCGGCGGACATCGTGCAAGATGTCGTTCGGCGTGTCGGATCCGCGATCTCGCGTTTAGATTACTCCAAAGAAAAAGGCGGATTTCGAGCATGGCTGTTCACGATCACGCGGAATCGACTCTACACCTATTTTGAAAAACGAAAACGTCTTGGTCCCACGGCAAACGATTCCGCTCAGTACGAGATGCTCTCGCAAACACCTGAGGCTACCAATGAGCTGCAGGATGCCTGGGAACGTGAACACCAACGCCAATTGGCAGGCCAAGCGATGAGAGAAGTCCAGCCCGAGGTCGAGCCGCAGACGTGGAACGCATTTCAGTTGACGGCCGTCGATGGAATGAGTGCGGGGGAAGCGGCCAAACAATTGGGGATGACCACCGGGGCCGTCTACGTAGCCAAAAGCCGTGTGATCGCCAGATTGAAGACGGTTATCGAACGATTGCAGGAAGAGGACCAGTAGAATGCCAGTCGCAACAACTTGCCTGACCCGAGACCAGATTCAATCGCTGATACGCGGATCGCTGCCGCCGTCGGAGTTGCAGCAATTGACCGAGCACATCGGTAGCTGTTCCGCATGCCAAGAAGCCTTGCAAATGGCAGCCACCGGGACGCTGGAAATCGAATCGTTGGTTGCCAACCGGATGACGATGAATCCTCCGAATGACTCGGCGTATTGGCCTGCAATCCAATCGGTTGCCGATGTGGACAAGGCGACGCTTCCTCCCGACACGTCCACGCAGTTCAATCCGGGTGCGTCCACTTCGGCTGACACGCCAGGGCCGACACCGGGTGTAGCAACGCCCCCGCTGAATTTCTTAGAGCCGTCGGAGGACCCCGCCTATCTGGGACGACTGGACCACTTTCAAATCGCTCGCGTGATCGGACGTGGTGGCATGGGAATCGTTCTCGAGGCCTTTGACACGCACCTGCAGCGGTCGGTTGCGATCAAAGTCCTAAACCCAGAATTCGCAAAGAACGACACGGCCCGACAACGCTTTTGTCGTGAAGGTCGGGCAGCAGCCGCGATTTCGCACGAACATGTCGTCTCGATGTACCAAGTCGCACGAGAGAGCGACGGCAAGATTGCTTACCTCGTGATGCAATTGATTGACGGCGAGACACTCGAAAATCGACTCGCCAACCATTCGCCGCTTCCTGCGGCCGAGGTGGCGCGGATGGGGATGCAGATCGCGGCCGGGTTGTCTGCGGCACATGGCCGGGGGATGATCCATCGCGACATCAAGCCTGCCAATGTACTGATCGAAAAGGAAACGGATCGGATCAAGTTGACCGACTTTGGGCTCGCTCGGGCTGCCGATGATGTCAAGCTGACAAAGACCGGGATGGTCACAGGCACGCCGCTCTACATGTCACCCGAACAAGCGATGGGTTCGGAAGCCGATGAGAAGTCGGATTTGTTTTCGTTCGGAGTCGTGTTGTACGAAATGGCGGCCGGCAAGTCGCCGTTTCAGGCACCCTCGATCGTAGGCGTGATGAAAAAGGTGATGGATGAGAATCCAGAGCCGCCGCATCGCGTCAATCCAGCGATCCCGCGAAAATTGTCGGACGTGATCATGGCTCTTTTAGAAAAGAAGCCCGACGATCGCCCCGAATCGATCAACAGCGTCGCCACGGTCTTGGCGGGCATCGTTACTCAGTTCGGCCCGATATCGCCATTGCAATTTCCCGCGATCAAAGCCAACGATGCCAAACGGCTTTCAGGGAAACATCGTGCGATCGCTCGCCGAGTGTCCTATGTTGCTATCGCGATCGCCGCGATTGGATTGATCACGCTGGGGGCCGTGCTCGGCGGATGGATTTTTAGTCCTGCTCCCACGGCGACGAACAACATTGCGTCAACCGACGATGCCCGCTTTCCATCGATCTTGCTGAGCGGAAATCCGGGGACCGTTTGGTCGGTTGACTTTGTACCGGGCAAAGAACAAGTGGCTGCCGCAATCGAAGATGGTTCGGTTCGAATTTGGGATATCGAAACTCAGAAAGTGGTTAGAAGCTTCAGTGCTCATCGCGGTTTGGTTTGGATGATCCAGTACCATCCGACGCGGCCGATCGTAGCCACCAGTGGCGATGATGGATTCGTCAAACTGTGGGATGCCAATACCTATCAAATGATTCGCGAATGGAAGGCCCCGAACGCAGTGCGTGGGATCGCCTTTTCGCCCGATGGGGCGAGAATCGTTGCGGGGGATCGCGAAGGGATCATCCATTTGTACGACATCGACTCGGGCGAACAAGTGGGGTCGAAAACCCAGTCGGGAGCAATTTTTGGTGTCGATTACTCAAGTGACGGCAAGCTGATTGCCACGGTCGGTACCGATAAAATCGTTCGTGTTTGGGACGCGGATTCTCTTGAGGAGCGGCAATCGTTCAGCGGGCACGAAGGTCCGATCTATAACGTGGCCTTCATTCCCGAGGGACCGCTGTTGGCAAGCGTCGGTTGGGGCAAAGTCATTCATCTCTGGAATGTCGACACAGGCCAGGAAGTTTCCACGCTGCAAGGCAGTCAGAGTGATATCTGGGGGCTGACGTTCTGCAACTACGGGTCGCACCTGATCACGTCGGGGCAAGACGGGATCACGCGAATTTGGGATATCTCTGATGGTCACGAGGTCGCGAAACTGGGCGGGCACGAATCGTCGGTGCATAACGTCTCGCTCGACTCAGTAAATCATCGTATCGCCAGCAGTGGTCGAGATGGCAACATCCGCATTTGGGACTTGTCGGTACTCGGTGAGTCAAAATAGACATCTGTATAAAGACAGCCCTGTCAAACATTTTGTAGCGAAACTCGTCAAGAGTTTCGGCGAGCACGAGCTTACGTTATGGAACGAAAGTCTTTGTGACTGGTGTGATTTATTGAACTTTCACTTGATTCCGCCGAACGCGGCGAAGCATGATTTTTTTATGCAACCGTTCGAGTTCGGAAACCCCGACTTGCTGAAGCAACTTGAGCTGATAGGTTACCGGGCGAGGCGAATCTTCGATTTCATTCCATGAACCCTGGTTAAAAAAAGCGGAAGCATCTGACAGTTTCGGATTTTACGATTTTGACTGCACCCCCGCCATGTGAGCGGAGCGACGCTTTTAACTCTAATAATCGGGACAGAATTCACCAGCATTTTGGACCGTCGCTGTAAATCTGCTAAATTGAAGGTAGTCGTGAGCACGCAATCGCTTCCAACTGGCTCACGGTTCTTCTCTCAAGCATTTCACGAATCAAGGGATGAAAACGATGGCCACTCACGCTCTCGGCGAACTGGTACTCGAGGTCGAGTACACCAACGCCAAACAACACACGGCGTTCATGACCGGACAAATCCGATGTGAAGACAGCGGTGCTGGCGAAATCGTGGCAGTGCTGTTCGACATGAACGGCGACCGAAAATCAGAACTCGCTGCTGGAGCGCATCAGCACGGTGACACTCGCGTTGCGTGTAACACATTGACAATGCCTGTGCCACCAAGATGGACGGTCAAGGGGTATCGTATCGAAACCCAATCCGCCATCCAAACGCAGTGGGCGGAAATCGATTGATGTCGCAACGCGACTTCATCACTCTGCCTCGCCACGCAACGTTGACGCGTCAACAGAACTACTTACGTGAGGCCGCGATATAGGTCGCGAGTGTCTTCAGATTGGTAATAAAGGTTTTGCTAGAAATAATCCGCGAAACGTTGGCCTCGGGGTGATTTTTTAGTACGCCAGCTTCGACCCATGCGCCGCGTGAATCCAAAGTTGCGGCAACCCGTGTCGCTTGTTCCGTTAGCGATTTGGATGGCTTCGCTGGCTTGGGTTCAGATTGCACCCACAGGCGATCCTCCGGCAACGATTCAACTTTATCCAGTTCGCTGCGAATCCGCCCCAGCGACGAACTCACCACAAAACCATAATGGGTTGGAACGTCGGAATCCGAGTAAGACAACTCGTACTCTTTAGTCATATACAACGGGCGATTGGTTTTTAGTTCATAAAACCTTGCCAAGCGTCCGTCGTCTCGCAAGCACGTTTCGTAATACGGCAACGCTAACTTAACCGCATCCAGAAAGCGTTTGTCTGCTGAGCGTCGATAAAGTAACAACAGTGTCCGCATGACCTGCTGAGACTCACCTCCGCTGATCGCGGGCGGCTCAAATTTGCGTGCTAATGCGGGCTGCATTTGCTCGTTGTACTGTTGAGCCCAACCGGGTTGCGGTGACGGCATTTGTGCGAGCAACAGAAAGTGGCCTCCCCGCATTGCCGCGTCGAAGTACCGCTTGTCCTGATAGTGATCAAACGCCTCTAGCATCGTGGCGATCAGATCCGCAATTGTGCCGTCATTGAGCGTGTAGTAACTGTCGTACTTTTGTTTGGGATACGTCTTCGACCAAGCCTTAGGATAAGAAGCTTTCAGGTTTGGATCGGATGTTTCGGTCGGGAACGAATCGTAACGTTGAGGCCAAGCACCGTTGGGATACTGGCTGCGGAGTACCCCGTCCAAGGCGTACAAGATGGCTTCGTGAATCGCAGCATCGCTTTGCTCGGTGGCAATGTCCAATCGCATCAAAAAGCGAATCACCGACTGGGTCTTGTCGTCATCGAACGTCGTCGTGTTGCGTCGCTTCTTTACCTCTGCTGAGTCGACTCGGTATGCATAGCGTTTGCGATCGTCGGTGGCGAACTCGATTTGTTCACCCCAGCCACCGGAGACAAGTTGTCCGCGAAGCAGCGCTGTCGCGGTCTCTTTTGCAGCGTCGAGCAACATGGGGTCCGCTGTCAATTCGTAGGCACTTAGGTAAGCATCGCCGACACTTGGCGTCGCAGGCGGTTCGATCCATGCCGTCGTTTTTCCCACTTTCACTTCACCTTCACGAAACGCAAGATCCTCGCTGAGCTGAAAGACGTAACCGCCATGCGATGACGCGTGCGCGCGGAAGAACTCAACGCTACGGTGGAGTGCGTCAACAGCGTCACTGTGGGGAAATGGCTCGTCCGCATGCCCCCGAGTGGCGGTTATGGTACACAGCAGCACGAGCCCCACGCGAATGAGCAACCGGAAAGAAACGCGTTTCAAAATGGATGCCTTCATATTACACATTCCGATTTGGCGAACAGGGGGTTGCCCCAAACATAGTGTAGTGCAACGGCGGTATTCACCGATTGCTGGGATGACTGTTGAACCGACTGAAATTTCGATCATCGAATGATGTAGCAGTGAACCATACTGGATTGTTCCACTGCACGAAATTCTGCGGTGAGCGAGTGAGTTCAGCTGAGGTATTGATGCACACAGGTGATCGCCAATGCGCCGTCACCGACGGCAAATGCGCATCGCTTGGTTGTTCCACTACGAACATCACCCGAGGCGAACACACCTGGACTGGTGGTCTCGAGTTCGCACGGGGTGCGATCCAGTTGCCAATGCGGGTGGTTTTGAACCGTGGGCCCAGTGATCACATAGCCGCGGGCATCCAAGCCGACGGATTCATGCAACCATTCGGTATGCGGTTTTGCCCCGACGAAAATGAATGCAGCGGAGCAGTTTTCACTAACGGTTTGGTTCGTTTGATTGTTGCGAAGCTGAATCGATTCGAGTTTCGATTCGCCGCTCAGACGCTCAATCTCTGTGTTTACGCGGACGTCAATGTTGGCTGCCTGCTCAATTCGCGTTGCCAAATAGCTGGACATCCCTTTTCGTAAATTGTCACCTCGCAGCAGCAAGCTGACCTGCTTTGCTTGCTGCGACAGAAACATCGCGGCTTGCCCGGCCGAGTTGCCGCCACCGACGACGAACGCGTTGGCGTCTCGACAAGCGCGACTCTCGACCGAGGTGGCCGAATAGTAAATGCCGATGCCTTCGAACCGTTCGCAATTTTCAAGCGGCAATCGGCGATACGATGCCCCCGTGGCAATCAGGACGGTTTTCGTTCGCACGGTCTGGCCCGTACAGAACAGCAGACAATGCTCGCCTGCGTCATTGCGGTGCATCGATACCACCGAAACGGGAGCCGTAAATTCAGCCCCAAACTTCATTGCTTGCAGGTAACCTTGGTTGGCGAGATCCGAGCCGGATATGCCTGCGGGGAAGCCCATGTAGTTTTCGATCCGTGAGCTCTGTCCCGCTTGGCCGCCGGGCCCCATGCGATCGACGACGAGTGTGCGAAGGCCTTCCGACGCGCCGTAAACTGCGGCAGCCAAACCCGACGGCCCCGCCCCGACGACGATCACATCATAGAGTTCGTCACGGATTTCGCGAGAGATCCCTAAGCAATCGGCAACCTTTGCGAGCGTTGGTTTGCGTTCGACATGTTGACTGCAAACAAGGATCGGCGTCTCCTCGGACGTAGCATCGAGTTGCGTCAGCAGTTCGCGGCCTTCGTCCGTAGTGATATCGAACAGGGTGTGAGGCACTTTGTTTTTGTAAAAGAATTCACGAAGCTGCAATGTCTGTTTTGAATCTGCGGATCCAACAAGTCGGATGCCGAGAAAGCCCGACTCTTCTAATAGCTGGCGACGCATTTGAAACGCCTTCAGCAGCTTGTCGCTCAACGTAGGGATTTCGCCCAACACGCGCCGCATCCGGCACGCGGTAATCTCGATCACCTCGCAATCCCCGCGTGCGACAGCGGCGATCACCGCAGGACGCCCCGTCAACACATCTACATCGCCGGTGAATTCGTTGGCCGTATGCACCGCCACATCGGTCGCTGTGCCGGTTGAAGTATCGATGATCGCGACGCAGCCAGACTTGATGGCGAACAGCGACTGATTCTTTTGGCCGTTAGCCACCAGGGTTTCGCCATCGCCAAATTGGCGGACGATGCCAAGCGTTTCCAGGCAGGCAATTTCATCATCGCTCAGTGCGGGAAACGCGACTTGATCCATTACCTCATTCATCCCTTCCATCCCTCATTCGTCCCACCCCGTGTGAATTCAACTCTTCGTTGGGCCGGACCAATGCTGCGGTCGAGCCAACGTCGACATTCTAGCGTCACCCGACCGATCGCGACCGGACAATGCAAACGGTCCGTTCAAATTTGCCGGGCTCTCGTTATCAGTGCGGCGCAAGCCCAGTACCATCGCCTTTGCCAATATACGAGTGTTGTTTGTAGCGGAGCGGCGCGAGCCGTTGGGTTTCATTCGAAGGTTTTGCTCGACGCAATCGGACGGCTCGCAGCGTGCCGTTACCAAACTCAGGCAAAATCGTTGCTCCAAAGCTGCACAGATTGCTGAAACGGGTTAGAATGCTCACTACTCAAGCGTCGCTGGGACAGTCTTCTAGGACCCCCAATGGTGCTGAGTCCCCCCTTCGCGGATGACGCGAATTGCCATGAGTCGGTTTTAGAGCCGAAATAGTCCGTCTTTTCTGCAATTTCCGACGGCATGGCAACCTTCCCACTCCCCACCGCGTGGCTTGCGAATTCCCCTTCAAAATTCCGACTCCAAAAATAATTTTCCAAGAACCAACCTATGATTAGTTCCACGTCTCGTTCCCCATCGCCGCTAAATTGCCTTATGACGAAGATACCGTTACGTGCCGCTGTGGTTGCAGTGCTTTGTACTGCGTTTGTTTCTACGAATGCCATGGCCCAGCGAACGCCTGGGAAACTGAGAGAAGCGATCAAGCAGCGAGCTAACGCTAAAAATGCTGCAGCGAAAGCTGCCACCCCCGCACCGTCTAGCGAACCCAAGACGACCGCGGTCGGCAACACAGCGACGCCAATCGATCGCATTACTGCGGCCGAAGGTTTCAAGGTCGAATTGCTCTACTCGGTCCCTGGCGAGGTCCAAGGATCGTGGGTGAATCTGTGCACCGATAACAAAGGTCGGTTGCTCGTCAGCGATCAATTCGGCGGCCTGTACCGCATCACTCCGCCCCCCGCCGGCCAGGAAATCAAGCCCTCCGACATTGAAAAAGTGCCCGCGAATATTCGCGCAGTCAACGGCATGGTCTGGGCATTTGACGCTCTGTACGTCGGTGTCAACGACTACGAACGTAAGATTCCTTCGGGATTGTACCGCGTTACCGACAGCGACGGCGACGACCAACTCGACAAAGTCGAAATGCTACGTGAGGTCGACGCGCGAGGTGACCACGGAGTTCATGCCGTTGTGCCGACTCCCGATGGCAAGGCGCTGTATCTAATCACCGGTAACAACGCAACGCCACCAGAGCTGGCCGATAGTTCACAAGTGGCTCAAATTTGGGGCGAAGATCATCTGCTGCCAAGCATGCCAGACGGACGCGGCCACAACCGTGGCGTGTTGGCCCCAGGCGGCATTGTCTATCGCGTCACTCCCGATGGCAAGAAATTTGAAGCCTACGCGTCGGGCTTCCGCAATATCTTTGACGCCTCGGTCAATCGCGAAGGGGAACTGTTCACCTACGATGCCGACATGGAATACGACTTTAATACGCCTTGGTATCGTCCCACACGAATTTGTCATGTGACTAGCGGAGCCGAGTTCGGATGGCGCAATGGTGCCGGCAAACGGATGCCATTCTATGCTGACAATTTGCCTGGCATTCTCGACATCGGTCCTGGATCGCCCACCGGAACGACGTTTGGCTACGGAGCAAAATTTCCAGCGAAATATCAAAACGCACTGTTCGCGTTGGATTGGAGCTGGGGCAAACTGTATGCAGTTCATATCGAACCAAGCGGTTCATCGTACACGGCAACCAAGGAAGAATTTGTCACCGGAGCTCCGCTGCCGATCACAGATGCGATCATCCACCCGCAAGACGGCGCGATGTACTTCACGATCGGCGGTCGTCGTGTCCAGTCAGGACTGTACCGAGTGACCTACGTCGGCAAAGAATCGACCGAACTCTTTCAGCCGAAGGTTGTACAAAGTAAAGCGAGAGATACTCGTCACATGCTCGAAGCGTTCCACGGCAAGCAAGATCCGAAAGCGATCGGCACCGCGTGGCCCTATCTTGCGGACAACGATCGTTTCATTCGCTTCGCTGCACGCACCGCGATCGAGCACCAACCGATCCAATCGTGGGCCGACAAGGCGTTGACGGAATCGGATCCAGCGAAACAAGTCGAAGCGCTGTTGGCACTTGCTCGCGTAGCCGGCGTTGATCCCTTGCACCGCACGGACAAGACGCCAGAGGTCGATACCACGATGCGAGGCAAGTTGCTCAATGCGGTAATCGCGATAGAACCCTCCAGTCTGGATCTTTCCGGACAATTGACACTCCAGCGAGCGACGCAGATTATCTTGAATCGCTTTGGTCAACCGGACCAGGAAATGGTGGACAAGTTGATCGCTCGCCTTGACCCGCAGTTCCCTGCCGAAACGGCGGAGATGAATTGGTTGTTGTGCGAAACGCTGGCGTCGTTGCAATCGCCCACGGTTGCGGAAAAAGCGATGGCACTGATTGCTGCGGCACCCACGCAAGAAGAACAGATGCAGTATGCACGTTCGATTCGGCTGCTGACGGCCGGTTGGACTCCTGAACTGCACGAGGCCTACTTTGAGTGGTTCTTGAAAGCGGCCAACTACAAAGGCGGAGCGAGCTTTGACAAGTTCATCGAGTTCATTCGTAACGATGCCGTTGCTTCGCTGAGTGAAGCGGAAACAGAATCGATGGCCGAGTTGTTGGCGAAGAAACCGGTCAAAAAGTCGGCACTCGAAAACTTGGGCGAAGTCTTCAAAGGACGTACGCCCAAGGAGTGGACGCTCGAAGAGCTTTCCGAGGCAGCTCGCACTGGACTGCATAGTCGTAACTTCGCGAACGGCCGAAAAATGTTTGCTGCCAGCGGTTGTTACGCCTGTCACCGGTTCGGTGATCAAGGCGGAATGACGGGGCCCGATCTGACTTCGGCCGGTCGCCGTTACTCGTCCCACGATTTGTTGGACCAAGTGGTCAATCCAAGCAAGGTGATCAACGAGCAGTTCTCGTCGATCAAAGTGTTGACCGAAGACGGCATCGTGCACACTGGCGTGGTGGTCAACCTGAATGGCGACTCGATGACGATCAACACCGATTTGACCGATCCGAATCAACGGGTCAATGTGAATCGCAACGAGATCGAAGAGCTCGTCGTTTCGGATATCTCCGCGATGCCTGTCGGACTCTTCAATCCGATGACGAAGGACGAGATCCTTGATTTGATCGCCTACCTAATCAGCGGCGGCGATTCAAAACATGCCTTTTTCAACTAACGTAGAATAGGCTTCCAGCCTGTTTTTGAAATCTCATCAAGGCTCCGTCGGCTCTCGTCCGGTGGAGCCTTTTTTCAACACTTCACCGCACTCCCGCCCCATCCCCCCGATTCCATGCAAATGAAAACCCTCACCACAATCGCACTGATTGGCGCGGTCCTGACTGCCTCGGCGTCGGCCCAGCAACCGCCTTATGACAATGCCCCTGTAGTAGAAGCTGATTCGTCGTACTATCGAGTTCGTTACGAGGCTTCAACTGAACCTGGAGAGCTGATCTTTCCCGTTGCCTACACGCTTTGGGTTCCCCCCGCGGTCAAACAACTCCGGGGCGTGATTGTGCATCAGCATGGGTGTGGCGAGGGATCCTGCAAATCAGGGCAAACCGGCGCGTTTGATTTGCATTGGCAATCGCTTGCTAAGAAACACGACTGTGCGTTGTTATCACCGGCTTATGAGCAGCCTGAAGGGACCGATTGCCAAATGTGGTGTGATCCACGAAATGGTTCCGATGATGCGTTTCAGAAATCGTTAGTCGACTTGGGCGATCAGAGCGGTCATCCCGAACTTGCCAACGTGCCATGGGCTCTGTGGGGACACAGCGGCGGTGGTCATTGGGCTGGTGGGATGTTGCTGTTGCACCCCGAGCGAATCGCTGCGGTTTGGTTGCGTTCGGGAGTGCCATTGTTCGATGAGGTCGAAGGACGTGCAATTAAACCTCACACACTGTCCCCCGCCGCACTGAAGGTACCTGTGATGTGTAACCTGGGCACCAAAGAAGGTGTGACGGAAAAAAATGGACGCTTCGCCGGAGCCTGGCCAGCAAACCAAGCATTCTTTGCAAAAATGAGAAGCGAAGGAGCATTGATTGGCATCGCGATCGATCCACGAACCAGTCACGAGTGCGGCAATTCCCGCTACCTAGCGATCCCATGGTTGGATGTTTGTCTGGCGGCGCGTTTGCCCAACAGCAGCGGTGCTTCGCTGCGACCGATGCCGACGCAGGCTGTTTGGCTAGCGGAGTTAAACGTCGATGCAACCAAGGCAATGGTCGCGGTGCCAGCGGCCAAGTACTCGGGTGATCTCGCCAGTTCGATCTGGTTGCCCAATGAAGAGATCGCCAGGGCATGGAGTCAATTCATCATTGACACCAACGTTGCGGACAGCACGCCTCCTCCGACGCCGACCAACGTTGTGGTGAAGGATCGCGAGTTGACCTGGGACGCGGAAGCGGATCTTGAAAGCGGGATATCGCATTTCATCATCGAGCGTGATGGCCAATTGATCGCAACCGTCCCCGAGAAGAGCAAGAACCCGTTTGGACGTCCGCTCTTCCAAGGCTTGCAGTACAGCGACACGCCCTCAATGCCGCTGGTGGAAATGCGTTACACAGTTGAAGCATCGCAGCCCGTTACGGCGAGCCAGTACCGTGTCCGCGCGGTCAACACCGTTGGACTCGTCTCGGGCGAGTAGCTTGTTTCGCAGGTGCACGTGATTCAATGAGTAGAGTAAAATAAGACTCCCACCCAGATCCCACCTTTGCGGTTAGTTCAACCAAAAAACAACGGCTGTCAAATCGAGAAACTCCATGTTCAATCGACGTCAATTCATCGGCACGATCCCCGTCAGTGCCGTTGCTTTTTCCGCAGTGAATTTTTCGCAACAGGTTCAATCGCAGGAATCGCAGAGCAACGTAAAGGAGCTGATCGCGAGTCCTCCGGTCGTCCAGAACCCACGCCCGAATGGCTTCGGTGTCAGTATTGCGGTGAGTGAATTTGCGACTGCTTGGGTCGAATACGGATTTTCCGAAAAGGATCTTTCGTTCACCGCAGTAGCGAGCCAGTGTGGTTTGATCAGCGCCGACGATCACGCTTTGCACATCCGTGTCGAGCATCATGAAATCCTGCCGACGGATCGGCCGATTTTCTATCGCGTCGTCGCACAACCGCTTCGCTACTCCAACGCCTATCTGCTGCAACGAGGCGAACCGCAAGCGACCGCGACTTATCCGCTCCGCTTGCCTAGCTCTTCGGGGAATCGAGTTCGCATCGTCAGTATCAATGATACGCACGAAAATCTAGAGACGATTCATACACTGCACCGTGAAATCGAAAAGCTAAGTCCTGATTTGCTGATTTGGAACGGCGACAGTTGCAACGATTTTGATTCAGCCGATTCGCCTGAACAGATCCTGCTCAACCCAGGCAAAGACTTGAAGATGTCTTGGGCCAGCATGCGACCGCTACTGTTTAGCAATGGAAACCATGACGTGCGAGGCCAACGAGCTCGGGAAGTGACAAAGAGTATTGTGCCGTGCCCCGAGTCATCGGATTTGCCTTACAACCAAGCATTGCGTTACGGGCCATTGGCGTTAATCACGCTCGATACCGGCGAAGACAAACCGGACCATCATCCCGTCTTTGCAGGAACCGCCGCCTATGAACCCTATCGCACGAAACAGGCCGCTTGGCTGAGTCGAGTGATGGATCAGCCCGAGATCAAGCAGGCAGCGTTCAAAATCGTCGCGTGCCATATTCCGCTGCGAGGCCTGGATAACCAAAACGACGGAACAACGCTCGATGGCTACGCCAGTTACAGCGGGTTTGGAGCGAAGCTTTGGTTGCCGATTCTAAAACAGAACAATGTCCAAGCGATCTTTTCAGGACACATGCACCGCGATCGGCTTGACTCGGCGAGCAAGGAGATGCCGATTTTGCAATTCGTAGGCGGCGGTCCGAACCCGGAACAAGCAACGTTGACGATCATTGATGCGATCGACGAAGGTGATAAGCAATCACTCGACATTCGGATCGTTGATTTGCAAGGCAAGCTGTTGCATCAACAACAATGGACTTGAGCACGCCACCTCAAGGCTCTGGGCAGGCCTGTGTGAGTAGGCGTGTTTTTTTCCGCAGACTAGCCACTGGATGCTATCTACTTTGACATCAAACTTTTTTTACCGGAGCGTCGTAAGCCTGGACTGCTGAAACTTTGGTATTGATGTGATTTTGGTTGCGTTGGTTTTCTGCCACCTCTCCACCAACTTCGTTGGGGGAGAGGTTGAACGGAGCCTTCAGCGACGTTCGGGTGAGGGGGCTGACCGAGCAATCCACTCGCCGACGACAACGTCGTTTGCACCGGACTGCTCGGATGGTAGCGCGGTCGCCCCCTCACCCGAGCAACGCCTAAAGGGCGTGCTCGACCTCTCCCCCGACTTCGTCGGTGGAGAGGTAACTGCTCTATAGGCCAGAAGAAACTCTCACCCCAAAAATCACAACAACACCAAAGTTTTAGCGGAGCGGCGCATGCCGCCAACAAGTTACCATCATCCCTTTAAACGTCAGCAGGTTGATTGCGATCAACGTTGCCGAGTTTCGTTTTGATTCAGTTTTCGCGGATGGCCTTCGCCATCTTGGGAATCACGAAAGGGATGTAGACAATTCCGGAATAATGGTTGCCGAGCATTCGCACGTGATGACTCGGGTCGAGATCGGCAGTGTGCGCAAGCGCAATTGCATTTTGGATGGGGACGACTTGATCGTAGTCGGCGGAGTACAGCCACGTGTGTTTAGGGTCCAAGCGATGAGCGATTCGCATCGGTTCGACTCGGTTCACGAGCTCGCTGATCTCGTTCAACGAAAGTCCGGATTGCTCGAGTTGTTGACGAAATTTTGCAGCGTCCTTTTTCCCACTTTGAATCACTTGCATCAAATTGCCGCCGGCCAGCAGTATGAAAACGTTTTCATATCCGCAGCCTTTTGCCCCGCTGTCCAAACAAGCACTGGTTGCGGAGACGAATCCGCCCAGACTAGTGCCTTGCAGCGACACGCGGCCGTTCTGGACATATGGTAGCGCCGCGACGGCATCGCGAGCACGGCGAACATCGGCAACGGCTTGCGGGATCGCGTCGATTACCTTTCGACGGTCGGGATGGTCGTCGGCGGATCGTCGGTTTCCATAGTAGGGAAGGTGGATCAGAAACGCGTGGACGCCGCAGGTCTGGAATCCGCGTGCAAACACGCGTCCCACCGCCATCTTCGATCCCGATTCGTGAACGACGACGACCGCAGGAGCAGTGATCGGGGCGCCATTTTTGTCGCGAGCAAAGTAACACTCCATCGGCACTCGGTCGTTTTGCAAATCACCGCTCGGGATTGGTGAAGGGAACAACGCGAGTGCGTCACCCTTCCCTGCCAGCGGTGCATTCCAAGACACTTCGAACTCGCTCGGAGGCCAGATCAATCCTGTCAAACAGTGGCGTGCGTCGTCGGAAGCCTCTTCGGGCGGGTTTAGCGAGTCCTTGGCGACAAGAGAATGAAACTGCAAATCCGGCATTTCAGCCGTTGCATTGACTGTCAACATTCCCGCCAACGCAAGCAAAATTAGGGTCGTTCGTAGAAAGCTCATCCGCCACCGCCGTTGTGATCACACCAAGGAAAGGATTCGAGGAATTTGACTGCCCAGGCCAATATAATCGATCCGAAATGCCCCAAGTGTCGAAGTCACCAAAGTTGCGAATTGAATTGCAAAACAGCAACGACTTTGCGAAGGCGTTAATCCCTTTGGTGCTGCGAAGCGGCCCCAAAGGGCCTAGTCCTTCGTGTTCTTTTATTTGCCGCGATGCTCTACACTTATTGGCACGGTCCATGCGAGCAATGCTTAGATGACTAAGGAATCTCGCCCCCCTTTTTTTTGCAAATCAATTTACTATGAAGCTCTATAGCCGCATCGCTGCGACCACGCTCTTATTGACGTCATTTTGGGGGCACTCGACATCGCACGCTCAGGTGTTGGAAGAACAGGTTATGCAAGCCTCGGCGGTTGTGTTCAACGAAGCGATGACCGCGCCGCTGAACCGAATCCCCCAAGCCATGCTGTCCAATGCAAACGCGGTGGCGATTGTCCCCAATGTGATCAAGGGCAGCTTCATCGTCGGTGCTCGTCGTGGTCGAGGGATATTGTTTGTTCGCGAACCCGATGGCGTTTGGCACGCTCCGGTCTTTATCACATTGACCGGGGGCAATATTGGCTGGCAAGTCGGTGTGCAATCGTCCGATATCATTTTGGTTTTTAAGACCGAGCGAAGCGTTCAAGGAATCTTGTCTGGAAAGTTGACACTCGGCGCGGATGCAGCCGCTGCTGCTGGACCGGTAGGGCGGGAAACCGCAGTGGCAACCGATGGCCAACTGCAAGCAGAAATCTATACCTATTCGCGCAGCCGTGGTTTGTTTGCCGGCGTGTCCATCGATGGATCGGTCCTGCAAGTCGATCCCTGGTCGACCGGTGCGTATTACCGCAGCCCCGCTCCAGGACAACCCGTCGTTGTTCCCCCATTGGCGGATCAATTGACACAAACGGTCGCAAGTTACGCTAACACAACAGCGACGCCTCCGGTCCCGGTGACGGTGCAAGATCAACAAAGCGGCTGGATCCAGCAGCATGCAGCGACGCATGCGGATGGGCTACGTGCTCAGTTGGTTCAACTCGCTCCCAAGCTCTACGACATGCTTGATGATCAATGGAAAAACTATCTCGCGTTGCCCTCGTCGTTGTTTCTTGATGGCACTCCCACGACACCGCAAGAATTGCAAACCACGCTTGACCACTTCAACGTCGCGAACACGGACCCGCGTTTTGTGGGTCTCGCGGCACGACCCGAATTTCAGTCGGTCTACAACCTATTGCAACTCTATCAGCAATCGTTGACTCAAGATGCAGCGACGCTGCAATTGCCACCCCCACCGCCGATAACGCGGTAGGAAAACTGCGGATTTTGCGGTTGACCGCGTTTTCGGTTCAACGGCATGAGCAAACCGGATGCATTTCCTCCGAGAAATCCACTGATTACGTCATGTGCGGTGCAAGCATGCAAATGTTAGGTGCCCCCCGTTGTAACCGGTTTCAAGTCTACAGCTTGCGAATAAATTTCAATCCCGGATTGCCTTTTGTGCTAATTCCCGTGTATGCTCGTAACTTGTTAACGCACGGGCCGATAAAGGGGGCACCCACGAATGGGGCCGAGTCATGAAAGAAAATATTGAATCAAGGTTACGTGCGTCATTGTCACGCCTAGGCTTCAACCAAATCGAAGTCGACAGCGATGAGGATGGGCATGTCAAATTGAGTGGCACCGTGTCCAACCCCAATGATCGGACCTCGGTGCTTACGATCGCTCGCACCACTCCCGGCGTGAAGCAGATTGTGAATCAGGTCAATGTTTCGTCGTAGTTTGCGTTTGGCGTGAACTTTATCGACATCGACATCGACATCGAACTCGATCGCCGAAAGGTGCCTAAACCCCGGGCAATGATCGATTTTCTTTTAGGGGAGCGGCCATCAAATGCAATCAGCCTCAGTGAAACCCGAGGCTGAAAGCGATTGTTAATATCCGCTAGCGGCGAATCAGTGGTGGTCACCCAATCCAAGGTGGAAGCGACCAATGTCCAAGTGCAGCCCGCCACCTTGCCCGTAGTGATTATTCGAGCTATAGCCGCGTGAATACGAAGGGTATCCATAGGATCGCGACGAATATTGGGTGCCGTATCGATAGCTCGGAGCTTGCGAATAGCCGCCATAACCGTAGTGGGACGAGTGGCCGTAACCACTATTCCCATATCCATATCCGCCATGCCCATAGCTCGAATGGTTGCCATGGTGCCCACCGTGTCCACGGTGAAAGTCCGCCGCTGATGCCGTTGGCGCGGAGGCGAATAGGGTGATTGCTGCTGCAGAGAAGGCAATTGCGAGAAAGCGTTTCATTCATATGTCCTGGAAGGGAGGTTTCCTTTAGGCAGCAAGTGCTGCCATCGGAACTCCAATAACGCATACGCTGTGCCAACAAGTAAACTTCGCGAAACAGGTCGTTTTAATACATGGCTAGTATTCACATTGACCGCACACGTGTATTCGATGCGAACACACGACGCAACGAATTTGCATTTTGGAATCTAGAACAATAGTCTCAATTGTTTGTGCCCCCGAACTGGCTGTACTGGGCGGAACAATCGGGACAATTGCTGACGACTCTGCTACGAGTCGTCCCGCCACTTAATGTTCCGGCGGTCCCTAGGGTTCTTTACTGTAGTAATCCAGCAGGTCGTAGAGTTCTTCGCGAGTCTGCATTTGATCGATCAGGTCTTGCTGTGTACCGGAGCTGCGAAGTGTTTGGTAGACACGAGCGGCAGCGGCGTTCATCGCGCGAAACGCGGTGAGCGGATAGAGCACCAATTTGACGCCGACTTCGCGAAGTTCGTCCAGGCGATACAGCGGCGTCTGTCCGAACTCGGTAATATTCGCCAGCACAGGAACATCGACTGATTCGGTGAACCGGCGGTAGTCCTCGAGCGACGTGATTGCTTCGGCAAAAATCATCTCGGCACCGACCGCCACGTAATTGTTTGCCCGTTCGATCGCGGCGGCGATTCCCTCGACCGCTACCGCATCGGTTCGTGCCATGATCACAAATGTCGCATCGGTACGCGCGTCGAGTGCCGCTTTTAAGCGATCACACATCTCCGTCGGCGCAACCAGTTGTTTGCCAGGGCGATGTCCACATCGCTTTGCATCAATCTGGTCTTCAAGATGCAGTCCTGCGGCACCCGCACGAATCAAGTCTTTCACCGTACGCTGAATCATCAGCGAGTTGCCCCATCCGGTATCGGCGTCGACTAACAGTGGCAAGTCGCAAGCCGAGGTAATTCGCCGTGCGTCTTCTAAAACGTCGTGCAGCGTGGTCACACCGAGGTCAGGTAAGCCGTGCGAAACGCTGGCAACACCGGAGCCGGAAAGATAGATCGCACGAAAACCGGCTTGTTCGGCCAGCAACGCCCCAATGGCGTTGACCGTGCCCGCTACTTGCAATGGACGTTCGTGAATTATCGCTGCACGCAGTCGTGCACCGGCCGTGGACGATTCGGACTCAGACATGATATGTGCTTTTGTGAGAGAGTCAAATTAGGTCGATACCGTGGCGATCAAGGTTCTTTGGCCGACCGTTTCAGAAATCGCGTATAATCAATTGTATCACCAGGGTAGGAGTGTCGTCATGAGTTCCGTTACCACTGAAAACGCATCCACGGGAAAGATCGTATCCTCAGGCAAGACTGTCAGCGGTGTCTCGGTTAAGCCACTGTACGGCGTCGACGATCTGGGCGATTCGGCGAACGCCGGTCACCTCGGCAAACCGGGACAGTTCCCGTTCACTCGCGGCATCCACGAATCGATGTATCGCGGACGGTTGTGGACGATGCGTCAATTCGCCGGGTTTGGCCGCGCAAGCGACACGAACCAAAGGTTCCGATTTCTGCTGCAACAAGGACAAACAGGGCTCAGTACGGCGTTTGACTTGCCAACGCTGATGGGACTCGACAGCGATGATCCGCGATCGGTCGGCGAAGTGGGGCGACTCGGAGTTGCGGTCGACACGGTCGACGACATACTCGAACTGTTTGACGGAATTGACTTAACCCAAGTGTCGGTCTCGATGACCATCAACGCGCCGGCAATCATCGTCATGGCGTTCTATTTGTCGGCCGCGAAAGAGCGTGGTTACGATTGGCAGCGACTGCGTGGCACAATCCAAAATGACATCTTGAAAGAATACCATGCTCAGAATGAGTTCGTGTTTCCGCCGGAGCCATCGGTTGCTTTGGTCGTTGATCTGATTGAGTTTTGTTCGCATCACGTGCCGCTGTGGAATACGGTTTCGGTCAGTGGCTATCACATTCGTGAAGCGGGTTCTACGGCGGCGCAGGAACTCGCGTTCACTTTGGCTGATGGAGAACACTATGTTCAACAGTGTTTGCAACGCGGCCTCGACATCGATGCATTCGCCCCTCGGCTGAGTTTCTTTTTCAACGCCCACAACGATTTGTTTGAAGAAGTCGCCAAGTATCGTGCCGCTCGGGCATTGTGGGCGGAAAGAATGCGGGATGTGTACGGAGCAAAATCCGAGGCGTCATGGAAGTTGCGATTTCATGCCCAGACCGCCGGCTGTTCGCTGCAGGCACCGCAACCCGAAGTCAACTTGGTGCGAGTGGGCTATCAAGCCCTTGCCGCGGTCCTTGGTGGCTGCCAGTCGCTACACACGAACTCGATGGACGAGACGTTTGCACTGCCGAGCGAACACGCCGCGACCTTAGCACTTCGCACTCAACAAGTTTTGGCGTGTGAAACGGGAGTGACAAATACCGCAGATCCGCTCGGAGGCAGCTATTTCGTCGAAAGTTTGACCGAGCAAATGAAGACTGCCACACATGACTACTTTGGAAAGATTGACGATCAAGGCGGGATGATCGCTGCGGTAAAAAAAGGTTTTTTTCGCCGCGAGATTGCCGAGTCCGCTTTTGCATACCAGCAGGCAATCGATTCACGCGAGAAGCTAATCGTGGGTGTCAATGCGTTCACGCAAGCACGCGAAGACGGTATTCCATTAATGCAGTTTGACGAATCGAGCGAAGCGGAACAAATCGAATCCCTTCGCAAAGTCAAAGCAAACCGAAGCGATCAAAACGTGGATCGTTCACTAGCGATATTACGGGCTGTGGCCGAGTCCGGTGACAATGTATTGCCCGCATTGCTGCAGTGTGCAAACGACCGCACGACGGTCCAAGAATGCGTTGACGCCCTTGCCGAAGTCTACGGGCGGTTCCGCCCTGCTGCAAATTGGTGATTCCGGAGCATTGTTTTTCGCAAAGTGAACGAGGGGATTTAATGACAACCCAAACCGTCCCGAAACGTATCCTGCTGGCCAAAGTTGGCTTGGACGGCCACGACCGTGGCGTTAAGGTTGTCGCACGCGGATTGCGGGACGCAGGGTTTCATGTGATTTACAGCGGCTTGTGGCAATCGATTGATTCGGTCGCCGAAGCGGCCCAGGACGAGGACGTGGATTGGCTGGGCGTCAGCATTCTCAATGGTGCTCACATGACTTTGGTTCCCGCGTTGTTGCAAGAATTGCATCGTCGCGATCTCGATCATATCGGCGTGATTGTTGGCGGAATTATTCCGCACGAAGATCAGCGGAAACTACAGGAACTTGGGGCTCGGGGGTGTTTTGGTCCAGGAACATCGATTTCATCGATCGTCGAGTTTTTGAAGTAGGTGATTCGCAACATGTCCCAAAATTTACTTCGCAACGATATACCGACACTAGTCGATCGACTTCGCGGGGGTGACCGCTGGGCATTGGCACGGTTGTTGACGCTTGCATCCTGTACCGAAAATCACTCGGGACTTGGCCACGCACTTGCTGGGCACGACATTGCCGGGGACACGCTGCGCGGGATGCCGGTCATCGCGTTGACGGGTAGCGGCGGGGTTGGAAAGAGTAGCCTACTCTGTTGCGTCGCGGCTCATTTCGCTGAACAGGGCGAGTACGTCGGAGTAATGGCTTGCGATCCCGAAAGTCCCTTGACGGGCGGCGCGTTGTTGGGTGATCGCTGTCGAATCGCAGGCGGCATGGTGAAGGGCAAGACGTTGCATCGCGTATTCATACGTAGTTTACCAGCGGGCTCGGGCAAACAAGGCGTTGCGGACAACCTAGCGGTGATGCTGCGAATCATGAAAGCATTCGGATTTGACTGGCTTTTTGTCGAAACCGCCGGCATCGGTCAAGGCGATGTATCGGTAAGAGACTTTGCCGACATCGTCGTGCTGACGCTTCAGCCACAAACAGGCGATTCCCTGCAATGGGAAAAAGCAGGCGTTTTCGAGATTGCCGACTTGATCGTCGTCAACAAATCCGATTTGCCTGGGGCGGACCAGACCGTCGCGGACATTCGTGGACAACACCCGATGAAGGACGGGCGACCGGTTCCAATTCTGACAACTTCGACGGTTCAGGAAACTGGGATCGAAAAGCTCTGCGCTGGCATCGCGGATATGGCAATGCATTCTGAACGCTCCTCAATCTCACGTCATGAGTGCGGAGGAACGACTAATGACTCTCTTAATCCACCCTGTAATCCTAAAACCAGGCAAACGATGGCCAATCGCGACACTCACACCGATGCGTTACTCCAGCAGATTGCGGACTATGTTGTCGGACCTGCAAACTTCAGCGACGAAGCGTGGGACACCTCGCGTCTATGTTTGCTCGACAGTCTCGGATGCGGACTGTTGGCACTTAATTACCCGCCGTGCACCAAGTTGCTCGGACCCGTCGTGCCTGGAGCAACGCTCGTGCGTGGTGCACGGGTTCCGGGGACTCCGTATGAATTGGATCCAGTGACCGCCGCATTCAATATTGGCTGCACGATCCGCTGGCTCGACTACAACGACACTTGGTTGGCTGCCGAATGGGGGCATCCGTCGGACAATTTTGGCGGTATCTTAGCGATCGCAGACTATCTCAGTCGCCAGGGGCAGTCGATCACTGTTCGTGACGTGCTCGAATCGGCGATTAAAGCGTACGAAATCCAAGGGGTTTTGGCGCTGGAAAACGCGTTCAATCGAGTTGGACTGGATCACGTATTGCTTGTGCGAGTGGCGACGACCGCCGTGGCGACACAATTGCTTGGCGGCAGTCATGACCAAATTATGAATGCAGTCAGTAATGCGTGGATCGACGGCGGTGCACTGCGAACCTATCGTCACGCGCCGAACACCGGCTCGCGAAAGAGTTGGGCCGCGGGTGATGCCACCCGTCGTGGTGTCCAGCTTGCGCTGTGGAGTCTAACGGGCGAGATGGGCTATGCGACGGCGCTAACAGCTGAGCATTGGGGTTTTGAGGACGTTTTGTTCGCGGGACGGCCGATCAAATTGGCCCGTAAGCTGCAAGACTATGTCACTGAAAATATCTTGTTCAAAGTGGCCTTCCCAGCCGAGTTTCATGCACAAACCGCAGCCGAAGCCGCCGTCCAGCTTCACGAACAGGTTGCGGGTCGCTGGGATGCGATCGACCGAATCCGGATCGACACGCAAGAATCAGCGATGCGGATCATCAACAAGACAGGAGCACTGAACAATCCGGCGGATCGAGACCATTGTTTGCAGTACATCGTCGCGGTCGCACTTATCCACGGCCGACTCGACTCGGATCATTACGAGCAAGCCGCAGCCGATGATGCTCGCGTCGACTCACTACGCGAACGAATGGATGTGTTCGAGCAACCCGACTACTCCGTTGACTACCTCGATCCTGAAAAGCGATCGATTGCTAATGCCGTGCAAGTATTTTTCACGGACGGAACACACACCGATCGGGTGGAGATTGAATTCCCTCTCGGACACCGGCGACGGCGAACCGAAGCAATCCCAATGCTGCGAGAAAAATTCCGAAACAATGTCGCGTCCCGATTTTCAGATGAACGCGCCGAATCGCTACTCGATCTATTCGTTAATGATGCAATCGGCGAAATGCAGGTCAGCCAATTTATCGACAAGTTTGTTGATAGTTGATCTTAAACATACAATGACAGTTGGGATGCCAAGTCAATTATTGCAGTAGTGGATCTTGCTAAAGATCCTATCGTGCGGGGATCTTTAGCAAGATCCACTACGTCGAATTCCTCAAAAGTAGAATCGGTGCAACACCCAGCCGCGTTGTACACAGCAGTGGTTCCTAGACAGGAGAAACGGGTGCCAACTTTGCGTGAGCTTACCGACGAATTCATCCTCCAGGAGCAGACGCTTCGGCAAGGGGGCGGTGAAGAAGGACAGCAGCGACAACTGCGACACGGTCGCTTGCCGGTTCGCGAGCGACTCGAGTTGTTGCTTGACCCAGGTTCCCCTTTTTTTGAATTGGGTTTGTGGGCCGCGTATGGGATGTACGAAGAATATGGCGGCGTTCCTGCGGCGGGAATCGTTACTGGGATCGGTTATGTTGCCCAGCGAGCTTGTTTGATCGCCGCCAACGACGCCACCGTCAAAGCGGGAGCGATGTTTCCGCAATCGGTGAAGAAGTTATTGAGAGCTCAAAAAATTGCGGCTCAATTTCGTTTGCCTTTAATCTACCTTGTCGATTCCGCAGGCGTGTTTCTGCCGTTACAAGACGAGGTCTTTCCCGACGAAGATGATTTCGGTCGTATCTTTCGCAACAACGCAGTGCTGTCGGCGACAGGCATTCCGCAATACGCGGCGGTGATGGGCAACTGTGTCGCGGGCGGAGCCTACTTGCCGGTGTTGTGTGACAAAATGTTGATGACCGATGGCAGCCAACTCTGTTTGGCGGGTCCCGCATTGGTGAAAGCCGCGATTGGGCAAACGGTCGACCCTGAAGAACTTGGTGGGGCGGCGATGCATTCCGCGATCAGTGGGACCGTCGACTTTCACGAACCCGATGATGCATCGTGCTTGCAGCGATTGCGGGCCCTGGTCGATCTGTTGCCAGGCAAAATCGATGCGATTCCAAAGGGCAGCTCGGATTCGCGGTTGGATGAGATTGTGTCTGCGGATGGACGCAACGAATACGACGCGCGGGATCTGATCCGGGCAATCGTTGATGATGATTCAATACAAGAATACAAGGCCGAGTTCGGTCAAACCCTGGTGACCGCGTTTGCCAAAATTGGCGATCACGCTGTCGGTATCATCGCGAATCAAAAACGACGTTGCCGTACCGCGAGTGGCGAGATTCAGATCGGCGGCGTGATCTATCCTGATGCGGCAGACAAGGCGGCTCGGTTTGTGATGGATTGCAACCAAACCGGACTCCCACTGATTTTCTTTCAGGACGTACAAGGGTTTATGGTGGGCAAGCAGGCTGAACAAGCGGGGATCATTCGCGCAGGCGCCAAGTTGGTCAACGTCGTCAGCAATTCGATTGTCCCCAAGTTTACGGTGATTGTCGGTGGCTCGTTTGGTGCAGGACATTATGCAATGTGTGGGAAAGCGTACGATCCGGCATTGATCCTCGCATGGCCCTCGGCAAAGTATGCGGTAATGGGCGGCAGCCAAGCGGCAGAGACGTTGCTCTCGCTACAGCTACGCGACGCACAGCGTGCCGGGCAAACGTTGTCGGAGGACAAGATCACCGAACTGCGTCAATCCATTCAAAAGCGGTACGGGGAACAGACCGACATCCGTTTTGGTGCCGCTCGCGGTTGGGTCGATGCGATTATCCCGCCGACGGACACGCGGCTTTGGTTGCACACGGCGCTGAACTTGATACCAGTGGCGGAGCATCGTGAATTTAGAACAGGAGTGTTACAGGTTTAGTATCGTTTTTTGGCTGATTTTTAGAGTATCGGAACTCGTCAAGAGTTTCGGTTTGCACTGTAGTAGTTTATCTGTATTGAATTTTGGCGTAGTGGACGAGGCAACGAGTCCCATTGAGCTAATCCGTGGCAGGACTCGTTGCCTCGTCCACTACGGCCAACACTAACTTTTATCCCCGACAAACTACTCGACTCACTGTTTGAAACAAAGGGAGTTCATAAGCATGCCACGCTCGGTTCGGATCGGAAATGCACAGGCCTTCTGGGGTGATCGCTGCACTGCCGCAGCCGAGCTGCTTTCGTGTGAACCGGAGCTTGATTTCGTCACGCTTGACTATCTGGCGGAAGTCTCGATGTCAATTCTCGCAGCGCAGCGGCAACGAGATCCACAGCTCGGATACGCCAACGACTTCGTCGATGTGGTCCGATCGCTTGTCCCGTATTGGGCTAGCGGAGGCCGATGTCGCCTGATTACCAACGCCGGCGGCCTGAACCCGAGCGGATGTGCCAAGGCATGCCAACAAGTGATCGAGACGACGGGTTGCCGATCACTTCGCATTGGCATTGTCAGCGGCGACGATGTGCTGTCGACCCTGACTTCCACCGCTGCTGGTCACGAGATCGATCCGTTTACAAACCTCGACAGTGGCGAATCGCTCGCGGGTTCGGTGGATCGTCTGGTCACCGCCAACGCCTACCTTGGTGCCGACCCGATCACACGTGCTTTGGCGGATGGAGCGGACATTGTGATCACCGGACGCGTAGCCGATCCATCGATGGTGGTCGCTGCATGTGTTCATCATTTTGGCTGGGACGAAGAAGATCTCGATCGTCTGGCCGGTGCGACGGTGGCGGGACATTTGATCGAATGTGGCCCCCAAGTCACCGGCGGCATTTGTACTGATTGGCTCGAGGTGCCCGATGTCACGCATCTCGCTTTCCCGATTGTCGAAGTCGTCGAGGACGGAGCCTGCACGGTGACGAAACCGCAACACTGCGGTGGCAAGGTGACGCAGTGGACAGTGAAAGAACAACTGGTCTACGAGATCGGCGACCCCGAGAACTACCTCAGCCCCGATGTGACGGTGTCGTTTTGCGGATTACGCGTGGAAGAGGTCGGCGAGAATCGAGTCCGCGTCAGCGGGGCAATCGGAAAACCACGTCCAACACGGTACAAAGTCAGTGCAACACTTCGCGACGGTTTTCGATCCGCAGGAACACTGACAATCGTTGGACGTGATGCCAGAGCAAAAGCACTTCGCAGCGGTGATATCGTGTTGAGTCGACTTCGGGAATCGGGGGTGCAGGTTCGCGACAGTCTCATTGAATGTCTGGGAGCTAACGCTTGTCTGTCAGACGTGACGGGTATGAAGTGCAAACACGACGCGTCGTCGTTTGACGAAGTGGTACTGCGTGTTGCCGTGGAAGTCGATTCGCACAGTGATGCCGTACAATTCAGTCGCGAAATGATGCCGCTAATCACCGCAGGGCCGCAAGGAACAACGGGGTACGCCGAAGGACGGCCTCGAATCCACCCGGTCATCCGTTATTGGCCCTGCTTGATCTCGCGAGATGATGTCACGCCAAAGGTCGAACTTCTGCAAACGCAGTCGACTGACAGCACGTCGACGACAAAATTCGACTGGGCAACATGCGCAGGCTCTGCGACCGCCATGGGGTCACAACCGAATTCCGGCATCCGATCCGAAAAGCAAGCCGCATCGTCGGTTGTAACGAGCGAGGCCCCTGTCCACCCATGTCTCTATGACATTGCTTTGGCTCGCAGTGGAGACAAGGGAACCGGTGCGAACATCGGCGTGATCCCTCGTCGCCATGCTGATTGGCCGTTCTTAAAGGATTGGTTGACATCCGAACGCGTCGCGAGCTTCTTTTCAGGGCGAGCGATTGAGGGAGTCGAACGTTTTGAGTTACCGAATCTGCATGCGCTGAACTTTGTGATTCGTGGCATCCTAAAGCAAGGATTGCGAACCGACGCACAAGGCAAAACGCTTGGGCAGATATTGTTGGAAATGCCTTTGCCAAAGCAGGACTCGACAAAAAACACGCCAGAGGATGTAAACAAACACCATGGATAACTTGATTCTTACCGCATTGATTGAATCTGGCATTCAATCGCTGACCCTGAATCGTGCAGACCGCCGCAACGCACTAAGTATCGAATTGCTCGAGTCGCTTTGTCGTGAACTCGATCGAATGGAGAACGATCGGAAAAACCGTGTGGTACTTTTGTGCGGTGCGGGACCTGTCTTTTCTGCCGGTTTGGATTTACGTGAAGCCGCTGACATTGACTTGGTGGATCGGTCGGCGGAAGCGGTCAAGCGGACGCTCGGGAAATTGCGTTCGACGTCACTGGTCGTGATCGCGGTCGTTCAAGGCGGAGCGTTCGCCGGCGGTGCGGGACTGATGGCCGCATGCGATATCGTGATCGCCTCGACGGATGTGAAAATAGGCTTCCCAGAAGCCCGTCGCGGTCTGCTGCCCGCGCTAGTGATGAATGTGTTGCGACATAAGGTTCGCGAGGGTGATTTGCGAGACTTGTTTATATCGGGTGAGCCCATCGATACCGTGCGAGCACAGCAGATAGGCATAGTGCAACGCGTCGTACCGGCAACCGAATTGTTTGACTCCGCAGTCGCGCTGGCGAGATCGGTGGTTGCCGGTGGCCCCGATACGATCCGCAAAACCAAGTCACTTATCAACGCATCATTTTCAGAGAACGTCCCCGCCGACAAGCCGAATTTGATCGACATGCATCTGGCCGCTCGTCACAGCGACGAAGCTCGCGAAGGCTTGGCGGCTTTCAACGAAAAGCGAGATCCGAAATGGCATTAGAACCAACAACACAGCATGCTGAACGGTTGGAACAGCGTGAGCAGCAAATGCGACAGGCCGAAGAATTGTTGGGGTCGCTACCCCAGGCAACAGGAGTCGCCAAAGGACTCTTTCAAGGCCGATTCGTTGACGATTGGGTGTTCCCCTATCCTCAGCTATCGAAGCAGCAAAGTGGTGATCTGTCCGTCGCGGTCTCAAAACTAACCGAATTTTGCGACCAACATCTTGATCCTGTGCAAATCGATCGCGATGCCGATATTCCTCGTGATGTCATCGACGGGCTGGCTAATCTCGGATTGCTCGGCATGACCGCGCCGGCGACGTTCGGTGGCCAAGCATTTTCCCAGATGCAGTATTGTCGGCTGCTGGAAGTGATCGGATCGCGATGCAGTTCGACTTCGATTTTTGTCAACGCTCATCACTCGATCGGAATGCGAGGCTTACTGCTGTTCGGCACCGATGAGCAAAAGAAGAAATGGTTGCCGGATTTGGTGCACGGCAAAAAACTTGCCGCGTTTGCGCTGACGGAACCCGAGGCGGGCTCGGATGCATCCAATGTGCAAACGACCGCGACCCCGTCGGATGACGGCAGCCACTTTGTGCTCAATGGCCAAAAACGCTATATCACCAACGGCGCGATCGCTGACGTCTTGACCGTGATGGCGCGAACACCAGTGGAAGGGACGAACGATTCCGCAATTACCGCTTTTCTGGTGACGCCTGATATGCCTGGGTTTCAAGTCACCGAACCACGGATGGAGAAGCTTGGTATTCGTGGCACCGCAACGGCGAGGTTGGCGTTCGAAAAACTGCACGTGCCACGCGAAAATATCTTGGGGCCGATTGGCAAAGGGTTAAAGGTCGCTTTGACAGTGCTCGATTTTGGTCGCACAACTTTCGGAGCTTGTTGTACCGGTGCTGCAAAAATGTGTTTGCGTTTGGCAACCGATCACGCTAACGCTCGCCGTCAATTCGGCCGATCGCTTGCCGAGTTCGAGCTTGTGCAAAAAAAACTCGCTTGTATGGCCGCCTGGACCTATGCGATGGAGGCGACGACCACGGTCACCGCGGGACTGATCGATCGAGGACTCGAAGACTATATGCTCGAGACCGCCATGCTAAAAGTATGGAGCACCGAGCGATTATGGACGATTGTCAATGACGCTTTTCAAATCTACGGAGGTGCCGCCTATTTCACGGATCAACCGCTCGAAAGGATGCTCCGAGACCACCGCATCAATCAAATCGGTGAAGGAGCCAACGAGGTGTTGATGTCGTTTATTGCCTTGACGGGGATGCGAGGACCTGGGATGCAGATGAAAGAGATGAACGATGCTCTAAAACGTCCTTGGACCGCCGTTGGGCCCGCTGTCAGGTTTGCAGGGGATGCGATGAGTTTGCGACTGCGTCGGCCCGGAGTACCGGTCCAGTCGGCGGAGCTGAAATCGGTTGCCAAGCAGCTTGGAAAGCAGATCCGGCATTTGGGGACAATGGTCCAGTGGACGCTGGTGCGGCACCGCGAGGAGGTGCTCGAACGTCAATTGGTGTTAGAACGGATCGCTTGGATCGCCATGGAATTGTTTGCCACCGCATGCACGCTCAGTCGGCTCGACAGCGAATTGACGCGTAATGATCGTAGCCACGAATCAGTCGCCCGATTCTTCATCGCCGATTCGCTTCGGCATGTACAAAGCTGTTTTCGCGGCATGCGAGACAACGATGACCGACTACTATTGGCAGCAGCTAGAGAATTGTAAAAGTGCTCTACTTCGCAGCCAATCTCACACTACCATCGAGTCGCAGCGTGCATCCATTGAGCATCGTGTTCTGGAAGACATGAGAAACCAAGGCCGCAAATTCGTCGGGATGTCCCAACCGCTTCGGAAAGACCGTTTGCTCGATCAGTGACTGGCGGACTCGTTCGGGAGCGGCCTGCATCATCGGCGTTTCGAACACACCGGGAGCGATCGAGACAACACGAATTCCGTGCTGACTCAACTCACGAGCCAGCGGTAGGGTTAACGACGCGACCGCCCCCTTGGACGCGGCGTAGGCGGCCTGACCAATTTGGCCTTCATACGCCGTCACGGACGACGTCATTACCATCACGCCTCGTTCCCCCTCTGCATTAGGATCGTGACGTGCAATCGCCTCACCGCACAGTCGCAGTGTGTTAAACGTTCCGATCAAATTGACATCGATGACGCGGCGAAACGCATCGAGAGATGCAACGCCATCACGTGGAAGCAATCGCTCGGCGTGCAACACCCCGGCGCAAGTAACGACGCCTTGCAGCGGACCGAAGCGATCTTCACCCGCCGCAATGACCGCACGCAATTCAGTCTCGTCGCAGACATCTGTTTTGGCAAAGACGACCCGCCCCTCGAATTCTTGAAGGACCGACTCAGCAGGTTCCGACAAATCGGCGATGACGACATTGGCGTTCTGACGCAGCAGATTAGCAACACATGCAGCGCCCAAACCCGAACTGCCACCGGTCACCAACACACATGAGTTTTCGATTCGCATGATGAAACATCCTCCGGGCTATCGAGCGGGAGCCACGCTTTAGCAACAGCGACAAAGAGAATGCACTGAAGCCCACTCCGCGGTTTCATTCTAACGGAACCGTCGCTAGCGGGCTGTTGGATTAGTGAGCCGTGATGCGTGAGCGGCCGGGTCCCGCGCATTACCCGGTGCCTTACGGCCCACGGCTCACCACAGCGATTTGCAATTCGTTTAAATCAACAGCCCGCAAGCGTCAAAACGGCTAATACACCGAAAAACACCTGCTTACCGACAGCGACAGTGCGCTGTAGCCCACTACACGATTCATTCTATCGCAACCGGCGGCGTGGTGTTCATTATCCTCGTTCTACTGGAACATCAAACAGGGCATTCCAAGCAGCTGGACAGCGCACGACGGTTTTAAGAAGACTCGTCGGTAGTTGGCAAGATCGCGTTGTGATAGATCTCTTGAACGTCGTCGCAATCGTTTAGCATGGTGATGAATTTGTCAAACATTGGCAAATCTTCGGGAAGGATCTCGGTTCGAGTATGAGGCACGAAGGTGATCTCATCGACATCGAACTCGGTTTCCGGCTTCGCGTCCAGCAACGCCTGCTTGGCCTTGTAGAATTCAGTGGTCGGTGCGAACACCGTCACTTGGCCGTCTTCGCATTCGACATCGGTCACGTCGACGTCTGCCATCAATAGGGTTTCGAGCACTTGATCGGCGCTGTCACCCTTGAAGGACAGAATGGCGAGGTGTTCAAACGCATGGGCCACCGATCCTGGGGCTCCAAATTTGGAGCTTGTCTTGGTAAAGCAATTGCGAACATCGGTGATCGTGCGATTGTTGTTGTCCGTCAAGCAATCGATGATGACCGAGCATCCACCGGGGCCAAACCCTTCGTAGCGAGCGGCCACATAATCTTCGCCTCCAACTCCGCTAGCCTTGTCGAGTGCTTTGTCGATCACATGAGCGGGCACTTGATCTTTCTTGGCCTTTTCGATCAAGCTACGCAGAGACGAATTCGCGGCGGGGCCCCCACCGTTTTTCGCCATCACATAGATTTGCTTGCCGTATTTTGAATAAACTTTTGTTTTCTGGGCCGCCGTCTTGGCCATTGACACTTTGCGGACTTCAAAGCTTCTGCCCATTGCGTTTATCTCGTGAATGATTGCGTGGAATAATGGAAATGAGCACGTTTTACTCGCATTTGACTGCCAATGCTCAGGTGATTTTTGCCGACAGGACCACGATGCTAGCGACCATCGAGCAAAACCCTGGGAATATCATTCCAGAAACTTCGACGCGATTCCAGCGGGCTTTGTTCAAAGCGAACGGGTTCGGTCCGAAAAAATCGATACTTTAATCGCATTGATGTTGGCCCAAGTCGCGACCCTGGTATAGATATACCTCGAACACCAAACGCCGATTTGTCCATGGTCGGCGACCCCGCAATGCTAGTTTTTGACCGCTGCGTCAAGACAATCCATTGATCGCCATTTCTTTCTCTCAAAAATTTGATTTGAATCAACTCTCTATGCCGAAACCAGAAACGAAGACGGACGTTCCCGCAACAAACGATGCTGCAGTGGAAGAACCAAACGGTCAACCAGAAGCTATGGTAAACGAAGCACCCACAAAGGCAGAGAAGACCAAAGAGTCCGCAAGCAAGGAATCGGCAAGCAAGGAATCGGCAAGCAAGGAATCGGCGAGTAAGGACCAGGCGAGTAAGCCGCCCGCTGCCAAGTCGAAACCAGCAAAAGAGACGTCGTCCAAGGCGGCAAAGTCGGATCCCCCCGCGAGTCCCGCGAAAAAGGAAACTCCGGCACGGGCAAAAAAGTCAGGGGCGGCAGCGAAAAATGGATCGCGTCTTCCGTCGGAACACCAACTCGAAAACCTGAAGGCCGCAGTGGTGGCGGCTGGTGGTTCGGAAAACTTGCTACTGATTCTGCAACACGTCGAGGAAGCAGGTGGGAAGTCCGATGTCGAAGAAAGCATCGAAGCCTACCGCGTGCTAAAGACTGTGTTGGAAGAATAGTGCAGCGACAAGCTTCTGTTAAGACGTCGGTTGTTTTTAAAGGTGTTGAAATCGCGACCTCGATCGTCGTAACTCAGCTGGACGCCAGTGATGGCAAGTCGCCACCGACGAATTGTTTGCCGATGGCGTGCTACGGAAAACGAGGTTCGCTGCGGAACCTTTTTTCATCTCGCCGTTGATGAAAAGGCCGATTCCAAGGTACCGACCGTAATAAGTAACCGTGAACTGCATTGGGAAATCTCGGGTGGAACCGTGTCGGATCTACGACGATTTTCTTTTGCGGTGGGGCTATTGTGCGGAGCCGTATCCCGATCGGATACTGTGCTCGCCCTCGTTTGATAGTCACGGTAATTCTTGCCACCGGGTGAAATGTTGATCACGCACCGACTGAGCTTGGTCCAATGGACGGTTTGTACGATTGCCGCCATTGGGTTTGCATTCGATATCTATGAACTGCTGATGCTGCCGCTGATCGTGCGACCCGCTCTCGCCGAATTGGTGGGTGCCAGCCCTGGATCCCCCGAGTTTGAATATTGGGTCGGGATGCTGTTTTTCGTCCCCGCAATCGCTGGCGGTATTTTTGGACTGCTAGGCGGATATTTAACGGACCTGTGGGGTCGCCGCCGCGTGTTAACGTACAGCATTTTGCTGTACGCGGTTTCAGCGTTCGCAGCCGGTTTTGCAACCTCGATCGAAATGCTTTTGTTTTTGCGTTGCACGACGTTCATCGGAGTGTGTGTCGAATTTGTAGCCGCGGTTGCTTGGCTTTCCGAGCTCTTTCCTCAGCCAAAACAACGCGAAGCGGTGCTGGGATTCACCCAGGCGTTCTCCTCGTTGGGTGGCGTCTTGGTAACGGGTGCCAATTTTATCGCGATCCGTTACGGCGATAGTTTGCCGTCCATCCTCGGAGGTCATGAAGCGTGGCGTTATACGTTAATTTCAGGTGTCATCCCTGCATTGCCATTGATTATCATTCGCCCGTTTTTGCCTGAGTCTCCGCAATGGGCCGAAAAGAAAGCGGCTGGCACGTTGCAGCGGCCGAGTATTCGTGAACTGTTCGGGCCTAAGCTGCGCCGCACCACAATCATTACAACGTTGATGTTTGCTTGCAGTTACGGGGTCGCTTTTGGTGCCTTGCAGCACACTCCTCGGATTGTCCCTTTGCTGCCCGAAGTGATCCAACAGACGGCGGACAAGCCGCCTGCCATTCAGAAAAAGGAAGCGCAAGAGATCGCGGCCCACGTCAACGGTTACCAAGAGGTCGGTGGCTTGGCGGGACGCGTTCTGCTGGCGGTTTTGGCAATCTATATCGTCAGCCGTAGAACATTGTTGCGGATTTTTTTGATTCCAGGGCTGGTGATTGTACCGCTGGTGTTCTTCTATCCGGCACGCGAGGATCTCGAGTTGCTGAAATGGGGAATTTTCGCGGCGGGAGTGTTTACCGTGGGGCAATTTAGTTTCTGGGGCAACTATTTGCCCCGTGTCTATCCGATTCATTTACGAGGTACGGGCGAAAGCTTTGCCGCTAATATTGGTGGACGCATGATCGGCACTTCATTTGCACTCTTGACGACTTGGTTGACAACGATGATGCCCGACCGATCGACGGCACTCGCTGCTGCGGCGGTCGCCCTGTTTGCCTTTTCAATGGCACTGCTACTCAGTTTTTGGCTGCCGGAACCCAGTTGCGAAGATTCGGACTATGATTCTGAAATAAATGGCTGACGGCTTTCGACAAACGAGGATAGAATGTGACGAGCTTAATTCAATTTCTGACTTGCCGGTTCAATCTGTGCACTTTGTCAACTCGGATGGTCTCAACTCGGATGGCCTCAACTCATATGGCCTCAACTCATATGGGTTGAGACTATGGGAAAGAATCAAACTAGCAGACTCTGGGTGCTGTGGAGCTGATGGGCTCTCTTCCTTCATGAAAATTTGGCAGTTTCTGTTACTTGCATCGATCGCTTTGCTGTCGTTACTTCCAAAAACGATGGACATCGAGTCGCTATCGACTGAGGTTAAAAGCGCGGCCAATATCGCAAAGACGGAAACGCTACACGCCGTCCATGGGTTGCCGTTTGAGTTAAAATCCACGGAATACACTGAATTCGATTCCGTTTCCGCATCCCCGCAGTCAGTACCGCAATTGGATGCGGGATCGAAGTTGGAACTTGGCATTCCATCGCGATTACCGATGTTTGCCTTGACGACGTCCCTGCCCTTGAGCACGGTTTGGCATTCGAAGCCTAACGCTTCGTATGACGAACACCTATTGGACGTTGCTTGTTTGTCGGAACTGCGACTACTTCCACATTGGACGGTCGCCCAGGCGTCACGCCTGCTCCACTCGCCAGCCTCTCTCCATTCGCTGCGTATTCGTTTGCAGGTTTAGTGCTCACACCGGTTCGGTCGGTGCCATGTTCGGACAGATTGTTTGAGTCAGAGCATCGGTGTGTCACGTCTTTTTTCTATCTGCAATCTTTCTCGAGCGAGACTTGCTCTGCAGCGACTACGAATAATCTCTGGCCCCATGGGGACTTCAGAGGCTAGAAGTGGGTCGCGCTGGCCAAATCAAAAATTTCCATGAGTCGATCCACGCATTTAAAATCACGTTCCTCAAAACATTCGCTACCACAGCCCAAGACATGGTTCGGTCGAATGTCGTTTGGGATTTTACTCTGTTTTTTCCTGGCAACGCCGGTCTTGTTTTACGGCGCCGCACGGGCGGTTCAGAGCAATAACAACCAAGTGGGCGATTGGTTGCCGGCCGCCTTTCGTGAAACCGAGGAGCTGAATTGGTACCGCGAGCACTTTGCGGGTGACCAGTTTGTGGTGCTCAGTTGGGAAGGCTGCACGATTGAAGGGGCGATCAGCGAAGATGGCAGCGTACCGGCAGACCCGCGAATCGATCAACTCGCCAATTTGTTGATCTCGGATTCACCAGTCGGCGGAAAACAAGATGCACAACCTTATCGCTACTACTTCAAATCAATCTATACGGGACCTCGACTGCTCGAATATCTGTCCGAAACGGCGTCGGGGATTCCGTTCGACATCGCAAAGCAGCGACTGGTCGGTTCGTTTCTGGGCCCGGATCGTCAACAGACATGTTTGTTAATCACGTTGTCTGACGCAGCACTACCGAACCTGCGTGAGGTGTTAGCGAGACCGGTGGTCGGACCGCTCGGATTTCATCACCCAGCCGGCGTGTTGTTTACGGCGTTAGAAAGTTGTGAGATTGATGTCGATCAAGCACGACTTGGCGGTCCCCCCGTCGACAACGTGGCCATTGACGAAGAAGGCGAACGAACGCTGATCCGTCTGGCCGGACTTTCGGGGCTGCTTGGCTTAACGCTGACTTGGTGGTCGCTACGCAGCGTTCGCTTGACGTGTATTGTCTTTAGCTGCGGCATCTTAAGCGCTGCTGCAGGACTTGCCTCGTTGTGGATCGCAGGAACCAATACGGACGCGATCGTGCTTTCGATGCCTGCGCTCGTTTATGTGCTCGGAATCTCGGGCGCGGTTCACTTGATCAATTACTACCGCGACGCCATTGGCGATGTGGGGCCGGAGGCGGCGCCGGGTAAGGCAATCGCGATGGGCTGGAAACCGGCCGTGTTGTGTTCGCTGACAACCGCCTTTGGCCTGTTGTCTCTGTGTGCGAGTGAGTTGACTCCGATCCAAAAGTTTGGCTTCTACTCAGCAATCGGCGTGATGGAAATGTTGATTGTGTTGTTTCTGTTCTTACCCGCGGCGCTGTACATGTGGCCTGGCAAGCTACCTGTGGCCTCGATCCAAGCCAAAAGCAAGTCGAAATCCCGTCAGACCTCAGTGCCCAAATTAGATGGCCGGATGCAAAGGTTTTGGGATGGGCTCTGCGACCTGATCCTGCGACACCATGCTTTGGTCACGATCACATTCCTAGTGTTGATCGTGGGGCTTGTCAGCGGGCTGCGCTACTACCGCACATCGATTGACTTGATGAAACTGTTCGGTCAGGAAGCCAGGATTCTGAAGGACTACCGCTGGATCGAAGCAAACCTTGGCCCGTTGGTTCCAGTTGAGATTGTGTTGGGATTTGATTCTGAATCGATTGCCAAAACGGGCGAATCGACTTCGAACGGATCGGATGGGCAAGCGGAATGGACCCTACTTGAACGCATGAATATCGTTGCGAACACTCAGCGAACGATTGAACAAAAGTTTGGTCCTCACGGCAACAACGTGATCGGCCCTACCATGTCAGCGCTGACGTTTGTTCCACCGCTCCCACGTCAAAACCGAAGTATGGGGTCGTTTGTTCAACGAAAATTGATGAACCGAAAGTTGGAGCATGCCTACGATTCTCTTTCCAGAAGCGGCTATATGACTTTTGACAAAGAGTCGAACCGCGAGCTTTGGCGAATCAGCCTTCGCGTGGCGGCGTTTGAAGACGTTGATTACGGCCAGTTTACGGAATCACTCAAAGCTTTGGTTGATCCGGTAATCACTCAATCCGGCGCCAATCATGAGAAGGCGGCTGGTTCGATTCGACAAGTGAACCATGTCTCGGCCCGTTCCGCTCAACCTGCGATTACAACTGTGTACACTGGTGTTGTGCCGATTGTATATAAAGCACAAACGGCGCTGCTTCGCAGTTTGATCAGCAGTACCGTTTGGTCGTTTCTCACAATCACTCCGCTATTGATGCTCGTTTCGCGAGGCTTCTTCGCGGGCATGGTCGCGATGCTTCCCAACGTGCTTCCGGTGCTGGTCGTCTTTGGCGGGATGAGCTGGCTCGGGCAGCCCGTAGAAATCGGATCGATGATGGCGGCGAGTATCGCGCTAGGGGTGGCAGTGGATGACACGATTCATTACTTGACGTGGTTCCGAGTCAGTTTGAATCGAGATGGCGATCGTCTGAACGCCATTCGCAGTGCCTATCATCACTGCGCGACCCCCACATTGCAGGCCACGCTAATCAACGGTCTAGGTTTGTCGGTGTTTATGGTCAGTACCTTTTCGCCGACAAAGCAGTTCGGTTATCTGATGCTTGTGATTCTGTTTGCCGGAGCGATTGCCGAACTCTTGTTGTTACCTGCGATTTTGGCGGGACCATTAGGGCGAGCCTTCAAGCCTTCTTACAAGAATACAGATACGATTATGCAAAAGTCTTTGCAAAATCCCGCCTCCGCTGGGACGTCCAACGTCACCACGGTGGCATCGTAAAAAAACAGCATCCGCTGCACATTATGCTAAGCAACGCGTTCGACAAGCAATCAAATCATTCCTCATCCCAAACATATTGAACTACAAGGTAAACCATGTCCAATCCCACTTTGTCGACGATGCCTTGGTGGAGACAACTTGATCGCTATCAATGGTTTGTCTTCGTCGTCGCTTCGTTGGCTTGGTTGTTCGATTGTTTGGATCAACAACTATTCCTGATTGCTCGCAATGATGCGATCACGTCACTGATGCCGCCGGGCACTGGGCAGACGGACATAAAACTTTACGGTGGTTACGCCACATCGATATTTGTGATTGGATGGGCGACGGGCGGTTTGATCTTTGGATCACTCGGCGATCGGATAGGTCGAGCTCGGACGCTGACAATTAGCGTGCTGATGTATTCGGTCTGCACCGGATTGTCGGCGTTATCTACCGGCTGGATCGATTTTGCAATGTTCCGCTTCCTCACCGGTTTGGGTGTCGGAGGGGTATTTGGTTTGGCCGTCGCCTTGGTTGCAGATACCGTTCCCGCCTCGGCACGGACGGCAGCGCTGGGCACGCTGCAAGCCCTATCCGCCGTTGGCAACGTGACTGCTGCAATCATTGGAATGGTCATCGGCAAAATGGTCGTGGCAGGAAATATTTCGCCCGAGAATAGTTGGAAAGTAATTTTTCTGGTTGGATCCATTCCTGCGCTACTGTGCGTGTTCATTCAAATGCGATTGAAAGAACCGGAAAAATGGGTTGCCGCGCGACAGGCGGGCAAAGCAACCGGGGTGCGATTCGGATCCTATGCGTCGATGTTAAGCGATCCGCGTTGGCGAAAGCATTCGTTGTTCGGCATGATGTTGTGCGTTGCTGGTGTGATTGGCTTGTGGGGAATCGGATTCTTTAGCCCCGAATTAGTCGGAGATGTCATTAGCAATTCTCTTCGCCAATCGGGTGTCTCCGAAAGTGAGATCGCGGGGGAGCGAAGCTACTGGGTTTCAGTCAATATGATCGTCCAGAATCTTGGTGCATTCGCCGGCATGCTCTGCTTTACTTGGTTGACGCAAAAGATTGGACGCAGGCCTGCCTTTGTGATCGGATACCTAGCTGCAATGTTGACGACGATCGCCTACTTCCAAACCTTCAGCGGCATCAATGACATTTGGAAAAGTGGCTTGATGGGGTTTTGCCAATTAGGTCTGTTTGCGCTTTTTGCGATCTATTTACCTGAATTGTTTCCCACTCGGCTACGGAGCACGGGAACCAGTTTCTGCTACAACGTTGGTCGCTTTTTGGCCGCCAGCGGTCCCGTCACGCTGGGATATTTACAATGGTTTTTAGTTCCTCAGGATGCGGTGGCCCAGCAGCGGATCGATGCCCTGCGAGACGCGGCGAGCTATATGAGCGTGATCTTTCTGTTGGGGATCGTCGCGGTTGCCTTCCTGCCCGAAACAAAGGATCAGCCGCTACCCGAAGACCTGTAAGGCAAACCAACCAACCCATCGTCTGCGAGCGCACACCTCCGTTTCGCTTGCTGCTAAACCGACGCCGCTGTCGCGTTGAATATTAAGTATGTGGTATAGGCGATGTAAAGAGAAAGGAAGACGGCACCTTCCCAGCGGGAAATCACTCGCCCTGTGAAGAAAATAGGCTGACAGGCACAGGCAACGGCGATCATGACCGGAATGTCGAACGCAAGAGCCGAGTCGCTAACGGTTATCCCCGTCGGGCCGATTACGCTGGACAAACCCAAGACACACAGAATGTTGAAGATGTTACTTCCCACCACATTCCCAACCGCGATATCGCGTTCACCGCGAATCGCGGCGGTGATTGATGTCACCACCTCGGGCAACGAGGTTCCCGCCGCAACGATAGTGAGACCAATGACAAGTTCACTCACGCCCAAACTGGCGGCAACCTTTACCGCACCACTAATCAATAGGGTCGAGCCAAACCCGAGCAATACCAACCCAAGGACGATCCATCCGAGATTCAGCCACAAAGTACGCGCGGACTCTTTTTCATGCTCCAGTTCGGTCGGCAATTGCTGATCAAATTCCTCGACAACCGCACGACTTTCGTGGCGGCTTTGACGAATACACCAGTAGGTGTAAGCGATGATCCCAGAGAACAGTACGATGCCTTCCCAACGGACAATCGACCCGTCCCACCCGAACGCGATCAGCAAGAGGGATGCCGCGATCATCACCGGCACGTCCCAGCGGATGAGTTGACTGGATACGACCAGCGGTACAATCAGTGCCGACACGTCCAGAATGAAGAGCACATTGAAAATGTTGCTACCAACAACGTTTCCGAGCGCAATATCCGCGTTCTCAGCCATGGCGGCTTGGACAGACACGGCGAGCTCGGGGGCGCTGGTGCCGAATGCAACGACGGTCAAACCAATAACGAGCGGCGAAATTCGTATGTAACGGGCTAGTCGCGAAGCACCTCGGACCAGCAATTCACCTCCGCCGACCAACAACAGTAAACCTCCACCAATCTTTAGCCACTCCATAACCATATCACTCATTAGACGGATCCCACAAAGAAGGAACAGCTACAAAAACATTCGACCGAACGCTTTGCTAATTCAATAGCAGACGTTGCAGCAGGATGACGAAAACTCCGGAGATGTAACCTGCAACGGCCAATGGAGCCACCTTCTTCAGATACCAAACAAAGTCGATGTGCTCGAGTCCCATTGCCGCGACGCCTGCGGCCGATCCTATAATCAGACAACTTCCGCCGGTGCCGGCACAATATGCTAGCAGCATCCAAAAATCGTCGTTGATCGGCATAGAGTACATTTCGATGCCGGCGGCAACCAGCGGAACATTGTCAACAACCGCTGACACCAATCCAATCGCGACCGCGACGACTTCTCGGTTGGGGAGCGTCTCGTCAAGCCAACGAGCGGCATTTTCCAAAATCCCCATCGCACCAAGCGAACCGACGGCCAACAGGATGCCGAGGAAAAACAGGATACTAGACATGTCCACGCGGCGGAGCACTGCCAACACTCCGGTGCTCGATCGCGTCGTTTCATCCATCGTGTGACTGACAAGCTCCGATACGATCCAGAGCACCGCAAGACTGAGCATCATTCCCATGTAGGGTGGCAGGTGAGTGGTCGCTTTGAACACGGGAACGCTGATCAATCCCACCAAGCCAAGAATTAGAAACAACCATTGATGCCAGGGACGAATATCGATTTCAATCGTCTTATCTTCGCTCGGTCGCTCGCCCAATTTACCTCGCATCAAAAACGTCAATCCAATCAGCGGAACCAACAAGCAAACGAGACTGCCCAGAAATAATTCCGACATTACTTCGACGGTGCCAATTTTGTGTTTAATCCACAGCATCGTGGTCGTCACATCGCCGATGACGGTCCACGCGCCTCCGGCATTGGCGGCAATCACCACCAACCCGACGTAGCGCAAGCGGTCCTCGCGATCTTGGATCAGTTTGCGAAGCAGCGAAACCATCACAATCGTGGTCGTCAAGTTGTCGAGTACCGACGACATAAAGAAAGTGAGCAAGCCGACGACCCACAACAATGAGCTTTTCTTGCGTCCTTGGATTCGATTCGTGACGATCGCAAACCCTTCGTGAGCGTCGACCAATTCAACAATGGTCATCGCCCCCATCAAAAAGAATAGGATGCTGGCGATCTCGCCAGTCAAATGCAAGTGCTGGGATTCGATCGCAAATGTCTGGTTGATGTTCTCGACCTTCTCCACAGCGGCTTCGGTAAGAAACCAGCTTGGAATCGCTCCGCTGGGCAGTAACTGATCAAGATTGACTACATAGATGGCCCAGCAGACGACGCCGATCAACAACGCAGAAGCAGCCTTGTTGATTTTCAAGGTGTGTTCTAACGCGATCGCCAAGTATCCGAGGATGAAAATGGCGAGAATCAGATAGGTCATTTGAAAGAGGTTTCGATTAATACAAAGGTTCCGTGACGAAGCGGACATACTTCGTCATCAATTGGTTGTGGATTTGTTCCTGCCGAGTTCATCACGTCTCATTTGCTGGTGACAAGGGGGCCGATTCGCGATGCAGAAACTGCTTCCGAAGTGACTGGTAGCGACGTTCCAGAATGAAAACAATTAGCAGCACGACGATAATACCCCCGTATTGAATGGCCGGATGGTCTTTGTCGACCCAATTCCCCAAAACATCGGAGAACCAAAACATCGCCCCATTCCCGATCAAACTTCCGATACAAATACACAAAAAGGTAGAAATCCGAGACATCCCGAGCAGTCGCCCAAAGATCGAACCTCCGACGCTTCCCGTCGCCGCTAGCGGGAAGCCGACGAAAACAATTAGTCCCAAGCTTGTGGTGCGACGCATCCAAGGATGCGATTCGAGAATAAACCGTCCGTCCGCAACCAAGGCAGCGACGCGAGGTCCGATCACCGGAAGACGAAATAGGAATCCAATGTGAAAAGCCAAAACCAACGCAGTGAGCGTATCAAGGTAGCAGATCAATACAAAGAGCTGGAACGAGGACATCGAGCCATCGAAGTCCTGCAAACCCCCTTCGGTCCCCGACAGAATGATGAAACGGCCCAACAGCCATAACGCCAACGATACGTTCACGACAAGTCGTGACGTGAACTCCCACCCGGCATACACCCACATCGCAAACAGCAGGGATAAACTGACGATCCATGTTCCATGCAATGTAGCCGCCCATATCCAAGGATGATCGCCACGAAACTCGACCTCCTTGTGTATCAGCTCATCCAGGCGAACAAGATCGATTGATTCCGATTCTGACACAGTAATGGGATGTTCCCTATTGCAAATGAGGATTCGATCGCCGCAACAATCGATTGAATCGTTCACTAACGTGAGGCGCAGAAACCGCCCATCGTTTCGCATTCAGCCCAGACCGATGGGCACCATCGCAAACGGATTTTCTGAAGTACCATCATGGGCACGTTGGTCGGTTTCCCCGACGGAGATCGCCACATCGATTGATATCCGGCGGTGGACTCGCGTGCCGAGCGGTATGATTAGAGCCGTAGGGAGGTGCCGAGACTCAATAGAGTATTCGACTTCCTCACAAGGCTGCTATCGGCAACAACGTGGCGACTTTCGTGTCGAAGCCGACTTGTAAAAGCACGGCCGTCGAAACACCAAGACATGTCCAACTTTGTATTAGCCGACTCGGATTCGGCTTGCACTGCTTGGGACAATGACGGCTGAGGAACCAAGTCAGAAACCGCACCCAAGACGCAACTAGCGGACGCGACATCGTGATGGCGATTCACGTCGACGCGGCAGTCAAGAAGAAAGGCCGCGGAGCTTAAAAGGGTACAAAATAAAAGAGTGGCCGCGATAGCAGCACGCGCGCAGCGGCGGTTGAACGACATGAACGTAAGACAACTCCAGGAAGCCTTGAACACCTCAAGCTGCTATTATCGCATCAGGCCATTTTTCAACAAGGGATGTTTCGGAGAAAGTCCGATTGGATCATCGCACTATAGGAACTCTGATCGCGGATCCCGTCGTCTCTAAAAACATTCCCGATTGGACATCGCTTGACAATTTTCCTTCCGCGGCAATACTTCGAAATATCTCCCTTCGACAATCGTGGACGTTTAAACAATGAAATCGCGCCGACCCCGTGTTGGCTTCTGTTCCCGAGAGCTCTCGCTCTTGTGCGGTTTCGTTTTCTTTTGCCTCAGCTGTTGCACTCCGGCCGTCAATGCCTGGAAAAGCGAAGCCCCGTCGAAGCACGAAAACGCGGTATCGTCGCCCGACAGAGTTGTGTCGCCGTTAGCGAGTGTGCGGGACGTCAAATCGCTGGCGGTTTATCGAGGCGATTTTAAGTCCGGAAAAACAATCGCGTCGTCGTCCCCACTGGACGTTTGGCACGAACCTGTTTTCTGCTCGGACGAAGTCGTCGCGGAACGGCGATCCTTGGCTTCACCGACACTCGTGGTGCTTGGAATTCGATTGCAGATTTAGGACAAAACCGCTGCGTTTGATCCTTCTGTTTATCTGCTTTCATTTCTATCGTTCCCAGGCTTCCATTGCCTTGGGAACCTACACCAGGTGCAACAATGTCAAAAAATGTTCATCGTTCTTCAATGCAAACCGTTGTTAACGCCGTTTCCCAGCGGCACTCGACGACGCAAAAAAACTCACCTAGTGATATTCTACCAGCCCCGATTTTCCGATTGATTGAACTTGGGAAATACGCGGAAGCGAGTGATCGGCTACAAAAGCTGCCTCGATCGCCGTTGATCATGGAAACGCTCGGCGTTTGCTTGATGCGGAGCAATCAACACGCACTCGCTGTTAAACTGTTTCGCGGACTAGCGCTGAATCCAGGTACCACGGTGATCCGAATGGATGCCAGCGACGGACTTAGAGTGAATTTTGCTACCGCGATCCTGCTGCACGGCTCGCCCAGTGGAGCACTCGATATTCTGCAAGACTTGCAGGATCGAGATTGTTTGCCGGCTGTACGTATGAAAGCAGCGATTCAGCAGTGGGCCAAGGGGCTATCGTTTTGGCGTCGATTGGATTGGAAGTGGAATCGGATTGAACCGGCGAACACGCAAGTTCCGATCGACTTCGAACTAGGCGAGTTTCCATTCACGATTGGGCAAGCAAAAGTCGCATCCGAATTGCCAAGTGATGGCAAGCCGTCCAAACCAACGGCACCCAAGTTGGCTGCTTAACTCAAAGCCAGAGCAAAAACAGGGGCAAGGTAACGAAGCCGCGCATTAGCCGCGGCCGGTGCGTCAACATACATAAAGAGTGCAACAAACTTGTGTGAAAAGTTTGTTTTGCAGTGGCGTCGGCGCTCGTTACCCATGCCCGCTGCAAACGTGTCAGTTGTGCGGGGTTTCTTATCATTGCAATCGTTCAAGCACGGCCACTCGCACTGTTGTATCATAGGTGTCCCCCGGGGCGTGTATCTGCGTCGACCTCCGATTCCTCATGTCCTGCCGCCCTCCGCACAATCCCTTCCCCAAGGATCTTTGCCGATGACATCCACTGCAAAACCCAAGCAACGTATGTATGGAATCGAGCGTCGCGACTTTTTGCGTTATATGGCGGCCGTGTCCGCGATCCCAACGCTTGCGCTGCGTGCTCAAGGCGAAGTCACCGAGAAACCGAATTTTGCCGACAATCCTTTTACGCTCGGCGTTGCGTCGGGCGACCCTGCACCCGACGGCGTGGTGATCTGGACGCGATTGGCGGTAAAGCCGCTTGAACAAGGCGGGATGCAAAACAAATCAGTGCGGACCCGATGGGAAGTCGCCACGGATGAATCGTTCACCAATGTCGTGCGTCATGGCGATGCAGTTGCAACTCCCGCACTTGGGCACTCGGTGCATGTCGAAGTCGACGGGCTGAAATCCCATCGCTGGTACTTCTATCGCTTTCACGCTGGCAACGAAACCAGCCCCGTAGGCCGAACTCGCACCGCTCCGGCCATCGATGCCACACCCGACCGCGTCCGATTTGCCTTCACGTCGTGCCAACATTACGAGACTGGTTATTTTAACGGTTATCCCCACATGCAACGCGAAGATCTCGATCTTGTCGTTCATCTCGGGGACTACATTTACGAATACGGCGGAGCAGACAATCGTCCTCGCAAACATATCGGCGGCGAAATTGAATCGCTCGATGATTATCGGACTCGCTATTCTCAATACCGACTCGACGAAACGCTGCAAGAAACCCATCGGTTGTTCCCTTGGCTGGTCACTTGGGACGACCATGAATTCGATAACAACTACGCGAACCTTGTATCGGAACAAGACGGAATTTCGCCGGAAGCCTTCTTGGCGCGTCGCGCCGCTGCCTATCAAGCCTATTACGAATTCATGCCGCTGCGGCGTAGCTCGTTTCCGCAAGGGCCGAACATGAAGCTGTACCGAGGTTGCCAGTACGGACGACTCGCCAATTTCCATGTGCTCGATACCCGGCAATACCGCACCGACCAACCCAATGGTGATCATCAGAAACCGATGACAGGCAAGGTGTTTGATCAAAAAACGACGATGCTAGGCGATCAACAAGAAAAGTGGTTGATGCAGAGTTTGGCCCAGTCGCCTTCGACTTGGAACGTTCTCGCCCAACAAGTCATGATGGCGCCGCTGAATCGCGGCGAAGGCGACGATCATCGCTACAGCATGGACCAATGGCCAGGCTACGAGATCAACCGCCGTCGGTTGCTAAACTTCTTTCACGAAAAAGCGATCTCCAACCCCGTCGTGTTGACGGGTGACATCCATGTCAATTGGGTCAACGATCTGCAACTCGACTTCCAAGATCCCAACTCACCATTGGTCGGGACGGAATTGGTGGGAACCGCAATGACCTCGGGTGGCAACGGCGGCAATGTGATTCCCGAGTTCGAACGTGCCGCGGCCCAAAACGACTTTGTTCGCTGGTACAACTCCAATCGCGGATATGTCTCGTGCGACATCACTCCCCAATCGTGGACGTCTCACTTCCGCACCACCCCGTTCGTCGACAAACCCGGCTCTCCTATCGAGACGAAGGCGTCGTTTGTAATCGAGAACGGCAAACCCGGCGCCGTTCAGGTTTAAGCTCCGCGGGTTAAGCATCGACCAAACTGTAAGTGGCACAACCGGTAGTGGACGAGGCGACGAGTCCCGGGGTTGCAGGACTCGTCGCCTCGTCCACTACGACAGTAAACTGCTACCCGTTCCTAACGCTGTTGAAACAGATCGCTGGTGACAATCGCCGCGATCAAATCGGCCATCGGATAGTCATCCGCCTGGATTTGCCCGATGATGCCATCGACCGCTGCTCGATCACTCGACTCGATGCGTCGGCCGAGTGCGTGGGAGAGCAATCGATTGGTCACGGTGCGTACGAAAAACTCTTTTCGCTCGAGTAACCGCTGTCGCAATTCTGCCGGTCCCGAAAACGTATCGCCGCCTGGCAAGACGCCCGAAGTGTCGATCTTTTGTTTGCCGCGTGCATCGTAGTGCTGGCGTATGCGGCCGATCGGGTCAAATCCTTCCAATGCGAATCCAAGCGGATCGATTTTGCGATGGCACAAGTTGCATGCAGCCGATTCGCTGTGCCGGACCAACTGGTCACGGATCGATTTGGCACCGCGGACATCCGGATCCAATGTCGGCACGTCGTCCGGTGGCGGTGGCGTCGGCGTACCAACCACATTCTCTAACAACCACACGCCGCGAATCACCGGCGAGGTTTCGATCCCGTTGGCCGACACCGTCAACACGCTGGCTTGACCCAATAGCCCACCACGCCGTGGGTCGCGGAAAACCACTCGGTGAAAATCGGCCGCAGCATCAACGGGCACTTGGTCCTCGATGCCATATAATTTGGCTAAGTCGCGATTGACGAACGAATAGTCGGCACTCAGGAACGACAGTGCTGACGCATTGCGGTCGATCAAATCTCGCAGGAATAATTGTGTTTCCTTTTTCATTTCCGGTTCCAAACCGGCCGCGTAGTACTCGCGTGACGCTTTGGGATCCGGCGGCATGCTGCCCAGGGCTCGCAGATTCAACCAGTTGTCGATGAAATCGGCAACAAACGCATCCGAAGCCTTGCTGCCGAGCAAACGCATGGTCTCCGCGCTAAGTGTTTGCCGGTCATCCAGTTGGCCCTTGTCCGCCAAGCTTCGCAAACGATCATCGGGCATCGACGAAGTCAGGAAGTACGACAAACGTTCAGCCAAACCATGCTGCGATAACGCGGTTGCCTCCGCCGACTGCGGTGGGCTGAGGTATAGAAACGCTGGTGAGCACATGGCCGCCTTGAGCGTGTCTTTGTAGGCCTGAAACGGAGTGTGCCCACCGGCGACGCGACTCTCGTAAATCCCCACCAGCCCAGCGACCTCCTCCGTCGTGGGAGGTCGCCGATACGCTCGCGATGCAAATTTCTGAATTAGCTCGGACGCTCGTTTGGGGTCAAAGCTCTTTCCCCCAAGCAGTCTTTGTTGGCTTTGCGTTGGCCAATCGACATTCACAGGTCCGCGAATTCGAACTTCATCGATTCGAATTTGAGGCAATTGTCCATGTTTGATGACCGCGTTTCGGAAATCGACGATTCCTCGGCCGCCACGAACGTTCGCGGGCAGGGTATTGACGTGATTTCGGAACACCCGCGAATAAGATCCGCGTACGTCATGTTGTCCGTTCTCGAAAGTAAAACGGGGAGCAAATCCACGGTCCAGCGGAATTTCAAACGTGTACCACTTCAATTCATTGTCGGCGATGACCTTCTCGGCTAACTTGGGCTGAATTGGCTGGGTATGGACCATATCGCCAAGCGACGTGTCGCCTGGCCGAATCCCCATGCGAAACGGCTCGTCCAAATCGATGAAGATGGTTCGTTTGTTGTAAGGAGTGTCGCGATGCAGTGCTTGAGCGAGCACTTTGATTTCGTACACGCCGTCTACCGGAACGCCATCGGAGAATCGGTGCAAATGCCCATACGCTCCTTCGGGTTTATTGTTGAGCGGATGATCGTAGAGCACCAAGTGTTCATAGTTGAACGCTAGTTTATGGGCGCGGTTGAGCTCGGGTTGCTGAATAAAATTGTCCTTATAAACCCACTCTTTCGTTTGTGGGTGTTGGTTCACCACGAGAGCTTTTTCGACACAGCGATCTGCTGCCATGAGATATTTTTCGAGCAGATGCCCCGAGGTCACTAGGGTGTCGCCGATGTTGTCGAAATGCTGTGACAAATTGTCTGTGGGAAACTCGAGCGTCGGATCAAACATCGTCATGTCGATCGCCAGCAGGTCGCCGATGGTGTTGCGGTACTCGCGACGCGACAATCGTCGCAGCACGCTTTGCCCGCCCGTGCTAGTGGACTTTTCACGCATCGATTCGAGCACGCGGGTGAAATGCTCGATCGCAGCCACGCGTTCGGAATCGCTCGGTTGATCTGCATCCTCGGGCGGCATGCTGCCCAGTGTCAATTGATCGACAATTTCCTGCATCTTGATTTGTGTATCGAGATGCGTATTGGCAAAGTCGAGCGTTTCGAACTCACGCTGCCCGCCCGGATCGTCGACCGTATGGCATTCAATGCAATAGTTTTCCAGGAAACCAAATGCGGGATTCTCTGCCTTGGCGTTCGCTGCCCACCCGCAGCACGACATCGCAAATATCAATGCTGACGAAAATAGCATCGACCAAACTTTAAGTGGCGTCGAAGTAATTACTGAAGTAGCGGAACTCGTCAAGAGTTTCGGCCAGCCTGGAAAACGAAAGTCTTGACGACTTCCGCTAAGGGAAAACCCGTCACTTATTGTTCCGACGATGCTAAGTGGCGCAGTCGGTAGTGGACGAGGCAACGAGTCCCGTGCCGCAGGACTCGTTGCCTCGTCCACTACGACAGTATGTATTTTGCCGATGCGTCGATTCGAAATTAAACAGCGCCTTCGCATTATGCTAAACCTCGCAGCGTTCCAGTGCTGGTGGCAAAGCGGTCTGTCTCGACGCCAAACTTTTGCAGCATCGAAACGAACAGATTGGTCAGCGGGGGGCGATGTGACGAGTCCTTGTCGAACGCCAGCATCCGGCCATGCTCGAAACCGCCTCCCGCCAGGATCACCGGCAAGTTCGTGTTGTTGTGCGAATTGGCGTTCCCCATCCCGCTACCAAACAGAACCGAGGTTTGCTCGAGCAGGTTATGCTCGCCCTCTTTCGTCGCCGACAACTTTTCGACAAAGCGGACGAACTGTTCAATTTGATACGTTTCTAATGTGATCAACGCCTCGATCCGGTCGGTCAGATGGCCGTGATGCGACAATGCGTGATAATCGCCATCCACACCAAGATCGCGTGGGTTGAAATCACCGCCAATTTCCAACGTCGCGATTCGCGTCGAATCGGTTTGCAGCGCTAACGCGATCAAGTCATACAGCAGCGGAAGATCTTCGACCATGTTGCGGTTCTTGGGGCGATCAAACGGAGCCTCGGGTTTAGGCACATCGATCCAATTGCGTCGCAGTCCGATGCGTTTCTCGACTTCACGGACCGACGTTAGGTACTCGTCCAGCTTGTCACGGTCTTGTTGATTCAATGTCCGCCCGAACCGATTGGCATCGTTGCGAACGAGATCCAAGATCGAGCCTTGTAGTTTAAAGCGATCCGCGGCGGCAACTTTGTCCTTTTCACTGTTGCCCACAAACAGAATTTGAAACAACTGTTCGGGACCCGTGATCGGGGGAACTCGGGTGCCGGTGCGAGTCCACGACAATTGGCATCCGCCATGGATGCCACTTTCGCTGCCGACGGTCAACGAGGAAAAACGTGTTTGGCCGGCAATCGTCTCGGCAGCGTATTGATCAATCGTGACGTTGGCGTCCGGCATCGTCTTGGCATCAATTTGACGGACGCCCGACAAGAACGAATGGATGGAAAAGTGGCCACCGGCGGTATCGTGGTCCAAGCCAGCAATCATCGTCATCTGATCCGAAATTGCCTGCAGCGGTGCCGTGGACCGACCGAGCGAAAAGTCACGCTGGACGGTCAGCCCTTCGCGGGATTTGGCATTGGCGGCCGCGGGCCAGTATGCTTCAGGGTGGAAGCCGAGCATGTTGCCGATGCAAACCATCCGTTGTTTGCGACCCGAAGCTTGCTCGGGCACCTCATTACCGGTGACCCGCGGTGACGCGAAAAACGGTAGGCAAACGGAAACGCCCGCTGCACGCAAAAGCTGGCGGCGATGGAGGTTGCTCATGAGAGACTCACTTGGGCTGGATTCAGAGGGAGGGACGGCAGCACGGCGGGGCGAGCGATTAGTCAATTTATATGCTTTTTGAACCGCAGTAAAATCAATTTGGATCGCGACGAAGCCCATATCTTTCGAGATTTCTTGTCAGATAGGCGGCAGGTCGGCTCCCGGAGACGAATAGGGAATTATGGAAGACGCAAACACGCACGATCCCTCCACCCTCGAAAAACTGCCCGAAGGCGAGTTTATGCGGCTGTTTATCAAGCATGAACCGGCGTTGCGTGCGTTTGCTCGTTCGATTTTGCCCGATTGGCACCTCGTTGATGATACCCTGCAAGAGGCCAGCGTGACGATGTGGGAAAAATTGGGGCAACTGCATGACGAGGCTGGGTTCCTTCCCTGGGCCAAGGTGATCGTGCGGTTCAAGTGTCTTTCGGCAGTGGACAAATTACGTCGGGATCGCCACGTGCTCAGCCAACAGGTTCTCGAATTGATCGCGGACGAGGCCGAGGCGATGGATGCCGAAGAATTTGTCGCGATCCGGACCGCGTTGACACAATGTTTGACTCAATTCACGCCGCCGCATCGCGAATTGTTGTTGGCTCCCTACGCGGGGGACGGGCGAGTGAAACAGATCGCCGAACAAGGCAGCAAGTCGGTCAACGCACTTTACAAATTACTAGGAAGGCTGCGTCAAAAGTTGGCGTCGTGTATCCGTGGACAACTTGAGCCGGAGATGTCCTGATTATGGATCCCAAAGCATTAATTCATCGTTACCTGATCGGCGAAGTCAGCGAAACCGAGGCCGCCGAACTAAATCGTTTGTTGGAAGCGGATCCCGATTTGCGCCGCGAGTTTGTGATTGCTGCCGCGATGGATACGGGCCTTCGTGAAGTCGCGTTTGAAAAGGCCGTCGATGACGCGGTCGATCCGACACGTGGATCGGCAGTGACACCCACCGAGATCGCGGGAAAGGCGCCTGCGGGAAAGAATGTTTTGCCCCTGATCCTTTTGGCCATCGCTGCATCGATCCTTGCGATCATCTTCGTTGCCCCCGCGTTGCTTGCGCCGCAGTCCGGCGAAACCGCTGCGGTCGCCACGCTGCTGTCAACCGAAAACGCGGCCTGGGAAAGTTCACTGCCGACCACTCCCGGATCTGATTTGACGCCCGGATTGATGAAGTTGGTCGCCGGAATCGCGACGGTCCAGTTTCGTTCGGGTGCCGAGGTGATGATCGAGGCGCCGGCGAATTTGGTTTTGATCTCGCCGATGCGAGGCCGACTGCTCGACGGCGCAGCGGTGGTCAGCGTGCCCAAGCCTGCGATCGGCTTCGTCTTGGAAACGCCCGATGGATACGTCGTCGATCATGGAACCGAGTTCGCCGTCAAAGTCGCAGGTGAAGGAAAACCATCGGACTTTGAAGTCATCAATGGCGAGATTTCGGTGCACCTTGCATCGACCGGCGAAAACGTGCGGTTGACGGATCGGCAGTCCGCTTCGATCTCGGACCATAAACTGACGAGCTTTGACGGTCAGCTTGTCGAGCGAACCATCGAAGAATCGCCTCGCGTGCTGCGTGTTGGAACCGAAGGTCGGGCCACCTCAGTGATTCGTAACAACAAACGCAAAAAACGTCACCATCCTGATTTGCTGATGGTAAAGCGAGGAGCCGCTGGTCCCTGGGATCAACGCTCGATGTGTTCGTTCGACGTCAGCAAAATCGATTTTGATGCCGTGAAATCCGCTCGCTTGCGACTGAATCTCGTGCCCAGTGGGATTGGGTTTGCCAGTCGACTGCCAATGATCAACCGATTTGCCGTCTATGGATTGACCAACAAAGCGAAAAGCGATTGGGTAATCGAAAGTCTTTGGGAAGATGCCCCGGGCCCCGAGGACGGCGTGCTTCTGGGGACGTTCGAGATACCGCGAAGTGTGCAACGCGGCAGTTTTGGCATCGAAAATGAAACGCTTTTGGAATTCCTAAAAGCTCACTCCGACGGTTCGGTAACCCTGATCATTGATCGCGAGACCGGCCAAATTGATGGCGAAGGACCTGGCTTGGTTCACGCGTTCGCCAGTGATTCGCATCCCGAAGCATCGGGACCGATCCTTGAGTTTTCACCTCAGAAGAAGAATTAATTCGTATGTTGTTATTTCATTTTGATCCGTTCGATTGCTCACGCTCTCTTAGCGGTACGGCGCACGCCGTACGGTCGGCGGCTAGTGACCAACGCAAAATACCTAAGAGCTTGCGTCTTGCCGCTAAGCGAAACCATTCAACGGGCATCATTGCCTGCACTTTGTTGGCGATATCGTTCGCTTGTGCAAACGGACCGGTAAGTTCGGCCGACGAACCGACGGCCCCGCCCGCCGCGATGCCCGCCGCGATGCCCGCCAAGCATGCCGCCGTGTTTGAACAATACTGCTTCGATTGTCACGACTCCACTTCCGAAGAAGGGGGCGTCAATCTCGAAAACATCTCATTCGACATCGCCAGAGACATCGAAACCGCCGAACGCTGGCAGAAAATTCTCAACGCAATCAACTCGGGCGAAATGCCGCCTGAGGATAGCGAGCCGATTTCGGACAATGACAAGACGGCCTTCCTCGAAGATTTGTCCACGCGGATGGTGGCCGCTCGCAAGGTGCTTAGCGATACCGGCGGCGAGATCACCATGCGGCGGCTGAATCGTCGCGAGTACCAAAACACAATCGAAGCACTGCTCGGGGTGCGTCCGGATGTTTCGAGTCTTCCTGATGATCAAGCGACCGCCGGGTTTGACACCATCGGAGCGTCACTATTTTTCTCCAGCGATCAACTGGAAAACTATCTCGCCACAGCCAAGGAAACACTGAAGCTGGCCTTGGCAACACCACACGCAGCAAAAACGCGGACGGTTCGCATCGAGCCCGAAGAGGAATACACGCCCCATTACGAAAAGGCACTCGCGGCGCTGCAGGACAACATCAATCGCGCAAACGCCTGGAAAGCACAATCAGAAAAGCCGGCCTCCGAATTTGGGTTCCTTGATGAGTACGGGGCAAAGAAAAGTCTCGAGAACAGCAAGGGTTGGGCACCACAGTTAGTGAAATATCTGGCACGTCCGGAAACGAAAACCGGCGCGACGTTGATCATGACGATCAAAGATGGGGGCTACACCAAAATTAAGTTTCCTGCATTGGGCCCTGGCAATGCGGGGAACTATACGATCCGCCTTCGCGCCGCGTCCTACCCTGATGCCGATGTGCGTTACCACTACATCGAGTTTACGTCTGGTTTCGGCAGCGGTCGCAAACATTTGGGGTGGCGAAAAGTCACCGGGACGCTTGACGACCCTGAAATCATCACATTTCCGATCGAGCATCATCCTGGCGAGAAATTACAGATTTGGGTGCATCAACGTAGCCATCAAGATCGCGGGGACAAGAATCTTTGGACCATCGATCAAAAACAGAACGGGATCGGTACGCCACCGGGCATTTGGATCGATTGGGCGGAATTGGTGGGGCCTGAGCCGGAGCAGAACGCCTCGGCATCCAGTGCAGCACGAGACCGAATATTGCCGGCAAAACCGAGCGACTGGAGCGACGATCGCTATGCCAAACAGGTGCTCCGCGATTTCGCCGTGCGTGCGTTTCGTGGCGAAATGCCAAGCGACGACTATTTGGATCGACTGATTCAACAATACGAGGCCAACGTGGCCAAAGGGATGAAACAAAGTGAAGCACTGACTGGTCCGCTTGCGATCATTTTGTCTTCTCCCAGTTTCCTCTATATGGTTGAGTCGACCGGCAATGAGGGATCACCCGACCTGACCGCAGCGGAACTTGCCGTTCGTCTGTCTTATTTTTTGTGGAGCGAGTCGCCCGATGAGGAACTGATGTCGGTGGCCCGCAGCGGTCAACTCTCGCAGCCTCGCGTCCTGTTTGCCCAGACCGCCCGACTACTGGGTGACCCGCGCGCGGATCGTTTTGTCCGTGGCTTTGTGCATCAGTGGTTGCAGATGGAACGATTGGACATGTTCCAGTTTGACGGAGTCCAGTTTCCCACGTTCGACAACGCGGTCCGTGCAAACGCGCGTGAAGAGATCTTTGCCACGGTGCACCACATGCTCGAGGAAAAGTTACCTCTCGGGACGCTGTTGAAATCCGATTTTGTCGTTGTCAACGATGTGATGGCCGATTACTACGGCTTGCCTGATGTTGGTGGCCACGAATTTCGCAACGTTAAACTGCCCGCGGATTCGCTCCGCGGCGGGTTGCTCGGTACAGCGGCCTTGGCTGCGATGGGCTCCGACGGGCTGCGTTCATCGCCCGTCGAACGAGGTGCTTGGGTGCTTCGTCATCTGCTAAACGATCCGCCGCCACCCGCACCACCGAACGTACCGCAACTCAGTCGGCTTGCCGGTGAAGTGTTGTCGGCTCGCGAGTTGACTAAGGCACATCAAGAAGAACCTCAATGTGCACAATGTCACCAGAAGATCGATCCGATTGGTTTCGCCCTGGAAAATTTCGACGCGTCCGGGATGTGGCGTGATGTGGAAACCGTGATGGTCGGAGAACGCAGGAACAAGCGAGCCGTTGAGTTCGAGATCGACGGCAGCGGACGTTTACCCAGCGGTGAGAAGTTCGCGGATTATCTGGGATTACGAGAAGCGATCGCCAAGCACGAGGACGACTTCGCAATGGGATTGACCGAAGCGCTGATCGAATACGGACTCGGACGCCCCTATGGGTTCACCGACCAGGACCTCGCGGACCAAATCATTGCTCACGCAAAAGACAAAGACTATGAGTTAAGTGTTTTTGTCCACGCGTTGGTCCAATCAAAACAATTCAAAACCAAGTGATGCCGTGAGGCGATGTGACGGAGAGACAGAGGGACAGAGGAGATTTGGCGATGGACGAACGAAAGAAAACGATTCGCAAACATACGGACCTCGATGTCTACAAACTCAGTTTTGCGACAGCAATGCGTCTTTTTGAACTAAGTAGAAAATTCCCCTTGGAAGAGCGGTATTCGCTGACGGACCAGTGTCGACGCTCTTCACGATCTGTCTCCGCCAACATTGCGGAAGCTTGGCGGAAGCGTCGGTACCCGGCGGCGTTTGTTTCAAAATTGTCTGACTCCGAAGCGGAAGCGGCGGAAACGCAGACATGGTTGCAATTCGCGGTGGAGTGCAAATACCTCGACGCTGACGTCGCACGTGAACTTTATTGTGAATACGACAAGATCATCGGAATGTTAGTGAACATGATCAGGAAGCCAGACAGTTGGCGTCTTAGACCAGATGAAAAACGAAGAACCAAAACCATCGAATCACACGAATCGCCAAACACGGAAAACGAACAATGAAATCGCGAACCAACAATAAGAAGAACTCCGAAACTCTCTCTCTCACTCCCCAGCCCTCTGTCACTCCGTCTCGGCTTTCGCGACGCGGTGTGCTACGTAGTGCGAGTGCACTGATCACACTGCCGTTTCTTGAATCGTTCGGCTTCCGCCGTTATGCCTCAGCGGCAACGCCCTCGGCGACCTCGCCCCCGAGGCGGATGATTTTTCTCGGCATGGGCTTCGGCGTGACCGCCGACCGATGGTATCCCGATGTGAAAACTGTCGGTGAAAAATACGAGTTGCCGACGGTTCTGAAGCCGCTCGCCAAACATCAAAAAGACATCACGATCATCCAGAACTTGATGCATCAATATTCGGCGGACGGGCACTCTGGCAGCACATTTTGGCTGACCGGTGCAAACCGTTACGCTGTACCTGGGCAAAGTTTTCACAATACGATCTCGGTGGATCAAGTCGCCGCAGAGGTGCTTGGCGAAAAGACGCGATTTACCTCGATTCAACTCGCCGCCAAAGGAGCCGCGAACGATGGTCATGGTCCCGGTTCCTCGTTGGCCTGGAACCGCTCGGGAAAGCCCGTCGCTGGACTCGATACGCCCGTCGCCGCGTTCCATCGCCTGTTCTCGAACGACACGACGCCGCTGGCCGAGCGGCAGCAGCGGCTCAATGAGCAACGCAGCGTGCTTGACACCGTGCTTGCGGATGCCAAGTCGGTCGGTCGGAAAATCAACCGAACCGACTCACAGAAGCTGGACGAGTACTTGCAGTCGGTTCGCGAAATCGAAGTGCGACTGGCCAAAGAGGAAGCTTGGTTAGGCGTCGAAAAGAAATCGCCCACAGACAAGGTGACGGAACCCAACGAATCGCTCGAAGGCGTTGAGGAAATCCGCATGATGTACGACATCATGGTTGCAGCGATGCAGGTCGATGCGACTCGAGTGTTTACTTATCGGATGCCTGTCGATTCGATGATCGCCAGTCTCGGGGCGACGATGAGTGCTCATAGCATGAGCCATTATTCCGAAGGCGAACGACGTACCGTTTCGGAATCGCGAGACAAAGCACACGCCAAACTGCTCGCCGATTTTATTGACAAACTCAAAGCGTCGAAGGAATCGGATGGTTCGAGTCTGTTTGACAATGTCGCGTTGACGATGGGGACCAATCTCAGTTCGGTACACACGCTGAAAAATTGCCCAACGTTGGTTGCTGGCGGTGGTGCAGGCTTCAAACAAGGTCGTCACCTAGTCATGAGCGATCCCAAGACGCCGCTCTGCAACCTTTGGCTCAGTACGCTACGCGGCGCCGGCATCAACGCCGCCGCGTTCGGCGATTCCACTGGCCTAATCGACGAGTTATTCACCGCCTAACCTCCCATGTGGGATACGGGCCCGTAGCGAAACTCGCCAAGAGTTTCGTCGTCCCTGTGTGGGATAGGCTTCCAGCCTGTCATCAGCCCTCCCAAATCCAATTTCGGTGGTGAGCCGTGGGCCGTAAGGCACCGGGTAATGCGTGGGACCCGGCCGCTCACGCGTCACGGCTCACTAAATCAACAAGCCGCCAAAAGTGTCGGCGGGGACTCCAATCCAACATTTCCGCACTCGCCTCGACAACCAACTACAATCACCCCATCGAATTCCTCCTCCTTTTCTCGCCTCCACGGTGCAATCACCATGAGAACTTCACGCGGCTCCATCGTCTTTGCGGTGCTCGTTTGCACTGTGATCCTTTGCAACGTTTCAATGGCGAACTCGCCTCACAATGTATTAATCATCCAGACCGACGAGCACAACTTTCGCACGCTTGGCGCCTATCGAGACACGCTGCCAACGGCTCAAGCGTTTGTGTGGGGTGAAGATGCGGTGGTCGAAACGCCTGCGATTGATTCGATTGCCAAGCGAGGAGCGATTTGCACTTCGTTTTATGCCACCAGTCCGGTGTGCACGCCATCGCGAGCTGCATTTTTCTCGGGACGCTATCCGCACAAGACGGGAGCCCATACCAACGATCAACCTTATCGCAGCGACATCGTCACCTTTGCCGAAGTGCTCCGGCGTGACGGTTATGCCACTGGCTATGCGGGCAAATGGCATCTCGACGGGCCCGGTAAACCGCAATGGGCACCGAAACGCCAGTTCGGATTTGCGGATAACCGATTTATGTTCAACCGCGGGCATTGGAAGAATTTGGAACTGACCGATGCGGGGCCGCAGGTCGGTGCGCGAGATAAAAAAGGAGCTCCCAGTTACAATGTCGGCGACGCGGACGAACAAACCTTTGCGACTGATTGGTTGGCCGATCGAGCAATCGATTTCATTCGCGAACACGCCGATGAACCTTTCTGTTACCACCTGAGTATTCCTGACCCCCACGGTCCAAACACCGTCCGTGAACCGTATGACACGATGTTTGCCGACATGGCAATTCGGCCGCCATTGTCGTTTTCGATGAGCCGCGATAATCCCGCCTGGGCTGCCGCGACCGGAAAAAGTGCTGCATTGAAGTTCAACCCATCGTTAATGCAACTCTATTTCGGCATGGTGCGTTGCATCGACGACAACGTCGGCAAGATCTTAAAAACGCTCGACGAGTTGCAGTTAACCGAAAACACAATCGTCGTATTCACGTCGGATCACGGTGACTTGTGTTTCGAGCATGGCCGTTTGAACAAAGGCAACCCCTACGAAGGAAGTGCGAAAATTCCCATGCTGATCGCTGCTCCTGGGATCATCCCCGCGGGCACTCGCGTGGACCAGGCACTTGGTACCGTTGACTTTGCCCCCACGTTGTTGGCACTACTTGGAAAGCAATTGCCGGATGCTGCCGAAGGCCGCGATGCGTCGGCATTGTTAACGGGAAAGGCAGCATCGAACTTAGATGACGTTGCCATCCTGCAGTCGTCTGGGCTGAAGCCCGCGTGGTTTGCCGTGATCAACGACCGTTTCAAATTGGTGCTTTCAATATCCGAACGACCTTGGCTGTTTGATCTACAACAAGACCCCGATGAGCTTCGAAACTCGATTGACGAGCCTGGAAACAAGGATGTCGTTCGCAAATTGGCGACTGCTTTGCAAGAGTATGTTTCAAAACAAGACGCAAGTTTTCTCCACAACAAGATCGAACCACAGCTACGCGAACTCACAGCCAACTAAAACTTCGGTGCATTGGCAGTGTATCAGTGAGCCGTGGGCCGTGAGGCACCGGGTAACGCACGGGACTCAGTCGCTCGCATCCGGCCCGGCAAATCACAACCCGACGCGTGAGCGAGGGACCGCATCAAGATCCATTTTCCCTTGCTTGCGCTCCGGGTTGTGAAAAACTTGCGACTTCAAAATTTGCGCATCGCGTTACAATCATGACTGCCTAATGACTCAATTGGACTCGCGCTGCCAGCGGCTCCATCTTGCAAAAAAATCTTATCAATCAACGAGGCGAATGTATGTTTAAACCGCTTGTGACCTTCGTCGGCTTGCTGCTTGCCTCGCTTATCGCAACCCCGGCGGTGGCCAACGAACGACCCAACATCGTTTTTCTATTGGCAGACGATCTTGGCTGGACCGGGCTGGGATGCTTTGGCAGCGACCTCTATGAAACGCCGCACTTAGATGCGTTGGCGCGTCGTGGTGTGAAATTCACAAACGCCTATGCGGCTTGCACGGTCTGTTCGCCGACCCGCGCGTCGATCATGACAGGCAAGTATCCCGCCAGACTCCATTTGACCGACTTTATCGCCGGCCAAAACCGTCCCTACGCTAAACTGCAAATCCCTGATTGGACCAAACGTCTTGATGGCGATGAGACGACGATTGCCGAGCTGCTAAAGGGCGAAGGTTACCGCACTGGGCATATCGGAAAATGGCACCTGAGCGGCGCCGGTAAACAAGCCAGCGGTACCAAGCCAACCGACCAGGGGTTTGATGTTTCCTACGAGCGTCCGCCTGGGGCGAAGGGATACCTGTTGAAGACGCCGTCCGAGGGCGAATCAAAATCGAGTTATCTGACCGACTTGTTGACCGACAAAGCCTGTGAATTTATCGATCAATCCAAAGCGGATCCCTTCTTCTTGTATTTCGCCTACCACGTGCCTCACACGCCGATCCAAGGCCGCAGCGACCTAGTTGATTACTTTACGTCTAAGGTCGATCCGAACGCGATTCACAAAAATCCAACCTACGCCGCCATGGTCGCCAGTTTGGACCAAAGCGTTGGCCGTATCGTCGCGCAACTCGAAAAGAACAACCTGGCCAACAACACAGTGATCTTATTTATTAGCGATAACGGTGGCTTGACGCAGCGTAACGGAAAACACGATGGTTTTACCGAGAATTTGCCGCTGCGACGTGGCAAGGGGTCTGCCTACGAAGGTGGCGTCCGCGTTCCAGCGATCGCCTATTGGCCTGGGGTAACGCCGGCCGGATCGGTTTGTGATGAACCGATCATCACGATGGATCTGTTTCCCACACTCCAGCAACTCGCTGGGATCGCAGCAAGTCAAACACAACCGGGCGATGGACTCAGCTTAGTCCCGCTGCTACGCGATCCACATCACCGTTTTGATCGTGACTTGTTCTGGCATTACCCCCATTACCACGCCGGCGGTGATTCGCCCTGCAGTGCCATCCGCTCGGGCGATTATCGCTTGATAGAGTTCCAAGAAGACAAGCGTGTCGAGCTGTATGATCTGTCTCGCGACATTGGCGAGCAAACTGACTTATCTGAAAAGTCGCCTGCGAAGACGGCGGAGCTAAAGGATAAACTTTACAAGTGGCGAGAGTCCGTGAACGCCCAAATGCCCTCGGTAAATCCCAATTTTGATCCCACTCGCCAGCAAGAAGTGGGGCGTCAACCAAAGTCAAAACGCCCCCAATCTTCGTAGTTGATGTTGTTACGGATCCATTTCCCTGATCTCGTCTGCTCGGCCACTTCTCGTCAATCACAACCACCGAATCAACCACTTCACGCCGTCCATTGTCTCGCTCGCCGAGCTTTTATTCCTCGTACATTGCCAACCAAGGCGGACCCAATGAATCTTTCCCGTATTTTCCATTTTTTCGCTCTCGCATTGACCTTCGCCGTCACTTCCTATGCTGCCGATCGTAAACCGAACATCATTTACGTGATGCTCGATGACGCAGGTTACGCGGATTTCGGTGCAATGGGTTCAACCGATATTCAGACACCGAACTTTGATCGCATGTGCGCCGAAGGAATGCGATTTACGGATCACTACTCGGGTTCGGCGGTTTGTGCGCCGACGCGGTGTGTCTTGATGACGGGACTTCACACCGGGCATTGCCGGCGACGCGATAACAAGGCCGCAGCGGATCGCGATCAAAGCGACGAAAATGGGTTGGTCTTTTTGAAGGACGGGGATGTCACTGTCGCAGAGACGCTTCAAAAAGCAGGCTATGTCACCGGCGGCATCGGCAAGTGGGGACTCGGGAACCCCGGTTCTGCCGGGACTCCCGACAAACAAGGGTTCGACCACTTCTTCGGTTATCTCGACCAAGTCCACGCCCACGATCACTACACCGATTGGTTGTGGAACGATGGCGAGCGGATGGAAACCAACAAACGTTACTCGCACTATCTGTTTGAACAGGACACCACACGGTTTATTCGCGAGCACAAAAACAAACCGTTCTTTCTGTACTTGCCATATTGTTTGCCGCATGGAAAGTACGTGATTCCTCATGACGATCCAGCCTATCAAATCTATAAGGACAAACCTTGGTCGCAAGACGTCCGCAACTACGCCGCGATGGTGACGCGAGCGGACACGAGCGTGGGGGTGATTCTTGATTTGCTTAAAGAGCTGAATCTCGACGAGGATACGATCGTTTTCTACACGTCGGACAATGGTCCCAACACACCATTTGTAAAGTCACTTGGTTCCAACGCTCCCTTCCAAGGCATCAAACGAACGCTTTACGAAGGCGGCATCCGCGCCGCGATGGCCGTGCGTTGGCCGGGCCACACACACGCCGGAGTGACCAGCGATTTTGTCTGGGGCATGCGTGATGTCTTTCCCACGCTTTGTGATTTGGCCGGCACCTCGACACCACAAAACTTGGACGGCATCTCAGTCGTGCCCACGTTGACGGGGAAATCGCAAGCGGATCGCGGTGCACTTTACTGGGCATTCCCAGGCGGTTCACAACAGGCGGTGCGGATGGGGAAATGGAAGGGCCTGCGGCGCGGTACCAAAGGATCACTGATGTTGTTCGATTTGCAGGACGACCCCGGCGAGACGAACGACGTCGCTGCGGATCATCCAGAGATCGTGACCAAGATCGAAGACGTCATGGCAAGTTCGCATGTGCCGTCTCCGTTCTGGCCGCTCGCAGAGCAAGTTCAGTCCAAAAAGAAAAAGTCGAATAAATAGTTACCCGTCGATTTGGTCGCGGCTTTACGGGAACTTGTTAACGGCTTGTTGATTTAATCCAAATGCAAATCGCAACGGTGAGCTGTGAGCCGTGGGCCGTAAGGCACCGGGTAGTGCGTGGGACCCAGCCGCTGACGCGTCACGGCTCACTAAATCAACAAGCCGTAGACGACTTCTGCTACGGCCAATCCCCATTCTTGGTCGGGACGAAGCACTAGGGCAAATTTTTCGCCAGCGGATTACTTGTTAAAGCAGATGTTCGGCATCGTCCGATTGCGAAGATCGACTGCGGACGTGAAATGGAGCGATCGATGCGGTTATATTGAGATCAAGGGAGCCGAGTTATTTGCATAACCGTACGCCGATTAAACTCAATTGCACCTTTTTTCATCACAATCGAGGCGAACGACATGAGCTACAGCAGTGTGTGGTTACCGACGGTTGCCGCTGTGTTTCTCGGCGGATTGATTGGTATCGAACGCCAGATGAGTGGTCATTCCGCCGGTCTCCGCACCCACATGTTGGTTTCACTCGCCTCTGCGATGTTCGTTTTGGCATGTAGTGAACTGACGTCGCAATTGCCGGTCGATCTGACCCGCGTCGTGCAAGGGATTGCAGCTGGCGTCGGATTCATTGGTGCCGGAACGATTTTGAAAGCGGATCGAAAGCACGAAGTCTTTGGATTGACGACCGCCTCGACCATCTGGCTCTCCGCGGCGATAGGAACGGCGTGTGGGTTAGGCGAATACCCACTCGCGGTCACCAGCGTGCTCTTAACGATCGTCGTACTCGTCGGTCTGCGGCCGATCGAAGAGCGTCTATTGAACCAACGGAAACGAGTTCAAAAAAACGCAGATCCGACCAACGATTAATCTCGGTTGATTGAGTTAGCCGTTTTGGCGTGCGCGGTCGTGGCTCCTACGTTGTGCAAGCGTCCCGTCACCTCTCCCAAACGCAGTTTCGGGGAGAGGTCGAGCAGAGCCTTCAGCGATGCTCGGGTGAGGGCCGACCGAGCAAGTGGAGACGCGTTGCGCGGTCGGCCCTCACCCGAACGAGGCCTAAAGGGCCCGTTCGACCTTTCCCAAGCTACGCTCGGGCGAGGTGACTCGCTGCTGCTGCCCTGGCGAGGTGAGAGCGGACAGAATGACAGGCATTTGAAATAGATTACTTCAGCAGTCACTCGTCTGGGGTGCGCTGACTGCTGAGTCAACTGGAAAAAAACGCACCCCCGCTACCGAAAATCCCTTGCTCATACGTCGTTTTTTCAACTTGGACACTCTCATCTGCGCCGGGGCTCTCCGCTCTTCCTGATGCTCTACGGCCCACGGTTCACACTTTGTAATTGATTTATTCAACCCTACCGCAAAAACAGCTAAGGCGGAAAAACGAGTCGCGCGTTGGTGCACACACTGTGTGCGATGTGCGGCGGTCTGGGTGTGCCCCCTTGTCTCAAAATCGAATGCAAACGACCGACTATTTCCCGACTAAAAAGCGAAGATTCATGATCTCGCGCATGTCCACCGGGAACCGTTCGTGATCTCGGGTTTCTGACCATTCACGATAGTACTTGTCGAGCGACTTTAGGATGTCACGACGGCTGACGATGCCTACTAGCATCGGCCCCTCGACGACCGGCAAGTGCCGGAATTGGTGACTCATAAAGATCGACGTCAGCGTAAAAATGTCGGTCGCGGGCGTCACACATGTGGGATGTCGCTTCATAATCGTTTCTGCCGTCTGCACCGGACTCGGATTGCCGTAAAACAGTTCGTTTGCCAAGCACTCCAGACAATCACCCTCCGAGATAAAGCCTAACAAACGTTGCTGGTTCCCTTCCTTTTGAGTTACCGGTGCGTTGGATAGTTTGTGCTTTTGCAGAAAAGCGACGATGTCGACCAAATGCATGTCGGGGGCGATGGTCCGGACATCACGGTTCATAAGGTCTTGCGCTGTTGGCGAGGCTTGAGTCTTCATCGTTCATGTTCCTCATTGAATTTAGCGGTGGACATTTACACCAATGCTGTGAATGCACACCGAGTGTCACTGTGGTCGCTTGTGCGATGGCGTCGTCAAACGTCGCGACGCGTCTTGTCGGCCATGACGTCTTGCGGCTACTGCCCGCGTTGCTCGTGCTCCGTTTCACAACCAACCGATTCATCGAGTTTGCGAATCTCATACCAAGCTTCGTGATTTGCCGCTGACACCACCGAGGGATGTACGAGTGTCAATCGGACGTACGGCATGCAGAAACATGGCAGCTCGAATTTGCGGGTTCCCGCATCGGTTAAGCGTTCGATAACCGAAGTATTTCGTCTATTATCCGAAAGACTGGGGCGAACCGTTTACGCTTATCTGTCATAATCCGCCGCTCTCCTATTCAACTTTTCTCTTCAAGCTCTTGCTTCATGTTGCTTTCCACCTTCACACGGTTCCACACCGCTGTGGTGGCTCTCTCAGTCGCGTTTGTCTGTTTGTCGGTCATGCCCCCCTGTTTCGCCGATCGGCTGCTGGATCATTTCCCCGCCGCTGCTGAATCAGGTTGCATGGCGTGTCACTCCGAAGTTGAACCAATTCGCGAGATCGGGTCGGAAATGCTCAACCAGATCATGCAGCGAGGCGAAGCCTTGGGCGATCCGGCGGGCTGTGTTGTCTGTCACAACGGTGACCCAACGGAAAAAGTAGATAAGGAGAAAGCTCATGGTGGCGACAATTTCTATCCGCAACCGAGCAGCCCCTGGGTGAACTCGGAAACATGCGGTCAATGTCATGAGGACCAAGTTCGAGTCCAGTGGCAGAGTTTGATGATGACCGAAGCGGGCAAGATCCAGGGCGTCTGCTGGGCGTTTGGATCGCTAACCGGATATGAACATAAATGGGCAAACTACGCGGTCGAAAATCCAGCCGATCCGAGCGAGCGACTTGGCACCGATGCCTATCGTAAATACATGGCCGTGCTAAAAGAGAAAGAGCCAAACGTTTTCGTTGATCGCCACGAACCGCTTCCAGATGCACTCAAACGCGATGAACTCAGTCAGCTGGAACAGGATCCGTCACTCGCTGCGTTCACCTACATTCGCCAAGAATGCCAGCGCTGTCATCACGCGGTCAAAGGACGACAAGAACGCGGCGATTTTCGCGGCATGGGCTGTTCCTCGTGCCACGTACCCTATGGCAACGAAGGTCTTTACGAAGGCGACGATCAATCGATTCCGCACGATGAACCGGGCCACGCGCTGGTGCATTCGATTCAAGGCACTCGTGATGCCAAAGTCACCGTTCACGGTACAACGTACAGCGGGATTCCCGTGGAAACCTGTACGACCTGTCACGACCGTGGCAAACGTATCGGAGTGTCGTTCCAAGGACTGATGGAGACACCGTTCCATTCGCCGTACGCCGAAGACGGTGGCGACCAACCCAAACTGCATACGAAACATTACATCGCGATGGAACAAGACGTTCACTACCAAAAGGGAATGACTTGCCAAGACTGCCACACCTCGCTTGATGTTCACGGCGATGGTTTTCTTGCCGGTGCGAACTTGGCCGCGGTACAGATCGAGTGCTCCGATTGCCATGGTACACCTGATCAATTCCCCTGGGACTTGCCGCTCGGGTTTATGGACGAGTTCGATGAATCGCCCGCGACTGGCGAACCGCGAGGACTGACCGACACGCCATTGCCGCATACGTTGCAAGGCGCCGAAGTCGACAAACGTGACGGATTTCTGTTGACCGCTCGTGGTAATCCGTACGAAAACGTGGTCCGCGATGGCGACGAGATTATTGTCTATACCGCAGCGGGTGCCGACATCCGCATGAAGCCGCTGAAGACGTTGATGCAAGAAGACAAGATCAGCGAACGCGGCCGTGTAGCGATGCAAGGCGTGACTTCGCATCTGCAGCAGATGGAGTGTTACTCGTGCCACGCCTCGTGGACGCCCCAGTGTTACGGATGCCACGTCAAAATCGACTTCACTCAAAAGGACAAATGTCCCGAGTGCAACGAATCCAAACAAGGGTTTGACTGGGTCGCCGCCGGGCGTCTGCATGGCGAAGACGAGCACCGAGCCGATCGAGGCGAAGAGGGATTCGATACGATTATCCCTGGAAAGGTCAGCGAGAGTCGCAGCTACGAACGCTGGGAAGAACCGATGTTGGGAATCAATGGCGAAGGACGCGTCAGCCCGCTGGCACCTGGCTGTCAAACCTCGGTGACCGTGATCGGTGAAGACGGTAAGCCACTGATGCTGAACCATATTTTCAAGACCGAAGCGTATAGCGAAGGCGGCGGCGAGGATGGCCAGTTGTCGATCGACATGAGCCCGACTCAGCCGCATACGATCACCAAAAATGCACGTTCGTGCGAATCGTGTCATGCATCCAACAAAGCACTCGGACTGGGGATCGGTTCGACGCGTCCTTGGAACGAGCAACACGTGGTGGATCTTGAAACAATCGACGGCACGATCCTGCCCAAGCAGTCGCAGGCTCAGATGGAAGCGATCGAAAACCTCGACCACGACTGGTCTCAGATTGTCGACAGCGAAGGGCAACAGGTTGCCACGGTGGGGCATCACTTCCAGTTGTCGCGAGCGTTCAACAAGGACGAGCTCGACCGGATCAGCCGCGAAGGAACCTGTATTGCGTGTCACAAAGAGATTCCGACTGCCTCGCTAGCCGTCAGTTTGCTGCATCACGTGGCTGAGTACACAGGTCAAATTCCCAAGTCGCCCGGCGAGCATGATGCGCTGCTCAACAAAATCGTGCTCTCGAGTGCCTGGGGCCAAGCGATCGGGATCGTCACGCTCCCACTGTTCGCTGTCTTGGGGGTAGTTTGGTACCGCCGCCGCAAAAATGTGGGATAGGCTTCCAGCCTGTCGTCAGCCCTCCCAAATCCAAATTTCAGTGCTGAGCCGTGGGCCGTAAGGCACCGGGTAGTGCGCGGGACCCGGCCGCTCACGCGCGAGCGGCTCACTAAATCAACATGTCGTCAAGAGTTTCGTCCACCCTTGCGTGGGACAGGTTTGCAACCTGTCGTCAGTTCCCCTGTCATCCGCTTGCCCCCTTCCCCAAAACCGCAGAGTCTATAGCTTCCGTCAGGCATGCCATTTGCTGAACGCGGATACAGCGGATGAATTTTTCATCGGATCTGGATGAATTTGCGGTGAGCCGAGCATTTTATTGCGAGCTGTCCCCGTAAAACGCGAACCAGAGCATCGTTCGGTGGAAGCGTGAAATCCCCGCTGAATTACCGCATCGTGCTCATTCACTGAGCCTTAATGCAGCAGCGGTGATTGATTTGCATGCAAACGGGTGAACGCGAAGTCTGGGGGGATACGTTTGGAATGCTGTTTACGAAAAACGCCAGATCGAATATGACATCGGCCGATAACGATATCATCGCCGACTTTTGCGACGCGAAAGAAGCTTGTAGCGGGATTTTCGCAGAGCGAGAGTCGGTAAATCGCTGCAGGTTTTTCCGGCAGCAACGCGATATGTAAAAAGGCACGCGGTGATCAATTCAACAACCACCCCTCATTCGTTCCAAACAACGTGAGTTCAGAACACGTGCGAAAAGAGACACCTGTCATGGGCACCAACCACCGTCCTTCCTGGACGCAGAGACGCACGATCCCCAGCGACACCCGGATTGGCAGCGACCTAGTCGAAGATCTGATTCAAGAGATGAGCCAACGTGAGTGGCCTGCGACGGATCTGTTTCGCGTGCAATTGGCGTACGAAGAAGCGATCGTCAACGCAGTGCGTCATGGCAACCGCAACGCTCGCGACAAGACGGTCGACGTCGAAATGACGTGCTGTAACGAGCGAGTGATGATCCGGATTCGCGATCAGGGCGAAGGGTTTGACCCCGAAAAAGTCCCCGATCCACGCCAAGAGTGCCTGCTGGAGGTGCCCGGTGGCCGCGGAGTATTGCTGATCGGCGAAGTGATGAGCGAGGTGTATTACAACGACGTTGGCAACGAAGTGACGATGATCAAGATCAAGGGCGACAACCCGCTCGAAGGCGATTCGCAAACCTAACCGCAGCCCCCAATGTGGGATAGGCTTCTAGCCTGTCATCAGCCCTCCCTGCATCATTCCAGAAGCCGCCACGCCTCTCGCATTCTCCCTCCCCAGCCCTCATCACAACCGCCACTTCAGTCCGAACCTTGCCGCGACCAAGTGGCTCAATTCAAACGGGGAGCGAAAGGCGTCGGGGCCTCTCCTTTCTCAAATTCGCCGCGAGAGTCGGTCTCAAGCGATCGAGGAGCAGCATTTCGTTCAATAAAAGGCGACGAACACGCATGAGTTTTCGCAGAATCAGCGGTGTAATGGAAAAAAGCGGCCTTGAGTCAATTTCTGGCGTCCCCGCCCTTGCCACGGCACGGTAGTTTCAGTAAATTTTCGGCAAATTAAGAGAGTCATCGGCAAGGAATTGCCGAGAAAGAAAGTCTAAGTGATTCCGCAAGGGAGCCACTTAAAAAATCCCCTGTAGCTCAGTTGGTAGAGCAGCGGACTGTTAATCCGCTTGTCACAGGTTCGAGTCCTGTCGGGGGAGCTAAACTGAAGATCTTGGAATTTTCAGACAACCCACTTAACGCCCGCAGCCGTGCAACGGCTCGCGGGCGTTTTTCGTTTCTACCCGCGTTTCGGGCACCTTTGCCCGGCCACGTCGCCGCCCATCGCGCTCTCGGTTCTCTAACCGAGACCGCCAGCCCGAACCCGACCCCAACCGTCAGCTCCGGGCTCACGCCACTCCCACCAGAGAACTCTCAGCGTCTCTGGTTTGCCGATCAACCCGGTTAACGCAACGCATACGGACTCAGCGGCTTTGAGGCGGAAGCTTGGTCAATCAGCTTGCAACCACGACATGCTCTCTTCGGCGAAGAGACGGACGCATGGAACAGGAATATCCAAGTCGCTTCGGGTGATGCCGCTGAAGAGTGATGGAACGATCACGAATTGAAGGCGGTGGGGGCGACCGACGCGCCGAAGCGGAACGCGTAACTCACCTCGGTCGATGCACCCGCCGCGCCGAACAAAACCGTGGCGACGGCCAATCAAGGGCGGTTTCATGTCCGTTACGCGTTCCGCTCTTTCCCGATCTTCCTGTGCCTCTTGGACAAATTTAGCGCAGTAATTCCCAGAAACATCGCGCGGCATTCGCGTAACAGTGGGCTCTTTTGAATGATACGAGGAAGACTTGTATGGTCGATGCCCCGTAGTGCGATTGAATCCGGACGATGAAGTGATTTCGGGTTTTGACTCGCCTGTAGTACACCGTCCGTTTTCCTTCAGTTGCTTCGTCTTCTGCCGGTTCGTGTTCGCGTCGGTACCGTGAAGTTACCAGCACATCTTGCGATCTTGAGCATCGTGCGTCGAGTCGCTGGTGAACTCCTGTCCGATCATAGATCTCAACGAGGAAATGAATCACCTGGTCAGTAGTAATTTGCCAGCGCGTCGTGCTTGACTCTTGAATCGTTCTCATGAGCTGCGCTTGCCCGCATCACCTCTAGATTGATATTCAAATGATGGTTACTTCTCTTCCGCTTCGCTCGGCGCTCATGAGCTTTCTGGCTGTCGCGATGATCGCGATTTCACCCGATCCTCTCATTGCGATGGAGCCTTCGGAAATAGTTGGAGCGTGGGTGATGTCCGTCGACTCACGCCTGTCACCCGAGTCGGTCGATCTCGAGATTGATCATCAAGCAGACGTCTGGAAAGTAACGCTGCGAAGTGGTGCGGGCGCAGTCACGACCGACCGCGTAAACCTCGAAGAAGATGTCCTGAGAATTCGATACGGAGTCAAGCCTCTAGACGTCCGAGTCGAGCTAACAGTACTTGGCAAAACCATGAGTGGGTCTGTTGTAACCGGTGAGGGCGATACGCTACGTAGGCAATCCATCACGGCTCACCGAGTCCCCGTGACCGATGCGTCCCCCGCGCCAAAGCAGTTGGTTGAATCGAAAAAGACGGTCGTGCAGGCTCGCGAGTTCTTCGGTGCATGGGAGCTCTCGTTGCGGCGAGTGAATGCCGAGTCGACCAGGGCTATTCGTCTGGGAATGGTCGTGACGGAATCAGATGAGGATCTTATCGTGGGCCACAGCGGATTCGAGATGAAGGGACCGCAGAAAAGGGTCGACCAGGTTCAGAGCACGCCTGACGGACTCCGTTGGATCCTCGACGGCGGCATGTTTGGACTGCTGAACGTCGATTTGGTATCGGAAGGTGAAAAGCTCCGCGTTAAGGTTAGCGGCTCGGATCAAGAGGCATTTTTAGTGGGAACAGCGATCCGCAAGCCCAAGGCAAGCGATGTCGGTGTTGATCGGGAACAATTGATCCAAAAGCCGGGTGCCGAACTGGTTGGTGTTATCGATGGCGAGGCACGAGTGGTCGAGGTCGATGGTGACAGGATCATCATTCAACAGCGTGAAGTCGTATCACGGATGTTTAACGACGATCCATTACTTGTTCTTTTTGAATGGTTCCGTCTTCCCGAAAAGTCGCGATTGATCGCAGCCGAATCAAATACAGCTTGGTCCGTCAACGGCTCGACCATTCAGAGTTGGGATATCCAGAATGCAGAGACACCTTCGGCACTCGGCAGTTGTAAGTTGCCGGGTAACCCACCAGAGCTTGTCCACCATTCGGGAAAACTGGTGTTCGCCGCGAACTGGAACGGCCATGCGGATACACAGCAATTCCACGTGATCGACGTATCTGATCCAAGCAGTCCGAGGCTGCTTGCGTCGCACAGTACGCCCAAGGGCTTAAGCAACTACGACATCGCTGTCGCGGGATCGACAATCTATCTTGCAAACGCGGGGGGGCTTCGCATTGCTGACGCGACGAATCCGCAAACGCTTGTAACGCGAAGCAATTTCGTGGGCCGGGGCCGTTGGGTAAGAGGGGTCGACGTTGTCGGATCAACGGCTTACATCGCAACTTCGATGCATGGTGGTGCCTCCTGGTTGCAGATCATCGATGCTTCGGACCCAATGGCTCCTGTTCAGACAGGAGTCTACAGATCGACGGATGGAGCTCAGGACGTCTCCGTCTCCCGCGATTTGGCAGTGCTTGCTGATCGCGCGGCGGGCATTGTAGTGCTTGACGTTTCGGAACCTCAGAACGTACGCCGTGTCGGTTATTACCAAACAAAGGGGCGGGCAAACGAGGTGGACATCTTCGGAGAGCTGGCGTTTGTCGCGGTCGATGACGACAAGGGAGCGAGAGCACTGCAAGTGATTCGCTATACGGAGAAGGTCGAGGGAACCGAGTAGTCATCAACCCAAAACACATCGCTCTGTTGCGAGCGCAACCCATTTTACCCGGGAAAGAAATGGTGCGCGGACTCTTTTTCGGGAGCTGCCGGTCGGTTGGAGTGTTCCGGTGGCCGACTGCGGATTGTCTGGTTCGAGCTACCGGTCGATGAAGCCGGAGCACGCTCCGGTGTCGGCCAGGTATGACACTAAAGAGAGAGAAAATACTCTTTCCTGGAATAAAATAGGCAAATTGGATTGTCTTGGGGAAAATTTGGAGTTCGCTTCCATTCCTCAATCTGGAGAGTGTCATGGCCGGTAAACTCAGCGGTAGCCGACGTCGTTCCCACACAAAGTCGCGTGCCAAAAACCGTCAGCATTTGCAGAAACCAAGTGGTGCCATCACGAATCGCGTTACCAAGGTCGGTGGAGACCGATTTGCAATCGTTTGTATCGATCCAGCTAAGAATCGCTCGGAATGGATGATGGCCGATTACTTCGGGAAGCTGCTTATCGAACCGCAAACGCTTGAACATCAGTCTGGACATTTCAAGGCTGCCATCGTGCTCGTTCGCCAAGCTCAGCAAGAGCATCAAATCAAGGACACGATTGTCGTCGTTGAACGAACCGGGAACTACCACCTCGCGCCGAAACGTGCCTTCGCCAGTGCCGGTTTTGAGACACGCGTGGTGCATCCTTTTGCAACCAAGCAGTATCGGATGCCAGCTGACCCAGGGAACAAGACAGATGAGACCGATCTACACGCACAACATCGTGCTGCAGTCGCTGGATTCGGTCTCTGTGAGCGGGAGCTCCCAATCACCTATCGTGAATTGCAACTTCGATCGCGTCATCGGCGTAACCTCGTAGAGAAATCGTCGAGCCTCGCTTGTCAAATACGTGACAACCTGCACTTATCGATGCCAGGGTATGCCGCCTTGTTTGATCGATTGCTCGAACATCAAACTGCTATGTTGGTTGGCCGTTGCTGCGAATCGCCAGCGAAGGTCCTAAAGCTCGGTCGCGACGGAATCTGTAAGCGGCTGCGAAAGGAGTCACTTCGATGCAACAAACGCACGATTGACAAGATCATCAGTTGGGCATCGCAATCAGTTGATGCACCCATTCGAGACGGAGCATTGCACCACGCGATCTGGACAGACTTGGAAGAGTTGTATCAGCATTTGAACCAGCAAATTACGGCGATTGAACGGGAACTAGCGAGCGTGCTTGTTCAAACTCCGTATGTACGTTTGATGTCGATCCCTGGAATTAATGTCGTTTCAGCAGCGGATCTCGCTGGCGAGATGGGCCCAATTGATGGATATGCAAATGCCAACGCTATCACTGGGAGATGCGGCTTGTTTCCATCGCGGCACCAAAGTGATCAAACTGACTCGAGCGGACCAATTATCCGAAAGGCGAACCGACGCTTACGATGCGCGTTAATGCGAATCGCGGACAACCTCGCTGCCCATTGCGCGTACTATCGTGGACTTGCAGAACAGGACTTCGCACGTGGAGTCGATATTCGAGCGAGTCGTGTAAAGACGGCGAAGAAGTTTTCGAGGTTAGCCTTCGCGTGTTTGGCTGGAGATCAACCATTGAGACATCCAGCCTTTCGTGCGCCCGACTCAGTTTTGGAAAAGCTTCGCGAGTTTCATCGAATACACCAAACACCCATGCAACAAGTGTTGGCGGACTGACTAGAGCCGTGGAACAATTGCCTGGTCACACGCAAGGACACGAAGCAATTGTGGTGGCGAGTGTGCTTCGTAAACACTCGGAACGTAGACGCGGCCCCGTTGAAATAGGAGAACTACTGACAGCAGTTCTTGCTAGACTTGGAGTTCCCCAAAATGAAATAAACAAATCCAATTCACTAGAAATTGAGGAGCGACCCTGAGCCCGTGTGAGGATCCACACCGCCTTCGTCGGCCGTGGCATTCCTGCCTTTCCGGTGCATGGCGCTCTGACGGATCACCACCGCCTGATATGGCAGTTTGGGGTCGTTCCTCTTATGTATTACCTGTATGGCGAGAACGTGATCATTGACGTCAGAGAGGATCCTCAAATGGGATCGGAGCAACTCAATCGGCGCAATTTAAAAAACCACCATCCGGTGGCACGAAGAATGTACGCAATCACAAGAATTTTTCGCGCAGGACTTGAATTCCCCATGGCAGTCACCGGAGCCGAGCAGAGAATGCTAATTTTCACAGGATGTGTTCCGAATTTGAATCATTTAGATGCACTCTCGACACGAAACATGAGTCCTGGGATATTTTCTTCTTCAAAAGAGCCAAACGATTAGTCCGGAAATTGCTTCCGCCGGAACAGCATCGTTGAACTGCCGATTTGGCATCAACTTTTCATTTTACAAGTTCATTTCTAATGCCTCACGACCTAATCACTTACTACAGCGACGACGTTGATAACTACGGAATGCCTGGGCAATACTATCGCTACGCCATCTTTGTCGGGCCAGGACCAAAGTCCGGCGTCTCCGTCGCTACGATTATGCCAGTGTCACGTTCCACAGAACCCCAAAACGTTCAGACTACATTTGTTGGAAAAGGCGACAATGGTGCCTACGAGTCAGCAGAACAATATCTTGACGGGCTGGAAATTCATGATGGACTAAAGAAAATCAAATCCAATCAGCCGGATGAATAGTCCGTTAGCCTTTGTCCAACTGCACGAGGTATTCACGACCGAACGCAATTCGGTGGATCCGTTGGACGCGGCGGTTGAGCTACCAGACTCTGATTACCGATTGGCAATCAATGCGGACGTCTGGGAAACCAAAGGCGTTTGCGCGGCATCTTTTTTCCGCAGAGGTTTTGGATCGGTGATTTTGCCGCCGATCTGCCTCCAGAGCCGTTTCTGCTTTCGCCAGTTTGGTGATCCGGCGACGCGTCTGATGTCTCGTTCCGTCACCGGTGCTCGGCCGGCTGTGATCCGCGGGAGATCCAGAATCTGCTCCTGGATTTCAGGGGCAAGGTGCAAAAGGTTCATGATCTGGGTCAGGCGGGGGCGTGAGACTTGGCCGAGGCGGGCGAGTTCGGCTTGCGACGTGACCGCGCCGGTGCGGATTAGTTCGTCGAAGTGGATTGCGAGGGCAAGTAGCTTCGTGACTCGCGGCAGTCGGCCCGCTGGGGGCGACTGTGGCGGCGTTCCGGGCGTGACGGCGCGGCGACCGTGGCAGCGGCGGGTGACGGTGAACGATCGCGTGACGAGGGCGGTGTCGGGTTGGTCGGGAGTTCGGGTACTCATGCGTTGGTGTCCTGTTGTTGGCCTAGCGTGGTGATGCCGGTGGGGTGGAAGTGAATGTCGACAGTGCCGGCCACTCCGTCAAAGTCAATTCGGTCGACGAGGGCTTCGATCAACTCGTTGCGGGCGAGAGGTTTCATCGTTGACCAAAGTTCGTCGAAGCGGCCGAGTGAATCAGCGATGTCGACTTGCTTGGGAGATTTGGATTCGAGTGCATAGATTTGCTCTTCCAGCTCATTGAGCCGGCGTTCGGCGGTCGTGATCCGCGTTTGCAAGTCGGCAACGAGTTCCATTGGGCCGTTGGTCACGGCGAGATGGTTCACCTGGCCGTGGTAAGACCGCAGGAATTCAATTTGTGAATCTCGTTCTCGGACCAATTCGTCGAGTTTTACTTTGACCTTAGCTTGCGATTGCTCATAGATGTCAGCAATCAAGTCTTGATCCGTGGCGATGGCTTTGATTTCGCCGATGACGAAGGTTTCGATCTGGTCGGCGGGAATCGACGGTGCGGGGCATGTCGCGTGGCCTCGCTTTTGGGCTCCACCGCAGACGTAGTAGCGGTATCGTCGATTGCGTTTCGTGCTGCTGTTGTGGATCATCGAGCGATCACAGGATTTGCAGCGAAGGACACCCCGAAGCAAAGCACCGTGTTGGTTACGTGCTTTTTCGTGACCGCCGCGGCCGTTCTTTCTCAATCGTTTTTGAACGGTATTGAAGAGGGCGTCGTCGACGATCGCTTGGTGTTCGCCGTTGTGAACTTCTTCGCGGTACCGAATCTTGCCGATGTAGGTTGGATTAGTCAGTAGCGTGTGCAGGTTGGTTTTGTCAAACAGCTTACCTCCACGTCGTGCGCCCTTTTTGGTGGTCCATTGCTTCGTTCGCCAGCCACGGTCGTTGAGTTCATTAGCGGTGTCGAGCAATGAATCGTGCTGGAGGTACAACCCAAAGATCTGGCGGACGCGTTCGGCTTCTTCTGGGATGACGACCAACTTGGTGTCAATCACGTTGTACCCAAGCAGCGGCATTCCGCCGGACCATTTGCCTCGACGTCGAGCCGCGGCGATCTTGTCACGCGTCCGTTCACTGATCATTTCTCGCTCGAACTGGGCGAACGAGAGAAGCACGTTCAAAATCAGCCTGCCCATCGAACTGGCAGTATTAAACTGCTGCGTCACCGAAACAAACGCGACCCCGCGGGCATCAAACTTTTCCATGACACGGGAAAAGTCCATCAACGATCGGCTGAGTCGGTCGACTTTGTAAACGACGACGCAGTCGATCTTACCGGCGTCGATGTCGGCCATCAGTCGCTGCATCGCGGGGCGATCAAGGTTGCCCCCGGTGTAGCCGCCGTCGTCGTACTTGGTCGGCAAGCATTCCCAGCCCTCCCCGATTTGGCTGGCGATTAACGCTTCGCCGGCGTCGCGTTGGGCGTCGAGCGAGTTGAACTCTTGTTCGAGGCCGTCTTCGGTGCTCTTGCGAGTGTAGATCGCGCAGCGAACCGTTTTCACCTTGCTGGAATCTGTCGATCGGATCATTGGTCGGCTCCTTTGCGAATGAGTTTGAAGAATCGGTAGCCGTTCCAATGCGATCCCGTGATGAGTCTGGCGATGGCGGTCAGCGATTTGTAGAATTCGCCTTCAAACTCAAAGCCGCCTTCACGGACAATGACCTCGTAAGTGATACCTTTGTAAATCCGCTCGATGGTCAGCCCAACAGCCGGCAAGCGGTCGTCGCCTGCCGGCGGATGGATTTGCACGGTGCCGGGGATACGTTTCGGCGGCGGCGTCGATTCACCGGGCGGCGTGGTTCGCAAGTCCGATGTGTTGGCAATTTCGCGGGCGCGGGCGAGTGCTCGGTCGGAAAGGCCGCCGTGCTCATTGGCCTGCATTCGCCAAGCAATTCGCTTGATGAGCCATTGTTTGTGGCGGCCGTTGGTCGATTCGCCGTAGACTTCGGCGTACTTCGATTGCAGTTCGCCGACGGTCATCCGCTTCATTGCGGCGACCTCTTTGTCGATGTTCAGGGGCATGGGTTCTCTCTGTGAAAAGGGTGTTGTTCTCGCGGTCGTTCACCACGTGGTCACAGAGAGCGGTCTGTCGCCGACGAACTCAAGCGAGCATGACGCAAGTTCTCCGAACTTTCGCCAACGATTGTACCGGCGTGCTTGGTTGTGTCGACCGTGGGCCGGGCGAGAAAGTCGACGATGACGCTGGCGAGTAGATCGACGAGGTCACTGCGTCGTTGCTGGTCGCCGATTGAAGGTTTGGTTGCAAAAGAAGATCGCAATTTGGAGTCCCGTTCGGTCTGCGGAAAAGATCGAGCGGTTAACGACAACCGCTCCCACCTGTAGACCTACCGGAATAAATGGCCGAATCACGAAAAGTGCGGAGAACTATTTTGCGAGGCTGGATCGGCCGCGGAGTCGGAGGACGGCTTCAAGGTCGTCGGCGGTTTGCCAGAGAAGGCGAAGTTCGTTGGCCGTGGGGTCTGCGAAGCAACGGGTGACGTCGGATTTGGAGAGGCCAGAGAGTTTGGCGAGTTGCGTTTTACTGGGCCGTGGCAGGAGGGTGATGCCAGCGTCGGACTCGGCGGTGGCAACGGCGTGATCGGCCGCGGCGTAGAGATGACGTTTGAGTTCGTCTCGCAGGCGTTCGATGTTGGCGGTTCGAGTGCCTCGTTTTTGACGTTGTTTGCGTGGTTCTTTGTCAGTTCGCGTTTGGCCGCCGAGTAGGTCTTCGACTGCTTGCCAATCGACGGTGTGGGTGGAGCCGGACATAGAGACGACTTGTTCCAAAGCGATGGTGACACAGGGAACGCGAGTTTGCCAGAAAGCTGCGGACCCTTTCGTGGGCGTGAACAGGATCGCTTTGGGGTGCGTAACGAGTTGGCTAGCGATCTCGTCGACGTGTCGCGGAACGATGCTGCGGACGAATTGCAGTTCGCGACTGCGCGAACCGATCGTGTGCCGGCCGATGCTCCATAAACGCTCGCCAACAATGGGATGAATTTTCGTCCGCGAACCGGCGAACAACTTTTGCAAGAGCGTGGCGGTGTCGATCTTCAATTGGTCGGTTTGATCACGCGGCAGACGTGTTGAACCGTACGAGCACAGCACGTACCCGCACCGGCCGCTGGGGAAGTCGTGGTACCTGACCTCGTGGGCTTCGCAACATTCGTCGCACCACCAATCGCCAGCGGCGATCGTTGGACACAGCACGCCGGCGTGAAGGAACGGAGCGAGTGGCTCCTTCCATCGGCCGTTGACTTCACCGAGTCGAAACGTGGGGTGCTCAGCCTCCCATTGCCGCCAGAGCGGATTGTTCGCCGGCTCCATGGTCGATTCCCCACATTCTAAGATGCCTTTGAACAATCTCAGCGCGGTCCGATGTCAGACGTGCGACGTTGCACGATCGAGGCGTGACCTTGATCGTCGGACTGCTGGCTCGGTGATGCTGCGACGTCGGGAACCAGATTCGGATGTCAACGGATTTCACATCCCTGTGCCATTGCGAACCGGGTTGCTTGGATAGTTCTTCCTCGATCGCCCTTTGAATCGTGTCATCGGGGTTCTTGCGGTCGACGGAAACTGAAACAGGACGATTCGTTTGCGTATTGAAAAAGGCCATGCCTTCGATGCGAGCCCGAATGTTGTCAGCCGGATCCGTGACCAAATCAAAGTTCGGATCTTTGAGGTGCCCGAGTTCATACGCCGGCCCGCTTTCGTACAGCCCCAATTCCCAACCAAGCACGGTCTCCGCGAAGATCGGTTCGAGTTGGGCTTTGCGTGGCTGCTTGATCGACGTGGCCATTTGCATTGCGCCGATCAACGGGTAATACGCAAAGATGATTTGCACCGTGGGTCGAATGGCGATCGACATCAACTTGCCGTTGGCATCGTGAGTGTTTTCACGGCGAACGTAGTCGTCGGTATACACGATAAAGTGAATCACCTCGGGCCGTTTGATCGTCTCAACGGACGTGCACAAACCACGCCCGTCGCATCGCAACAAAGCCGAGATTGCCGAACTGAGTTTCTCCTCTGCATCCGGCAAAATCGTCAGTTCGGCAGGCACATCGTTTCGTCGCCGCCAAAACTGAGATTGTTCAAGCTGCAGGAACATGAAAGATGACTTGAAGATTTCCGGCTCGTAGACACGCACCCACATCGCTCGTCCATGCAGGTCGAGGTCGTCGGGGATACGTTGCATCAGATCCGTCACGTGGTGCAACTTCGCACCGTCGTTGAACGCGTTCATTCCGGCTTCGTTGGCGAACGAATGGACCGTTTGCAGGTCGATGTCCATCTCGTTGCGTGTTTCCAGCGGCAACTCGGCGTGGAATGCGAGAAGAGGTTCGATTTCACGCTCACTGAGTTTTTTGATTGGCGTGGGCAATTGACCGGGCACGTGATCGTCGAACCAACGTTGGAGTAAATGACTGGGGACCGTACGCAAGACGGTCGAAATGGCAACAGGTTGTGACATGTTTGCTAACTTTCAGACTTTCGAGAAACACCGATGACTTTTCCGAGCACACGAAAGTCGCTATCAGGCTGAACTTCGATTGGTTTGTATTTCCGATTTTCCGGTAACAACCGAACCTCTCCGTCATTCGTTTCCAACCGCTTCACCGTCGCTTCGTCGTCGATCAAGGCGACAATGATTTCGCCATTCTCGGCGATTGGTTGCCGGCGAACGATCACAACGTCGCCATCACGCATGTCGGCCCCCTTCATGCTGTCGCCGCTGATGGTCAGGGCGAAGCATGGGCTGCGACCGACGAGCGACGATGCCACCATGATTTCGCCAAGACAGTTCTCTTCTGCCAACATTGCCGGACCGGCTTTGACCACACCAACCAACTTTACGCTGCTCATCGACTCGATCGTTTGGCTGGGCCGCCGCAATACGCGGAGGCTACGCGCCTTTCGCGGTTGACGGTCGACATAACCTTTGCGTTCAAGTTGCAGGATCAGTTGATGCGCGCTGGCGGCGCTGATCCCAAGCTTTTCACCGAGTTCGGTCATCGTTGGTGCGATGCCGTTTCGGTCGATCGCGGCGGACAGTTCGTCGAGTGCTCGCGATTGACCTTCCGTGATGGCGTCTTGGCGTGGTCGTCCTCGTCCGGGTTTGGTTGGCTTCATGACTGTGCTTCCATGGCGATGAATTCCCTGCGGCTCGAATTAGCGCTGATAGACTTTGTTTCGTGTACAAGGAAATCTAGTCATGCCGATTGTCCTGTCTAGTCAGATTTTGCTAGCAAATTCAATTCCGCCGTAAATCGCTGGATGAAAAAATTGAATTCGCGCTGATAAACGAGGTGGACATCGGACACGACGAGAACTCGTTCACGGGTAACAGAGGTCCGTGACCTTCGGCAGATCGTTCGGGCACTCACGCGCCGGCGTCGTGCCGAGGGCGGCGTCAAAAGTCGGCTTGCCGTACATGTTGCTCGTCTTGATTCCTTCGATCGCGGGGAGGAACTCGAAGGGTGACGATTGAAACCAAAGCTTGTCGTTTTCGTCGTAAAGGCATCCCAGCAAGACTGGCATGACGAAGACGCGGCGAGGTCTGGCCGACTGGATCATGAACGTGCCAACCTCTTCAAGATCTTTCTCGATGTCTTCCCACGCCGTTCCCGCAGGGATGGTCTTTTCAACGATGATCTTCTGGCATTTGCACAGAAATTGAATCAGTTCCTGGTCGGCGAGGATGCCGTCGGCAATGTCGCCGCGGTCCAGTACGGGATTGAGCAGCAGCCTGGCCAATCGCTGGATCATCTGCTTCTCGAAGACTTGTTCGGCGGTCAGGCCGACTTCGTTGAAGTACGTATCGTCGGGCTCTCGGTCATCGAAATCGTTGTTGGAGGGATCGAAAATCGCGAGTGACATGGTGGGTCTCCAAAAAGAGGGAAAGGTTGAAACGAGTCCACCACCATGACGACGGCTCGTGACACGTTTGGTCCAAGCGGCAACAAAAAGTTTTCGGTCTCCTCCATCGGACGAGGGGGCCAAAAGTGTTGCAGTTGCAGTTAGTGCGATTTCGTGCAACTGCAACAACTTTTTCTTCGGCTGTTTTTTTCCGTGTTTTGCGGTGTCAAACGAGTTGCAGAAAAACCGGAGTGCGATTTCGTGCAACTGAGCCGGTGGGTGTGGCCGCCGCCGTGGTGCGGCCAAAACCAATCACCCACTTGCCGACGGAGTTCGCACGTGACCACCGCCAAACCCTATTCCTCGTCCATCGACCTAGTCGCCCCCGGCCAGGGCACGACCGAAGCCGACCGCATCGTCGGCGAACTGATCGCCGATTCGTTTACTCGCAAGGTCATTCATCGCCGCGTGACGCAATTGATCCGGTTGGCCGAGTTCGCCATTGATACTGCGGACGACCTGACCCAGGAATTCCTGATCCGGCTGACCGATGCGATGGTGCATTACGATGACGACATCGGCCATCGCAATCCCTTCATCGTCAGCATCGTCGACCGGTACTCCGCAACGATGCTGGAACATCGGCGAGCGAAAGTCCGTTACACCGCCGATGGAGTCTCGCTGAACATCCAGGTCAACGATTGCGAACTTGGACCGCAGCCGTTCATCGAATTGCTGAGCGACAAGGACAAAACGCGACGTCTGCAAACGCTGGAGCGGGAGGACAGCGACCGCACCAACTTGAAAGACGACCTTGCCACGGTCATCGCAAAGTTGCCGGCAGACGAACAACGTTTCGTCGATTTGCTTCGCGACCACAGCGTCACCGAAGTCGCCGAGATCATGCAAGTTCCGCGTTCGACGATCGTTTCCTGGATCGAAAAACTCAAGGACTTTTTCGACGAGGAAGGCCTTCGCGAATACCTCGCCTGAAATTAATTCCGCGCGGGTTTCGTGATTCGGACATTTCTTCCGGTAGGTCTACAGGTAGCCGAGTTGCATCGTTTCGCTCGGCCAACTTTCTAAACCTCAACTCGGAACGTCATGCCAAATCTTGCCCTCGACATCGAACGCCGCGTCGCCCTGTCCCTCGCCGTCGGTCGCTACCTGCGATCGGCGGAACGTTTCAATGAAGCGTCGCGTGAATTTACCGGAGCGTGCAAATCGCTTCGAAAACAACTCGGAAACGAGCAACGCTTTGTCGTCCAAGTTGACTGGAAGCATTACCTCGTGACCAGCGATCGCGACGGCAATTTCGACGTTGAACCGATCGCGTCTCTCTAAACCATTCACCTCTTCATTCACTCAACCAAGGAGTCATCGAACCAGTGACCAACTTACTCGAAACCATCCAATCGGGCAGGCAATCGAAACCGCCCCGTGTCTTGCTCTACGGTGTCGAAGGCATCGGAAAGTCGACCTTTGGCAGCGAAGCCCCGAGACCGATCTTCATTCAAACCGAAGACGGTCTCGACGAGATCAACTGTGACCGCTTTCCGCTGGCGACGACGTTTGATGATGTCGTCGCGGCGCTCAAGACGCTCACCAATGAAACGCACGATTACGAATCCATCGTGATCGACTCGCTCGATTGGCTGGAGCGTCTTGTCTGGGACAAGCTCTGTCAGCAGTACGCCGTCGAGTCGATCGAAAAGGTCGACGGCGGGTACGCACGCGGTTACATGCACGCCCTCTCCCTTTGGCGTGAAGTGCTGGACCTACTCGGCATGCTTCGTTCACGAGGCATGGTCGTGATCTTGATCGCTCACTCGAAAGTCGAGCGTTTCGAGGATCCGGAAAGTTCGCCCTACGATCGCTATTCACCTCGCCTTCACAAGCATGCGGCGGCCCTCATCAAGGAGTGGTGTGACGCGGTGTTGTTCGCCACTCGGAAGATGCGAACGCAAAGCGAAGACGGCGGATTCAACCGCAAACGCACGATCGCTCATGCGATCGGCAAGGAAGGCGGCGAACGGGTCGTGCGTGCCTACGGTTCGCCGACTTGTGTGGCGAAAAACCGCTACGGCATCGCCGAGGAATTGCCGCTGTCCTGGTCCGCCTTCGTCAGTGCGATGACGACCAAATAACCGACCACGGATTCACTGACGTTTCTCTTTCTACTTAACCAAGGAACTATCCAAATGGCTAACCTCCAAGGCTTTGATGCCAACACCATCGAACCGTCCAACGACATGGAACCGATTCCAGACGGTAAGTATGTCGCGGTCATCACCGACAGCGAAATGAAGCCGACCAAATCGGGTGTCGGAAACTACTTGCAGCTTGTTTTTCAGATCGTGGAGGGAGAGTACGCAAACCGTCTTCTCTGGGTGCGTCTTAACCTCGACAACCCCAACGCGACCGCGGTGGAAATCGCCCGGCGGGAGTTGTCTGCGATCTGTCGGTCGGTCGGCGTCTTGATGCCCACCGACTCGGCCGACCTACACAACTTGCCGTGCATGATCACGGTGAAGTTAAAACGCCGCAACGACACCGGCGAATTGCAAAACGAAGTGAAAGGATATGCGAAGGTCGGTGCGACCGCAGAACCGAAACCGGCGTCGCAACTCGGTGACGACAGCCCTCCTTGGAAGCGATAGCCGCGTGGCCTCTTCGCGATCGCTTCCACGCCCGACAGCCGACCGGCATAGATTGCCGGTCGGCTGCTTTTTAACTCGGCACCATGACCTGGTACCATGCAAAAATTCAAACTTCCCTATCCCCCTTCGGTCAATCGCTATTGGCGGCACGTCGGCCCGCGTGTGTTGGTCAGCAAACAAGGGCGAGAGTACCGCACAGCGGTTGGTGCGTACTTGCACAACAAAAGAGTCAAACCGCTCGAAGGCGATTTGGTCGTTGACATCACCCTGGAACCACCGGACCGGCGCAAACGAGACGTCGACAACGTGTTGAAGGCGATGTTGGATTCCCTGCAAGCTGGCGGTGCATTCCACGACGACAGTCAGATAGTCCGTCTGTCGATCGAAAAGCACGCTCCATTTCCGAAGGAAGGACGTGCGTTTGTTTATCTGCAAACTCTACCCGAGTTGATTGACGTCGCGAACGCGCGGACATGCCTGCGTTGCAACGTCGTGTTTGAGTCGATCGGACCGGGCAACCGCATTTGTCCCGACTGCACCTTCATCAACAACTTGCTTCCTAACGCGATGCCGATCATGCGAGGAGAAAAGCGTCATAACGGAGGGCCATTGCTTTGAAACTCCGCGACTACCAACAAGCTGCCGTCGATGCGGTCTACGATCACCTACGCAACCGCGACGACAACCCGGTCGCTGTGCTGCCTACGGGCGCGGGCAAATCACTCGTCCTGGCGAAGATCGCGAGTGATGCCGTTAAGCAATGGAATGGCCGAGTGCTGATCTTGGCCCACGTCAAAGAACTATTGGAACAGAACGCTGACAAAGTTCGTCGTCTGTGCCCCGACATCAAGGTCGGACTGTATTCCGCCGGCCTGAAGAAACGTGACACCAATACGCCCGTCTTGGTTGCTGGTATTCAGAGCGTCTATAAGCGCGCGTGTGACCTTGATCCGTTCGATTTGGTGATCGTTGACGAGGCACACTTGATCTCCAAGAAGGGTGACGGCATGTACCGGCAGTTCCTGGCGGACTGCAAGGTCATCAATCCGCACGTCCGCGTGATCGGGTTGACCGCGACGCCGTTTCGTCTCGACTCGGGAATGATTTGTTCGCCAGAGCACTTCCTGAATCACGTATGCTACGAAATCGGCATCAAGGAATTGATCCGCGACGGATATCTCTGTCCGCTCGTTTCCAAAGCCGGGGTGAACCGAGCCGACTTTTCGAGCGTCCATGTTCGCGCCGGTGAGTTCGTATCCGAAGAAGTCGAGCAATTGGCGGGCAACGATACCCTCGTATCGGCCGCGTGTGCTGAGATCGTCGAGCTGACGGCGGATCGCCGGGCCGTTTTAATCTTTGCGACCAGCGTGGCACATGGGCGGCGTATAACCGAAGTATTGTTGGCAAACCACGGCATCGAGTGTGGTTTCGTGACCGGCGAAACACCGGCGGACAAACGAGACGAGATGCTGGCCCGCTTTCGAGGCGATGCGCCTACTTCGCTGCTCGAAACCGAACCGCTGCGTTTCCTTTGCAACGTCAACGTGCTGACGACCGGCTTCGACGCGCCGCGAGTCGATTGCGTCGTGATGCTTCGTCCAACGATGTCACCGGGACTGCTTTACCAATGCGTCGGCCGTGGCTTTCGTCTGCATCCCAACAAACAGAACTGCCTGGTTCTGGACTTCGGCGGCAACATCGAACGTCACGGACCGATCGACCAGATCAAACCCAAGGACAAGGCCGTTCGACCAGGTCAAGAACCGCCGGCGAAGGAATGCGAAAAGTGTCACGCCTTGGTCGCTTGCGGCTATGCAAACTGCCCCGAGTGCGGCCACCCGTTCCCACCACCAGAACGCGAAGCCCACGACGCCAAAGCCAGCGAGGCCGGCGTCTTGTCCGGCGAAGTCACCGACACCGAATACGAAGTCCAAGACGTTATCTATCGCATCCACCAAAAGCGTGGTGCCGACGAGGACGCCCCCCGATGCTTACGAGTCGACTACATGATCGGGCTCGACAAGTGGCAAAGCGAGTTCATCTGTATCGAGCATTCCGGCTACGCCCGCCGCAAAGCCGAGGCGTGGTGGAGTGAACGATGTCTTGAGCCCTGCCCTGACAACGCAGAAGAGGCAATGGACATCGCTATCTCTGGTCTGCTCGCCGGTCCGACGTCCGTCACCATTCGATCCGTCGCCGGTCAAAAGTATGACCGCATCATCAAACAAACGCTCGGTGAGCAGCCGCACGAAGCCCTCGAAGACGCACCGTTTTAACTTAGTCCCTCAACCAAGGACGTTTCATTGGAATACTTGATCCAACTCAACGACGGACCGCTCGATGGCGTCGAACTATCGGTCAACAGCGATATGGCTCGCCAGATTCGCAACATTAGTTTGAATGTCGTTCGCGAAAAAGACGTTCACGATATCGAAGATGCGGAAGTCGAAACGGTCGACTATGACCTGTACGTCGACGAACCGTCGGCAGCCAATGATGGCGGCACCCTGTGCTTCTATCATGACCGATCCACGATGTTGCCGAAGCATCCGCTTGCCAAGATTCGACATTACATGCCGGAACGTGACCGGAAATATTGGAGCGGTTGGCTGCTCGACATCACCATGGCACTGGATGAGTGTTTTCAGCACGTGTCGGAGGAAACATGGAAGTCCGACCGAGCGATCAAAGCGTACGAAACGGCCCAACGCCGGCTCGCTGAAATGCCGAAATTGAATTCAGATGGTTAACGCGTGGCTACCACCCCGCTCATCTTCCAGTGTCTTCCTCGTGGTAGCCGGCCATGCCCCAGCAGAATCCAAACGACGTACGATCGCAGGTCGCGGCGTATCGCCAGCGTGGCTGGTACTGCGTGCCGCTACGCCCGAAATCCAAATCACCGGCGCGACGCGATTGGACCAACCTGCGACTGGAAACAAATGCGTTTCCCGACCGCGGCAACATCGGCATCATCCTCGGCGAACCGTCAGGATGGCTTGTCGATGTCGACCTCGATTGCCCTGAGGCGATCGAGCTGGCCGACAGCTACTTGCCGCCAACGCCGGCGATCACCGGACGATCGTCGGCACCACGATCCCACCGCTGGTACATCGCCGCCGGCGCGTCCACCGACAAGCACACCGATCCTTCTAACGGATCCATGATTGTCGAACTTCGATCGACGGGAGCACAAACCGCTGTCGGCCCAAGCATCCACCCCGATGGCGAACCGTATGACGTTCTCGACGCCGAACCCGCAACCGTTCCCCCCCTCATGTTGGCCGCGTGCGTTAAAGCTCTGGCTGACGCGGTCATCGTCAAACGTGGCGTACCAGTACGGAAACCGCAACCGATCGCGACTCCACGCTCGGAACCAAACGGCGACGTCGAGATGCGAGCGATCGCGTACCTGAACTCCATGCCGCCGGCGATCGCCGGCAGTGGCGGTCACTCGCAAACGTTCGCCGCCGCGACCGCACTCGTTCACGGTTTCGGTATTGCCTCCGATCGCGCTCTCGCCATCCTCGCCGCCGAATACAACCCACGATGTTCGCCGCCGTGGTCGGACCGCGAACTGCAGCACAAGATCAATCAAGCCGCGACCAAACCTCACGACCGTCCATTCGGATGGCTTCGTGATGATGGACCGATCGAACCGGTTGGCGAAATCGTGGACCTCAGTGGATTCATGGCAAAGTCGACATCAAAGGTTTTCTCGGCCGAGCCGGATCCGCCCAAGCCGATGCCGGAAGATCCGGGCACCTTGCCCGAGTCGCTTCTGCGTTGTCCCGGTTTCATCTCCCAGGTCATGGACCATTGTCTCGAAACCGCTCCGTACCCAAACCCGGTCATGGCGTTCTGCGGCGCGTTGTCGTTGCAAGCCGTACTTGCCGGCCGACGCGTGCGTGATCCCGGTGACAACCGAACGAATCTATATCTGCTCGGACTCGCTCATTCCGCAGCGGGTAAAGACTGGCCGCGGAAGCTCAACATGCAAATCTTGCAGCAGGTCGGCATGGCGGACTGCGTCGGTGAACGGTTCGCGTCCGGCGAAGGCATCCAAGACTCGCTTCATTTGACTGAAGCGATGCTTTTCCAAACGGACGAGATCGACGGGCTGCTGCAATCCATCAACAAGTCCCGCGACGCCCGCTACGAACAAATCATGTCGACGCTGCTGACGATGTATTCGTCAGCCAACAGCGTCTATCCGATGCGTCGCAAAGCTGGCAAGGAAGCCGCCGGCGTCATCAACCAACCCAATCTGGTCATCTTCGGCACTGCAATCCCGAACCACTACTACGCCGCTCTCTCCGAACGCATGCTCACCAATGGTCTGTTCGCTCGAATGTTAATCTTCGAGTGCGGCCGGCGTGGCAAGGGACAAGAACCAAAGATCCGTGACATTCCCGATTCTATTCGCGAAACCGCCGCGTGGTGGGAGAACTATCGTCCCGGTGCCGGCAACCTTGTCGACTGGAATCCGACGCCGGCGATTGTTCCGCATGATGGCGACGCCCGACGCTTGCTGTGCGATGCCCGCGTCAATGCGGAGACGCAGTATGACGTCGCCGAGGCCGACAACGATTCGGTTGGCACAACGGTCTGGGGACGAGTCAGCGAACAGACTCGGAAGCTCGCGTTGATCCACGCGGTCAGTCGCAACTGCCGCGACCCGGTCATCGACGGCGAATCAGCTCGCTGGGCCATCGAAGTGGTTGAACACCAAACGCGACGCATGTTGTTCATGGCAGCCTCTCACGTGGCCGAGAACCCGTTCCACGGCGAATGCCTTCGGTTGCTCGAAAAGCTTCGCAAGTCGCCCGAACGAACGCTTCCTCACAGCGTGTTGCTCAAACGCATGAAGATGGAAGCCAAGGTGTTCCATCAATTGATTGACACGTTGGTCCAACAAGGCGACCTCAGCATCATCTCCGCCGAGACCGCCGGTCGCCCACAACGCGGATATCGAATGACCGACCAAGCGATCGCCAAAGATGACGGTGAAGAAACGGGGTGAAAGTGAACGAAGGTGGCCGTCTTGGGGTGAAAGAAAGTGAACGAACGCGAATGAAGGGTGAATAAGGTTTGAGCGTAAAACCCGTATATATAAGAAAAAAATCTCTTCTTTCACGTATTCACCCGCACCCACCCGCGCACGCGAAACGCCCGCGTATGAGCGTCTACGCGAGACGGGGTGAAAGAGGGAAAGAAGTTTGCACGACCGCTTGAATCCATTTCATGTTTTGTTTCAACGAAGCCTTGAGGAGTTCCGATGACCTGTGACGAATGCAATTTCTATCAACCCGTTTCGACAACGATGTGCTTGCCTCGAAGCCAACGATTCGGCGAGTGCCGGCGTAAGCCACCGCGTGTCGTTGATGCACCGAGTCATCGTGAGCATCAAACGCTCGCGGTCTTTCCGGTCGTCAGCGAGAACGATTGGTGCGGTGAGTTCGTCGAGTGGCCGGCCCCGCTCGGCCAACGTGCCACGCATGTCGCCAACGCCGCCTTGGACGCGGCGGCCCTCGAGGACGCGACACACGGCCCCTTGGCGGCCGACGCGGGCGAGGGCGACCGGCTGCCCGAACGATCGCCGACTAGCGCGGCGTAGGTACTCCCCGGCGTTTGAAACGCCACCCAGGGCCACCGGAACAGCCTCGCTATTAGGCACAGTTTGTTTTGTTTGTCCGAATTGCCACCGCATAGAATGGATTGCAAATTCATTCCGTTAAGTGCCAAGCCAAATGGATGCAAAAGAAATTCGACAGAAAGTTGAATCCGAAATTGCCGACCGCTGGAACGAAACCAATGCGCACCGCGTCAATCTTGTGACAGCTCTTGTTGAACCCCAGAGGATGAAGATAATCGAACGGCTCGCTAACGATATGATCGTCGATGTTTGGCTAGTTCTCAATGAAGTAGACAATGGAGACGGTTACCTCATCTTCTACCGGGAAGACCTCGATACATTCGGTTTGGCTTCAGCGGGGTTTCCGCATGACCCGTATCCCGTGATCTGCGGCTATTACGGCGACTTTTGGACGACTTTCCAAGGGATGTGATCGACGATGCAGAATGAATTCCGGTACTTGGTAGCGTCTCTGTTTAGCATTTACCGACGTCAGCTTAGTCGTTCTTTGTCCCGCAACGTATGCCTAACAGCAACAGTCACTTTGGTGCTCCTCACTGGGGGGAGCGTTCTTCACGCTGCCGACTTGAAAATGTGGATCGTCTGGCAGGGAACGCTACCAGAGGTTCCGCGGATCGAGAATCCGTTTGAGCGTGATTGCCAGGGTGTCGATCTGAATGCGGACCGACAGTTCGTTGACGTGGACACGAGTGGCGTTCGTGACCTGGTCGTCTACGTCTCTCCGCTACGCCGTAATCGAGACCGATGGCGCCAGCCACCACGAGTCAAAACCGTTCGCGTGGAGGTGAAGAAGTGCCGGATACATCCTCACATCATCACTGCACAGGCCGGCGACAAACTCCATGTCGTCCATCGGGATGAATCGGCTACCCACAACCTCAACTTCTCCTTCTTCGCCAATTCAGCTCTGGGCGCGACGATCCCGACGAACGGCGAGCACACCCGAGAATTACGCTCGGCAGAACCGGCGGCGATTCCAATCGAATGCAACATCCACCCGTGGGAGGAGGCTTTCCTCTTCGTCCTCGAGCATTCCTACATCGGCGTCAGCGACAAAGAAGGCAAACTGGTCATTCGCGGACTGCCGGCGGATATGGAAGTTCCACTGCGTTTTTTTCATGAGCACGGTAACATTCACTCGGTACAGATCGACGGCCAGCGGCGACAATTAGAAAATGGCAGACTCACCGTCCGCGTTGCTGATCCGGTGACTGATCTCGGCGAGGTCGTGATCGATGCGGAAAGTTTTATCAAACCCGATTCGGAGAACGAATGAGCATCGCCAGCAAACTGGTAGCATTCGCAGGTGTACTTTGTTGCTCGGTCGCCTCGGCAGACCTTTACACAGGGCACATCGCTTCTCTGGAATGGAAAGCCCATTCGTCCGATGCGGTGCTGCTTGTCTCGGTCCAGTCGACTTCGGCCGAAGAAGCGACGACGAAGCTGATCGATGTCTTCGCTAGAGAAGGAGACGAAGTCTCAGACGCCAAGTCGATTGCCAATGGTTGGGAAACGCCGTTGCGGTTCGGCTACCAAAAAGATTGGAAGCCGGACGGGGATTGGCTGCTGTTCGTCCGTCGCTGGGACGACAAAGAGCCAACGATTGACCACGAGGTGTTTCTCAAAAACCCACGGCAAGCGTCGTGGATGTCCGCGGTCACAGCCGACGGGAAAGTCCTTGAAGACAAACAGCAGATCTTGTCGGTCATAAAGAACCGCCTGGCGGAGGGCGGACGCATGACCGAAAGGCAGCGGGACGCACGCTTGTTGGTCGACAGAGGGAAACATCCGTTTTCGTATCAAAGCGAAAGTCGCGGAACCCCCGACGAAGTTACGCCCTGGCTCGGCGGTTTTCACATCACTGCCGACATCGATATCTGGGACGATCCTGAGGACAAGCGTTCGTTCGACGAGAGTCTGTGGGTGAACTACATCACGGTTCCCGCTGACGAAGCCTACCGAGAAGAAATTTTTGACTACTGGATCAGCTATCTAAGCGAGAGCGACGATGAACGACGGAGAATTACACCCGGTTATCCGCTTTTCGCACTGGTGAACTATCCCGGGGAGCGAACCGAACAACTGCTTCTACATCTCCAGGCGGTCCAGCGTTATCTCTTCGACGCCCAGTCGGCTCTGAGATACCTCCGCTTCCATGAATCCGAGTTCGACGAAGACGATCAGAAGTTGATAGGAAGTTGGGTCCTGACAACCTCGAGCCAGCGAGTTCAATTCGACCTAATGGACAATCATGAGCTCGTTGCTCACCGTCGCCCTGTGCCTTTCCCGCATCCCAGTAAGCATCAGAGAGAATGGTTTGCGAAGGGAAGGTGGAACCTGCACTACGGTAAGTTGAGACTGATGGGCACAGACTTACGGCTTGCTACTTCGAACCGAATGCACCGGCAAGATGCACCGCTGCCGCAATTGTTTCATCTGCCGATCGTTGGCATCACCGACGATGCCATCACGTTTGAAAAGAGCGTAGTTCTCAAGAAAGCATCCAAACCAATCATCATCCCACCAGTAAAGGCGGAGGAATAGCGAGCTTAAACCGTAGTCCCCAAAACACACCCACCCAACCAAACATCTAGCCAACCACCGACCGACCGAACCCTTTCCATTTCTCTTCTCCTTGGAAAGGACGCTGCCATGCAGGTCGAAATGTGGTCGCTTGATCGGATCAAGCCTTACGAAAACAATCCTCGTATCAACGACGACGCAGTTGCGGACGTCGTTCAAAGCATCAACGAATTCGGTTTCCGCCAACCTATCGTCGTTGACACCGCCGGCGTGATCATCGTCGGCCATACCCGATTCAAGGCCGCCAAGGTTTTAAACCTTGCAGAAGTCCCGGTTCACGTCGCGAAGGACATGGAACCTGAATCGGTCCGGGCCTACCGGATCGCCGACAACCGCACGGGTGAAAACGCGGAGTGGAATTACGACTTGCTGCCGCTGGAGATCAGTGCATTGCAAGAGTCGGGATTCGATTGCGAATTGCTCGGATTCGATTCGGACGAGTTGGCTAAACTGCTCGATCCGGGCGTCACGCAAGGCTTGACCGATCCGGATGACGTTCCCGAACCACCCGACGAAGCGATCACGCAACCCGGCGATCTGTGGATTCTCGGTGACCACCGGTTGTTGTGCGGCGACTCGACCAGCGCCAGTGACCTCGATCGACTCTTGGACGGCGCGAAGATCCAATTGTGCAATACAGATCCGCCGTACAACGTGAAGGTCGAACCCCGCAGCAAGAATGCGATCGCGGCCGGCAACAGTTCCTTCGAGGCCGGCAAAGGCAAAACGAAAGACGGTCCAAAGAAGATGCGAGCCAAGGACCGACCGCTGGCCAACGACTTTGTTTCGGATGAGGAATTTGACCGCTTGTTAAAAGCTTGGTTCGGCAACATCGCTCGCGTTTTGGAACCCGGTCGTTGCTTTTACATTTGGGGAGGCTTTTCGAATATCGCCAACTATCCGCCTGTCTTGTCAGCCTGCGGTCTATATTTTTCGCAGGCCATCATTTGGGACAAAATGCACCCGGTGATGACGCGCAAAGATTTCATGGGGGCACACGAGTGGGCCTTCTATGGATGGCGTGAGGGTGCCGGCCACAAATACTTTGGCCCGAATAACGCGACGGACCTGTGGCACGTCAAGAAAATCCCGCCACAGCAACTCGAACACCTCACCGGCAAGCCAGCGGAACTGGCCGTGATGGCGATGCAATATTCGTCACGCAAAGGTGACAACGTGCTCGATCTGTTCGGTGGTAGCGGATCGACACTGATCGGCGCGGAACAAACCGGCCGAAAAGCATTCTTGATGGAACTCGACCCGCCGTACTGTGACGTGATCGTTGACCGCTACCAGCGTTTCACCGGCAAGAAAGCGATCCTTGAGCGCACCGGCGAGTCTCCGATTCCCGTCGGGGCTCGCGAGGAGAATATGCGATGAGCTTGTTTACAGATCTTGGTGCGTCCATTCGCCGGCGTCGAAGATATACAGGTACTGCACGCTGCAGTTCCTGGCAAACTCGACTAACGCAATACGTGTCGGCAATACCGCGGCCGACGCCTCCGCGTCATAGTATTCGGGTTCACCCAATTCTGCATCGAGACAGCGGATGTCACCTTTCGCGATCAACGCTTCGGCGTGCTCGTAGCTCAAGTAGTTGGCGTCAAGGAGCCGGCCGGTGTGTTCCGGGTAGCCGTCGAAATGAAGGTAGGTCGCAAGGTAATCGCCGGCGGTTCGGCGGATTGCGATCGTGGCTCTTGTCGACATGGATTCAAGTCCTCATTGATTGTCGGCCGCCGGCGGTCCAATCCGCTCGACGACATCCGGTGGAATGGAAAGCATCAGTGCCCGACCGTTGTCCCAATCGACATCGACTTGCGTCCACTCGCTATGCGGATACACGCCGACCACCGTTCCGGTGGTGCCAGCGGGAATCGGGTCGGGGTCGTCGGTCATCGAAACCAGGCGGACACGATCGCCCGCCTTGATGTTTACCTTGTGGTTCATCAGTTGCGGACTCCGTTGGTTTCGTCCAGCAGTGCTGCAACCTCGGAGAGCTGGGCGTTTATCAGGTTGATCGCCCGGGCATGCATCCAACGCAGGTCATTATTGTCGGGCCGAACCATGCGATCGAGTTGCAGTTCGATGTGCTGCAACAGGTCGCGGGCGATTAAGTGGCCGTGCTCATAAGCCGGTCCCGGTTCGATCGGCCGCGCGTGAAGGGTTTGCGTGTTGGGCATGTTGTTGCTCCGTTTGAGAAAGAAATCTTGAAAACTGTTTCGGTGACACACATCAGCCATGACCGCCCGGCAACATCAAGCAAACTCTGGCAAACATCTGAAAAGAATTTGAATGTTTTACGCCGGCGGAAAATGACCGCGACAAACGCCGCGTGTCGGCCGATTACAGACGGACGGCCGACGCCCCTAAAGACGAGAAAACGCCCGGCCGTGGCCAACGTCGGGCGTGTGTGGCGAAGCGTCGGTGATAACGAAGGGTGCTCGCGTTTACAGCCCGTGTGGAACCAAAACGTACGAACCGGCACCCGTGACCGGATAGGAATCGCCATCGGCCGTTCGGGCGAAAAGAGCATCCCCGTCTCGAAAGACATACTCGACCGTGCCCGATGCAACCGCTTCGTTCTTGATCGTTCGCAGGTCGTAGGTCACGCCTGGTTCCGGCGTGGCTCGTTCACCTTCGCTCAAATCATTGACTTCCCGCAGATCATAAAAATGCTTTTGCATTGCAGTCATCCTTATTGTTTAGGTGCGAACCGTGAACCGGCCGCGCTGCGTTTTGACGAACCGGCTTTCGTCGCCGCGTTTGAGGTCACGCAGGATCGCCGAATACAACGTCGCGTGCGGCGTCTTGCCTCCGGGGCTTTCCCAAAGGTTTTGTTCGACCATCGCGGTGATCATTTCCTGGGCGTTCATCGGTTCGCCACAGGATTCCAAAACCTGCAAAGCCGCTTTCACACACGACAGTTTTTTCTCGCCGCCGGCCGTTTCGTTCGCGGATTGGTTCGCCGGCTTTGCGACGTGTTTACGAACGCGAGTCTCAGTGGCCGGCGTCGGTTGTCGCGCCGGTCCTTGCAGCCGTCCGGCGGTTTTGATCCGCACTTTTTTGTTGGTTGTCAGGTTCGTCGCCTCCCAACCGCCGGAGGAATGCTCCGCATCGATTCGCACGACCACTTTCTTGTTCGTGACGTTTGCGTAGTACTCTCCGCCAATCTTTACATCTTCCTTTTTCATCTTCGTGTCTCCCAAATTGTGTTCATGGTTGGCTGCCATCGTCAGGCCGCGGGAACCATCCGCGACAACGCCCATTTGCGTTTCGGCTTTCGTCCATGTGCGTCGTGCCGCGGTTCCGTCCGCGGCGGTTGCCTTGCGGCAGGCGGCCTACACAACCGCACCCAGGTAGCTTTTGTTGAGCCGGTCGAGCATCTCGCAAAAGAGGTAGTGTTCTTCCAAAAGTGGGCCGTTTGGCCCGAAGTCGGCGTCGGCCTTTTCAAGGGCGTCGACCAAGGGGCGAAGGTTGTCGGCGATCCGGTAGTACGATTCGCGAATGTCTTGGTATGTCGCCGGGTCGAGTTTTTTCATCTCGGTGCGAAGGGCGGCGGCCTTGGTCTTTTGGGTTTCGTTCATGGCCATGGTTCGGTCTCTCGTGGAAAAGGTTTTGAAATCATTTTGCCGTTTGGCGTTAACACACATGAGCCATGGATTCCGAGAAAGCTCAAGCGAAGTCACAAAACAAATTCAAATGTTTGGAAGGTTTTTCGATGTCCGCGACGTGGCCGACAAACGCAACGTGTCGTGTTGATGCCAGAAGCCGGCAAAGCATTCGAAAACTTAGAAACGCCGCGACGTCGAGCGAACGTCGCGGCGTGTGGGCAAATGAAAAAGAAGTTAGCTGGCATCCGTCGGCGTGAATCGTTTTTTCAATTGTTGGAGTTGTTCGCAAAGGTGTTTCAGCGAGCCAACGTGGTCCCATCCGATTACCGGGCCGTCGTCGCTTGGTGCCGGCGTGTCTTCGAGGTGTTGGTGCAAGTCTTCGAGAAGAGTCAAAGCCCGAATGTGAGCGGTGGTGTATTCGGCTTCAATGCGTTGGTGATTGTTGGGGTTGGCCATGGTGGCGTCTCCGATTGCGGAAAGAGAAAGAATCGTTTCGGTGACACACGTGAGCCATGCGTCGCCGGAATTAGCAAGCGAAGTTCGGGAAAGTTTCAAAATGTTTCCCGAACTCGCATTTCCAAGCCGCCTTCAAGAGTCGCGGCAGGTTTCCCATGCTCGTTTGCTGCCGTAGCAGATCTGGCCGCCTTCGACGATGTAGACCATCGCGTCATCGGCAACATCCTGGTCGTCGAAGAATTCGCTGGGGTCGTCCTCGCTCGCCTCATTCATCTCCGCACCGCAAGTCACGCCTGCAATGCGATTTTCGAAAGGCCAGTTTTGTTGCGTCATCAAACGCACTTCGCAGTCTTCGCCATGTGCGTCTTGGTACTCTTCGAGCAGCGAAATCAGTTGGCTGATGGTCATGTTTACGTCTCCGTATGGGTGAGTGAAAAACCGTCTTGCGATGACACACATGAGCCATGCGTTTTGCGCTGTAGCAAGCCAATTCCGTCAACAATTTGCAGCGTTTTTTCCTGTTTTTTGGATGTCGCCGACGTGGCCGACAGAGGCCGTGTGTCGAGTTGTTGCACGCAGTCGCCTGTTACCTATGACGTACCGGAAGAAACCGTCATATCGCGAAATCCGCCACAAGAAAACGAAGAAACGCCGCAGGGCGAACTGCGGCGTTGGCGACGCGACAGGCCGCCGGCAGTCAAACCGCGCGGTCGTACTTGCGAGCCATTTCGAGAAGTTTCTGTTTGACAGGTTTCCAATCGCAGGTTTGGTCGCCGGCGGTAAGTTCGCCGAACCGTTTGTTGCGCAGTTCGCCCTTGTACCAACCCTTCGTCCAACCGAGTCGGTAGAAGAGCCGGTTGAGTTCCGTTTCACCTTCGCCGGCACCCGGTCGGTCCCAGCAAGATTTGGTGCCGGGCTTTTTGGCGTAGTCCCAACCCGCGCATCGTTTGCTATTCAGGGCAAGTTCGACCAATCCGAGTACGAGTTGCAGATAGCCGGCGATCTTGTCTTTGTTCAAGCTGCCGGCGAAGGCTCGGATCTCGATGCGGTTCTTGCCGCGGGCAAGGTGCGTGAGGTTCAGCAGGTGGTAGCGGTCCGATTCGCATTGGCGTTTTGCCGCGTCCTTGTTGCCGTAGTCCTTGATCCGTTTCGCCCAGCGGTTTTGTTCGCGACGTCGTGTGCCCGTCGAAGCGTAGATGGCCCGTTCGTGGTTGCCGATCAGCGAGATCAGCCGCGAAAGGGCCGCCGCGTCGTTGCCAAAGCTGACCGTTACATGAATGCCGGTGGAGTAGTTGACCTTCCCGCCGCGGGCCGTGATTGCGTCGACCGCGGTCAAGACACTTTGCAGGCCTTCGTATCCGCGAAGGACCGGTGAAACAAATTCGCATCCCTTTCGGTTGGGGGCGAGCGTTTGAATACTGCTGTCGCGTTCGGCTTTCCAACCCGCCGGCAGCCAAGCGACCGGCAATCCGTTGTGGTAGCCGCCGATTGGCGTGGTGTCGGTGGCAGGCATGGTGGTTTCCAGTTCGATGCCGAAAGCGATGTCGTTAGCGTTCATGTTTGTGTCTCCGAAAGGCGTGTGAATTCGTTTGTTGAATGCACATGGAGCCATGCGTTTCGAGACACCTCAAGCGAAGCTCGGCAGTAATCTTTCAGTAATTCGCAGCTTTCCGTTCATCGCAACACGCGGCCAAATTTGGCCCAACGTGGCCGGCCGAAACAAGCGGCCGACCATGCCAAACATGCGTTTCATCGCGAGAGTCGCCCGCGTGTCGGGCGTCTTACGATTCCTCCCAATGAGCCTGTTATGGAAGACAAACCCGGCACAGTGAACCCAAACCGTTTGACGGTTGAACAATTGGCAAAATTGCTGACTAATTCGTACCGCCAGCAGGTGCCGGCCACGCAAATCGAAGCCGATCGAGCCGCCGGCGCACCGACCAACTCAGACGGAACGATCAACCTCGCTCACTACGCTGCTTGGCTCTTGCAGGAGAAACACCGTGGCGAATGACATTCAAAGGATGAAACCAAGTGCGTGTTGCCGGACGCTCAACAGCACACCGCTAGGTACGGTCATCAACGAGCGACAGCTTTATCGCTATCGAACCGAAGCCGGCATTCGGATCGGCGACGGCACCCACGTTGACCTACTCAAGTTCACCGCCTGGCTAATCGAGAAACGGCATTCGCCTAAGCCGCCGGTGGATGATGATCCGTATGCAAAGGTCAAAGAGAAGGCTCGCGCTCGCAACGCCGCCGTTGCTCTAGCCGGCCGCGATATCGGCGATCTTCCGACGGTCGAAGATCCGGAGCGAAAAGCAAAAGCCGCCGGATCTTTTCGGTTCTTCTGCGAAGCCTATTTCAAATTGACCTTCCATCTCGATTGGTCGCCCGATCACATCAAGGTCATCAACAAAATCGAAGAGGCAGTCGTTCGCGGCGGACTATTCTCGCTCGCTATGGCACGCGGATCGGGCAAGAGTTCGCTCGCTGAGGTCGCGTGCATCTGGGCTGTGCTCAACGGCTACCGCGATTTCGTGTGCCTGATCGGTAGCGATGAAGGTCACGCCTGCGACATGCTTGATTCGATCAAAACCGAACTCGACGCCAACGAAAAGTTGCTGGCCGACTATCCGGAGGTTTGCTTTCCGATTCAAGCGTTGGACGGGATCGCAAACCGAGCCAATGGCCAACTCTACCAGGGCAAACGAACGCAGATTGGTTGGACCGCCAAAGAGGTCGTTCTACCGACGATTGCCGATAGCAAGGCAAGCGGAGCGATCATCAAGGTCGCCGGGCTGACCGGACGCATTCGAGGCATGAAGTTTAAACGCCCCGACGGAAAAACCGTGCGACCGTCGCTTGTGGTCTTGGACGACCCGCAAACCGACGAATCCGCCCGTTCGCTTTCCCAGTGCGCCAACCGCGAAGCGATCCTTGCCGGTGCGGTGCTCGGACTTGCCGGTCCAGGCAAAAAAATCTCCGGCATCATGCCATGCACTGTCATTCGCCCGGGCGACATGGCCGACAATATCCTCGATCGTGACAAGCACCCGGAATGGAATGGCGAACGCACCCGCATGGTCGATTCGTTCCCAACCAACGAAACACTCTGGGAACGCTACGCCGAGATTCGCGGAGAGGGATTCCGAGCGGGCGACGGCGGTGCGGCCAGCACCGAGTACTATCGGCAAAATCGCGAAGCGATGGATGCCGGCGCGTCCGTCTCATGGAAAGAACGGTTCAACGACGACGAATTGTCAGCGATTCAGCATGCGATGAATCTGAAACTCCAAGACGAAGCCGCGTTTTTCGCCGAGTATCAAAACGAACCGATGCCCGAAGAGATGGTCGATGCTGATCAATTGACCGCGGATCAAGTTGCATCCAAAATCAACAACATGCCGCGGCATTCAATCCCGATCGCCGGCAACCATCTCACCGCGTTCATTGACGTTCAAGGTAAGTTGCTTTTCTACGTTGTCGCCGCTTGGGAAGACGACTTCACTGGCTACGTCGTCGACTATGGAACGTATCCAGACCAACAGCGAGCGCATTTCACGCTTCGCGACGCTCGCCACACGTTGGAGAACGCAACCGAGGGCACTGGCCTTGAAGGTAGCATCTTCGCCGGCCTTGAATCGCTAACCGAAAACTTGCTCGGCCGCGAATGGCAACGCGACGACGGTGCCGCGATGAAGATCGGCCGGTGCTTGATTGATGCGAACTGGGGACATTCGACCAACGTCGTTTATCAATTTTGCCGGCAAAGCCCTCACGCCTCGGTCTTGCTGCCATCGCACGGCCGGTTTGTAGGTGCGTCGTCCAATCCTTTCAGCGAATACAAACGCCGGCCTGGCGATCGCGTTGGCCTCAACTGGCGGGTGCCAACGATCCACGGTAAACGCGCCATCCGCCACGTGATCTACGACACGAACTGGTGGAAGTCCTTCACACACGCACGACTCGCCGTCGCGATGGGCGATCGAGGCTGCCTCTCCATCTTCGGCGATCGCGCCGAACAGCACCGCATGTTTGCCGAACAAGTCACCGCCGAGTACTTCATCAAGACCGAGGGACGCGGTCGCACGGTCGACGAATGGAAAGCCCGTCCCGAACAGCCGGATAACCACTGGCTCGACTGCTTGGTGGGTTGCGCGGTCGCTGCGTCCATGCAAGGTGCATTGTTGTTCGGGACCGACTTGCCGGCCGTTCCAAGACGGCAGCGCATCTCATTCAAGGAAATGCAGCGTCGCAAACGTTCGTGAGCAAACTATTTTCAAAAAAACCGGTTCGCTTTTCGTGATTTGACGTTTTCTTCCGGTAGGTCTACAGGCAGAGAGATGTCGCTACTCACATCGGACAAGATTTTGCCAGACGACCTCGAAGACGAAATTCGCGATAACGCAACCGGACCGGCGAAGGCGTCAGGCGACGCGGGAAGCATCGAACAACACAAGTTGACCGACCAGATCGCGGCCGACAAACACCTCGCCGGCAAGAAGGCCGTGGCGAAACCTCATCGCGGACTTCGCTTCAACAAGATCGTGCCACCGTCGGCTGGCTGATCATTCTTCTCATTCATCACGATCACAGGGCTGCCGGGGACGGCAATAGGATATCAACACGGATGTTGAAGCGTTTGTCAGGGATAATCGAGCAAGCATGGCGCGGCGGAGCTTCTCGCTCCTCATCCACGTTAGGACGCTCACCCCGGCATCCCTTCTTTTCACGTCTTCGTGCAAAGTACGACGCGGCCAATACGACTCTCGACAACATGAAACATTGGTCGCGGGCCGATGGTTTGTCGGCCGCGGCTGCGAACAGTCCTGATGTGAGGCGAACGCTTCGCAACCGTTCGCGATACGAGGTCGCCAATAACAGCTACGCTCGCGGCATTACATTGACGCTGGCCAACGATGTGGTCGGCACCGGTCCAAGGCTGCAAATGCTGACGGCGAACGACGCCGCGAACCGTTTTGTTGAATCAGAATTCTATGCTTGGGCCGAATCCGTTGGGCTAGCCGAAAAGCTGCGAACCATGCGGCTATCTCGCGTTGCCGATGGCGAATCCTTTGCTTTACTTACCAACAATCAACGCGTCGACGCAGCTGTAAAGCTGGACTTGCGGTTGATCGAAGCCGACCAGGTTGCCTCTCCGACACTCGCCCCTGACAACGGGCGATACCTCGATGGCATTCGCTTCGATGCGGACGGCAACCCGATTGCTTATGACGTGCTGCGGAACCATCCCGGCGATGGGCTTTTCCTACTTGACGATGAATACGACACCGTGCCGGCCGCCGCAGTGCTGCACTACTTTCGCTGTGACCGTCCAGGACAAATTCGCGGCATCCCGGACATTACGCCAGCGCTGCCGCTATTTGCACAACTCCGCCGGTTCACGCTCGCGGTGCTTTCAGCGGCTGAAACGGCCGCCGAGTTCGCCGGCATCCTCTACACCGATGCGCCGGCCAATGGGGAAGCCGATGCGGCCGAACCTTTCGAGCCGATCGAACTCGAAAAACGAATGCTGCTGACGATGCCGGGCGGCTGGAAGATGGCTCAGATGAAGTCGGAGCAACCTTCGACGACCTACGCGGAGTTCAAGAAAGAGATTCTCAACGAAATCGCCCGCTGTTTGAACATGCCATTCAACGTCGCCGCTGGAAATTCGTCGGGCTACAACTACGCCAGCGGGCGACTCGATCACCAAACTTATTTCAAGTCGATCCGCGTTGAACAAACGCAACTCGCTCGTGTTGTCTTGGATCGCATTCTGACTGCGTGGATCCGCGAAGCCATTCTCATCGAAGGCTATCTGCCCCATTCGCTTCGCACGCTCGATTCCACATTCGAGCACCAATGGTTTTGGGATGGTCACGAGCATGTCGATCCCGCCAAAGAAGCCAACGCCCAGAAAATCCGTCTCGCCAGCCATACGACGACTCTGGCCATCGAATTTGCGCGGCAGGGGCGTGACTGGGAGACGGAACTTAAACAACGTGCCAAAGAATTGGCATTGATGCGCGAACTCGGCCTGTCGATCGAGTCCGACACTGATACTCCACCCGAATCCCCGGTCACGCAAGACGATGCCAAAGAAGCTGAACAACAAGCCGCTTGAAGCGGAAGCTGAATCTGTCCCCAGTTCGCTGCGAATCGTTTGTGATGACGCGGCGACGATTACGCTTGCGGCAGTCAAAACGCCTGAAGAGGGCAAGCCGTCGCTGCGTAAGTTCTCGATGACCGCGTACACCGGCGGTGCGATGCGGCTGGGCGGATGGCCCTACCCAGTCGTCGTTGATCTGGCTGGGATGCGAGTGACTCGAAAGTCACGACCGATTCTGAAGGATCATGATCGCGGCAGCATCGTCGGTCACACCGATGACATCGCGATCACCGACAAGTCACTCGAAGTCGCTGGGGTGATTTCCGGAGTGGGTGCCACGGCCCAAGAAGTCATCGCCACCAGCGAGAATGGGTTCCCTTGGCAAGCATCGCTCGGTGCGAGTGCCGACAAGGTTGTTTTCATTCCCGAAGGCAAGTCGGCGAACGCCAACGATCGCGAGTTCAAAGGCCCTGTCTACATCGCCCGCAAATCGACCCTGGGTGAAGTTTCATTCGTCGCCCTCGGCGCCGACGACAACACCGAGGCACGTGTGGCGGCGGGGCTAGCGGATGGCGACGGACCAAATGAAAGCGAAACTGACAAAACCGAATCCACGGATGACCTCGAACCCGTCAACGCAAGTTTGAATATGAGCACGAAGCCCAAGACCGAACCGAAACACCCCAAGCCGACCTCGCCGGTTGACGAAATGCGTGCCGAGGCTGCGGCCGAGTCTCGCCGCATTGCCGGCATTCGGAAACTTTGTGCCGGCATCCATGTGGACATCGAAGCCGACGCGATCGAGCAAGGCTGGTCCACCACTAAGACGGAACTTGCCGTGCTACGAAGCGAACGTCCCAAAGCTCCAGAGCAAACCCAAAACTCACCGCGTTACAGCCGCGAAGTCCTCGAGGCCGCAGCATGTTTGTCGGTAGGGATCGAGGAAAAACAACTGTTATCTGCCTACGGCGAGAAGACTCTCAACGCCGCGGATCCGCTGCGGCATATCGGTTTACGTGAACTGGTTGCCGAGTGTGCTCGCATGGAAGGCATCGAAGTGCCACGAGTGTTCGGCGATGGAACGGCCACCATTCGTGCCGGTTTCTCGTCGATGAGCTTGCCGTCGATCATGGAAAACGTCATGAACAAGACGTTGCTGGCGGCATACCAAAACACGCCGATCGCTGCATTTGATTTGTGTAGTGTCGGAACTGTGACCGACTTTAAAGAGGTCGCCCGGTATCGTTTGCTTGGGACCGGCGGTTTTGAGCAAGTCGCCCCGGACGGGGAACTGAAGCACGGCAAATTGTCGGATCAAAAATTCAGTAACAAGGCCGACACGTACGGGCAGATCCTGACGCTGACGCGACACGACATCATCAACGACGACTTGTCGGCGTTCATGGACATCCCACGCCAAATGGGACGCTCCGGTGCCGAATCGATCGACGATCTGTTCTTCACGTTGCTGCTGAAGAACGCAGGCTTCTTCTCCTCAGGCAACGCGAACCTGCTAACAGGTGCCGACACCAAGTTCGGTCCCGATGCTTTGACCGTCGCCAAGACGACCTTCCGCAAGCAAAAGGCCGGCCCCGGCGGGAAGCCCAAAGACCAAAAGCCGATCAATATTCGGCCCGAGTACTTGGTGGTTCCGGTGGAACTTGAAACCGAAGCTGAACTGCTGATGGGCTCATCCCAATTGATGATCGATGCTCAAGGTTCGCCGACCAAGATCCCGGTCGATAACCCGCACCGCAATAAGTACCGGATCATCAGTACGCCTCACCTGTCGGATTCGTACTACACCGGCGCGAGCGGCACCGCGTGGTATCTGTTCGCCAACCCCAACGTGCTGCCAGCGTTTGAGATTGTGTTCCTCAATGGACGCCGCACGCCGGTGATCGAACGAGTCGAAATGCCGCCGAACACGCTCGGAATGGGCTTTCGCAGCTACATCGACTTTGGTGTGAATTCTCAAGACCACCGAGCCGCCGTGAAGGTCACCGGCGAAGCGTGAGCCGTGGGATAGGCATCCGCCTTTCCTAACAACCAACCAGTTCACTTCCATTTGAGGTTTTCATGTCTTCAGCAGAGTTCGTTTATGACGGATCGGCGATCGATCACACGCCTGACGCCGATCTTGCAATGGGTGAAATCGTGGTGCAAGGCGATCTCGTCGGCATCACTAAGCGAGCAATCAAAGCCGACACGCTCGGCGCTATCGCCGTCGAAGGCGTTTTTGACGTTCCGAAGACTCCCGCCAGTGCCGTTGCATTCACCGTCGGTCAGAAAGTCTATGTCGACGGAAGCAACGAGCCGCAGACGACGGCCACCGGAAACAAGCTCCTTGGCAAAGCGGTGCTCGCCGCAGCCGCCGACGATGACAACGTGCGTGTGCGTCTGAGCCAATAAAGAAGGGAAGTTGACTCGCGATGCCCGCAACTTTCCTGCACGACGGTTCGACTATTGATTTCGTCCCCGCGGATGATGTGCCCGCTGGTTCGATCGTTGTGCTGGGGGAACTTGTTGGGATCAGCAAATTCTTCGTTGCAGCCGGTCAGACCGGGGGACTTTCTGTTCGCGGTGTTTTTGACGTGCTGAAAGACCCGTCGACCAACATCGACGTTGGCACTCGGCTTTATTGGTCTACCGCCAGCTGGCATGTGGTCAAGACGAGTGGCGGTCACCCGCTGCTTGGCAAAGCAATCCGGCCCGCGCTGCCGGGCAGCTCCATTGTTCGCGTCCTGCTGACGCAGTAAATCCCGTTCATCTTGAAAAGGAAAACCACGTGAGAGGATTTCTGCGTGCATTTTTCGCCGCCGGACTGCTCCTGTGTGCCACAGGATGTTTGCCGGATCATCCGGTACAAGTCAAGCCGCTTCCTGCACCGCCAGCGGAACAGCCGGTTGCGAATCTGCCCTCCCAGCTTCATCAACGTAACTGGACTGGCAGTCTGAATCAGGGTAGCTGCGTCCATGCGTCGCTGGTCAATCACCTTCGCTGGCTGAACCTGTTCGAACTCGGCGAACGTTGGCGGGCGACCTACAGCGATGGCGAGTGGGACTCTCGATTGCGAAGTCGACTTGATGCGGCGGATATCGATTACAGCTACACCGTCAAAGCCGACCCACGTTTTCTTGATTGGGCTACGGCAACTCGGCGAGGGGCAATCCTGTGGTGGAAGCCAGCTCACTGCTGCACCTTCGTCGGTTGGGTCAACCGAGACGGGCGTCAGTACGCAGCGATTCTCGACAACAACTATCCCGGACGGTTTGAACTCACGCCACGTGAGCAGTTCGTCCGCTTATGGGCGGGTTATGGCGGCTTCGCGTTGACCGTTTTGGAAGACCCCGCCAGTTCTTTGCCTTATCCAAGTTACGAGGTCATCGAGTGAAAGACGAAATTCAAATTCGACTAAGCGTGGGACTGATCGCCGTTGCGGTCATCCATGCTGTACTGCTGGCAGCAGTGTTTACCGCATTGCATTCCCCGGCGCCTGCACCGCAAGAATCTTCATGGAAGTTACCTCCGGCCAGACCGCTTGCACCTCCGACCGGCCAGATTGAAAAGTTGCAGGAACCACAGCGAGTCAATCTTGGTGCTCAGGGCGAGCTGAAGCAACAAACTGGTCAGCCATGTGGCCCCTGTCCTCCGACGTCCCAGCCATCGCGTTTAATGCCGACCGCGCCGACAGTGCGTCCGTATCATGTGACGCCAACTTCGTCGCCTGCCACCTTGACCGTTCCGGCGCCGATTGTGGTAAGTCCTGCATCCAGCTCCAAGCCGGCACCCGCGCGAAAGCAATATCAAATTGCTCTCTTCGTTGGTAGCGATGCGAAGAGTCAACAGCTCCTGGAATGGTTCAATCGCGACAAACAGCTGACAAGACTCAAGTCGGTTTGCGAATTTCAGGTTTACACGTCGGGCAACGCCCTCTATCGGACTCGATTTGAAGAGATCGTGCCAGTCAATCAGTTCCCGGTGGTGTTGTTCCAGGACGCAAATGGGGGACACGTTCATGCGGCGGGACACACGATGCTCCCCTCGACCGCCGCCGAACTTTACGACGACCTGCGGCACGGGTACGAACTTTATCAACAGACCCGTCAAGCTCAGCGGACCGGTGCTCTCAAAACCCGCGGCTATTCTTGGGACGATGCTATCTCGCCAACGCTGCAGCTCTCCTCACAGGACTGTCCCGACGGATACTGTCCCGTTGAACCAAACGATAACTGGCGTCCATTCGACCGAGACCGCGACGTCGACCGTGACCGGCTATTTGACCGCGATCTTGGCGGTCGCAACGCCTTGATCTGGGCCGGGGCCGGCGAACTGGCCACGCTCGCCCTGATCGTTGTCGCCATCATCCTACTCGGATTCATTCTCATCAAGCGAGGCATGTGAAGCTCATGATTCTAGGAATCGCAACCGTAGTTGTTCTAGTTCTCCTCGCCGTGGCATTGCTGCCGAATAAGAAACGTGACGGAGGCGGGAACGCACTGGGCGGAGCAAACAGTCCGCTTCATCCGTTCTCACGCCAACTCAATTTTCGGCAGCAACAGTTGCAAGAAGAAGCCGAGGCGATCTCGGATGAGTATCAACGTCGTGCAAATGAAGCGTGGCGTGACGAACTTGGTGAGAAAGCCGCTGCGTTGTTGCAGTCGAAACGCCCCATTAATTCGCGGGCGGGAAGTAAGTCGTGAGCGACATGCATCAGCGAGGCCAGTCTTGGTTAGCGGAAAAGATGACCAAGCACGCTTCGCGAACCGTTGTCTATCAGCGTGAAGAATTATCCGCTGAGCTATCGGCGACGATCGGCAAGTCGGAATACGAACAAGACGACGGCGAGGGCATCATCACCCGTGCTCAGGTTCGTGACTTTCTGATCAACACGAAGGATCTGTTGCAGTCCGACATCGGTACATGGCCTCGCCGCGGTGATCGCATTCTGGAAACCGACGGCGCCACGACGTTCGTGTACGAGCTGATGTCGATCGGAAACGAACCGCCCTGGCGTTACAGCGACCCCTTCCGCGTCAAACTTCGCATTCACACCAAACTGGTTGATACGATCACATGACAACATCGACACCCGCAACGGTCATTCAAATTACCGACAGCGTCGTCGCTGAAATCAATGCCGGCGAGTTTTCAAAGAAAAACCTCGCTGCACAACGATTGTATGTTCCCAACTTCGATCTCGAAGACATGAAGGAGCTGCGAGTTACCGTGGTGCCACGTGAGGTCGAATACTTGCCGCTCGATCGAGTCAGCAACAAGTTTCACGCGACGATCGATGTGGCCATCCAAAAGAAGTTCAGCAAGGGCGATGCAAAAGAAATCGACCCGCTTGTGTTCTTCGTTGAAGAACTGGCCGACTACTTCCGACTCAAACGGCTCAACTCTTTCGTCGCCGCTCGCTGTGTTAAGGTCGAAAACGCTGTCCTGTACTCCACCGAACATTGGACGCAGTTCAATCAATTCACGAGTTTGCTGACGTTGACATTTGAGCTCGCGAAGTGATCCAGATCCGAACACGGGTCCATTTTGATCAAGCGAAAGTCCAGAAGAAAGTTCAAGCCGCCAATTTCCGCTCGCTTGGTCATGCCGCCGCGACCATTCGGATAACCGCGAAGCGATCGATCCGAAAACGGAAGAAGCCGTCGAGTCCTGGTTCGCCACCACACACGCAGACCGGCATGCTTCGCCGCGTGATTCGCTACGAGGTGAATCGGGACCGTGAAGAGGCAGTAATAGGCCCGGTCAACGAAATCGCTGGTCGCCTGTGGAACCTACACGAGTTCGGCGGTGTTGTCACAAAGCGACGCAAACTGAAGCGTCACCGCTTCCAGGTTGGCCAACACGGTCCGATCCGCGTGGCAGCACCCGGCAAGTTTGTTCGCACGCTTTTGCAAAGCGCCGCCCAGGCCAATCGTGCCACACGGTTGGTTGAGGAAGAAAACGAACGCCGCGGCGCAAACAAGCCGCGACGTTATCCCAAACGTCCATTCATGAAACCGGCCCTGCTAGCCAACCAATCACGTCTACCCAAGTTCTGGCGTGACTCCGTCAAGTAAATCGAGAGAAGGTCAATATGTCAGCAGAAGTAGTCCTCGGTCTCGACGCGGTGCTCACCATCGACGGTGCCGAAATTAAGAACGTCAAAGATTTGACGGTCAATCTCGAAAAAGCCGAAGCAGATGCGAGCACTCGTGACAACAACGGTTGGCGAGCCACCGTGGGCACACTCAAGGATGCCTCGATCGAGTTCACGGTCCTCAACAAGAACGGCGACACTTCGTTCTCGATGCTTCAGACGCTCTGGAGCAGTGGCACGCCCTGCGATGTCGACATCAGTGACGCCGGCGGTTCATTGACGCTGACCTGCGAAGTCATGAACTTCAATGTCAATCAAAACCTCGAAGAAGTGGTCTCGGCCGACGTGACACTCAAGCCCACTCAATCTGCGACCGGTAACGGAATCAACGTGCCGGTTGGTAGCGGAGCTTAATGAGACTGTGTGCCATAGATACTTACTAAGAAGCATGTTGTTCGACTCATTCTTTGGGCGGTGGTAACTGCTTAAGTTCACATCTGACTAGACTCTCCAGTGCGCGCAGGTGTTCTTCAGGAATACCGGAGACGACGGCCGAACCATAGACGCGAATCATGAAGTGAGCGAAACCGGCGGCACGACGGAAGGCAAGTTGGTCAAGCGTGGTATCTCTACCACAGCAGGGTGCGACGACCGCGAGATCAGTAAATGAGTCATCCCAGCAACGTGCGATGTTCTCGTTAAGCCAATCAGCCGGGATCGGCTTATGGCAGTTTGGACAAGAGGCTTCGACGGGCTTACGCCCGTGTGTGAAGAAGTGCGTCTCAGACCAAATCTCGGGGATAGCATCACGAACGCCGTCGACGCGATTAAGCAGATAGGCGACCACTTCACCAGCTGTCTTGTGATCCAGCGAGAACGCTGGGTCTCTCGGCAGTATTCGAAGGAATTGTGGCATCGCAGAATTGAGTCGCACACCGCAACGTTTTGCTGACGCCGCCACTGATCGAAGCGGAATACGTCAGGAATTGAATTATTCTACCAACGCCAGAGTGCGTTACCAACCCAAAAAGGCTCGCCGAAGGCCCTTAAGGCAACCATGTTGTCCGCAGCAGGCATCAAAATTCACGCTTCCAATCAATCGTTTGGGGAAGCATTCGGTGTTGAAAAAAGTCGCACATTGCGTCAAATGCCGCGTCGACAGAAACGACAAACGCACTGTCGTATGGATCAGTCTGACCATTTGAAAGTGTGAATTCAGTCTCGGCGACGCCTTCATCCACTTCGGTATTCCGTGAAGTATACGACTCCTCGTCGATGTTCAGCGTGTAAAAGAGAATAGCAGAATCGCCATTGCGGAGCACGCTTAGGTTATGAGTCGGCAAATCGCCATCGACCACGGTGTATTCGCAGGAGGTATGGTCGAGTGACGTTGTCAGAGCAGCGTGAAGCTCATCAGCAGAGTTGATTAAGGCCTGCGTTCCATTGATAAAAACTCGAAGCATTGAAATTTCTAGCGACGGACAACGGGTAAATATGCGGCCTGCCAATGGCGTGCCGGAATGAAGTTTGGAATCAACTTAAGTTTAGCTTTTATGGCTGATGAACGGAGTCCCATGCAAAAATTTATTGATCGACGCGGGCGAGTGTGGATCGTCGATATCGACAACACCACGCTACGCCGTGTGAAAGCACTTACCGACGTTCGCTTGTTGGACGCCATCGATGGCGATCTGATCACGCAACTGTCCAGCGACCCGCTGTTATTAGGTGACGTCCTGTTCGCGATTTGCAAACCGCAAGCGGACCAACAAGACGTCGATGATGAAGCATTCGCGGAAGGGCTGGCCGGCGACGCAATCGACGAAGCCTGCAAAGCGGTCGTCGATGCTTTAATCGCGTACTTCCCGGAGTCGCGTCGCCGTCTTCTGCGGAAGGCGGCCGACAAACAGCGGTTGATCGAGACACGGGGATTGGAAGCGATCGAACGGAGACTGGACGATCCGAAGTTGGTGGACATGCTTCTCAGCGACCTCGAACGGAAACTCGGGGCGCCGACGTTGAACGGATCGTCGTCGAACTCGCCGGAATTGTCGGAGTCGACCCCGGACCACTCACCCTCCGCCAGCTAATGCACATGGCCGACGCTCGACGACGTCACGATTGGAACATCGCATCGAGTGTCATGGCACTGACCGCTGAAATCAACCGCGATCGCCGCCGTCGTCGCAAACCGTTCAAGCCCGACGATTTCAACCCCTACACGGCGACCAAGCCTATGCCGGCGCGAGCTACCGTTCGCCAGGTCGCCAGTCTCTTGGGGGCAGCGTTTCACCCGTCCGACGCATCTCTTGGAACTTCTGATTCATGTCCCAAGTCCGAGCCGGAGCCGCCTACGTCGAACTGCTGACCAAGGATGCAGCGTTCGTCAAAGGTCTGCGATCAGCTCAGAAGCGATTGCAGTCGTTCGGTCAATCAACACGATTGCTCGGCACGAAGTTGATGGGGTTGGGCACCGCCGCCGCAGCCCCTCTGGCCGGAAGCGTCGCCATCTTTTCGAACTTCGACGATGCCATGCGAGGTGTCGCGGCCATTACTCAGGCGACTGAAACGCAGCTTGAGTCGCTCCGCAATACAGCTAAGAAGCTGGGAGCCACAACCAGCTACTCCGCTAGCGAAGTAGCATCGCTGATGACGGAACTCGGTCGCGCCGGTTTCAAGCCGGAACAGATCGAACGAATGACCGCCGCCGTGATGAACATGGCTCGAGCGACTGGCACCGATGCGACACAGGCGTCCGGCATCATGGCGGCAACGATCCGCCAGTTCAGCATGGAAGCCGGTGATGCCACTCGCGTCGCCGACGGACTGACCGCCGCAGCCAACAAGTCGTTCAACACCGTGGAGTCTCTCGGCGAAGCTTTGTCGTACGCTGGCCCGGTCGCTGCGGACGCCAATATGAGTCTCGAAGAGACGCTGGCGATCCTCGGAACACTTGGCAACATGGGCATCCAAGGTTCGTCGGCTGGTAACGCGATGCGCCGGCTGCTCACCATCAGTGCCGCCGAATCAGAGAAGTTTAAAACCACATTTGGTGTCACCACCAAAGATGCCAAGGGCAACGCTCGCTCGCTAGTCGACATCCTTGGCGAGGTTGCCGCAGCGACCGAAAACATGGGCACGGCGGAGAAGGCCGAGAAACTTAACGAAGTCTTCGGCTTGCTAGGCATCACCGCGGCCAGTTCGATCGGCAAGTCGGTGGCCGACACCCGCAAGCTCTACCAGCAACTGCAAAACGCAGGGGGGATCGCTGCCAAAACATCCGAGGAGATGGAAGGCGGCCTGGGCGGAGCATTCCGCATTCTAAAATCCTCTATCGAAGGCGTCGCCATCGCAATCGGCGAGTCGCTAGAAGGCAGCGTCACCAGCATGGTCAAAGCGTTCAGCCGCGCGGCGTCCGGCGTCATCGAGTGGATCAACAAGAACCAGAAGATCGTCAAGATTGCCGCGGCAAGTGCTGTGGCAATTTTTACTATCGGTGCGGCACTATTCGTCCTCGGTTCGTTCGCTGCTGCTGCCTCGTTTGCTGTCGGTGGACTAGCCACGATCTTTTCTTTTATCGGGGGCGCCATCGGCGTCATCGTCTCGGCTGTCGGCATGTTATTCACGCCACTGGGCCTGGTTGTTGCCGCGGTGGCAGCCCTCGGTGCCTACTTTCTCCATTCGACCGGCATCGCTGGCCAAGCGATCGAGTATCTCGGCAGCGTCTTCGAAGTCCTAAAGGCAGAGACGCTTGCCGCCTTCGGTGCAATCGCTAACGCACTGGCGGCAGGTGACATTACTGCAGCGGCCGATGTGCTTTGGTCCTATCTGAAATTGCAATGGATCAAAGGCACCACGTTTCTCCAAGCCAAGTGGGCCGAGTTCACTCAGTACATCTCCGATGTCTGGGCGGATTCGGCTTATGCCATTGGCGACGTGCTGATCGGTGCGTTGTCGGGACTCGCCGGTGTCTGGAACAGCACGCTCGGATTCATGGCCGACGGTTGGACGATCCTCACGTCTGCCGTGCAAAAAGGCTGGAACAGCACGATTGGGTTCCTCAAGAAGGGATTTTTGAAGCTTCACGAACTCGTCGACATCGCCGGCGATGTATCGGTGCAAATTGGGGGTGTGCTCATCAACGCATTGGCCGGAGTTGAGAATGCTTGGGTCGAAACCGTTGACTACCTTGCCGACACCTGGACGGTGTTTGTGGGCCAAGTGAAGTCGATGTGGAATTCCACCGTTGGCTTCCTCAAAAAGGCATGGATCAAACTCAAAGCTCTATTCGACGACGATATCAATGTCGACGTCGAGATGGCCAAGATTGATGCTGACACGCGGGCGGCCGATGCCGCCGAAGATCAACAGCGTCAACAAGCGATCATCAAACGGCAACAACGTCGATCGAAACGTAAGCATCAAATCGAAGCGAACCGTGTTGAGATGCAGAAAGGCATCGCCGACCAGCTCGCTGCACGGAGGAAAGCTCGCGAAGGTCAGAACATCGACGCCGACATCCGGGCGATCGACGCAGAGACCGATGCAAAGAACGCTGTTGTCGACCAGTCGAAAGAGCAGCAGTTTCGCAGCAACGACGCTGCACAAACAAAGCGTCAACAGATCATCGACGACGCGACCACGGGCGTGCAAAGTACGCTCGACCAAATGCGAGCCGAATCGAAAGCGGCACGCGAATCAGGGCGTCCCACCGCAGAAGATCGCCGCAACGATCGCGACGATCAAATCAAAAATGCACAGGCCCAGTTCGATGCCGCGGTGGATCGAGCCAACAGTGCAACAGCGTCATCGGATGCTGAACCCAATCCAGATGAAGCTGTTCCTCCTCAACCACTGGCGGCTCCGCCGAAGATGCCCGAACCTGGCGCAGTCGATATTCCCAAAGTCGATTTGCCCGGTATCGATGACCCAGAACTTCAGGCTCCGAAATCCAAGGACTTAAAACTCGGCCTTGATCGTGATGCTAAGGAGTCGCTGGACCGTTTCTCCTCAGGTCCAGAAACCGATCCAGCACAGACCGCTGCGGCTGGTGATTTTGAGACGCTTGGGCTGGGGCTCGGAAGCGGCGCCCGGAAACTTGAGCAGCTCCGGTTAGAACCAGTCGAGGACGCTGGCGAAGTGATCGTCGCTCCTAAATTGGAGATTCCTGAGAAGGCCGATGCCGCGGTCCCCGTGAACGTCCCCGAGCCGGTTGATCCCGAAATACCTGAGTTGGCAATCGAACAGCCAATGCTGGATATCGCTGCCGTTAACGAAGCTCTTGCTTTGGTGCGTCAGTCGCTAAGCGAATTCGACGCAGCGATATCGGGCACAACCTCCGCCTTGCGATTGCCCGCCTCTTCAGGCGACGGCATCACCGACGACATGAAGCGAGCAATCATCGCGACCGCTGAAAACACGCGGCGACTTGTTGAACGCTCCCAATCAGGAGGATTGGTGTTCAGCTGATGAGTTTCACTTCGGGAGGTTACCAATTTGACACCGCGGCTCTTTCCGAGAAAGCGTCGCGAGGCAAGTCACACTCGGACTTTGCTGCCTACGTTGCCACCAACGATGGCGACGTCGACCCGACTGCCGCGGCCGACGCAGCCTTTTCCTATTATGACGCCAACCACCATGACCTAGTTCCGCATCTGCAGATCGATGCCGAATACATCAATGCGCGGCACGCCCTGGTCAGTATCACGCTGAATCAAACGAAGCTGGATCCTGTTTCGTTCAGCACCACCGGTGCGACGACCCACCTAAATCAATCTCTGCAAACGCGAGGCATCTACGCAGCGCCGGGTGCCATTGCTCCGATCTACCACGGAGCGATCGGCGTCAGCGATTCAGGCGTTGCCGGCGTCGACATCACTGTACCGGCATTCGAGTTTTCGGTACGCAAGAAGTTCGAGTACGTCTCGACGGCGTATCTACTGGCGATGGTCTCGATGACCGGGCGAACCAACTCGTCGCCCTGGTCAATTTTCGCTGCCGGCGAAGCATTGTTCCTTGGTGGCGAAGGAGGCGAGGACGAGAACAACTGGGTTGATGTCACCTATCATTTCGCCGCTCGGCCGAACGAGTCAAACCTGACCATCGGAAACATCAGCGGTGTTGAAAAATACGGGTGGGATTACTTGTGGGTTAAACACGGTGAGAAGGTCGTGGGTGATCGGGTGCTGCAGGTTCCCGAGGCCGCCTACGTCGAACAGGTTTATCGCGGTGGTAATTTCGGCGTGCTGGGGATTTCGTAAACGATGGCACGACGCGTCCGTCCCGGCGATCCATTCCATATCACCGCCGCTGAATACAACCGGTTGCTCGCCGCGGCGGATGCGGCTCATCGCAACCGCCTGCCTGGTGGCGGTGGTCCCCGCACACATGTGCGAAACGCGGCGACTGTCCGTGTTCATAACACGTCGGCAGCGACCATTCCGATTGGCGGCATCGTCGGTTTCAATTCGCCACTGACCGATCCAACGGTGGGGCCGACCGAACTCGCACGCTTCGTTCGCGACGCGACGATCCAGTGCGTTATCCCCAACGAACAGGAACACACCGGTCGCGTTGGGGTTGCCATCGAACCGATTGCGGAAGACAAGGTCGGCCGCGTCGTGTTCGATGGCGTTGTGGCCGCGCGAGTCAACGTCGCCAAGACTTGGCATAAGTTTGCGGACGTGGGTGAGGCGGGAGGCGATACACTTCAGTCGAAACCGGATGGATCTGCCCAAATCCTCTGGCGAAACGATCCCAGCCAACTTGGCGATCAATGGGCGGTGGTTCGCATTGGCCGGTCTGCGGCTCCTGTGTACTTCATCGAAGTTCCCGCCGGTGGCATTGCGGAACGCCGAGGTATGCGCACAGGCAGTGCCGATTGCGACCTCTACCAATTCGACGAAGCAGGCGACGTTGAGCCCGTCGCTGATCCGGACGGTAACACGGTCCGGATTACCGCTCGGAATCATTCAGCACAGCGAATCCGCGGGCCGATTGCCGACTCGCCCAAACAATACCTGCAAGTAAGCTTCGATGGGCAGCGTTCATGGGTGATCGATCCGCCGAAACAAACGCTGCTTTGCAAACCCACAAAACGTCTGAAGGCGAAATCTTGGGGCGTGGCTCGCGAGCTGCGTTTCGATGGGACTCGCTGGATACCGCTTGGACCGCGTGTGTCAGTCTACAATGTCTGCGACTACGCGTTGCTGGCGAGCCAGCAGATTATCTGTCACTTCCATGAAGACACCAGCAGCTACCTGACGATCGGATGTCGATGTTGCGACGGCAGTAGTTCGTCCAGTTCGTCATCGTCAAGCAGTTCTACATCGAGCGGATCGTCATCGTCTAGCTCATCGGAATCGCATTCATCGAGTGGCTCGTCTAGCAGCAGCAGCAGTAGCTCGTCATCCTCATCGTCGAGCAGTGGGGCTAGCAGCAGTTCGTCAGATAGTTCGAGCATCAGCGGATCGAGCTCATCAAGTACGTCGTCGAGTCACAGCAGTTCGTCGTCACATTCTAGCAATGCATCATCAAGTTCAGATTCCAACTCATCGAGTGGCAGCTCCTCTCTAAGTAGCGTTTCGTCCTCATCATCACCCTCGGTGTCGGACAGCAGTTCGTCATCCGGCAATTCCGCATCTTTTAGCAACTCGGAGATCTCGTCCTCATCATCCGGGTCGTCATCGAGCCACTCAGAATCATCGAGCAGCGTCAGTAGTCACTCTAGCAATTCCGGCAGCACGCCGTCGCTCAGTAGTTCGACGTCGAAATCGACAAGCGAATCGTCCGTTGGGGAATCGTCGGCGAGTGAGTCGAGCGGTTCCGTCCAAAGCGTTTCGCAAAGCGATTCGAAGAGCGACTCGGACTCTCGCTCCGAAAGCTCGCCATCGCACAGTTGGGATGTGTCGGCAAGCAGCCTCAGTGGATCAGATACGAGCGACTCAGAATCGCATTCCGAGTCCGCTTCTGTGTCACGATCAACCAGCAGATCGGAAAGCGATTCCGATAGTGAACCAAGCGTCGATGCGAGTTCTGGATCACGGCACGATTCCATCAGCGAATCACGATCGTATCTCGGCAGTACTTCCGGTTCCGATAGTAATGCGTCCACCAGCGTGCCGGCATCATCCAGCGGCTTTGGATCGGAATCCACTTCACGGTCGACAAGCGATTCAATATCCGACGGTTCCGACAGCGATCGCCCAAGCCAAAGTCACTCCATCGAGGAACCTTCCCATGACAGCAGCGGCAGCAGCGAACCGTGTTACAGCACCTGGGTTTGGTCCTGCGGATGGGAACTGCTCGAAAGCGACTGTGACGACCCCGGTGAACCACCCTCAAGCACGGGAAGTTACGACGGCCAAGTGACGGAGATGACCGCATGATTCACTGCCCTCACCTATCCGGCGACAACGTGTGCTCGGTTGCCACCAGCCTGGCCGAATGCCAAGTCAAGACTTCGCCAGCGGCTTGCAACGCGTGCCAGAACGAAAGCAACCCGCGAGCGATTAACGTGGTCACCATCGGCATGGCATTGGTCAACCGTAAACGCCGCCGCAAAAACATCTCGCTATTGCAAACAATGCTCGGCAGCTATCTGCCGGAGGGCGATGTATCGCCTGCAACGCTGAAGATCACCAATTACCGGCCCGGTCCGGGAAACGAACTGAAAAACATGCTTGCATGGTTCGCAAAGCCGAGCGAAACGTGCAACTGCGAAACGCGAGTCGACACGATGAACGACTGGGGCGCCGAAGGCTGCCTGCGAAACATTGACACGATCGCCGACTGGTTACTCGAAGAAGCTCAATTGAGAGGAATGCCCCATGGAAGGTTCACTCGCGTCATCGCCAAGTCACTCGTTCAAACAGCCGTCCGAAAATTCCTACGCAAATTCCCCGACGGAACACCCGAGCCGAATGACAACGAAGATCGCGATTGATCGGCCGATCGTCGAGCGATGCTTTCTGATGAACCTCGATCGACGCGAGGATCGGCTCAAAGAGTGGATGGAGCAACTTCCCGATCCCTGGCCGTTTCCTCATCCCGAGCGTTTTACGGCGATCGACGGCCGCCGTGTCGCGACGCCTCCTCAGTGGCGTGCTGGAAACGGAGCTTGGGGATGCTACCGTTCGCATGCATTAATTCTCGAAAAATGTCTCATCGAGCGAATCGACTCTTACGTAGTCTTCGAAGACGACGCCGGGTTCTGCGACGATTTTGCAAATCAGCTCAAAGCCTACGTCACCGAGTTGCCGGCCGATTGGGGACTTGCGTATCTCGGTGGCCAACATCTTTATGCCGGCAAGCACCCACCGCACAAAATCAGCGAGCATGTTTACCGGCCGTACAACGTCAATCGGACGCATGCCTTCATGGTCCGTGGTCGTGAAAACATGAAGGTTTTGTACCGACACCTCCACTGGAGTGATTGGCACTCGAAACACCACATCGATCATCATCTTGGGCGATTGACCCAGCGCCGCTACCAATCACTCGTGCAAGGCAAGAACGTCGACAAAGAGTCGATCGCGGTCTACGCCCCCGACCGCTGGCTCGTCGGGCAACTACCGACCAAGTCCAATATCTGCGGTCGCAAGTGGGAACAGACACGCTTCTTCAACGACGCCCGCAACGCCGACCATTCGGACGCCCCTTTCTTCGCGGTGCTCGGTCCCCATCGCTCGGGGACATCCTGTGTCGCCATGGTTATGCATCATCTTGGCGTCCATATGGGCAACCAGCTCGGCGGTTATGAAGCGACCGGCGGTGGCGAAGCCGTCGGATTGGCCCAGCTTTGTGAAAAGGCGATGCGATTTCCCGCCGTCGATCCCACGATGTCGGATGAGCAGCTCACGCAACAGCTGAAGTCATGGATCGTCACTCGCAAAGCGGAAGCGAATCGCGACAAGACAGTGGCCGGCGGTAAATACCCGCATCTGTGTCGGTTTGTCGAGCATCTTCATGCTGGCCTCGGGGGATCACTGAAGGTCATCAGCGTCGAGCGTGACATCGAGGCGTCTATTCGAAGCCTGCAAAACCGCTCAGAAAAACATCGAGGCCAATGGTTTGCTGCCAGTGATGAACAATGCGAGCGTCTGCAGCGCTGCCTGATGCAGCACCGTGATGCATTCCTGGAAAAGCATCCCGAGATCGACGTCTTCCGCATCGAGTTCGCCGAGTTGACCACACATCCCGAAGAAGTCATTCGCAATTTGATCGAGTTCCTTGGCATCCAGCCAACCGACGAGGAGATCGCTTCGGCCATCGACCACGTCAATCCTGAACTGCGGAAGTTCGGCTGAGTTCCAAGGCGTTGCCCAACAATTTGAGAAAACAAAACGCGTGACTACTTGCTCTGTATTCCTGCATCACGACGATGATCCGGTGACCCGTGATCACTTTGCGAGACTCCAGCGTTTCTCGTCCGGCCCGACCGTCGCCGTCTCCTCCGCAACGCCACTTGCGACCGGGGAGTCTATCGCCGACTTCTCGCATTCGCATTGGCGAGCCCAAGTCGAACAACGTCCGAAACTCAAAGCGAAATCAACGGACCTGCTACTGATCGATTGGTTTCTCAATCGTCGCGTATCCGCAGATCGATACTTCATTGTCGAGTGGGATACCCTGGTCAACCAGTCCATCGACGATCTGCTATCACCCGTGACACAGTTTTCACTCGCGGCGCCGTCCATCCGTTTGTCCCATCGAGAGCCAGAGTGGTTTCGTCGCCAGAGACCGCACATCCCTGCAGAATTGCGACCACTGGCAACGGGCATGGTTCCCTTCTCTTGCATCATGGTATCGCATGCGGCTCTCAATCAAATTGCACTGCTCTACACCGAGGATATGCAGGGGCTTGGCGAGGTAACCGGTGAATTGCGGTTTGCAACGCTAGCGGCCCGCTGTGGGATAACACCCGTCAGCATTCCGAGTTTACACCGTATCACCTGGATGCCGTTTCAGCCGATTGGGTTGGGAGCGACGATCTATCACCCCGTCAAACATTCGTACGTTGACCCTCAGCCGTGGATGGAAGCCGATGAAATAGCGGCATTGGAATCACTTCTTCAGCCACACTTTCACGTTCTAGAGTATGGCTGCGGACACTCAACGTTTTGGTTGGCCGATCGCGTGGCGAAAGTGACTACCGTCGAGCACAACGCCAAGTGGCTCGCACGCGTCACGCCGTTTCCGCCCAACGTGGAGGTCCTCTTCGCACCGCCAGCCTGGCCATGCCCAAAGTTCGGTCCGGCCGAACCAGGACAATTCGAAGAGTACATCCACGTCGCAGCTGATCGGACGCCCGACCTCGTGCTGGTCGATGGACGCGCCAGAGTCCCCGCCTGTCGTCACTGGGCATCCAGAGCGCCGACCATTCTTCACGACGCCCATCGGTCCCGCTACGGCGAACTGCCAAAGAGATTTTTAGCCGGCAGTCTCGCCAGGATCCTACCGGAGGAATTGCCGAATGAAACTCAGTGAGATCACCTTTTGCATCAAGACAATCCATCGCCCCTGGTCCTGTCACCGACTGGTTGAATCGCTCCATCAGCATATCGAGAGTCCTAACATTATCGTCGTGGACGACGGACGTCCCGAGGCTAGATTCAGCGGCAAGTACCCAGACACCGCAAAACGCTGCACCGTGATCAACCTGGACCAGCACGACGTCGGTGTGGGTGTCGGCCGCAATACCGCCGTCGATGCAGTGAAGTCCGAGTACTTGTTCTTGCTGGACGACGACCACGTTGTGACGCCGAACCTGTACCTCGATAAACTTATCGAACGCTTCGATAGCCTTGACGTCGACCTTCTGGGTGTCCGGCAAGGATCCGGCGGTCGGCCGACGATGCTATCGCCGTTGATGAAGGGCCGGCGAATTTGGATGCATCGTGGCGAGATCCGGCGAAACGGTCACGTCGCTTGGTGTCACATGTCCTCCAATGCGTTTCTCGCTCGCACCGACACGATCCGGTCCCTTCGGTGGGATGAAGAATTGAAGACGTACGAGCACTGGGAGTTCTTTTACCGTGCCAAGCTGGCTCATCTGCCGGTAGCAGTCGCCGGCGATTGTTTCATTCGCCACGCCCACGTGACGAGCGACGCTTACCGCCCCCTCCGCGGACGATCAAAGTTCCGCTCGATGGGACTTCGTAAACACGGATTTCATTCGATGCGTTATCCCGGAGGCCAGATTGTCCGTGCGTGATCAAGTTACTTATTGCATCAAAACGATTCATCGCCCCCAGTGTTGTGCCGCCCTCATTCGTAGCATTCACCAGCATTGTGCCGAGGATCGCCCCGCGATTCACGTTCTCGATGATGGTAAACCCGAATTGCGTTTTTCGGCCAATTGTCCCACTGAAGCAGCAATGGTCGACCGTATCATTGAGACGAAATACGACATCGGACTTTCCGCAGGACGCAACCGCCTTCTCGACGCCAGCGAAACTCCGATCGTGGTCTTCACTGACGACGACCACCTGGTCACCGAGCAAACAAAACTGGTTGAATTGGTCAAAACGCTGAACAAGCATCACGACCTCGACCTGCTCGCGGCTCTATCGAATCAGCAAGAACGCCCAAAGCTCATGCGAGTTGATGGCAAGACACTGCGGATCCCTCGCGGCTATTACCGACAGCGCGGCTCGATTCGTTGGTGCCACTATGTCGGCAACTGTTTCGTTGCCTATCGCGATATCCTGCAAGCGATCCGGTGGGATGAATCACTCAAGGTCGAAGAGCACTGGGATTTCTTCTGGCGATGCAAAGTCGCTGGCGTCAATGTTGCCTGTGATATCAATCGTTCGTTTCGCCACGAGCATGTCGATCCGCCAGGGTACATTCGGCGGCGGCCACGGTTCCTCAAAGCAGCACTTAGGAAACACGGATTGGAGAAAGTGATTTGGCGATGATTGACATACCAGCATTGGAATACCACCTCGCCCACGGTTGCAATCTGTCGTGTCAGCAGTGTAGTCACTACAGCAATTTGCGTCTCGCCGGGAAACTGCCGACACCGGCGGATGCTCGCCGCGAATATTTGTCGTGGTCGAATCGCGTTCGGCCTCACCGTTTCGCCCTGCTCGGCGGCGAGCCGCTCTTGAACCCGCATTTGATCGAGCACTTGCGTTTGGCCCGCCAGTATTGGCCCGATTCCAACTTGATGCTCGTTACAAACGGTTTTTTCTTCGATCGTCATCCCGAGTTGCCTGCGACGTTGGTGGATACCAATTGCCGTCTCGAAGTCAGCCAGCACGGCACACATCAGCCGTATATGGATCGTTTCAACGCGGCAAAGAGAACAGTATGGCAATGGCGAGCCGACTATCCCGCAATCCAGATCAAGATTCGCCAGTCACATCGTGGCTGGATGCGGCAGTATCGAGTCGAAGACGGCAAGCCGATGCCTTTCAATTCCAAGCCCGAGTCCGCCTACCGCATCTGCATGCAGAAAACTTGCACCCAGTTGTTTCGCGAAAGCTTGTGGAAATGTCCCGCGCTCGCGTATCACGCCCTTGTGGAACAACGACTGAAACTCGAAACCATCCCTGCGTGGCAACTTTTCCGCGACTACAAGGCATGCCCTGCATCGGCCACTGATGAAGAGCTAAGAACCTTCGTCCAGTCGAAGGCGATCCCGCAATGTGGACTGTGCCCAAGCAAACGTGTCCCGTTCAAACATCGAGATCCAACCCAGAGTGGAAAGATCTGATTCCGTACCCTTTTGGTGTCGAATACGATGCTCACTTCTTTTCGCGATCAAGACAATCTCATCTATGCAATGCTCTTGGCAAAACGACACAAGTAATTCGGTAAAGGATGAGACGAGTTTGCTCGCTTGGAAATTACTGTGGTGGATACCAAAGTTCATTGCTGTGAGTATTTATCAGGTTTCTCGGCGTTAAATGAAATAGAATCCCTGTCTCGCGCATCTCTATTTTTGTGAAAGCGAGATTTTACGCGAACCCTTGCGACGCGAACGCGTCTATCTCTCCGAATACACAAGTCACATTCACGCCACGAGCGAGTAACGAGCTTTCTGATGTTTTTACAAATGAAAACCCAATCCAGTCGACTCGAACAGATACACGAAGGCAGTATCTTCGGCGGGCAACCGTTGAATGATAATGCCCCGGCGTATTCGCGTCTGATGTGACACTCGCTTTCATTAGCGAACGACTTCTTCATGAAGGCTCGGTGTCACGCAGACACCTGAGCCTTTTTTCGTGTCCGCACCGAACGGGCACCACAACAACGAACCCAATTTGGGCTGGTAGCTGAGACGGTCTAGCGGCGGTCTGAAGAACCGCAGACGAGGATTCGAGCGCCTCCCGGCCCACTGACAAGGAAGATATGCGCCGACGGCAACCGCCGCGGCGATTGACGCAACACAACATCGGATACAGTTGCAGGAGGAAGCACGCCTGGTTTGGGACCAGGAGGCTGTTTTCATTTGTGGGTGGCTCCGCCACGGGCGGTTCGACTCCGAGGTGTCCGACTTAAAGTCGCCTTTCGCTCCGCGAAAGTATTGCAAATTTTGCGGAGAAAAAGGCGACAAAAGGTAGTCGAGGGCTGGTCGCCCAAATCCGCCTGATACGCGGGTCGCGCTGAGTTCGATCCTCGGGGCTACCACTTTGGAAGTTTGAAGTCAGAAGAGTGAAATGAGAATAAGTTTCCAAACTTCCAACTTCGCCCTTCAATCTTCCAAGGTCCTTATAAGGCGACAGAGCGCGAGTGAAATTCCCGCTGGCGCCGACTGAAAAGAAACAACGACGACAACACATGGGATTGTGGCAGACAAGGTAATGCATCGGACTCTTAATCCGAGCGATGTGAGTTCGATTCTCACCGATCCCACCTTTCGGAAGTTTGACGTAGGAAGTTAGAAGTTTGAAAGTTTCACACTTCGCCCTTCTAACTTCTATTGATCTTTGACAAATTGGTAGTGATGCATTTTTGCGCCCATGATGTAGCGGTAGCCTGCTGCCTTGCCATGGCGGAAGTGTGGGTTCAACTCCCACTGGGCGCTTTGCAGAATCCGGTGTGGCCCAATGGTAAGGCGGCTCCCTGTTAAGGAGACGAGTGTTGGTTCGAGTCCATCCGCCGGAGCTTCGCGAAGTTTGAAGGGTGAAGCGAGAAGTGTGGAATAGCTCGCTTCGTTCCACACCTCGCCCTTCAAACTTCCGCATATTTCGTGTCCTTGGCCGAGCGGCAAAGGTTCCGGACTTCCAATCCGGCTAGGTGGGTTCGACTCCCGCAGGACACTCTGTTTAATTGTGAAAACTCTCTCCGGCGCGTAGTCGCGACGTGAGCCTTTGAAGCTCGCAGGTCGGGTTCAATTCCCGGACGGAGTGCTTTGTTGATAAAGACCAAATGCCGGAGTAGCAGTTGTTGGTCGCTGCACCTCGCTCTGAACGAGGAGTTCATTGGTTCGATTCCAGTCTCCGGTGCTGTGGCCGTCCTGTATTGGTTTCAGGAACTTCACTGTGAACGAAGTCCATGTCGGTTCAATTCCGATCGGTCACCCTCGCGAACATTTTCGGTGGCAAGTTCCTCTGGGAAGGAAGCTTGATTGTCTATCAAGTCGCTGCGGGTTCGACTCCCGTTGCCATCGCTTTCAAGAACGCCGCATTCGACTACTGGCTAGGTCGGCTGCTTCTCAGGCAGCAGGAAGGAGATCGAAACTCCTATGCGGTACTTAAGGTCGCCTTTCACTCCGCGAAAGCAGCATGGCTAAACGCATCTTTCACGGAGTGAAAGGCGACAATCTCGGCGTGGTAGATTCTGATGGCAGAATCGTCTGGTTTTCATCCAGGAGTCCGCGGGTTCGATTCCCGCTCACGTCACTGCGTTTGATAACGCAATACGGAAGTCACCCGGCCGGATGAGGACACTGTCTTGAAAACAGCTGCGGTGAAACCGTCGATGTGTTCGAGTGCAGAATCCACTTTGGGGCTTCCGATTCGTTGACTGAATCATGGGAGCGTTTCCACACGGGAGACTGTAAATCTTCTGCCTTTAATTGTGTGGTAGTCGGCGAGAGGTGCGATTCCTTGCGTTCCCACTTTTGCAAACACACACGTCTCTGGTGTAACGGTAGCACTGCTGATTCCAAACCAGTTAGTCAGGGTTCAAGTCCTTGGGGACGTGCTTTTAGGTCCTGTGGTCCAACGGAGACGACACCTGTTTTACACGCAGGAAACGATGGTTCGATTCCATCCGGGACTACTGCTGGCGTCACGGTGACGCTGGCCTGCAATTAACCAAGGAGAACGACGATGTCCAGAAATGTGAAGTACGTGCAATGTGCGATGAGACGCGACATCGCCAGCGGATCAGTACGAACGACATCGTACATCCCGCAAGAGTTTGCGAAAGTCGGCCGCGTGCTGAGGTTGAAAGACGACAACGTAGGTTGGGTCGACGGTTGGGTGGTCGAATTCGTCGGTGACGAGATCGTCGAAGGCGACCAACTTCCTGATTCGCACAAGGCAATCAAGAATCACCGCAAGTCGACGGGCGACAGTACGCCGCGACTCCGAGCGTAACACGGAAAGAAGTTTGAAGGGTGAAGTAAGAAGTTTGAAGGACATGACCGAACCTTTTTTCACACTTCACCCTTCTTACTTCAAACTTCCGATCGCCTAGATACGCCAACCGGCCGAGCGGCTCGCTTTAAACCCGAGTGTTTGCAGGTTCGACTCCTGCTCTGGGCACTTTTTAAATTCAACGAAGAACAACATGGGGCGCTCGTCCAACGGGAAGACGTCTGTTTTGCACGCAGAAAATCGGGGTTCGATTCCCCGGTGCTCCACTTTTCGCAAACGCTGAGGTAGGCCAACGGCGAGCCGCTTGTCTTAGGAACAAGTGCTTGCGGGTTCGACTCCCGCCCTCAGTACTGATTCAACAAGCTGTGGTACGCAAACCGGCAAAGCGGCGAATTTCAAACGTTCGTGTTTGAGGGTTCGACTCCCTCCCGCAGTACTTCGTCAACAACGTCATCACCAATGGAGAACGACCGATGAGAAAGGAACAGTACCACTATGACTACGTTTACGTGATTCACGATTTCCTCGATGAGTCGGAATGCCAAGCGTACATCGCACTCGCGGAGTCATTGGGTTTCGATGACGCGCCGATCACGACCTCCGCCGGAGCAGTCATCCGAAAGGACGTCCGAAACAATACGCGAGTGATGAAGGACGACCTCGAAGTTGCGGCAGATTTGTGGACGCGAGCCGAACCTTGGGTCGTGTCACCTTGGCGAAGTCGTCGAGCGATCGGATTAAATGAACGATTGCGTTTCTACCGCTACGAACCCGGACAGACGTTTGCCCCTCACTATGACGGGGCGTTTGAACGAGAGAATGGCGAGCGAAGCGAGTTCACCTTCCTGATCTACCTGAACGACGAGTTTACTGGTGGCAGCACCGGGTTCTTTCAGCCTGGACGATTTCAAGTGCAGCCGAAGACCGGAAGCCTGCTGCTGTTTCATCATCCGCAACTGCATGAAGGTGCGGTCGTTGAATCGGGAACCAAATATGTCTTGCGTTCGGACGTGATGTACGAATCGCAAGCGTAAACATTTCGCTGCCCTGCGAAAGCGGGGCAGCGATTCAAACAGCCAAGTGGTGGAACCGGTAGACACGCGACACTCAGAATGTCGTGCCCACATGCGGCGTGCGAGTTCAACTCTCGCCTTGGCTACTTTCACTTTTAAACGTGAAACAACGATGCGGGTGAGCCAGGCTCATCCGGGCCTCATAAGCCTGGACCGTCGGGTGCGACCCCCGAACCCGCTACTCAGTGTCGTCTTTCGCTCCGCGAAAGTAACGGGACAGGATGCTACTTTCGCAGAGCGAAAGGCAACTAACGGTCGATTACGCAAACAGGCAAATCTGCAAGCATAAGAGGCTTTTTAAATTGACTTTGCATGTTCGACTCCTGTCTCGACTAGTTAAACACGATCGCGTGGTCCAGCGGCTAAGACGCCTGCGTGACAAGCAGGAGACCGATGGTTCGATTCCATCCGTGATCACTTTTGGTCGTTGATCGCCCCGCGATCATAACGTTTGGTTCGCGGAGCGAACCACGACAATACGGAAGGCAGCCGGATACGGTTTGCCGGGCCGCACTGCTAACGCGTGCCACCTTCGGGTGATGAGGGTTCGACTCCCTCGCCTTCCGCTAGTTTGTAACGGCTCGATAGTGAAACGGACATCATCTCTGGCTTCTAACCAGAAGCTTTTGGTGAGACGTTCGATTCCTGATCGGGCTATTGCCGATATTCGCAGTCAAGTTGGCTGCCGGCATCTGTTCGCTTGTTTGACACTTTTGAAAGGCAATGTCATGAACATGCAACTAATTGAGCGTCAATTCACGCGAATTGGTGCTCGAGCGAAGATTCATCCCGCTTCGCGACGAAACGGTATTGAAGGAATCTCGATCGACATCGGAAACGATGCCGACGGTGAGTTCTTTGACATCGAAGTCGCCGGACCGAAGATGGCCGAAACTCGTGTCCTCGACGTTCAACCGAGCATGCGGCACCTGTTGTTGATGGCGGACCAGCGTGACGGAAAGCACAAGTTCCTGTGCGGACACGACGAGCGACATTGGTTCGTCGCTGCGGTACCTGAGCGTGCTGCAGTTTCAACGGTCCGAACCGCGTTCGATGCGTTGAAGCCGGTTGCCGTGCGAGCGTTGGAGAACCGTCTCGGCGTGAAGCCGCGCAAGCGGAATCGTCGACGTAATGAAGCGTTCATCCGTCAGGGCGAGTGGTTCTTCGTGCCAGTCGAGAATCCAGCGTTGGTCGATGAGCGTCTAGCTCTACGAAACGAGCCGATTGCACGCGGCGGTGGAAAGCCGCACATTTGCGAAGAGGTGGTTCGGCAGGGCGGACAACTGGTTTACATCAGTAACCAGCACCCCAGCGGATTGACCGAGGGACAGCGAATGCGATTGATCAGTCGTAAGCCTGAACTTCGTCACCTGCACTGGGTCGCTCAACGTCGAAACCCAAGCGTGTTTGTTCGCGGACGAGTTCGTCATCCGGATCACAAGACCATCGTCTTGAACGGTTGGCACCATGTCCTGATGAACACTGAAAACGAGTCGATCGCAATGCGACATGTCGCTTTCATCGACTGAATCTCGGTCCCGCACTTCGGTGCGGGGCTTTTTCCCAAGCCGACGTGGCTCGATGTAGAAAGGCACCGCTCTTGTAAAGCGACCCATGCTGGTGCGAACCCAGTCGTCGGCTCTTGTTACTTAATGATCAATAATATGACTCGTGAGTGTGCTGGATAGCATGGCAGTCTTCGAAACTGTCGGACCAGGTTCGATTCCTGGACGGGTTACTCGGTTCTGAACCAGAACCGCATTTAAATTGTTCTCGGAGTGTGCCGGAATAGCACGCGACTTTGCGAAGGTCGTAGACCAGGTTCGATTCCTGGCGAGAGCACTGACAAATGAAACGACGAACCATGGAGGCTGATGATGAATAACGACAACAACAATGAAAGCACATTGGCCCATGGCATCGGTGCCGGATTGGTCGCACTTCTCGGGATGTTCGCTCGGTGCGCCGATGACGTCGCTCGAATCGGCGTCCACTCAGTCGACGATGTCGGTCGAATGTCTGTCTCAACTGGCGACGACTTCGCCCGAGCGTTTTCAAGCAACAGCGATGACATCCTACGCGTTTCGGATGACTTCCGATTTGCAGATGACTTCGCTGGTTTCCCCGAAGCGAGATTTAAACCGGTGGCCGAATCACACGACGGAGTCGGAACGGCTTTGCATGTAACGAAAGACGTCGCTGAGATCACGGTCCGAATCGTTGAGTCGACAAATCGTGACGACGAGAAGTGAAACCCATCATTTTCAGTAGAATGAAACCCTAACCTGGAGCAGACCAATGCGACACGACAACCAACATGACTGCGACGAAGACCTCTGCTTTCGAGCCGATGAGCAAACGTCGTAAAGGCTACCCGTCGGAAACGAAAGTCAAACGCGGAGTCCGAATCATCCAAGGCAAGCAACTCGAGGAAAAACTCGGTCGCAACGACCTCTGCCCATGTGGCAGCGGTCAGCGATTCAAACGTTGCTGCCTACGATCGGGGCGTCTGTGATGGCGTCAATCGCGACGACTACTTTTAGGGATATTGATTCACAATGAACACGGTCACTGTACTGGCGATAGTAAGATGACGAGCGTCGCCATTCGACAGTATCAAGAAAGCGATATTGAACCACTCCTCGACGCTGTCCTGGAGTCGAAACCTGAGCTGTCACTCTGGATGCCGTGGTGCCATCGAGACTATGGAAAGGTGGATGCCGAGGACTGGGTGCGAAGTCGACCCAACGCTTGGGAGTCCGATATGGAATGGAGTTTCGTCGTAGTCGATTCCGGTGGCAAGATCCTTGGTACCTGCGGTTTCCATAACCTCGATTTATCTAGCGGAGTCGCGGAGTTGGGCTACTGGATTCGCTCAGGTTGTACTCGATGCGGTTTCGGATCGAGAGCAATTCAGATTGCATGTGAATGGGTGTTTCGCGAGCGAGAAATCCACCGAGTCGAAATATTGATGTCGACAAAAAACACGGCAAGTCAACGTGCGGCGGAGAAAGCCGGAGCAAATCGCGAGGGCACGCTCCGTCAGCGTTTGCTTCTCGGCGACCAACGACATGACGCGTTTCTTTACTCAATCTTGAAAGACGACAAAACGCTGGAGCCAGATGGCTAGGCGGCCGGCTGCAACCCGGTTTAAGTGGGTTCGACTCCCACCAGCGTTTCTTGACTGATCGACTGCTGGTTTGGACTACATCTTCGTAACATGAAACGTCTGAGCTATTTCCTCGCCGATCGGTCACAACACAAAGTCCAACTGCCTGCTGGGAATACATCGTAACTATGACGACCCTAAGGTATCGAACTTCCGGGCGACCGGAAGCAGCGTGAGCGTCGGCGGATCTCTCTGAGAATCGCAAACGCGTGCCCACTGTCGACGGCATTGCTGTCGATAAGAGCGGTTTCTCGGCAAACAACTTCGTTGGACTTTTACAAAACACGGCGACTGCCGGTTCGGAATACATGCACAACCAAAGCTGATGCGTCCAGTGAGTCTGGGGATCGTGGCAACACGATCGGTAGGTTCGATTCCTACACGACTGTGATCTGACCACGACTTCGTCGCCGCTTTTACAATACACGACTGACTGCCGATTTGGAGTACATAGGATTCTGTGGCCTACAGGCCTTGCGGGTTCGAGTCCCGCCTGCGATCGCAAGATCGTTGTGGTGGAATTGGAAAACACGCAGGATAGATTCTCTGGTCAAGCCTTCGTCAGTCGTTTTTGATCCAATTAACAACAACACATGGCGACTGCCGGTTCGGAGTACATGGGAGAGCGCGTCACGCGAGTGACGAGGTCGCGGGTTCGATTCCCGTCCGCTGCGAAAACAAGCGGTAGCTCAGACAAAAACCTCTGGTCCATAACTTCGTCGCCAACCATACATAGTCGCCTTTCACTCCGTGAAAGTAACGCAAAAACGAATCGTTCGCGGAGCGAACGTCGACAATACACGATTGACTGCCTAATCGGACTACATTACCTCGGGTGTCGTGGGTTCGAGTCCCACCGAAGTGGACCTTGCGTTCGCTTCGTAGCTTAGTTGGTAGAGCATCGAATCTGTCTGGTTAACAAACTTCGTCAATCGTTTTTTGAGAGTATTTTCCCGTGGGATAGGCATCATGCCTGTCATAAAACTGCCGGCAAGCTGGAAGCTTATCCCACAACCAATACACGACTAACTGCCGCATCGGAGTACATCGACTCTTAATCGAAAGGTGTGGGTTCGATTCCCACCGAGTAAGCTTCGGCTCGCTCGTAGTTTAATTGGCAGAACATTTTCTCTGATCATCCACTTCGTTAGTCGCGTTCTTTACAATCGTCTTGAGAGATTGAACTATGCGTGTTTTACATTCCTGTTTCGCCATTACGACCGGCCGCGAGTAATCCATCTCGCCGCCCAACAGGGAACACAAATGCACAATTCATTCTTTCAACGATTGCAGAAACATGAAAACCACAACCGAAACAAGATCCAAAACCGTGACGACCGTCGCGGCCCGGATCGCTGGCGAAGACATCGCCAAAGGTGACTACGTCACCATCCTCAGCGAGATCATCGAGCTTCCGTCCTACTTATGGAGCTGCTCGGGCATCTCGCAACCAATCGACGAACCCGTACGGACTCGCTACTTGCCGCGTGCAGTTGGCGAACCGCACAAAGTCGTTGCCGTTTGCTTGCCGTTCGTCTACGCGAAGCGACCCAAGGGAAACCTGATCGCTTTCGACACACGACAGCAACAACTTGTCCGGCTCGACCGAGACAACGGTCGCTCGCTTTGGAAACAAATGCGCAAGGCCGCCAAGAAGAAAACGAAATAGAAAGCGTACACGAACTTTGGAAGTTTAAAGTGAGAAGGGGGAAGTGTGAAGGGATCAGATTCCTAACTTTTCACACTTCTAACTTCTTACTTTACCCTTCATCCGCTTCGTCGATCGCGTTTTTTCCTGGCAAACACAGTGCATCACTACCGTGGGATAGGCATCCTGCCTGTTAGTCCAAGATCGACAAGCTAGAAGTTTATCCCACTTCAACAACACAAAACCATTGCGTGTCGGAACGGTCCCATTTTGTTCGGGACGTTTCGCTCGCGGTGGCGCACGCAAAACACACGATCCGACTGCCGGAGTGGAGTCCATAGGTTCGATTCCTGTCGTCCCGACTCCAACCGCGCCGAGACGTTTCTCGGTCGCGGCCCCATAACGGGGCGAAGCTCTTTTGGGAGCAACCTCTGCACCAAACTTCGTCGGATCGTTTATTCGTAAGGAGGTCACGATGGCCAACAAGTCTCTATTCCAAAGCATCACCAGCTTCCTGCCACGCGCAACCGTGGTCAACGAAGCGGGCGGACCAGCGTACAAGTTGTCCGCGAAGCATGCGCTCGCCCAAATGGCAGCGACTGGAACGTTCGGTAACGTCTACTATGCGTCGGCGCGAAACCAACTCGACGCGATGCGAAAGCTGGTCGACGAGATCGACGACAACGAATTCCTGGCAAAGCTGGCCGTCTATTCCCGTGAGCGTGCTTACATGAAGGACATGCCGGCGGCGTTGCTCGTCGTACTGTCAACGCGAGACACCAAGCTGATGCACCAAGTCTTCGACCGAGTCGCCGACAACGGCCGCGTGCTGCGCACCGTGTTCCAGATGACTCGTTCGGGACAGTTTGGTCGCAAGGGCCTGTCGTCTTCGCTACAGCGTGCGTTCCAACGTTGGCTGAACGACGCGTCTGTTGGCAAGTTGCTCTCAGCTTCGATCGGAAACGATCCAAGCCTGCGAGACGTCTTGCGAATGGCACGTCCAACGCCAAAGGATGACACGCGTCGAGCACTGTTCGGATGGTTGACCGACAAGCCAGTCGAGAAGTGGGCACCAGCAACGGCTGACCACTTGCCATCAACGGTGCAGTCGCTGGTCGCTTACCGAGCAGCCGAGACGGCTGAAGCCCAAACGCTGATCGCCGGCGACCTGCAAGTCCGATGGGACTTGCTAGCCGACGCAGCCAAGGGTCCGTTGGTTTGGAAGGCGATTGCCCGACAAATGGGACCGCAAGCACTGCGAATGAACCTCAACACGCTGCTGCGTCACGACGTGTTCAGTGTCGCCCCGGCACTCCGTGACGGGGATGCGGGAAAGAACGTCGGTCACGGAGTGCCCGACCGACAGTTGATCGACTACGTGGCCGGCCAACTGGCTGACCGAGACGCGATCGCTCGCAGTCGTCAGTTCCCGTACCAGTTCCTTGCGGCTTACATGAACGCATCGGACGAGGTTCCAAGCAAGATCAAGACGGCGCTACATGACGCGGCGGAGATCGCGTGCGGAAACGTACCGGCGCTTCCAGGCCCAGTCATTATCGGACTCGACACGTCAGGTTCGATGGGATGTGCCGTCACGGGCAACCGTGCCGGTCGTTCGGGAAGAGGGGGCGGAACGTCGAAGATGCGATGCGTCGATGTTGCGGCACTGTTCGCAGCAGCGATCCTGCGTCGCAACCCAGACAGCGTCGTGATTCCATTCGATACGCAGGCTTACAAGGTCAAGGTCGATCCAAGCGATTCGATCCTAAGCCTGTCAGCACGATTGTCGAAGTACGGAGGCGGAGGAACGGACTGCTCATTGCCGTTTGTCGAAGCCAACACACGCTACGCGAAGCAAGCCTTCGCTGGCATCGTGCTGGTCAGCGACAACGAGAGCTGGATTACCTCGGGACGCCGATACGGCTACGGCCAAAACGGTTCAACCGGAGTGATGACCCAATGGGAGAAGTTCAAGAAGACTCAGCGCGGACACGGCATTGCCGATCCAAAGCTAGTCTGCATCGACATCCAACCCTACGGAACCAGCCAGGCACCCGAGCGAGCCGACATCCTGAACATCGGCGGCTTCAGTGACGCCGTGTTCAACGTTGTCTCATCGTTCCTGGAAAACGACGCATCCCGCTTCGTCCGCGAAGTGGAATCTGTCGAACTGTAACGTGGGATAAGCATCCTGCTTGTCAAAAACACAGGCTAGAAGCCTATGCGACGATTGAAACGCCCGCGGAGGAGCAATCCTCCGCGGGCTTTTTTTGCGTTTTCGGTTACAACTCGATAACAAACCCATTGTTCTTCAACTTCGATGCGAGATTGTAGCATGAACAATTGATGTACTGCGTTGCACCGCGAGTGAATATCCCGTAGTCGCTGATGCCCGATTTAGCACTTATGCTCGATCTGGTAAAACATGACGAAACAAAAAGACTAGGGTTTCGTTCGTTAGAGGCAAAATGTGGGAATGAAAAATCGCGGAATCGTTTCAGCAATCTTTTGGGTCACGTTTGGACTGTTGTTTGGCTGCAACGCCACAAGGGCGGAAGAGCCCTCCGCATCCGACGAGCCGGTAGTGATGCCCGTCGAGATATTCTTCAAGGAGATGCAGTTACTTGCTCGACGTGTCCCTGTTGGAACGACAAAGTTGGAGCAAGAAGATTCGCTCAAGAAGTTGCGTGAGGAAATCCATGCCAAATTTGATGGCGTCATCCTGCAATATGATGCGAGAATCGAATCAGTCGATTGGCGGAACGATTTAGCGACGATTAAGACTCAGTCGCCGATTCGCAAGTACAAGCCATCTGCCAAATTACCTTTCAATATTACGACCACACAGCCGATAGCGATCCCGATGTCGCGAGAAGAAGCCGGTGCGTTGCAAACTCGGAAACCTCTCGTGTTCCGCGGAACGCTCTCTTTCCAAGACGGGAAGTGGGGCGCAGTAGGTCGGCCTCCAGCATCTCAGTCCATATTTTGGATCCGAAGCGAGAATTACAAGAAGGTCATTTCGATCGGAACTTTCATCACCGAAGACTACTCGGTATCGCTCGGAAACGATGAGGTTTTTGCAATCCATCCACAGCAGGAAGCCGAGTAATGGTCAACAAACCAGAGCAAACTGGATGCCTAGGTTTCTTTCTGAAGCTGTTGGGCATCGGTCCAGGTGCTGGATCGGGAAGAGGAAAGAACGACCTCCCGTACCGACTGCGAGACGATTTCCTGTCGGCCGCCGAGCTGGCCTTCTATCGCGTCCTTGAGCAAGGGGTCGGGCAGACCTACTCGATCAACAACAAGGTGCGACTGTGGGACGTGTTGTACGTCCCACGGCGAGACGACAGCCGCACTTACGAAAACAAGATCAGCAGCAAGCACATAGACTTCCTGCTCTGCGATCCCATCACGATGCAGCCCGTCCTCGCGATCGAGCTCGACGACGCCAGCCACAACCGCAACTACCGACAAGAGCGAGACGCATTCGTTGACCAAGCCCTCGCGGCAGCCGGCCTGTCGATTCTGCACATCAAAGCCGCCCGTACCTATTCGATCGCCGACGTCCAGCAACAAATCGCGAGCGTTCTGACCGGCATCGCAAACACCGCGCCAGCTCCACCACCATTGCCGATGGAATCAAACGAACCTTCCTGCCCAAAATGCCACACCACTATGGTTCAGCGCAAAGCAGCGAAAGGAGCACATGCCGGCAAACGATTTTGGGCGTGTACCAACTTCCCGAAGTGTCGTGAGATCATCGGGATTGATTGACTCGGTGAAACAGCCGGTCAATTCTTCTCCATAGGATTCTTAGTCGCATTTTTCGTCGCTTGCATCGCTTTGCCGATTGGGAGGCCAGCGAATGGGAACGTCGGCTCAACTTTAGTACTGTCGAACGCAGCAGAAACGGCTGCTCGGTACTCCTTCCCGCCGAGCCCGATCACAGCGGTGTACTGATCGAGACGCAGCTCAACGACTTGTCGTCTCAGGACTTCAAATGCGAACGGTCTCGAAGACATGCGTTTGAAAGTCACTTCGTACGGGCCTGGCAACTCAAACGTGGGTGTGATGAATCCATATTTTGCACTCAGGATGACCCATTGGGTTCCAATGAACTCGGCATATTTGCGGTTCACCTTGAACGGGGATCCGGTATAGGCGTCCTGCGCGATCGTCGGTCCGGCGGACGGTTGCTTGTCCCAGATCTTACTCAGTCCGCAAGGCACGATGACAAGTGTGCGAGTGCTCATCGGAGCAATTCACCCTCTTCGAGTTCACGCAACGAAATAAAACGGTCGGTAAGATTGGACGATCGAACAAGGAAGTTGTTTGCGCCGTCATAACGAACAACGCGTTCACCATCCAGTTCAAACCATACTCTCCCACGTGGATTATCTAAATCGGTCGAGCGATGCGCGTGAGGCTTTAGGCGATATGAAAGCCGGTGCGCCCTCAGCCACTCAAGCAGACGCCACTCCGGTTCCGTTTCCAACGCAATCTCGCTCAGAGTTTTTGCTCTTTCGATTCCCAATTCACTGGTCCATCGAGACGTTCGGATTGCAGTGTGTTCGTCCGGCTGAATCTTGATGTTGCGCGGCATCGGGAGCAGCTCCGATAGTCGATACAGCACCATCTGTCCCGTGCGTCTAGGTTCCCAAGGCGTGGAAATCTCGTGTCGATCGCATACGTCGATCTGTTCAACATGGGCGATATAACGAATGCCGCTCGGCTCATCCAGGCTGTTGGGCAGATAGATGGCAACTTGCGTTGCCTGCAATTGTCGACGCTGGGTCGGTGCGAACGGAACAAAGTACAGTCGTTTAGAATGAATCCAGTTGAGATGTTCTATCGTCCCAGGGGAACGAAGAACTCCGACAAGGACGGGGCGATTGGCTTTGAAACGCCAGTCGGTGGCTTGCCGGTCGGCGGAGCTTGCGATCGCTCGGTCCGCCAGCGACCAGCCGCCTTCTCTCAATACCGTCAGTAGCCATTCCTTTAGCAACGCTGTGTTGCTGGGCAAGACCGGAATCGCACCGATCCCGACCCGATCGATGAACGTCCACAATCTACTATCACGAAAGTCTTGGCTCGACTGGCTATTCATCGGGAAAAGTGCCGCAGCCTGAACGACACTTCGTTTTCGCTGGTTGCGACTAGTCAAATCAGGCTCTGATTCCAGGATTGCATCCCGGTAACGGTGCAGAACATTGATCGCATCGGCGGGTGGCCCAAACGAACCGTACTGCTGGCGGTACTCATCACTGGCATCAATTCGGTACTTGGCATCGCAAACCAACTGCACCTTGGGCCAACCGCCTTCCTTCAGTTGGATGAGAATGTCTGGCCGTTGCGTCATCAACATCAGATCGCGATCTCGGAACGTCCGGTTGTAGAAAACTGTTATCTTGCGTCCGTGCCCAGCTCGGAATGCAATCGCCTGTTGTTTGCCCTGTGTCAGACTAACGGAAAGCACGTTTGCTTGGATTTTGAACAGTTCGCTCAGTTGATCTGGCCAACCGTACTCATCAGCGATCATGCGAACGACGGTCAAATAAGTCCAGTATTCATAAAGCAGTGGAAGATCTTTCAACGACAAGCGGACCAGCTCACCCTCTAGTCGTAGACTCATACGCAAAAACATGAGTTTCTGGTACGCCTCGCGATAGCCAGGGGCCGACACCAGTTGTAGTGATGCAAATCCTGTTGGCGGAACACCTTCAGCCTCTCGCATCGGCTCCGAATCGAGCATGTGAGACAGTCGTTCTTGAAACCGTCTTATACCGCGTATCGTTTCTTGTTTTCGTGGGCCAGCTTTCTCCTTCGCCGAATAGACCGACGCAATTTGGTTCAGGGTCTGAACGGCACCACACAACTGTTTCTTCAGCCAACGATGCTCCATCGTATCCAAAGTCAATTCCGCGGGACGCGTGACAATCTGTTCGCGGGCAATGCCACTGGCAATTCGCACGAAGCCTCCTCGGCCGATCCCACGACGCAATTGAGATCGCACTTGCGAATCAACGCGTCGAACCCGTTCCAATCGCGTCGACCGTGGACGGCGCACTAAACCGCGTGTCGGATGCCGAGCAATCTGATTCATTGCGGCTTCCAAATCATCCATGATGAATCCGATCAGAACGAGCCATTCTATCCGGGAAGGCAGTTTCCCTGGGGCACGCTTACCGAGCTGATAGGTCGAACGCAGATACTCGTACGCAAGCGTCGTTAGAATTTCTTGAACGTCCCCCAGGATCTCGCGGTAATCTGATTTGTAGTCAACCTTGGTCGGGAAGACTTCAACCTCGAAATCAATCTCTGGCACGTCATTCACATAGACCGTGAAGAGGCTTCGCCCTACATGACCACGAAAGTTGATTGTTCCGTGATGAACTTGGCCGTGTTCCTGGTGGCCCAGCGAATCAACCAACGAGGGGTCACGATTGCGAATTTCGATGCGATCGCCAGCTCCAGTCGCCTTCGCGTAAAGCTGATAGCGAGACTCCTCGAAAAGCGGAGGCCCGTCATCGACGGCATAATCACTCGCAATCGAATCCGGCGTGCCATCACGGAAAATCGGTTCGGTTTGGGTCAGTGATTGATTCCGGACAGTCAGCTTAAAACGCCCTCGCGTTGGCGTTGCCATCGCTAGCACTGGCGGATCCTGCGCCTGCACGCGGCTGCATTCAAGCGTGAATCGGTTCGTAGCAAGGCGAAAGAGGCGTTTCATGAATCACAGCCAAAACGACGTGTAGCCTTCGTCGATCAAACGTTCCCACATCAGGCACAAACGAGCCGCAGTGCGTGGATACTTCGCGTTCTCAAGTGCGTCAGGGCGATCGGACTGGTTCCATGCCGCTACAACCGTATCCACCGACGAGTCATCATTGACACCAAACGGTTGGTCGTTCATCCCCAGACCAATCAGTCCGAGCATCGTACGCCGAATCGAAATGCTGCCGCCAACAAGCCGAGGTAGAACCTTCATCATCATCGCGAGATCCAGCGGATCGATCTGCTCGCCTGAATGCGTGCGAAATGCGTAGGGGATATCTTTTGCATTCAACAAAAACAAAACCACTTCGTCGCGAGTTCGGTAGCCAACCTGCAATTGGTTGTGAACCAAGCACTGATTTGCCTTCTGCAGCAATGTCGTTGCTTTTTCAGCATTCTCCCGAAACGCAGGCAAAGCTTGATTGCACTCCGCGATTCGAGTCGCACCACAGAACCAGAAAGTGGGCGGCCAGTAAACAGGCTCAGACGAATTGGGCGTCGGCGTCGGCCCATCCAAATCCAGGTCGACCTCTGAAAGCTCCAGCGTAAACGCACGATCGAGCACCTTTCGGCTAAAGCCGTGCGAGGTCTCGTCCATATTCACGGTGCCGACGATGCTAAAGTTAGCGGGCATCGTCTGCTCTTGCCATGAAAGATAGGTCGCGGGCAAGGTCTGAGAAACGAGACGCGTTGTCTCATAGCCACCGGCGGCTGCCTTCTTCCGGTCTTCCATTGCGCTCAAGGCTTCAGCGAAATAATGCTCGACACGTGCGAGGTTCATTTCGTCAAGCAAACAAACGTGATACCGCTGTGGATCCATTGATGCGTTACGCGCGGCCTGCAGGACAACGCCAGGGCGAAACTGATCTTGCAAGTCGACGTAGCCCAGTACGTCGGAACTGTCGGTCCAATCGGGACGGACGGAGATGCGATCAATGATTCCTGTTGTGAGCTTAGCCACCAAAGCTGGCAACTTCGATTTTCCGGTACCGGAAACTCCCGCCAGAATGACGAATGGTTTTGTTCGCAGCGCAGTGATGTAAGTGGCAATCTGCCAAGGCTGGAAGATGTAGCCCTCAGCCTCGATGGCCTCAATCAGCTTCTCAGTCGATTCCGCCAGATCGGTTTCGGCTGGCAGATCGATAATGTCGCTTTCAATGGGTACAATTTCTTCCTCGCAATCCAAGTTTTCGAGCCCAGGCACTTCCTCGTACGCACGTCGCATTTCACAAAGGAACTGATGGTTCGTGTCCATCTGCGTTAGCGTCTGCATGGGCAAGAGTATCGTCGTCGGCATGTTGACTTCCTCGACACTTCTCCATTCGATAGACCGAGCGAAATGGTGCGGGATATCCTGATCGCGATATTCGTAGTTTCCAGTAATCACACCCCAGCCATAGACCCCACTCCGCCCTCGCTTCGCAAACACGACATCCCCTGGCTTCATCTTTTTGAAGAACTGCCAAAGCATCCGAGTGACGGCTTTGCTTCCTGAGTCAGGATATGCGACAGCAACACGTTCAGCCAGTGACTCTCTACCGTCGAAGGCCGATAGATCGCCAACTTCTCTCCATCCGATCGTGCCGACATCGTCCGCTTGCCAGCGGTCCCATAGCACCCCTCCCTCACCCGGAGCTAACAACCAATAGTTCGGCATTTCATTTTCCACAATGTCCGTGGGCCACCATTTCGTTTCAATCGCCTCCAAAACTCGCAACTGACAATCCGAATCCTGCAGCATCTGCCAATACGCTTCTTGCAGACGTGCATGCGACACCCGCTCTCTGATTTTGGCTGGCGTGGGCGAAGTCACATCCAGCAAGCTTGTCGGATCGCGATGAGCCAGCAACCAAAATAGATCGTTTGCCAACCGACCAAAACCCTCAGCCAATTGTTGTTCACCGACCTGCTTGCCATGCTCTCGCAAACGAGAAATGAAGCGTGGAAGTAGCCAATCGAATTGGATGTTGTTGTCGACAAGTTCTTCGTCCCTGATCGCTTCGATCACCAACGCCAAAATCACCGGCTTGTAAAGAGTGATCGCCTGAATTGACAGGATCAACAAGATCAAGTTGTTCGCTCGCTGGTCATTATTTTCGAACGCAACTGCCGTCTGTCGATCCGCCTTCAGCCCTATTTCTGGCATCTGCAAATAACAGATTTGCACAGCGACGGTGTTGTCGATGTCTTTCCGGGGTGCCTCACCTCCTTGCTGCTTGAGCCACGCAAGTCTCGCCTCAAAAGCGGAAGCTGTTACGCGAGCCGGCGATTCCGAATCTAGTCGCTGAACCATGCAACCGCCGGCATCGACATCGCTGATACAGTAACGGCTACCTTGTTTAGGGCTAAAAAGAATGACGCCCTCGTCAGAAAGCTCTCGCATCAATTTGACGAATGCTGGTATGGACGCTTCCTCTGGCTCGGGCGCGACTTCCTGGTACGCAGCGTCGAGTAACGGTTGGAACAATGTGCACGTCTTTAAGAATTCATCCGCAACGTCGATCGAAGCCAATTCGTCGACCGCGTAGAACTTCGAGATGCTCGCACCATCACCATCAGAATGCGACGCATGATCAAGCCAATCGTTGAGCGATTGGAACGACGACGGCTCATCCCACATCCGCCACTTCTCGTTCAGCGACCAACCTTCACCAATTTTAGTTGCGAATCTCGCCCGATCCTCCATCGTCAGACGCTGAAGACCTGCCCGCATTGCGGCAAAAGCCACGTCACACCGATGGCGTGTTTCCAGTTTGTTGATCCCTGCTGTACCGGCACCCAGGCAAAAACAGATTTCGACGCCGCGACCGGAGACAATGATTGCGGTCTGCAGAGCAAATGACTTGTTCGGCACCGAAGCTGGAAAGATACAGCACCAAAGTTCCTTGGGCGTGCGGCCACTCGGATTCAGATGCGACGTGAATGCCTTCACCTCCGTCGACCCCGGATACTGCACCGCTGCCTCCGCAGCAAGCTCCTTCAATCGCCCCCAAAGTTCCCGTATCGCATCCTGATCCTCCTCAGGTGCGCGATTCCAGACTTGGGTCTCTTGATAACGGGCAAGTAGCTTGCAGTCGCTTATATTTAGACGCATTTAGTTCTTTATTTGGCACGCAGTGATATCGAGTCGCCTATGGATTACCAAAAACATCCTTGTAGTTTGCAAGCTGGACATCGAGTGGTTGATCATATCGAATCACGATCACTCGATAGCCGCGATTCAAAAGTGCCTCACAAATCCTCCCATCCAAGACTTGCTGATCAGGTTGGTCATGCACCGCCCGTCACAGAAGACACAGACATTCGGTGAATAGAAAAAGTCGGGAATGCATCGTGGTTCTTCAATTGCCTTTTGCGCCTCGTCAGGCAAACGCAAATGATTTTCAGCCAGGGCGGTCAAACACCGTCGTTCAATCTCTGAACGCGAATCAGTCAAAGACCTAAGCCACTCGAGGTGCGCGGACCAATCGCGGCCATCCGCCAAACCGTCGACAATTGGCAACGGGAACGTGGCCGAGAAAACTTGTTCTTTGCCTAGCGAGTAGCGGATCAAGTCGGTAAGCGACTTGTGCAATGCAACAACTTCGTCGGTCGCGCCGGTCCGGGGGCGGAGCAAATCGACATGCTTATCCTCACTGGGTAATAGAACCCATTCTCGATTTCGACAACTAACAATATTTTCTGGATCCATCGCGTTTCTCGATGAGCGACTCGTAAACCGTAACCTTCGCGAATTAACGCACTCCTATTTCGCTTTGCGATTCTTCGTGGCCTTTGGCGTCTGTGCCGCTTGCTTCAGAACCGCCTCCAAATCCGACTGTCGAAATAGCCGATAGCCATTCATCGGATTGCGATGCACGGGAATACGGCCATCGCGTCCCCAATAGCGCAAAGTGTTCTGAGAAACGCCCAGAAACTGAGCGGCGTCCTTGATCGTCAGGTATTCGTCAAGTTTCTCCATCGCGTCTCTACTCATGACATTGGAGGTCGTAGGCCTGCTAACCTTACCAATGTTTGTACTCGCAGAACATGCCCCATGACGCAAATGGTGGTACTGATTTGACACGCCAATGCGCAATCCGGTTCAGTGACCGATGAGGCCAAACAGGCTCTGCGTTTTAGCCGGAACGACTCTCACCGCACGCTCTAAAGAAGAACAGACCATCGAGTGCGGGGTGATCTTGGAACGCTTGAAGTGCTGTGAAATTTCTGTCGACTCGATGCGGGTTAACTCGCGGCAGGATCGAAATGCGAAGGAAATACGAGCTCAACGGCAGCCTGAATCTGCGATCTCGGTAGATCTTCGCAAAGCAATTAGTTCCTGTTGTCTGGCAGAGAGATAACGGAACTGCTGGGGTGGTTGAAAACCTTGCCAGCTCTCTCGCAAATCGCTTAACGCGATTGGGCAGTCAAATGTTCGGATCTGCGTCAAATGGATTCCGACGGCGAGGTCGACGTCAGCGAAGTACGTGTCGTAGGCATCTTTGGTTACGGCAGCTTTAGCTCGAACGTAGCGCCAGAGTTTTGCTGGTTCTTTTGCCTCGATTCGATCCAGTATCGCTGTCGCGACGACTTCGCACTGAGGCATGGTGGCATAGATGACAACCGTCGATCCGATCTCCGCACGCGGGCATCGTTTGCGCAGCTCGACCGTTTTGCGGCCTTCGACGATCGCTTGAACGTATTGTGGATGGATCGAGAGAAACAACATTAGTTCATCTAGGCCTTGGTGAGTTCTTGGTACATAAGACCAAACGCTTCGGGTGGAATGCGAAGCGCCGACTGGAACTGGTTACGCTTCATTCCGACAGTCTCAAGTATTTCATTCGCCCGATTGAAGCTAATCGGATTTGGGAGCAGTTCTGTATCGGTAAACTCAATTGCCGCTGCCTCCGCGTTGGCATCGCCAAAATGCTCCTTGATCTGCTTCCACTCAAATACTCCCATCCGTTCGTACCGACGAAACAGATTTTTGACCGGCCCAGTGACAAGTTTGGTCATTGCTGAGCAGGCGCGGATCAAATTTCCGCCTTTTTCTTTTTCGCCACTGACATACCACAAGATCCGACCAATATCCGTTGTTGGACTGTTTCGGGAGCGCTTGTAGTAGACCGAGTCAGGATTGACGACGAGTGTCGTTTCGGCCTGAAATAGCTCGTATTGCCAAATCCGAAAATCGAACAACTCCTGCGCCCACTCCGGTTTTATCGGAATAATCCACGTTTGCAGATTACCAAAAGCGGCTTTTCCTGGATGGATCTGTTGTTCGAGCGATCGAATCGACACTTCATCGTCGGCGGTAGCCAAGGCCCGAATATCGGCAACATAATCTGCATTCATTACACCGCGGCCCGCGTATTGGTCAAGTTGGTTCAACAGTGCGTCGCGGGACCACAGCCCAGGCATTGCAGGGCGTGTTAGCTCCGTCCCACGCATTGCGAATCCACGTTCCAAGCATGAGCTAGCGATCTCGTGAGACAAGTAGGGATCAGCGATCGAAATAATACGGTGTTGGTGATCCTCTTCGGCCCCGGTCCAGGCGGACCCAAGCGGCTGGTGAGAAATGTATTCTACAAGCGTGCTTCCCAGCCGCGTTCCATCGAGGCAGTGGGCTAGTCGTAGTTGATGGATTCGATAACCCACGTCGCCATCACGCTCCACGATGACCAGCGCGAGCGGTTTGTCGTCCATGGTTTGCAATATTTCCACGCGAAACCGCTTTGGGTTCGACAGTGCGTGGTCGAGATAGCGCCGAAACTCACCGATTTTCTCTCCACGTGTCGACTTCACGTACTGCTCAACATCCACATCACGAACTGACTTCACTCGTTTTCGTTGAATCCCCGTCTTGCGTAGCTCACCAAAATGTGAACTTGTCACGGACTGCAGCGAGTCGAACTCCGTGATGATCTCCGATGGTCGTTGAACGCGCAGCCCCGTCTGCGAAAATATCTCAGGAGCCGCCTCTAGCAACTGATGATCACGAGTCGCGAACGCTGTGGCACCGGCTGCCGCAGCGGTCGCCAGATGCTTCTCATCGGACAAGTCATCATCACCGTTCGGCTCACCCAATATCCCTCGGACGATCACTCGGTAGGATTCAAATTCGATGGCATCGGCGACAATCATTTCCCACTGCGAACGTATCACGCTGCACATTCGATCTCGCACACTCGATTCTTGCCGATCAAAATCGTTCAGGATTTCTTCGGTGACTCTGAGCTCGATTTCATCAGCAAGCCAATCCACGATCAATCCACTCGACGATTCATGGTTGTCTCTGTCTGAATACTCGATGTCCCAGCAAATGTTGGCATCGCAAACGACAACCGGAAGGTTGGCCGTATCCTCAAACTGATCGAAAAGAGGGCTATCGTTCAGTCGGCATTGGAAAGCAATTAGCTCGCTTCCGCCGGCCTTTCGACCCGGCAAGCGTCTGGCAGCGACAAAACCAAGGCGTGGCCAAATTACCGCGGCGGGAAAGTCGGCTCGGCAATTGAGTCGAATTCTTGAGCAATGGGCGTAGTCCTTCTTCAGCTTGCGTAGCAAAGCACTTGCAACTCCGCATTGTTGGTAGTCCAAATCGGTAGCGAGATGTGCGATACGTACCTCGTCGTCTCGGTTGATTGAGAACAGCACATAACCGGCGGTCTTTCCTTCGATCTTAGCTATATAGATTTGCTTCTTCGTCAATCGTTCCTCAAACGCACCAAAAGGCAGAAAACCCAGGGTTGCTTTGTGGCTACGGTAAATCTCCAATACCTCATTTAGCCTTTCGCGGCAGGTTGCTTTGTCAACGCTAATATTCTTCATCGCTTGTGCATTTATTGCTTGTGCATTCATCGCTTTACCCTGAGAATCCCGCAAGATTCTGGACAACTCCGTGCCCAGGTCCTATCATCATCGGACGATTAATGCACAGCCTATGCAAATTTGTCCGTTGCCAACACCACAGTCTACTTCCTATTAACTATGATGTGGCAGGTAATTGCATCTACGATACATCGCATTGTGAGTTGACTCGATGGCGGGTTGGTTTTTTCAGAAGCATGATGGGTACCAAGACATTGACCAAACCTCTGCAGGTGAGGCGTTTAGTGGTGGCGCGATCCGGGATTTGGCAACAGCGTTAGTACGAGAGGGAATCCAAAATGCTTTGGACGCAAGAGCACTAACAAGTGAACTAGATCCAGTGGTCGTTAAGATTAGCCTGGGTAAGTGTCCAGCGCCAGTAACGGCTCATAATCGCAAATGGTTCAACATATTATTTGATCATGTTGCACTGCCGGATGTAGGGGCACCCAATGCACCGCGTCCAAACCATCGTAACGAGTACTTACTCTTTGAAGACTTTAACACCAAAGGCCTCGTGGGTGATTACTCTGCTCCTTATAAACCTGGAGAAGAAAACAACTTCGTCAATTTTTTGTACCACGACGGGGTCACAGGGAAGGGCGAGCGTAAGCTGGGAAGTCGCGGCGTCGGCAAAATCGTATTCACAATGGCAAGTCGCATTCGTTCGACTTTTGCATTTACGATCCGGGCCGGCGACGAGAATCTCCAGCCATTACTGATCGGTAAGAATCTATTGCGGTTCCGACAGCTAAATGGAAATCTTTATGGTGGACGTGCTTACTTCTTGAAGGAGTGGCGTGACGGTGAGTCCCGACAGCCGATTGATGATGATGGCATGCTCGCTGATTTTCGCACCTCGTTTCCATTAAAGCGACGTAACGAACCAGGCCTGAGTCTTGTGATCCCCTTCTTAGATCCAAGTGTCGATGCAATTAGTTTGCGATTCGCGATCGTAGCGGAATATCACTACGCAATCTTGCGTGGCGAGCTACAGGTTGAGCTGGACGATCATGGGGCCGTCGAATCGTTCTCAGCGGATCGACTTCCTCGAGTCGGAGATGAGCAGGTCGACGCTGAAGTAGCGTTAGCTCGCTGGGCGGTTTCTCTGCCGTCCATTGAGCTGCAGACGGTCCGTCCTTTGTCAAACGGCATCCAGAAGCTGGATGAGACCCTCGTCAGTGAGGAGATTCGTAATGCGATCACGTCCGCGTTGAATCACCGTGACAGAGTCGCAGTCCGAGTGCCGCTTTACATCCACCCAAAAGACGCGGCGCCATTGGCTACGCATTTTGACGTGTTTCTTGAACGTGCAGAACGGCTTAGCGCAAAGCCAACGTTCATTCGAGAGTTGCTGCCGGTTTCAGATGTCAGGGATGCAAAGTCCGCAAGCAAGGTGCGAGGTTTGGTCGTCATTGCCCCCGGGCCGCTAGCTGATTTTCTGCGTTCGGCTGAAGGTGCGAATCACACGGACTGGAGTCCCAGAACAGATCGGTTTCAGGAACGGTACAAAGGGCGACTCGGCGAAATTCGGTTTGTCGCAACCGCCGTCAGTCGATTGGTTGAGATTGCATTTGGCAACGCGAACGAACCAGTTGGCGGTATTGCGACGCAGTTTTTTTCTTCAGCAATTCCCAATGCGACGTCGACCGCATTGGGGAAAGCGAAGAAGACAAGTGGCGTAGGCCCTGAAATTCCACCTGACGATTTGGAACCAAAACCCCCAGCACTTTTTAGGGTCGAGCAAACGAACGACGGATTCACGATACGACAGAATGATCACGGTCCAGCAAGCGAGGGCGAGTTGCCGGAGCGTTTACGGGTGCGAGTTGCTTATGATGTGATCAATGGCTCGCCGTGGTCGCGGTTTGACGAGATTGATTTTGATCTGAGAAAGCCGCGAGGGAACGTGCGACTTTCAGCGAGCAATTCGGAAATCGTTCGGTCCGACAAAGGTAACCGTTTCGCAGTCGAAAGTATTGATCCTGGCTTCGAGGTCACCGCGATCGGCTTTGATCCGAATCGGGATTTAATTGTCGATGTTACCACGACAACCGCGGTTGAGTCGAAATCTAGCGAGGGCGAAGATGACCGTTAAGCGTATAAACTACTCGGGACGCAAGAAGTTAACGCGAGCCCAGGCCAACATCGTTATCCATCCACCGACGGGGGAGGGCGAAGCTGCGACGTTTGAAGCGAAGTTAGATTTGAGTAAACTGGCTTCGGCCGCAGGAAATGCAAGAGTATTCGTCGAGGCATATCACCGAACAAGTCGAGTTCGATTCGATTTTGGAACCGTTGCGGCTGTTGTCGATCCGCCAATCAACGATCGCCGCCTCGACGAGTTTGACGACTGGAGACACATTCGATTTCGAGTGAAAGTATCCGATGTGACTGAGTCTGCTGGCAGGATTCTGGCGTTGGCCGACCGCATCAAACCTCAGGGCCTCGATGATCAAGACGAGCCGGATTTGGTGCGGTTTTGTGATGCTGATCTCGACGGCCGTCTTTGGGACATCGACTTCGATGACAACGGGCCGATTGTGCAAGTCGAACGAAGCGCGGGTGGCGCTCAAGTGATCGGTCGCAGCGACCAATTTCGAGCGGCTGTATACCCCGAAATACTGCGGCGGACGTTGCAAAGGGCAATCATCGAGGAGATGGCGTCCGTCGACGACGATGAGCACTGGCTGAGTATTTGGTTCAATGGTTTTCTGAAGGCCAAGCTAAATATGGCGGCTCCACCGGTAGAACCGATTACTTCGCAAATCGAATGGATCGACGAAGCCGTCAGCAGTTTCGGTCGAAGATTCCGACTCGCCGATCTTTGGACATTGAAAGTGGATTCTAACGACGGGGTGACTGAATAATGGAGATACGACGACTCAACGACCGCGGCCTTCGAGAATTCTCATTGTTTCTCGATCGTCTTCGACAAGAACCGGGATCACCAGTTCCTGAGCCATTATTGACGGGTACTTACACGACGGAAGTGATTGATCCTCAGCTAGTTCTCGATTTGCCCAGCTTCGTCGATCGAATGGATTTCGGCGATTGGCTGCACAATTTCGCATCCAGCAACAGCTGGGAAATACCGCGTCGCGATCGCGGATTCTGGTCATGGCTGACCATCTACTTCTTCGATCAGGTCTGCCCAGCCGATGCCAGTGGTCGACGAAATGTCAGAGAGCAAGCGTGGTACATCCCCGCTTTTGACGATTCGCGCCGACACTATCGACATGTACTTTATGGTAGCTACGAGGTGTACTACCAATTCCGAGAAGACCCGACGGCGGCTGGCCTGCTGCTCTCCATTGATCTAACGACTGTTGGTCAGTTTTGGTTTCAGCTTGTATCCCGTCAAGAGCTCATCACGAATCCCGCGGTTGTCGGGGCTGCAACGCAGTTGTACCTCGACGACGTTACCGGCAAAGCTAAACGTGGTGCGACTTCACAAGGGCCAGGTGGGATTTTTCGTTTTGTAAAGCTGATGAATCAGCTGGATCGCGTCTGGGACTTGCGTCTCCGGGGAGTGGACGGGATTCTCTCACTGCTGCCAAAAGAGTTTGAAAAGTTCCGCCCTGCTGAAATTGGGGTTTAGTGGTCGTGTAAGGCCTTCTGCCTTTCTTGGGCGGTAATGTCCGAGGGAGTCGACTTGCACTTGAACTGTCGACAAATCATGCACCACGACCTCTGCTGGACTCCCAGCAACCTTGAGCAGCGAACAGGGCGGGTCGAACGTATCGGTGCAAAGGCCGAGCGTGTCGGCCAGCCAATTCAGGTGTTTGTCCCCTACATCGGTGAAACGCAGGATGAGAAGATGTATCGCGTCGTGATGGATCGCGAGCGTTGGGTCAATGTGGTGATGGGCGAATATCACCGAGTCGACGTGCGGAGTACCGACAAGCTCGCCCAGCGAATTCCCTTTCCGCTCGTCGCCGCCCAAGAGCTTGCATTCCGATTGGAAGCTTAAACAGTGGAAGGCAATGAAATCGTGGCCCGCAATCGAAAACCAGATATCGCCCAAGATTTCCGGAGTCAAAATTGAACGGACGATCTATCCGCATCTTTCTCGTTGACGGCGACGCATCGGGCTTGCTGACCGCCGAAGTGATGAACTGGAGTGGTAAGTTGCTCGTTTCGCCTCGGACCAAACTTGCCGAACTGGCGAAACGGGAAGAGATAAAGCGGACGGGCGTTTACATACTGGCGGGGCCGGATCCGGAGAATCCGATTGGCGAAGTCGTCTACATCGGCGAAGGTGATAACGTCTTCAAACGACTGGCGTCTCACGACAAAGACGAACGCAACGAATTTTGGACCCGCTGCGTCGCAGTGATCAGCAAGGATCTGAATCTGACCAAGGCCCACGTGCGATACTTGGAAAGTCGTTTGATCACGATGGGCTATACTGCCGGCCGCGCCAAGATCCACAACGGAACCGCGCCGCCGCTGCCACCGATGCCGGAAGCGGATATCGCTGACATGGAAGGATTTCTGAAGCACATCGAGTTGGTGTTGCCGGTCCTCGGGTTCTCGTTCTTGAAGCCAAAGCCAGTCGTTAAGTTGACGCCATTACCAGGGGACGCCATTGAGGACACTTCTCCTGTTTTCACCTACTCAAGTGGCGAGGCGACGGCCAGAGCACAGGAGATCAACGGTGAGTTTGTTGTCTTTGCTGGTTCGACTGCGTTAAAGACGCCCAAAAAGGGGGATGGCTATCGTAAACTTCGCGAGCAACTGATTCAGGATGGGAAGCTAAAGGGTGATTCGGACGGTGACCTGCTCATGTTCACCGAAGACGTTAGCTTCAGCAGTCCAAGTGCGGCTGCCGCGACAGTGAACGCGGGAAATATGAACGGGCGGAAGGCATGGAGGGTCCCGGAGTCGCGACAAACTTACCAAGATTGGCACGAAGCAAAACTGCCACAGGATGCCGCCGATGAAGATCTATCTTGATGACGAGCGAGTCACGCCCGAGGGTTGGGTTCGTGTCTATTGGCCGGATGAAGCAATCGAGTTATTGAAGACGGCGACAGTTACCGACATCAGCCTGGATCACGATCTTGGCGACGATGATCGCGGGACTGGATATGACGTCGTGCTTTGGATCGAGGAACAGGTGGCGCTACACGGCTTTGTGCCGCCGGCGATGAAGGTCCACTCGGCGAACGTGTCGGCGAGAACGAAGATGGAGAATGGGATTCGTGCGATCGAGGCAATGGTGAGGAAACGCGATGGCTGAAAATCGTGATGCTCCTCCATTCTGCTCAGTTGGTCCGCAATGGTGAATTGCGTCGTCGTATCCAGCCATCGTTCTCTTGGTTGGATGTGCCATTGTGGCCATTACGCGTTGGTCATCGATCGGCCTAGGAATATTTGATCATCGTTACGCCAACACTCGTTGATGATCGACGGAGAGAACCAGCAAAAGAATGTCAACAAATCGAAGATGGTGTGACAAAGTCGCAGAAATCTTCGCCAATTGTGTGACTTAGCCGCTTGAGGCCTGCTAGGGGCTTCTCGTAACTGTTGTGTTCATCGAAAACGCCGATCGAGGTGGTCGGCAATGAACATGTCTCTTACGAAGGAGCTTCCATCGTGAATAACTGGTGGGAAATTTCGCCGACCGAATCGGATCGGCCACCCATGGTTCGAGCCGTGGCGTACTATCGTCACTCGGCTCAAGACCGGCAAGAAAACTCGATCCCAATTCAACGGGATCAAGTTCGCCAATGGGCTAAAGAACACGGTGTCGAGATCATTCATGAGTTCTGTGACGCCGGCAAATCGGGGCTGAATTCTGAAGGGCGGCCCGCGTTCACCGAGATGGTAGAAGAGTGGATCACGAAGCGTAACGACTTCGAATACATTCTTTGCTTGGACGTCAGCCGCTGGGGTCGGTTTCAAGACATCGATCTTTCAGCGCAATTCAGCGCGATCTGCAAGAAGCACGGCAAGCAGGTAATCTACACGACCATTGGCAAACCTCGCGAGGACGATCCGCTCTATCCGGTATACGTTCAGTTCGAGCGGTTTCGGGCCGCCCAATACAGTCGTGAATTAAGCGACAAGGTTTGGCGCGGATGCGTGAAGATCGCCGAGCAGGGCTATCTCGCCGGCGGCAAACCACCGTACGGGTTGTCACGGTTGTTGCTCGACGAGAAACGCGAACCTTTGCATGTGTTGGAAGCCGGTCAACACAAGGGCATCCAAAACCAACGGGTGACGTTGACCGAAGGGCCGCCGGAGCAGGTCGCGGTCATTCGGCGAATCTTTGAAGAGTTCGTCGATCGGGGATTCTCGGAGTACAAGATCGCCGAAGGGTTGAACGATGACGGGATTCCGTCGCCGAGCAATGGACGTTGGGGCGCGGGCGGCGTACTCGCCCGGCTTCGCAACGAAAAGTATGCCGGGACGATGGTTTACAACCGAACGTCCGGCAAACTCAAGACGCCGAGTTTGCCCAACCCAGTCGAAGAATGGGTTCGGACAACAGATGCATTCACCGGGATCATCGAGTTTGACTTGTTTATCCGGGCTCAAGAGATCTTTGAAAAACGTAAACAGCGGTATGACCCCGACTACATGTTGCGGATGCTCGATGCCTTGTATCGGTCCCGTGGCATGGTGCGACCGGGGTTGCTGCGACTGGATAAAGAACTGCCCTCGACCTGCGCGTACGCCCGCCAATTCGGATCACTCGACCAGGCGTTTCAAAAACTGTTCGATGGCGAACGCGATAAAGCTCGCTCCGCCGTCCACGAACAGATCCTCGGCCATGTTCCTGAGACGTTGGCCTATTCAGATTTCTTGGTGCTCGACCAGAAGCTGACCGTCTCGATTCAACCCGCCGTGCCGGTGCCGCACGGTTACGAGTCGTACTGGCCGATCCATCGCGACCCACGACCGGTCATCGATATGACTCTCGGCGTCCTTCTTTCCGAACCGGCCGACTTCAACATCCTCGGATTCATCGCGCTGCCGCGGTTCGGCTCGGATTCTAAACCGATGCGCTACACCAGCTCATCCGTTCGCACCGAATTGTTCGGCCGGACGGATCTTCAATTCCTTCAACAACTTCTTTAAGCGGCTCAAGAGTGTCCGGTACCTTTTGCGAGGAACTCGCCCTTCGGGTGCTTCGCACAAAAGGTACCGGACACTTTACCGCCGCAACCTTTAACGGAAATAACCAACCATGGAACCAATCAATAACATTTGCCCCATCGCTGACCGGCGGTACGAAGACGTGCCCATCGACAAGGTGAAGGTGATTAACTCACGCAACCGCGACCAAGAGCAATTTGACATGAACGTCGAGAGCATCGGAGGCGTCGGCTTGATGAAACCGATCCGCGTCAACGACAAATTTCTAGAATCGACCGGAAAGTATGAACTGATCTGCGGCGAGGGTCGTTTGCTGGCCCACAAGCAACTCGAAAAATCGCATGTTCCGGCGGAAGTCGTCACCTGCACTCGCAAAGAAGCCTTGCTGCAATCACTGATCGAGAACATCGCTCGGACCAAAACGGGCAGCATGGATTTTGCCCGCGAGCTGAAACGTTTGCGTGACGAGGGGTGGGAATTCGGAGAAATCGCAAAAGTCGCCTGTAAAACCGAGAAGTACATTCGCGAATACATCCGGCTGGTCGAACAGGGCGAAGAACGCTTGATTCAGGGGGTCGAATCCGGCATCTTTCCGATCAAGTTTGCGATCCAGGTCGCCTCCACCGACGACTCGCAAATCCAAGCGGTGTTGATGGACGCGTTTGCCGATGGGCTGGTGACGACCACAAACTTCGGCCAGGCCCGACGAATTATTTCGGCGAGGGCCAAGCAATCGAAGAAGTCACCGGCCAGCCGCGACTATACGGTCGTGCAACTGCGGCATGACATCGCTGAAACAACCCGAGTAAAAACAGGTTATGTGCGTGAGGCCAAATCAAAGGAGAGCCGCTTCATGACGCTGCTTGCCGGTGTCAACACGCTGTTCCAAGACACGGAACTGGTGTCATTGCTACGGCAACAACAACTCGACAAACGCCCAGAACTAGCTGGCGATTTCAAATTCGATCCAACCATGAGCTCGGAGGTTTCGTCATGAGTGCCAACGGAAAACCCAAAGGCGTCGACATTTCGATCGTCAAACTCGTGCCGAGGAGCGAACGCAAGGTCGCCAAGAAGTATCGGCAGCGGATCGAAGCGAGCATGCGTGCGGTCGGGTTGATCGAACCGCTGATCGTGTACCCGATCGATGACGGCTACGAGATTTTGGACGGAGCCCTTCGGTATCGGATCCTGCTGGACCACGGCGTCGAAACGGTGCCTTGTCTGATCCACAGCGCCCGCGACGGTTTCACTGGCAACCGGATGGTCAATCAGCTGAGTGCTTCGCAAGAGATGCGAATGCTTCGCAAATCGCTTGAAGAACTCGACGAGAAGACGATTGCAAATGCACTCGGAATGCAGGGCATTGGTCACCGACTCAACAATGGTTTACTCGCCAAGCTTCATCCGGCCGCTGTCAAAGCATTCAATGCCAACAAGATCAATTTGCAAACAGCCAAGGAGCTGACGAACGTCAATGAGGATCGCCAGCACGAAATATTGAAGTTGATGGAGTCCTGTAACGATTACTCGACAACGTTCGCTCGCGGACTGGTGTTGAAAACGTCGGCGAATAAACGGGCGAAAGCCAACGGTACCAAGACGCCGTGGACGCAACCGGACGAGAAGAAGAGCCAACTGTTGAAGAAGCTGAAAGAGGCCGAGCAACAACAGGACTTCTACACCGGTCTTTATCGCCAGTACACGACGAATCTATTGAAACTGGTCATTTACGTCCGCACGTTGCTCAACAACGCCGACGTGAAAGCGTATCTGCAAACCAACCATGCGGATCTGGCTCGAGTCTTCGAGGAGATCCTTGAAAGCACGGAGGGATGATCATGCCGAAGCAACATTGGACACCCGAAAAGGTGATCGAAGAACTCAGGCGAGTTCGCCGCGATGGACCGCGAGCAAACCGGAAACTCGACGATGCGGCAAGGCGTTGCTTCGGCAGCGTGCGTGCGGCATTGGAAGTTGCGGGTTTACCGTGCGGTCGACGCCCAACGACGAACAACGGTTGGTCGAAGGACACAGTCATCGAGGCGATCCGTGAACGTCATCGAAACGGCGAAAGCCTATGGCAAACCCACCACGATGATCGCGGTCTGTACGAAGCCGGAAAGCGATGCTTCGGAACTTGGACCGCTGCACGCGCGGCGGCGGGATTCCCTAAGCCGACACGCGAGTTCTATTCGCCTGATGAAGTGCGTCTTGCGATTATCGACCTTTACGAACGAGAGCTACCGCTGACGTTTGCCTCCCATCGCGATTCGAATCTACGCCGATCGGCAATCAAGCATTTCGGCGGATGGCGTAAGGCCGTCGAATCACTTGGCCTTGGAAGCGAACTGCCCAGACGTTGGACCAAGCAGTCCGTCGTTGACGCAATCCTTGAGCGACGCGCCTCGGGCCATTGGTTGTTCAAAACGTGCTCCGAGGATAAGAGACTCTTCCGTGCTGGCATAAAGCATTTCGGCAGCTGGGAAAAGGCACTTCAGGCAGCCGGGATCCATGAAACCGCCCGCCAGCGTTGGAACGAGGAGAAGGTCATCGCGAGACTGCGCATGCTGAATGCGAAACACCCCGGTGACAAGGTTCGCAGGCACGACAGTAACTTGGCCTGCGCCGCCGAGAAACGCTTTGGAACGCTTGCCAAAGCACTGCAAGCCGCTGGTCTACCAACGAAACAAACAAGGCGGAGGGCGGCGTCATGATCCGAGAAGCCATCATTCGCAAGATTGTTGAACGCGACGTAGCTGGCGAGAGCCTGCGTGAAAACGATCTCCGCCGCGACGACGAACTCCTCCTAGCCGCTGCAATCGAAGACTTTGGCTCGTGGGAAACGGCGTTACAATACGCTGGCGTCAACACGCGACACGTCGCCCACAGTCGCGACCTGACGCAAGCCCGCGTCGAACAACAACTCCGCCGTTTGTGTACGACAGGATACGACCTAGGGGCCATGGTGAACCGCAGTCGCGATCGCGGCCTTTACGATGCCGCCCTTCGCTACCACCGATCGTGGCGAGCCGCCCTCACGGCCGCCGGCGTCAACTTAGCCAACGTCTCTCGCCGGCGCCCTGATCACTTCGACCGCGAAGCAATGATTCTCTGGCTCCGCGACCGCCAAGCCGCCGGCCAGTCCCTCATTTACACTGAGGTCTGCCTTGAGAACCGAGACAAAACCATGGCCATCCGCCGCACGTTTCGTAGCTGGGCCAAAGCTATCGAAGCGGCTTTTCCGCCGACAGAAATACAATAGTTGTCATGTGTCGGTAACGAGATCGCCGACAAATCTTGCTCGCTAACACATGAGTGTCAGCTAACAATTCATTGTTATCCTGGCAACAGCTTGCATCCTCGCGGCGAATCGCCTAGTGCGGACCCGCATGCTAGGTGATGTGGGAGGGGCCCCGGAGCAATCCGGGCTCCTATCCCGATCGGCATTGTTACCCGCCGTTCTTGTAGGTGATGGAACAATCTGGCAGTGCAGCCTGCAAGTCCGCAACACCCTCGGGTGAAATGTTGGGGCAATCGACGATCTTTATCGTGTGAAGATCAGGCAAGCCATAGAGATGTTGAAGTGCGGTGTCCGAAAGTGAACAGTCTGAAATCTGAATCCAGTTTAGCATGTTGAGCTTTTTAACCGGAGCAAAGCCGGCATCGGTGACCTTCGCTCCGGACACGCTCAGCACATCGTAGGCCCCATTGCGCTCAATCTCGGCAACAAGTCGTGCGAATCCTTGATCCGACATATTCGTTGAGGCTTCGACAATCACCCATTCGCCGGATTTGAGATGTCGGTGGTGGGCGCCGGCTAACCGCAGCCGAAAGCCCGGCAGGTACGAGATGCAGGTGAGTACCGCAAGTATCGCAGCAAACCAAAGCATCCACCGGATTGCACGCTTGTGACGCGTCATGCCTTCAGTCGGGTAACGTTGGCCATCACCCGGCACGCGCACGTAAAGCTTCCATGTCAAAACGCCCGATCGCGTGCTCGGCGTGCATGGCTTTGTTACGCGTCATCTTCTTGGAGTTCCAGGCGAGCCTCAAGTCTGTCCAGCAACCGCATGAGCCACGCACGCATGCACGCCATCGAGCACCACTGTAAGTCGAACTGACCGCCGATCACGTCATCAACAACATTCGCATCCACGGAATCACACATATCGGGATCCTTACCATGGAAACCTACGTGCATAAAACCTTGCAGTCGATCAGAATGCAGGCTGTTCTTGAGGTCTTTTGACAGAAGCAAGCCACCTCCCATTATGTACGCAAACCCGCCGGCGAATTTCCCCCCACAATTCGGGCAGTCTGCCCGCGAGGTTTTTCCATTGGCGAGTAGTGGGATATTCAGGTCTTGCAATGTAATTCATTCCTACGCGTAACGGCGGCGTTGACCGAGCACCGCCCATGTAGTTTCCATTTGAAAACGCGCCATGCGGTGCTTCGGGCGAGTAGAACGGAGTCTCTCGGATGTTAGGATACGCTTTGTGTTCACGGTTTGCCACAGATTTCTCCTTGTGGTGTCACAATATTTGATCCTTGTCCAATTGATCACCGAACCCTCTCAGAACCGGACGGGCGCCGTTAACGCATCCGGCTCCCAGCCGACACCTCTCACCGGGCATCACTTCACACTCCCCATCGCGATCAAGTCCGTAATCTGTCCCGGATTCGGCAACGGGTGTCGCTCGAGATAAAGGCCGTAAGCTTCCCAACTGAGGTTTCGCCCTTTCTGACTGCGACGACGCATCCAACGAAGACCTAACTTTCGTGCCGCCTCTCGGAACTTCATCAGCATCTCCCAATTGTCATTGACATTGTAGTACTGAAAGTGTCCCTGGAGTTTGCGGACCAACGTTGGCCAGACCTCGTTGTGCGGCGTCGTCAACTTGGAACGGAACCAGTCTTTGAGCTCGCGGATTTTCGATCGAAACTTCTTTGCCGATGTTCTCCGTTTCAGTTTGAACTTTCCTGCGCGGCTTGTGCCGCAGTAATGCATGAAGCCAAGGAAGTCGAATGCGCCCGGAGCCCCTTCACCCAATCGCTGGCAATCGCGACTGGCAAAACGGCCGAAACGGAGCAACTTCGTCTTCTCCTCAGCTAACTCTAACGAATACCGACCAAGACGTTTGGTCAACACCTCACGAAAACGCAACGCGTCCGATTCTCGCTCGAACGTGCAGATGAAATCGTCCGCAAAGCGGATGATCGAGGACTCGCCTTTAAGACGAGGCTTCACCTGCTGCTCGAACCACTCGTCCAGCACGTAGTGCAAGTACACATTGGCTAGCAGTGGAGAAAGAACCGAACCTTGCGCGACGCCTTCCGTGGTGGCGTAACGTTTGTCTTGAATCATCACTCCGGCGTGCAGAAACTTGGTGATCAGACGCAGCATACGAGAGTCTTCGATGCGTCTCCCGAGCAGCTCTTGGAGCTTCCCAAAATCAACGTGGTCAAAGAACCCTTTAATGTCCGCGTCGAGCACCCAGTTGACTCGCCGGCGTGTGATCGTCTGGCCCAGATCGGCCAGTGCTTGGTGGCAGCTTCGCTTGGGACGGTAACCGTACGAGGTATCATGAAAATCCTCCTCGTAGATGCGTTCCAAGATCATCACGATCGCCCGCTGGACGATCTTTTCTTCCACACAAGCAATTCCTAAAGGTCGCGTTTTACCGTCTCCTTTGGGAATCTCTCGGCGTAAACTCGGCTGAGGACGATAGCTGCCACGATGGATTCGATCTTCGAGATCTTGCAAGTTGCCTTGCAAATTCTCTTCGTAATCGTCCACCGTGACACCGTCGGTCCCCGGTGCTTTGTCTCGCTTGAGTCGTCGGAACGCGTAGAACAGCAGTTCAGTATTGAGCAACGAAAAGAGGTTGCTAAACGTCGCTGATGCGTCGCCTTTCGCTCTCGTGGTGATGCGATCCAGTCGATCAGACACCGGCGTTCCACTTCTGTGAGTGGCAGGTGGTCGGCTGGAATCGCGTGTCGGCCTGACCGCCTTCCCTCGTTCGGAATTACCCGAAGTCAACGGTACTATGCAGTCATCCGATTCCCAAAGAGTCATTTGCCTCTGTTGCCTTTTCGGCTTCGCGGGCATACTCGATTTGTCATGATTGGAGTTCATAGTCAGATCAAGAATCTTTGGGCGTCACTGGTTGCCTTGAAAACATAGTGTGTAGCGCGAGTGGATCTTCGACTCCGGGACTCTCGCTGTCGCTCGCCAAGACGCGACCGCGAGTTTCGCCTTCCAGCATGAACAGACCTTGGGCAGTATCCAACAGGAAACCATAATTTCGGAGCTCAATCTCGTTCAGGGTTCGGCAGCCAGCCGATACCTTTCACCCTCACTACCTCTCTGTTTACGCTTCAACCAACCACTTCGGCTCATGATGCTTATAGGTTGGCTGCAAAACTCGATACTGAGCCTGTGGCTAACAGTTACTCAGGCGGGATTCACACCCGCTAGTCTTCAAGACCTTGCCAGTCCGCACGTCCAACGCATGGTTATCCGCGTTTTGGTCGTCGCCTCAGGAAAATGACTGTCAATGCAACAGACACGAGAACCACAACGGTGTCAAACGCAAACAAAATACCGTATGCATCATAGACCAGAATTGACTTTGCCGGTATTAGCAACAACTGCGCGGCATCTTCCTCTTGCAGCCGTTGGGCCTGCACAACGACGATTGCACCGCCAAAGCGCGTGGAAACGGAATATTGGCTAGTACACTTGGGAACGGGCGAAACTACAAGATCACAAGTGCCGTCTATCACGCTTCCGTACAATTCGGGCATCGCCGGGAAAGGTGATTTCAACAAACCTCGGTGGACCCAATCGAAATACTGTTCCTTACCAACTAAGCGCGCCAGTGAAGTGACATACCCGAACTCGCTTGAGACGCAGCCTTCACGTCGAATAGCGGAGCCAGTGCGAAACCAGCCAAGCAGAAGAGCGAGACTTGCGGTCAGCGCAACACAAGCGGCTAGCGTAAATTGCTTAGGCATTGGCAGGAAATTTGAACGGACTGCTCAATCGGATAACGGTGCCCGTCACCGGGCCGGGAGAGAAAAGTAATCCATTGTCAAAACGCGCGCAAGCCCGGCTCCGGTGCACGGGATGGTTCCCCGCATCTTCAGTCTGAGAGGATCAGGAAAGCGATAAATGCCAAGTAAAGTGCGACACAGATACAACCGAACACCAATACCGTAAGGTACCACCCCCGGATCGAAACGCGACCCTCGCCAATCATACGACCAGAGACAAAAAGACGATACCGCATACGAGTAGCATTGAAGCCGCGATTTGGCACGATGCGTCCGAAAGTATCCCCGATTATCGGAAAGCGAAATTCAGTATTGATCTGTGAGCTTGATTGACGATGCATGCGTTCATCGTCGACGACAACCGAAAAGGTGTTGCCGAGCCAAAGTTGTTTTCGATCAGCGTGACAAGTTATGTCAATCGTGTGTTGTTCCCATTGATGCCGATTCGGTTTCGATGGAGTTCGAGCGATAGGAGGGCAGTACGGATTATCGTCACCCGCGAATGATGTCATGTCGTTGGAATGCTCGAAATCAGTCCAGTCGGGGAACGTCTGCGATAACCGGGCCGATGGGCCAAAGGATAAAAGATGGAATCACCAAAAGAGTTCTTTAACATGTACAAGCCTGAATTGCCGGAAGATGAATCGGCTCCGCGTTCATCGCATTGTTATGACGCGGTGAACCATCCGAAGCATTACACGACCCATCCGAGTGGCGTTGAGTGCATCACGGTCACAGAGCACATGGGATTTTGTCTAGGCAATGCGATGAAATACATTTGGCGGGCCGACGAAAAAGGAAACGCCGTCGAAGACCTAGAGAAGGCGAAATGGTACATCGAGCGCGAGATTGCACGCCGAACCACGTCGTCATAACGGTAGTGATCAGCGGGGACGGGCGAACGACCTGCAAGCAGACGAGAAAACGGACCACCCGTCCTCCGTTGAATCACATGGTTATTTGCCGTTGAACCGCGCGAACGGTCCGCGAAGGTGCGGAAGTATGTCAGCATATGTTTGTATTCTATCGAGAAACGGAATCGCCGTGTCTTCCAGAAGATTGATCACGGTTTTCTCGAATCGGTTTCTCATGTTCGATTCGTATTTGGAGTTGAATTGTTGTTGATCCATCCCAACTCCTGCGGTTTCGCTTAGCTTGCCCCACACGTCAAGCGTATTTCCAAGGGAATCGGGGAAGCGTTCGTCAAAGTCATCGTGAAGTCGTGGTGACGTTGGAAACACATGGATGTCGTACCAAGCGCAACGCGTCCCCGGATCGGGCATGATGACATGGAAAACGTCGCTATCAATCTGCCGAGTGAACGTACAGCGTCGCGACGGCTCGCAGGTGAATCCGTGCGGGTACAGCACAGTGCCGAACAGTTCACGCGCAAGTTTGTCGAACTGTTTGTGCGTCAGTGGTTTCACGATGGATTGATGCAAATAACGGTGGTCGTAACTGGGCGACCGCCCAAGACTTTCCATTTGTAAACGCGCTGCCGGTCGCTCCGGTTCACGACTTGGTTACCCGCCGCATTCAATCGGTTCCAGTGACAGCCAATAGCCACCATTCGTCGAGGTGGCCGATCAGCACAGTCTCGTCGAGAACCCGTTCGCCAACAAACCAGTCACACCACGGATCACGCGATGAGTACGCCTCGACAGAATTGAATTGCCGCAATAATGCGGCGTCGAGGTATTCCCTGGAAATCGCGATGGCCTGATCGTAGTCGGCAACAAACTTACGGTGGACGCCACCACGGGTCAGAAGGTTCGCCAAAGTGCCAATCGTCTCCAGTCCTGTGGCGTAGTTAAACGTTGCAGGCACATCTATCGGAAGCGATTTAATGCCGAATGCCTCGTACACTTCGGAACACCCAAGTATTCCACGAAGCCGAAGCCACTGCTCGGGCTCGTTGATCGTGCGTACCGGTGGCATTTGAGCGCGAAAGTGGATCGACACAATTTGCCCTGGGTCGCAGTCCCGCATCAAAGCGTCGCGTATTGGAGTTGTGTCAGCACTATTGAAGTGAGTCAGCAGCACAATCTCAGTGTTATTTCAGTCGGGTAACGTCCGACATCACGGGGGACGGAGAGTTGATGATCCATTTCAGCAAACGCCGCAAGCCGTCCTCCCGTGCATGTCATTGTTCCACCTTTCTTAACCGCGTTCAACGTCTGTGTCTCGGGTGGCGCAACCGTCCGTCTTAGGTGGCCAGGGCCATTCTTCGTGGTCGCTGTTTCTCGTGCCTCCAATATCCTTAAGCCATGCTCGAAACTCAGGACGTGCGTGACAAACCGCCCAATCCAGTGGAGTGCCACCACTTGAATCGACGCTGTTGATATCAGCGCCGCGTTGGTGCAGCAATCGCGCAGCGTCGAATTGATCATACGCACACGCGAAACTGAATGCGGTTTCGCCGTCATCGTTTTTCCAATGCACGTCAGCATCGTATTCGAGTAACGCTTTCATCGCGTCCAAGCTTCCCAGGTACGACGCCATAGCGAGCCACTCGCCCAAATCGTAGCCATTAAGGTTGAAGGTCACGATTGCATGGCGGATCGCGTCAGCGTCATCGGATTCAACCGCCTCAGAGAGCGTTGACATAAGGTCGTCTGGAAGCGTCATCTCTTATTGGTGGAACGGTAGACATCACGGGGGACGGACGGAAAACTCTCCACTTCAAAAACCGCGCAAGCCGTCCTCCCGTGCATGTCATGGTTCGTCGCGGTTTTCTGTGTCGGTTGTTCGGCTTACCAATTGGAATAGCATAGCATCAATAGCGCTGCGAATCTCCTCTTCTTTGTCACGTACGATCACGGCGTTCTCAAAATCTTGCTTTGCGACAAGATCTTCCTTCTGAATCTGCAATTCATCTATCTCGTCAAAAAGCTTGGCCAGTTCGGCAGAACCTGGGACGTAACGAGCGGCGATATCGCGATCATTGCCAGCTAAGTAGCCACGTTGACGCATTGCTTCCGCTATGTCGTCGAAGCAGGGGCAATCCATCGACATCTTCATTACGTCGTACTCTAGGTCGACGTTGCGAATAAATCTCTCGGGGCAATGCGAGATCGTGATTTTCAAAGGGCTGGGGCGAAACAGCCTCCAAACCAGTTTGCCGACTAATGAATGCGGTAGCGTGAGCGGCAATGTGATCCGCACAGCTTCGTCGACAGTGCAAGCATCAAGGTGGCGGTGGCGAAGCAACTCCGCAATCGACTGTGCGTCCCATCGGTCGTCGGTCGGAACGTGAAACATCGGGACACTTTCCTCGTCGACGAACGGCAGACATCACGGGGCACGGAGGGTGAACTATCCATTGCGAAAAAAGCCGCAAGCCGTGCTCCCGTGCATGTCATTGTTCCCCGCTCGTTCTGTGGTAACGGGGATCGTCAACCATCGCGATTGACGTCGTCGAGTATACCAGACAGTTGCTTGGTATCGGTCGGAGTGAGGCCACACTGATCAATCGCCAGTCGAATCTGCGCGACGAAAGCGTCAAAGATCGCAGCATCATTCGCGGGCGTGAAATCATTCAGGGGGGGAAACCCCGTCATCAATTGGAGGTAGTCGTCGTCGTTCGGAATTGTGTCGATGCGATTGGGTGGTAGGTCATCGGCGATTCCCAGCAGGACAGTCTCCCAGGTTGGGTTTTTCAGCTCAGTTTCCGCTATCCGGTCGAGTACGAGATCGATGCTCGGTCGAACCCTCCGTGCAGCGCGGGAGAACATCCGATTCCTTGCTGCTATCGAAAGGCGGATTCGCATTGAGTGAAGTGTTTCTGTCTTCAGTCGGGGAACGCTGGCGATAACCCGGCCCGAGCAGTTGAGCAACCACTGCCCATACGGCCGATCGAGGGCTCAGCGTTCATCGCTTTGTTATGCCATCGATGTCGCCGCGACAGATCATCTGCTCAGTTCTCGGCGAGATTAACGATGGGATTGAAGTGGAATTGTACTCGATCCAGTGAGCTCGGCGAGAAAGGAATTCGAAGTAACCGTTTTCCGTCATTACCAAGAAATGAGTATATGCGCGTCGATGTCCAGAATTGGATTCCAAGGGCCAAGAGGAATCAGGAACGAAATAAAAGGCTGGATCGGGGCAGTTCTCTGACGATAGCCACGTCGATTCGTACCACTTCAAATAGTCGTTTGGGCAAGCGCTGAAGTCTGTAGGAAAGAATGTAAATTCGAGCCGCGTTGGCTTGCAGTCCCAGCACGCGTCATTTGTCAATCGCAAGTCCAAGCAGTCATCGAAGACAATGGCAACCAAGCTTTTCGGCATGGCCCTCACCGTTTTCTCTCGTGTTGCCAACATCAACAGTGAGCAGGCATGAGCTTGTTCCGTTACGCTATGATTCAGTGAGAATCCGAACGCGGGGCGTAATGACCACGGAACTTTGCAAGGCAGGAGTTTCATGAGTCGCGTTCTGGTCTTGGCATAACGACCGCGATAACCGAGTCGCGGGAGTTCAGTTTCCATTGCAAAGTCGCCCGGTTCCGCGACTTCGGTTCATCGCATTGTTCTGTCGCGCCCGGGGTTTAGCGAGGAAAAATCGATGCGAACACAGCGACAACAACCAGTATACCGAAGAGGAACAGAATTGCAGTCTGCATTCGCATGCTGGACAACGAAATTCCAATCCCACCACCGATTGCACACATCACGAGAAGCAGTGTGCGATGAATGCAGTAATATCCAGCAGTTGCAAACAAAGCGTTGGGCGACGTCTCGTCGAAGATCAATACACTCAGCCGGTAAAACGACGGAGACTCAAGCGATGCAAGTAGTATCCAGCCAATCATACCACCCAATACGCCGACAAGAATTGGCAGGCGACCCGTTTTCTTCTGTTTGTGCACGTGAGGCAATCTGTCGGGCACTGCCTCAACTGGTGCATTCGATAGATTGTTGGGCGACATTGATACGAGCACCGAGTTTAGCGACAGAACGGTACCGATCAGCCGGTCGCGGCGGTTGATCTTCCATTTCGAAACGCCCCGCTACCGCGACTCGGTTGCATCGGATGGTTCCCCGCCCGCTTTCGATCCGAGCGTGTGAACCGCAATGACCCGCATCGGGCCGGGTTCAGCGTTGTCAAAGATGCCAGTTTCGAGGCATTCAATAGCGTAGTCAAGCGTGTCGATCAGACAGTGCGAGTTTACCCGGACGTCCGCCGCAACTTGGTTGCAGGATAGGGGCGAGCATTCAGGAGCGTTTTGCATCGAGTAGCAGACGATGTCGTAGCCAAGCAAGTGCGGCTTCGTTGGCGGCGAAACATCGGTTTTGATGTCCGGATCAGGAACGAAGCCATGCCAAGTGCGATCATCGGTGTCGAATTGTTGGGAATGGGCTTCGTAGTAGACGAACGCCAGGTCATCCAGCGAGATTCCGTGCTGCGAACATAGACGCGTGATGTGCGAAGGTTTGTCAAAAAACCAGAATCCGTTGTGCGACCAGAAATCAATGTAGTCCGCGAAGTCTGGTGAGATGCAGTTGGACACAGCGTAGACATCGTGGACCGATGGCACGTCTAACCAATCGGGACGCCCGACAATGCGTTTCGCCATGTAGCCAAGTTTGATCAATGGGGTTCAGTCGGGGAACGGTGACGATCAGCCGGCGGCGACGGAAGATCAACCACTTCAAAACGCCCGACTTCGCCGCTCGGTTGCATCGGATGGTTCCCCGCCCGGCAGCGGAGCAAACGTCAACCAATACGATCGACGTAAAGCAATCATACCGAGCGAGACGACCGCCAGCAAATCCGTCTGAATCGACGACTGACGTGCAGACGCAATTGATTGAGCTAGTGTTCGTGGAAGTGTTCAAATGCCGCTGCTTCGAGTTCACCATCGCCCGATATTGCCTTTCCAGTAAGGTCACGGAGGTCATACGGTTGTTGAACGCCGCCGAGCGAGGCACCACCATCGATTGCTACGAGCAACGTGTACATTGCATCGGTCAGCACTCCGTCTATCGTTGTGCGGAGGTCGGCCGTTTGCTTCGGTTCAAGGCCCATGGCCGCGATCATTCGTGCGACCGCAGTGTCAGACGTCGCGTCAAAGTAGGAGCTGAGAATCGCATCCTTCTCGGTTTTGCAGAGCATCGCGAATTCGCCAGCGTTCATGTTTGCGGCAGTGCAAAATTGATTGTGTCGGGGAACGACAGACATCACGGGGGACGAACGATTGATTATCCATTGGGGCAAACGCCACAAGCCGTCCTCACGTGCATGTCATTGTTCGTCGGCCTTACTCTGCTCGGGTTGAAACGGAATCAACAAAGTCAGTATACGAACGGCGGTCGAAATATGCATCCCCGTCGCGCGCAGCCGCCTCGATTATTGCATCGCGAATAGACTCGTACTTTGCTCGATATCGAGCGCCGCCATCCGTAAGAGTGGCGTATCGGTCCCAAAGATAGTCGATTGAATCACGACTCGGTCCTGACTGCAGCATTTCGTTAAGATCGCGACTGAGGTGTCGCAGTTCGTTAATGGACATGGTCGTTTGCGGAATCGACTCGCAGTGCAAGTTATGCGTCCAATACACGAGAATCGCCCACTCCAGCTTGGGCATGTTTATCGGCGGATGCAACGATAGTCGATCGACTTTTGCGAGGACGGATTCAGCAAGTTGATCACGCGTTACTTGATAGGCAATCGCGCCAAACGCGAGAGCGCATGCCAAAACTAACGTAATGTCCACCAGTCGTCTAATTGTGCAGAATCGCGACATGTTCTTGACACGACGAACGGCGGACATCACGGGGGACGGAGAGTTGAGCGTCCATTCTAGCAAACGCCGCAAGCCGTCCTCCCGTGCATGTCATGGTTCCCCCTCGTTTTGTGATCGAAGGTAGTTGTATAGGTTGATGCCCTCATTGGGAAAGAAGGCCGTTTCGTCATCCGTAAGCATGTTCTTTCGTTCGTAGTCGCCATTCCGAGCGCATGGGATACCGTCGAAATCAAAGCCGATCGGGTTCTGTCCGAAATCATAGAATCGAATGACATGTGTTTGTCCGTTGTGCAACCGAATGGATATCACACCGATTGGAGACGCCGTTCGATCGGCGTTGCGTTGTCTTGCGGGAGACAGTGCTCGCAAGATTGCTGTGATCGCATTGCGAGTTAGCGTGAACTCAGCAACGTCAGTGTGCCCCAGAAAGTCACCGTTCAGTGTAGCCGTAGCGGAGGCGATGCTATCAACGGTAGGGAGGTCAATCTGCGGTAGTGGGGCGCTACACCCGATCATCGCAACAATGACGACACAGAAATGTGGTGTGTATCGACGAATCACAACCAATGACTTGTTTGGGGGAACGCCTGGCATAACCGGGCCGCCGAGGTTGATGCTCCATTTGAAAACGCGTGATCGGCGGCTCCGCGTTTATGCCATTGTTATCCGAAGATCTAATCAAACAGCTTGTTGTTTCGCTTGAATTCCAATCCTGTCACTCCGGCGTTTCGCAGAGCCTCGTGCAATTCCCTTCGAACGTACATCTCCGTCGCGCTGAGTTGCCCCATGGCGAAGATTACAGGTTTCGGAGCGTGCCCCGCTCGGAAGCTCGCCTTCTTGTAAGCGAGCCGATTAAAACGCCTGCTCCCCTCGAGCTCTCCACGAAATGCCTGCCCTTTCTTCTCCGCAAAATCCTCGATCGACGTGACTTCGACCAGGCGTTTTGGGCTACCCAGCATGTCTTCGAGATAGAACTCACAATTGTCAATGTCCAGATCGGCCAAAGACACTTGGTTTACGAAGAAAACATACGTGTACTGTGCGATTTCTTTCCTGCGGCGCACCTCCGCTTTGTACTTTTTCGATTTTCCTAAATCAAATTGCTCAAGAATAGTGAGCGCCTTGTCGTTCAGCAGAAAACCTTCGGACCACAGTTCTGAGGACAACACGTCGGTCCACCTCGCGGTCCCCTTCAATTTAAGCAGGATCGGTTCGTGGAGGGATTTGGGAAAACGGTCTCGGTACGGATCCCCATCGTCTTCCAGATACTCTTTCTTTGTATCAAGCTTTGCTTGCGGGTAGTCTCCGGCAACCGCTTTGTCAGTCGAGAATGTAACTGCAGCAAAGTTCTGTGAAGCGGACTGATCGCCAATGAAACGATCGACCTCGCTTTCCAAGCGAACGACGAGTTCATCTAGTTCCGAGTGTTCTTCCATCCAATCCAGTCCAGGTAAGCGATGCCAATTTATGTTTGCCTGACGAACGATCTACCGACGCGATTAGTGGCGACGAGATGTGCGTTGAGTCGTAGACACACTCAATCGGATAACGGGGGGCATCACCGGGCGGGGAGAGTAAAGTTGTCCATTTCAAATTCGGCCACAAGCCCCGCTCCGTGTGAATGCCATGGTTATCGGCGATCGTTGAGGAAACGGCGAGCGGATGCCACCGGCCATCATACTACCGACAACATAGATTACCGAGAACGAATGTAGACTTCAGGTTCACGTAGTGTGATGTTCCAAACGGAAGCCACCTGGTCATCAATGTACACCAACCGTAATTCTGGAGCGTAATCGGAATCCGGCTCGTTGAGCAAGAGAGTACCCGCGGGTGAAATGCGCCAGAACACACCAGACATTCGGAGTTCCATCTGGCTTTTGTCCCCGGCCTTAATTCCAAGATGAGGCAGATCCTCTTCCGGTGGCCCGCCAATACTTGCAGTTGCTGTAGTGTCACTAAAACCAAAGTCAGCGATCCGTGATTGGGAGACTAGCGAGTAGTGCCAGCCAATAATCTGGGGTTCGGTCCACGGGATCGACGGTGAGGCCGCGGTTGCGACAGGTGCTGAGGCGGCAATGCGAGAGCGTTTCCAAGCACGATAAATCTGTTGAGACGTTTGCGACGACGCGAACACGCCTATTCCCGCAAAGGCGAACATGCAAAGGATTGCGGTTCGTTTACGACTCACTTTTCAATCCGATAACGGTTGCGATATGCGGGCGGCGGCGAATGACTCACCCATTGCGGAAACGGCGCCCCCCGCCGCTCCGTCATCATCGCATGGTTACGAGTCGTTTAGTGTAGCGTAGTGCCGATTGGCTCGCCGACGCACGCGGACCGCAACGAGTGCTGCATGCGGGTCACCGATTTGTCAGTCGTCGGACAATGCCTCGCAGGGCAGGCGGTGGTTGGTGCCCCGCAGGGCAGACGTTGGTTGATGCCCCGCAGGGCAGCCGTTGGTCGTCACAGTTCAGGCGTGGGACGATGCCCCGCAGGGCACGCTTGGCATGTCATCCACTCCGGTCTTCAGCACGACTTCATCTCGTAACGGTAGCCGTCAGCGGGCGGCGAAGGAAAAACTATGAGCAAATCGAAAGACGTTGACGCCGCTCCGTTGCACGGCATTGTTATTTGCGTTGCTCGCGATCGTGGTGTCAGAGCGTACGCGTCGAGTATAGCACGGAAATAGGCAAGCGCGATCATTCGCCGGCTACGTATTCGATGGCACCTGTTTCGTCATTGAGCAGCAGCATGAAGTGGTTGCCGACCATTTGCGTGACGCCATCGTACAGGAAACTCCACAATCGCTCACCATCAAGGGAATCGCATCCAAGCCTTGGTATTCCATGACGCGACAGGTCGATTTGGTTGGCCGCGCAGTACTCGGTTGCGGCGAGCACGGCCTCGTCTGGTGACATCGTCCAGCTTTCGGGGACAATATCGACGAGGTCATATTGCGGAATCGTACGCTGGGCAGGCGAGCAGCCGAATGACAGCAGGATAGCGATCAGAAAAACGACCGCAATGTGTTCACGCATGATTTTGAATCAAATAACGTTACCGATCAGCCGGCGGCGACGGTTGATCTTCCGTTTCAAAACGCCCGATTTCGCCGCTCGGTTGCATCGGATGGTTCCCCGCAGTCGTGAAGGCCGCCGTCAACATCATCAGTGAGGACGCACAACCGCTGAGACAATCTCTGATTCAGGTGTGCCGCCATCGAATCCGACCCGAGGCCCAGCAGTAGGGTACAGCACGAGTACGGGTATTGAAGTGAATCCCTGTTCTTTTAGCTCGCGAAAGTTCTCAATGCTGGAATTCGTCAAGTCGGCTTCCATCGTAACGAATCCGGCATCAGCAAGCGATTGATGAATCGCGGGAGTCGCTAATCCGCCTTTCGGATCCGCGGACAGAGTCCATCTGGCATAGAAAAGGACCGCCGATGATTTTCCCTCTGATTTGTTTTCCGCGACCGCGGCGGTCGTGTACGGAATCCATTCGATGGATTTTGGTTCGCGTGAAGTCGTGACGAACACTGCGGCCAGTACGACCGTTACAGCACCACCGGTGACGAATGCTCTCTTCGTGTTCAATGCGATTTGCCACTTTGGTCGATGTTGGGCTGCACCATTCAGTCAATTTCAGTCGGGGAACGGCAGCCATCACCGGGCACGGAGAGATGACTTTCCATTTGTAAAACCTCGCAAGCCGTGCTCCGTGTGCATGGCATTGTTCTGCTCTGCAGCTATGGATGTGCTCTCAGCATTGTAACGAAGTTGGCGAAAGACTTTGCAACGGGCACGAGAAATGAGTCATACCGAACGTCCTCTACGATTCCGTCCTCCCATTCGTTTGCGGCGTCGGCCGCTTTGAGGGACTCGCAAAGAACAATCGTGTAAGGATCGCTGGAAGTATCGAAACACAAAGAGTCATTGACGGGGAAATCGTAATTCTGCCATCGGAGACTGACAGGCTCCCCGCGATCAGATAGGGCTGCGAAAGGCAGAATTCGTTCGCCGCCACCGAAGAGATCAAGGGCGGTGGAATTAATGATCTCTGGAAGCGATCGCTCGGTAAGACGCTGGTCGAGCTGGTTGTAGACAATCCCAGGTTGTAGTGGTCCCACAAGCTCAGTGTGCTCGTCTGCGTAGCCCACAAACCATCCTATTCGATGCACACGACCATCACTTGCTGAGAAGTATGGTTTCGTTGGCGTTTTGCCCGCGATTCTCGGCAGCAGGTGCAAGAAGTCTGGATCGAAGTTGTGGGAAATATTGTAACAACCGTCGGGGGTTTGAAACGCATCAGCAACGCGCTGATCGAAGATCAACTCTGAATCAGGCGTGCACTCGATGTGTATGTCAATCATTTGGTTGCAGAACGATTGCGATAACCGGGTGGCCGCGGTTGATCTTCCATTTGTAAGCGCGCTGTCGGCCACTCCGCGTTCATCGCTTAGTTATCTGGCTATTCGGGCGTAATGCCGTCGTGCCCGTAGTCGCGTTCCACTTCCAATAGTGCGATGGCACGAACATCTTCGGCAAGATCATAAAACCTGCGTGTTGCATCATCAAAGGCCCCATCTGGAAGCGCGTCCAAGCAATCCCATCTCTCCGTTCGATCCGAGTTGAACCCGCCAACCGAATCAAACTGATGAATGGCATCTAACAGGATCGCATGCGCTCCGTCGGCACCGAGTGATTGAAGGGCCGACAACGCGAGCAGTGCCGAATCACCAGTGGAGTTATAAAAGTATTGGTCAAACGCACCATTCATGACTTCAACATACAACCACCAAACGTACAAGTAATCCTTCTCTGATGGTCGCAGGTTGTCGAACCCCAGCGCTTCCCAGCGCGAGCGTAAGAAGTCGCAGACTTTGTCCAATCGCTCGGTCGTAGCGACGTATTCCCTGCCATCGGGTGAGTCCAGCCATTTTTGCCTTCCTTGCTGTTCTTGTTCGGCTTCGACTGTTCTCCGCCGCATTGTTTCCAATGCAGAGCGGGCGTCCACAAGGGTCCAGTTGCGCGGCTCCCACAAGTGGGACGATCGCGGAACGTTGTTGGCGGATATTTCGTACGGAATCTGCAATCGATCGAGTTCTTCGAGCAGTTCAATAAGGCGAATGAGGACGGCTTCGCGGTCACAGCCTAGGGGGATTTCGAACGGATTGCGTTCACGCATCCGCTGTAGCGCAGTACCCATTACCACGGTGCTGTCAAATCGCTTCACAGCACGAAAAGCCTTTGCGGCCAGCTTTTGAGCGTCGATCGTCAGTTCTAGGCTGTGCTCACTCATGCCAGATAACGTCCGTGATCACCGAGTCGCCGGAGTGATCGTTGCTTCAATTTCCGCACCGTCGGCGACTTCGGTGCAGTACGCCCAGCATGGGCGTGATCTTGTGGGGTGCAAGTCCCCTGTACTTAGTTCCGGTTTCTTTCGAGGAGTCAGTATACCAAATGAAATTCTAACGAAAGAACAGTACGAGGCGAGGGCAACTGCGGGGAGGTGACGATCCGTGGGAAGGCAGCCTGCGAATGTGACCGTAAATCTGGCTAGCCGCCGAGAACAGCTTCGATCGGGCAATAACCGAATCGGACGAGCTTCAAAGCTAAAACCGTCGTCAGACACATTCACGCCAAGACCCGCCAGGCTACGAACAGAAACCCGATAGGAGGCCGACGTCTACAGGTGAGCAGGCTGCTGACTGCGAAACCGAACCGGAAGAGTGAGCGCAGGTAGATCGGGAGCTTGGGCGGGGACAGATCACGAAAACCCTTATCTGGGGAGAACTCCAGGCGTACCCGTGAGTAGGGCTTGCCCGAAAGGCGGGGCGGAATGCGGTAACGCATGACGTGCCTGGAGAATGCAGCAGAAGTTGTAGTACCGATCCGCCAATTCCAATGGCGACGGGAAGAACCGAACGTCAACAGTCAAGGAACGAACCACCGATGACCTCAGAGAATCCGAACGCAGAGCAACTCGTCTTCGACTTTGTCGTAGTGGATGACGCTGCGCCAAACATCCCGACGGATGATTCGGCTCTGGCGGCCATCGAGAAGTCAGCCTTGGGCGATGATGCTCACAATCTGATGGAAGCAATTGTCGATGAAGTCAACATGGAAATGGCTTGGGCAAGAGTGAAGGCCAACCGTGGAGCCCCTGGGCCCGACGGAATAACGGTCGACGACTTTCCCGAGTGGTTTGCGCCGCGTTGGCAAAACATTCGTCGACAACTACTCGATGGCACCTATCGTCCGGACCCTGTCCGGCGGGTGGCCATCCTCAAGCCCGATGGCGGCACGAGAGAGCTCGGAATTCCAAACTTGCTCGAACGCGTCATCCAAACCGCCATTGTGTTAGTCCTCACGCCGATCTTCGATCCGGGATTCTCTGAATCAAGTTTCGGTTATCGACCTTATCGCTCGGCGCAAGATGCAGCCAAGCAGGTGCAGAAGATCATTCGCAGCGGTCGACGCCGATGCGTCGATATGGATCTGTCGAAATTCTTTGACCGAGTCCAGCACGACGTGTTAATGGCACGCGTGAGCCGCAAGGTTCACGACAAGCGACTGCTCAAACTGATCGGACGATACCTGCGAGCCGGAGTGATGATCGATGGGTTATGTCAACCTAGCGAAGAAGGAACGATGCAAGGAGGTCCGTTGTCACCACTCCTTTCCAACATCTATTTGGATGATCTGGACAAGGAACTGGAGCGGCGTGGATTGCCTTTCGTGCGGTATGCGGACGACTTCGTGATCTTCACCAAGTCGGATGTTGCTGCGCATCGTGTTTACGCGAGCGTTGAGCGATTTCTGACGCTGACGTTGAAACTGCAAGTCAATCACGACAAGAGCAGCGTCTGTAAGACGCAAGAGCTTGAGTACGTGGGCTACGAATTCCGTGGCTTTGGCGGACAGTTTCGCGTGAGTCGAAAGAAGCTCGACGCATTCAAACGGCGCGTCTCGGAGATCTTTCGTAGAAACCGAGGTGTGTCGATGAAGAAGCGTTTCGCGGAGTTCCGTTCTTATGCAATTGGTTGGCTTGGGTATTTTCAGTTAGATCAAGTCAAGACAACTTTCAGTACGCTCGACAAGTGGCTTCGGCGACGGGTTCGGGCATGCTACTGGAAGCAGTGGAAGAAGTCGAACACTCGGCTTCGCAACCTGATATCCTTGGGCTTGTCGTACCGGGACGCCCGTCCGTTCGCGTTTAGCGGCAAAGGCCCGTGGCGTCTATCCAAGACGTCGGGAGTCCAGCGTGCGTTATCGAACGAGCACCTGAAAAGTGAAGGCTTACTGAGTCTATTAGAGCGTTGGCAACAGCTTGCATCCTCGCGGCGAATCGCCTAGTGCGGACCCGCATGCTAGGTGATGTGGGAGGGGCCCCGGAGCAATCCGGGCCCCTATCCCGATTCACATTGTTATCCAGACGTCTCAGTTAAAATACGGTGTAAACATTTTTATTCGTCGACTTGGAAACCATACGAAATCAAATCGTCTAACGCCAATTTAAATTCTTGGTCATCAGCTAAGTGTTTTATTAGTAATTGAAGACGCCTCAGCTCTTGCTGAAGTTCATAAATTCGTTCGCAGGTTTTTCGGGTTTCTTCGAGTTGCTCACTCGAAATATCTTCTTTCGTCCAAAGTTCGGGATCTCCGCTTCCGTGCATACCTCTGTATGCGGAAGTTCGGATCATGTAAGAGCGGACCATCTTGTTGTCAGCTAGAAAGTTATCAAGTGCCGAAAGCCTGCGATCCAATCGCTGCTGAATTTGATGGCAACGCTCCCTCACGGCAGCCTTTATCTCGGCACCAGTTTTTGCAAAGACGATCGTTGGTTCGGATCTCATCGAAATTCTCTATGGCGGAAGTGTTAATTGGCGAAACATCGCGTTGCGAAATGCAAGCACTGCGAGTTTGGATGTCCATTGAGTCTGGATAACGTTTAGCGTAACCGGGCGGCGGCGGTTGACGTTGACTTCAAATTCCGCGTGGTCCGCCGCTCCGGTTCACGCAATTGTTCTGCCTCTTTTTCGCGGCGTGTTGAATTTCAAGTCTTCTGTCGTTGTCTCCAGATGTGTTTCTGACCGCGTCCATCAAAGCGTCATGCATTTCCTATTTCGCGAGGGTTCCATCGCCACACAATTTCGCCGTCATGGCGAAGAATGGGACAGAGAATCGGGAGCCTTTTTCCATTGTCCGTGATGAGCAACCAATCGTCAGTTTCGATGTAGTCGTTGAACGCTTCGAGTTCCTTGTTAATCGCATCGAGTTCAGCGGACACATCCTGTTCGTGTTCGATATCAACCAACCGAATACTGTCCCGATTCAATTCAATGAAACGCGCCAGTCGTTTTTGTTCTTCAGTCGTGGGACGTTCGAGTGATTCATTGTAAGTGATCGTGCCCCAGAGGTTTGGGAAATCGGCATCATCCTCAGTGACGTCGCCAATCTTCATGTCGCGAAACTGTAATTCATATCGCATGAGCAACTTTGAGGCAGAACGGCGGACATCACCGAGGACGCGCGAAAGACTCAACCATTGCCAAACCGCTCGGCTCGCGTCCTTCGGTGCATGTCATTGTTCTGTCGTTCTTTGTGTCATTCCAGGACGTTCGTGTGCGCCTGGTAACGCCGCAAGCACAATCTTACCAGCAATCCATTCGATCAACAAAATGGGGAGTAGCGTGACGATGCTGGCGGGAAGCAACACCAGCCCGTTCCACCCTGCGGATACGGCGAAGACGACAAGAAGAACAAGAATCAGGATTACGTTTGAGCGAACGCTGTCGCGTCCCACGTTGCAATAGTGGATCCACAATCCAGTTGGAAACCACGCAACGAGCAACGCGGTCGGATATGCGAGTGGTCCCACGTAAGCGAAAGCGTCGCGCAGCAATCCGGCGATTACGATGCCGGCGATAATCAGCACAAACGCAATCATTGCGTCCACAACCCATCGCATTGGCTGTTCTGGGGCGATGCGCGAGGGCGTCGGCGCAAAGATCATTTCCCGTAGACGCTCAATAAGCATTCGGTCTTCAGTCGCGTCCGTCGTCGGTTCGTACGGATTGAGTTTCTTCATCGACAGAACGTTACCCGTCACCGAGGACGGGCGGTTGAGATTCCATTCGAGTAGACGTGCAAGCCGTCCTTCGGTGCACGGGATTGTTACCCGCCGTCATTGCTTGGTGTCGGCTTCGATTGTGAGGCGATCGCATTGATGACTTGATCCGCCGAAACCATCCCGTCCAACACGACGGGCGTGCCCGAAATACCGCCAGAGTATACGGCAATCGTCGGCGTCGTGTTACGACCAATCCGGCGCAGAAAACCAAGCACTTCCGGGGACGACGAGGTTAGATCCGCATAGAAGAGAGTGAAAGATCTTTCCCGTATTACGCGTTTCAGTTTCTGATCTTCAAACGAATGCTGTTTCACCACAAGGCTGTTCACGTCCCAACCAGCACCGACGAAGACAATCACTGGTGTATCGTGGTCGAAAGGTGCCGCGAATGATTGAGTTGAGTACGCCACCCACTGGATCGGCCTTTGGTCGAACCAACGGCGAAAGCCGAGGAACGCAATCGCGAACAACGCGACAAGCAAAAGCAATGAGGATAGCTTGAACCTGGAGAAAGATCTGACCAGCTTTGGCACGACACTTGGATTAAAGGTGACACTCAAAAACGACTGGATCTCAATCGGGTAACGATGTAATTATCCCCGGTTGGTCCGAAGATAAGGACGCGAGAGGGGTGTTATCGCCGGGTGCGCCTCCGGCGTCTTCGGTGACACGCGGGGTGTTATCGCCGGTTGCATAGGGAACTTATCTCCGGGTTGCCGGACTTATCGCCGGGGGTCCGAAAGGCCAGTATGTGGGCTCTCCAAGAGTGGGTCAAGCAAATTTGAGAAATATTTTCAGGTGCTGGGTTGACCTTCTCCAGGGTGGTGCGAAGAATCGCCCCGTAGTGCGGCGACCTTGCGAGAAGGACGGCACAGCCGATGTTGCCAGAACGTCCTACGCATTGAGATGGGTCGCGGGAGAGGGACGTGGTTGTCGTTGACGGCCGCGGGTCACCTGAACGGAATCGATTGTGTACGACCGGTTGGGCGAGTTCACCGTGCCGAATCGGGTAACAGCGTCGGGCAAATCGATGACACAAACGGGTCACGCCGAGGGGACTTGGGACGAGGGGACTTGGCGACAAAGCCAAGACAAGTGGTCGAAGATCTGGTTCGAGAAAATGTGCCGTTTCCACGGCCGTAAGCCGCAACCGACCTGGGAATTCACTCCGGACGATGTGATTGCGTTTCTGAGAGATCACTTGCGGCGGAAGACCCCCGCTTGGAAACGACTCAAGATCATCGAGTCGTTGATGTTCTACCGTCGCCACGTCCAGGCCGGTTCGCTGGATGACTTCAAATTCATCCACACCAAGCTGGAAGCGCTGGCCAGAGCTGAAAAAATCAAGCAGATGTGTGAGGGTGAAGAGGAGGAGATTGAAGACGTAGTCGGTCATATTGATCCGAAGGAGCCGGACGTCATCCAGAATCTACGCCGAGCCATTCGATTGCGTCACGACAAGCTGGAGACCGAGCGGGCCTACGTCCAAAACGTTCGGGCATTCATGTTCGAGCGAGGACTTAAGTGCCAAGCCGACTTTGACAAGATTGGTGCGGCCGATATCGAGGCTCATCTAACCGACATGGCGGTGGATGGAAATGTCGCCGCGTCCACCCAGAACCGAGCGTTTTATGCACTGCTGTACCTGTTTGAACACGTGCTCAAGCGAAAGATGGGCGAGGTCAATTCGATCCGTGCGAGTAAGGGAAAACAGATTCCGACCGTGCTGAGCGAGTTAGAGATTGAAGCCATTTTCTCGCAGCTGAGAGGAGTTCATCTGGTGATCGCGAAGTTGCTTTACGGCAGCGGGATGAGGATCAGCGAGGCGTTGCGTCTTCGCATGAAGGACTTGGATTTCGACCGCAGGGTGATCGAAGTGCACCATTCCAAGGGAGGCAAGAGCCGTATGGTTCCGATGCCCGAGAGCGTGGTCGCGGATCTCAAATTCTGGATGGAATCACGCCGGGTGTTGCATGAGCACGATTTAGAACAGGGAACCGCGTCGGTGTGTTTGCCCAAGGCGCTCGAACGAAAATATCCTGCGGCCGCGCGCGAACTGAAATGGCAGTTCCTCTTCGCGTCTCATCGGCTGTCGCGTGATCCTCGGACACGTGTGCTGCGGCGTCATCATTTGCACAAAGACACCTTTCCCGCCCAGCTGCGCACGGCAGTACAAAAGGCGGGTATCGATAAGCATGTCAGTGCCCATGTTTTTAGGCATAGCTTTGCGACCCATCTGCTTCAGTCGGGAACGGACATCTGTACGATCCAGGAGTTGCTCGGTCATGCGGACATCAAGACGACACGAATCTACTTGCACACGCTCAACCGGGCCGATGTCAAATTGGTTAGCCCGCTGGATCGTTTGGCTTCCATGAGTCCAGCAGCAGACGGTCCAGCAGCCGACCAAGCGGTGTCAGTGCAATCGGCAACTGGCGACTCAACAACCGCCAGTACCCCGACAAAGGAATTGCCCAATGAGCAAGCGACGCCAAAACAGGCGGTACCGAAACAAACGGCACCTCAGCAATCAAGTCACCAGCAGGCCGTGATCGTCAAGACCGCTCAGACGACTCGCGAGCCGATGGCATTGGCGAACGAGCTTGCAAGAAACCACCAGGAATTGCCGAAGCGGTCAGGCATAGACGACGGACATCTTGCGGCACAGAGAGATGATCGCGCCGGACCATCCGACTTGAAACAGTCTGCGCCGCCTCTGCTAGCGAGGGCGAATTGGTGGAAACTCGTGGCGAGTTGGCGAGTGCGTCGTGCCTCCGCTGTCGTGGGCTACGTTCTCTCGCTCGTCGGAATCCCATCTTCTCTAAGCTAGCTCGCTTCTCTAGCGTCGATGTGAGGTGCGGTGCCTTGAGGAAACTTGTCGTCTACGTGTTTTGCCCTGCCGTCGCACGATCGGCCGCATCAAGCATCCATGAGTCGTCTGGAGGCTCGGTGCTGCCGAGACACTGGACCTTGCGAGTCGCAATTGCGATGGCGAACAGTAAATACACCGCTCGCAATCCCTTTTGCGATCCGCGCGATCGATGCCTCTGTTTCTCTGTTTGACATTACCCAGCGTTACTCTATTTCTCCTCCGCAAATCGAGCCGACTGCTACCCCCTCAAGTGAGAATCGCTCAAAAACCCAGCAATTTGCGGGGTGAATCCTTTCCGTATCCGGACCGTCTGGGAGAGTCGGACGACTCTTAACCCGAACGGGCAGAGAAACGAAGAAACAGAGAAAACGGCCCCAAGACGCCGAAATGTTCCCGATCCCATAACCCAGGGTAATGACCAGCCCCAAGAAACGAAGAACGCGGCGGGCGGTTGGGCAACGCGAAAACACCGCGATTTACTGGGTAAAAACGAAGAAAGGCCGACATGCTGTACATGCCGACCTTTCGTTCACTTGTGGGTCTGGAACGAGTTGGATCGTCCAGAGAAGTTGCGGGAGCCAGATTTGAACCAACGACTGCAATGTTATCTCTGTAGTCAGAAATTCATGCTCATGCGCCAGAGACAACGTCAAAAATGATGGCTGGATGATGAATCGCCTTCGCTGTTAACAGAGAGTCACACTGTCTTTCGAGAACGACAATTCGCTCCCGTTTAACACTCCGCTGTTAACCCGCCCAGCAGAATTCTTCGAACGTCTGGATCGAAAAAGGCATTGACCGAACCGGACGGATTTGCTGTAATCCCTTGCACGTAATTGGTTTAGAACATTTGGCAAACCGAGACTCTTTCCGGAGACGGTCGGGATCGGGGAGCCTTCGTGGACAGTAGCGAAATGCTGCTGCCCACCTTAAACGTCAAAGGCCGATGCACACGCATCGGCCTTTTTGCGTTTATTCCCGTGTTTTCGGCACTTCCTTGCCACAACTGGTTCGCCGCGTTCGCTCTTGTCCGGTCGGGTTACCTAACCGGAAAGCAGCTTTCCGCCTCGCCACCCCGAACCCAACAACGAAATCTCTCAGACTCTCTCAGTTAACATGCTCGCCCTAGTTAACAGAAATGGGCGAGCGAGAGTATCGATGGCAAAGGCGACCAGAGAGTTCGAGACTGCTGCTGTTTGAGACCGATTTCGGACGGATTCTGGAGAGTGCCAGTGCGAGATCGCCGCGATGAGTGGGGTCGTCCCTGCACGGCTCTGCCAGGAGATCCGTCAGCGAGCGAATCAAACTCGACCATTCTCAGAGAGTGAGACGCTGGACGACGCCTGTCCCTTCGATTTCAAGACCGAGGTCTTCAATCCCGCCAGCATGCTCTCGAGTGGTAAAACCCTATATCACTCGAGTAACGATCTCCCGAGTGATATAACCCAAATCGCTTGACTCACCCAGTGATATAAGATCGAATTTGCTTATATCACCCGACTGACCCGGGGTTAAAAAGATAGTTATCCGAGAAAGATGTGATTGAGCTTTTCACGCAGCACGGGCGGTTCATTTCCCCGTACCAAATCTACGCTCGTTGCGGAAATCAACACAGCGTTTTTGATATGCCTTCATTGCCCGGGCTCAAATACAAACGATGCAAGCCACCTAGAACGCGACACTGCGCTATCGCATGCAAGGTTTACGATTGGTTAATGCTTGGTGATGACGTTTCGTACGCACTCTGGCATTCCAAGAAGACTCGCCCAGCGATTGCTACCCTGGCTGATCGCTTCGATGTTTTCGCCTTTTCCGTTGGGGATTGCGACCTATCCTTTGATTTCGTTCTGTACCGAAGCGGCGCATGTGTACGACATCTCCAGGTCGACAGTCCCAATTACAATGACCGAATCATTTCCAAGAACTCCGGGGAAAAATTGCCATGCGAAGTAGAACTGGATGAAATAGATGATGAAGGCGCGTATCTTGGTGGGCTCGCTGAATGCCTTGGGATACGGCGCCCCAGCGTGTCCGACGATGCGCAAATGTTTTGCCCGCGGTGGCGACTAGATTGCGGATAACCAAGCCATTCACACGGAGCACGGCTTGCGCGTTTTCACAAATGGATACATCACTCTCCGTGCCCGGTGATGGCCGCCGTTACCCGAATTAAATTCAAATGCTCAAATCGTTGCTCCGAATTCTGCTCGGGACTCAGGCCCTCAACGGTATACGGTGTTCTTTCTGTTCCGTACACCACCTCGACTGCAGTCTACTCGTTGAGGCGCCACACGACGTATTTATTTGCGCAGGCTGTGTCGAATCTGCTGTAAAATCAGACCCTCAAATGGTTGCGCCGCACGACGTAAACAAAACGAACCCGTATTCGCCGCTTCCCCGCGCTACCTGCTCTTTTTGCGAGAAGTTACCACCAAACGGAATACACCTGGCCTCGAACGAATGCGATGCGACAATATGCAGAGACTGTCTTGTCATATGCGCCCGTGTAATCGCGGAACACGAGGAATGACACGGGGTTGCATGTCCGCTTCAATATACTGCTCGGTCGTGCTAGCGTTAAGCTTTCTGACTCAAACTCACCGAGTTCACGGGGGAACCAACGGATGCACTCCGAGTCCTCGAGTGCCTCTTGGGCAATGGTTGCTCAACCGCTAGGACCGGGTGATCCTCGACGCTCCCCCAAGTAATTAGATGACGACGTATGACCGCTTCGTAATCGACGACGGCGTATCGATTTGCCTATCTGACCTGGAATACGGATTGCGTGCGACCGATGATTCCTATCGGCTTAATGGCGATGCGATCCTACGCGGTGACCACGATTGCGCAATTCTAGTGGACGTGTCGCACCGCGGATCAGACATCTTCGATGGCGATATTGATCTACTGATCGGTTTTGCCGAGAACCGACGCGATAGTCATGCCATCATCTCGCGCCTCAAGAAAGCGACGTGCATGGTGACGATGCAACTGGTGAGCAATTCCGATGAATCGGCGATGGAACACGTTTTTGCATTCCTGCGCAAAGCTCACACTGGATTAACGGTCTACGAAAGCGGTATATTTGATCTCCCCGAGCCGCCGCCAAAATGGATCGATACAATTCGGCAAGTGGTTCGACGACTGTCTCCACACAAATACGAAGATCGGGGGGAACCATGACATTTACGTGCGGACGGCTTGCGGCGTTTGCTTAATGGATCATCAACTTTCCGTCCCCCGTGACATCGCCAACGTTATCCGGCTGAACTAGAATATGCAAACAATCACAAGTTTTTAGAGCACTGGTGCTACTACCGGCTTTCGTCGCATTGCCAGCCTGTTCTGATCAGCAAGGCAGTGAGCATCAGCAAACCGGAAATGACACGGAGCCACAAATTGTCTATGGAGCCTCGTACATACCTGAAACATCTCTCTGACTTTGGAGGGTTCGATTGGTTCGTCTTGTTTTGTGATGCAGATTTTGACGAAGTCGCGGCAGCGTACGAGAGCGTCGCAAAGCTCTCGCTGGAAGACGGAAGGTGGATTGAACCATCCGCCTCCCTTTTTGATCCTTCCGGAACGGTTGTTGAACTCGCTGATTCCCCCTGGTCAGCGATTTTTCATTCGGTCGGACGCGATCTGCCACTCGACGTCGGCAAGTTCATGGCTGAACTAAATAGTCGCGTTGTCACATACGAAGCGAATGACACTGCGGGCGTCGTTGAACTCAAGCTTCATCTGCCAGACGGAACCACAACGCGGTATATGGATGCTTCTGATGTGGATGCTGAGAACGAGTTGAATGACGACATTGGAATGCCGCCGGTGTCCGGATACAAGTCGATTGCCTCTCACTCAGAATTCTTCCGAGAAATGGTGATTCCTGAGGTCAACTTGTATTGCGATGGCCAGGGGGGCTTTGTCGTTCCTCGCGAGCAGCGTAGTTCGGTCGGTCGCGTCCGCTTTTCGAAGACTATACCCGGCGGATAACCGTGGCGGCGCCGTAACGATGGGGAGTTTGATCAGCCTTCGAAGCTTACGATTGCTTGCTATCGAGCTACTGCTCGGGTGAGGCAAACAATTCAATCGCATCGTCTTTGAACGTGAAGCCAATATCACGGCTATCGCTGTCGTAGTCGATTTGGAGCACAAACTCCTTCAGGAGCGATTGCCGCTCCGACGTGACCATGACTTTCCATTCATCGCTGAATCGCTCCTCCACGTCTGAATCGGTCGACCAACCAGAGAGTCTTGCTGCGACAAACTCTTCGATATCCCATGCTGGTAGTGAAACCTTGGGACATGGCGGACGTCCGCCGGCGTGGGACCGACATTGGTACCAGCGATATCGGATGTTGCCCCGGGTGCTAGTGTTCGTGTTCAACGCTCGGCCGCACTTTGCGCAATGCAGTAAACCACGCAGCGGAAAAAAATCCTCGTTCGAATCCCGTTTTTGCGGTGCCCTTCTCTGTCGAGCTTTTACTTGCTGGCGGACCCGCTCGAACTGTTCAGGCGTAACAATCGCCTCGTGGTTGCCTCTCTGCTTCGCATCGCCAGGCAGATAGCCAGCGTAAACGGGGTTGGAAAGGATTTGCAATAGCCGACGCGCGTTCCAGACAGTTTGGCCGCCCTCACGCCGGTTCGCCAAATCGGCAATCTCCGCCGGTGTTCTTCCGCGTTCGGCGAGCTTGAAGAAATCACACACCACGACCGAATCTTCTGGCACCGCAACGAGTCGGTTGAATATCCTGTCAATCGTGTATCCAAACGGAACGAGACCGGCAACTCGCTGTCCGCGAGACTTCAATGCGGCACGTGACTCCGCCATGCGTTCCCGTGTCAGCTGTTGTTGGAATTCGCTCGCCGCAGCGATAATGTTGGACGTAAAGCGACTTGATGCGGACTCGTTGAAGTTAGGATCGGTGACCACTGTCAACGCGACGCCGAAGCGGTCGAAGATATCCATCAACCTCGCGAAGTCAAAAAGCCGTCGAGTCAAGCGATCGATGCTGTAGACAATGACTCGATCGAATTGATCAAGCTCAACTCCGGCTAGTAGGCGTTGCATTTCTGCTCGAGCAAGCGATTCACTTGACTGGCCGGCGTCTTCAAACACGTCGACGACCTTCCAACTAAAATTGGCGGCGGTGTGCATGCAGATTTGTCGCTGCAGATCACATGAAGAAAATTCACGACCGTTGACTCGCGACTGACGTGCATAAATCGCACAACGGACAGGCTGTTCCAACATGAAACCGCTCCCTTCGGCACAAGGTCTGATGACAAACGCTTCATTGTAATTGATGCATCAGGCACGTCGATTGAAGCGTTCATGCAAACAGTCTCTGGTTAACACACTTTTTTGAAAAAAGGTTGTGAGTGTTAAATTGTGTTGACTACTTTGCCCACCGTCATGAAGGCAAAATTTGAGCCTTCGTGGACAGTAGCGAAATGCTGCTGCCCACCTTAAACGTCAAAGGCCGATGCACACGCATCGGCCTTTTTGCGTTTATTCCCGTGTTTTCGGCACTTCCTTGCCACAACTGGTTCGCCGCGTTCGCTCTTGTCCGGTCGGGTTACCTAACCGGAAAGCAGCTTTCCGCCTCGCCACCCCGAACCCAACAACGAAATCTCTCAGACTCTCTCAGTTAACATGCTCGCCCTAGTTAACAGAAATGGGCGAGCGAGAGTATCGATGGCAAAGGCGACCAGAGAGTTCGAGACTGCTGCTGTTTGAGACCGATTTCGGACGGATTCTGGAGAGTGCCAGTGCGAGATCGCCGCGATGAGTGGGGTCGTCCCTGCACGGCTCTGCCAGGAGATCCGTCAGCGAGCGAATCAAACTCGACCATTCTCAGAGAGTGAGACGCTGGACGACGCCTGTCCCTTCGATTTCAAGACCGAGGTCTTCAATCCCGCCAGCATGCTCTCGAGTGGTAAAACCCTATATCACTCGAGTAACGATCTCCCGAGTGATATAACCCAAATCGCTTGACTCACCCAGTGATATAAGATCGAATTTGCTTATATCACCCGACTGACCCGGGGTTAAAAAGATAGTTCGTCGATAGTTGGAGCTCGTCGTGACGATTCGACACTCGTTATCCTTAACCGCCCTTTTTGCTGTCGGCTTTGCGTTGTTGGGTTGGAACCTGGGAGTTGCAAGCCTTTTGCTTTCGCTATTGCCATTCATTGCGGTCCTATCCTTTCCGCGCCCATCATCTAGACTCAAGCACTGGATGCGTCACGTTGCCATAACGCTTACGTTGATTCCAATCTATACACTATCCTTCGCGCCTTTCCTTGCGTCTTACACCGCTTTCTATGGACATCGACGCGCCCCACCGGTGATCGCGTTCTTCACAAGGACTGTCTATGCACCGCACGTCATGCTGGCGAACAATACCACCTCGAAACCGGTTTTCTTCCGTATACTAACCCCGATCCTCGCTGACTGGGACGAGGTTTTGCCTGGCGTACCTATCTTCACCGATGACGCCAGTTTCTAAACTACCCAATCGCATGAGCACTAAGATGCGACGAACCATGGGTTGTTACGGAGCCGGGCTTGCAGGCGTTTGGCAATGGAACATCAACCGATCCGGCCCGCAAAACCCAAACGTTCTGACACGCTTGAGTCGTTTTTGATTCGACCTCCAATGCGACCGAATGCGGACATGACGATGCGTGTGTCGTCGCGGACGAGAATGCTGCCGGTGCAATGACGCAATGGGCCGTTTTGCTTCGGTCAGCCATAGTTTCCCACCCCGTTCAATTGCTTCGAACGCAATCATCTTTCTGCCCTACATCTTTTTGCCATTGCTCCGACGCTGGTAGCGTCGCCATTTGCTTGCATGGCTGGATCGACTCATGCTAAACTGATGCATCGTTGGGCTCGTTTCACTGCAAGCTTGGTAAGCACCGCTCGCGGTCAGAACCATGCGGTGAACGGGAGTTCGCGAGCCAGTCCACTTTAATAAAACATCAAACCCGCGAACCCCGTTACCGCGGTCGTTCTGCCACTGACCCCAACCATGATCGCAGTTCCAACCGACGTCCGAACCGTCCTGCGATTATTTCGCTATGCGACGCTACACCAATTCATTGGACGCCGGTTCACGGTGTCGACGCACGAATCGTTGCGCGAAGACCTTTCGCGCCTCGGAAGCGAACTCGCTGTTGACGCAACGTTGTTACACGAGGATGTACGCAACCTCTATCTGCAAATCGCGAAGTACGGAATTCTTGATCTTCGGTTTGGCGTAGCTCACGACACATTCGACTGCGATTTCCAATCCGGAAAGGGAATCATCCGTGAACTTGGCTTCGGTCCTGATTCCGCGTCGGAATGGGCGGAGGTTTTCCCTGAGTTCGAAGGCATGATGCCTGACATTGCATCTGACATGCATGACAATAAATGGTTTCTGATGATTCACGCGAACATAAGTGGCAACGTCGCTACGGGCCGCGGCTTGGTGGAATCTATTCAAGCATCGAATGATCTAACCAGATTGCCGCTACCTTCCGAATTCGATATCGTGGACGCTTGCGTCACCAATACTACGCACGCCTGGTTCTCCAAACACTTCTACCTATGACGTGGCAGAACAATGCCGTGAACCGAAGCGGCGAAGTCGGGCGGTTTTGAAATGGAAACTTTTTCGTCGCCGCTCGGTTACGGCTGGCGTTCGTCGGACCCACCTGTCATACGGCGATCAGTACCTTCCCTCGAGACACTAGACCAGCTTGCTCCGATGATTGATTTTCAAATCGTGCGAGCCCGACCCGCTGACTGGAAACGAATTCGTTCCATGCGTCTTCGCTGCCTCGGGGATGCACCAGATGCGTTCGGCAGCACGCTCGCTGAAGAACAAGAACGAACTGACACCGAGTGGCGTACTCGAACCGAAAACAAGATGGTCGCTCACTTCCTTGCAGCGACAGCCGATCGGGACGACGTTGGGATTGCCGTTTGTGCGCCCTCCACTCAGCATGAACAAACGGCGGGGCTCTTCGGCATGTGGGTCGCACCCGAAGCTCGACAACAGGGAATCGGTGCTGCTCTTGTCCACACCGTAATCGAGTGGGCACAAAACGAGAATTACCGACGGCTTATTCTCGATGTTGCCAATTCAAACATCCAAGCGATTCGGCTCTACGAATCTTGCGGCTTCGTTCCCACGGGCAAAACGGGAGCCCTTCCACCGCCGCGACAGCAAATTCTCGAACATGAGATGGCGATGATTCTTGACTGACCGTATGATATTCGTAAACGCTGCCGTTGGTGGTCGGCGAACCCGCCTATGCCGACGAACTAGGCGATGAACGGGAGGGCTCGGCGCAGTCGGTCCTGAAGTCAAGCTCCTGCTCTCGCCCCCCGTTATCGCGGTCGTTACCCCATTGAATTTTGACGCACGTACGTTTGCCTGCCGACAAGGATCGCCAAGCTTTGACTCTAATCGAAGCTTGTCGCAACGAATTGCAAGACCTGCTTGGCAGACCGCTGCGCCACTTTGGCACGGTTGATGTTCGTCAGTCGGATGCTGGCCCAACAATAGCTTTCGACCGTGATAACGCGGTTGTGTTGGTCGGACCTCACGCGACATTGTATGAACCGGCTCTTATTGCAAACGTTGCGCACGAATCAGTGCATCTACACCTGACTGACGGTGAATACGGTAACGCTAACGGATTGGAGGAGGGATTTGCCGTACACTTTGAGCTTTCCACAGTCGAAACGCACTACGGGGCGAATGAACGCCAGCACCACGTCGACCATTTGTCAGATAACTACGCTAACGCTCTGTCCGACTACGAGAAACTGCTTTCAATGTCGGACGCTCCTGCCAAGTGTGTGCGAGACGCGTATGGTAAGCTAACTGGAGTGAGTTCACGCGAATTGCGACGGCTATTTACGACTCTCGGCTGGTGGATGTCCCATCGACTTGCCCGTCGGAAACGAATGCGTCCGGGGTAACCATGCCATCCACCGAAGGACGGCATGGGGCGTTTACAAATTGAAACCACTTTGGCCGTCCTCGGTGATGGCGGCCGTTCTGCCAAATGACGACATACCATCGCTATCTTGTCACAGACGGTAAGGCAACAACCTTCGACGAATTGCGCAGAGCAGTTTGTGCGGCCAACGCTAACATTAGCTTCGACCACGAGATGGTGCTCCGCGACGGTGCGGATTGTGGCATCTTGATCGACGTAACCACGAAGGGAGATCCGATCTTTGATGACGACCTAAATTTGGTGCTGGAGCGTCTCAGGTCCGCGACTGGAGGTGACGTGCGAACACGCGAGCTAGTAGCGTCGTCTCAATGCATGGTAACCACGCAGGTAACGCACAACGCTGATAAGGTGGTGCTAGAGGCCATCTGGTCGACAATCCGGTCCTACTGCCCTGGGATCCTCGCGATGGAAGACTACGCTTGGACAATACGCTACTATGATTGACATGCGCCCGCTGACTAAGAAGGCAGAACCAGGCCATGCACGCGAAGGACGGCATCGCGCGTTTACGAATGGAAACCAAACCGGCCGTCCTCGGTGATGGCTATCGTTATCCGATAAGAACGCATATGTTAGCACTAGATGATCCGCGATGGTCCGAGCTTTGGCATTGCTACGGTTCTGGCGAAAATGTTCCTCCGTTGTTGCGACGGATAGAGCGCGCCAAGAAAGACTTGCCGGACAAATACTGGGATGAATTTAGCAACATTCTCTGTCATCAATGCTCGACTGGTTCTGCCAGCGTGGCCGCATTCCCTCACCTAGTTCGACTTGCTGAGGTGAAACAAGGAACCGAGAACGGTTTCCGTTCACTAGACCTTGCGTCACTGGTGCTTGCATTTGAGCTCGGGCAGAGCAACCAACTGAATAGAGAATGGAAGCGGAGTCTGCTACCACATCCAGAATATGTGCTGCAACCGTTCAAGGACGCGATCAAAACAGGGCAGCAACTCGTGGCCCAGCTTCTGTTCAAAAAGAGATATTCATACAATCGAATGGTGCAGCTCCTCGGGATCGCAGGAGCGTTCGGTAAACATTCGCAAGTTCGCCTGCTCATTCCTCAGTTGCAGAATCACACGATAACGTGTCCTGCTTGCGAAGAATATGTTGACACTCGCCAGATGTACACATACTAACACTTGATTCAATACGGCGGATAACCATGCCATTCACACGAAGGACGGCATGAGACGTTTACATGTTGACACCACATTGGCCGTCCTCGGTGATGGCCGCCGTTACCCGACGGAAGATGCTTCATGGCCAAACTTTACGAGAACTCGTTCTATCGGCGCAAAATCTCGACACGCCGGGGCGTTTGGACGACGTGGAGTGCACCGCAAACGTGGAGCTCGTGGTTGATTCGATCCGCTGCTGATGATGTCCTCGCCGAGCTCTCCTCGTGTGACTGTGTCTTGAACATCAGTGACGTAACCGAATCTGTTGCAACACACGCTTTTGTCCCACCTTCCGGTCATTGGTCGTTGCTGGTGCAAACACCGCATCAGAGATGGGCGACCTTTGCGGATCAACTGACTTACAATGAGTCGCTAGAACCACTGAGGAAACAATTTCGGGGCGACGTCCTTACGACGGGCGCAATAGATGATAGCGGAGTCTTTTATGTTCGCCTCTGGACGGCCGGATCGCAAAAACTGGAGCTCGTCACTGATGGAATGGGGTGGCCCACGCCACCTGAAGACATTGATGACGAGGACGAAGATGAAGAGGACTATCGGTCAATCTTCGAGTTTGTTTCCGACAAACACGAAGCCGACTGGCCTCATTCGTTCGACCGTAGTGAAGAGGCCCACCAACAATTGATTATCGACCTAGATGCATACGTCCCGCATTTCTACTTCGCCGACAACGCACTTGGCTGCAGCTACGAACACCGCGACGCTGCGGACATGAAGAAGATTGATCGTGTGTCGTTGGTGGAGCTCTCGGTCCTCCGCGGCGGGTAACCATGCCGTGAACGTGCGGACTGGCAAGGTCTTGAAGACTAGCGGGTGTGAATCCCGCCTGAGTAACTGTTAGCCACAGGCTCAGTATCGAGTTTTGCAGCCAACCTATAAGCATCATGAGCCGAAGTGGTTGGTTGAAGCGTAAACAGAGAGGTAGTGAGGGTGAAAGGTATCGGCTGGCTGCCGAACCCTGAACGAGATTGAGCTCCGAAATTATGGTTTCCTGTTGGATACTGCCCAAGGTCTGTTCATGCTGGAAGGCGAAACTCGCGGTCGCGTCTTGGCGAGCGACAGCGAGAGTCCCGGAGTCGAAGATCCACTCGCGCTACACACTATGTTTTCAAGGCAACCAGTGACGCCCAAAGATTCTTGATCTGACTATGAACTCCAATCATGACAAATCGAGTATGCCCGCGAAGCCGAAAAGGCAACAGAGGCAAATGACTCTTTGGGAATCGGATGACTGCATAGTACCGTTGACTTCGGGTAATTCCGAACGAGGGAAGGCGGTCAGGCCGACACGCGATTCCAGCCGACCACCTGCCACTCACAGAAGTGGAACGCCGGTGTCTGATCGACTGGATCGCATCACCACGAGAGCGAAAGGCGACGCATCAGCGACGTTTAGCAACCTCTTTTCGTTGCTCAATACTGAACTGCTGTTCTACGCGTTCCGACGACTCAAGCGAGACAAAGCACCGGGGACCGACGGTGTCACGGTGGACGATTACGAAGAGAATTTGCAAGGCAACTTGCAAGATCTCGAAGATCGAATCCATCGTGGCAGCTATCGTCCTCAGCCGAGTTTACGCCGAGAGATTCCCAAAGGAGACGGTAAAACGCGACCTTTAGGAATTGCTTGTGTGGAAGAAAAGATCGTCCAGCGGGCGATCGTGATGATCTTGGAACGCATCTACGAGGAGGATTTTCATGATACCTCGTACGGTTACCGTCCCAAGCGAAGCTGCCACCAAGCACTGGCCGATCTGGGCCAGACGATCACACGCCGGCGAGTCAACTGGGTGCTCGACGCGGACATTAAAGGGTTCTTTGACCACGTTGATTTTGGGAAGCTCCAAGAGCTGCTCGGGAGACGCATCGAAGACTCTCGTATGCTGCGTCTGATCACCAAGTTTCTGCACGCCGGAGTGATGATTCAAGACAAACGTTACGCCACCACGGAAGGCGTCGCGCAAGGTTCGGTTCTTTCTCCACTGCTAGCCAATGTGTACTTGCACTACGTGCTGGACGAGTGGTTCGAGCAGCAGGTGAAGCCTCGTCTTAAAGGCGAGTCCTCGATCATCCGCTTTGCGGACGATTTCATCTGCACGTTCGAGCGAGAATCGGACGCGTTGCGTTTTCGTGAGGTGTTGACCAAACGTCTTGGTCGGTATTCGTTAGAGTTAGCTGAGGAGAAGACGAAGTTGCTCCGTTTCGGCCGTTTTGCCAGTCGCGATTGCCAGCGATTGGGTGAAGGGGCTCCGGGCGCATTCGACTTCCTTGGCTTCATGCATTACTGCGGCACAAGCCGCGCAGGAAAGTTCAAACTGAAACGGAGAACATCGGCAAAGAAGTTTCGATCGAAAATCCGCGAGCTCAAAGACTGGTTCCGTTCCAAGTTGACGACGCCGCACAACGAGGTCTGGCCAACGTTGGTCCGCAAACTCCAGGGACACTTTCAGTACTACAATGTCAATGACAATTGGGAGATGCTGATGAAGTTCCGAGAGGCGGCACGAAAGTTAGGTCTTCGTTGGATGCGTCGTCGCAGTCAGAAAGGGCGAAACCTCAGTTGGGAAGCTTACGGCCTTTATCTCGAGCGACACCCGTTGCCGAATCCGGGACAGATTACGGACTTGATCGCGATGGAGAGTGTGAAGTGATGCCCGGTGAGAGGTGTCGGCTGGGAGCCGGATGCGTTAACGGCGCCCGTCCGGTTCTGAGAGGGTTCGGTGATCAATTGGACAAGGATCAAATATTGTGACACCACAAGGAGAAATCTGTGGCAAACCGTGAACACAAAGCGTATCCTAACATCCGAGAGACTCCGTTCTACTCGCCCGGAGCACGCGATCCGGCGTTTTTGAAATGGAAGCCGTAAAGGCGCGTGCCCGGTTACGGCGAACGTTCCCCCATGTAATTAGATGACGACGTATGACCGCTTCGTAATCGACGACGGCGTATCGATTTGCCTATCTGACCTGGAATACGGATTGCGTGCGACCGATGATTCCTATCGGCTTAATGGCGATGCGATCCTACGCGGTGACCACGATTGCGCAATTCTAGTGGACGTGTCGCTTCGCGGATCAGACATCTTCGATGGCGATATTGATCTACTGATCGGTTTTGCCGAGAACCGACGCGATAGTGATGCCATCATCTCGCGTCTCAAGAAAGCGACGTGCATGGTGACGATGCAGCTGGTGAGCAATTCCGATGAATCGGCGATGGAACACGTTTTTGCATTCCTGCGCAAAGCTCTCACTGGATTAACGGTCTACGAAGGCGGTATATTTGATCTCCCCGAGCCGCCGCCTAAATGGATCGATACAATTCGGCAAGTGGTTCGACGACTGTCTCCACACAAATACGAAGATCGGGGGAAACCATGACATGCACGTGCGGACGGCTTGCGGCGTTTGCTTAACGGATCATCAACTCTCCGTCCCCGTGATATCGCCAACGTTATCCGGCTGAACTAGAATATGCAAACAATCACAAGTTTTTAGAGCACTGGTGCTACTACCGGCTTTCGTCGCATTGCCAGCCTGTTCTGATCAGCAAGGCAGTGAGCATCAGCAAACCGGAAATGACACGGAGCCTAAATTATCCATGCAGCCTCGGACCTACCTGAAACATCTCTCTGACTTTGGAGGGTTCGATTGGTTCGTCTTGTTTTGCGAAGCAGATTTTGACGAAGTAGCGGCAGCGTACGAGAGCGTCGCAAAGCTCTCGCTGGAAGACGGAAGGTGGATTGAACCATCCGCCTCCCAATCGGCCATAGGAAAACCGTTTTCCGTTGGGGCTGATAATGCAATTAACGTCCCGCAGCCAATTGTCCGCGAACCTGGTCGGGTGATTTTTCGTCGAATCCAGTGAGTCGCTTAAACCACGTCATGTGTTATCTCGGCTGGTTTTGTATTCTGGAGAAAAGATTCTAACCCACCGCAAAGGATTCGAGCATTGAACCACTCTGGCGAGTTCACCTACCCCAACAGCAAAACGCCTGCGGGGCGAACCTATTGGGTGGTTAAAGGCAAGATGCTCGCCGGAGCCTATCCGGGGCAGCCTGATCCGACGAAGCATCTCGCACGATTGCAATCTCTTTACGATGCGGGGATGCGAACGTTTGTCAATTTGCAAGAAGAGGGCGAGTCGAACTATTCCGGCATCCCATTCGTTCGATACGATGGGGATCTTCGCGACATCGCCGCACTGCAAAACGACACGATTTCTCATTTGCGGTTCCCCATACCCGACGGTGGCGTCACGTCGGTTGATCGCATGCGATCCATTCTGGACGCGATTGATCTTTCGCTATCGGCGAATCGCGGCGTTTATGTGCATTGCTTTGGCGGCATGGGACGGACTGGAACGACGATTTGCTGTTGGCTTTTGCGACATGAGCATGTCAGTCGTGGCAGCGTTTTTTCGGTGCTTACGCGATTGCGGCAGGCTGACAAAGAGCGCGGCAGCTGGAAAGCACCCGAGAACGAAAACCAAGAATCATTCGTGCTGAATTGGGCCGAGTGATGCGGACGCGTCCGAACATTCTGTCCATCTGCAGCAAGAACCAATGGCGAAGCCAATCGGCCGAAGCGACGACCGCATCTCGTTTCGCTCGCGTGGTACAGCAAAGACGGCAGTTTAAACGATTCGGTCAAGCGACATCCACTACATGATTGGTGACGCGATAAGCGATCTGTTCGATGATTGACCCGTTCAACCCAACGATTTTACATAAGCACAAACATGAATATAGACAAGCATATCGTGCTTTTGGGCGATTCGATCTTCGACAACAAAATCTACGTTCCCAATGGCAATAGCGTCCACGAACACCTGCTCGCCAGTTTGTCATCACCAAACACGGCGTCTCTTGTAGCCGTCGACGGGGCCGTTGTCGGTTCGGTTCTTCGCCAGATCGAGCGAATTCCCGATGGGGCAACTCACCTGGTACTCAGCGTCGGGGGCAATGATGCCTTGTACTTGCAGTCGTCGGTCATGGGTGAGTCGAGTGACAGCGTCCACTCATCGCTGGGAAAGATGAAAGCAGCATTGCAAATTTTCGATCGTGAATATGAGCAAGTGATAAGTAGGCTACGCTGTTTCAACATGCCGCTTACCATTTGCACCATTTACGACTGCGTGCCTGGGTTGGACGATGCTTCGTTGGCCGGTCTCGCGATCATCAACGACATCATTACTCGGACGGCATTCAAGAATAGCCTCGGCCTGATCGACTTGCGTTTGCTTTGCAATGAGCCGGGCGACTACTCGGCAATTTCCCCAATCGAACCGTCTCACGAAGGTGGTGCCAAGATCGTAACTGCGATCACGCAAGCCTTTTCCGGCGGTTCAGCGTCGGCCCAAGTTTTCTGTTGAATCGCATCTAGATTACAAACTCGATTTTATTCCGCGATCAGTCGTTTCCATGCTGTGCGTTGTTTGATCCAGTTTGGCTGGGTGGCAATCTTGCGGAGTTCGTCTTCCTTAAATTTTGGCTTGGGGGCGGTGGAGGGTTCGAGCTCGAGAATCTGTTCCTGAATGTCCGGCGCGAGCTGGAGCAGATTCAGTATTTGCGTCACTCGGGCGCGGGTGATGCCGGCGGTGCGGGCGATCTCCGCCTGGTCTTTGACTTGGCCGGTTGCAAGCAAGTGGTCGAGACGAATGGCGAGGGCCATCAGTTTCGACACGTGGGGCAGACGTGGCGTGGGCGGGCGTTTGGCCGCGGTGGGTGACGTGACGCGGTGTTGGCCGCGTGCGGCGGCGGTGGTTTGGAACTTGGCTTGAATGTGCGTCATTGTGTTTGCGTTTCCGAGGTCGGGGTAATGGTGTCGAGGGATTCGAGCCCCGTGGGGCTGAGGGTGATCGACAGGTTGCTGTCGGTAGGGTCGTGGTCGATGCGTTCGATTAGAAGTGACATCAATCGACTTCGCTCGCTGAGGGTCATGTGGTCCCACAGAGTTTCAAGGTCGTCGATTGCCCTGAGGATCGAAACGCGATCGGGTGTGGCGGAGTTGATCGTGGCAAGCTGCTCGTGCAGAGTGCAAAGACGCATACGGTCGCGGTGATGTTGCTCATTGAGCGACGCCAAGGAATCAAGTCGAATAGTTTCGCGGGCAGCGTCGGATGTGGGTACAGAGAGCGAGTCGATGGACCGCTCGGTCCGGTGTATCGCAGTCGCGAGTGCTGTTTGCTCTTTTATGAATTCGCTGCGACGTTCATCGATGGATCGGCGGACACGGTTGCATATCGCGTTCAATATTTTTTCGTCAATCGTCAGCGACTGAAGTTGAGCGACGATGAATCGTTCGACTTCTTCGGCGGGCAATGATGGACGCGGGCAGGTCTTGCGGCCTCGTTTAGTTGCCTTGCTGCAAACGTAGTAGCGATAGCGTTTGGACTTCGTTCGTGCGCCACTCGATGCATGCGTCATCATGCACCCGCAAGCGGTGCAGTGAATGAGACCGGCGAGGACTCCTGGGGAACGCCCATGAACCCTATCGCCGGCGCTTACTCGGTTGGCACGAAGCTTCTTCTGGACAAGATCATAGGTGTTGGAATCGACGATAGCATCGTGCTCGCCCTCGTAGACTTGGTCGTGGTAGGTGACTTTCCCGAGATAGATTCGGTTCGTCAGCAAAGCGTGGAGTGTGTTCTTGTTAAAGCGAACGCCGCCGACCGTTTTGCCAGCCTTGGTTGTCCAAAGTTTTGTCCGGAATCCGCGTTGTTCGATCGCGTCAATCGTTGTTAACAATCCTCCATGCTCAAGGTAGAGATCGAAGATTTGGCGAACACGAACCGCTTCTGATTCGTTGACGACCAACCGCTTCGTTTCACGATTGATGTCGTAACCCAGAACTGGCCGGCCGCCAATGTATTTGCCTTTGCGGCGAGCCGCTCCCATCTTATCGCGAGTTCGTTCGCCGATGATTTCACGTTCAAACTGAGCGAACGACAATAAAATGTTAAGGGTCAGTCGCCCCATACTGGAACAGGTATTGAACTGCTGGGTCACCGAGACGAACGAGCAACCTGCGACGTCGAGCGTATTCATAATTCTAGAAAAGTCGAGCAGGCTGCGGCTGAGTCGATCGACTTTATAAACGACCACGCAATCAATTAAACCGGCTTCAATATCACTGAGAAGGCGTTTCAGCGCCGGCCTTTCCATGTTGCCGCCGGTAAAGCCGCCGTCGTCATAGAGCGTTTCAACTTCGGTCCAGCCTTCACCGCGTTGGCTGGCAATGTACGCAGCGCCAGATTCGCGTTGCGCATCGAGAGTGTTGAAGTCCTGGTCGAGCCCTTCCGTCGTTGATTTGCGAGTATAGATCGCACATCGAATATTTTTGGGCTGTTTGGTAGATGCGATCATTGATTTGCCCCCTTCTTCTGGCTCAGTTTGAAAAATGTGAAACCGTTGACGTGCGAGCCGGTCACCGCGTTAGCGATTGCCGAAAGCGTGCTGAATATCTCGCCGTTGAACTCGAAATCGCTTTGGCGAACCAGAACCGTTAAAGTCCTGCCCTTAGGATTCGCCATCGACCGTTCGGGCGAAAAGAGTATCCCCGTCTCGATAAACATACTCGACCGTTCCCGATGCAACCGCCTGGTTCTTGATCGTTCGCAGGTCGTAAGTCACGCCTGGTTCCGGCGTGGCTCGTTCACCTTCGCTCAAATCATTGACTTCCCGTAGATCGTAAAAATGCTTTTGCATTGCAGTCGTCCTTATCGTTTAGCTGCGAACCGTGAACCGGCCCCGCTGCGTTTTGACAAACCGGCTTTCGTCACCACGTTTGAGGTCACGCAGGATCGCCGAATACAACGTCGCGTGCGGCGTCTTGCCTCCGGGGCTTTCCCAAAGGTTTTGTTCGACCATCGCGGTGATCATTTCCTGGGCGTTCATCGGTTCGCCAGAGGATTCCAAAACCTGCAAAGCCGCTTTCACACACGACAGCTTTTTCTCGCCGCCGGCCGTTTCGTTCGCGGGTTGGTTCGCCGGCTTTGCGACGTGTTTGCGAACGCGAGTCTCAGTGTCCGGCGTTGGTTGTCGCGCCGGTCCTTGCAACCGGCCGGCGGTTTTGACCCGGACTTTTTTGTTGGTCGTCAGGTTCGTCGCCTCCCAACCGCCGGAAGAATGCTCCGCATCGATTCGCACGACCACTTTCTTGTTCGTGACGTTCGCGTAGTACTCGCCGCCAATCTTTACATCATCCTTTTTCATCGTCGTATCTCCCAATTTGTATTCGTGGTTGGCTGCCATCGTCAGGCCGCGGGAACCACCCGCGACAACGCCCGTTCGCGTTTCGGCTTTCGTCCATTCGCGTCGTGCCGCGGTTCCGTCCGCGGCGGTTGCCTTGCGGCGGGCGGGTTACACAACCGCACCCAAGTAGCTTTTGTTGAGCCGGTCGAGCATCTCGCAAAAAATGTAGTGCTCTTCCAAAAGTGGGCCATTCGGCCCGAGGTCGGCGTCGGCCTTCTCAAGGGCGTCGACCAAGGGGCGAAGGTTGTCGGCGATCCGGTAGTACGATTCGCGAATATCTTGGTAGGTCGCCGGATCGAGTTTTTTCATCTCGCTGCGAAGGGCGGCGGCCTTGGTCTTTTGGGTTTCGTTCATGGCCATGGTTTCGTCTCTCGTGGAAAAGGTTTTGAAATCGTTTTGCCGTTTGGCGTTAACACACATGAGCCATGGATTCCGAGAAAGCTCAAGCGAAGTCTCAAAACAAATTCGAATGTTTGGATTGTTTTTCGATTTCCGCGACGTGGCCGACAAACGCAACGTGTCGCGTTGATGCCAGACCCCGGCGAAGCATTCGAAAACGAAGAAACGCCGCGGCGTCGAGCGAACGTCGCGGCGTGTCGGCAAATGAAAAAGAAGTTACCTGGCATCCGCCAGCGTGAATCGTTTTTTCAATTCTTGGAGTTGTTCGCAAAGATGTTTCAGCGAGCCAACGTGATCCCATCCGATTGCAGGCGTGGCATGAAAGCGGCGTCCCCGTCGATAAACTATGGCGACAAGACCCTGGCGTGACCTCGCGGGCCACGGCGGTCTTCGGCACTTGGCGAACGGCGATGGGCGCCGCTGGGTTTAAATCGCCTCGCGAAAAGTGGTCGCGAGATCGGATCTTGCGTGAACTGAAACAACGACGTGGGAATTGCCAAACCAAAGATCGAAAGTTGGAAAGCGCCGCAGCCCGCTACTTCGGCTCCATTCGCGAAGCTTTGAAAGCTGCCGGCCTACCCGCCAAAACTAGTCCGCCAGCGCACTGTGATTGGACTCGCCAGAACGCCATCGAGGCGATTTGCAAACGTGTCGCTGATGGGAACGACCTGCGAGCGACATGCCGCGAAGATCCAGCACTCTACGTCGCGGCGAGACGTCTATTCGGAAGCTGGACGTGCGCACGCGAAGAGGCTGGATTCCCGATTCCCATCAAGAAACGATTGTCTGCAGACGAAGTGAAACGGCAAATCCGAAAGCGGCATCGCGACGGACTGACGCTGTCGAACATGCGGGTGCGCGACCTGGATCTTCATCGTTCCGCGAAATGGTGCTTCGGTTCGTGGGGGGCGGCCGTTGAAGCAGCGGGCTTGGAATTGACGATGCGTCGGCGATGGACCAAGCAAAGAATCGTTCAGGCGATGCACACGCGTCACGCTGGCGGCGCCGCGCTGTGCCGAACTTGGCGTGAAGATAAGTCGCTATTTCGAGCCGCGATTCTTTGGTTTGGAAGCTGGGAGCAAGCGATGCGGGCAGCAGACTTCGAGCCGATCCGCCGCGAACGTTGGACGAAACAACGCGTCATCGAAAGATTGCGAGCGTGGCGAGAACGCACGCGTGATACCAACCTGTCAATTGCTGAACCGAATCTATCTGCGGCGGCGACGCGTCTGTTCGGCAGTCTCGATGCCGCTTTCCAAGCAGCCGACATTCCACCTTCTCCGCGACGATGGACCAACGAACGAGTCATCGCCGAAATCCAAGAACGCTACGTTCGCGGCGAACCCAAGCACACTCAAGGACTGGGCGACATTCGATTGGCGTACGCGGCAAAGCGACGTTTCGGTTCATGGGCTAGCGCAGTCGACGCGGCAGGGCTAGCCGATCGCATTCCCATTGCCAAACCACTCAGGCGCTGGAGCAAGCAGCAGGTCGTTGATGCGATCCAGCGAGGTATTCGTGACGGCGTCCAACTGAGTAACATCAGCAAGACCGAACAGGGACTCTACAACGCGGCCAAAACGCACTTCGGCACCTGGCGAAAAGCGGTCAAGGCGGCCGGCGTTTCGCCCACGCGCCGCCAGTGGAGCAAGCAGACGATTCTCGCCGAGATCCACGAGCGTCATCGACGCGGTCAAACACTCGCCAGCGGTCACCCGACCACCGTCGGGCTTGTCGCTGCGGCCGGACGTTACTTCGGCTCGTGGTCGGCCGCACTGCTTGCCGCCGGTATCCAAAACGATTCGACCAACCGGAGGGCGGCGTCATGATTCGCGAAGCCATCATTCGCAAGATTGTTGAGTGTGACCTGGCCGGGGTGAGTCTGCTCGAAGACGAGGTCCTCCGCGACGACGAACTTCTGCACGCCGCCGCGATCGATGAATTCGGATCGTGGGAAACGGCACTGGAGTATTCCGGCGTCCGTGCCCGCGACGTTGGCCGCAGTCGCGATTTTGGGGCCGAGCGTACCAAGCAACAACTCCGCCGTTTGTGTACGACTGGCTACGACCTGGCGGCCCGTCCCAACCGAACTCGCAACCGCGCGCTCTACGACGCCGCGATCACCCATTTCGGTTCATGGCGAGATGCCCTCACCGCGGCCGGCATCAACCTGACCAACGTATCACGCCGCCGTCCCAAGCACCTCGACCGCGAAACGATGATCCTCTGGCTCCGCGACCGCCATGCCGCCGGCCAATCGCTCATCTACACCGAGGTCTGTCTCGAAAACCGAGACCACGCCATGGCGATCCGCCGCATGTTTGGCAGCTGGGCCAAAGCTATCGAAGCGGCTTTTCCGCCGACAGAAAAACAATAGTTGTCATGTGTCGGTAACGAGATCGCCGACAAATCTTGCTCGCTAACACATGAGTGTCAGCTAACAATTCATTGTTATCCTGGCAACAGCTTGCATTCTCGCGGCGAATCGCCTAGTGCGGACCCGCATGCTAGGTGATGTGGGAGGGGCCCCGGAGCAATCCGGGCCCCTATCCCGATCGGCATTGTTCTGCCCCGATCACTGCGTCGAGGTGCCGAGTATTGTATCGGGTTTGGCCCGAAGCCAGTACCGAAGTGTGTCTATTGCTCGTCGTTCTGTTTCGTTCAGCTCTTCTGCAGTCGCGATGTCTGAAATCGCGTCGGCGACCGTGTCGATTCCAAAACAACGACAAAGATAGTATGGCCACTGTTCGACGCTCAAGTTCCAAAGCGGTAATGAGCGGCGAAGCATCTGTCGGAGTGGAGCGTCACACGATGGCATGAAGTCGAGCAGCAACTGGCCGGCTGATTGCTGGCAGTCGTATGCGGTCAATAAGTCTGTCGAACAGTCATAAAAAGGGACACAGTAGAACATCGAGAAGTGCCCGGTCTCCAAACTGTGTTTGAAGTGCCAAAACGTGTTTCTGCTTCCATCTGCCAGATGCGATGAGCTGCGCAACCTCTTTGGGCTCTCGTTGGATCATCATTTCAGTGGCAGAACGCCCAGCGTAACCGGGCGGCGGCGGTTGACGTTGACTTCAAATCCTGCGTGATCCGCCGCTCCGAATCACGCAATTGTTCGGCGTGGTTTTTAGGTGGAACTTTCATCGGGTGGGAAGTCTGGCCCGACTCCAGAGCCTTCATACGACAGTTGATCGATGATTGACTTATCGCGGAGATACCAACTGGCCCAACTCAGCGGTGTATCTTTGTTGGCATCACGAATCGTCGGATCGGCACCAGCGTCCAAGAGCAATTGAATGACTTCCGGACTACCCCACGCTGCAGCTCGATGCAATGGGGTTTCACCCCGCACACGCGCGTCCCGCCACAGCCCATACGTCTTCATTCCGGGCTTCGTTCGGGAATTAGGGTCCGCGCCATGCGCTAGCAGTAATCTGACCGGACGAGCGTCAGTGCTACCGGCTTCGCCGTGCAACACTGTTTCGCCGCTATGTGGGCTTGAACGGTTAACGTTTGCCCCCGCTTCAACCATCAGCCGAAGACACTCATAATTGCCACAAACGCCGACGATCACCGGATACTCCCACTCATTGCACTGCAAATCTGGATCAGCAGTATGCTCCAGCAAGTATTGTGTTACTTCAGGATGGTAGGTCAAAAGCGGTCCTATCCCATGTTTGTCGACGCTGTTTGGATTAGCACCCTCCTTGATCAAGCGTTTTACCGTCTCAAGTTCGCCGGCGAGAGCGGCTCGAACAAGTTCATCGTTGCGTGGCAGATCAATCATAGAAACGCTCGTCATCGGCAGCTGTGTGGTTCAATGATGTTTACACAGAACGGTAGGGTTTTGCGGGCCGGGAGAGAGTGTGGTCCACTTCAAATTGCCTGCAGCCCGGCTCCGTAACAACCCATGGTTCTCCGAGGTTTGCAGAACGCACCCATGTTCAACTTGGATTACTGTTCGACCTTGAGCAGTTTATAAATCTCTTCAGTGTACTGGTGACGATTAACAGAGACTAGATCCGTTGCGGTCATTTGCGAATCTCCGAACGGAACGTCAATTCGACCTCCGCATTCGAGTGATAATTCGATTAGATCAGTACGGGGAACCAAATCCGAATAGTGAAACAGGGCAGTATACAGCCCGATGGTAGGATCCGCACCAAGGTCGTAAAAACGCTTGGCTAAGCCAACCCATTTTCTGAAGTTGGATCGATCGCCATGAGCGAAGTACATCAGCAAGGATATCGCTGGCGTTCGGGGACCGCCTGACATTACAGCGGTCGCATCAGCACCGCGGTCGAGAAGCATGTTGGCAATATCAAACTGATTGCTTTGCATTGCATACATTAACGGCGTCTTATCTCGCACCAAGCGATTGTGCTCGCCAACAACCTCAAACGCCTCGGCGTTGTTGTCAATTTCCGAGAGCACAAACTGGGCATCACCAACTTCGATTGCTTTGAATAGACGCTTGATCGATGCTTTGTTCATGGCCCCTCATTCGGATAACGACCGCCATCACCGGGTGGCGGGAGTTGACTTTTCTTTCACAAAACGCTGGGCACCGCCACTCCGGTGGATGGCATGGTTATCCAGGGTTGTAATGCGTCGCGTTGACAATCTGCGGTACAGAGCGAATTGTTCGCCCCTCAAAGTCTAGCTCGCACCACAAAACGGCATGCTCAGAGCGGCCATCACCCTTTCGACTTTCAAAAGGCGAGTAATCTGGTCCCGGACGAGCTCCCCAGTTCCATACCCAACGTCGTTTAGCGAATTCTTCAAGTGGTGTTTCCGCGTAGATATTTCCAGGGGAGATCAAAGTCTCTTTGGCGCTCACTCGCAAAACTTCGTATTTCTTCCCCGGAGCGACCGTGACCGTCTCTTCACCAAGTGCCACAGTCGCTTTGTCGCCTCCGCTCATTCCCGTTTCCTGTCTCGAACTGAGGTGAAGAGGCCAATGAGTTCCGTTCGATCCGGAAGCACACAAACGAATGCGATTTGGCGAGTAGGTATCGGGGACGTCCGCAGCTGTTGATGTGCCATTCACAATCGTGATCACAATATCGAAGTTCTCCAACCGTTTCCAATCGCCGTCAGGAGCCTCAATATCGGATTGGAGGATTAGTTGGACGCGAACATCCAATTGGGCGAATGCAGCACCGCCTGTCGAACAGGCAGCCACACAAAGAAAGAGGAGAAGTCGCAAGAGCATGGGTATCTCACGTGGATAACGTTGACGATCAGCCGGCGGCGATGGAAGATCAACCACTTCAAAACGCCCGATTTCGCCGCTCGGTTGCATCGTTTGGTTCGCCAGGAGTCCAGTTGACCACGCACTCCGGCAACGCCCGCCGAATGGTAGAAACGCCAGCTTTGGAAATCTTTGTGTTTTTGAGTCGAAGATATCGCAAGTCAGACAGCCGAGAAAAGTGTCTCACGGATTCGTCAGTGATCGGGATTTCATCGATTTGCAGTTGTAGCAGAGAATCCACATTCGACAAATGAACCATCCCGTCGTCACTTACCGGAAGACCTCCAAGATAGAGCTTCTCAAGCGATCTCAGCGCACGAAGAGAAGCAAGTCCATCATTGGAGAAGGTTGCATTGGACAAGCTGAGACGCGTCAACGATTCAAATTGACTGAGAAACACGAGGTCACGATCCACCAGTCGAATGTCAACCAAATTAAGGTAACTAAGCCGACCACTTCCAGCTAGAACGGTCAATCCGTCGCCCGTAATTGAGGTGTAGGAGGCGTCCAGTTCTTCGAGTTGGCTAAGCGGTTGCAAATAATGCATTCCGGCATCAGTGATTTCATAACAACCTGCAAAGCTCAGTCGTTTTAGCTCGGGAAACGCAGTGACCCATTTTAGATCATCGTTGGATAGGTCGCGAATTGCATGGCCCATGTCGGATAACGCCACAGGATCTTGAAACCAGATTTCCTCGACGTCACCCTTATCATCGAACCGGACAGTAGCGTGCAGGCTTTGGATTGCTTTGAGACTTTCTTCACGGTTCAGTAATGACTCAGCAATGTCGTCGCGCGTTGCACTCTCACCTTCGTGCAGACGCGACGTCAGCAAGAGCGAAGACATCGCGCATATGGAAATGACCAGGATTATGGCGGCAAGTCGGCGCATCGGCATGAAACTTGAGCGAGAGTTGAAATGCGTTTTCAGAAGAGAGCGTGATTGGCGGACGACCGGGATCACCGAGGACGAGCGGATAGGCGACCACTGCCAAACCGCAACGCCGAGTCCTTCGTATGCATCCCATGGTTCGCCGCATTTGCAGCGGATTGCCATCTACCACGATGATCGACGTTGACCCGATTATATCAAACGCAACGGCTGCGACCAAATGGAATAACCGAAAGATCACAAGCCTTAGCGATCACGGAATTGGCAATTCCAACGTGCGCAAATTGAATGCGTTTCACGCGGGAGCAACGAATACCAGCGGAGTCGTCGCCGTCATTTTGCCCAGTTCACAGGACCGTCAACTGGACCGAAACTGGATCCGCTGACTAGCCATAGTTCTCCAGTGATGCGGTCGTAGCGGTAAGCCTTATCGCCAGCTTGAATCATGGCGTATCGATTGAAGGTTGCGTAAAGCCAAACGCAACAGATCAACGTTCCGCAGATCATGGCAATCGAAAGGACTATCTGGCGGGCAGACATAGAAGGGTCCAATTTGATGTCGCAGGTGGCCGGGTAGATGCGATGCAGTATTCAGTCGGCGAACGGGACCGATCAGCCGGTCGCGGCGGTTGATCTTCCATTTCGAAACGCCCCGCTACCGCGACTCGGTTGCATCGGATGGTTCTGCCGGTTCTGTCGTTGTCAATCATCTCATCGCGATCATGTTGCAGCAATCCCAGCGGCTGCCAATTCCTGCGTCAAATGATAGTGAGCCCAGTAGCGATACTTGCCTGGATTGAAATCAACGGGGTGCAAGGCCAGTTGTGTCACAATGATTTTCGCGCCAAAATTGCATGAGGTGAGGGCATCCCTGAATCCATTCGTAATAGCAAGTTTAGCCGCATCGAGGTCTGACGGGGCAGGGTCATTGAGATAAATGGAATCGAATGCCACATCAAATTCGTCTGCCGGCAAAAGCGTGGCATCCACGTCGAACCGGACATAATACGAACCGCCGCTCGCTCCTTGTGCGGAGTGTTTTACTTTGAACGTGAAGGAAGTTCCGATTGGCGGATTCATGTGGGCAGTAGTCAGTTTGGATTCAACGTGCGAGCCATCACCGAGTATCGATCTTGTGGCAGAACGGTAGACATAACCGAGCGGCGGCGGGCAACAGACCACTTTGAAACGTCGACGCCGCCGCTTCGGTTCATGTCATGGTACAAGTAAGCCGCTATCGCGGCGGGGGTACTTTCTCTTGGTCGAGGATTTGCATTCGCTTCGAGTCGACGAGCGAATTATTCTAGGCATTATAGCGGGTTCTGTAGCACAGCATGGACACCCAAGTCTGGATCACCCGAGGGGCAGGCTCACTGCAATTCCAATGAACTTTGTTCTGGAATTCGGCGGCCCCTGCAAACGGGCACCCCCAACCGCGTTGAACTGCTAGCTGTGCTACTGAGTTCAACACCAGACGAACCATTAATTTCCTTGGAAATACTTGAACTTCGACCCGGCTTCGAGCGAAAATGATCGTTCGTAGCTCCGCGGAAAGTCTACACCGAAGGGGAGACCGATCGAGGAGTGACTCGGCAAATAACGACGAAACGGATAGATTCAATAGGCCCCGAGACGCCAAAAGTCAAAAGCTCAATAAGGCAAAACCCGTACCATATCTTGGCAGCCGAGACCAACTGACACGTCACGAGCGTTACAGTTCCACCGGGCTTCTTGAACAAAGGCCTTGAGCTTCGGCTAGTCTCCCGAGCCACTCTGGTTCACAGAACGTTAACCATTTAACGAGATTCAGGCTCAACCTCCGCCCAACGCGAAGTCAAAGCCTTACTGGTTGAACAAAGGCCTTGAGCTTCGGCTAGTCTCCCGAGCCACTCTGGTTCACAGAACGTTAACCATTTAACGAGATTCAGGCTCAACCTCCGCCCAACGCGAAGTCAAAGCCTTACTGGTTCTGCTTTTTCAGTACGCAACTCAACTGGCATTTGCTCCTGCGCCAACGCTTCAAACACCTTAAGAAGTTCCCGCTCACGAGTCAGCTTGAGCTTTGCGGTATGAACCTCGCGTTCCTCGGATCTTCGTCGATTTCGATCGAAAGTCGGCAGGAATGCGTTTGACACACTCACACGCTGAGAAGCGTACGAAAGCGTTGCATTGCGATTGGTGTTCATCTCGTCGATCGCACTTCGCAATTCATCCTCTCGTTGGATCACACGTGCCATTTGCTGTCTTAGCGTGTCATGAATCTCAACTTGCAGCCTTAATTTGGCGGCAAGCTTGGTTTGGCGATACGCCATGATACCCAACGCGCAGATGAGTGTTGCACAAAGAAGACTGGAAAGCGTGTATTTCGGTCGCATGTACATCCCCGTTGGGCAAGACGTTGGTGACTGGGCTTAGCAGAACGTCGGGGTTCAGCGAGCCGGGACGGAGGACTCTCCACTTCGTAGAATCTCGCAAGTCCGGCTTCGTTGCAACCCATGGTTCGCCGCATTGTAACGGTGTCTACGTCTACGACCACGATCTACGTTTGCCGAAATCATATCACGCGCAGCATCGACTAACAAATCAATTGCCGTGCGAGTTTGACGTTTGCGCCTCTCAACGCGACCGTTCTGAACGACGATCAAGAATGATGCCGATGAAAACGGGGATCGCGCCAACGGACGAAAGGACTACGGCGGCGGGAAGTTTGGCGACAAACTCATCCTCCCAGAGTATGCGGTTCTGGAATACACGCATTGGTTCGCCATCAATCATTCCGAACAGAACGAGAAACAGAAGCCATATTGTCGGCCCGGATGCAAGGACTACGAGCCCCATTAGCGTCGCAACAACGATACGTCTTGGAAACGAGACACGCTTTGGGACACTGTGACTCGACTTTGATTCGACGCTGGCGGGCGACGGGCGATACGGATTCGTTTCACTCAAAATATGTCGGCGAACGCTTCCGTTCACCGGGCCGCAACGAACGACATTGATTTCAGAACCCGCGCGGCCCGCGGCTCCGTGTGCAACGGTTTGTTATGCCTGTCTGTTACGTCGGCAGCTTTTCCACAACGTGGTCGATAAATGCATGATACACAGCGGGGTTAAATGCGACGCTCCTTTTAGCAAGATCCGACGCTCCAAAATCAACCGCGTCGTGTAGTTGTGTGACGATGTATTCGTTTACACGTTCAAGGGAGAATGTCGGGACACTATCCGGTACGGCTATCGCGATGAGAAGCGTCTGTTTCGTCCTTGAGAAGGCACCTGTAGTAAATCCGGTAAAATCGGGCTTTTTAAGTGACAGCGGAGAATGAAATACGATGTTTAGCAAGAACACATCGTTAACAGTTTTTCGTTCGCGTTCGAACTCGCGCAAGAAAACCCGACAACGAGTTTCGAGTACAGATGAATCAGGTCCAGACACAAGCCCCAAAGAAATCACATCAGCACCTTTAGAGGCATAACGTCGGACATCACGGGGCACGGAGAGTGAACTATCCATTGCGAAAAACGCCGCAAGCCGTGCTCCCGTGCATGTCATTGTTCTGTGCCTTCGCAGTCTACAGCGCAAGACGGCTTGCGATGACGGCTCAGCCATGAACGTGCCAAAGAGTACACCAGCGCAAAGCTAAGCACCGCCAAGCCAATTGTATAAAGGAATGAGGCGACGGTTTTCGTATAGTCCCAAACAATCCACGCGGTCATTCCAAGCACGAGGACTGATACGAGCGTCGACATGAGTGTGTAGCGAACCCGAAGCTGACGATCCAATTCATGTATCGACGTAAAGCACGAAAAGGCAAGTCCACCAAATACCATCGCGAATCCAGTTGCAAACGCGATGCCAGGCACCGCCGAGGGCAATCCAATCAACATGATTGCTATGCCCGCGAACATTGCGGTCTGCTCGGCAAGGGTTTCATTGGTGAGTCGAGTCATCGCTCAAGCCTGAAGTGATTGTGTCACAGAACGGTGGCGATCACCGGGCGGCAGGAGTTCGGTAACCATATGCAAAAACTGGCACCGCCGCTCCGTGTGCATCGCATGGTTCAAGTAAGCCGCTATCGCGGCGGGGGTACTTTCTCTTGGTCGAGGATTTGCATTCGCTTCGAGTCGACGAGCGAATTATTCTAGGCATTATAGCGGGTTCTGTAGCACAGCATGGACACCCAAGTCTGGATCACCCGAGGGGCAGGCTCACTGCAATTCCAATGAACTTTGTTCTGGAATTCGGCGGCCCCTGCAAACGGGCACCCCCAACCGCGTTGAACTGCTAGCTGTGCTACTGAGTTCAACACCAGACGAACCACTAATTTCCTTGGAAATACTTGAACTTCGACCCGGCTTCGAGCGAAAATGATCGTTCGTAGCTCCGCGGAAAGTCTACACCGAAGGGGAGACCGATCGAGGAGTGACTCGGCAAATAACGACGAAACGGATAGATTCAATAGGCCCCGAGACGCCAAAAGTCAAAAGCTCAATAAGGCAAAACCCGTACCATATCTTGGCAGCCGAGACCAACTGACACGTCACGAGCGTTACAGTTCCACCGGGCTTCTTGAACAAAGGCCTTGAGCTTCGGCTAGTCTCCCGAGCCACTCTGGTTCACAGAACGTTAACCATTTAACGAGATTCAGGCTCAACCTCCGCCCAACGCGAAGTCAAAGCCTTACTGGTTCGCCGCTTGTGTGACGGATTCGCGTCGAACGCATCATGCCGAGCGAATCGACCGACAGCAAATCACGAACGGCATACAACGACGCCATCACGTTGTGTCCGATTGATCTTGGTCGCTGGGACTCGATTCTCTTGGTGGATCGGAACGGCGAGACAGTGTTACCAGCGCGGCCACGAACGATCCGACGATAGCGCCCGTGAGTATCGTGCCGATCGGTGTGTGGTAGCGCCCAGTTGAAACAGGCGAAAGGAGTACGGCGATGAACGAACCAAGTGCCGCAAATATGTACGATCGTAGAATAACGGACAGATCGGATTTCTTGGCGACAAGTGCCATGACGAAGAACGCTGTTCCGGCGGTTGCCCCGGCGATGCTGCCGATTCCAGGCGTGTTGCGAAAGAATGCGATAGGCAAAGCGCATAGGGCAATGCCCAGGAACACACGAGCGATCGTAAATCGGAATTGCATTCAAAGCACAACGGACATTGCAAATGTTTTTATGTCGGCGAACGTCGGTCGTCACCGAGGACCGCCAATGTGGTTTCCATTTGTAAACGCGCCATGCGGTCCTTCGGTGCACGACATTGTTACCCGTCCTCGTCAGTGAGGAGCCAGCCCGCCTCAGCAACAAGCTCCGGCTCCCTGTCGTAGTGATTCGCTGGACGCGCACGCGAAGCAGCGATCCATTGCCGAACGTCTGCAATGTACTCGTGGCATGCAGTAGATTCAACGAGCTGTGCTGCTGCGTCACGGTCAATACGGGCAAGCATGCGAAATGCGATGGACCGCAAAGAGTGTTTGCCCGTCGCATCAAACCGTTCATCGCTACCGATCAATTCGTGTAACCGCTTGGAGATCGATGCAGGTGGGACACCGAGTTCACCCATACCCCACGTCCCGGCAGCCGCAACTTGAATATTAGGACTATCTACGAGGCTCATGATCCAGCTTGCGACTCGTTGATGGAGCGACTCGCGATCAGAATATCCAACCGAATGAACGATTCGTCCCGAGGATCTCGCTCCGTAGAGAATGAAACTCTCTTCGCGGTCTGTAAGTCTACTTTGGTGACCAAACCGCTCGCAAAGATCGAGAAGACGCGGGAGATGAACCAATCCATCTGCACCGACATTCATCAGCTGCACCGCCGCCCACCAGTGCGATCGAAAATCGCTGGAGGAGAGTCTCGAATCGAACCATGCGAAATCAAACATCAGTCGGGTAACGGTAGCGATATGCGGGCGGCGGCGAACGACTTTGCCATTGCCAAAACGGGACCACCGCCGCTCCGTATCGTCGCATGGTTATCGGTCGTCCGAGACGGGTACTGCACGGGCGAGGATGTGCTCACGTCTTCCGGGTAAGCATATCGGCCGCCACGGCGTCCAAGAAGTAAATCCAACGCGGTCACGCTACGCTCTACCTTGGTTCGATGCGCCAAGCTATCGCTCGCCACTGGCCGCCACAAGCAAGTCATGTCCTACCCTGTCCCTTTTCGCTCTTTCTTAGTTTTCTTTACCAAAGACGCCTAATTCGTTTCATGATATTCGTTTGACGACTAGTCTTATTTGATGGTTCTCCAGCTGCGGCCATCTCATAAGCCTTTCGATAAAATTCAGTTGCTGCCCTGAAGTCATACTCTTTCCTAGCCTGCTCCGCTGCAGTTTTAGCAAGCATGACGTCCCCTGTTTTTCCAATCGCATCCGTCGCAATTCGGTAAATGTCATCCACAGCTTCTGGGTTGGCCTCATCTCCCATAGTACTCGCCAGCCAACGCACCGTCGTGACGAGACCAGCGACATCGCCCTCAGTCTTTTCAAGTGAGACAGCTTTTTCGTACCAATGACGTGCTCCTTCTAAATTCGATCGGGCTTGCTCAATCATCCCCAATTGCTGGTAGGAAGAAATCAATCCAGGTTTGTCTTGAAATTTCTCTCTAATGGACAATGACTTCAGTAACCAATCTGTCGCGCGTGGATAATCCCCTATCGCGCTAAGTACAGCACCAAGGCTATTACAGGTTTTCGCGTATTCAAGATTCGATGTTTTGCCGGCTTGGTCGGCAAGCATGAGTGACTTAAGATACGACGATTCGGAGTCTTTTAACGCTCCCGACCGGTAATGCACGAGTCCTAGCAAGTCATATGCAACCGCCGCCTCATCGAAGAACGCGTTACGTTCTAAAGTGTCTCCAGCAGTCTTGCAGAGCGTTGATGCTGTAATGAATTCATCATTATTCAAAGCTGCCACAGCCTTTGGGTAGTAACTGTACGGGTCGTCGTCAGAACTCGGCATTATAAGATTCGTTTGCAGGAGACCTCTGCCGACAATTAAATGAATCGTGGCAAGGCGAAACTAAAGGATCGGTTTTCCCGGCGTACCTTGATGAATTCGCGGATTTCGCTGTTCCGGTTTTATGGAAGGGCGATGTTTAGTTCCTGCTGTTGCTCCCTTCTGCGCCGTGCATCGTGCGGCAAACGCGTGGGCCTCGGGTTTGTTCAAGGCGCAGCGTAAGACACATGATCGACGCCATACAAGTCGCAACAAGCCCAGCGCAGTACCGATAACGACGGCGGTAACCGAGTCGCCGCCAGAAAACTATGATTTCAAAAAACGCGATGTCGGCGACTTCGGTTCACCGCTTGGTTCTGCCATCTTGGGCTTTGCGTTCGGCCTGTTCGTCAAGTAGTAACAGCAATGCATGCACCGTGCGTTCCGCCGTGCCAATTGGGGAGTGTAGTCGATGAAGCGGTATCGTACCTTCCGGCTTCTTCAAAAGTCGCTTTACGTCTTCGTTTGCCGCTGGATTGATTCTATAACGCCTACCGAATGCGATCATTTCTGTTTTGTTGTCCGCGGCAAGCTTGCCGGAAAATTCTTTGATTGGTCTCCCGTCCGCGTTCCAGATCGAATCTCGCTTGTATGTCTCAAGAAACATGGCAGGCAGATCGAGGATGTAGGGATGGCTCCTCTGCGCTGGAGGATCGGTTTTCAGCTCGTCTTGCATGGCCACAAGCGTTGACAAGTGCTCTAAAGAAACACTGGTTATGAGCAGCAGTGGGTCGTACATTTCAGCCGTTGCGGGATCGGTGTCGCTCAACCAATAGGTCGACGTCGCAGCGGATCGTGTTTGTCCATGCGCGAACCCTGCCAGGATTAGTGTGATGAGAATGGACAAGAAGTTTGTCATAGCATCCGCTTTGGCAGAACGTTAACGATGTGCGGGCGGCGGGAGTTGACTCGCAAGCAGATCAAAGAGACGACCACCGCCGCTCAGCACCATCGCTTGGTTCGCCGCATGCAGCAGGTACATGGCGTCCACTACGGTTAGCGCTGCCCCAATCATACCGAGCGCATCAGCCGCCAGCAAATCATTCAAGTAGCGTCATCCGATAAGAGTTCGCCCTTGGTAGTTCACAGTGAATCCTGCAAGTAATTGTGCGTCGGAGTGTTGGATAAGTCTTTCGGCAAGCATGGTGACATGCTGATCGCTGAATGCGTGGTGGTGCCGGATGTCAACCTGCATCCGTTTGATCGTTGCGGCCAAGGCATTTCCGAGCGAATCATCTTTGTAGCAGAGGCCCGGTTGTGTAGCGTCGCGATGTTCCGTGGTATACGGAAAAAAGTGCGCGGCCGAGTCGTTCAGGATTAGCTTGAAGTAGTAGCCGTCAGACTCAAGCTGCGAGCGGAGGAAGTCCGCGCCAATAACGTTCATGTTCGGTAGAGGCTACGTGTTGGTGCTGTGCTGCAATAGTTCAGTCGGCGAACGCTGGACATCACGGGGCACGGAAGGTTGACTATCCATAGCAAACAACGCCGCAAGCCGTGCTCCCGTGCATGTCATGGTTCTGCCCTCCGCGCTAGTCGACGATCTCCACACGATCATCTTCTATTGAGGAACAGGCTTCACCGAGAGCACTCATAATATCAGAATAGGCGTCCCAATCGTCGGCAAGTGTTTTCGCATCACGCTCACTTGCTTTCAGTACGACACCAATTCGATTCTCGTACACATCAGTTTCATTGACAAGTTCAAGCTCGATGGAACTACGTTTGAGAATCTTGACACTTTTGGAATCCGGGGAGTCATATTCGCTGCAAGCGGCGACTGCCTTCGTGTGGATGACGGAATCGGCAGGTAACGTGAAAGTGGTTGACTCGATGACAACGTCGTAACCCGCATCGTGTTTGGTCATTTCGATCATATGTGGTTTTGCGTCAGGAATACGCGTTTTCTTCGCTAGACGTCGTTTTTTGGCCATGTGGAATCTCTCGTGTTAGTAAGAGCTTCAGGTTGCTTGCCTGCCAAGTGAGAAAAGCTCGTTGGCAGAACGGTAGACATAACCGAGCGGCGGCGGGCAACAGACCACTTTGAAACGTCGACGCCGCCGCTTCGGTTCATGTCATGGTTCTGCTTTTTCAGTACGCAACTCAACTGGCATTTGCTCCTGCGCCAACGCTTCAAACACCTTAAGAAGTTCCCGCTCACGAGTCAGCTTGAGCTTTGCGGTATGAACCTCGCGTTCCTCGGATCTTCGTCGATTTCGATCGAAAGTCGGCAGGAATGCGTTTGACACACTCACACGCTGAGAAGCGTACGAAAGCGTTGCATTGCGATTGGTGTTCATCTCGTCGATCGCACTTCGCAATTCATCCTCTCGTTGGATCACACGTGCCATTTGCTGTCTTAGCGTGTCATGAATCTCAACTTGCAGCCTTAATTTGGCGGCAAGCTTGGTTTGGCGATACGCCATGATACCCAACGCGCAGATGAGTGTTGCACAAAGAAGACTGGAAAGCGTGTATTTCGGTCGCATGTACATCCCCGTTGGGCAAGACGTTGGTGACTGGGCTTAGCAGAACGTCCGCGATGACCGAGTCGCGGCAATGTGATTTCCATTTCAAAAACGCTTTACCCGCGACTTCGGTCCATCGCATGGTTCGCCGCACGATTCACTTTGAACCATGGAATTGTAGTGAGATCACGAAATGGTTGGTGTCTGCATTGTACACGCCGTAGAGTTTTGGGAACCGAGTTCCGTATCCGAACATCACATCAGGCGGCTGATCTGGGGAGGAATCCGGCAGTTTGATCTCACGATTCTCCAAGTAAGCAAGGATGTCTTTACGGTCGGCGATTTTCGCACCGTTTTGGGACAGTGAAATCTCTGCGCTATCGCAAAACCTTACGACGGAATCGTGGGTTGCAGTTCCAGTAATGACAAAAGTGCCGCCACCATGCGGATGTTCGTAACCGTGGAAATTGGCGGGTTCGATAAACACCAGTTCGGATAGGCTCTCTCCAACGATCGGGATGTCGTTTGGAGTTGTCGCGTCACCACCGTATCGAGAACCAGTCGCATGATAGGCGAGCCAAGCAAGCAGCGCGATGACGAAAACGACGGTCGCGGATTTGCGCATGTGTCAGTCTAGAACTTGCAGTGCTTGGTCGGCGAACGTCTGCCGTAACCGGGCACGAACGGAAGACTTTGATTTCAGTTGCCGCGTGAATGAGTGCTCCGGTTCACGGCTTTGTTATTCGGAGTTTTTCGCGTCGCGTCGTTGTTTCAGTTCTTCATCGGTTGTGATCTTTCCGATCGTAAGCGATCCAGCCTGAGTGCCATCTTCGTCGACCAGCTTGAAAGTGGTCAGTGTCCGATCTACAACGATGTATGCCAACAACCAATATGGCGGCGATTCATCGGTGTACGGCCAGAAATTCCTGCAGTATTCAGGATGAATCGTTTCGTCGGCGGTGACCGCAGTTGTACGTATCGGGGAATATTCCGTTTCGAGAAGCAATTCGTTGTCGTTTTTCGTTTGAAGAATCCAGACGGCATTGCCCTCGTGCAGTTGATAGCCATCGAATGTTGCGAGATAAGAGAACGTATTTGCGTCTGCATCCTTCATTGCCGAGGGCAACAGTGTTTTGATGTATTCAAGTTGTCTCATTAGCGGACCGTTCTTCCGTTCCTCGAAGTTTTCGGTCGCAAGCTTTGCGGCAGCGACGACCGATTCGAGATCGTCGCAATTCTCGAAGGTTGGCCCGGTTACCATTAGGCGATCGGCGAACACCAAGAGATGGCCTTGGTCGATGTTCCCGATGCTAATCGCCCATCCTTCGTGTTCGCGTAGCGGCCCAATCAACGCGGTGAGCCACTCGATCGTCCAGCCTTCAGGTTTGTAAACCTCCATGTTTTGATATCGTTCGTCGTTGTATTGATCATCGACGATCCAATAAATCGCATTGTCCGTGGATTCGGGACCAGTTTCGCCGTGCTCTTGAGACGCAGCAAGCACTGACGCACGAACCTGCCAAAACTCCTCGAATGCAGTTTCACCCGTGGGATTCGGATTGGGGACGTAATCAGAATCGTATTGGACAACCGATATATTCATAAATTCATTGTTCGATGTGGCAGCAGGCTGTGTTTGTGGATGCTTCGGTTGCATGCATCCAATGGACCCGCCAATGATCGAGATGAGGAGCATTGCGTAACTGAGTCTAGGCATCGCGCCACCTGAATAACGTTGGAATTCACGCGGTGGCGGGAGTTGATCATCCACTTCAAAAAGCACGCCACCGCCACTCGCGTGCAATTCTCTGGTTATCCGCCATCTTGGGATCGCTCAGTGCCAGTCAGCACCGCAGGCAAAGCATTGTTTGGATTTTGGAGTGCGCAAGGCCTGACCGCATTGCGGGCAGGGTGCAGGCGGTGGAGGTAGAGGGTCGTGCTCGTAAACGCTCGTACCAAGTTCAATCGCCCAATTTTCGATTAGTTCTAAAGTTTGGCGGTAGTCGTCAGCAACAAGGAAGTACGCATTGTCTTCATACACGGCTCCCGTCAGCTTCGGTGGTCCCGGCCATTGGAAGTCGATGCAGTTGCCACGTGTTGCCAGTTGTTGATTTGCGGTGATCAATTCGTCGGACCAGCCAGCGTCTCGGCCCGCAGATATCATTGCGTCGAAATCAGTAGGGACGATGACCACGCCTGGCAACCGTTCGATTAACGCCTTCACTTCTAGGCGAGGGAAATCCGCGTAGTCGCTTTGGGGTATCAGGCGTATGGCAGCCATGGATTTCAGTCGGATAACGACGGCGGTAACGGGGCCGCCGCCAAAAAACATGATTTCGAATTCCGCGTCATCGGCGGCTCCCGTTCACCGCTTTGTTCTGCCAGTTGTACGGTCGTTAGGCGATGAAGGTAAGGTGTTTTGGTGGCGATGCGACGCTCATTGTTGATCGACGCTTCGAAGTCCGTCATTGTAGCGAAGCGAGCCTGAACTCCGGCATCGGTGTCAATCATCACGCGACCACCGGAAAGCAAATGCTGAATCGTACCGATTTGGTTTGTTGCCATCGCGTTCCGGAAGCGGTCAGGAGTCGAAATTGTGCCGAGGTCCAGATCGTCAAATTGAATGAAGGAGTTAGTCCAATCCGAGTACGTTACTGATGTGCCGTTGAACGTCGATTCAAATCCTATGTGGGTGTCGGCGAGTCGCATTTGTTCGTCAAAGTTGAATTGGATTGAATCGTAAACCCAAATGACTGACGCTTCACACGGGATGCCACCCCATCCGTCCCAATATGGAGGTGAACCGAGTAGATTCAGCACAGTATCGCGAGCACACAAAGGCACGAATGGCCCAAGTTGTGCGGTTTTCAAATACGAGATCAGTGAAGCTTGGATCATGACGATTCCGGGATGATCAATGGCAGAACGGCAGCGATCACACGGCGGCGACGAGTGATCCACCACTTCAAACAACTTGACTTCGCCGCTCGTTGTGCATCGCATTGTTCTGCGGTATTCACGATACCATTCAAATGCGTCTCTGAGCCTTGCATTCAGGGCACAACGGAGTAATGTCACCAAAGCTACCTTTTTCGGGTACGGCGGTCCAGCCGACTCCAATTGCGTGTTCAGCCATCGCGATGCACCAATCCTTTTTCGCTTTTGCTCGTCCACCCGGTGACATACCGAGATCAGGGTGGGACACGATTTCGGCTGAGAAGCACGAAGCGCAGACCAGCGTATTCATACTCGAGGCAATCCGGCGCAAGAGTTCTCTGGCGTCTGAGTTTTTCTCTTCTGGCTTGGGGAGACCGCCTTGCGCAAGTGAAATATTAAATCGATAGGTACCATCGCCATTGAAGTCGCAATCAAAGAGCTCACCTGCGACGACGTAGCCGAAAGCAGTGTTCTTCTTTGTCCGGAGTGCCTCGCAAAGTGCGTGATCAATGGCACCACGGTCGTAGTCGTCGCGTATAGATTCCCGAATGCTCTGATAATGTGGAGCGTCCACAATGAAAATCTGCGCGTGATCCACAGAGAAACCGTCATTGGCGGCGGCAGCGTTGTGGATCGCAGAGGCAGGGAGGTGGCAGATGCCTAAGTGAGGAATCCGGTATCGCGCGGGATCGTTAATCAAGTCACCGACGAGGAGCTCGCCAGATTGGCACTCGAACACGATGCAGTTCTCCGTAATGAACGGTACAGTCATGACACAATCAGCCGCGGCCCTTTCGCAGAACGGTAGTGATCAGCGGGGACGGGCGAACGCCTTGCAAGCAGACGAGAAAACGATCCGCCCGTCCTCCGTTGCAGTACGCCCAGCATGGGCGTGATCTTGTGGGGTGCAAGTCCCCTGTACTTAGTTCCGGTTTCTTTCGAGGAGTCAGTATACCAAATGAAATTCTAACGAAAGAACAGTACGAGGCGAGGGCAACTGCGGGGAGGTGACGATCCGTGGGAAGGCAGCCTGCGAATGTGACCGTAAATCTGGCTAGCCGCCGAGAACAGCTTCGATCGGGCAATAACCGAATCGGACGAGCTTCAAAGCTAAAACCGTCGTCAGACACATTCACGCCAAGACCCGCCAGGCTACGAACAGAAACCCGATAGGAGGCCGACGTCTACAGGTGAGCAGGCTGCTGACTGCGAAACCGAACCGGAAGAGTGAGCGCAGGTAGATCGGGAGCTTGGGCGGGGACAGATCACGAAAACCCTTATCTGGGGAGAACTCCAGGCGTACCCGTGAGTAGGGCTTGCCCGAAAGGCGGGGCGGAATGCGGTAACGCATGACGTGCCTGGAGAATGCAGCAGAAGTTGTAGTACCGATCCGCCAATTCCAATGGCGACGGGAAGAACCGAACGTCAACAGTCAAGGAACGAACCACCGATGACCTCAGAGAATCCGAACGCAGAGCAACTCGTCTTCGACTTTGTCGTAGTGGATGACGCTGCGCCAAACATCCCGACGGATGATTCGGCTCTGGCGGCCATCGAGAAGTCAGCCTTGGGCGATGATGCTCACAATCTGATGGAAGCAATTGTCGATGAAGTCAACATGGAAATGGCTTGGGCAAGAGTGAAGGCCAACCGTGGAGCCCCTGGGCCCGACGGAATAACGGTCGACGACTTTCCCGAGTGGTTTGCGCCGCGTTGGCAAAACATTCGTCGACAACTACTCGATGGCACCTATCGTCCGGACCCTGTCCGGCGGGTGGCCATCCTCAAGCCCGATGGCGGCACGAGAGAGCTCGGAATTCCAAACTTGCTCGAACGCGTCATCCAAACCGCCATTGTGTTAGTCCTCACGCCGATCTTCGATCCGGGATTCTCTGAATCAAGTTTCGGTTATCGACCTTATCGCTCGGCGCAAGATGCAGCCAAGCAGGTGCAGAAGATCATTCGCAGCGGTCGACGCCGATGCGTCGATATGGATCTGTCGAAATTCTTTGACCGAGTCCAGCACGACGTGTTAATGGCACGCGTGAGCCGCAAGGTTCACGACAAGCGACTGCTCAAACTGATCGGACGATACCTGCGAGCCGGAGTGATGATCGATGGGTTATGTCAACCTAGCGAAGAAGGAACGATGCAAGGAGGTCCGTTGTCACCACTCCTTTCCAACATCTATTTGGATGATCTGGACAAGGAACTGGAGCGGCGTGGATTGCCTTTCGTGCGGTATGCGGACGACTTCGTGATCTTCACCAAGTCGGATGTTGCTGCGCATCGTGTTTACGCGAGCGTTGAGCGATTTCTGACGCTGACGTTGAAACTGCAAGTCAATCACGACAAGAGCAGCGTCTGTAAGACGCAAGAGCTTGAGTACGTGGGCTACGAATTCCGTGGCTTTGGCGGACAGTTTCGCGTGAGTCGAAAGAAGCTCGACGCATTCAAACGGCGCGTCTCGGAGATCTTTCGTAGAAACCGAGGTGTGTCGATGAAGAAGCGTTTCGCGGAGTTCCGTTCTTATGCAATTGGTTGGCTTGGGTATTTTCAGTTAGATCAAGTCAAGACAACTTTCAGTACGCTCGACAAGTGGCTTCGGCGACGGGTTCGGGCATGCTACTGGAAGCAGTGGAAGAAGTCGAACACTCGGCTTCGCAACCTGATATCCTTGGGCTTGTCGTACCGGGACGCCCGTCCGTTCGCGTTTAGCGGCAAAGGCCCGTGGCGTCTATCCAAGACGTCGGGAGTCCAGCGTGCGTTATCGAACGAGCACCTGAAAAGTGAAGGCTTACTGAGTCTATTAGAGCGTTGGCAACAGCTTGCATCCTCGCGGCGAATCGCCTAGTGCGGACCCGCATGCTAGGTGATGTGGGAGGGGCCCCGGAGCAATCCGGGCCCCTATCCCGATTCACATGGTTATTTGGCGTTTTCGTACTGTGCACGAAGTTCGTCGAGGTCAGTATCGCTGATAAGGTCTTTCGTGCAACCAGATTCGTTGAGTATCCATCGCCAAAGTTCGTAGTCGCGATGATCCCGCGGGCACTCCAACGCCCCCGACCATCGCACGTCGTCGGCCTGCCATCCTGAGATTTTCATGTGCAGCATTCCATCGTCATCATACGAATGCCATTTACGCCAATACCATGTCGTGTCCGTTGGTTCTTCGTAGCACTCTTTCCACCATGGCGGAGGACTATCAATTTGCTGTTGTTTTGTGATGTGAAGCGGATCGCCCTTGCAGTTCAGTGAGAACCCAGTGCCGTCTTCGGTGAACGCAACGACCATGTTCGCGCCGCAAGCGGGGCAAGGAGTGCGGGAGATTGCATCGAGGGACACGTGATCGTGAACCATCGCAATGATGTGATCAGCTTCGTTGTCGAAAATGCCGTAGGTGCTTTGCATTTGCATGCGACATCTTCATCCAAATAACGGTAGCGATATGCGGGCGGCGGCGAGAGACTCAGCCATTGCGAAAACGGCGACCACCGCCGCTCCGTATCATCGCATGGTTACCCGCCCACTGCCATCCGGGATCAACCGTGGCTGCAATGGCGTGTTGCGGACATAGCGATCCACGAGAAGAAAGCATTCCTTTTCGCGGTGGGTTGAACAAGATGATGTAAAAGAACATCACAACGAACCATACAACGAACAGCAACATTAAGCCAAGCGGAATACAAAGTAGACCCGCGAAGAAACCGGTCGGTACTCCACTGAGTCCATGTTTCGCACACGAGACCGCAGCGCCAACAAGTCCGAGAGCCGCAGCCCAAGCCAGCCATAGTGAGAATAGATAAGCAAAGGGGGTAACAACGCAGGCGATTGCGACGAATGCGGTCGACCACATCAGGTTGCGAATCGTAATCCGTGGCCGAGGGGGCATGCGGCGTTTGGGACGTACGTAACCTTCGGGAAACGCTGGGTTTGACGATGACGGAGTATTAGGGTCGATCACCTCAGGAGCCTAGCAATAGCTGAGTGCTGCTGCACCAGTCGGGTAACGGCAGGGTTGACCGGGGACGAGCGAAAAATCAACCATTTCAACAAGACGCTTTCGAGTCGTCCGCGTCCAACCCATTGTTCTGCGTCATTGAATGTAGTAGCAACGACCATCGCTGGAATAGTCCAGCACTTCATCGTAGTCCCAAGTATCGAGCTTCGTTAGCTGATGATCGCGAATTGTCACGTAGCCATAGTCAACATGGTTTGACGACTCGTTCCGCGCTTCAATGTAATAGGCAAAGTCCTCGATCACACACTCGGCTCTAATCGAGGTGATCTTTGGAAGTCTAAGCCGATACCGCTCGCCTGAATGCCAGTCTAGATCGCAGTGATGTTGAAACATCGAGTATGGAAAAAGATCAACGTAAGCAGCTACTTGTACCGGATCGATGCCATGTGATCCGTCGCGGGCATGTTGCAGCGCTCGAAGCGACATGCGTGGGACCGCCTGGTCGCACAAATACAGCGCCGCCCGCGTTCTCAAATCAAAGTGCTCCCAAACTGGTTCGTATGCGGTTAGCCATTCGATTTCTGGGACACGTTTCCCTTTTTGTTTGAACTCACGATTCAGGTCGAACAGGTGCCGACTGGATTGATGCCACGCGCGTTCAAGATTTGACGCGAGAGTCTGGTATTGATCACGTAATCGAGGTAACTCGGCTCGCGGAAGAGCATCGTACTTCGGTTTCGCATTCACCTTGCACATATGTCAATCGCAGAACGCTAAAGCTGACCGGGCCGCCGGCAATCATCCTTCCACTTGATTCCCACCGGATCGGCGGCTCCGGTCCAGCGTTTGGTTCGTCGGCATAGGCGGGTTCGCCGACCACCAACGGCGGCGTTTACGAATATCATACGGTCAGTCAAGAATCATCGCCATCTCATGTTCGAGAATTTGCTGTCGCGGCGGTGGAAGGGCTCCCGTTTTGCCCGTGGGAACGAAGCCGCAAGATTCGTAGAGCCGAATCGCTTGGATGTTTGAATTGGCAACATCGAGAATAAGCCGTCGGTAATTCTCGTTTTGTGCCCACTCGATTACGGTGTGGACAAGAGCAGCACCGATTCCCTGTTGTCGAGCTTCGGGTGCGACCCACATGCCGAAGAGCCCCGCCGTTTGTTCATGCTGAGTGGAGGGCGCACAAACGGCAATCCCAACGTCGTCCCGATCGGCTGTCGCTGCAAGGAAGTGAGCGACCATCTTGTTTTCGGTTCGAGTACGCCACTCGGTGTCAGTTCGTTCTTGTTCTTCAGCGAGCGTGCTGCCGAACGCATCTGGTGCATCCCCGAGGCAGCGAAGACGCATGGAACGAATTCGTTTCCAGTCAGCGGGTCGGGCTCGCACGATTTGAAAATCAATCATCGGAGCAAGCTGGTCTAGTGTCTCTAGAGAAGGTACTGATCGCCGTATGACAGGTGGGTCCGACGAACGGTTGCAATCACCCGGTCGCGACGAGAAATTTTCCATTGTCAAAACGCCCGACTTCGCGACTCGGGTGCATTGCTTGGTTCGCCGTCTGTTGCGGCGGCGAGCTAATCTACCATTTTGAACAAGTATGCATCAATCTGATCGCGAATTTCACGCTCTTCATCTCGTTTCAGCTTTGCAGCCTCAAAATCCTGTGCGGCAACCAGATCCTCTTTCTCGCGCTGCAAGCGTTCCATTGTATCAAAGAGTTCACGTAGTTCATCCGAGTCTGGGCAATAGTCCTCCGCCACTTCCCGGTCGGATTTTACCACGTATCCGCATTCACGTAGAGCGACCGTGATGTCATGCAGGTGAGGTAGATCGTTATCAATCTTGAAGGGATCATAGTCAACGTTGATATTCTGTATGAAACGGTCTGGGTCATGTTTGATCGTGATTACATTCGGTCGTGATCCCAATACCCCTCGGAGAAGCTTACCAATTAGTGACGGTGGGTGTGGATCAACAATTTCGATGCGGACCAACGAATCAAACACGCACGCAGGAACTCCATTCTTTGAGAGCACGCTAGCAAGTCGCGTTGGTTCCCAGTTCATGCCGTGAGGAAGATGATGCATGTCCGGATTTCCTCGATCGGCGAACGTCGGGGTTCAGCGAGCCGGGACGGAGGACTCTCCACTTCGTAGAATCTCGCAAGTCCGGCTTCGTTGCAACCCATGGTTCGCCGCATTGTAACGGTGTCTACGTCTACGACCACGATCTACGTTTGCCGAAATCATATCACGCGCAGCATCGACTAACAAATCAATTGCCGTGCGAGTTTGACGTTTGCGCCTCTCAACGCGACCGTTCTGAACGACGATCAAGAATGATGCCGATGAAAACGGGGATCGCGCCAACGGACGAAAGGACTACGGCGGCGGGAAGTTTGGCGACAAACTCATCCTCCCAGAGTATGCGGTTCTGGAATACACGCATTGGTTCGCCATCAATCATTCCGAACAGAACGAGAAACAGAAGCCATATTGTCGGCCCGGATGCAAGGACTACGAGCCCCATTAGCGTCGCAACAACGATACGTCTTGGAAACGAGACACGCTTTGGGACACTGTGACTCGACTTTGATTCGACGCTGGCGGGCGACGGGCGATACGGATTCGTTTCACTCAAAATATGTCGGCGAACGTCCGCGATCACCCAGTCGCGGCGAAAGATTTTCCATTATCAAACCGCCCAGCTCCGCGACTTGGGTGCATCGCTTGGTTCGCTGGTTTCTTGTTTTGGCTCTCCAGCGTCACGATTGCATCCGAAGTGATGGATGAAACCAGGACGCCAATGCAGATTGTAGCGCGTTTTGTGCAGTGAAGAAATACAGGCGAGGATGAGAGTCAACGTCGTGGATCAAAAATCCTCTGAGTTCGATGTCAAATCGAGAAAGATCAATTTCTTTTTGGCTAGCGTAGTCGTGAATTCCATCCACCGCTTGTTGTTGAAACTCTCCGATGTCGTCACGTGTCTCCTCGGATTGCCAAAGGGTGTTGCTAACGATCAAGCGACCAGTTTCGGACTTCGGGACGCGCAGTACAACCTCCACGCCACCTAACATTTCAGCGCCGGGGGTTTGCTGGATGAAATAGCTCGATCCAATCGCTCGGCGGTTGTGCGGCATGTAGCTTGTCGGTTCCATGGTTGGCCGAGGTTCGACGTAGCCTCTATGTCAGCGAACGGTACCCGTCACCGAGTACGGAAGTTTGTTTTTCCATTGGTAGAACCACGCAAGCCGTACTTCGGTGCACGGGATAGTTCCCCGCCATCGCCTTGTTCGCAATTGGCCAGTGGGCGTTCGACTTTCAGCCTACCTAGAGCGAAGGAAAATTAAGTCGCTCGTTAACGACGAAAGATTGTAACATTCGGTCAGCGGAAAGTGCCTGCGCAGCCGCAATATATGCGGAAACAGCGACAGTGTGTGGATTGGAATCGGCCTCTGTTAGGCGAATAGCGACGATCTCTACAGATGTTGCGTTTAGTTCAGATTCGACCAAGGCTTGATGCGCACCGGCAACGGCATGCGGAAAAGCCCAGGCCAGATTCGTGTCGTCCAAGCGAGGTGATATGAACGCGGCATTCATCGAAGCGTCGCGGACAATCGAGACAGTCGTTTCCGCGAAATTGGATCGCCCGCCAATCGAACGAGCTAGCTTGTAAGTCGTTGTATCCATTTTGCCAACCAAGCAGCGTCGAGTTTCTGTCGGGGAACGTTTGCGATAACCGGGTGGCCGCGGTTGATCGTCCATTTGTAAACGCGATGCCGGCCACGCCGCGTTCATCGCTCTGTTATCCGCCGTTTACACTTTTTTGGTCGAAGAAGGCCTGGAGCCATGCAACAGAATTAGGATTTCCGCCAGCAGTCAAAAACTAATCTATTGACGACTGTCGAACCGAAACAGCATTATGCTCAATGCTATTCACCAGGTAAAGAAACCTCGCCCAAGGCCAACTCCTCGTCTGGTCTGAAAGCTCGCTCCAAAGTTCTGCAAACCTTTCGTTTGTACGTGCATCCCTCAGACTTCGCAGCTTGCTTACCTCCCCACTTTGAGACTTTCGTCCAGGCATCCACGATGCCAGTTCTGGATTGGACGGGAGTGATTCAATGATTTCATATTGAAGTAAGTCAACCAACGAAAGATGCTCGCACGGTACGCGAAGGTCAGAAACGAACCACTTACCATCCAACTTCTCCAGAACAAGAATTGCAAAGGGAGACAGGGGAGCAGAACTGCGAAACAGATCTGCAATGTAAGCAGAATTTCCAATCACCTTTGATTCCCCGACGATAACCTCACCGTGTCGCACAGGATCATAGATCTGGCCAAGTTGTGAGATGACAGTCGAATCGGAAAAAGCGAATTTGCGTTGATAACAATCCGCCTGCCGGAACCGTGTGATATTTCGACGGTCGCCAACCAAACCATCAAGTGCTCTGCCCATGATCATGCGCGACGCGGTCAAGCGGTACATGGTTGATCGGTCGTTGCCGTTCCATGCATGGACCCAACTGCGTGAAACAGCAATCGGTGAGGCAGAGTTTTCCTTGTTCGCGTCGTAATCTGTTCGGTGCGCCTCCGGCACTGAAGAAAGACGAAGGCGCTTACTAATCTCAAACTGTGCGAACGCGGAAGAACTCGCTACAAACAGTATTAGCGGGAGAATCGCAAGGTGTCGCATTTCGGCGCCAGCGAGGTACGTGGGAGATGTTAGTCATTACCGCTTAGTATCGACAGTAATGTTTAGAACATTTAGTCGGATAACGGCAGGGTTGACCGGGGCCGAGCGGATGAGCAACCACTGCCCAAAAACGTTTTCGAGGCCTCCGCGTCCAACCCATGGTTCCACCTTCTTTGCAGCGGAACGGGGCATTGTATCAGGTGTCGCAATTGTGGGTTCTCGGCGGCCAGGGCCATTCTTCGTGGTCGCTGTTACGATTACCACCGACACTCTTCAGCCATTCGCGGAAGGCTGGGCGTGCATGACAAACAGCCCAATCCAACGGAGTTCCGCCACTCGAATCGACACTGTTGATATCAGCACCGTGCTTGTGTAGTAATCGCGCGGCATCGAATTGGTCGCAGACGCAAGCGAAGCTGAACGCGGTCTCGCCGTCTTCGTTCTTCCAGAGCACATTGGCATCGGAGTCGAGAAGGACGTGCATCGCATTAAGACTTCCCAGGTTTGCGGCTAACGTCAGCCAAGCGCCAAGATCTTCGTGACCGATGAGATTGGATGACTCAATCGTTTGGCGCAGTGCGTTCGCATCGTCCAATTCGATTGCTTGGGAGATGTCAGATTCGATGTCGTCTGGGATGGTCATTTTAATGGTGGAACGCCACGCATCACCGGATGCGGACGTGCGACTTTCAATTGGAAATTCGGCGAGCAACCGCATTCCGGTGCATGCGTTTGTTATGCCAAAATGCCCTTTGGAGCTCCACCCAATGAAACATATGACATCCAATTTTCGTGTTCCACGACAAAAGAGTTACTGAATGGTGCAGCGATATCAACGAGCCAGCACCGATCAATGCCATCGATCTGGGAAAGGAGTTCAATTGTTTCGGAGGCGACAGCGTCGATTGACCCCACCTTGCTGATCATCGCCTCCTTAGATTTAAATGCGGCCGTCTCGAACCAACGTGGAACGGCACTGCAGAGTGAAGATTTCCAATCGTTCATTGGGTGGATTGCCAAATCACCGTAGTTGTCTTCAGGTAGCCTCTGCCTCGCAAACTTGAACGGGTCCGACCGTTCGGGAACCGATCGGATGTCTATTCCCCAGTCATTCTCGGTGGTGAAGAGGAAGTCGAAATGTGCGGCGTCAGCAATTTGCGCGGCTGCAACCTTGAGGAATGGAATGTTAAGGCTGGGCTCGGAGTACAAGTCGAAACAGTCACCGACATCGCGTTCGATGTGACTTGCGTAGAACCACGCAGTAAAACCGGAAAACGACTTGTCTGTGACGCTGATGTAAACAACCTTACCGAACGACTTCCGTTTCGCTTCGATGTAGAAGTCGGGAGCCTGCATGTCACGGAGTCGTTCGATCCCGCGTTGAATTTCTTCGTCGCCGCGCTCCCAGTCCACGACCGCATCTGGAAAATGTTTGCGAATGCGTTCAGCGGTAACGCGCGCGTCGATCTCCTCGTCCTTGGGCCCAAGTCGTGCTGGAAAAGGGATGCGTGTCATGAACTATGTAGCATAACGGTAGCGATCACGTGGTCGCCGCGAACGACTGACCACTTCAATCAACTCAACTCGGCGACTCACGTGCATCGCCTGGTTCACACCCTCGGCATGCAGCTATTTCCCAGCAAATATCATCGCGCCGCTTCCAAACGAACGAAACACCACAAAAGTATCGAACTCGTGCTCGAACGACATGGTTTGCTTTTGGTCTCCAGAAAGAATGTTTAACGCTTTCACAGGCGTGTCGAGCTGAATCAATTTCGGCTCACCAGGAGGAATAATTTGCTTTGACGATGCGAATTCGATCTGCATTGGTTCCGCCGGGTGTTCCAACTCGATGAGGTTGCGTTTCCCGGTCTTTACTCGGCTGACAAGGGATTTGACCATTGGGTTGATGCGTTCGTCGTAAATTTTGTGGCGAAATGGACCAAAGCCCTGCCAAACAACAATCCGCTGTGCCGCAGCACTGCGTTGAATGTTAATTTCGTAAGAGATCGGGGATCCAACAGTGATATCGTTTTTCGTAGCAGGTGTGCTTGGCTGCCCCGGCGATTGCCGAACGAAGATCGTCTCGTCATTGGTCAAAATCTCGTTTCCCGAGGAGAGCGTGATTTTTGACGCCGACAGATTTCCGACGAGATCAGCACCGGAAACAAGAGTCCCCTTGATCGATAGGTATTCCCGCCATTCAAACCGATCAACAAGTGGGTTTGGCGCGAATGGATCAACTTCGTCAGCCGTTGAGTTTTTGCCATGTTCAATCGGAGCTTTAGCGAGAAGATTTGTTTGGCACGTGATCAATAATGCAAGAATAGACGCGTTTGTTGCAGTGATCGTTGAATTCATCACAAGCTCCAAAAAAAGGGGAAGAGAGACGAGACGTGCGGTGGTTTTCATGCGTGTGTGAACGGTAGCGATGTGCGGGCGGCGAGAGTGAACTTGCAAGCAAACGGGCGATTGTGCCGCCGCTCCGTCACCATCGCATGGTTATCGCATTTTGAGCGCACCACCATTCGCGGTACGCGTTGGTTAGGGGAAGCGTGACCATGCCGTCCATTGTACAGCAGAGAGCAGAATCACGATTGGAATATTCAGAAGCAGCCAGCGCCGCCGACGTGGCCAGTAGAGAAGCAATCCAGCCGCAATAACGGAAAGGGTGGTTGTGATTAATTTCATGGGAAGAAATGTTCCCGCTGGAGGTGAACGAAATCCCGCCGGAGCCGAACGCAACTGCGACACCGGAATTGCCGGCAGGAGCAGTATCAGGAACACCACCCAAGCTGCGGCAACCCACACTGGCCAAAACGAACGTAGAGTTTCCTCTTCTCGCGTCTGGCTATTTGCACTGCGTGTCGGTTCGTATGGGTTGGTTTCCATTGGAGTAAGCAATCCGATTGCGATAACGGTAGAAATCACGGGGAACGGGCGAACGGCTTGCAAGCAGACGAGAAAACAGACCACCCGTTCTCCCGTGCATTTCATGGTTCGCCGCCTCGCTGGTCATTGAGTTGGGATTTGATGGTCCATGACGCATCGCGTAAGACAAGGTCAGGTTCACCATAGTATCGATTGCCTCGATCCACACGTCCAACGACGTCAATCACGTCGCCAATTTCGGGCCAATCGAATCGTCCAGTCGGGCGAGTCTGCATCATAATCGCCGTATCGCCCAACAGAATAACCTCGCCAGGTTTGTCCCAACCGTCGAACGCTGCAGTGAACCTCACGCGGTTTCCAATATTGTCTTCAAACGCTGAGGCAGAGTCAATTTTTACGGGAAAACTTACGTAAGAAGCGATGATAAACAATGTGATAAGGACGCAGGACATTATTGCTGCCACGAACCTGCGTTGTCGGTTGTTGAGCCAAGTCATTGTTTCATGCGTCGGCGAACGGTCGAAATCACGGGGGACGGGCGAACGACTTGCAAGCAGACGAGAAAACGGACCACCCGTCCTCCCGTGCAGTACGCCCAGCATGGGCGTGATCTTGTGGGGTGCAAGTCCCCTGTACTTAGTTCCGGTTTCTTTCGAGGAGTCAGTATACCAAATGAAATTCTAACGAAAGAACAGTACGAGGCGAGGGCAACTGCGGGGAGGTGACGATCCGTGGGAAGGCAGCCTGCGAATGTGACCGTAAATCTGGCTAGCCGCCGAGAACAGCTTCGATCGGGCAATAACCGAATCGGACGAGCTTCAAAGCTAAAACCGTCGTCAGACACATTCACGCCAAGACCCGCCAGGCTACGAACAGAAACCCGATAGGAGGCCGACGTCTACAGGTGAGCAGGCTGCTGACTGCGAAACCGAACCGGAAGAGTGAGCGCAGGTAGATCGGGAGCTTGGGCGGGGACAGATCACGAAAACCCTTATCTGGGGAGAACTCCAGGCGTACCCGTGAGTAGGGCTTGCCCGAAAGGCGGGGCGGAATGCGGTAACGCATGACGTGCCTGGAGAATGCAGCAGAAGTTGTAGTACCGATCCGCCAATTCCAATGGCGACGGGAAGAACCGAACGTCAACAGTCAAGGAACGAACCACCGATGACCTCAGAGAATCCGAACGCAGAGCAACTCGTCTTCGACTTTGTCGTAGTGGATGACGCTGCGCCAAACATCCCGACGGATGATTCGGCTCTGGCGGCCATCGAGAAGTCAGCCTTGGGCGATGATGCTCACAATCTGATGGAAGCAATTGTCGATGAAGTCAACATGGAAATGGCTTGGGCAAGAGTGAAGGCCAACCGTGGAGCCCCTGGGCCCGACGGAATAACGGTCGACGACTTTCCCGAGTGGTTTGCGCCGCGTTGGCAAAACATTCGTCGACAACTACTCGATGGCACCTATCGTCCGGACCCTGTCCGGCGGGTGGCCATCCTCAAGCCCGATGGCGGCACGAGAGAGCTCGGAATTCCAAACTTGCTCGAACGCGTCATCCAAACCGCCATTGTGTTAGTCCTCACGCCGATCTTCGATCCGGGATTCTCTGAATCAAGTTTCGGTTATCGACCTTATCGCTCGGCGCAAGATGCAGCCAAGCAGGTGCAGAAGATCATTCGCAGCGGTCGACGCCGATGCGTCGATATGGATCTGTCGAAATTCTTTGACCGAGTCCAGCACGACGTGTTAATGGCACGCGTGAGCCGCAAGGTTCACGACAAGCGACTGCTCAAACTGATCGGACGATACCTGCGAGCCGGAGTGATGATCGATGGGTTATGTCAACCTAGCGAAGAAGGAACGATGCAAGGAGGTCCGTTGTCACCACTCCTTTCCAACATCTATTTGGATGATCTGGACAAGGAACTGGAGCGGCGTGGATTGCCTTTCGTGCGGTATGCGGACGACTTCGTGATCTTCACCAAGTCGGATGTTGCTGCGCATCGTGTTTACGCGAGCGTTGAGCGATTTCTGACGCTGACGTTGAAACTGCAAGTCAATCACGACAAGAGCAGCGTCTGTAAGACGCAAGAGCTTGAGTACGTGGGCTACGAATTCCGTGGCTTTGGCGGACAGTTTCGCGTGAGTCGAAAGAAGCTCGACGCATTCAAACGGCGCGTCTCGGAGATCTTTCGTAGAAACCGAGGTGTGTCGATGAAGAAGCGTTTCGCGGAGTTCCGTTCTTATGCAATTGGTTGGCTTGGGTATTTTCAGTTAGATCAAGTCAAGACAACTTTCAGTACGCTCGACAAGTGGCTTCGGCGACGGGTTCGGGCATGCTACTGGAAGCAGTGGAAGAAGTCGAACACTCGGCTTCGCAACCTGATATCCTTGGGCTTGTCGTACCGGGACGCCCGTCCGTTCGCGTTTAGCGGCAAAGGCCCGTGGCGTCTATCCAAGACGTCGGGAGTCCAGCGTGCGTTATCGAACGAGCACCTGAAAAGTGAAGGCTTACTGAGTCTATTAGAGCGTTGGCAACAGCTTGCATCCTCGCGGCGAATCGCCTAGTGCGGACCCGCATGCTAGGTGATGTGGGAGGGGCCCCGGAGCAATCCGGGCCCCTATCCCGATTTTCATGGTTAGCCGGTTTTTGTTCTTCGAGGTCGTGATGGGCTGAATGACCGTTCAAGATAGTATCGCCCATCGCCAATAAACTGATAGTAGTGCTGAATTCCTGGGGAGCAAACAATGACGAATGCGTTTTCTTCAGCATCTCCAAGGAGTGTCGATAGCTTGCGGATGTACGACTTGCTCGCGTTACATGACGGAGTGAACGCGGCGTCAAATTCAAAGTGGCTCAAGATGCCAGTAAAGTACGAAACGTCCGCCACGAGAGCGGTCGCGCTGTCGACCGAGAAGAGCCCTCGCTCTCCTGGTGCTGCCTTCGAGTTGCGTCTCGGATCTTTGATTGCGTTTAGCTTGAAATCGTAGGTCCCAGGGCGGAGGTTCCATTCGTAGAACGCAAGATTCGGTTGCCCCGCAATGAACTCGAGAACGGAATCAGCTGAGCCGTCGTCACTCAATCCTGAGGCAGCATCGCGGTGTCCTGCGATATAGAGCGGGTCGATCACGAAAACGTTCCCCGTTGGAAGTGCAATGCGAAACTTTTCGACCATGAAGCTTCTCTGTCGGCTAACGCTGGCGATCAGCGGGCGGAAATGGCGCGAGTGATCTTAATTTCAGGAAGAATTCGGAACGCCATTTCCGCTCCGTTGCATCGCTTGGTTCGTCGTGATGATCAGTCAGAATAGCCGAACCACTTCGCCCCCCTTTATGGTTCCGTTGGCAGCAAAGAAGACATACAAACAATGCTCACGTAGGCATTCCGCCGTACCCCCAGCAACACAAAATTCCACGTTGTCGCTACTGTGTCTTTCAAAATTGAATGTCACCGAAAAAGGAACACGGAGAATTCGTTGAAGTTGTTTCTGGGAAATGGGCTCAGATCGCTCGTCGTCGGCAACCAGAAACTCGTTTAATTCGTCAATCAATTGAGTTGTAGCGTAATCCCGAAAGGCCTTGATATGGCGAGACCGTCCTTTCCAAACTTGCGCGGCCAATGGAAGCATTTTGTCGATGCCATCATCGGTGTCAACATTCAACGTCACTTCGATCGTCGCGTCATTATGGACAATCTGCGTACCATAGTGACGAAATTGTTCATTGTAAGTTAGTTGCCCGAGTGCAGCCGACCGTATTGACTTGCGCATGTGTGTCTTTGCGATTCCTTAGTCGACGAACGTTACGCATCAGCGGGGACGGGCGAAAGACTTGCAAGCTGACGAGCAAACGGACCACCCGTCCTCAGTTGCATGCGATGGTTACCCGCAGCATCCTGGGAATCACCAAAAGCCAGTTCGTTGAAACATAAGGCCCGCATCAGCATCGAAGTAGTACGTCGCACCGCCGCCATCACCCTCGGATGGGCTATAGTACACGATGGCGTTCGCCGGGCAATCCCAACCAAGTCCACCAAATGTACCGTCGAACAGTTCCGGTGACGCAGCGCGCTCCTCGTCCATAAAGCCGCCGCGTTCAACGGCGGAGTGTTCTCCGTATTTCGTCCACAATTCGTCAAGGTATGAGCGGAAGTCATTAGCGGAAATATCGTATCTCGCTCTGTACCCATTTGCATGTTTCTGCATCTCGATATTCGTTGCCGCGTCGGGAAGGTAGCGTTGTGAACGAAAGTCAGGGATTTCGTCAAACGATTCGTAGTGGAAGTTACCGAAGCGAATCGAGTCTGCAATAAGCATGACACCAGTGCACGAAGGCACGAACAAAAAAATCGCGGTGAGGGACGAAAGTAGTAATGTTTTGGGGCGACTCCAGCGTCGTGGCGTGCGAGTTGCGGTCAAAAGTAAGACCACAAGAAAGAGCACGATGGCCGTGATCTGAAACGGTAAAACAACAGGCCAAAGCATGCAGCGATTTCAGTTGTAGCTTTCAGTCGGGTAACGGCGGTGGTCACCCGGCACGCGCGGAAGACTCTCCATTTCAATACGGCCGGCTCGCGTGCTCGGGGTGCACCACATTGTTACCCGCCGCTCTCGGCTATTGGTGGAAAGCACGAGCGTGCCATTCGATCGAAATCTTGCCACCATTGGTATTCATCTGCAACGTCTTCATCGAGTGGCCCATAGAACTTCCAATGCAAAGCCTCTTGGAAAGACAGCTTGCGAACACCACATCCGGGCACGCTGCAGCATCTCGGGTATGAACCGTCCACAAGCGATACGCCGTTGACTGCCCCGTCCTCGACAGAAATGCATACGCACGGATGGTAGGCGCAGTCTTCGTAGTAGTCACCGATGGCTAAGTCAGTTGCAAGTGAAACTCCGATCGGCATCTTAAATTGTGTTCCGTACAATGGGGCTGGAAGAGAGTGATTGTGAGTCGTGATGCAAAGGTCTTTCCGTCGGGTAACGATACGGATCAGCGGGGACGAGCGGAACGTTTTCTATCTACCGAACAACAACGCCGAGTCCTCAGTTGCATCCGATGGTGACGCGCCGTTTTGCCTTGCACGCGCACCGTTAAGCTGAGGCCCTCAGTAGCGCGATGATAATGGCAGGAGTGATAGGAAACCATCCTGCAAGCTGGAATCGCAAAGCTATACCGTGCGAATCACAGTCTTGCGCCGGTCTCCGGCGACCAACGAAAGCCGAAGTAGACCCAGCGATTCCCGTCAGAAGCGCAGCTGGAACCAGAAGTCGCCCGTACCAAGGTGAGTAGCCGAGTTTGAGATTCTCGATTGCGAGCCGATAGCATTGGCCAACCAAGAACCAGCTTGCCAGTCCGAGAATGATGGATGCGATTAGGAGAGTCTTGGGACGCAGCATATTTTGGTTGCAGTGCCGCAGCAGTGTTCGGTTTGATCAGCAGACTGACGCGTCGATTTCAGTCGGGTAACGGTTGCGATAACCGGGTGGCCGCGGTTGATCTTCCATTTGTAAACGCGTTTTCGGCCACTCCGCGTTCAGTACGCCCAGCATGGGCGTGATCTTGTGGGGTGCAAGTCCCCTGTACTTAGTTCCGGTTTCTTTCGAGGAGTCAGTATACCAAATGAAATTCTAACGAAAGAACAGTACGAGGCGAGGGCAACTGCGGGGAGGTGACGATCCGTGGGAAGGCAGCCTGCGAATGTGACCGTAAATCTGGCTAGCCGCCGAGAACAGCTTCGATTCAACAACAACCGAATCGGACGAGCTTCAAAGCTAAAACCGTCGTCAGACACATTCACGCCAAGACCCGCCAGGCTACGAACAGAAACCCGATAGGAGGCCGACGTCTACAGGTGAGCAGGCTGCTGACTGCGAAACCGAACCGGAAGAGTGAGCGCAGGTAGATCGGGAGCTTGGGCGGGGACAGATCACGATCCCTTATCTGGGGAGAACTCCAGGCGTACCCGTGAGTAGGGCTTGCCCGAAAGGCGGGGCGGAATGCGGTAACGCATGACGTGCCTGGAGAATGCAGCAGAAGTTGTAGTACCGATCTGCCAATTCCAATGGCGGCGGGAAGAACCGAACGTCAACAGTCAAGGAACGAACCACCGATGACCTCAGAGAATCCGAACGAAGAGCAACTCGTCTTCGACTTTGTCGAACCGGATCTCGCTGCGCCAAACATCCCGACGGATGATTCGGGTCTGGCGGTCATCGAGAAGTCAGCCTTGGGCGATGATGCTCACAATCTGATGGAAGCGATTGTCGATGAAGTCAACATGGAAATGGCTTGGGCGAGAGTGAAGGCCAACCGTGGAGCCCCTGGGCCCGACGGACTTACGGTCGACGACTTTCCCGAGTGGTTTGCTCCGCGTTGGCAAAACATTCGTCAACAACTACTCGATGGCACCTATCGTCCGGACCCTGTCCGGCGGAAGACCATTTTCAAACCCGATGGCGGCACGAGAGAGCTCGGAATTCCAAACTTGCTCGATCGCGCAATCCAAACCGCTATTGTGTTAGTCCTCACGCCGATCTTCGATCCGGGATTCTCTGAATCAAGTTTCGGTTATCGACCTTATCGCTCGGCGCAAGATGCAGCCAAGCAGGTGCAGAAGATCATTCGCAGCGGTCGACGCCGATGCGTCGATATGGATCTGTCGAAATTCTTTGACCGAGTCCAGCACGACGTGTTAATGGCACGCGTGAGCCGCAAGGTTCACGACAAGCGACTGCTCAAACTGATCGGACGATACCTGCGAGCCGGAGTGATGATCGATGGGTTATGTCAACCTAGCGAAGAAGGAACGATGCAAGGAGGTCCGTTGTCACCACTCCTTTCCAACATCTATTTGGATGATCTGGACAAGGAACTGGAGCGGCGTGGATTGCCTTTCGTGCGGTATGCGGACGACTTCGTGATCTTCACCAAGTCGGATGTTGCTGCGCATCGTGTTTACGCGAGCGTTGAGCGATTTCTGACGCTGACGTTGAAACTGCAAGTCAATCACGACAAGAGCAGCGTCTGTAAGACGCAAGAGCTTGAGTACGTGGGCTACGAATTCCGTGGCTTTGGCGGACAGTTTCGCGTGAGTCGAAAGAAGCTCGACGCATTCAAACGGCGCGTCTCGGAGATCTTTCGTAGAAACCGAGGTGTGTCGATGAAGAAGCGTTTCGCGGAGTTCCGTTCTTATGCAATTGGTTGGCTTGGGTATTTTCAGTTAGATCAAGTCAAGACAACTTTCAGTACGCTCGACAAGTGGCTTCGGCGACGGGTTCGGGCATGCTACTGGAAGCAGTGGAAGAAGTCGAACACTCGGCTTCGCAACCTGATGTCCTTGGGCTTGTCGTACCGGGACGCCCGTCCGTTCGCGTTTAGCGGCAAAGGCCCGTGGCGTCTATCCAAGACGTCGGGAGTCCAGCGTGCGTTATCGAACGAGCACCTGAAAAGTGAAGGCTTACTGAGTCTATTAGAGCGTTGGCAACAGCTTGCATCCTCGCGGCGAATCGCCTAGTGCGGACCCGCATGCTAGGTGATGTGGGAGGGGCCCCGGAGCAATCCGGGCCCCTATCCCGATTCGCTTTGTTATCCGCTTGGTTCATTGAGTTTTGCGTCTGCTGAACCGACGGGCGTGAGCACGCGCGTTGCCGAATATGTGCCTCTCTTCGTATTCCGAAAGATACCTAATTGTGTCTGAAAAGCCATTCACCGCGGCAACCAGTTGCTGAGGTGTGGATTCCATGTCATCAACGCCATCAAACTTCCATTTGTAATGAACAAACCCGTTGCGGTGATTACTCAACGTTGTGATTGCAGTGCAGTGTTTCGAGTCAATTTCCGGCCCACCCAGCAGCGGCAAGAGCCAAGTCATCTTCGCCCGAAGTGGTGCGTCGCGAATAATTTGCGTGATTCGCTCGTCACTCAAGTGCTTGCGTCGCGCAAAACACGAAACGGCGAAATTCAGCCAATGTTCTGCCCAAGTCGAATAGATGAGAGCGGCCATTTGGTAGTCGCCGCAGTCTCGAAAGTTTGCCCCAACGTCAAGCAAGTTGGAGCGATAGTCTGAATTACCCTGAACCTGTGCTCCGTCGTGAATCGCGACAACATAATCACGTAGAAACGACTGGATCGCTTGGTCCGCCTGCTCGTCATTGAAACCGTCTAGAATTAGTTTTCCATGCGATATTGCCGTCTCAATTGCGAATTGAACTGCTTGTTGCCCAAGTTCGTCCGGCGACAGGGTCATCGGGTCAACGCTGTCTCTGCAATGTACGGTGAGCTTGGGATTCATATTGCCTCCTGCCAGCGGAACGACTGCCATTTCGTAGTTAGAGCGATGTAGTAGCCAGCTGGTTCGCGCTTCAGTCGGATAACGATTGCCGTAACCGGGAACGGACAGTCGATTTTCCACTTGTAAAACCATGCAAGCCGTTCTCCGGTTCACGGCTTGGTTATTTGGCTTTGTCACCACAGGCTTGTGACGTCGTGAAAGATACCGACAGCAGCACACACTATTTCCGCGTTTGCCGGTTCGTCACGCAGCGCCCAGTACTCGTGGTCGCCGGTTGATTCTAACACGAATGAAGACTTCCAATACAGCTTCGGCAGAACGACAGTCTTGGTCATTGAACAAACGACAAACGCATGCGTGTTGTCGACAATTGAGTCGATCTTCAGAATCAGGTTGGAATGCGAGACACCGTATTGCCATAGTTTCGTATCAGCCCCGCGCGATCGTTCCATGAAAGCGCGGATTCCAGATATCGTGCCAATAAATGGTTTATTGAGTGTTGGTGGTCGTCCGACACAATGATCTTTGGTCGCAAGTTCGTCGATTGGCGGGAGTAATTCGCCACATCGTGGACAATGGACGCGGCAAAGGCTTTCCCGTTTCTCGTATTCGGAGTCAATCGGCGGAAAGACGGTATCCTCAGATCCGAAGCGAGGTTCGGGCCAGTGCGTGCCGCAATTTGGGCAGTTGATAAATGTGACGCTCGGCCACATGTTGAACAGGCCGGGACGTTCCGTTTCGTCGTCCATAGTTCAGCCAAATAACGGTAGACATCACGGGGGACGGACGAAAGACTCTCCACTTCAAAAACCGCGCAAGCCGTCCTCGCGTGCATGTCATGGTTATTTGTCGCACGAACGTCAGTCAGTGTCAATTGTCGCTGGGATCGCAGCAATCAGGTCAAGCAGTTTGGTTTTCAACGAGTCCGGCATGTCGTTGTCGCTGGTTACGAGAGCACCTTTGCCGTCAATTCTAGCGTCTACGCAAGTGTTGCGTGCAAGTGGTATCCGCAAATGGTATTGCAATCCAACTCGCGAAGCGACATCTCGCAAGCATTGTAGTGGAGGTGAGTTTTGGTCGTAACCAATTTCTGTGGCCAGTGCTACGGCGGATGCAATACGGTCGCGGTAGTAATCGTCCGACACGGTAACGGTTCCGGGATAAGCGGCACCGATGCGGCGGGCAATGTCGACAACGTCAACGTCGGTAGTAAATCGAGCGATGGCAATCATGCAGCATGAATCTTGATCAAATAACGTCTGGCATAACCGGGCCGCCGCGGTTGATGCTCCATTTGAAAACGCGCTGTCGGCGGCTCCGCGTTCATGCCATTGTTATCCGATGCATTTGGTAAGCAACAGGAGCAAGCTCCCATCGCCGTTCCAGATAGCAACGGACTCGTCTTCGGCCAAGGCACAATGGTAGGTCTCGGGATTCCAAGTTCCCTCATCCATGCCGTACTCCGGCATCGGTTTGCACCAAGTTGATTCAGTGTACGTACCGTTGTCGATCCGCCATTTTCCTGGAGGCGAATCGTCCGAGTCGTAGGGCGAACGGAATGTGCCATCTGCCAGGTACGAAAACCGCTGCGGTTCGCGATCAGGCAAATGTGGGCACGAACGATTCCAGTCGCCAAGCAATGCATCGGGTGAATCCACGTAGGTAAGTTTTGAGCCGAGCACGGTTTCGATACCGTCGAGTACTGCGGCTCGATACTCGGGATCGGAGTCCTTGTGATCTATTGGCGTGAAATCATGCATTGTTCAGTCGGATAACAATGTAATTATCACCGGTTGGTGCGGTGATAAGTTGATGTTTGGGTTGTTATCGCCGGTTGCACCTTCGGTACGGTCGGTGACACTGCGGGAGTTATCGCCGGTTTGGTAGGACTTATCGCCGGTTGCTCCAGCCCCGATGATTATGGGGGAAGCCACACCCCAGGTCAAGCTTTTGTGACGTAAAATTCATTCGCTGAACGCATTGACATCGTTGGAGTCGTGTTGTGAAATAAATTTAATAGAGCTGCGATCGCACCGTCTGGGCGCGAGGGGCTGGCTGGACTGCCGGTGACGCGTGCTGAGAGCGATTGTGGGAGAGGGCAATGGCCGATACTTGCGGTCATTCGCGATTGAGGATGGAATCTAATTGTTCGATCGGTTTGGCGTGTTTAAGACGCTGGTTCGTGCAAATGAAGGGGAAATTCCATGGCGCAGGTGAGTCAATCTGCAGCGACGTGGCGTGAGAGCCGTGACAAGTGGGCGAAGGTTTGGTTTGAGAATTTGTGTCGTTTCCATGGCCGGAAACCACAGCCGACTTGGGAATTTACAGCAGATGAAGTGATCGCGTTTTTGCGAGACCATTTGCGACGCAAGACGCCAGCGTGGAAGCGACTGAAGATCGTCCAGTCACTGATCTGTTATCGCCGGTATTTTCAAGCAGTACCTTTCGATGATTTGAAGCCTATCCTATCAAAACTAGAGGAGATCGCTCGGGCGGAAAAACTCAAAGAGTTACGCGGAGGGAAGACGGAAGAGATTCACGACGAGGTTGGTTATATCGACCCCAGCGAGCCAGACGTGATCCAAAATTTGCGTCGAACAATTCGACGTCGTCAAGATGCGATAGCGACGGAGCGAGCGTACGTGTCCAATGTCCGGGCATTCATGCGAGCGCGAGGTTTGAAGTGCCAAGCGGATTTTGCAGAGATTAGTGCGGCGGATGTGGAGGCTCACTTAACGGATTTGGCAGTCGATGGAAACGTTGCGCCAGCGACACAAAGCCGAGCGTTTTATGGCATTCTCTATCTTTTTGAACACGTGCTCAAACGTGAACTGGGGGAAGTAGACGCGATTCGTTCAAGCAAAGGAAAGCAAATCCCAACCGTGCTGAGCGTTGAGGAGATTGAACGGATCTATTCGCATCTAAAAGGTGTTCATATGCTGATCGCACAGTTGCTCTATGGATGCGGGATGCGGATCAGTGAAGCGTTGCGACTTCGCATGAAAGATTTTGACTTTGATCGGATGGTGATTGAGGTTCACGCTTCCAAAGGGGGGAAGAGTCGATTTGTGCCGATGCCTGAGAGCGTTGTGCCGGAGATTCGTCGCTGGATGGAGTCACGCCGTGTGTTGCACGAGCACGATTTAGAGCGAGGACAAGCGTCGGTGTGCTTGCCCAAGGCATTGGAACGCAAGTATCCGAACGCAGCTCGTGAATTAAAGTGGCAGTTCTTGTTTGCGTCGCACCGCTTGTCACGCGATCCGCGAACGCAGGTGCTTCGGCGGCATCACTTGCACAAAGACACGTTTCCGGCACAACTGCGTGCAGCGACTCAGAAGGCCGGTATTCAGAAGCACGTCAGTTCTCACGTTTTTCGTCATAGTTTCGCAACTCACCTGTTGCGTGCGGGAACCGATATCTGCACGATCCAAGAGTTGCTTGGTCACTCGGACATTAAGACGACTCGAATCTATCTGCACTCACTTAGTCGAGAGGACGTCAAGGTGGTCAGCCCGCTGGATCGCTTGGCAGCGAGGCAATCGTCGCCAATACATAGCGACAGTAGTGAAAAGCCGAAAGCCGATAGCGAGTCGAATTCGACCCGATGGGCAGCAACGATACCGGGCGAATGCCACCCTGATGAGCAAATTCGTGATTGCGAAGATGTGGCAACTCAGACAGTGGATGTTACGACGCGGAAGTATGTTCAAAACGAAACACTCGTTAGGCGACCACAGCCGACAGAGGCACCGAAAGTAAGCGTGCGAAGCTGGAAGAGAGCGGCGAATTGGAGTTTGCTATACGCTTCAGCACTTGCTGGCTTTGCGACGTCAATCGGTGGGCCTCGCCGGACGATGGCAATAGGATGCAGAAGATAGTCCCCACGGCGCCACACGCGGCGACATCGCCACCAAGTTGGTTATCCCGACCCTTCGCGGCAACCTCAAAGAGCGTGTTGCTCAAAGTGCCGTATAAGCGGCGTATGTGTAGATATCGCACCGATCGTTTTGGCAATCCCGGCGTGCGAAGCGAGACCAGCTAAGCAGCGCGTCGATACGACAGAAGCATGCCACCGAGGCGCTCGGTCGTTTCGATCTCGGCACCCATGTCAGGCGGACTATCCAACGGCACGAACGGTTGCGAAAGAAGCTCAGGGCGTTCTACTCTTGAGGATGTTTTAGTAAGTAGCGGGCAAGTTCATCGATGCCGACACGCCCGTCTTTGTTCAAATCTGCGATGGGAAGGACATCTTTGGAAAGTTTTCCCTTGGCAGCCTTGTCGTGGAATTCGGACGCTTCAATGTGTTTGCTACGATTGGTGTCGTGCCGAATGATCATCCGAGTCGCAAGTTGAAATTGCGCTGGACCGAATCCGCGATCCTTTCGCACGGCCGCCAAACGCGTTTCGATCTCTTTAACGGTGATCTTGCCGTTCTTGTCTGTGTCGAACCCTGCGTACTGCTGCGGCATGCCCTCGCCAAGCGGATTCAGCTCACTCTCTGCTAGTTCGCCATCGTGGTTGAAGTCACGCGACATCAAATACCAAAACTTCTCTTGGTCGGGCACGGTGAGGCCTAGGTCAACGCGGTGCTTTGCAAGCATTTCAGCGATATCTATCGTACTTAGTCGCCCATCACTGTCTCTGTCAAATTGCCCAGCAGCAAGCGGCAGCTTCGCGCCCGCTCGTTCGTCAACACCCAAGTGTTTGTCATTATCCTTATCGAATAGTTGCACAATTCGAATGGCGCCAGTATGGTCGATCGACTCGATACCCATCTCACTCCTTAGGCCTCGCATGAACGCGAATTGCCGAATCATTTCTTTGGAGCTGATGATGCCGTTCTTATCGGTGTCGAAATCCTCGGGGTTGCTTGGCCAACCCTGGTTTATTTCATTGGGGTCCAGTTGACCGTTTCGATTCTTATCGTGACGACCAAGAAAATTTTTGACGTTGCTTAAATCTTCCTCCGTGATATCCGCGTCGCTGCGCAGTTTTGCTTGCCGGACGGCTAGCTCCAAATGAGACAGTTTGCCGTCTTTGTTCATGTCGTAGTCTTTGACCAAGTCATGCCAATTCAGCTCTTTTTGCTCCTCCGCGTCAATGAATCCGTCTTCGTCTGGGTCATAAATCGTCATCTCGCGATCTGCAACACTTAAGTCGCCCGCGATCAGTTTGAGTGAAAACAGATCGACCTTTTCGCCCTCTTGGTTGGTCGACTGCGCGGGCGACTTTGCGAACATGCAAAGCAGCAACGCAGATGCAATGAGGAATTTGGAAGCGAGTTGTTGGAACATGTGCGGTCTCCTTTCGAGAAAGAACGAAACACTAAGATTTCTCAGTATAATGCGTGGGGCGAAGAGGCCGAAATCACCCGCGTGCTGTTGATGGAGGAACACCCAACGCCTACAGTGCCGACGCAAAACATATTTATCCTGTCAGCGACGCGATCATGTTTGAAAACTATGCGTCGGTAAAGTCCAGCAAAGAAAGTTTGCTGTCTGAGTGGGGGCATATGCTGAGAAATGCTCAGTACGGGGAGATTTCCGTATTTCGCCTTGGGGTTGAAGGAACAGGGCGAAGAAATCTGAAGCCGAACATGCCGAAACTCTCCCAGGAGAAGGCGGAGTTCGCTCTGGCTTGCTATCTGATTGGCGCGCAGCCTTACTCGTATTTCATGTACAGCTGCCTGACACGAAACTCCCCGGTCATCACGAGTACTACATGGAAAAAGATCAATTCCGTTTGGCTCGCCCTAGTCGCGATGGTGATCGCAACAAACTCCCTCACTGTCGCAGCAGAATCCCCGAACGTGGTCATCGTCATTTCCGATGACCAGGGTTACCGCGACCTGGAATGCACTGGAAACTCGTGGGGTCAAAAAATTAGAACGAACATTTCGGCCGGTGAAATCCAAACTTGTGCGGGTGGATGTTAACCAAATAGCGACTTTGTCTTTTCAAAAAGACAAAAAGACCTTTGGTTAACAGGCCGTTGTTAACCCACTTCACAATGTTCCGTAGGCGTCCTCAACGCTAAACGGCCTGACCGAACCGCACGAAATTTCTGTAAGTCATTGTCGGCAAAGCATTAAAGAGAAGGTTCGAACCGAGACTTGTTCCGGAGAGCGTCCGGCTCGGGGAGCTAGTTTTGAAATCGCGAAAGCTCTCGCAAACCAGTTAACGCCCGTGGCCCAATATCGGCCAACGGGCGTTTTTCGTTACTGCCCCGTTTTTTGCAGTCGTTTGGCATTTCTGCGGCGGTGACTGAGTTTCTATGTTTCGTGAAGAGAGTCTGGACTGCCGAACACAACCCTAGCGGTTAGGATCGAACCCCGAGACTAACCCCGTTTTGTCTCTGCCTCTCTATCAGAGACCTGAGACACGGTTAACAGAGCCCATCGGCTGATCGCGACGCCTCGCAGCACAGACAAGTTGCCAACGAGAGCAACCTCCCGTGCTGGACGCTTCTCGGCACGGGGTCTCTGATGTTGTGTTGACTCAATCTGCTTGTTTGTAGGCACTTCGGAATTTCGTGTCCGTCCGGGTGGTCACCGTAAGCAACGTTTGCGAAAACGAACGCCTACATCGCCAGGGTAACAAGGGATTGTTAGCAGATCCTTAAACCACTGCTTGTGCGGTGGGATCTTGTATCGGCCGGCTTCGAGCACCTTGGTTAGCTTGCCGTCTTCGTAGTACAAGCCGCGGTGCGTATCCTTGATGATGAACTCTCGTCCTGCACCTGTAATCATCATATCGCACCTCCTTTCGATGCTTGCGTTTCACTAATCATGTAAGGAGCCTCGGAGCGGAGCCGATGTGGAGAACAAGCTTTCAGATGTGGAAATTCTGAGCGTTCATTCCGAGAGGTGATCGCAGGAACCAAATGGTGGCTCGCTCCTGGCGCCGCCGAGGCAAGTAACCCGTCCAGGAATCGAACCTGGTCCGACAGTTTCGAAGACTGCCATGCTATCCAGCACACCCACGAGTCGTTTGGGTAGTTACATAGTCACAAGAGCCGACGACTGGGTTCGCACCAGCATGATCTGCTTTACAAAAGCAGCGCCTTTCTAAGTCGAGCCACGTCGGCTTGGTTGTCGCATCAGTAGCCCGACCAGTGATCGAACCCGGAACTTCTGGTTAGAGGCCAGAGATGATGTCCGTTTCACTATCGAGCCGTTACAAACTAGCGGAAGGCGAGGGAGTCGAACCCTCATCACCCGAAGGTGGCACGCGTTAGCAGTGCGGCCCGGCAAACCGTATCCGGCTGCCTTCCGTATTGTCGTGGTTCGCTCCGCGAACCAAACGTTATGATCGCGGGGCGATCAACGATCAAAAGTGATCACGGATGGAATCGAACCATCGGTCTCCTGCTTGTCACGCAGGCGTCTTAGCCTCTGGACCACGCGATCGTTTTGTGAGTAATCGAGACAGGAGTCGATCCTGCAGAGTCAATTTAAAAAAAACTCTTATGCTTGCCGCTTTGCCTGTTTGCATACTCGACCGATAGTTGCCTTTCGCTCTGCGAAAGTAGCATTCTGTCCCGTTACTTTCGCGGGGGACGTGAAATGTATTACTGACGGATGTCTATGCTAGCAAAGTCGCGGCGGGACAGGAATGGAAATTGCGGCCCATGTCTGGAGTGTTCAATCTATTTCACTTCAACATCCACGGAGGATGGACATGATTCAAAATGATTCATTACTGGCTCCTGAAAAGGAGGAACAAATCAAGGCGGTTTTCAACTCCCTTTCCGAGAAAAACAAACGGCGTTACGCTGCCTCCCTGTCGTTGACCCTGCCACATGGCGGGTGTGAGTATCTCAGTCAACTTCTAGGTTGTTCGCATTCCACTATCACTCGTGGGCGAGCTGAACTTGAGCGTCTTAGCAATGCAGACGACCCCGCAGAAGGTAGAGTCCGGAAGAAGGGGGCCGGACGACCAAAAAAGAAGAGGCTCATCCGGAGGTTCTCGATGAGTTAGATGAGATTCTCGATGAGCGAACCGCAGGAAGCCCAACGGACTGTACCGTTCACTGGACTTGTCTTTCCATCAGCGAAATCACGAAACGATTGTGCGAGGCTTGCACTTCCATCTCTCGTCCTGTGGTGGCTCGTCTGTGTCGCGAGAGGAACCTCCGAAAGCGACAACAAGTCAAATCGGTGACCAAAGCTCCCAGCCGTAACCGTGATGAGCAGTTCGGCATTATTGATCAGATGCGAAAGCGGTTTCGCCGTACAAAAGACGCGGTTCTGAGTATCGACAGCAAACAGAAAGAACTGCTGGGTAACGTCCATCGACCGGGTGAAGTTCTTGCCGATGGTCCGATTGATGTGCTCGATCACGCGCTGCCTTCTTACGCCCAAGCGGAGGTGATCACCCACGGGATCTACGCTCCACAACAGAATATTGCCCACATGAATCTAAACACCAGCCATGACACTGGAGCCTTTTCTTGCCATAGTCTGGGATGGTTTTGGAAACACATCGGCCGCCAACTGTTCTCCACGGCTGATCGAATCCTTGTGCTGCTGGACTGTGGTGGGAGCAACAGCAATAAATCAAGTACTTTTAAGTGGCACTTGGGACGTTTGTCAGCTGAGTTCGGGTTACCAATTCAGGTGGCGCACTACCCGGTTTTTTGTTCCAAATACAACCCTATCGAACGTCGCGTTTTTCCGTGGGTCGAGCGGGCCTATAGCGGTCAGCTCTTTACAGCACTTCGGGAGATGGTCATGGCAATTGAATCCCGGGCCACAACCTCAACAGGGCTCGTGACAACCGGCCACATCATCCAAAAGTCATTTACGCCAGCATCACGGAAACAGATCCAACGCACCAAGGACCCTCCTGTAGAATACCTCACGGATCTGCCGGAATATAACTACCGGCTTACACCAGAAATGCATCAACAATAGATTTCACGTCCCGAGCGAAAGACGACACTAAGTAGCGGGTTCGGGGGTCGCACCCGACGGTCCAGGCTTATGAGGCCCGGATGAGCCTGGCTCACCCGCATCGTTGCTCGCATTTGATGAATCACGAAGTTCATCAGATCGCTCTTTGGTATCATGAATCGAAACCACTCGGACAAACTCGATGAACACCGCCTTTTTACTCATGTTTCTCGTCGTAGGCGGCCTTCTCATTAGCTTGAGTCTACCGTTGATTTACGGCAAAGTCCCACCGAATCGTTGGTGTGGCTTTCGCGTACGTCGTACGCTGGATGACCCAAACATTTGGTATCCGGCGAACACGTATGCTGCTTGGCAAATGCTCTGGGTCGGAGTCGTAGGCATGGTTGTTACCGTTGCAACCTATTTGATTCCTAATCTGGAATTGGGTGTCTACACCGCCATTGTTGGCGTTGTGTACGGAGTTGGCATTGTCGTCATGCTCGTTCGCTCGTTCGTGTACCTTGGAAAGTTGCCGTCTGGATGACGAGTTGACGAAGTACTGCGGGAGGGAGTCGAACCCTCAAACACGAACGTTTGAAATTCGCCGCTTTGCCGGTTTGCGTACCACAGCATTTGTTGCCTCTCGCTCAGCGAAAGTTGCTTTGTTTTCACATTTATCGTGGAGCGAAAGGCGACTATCAGTACTGAGGGCGGGAGTCGAACCCGCAAGCACTTGTTCCTAAGACAAGCGGCTCGCCGTTGGCCTACCTCAGCGTTTGCGAAAAGTGGAGCACCGGGGAATCGAACCCCGATTTTCTGCGTGCAAAACAGACGTCTTCCCGTTGGACGAGCGCCCCATGTTGTTCTTCGTTGAATTTAAAAAGTGCCCAGAGCAGGAGTCGAACCTGCAAACACTCGGGTTTAAAGCGAGCCGCTCGGCCGGTTGGCGTATCTAGGCGATCGGAAGTTTGAAGTAAGAAGGGTGAAGTGTGAAAAAAGGTTCGGTCATGTCCTTCAAACTTCTTACTTCACCCTTCAAACTTCTTTCCGTGTTACGCTCGAAGTCGCGGCGTACTGTCGCCCTTCGATTTGCGGTGATTCTTGATCGCCTTGTGCGAATCAGGAAGTTGGTCGCCTTCGACGATCTCGTCACCGACGAAGTCGACCACCCAACCGTCGACCCAACCTACGTTGTCGTCTTTCAACCTCAGCACGCGGCCGACTTTCGCAAACTCTTGCGGAATGTACGATGTCGTTCGCACTGATCCGCCGGCGATGTCGCGTCTCATCGCACATTGCACGTACTTCACATTTCTGGACATCGTCGTTCTCCTTGGTTAATTGCGGGCCAGCGTCACCGCGACGCCGGCAGTAGTCCCGGATGGAATCGAACCATCGTTTCCTGTGTGTAAAACAGGTGTCGTCGCCGTTTGACCACAGGACCGAGAAGAGCACGTCCCCAAGGATTTGAACCCTGACTAACTGGTTTGGAATCAGCAATGCTACCGTTACACCAGAGACGTGTGTGTTTGCAAAAGTGGGAACGCAAGGAATCGCACCTCTCGCCGACTACCACACAATTAAAGGCAGAAGATTTACAGTCTCCCGTGTGGAAACGCTCCCATGATTCAGTCACCGAAGCGGACGCCCCAAAGTGGATTCTGCACTCGAACACATCGACGGTTTCACCGCCGCTGTTTTCAAGACAGTGTCCTCATCCGGCCGGGTGACTTCCGAAATTCAACATGGACTCCGCGAACGATTTGTTTAATAACGTTATGATCACGGAATGATCAGCGACTATCAGTGACGTGAGCGGGAATCGAACCCGCGGACTCCTGGATGAGAACCAGACGATTCTTCCATCAGAATCTACCACGCCGAGATTGTCGCCTTTCACTCCGTGAAAGATGCGTTTAGCCATGCTGCTTTCGCGGAGTGAAAGGCGACCCTAAGTACCGCATAGGAGTTTCTATCTCCTTCCTGCTGTTAGAAAGACAGCCGACCTAGCCAGTAGTCGAATGCGGCATGTTTGAAAGCGATGGCAACGGGAGTCGAACCCGCAGCGACTTGATAGACAATCAAGCTTCCTTCCCAGAGGAACTTGCCACCGAATATGTTTGCACGAGGGTGACCAACCGGAATTGAACCGGCGACAAACTCATTCACAGTGAGTCTCTGGAAACCAACACCAGATCTGGCCACAGCACCGGAGACTGGAATCGAACCAATGAACCCCTCGTTCAGAGCGAGGTGCAGCGACCAACACTGCTACTCCGGCGTAACTTAAATTTGCAAAGCACTCCGTCCGGGAATTGAACCCGATCTGCGAGCTTCAAAGGCTCACGTCGCGACTACGCGCCGGAGAGAGTATTGGCAAAACAATCAAAAGAGTGTCCTGCGGGAGTCGAACCCACCTAGCCGGATTGGAAGTCCGGAACCTTTGCCGCTCGGCCAAGGACACGACATATGCGGAAGTTTGAAGGGCGAGGTGTGGAACGAAGCGAGCTATTCCACACTTCTCGCTTCACCCTTCAAACTTCGCGAAGCTCCGGCGGATGGACTCGAACCATCACTCGTCTCCTTAACAGGGAGCCGCCTTACCATTGGGCCACACCGGATTTTGCAAAGCGCCCAGTGGGAGTCGAACCCACACTTCCGCCATGGCAAGGCAGCAGGCTACCGCTACATCATGGGCGCAAAAATGCATCACTACCAAATTGTCAAAGATCAATAACGCCGAAGCGTTTAAAGAGCACCGAGCCGGAATCGAACCCGCATAACCTCGTTACGACGGAGGAGTCTTGCCGTTAGACCATCAGTGCTTGCTTCAAAATGTCTCAAGTGGGATCGGTGAGAATCGAACTCACATCGCTCGGATTAAGAGTCCGATGCATTACCTTGTCTGCCACAATCCCAAAAAATAGTTGTGAGTCTTGAGTCGCGAGTCTTGAGTTTCCGTGCTCAGGACTCATCCCTCAGGACTCGAGTCTCTAGTCAGTCGGCGTGGCGGGAATTGAACCCGCGACCGTCGCCTTATAAGGACGCCGCTCTCACCCCTGAGCTACACGCCGATGCGTAGCGATGGGGCCGAAGGGAGTTGAACCCTCACCGAACGGATTAAAAGTCCGTCATGCTGCCAGTTACACCACAGCCCCGCTTTTTCAGTCGCGGCTATGCGTTTCAATCGCAGTTCAGGCAGCATGTTTGTTTTCCTTTCGTGTCGTTGTCGTAAGTGGTAGCCCCGAGGATCGAACTCAGCGCGACCCGCGTATCAGGCGGATTTGGGCGACCAGCCCTCGACTACCATGAAAAAGGTCGGACACCTCGGAGTCGAACCGAGAGCCTCCTGGTCCCAAACCAGGCGTGCTTCCATCTGCACCTGTATCCGATGTTGTGTTGGTTCAATCGCCGCGGCGGTTGCCGTCGGCGCATATCTTCCTCGTCAGTGGGCCGGGAGGCGTTCGAATCCTCGTCTGCGGTTCTTCAAACCGCCGCTAGACCGTCTCAGCTACCAGCCCAAATTGGGTTCGTTGTAAGGGTCGCCCGTTCGGTGCGGACACGAAAAAAGGCTCAGGTGTCTGCGTGACACCGAGCCTTCATGAAGAAGTCGTTCGCTAATGAAAGCGAGTGTCACATCAGACGCGAATACGCCGGGGCATTATCATTCAACGGTTGACCGCCGAAGAAATTGCCTTCGTGTATCTGTTCGAGTCGACTGGATTGGGTTATTGATAACATCAGAAAGCTCGTTACTCGCTCGTGGCCTGAATGTGACTTGTGTGTTCGGAGAGATAGACGCGTTCGCGTCACAATGGTTCGCGTAAAATCTCGCTTTCACGAAAATAGAGATGCGCTGGCACCGTGTTCTATTTCATTAAACGCCGAGAAACCTGATAAATACTCACAGCGATGGACTTTGGTATCCACCACAGTAATTTCCAAGCGAGCAAACTCTCCTCAGCCAATACGGAATTGCTTGCGTTGTATTTGCTAAAAGCATTGCATTGTCTTGATCGCGAAAAGAAGTGAACCTCGTAGTCGAAACCGAAAGGGTACGGAATCAGATCTTTCCACTCTGGGTTGGATCTCGATGTTTGAACGGGACACGTTTGCTTGGGCACAGTCCACATTGCGGGATCGCTTTCAACTGGACGAACGTTTGCAGTTCCTCGGCACTGGCCGATGCAGGGCATGCCTTGTAGTCGCGGAAAAGTTGCCACGCGGGGATGGTTTCGAGTTTTAGTCGTTGTTCCATAAGGGCAAAGTAGGCCAACGCGGGACATTTCCACAAGCGTTCGCGAAACAACTGGGTGCAAGTTTTCTGCATGCAGATGCGGTAGGCAGACTCGGGCTTTGAATCGAAAGGCATCGGCTTGCCGTCTTCGACTCGATACTGCCGCATCCAGCCACGATGTGACTGGCGAATCTTGATCTGGATTGCGGGATAGTCGGCTCGCCATTGCCACACTGTTCTCTTTGCCGCGTTGAAACGATCCATATACGGCTGATGTGTGCCGTGCTGGCTGACTTCGAGACGACAATTCGTATCCACCAGCAACGTCTTGTTCATGACGTTTTCCATGATCGACGGCAAGCTCATCGAGGAGAAACCGGCACGAATGGTGGCCGTTCCATCGCCGAACACTCGTGGCACTTCGATGCCTTCCATGCGAGCACACTCGGCAACCAGTTCTCGCAGACCGATATGTCGCAGCGGGTCCGCGGCGTTGAGAGTCTTCTCGCCGTAGACGGCTAGCAGTTGTTTTTCCTCGATCCCTACCGACAAACACGCTGCGGCCTCGAGGACTTCGCGGCTGTATTGCATCGCCATCACGGCCAGTTCCGCTGGCTTGCCGGTGAGGTGTTCGAGTTGCTGTGGCGGGATTTTCTTGACGTGCCACAAGTCCGTCGCGTTATTTGGGCCAAAGTATTTGTGGCCGGCACCCTCACGCCATCCATAGAAGGCCCACTCATGCGCGCCCATGAAATCTTTGCGGGTCATCACCGGGTGCATTTTGTCCCAGATGATGGCCTGCGAGAAATATAAACCGCAGGCTGACAAGACAGGCGGATAGTTGGCGATATTCGAAAAGCCTCCCCAAATGTAAAAGCAACGACCGGGTTCCAAAACGCGGGCGATGTTGCCGAACCAAGCTTTCAACAAGCGGTCAAATTCCTCATCGGAGACAAAGTCGTTGGCCAGCGGCCGGTCCTTGGCTCGCATCTTCTTTGGACCGTCCTTCGACTTGCCCTTGCCGGCCTCAAAGGAACTGTTGCCGGCCGCGATCGCATTCTTGCTGCGGGGTTCGACCTTCACGTTGTACGGCGGATCCGTATTGCACAATTGGATCTTCGCGTCGTCCAAGAGCCGATCGAGGTCACTGGCGCTGGTCGAGTCGCCGCACAACAACCGGTGGTCGCCGAGGATCCACAGATCGCCGGGTTGCGTGATCGCTTCGTCGGGTGGTTCGGGAACGTCATCCGGATCGGTCAAGCCTTGCGTGACGCCCGGATCGAGCAGTTTAGCCAACTCGTCCGAATCGAATCCGAGCAATTCGCAATCGAATCCCGAGTCTTGCAATGCACTGATCTCCAGCGGCAGCAAGTCGTAATCCCACTCTGCGTTTTCGCCGGTGCGATTGTCGGCGATCCGGTAGGCCCGGACCGATTCAGGTTCCATGTCCTTCGCGACGTGAACCGGCACTTCTGCAAGATTCAGAACCTTGGCGGCCTTGAACCGGGTATGGCCGACGATGATCACGCCGTCGGTGTCAACGACGATAGGTTGGCGGAACCCGAATTCGTTGATGCTTTGCACGACGTCCGCAACAGCGTCGTCGTTTATACGAGGATTGTTTTCGTAAGGCTTGATCCGATCAAGCGACCACATTTCGACCTGCATAGCAGCGTCCTTTCCACGGAGAAGAGAAATGGAAAGGGTTCGGTCGGTGGGTGGTTGGCTAGATGTTTGGTTGGGTGTGTGTGTTTTGGGAAGTCGCCGGTCTACTCACTGTCGGCCGCAGCCGTTTCGTCTTGCGGTTCATCGAACTCTGGTGAGAACGGATCGAGTTCAACAACCTTACCATCGCGCCAAAGGACAATCGGCGTGTTGTGTTTTCGAGCACGGTCGATACCCGACCAGAAAATCCGCAATCATTTGACAAGTTGACTCCATGCTCCGATCAGACTTCACGGTTTACACACTGGGCGAAGAATTGAACGAAACGGTCCACGTGCTTTTGAGAAATGGTACGTTCAGCGGTGACGTGGACTTTCCTTCCCCGACACTAAACGATGGTCTCGGCCATCCCGCGTTGGACAGCGATTTCTTCGTTGATGACGAAGGTGGCGTGACAATTTCCGTTCGATTGCCGGACATGTCTGGCAAACCGGGAACATTCGTACTCGGCGATCGGAGTTTCGAACTTTTCGCCGGTCGTTGCTTCATACTGACACCAGACTGGCAGGGAGACCAGATTCCAGCGCAAACGCTTGATGACGCATTTCAGTACCTCGAGGCGAATGGTAGCCAGTAGGACTCGATGCCGAAAAGCGGCGGGTAACAATTCGATGCACGACGAGTCGCCGAGTCGTGGTTTTTGAAGTGGTTGATCACTCGCGGCGACCGCGTGATCGATGACGTTATCCGGTTTTCGCAAACTGTCGTCCGTTACTTAGCGATGCATGGTGTCTGATCTGCTCTCCCTCAAGCTAGCAATCTACTTCGTCGCACCGGCTTTGGTCGTCGGCGTCTCGGCGTACGTTGTCGGAGCGGTCGTAGCATCATTAGCTGAATTCCTCTTCGACCAAGACGTGTCGCAGGATTATGCAATCGCAATGACGGCTGCACCACTTGCTGCCGGAACCATAGCCGGTTCGGTAGGCTTTTATCTGTTCGCAAATATTTGGATGCCTTTTGCCCTCGGAATAGTGGCGTTCACAGCTATCGGCATGATCACTTTCACAGCACTCTTGGCCAACCACTCTCCGAGGAACGATGCTGAACTGCCGACTGCGGCAGAGCTACTACGGGGTTTTAAGCTGACCATGATCTTGACGGTTTCGCTCGTGGTCATTGCACTACTGATCATGCGGGCCGCAGCCAGGCCGGCAGTTCCTTGACGGATACCAGTCTAATGCACCCGAGCGGCGAAGTCGGGCGTTTTTGAAATGTATAATCTCTTGTCGCCGACGGGTGATTGGTGACGTTACCCGACTGAAATCCCTGCAACTAGATCACGATGATCACTTGCACAAACTGCAACATTGCTTTCAGCCCTGGTTTTGCCACTTGCCCGAGATGCAAAACATTTGAAACGCCAGTCTCGGATCGAAAACGATACCTGACCCAAGACGCAAAGAACCGCATCTCGGATGGCCAACCGGCGGCTGACGTTCGTGCACACTTGGTCGCAAACGGTTTCTCCGATGCTGACGCCGATGCGTTGGTCGGCGATGCTGCATCTGGGCTTCGCTCGGAGACTCGTGGGCATGGCCTTCGCCGATTTGTCGTTGGTTTGCTAATGCTGATGCTTGCCGGACTGTTTCTCGCGGTTCTGCAATCCGGAGCACGTGTCCGAGGTTCCGGTTTTGCAATCGGGTTCATGATTGTTGCTGGTGGCGGATTGCTTGCGACTCTGTCCGGTCTTTACACTATGCTCTCTGGTCGCGAATCCAAGTTCGTGGGCAAAATTGTGGACCAAACCGATCGCTTCAGTTCGTAGCTCGAAACCGCGGGTAACAATGCCGTGCACCGAAGGACGGCTTGCACGGTTTACAAATGGAAAATCAATCGTCCGTCCTCGGTGACGGCCAACGTTCGCCAGTCGAGAAGACGAAGTGCTTACCGTTCACCCCGTTGATTTCTGATGCGTCTGGATCAATACACACTAAAACATGGAATGTGGAACACCGCCGTTTTCGCGGTCTTTTGTGCATTCGCGTCGACCTATCCGCATCTGGTAACGTTTGGCGGCGTGATTCCGATCGCAGCAATCGCATTCTCGAACTCGCGACGAAAACTTATGACCTTGCTCACGGTTGCTACGTTTACCGCAAACGCTGTGATGTTGTCTTTTGCAATTAGCGGCGAACATCCGAATATGGGCGACGGAGTCGTCGCGACGATCGGCGCAATAACGGGACTTGCGTTCGACAGGATTGTTTTCCGCCCCCATCTGTAAGCGGGATTTGCTAAACTGCTTTGGAAATAAACATCATGCTGATGCACTTTTGGCAAACAATGCGATGCACGCCGAACACTTAAAAGCCCGTTCACTACGTGGCCACTCGTCCGTTCGTGCCGGGGGATCGCGGTCGTTCGCCCGACTGACGAGCACAAGTTCACCAACAACTCAATGGCTTGATTCCATGGCAAGGTTCACACTATTTTTACTGATCAGCGATTTCAATTGCTTCGGGGCAATCGAGATCGACGTCAACAATCCAGCCCGACGGCTCTCCGAGAATCAATCCGACGTTATCTTTCGTCGAGAAGTGCGTTTTGACGTCATCTGCTTCGATACGGATGTTCGGCCAGTCATTGCGAACCGGCGATTTCGACCGAGGGCGCAGCGGCACGCTAAACCAGCCTCGCTGGCGATAGATCGCAACCTGCTCCCGCACATCCGCCATCAAAAGGGTGCCTCTTCCAATGCTGCGTTAGGGATCGCACCGAGCGATTGCTTAATGATGCGGTCGTATTTCTGGCCGGCGATTGAGCGGACCGTTAGTATTTCGGGCACGGCGAGCAGACCGGCTTCGGCAATGTCGAGGGCTTCCTCGGCGTCCGTCGGACACGGATCGAGACAGCGTTCATGCCACCACGCTTCGGCTTTGCGTCGTGCGTATCCAGTGTGTTCGATGCAGATGAATTCGCTTTGCCAATGATCCAACCCGATCATGTAGTCGACTCGCAAGCATCGCGGCGCATCCTCGTCGGCGTCACGTTTGCGGTGGATACGATAAATGACATCCTGAACGGCATGTTCCGTGTCGGTGACCTCGCCAGAGAGCACGCCGGCCTCACTCGCTTTTGCCTCGTGGGCTTCACGATCCGGTGGCGGAAACGGATGGCCGCATTCGGGGCAGTTTGCATAGCCGCAAGCGACCAAGGCGTGACACTTTTGGCACTCTTTCGCCGGTGGGGCTTGATCCGGGCGAGTCGCCTTTTCCTTTGGTTTGATTTGGTCGATCGGGCCGTGGCGTTCGATATTGCCGCCGAAGTCGAGGACCAGGCAGTTCTGTTTCTCCGGATGCAAACGGAAACCGCGGCCGACGCATTGATACAGTAGTCCCGGCGACATAGTCGGACGCAGCATCACGACACAATCGACACGCGGTGCATCGAAGCCGGTCGTCAACACGTTGACATTGCAAAGGAAACGCAGCGGTTGATCGTGGCATAGTTTTGTTGCCTGTGAGGGAAACAACTCAGGCTGGAAGCCTGAGCCACCTTCGCCTCGGAAGCGGGCCAACATCTCGTCACGTTCGCCCGCCGGCGTCTCGCCAGTCACGAAACCACAATCGATGCCGTGGTTGTTTCGGAGCGTTTCGACGACTCGCCGCCCATGCGCCACGCTGGTCGCAAAAATCAGAACGGCCCGGCGATCGGCTGTCAGCTCGACGATCTCGGCACACGCGGCCGATACGAGGGTATCATTGCCCGCCAGTCGCTCGACTTCTTCGGATACAAACTCGCCGGCACGAACATGGACGCTCGAAAAGTCGGCTCGGTTCACCCCGGCTTTGGAAACGAGCGGACAGAGATATCCGTCACGGATCAATTCCTTGATGCCGATTTCGTAGCATACATGATTTAGAAAGTGATCTGGCGAACAAATCATTCCCGAGTCCAGACGAAACGGCGTCGCGGTCAACCCGATCACGCGGACGTGTGGATTGATGACCTTGCAGTCCGCAAGGAACTGGCGGTACATGCCGTCGCCCTTCTTGGAGATCAAATGGGCTTCGTCAACGATCACCAAATCGAACGGATCAAGGTCACACGCTCGCTTGTAGACGCTCTGGATACCAGCGACCAAGACGGGCGTGTTGGTGTCACGTTTCTTCAGGCCGGCCGAATACAGTCCGACCTTGATGTCGGGGCACAAACGACGAACCTTGTCCGCGTTCTGTTCCAATAATTCTTTGACGTGAGCCAAGATTAGCACTCGGCCATTCCATTGGTGAACGGCATCACTCGCGATCTTTGCCAGGACGAGTGATTTGCCTGCGCCCGTTGGCAGCACAGCGACCGGGTTGTCGTCGCGGTTGCGAAGGTGGTCGTAGACTGCGTCGACGGCGGCTTGCTGGTAATTGCGTAGTTGCATCACAGAGCCTTTCCGTTGTGACGTTTGCCGGACCACGTCGGTGCCGCGTTGGGTGAGATTTCGCGGTTGTCTTCGTTGCAACCGTCACAGATACGATTGGCCGGACCTAAGGACGCGAACGACTTTTGACAACGCAAACAAATGCGGTCGGCTGCCGCGAGGTTTTCTGTCTGAACCTCCGCGATCCAGACGATCGCTTCGCCTTGCAAGGGCTTTGGTTTTTCAACGCCAGCAGCAATCTCGGCTTTGGTACGACGTTTTGGTTTCGACTTGTTTTCAGGGACGACCTTTTCAATCGCCAGACGCATCACTTGGTTGTCGTCCAGGAACGCTCCGCCCCACTGCAGTGCATCGAGCATCGCCTTGAGCACATTATCAATATCGCGACGCCGGCGATCGGGCATGTGCAGTTCGATGTCGACCGACAGAGGACCGACAAGTGGTTCCACGCGTTTGCGATTTAGTAAGCCACTGACCTCGGCGCGATACTCTCGGCCTTTCTTTGAGATCAGCACCCGCTGTCCGACGTGACGCCAGTAGTGATTGATCGACGGTGGATAAGGCAGGTTCAGTTTCAGCATGGTTGGCATGACAGGGTGACGAGCGAACAAAAAACGCTCGGCCGGCAATCCATGCCGGTCGAGCGTCGGTCTTGGAAGCGATCCAATAGAGGCCGCGGCTATCGCTTCCAAGGGGCCTCCGTGCCGCTGATCTTGGCGGCTGTTTTCGTCTCCGCGGTCGCGCCGACCTTCGAATACCCCTTCACTTCGTTCTGCAACTCGCCAGTGTCGTTGCGACGTTTCACTCGCACGTGAATCACACACGGCAAGTTGTGTAGGTCGGCCGAGTCGGTGGGCATCAAGACGCCGACCGACCGACAGATCGCAGACAACTCCCGCCGGGCGATTTCCACCGCGGTCGCGTTGGGGTTGTCGAGGTTGAGTCGCACCCAGAGAAGACGGTTTGCGTACTCACCCTCCACGATCTGAAACGTCAATTGAAGGTAGTTGCCGGTCCCCGCTTTGGTCGGCTTCAGTTCGCTGTCAGTGATAACAGCCACGTATTTGCCGGCGGGAATCGGTTCGAGATCGTCGGCGGGTTCGACGGTGTTGGCATCAAAGCCTTGCAGGTTTGCCATTGTGAGTCTGTAGTCCTTAGTCTGGAGTCTGTGGATAGAAGAGTGGGGGAGTCGTTTAGTTAGCCGACATGGCGGTGACGAAAGCGTCCCAGGAGAGTGGCAATTCTTCGGCGATGCCGTAACGGTTTTTGGCGACACAGGTTGGCGATCCGTAGGCCCGAATCACTCGTTCGCCGCCTTCTTTGCCGATGGCATGAGCGATCGTTCGTTTACGGTTGAAACCGCCGTCTTCGCTCTGCGTTCGCATTTTGCGAGTCGCAAACAAAACGGCGTCGCACCATTCCTTCACGAGCGCGGCAGCATGCTTGTGCAGCCGCGGCGAGTAGCGGTCGTACGGCGAAGACTCAGGATCCTCGAACCGTTCGACCTTGGAGTGGGCGATCATCACGACCACCATGCCTCGCGAACGCAGCACGCCAAGCTGATCGAGCACTTCACGCCACAGAGAGAGGGCGTGCATGTAACCGCGAGCGTAACCGCCGTCGACCTTCTCGATCGACTCGACGGCATACTGTTGGCAGAGTTTGTCCCAGACGAGACGCTCTAGCCAATCGAGAGAGTCAATCACGACAGACTCGTAGTCGTGCTTCTCACCGACGAGCGTTTTTAGTGCAGCGATGACGTCATCGAACTTGGTCGCAAGTGGGAAACGATCGCAGTCGATTTCATCCAGACCGTCCTCCGTTTGAATAAAGATCGGCTTTGGAGCCTCGCTGCCGAACGTTGACTTGCCGATGCCTTCCACCCCGTACAGTAAGACACGCGGCGGCTTCGACTGACGGCCAGATTGGATGGTTTCAAGTAGGTTGGTCATTGAGTGGACAATTCCTTTGTTGGCTGGTTAACGGAGTGATTTAGAGAGACGTGATCGCTTCGACATCAAAATTGCCATCGCGATCGCTGGTGACGATGTAGTGCTTGAAGTCAACTTGGACGACAAAACGCTGTCCGTTGCCGAGGTGCTTTCGGAGCGATTTGCATGCTCCCGTGAAATCACGGGAGGCTTCGTTGAAACGTTCGGCCGATCTCAGGTAGCGACCAACCGCGAGAGAAATGGCGACGCGGCGTTCAATGTCGAGTGAAACGTTGGGCATGGATAATCTGGGGCTGAGAGGTGAGGGCGGTCGATTGATTCGCGGATTCCCGCTACCTCTAGACCTTCCAACTCAGCGTCCCAAAAGGCGAAGCGGCGCCGAAAAAAGTTCAAACGAGATAATCTCGAAGACCTTCTTCCTGGAAAATCTCGGCGATTTTCGGCAACCAAGACTTCAGCGTTGAACGCGGTACATTCATGATTCGAGAGCACTCGGCAACCGAATGATTCAAACGCAGCTTCATGAACCGTTGCCATTCATCGGGCAACTTCGCAATGACCACCGACAGATCGTTTCGCATATCCACCAGATCAGTCTCGGATAACTCCGCCGTTTCCAACCGGCGACGACGATCGTCATCACTGACGCACTGAAGGAGCTCGCGATATTCGCCACCGCTTTCAATCATCACGTTCAACGATGACGTTCCGTGGTCAGCCCGTGTTTTCCAACGGCGAAACTTCAAAAGATGGCTGGCCTGACGATCCACGATCATCGTGATGTAGGGATTCCGATGGCCAACGTCATCGTCGTGCGATCGCATCGCTTCTTCGAGACGCGTCTGAAGCTCTTGGTGAATGTCCTCGGCTTCGTGCGGCGCGAATTCTGGGTACGTCAACGCAACGCTGCATAAACGTCGCTAAATTTCCTCAGTTTCAGTTACACGAAATCGGACTAACTGAAACTGCAACAGCCACAATCCCACCCGAAGAGCGGCATCTGAAAAGATTTTGCTGGCGTTTGGACCAACCGTGTCACACGCACTGATAAATCTGGACGGAATGCGTTCCTTACCTTCCTCGTTCATTTGGGAGTCGCATCATGACGTCGACCTACAACAGCGATACCGCCATGCCGATGTCCACCTCATCTATCAGCGCGAATTCAAATTTTAAGTCTTTGTGATTTAGCGACTTGCGGCATTGCTAGCAAAATTGCACTAGACGGCATGATCCGGATGACTAGATTTACATTAGCACGAAACAAAGTCTATCAGCGCTAATTCGAGCCGCAGGAACACGACCGCCAAGGAAGCCCGATCATGAAGCCAACCAAACCTAGCCGAGGACGACCACGCCAAAACGAAATCACCGAAGGTCAAATGCGAGCACTCGACGAACTGTCCGCCGTTATCGACCGCAACGGCATCGCACCAACGATGACCGAACTCGGTGAGAAGCTTGGCATCACCGCCGCCAGCACCCATCAACTGATCTTGCAGCTTGAACGCAAAGGCTACGTTCGACGACAACCGCGAAAGGCTCGCAGCCTTCGCGTCGTTCGCCGGCCAAGTCAATCAATCGAGTCGATGGTCAGTGTGCCGCTGGTCGGTGTGGTCAAAGCCGGCCCAGCAATGTTGGCCGAAGAAAATCGAATGGGCGAAATCATGGTTGCGTCGGACTTGGTAGCTCGCGGGCAATGTTTTGCTCTGACGATTAGCGGCGACAGTATGAAGGATGCGGATATGCGAGACGGGGATGTCGTCATCGTTCGTCGACAATTGATCGCCGAAAACGGTGAGATTGTTGTTGCGTTGATCGATGACGAAGCAACCGTCAAACGACTGGAAACTAACGATGGATCGATTCGCTTGCTGCCCGAAAATCGGAAATACAAACCGATCGTCGTTCAGCCTGACAGCGACTTTCGTGTGCTTGGAAAAGTCATCGGTGTTTCTCGTAAATATGAAAGATAGTTTGCAATGCCTCAACAAGTCTCCACATCCACGATGTTCCGCGTGGTTCCCAATTGGTTGCTCCAGCAATGGTTCATCAACCATGTGCCCGGCCAGTTCGATGTTCCTTGGGAAAAGCTGTCCGAACGGGAAGTCGATCCAATGCTCGACTACATCAATGAACTGCTTCCAAGCGAACGCAACGACGTCGATGTCGATCTTCAAAACGTGCGATCGTTCGCCAACGAAGCCGGCATGACCGCGATCGACGACACAGCGAAATTGCACGGCGTCCCCGACCTGATGTCTCGCATCCCAACCAACCTCGATTTGCACGGCCGTGCGATGTGGGTCCGTTTGAACGAACCGGAGATTTTTGCGGCGTCGTCTACCTTTCTCGACCTCGAAACATGCGGTTTCTGGCGACGGCGAAACGATGTGCCGGCGGATGTCGAATTCGCGCCAAACGTCAAAGAACGATTGGCCGAAGGAATCTCGAATCTACTGCGTGAAGAAGGTCGCGGCCAATACGTCACCGTTGAAACCATTACCCGCAATGAAATGGAGTACTTCATCGCACATCCGGACGACTTTATCCGCTGTGAAAACACTCACGATGACTCCGGTCGGTTGAAAACGATCGCGATTCGTCCAGCTATTGGTTGGACGGATCGCATCGCGATCGTCCACATTTGAAAGATGCGATAGAGGTGGAGAACGCATTGCTGGGCGTGCTCACATTATTGCACAGCGTGGTGTCAGCTTTTACATCGATGACCAACCAGAGATGCTGAAGAATGTGCCCGCCAATGTAGCCGTCATGCTGTTTAGAAATGAAGGCAATTTTTATTTTGATGATCGTACGTGGATACGATCAAAAGCCTTGCAAATCCGGTAACAATCGGAGTGGCGGAGTATTTGTGCCCCGCCGAAGCGACAAGGCTACAGCACGGTCGGTTTCCAGCGATCGCTAGGCGTGTCATACTAACCGGCTGAACTGCCTTCACGTCGCCGCCTGTCGCCAAGGAAATGTGCCGATGTACGAATCAGACCAACTGCCCAGCGTTCGCAACTACATTGTGGCGAAGAACCGACGCGAAGCCGTCAAGAAACTGATCGAGGGAAACCCGACGCTCAAAGAACTGTACGACCCGGGACCCAACGACGATGGTAAGGGCGGATGGGTCAACGCGATCAAGGACCAACGCGGACAGGTTTATCGATTGCTGTTCTACATCGATCGATTGCCGTTGGGGATCGAGTGTGAAGACAAGGAATCGTACGAGATTCTCTACGGGGAAATTGGCGAGAACGACGCACCCAACTTTCCTCGCGCGCTATTCACGACCACCGGTGCGATCAACTTGATGCGAGATTCGATCCCAGGACCTCCTTTCGCGCACGCGATCAAAACCAATTCACTGGAAATCGTTCCGTTTGAGCTTGAACGTGACTTATTGACGGCCCCGCTTCTCAAACGAGGCGTCGCGTATGTCTGTGCCTTTGATGAAAAGGAGCAAGGGCTTCGGATCTTGGATTTAAGGGAATATAGCGAGATCTATTGCAGCAAGGGTCAACAAGAGATCCAAGTCCGGAATGAAGAAAGCGTGATCGTCGGCGATACAAAATTAGTTCGCGCCTTTTACTTGAAGTACATCGTCAGGCGCGCCGAACCCGAGGCGATCGACCCGAGAGACGCCGCCAAACGGTTGCTCGGCGAGTAACATTGACCGACTTGCGCTGAGGCAACGGCGGTAGTATCGCAGCGTCCCGGCAGTCGGCGCGCGGTACAAAAACCATGCGACTTGTTCAGCCAGCGATTTTGAGAGCGAAATGGCGGTCGGCCATTCCGAAGGGAGGGGCGGCGCGAATGTGCCCCTTTCAATTGACTGCCAGTTGAGGTAACTGGTTGGGAATTAAATTTCCCTTTTCCTTGGAGGCTGAGAGCCATGACCACAAAGCAAACTGACGAGATGACAGCCAAAGAGCGTCGTCGAGACCTTGTCGATCTCCTCTCGAAAGCGATCGTCCGATCTAGAAGCGTGAACGACAAAATTTCCCGCTTCGAGTCAACCGCTTGCGGAAGCGACAAAGAATGCATGCATCCGGTTAATGCAAGCTGTTGACCAAGACATATGTTAACTCCCGCACAGCATGGACCGGTTTGCTAGACCGAAAAATCGCTTCTGACCGCAACCTTATGCAACCCAGCAGGTTGTCACGATCCACGAAATTGAGAACCCACTGCGATTGAGTTGTGTACAGGGAGCTGATCTGAAAATCTTGGAATTTTCAGACAACCCACTTAACGCCCGCAGCCGTGCAACGGCTCGCGGGCGTTTTTCGTTTCCCCCCGCGTTTCGGGCACCTTTGCCCGGCCACGTCGCCGCCCGTCGCGCTCTCGGTTCTCTAACCGAGACCGCCAGCCCGAACCCGATCCCCACCGTCAGCTCCGGGCTCACGCCACTCCCACCAGAGAACTCTCAGCGTCTCTGGTTTACCGATCAACCCGGTTAACGCAACGCATACGGACTCAGCGGCTTTGAGGCGGAAGCTTGGTCAATCAGCTTGCAACCACGACATGCTCTCTTCGGCGAAGAGACGGACGCATGGAACAGGAATATCCAAGTCGCTTCGGGTGATGCCGCTGAAGAGTGATGGAACGATCACGAATTGAAGGCGGTGGGGGCGACCGACGCGCCGAAGCGGAACGCATAACTCACCTCGGTCGATGCACCCGCCGCGCCGAACAAAACCGTGGCGACGGCCAATCAAGAGCGGTTTCATGTCCGTTACGCGTTCCGCTCTTTCCCGATCTTCCTGTGCCTCTTGGACATGTTTAGCGCAGTAATTCCCAGAAACATCGCGCGGCATTCGCGTAACAGTGGGCTCTTTTGAATGATACGAGGAAGACTTTTATGGTCGATGCCCCGTAGTGCGATTGAATCCGGACGATGAAGTGATTTCGGGTTTTGACTCGCCTGTAGTACACCGTCCGTGTTCCTTCAGTTGCTTCGTCTTCTGCCGGTTCGTGTTCGCGTCGGTACCGTGAAGTTACCAGCACATCTTGCGATCTTGAGCATCGTGCGTCGAGTCGCTGGTGAACTGCTGTCCGATCATAGATCTCAACGAGGAAATGAATCACCTGGTCAGTAGTAATTTGCCAGCGCGTCGTGCTTGACTCTTGAATCGTTATCATGAGCTGCGCTTGCCCGCATCACCTCTAGATTGATATTCAAATGATGGTTGCTTCTCTTCCGCTTCGCTCGGCGCTCATGAGCTTTCTGGCTGTCGCGATGATCGCGATTTCACCCGATCCTCTCATTGCGCTGGAGCCCTCGGAAATAGTTGGAGCGTGGGTGATGTCCGTCGACTCACGCCTGTCACCCGAGTCGGTCGATCTCGAGATTGATCATCAACCAGACGTCTGGAAAGTGACGCTGCGAAGTGGTGCGGGCGCAGTCACGACCAACCGCGTGAGCCTCGAAGAAGATGTCCTGAGAATTCGATACGGAGTCAAGCCTCTAGACGTCCGAGTCGAGCTAACAGTACTTGGCAAAACCATGAGTGGGTCTGTTGTAACCGGTGAGGGCGATACGCTACGTAGGCAATCCATCACGGCTCACCGAGTCCCCGTGACCGATGCGTCCCCCGCGCCGAAGCAGTTGGATGAATCGAAAAAGACGGTCGTGCAAGCTCGCGAGTTCTTCGGTGCATGGGAGCTCTCGTTGCGGCGAGTGAATGCCGAGTCGACCAGGGCTATTCGTCTGGGAATGGTCGTGACGGAATCAGATGAGGATCTTATCGTGGGCCACAGCGGATTCGAGATGAAGGGACCGCAGAAAAGGGTCTACCAGGTTCAGAGCACGCCTGACGGACTCCGTTGGATCCTCGACGGCGGCATGTTTGGACTGCTGAACGTCGATTTGGTTTCGGAAGGTGAAAAGCTCCGCGTTAAGGTTAGCGGCTCGGATCAAGAGGCATTTTTAGTGGGAACAGCGATCCGCAAGCCCAAGGGAAGCGATGTCGGTGTTGATCGGGAACAATTGATCCAAGAGCCGGGTGCCGAACTGGTTGGTGTTATCGGTGGCGAGGCACGAGTGGTCGAGGTCGATGGTGACAGGATCATCATTCAACAGCGTGAAGTCGTATCACGGATGTTTAACAACGATCCATTACTTGTTCTTTTTGAATGGTTCCGTCTTCCCGAAAAGTCGCGATTGATCGCAGCCGAATCAAATACAGCGTGGTCCGTCAACGGCGCGACCATTCAGAGTTGGGATATCCAGAATGCAGAGACACCTTCGGCACTCGGCAGTTGTAGGTTGCCGGGTAACCCACCAGAGCTTGTCCACCGTTCGGGAAAACTGGTGTTCGCCGCGAACTGGAACGGCCATGCGGATACACAGCAATTCCACGTGATCGACGTATCTGATCCAAGCAGTCCGAGGCTGCTTGCGTCGCACAGTATGCCTAAGGGCTTAAGCAACTACGACCTCGCTGTCGCGGGATCGACAATCTATCTTGCAAACGCGGGGGGGCTTCGCATTGCTGACGCGACGAGTCCGCAAACGCTTGTAACGCGAAGCAATTTCGTGGGCCGGGGGCGTTGGGTAAGAGGGGTCGACGTTGTCGGGTCAACGGCTTACATCGCAACTTCGATGCATGGTGGTGCCTCCTGGTTGCAGATCATCGATGCTTCGGACCCAATGACTCCCGTTCAGACAGGAGTCTACAGATCGACGGGTGGAGCTCAGGACGTCTCCGTCTCCGGCGATTTGGCAGTGCTTGCTGATCGCGCGGCGGGCATTGTAGTGCTTGACGTTTCGGAACCTCAGAACGTACGCCGTGTCGGTTACTACCAAACAAAAGGGCGGGCAAACGAGGTGGACATCTTCGGAGAGCTGGCGTTTGTCGCCGTCGATGACGACAAGGGAGCGAGAGCACTGCAAGTGATTCGCTATACGGAGAAGGTCGAGGGAACCGAGTAGTCATCAACCCAAAACACATCGCTCTGTTGCGAGCGCAATCCATTTTACCCGGAAAAGAAAAGGTACGCGGACTCATTTTCGGGAGCTGCCGGTCGGTTGCAGTGTTCCGGTGGCCGACTGCGGATTGTCTGGTTAGAGCTACCGGTCGATGAAACCGGAGCTACTTGGCTTGATTCGGTTTTGGCGAGTCGGTGGGCTACGCTAATTAGCGGCGTCGGAGAGCGATACTTGCTTTTCCTTAGCTTGGTGAACTCGGTCACGTTGTTGCTCGACCACAGTGGCAAGGAACTCCCGCTTCTTAACTCGCTCCTCCCTAAGACGGATTGATGCGTTCTTCGCCATGTCGAGAGTTTCCACCACCTGTTTTTGCTCCAGATCCGACAGATCCAATGCTGCGTCTTTGCAGATGCTTTCAATCGCAATTTGCCCATCGCCCAAAGCATGAAGTCGCCGGTCTAGCATCTCAAGCGTAATTTTCCCATCACTCAGCGCCTGCAATTGCCGGTCTAGCGTCTGCCTGATGGAATCAAGTTCTGTCCGCGTCTCGGCGTCAAACGCGGCCAGCTCTCGCTGCATCCGTTCATGCAGTTCTGTTTCCTCATTCAATTTAGCGAGAGCTTCCTGGTACTGATCCTTGCGACTGGGGGCGCAACCGATGACCAAGAGCATCGCAAGCAGGGACAGGTATCGCATCTCTGAGGCTCCAAAGGGATTTGATATGCCACGCAGCATGACGCAAGCCAACCGGCCTCGCAAACAGACAGGAACAATCATAACTCGCCGGAGGCCCCGACGGGCGAAGGTACGGGCGGGGCGTGAGGGCAACAGATCAGAACGCTAACGCATGCTATCACGAAAGTGCCGAGCGATGGGAAACAACCACTCTAGCTGACTGTGCTGGAGTATCGACACATTGAAATCGTCGGGCACGGAATCCAGCCCTGTCGCCTGCAACGTGTGGTCGGTCCGCTCGATGGGCATCAGAGCTGCAGAGATTTTACGCAGCTCCTCGTAAACCAACGGCAAGAGTTCCTCGGAGGCTTTGGCATCACCGGCTTCGATCTCCGACAGAATTGGAAAGACATCGACCTCGATCACTGCAATGATTGTACTGTGGCGAATACCAAGATGGCCAACCCGCCGAGACTCGTTCGAACGTTCAAGGTTCTCTAGCGATACGGGGGAATGAGTCGCCTCAAAGAGGTTCGGCTCGGTCACTCTCAACTACACGAATTTGGACCCCTCGCCAGCTCGAAGCGATTTCCGTTCGGCGCGGAGGTGACCCACTTCGGATTGTCAAGTTCGAGCTACCGGTCGATGAAACCGGAGCAGGTGGAAAGCGGCGAAAATGCTCCGGCGTCGGCAACTGGCAAGCCGTCCCCCCCTGTTCGGTCTCCTCCATTGCACCTCAGAATCTCAGTTCCAATCGAAGTTGCTTTACACCAGCTATCGTAGGCATTAAATTACTGCCCTCTAGGCGGGGGGCTCAGTGCAATTTCAGCGTTCCTCCCCATACCTGGGCGAATATGACTCGCCCAAGTCCCGCGCCAAATATTTTGCGTTGCTCTCTGAGTACAGCAGCAACGGATTGAAAGCGCCTGAAAAGCCCAAGAGGCAAATCGAACAGCCCCTTTCGGTTCGCTGCGTAACTGGAGAGTTTCGTCAGCACATCGATACCAAGTACCAGAACAACGAAAAAGAGCTTCGTCGCTTCAAAGGTCTCTGTACTCTGCTAGAGCTTGAGCACGGTGACGAGCCAGCTTCCGACTTCGGGCCTCGCAAGCTTTCGCGGTTGCGTGATGTCTTCATCGCGTCTGGCAACAGTCGGAAGTACGTTAATCGCCAAGTTCGCAATATCACGCTTGTTTTCAAGCACGGGGTCAGTTGCGAGATTGTGAAGCCAGATCAACTTGTTTCGCTTAACTCGCTTGAACCGCTTCGCCACGGCCAAACAAAGGCTCCTGAATCGGATCCAGTGACGTTCGTCGAAATCGATATCGTTAAAGCCACGGCTCAACACCTCTCCCCCACCGTCAAAGCGATGGTGCGAGTTCAAGCGGCAACGGGAATGCGTCCGGGGGAAGTCTGCAAGATGCGTCCTTGTGACCTCGATCGAAGTCGTGAAGATTGGATCTATCGACCCGCGAAGCACAAAACTGCCCATCGAGGCAAGACAAAAGCGGTGCCGATCGTAGGCGATGCACGCGACGCTCTCGTCCCATTTCTTTTTCGAGATCCCAACGAATACTGTTTCTCTCCACAAGAGTCATCGCAGTGGTATCGTAAACAACGTACGGCAAAGCGAGTGACACCGCATGGACCAGGAAGGAACAAGCCAGGGACCAACGTGAAAGCACACCCGAAGTCTCGTGCCGGCGTTATGTTCAGCACGAATGGGTATCATCAAGCAATCAAACGGGCTGCGAAGAAAGCCAAGGTCGATCACTGGTTCCCCTACCAGCTCCGGCATCTTGCGGGCACCGTCGTTCGTGATGCGCTTGGAGTCGAAGCAGCCCAAGCTCTCCTTGGTCATTCTCACGCTGCGATGACGGAACATTACGCCAAACAGACCGAAGCCAAGGCGATCCAAGCAGCCAAGGCGGGGCCATCGATAGCCTAGCTTTCATCTGACTTGAAATCGCAAAATCATGTGCAATGCTCCTCGTTGATTCGCATCCGTCGTATCGGACTGCATTAGACAACGAGGAGCATTTTTTATGTCAAAGCTAAATCTACTGACGGAAGATCTTATTACGCTCAACGAGGCGGCAAAGGAAATTCCTACCCGCCCACATCTCTCCACCGTTTGGCGGTGGCACAAGCGAGGCATCAACGGCGTGAAGCTTGAAACGATCAAGATCGGATCGAACATCCTCACGACCAAACAGGCCATCACGCGATTCTTTGCTGCAACTCAATGACGTTCGCCGGTTGCGATACTAAGACTTTCCAGTGGCATCATGCCAGAGCCACTGTGAGCACTAATTGAATACGCTTGATCGACCTCTCCCAATGCGGACATTTTTTTGCCCAAGTTTAAGGCTTGGTTTGCATACATCTGGTGTTAGCCGTATTTCATCGACCCATTCCTTATTGTGGCGATTTCGGGATTTCCGTTTTTCAAGCGTGGTTTCGCACTTACGTGGCCAATACGAATATTGCGTAAGCGTTCTGAACGATCACTACTAAGCTCGGCAAACGTCCAATCCCCCCCTTTACAGATCAGCCGCGCGTCCACATTGCGCCCATGATTAGTCCATTCGCTGAATTCACTGGCTAACATTGTACGAATGATTCAGACGATCAAACACTCTGGGCTGAACGCCGTAAGCATCGCGTCAAAAGTGCACCCCGACGGAATAGTCCATGTCACGCAATCCTAGTACAACCTTTGTAGAGGTCACTCTGCCCGTAGGCATCTGCCTCCGGTATGTAACGACGACTCTCCGCCATCCATAAAACTGAAGACGACGTGGATCTAACGCCACACCGAACTCGGCGGCATGCGGAAGTCACATCAAGCAGCCGTATAGTCGGTGATTCCGTCTTACTCACAGACCAAAACAATGGACAGTCGTTGGACGCTGCGTGGTGGGGAAACAAACGACGTCGATTACCACGACTCGGTTCGTGTATTCTTTACCTTGATCCGATTGTCGTCCGTCGAATTCGCAAATGCGGCGCCGATAATTTGCTGTTCCACCTCGAAAAACACTAAAGAAGCAGAGGCATAGTTTTTGTACGTTGCGGGTCACCATGCTCGACCGAGGAACCACTTTGCTATGTCGTCCATCGGGGCATCCAGCCGCATTTCTGCATCATCAGCGAGCGGCGCAACTTGCTCAGGCAGTGGATTAGCGTCGAAATCTTCAACTGCAGCTTTCTCAAATTCCTTCATTACTCGGTCGATTGCCGCAGTCTCTCGCACCTCATCTAACGCCCACCGAAGCTCGTTTTGCAGTTCGTCTTCCTGAGATCGAACTACGATCGATTGCGCGATCTCCCAGGCCAACTCGTCACGGTGATCCGAGATTGTTGCCAACTCTAATAGCGACGATTGTGGTAAAGCAGAACGCAAAGTCTTGAGTGTCGCTGGCATCCCGAATGTTTCGGGCAAGTGCCGTGAGCCCCTGGCCAAGTTCGCGGACATTAAATCGTGATCACGACGGGTGTGCTCCAATCCGAGAACATGCCCCAATTCATGTAAGACGACCGTAAGCAAATCAAAGTGGGCGAATGCAAGTACCGATTCGTCGTCGATCTCCGTTTGCCACCCTGACCCTGCGGCATCAATATCGATGAAGACGTTTTCTCCCAAAGCCAGTCCCAGGAAAGATCCCGGAAGGTTTGCGACTTGCACATTCAATCCATGGAAGGCAGCTGGATCAGCGCCAGCGTCTATCCAGACCGAGATGGCTTCGTCCAACACTGGCATGAGACGTTCGTTGGTAAGTGAGTTGACCGATCTCTGGTCGCGGAAAGGCGTTGCTGTCCGTAACGCCGAACCAGACAGCGCCCCATTCATCACTGTATCGGCAGCGTAAATCAGGGCGTTTCCATCTTCTGACGAAAGCTTATTGGCGCCAACTAAATCGTTCACTCTGTTAATGAACTTGTTGAGTTTGTCCACACCCTTATTGAGATGTGACTTACCAAACTCATCGATGGCTTGTCGTAGTTCATCGTCGAGTTTGTCAGCGTCTTTATCGCCCAACGCACTGACGGCAACTAGCGATCCTACATCCACAACGATCATCCGTGTCGCCGCTTGATGAAAGGATACGTACGAATCGTAGATCACTTTGACGATTGCTTCCGCTAGTCTGTCTCCGTCGACAGACGACAGATCGCCCTTCTTGACGAGTTTTCTAACCTCATCGTTAAACTTCTCCAGTTTTTCACGGCTGTGATTAATATGCAGTTTGTCTAATTCGCTAAGGGCGTCCTGCAGCTCTTTCAGTAGCTTATTTGCCTTGCCGTCGTCCAGGCCACCGTTGGCCTTCAGCGAATTGACATCCGCAATTATCACTTGCGTCGCAAGTTTCGGCAGGGAAACTTCGGCCACGTAGATGATGTTGTCCGCCGCTTGGGTCAGCGAGGCTGCGTCTGCCAATGATAGTTCCGACTTTCCAACGAGTTTTTCAATTTCTTCGTTGAATTTCCGTAGCTCGTTGATCGCAGTGCTGTTGTCACCTTTCACAAGATCCTCAAGCCCTTTGCTCAGATTCAACAGCAACTTGTCGGCCTTCTTCTGCGTCAACGCACTTGCATCGATCAGGGCCTCGATCTGCACCTCCACTGCGGCGATCAGCGGCGGGACGAAAGTTCGGCTGACGAGTTCGCCGCCGACCTCGACTGCATCCGTCACGACAACCTCGCCCAACGCTTCGACGTCCAAGTCGCCGCTGGTAGTGACTTCACCAAGAAATAGGCCATTGGTATCGCGAATGATCACATTCCCGCCGTTGATCACGACTGTGCCGCCAAAGTCGTTCGCGTTATCAACGGTGATATCACCAGTACGCGCTACCAATACCGTCGTCGTAGCGACAGACAGCGTCCCAGCATCGGTGTCATCGATGTTCCCGCCAGCCTCCAAGGAGACTGAATTGGCGGCAATGTTACAGCTGATCGTAATGTCGCCCGCTGCTTTGACCGTTAGAGCACCGCCTACTGGTGAAATGCAAAGGTCAATGTCGTTCTGGTCATGAAGCGTGGTGGAACCGACACTCGAGCCCGTGAGAGTTGCACCAAAATCGTTGCTGTCACTGTCCAGAGCGATCGCATCACCCGATATCAGCGTCGTCTTGCCGATTACATGAATCGAACCGGAGAGAGTGTCATCGATTCTGCCCGCCGCGAGAAAATTGGCCGATGCAGCGTTGACTGCGCCAGTGATCGCAATATCCATTTCCCTTGCGGTCAGGTCGAGCAAGCCATTCGTAGCGGCTTCTCTCAAGATCACTGAATCCGCGATCAGCAGCATGCTTTCGCCGCTGGTCAAAGTACCGCTGATCACGAGATTACCGCCAGCGTCGATATCGAGCACTCCCACGGCTGTTGTCACTGCACCGCTGATCGTCGTGGCACCGCCCGCGTGGAGCGTGACATCCGTCGCGGCGGTCATCTTGCCGCTGATGGTGGCGCTGTCAGCAACCGTCATCAGAATGCCGTCGCCGGCCAGCAAATCGCCTGAGATGTCCAGTGTCGAGCCCGCAGTCAGCGTTGTGTCGGCTGCGGAGGTGAGCGTGCCTTGGACCGTTAGGAATGCTCCCGAAGTGATCGTTGCGGTTGATCCGCTCTCGAGCGAACCACTGACCAGTAGCTGGCTACCCGCGTCAACGCTGACCAATCTGGCGGTCGCGGTCACTTCGCCGCTGATCGTCGTGTCACCGCTCGCGTGGAGCGTGACATCCGTCGCGGCGGTCATCTTGCCGCTGATGGTGGCGCTGTCAGCAACCGTCATCAGAATGCCGTCGCCGGCCAGCACATCGCCGGAGATGTCCAGTGTCGAGCCCGCAGTCAGTGTTGTGTCGGCTGCGGAGGTGAGCGTGCCCTCGACCGTGAGCGATTCTCCCGAGGTCATCGTTACGCTTGATCCGCTCTCGAGCGAGCCGCTGACCAGTAGCTGGCTACCCGCGTCAACGCTGACCGGTCCGGCGGTTGCCGTCACCACGCCGTTGATCGTGATGTCACCACCCGCATTAAGCGTGACATCCGTCGCGGCGATTACGTTGCCGCTGATGGTGGCGATATCAGCATTCGACATCAGGATGCCGTCGCTGGCCAGCACATCGCCGGAGATGTCCAGAGCCGAGCCCGCCGTCAACGTCGCTTCGGTTGCGGCGATCACCGTGCCTTGGACCGTGAGGGATGCTCCCGAAGTGATCATTGCGGTTGATCCGCTCTCGAGCGAGCCGCTGACCAGCAGCGGGGCACCACTTTCAACGCTGACTGATCCGGCGGTTGCCGTCACCGCGCCGCTGATCGTTGTATCACCGCCCGCGTTGAGCGTGACATCCGTCGCGGCGGTCACCGTGCCGCTGACGGTGACGCTGTCAGCGATCGTTATCAGGATGCCGTCTCCGGCCAGCACATCGCCGGAGATGTCCAGTGTCGCACCCGCCGTCAGCGTCGTTTCGGTTGCGGCGGTCACAGTGCCTTTGACCGTCAGCGATTCACCCGAGATCATCGTTACGCTTGATCCGCTCTCGAGCGAGCCGCTGACCAGTAGCTGGCTACCCGCGTCAACGCTGACCGATCCGTCGTTTGCCGTCACTGCACCGCTGATCGTCGCGTCACCGCCCGCATTGAGCGTGACATCCGTCGCCGACACAACTGTTCCGAGAATGTTGATGTTGAGGTCCGCGTCTAGTATCGATTCGACCGAAGCAAACTGCCCAGCAATATCGAGCGTTCCACCGATCCGGACGGTCAGTGCACCGCCGGTTGTGATGGAGCTGGTGGTGGAGATCGTCGTGTTGCCGGCTGCGTCTATCAGCAAGTGATCGGCAGACGTCATCGTACTGCTGACCCATAGATCCGCGGCAACGTCGACGGTGACCGCACCAACCGTGGCCGCAATATAATCGAGTATCGTTGCATCGCCGCCAGAAATGATGTTTACATTATCACCTGCCGTGACGGTGCCATTAATCGCCAGGTCCTCAAGGCTCTCAATGGAAACGGTGGATGCGCCATCGACGTCGCCGTTGAGAACGACGGAGTCACCCGAAATTGTTAACGATTCCGCAGCAACCAATGATCCATCGCTCTGAACAAGGTCGTCGCTTGCGATTGACGTTGTACCGCCGGATGTAATCGAACTGGCGGATGATAGCGTGATCTTCCCGGCAGCATCCAACGCAACGTCCCCTACCGACGTCAGTTGTCCACTGACTGAGACTTGGCCTGTGGATGACGCGATTCGCAAGTCTCCCTCAGACGCCACGTCAGCGGTGAGCACGACGGCACTAGCGCCGCTAAGGGCCACCGCCTGCGTGTTGCTCACCGGAACAGCGATCGTCAGCACGCCACCTGCATCAAGTGACAGCCGTTCCGGCGCGACCACGGGCTGGTTCAGACCTAAATTACCAACCGCGGACAATTCCAGGTAGCCATTGGCAATGGATGCGAAGTCGACGAGCAGATTGCCCAGGTCATGGAGTCGCGCTGATTCTCCCATCGCGGTCAAGTTCAAGTTGCCGGAGATCAATGTCTCGAGGTCCAGATCGGGATCACCATGACCGCTAATGCGATCACCAGCTGTCATCACGAGGTTCTCGGTGATGATGTCTGCGGCGGAGTCGAAGGCATCGGCTTCGTAGATTGAACCGCCGGCCACGAGAGTCACATTGCCCGATAGCCCGGCATTCAGGTAGCTGATTCGAATATCGCCGCCCGCTTGGACATAAACGTCACCGTCACCGATGACCAGGTTGGTTATCAGCACATCACCTTCGCTGCTGATATACGCATCACCATCGACCGTAATATCGATCTCTACGTCTCGGATCTGATCGACCAAGAGATCGTCCCCAACCAGCAACAATTGTTCGCCAAGATTGATCTCCAGATTCAAGTCCGGATTCTCGACGCTGCCAATTCTACCTTTTGCCTTGAGTGCTCCGTAAGCGCCGCTGACGTCAAACGCCAAGTCCGTGTCATCAATCTCACGCAAATCTCCGGCCGAATCGAGGGTGACTCGTCCATGCAGTCCACCGACCTTGATGAAGTCGACCAGAATGTCGCCATCGGTGTTCGCGACGGTCACGTTGCGGCCAGCGGCATCATTCAGAATCTGAATCTCACCCGCCTGAACAGTGTGTCCGGCGTCCACCGTGATTGCACCATCGGCGGCGATCAACCGGTCTAATACGATCGCATCGGTTTCGGCCAGGGTTATCGTCCCTGCTTCGGTGACTTCGATCGTCGCACGATCGACTTCGGTATGGAGTTGAACGTCATTGCGTGCGTGGACGATCAGGTTATAGGTAATTAAAACGCCATTGTTTTCATCTACAATACCGCCGCCAGCAGCGGACAGCTCGATTTGGTTGCCCGCTTGCAGGGTAGCCCCATCCACAAAAATCGCTCCATCCGAACTGAGACGCAGGACATCCGTCGCTTGCAGGGATCGGTTCGATACGTCAAGCGATTGACCACTCGAAATGTCGATCGTTCCCCCCACCCCATTGACGGCCAGATTCAAGTCCGCGATCAGATGCCTGCCGGCATCGAGATGGATCAATTTTGTGGCCTGAATCGCAATATCGCCCGCATCGAGGTCCTGGCCGGCAACCAGCACGACCTCGGTGAGTGCGTCGCCTGCTGATCGAAGGGCACCGCTGGCAATGCGGAGGTCACTTGCCGACACGATGGTGATTCGTTCGCCGGCAGTCAGCGTCGTTCCTCCGGACAAAACGATCGTTTCACCGCTGCGAATATCAATCGACTTTGAAGTCAAATTGAGGTCCGCATCGAGTTGATTGTCCGCGTGCAATTGAATGAGGTCACGTGCGGTAATGACACCTGTCACCGCCAGGGATCCACCAGCGTTTAGCAGCACTTCTTCGAGATCACCGCCGGTGGAGCTCTGGAAGTTCCCATCCGTAACGACCACGTTGGCAAGGGACGAAACCTCGATTCGACTGCCGGCAGTGAGGACTGACGTGCCGAGATCCAAGTTCTGTCCCGATTCGATTTCGATCGCCCCCAGTGCACCGCCCGCCGTGAGATTCAGGTCAGCGTTCAACGCTCCTCCAGCTCGCAACTCGATCAAATCGGTTGCTCGAAAAGCGCCACTGCTGACCGTCAAATCCCCACCGCTCACAAGCGACACTTCGCGAAGGTCGCCACTTGAACTTTGCACATTGGCCGTGCCGAGTCTCAAATCTCCTTGAGTTGTGATGGTGACACGATCTCTCGCGACAAGGTTGGAGTTGGACAGATCCAGGCCTTGGCCAGACGACAATTCGATCGTGCCGCCCGTTCCTGTGACGCTGAAATTGAGGTCTCCATTCAACTGATCACCCGCAGTCAGAGAAACACGTTGCGAAGCGTTGACCGTTGCTTGCGAGGAAACGAAGAGGTCGTCCGACGCCGACAACTCGACTGTCCCCGTAGCGGATCCGCCGACTCCTTCGACCCGCCCGTAGATAGAGAGTGATCCGGACGTCGAGGAAAGCGATACGCGGTCGTTTGCACGAAGCGTCGAGCCGGCGTCCAGTGTCAAGTTGTCGCCAACGGCGATGTCAATCTCCCCATCGGGGCCATCCAGGGCGACACCGAGTTGGCGTCCCAGAATGTTGCGTGCAGCGTGCAACTTGACACGATTGTATACGTCGACATAAGTATCTTGGAACTCAATCACTCCGCTCGGTTGGAATTCTGTTTTCGGGTGAACATCGACGGTCGCCACCGACACGGGAATCACGACACGGGACAAATCGCCAAGGCTTGCACGCTCGCTGGATCCAATCGGACTTGTATTGGTGGTCGAGGTGTAGAGGTCGCCGCTGCCGGTCGGCGACGCTCCGTAGTAGAATGCCGTGACAATTTCTCCATCAACCACGCGGTTGGTAAAGAACGCGTAGCGATCGTTGACGGTATGCTGGAAAAAGTTTCCTGTGGTCGGGTCGTACAAGTATTCCACATCGTTTGAATCGAGCCAGATTTGCATGCCGCTGTCGGCATCAACGAATCCAATCTCAACATCGCGTTCACCCCGAGCCTCCACCGCAAACTGATTGAGCCGACCGTTGTTGATGCCTGGAATTCCCGCGATTGAACCAAAGACGGTCACGTTCGTGCCGGCGATCAGCTCCACTAACTCGCTGGCGCGAAGATCGCCATCAATCGCGACCGACTCGGCGGATTGGATCAAGATCACTTCCGAAGTCAGGTCGAACGCCGAACCAGCAGGTTTCTTGAAGGCGCCACCGGAGAGAAATTCAAGATGCTTGGGCGCCGCAACACCGCCGCGAACGTCCAGGAGTCCCTCAGCGATCAGTTTGGCTTGCACGCCAGCCTGAATTGCCGCCCCCGAATCCCCCGGCACTCCACTGACAACGAGGTTGTCGTTGAGCGAACGCAGCACGACCTCGCCGGTCGCCGCAGTGGCGCGCACCTGCTCCACGTCGAGGGCACCCGCCGTTTCAATGTCCACCACGGTCGACGCGTTAGCGGTTTTAATTTGCAGACCGGATACCTGGGCCTCCACGCCGTCGATGTCTCGCAGCAAAATACCGCCGCCGGCCTGCGAATTCAGCACATCGGCAGCCATATCCAAATCGATCGTACCGACGGACGTGAATAGGCTGACTTCTCTACCCACCACGTCGGCATCCGTATCCGTGATGTCCTGTGCGATACCGTCGCCGGCAATCAAACTGACATCGACATGAGTCACCAGCGATTTCTCAAGTGTCAGCAGCGTGAACGCTTCCTCTTCGGCCTGTTCAGCCGGGACCGCGAGGCCACCGGCGGCAAGAATCGTATCGGACACGGCGAGGTAGATCGCACGTGCCTGCCCCGCGGTCAAAGAACCTTCGGTGTACTGGTCATCAAGACTGCTGAAGAAATCGGGATGCAGCAGCAAGCTGCGAAGTTCTTCCGCTTTGCTGATGGTCCAGTCCGGTTGCCAGTATTCGATTAGCCCGGCCTGCCGCAGTGCCCCGTTGATGATTTGCATCTTCAACGCATCCGCATCGTCTTGAGTTGCGGCATGGGAAAGTGCACCCACGAAACCGATCTGCAGTCTGCCGCCGGCGTCAATCGAAATATCGTTGCCCAGCGAATTGGTTTGCGCAATCACTCGTGACGCGGTCAAATCTCCCCCGGCCTGGATCGCGATAGCACCGTCGGCGACACGTAGCGCTTCGATGATGAGGGGGCGGTTGCTCGTTTGAGAGACACTGACATCGCCGGAAGCGATTGTCTGGAGCGTCAGTCGAGAGACATCAGTTTTCAGCGAAGCAGTTCGGGCTTCCACATCAAGCCGGTTGGCCTGTAATGCGACATTTCCGACGTGCGTGAGGTCGCCGCGAACGTCCAGCACGACATCACCGAGCACCCCGGCGACGAGAGAAACCAATTGCATGTCGCCTGTGGAAATTCGCTCCAGAACTCCACTCACTGGATTGGGCCGGAAGACTTCGCGAGTGATCAGCTCAATGCCATTGTTAGCCGAAGATCCGAGGGTCGCCACGTCAGTGGCAAGCAGGTTGCCGCGATTTTCGATGAAGACCCGTCCGTCGGCCGCATGGACGCGATTCAGCTCTAAATCACCTTCGTTATCGATGACCACGTCACCAGCAGCGGAGATGATGATGTCAACGTAATCCACGGCGGAGTTGACGGTGAAGCCATTCGCGGCAAGGCCCGTCAAGTGGCCGCTGCGAATGCGTCCGCCACTGTGGAAGACCACTCCAGCACCGGCTTGCAAGGTGACAGAATCCTCGGCCCATAATGCCGAGCCAACCATCGTTAGGTCACCGTCGCCACTTCCAGCAGAAATCGCGATCTGGCTGCCGTGGTTCAATGCCGTCAGTTCGGTACGAATATCCATGGTGACGTTACCGCTGCCGTCTTCGCCCGCGGACAGTGTGATTGTATCACCTGTGGTAATCGCATTGCGGATTGAAATGTCGTGATCCGCCTGCACGAAAACCGTGCCTCGTGAAGAAAGCTCCCCGTCGAGCATCACGTCGCCACCGGCATCGAGGACGATGTCACTCACATTGACTTCGACACCGCCGTCATCGACCTGCAGCATTCCGGATCGCGCGATGGAAATGTCTTCATCCGCTACAATACTGACGCTCTGCTGAGCAAGCAGTTGTGACTTGGCGGCAAGCGTATCGGTGGCCAATGCACCCTCGGGAAGACTGCCTTCGAGGGTAAAGTCACGGCCGGCAGTCACGTCAATCGATCCCATCGAGTCCGCCAATCCGCTCAGCGTGACATCTCGACCACCATGAATTGCGATCTGATTGCCCGCAACGAGAGATGCGTCCGTGAACTCGCCGTAGTTATAAAGTGTGGGATCATCTTCGTAGACACGTTCCGTGGTAAAGATCGTTTGCTGACCGTAGATCAGTTCGGTTCGCCACTGCGTGACATTCCTCTCCGTGACGACCTTCAATTGAGTGTCGTAGGTTTCAAACTTGGGACGCTGGTCATAGATATCATGGCTATTGCTAACCCACTGGTAGTTCAGCGTCAGTCGAGTATCGCTGATGTTTCTCCAGTTGCTGTCCCACTGGTATCGGTAGTCGTACTGTGTTTCCTTGAGGTACCGGAAGTTATCCGTCCAAGAGTTGAACTCGACAACATAGGGAAGGTAGCCGCCGTAATTGTCGATGTTGTTATCATTCCATTTACCCCGCCCTCCAAAGTTGATCTCAACAAAGTTTTCCCCGTCACCTGCGTTGTCCGGTTGGCCGCTGGCCCAGTTGGAGTAGGGCTGGTACGAACTGTAGGTAACATGCCAATCATTGCCTGAGCCGTCCCAGTCAATATCTGTGACGTAGCCCAAATCGCGGCTGCCGAGGGTGACATAGGCGTTAATCCAGGCGCGTCCACCCGTAATGTTGGCGACCGTTGAGTTCTCTGAACTGCTGTTAATCCGAGCCAAATACGAGTTCGATCCCCAACCCCACGCGTCCGCATAGTCCTTGGCAACATTGAACGCACCATAGAATGACGACGTGCCGCTGGATACGTAGTAGTTGTGCGGGTAATACTCTTGATAGGTTCCAACGGTCACATTGCTGTGCGTCGCGTGCGTTACACTGCTGTAGAGGCTCCCGGTATCACCGGTGAATCCCAATGGTGCCAGCACGTAACGGCCTAACTTGTCCGTCGTAACGGTATTACTATCGGCAATATCATTGTCTCGCCAACTCGGTTCGATCAATCCGGTCCAGGCATAAGCAACGGAACCGGAACCCGTGCGACCATCGTAAACTTCGAAGTTGCGTTTACCGCCGCTGTAGTAGTCGATCTTCCAGCGTGCCTTGCTATTGTCGTAGTCGTTGTAGACGTATTCAGCCGTCCGATTTGCGACCCGGCTTTGAGTAGTGAACTGCCACGTTCCGCTACTGTCCTGTCGGAACGATTTGTCTTGCGTGTATTTCAGCGTGGCTTTGTCTTGCCACCGCCCGACAATCTCTTGGCTCTTGCTGCCTTCACCCTGCGAAACCAGACGCAAGACGTCATTCTGCGCCCCTTGCGGCATCCGAATAAACTTGTCGTCCCATCCTGCGATGTTCACCAGGTAGATCGACGTTCCGTTGTTCGCCCAAGACGGCGTGACGGACTTATCGTAGGGCACGCCGTCAATGGATCCGCGCTCGCGATAATCGCTGTAGCTGAAATCGTACAGCGGCATGTAGCCCAAGTGGTCCAGGACTGCAGCACGCTGGGCGTCCGACAGATCTTCAAATTGCGTATCGTTTGACGGCGAAGACAGCCCATAGGTCGACCATGGGATGCTTTTGCTTCCCTGCCCCGATTGGTTGTAGTAGTCGTAGTTTTCGACGAAGTATTCGCGTTTTGTTGCACCGTTGTAGTAGCCGTCTTGAGTCAGCGCCACGTCCATCGTACGGAAGTACGATCCGACCTTGACTTCCTCGGTGCCAACTTGCTCCGTGACCGTTGTGTTAACCCATTGGATTTCAGGAACGGCGATGAAGCCGTCTTCCACCTGCCGGGAACCGGTTACGACTTCAATCGTCTGTGGCTCCTGAACAATGTGCGGGCTCGGCAGTGTCACCTGGCCTTCGGCCAACACTGCAAACGAACTCAAGGTCACATCTCCGGCAGCACTGAGTGTCAGCGTGTCACCCGCTTCCAAAACACCCTGCGCCACAACGGTAATGGAGCCGTCTCCGACGAGCTGGTCGACGGTTGGCGCCGAATTTTCGAGTTGCTCCCGCGTCATCTGCTGCGGAACACCCGCCGCGAGAGCAACATTTCCCGATGCCGTGACCGTGCCTCGAATTCGCACATCATCAACGGCGTTCAACAGGACATCGCCGTCGTTGTTGGTGGTTCGCACTGTGCCGTCGATCTGGATCACTTGTCCATGCAAGTGAACTTGCTCCGCTGCTTCGACTAAGGATCGAAGCGAGGTTCCGTCCGGCGAATTTTGCACGAAGATCACGTCATCGGCGTGCAGATAAATGCGGCCGTCCTCTCCCCGCGTTTTCACGACCGCGTCGCCCAAGACGTTAACATCACGACCGGATATGTGGACCGACTGCGTCGCGTTGACGAGGTCGTGAATGTCAACCGATCCCGAAGTGGCGTCGATGTCCACTTCCGCCGTGTCGACGACCAAGGTGTTATTCTCCGCGGTATAGACTTTACCGACCATGCCATATAACCACGCATCGGCGGTTGAGTCGATCGCGATGGCGCCTCCGGGACCTGTTTCGAGCAAACCGCCGCCGACACGTTGATTCTCGCCGCCAAGAACCGGACGTTCACCCATCGGAATGAGATTGCCTTCGAGGTCGATCCAGTCGCCATTGGCGTTGATCAAGAACCCATCGCTGTCGATGGCACGCCCCTGTTCGTCGATCAGGTTGCCGAACTCGTCGGTAGCCAGAATGAGACTCGTCAGCCAGAATCCAACGTCCTGCGTAGCGGCATCCGGGCCGGGGCCAATCTGCAACGCTGACGATCCACCGATGAGGTGCATCGACTGTTCGGCTCGCAGAACGCCATCCACCAACAGCAACCCCTCGGTCGCGATGTCGATCGATGCCCCGTCGTCGCGAGCTTCTATTGCACCGAACAAGCGGATACCCGTTTGCATGTCGACGCGGATCTCGCTCGGCGCGTCGATATCGGTAAATGTTCCCAAGCCGGTGGCGTCGGTCTGCAGCGAACTCTCTTCGGAAACCTGGAGCCCTAGGTTTTGGTGGTCACCGGTCGCATAGATTTCAATCGCACCCGTGGCTCGAATCGCTGCACCAAAATCTGCCAGTTCACCGTTTGCGTCATAGGCAGCGCCACCCAGTTGGATCAGTCCTGTAGCTCTGAGCTTCACATTGGCTTGTTGCCCTGTGTACAGTAAGTCACCGTCTCCCGCCAACGCGGCACCGGCAAGGAGGGAACCGACCAGGTTCAGATCGGCAGAGGCAACCCGCAACACGCTCTGGTGGTCGTTGGAGAAGACCGAGACACCGGAGGTGATTTCGACATCGCCCGCCGCGACGATTTCCACGCTCTTTGGGGCGGAGATAATCGCCCCCATCATGAATCGCTGGCCATCGGGAAACTCTGGATGGCCATCGGCAATCCCGATCTCACCTAACTTGATCGTATCGCCGGAACTGATCTCGAGCTGTTGGTCCGCCCCCGTGACAATCACATCGGTGTTGTAGATCGCGACGTGCTGGCCCGCGTGGATCCGAGTTGACCCGACGAGTTCAAGATCACCAGTAATGGTTGCGTTCTGCTGCGCTTCTACCGTGACTTTCCAGTCGCCTTCAGCGGAAACACCATGACTCTTCAAGACGCCGAGAAGATCGACGTCTTGTCCCCGCAGCTGTACGGAAGCATCGGTTTCGATCCAGCCGCTCTGTTCCGCGAGAACCAGATCGCCTGCCTCCGATTCGATGCGAAGCACTTGCAAACCAACGCTGTCAGACCCAACATCACCATTGACCACGACATCATTGAGGCCATGGATCAAAATTTCGCCATCGCCGGATCCACCGAAGGAGACGATCTCGCTAGTCGATTCGATGAGAATGCTGCTCTCGCCGGGATTGACCATCGAACCGGCGGCCAGTTCAACATCGTCGGCAGCCTTCAGATCACCAAGAATCGCGAGTGTCTGCCCCGAACTGATTCGGACGTCGGCCCCCTCACCACGGGCAACAACGCTGCCGCGAATCATGCCGTTGACGCCGGCGTCAAATTCAATCGACCCGTTGAGCGTCTCCAGGAGACCAGTGTAATCCAAGTCAATATCGACTCCGTCTGCACTGGTGCCACTGAAAAGACGAATCTGCTCGTCGGCGCGAACCTTGCCCGCGATGTAAAGCTTGTCATTGGGTCCGGCAAGCGAGCCAATGGTGACCTGTGAACCGGAAGCAGACGCATCAACCGCATATGGCAAGCTGGAAACCAGATCACCGCCGCTTAAATCGAATCCCAGGACCGCTCCGTTGGTGGAACCGTCGAGAATTTGGAAGGCATAGGGACTTGCAAACAGTAGTTTTCCGTCGCGGAGTTTGACGCGCATGTCAGGGTCGGACAGCGGTGTCGTCGGATCGTCCCAAAAATCGGAATACGGCAAACCTTTGTCATCGACATAGTCGCCAGACTCCAGCGCCGCTTGAAGGTCTTCCAGCAGATCCTCCATCGAAGCATTATTCACGGTATCGGCCGCGTTGATCGTAGCGGTGCCCGTGATCCGACGGTCGATCTTGTCCAACACCAGTTCAATCGTCACGTCCTCTTGCAATTGCCCATTGGCTGCGGGCACCCATCCACTGGCGACGATTTCTTGAGTGTGTGCCGGTGCCAAAATGTCGATTCGCCCGGCACCGTTCAAATTGATCTCGCTGTCTTCTGCCCAGGTTGAGATTCTTGCCGAACCGAGAAGCACGATTCCCTTGCCCGAGTGATTGGTCGATCCGTCGATCGGATCGGGCTCGAGTGGATCCAGTCCGCCGGACAGCTCGATCTTGCTGCCAGCTCGAAGCTCTGTCCCCAGAAGAATCTGATGATCGGCGGAAATCACGATCGATGAGTCGCCACCGAAATCGCGGAGCGAACGTCCCTGGTAAATGCCTTCCGCGTCACGCTGGTAAACAACTTCGCCACCGGCAAAGACAATGCCTTGAATGTTTGCGTCAGAGGCAGCGTCGATTTCGATCGAGCTCGCCGGCCACTGTGTCACCAATTCGCTTGCGGCATGTACCAACACGCCAATTCCGGATTCGTCCGCACCACCCGAGACATGGATGTGATCGTTCGCGCGCACATAGCCCCCGGTCTGCACCGTCTCGCCTTGACGATTTGTCGTTGTGCCGCCAATGAAGGCTAACCCGAGCGCCTCGATCGTTACGCTCGAAGGCTGATCGGACCAATCGTACAACCGATCGATGATCTGGCCGTCATCATCACGGACGAAGGTCACGTCGCCACCCGAGACCAAGTTGCCCATCATCTCCAGATCGCTGGCGGAGTAGATTTCCACAACTCCTCCTGCCTCGTCCGAGCCCAGTCCGGCTGAGAATACTCCACCGGCAGTTTGAACCAAAACGCCAAGATCGTCATCGTCAGTCCCGGCAACGCCGCCGCGAACGGACACGGTATCGGTAGCCAGCAACCCCGTGTCCACAAAGACCTGTTGTCCGGCAGACACGTGGACGGACGCATCCATCCCGGTCCAGGTCACACCCAGGGGACCAATTTCGCCACCGGCAACGACGTTGCCGAGCAAGTCGACATCCTGCGCGCCGTGAATCTCGATGGAGCTCTCAGGCTGAGAAGTGCTGATTCGTGATGTTTCATGAATAAAGACGCTGCTTCCGAGGGCATCCGCGCCACTGGTACTTTGCCCCAACTCGTCATAGCCGCCGCGAATTTCGACTTCATCTTGAACGCGAATGAAACCCTCCTGATAAATCGACGCATCGGATCGTATCCGCAGATCGGAATCTGCCCCCAAGACATTCATGTTCCCACGAATGATGATCTCTTCCATCGCAGCCAACTCAAGTGTTGAATCGGCACCGAGTGTCGTGAGCGTCCCGGTCATCAAGATGCCGAACGTTTCCCGGCCCAACAGATAGTGGTTGGGATCAGCGTTCGCGATTTGCTGGAAGTACGCTGCGTAGTTGTACTTGTGGCCGCCCACCGAAAAGGCCATGTCACCACTTGATGTGACGGATCCGTGAAGCAGCATTTCGTGGGGCGACGTAATCGAGATGTTGCTTTGCGCACCTGTCAGCAAAGGGGTGTTCGGGTCGGAGAACTCGGCACCGGCCGTCACGGCACTGCCCGCAGCGAGTGTGACGATATCCGTTTGTGACTCGATCTCGATCACCGCCTCGGCATCGCGAGCAGCAATCACACCGCCCTCAAGCAGAGTGAATGAAGTGCCCGTGTTAATGCCGACGCTCGCTCGCTGCCCTCCCGCTTCGACGAGCCCAGCGATGGTGGTGGATGCGGGCGTTTCAAACGTGATCGTGCTATCGTCGGCAAACGTTTCAATGGTGCCGGTGAGGTCAACGGCCAAACTGTTTCCGGTCACCGCGCTGCCTTGTACATCCACAACAACGGAGTCCTCTCCCCGCAGCCAACCACTGACGGTTGCCTGCTCGGTGACGTTAAGCAACAAGTTTCGGCCCCAGACACCGGCATCGGTCGAACCATCGCCGCGAGGATAAACATTCTGTCGCCGGATCTCGACCAACCGGGCCCGCAATTCAATCAGATCTTCCGGAGCCTGCAGGTCACCTGAAACGATGATCTGGTCGGCAATGAATCGCATGGTGTCATGGAAGCTGGAATCGAGTCCCCGATCCACACCACTTTGCTTGATTTGTTGCTGGACCATCGCATCACCGATGATCATCTGATTGCCGCTTTCGCCGCGGCCAATTTGAATCGCCGAAAAGCCGTCATCAAACGCGGCCAGATCGTTCGAATCGAGCTTAAACGTGTTCGGGGCGTTGGCATCAGTCTTCTGCACGCCGAAGGCGTCCTCGGCGGCCGTGCCGATAAGGTACTCCCAGGCACGTCGATTGGCGCGGAGATGGATGACTCCGGTGCCTCGAATTTGATGTTCACCTGAGACGAAATCAAAATCATCGGCAGAGAAAGTGATCTTCCGGCCGACACCCCGTGAAACCACTTCACCGCTATTGTGCGTGAGTTGTGCATTGGTTCCCGTCAGGGTTACATCGATCGAGCCATTGCCCGCCGCCAACGCGTAGCGATCATTGCCATCAAGAATTTGGTTTTTCCAATCCAACGCAATAGCACCAGCCCAGGTCGGCGGCAACGCAAACGCGGTCAGCTGAATTCCCGGGTTCATCAAACTGGCACCGGCAACTTCTTTGATCAGCGACAGATTGTCATGCTCGACGATCACGATATCGCCGTTGCCGCCGAGGCTGTTAGCTGCCGTGAGCTTAGCAACTCGGCTCAGCAACGGGGCATCCGCCGTGCCGATGCCGTCGGCCGCTTTGAGTATCAAATGTGCCTGACTTCCAAGGATGCTCGATCCGTTCTTATTCAGGATCGATCCGTCCGGAGCCGTCATGCGGATCCAGCCGCCGCCGGCGCCATTAAAGTTGCTGGTGGAACTCAACACGTCGGCCGACAAATTGATGTTGGCCCCGTCGTCGTAAACGCGAAGGTCAAGATATCCGCCGTCGGTTGCGCTGACACGCCTGACCACGTTGAAGTCGCTAAAGCTATCGACGATGATCTCGGAACCCGCCAGATCGCTGAGCAGTTGCACCTCGGATGCAAGCAGCCGTAACCCAGTCTGGCCCATAGTGGAGACGCCGCTGCCACCGAGTCCCGTGATTGCCACTTCACCACCGAAATCGATGATTCCATTGACATTGTTAAAGGCGGCTCCTTGTCCAATCACGGTCTCGCGTTCGAGCCCCGACGTGAACGTTAAAACCTCACGACCGTTGACCGTGCGATTTTCGCCGATTTCCAGCAAGTTGGCAGCGTTGGTCTGTTCAATGATCAGTTCGTCAAACGTCCCCTGTTGATCGTCGATGTGAATCGTGCCGGTCCCGAGCGTGGAGGCAGGGTTCCCGAGATCGACACGGTATTCATCATCGCCACCGGGATCGACCAGAGTCAGATGCTGCGCCGGGAACCCGCTGACATGAACGAAATCGCTTTCCTCGGTGAGCCGGATCCGATCGACTTCGTTGGCTGCGACAAAGGCTTCGCTGCCGTCGGCGGATGTGACCGTGAACCCACTTTCATTGATTGAAACGAACACCGGAAGCGACGCGAGTGAATAGTCCACCGTGTCGGTTCCGACACCATCGACCACCGATTCGGCACCGTGGAGCTCAAAGAAAACGTACGTGTCATCGCCTGAGTCACCGTGCAAACCGTCCTGGCCGCTGCCCCCGACGATGCGGTCGGCTCCTGCGCCGCCATGAAGCTGATCATCACCTTCGACACCGGCCAGGATATCATCGCCTCCCTCACCAAACATGATGTCATTGCCGAGCGTGCCCGAGAGCGTATCATTGCCCTCACCGCCGTACAGCAATTGGCCCAAGAGAAGGTCGTTGCCCGTGCCTCCATAAAGCGTGTCGTCCCCGGCCAAGCCAATCAGCTTGTCGTCGCCGGAATCGCCATACAACAGATTCGTGCCGGAACCGCCGTCCAACAGGTCGGGGCCCGAACCGCCATGGAGATCGTCGTTGCCCTTGCCGCCGTAGAGCACATCCCGGGTGGAACCGCTGCGTCCGCCGTACAACGAATCGTTGCCGTCGCCGCCATGAAGTTCGTCACCGGTGTCATCAGCCGCCTCGTAATTGGAACTCGAGGCACCAACAAGCAAGTCGTTGCCCCCATCGCCAAAGATCTTGTCAGCGCCACCATCGCCGAACAGGGCGTCTTGGTTGGCTCCACCACGGATCACGTCATCACCGGATCCGCCATGGATGGTGTCCCGCCCATTACCGCTGCCGTTGGCATTGTCACCGAGAAGCTTGTCGTCGCCACTGCCGCCATCAAGCACGTCATCGTCGTCCCCGCCCTCAAGAAAATCGTTGCCCGCTTCGCCGTACAGACGGTCTTCTCCCGTTCGGCCATAGAGATTGTCGTCGCCATCTCCGCCATAGAGCACGTCGTTGCCACCGAGACCGACCAGAATATCGCGACCCAATCCACCGTAAAGCGTGTCCGCCTGATTCGACCCCACGAGCCTGTCATCACCAGATCCCCCATCCAATTGATTGTTGACGCCTGTAGCATCTCGAGACTCGTCAAGCTCGTCGTTGCCCGACTCGCCCCAGAGCGTGTCGCGATCATCGCCGCCGATCAACAAATCATTGCCGCTTCCACCAAAAAGTTCGTCAATGCCGGCGTTGCCCAACAGGCGGTCGTCCCCGGAGCCGCCAACGAGTTTGTCATTGCCGCGTCCACCGACAAGCGTGTCGTTTCCTCCCAGCCCACTCAGCTCGGTGGAAATCGCAACGCTTTGGTCAACAATGATTCGGTCATCGACGTTGGTCCCCGTGACGACGATCCGGCTGAACTGGGAGGCATCAAACGTCTGACGATTGAAGTGCTCGTAGTTCTCATGGAAATATTCCTTGTCGCATCCGTCCCAACAGTCGTACTTGCGAAACGCGACGACCTCTTCGAGGACGAAACTTGGACCGTCGATCAGCAGTCGGCCATCTTCCACCTGGACGATCGCCAGATCGGCACCTTCACTGACCGGATACCCGTGGTCACTGAGTGCCGTAACATAGAGTACCGATCCGACAACTTCCGATGTGAACGTGCGACGTTCCGGAACCGAAACCGTCTGCTTCTTTCCTTTCCCGAAAACCGAACCCGTATCTTCAATGCCGACGCCCGCAAGCACGGCGTTGCCAAGGTCCTCGATGGCTTTGGTGGCGTTATCGTAGAGTTGCGAAGCTTGTTCGCCGAGATTTGCCAACTCCTCGCCCGCCTGGTTCGCCAGATTGGTCAGTTCTTGTCCGACCGCTTCGGCAGCGTCACCGACGAAGTCACCAACGGCATCCACGGCATCACCGAGGGCCTCGATCGCTTGTTCCCCGACAGCCGCCAGCAGCCCCAGAGGATTGACCGCTTGCAGGGCCAATTTCTTCGCCTCGTCGAGCAACTTGTCCCCCACGCCCCCCAGCGCCGCGCCCACGTCAACGCTGCCACCGCCGGAGCGGTAGAGTTCGAAACTCTTATCGAGTATGTCGAACTCTTTGGACAGCCCGAGATCGGGGAAGCCCAGTTCAGCATCAACCCCAAAGACCAAATCGACTCCAACACCCACGTCGAAGTTTTGCGGGTTGGTCAACTCGTTGAGTCGCAACTTGTCGTCATCCGGCGATGTCAGTAGCACGCCGCCGGTCGCTTGGAGACCGAGACTTGTCGCCAATTCGACGAACGGCAATACGATGATCCGCCCCGTCCCGACCAGTTCGCCTGCCACCGTTCCGGCCAACTCCACCACATAATCGCTGGGAGACTGGGACTCCTCGATGTAAAAGCCGTCCGTGTCGATTCCCACCAGAACGTCAAACGCCAGCTCAAGATTCGCCAGCACATTCACCGCCACGTCAAAATTGACGACGCCGAAAAGGCTAAACACCGGCGCTGCCGCGACCGGGATGGAGGTGTTGACGTCAAAGGACTGGTGGATATCGAGACTGACCAAATCGGCGTCCAACCCGCTCAGCAGCTTCAGGATGTTGACTGGCTCCAAGGCATCCAATTGCACCGTCACGTGGTCGCTTCCCGAACTGGACTGCAATTGCTCCGCCGATTTCCCCTGGAATCCTTTCGGGTTGAGAATCAACTTGGCTTCCTCGGGCAGCCCGACCACTTCGACAATCGACATCCCGATGACAGGCAAATCGGCGGTCAAGAAGTCCCGCAGTTCCTGCGGTAATGGGTTGTATTGGTCAAGTCGATCCAAGGCCAGGTTCAACAGGCCTTGCTCGGCATTGGAGAACAAGTCCAGCAACTGCTGGAACGTTGCGTCCTGCAAAATTTCATAGCTGCCTTCCCCGCTGAGAAAATCGTGATGCACCTGCGCGTTCCAAGTAAACCCACCAGGCAAAAACTCGCCGATCACAGGGATCTTTGACGCTGGATTCGAGACGCTCAGAGCGGCTGTCAGGTGCACCTCGCTCGTCAACTCAACAGCGTTTTCATCCAATACCAATTCGTCAAATTGAATTCCGTCTGCTTCTCGGGACGAAATCAGATACAAACGCTCGCCCGTGACGGAGTCTAAATCGCTGAGCGTGATTTTTGCCGATGCGTCGATTGAACCGTTCGCCGAGACGCCCACCTTGGCAAGTTCGCCGATGTTGGCGTTACCGGTGAGTTGCCCATTGATCGGCAACCCAGCTGAAAGCGTTGCCCCCTCGACCACAAACGGTCCGCTGAACAGATCGAGCCCAAAGGTCATGTCGAACGCCATCTGTGGCGCGACTTCAAGACTTCCCGCCAAGTCAAAATCAACGCTCCCAAAGTTCATGCCACCAGAAGCATTGAACGATGCGTTGGCAGCGGTGAACTGGTCACGATACCTCAGCACCAGCAGGTCGGAGTTTCCCGCGCCTTGGAAAAACTCCTGAGCCGAGATCACCGAGACGACCTCGATGCCCTGCGAGAGCAGGTACGACTCAAGGCCGGTGGTCGGCGCCCCGAAGTTAAATGCGCTGGCGATCGTGCCTTCCAGCACCGTCGAGACATCGTTGCCTATCAGCGGCAAATCGGCCGTCATCCGAGATAGAGCCGCCGCATTCTCGCCAAGCTTGTTGATGCCGTGAAACGCCAACGCCGCCAGCGCGTCGACCATCGCATCGGAGCTGAATGAAACCTCGGTCGCTCCCGTGTTCAGGTTGTAGCTTGCCTGGCCATTGCCGATCGTGATCGCCGGCACGATTCCTGCCAACGACGGAATCACGCCGGTGATCTCCAGATCCGACAGACCGACCGAGCCGGACAATTGCAAACTACTGGGATTGGTGAAGAGCTCAGCAAGGTCGCCGGAAAGAACATACTGCCGTTCTATGCTGGAGTCACCATCGTCGAGAGAGAGTTGCGAGATCGCATTGAACGCTCCGGTAGCCGATGCGGTGATCTCTGCCAAACCGTCGACGGAGGCGCTGCCGGACATCTCGCCGCCGAGATTCAGTTCCGCCGAAAGCGACGACCCCTCCAGCACATAGGCACCACCGATCAAGTCGAGGCCAAACGTGATGTCCATCACTGTTTCGGTCGAACCGCTAAGACTGGAATTCAGATTCAGCTGGAGCGATAGCGGGGCACTTCCCAGCGTCGCACTGCCGCTCGTCAATCGCGTGCTTGTCGAATCCAGATCGGATTTCAGATAACGAACTTCCAGCAGATCCTGCGGGAGTTCGCTACCGTCGAGAATGCTATCGAGAAGTTGTTGACCCGATACGGAAGAGAGGATTTCGTAGCCAGCGTCGAGCAACGCGTCTCGCGCGCCACCTAGTTCGTATTTGATGCCGACCGCGTCGCCAACCAAAATGTCTGCCAGGCTGTTTCCGATCAAGGGAATCTGGTCGACCAGTCGCCCCAAGCCATCGCCGACCTCCGTCATCGTGTTGATGCCGTCGACCAGAAACGCGGCAATCTGCTCGGGAAGCGTGTCTTCGTCTAACTCCATCGCCCACTGCCCCGTATCGAAGTCAAAGGAGGCATTGCCTTCGAGCATCAGTTCGGGAAGATACGGTGCCGCGGGAAGGCTACCGCGAACGGCCAACTCAGGAAGTTCAAGCGAACCGGACAACGAAACGGCATTCGGATTGGTAAAAACGTCTCCGAGATCACCATCAAAAAGGTACAGTCGCTCAAACAACAGCCCGTCGCCATCATTGAATGTGAACTCCGCTGAAGTATCAAAATGAGCGGTCCCTTCTGTCGATGCGTCGGCCAGACCGAGGACACTTGCGCTGCCGGAAAACAAACCTTCGGCATGCAAATGAGCAACAAAGCTCGAACCCTCCTGGATGAACAGCCCGCCTTGGGTATCCAGGCCGAATGTCAAGTCAAACTCCAACGTATTGCTGCCGGCAATGTCCGCGGCAGCATTCAGATCGATCGATGAACCGCCGATTGCGAAGCTCTCACTTCCGCCGACCGAGAAATCGCCCGTATCAGTCGCGGTTGCTTGATAACGCAAGGCGAACAGGTCCGGCGGAAGGTCGATACCGTTGATGACCGCATCGATGATCACCTCCGGTGAAACCATCGCAACGATGGTGAAGCCGCGGTCTTCCAACTCATCGCGGCCCGAACCATCGAGTTCCGATTCGCTGCCTAGCGTTCCACCCAGCAGCGAACCCAGAGACTGACTGAGCGCGTCGCCGACCAAGGGAACACCCGCAAGTATCCCGGTCAACGTGTCGCCACCTTCGAGCACGACGTCTAGCCCATCAACAACGTATCCAGCGAAGGAATCGAGAAGCGAGTCGAGGCTAAATCCTGACTCCTCTTCATCCAGAGTGTATGAACTGGTCGTCGGGGCGTCCGTTTCCGAGCTTGAATCCGGCTGAAAAAGATCCCACCCCCAATGGCCATCAAGATGGATGAGTTCACCAAATCCCGGATCCAGCGAAAAACGCAGGTCCGCGCCGGCTGAACCGGAAAATGATGTGGTGATCAGATCGCCGGCCGAGGATGCGAGGTCGGACAAACGTATACGACCATCCGGGTTTGCAGTCGTCAGCGAGATCACCGGGTCGAGAAACAGGTCGATGTTGCCTTGAACTTGCGCGACGCCGCCGACGGAGGCGGTTGCAATTCCACCTGCATGAACCGGGATCTCAACGACCTTTCCAGGCAGCAAGTAGAAACCTGCCGTATCGATCCCGAATGAAAGATGCAGTCCGACATTTGCGTTGATCAACAGTTCGGCGTCTAACCCAAGGGCACTGAGCGCATCGATCGCTGCGAGCCCCTCCGGCACGAGCGATGCCGTTTGAATCATGTCGTACAGGGTGTAACTGCGACTAACTCGCACTAGATCTGCTGGCTGATCGGCAGGCAATGTGCTGAACTCACTGTCGCTAACCAACGTGTCGATCGAGAAGCCGGAACCCTCCAACTGAGCCTGAATCCCCGCCATCGTCGTTGCCGACGTGACATCGATCTGTCCGACCGCGCTCTTCAAGGCATCGCTCAGCCCGAGCAGGGTGCCGAGATGCGATGCCACCAGAGGAATACTTTCACTCGGCAGATCCAACCCCGCCGCAAAATCTTCGAGCACGTTTTGTTGCAGCGTGTTGAAACCGTCGGTCAGCTGTTGGGCAATGTCCGCAGGAGTCAAGTTGCCGAGCACACCGAGCGTCGCCGGCAAAACCGTACGCTCGGGCTTTTCTGGCGAAAAGGTCGGTTCGAGAAGTGAGTCAAAGTACAGGACGCCCGCGTCCGAGCCTGCCACCGTTTCTTGCCCGACTCCCGTGAACGACGCGAGCAGTTCTCCAAATGCGTTTTGGCTGCCGTAGAATTCGTTGCCATCCACGTCGACCAGTCCGACGATATCTTCATACGTTTTATTGACGAACTTGCTTCTCAGTCGCTGACCGACCGAGCGTTCTTCGCTCATCACACTGCGGCGATCATTCAGCCGCGACCCACCCTCGCTACGCCAGACTTCTTCTTCCAATGCATAGGGGTCGTAATAGGCGACGTCGCCCAGGCCGAGAAGATGCCCCATTTCGTGCGAAATCGTGTCAGCCATCAAATCGGTGAAGATTTGATTGAAGCGTTCGCGCTTCGTAGCGGTGTCATAGCCACGCTGTTCGAGTTCATAAGCTTGTTCCCAAAGCGACTTGACGTGCAGCGCGGCGTACGAATAAGCGTATGACTCATAGTCTTGGCCGACGGGAGCCTGCTTGGCCTCTCCGTGCCTGGTGTTGGCTCCGTCGACCGTGGGGCTGTGTGCGCCAACAAAGGAAACGTAATAGTCCGTGTCTTCTTGGGAGACGCCCTGTTCAATGAAATCCCAACCTTGGGACTCTCCGCTCTCAGGAGATTTTGTTTTCCCAACGGAGACTCTCACCGCGGGACGTGTCGCATCGATCGATTTTTGGAACTTGTCCTGAACCGCCTCGCGAATCGATTCACTGGCTTGGTCGACATCATCCGCGTCCAACAATCCGTCGCCATTGAAGTCAAGAATCGTCGTGATCAGCTGCTCGTTGAGGGAAACATTGTCATCCCATTTAAGCAATTGCCGATCGCCGCCAATTCGAGGCATGATGTCGTTGGAGAAATACGACGACACATCCTCCCACCATGAGACGTCAAACACCGTGGAAAAGTCGTCAACCGCGTCGCCGGCGTTGGGGAACGTGTTGATGCCCGGTTTCTCGGGTGATTCGGGCGTGAAATCCAGCACGAGATGGACCGTCTTGTCGCTCGATGACGCCGATTCAGGCTGCGCCGTCACGCTGTTGGTATTGCCGCCACCGTCTTCGGCCTGAAAACGGAACTCATATTCGCGAGACTTTGACACGTAGAACCCCTTGGAAAGCACTACCGTGCCTCCTTCACGCACGAGATCGCGGTCACGCAACGTGACGCTTTCCCACTCGGTCCACTCGTTGTTTGACGCCGTGCGGTACCGTCGTTCCAACTGAAAGTGACCAACGCCACTATCGCCGGTGTTGACGTCCGTGCCGGTTGCCAGCAGGTTCAGACGAGATCCGCTCGGTTCCCGAATGACATTCAGGGTAAGTTCCGGTGATTGATCGTCGACCGTGCTGTAGAAGTACCGAATCAGCTCGGCGGTCGCCTTGATGGCACGCAGGTACAAAACGTCGGCCGCTTCGTTCAACTCCTCCTTGCTGAAATTGCTGTACTCAACTTCTTCAACGCTCAGGTCCGGACCTTCAGCGTTCTCGGCCGCACGACGCTCGCCTCGGTCCAACTGACCCACGTAATCTTTTGTGTCGTAGTTGTCTGCCAACGCGGCGCTCTCAAACGCCAATGTGTAGAGCGGCAATAAGTCCGCGAGATAGCCGTCCGGAATCGAGGCGGCGACCTCGGGATGTTTCGGGCGGAATGAGTCTGGATGAGTCTTCTGTTCGATTTCTAGCAGTTCGGGCAGGTATCCCAGATTGGGATCCAGGGCAACGGCAAGGTCGTGGAGCAACTCCTGAGGACTACGCACGTAGTCCTTGGGATCATATTGCCACTCCTTCCAACGCTCGACGTTCACGTCAGTGCGAGTTATCCCGGTGACCTCATCGGTCCATTGGAACGTCGCGCCATCAGCCCAATCGTGAAGAGGATCCGGATCAACCGTGTTGTTGAACCAATCGATGTGGGAATCCGCCAACGCGTGCGATGGAAGGGCCAGGTCTTGAATCAGGTGAGCCGCTTGACCGAGCCAGTAATATGCCGTCCCAGTTCCCTCGAGCGTGACTTCCTTGTTGAGCAGTTGAGCGTTTGGAATGGGCGGCGTAGCCAATCGCAGTACGGTATCCGACACTCGCTCGCGGACGACGAATGGTTCATTGTCAATCACAATGTGCCCCTGCGACGCCCAAGTCGGCCAGCTGCCAGCCGACTTGAGAATCACCAGGTCATCGTTGGTATCGATGACGGTCGAGAACGGCGTTTGTCCGTAAATACTTTCAATGCCGACTCCCTCGAGTCCATTGGTATTCCAGATTCCGTCGGCACCCTCGATCGGTTCGCCGTCGATTTCGCCGTCGTAAACGCCAGTCAGCCCGTAGCCGCCGGTGAAAAACTTGATCGTGCGGTTTGCCGCGGAATCGTACCCGACAATTCCATCGTCGAACGTGCGTATCCCATCGACAACCCGATTGTCGTATTGCCCATTGTCGACATCCCAAAAGTGGCGTTGTGCAGTATTGTCGAGATGCAGGGGGAATTTCGTGGAATATTGTCCCCATGGATTCGCAAGGGGATCGTTTTGGTCTTGGTCAAACGCACCCTCGATGAACGCGGTATCGTTTCCACTGGGGTAGACACGATCGTCTCGCAAATGAACAACGGCAAAACTCTCCGAAGCATCCACCAAAGCAAACGAATTCCGCACGATTCCCGTTTTTGCGTCGATTTCATAGATCACGCTGCCATCGGTTGCCATCAGGCCGGGCGGCGAGGTCACGCCCGAGAGCGATCCAGATAGAGTCACGCCGGCGTTCAAATTGCCGATGTCCAGCGTCTTCTCCAGGTCGCCAGTGGACGGGTCGAATTGCAGGATTGCGTTGTTACCCTCGTCGAGGATGAACAGTTTCTCGTCAACGGCAGCAATGCCTCCATACGCGCCCGATCCCTCGTTGATTTCATAACGTCGGACGACTTGAGCACTGCCCAGCGGTCGGATCTTCAACAGCTTTGTTGCACCATCGTCGACCATCATCAAATACAAATACTTGCCGTCGAAGGCGAGAGAATTCTCTACAAAATCGCCCGCAGGCATTTTGTATGTGGTCCGCAGGGTGCCCCGAGGGGTCATTTCGAGGATCTCTTCTTGATCTTCGCTGACTGCAAAGATTCGGGTCGTTGATGTCTCCGCGCCCAAGGGCCTTGCAAAGTCGCCCCCTAGGCCAGCGAGGTCGACCGAACCCGATAGCCAACCGGCATCGTCAACGACTTCAATCTGCTCCTGCGGCCTGCCGGCGCGATCATAAATGCTGATCTCATCCGTATCGGTCAGAACATAAACCAGCGTCTGCTCGCTGCCGGTATATCGATCAAATTCACTTGCACCGAATTGATTCGCAAACAACTCATAGCCTTGCAAACTCAGCCAAGAGTGCACGGGCTTGTAACCAGTGGTCGTTGCCCCGTCGGCAAATGCGACGGAGCTCAAAAGCGTCTCCTCCCCATGTGAACTCGCCGGATGCTGCAAACCGACAAGGTGGCCGACTTCGTGCGCAATGACATCCGTGAGTTCGTCCAATGAAATCCGTTCGCTGAAGACCAAGGCGTTGTCTGAGTGGTCGCGGTTGCCAACATCGACTTGCTCCGCAAGCCCAAAGAACGAACCGTGTTGAGCAAATGCAGCGTCATCTCCCCCCACGTACACCGTTGAATACCCATCGTCATACTCGGGCTTGCTGCTTGTGAACGTGACATTCAGGGGTGCAAAGCGACGGTTCAATGTTTCAACCGCCGCAGCGATGATGTCAGCTTCTCGACCGCCCATTCCAAACGATGTTGCGGAGAAGGCCGGAACGTTGATGTTGTCGATCGTGATCGGTCCGTCGTAAGTGACACGCTCGGCCCCATCAAAGTCGAGGTACACGAGCTGTCCCAGATCGGAGCAAGTCTCACTTGCCGGCTGGTGACGCATCAGATCATTGTCCGTACCAACGGCTAACAGCCTGCGTTGCTCTAATTGCTCAATTAGCGGTCGACGGAGACGATCGGACCATGCTTGGCGAACTATCTTGCGACGGCGGTTATGAAGCGTCTTGCTGTAACTGCGATTGGGTTTGCTTAACATCGGATACTCCAATTGCAAGTGCTAACGTCGGGGCCACATCCTTCTGCGGGCGAAAACTCAGGTATCATTTAATGCCATTTCGGTGATGGCAGTGGGGAACAAGCGGGGGGAAGCACGTACAAATGGCAACCCGATTGCTAGCAGCACTACTGCCTTCCGCAGAGGGGTAACGTTAACTCTATCAGGATGGAGGCCGACGGGGGGGGTGTTTTCCGCTTCTGAAGCAAAATTTTGAATTTTCTTGAATTAGCCGCAGTGGCGGCAAAATTGGAGTCGCCCAACTGAGTGCGTACAGAGCTCGCCATTGATTGCGTCCAGTATCGCCACTGTATTCCGAACCCGTCTGGAGCCTGACAGCACAAGAGTCTTAGTGCTCTGTGTCAGAGTTATCCGCCAAAGTCGCAATGCCTAGCGTTTTTGGCCACGTAATAGGGCCAATTTTCAACGCGGGCGACGACACCGTCTCACCCCACAAAGTGAGTGGCACCGCATGGACCAGGAAGGAACAAGCCAGGGACCAACGTGAAGGCCAATCCGAAGTCACGCGCCGGCGCTATGTTCAGCACCAACGGGTATCACCAAGCAATCAAACGGGCTGCGAAGAATGCCAAGGTCGATCACTGGTTCCCCTACCAGCTCCGGCATCTTGCTGGAACCGTCGTTCGTGACGCTCTTGGAGTCGAAGCAGCTCAAGCTCTCCTTGGTCATTCTCACGCTGCGATGATGGAACATTACGCCAAACAGACCGAAGAAAAAGCGATCCAAGCAGCCAAAGCGGGACCATCGATAGCCTAACGTTCGTCTGACTTGCAATTGCAATTTCATATGCAACGCTCCTCGTTGACTTGCATCCGCCGTATCGGATTGCACAAAACAACGAGGAGCATTTTTTATGTCAAAGCTAAATCTACTTACTGAAGACCTCATCACTTTGAGCGAGGCCGTTAAAGAAATCCCAACTCACCCGCACCTTTCCACCGTCTGGCGCTGGCACAAGCGAGGTATCAACGGCATCAAGCTTGAAACGATCAAGATCGGATCGAACATCCTCACCACCAAGCAGGCCATCACGCGATTCTTTGCGGCCACCCAATGACGTTCGCCGATTGCGAGGCCGGACAACGACTTGGCAGCGATTGCGAGACCGTGATAAGCTGCCCCTATCGCCTGCTCAGTGGCTTAGTAACTGAGACATCCTCACCCAGCCCGCCGCCATCATCGCGCCGGTGCCAAATACGCACCCAAGTCATGACCCCAGAGACGCCCCTTTTTCCGATTTTCGCTGAAATCGCTACCCCCTCTCTCGGGAGAAAATCGTTCGAAATGACCGTGATTTGCGGGCTAAATCGAGACGGTTATTTTTCGGCGGGTCAAGTTGACCCGCCGAAACTTTTGACCCGAAATCACCCTAACTTTTGGGCATCATTTGGCGATCATCGGTAAAGTTGATCGGCTGCCAATCGCCGGATTTTGTATCGCTAGGGGCTTGGTTACCGAGACAGAAGTTTGACGACTTCGTCAATTGGAATCGATTCACCCTCACTCGCGGCAAGTAGCAACGCAACCGCCAATTGCTTCGCTGCCTTTGGCGAAAATTCAAGAGTGCCGTGTTTTTTGGTGAAAAGGTTTCATTCCCTACAACACGTATTTGAATCGGATCTTCATGCACATCGCGTAATGAGTCGACCTTAGACCTGATCTTTTGAACTTCAAAAGGGACGTCTTGTCGAAGTTCACCACTTGCGCCCCAAACAAAGTCACAGTTGTTTACGTGGTTCATGCTCATCTCGAAGTCGGGGCAAATTGATGCTCGAATTTCAAATCCTGTCCGCTGAGTTTAACGTACATGATCACGTTCGCGTGTCGACGCTTACGCAAGTATCACGCTGAAAAGTGGTGAAGATTGGACCACAGGGCCGATGTGCATCAACTTGTTCGAAAGACAGGACATCTTGGTCGGAAAACATATGTATCCCAAGCGAGTCTCGCACCTATTTCATTAGTTGCCGCGTAAACCGAGAAGTTTTTCCGTAAAATCTTACAGAAAACGGCAATTGCTATCTTTTAATCCTAAATTGCTAGCTTTTAATCCCAAGTTGTTTTCTGCAAAGAGCTTAGGTAAGGCTATAACGATAGTGCCAATCTATGACTCGTTCTGAGGATCGACGTAAGTCATTTGATCGCAATGGTTTACCGCACTCTTGCGATACGGTTTGGCATACACAGGCAAATCAGTAAACTACGCCCACTCGTATACAGCGTCGAATTCCTCGCCTAGCCAGCGAAGGGTACGCGTTAAATGCGATCGAGACCCGGCCGGCAAAAAGGACTGCCGCAGCGTGTCGGAGGCTTCCCAGGGTGTTCTTGGGACTTCAGGGAACGAGCGCCTGCCTGAAAGTGAGGGCGTAATGGCTGGAATTACCGAAGCAATCTTATTGCTGCTAGTGGTAACGACACTTTACGGAATACCTCGTATTAAATAAGAGGGTAGGTCTCGGCACTTGGATGGCTACCAACTACCGAGAACTACCAAGTTGAATCGGCTCGGACCCTGCACGGTTTTGAGCCATTAAGCCAAGCGAGAGTCGTCTCGCTTGGCTATTTTTTTGTGCGCCACCGTTGGAGGATCACCTCAGACGCCAAAGCTGGCAAAGCAATCTTTAACTGGCGACACGTAACAAAATGAAGTTAACAAATGTTAGGCGCCACGCCAACAGATTCCCCTGTAAATCGTGATAAAAAAATATAGTTCTCAAAGTGGTGTTTCGTAAGTCTCTCTGGGATAGGTGTTTACGGCGATTTGCGGCCTGGCGTTTTAGGTGAGCTTCGAGGAGGAGAGCCAAACTCATTCAGGAAGTTTCTATCTGGCTGGCGCTTCCTAGTGGCTTGCCTTTCTTGTTGCGATACTGGTTCTAAACATGGTTGAAACCACGCATCCAATCATTCGATGATCGGGATACCACTCTCACTGTATTACGACCGTCATTAGGCAATTGCCGGATCATAGTTACTAACACAGCGTGGTCCTAACCGTCTCGCGACCACGAGGAACATCGACCGTAGGAAATGTTGAGTATCCATTTGAGAAACCATGAAAGCCCAACTCTGTGTGCATGCCATGGTTCAGCCTTTTTTGCGTCACGGAGACGTTTGGCCGCTAGCAAATTTCACATCCGCAGCACTGAGTTTCGCGATCGGAACTTGAACGGTCTTGCCGTCGGCTTTTCTTAAGACCACGTGCGTCTCCGTCTTCTTAACGAGTGTGGCGTCGACGCTGTATTTGCCGGTCAAATCGTGCCACGTTCTTGTTTTCGGTTTGGCTGTTTCTTCTGTAGGTTTTGGGTTCAAAAAAGCCGCATACCCAATCCTATCTTTCAGTTCGGGCAACCGTCGACGCGTAAAATCAGTTTCTCCCTCTCGCATGAAGTCCATCCCAATAATCAGCAAATCGCTTGGTGTGGTTCGCACCTCGAATGGAATCGGGCTCCTCAGTCCAGTGGGTGTTGAGTCGCGAAGTGATTCGACACTCTTGAGCCATTTGTTGTAAGGCCCACCAATCGCGAATCCATATTCCTTGAACTTTGGTTCATCCTTGAATTTCAATAATTGCTGAAGGAGCACGCACACGTTTCGCTTGGATACCCGGAACACGCCGGCCGGCTCCTGGAATCCAACTACTTGAGCTACGAGCAGGTCGAAGCGTTGATCGCGAAAGGTGACATCCGCTGTCTCGATGCAGAATTGGGTGAACCAGAATACTATGACGCGGAGGCGTCGGCCGCGGTATTGCCGACACGTATCGCGTTAGTCGAGTTCGCCAGGAACTGCAGCTCGCAGTACCTGTACGTTTTCGACGAAGGCAAATGGACGCACCAAAAGCTGTAAACAAGCTCATCGCATATTCTCCTCGCGAGCCCCGACGGGAATCGGAGACTCGCCGGTGCGCTCGAGAACCGCTTTTTTGCCGGTGAAACGCTGGTAGCGGTCAACGATCACGTCACAGTACGGCGGGTCGAGCTCCAACAAGAACGCTTTTCGGCCCGTTTGTTCCGCGCCGATCAGTGTTGATCCGCTACCACCGAACAGATCGAGTACGTTGTCACCTTTGCGTGACGAATATTGCATCGCCATCACGGCCAATTCCGCTGGCTTGCCGGTGAGGTGTTCGAGTTGCTGTGGCGGGATCTTCTTGACGTGCCACAGGTCCGTCGCGTTGTTTGGTCCAAAGTATTTATGGCCGGCACCTTCACGCCAACCATAAAACGCCCACTCATGTGCCCCCATGAAATCTTTGCGCGTCATCACCGGGTGCATCTTGTCCCAGATGATGGCCTGTGAGAAATATAGACCGCAGGCTGACAAGACAGGCGGATAGTTGGCGATATTCGAAAAGCCTCCCCATATGTAAAAGCAGCGACCGGGCTCCAAAACGCGGGCGATGTTGCCGAACCAAGCTTTCAACAAGCGGTCAAATTCCTCATCGGAAACAAAGTCGTTGGCCAGCGGTCGGTCCTTGGCTCGCATCTTCTTTGGACCGTCTTTCGTTTTGCCTTTGCCGGCCTCGAAGGAACTGTTGCCGGCCGCGATCGCATTCTTGCTGCGGGGTTCGACCTTCACGTTGTACGGCGGATCTGTATTGCACAATTGGATCTTCGCGCCGTCCAAGAGTCGATCGAGGTCACTGGCGCTGGTCGAGTCGCCGCACAACAACCGGTGGTCACCGAGAATCCACAGATCGCCGGGTTGCGTGATCGCTTCGTCGGGTGGTTCGGGAACGTCATCCGGATCGGTCAAGCCTTGCGTGACGCCCGGATCGAGCAGTTTAGCCAACTCGTCCGAATCGAATCCGAGCAATTCGCAATCGAATCCCGACTCTTGTAACGCACTGATCTCCAGCGGCAGCAAGTCGTAATCCCACTCCGCGTTTTCACCGGTGCGGTTGTCGGCAATCCGGTAGGCCCGGACCGATTCAGGTTCCATGTCCTTTGCGACGTGAACCGGCACTTCTGCAAGGTTTAAAACCTTGGCGGCCTTGAATCGGGTATGGCCGACGATGATCACGCCGTCGGTGTCAACGACGATAGGTTGGCGGAAACCAAATTCGTTGATGCTTTGCACGACGTCCGCAACAGCGTCGTCGTTGATACGAGGATTGTTTTCGTAAGGCTTGATCCGATCAAGCGACCACATTTCGACCTGCATGGCAGCGTCCTTTTCCGAAAGGGGAGGAAGCGAAAAGGTTCGGTCGGTGGAGGGTTTGATAGTTGGCTGGGGCGTCGGATTTTCGTTCGGACAAATAAAACAAACTGTGCCTAATAGCGCGGCTGTTCCGGTGGCCCTGGTTGGAAACGTTTTTTCGATGGAGGACCCGTTCGCCCAGGGTGGCCGGCTTCCTGGCCGCTTCATGCCGCCCACGTTCGCCCGTGTCACGTTTTATCTCGCTCTTGGCCCGGATACGGCTTCTCCGCCTCGACCGCTGGCGTCGTTCACGGGAAACATGGTCCGTCGTTGTCAATTCGTGTCTGTGTTGTCTCATCTATGAGTGAACCGGTGCTTCGTGTGAAACACAGGAGCCATTGGCAGAACGAGTTGTCGACATCGTGCGGAACCAGGCCCCGCTAATTGTTGACGCGGAATCTAGAAGCGGCGATAATCGCGTTCTGGCTGGTTCTCACCAACCGGCGATAACACCCCACTTCACCACTTATCGCGGGAACAACCGGCGATAATTACCTCGTTATGCTACATAGTTCATGACACGCATCCCTTTTCCAGCACGACTTGGGCCCAAGGACGAGGAGATCGACGCGCGCGTTACCGCTGAACGCATTCGCAAACATTTTCCAGATGCGGTCGTGGACTGGGAGCGCGGCGACGAAGAAATTCAACGCGGGATCGAACGACTCCGTGACATGCAGGCTCCCGACTTCTACATCGAAGCGAAACGGAAGTCGTTCGGTAAGGTTGTTTACATCAGCGTCACAGACAAGTCGTTTTCCGGTTTTACTGCGTGGTTCTACGCAAGTCACATCGAACGCGATGTCGGTGACTGTTTCGACTTGTACTCCGAGCCCAGCCTTAACATTCCATTCCTCAAGGTTGCAGCCGCGCAAATTGCTGACGCCGCACATTTCGACTTCCTCTTCACCACCGAGAATGACTGGGGAATAGACATCCGATCGGTTCCCGAACGGTCGGACCCGTTCAAGTTTGCGAGGCAGAGGCTACCTGAAGACAACTACGGTGATTTGGCAATCCACCCAATGAACGATTGGAAATCTTCACTCTGCAGTGCCGTTCCACGTTGGTTCGAGACGGCCGCATTTAAATCTAAGGAGGCGATGATCAGCAAGGTGGGGTCAATCGACGCTGTCGCCTCCGAAACAATTGAACTCCTTTCCCAGATCGATGGCATTGATCGGTGCTGGCTCGTTGATATCGCTGCACCATTCAGTAACTCTTTTGTCGTGGAACACGAAAAATGGATGTCATATGTTTCATTGGGTGGAGCTCCAAAGGGCATTTTGGCATAACAAACGCATGCACCGGAATGCGGTTGCTCGCCGAATTTCCAATTGAAAGTCGCACGTCCGCATCCGGTGATGCGTGGCGTTCGCCGACTTGGTGGCACTTCCTTCATTCAAACCAATGACACTTCACTCCTTTGGTAACGCAGTACCGATTCAGATGGATCTGCTGCAACTCGTTGGATACGAAGCTGCTGGACGAGACATGCGTCCTGCGAGCGGGGGGAATGCTCGCAAACGCACAATGCGTGAAGGCCTGCATTCCTTGCGACGTGCGACAGCGATGGATTTCGGATACGATGCTGCTGCATGGCGAGACTATTTGATCGAACACGCCGACCAAACTGGATATACTCACCCTTACGCATTCTCGAACGTGGACGCCGCGGTCGTCGCTGCAATTGGTGATCCTGAAGTGCTGGCGGCGTTAACGGAGCTTTCAGCGGCGACATGAAACAGCGTGAGGGGCGGCGAACCAAAAAATGCACGGGAGCACGGATGGTCCGTTTTCTCGTCTGCTTGCAAGTCGTTTGCCCGTGCCCCGTGATTTTGAACGTTATCCGACTAAAAACTCCAAGATTTCGACTAAGAAATCCCTCTTCGCTGCGTCATTCTTGTTGTCAGGTGATGGCCGGTGTTGTTTACCAGCCGACAGTATCTTCAACCCACGAACCAATGAGGCTTTTTATGATCCGTAAATTTCTTTCGCTGACGACCGTTTGCTGCCTCTTTGTAGTGCTGTCCGCAGAGACCCACGCGGAATGGACGTATCACCATACCAAACCGAAAAATGAGGAAACAGATGACGCGATGGTGCGGTTTGTTGCCGTCCGGACTCCGCCTTCGAAGGATGCTCAGCTTGACAGGAACGCTCGCTTAACGATTTCTGATGGGAAGAGCACCATCATCGAAATGTCAGTCAATCCGACTAAGAACGATAAAGGTGATTTGATTTACGAGTTCAAGATCGCCAAGAAGTATTTGCCGTCTACGAGGTTGGAGGTTTTTGAGAAGGACAAAGACAAAAAGGAGGTCATTGGCGGCGGAGACATCTACGGCTATTCGACTAGCCAACCGTATCTCAGCGAATCAAAATAGTCGATCAAGATTGATATTGACGTGATCGGCATCTCCCAAGCTGCACAGGCTGTTGATGCAAACCGGTTCAACAATTCGGCGAGCCAAACTGGATAATCGCGGATAACCAAGCGATCGGGATAGCGACGGTGTTGTTGGTAGGCAATAGGGCAGATCAAAAATCTTGAAGTTTTTGATTCCGTAGCCCATGCTGCTCAGGGGCCAGCCCCCGAACCCCCGAGATTTTTTAGGCATGGCGCCGGATGTTCAATGATTTTACAAAGGCGCGGCGCAGCATTAAAATACACCCGCTGGGTGAAACAGATCGAGGCGCTGCAGAGATGCAACTTCGTGAGGGATAACCCAGTCGCCGATGCGTCAATGATGTGTCGAGCACGTGAGGCGATCAGGGTCCTAGTTTAGCGACGGTGCCCTGGTCGCCTCTTTTATTTCGATAGGCTCAAGTCCCCTTTCCGCCATGGTTCCCCATTGCGAACCATGTCATTAAGAATCGTCAGCAGCTTACGCATTGCTGCAGTCTGCGCCACCTTGGTGACTTTTCCACGTGAGAGCAAACGTCGATAGAACTGCTTGATGATCGGGTTGTGCTGGGCCGCAGACATGGCTGCCATGTAGAGCACGCAGCGAACCTGCGAACGCCCTCCCCGAGCCCGGCGTTTTTTGTCGGACTTGCCAGTTTGATTGATGATTGGCGCTACCCCCACAAGCTTTGCAATCTGAGTCCGGCTGAGAGTCCCCAGTTCTGGCAATTCCGCCAGCACGGTCGATGTGGTAACGGCACCGACCCCTGGCACGCTCAGAAGAATGTCAACCTTCGGATCTGTTTTGGCACGCTCGGCCAGTAACACCTCCAGTCGATCATCAATCGATTCTAGCTGGGTTTGCAGGTGCGAAATCGATTGCTGGATCAATTCGCACGCAAAGGAATCACGCGTCTGAGCAAGGCGGTTTCTCTCCGCATTGAGCAAGCCAATGACTTGGCATCGCCGACGCACCAACGCTTGATGCCGCTTCTCTTCAGGGGTCCGCTGCTTGGTCAAATGGATCTCGACATCCTCACCAAAACGGCGAATGATCCGAGCATCAATGGCATCGCTCTTTTCCAAATAGCCATGCCCTTTTGCAAAGTCACGAACCTGGCGTGGGTTGGCGACACAGACCGGGATCCCCGCCTCGTGCATCGCGTCGACAACGACGTGTTCGTAGCCACCCGTTGCCTCACAGACGACCAGCGTGTCCGCCTTCGACTTGATTTTCGCGACAAATCTCTTGGTAAGAGCGACCACCGTGTTGGGCATCGTATTAGCAATCTTTGATTCAGAATCGTTGACGTCAATCTTATCCGAAGCGATATCAACACCAATCACGCGAGCATAAACAGTTTTCATCATTCAGTCCCTTCCTAGTGAATACGATCTGACCACTGCGGGCCGATTCAAGCGACGGTTCGGGTTCAAAACAAACTGCCACGCGAGTCAAGCTATCCCACGGTGTCAAAGCGACCTTGGGGCACATACGATCTACGCGGCAGTGCCTCGCCACGGCTGCAGGCAGTCGCGAGGCATTAACAGCTAACATCCTGATTCAAGATGGTTAAAACTGCCAACCTAAGACATACTACCGGCATACTGATGACGATACGAACCCTGATTAGACTAAACGTCGTCACCGCGGTCCGACCAAGCGTCGACGAACGCGGTCTACCCGACGGTCGCTTCCATCGCAAGCGGACCTCTCCCCAGCCGGCCGCATCACCCGCGCTCGTTTGACCCAAATTCTTAACCTCACCCATCCTTGTTGTTCAAGCGATGCTTGACAGTCACAAATCCTCTATCTCGTCGTTGGAATAGCTGGTCGATGTGAGGAAATCCAACGGCCAACGACAACGCAACACACGAGGGAAAGCAAAATGGCGAATACTCCGCCAGAACCTGTCAAACCGAAAAGCCTTCTGGGTGTCTTCGGCGGGACTCTTGTTGGCGTTGCCATTGGCTTCGTAGGGATCGACCTTGCTCGTGGCGCTGCCGTCGATGTCGTCCGACTGCTCGTTGTTCTGGGCGGGGCGGCAGTCGGTGCTGGCCTTGTCGTCCTACTGAGAAAGAAATAGCAGTTCCGAAACCCAGAGCAACTGGTCGCTGAGGAAATCGAACGTTTTCGTTTTTCGCGCATGAAAGCGTTCGCTCTCGGCTCTACTGTGAAGGAGAGTTCTCAAATGTGCTTATGAACATATTGCCGAGGTGAAAGTGACGTCATCCCAACCGAGCCGTTTCCCGTACGTTTTTACTATCGTCTCATTGCTATCCGTGTCAGGCCTAGGATTCATAGTCAGTTGGTCTAGCGGTCTTGTTGGCTGGGCTGGAGCGTTGCAAAGTGTCACAATCATCGCCTTCGTTTTGTTGACTATCGCCGCAGCCTGGCAATGGAAACGCCTCGGCCCGACCATGGTCGCAGTCGCGTTTGGCGCACTCTACGGTGCGGCCATAATGATAGGCGTCGTTGGCGGTGGACATGCATCAGTCTACGCTGCGACAGGGCGAATCAATCCCAGTATGATGGTGATCGGCTTAGCGATGTATTCATTCGTAGGACTGTTGCTTGGCGCAGGTGGCGGTCTGATAATCGGAGTCATTTTGAGCATTCTTGGCCAGTTGCAGGTGGGAAAAGCGAAACCCACAAAATCTGCACCGGATGAAACGACGGAACTTTCAAAATTAGCATCTCCGAATCATTCCGACACATCGGGCACAGGTCAGATTTCGGATGCAACTGTAGAAAGCAGATTTGTCCAACTGGTTGCCATACTCGCCGTGGGACTTTACGGACTGTCTCTTTTGCTTCCCGCGATTGGAACGTCGGGTGGCTACAATCAGGCTCAACTCGGACTTAGCAAACAGAACCCAGGCTTCTGGATATTGATCCTGAGTATGGCAAATTGCTTTGTGCTCAATCCTATGTGGCTTGCCAATCCATTGGCATGGACGGGGGCTTTCCTGTTAGCGAAGCGTAGCTATCGAGCTGCCGCAGTGACTTCAATGCTCGCTTCAGTCGCAGCACTTGCGGGAGTTTGGCTTTTTATGCAGGTCACCAATGGCGGGGACCAGTATGACTTACTCGTGGGCTGTTATATCTGGATAGCAAGCATTGTCGTTCTAGCAGTGGGATCGACTTTGGCGGCCTGTCGTTTTCCAAACCGATGGTCGAAAGTGAATGCACAATGAAGAGCAAATACTTAAACCTTATCATTGCCACGGTAGCAGGAACAGGAGTGGGACTTTTCGTTTTGATGATGATGATTCCCGCGCTGCTGGGACTGATGGTCGGCAATAATCTAAACATCGTTCTAGGCATTCGTCGAGTAACGGGATGGGGACTCGCGATGGGACTGATGCACTGTATGCCAGCGACGTTTGTTGCTGCACGGGTTGCGATCGGGCGCGAGGCGATGGATCTACGCGATCGGATATTGCTGGCGAAGGGTGTCGCAATAACCATCGGCATGATAACGGGCATCAGTGCGACGACGATCTTGTGGGTTTCGAAGCCCCTTCGGGTTTCGCCGCAAGGTCCACCGGTGCTGCACATTGCCAATTTTGCAGGTATCGCGATGGCCGCATTCTGCGCCGCAGCAACGGTTGTGTTGATGTCGCAAATGTTTAGGCCACAACCTGACAGGTCGGAGCCGACAACAGCTGGTCGTTCACTCACACGGGCGGTTATGTCATGGAGCCTTTTGTTGTGGTCACCGATCGCCATGCTAGGTTGTATCGTTTGGGGTTCGCAATTCTATTGGGATCCAGCAAGTTTTTATACACGCCAGCTTGAATCCGGAGATAGTTATCAGCGATTCTGGGCAATTCATCGGTTGATAGAGGAACAAGCCTATTCGTCAGAAGTAATCGATGCGGTGGCGCAGCGACTCAGTGACGAAGATTTCCAGGTACCAAGAAAGGCGTTGGAGTATCTTGTCGTCGCCGGACGCCATGGTACAGCTGAGCTTGAGCATATGAAGCGGCTTCAGGACTCTGAAAATCAACAGACTCGCAAATACTTGGCCGAGGCAATTGAGTTGACGAAATATGACTTTGCGGCTGATCGCAAAGCTGCTGAGACGGCACTCGCACTGCGTGCCAATATCGACGTTTACCAATTCGGTCACATTAAAAGGATTGATTGGAATAAAAAATTAGATTCCTCGCTCTTTCAATTGACAGGTGTCCATTTGGAGAATTTGTCCGTGGTCAGCGGTGATGATCTGGCTGGCTTTTCGAAATCGCCGATGTTGTCAGAACTGAAATTGACCGGCACCGAGATCACAGGCGACGGATTGGAACAGCTCACGCACTTTCCTGCCTTAAAGCGACTCTGGATAACAGGGTCGAAATTGAACGACGATGACCTGCAAATCCTGGCAAAAATTCCGGAACTCGCGTGTCTGGATGTCAGTAAGACGCAAGTCACGTCCAAGGGCATCAATGCGTTCTTAAGCATGAAGCCGAACTGTGAAGTTCACTGGACCATTCCCGTAGCGGACTCCCTCAATCCGTGATGAGTAAAAACATGCGTGTGATGATGACATGCGTCTTAGCATTGATGGTTTCCGGGTGTGAATCGCCAGCGGAGAAAGCGGAACAGCTTGTCGCTCGGATCGTTGCAACGCCCGCAGATTGGGCACGACCGGGGCATAAGCAAACCGTCATCGAAGCGAAGGATAAACTCATTAAGCTGGGGCCGGCAGCTTTGCCTGCGATGATCGATGGGCTCGGCGACGACAACCGCTTCGTTGGTATGTGGTTGCTTGAACCGATCTTGGCTACGGGTGAATCAGCTGTCCTGCCGCTGGCAACGGCATTGACAGACGCCGATGTCGATCGCCGACGTTGGGCATTGTTCGCGATCAGCGGGCTCGCTTCAAGGGGAATCGATATTTCCGCCGCTCTACCCGCAATCCAGTGTTGTACCCGTGATGAAGATTCCGAAATTCGGGCGCTTTCGTTGATGGCAATCAGTAGTGCTAAGGAGGATCGAGGTGTTCCTGAGTTGATCTCTGCTCTGAAAGATCCTGATGCACATGTTCGAAGTGAAGCGGCCAAATGGCTAGGTGCGGTCGCGACGGTGCGCGTCCGGGGTGCCCTGCTCCAAGACGATCCGCTTCCGCAACTTTCTGAAAGGGTGCTCGGCGATATTAGGCCACAACTCATTGCCGCGGTTTCGGATGAATCGGCGATCGTGCGGCGTGAAGTCGCCGGAGCACTCAGCGAGTATGGTCCATCGGTCGAGCCCAAACTGCGAGAAGCAATGAAAGATCCCGACGCCGAAGTCCGTGCGGCAGCTCTCGAGTCATTGGCCTGCATCCGCTCCGATGGTGCCGTTGCGGAGTTGATTGAGGGTCTTGGTGATCCAGACATAACAGTACGTTTCCGATCCGCAAAGTCGCTCGGGATGCTTGCCGATCCAGACACGTTGCTGCTAAGCCGGCGGCGTCCACCGCCACTTCCCACGATCGATCCGCTTGCGTTCGAAGCAGCGGTTGATCCTCTCACGTCTGCATCGAAGGACGCCAATGCAGGTGTCCGTTCGGCTGCGAGTGACGCGCTGAAGAAGATCCTACGTCGATTAACGGATTCTCGGGCCTTCACTCCGGAAACTATTGAGCGAGTTACGGAGCGTTTGAACGATGATGATCCACAGATACAGAAATTGGCGAGAGAGTATTTAGCGGCGGCGGCAGACTCAGGGGCGGAACCCGATGAACAATGATAGCTGTCAAGTACAGAAAAAGATCAGAGAACTTGGATGCAAGAACAAACCAAAGGGCAAGTAAAAACAATTGAAAACGATGAAATCTGGGGACTCAACGCAGCCGTAACGATGATGGTCGGTGCAGCTATCGGTGGATTTCATTTAACACCGCCTTTCGCTGGATCGTTCATTATCGCCGCATGCATTGTCGCTGGCGCTGGCGTAGGCTGGTTGCTGGGTTATTTAGCGACCTTGATGTTCGCAAAGTTGATCGGTTGGCAAGCCGTCGCGATCCTTCAGCTCCTATCGATTCACGCTGCACTCGCTGGTATGGGTGGAGTCGCGGCAACGCTGATCTTTGATGCCTCACTGCCTGTTTCGATTGCCGTCGCGTGCTTGACCGCGTTACTCCACGTACCCTTACTTTTCGTAGCGATACGTCGTATCAAAGCGAAACGATTCGATGCGTCGACAGAATTGAATCGAGGTCGGCGAGATGTGAATAGCACGTGCAATAAAACCTAAGCCGTGGTTGCATCGTTAGTTAGGTTCACGATTGCTCATGGAGATTGGGGGATGAAGACCAGTGCTGAAATCAGGGTATGAGATCTTAGGAACTGTAACGCCACCGATGGCGGATGCATTGACAGTGTCACTCGGAGATTCGACGCGATGACTGGAGGAACTGGTCCGATCGAAAAGAGGACTATCTTGATGTTGTCCAAATTTAAAAATGATTGCACGACGAGCGGATGGAAGAGGATCCGAAACGACGCGCTTCGATTGACGAAGGAATTAAGTGCCGTCTATTGGACGACCGGTGATTGTGATCTGAAATTTACCTGACTGGGGCTGTGATCCGACAATGGGCTCACCATCGCGCCAGATTCTCACGTCGTCGAGGTTCTTGGCGATAAAATGCAATGCCTCCTTGGCGTGAACGTCGAGGACAATTTCCACTTTGCCGTCGCTATCGCGTATCGCTCGGCCGACAATTGCCACAGTTTCGGGACCTTCCAGAGCATCACGTATAAAACCCTGGGCCAAATAGGACGAGAATCTTTCGCTGCCGTCCGGCAAGACGTCGGCGTCATTGTAACCGGCGGGACCAATATCCGGCCTCCAACCCCCTCGGAACTCGACTCGAGAATCTCCGGCACGGTAATGTACAATCGCGGTAGGCGCAAACGGACGCGGCAATAGAATCGTTCTGGAACGTAACGATGCCTCTAGACACCCGGCGAGTATTAACACGTATGTCAAGGGAAGGCCCCCAGCCAGGAGCCATTGTCGCACGATCCGCAGTGACAGAAATCGCCGCCGATAGCGACGCAGAATGAAGGGCAAGCAGAGGCCGGCGAACCCTAGCACGATCATCGCCACGCCCGCTGCTGTTCTGGTATGGGACGACTGATCATAAAGGTATTTTAGGACGAACTGATGTGTGGCAAATGTAAAACCGGTGATCGCCGCAAGCCACGCCAACACCAGAGCAAGCCGCCAGGATGCGTGGCGTTCGGAGTGAGGGAGCCAACTTTCTGTAGGCACTGTAGCCTCTAACATCGCATGTGTGTGGGAAAGTAAGTTTCAATATTCAGCGCCGCATTGTTGGCTGTTCCTATGCCCCAACAAACGGTGCCGAACAACCGAGTTTAATCATGAATCTTCGCTTCTTGCTCGCCGAAAATGGCTGTGAGCGGCGACAATCCTGAAAACCGATGGACTTCGAAGCCGCATACTTGGCGGTCCGTTGTTTCCGATGGTTCAGCGTCATTCAGGCCGTTCCAATCGAGCTGTGGCTGTGGCTTTTTGAGAAATTTCCACTGTAATTTCCTTTTCGAACGGGACGAGAAACTGTTTACTGAATTCCCCAGTGTCCGAATCAAAAAGTGTGACAGTCACCGTCACACCATTTTCTGCGATGTTGTCGATGGTAATGGTTTGGCTCGCCACAGCACTGAGATCGCTGCCATGACCTGAACTAACAATCACCCCCACGTGTTCTACGCGATATGTGCCAACAGAACCGTCGCTACCGCGGTTGACGGATAATTTCAGCAGTGGTGCGTTCTCGCTGCCGTCGCCGCCACAGCCGGAAAGAAGCACAGCGCCAATGATGCAGAGGATTCGGGTCATTTTCAAATACACCTCACGATTGAAGCTCGGTAGCGGACGGTCAAAGGCGAACATTGGGTCTTAGGAAGCGACGCATGACCTGCAGTCTGCAGCAGTGTGTGGTTAGGCGTCGGAATCGACTAGGGCATCGGGGTCTTGAAGAGCCTCTGTGATTTCATCAAGCGTCAGGTGTCGCAAGACGGCCGGCGTAACGGCATTATGAATGTCCCAGATAATTTCCTGGCCACCGATGTATGAGAAGCTCTTGCCGCCGAATGCCTGCAATGCATTGGAAACACCTGAGCATGCCTCCAAAGTGCGAGTGATGCTTTCGGTCGGTTTGTGTAAGGCCCGAACCGGGAATTGAAGGTGAGTGCGGTTTGACGTAAGCAGGAAGGCAGTACCGGCGATGTCCGTCTCGACAATTTCTGCCGCGACGGGACGACACCATGGCATTTCGCCTGCTCGATCTACAATAATGGAACGAAACACCAGCACAACGTAGCTGTGCCTGAATCTTGCGTCATCTGGAAACTGGAGCATTGTTGACCTCGGGCCACATTGTGGAACACACCGTCAAATATCCGATTGAGCTTCTTATTCTGAGCCGCCGGTATCGGAGGCAAGCTGTTAAAGATAACTGATTGCACTGCCGGACATGATAATTTTTGAACAAGTCACATTTAGGATACGTCCCGCGCGGATGGTCAGTCATTTCATATGAGGACCGTGGGACTGGTGAATCGTCATCGCCTCCCGCCTAGTGCCAGCTTCGAAATTCCATTCCTTCAACGCCCGGTAACTGCTCCGAGACTAAGAAATCGAGCATCAAACAACGAGCTCCCTCGAACGTTCTAAAAGCTTGCCAGGATCCACCCTGCGACTCGTCAGGAATGTCGATCAGCATCTGAATGAAATGCGTCTGTAGTTGGTCAAAAAAACGCGAATGGCATCCCAACATCGACTCAAAGTAAAAAGAGCCCGCAAAATCCCGGCGTTCTCTCCGAATCCGTCTTGCACAGGGAGGAAAATGCCGGTCGCAGCGGTCAGCGATAGCCTGAGGGTCCGATAATCTGAGCTATGTCGTGAAGAACTGTCGGTTCGATCAAATCTGACGGCCGACAGTCTCCGTTACTTGAACGCTGTAATCTTAGGTACCAAACGGCACCATGTGTTCATACGCAATGGGACCGAATTGAGCGAGCAAAGAATTGCTTTCGCTCGAAAACCCACCCTTCGCTTTAATGCTGTTTGACGGAATCTTCTATTGTCCAATCTCTGCGTCACGATGCTTCGAAGGCAGTCGCTTTACCTGGGATGGCAGATAGAAGGAAAGCTAACAACTCGCTGGAATAATCCGAGAACAGGTTAAGCCGATTAAATCGCTAAAGGTCATTGTGATGATCGGGAGGATCACCTTTTGGATCACAGGGCAGGATGCCGGCGCGGTAGGCTTGGTTGATTGCCGCGGGAGCATTTTGGACATGCAGCTTCTCATAGATGCGGCGGATATAGGTCGCGACCGTGGCAGTGCTGATATTCAGCTGACAAGCGATCTCTTTCTTCAGTTTCCCTTCGCCAAGCAGCGTGAGTATCTCCAATTCTCGCTGCGAAAGGGCGTCTTGAAGTTCGACCGATGACAATCGCGATTGCAACCTGCTCAGAATGTACTTGGCCACTCCGCTGCCCAGCAGAGCTCCGCCTTCGGCCACGGTTCGAATGGCTTCGATGATCTGGTTGACGGTTGATGACTTCAGAAGGTATCCGGATGCCCCTAATTGTGCGGCACACAGCACATCGGATTCGTTATCTGATTGAGTCAGGACTATGAACTTGGCACTAGGGCAACAGGATCGCAACAAAGGCAAAGCTTCTAGGCCTGACTTACCTGGTAAATTTAGGTCAAGCAAAACGAGGTCTGGCACGTTGTCGTTCAATCGCTTCTGCAAAATCTGCAGGGCACGCTCGGACGAGCCGACCTGGCTGACCAACTCAATATCAGGTTGATCTTTTAAAGCGAGATCGATGACGTCGCGATATTCTGGGTGGTCTTCCACCAGCATCACTTTAACGGTTTTATTCATCGCTCCGACGCTATTTGCGGAAGCCCCATTTTCGAGTTTTCATCTTCAGATTAATACACGTTCCACCGCTGTCAGGCTGCTGTGCCGTGACACTCGCACCAAGCAGTTTTGCTCGCCGCACCAGCGAGGACGGTACTTCGTTGATCTGAGCGTCTGTAAATCCAGAACCGTCATCGCTAACCGTCAAGCAGATCTCATTGGGATGCGCTATCAGTGTAGCATTAAAATGCGTTGCGTTGCTGTGACGACTGATATTGACCAAGGATTCCTTATAAAAGAGAAATAGATCAGCGCGAGTGCGCGGCTTCAGTTTGCTCAGTACATTCTCATCATCTTGGAACGTAAATCCGCCTTCAAAATCTGCCATGATTCTCTCGGTCGATCGTTGCATATCATCCAACAGGTCACCGTAAAGCCCTTTGGCTTCCAACATGTTGGTGCAGTATCGCACCGCATCGCTGGATCGTTGCGTCATTGTCCGGATTCGCTGATGCATGGATTCAAGTTTTTCCGGAGAATTGACGGAAGACGTCGCGAGGTCACTCAATAGTCCGATCACATGCAGATCGGCCCCAAGTTCGTCGTGAAGATCCGCAGCAAATCGAATGCGCAGTTGAGCCAGTTGCCGCATACGAAAGATTCGGTCGATCAAGAACGTTGCGCCAATCCCAACCGCTAGAAATGCGGCAAGCCACGTCACCCAAAACAATTGGGCTCTTTGTCTGGCGTAGCGGTGGTTCAATTCGGCGACGACGAAAGGACGCATACGTTCCAGGTCGTGACGTTTAGCGAGTTCATTCAACCAAATGCGGATGGGAAGGATTCCGCCGAATAGGTTCTTTCCATCAGTCAGTGCGTCGGTCGACCGATCACCTGGGTTATGCTGAGCGTCGGCAAAGGCGCGTTTTCCAAGCGCAACATTTTCACCGTCCTCGTACAGTTCGATCTCGGCAAACCCGATGCGGATGTCTCGGGACGGATTGCCAACGGAAACGTCGTCCGCTGGCAAATCCGATTTCACTGCACTCAGACGAACGAAGCGACAGGTGTTTTCGGGGATCCGCCACATCATGATCGGTCCAATGTCATTGATGTTCGTTCGTTGATAGTCAAGCAACATCTTGGCATCGGCAAAATCTTTACTTTCGGCACCTTCAATCTTTAGGCGATTGGGAATTCCGAGGTCGCCTGCATACGCTTGCGGAACCGTATCACCCTGGTCCACTGCGTGCAGGTGTATGCCCGAAATCGAGTGTTCCGATCCCAAATCGACGTATAGGATCGGCTGCTCACCAAATCGGCTGACATAGGCGAGGCTTTGGCTACCCTCGGATGAATCCATCAGATAGGGCGTCAATCCGTCCACCAGGTATCGCTCATTCCACGCCCCCACGCGGTCATTGGAGTTTGAGGAGGTTGCGACCTTCTGCCGTAGCGCCACGTTATCCATTCCGCTGAACACAAGAATCTCAGCGAGTTGAAAAATGTGATTACCATCGTACGCCCGCGTTGACAATCGTGTCGCTTCGATCCGCACCCATGAAGCGGTCACCCGCTGAAGTGAGACCACGAGTGGTCCGACCCTCGGTTCGATTTCGTCATTCAATTGGTACTGGGCAACGACCTTGCCGTCGCGATCGTCGGTGGTTCCCGCAAGGATGCGAATCTCTTGTGGGAATCCGTCAGATTGAAATCCCTTGTGGGTGTCACGCCAAAGGGTTGGCACCAGAACGATCTCATGAAGCGGGTATTCTTTGTCTAGCATCACTTCAGCCCACTCGTGACGATCGGGCGATCCGCGAAAATCAGAACGGTAGCCAATCACTCCAATTCCACTGCGTAAGCTGAACGGCGAGAGTCGACGCAGTTGGATATCGATCTCGACCAGATGATTCTCCAGTTGCGGCATCGATAGGGCTTGCAGATTTGAGCCGAGTCCTAGTTCGTCCGATGAACCGGCACTTGCTGCGCACAGCGTCACAAACATCAGCGATAAAACAAGTTTCTGCATTCGATCCATCAGCGGGCTATAAAACATCGATCGGCGAAATTTGGAGAAGTGTCATCCGAACGGATGACAAGTCCGCTTCAAAAATTTTTCTTTCTTGTCATCTAAAGAGGTGACAGACATGAGCCTTGGTAAGGTAAAAATGAGTGGCGTTACGCTGGCGATAGGGTCTCGGTCCTCACCATCTGCCCCGTTGCAGCTTAGCTTTGAGTCAACGTTTGCGTCTTCTTTCCTATCGCTCATTTTACTGTCGGAGCCCCAAGTGCGACTACCTGCACACTTTTTTGTTTGGCCTGTTGCTGATTTCCCTCGTCGGATGCGGTGGCGATTCCGGACCGCAAGCGATGGATGGAAAAGTTCGGTGAGTGGAAAGCAGTGATTCACGCGCACGGCTTTCAAGAGGGCGGCAGCGCATTTTGGGGAAAACGATGTCCTTCAGCTGGGCCAGTATAATGTCTCGCTCACTTACTCCGGTACCGGACGGCTGGTCCGGAGCGTCGCAATCGAAGGTGGCGAGAAAATTCAGAATCAACAGAATTCGTCACACAACTATCAAACATTCCCGATCGGTTGGATGAACTTTCTCAAAGCTGGTCGGTACACGGTTTCGGCCAAATGCATTGACGGCGACATCGCCTCGGCAAGCCTTAAGAGGGATACATTTCGAGCCGATGCAGTAGTGAGATCCTCCCGGCATTTTCAACAATCATGAAATCAACCACCATGCGAATCGCACTCTTTTCTCTGGCATTGATCGTCGGTCTGAGTCACTCGGTTCTGTTTGCGGCCGAGTCAGATCAAGCGAAGCCCAACATCATTTTCATCTTCGCGGATGACTGGGGATATGGGGATGTTGGAATTCACGGAAGTACCTTTTGCCAAACCCCGAATCTTGACTGGATGGCGCAAGAGGGAATCGACTTTACCAATTTCACGGTGAATAGCCCGGTCTGTTCACCGAGTCGAGTCGCCGTGATGACGGGGCAATTCCCGGCGCGGCAATGCATTCATCAGCACTTCCAAAGCATCGGTGCTCATAAGAGCAGAGGAATGCCCGATTGGCTCGATGCCCAAGCTCCCATGCTTCCTCGCATGCTCCAGAAGGCTGGCTATAAGACTGGGCATTTCGGAAAGTGGCACCTCGGCAGCGTCGCCGACTCGCCATCCGAGGATGAGTATGGATACAACAGCTTCGCGACATTTAATGGATCCGGCAAGAACGAAATCAAGAAGGACGGTTTGGCGTCGGTCGATCACGCGGTGAAGTTTATCCGAGAGTTCAAAGACGAAACCTTCTTTGTCAATCTGTGGCTCCACGAAGCGCATCTGGCGCACTACCCGTTGGACAAATATCTCGAGCAGTTCAAGGACCTCGATGAACAGAAGCGGGTCTACGCGTCCATCATCGCGGAAGCCGACGAAGGCGTCGGGCGAGTGCTTGCATTGCTGAAGGAACTGGGCCTGGATGAGAACACGCTCGTTGTGTTCTCATCAGACAACGGACCTGAAGTGACTCGGAGCGAAAATCACAAAATCCACCGCAAAGGTGAAAAAGGTTTGGGCGGCTTCTATTCGGTTGGCGAATCAGGCGGACTTAAAGGCCGGAAACGTTCACTCTTCTCCGGTGGAATTCGCGTGCCCTTTATCGTGCGATGGCCTGGCGTTGTGCCAGCGGGAAGGACCGATTCGAAGTCCGTTCTGACTGCTGTCGATCTCCTGCCAACGTTCCTAGAGGTTGCGGGTGCGGCGTTGCCGGAAGGGTACATGCCGGACGGGCAAAGTGGGTTCTCTGCTTTCAAGGGCGACGACTTCGCCAGAACCAAACCCATTTTTTGGGAATGGAAGGGCGGCGACAAACAAGATTTCACTTGGCCCACGCTAGGCGTTCGAGACGGTCGTTGGAAGCTGCTGGTCGGAACAGAAAATCAGAAGTCTGAGTTATACGATTTGGAGAACGACTGGGCGGAAACAAACGATGTGTCAACCGATTATCCCGACGTCACGCAACGATTGTCGGACCAGCTCGCTGCTTGGAAGAACGGGCTGCCTGAAACGCCCAGCGAGAGCAGCTTGTCAAAGGCGAGAGAAAAGAAGAAGTAGATCACGCGTTGAGAATTCCTGTGGCGACCTCAGTTCAATCCTGACCTCTAAGCAACGAACCAGAGATAAATGAAAACCATTCTGTTTCCACTGATCCTTCTCATGATGGGCATCGCGACGTCGCAAGCTCAAACGGCCACGAAGATGGGAGCCGAAGCTTCGCAGCGAAACGTGAGTTTTGAATACCGTTTTCCGGATGGGTTGGAACAGACTGCCGACTCGAAAGCACGCCAGAGCAAATGGTTCCACGATGCAAAGTTTGGCGCGTTCATTCATTTTGGCGTTTATTCGACGTTGGAGGGTGAATATGACGGGCGAGGTTCGCAGCACCGCTATTCCGAATGGATTCAGGTTTCCGCAAAGATGACAGCCGATGAGTACCATCGAGTGGCGGCAAAATTCAATCCTTCGGAATTCGATGCCGACCAGTGGGCGAAAATCTTCAAGGATTCCGGCATTCGCTATGTCGTCATTACCTCAAAGCATCACGATGGCTTCGCACTCTTCAAGTCAATGGTCAGCGACTACAACATCGTCGACCACACGCCCTTCAAACGTGACATCATTAAAGAACTGAGCGAAGCCTGTCACCGACAGGGCCTGAAGTTCGGCGTCTACTATTCGCAGGCACAGGATTGGGACGAACCCGACGCGCCCTTCATTGCTTCCCGGTTTGATGGCTTGCACAAGGTCATTCACCCCGGTCTTCCGGTCGATTTCGAACCTGATATGGATCGCTACATCGCGAAGAAAGGGCTGCCTCAGGTCGAAGAGTTGGTGAAAAACTATGACCTCGATTTGATTTGGTTTGATACGCCACGAGACATGAACATGGAACGGGTGAAGCTGTATAGCGACATGGTGCGAAAGCACCGCCCTGACTGCCTGATCAACTCTCGCATCATTCATTCCGGAAAAGGAAGGATCGAAGCGGAATATCTGCCTTATTACGACTATGTTTCGATTGGTGACAAGGAAGTCCCAACCAGAAAGCTGCCGCTTTATTTCGAATCGCCCGATAGTGTTAGCTCGTCCTTCGGATACAAAACCAAGGGAGACTGTTATTACCACACTCCAGAAGAGATGCTGCATCGTTTCGTGCACACCGTTTGTGCTGGCGGAAACTCGCTGATCAACAACGGGCCGATGGGCAACGGCAGACTCGACCCGGAAGCCGTCCGGCTGTACGGCGTGATCGGTGATTGGCTGAAGGTCAACGGTGAATCGATTTACGGGACCGTTCGGAATCCATTGCCACTGCGACCCGAGTGGGGCGACATATCGGCTAGCAAGGATGGCCAAACGCTTTACCTGCATGTTCTCCAGTGGCCTGAGTCTGGGACGATTACCATTGGCGACCTGCCTTCCGCAGCAAACGCCGCCTCCTACCTAGCAACCGGCGAAAAGGCAAACTTTAGCCAGCAGGAGGATAAGCTGGAGATCACGCTGTCTGCGAAGCCACTGGACCAGTACGACACCGTTGTCAAAGTTGTACTGGAAGCATCAGCCGATTCAGCAGTCAGTTCGACGGGCAAATCAAAATCGGCGAAGGATGCGTGGGCCAAACTGGCGGGAAATTCCGTTAAGCGACCCGAGTTTGCTTTCGTCGAAAACGATCCGTCCTTGCCCAATGTGCTGATCTACGGCGATTCGATTTCGATCATGTACACGCAGCGCGTCCGCGAGAAGCTCAGCGGCAAAGCGAATGTGTACCGATTGTACTGCAACGGCGGAGACTCGGGTTCGTTTGTCCCCAAGATGACGAAAATGCACGATGCAATGACCGACGAAAAACTTGATCAACCGTGGACATTCGATTGGGACGTGATCCATTTCAACGTTGGTTTGCACGATCTCAAGTACCTCTCTGGCAATAGGCTCAATAAAAAGAACGGGAAGCAGGTCTCTTCGCTTCAGGACTACCAAAAGAATCTCGGCGACATCGTCGCTTACTTAAAGAAGCTCGCTCCCGACGCAAAGCTGATCTTCGCAACGACGACTCCGGTACCCGAAGGTGAACCGGGCCGCTTCGCGGGCGACGCGGAAAAGTACAACAAGGTAGCCGAAAATGTCCTACTTAAATTCCCGGAGATCGCCATCAACGACCTCTACAGCTTCACCAAGCCGCATCAACCCCAATGGTGGTCCAAGCCGGGCGACGTTCACTACAAGACGGAAGGTCGCAACGCACAGGGCGACGAAGTGGCGAGAATCATTCTTGAATCGCTTTCGAACTGAGATAGGTCCGGCGGGTCGCATGAGAAACCGTTGACGACTTCCGCTGCAACCACAATTCAACACAGAGAAACCTATGCAACTTAGACGCTTCATTCAGATCGCAATTCTAGCTGCGGTCTTTGTACCCTCGGTTTACTCGGCCGATGGCCAACGACCCAATGTCGTCGTCGTCATCACGGATGACCAGGGCTACGGCGATTTGGCCTTCACTGGCAACCCCGCCATCAAAACGCCGACCATCGACAAGTTGGCAAAGCAGGGAACGCTGCTGAACAACTTTCACGTCGATCCCACCTGCGCGCCGACTCGTTCGGCGCTGATGACCGGACGCTACTCGGATCGCGTCGGTGTTTGGCACACGGTCCAGGGACGCAACATGCTGCGCCGTCGCGAAACCACGATGGCCGATGTCTTCAGTGCCAACGGTTATGCGACCGGACTGTTTGGTAAATGGCATCTCGGCGACTGCTATCCCTATCGTCCCGAAGACAGAGGATTTCAACACTGCGTTTACCACCAAGCCGGTGGCGTCGGTCAAGCACCCGATTATTGGGGCAACGACTATTTTGATGACACCTACATCGTCAACGGAAAACACCAGCGTTTCGAAGGTTTCTGCACCGACGTTTGGTTCGACGAGGGCATGAAGTTCATTAAGGCGAACAAGGACAAGCCGTTCTTCGCTTATATCTCTACTAACGCTCCGCACAGCCCGTACAACTGCCCCGAGGAATACAGCAAGCCCTATGTAGGAAACCCGCAGGTCTCCATTGCTGAGTTCTACGGCATGATCACCAACATCGACGACAACATGGCCAAGCTGATGAAGCTGCTTGATGACCAAGAGATCGCCGACAATACGATTTTGGTTTTCATGACCGACAACGGTACCGCAGGCGGCCTGAAAGGCGGACGTGGTTACGACGGAGGCATGCGCGGCATGAAGAACTCCGAATACGACGGTGGTCATCGTGTCCCTTTCATCATCCGTTGGCCTAATGGAAAAATCGAAGCGGGAAAATCCGTCGAGCGTTTGACGGCACACATCGACATCCTGCCCACTTTCATAGACCTCTGCAAACTTGAGACATCCGAGATCAAATTTGACGGCCGCAGTATTGCAGACTTGCTGCATTCCGATGGCAAAGATTGGTCGGATCGTGCATTGGTGGTTGAATCGCAGCGCGTGGTGAATCCAATCAAATGGCGAAAAAGCGCTGTGATGAACGACCGTTGGCGATTGGTCAACGGTGAAGAACTGTTCGATCTGAAAGCCGATCCGAAACAGGCCACTGATTTGGCGGCGAAGCACCCGGAAGTGTTCGAGCGTCTGCGTGCGGAGTACGACAAGTTTTGGAATGATGTTTCCGCAGAACATGACCTGACTAGCTACATGGTCATTGGATCGGACCATTCGCCCATCGTCTCACTTTCGTCGCACGATTGGCTGATCGACAAACTGCCGCCATGGAACCAGCCGCACATTAAGAATGGGGCGGTTGCAGAGGAATCGTTCTGGGCCATCGAGGTCGAGCGTGACGGTGACTATGAAATCTCTCTTCGTCGCTGGCCAGTGGAAGCCGACAAGGGCATCAATGATGGCACCTATGGAAAGGCGTTCAACTACAAGCAGGCGCGTCTGCGTATCGGTGATGTCGATGAAACGAAAGACATTCCAGACGGAGCCAAGGAGGTCACGTTCAAAGTGTCCTTGAAAAAGGGAATCACCAAGCTTGCCCCTGTCTTCATTGGCCCCGATCTGACGGCCACGCCGTACTACGCCTACGTGACGCACCAACCCAAAACCGATTGGCAAACTCCACAAGGCATGGGCATCCCTGTCTACGATCCGTCATTTGGACGTGTACCACCTAAAGCAAAGAAGTAAGACTTTGGAGTTGACGACCCATTAGTTGCCATGACTGTCGCTCAATTCTCCGAATTGATTGCGTTTACAAGCAGGCACGCGCCCAATTCGGAGAACTGGGCGACAGTCGCTAGCGGCCAGAAAATCGTTCATTGAATTTTCCGCGTTCCTAAATGAAAGTTGAAATGAAAGAATCATTATTTTTGATGCTAGCGCTGTTGGTCAGCGGTGCATGCTTTGCTGACGATGCGGTGCTCGCAAAGCGTAAAGCGGAAATTGATTGGACTGGAAAAAGTTTTCGGGATGTGAACTACAAGCAAGTCGGAAAGCGGAAGCTCCGGATGGACATCTACTTGCCAACGGCGCATCAGTCTGAAGCGTCGCCCGTGATCTATTACGTTCACGGTGGCGGATGGGCGGCAGGGACCAAGGCAAATTACGGTAACCGTCTGATGTTGCCCGTTTTTCAGCAATTGGCTGAAAGCGGATTCGTTTGCGTGTCCATCGACTACCGGCTGTGTAAAAAGGGACAGAATGTATTCATGCGTGATTGCGTCACCGATGCCATGGACGGACTTCGTTTTTTGAACAAGCACCATCAACAGTACGCAATTGATCCAGCGCGGATCGTGGTCTTTGGCGATTCTGCTGGGGGACAACTTGCTCAAATGCTGACATATGCCTCCGCCGATAAATTCCCAGGTGATTCGGATCTTGCTGGCTACGATGTTCAACCACTCGCCGGAATATCCTGGTACGGCCCGTCTGACTTCACCGATGTCAACCTTTTTAAAACGAATTTTTCCGATAAAAACCCCGATCGCTTCCGTGCACGGATCGCTGGCCAGGAAGGCAGTTACGCAAAGAATCCGCAGGCCTTCGAGGAAATGAGCCCGTACTACTGGATCAAGAAAGACAGCCCACCGCTGCTGGTGTTGCAAGGCGATACGGATGCGACGATCCCCCTGCCGCATGCGATTCACCTGACGGAAAAGGCCGACCGCATCGGAGCCGATGTCGAAATGATCATCGTGAAAAATGCCGGCCACAACTGGAGAAAGGCCGGAGGAGACCCGGCACCGGGTCTAGAGGAGATACAACGCATTACCGCTGAATATGCAATTCAGCGGGTCGGAACCCTGAAAGAGCAAGACTGATTTAGTGAGTAACTTAATGAATAAACGATGCAACTACCTGTTGGCCTTGATGACCGTCGTTGCCTTCAACACTGCAGCGGCGGATGACTTAAACGCAGCTGATTTCTACGTGTCACCCAGTGGCTCCGACGCGTGGACTGGCACCTTGCCTGCCCCCGATCCCGGAGGTGCAGATGGTCCGTTCGCAACACTGCAGCGTGCGCGCGACGCGATTCGAGAATTGGGAGGGCGTCCGTCCAAAGATGTCGTTGTCCATATTCGCGAGGGAACCTATCGACTCAACAAGACAGTCGTGTTTGGGATCCAAGATTCTCCGCAAGGCGATTCGACCGTCACCTACGCTGCTTATCTCGGCGAGACGCCAGTCTTCAGCTCGGGCAAAGAAATCGGTGAATGGAAGAAAGTCACTGCTGCTCTGCCGGGCTTACCTGAAGCGGCATTCGGAAACGTGTGGATGGCCGATTGCTCAGATCGATTCTTCACGCTTTATGACGCCGAGGGAATGCTGCCGCGAGCCAAGTCAGCTGGGTTTATCCCGCTTCGCGGTGGCAGTCGCAACCAGCTTCATTTTCCCAAGGGCAAATTGAAGAACTGGGCAAACGTGGAAGACGTAGAGATCATCGTTCGGCCGCACCACGCCTGGATTTCGAACGTCTTGCCTTTGGTATCGGTTGACGAAGAAAAACAGCTGGCCAAGACATCAATCGATGCAACCTATGCCATGAACGAGCTTCATTTCCTGCCGACAGTTGAATCCTGCTGGGTAGAAAACGCGTTGGAGGAACTCGATGAACCGGGTGAATGGGTTCTCAATACCAAGGAAGGCAAGTTCTATCTCTGGCCGCGAAACAATTCGACCGTCGTGGCTCCTCAATTGACGGAGCTCATTCGCATCGAAGGCGAGATCGACAAAGAAGGTCCGAAGGACACGCCGGCGCGGAATCTGTGCTTTCGTGGTCTGACGTTCATGCATGGCGAACGCTATCAGTTGACCGACGACGATGCCGGACTGCAGCACGACTGGGATATGCACGACAAGGCCAATGCTTTGGTTCGTCTACGCGGCACTGAGAACTGCGTGATTGAACAGTGTCACTTTGCCCATAGCGGTAGCGGTGCAATCCGCGTGGATCTACATGGTCAAAAAAATAAAATCTCCGGCAATCATATCGAACAAATGGGAGGCGGCGGCATTTTGCTGTGCGGCTATGGCCCGGGAACCAAGGATGTGAATCGAGAAAATCTGGTTTTCAACAACCACATCCATCACATGGGGCTGGTCTATCTGCATTCGCCTGGCATCTTTGTTTGGCAGAGCGGCGAGAATCGGGTAACGAACAATCTGATCCACGACATGCCGTACTGTGGAATCATCATCTCCGGTTTCATGCGCCATTTCTTTGAGCGAAGCGGTCGCGAGCTTTGCCGAACCATTCGGAAGCATGAAGTCGGCGACGTACCGAAAAATCCAACGCCAGAAGACGTTACGCCGTTTCTTCACTCGCATGACAACCTCATTGAGTACAACGAGATTCACCATGTGATGGAGACGATGGGCGACGGCAACGGAATCTACATTCGCGGCGCCGGCGCGGGGAATGTGATCCGTCGCAATTACATCCACCACTTGGTCACCCCTATGTTGATGCAAGCGGCGATTCGGACCGATGGCGGTCAACGAGACACGCTGATTGCTGAGAATCTGATTTACAAATGTATGTCGCAAGGGATCATTTTGAAGCTGAATAATCGCGCCGAAAACAATGTCGTCGCCGACGTGCTCGCGCCGCCGCGCGGCTACTACATGTCGCTACGAGAAGGGCCTTTGACCGGTGCCGTGATCAAGCGAAACATTTTTTATTCCGTCAACAAAGAGTCGGTGTTCATCGATGAATTGGCTCCTGGGAACGGAAGGAAGACAGAGGACAGCCGCGGGCGTGAATTGGCAAGAGCGAAGGACGCCGATACGGATCTCAACATCTACTTCTGCGCAGTGGATCCCGACCTAAGCAAAGCGATGTTGGAGAAACAACAGAATGACGGCATCGATGCCCACAGCCTTGCGGTCGATCCGCTATTCGTCGATCCCGAGAATGGTGACTTTCGGTTCAAACCTGACTCACCAGCGCTGAAGCTTGGTATCGTGCCGTTGGACGTGTCAAAGGTCGGCTTACGAGCTGAGAAAAAGTAATGAACTTTCCACTGTCGGAAACTCTGATGATGAAAACGCAACGCATGATTTTTCGTTCAAGGTGGATGGTTTTTAAGTGGCTGTCATTGCTTGCCGTCTTCGCCCTGCAGGGCGTAAGCGATGCAACGGACATTTATGTGTCCGTCGATGGAGATTCCCAGGCTGATGGCAGCCTGACGCGACCCTACGGATCCTTGCCGGAGGCGGTGAATGCAGTTCGAGCCCTACGCAAAGCGGGCAATACAGAGCCGGCGGTGATCATCCTTCGCGAGGGACGCCATCAGTTAAACCAAACCTTGGTACTTGGAATGGAAGACGGTTCCCCAATGCCCGCTGGGGATGTGGCGGTCGAATTGCACGGTGCCGGTGAGTCGGCAGGGCCGGCTTTTCTAACCTTCACTGCTTTTCCCGGCGAGCATCCTGTTGTCAGTGCTGGTGTACCTGTTACAGGTTGGAAACAATTGGATTCCACTCCGGATGAACTGCCCGTCGAAGCGGCCGGTAAGGTCTGGGTTGCTGACATGCCGTCAGCTATGGGCAGGTTTTATACGCTCTATGATGCACAGGGACGGCTGAGTCGTTCCAGAGGTGACGGATTTTTACCGACCCAAAATGGGAACAGCAGGACGTTGCATTTCCCGGAAGGGGCTTTGAAGAGCTGGGACAATTTGGGAGACGTGGAAATTCAGGTACGGCCGGGCGTCGCCTATGAGATCAATATGCTCCCGCTGGAATCGGTCGATGAAGCGACAGGCGTAGCCACAACGAAAGTATCAGCTGCGGGGCGTATGGGATCACTTCCACCTTATCTTCTGGCACTGATGGGAGACTCAGCTGCTTCGGTGTGGGTCGAGAATATCCTTGAAGAACTCGATGAACCCGGGGAATGGATGGTCAACACAAAAACGCGAAAGATCTATTTGTGGCCGGCAAATCCGGCAGCGGATGGGTCTCCTCAAGGAATTCTTGCGCCTGCAACCAGCGAACTGTTTTGTGTCGAAGGAAAAATCGACATGGAAGGCCCCACAGATACTCCGGTCCGTGGAATCGCGTTCTTGGGACTTACCTTTACCCATGCCGATCGTTGGGCGTGGACAAGCAATGAAGAAGTTTTGGGCTGGGGATTGCAGCACTCCTGGGACATGTTTGACAAGCCCACTGCACTGCTTCGCTTCCGGGGGGCCGAGGATTGCGAAGTGTCAGATTGTCGATTTGTAAATTCCGGAGGCTCAGGGATACGTCTGGACCTTCACGCCCAGCGCAATCGCATCACCGACTCTGAGTTCGCTCATCTCGGCGAGGCAGGGATTCTGCTGGTCGGTTATGGAGTCGGCAGCAAAGACGTCAATCACCACAATGAGATTGTCAACAACTACCTACATCACTTCAGTGAAATCACGTGGCAATCCCCGGGCTTTTGGGCCTGGCAAAGTGGGCACAACCGGATCGCGCACAACGAACTTTCATACAGCGGCTATTGCGCGGTGGTCATCAGCACCCGCTCAGCCGGAAACAAAACCAGACCTCAAGGAACGGGCAACGAAAGTGGAGAAAGAAGACGGGGCTATGAAGGTTGGAAGCTTCGCGAAAAGCAACTCCATTCCCGGCACAACCTCTTTGAATACAACGAGATTTCGCATTCCGTTCAATTGCTTTCTGATGGGAACGGCGTTTACGTGTCCGGGACGGGAACGGGCAACATCATTCGCTACAACTACCTACACGACAATCAGTCGCATTCGCTGCCGGCGGCCATCCGTTGCGATGATGACCAGCATGAGACGCTGATCTACGGAAATGTTCTCTATCGCAACGGCGGCCATGCGGCGGGAATCGCATCCAAAGGTGTCAACGACATCATCAACAATTTCATTGTTGACCAACTGGTGGTGCCAAGAAACGGTTACATCAGCTTTGAATGGGTTCCGGTAACAGGGTCGAAAGTAGAGCGAAACATCATCATCTCTCATCCCGATGGCGGCCTTCCCCAATCCGAAAGGTTGCGTGGGGGCCAAACCACCGGCGGACCGAAGCTTGAATCAACGGAGATGGATTCCAACCTCTACTATCATGCGACGAATCCAAACTGGGTGGACGAGCATCTAGCCAAGATGCGGGCGGTCGACAATGAGCAGGCAAGTCGTTTTGGCGATCCTCAGTTTGTGGACCCCGCGGGCGGCGATTTCAGTTTTCGACCCGGCAGTCCCGCCTTGGCAATGGGGATTGAACCTTTGAACGTTTCGAAGATGGGGCGTGTGAGCGATCATGCCTCAGCCACAACCGATGAAGGGAAAATCACGAGTGACAACAAAGATTAAACTGTCAAGCAAGGCATTGAATATGAGATGTAGAGTGATCCTTCGTGACGTTCTCCTGTCAACGGCGTTGATAACGAGTGTGGCGACGTGTGCTTGTGCCCAGGAGGAGGAAACGACTGCACCGTCTGACAAAACCGTTCAACTGGATCCTGATGGCGTGACAGCGATCATTGCTTCAAGTGGATCATTGTCCGGCAACGCAAAGCGTCACTTCCGAAGTGGTAATGTGGTGCACGGTTTTGAGTCTCCGCAGGATACTGTGACCTGGACGGTCGATGCTCCGAAAGAAGATGATTACGTGGTCGATGTGCTGTTTAGCAAGCGGGAGCAGACGCAACTGGAAGTGAGTTCGGGGGACTCTGTTCTGACGGCCCCATCCATGATCAGGACCTGGGAGTATCGCCCCTTTTTCTGGCGTCAGGAACTACCTGGCGCCTTGCATTTGAAGACCGGTGTGAACCAGATCACGCTACGTCTGCCTGATGCAAAGCCTGCAACGGCATCAGCAATAAATCGTGACAACAGTTCCACTCGCTTCGGCCAAGGAGTGACCGAGGATTTAAACCTGTTTTCCATCGAGTTGGGAACAGCCGCTGCGCGTCAGGGGCAAGTGGAACGCGCCAAGGCGATTCGGGGCGATGTCTCGTGGATGATCGATGGGAAGTACGGCATCTTCGTTCACTGGTCGTCACAAAGCCGTGGATTCAACATCGATGAAAAGAGAGCCCAGTGGTTCCAAAAGTCAGTGGAGATGTTCGATGTGAAGGTTTTTGCGGATGCCATTGAACGCACGGGTGCCGCGTGGATCACATTTACCGCGACCCACCAGGGATTCTATTGGCCCGGACCCAACGCAGCCATCGACAAGATTGCGCCAGGACGTACCGCACAGCGCGACTTGCTGGGCGAAATCATTGATGAACTGGACCAGCGGGGCATTCGCACGCTGTTTTATCTGCATACCGGCTACAACGGCTACGACCCCAAGGTGTGGCGGGAGGCGTTGGGCGCCAATGATGCAGACACCAAACGCTTCAGCGACAATATCGAGGCGATTCTTCGCGAATGCAGCCTACGCTATGGCAAGAAGCTGATGGGATTCGGCTACATGGATGGCGCACTGGCATGGGACTATCCCCTCAGGCCATCCTGGGAAGGCTGGGCCCGCGCGATAAAGGCGGGCAATCCCAACGCCGTCGTGGGGCTCAGTTCGAACCGGGGCCCGACGGTCAGCCCGTTCAGCGAATTGGCCGTCACCGATGGTGGCAGTGAACTGCTCCAGGTCGATGCTCAGCTCATCGGACCCGGTAAGCAATTGGGAGATGTCTCTCCGGCATGGTGGTGCCTGATGGACCGGGGCGGTTGGTTCCAAAATCAACCGATGAATGGCCGCTACGGCCCAGGACCGGTTCATTCGACAGAGGAGTATGTTGACTTCTTCAAACGCATGGCAGAGGCCAAGGTTCCCGTGACCATCAACCTGATCATGACTGCCGATGTGACTGATGACCATCCGATCTTTAACCCCGAATGCATGGCGGTCATGGAAGAAGTCCGCAAGGCCATTCGTGGGAAATAGACGATACCTAACAAGATAAGGGAAAAAAATGAGTCGCAGCAGCGTGATATTATTGGGGTTGTTTGTCAGTGGCCTGTTGGCCGGAAATTTGTCCGCTGCTGAACCGGTGACGGCTGATTTTTATGTGTCACCCAATGGCTCCGATGAGTGGTCTGGCACCGTGGCTGAACCCGATGTTCGAGAAGCCGATGGACCGTTCGCGACGCTGGCACGTGCGCGAGATGCAGTTCGCGATTTGAAAAAAAGCAAATCGACGGACATCGTGGTTCTGGTGCGCGGGGGAAACTATCTTCTTGAGGAGACAGTCGTATTCGGCCTGCAGGATTCGGGAGCAGGCGATGCGACGATTACCTATGCGGCCTATCCCAACGAACAGCCGGCGTTCAGTTCCGGTCGGCAGATTGAGGACTTGGTGCGGGTGACCGAAGCGATTCCTAGATTGCCCAAAGCGGCTCAAGGCAAGGTCTTTGCCGCGAATGTTTCGGGTCGTTTTCACTCGCTCTATGACGCCGAGGGTTTGCTGCCTCGCGCACGTTCAGCCGGATTCAAAACGACAGCCGGCCGCAACCTCAAAGAGTTGCGTTTTCCCGAGGGCAAGTTGAAAAACTGGTCGAATGTGGAAGACGTGGAAATCATGATTCGAGCGAGCCATCAGTGGATGGTGAATATCCTGCCTTTGGTGTCGGTCGATGAGGAAGCTCACGTCGCGCGCACGTCAATTGATGCAACCTATGCCATGAAAAGCCTGGGTGATTCTTGTTGGGTTGAAAACGTACTGGATGAACTCGATGAGCCAGGTGAATGGGTACTCAATACAAAAGAAGGCAAGGTCTATCTGTGGCCGCGTGGTGAGTCGCTTGTCGTTGCGCCACAATTGTTGGAATTGATCCGCGTCGAAGGCAAGATTGATGAAATGGGGCCGACGGATGTTCCGGTGCGAAACCTCTGCTTCCGCGGTCTCACTTTCATGCATGGCGATCGCTATTCAGTGGGCGAAGACGATGCAGGGGTGCAGCACGACTGGGACATGGTCGACAAGGACAATGCCTTAGTTCGTCTGCGCGGAGCGGAGAACTGCGTCATTGAAAAGTGTCATTTTCTGCATAGCGGCAGCGGTGCGGTGCGGGTGGACCTACACGGACAGGACAACAAAATTTCCAACAATCATATCGAGCATATTGGAGGGACCGGAATCTTGCTGGGCGGATATGGGCCGGGAACCAAAGACGTCAGCATGAAGAACCTCGTCTACAACAATCACATTCATCACGTCGGGGAAATCTATTGGCATTCGCCCGGCATCCTGCTGTGGCAGAGTGGCGAAAATCGTGTGGCGAACAACTTGATACATAACACGAACTACTGTGGCATGATCATTTGTGGAATGGTCACCAAATTCATCACGCATGCAGGTCGCGAGGTCAGTCGATCCATTCGCAGGCATGAAGTGGGTGAAGTGCCACACGATCCGACGATCGATGACGTCCGCCCCTACCTGCATTCCCATGACAATCTGATCGAATATAACGAGATCCATCATGCCATGGAAAAACTGGGCGATGGAAACGGCATCTATATTCGTGGATCAGGCCCTGGGAACGTGATTCGCCGAAACTATATTCATCACCTCGTCAATCCCATCGGCTCGCAGTCTGGAATCCGAACCGATGGCGGACAGATGGACACCCTTGTTGCCGAGAACGTGATTTACAGGTGCACGTCCCAAGGTCTCATACTGAAACTGAACAACCGGGCGGAAAACAACATCATCGCCTACGTTCTGGATGGCTCGCGTCAGGCCAAGGGGAGTTCTGTTTCCTACTTGAGATTAACAGAGGGGCCCTCGACCGGCGGCGCTGTCAAACGCAACATCTTCTATCATCCCGGGGCGAAAACTTCGTTCTTTGCCCAGAGTCGAGATGCACAGGCCAAGGATGGCGACAAGGATTACAACATCTATTACTGTGCCGGTAATCCGGAAGAGAGTCAGTCAGCGCTGGACAGGATGCAGCGTGACGGAGTCGACACGCACAGCTTGGCGGTCGATCCGATGTTCGTCGATCCCGAGAATGGTGACTTTAGCTTCAAGCCAGATTCACCTGCATTGAAACTCGGGTTTGTTCCGATTGATTTGTCCGAAGCCGGATTGCGTACCGACGAGGAGTAGCGAACAGTCGGCGTTTGCTATGCGAAAATAGCGCGTAGCGCAAATGATGCAGAGCAAAATGCGACGATGGAAGAGACCCCAAAAAACACTTTTCTAGAAAAGGCACGACACGATGAAACTGATTGTCATACACAAGTTGATGCTGCTGTTTGTATACGTGACCTTGACTTCGGTGGCATATGGCGAGATTGCCAAACCGGACATTTATAACATCAAAACATACGGTGCCATTGGTGATGGCGTAGCCATGGAAACTGAATCTGTGCAAAAGACCATCGATGCCTGTCATGATGCCGGTGGAGGTGTTGTTTGGGTGCCTGCTGGTGATTTTCAAATTGGCACGATTATTTTGAAGAGCAATGTCACCCTCTCGCTCGATTACGGGGCCAGCTTGCTTGGAAGCACCAATGCGGCTGACTACCCAATTAGCAACCTCAGCAGACCGCGAGAGGGTGCCGCCCACTGCCTGATCTACGCTGAAAACGCAAAAAACATCACCATCGAAGGGCTCGGCGTGATCGATGGCAGAGGGACTCACGAGCATTTCCCCCGGAACAGAAGGAATGGCAAAAACGCAGGCATCCGCCCACGGCTGATGCGTATGGAGAATTGTGAGGATATTACGTTTTCGGGCGTCACCTATAAGCGTCCAGCGTTCTGGGGGTTGCATCTGATCGACTGCAAGAACCTTCACTTCAATGCGGTTACTGTGCGTTTTCGCAACAATAATTACAACAATGATGGGCTGGATCTAGACGGCTGTGAGAATGTGCTCATCGAGAACTGTGATATCAGCACCGGAGACGATGCGATCTGTTTAAAAAGCTCTTTGAACCCATGTAGAAACATTGTGGTGCGAGGGTGTCGAGCGGATAGCAATACGGCTGCGGTCAAATTTGGCTCGTCCTCCCGCGGCGGATTTATCGATATCAGCATTACCAACTGTTATTTTCATGATTGCCCGATGGGCGGTATCAAGCTGCAGTCGGTGGACGGCGGACGTATGGAGAATATTAATTTTTCCAGAATTGTAATGAAGGATGTTGGCAATCCTCTCTTCATACGTTTGGGCAAACGAGGCAGTGACTTCGGCGGGAGACGAGAGAATGCCGCGATCGGCACAATAAAAAACATCCGAATAAGCGATGTGGTTGCTGAGGTAATCGTAGAGGATCGGGTGAAAGCTGTTGAAGCTGTGTATAAGAAGCTCAAAGTCGATACGACCCCGGGCGTGACGGATAGCGAGAAATCTAAAGCCGGGCCGATCATGATCACGGGTATCCCCGGTCACGCTATCGAAAACGTTGTCATGGAAAATATCAAGATTTCGTACCCCGGTCATGGTACCGAAGAAGATGCCAAGCGGGTTGTGGCAGAGGACGAGGAACGCTATCCCGAGCAGTTCTTCTTTGGCGTATTGCCAGCTTGGGGCGCCTACATCCGCCATGCCAAGAATGTTGAATTCAAGAATGTTGAATTGACACTCCGCGGCGAAGACTCGCGTCAGAAGATCGTATTGGATGATGTTGAGGGATTTGTCGAACATTGATTGATGGATGTCAAACGAAACTATGAACACCATTCGTAACTTAACGCGTGCCATCATTTTCATCTTGGTGGGACCGCCTGCTCTGTGCTGGTCAGCAACGATTGAGGGTGAAATCAATGCAGACGGCAGTTTCAAGAAATGGCACCGGATCGAGGTGGTTTTTGTTGGCCCCCAGGCGAATGAATCTTCCGCGACGTTCCGAGATTACAGGTTGGATGTCACCTTTACTTCACCCAGCGGTGAAAAATTTGAAGTCCCAGGTTTTTTTGACGCTGATGGGGATCCGGCCAACACTTCCGCCATCAGTGGAAGTAAATGGAAAGTACGTTTTGCCGGTGGAGAAGAAGGCGAGTGGACCTACAAAACAAGTCTTGTTACCGGGATGGACGTCGCTGCAAACCTGATGGGAGGAACCGGCGGTACTGCCCCGAATGGTGAAACAGGAAGTTTTAAAATTGGATCCCAAGATAAATCAGGAAGAGATTTTCGGGCCAAGGGGAAATTGGAATATGTAGGCGAACATTACCTGCGTTTTGCGGACGGAGATTATTTCATTAAATGCGGCGCCAACAGTCCCGAAGTGCTGTTGGAGTATGGGGAGTTTGATGGAACTCCAGGACATGAGAACGATCTGTATTCAGCAAACATCAGGGATTGGAAACCCGGCGACCCCACCTGGGGAGATGCAAAAGGTAAGGGCATCGTTGGATTGACAAATTATCTTTCGTCTCTGGGTATCAATTCACACTACTTCCTGTGCATGAACGCATATGGGGATGGTCAAGAGGCCTGGCCGTGGACTGGTATGGATAACATTGATGTGTACGACGTGTCCAAGCTGGGCCAGTGGGAGGTGCTTTTCACTCATTTTGACCGAATGGGGTTGATGGTGCATTTCCAGCTTTCGGAATCCGAGAACACCAATTATCTCGAAGACCGAGATAGGAAGGAAACGTTTTCTGATGCCCGGAAGATTTTGTATCGCGAGCTGATTGCACGCTTTGGTCATCACATGGCCGTTACATGGAATGTGGGTGAGGAAAACCAGGCCAAAGGTGAAGGGTTCCAAACTCCCAATACCCACGCCCAGCGGAAAGAATTCGCGAGCCGGATCCGGGCGCTGACTTGCTATCAGGATCACGTTGTCGTGCATAACGGTCCGGGCGGAGTCTTCGACGATATCTTTCCTCAATTGATCGGCTATATGGACTATACCGGTGCCAGCCTGCAGACCTTATTAGTGCCGAGAAAAAACGGTGCCATGCTGAGCAATCATGATGAGGTTTTGAAGTGGGTAGAAGAGAGTGCCAGCAGTGGCCACAAATGGGTGGTGGCAATTGATGAACCCTGGTGGGGACGAAGGCCGGACAATTTGGCGGATCAGGTTCGCAAAGATGTCGTTTGGGGCGCTCTTCTGGCCGGCGGGCATATGGAGTTTTACACCGGCAGGGATGATGTGAAGCACATCGACTATGCGACCTATGAGGATTGCTGGAAGCCGATCGGGCATGCCGCCAAATTTATGAATAAACATTTGGCGAAGGAGGTTGCCGACATGAAGCCGAATGACGCTTTGGCGATCGGCGAAGATAACTGGGCTTTGGCGAAGGAGGGTCAGATCTATCTGCTTTATCTCAAGAACGGCGGAGAAGCCAAGGTGGATCTGTCCAACGCGTCTGGAACAACCTTTTCGGCGCAATGGTTTAATCCGCGTGCGGGCGGAGATTTGATCGACGGAAGTCCGAAAACGGTTATCGGTGGCGAGGCAAAGGTCTCTTTGGGGATGCCGCCGAACACGCCGGGACAGGATTGGGTTGTCCTTCTGAAGCGTTAAAAACGATACCGAAATCAAGATGCGAAAATACCCCAAAACGAAAAGATAGTTAGTCACCATGAAAACAATCATCAATGCCGTGAAATTGACACTTCTACTGGCAGGCCTGCTGCATGCGCCCCTGGCCGCGCTGCAAGCCGCCGATACCCCACCGCCAACCGCCAAGCCCAACATCGTCTTTATCTACGCCGACGACTGGGGGTGGGGCGATTTATCCTGCCACGGCAGTACGTGGGTGCAGACACCCAACATTGACCAACTTGCCAGCGACGGGGTCGACTTCCAGCAGTTCAACGTGCTCAACCCCGTCTGCTCGCCGAGTCGCGTCGCCGCCATGACCGGGCGTTATCCCTCCCGCTACGGCGTCAACAGTGTGTTCGGAGCCCGCCGTCCGGGACCGGAGCAGCCGGACTGGCTGGATCCCAAAGCGCCCACCACGCCCCGCTACCTCAAGGCAGCCGGCTATCGCACGGCCCATTTTGGCAAGTGGCACATGGGCGAAAAGCCGGACAATCCGCCGATGTCGGCCTACGGGTTCGACGAGTCGGCCGTTTTTCATGGGCCGGGTCCGGGAATCAAAGCGCACGAGATCGCCGGTCGGGCGGCGCAGTTCATTGAAGCCAACAAGGATCACCCATTTTTTGTGGATGTGTGGATTCATGAAAGCCATACCGCGCACTCCCCGACGCCCGAAGCACTGGAGAAATGGAAAGACGTCGATGATGAGCAGAAGCGGATCTATGCCGCCGTGATCACCGACGGTGATAACAACGTGGGCAAGGTGCTCGCCGCTCTCGACAAAGCCGGCGTGGCGCAAAATACCATCGTGGTTTTTTCCAGCGACAACGGCCCCGAGAGAACCAGCACCGCAAAAGGATCACCCGGCAAGTATGGCAGTTACTACAGCGTGGGCGAAACGGGCGGCTTGCGCGGACGCAAACGCAATCTGTTTGAAGGCGGCGTGCGCACGCCGTTCATCGTGCGCTGGCCGGGACACATGGCAGCAGGACTTAAGAATGAAACAACCGTGTTCAGTGCCGTGGATTTGTTGCCCACCTTTTGCGCCGCCGCCGGGGTGACGCTCCCCGCCGACGCTCAGTGCGACGGGGAAAACCTGATTGCGGCCTTCAAAGGCGAGACCATTGCCCGCACCCGGCCCATCTTCTGGCTGCATACGGGCGCTAGCGGCGAGCCTGATGGGTGGCCGCGACTGGCGGTCCGCGACGGGGATTGGAAACTGGTGACGACCTACGACGGCAAACGCGTCGAACTGCACAACATGAAAACAGATCGCGCTGAAGACATCGCCAAAGATCAGTCGAAGGAGCATCCGGAACTCGTGTCACGGCTTACCAAGATGGTGCTCGACTGGAAGGCCACACTACCCACCAAGGCAGATCCAACCTGTTTGAGCTCGGAAAAGCACGGAGCCAAACGAGCTGGCGAATACGTGGAATAGGTTGGCGACCGGCGGATTACTCGAGCATGAAATTGCCTCTATCGAGCTGATGGGCAGTGATGAAAAACCGAAAGATCGTTGCTGTTGGATTGCTTCTGTTCATGGGGACGACACTGTTCAGGTAAGAGACCATATCTACGCAAGCTGATTCCTGGGCTCCCGAGCCGGGGTATATCTCCTTATTTAACGGCAAGGATCTCAGCGGTTGGTGCTTCCGCGCCAAAACCCGATAACGTCGCCGTGAGTACGGCGAAAAATGACTTTGGAGAAATCATGTTGGTACGTAATTTAATGACAACTATCTTAGCAGTGTCCGCACTTTTCTGGATGGGGTTGTATCTCGTTCCGGAGGCTTCTGCTGCGGAGCAGCGCTCTGGGTTGATCGCGGACGGGGCGGGCAATGATCTACGGCTCTGGTACAACGAGCCTGCCCCGGACAGCGATGCTGGCTGGGTCAACCGTTCGATCCCGATGGGCAATGGATACATGGGTGTCAACGTGTTCGGTGGGACGACGACCGAGCGAATCCAGATCACCGAGAACAGTCTGTACGATTCGGTGGCAGGGAAGGGACTTCGCCGCACAGGCCTGAACAACTTTGCCGAGGTTTACCTGGATTTCGGCCACAACAACATCAGCAACTACGAGCAGGACTTGAACCTGAACGAGGGCGTCTCGCATGTGAAATATGATCAGGACGGTGTGGAGTACTCGCGTGAGTACTTCACCAGCTACCCCGACAAGGTGATGGCGATTCGTCTGAACGCGTCGAAGGCGGGGACGTTGTCGTTCACAGTGCGCCCCACCATCCCCTTTTTGAAAAACGGCAAGTCCGGATCCGTCGTGGCGAAGGTTGACACGATCACTCTCTCCGGTGTCATGAGTCACTACAACGTGAAGTTTGAGGGCCAGTTCAAAGTCATCCTTAAGGGTGGCACGATGAAGGCAGACAATAGCAAGTCACAGGGCACCATCACCGTTTCGGATGCCGACAGTGCGGTGATATTGATTGCGGTCGGAACCAACTACCAGTTCGACCCCAAAGTTTTCCTCACCACCGAGGACGCTGAAAAGCTTGATGGCTTTCCTCACCCACACGCGAAGGTGACTCGCTACCTGACCGATGCAGCGACTAAGTCTTACGAGGAACTGCTGGCAAACCATCAAGCCGACTACACCGAGCTTTACGATCGGGTGAGCCTTAACCTTGGTGCCTCTGAACCGACGATCCCTACCAACGAACTGGTCGATGCCTACCCCGCTGGTGCATCGAGCCGTTATTTGGAGGAGCTCGCATTCCAGTTCGGACGCTACATGCTGATTTGCTCCTCCAGGGCAGGCACACTTCCGCCCCACTTGCAAGGGATCTGGAACGTCTATGAAAAACCGCCGTGGTCATCTCAGTACCTGCATGACACGAACGTGCAGATGGCCTACGCGCCGGCCTTCTCCGCCAACATGCCCGAGCTGTTCGAGTCCTACGTTGGCTTCTTCAACGCCTTCGTGCCTCGACAGCGTCTGTACGCCACTGAGTACATCAAGCAGTACAATCCCGCGGAGCTCGATCCGAATGGAGACAACGGCTGGTCCGGCCCGTTCTGGACCAATCCATACAATGTTACCGGAAAATCACCCGTTGCCGGCTTTGGTACGGGCTCCTGGATCGCCCAGATGTTTTGGGACTATTACGACTACACCAGGGATAAGTCCCTGCTGGAAGAAACGGTCTATCCCGTGATGTACGAACAGGCCAACTTCGTATCCCGTTTCGTAAAAGACGTTAATGGCGTTCTGTTGGCCGATCCTTCCTCATCCCCGGAACAGAAGCTCCGAAACACCGTCGGCACCACCTTCGATCAGCAGATGTTTTTCGAAAACCATCACAACACATTAACGGCAGCTAAGATCCTGGGCCGCTCCGACAAGCGATTGGATATCTACGAGACGCAGCTCCCGCTTCTCGATCCGATCCAGATCGGCAAATCGGGGCAGATTAAAGAATTTCGTCAGGAAGAATACTACTGCGACGCCCACAAGGTCCTCGATCCCCATCACCGGCACGCCTCCATGATGCTCGGGTTGTACCCGGGCCAATTGATCAACAGCAAGACTCCGGCCTGGCTCGATGCCGCCAGGACAACCCTGAGCCTTCGCACCCGCAGCTCCAATATCGGCTGGGCGCGTGCAGAGCGAATCGCCATGTTGGCCCGCGTCTACGACGGCAAGGAAGCCTACGCCTACTACAGTGATCTGCTAGAAGGCAACTACATGCACAACCTGTTCAACGACCACCGCGGCGACCCGATCTTTCAGGCGGACGCGAACTACGGTGCCACGGCCGGGGTCGCGGAGATGCTCCTGCAAAGTCACGACCACGTCGTAAGCCCGTTACCCGCGTTACCCGATGCATGGTCGGAAGGTAGCTGTCGCGGCCTTCTGGCGCGAGGTAACTTCGAGGTCTCCGCGCAGTGGTCTGGAGGGCACGCCAGCCAGCTGGAAGTGTTGTCCAAATCAGGCGGAACCTTGGAGGTAAGGTACCCCAACGTCGCCCAGGCTGTTATTAAGACCCTGAAGGGGCGGACGGTAGACTTCGTCGCCAAAGGCAGTGATCAGGTCAGCATCGAGACTACCCAGGGCATGACCTATGTGATCACCGACATCCCAATCTGCATTTCTGTGAACGCGCCTTCGAACCTGAAGATCACCACAGACGGCGGGAGCGATCAGATCGAGCTCTCCTGGACCGGCAGCACGGATGCTGCGTCGTACAACCTGTACCGCGCCGTTGGCAACGCACCGGACTATGAACTGGTCGCCTCAAATATCGCGGGCACCCATTTCGTCTACGAAGCCCCCGACCTGAAACAGATTGACCAGATGACGCTCAAGGTCACCGCGGTGCGGGCCGATGGGCGCGAGAGCGACCAGGGTGCCACAGTGATCCGGCTGTTACCGACGAAGTAGTAACAAATCATTATGTAGGCGTCATTCGATCTTCGTAAAGAATTCTTCTGTTGAAAAGAGCAAGAAATGAAAACCATGTTGTTGTTTTTTCTGCACTGCTGGCAGGTAATGGATGCAAGAGAATGAAGATTCAGTCGATCGCTACCATCATGATTGCTGTTGTAACAACCAGCGGAATGACAGCTCAAGAAACACCGCGTCAGCGTGACGCAGCGCGTGCGTTCACCATGCTGCGATGATTAAGTGAAGAAACGGAAAGCTTCGCGTGGAACTCGGCACATTTTGAAGGTTGAATGTTTGCTCAAATGAATTTCCTACCAAGCCTCTCAGTGACCTGCCTCGTATTGCTAAATGAAATAAAGCCATGAGATACTTAGTTCCGATCGCGATGTACGCAATCCTTGGTGCCGTGACTGCTGTCCCATCAGCGGCCGATGAATCGGTCAACATTCAGTCACTGCTTCATGAGATGACTGACCGTGGACGGGTTGCGCGATACCCGAATCATGATTTTCGACTGAAGCAGGCAAGTAGTTACAACCGTGCCTCTAAAACCCCTGATGATCCCAAAGGTTGGTTTAACAACATTGATCGAAGCACAGACGATACCCACAAGAATTACGTTCGCGTTGAAGAGAACCTTGGACGCAAAGAGTACGTGGTGATGGAGGATGAAGGAGCCGGAGCGATTACCCGGTTCTGGGTGCCATGGAAGGACCAGTTGAAGCCCGGAAGCGATATGGTCATTCGGTTCTACCTGGATGGCTCCTCGGAGCCGATCATCGAAGGAAATATGTTTGAGTTGTTTCAGGGGAAAGGACTAATTCCCTTTCCGTTGGCACACGAGTCTCTTCGGTCGGCCGTTTCGTTCTTCCCGATTCCTTATGCCAGAAGCTGCAAGGTGACGATGTCGGACCATCCTTTCTTCTTTCAGTTCACTTACCGTGAGTACGAAGAAGAAGTCGACGTGAAGACGTTCTCGATGGAAGGCTTCACGGCAGCCAAACCACTCATCGACACCACTTGCCAGAAACTTCTGAACCCAAACGAGTCCGCGGCGGGTAAAGTGGTGAATCTGAAAGAGACCATTGGCGGTGGAGACGAGCAATCGGTTTCGTTACCTGCTCGTGAGGCAGCGATCACATCGCTCTCGCTAAAACTGGGCAGTTACGAGGTCCCGGACGTTACGCGGCAAGTCGTTCTCAAAATAAGCTTTGACGATAAGGAAACGGTTTGGTGTCCGATCGGAGACTTTTTCGGCGGTGGCATCGGCTTGAATCCATTTCAGGGTTGGTATCGTACGGTTGATGCCGATGGCACGATGACCTGCCGATGGGTGATGCCGTACCAAAACAAAGCGAAGATCTCTGTCGTGAACTTGGGTGACGTGCCAGTAAGCGTTGACTTGTCTGCAACGATCGGCGATTGGAAATGGGATTCGTCCAGCATGTACTTTCACGCTTGCTGGCGAGGGCAATACCCCGTCGCAACCCGACCGTACTCCGACTGGAATTATGTCACGTTAAAGGGGCGCGGCGTGTACGTCGGTGACACGCTGACGATTATGAACCCCGTTGAACGATGGTGGGGCGAGGGGGACGAGAAAATTTTCGTCGACGGCGAGACGTTCCCATCAATCTTCGGCACGGGTACTGAAGACTACTACGCTTACTCGTGGGGCGGTCGCAGTACCGACTTTTACGAACATCCGTTTCATGCTCAACCCTTCAGCCATCAGTACAACAAGCTGAGTCGAAAGACCGGCGACGAGAAAAACACTCAGGGCTACAGCACGGAAACTCGCACCCGCGCGCTCGATACGATGCCATTCGCAGAGTCGCTGCAACTAGACATGGAAGTCTGGTCTTGGACCGATTGCGAAATGGGCTACGGCGTGGCGACATACTGGTATGGCGACGCGGGTACGACCTCAAACCGCGAACCCGATCCGGCCGAGGTGCTCAATGTGCCGCCACTGCCGGACATCAGTGCACGGGAACCTGCAGTGAAGACCGCACCAACGGCAACTTCCAAGGCGGCCGATATCAAAGACGCGGTCGAGTGCGAAAAAATGGAAGTCGTTTCAAAATCGGGAAAGGTCGTCCTGAAGCCACAGAATCTAAGTAAGCTGAAACTGAAGGGCTCCTGGAATCTTGATACTCACGTGCTGTTCAAGGATGCCCAAGTCGGTGATGTCGTGGAGCTGCGCATTCCGGCGTCCAGTCCTGCGGCGCAAAAGCTGGTGCTGCATGCAACTAAAAGTTATGACTTTGGTATTCTGCGTCTGTCGATTAACGGCAAGCCGGTCGCAGCAGATGTGGATCTTTATGCTGCCAAACCTGTTCCGTCCGAAAGGATTGAGTTGGGCATCTGCGACCCGGCGAATGGTGTCTACGTGTTGCGTGTGGAATTGGTTGGCAAAAACCCACAGAGCAAAGGCGCATTCTTCGGTCTCGATTGCGTGACGTTCACTCCGGTTCACTAGAGGAAACATACCGACAATGAAAACGATGTCGTGGGGTCAAAACACTCGAACGAACATTTTGACCGATGAATTTCGAGTTTACATCGGCAGATGAGGCCCAATTCTCAGTCGAGAAGTGACGCGAGGTACCAAAACCTTGCGACTAAGAAACCGAGCAATTCATTGACCGATATCGATGCAGATTTTGTTCGGTGCTGAGAACTGAAGCAATGCAACAGAGTTGACGCGATGATCAGAATCGGATCGCTACGCCATTTATCTTGGGCTGGCGTTCCATCAGCGCAGAAACGGACGATTGATCTTTGACAATCGAGTAATGCCAAAACCCGCCGGCAGCATCTTTGGCTACGCGGCCGGCCGGTAGGACTTCAGCAGCCCGCCGAGTTCGGTTTGACACTCGATTCTGGTCGTCTTTAAGTCGATTGTAGGCGATCTTTTACTGTCATGCACCGGAGGTAGATGATCCCGGGCAGACTGTCCGCGTCTTGTGTCGTACCAATTCGATCCGTGGCGAAGGATCAAGTCGAGTTGCTAATTGGTCACGACGATGAATCCTTTTAGGATTTCGTGCTTGATCGTTTGATTCACCCGCTCTACATGAGCCTGCAAATTGGGTGACGCCGGTGTCATGCATTTGACGGCGCAATCGGTCGAAGTGAACACCGTGTCGAACGATTCGGTGTACTTCGCATCGTTGTCACGCGAGATGATCTCGCACTTCAGATTTTCGTCTTCGACGTGCATCTGGAAATTGCGGGCTTGCTGCGTGGTACGTTCACCATTAGGGCTGTCCGTCGATGGCGAGCCTCAGATGCGGCGAGTCCCCAAGTGAATAAAGACCATGAAGTAGACATCAACCAGTCCCTTCACTGCCCACTTCTTCTTGCAGGCGAAATCGCATAGCCACATCACCTCGGTATGCCGCTTGAGGAATTCCGACCAGCTATCCGGATCGCCGCCGTCATCCGGTGCCGGCGTGATTCCTTCGGCGACAAGAATATTCTTAACCGCTTTGGGAGATAGTTTGTCTTCCTGTTAACCGCTCGCAGAACTGCGAGAAACAGCTGTGTTGATTAACAACAAAGCATTGACCGGCTTTCTGCTTTCATTCGTCGCGTGACCATTAAAAAGAGACGGGAAACGCATCAGAACAGCCATTCAACACAGAAAAAGCCTGAAAAATCCGCGGACTCTCTCCAGATTGGTTTTGTACGGGGAGCCTTCGTGGACAGTAGCGAAATGCTGCTGCCCACCTTAACCGTCAAAGGCCGATGCACACGCATCGGCCTTTTTGCGTTTATCCCCGTGTTTTCGGCACTTTCTTGCCACGACTGGTTCGCCACTTTCGCTCTTGTCCGGTCGGGTCACCTAACCGGAAAGCAGCTTTCCGCCACGCCCTCCCGAACCCAATTACGAAATCTCTCAGACTCTCTCAGTTAACATGCTCGCCCTAGTTAACAGAAATGGGCGAGCGAGAGTATCGATGGCAGATGTGACCAGAGAGTTCGAGACCGCTGCTGTTTGAGATCAATTTCGGACGGTTTTGGGCGAACGCAATCGCGAGGTCTGAACGATGAGTGGGGGCATCGCTGCGCTACTCCACCGGGAGATCCGCCAGTGAGCAAACCAGACTCGATCATTCTTAAAGTGCGTCAGGCGCAGTACGACGCGTTTCCGTTCGACTGTAAGGCCGAGTTTTTCAATCCCGCCAGCATGCTCTCGAGTGGTAAAACCCTATATCACTCGAGTCACTCTCTCCCGAGTGATATAACCCAAATCGCTTGACTCACCCAGTGATATAAGGTCGAATTTGCTCATATCACCCGACTGACCCGGGGTTAAAAAGATAGTTATCCGACCATGGAGTTCGCAATGGATCTATCGCAGCTGCTTCTTCGATCATGAACGGATTGGCATCCAGATCACGCCAGCTTCCCAATGGCTTTTCTGAGCAATTTGCCGGTGGGACGACAAAACTTCGCTGGGCGGCGTGGCCTCCAATTGCGGCCGGCTTTATCATCGTTCCGTGGATAATTGGTTGGTCATTCTTCACGCCGTTTGTCTGGCACAGCTTTTTTACGCAAACCGGCACGCATGCAGCGAATGAAGGACCGTCATCGCTCGGTGACGCCTTGGGGTTCTCCTTTTTTTGGATCTTTGGATTCTCGTTGTTCTCCTATCTGTACTTGCGTGTAGATCAATTTCAATTTGATGCCAAGCAATTCGAACGCAAGAACGGATCTTGTTTTCTGTTCTACAAAACTTCCTCCGCCTTCAGCTCCATCGATAAGGTCGTCCACCGAACAAAGGACATCCAATATGAAAGCGGCACTAAAACGATCGACTACCTGACACTTGAGGGCATGCTCAATCAGGTGTTGGTCTTCGACTGCTACTTTTTCCAGCTTCCCCTTCGCCACAAGGACTGCCGTGCATACGAGATGCTTCTCAATGATCGTGACCTTGCGAACTTTATCTGGCGGCGGTTCCAGTGCTTTCCCAGGATCGCGATGGAGTTTTTCGACGCAAATGATCAACTCGGATAACCACGGCAATCGGGATAGGGGGCCGGATTGCTCCGGAGCCCCTCCCACATCACCTAGCATGCGGGTCCGCACTAGGCGATTCGCCGCGAGGATGCAAGCTGTTGCCAACGATCTAATAGACTCAGTAAGCCCTCACTTTTCAGGTGCTCGTTCGATAACGCACGCTGGACTCCCGACGTCTTGGATAGACGCCATGGGCCTTTGCCGCTATAGGCGAACGGACGGGCATCCCGGTATGACAAGCCCAAGGACATCAGGTTGCGAAGCCGTGTTTTCGACTTCTTCCACTGCTTCCAGTAACATGCCCGAACCCGTCGCCGAAGCCACTTGTCGAGCGTACTGAACGTTGTCTTGACTTGATCTAACTGGAAATACCCAAGCCAACCAATCGCGTAAGAACGGAACTCCGCGAAACGCTTCTTCATCGACACACCCCGGTTTCTACGAAAGATTTCCGAGGCACGCTGTTTGAATGCTTTGAGCTTCTTTCGACTCACGCGAAACTGACCGCCAAAGCCACGAAATTCGTAGCCTACGTACTCAAGCTCTTGCGTCTTACAGACGCTGCTCTTGACGTGATTGACTTGCAGTTTCAACGTCAGCGTCAGAAATCGCTCAACGCTCGCGTACACACGATGCGCAGCTACATCGGACTTTGTGAAGATCACGAAATCGTCCGCATACCGCACGAAAGGCAATCCGCGTCGCTCCAGTTCCTTGTCCAGATCATCCAGATAGATGTTGGAAAGGAGTGGTGACAACGGACCTCCTTGCATCGTTCCTTCTTCGCTTGGTTGACATAATCCATCGACCATCACTCCGGCTCGCAGGTAGCGTCCAATCAGTTTTAGCAGTCGTTTGTCGCGAACCTTGCGGCTCACGCGTGCCATTAACACGTCATGCTGAACTCGGTCAAAGAACTTTGACAGATCCATATCGACGCATCGGCGACGACCGCCGCGAATGATCTTCTGTACCAGCTTGGCTGCATCTTGCGCCGAGCGATAAGGTCGATAACCGAAACTCGATTCCGAAAATCCTGGATCGAAGATCGGCGTGAGAACTAAAACAATGGCGGTTTGGATTGCGCGATCGAGCAAGTTTGGAATTCCGAGCTCTCTCGTGCCGCCATCGGGTTTGAGAATGGCCACCCGCCGGACTGGTTCCGGGCGGTAGGTCCCATCGAGTAGTTGTCGGCGAATGTTTTGCCAACGCGGAGCAAACCACTCGGGAAAGTCGTCGACCGTAATTCCGTCGGGCCCGGGGGCTCCACGGTTGGCCTTCACTCTTGCCCAAGCCATGTCCATGTTGACTTCCTCGACAATTGCTTCCATCAGATTGTGAGCATCATCGCCCAAGGCTGACTTCTCGATGGCCGCCAGTGCCGAATCATCCGTCGGGATGTTTGGCGCAGCGTCATCCGCTTCGACGAAGTCGAAGGCGAGTTGTTCTGCGCTGGGTGGTTCTGAGGTCATCGGTGGTTCGTTCCTTGACTGTTGACGTTCGGTTCTTCCCGTCGCCATTGGAATTGGCGGATCGGTAGTACAACTTCTGCTGCATTCTCCAGGCACGTCATGCGTTACCGCATTCCGCCCCGCCTTTCGGGCAAGCCCTACTCACGGGTACGCCTGGAGTTCTCCCCAGATAAGGGTTTTCGTGATCTGTCCCCGCCCAAGCTCCCGATCTACCTGCGCTCACTCTTCCGGTTCGGTTTCGCAGTCATCAGCCTGCTCACCTGTAGACGTCGGCCTCATATCGGGTTTCTGTTCGTAGCCTGGCGGGTCTTGGCGTGAATGTGTCTGGCGACGGTTTTAGCGTTGAAGCTCGCCCGATTCGGTTGTTGTTGAATCGGAACTGTTCTCGGCGGTTAGCCAGATTTACGGTCACATTCGCAGGCTGCCTTCCCACGGATCGTCACCTCCCCGCGGTTGCCTTCGCCTCGTACTGTTCTTTCGCTAGAATTTCATTTGGTATATTGACTCCTTGAAAGAAACCGGAACTAAGTACAGGGGACTTACACCCCACAAGATCACGCCCATGCTGGGCGTACTGAACGCGGAGCCGCCGACAACGCGTTTTCAAGTGGTGCATCAAACGCGGCGACCCGGTTATGCCAGCCGTTATCCGACTCAATCAAACACTTTGAATTCAAACCCATACGATCCGCCGCCCTCTGGCTCGACAGATTCACCAGCGAACTTTACTGGCCCTCCACAAACAGATTTTCGCAACGGTTCATTTGGTTGTGCGATAAGCACGCTGTTTGTTGCGTTCATCACGCTTTGCTTAGCAATGTCCGTCGCCTATTGGGAGCGATTGCTTCCCGTGTTCGTGACCAATGCGATGCCGCACCTGGTATGGATTGCGGCTCTTGTTTTAGGTGGGTACGCGGCGTCGTGGAAAGCTGCGTTCGCAGGTGCACACACTCGCAAGTGGTCGAGCGCATTGACCGTCGGGATGCTCACCGAGGTTCTGATCTTGCTAATCCACTTCCACCAACGCACTATGAATTCGAGGGGCATGTTTGACCTGTCAACGACTTGGCATGCCATCGCTTATGCTTTGGTAACGATCCCAGCAGCGTTACTCGGCGGTCTAATTTGGGAGAAGACGTGCCCAGTGGATTTACGTCACGGCGCGTCAAGAATGTCAGAGTAATATCGCATTTGCGATAAAGAATTCGGATAACCATCGGATACAACGGAGGACCGGTGGTCAGTTTTCACGAATGGATACTCAACTCCGTTCCCCGACTGAAGCCGATGACCCTCGATGCTCTCGAAAATTCCCTCGGGTTAACGATTCCGACCGGATATCGAACGTTTGTCTCTCGCGGCTATTGTGACCTGTCAGCATTGGACACAACATATCTCTGGGTTAACGAAGCGGAATGGATTCCCTTAGAAGCCATTCCGAGTCGCAATATGTGGCGAGACAATCCGCTACCAGGACTTGTCCCCTTCGCATTTACTGGCGGGGGCGACAATTGGTGCTGGAACACAAATCAGCCGACCTCAAAATCGGAATACGAAATTCTGATGTGTTACCGTGACGATGACTTCGCCGCTGCATATGCGCCGGACTTTCCATCGTGGTTCTATCGCACCTGTTTGGACTTCGCGAGTTGCGTCGATAACGACGCTGATGAGATTGAAGACGCACGCAATCATCTACAACTGTGGTCGCTCCGTCTTTCCGAGATTGGACCGTCAGACTGGGCGGATCACCTAGGTGCGTTGGCCAAGTCCACACCATCATCATTCATTCGTTGCTTCAATGAACGAGAATACGCGGAATTTGGTTTTCTCACACACGATGATATCGCTAACATAGTGCGAGAACGTTTTGGCCCATCCTATTTGGAACGTACTGTTGAATGGGGTTCATGGGACTGATGTTCACATCTGCGGGGAACCATGACATGAACGTGCGGACTGGCAAGGTCTTAAAGACTAGCGGGTGTGAATCCCGCCTGGGTAACTGCTAGCCACAGGCAGTATTGAGTGTTGCAGGCTGCGTATAGGCATCATGAGCTGAAGTGGTTGGTTGAAGCGTAAACAGAGAGGTAGTGAGGGTGAAAGGTGTCGGCTGGGAGCCGGATACGTTAACGGCGCCAGTCCGGTTCTGCGAGGGTTCGGTGATTCAATTGGACAAGGATCAAATATTGTGACACCACAAGGAGAAATCTGTGGCAAACCGTGAACACAAAGCGTATCCTAGCATCCGAGAGACACCGTTCTACTCGCCCGAAGGACCGCATGACGCGTTTACAAATGGAAACCACATTGGCGGTCCTCGGTTACGACCGCCGTTATTCGATCAAAATCGCAAATGACAAAATCGCAGTCCGCCTCGCAGGTTACTGACCGCGACACCATCTGCCATCTGTGGCGGAAACGCTCTGTTATCGTCGATCGCGCAACCGGAATGGTCGAGTTCACGCACTGTCACGTCGCACGTCGATCTATTGTTTTTCCAACAACACAACCCTACTTTGCGTGCTCTACTTCCGAGCTCAAGGCAGTTCACTTTACTCCACGTTTTAAAAACAATCGGGCGTTTCTCACCGTTGTAACAACAACCGGCCGGGCAAATGTTCCCGATACAGGACCGCAGTTTGCCACACTGAGAGAGTGGTTTGCTGAAGCCGTTCCCAGCAATGACCCAGAATTCGCGACTGACAATCCGTTAGCCGTATTTGCCTATGTGCTCGTTGGCATGGTCAGTTTATTCACTGCTGCGTTCCAGGCAGAAGGTGCCGGAAATGCGGCGATGTTAATCGCCGCACTGTTTGGAGCTATTGTCGGGGTAATTGGAACTCATCTGGTGGTTCACTTGGGAGGACACGTGTTCAATACCGACATCAGCTACGGAATATTTGCCATCGCGCTGGGTGTCGCCATAAGCGCTGCGATTGGTCTGTTCGCTGAGTGGAGTACAGCCCTATCAGTCGGCATTACCTTGACCGTTGCCTTCTGTAGCGTCATGTACTGTAGGAGAAGGTGGCTCAACGGACGGATCAAGTCATCAACCGGAGCGGCGAATCACGCGAAATGTTAGTGGATAGCGAAATCTCGCCGCCCGGTGACGCTGGCTGTTCGTCGAAGGAGAACAGATGAAACTCGATCACTTCAATAGCGACACCGATGGCTTTGTCTCTGACTCGATGAATGCCAGTAAACGCGAACTCAGGCTAAATCAACTCGCCCGACGCCGCTGGAAGATAGTCGTCTTCAGAATCGTATACGTCGTATGCATATTCCCCTTGCTGTTACTCTTCTTGCCAGATATAGACCAGTGGCGGGTAATCGACATTTTTGTTCTGTTGTTTTTGCTGCCGATGATCGGTGCAACGTTGATCTATAACGACGTCGTTTCTGAGATTAAGCTACTAAAGATTGTAGCTGCACTAACTGATTCCCTTGGCAAGTGAGATGCTATGCCCAAATCCGGTAAATCGTAATCGCGAACGGCAGCCTTCTGCCCCCGAGTGCGAGAGACGGGCGGTTTCGAAGTTGGTAATCTTTCACGCATATCCGGTGACGCGTGCCGTTCGTCAACGCTGAGCCTCTCACTTAATGTCAGCTCTTTCGGCGATGCAAAAGCAAGGCAATTGCGTCTAATGTCGGGCTGCCCATTTCCATTCGCGATCGAATTGATTTCGGATTCCGTCGGGGATACAATCCTCTGGTCGCGAGTGCTCGGCAGTGAATCATGGTGCAACGTGTGTGGCGAACAATGCCGGTGCACCCCAGCACTCAAAAAAACTATTTTACTGATGGTCGCTTTCCCGTTCCTGCCGGGTGGCCTCAGCCGTTATCGCGATTTGACAAACATGAACCAACTGCTTGAGACAATCTCATCACTTTACTTAAACAAGATTCCGGACGCTCTTTCGAGACTCCCCGCTAATCAGACTTTTTACGCTGGATTCATACCGTATTTCGGTTGGGAGGCTGAGCCCGAAGACTATGCGGAACACGGTCGGACTATCTACATTTTGAACGTTGAGCGGTTAAGCGAGATCAACAAACAAACGACGGATGCTAATGAGGCTTCGCGTTTGGCGTACGGGTGGGGGGAATTCATCGGCGGCCGAGAGCTGACAATTGATTCGCAGGAACTACACGAATCACTATTGAGATGGTACACGCATCAAATTGATCAGGACGAATCACCCGTGCTACTCAATCAAATTGGCGGGGCGATAGCTTCCGCCTGTCGCAAACTCAATGGCACGGATTGGGACAATGATCGCGTCACGCCAGATTTCGTCGTTTTCACCGCTTGCCTAGATGACGAAGAACACGATGTCAAATTGTCAGATTCTGTTCCAGGGCATTGGCTGAAATCCAAGATGAATGATGGCATGTTTCAATGGCTCGCCAACTCCTAATGGCGGGATGACAAGCGCTGAACCGCAGTTGCGGAACCGGGCGGCTTTGGAATGGACAATCAACTCCCGCGACTCAGTGATGCGGGGCGTTCTCCGACTGAAATCGTAATGACGAATCCCTATCATCCATCATTTCCAGTTCCGGAACCCATCGCCGGGCGACCACGACTCGTTTTGCTGGCAACAACTCTTGCGTGCCTCGCATTAGCCTCAACTTGGATCGATCTCTTTGATCTCTTTAGAAACTACTTCCGCAGTAACACCACGGTTCACATCCACGATAGTCACGTGTTGATTCTGCTGTTTCTTTCGCTTTCATTGTTCTGCCTTTGGTCCGAATGGTTCGGTTCCACTAGATTGCGAAGTTGCGTTGATTTCGCCCTAGCTCCGTTGGTGTTGCTAACCTTCGTTGGCCTGTACCGCATGTTCGAGGGACACGTTGACTTGCAAGAATTGGCGGACAACCCAAGCCTCGCCCTTGGTTGGCTAGCTTTTTTTGTGATTTGGCTATACGCCGCCGCGTCGTTTCGACATCGATTCAAAACCGCGGATAACCAAACCGTGAACGTGCGGACTGGCAAGGTCTGATTGACGAGCGGATGCGAAGGACCGCCTGGGTAACTGCTGGCCAAAGGCCCAGTATTGAGTGTTGCAGGCGGCGTAATCGGTGTCGCCATTTGGTGACGAAGATTGGACACACCGAGGCGACGTGCACAACTCGCAAAATTCAGGCAGTCGCTAATATGCGAGAGCATTTACGACGTCACGCTGCGTGGGGTTTCGCCGCCGATCTTACTCCAAATCTGTCGCTGCTTACTCCAGTTCGGTGACTGCAGGACGGTTCGCAGATCGCGTTCGGTGGTAACTATGTCGCCATTGGTAACGGGTGGGAGGTGAAGAACCGCTTCCTGAATGTCCGGCGCGAGCTGGAGCAGATTCAGTATTTGCGTCACTCGGGCGCGGGTGATGCCGGCGGTGCGGGCGATCTCCGCTTGGTCTTTGACTTGGCCGGTTGCAAGCAAGTGGTCGAGACGAATGGCGAGGGCCATCAGTTTCGCGACGTGGGGCAGACGTGGCGTGGGCGGGCGTTTGGCCGCGGTGGGCGACGTGACGCGGTGTTGGCCGCGTGCGGCGGAGGTGGTTTGGAACTTGGCTTGAATGTGCGTCATTGTGTTTGCGTTTCCGAGGTCGGGGTGATGGAGTCGAGGGATTCGAGCCCCGTGGGGCTGAGGGTAATGGACAGGTTGCTGTCGGTAGGGTCGTGGTCGATGCGTTCGATTAGAAGTGACATCAATCGACTTCGCTCGCTGAGGGTCATGTGGTCCCACAGAGTTTCAAGGTCGTCGATTGCCCTGAGGATCGAAACGCGATCGGGTGTGGCGGAGTTGATCGTGGCAAGCTGCTCGTGCAGATTGCAAAGACGCATACGGTCGCGGTGATGTTGCTCATTGAGCGACGCCAAGGAATCAAGTCGAATAGTTTCGCGGGCAGCGTCGGATGTGGGTACAGAGAGCGAGTCGATGGACCGCTCGGTCCGGTGTATCGCAGTCGCGAGTGCTGTTTGCTCTTTTATGAATTCGCTGCGACGTTCATCGATGGATCGGCGGACACGGTTGCATATCGCGTTCAATATTTTTTCGTCAATCGTCAGCGACTGAAGTTGAGCGACGATGAATCGTTCGACTTCTTCGGCGGGCAATGATGGACGCGGGCAGGTCTTGCGGCCTCGTTTAGTTGCCTTGCTGCAAACGTAGTAGCGATAGCGTTTGGACTTCGTTCGTGCGCCACTCGATGCATGCGTCATCATGCACCCGAAATCGATCCGAATGATCCAGACTATCCGCTGACTGAGATTACCAAGTCCGAATTTGAGCGTGTCTGGGACACTGCTGATCCACATCCGCCATGAAGACAATTCACGGTGATCTGCTGACGCTTGCGCTGGATGGCACATTCGATGTCATCATTCATGGCTGCAATTGTCAATGCGCGATGGGTGCCGGGATAGCCAAAGCAATCAAATCAGTGTTTCCCGAAGCATATGACGCCGATTGCTTGACAGACAAAGCCGACAGAAACAAATTGGGTACAATCTCGTTCGCGACTGTCGAACGAGATGACCACCAAATCACAGTCGTGAACGCCTACACTCAATTCCATTGCCGCGGCTCAGCCGTTCGCGCAGACTACGACGCTATTCGGTCGGTGATGACCACTGTGAAATCGCAATTCACTGGCAAACGAATTGGATATCCGAGGATTGGCGCCGGTCTCGCCAAAGGCGACTGGGGTCTGATTTCTCAGATCATTAATGAAGAACTGGCTGGTGAGGATCACACGCTGGTTGAGTACGCGGGATAACCAGTAAGCCTTTGACATCGCGAGGTACGAGCCGATGTTCAAGGGCTTTGTTCAAGAAGCTCGTGGAAGCGAGGGCGGTGTCTCGATCGACTACTTGGGTTTTGCTTCGACCACTGGATCGTCATCGCTACCCAGTTGTTCACCCAGTTGTTCGGTTCGATCAAGCGGAACGGTTCGGCGCAGGTACGTCGGGACCATTTTGGTGGGATCTGGCATGGCTGAGAATGAACTATTGATGACTTTTAATGCGACCTCGATCGGATCGGCGCGCACCTCGAGCCTACGCCACCCCGGAAACGTTTGCGAATGATGTCTTTGGTGTGGGTTCGTCGGTTTCATTATCCGCTGTCGAAGTAGGCTAGTGATCGGGTATCAGAGCACTCGATCGTTTCGCATGTCACCTTGACCACTCGCAACTGGCAACCGCAGTCCGAGCAACGCAGCGGTTGTGTCAGCGGCTTCTCCTGCGGCGCATGTCCGCTGGCCAGCCAGAACGTCCAACCTAAAAACAGCCACACCAACCAACGCACCTGATCGAGTTTGATCTTCGAGTTCGGACTCATCCAGCCATAGTGCCGGATCTTTTGAAAACCCGATGGCAGAACATGCTGGACGAAGCCTCGCACAAACGATTCCCCTTCGACTTTTTGTGTCATGGTTCGAACGGATTTCGATGGACGCACCGTGTAGGTCACCGACGACTCATCCACCGCCACGATTCGCTTGTCGCTCAAGGCGACCCGGTGCACGTAAGGAGCCAGGTACTTGAGTGTGGGGATCGCGTGACCGACCGCTTGGATATCGACGACGAATTTCTTGTTCCAAGCTGACATTGAAACGGTATCGTATAGCCCACACGCTCGAAGCTCATCAGCCAGCTTCGCCTTGTAGACTCGCACCAGTGTGTCGTGATGAAACAGAAAGTTCTTCGGCGTGCTCTGCCATGACTCGGCCTGGCCATGATCATCCAACTTCACTCCGCCGCCGGGAACAACGTAGTGAATGTGAGGATGATAAACTGCTGGATCTCGCCCCCAAGTGTGCAGCACCCCGAAGAACCCGAGTTGACAACCTTTGAGGCTCTTGGTCGCGGCAGCCACATCGCGGATGCTCTGGCTGCTGGCGTCAAACAAACAGCGATAGCCTTCGCGTTGGCACTCGCGCAGCACCAAACCGATCTCCCGAGGCACCGTGAAGGTGACCAGGAAGTGATGGACCGGCATCAATTTAGCGGACTGTTTTTCGATCCAGGCTTGAGTTTTCTCGTGACCACAGTTGGGGCAATGCCGATTGCCGCAGGAGCGTCCCACCCAGTGCTCGCGGCGACAACCGCTGCACTGGTAATGGACTCCGCCGAGTGCACCCGTACGACAGCGGATGATGGACGAGAGAATTTTTTGCTGAACGATCGAAAGGGTCTGCCAAATCGCCGGGGCGTGCTTGCGCAGTGCATCGGCAACCGAGGGCATCGCAGCCTAGGATGAAGCTTTAGGAGCGACGGAAGATCTGTTCGATCATTTCTCTGGCGTTGGCCTCTGCGGTGTCGGTCAGGTGCAGGTAGATCAACGTGGTCTGCAGGCTGCTATGGCCGAGGTACTGCTGAATGACCTTCAGTGACACGCCCGCTTCGAGTAGATGCGTGGCATAAGAATGTCGGAGAGTGTGGATACTGACACGTTTGGCGAACTTCAAGTCGACGGCGATTTTGGACATCGCTTTTTGGACATCGCTTTTTGGACGGTTGATGTTTGGATGGGCGTGTCGGACGTGGAGGATTGTTGGTGATTTCGACCTTCCGCGGGAAACAGGAACCGGGGATGTCGATGCGTCACCCAGTGTTGCCGGAGCCAATGGAGAGTCGAAGTTGGCAGGGGCACGTAGCGATCTTTGGCCCCCTTGCCGCGATGGATATGGACCATCATCCGCTGAGAATCAATGTCACCGACTTGCAAGTTTCGAGCTTCCTCTAGCCGTAACCCCATCGAGTAGGTGGTCCAAAAGAACAGAGCGATCCGCTCGACTCGGCAAGCGTTGACGATGCGGTGCACCTGCTCGATGGTGAGTACTTCAGGCATCGTTTTTGCCCGCTGCAGCTTCATCGTGGCGAGCGTCTGCCAATTCCGCTTGCACGTTCGCGAGTAGAAGAACTTGATGCCAGAGAATGCAACACGGATCGATCCGTAAGCGAATTGCTTTTCGTTTTTGAGGTAGAGGAAGTATCGCCGGAGTTCAGCTTCGCTGACTCGGTCGGGACGTTTTTCACAGTAGTCGGCGAGTTGCCGGACGGCTCGGAGATAGCCGTGCACAGTGCGTTTGCTCATGCCTGCTAGTTGCAGGTCGTCGTTCATGTCCTGGTAGAGCTTGCCGTCGAAATAGCGAGAGGCGGCAGGGAGGCGATCGTAGTTGACCATGGTAGATCCTTGTTGAGAGAGAAAAATAAACAACAAGAAAACATGCCAGCGCCGTGAGAATCGGCTAAACTAACGATCGAAAAAAAAAACAGCCACACCCGCCGCGATAGCGGCTTACTTGAACAAAGGCATGAACGCGGAGCCGCCGACAACGCGTTTTCAAGTGGAGCATCAACCGCGGCGGCCCGGTTATGCCAGTCATTTCGTCGGACCGAAAGAGAATATGCGACCCGACCCATACCAACCTCCCGAATGGTCCGAGGCTTCGGATTTGTATCGGCGACCGGTACGTTACATGAGTGCTGCGGGCGCGCTACTTGCCTCAGGCTTTTTCTGTACGGCGCTCGCGGCTGCGCTTATGCAATTTGTCATCATCGGACTCTTGGGGTTAGGGCTTTTCGTGGTTGCTTTCGGATTACTATTCGCGGCCGGGCTCCTCGTCCGGGCGGATAGCCAGGCGCCGTGGTGGCAGCATATAGCGAGCTTCACACTTTATGTCATGGGAGTCCTGTCGTTGATCGTAATTGCAGGGTACGCAACTTCGTTGGCGTATGCGCAGTCAATTGCTCCTCGCGCCGGGACATCAGTTCCGTCCGGCTGGCAATGGGCCGTTCTTATGCTGATCTCAGTTTTGCCCGCGGCTACAGTTGCGATCGCCCTTCTTTATCGGACGGGATGGTCGCGGTCGCGTTGTATCACTTGGGGAGTTGCGGCATTTGGGGTCTCACCAACGGCGATTCTGTTATTCTGGATTTTGAAACTCACTGGACAGCCCCTGACTGCATAGTGTGTTTGCTGACGGTCGCTCGTTGGCCGCTGCAAATGCCGACGCACTAAGCAATGCACCCGAGCCGCGAAGTCGGGCGTTTTTACCATGGCAAATCTCTCGTCGCGGCCGGGTGATTGCGAACGTTCTGCCTCGAAATCCTCATCATGACACCGGCTGATCCAGCACGTATTCACCTTCTCCCTGCGAAGGCGGCGCCCTACGTGCTCGTCATCCGCCGAAAACCATCAAAGTGCTTCCACGTAATTCGGTGGAATACACGATCCGACACACTTGAACAGGGCTCGTGGTTCCACGGCAAGCTGTATCCAGAACGGTGCGACATCTCGTTCGATGGACAATGGATGATCTATCTCGCGATGGGAGCATCGGGTGATACATGGAACGGCGTCTGCCGCCTGCCCTATCTTCGGACAGTCGTTGAGGGGCCGAACATGGGCACGTGGTACGGCGGGGGGTACTGGCGCGATCGACAGACCCTTCTTCTCAATCGATGGCAGCCCGCGAAGGGTTCGGTTCCATCCAAGCTTTCCGAACTTCAGCCAGAATTCGGCGGCGAAGATTTGGGCGTTCTCTACCTAACCGGAAAGCAGCTTTCCGCAACGCCCTCCCGAACCCAACAGCGAAATCTCTCAGACTCTCTCGGTTAACATCCTCGCCCTAGTTAACAGAAATGGGCGAGCGAGAGTACCGATGGCAAACGCGACCCGAGAGTTCAAGACCGAGATCTTCAATCTCGCCAGCATGCTTTCGAGTGATAAGACCCTATATCACTCGAGTCACTCTCTCCCAAGTGATAAAACCCAAATCGCTTGACTCACCCAGTGATATAAGATCGAATTTGCTTATATCACCCGACTGACCCGGGGTTAAAAAGATAGTTCTGCGACTGAGGAATATATGGGCGGTTCAAAAGCCAACACGAAATTTGACGGCATCCAGTGGGACGAACACTTCGAGACGTTTGTCGCGGATCGTATTTTCAACGGTCACAAGGTTGGCTTCACCTTCGACACGCAGCAGAAACGGTCCGACGAACGGCTCGCAAGCCTCACGCCGACAGCTAATCGCATCTGGATGACGCACGAATCGTGGTTCAAGAAGTTTCGTAATTTTGTTGCTACTGATTGGTTGTCGCAATTCAACACTTTGCTGAGCCAAGAGGACCCACCGTTGACGATAACCGCAAAGCAGATACGTGATTCGTTGACCTGCCCTTACATGATTACCATTCGCCCAAACGATGACTCTGATCATCTTCGCATCGATTTCAACGGCGGCGGTCATGACTGGGGTGGCTCCGACCACCGACTCTCCGACTACCACGTCGAGGCTTCTGCAACAATTGACGGCGGCTTTGACGATGCAACAATTTACACGTATTGATGAGCGGGGAGCCGTCCAATGCACCCGAGCGGCGAAGTCGGGCGTTTTCAAATGGACAATCTCTCGTCGCCGGCGGGTGATTGGTGCCGTTGCCCGACTAGCGATGATGACTTGATGGCAATCGTGTTGGCGATTCAAAGGGCCTTCATGCGTGATGGAACCGGCGCTAGTTTTCCAGCGTTCTTTGTTAAGGCGAGCGTCAAAGCTCTGTCGCAAAGGCCTTGCGGTTGAGAGCGAATGGCAGAATGATTAGGTGGCAGAATGATTGGTGCTCGCTGATTTATCATTTTGCCCCACATCATTTTGCTAACAAATTTCTTCTTTGTTTTTGCCGCTACAAACGGATTTGCCGGCGGTCGTTGCGCTCGCTATGATCGGACCAACGTCAACCGACGTGGTTAGCGACATCCCAATACAGTAAACCGGGGAACCATGGGTTGTAACGAAGTCGGCAGTTTTAGCAATTTGGCCACCACATCGACTTCCGTCCCGACTCGCTTATCCCCAACGTTACCCGACTGATATACATCCAGCTCTACGCATTAATGCGACGCAAATACGATTCGAACCGATGCCCCAACGGTGGCGGTTTCATAACGCCCATGTCAACGATATTAGTCAAAATTACACCACCGCATTCGCACATGCGCATTGAACGTGGACGCTGCAATTCCTGCCAGACTGCTGTGCATCGAACGGATGATCATCTCTGGCGCATTGACATTGCCCCAGTCGACGAACGCCTAGACGAACTGCTCTTGTCCGATGATGAGCGGAAACTGCTCTCCAAAAACGGAACTGCGTGGCTTGACTTCAACGCACAGCGTATTCCTAGCGACACGCTCTGGACATTGACTCCCCGATTCCCACATCACGTTGTAGTCGGCCTAGTACGCGACGGCATTGTTGTTGACGAGCGACGGTTCAACCGATAGCGTGGAATCCTACGGCACAAAACAATAGCGGGTAACAAAGGGATTGCACTGGAGTCGGGCGTCGCGCGTTTTGATCGATCAAATTTCCCACGGCCCGACCCCGTGGATCCTACCGTTCGGCGACATCATGCGAACGGCTCATCCAGCGTTAACAACGAAGCATAAAAGTTATGTTCAAAGGTATTTTGATTGAGAAGGACGAAGCAGGCTACCGTAGCTCACTGACGGAGCTTGACGAGGGGCAATTGCCCGATGGCGATGTGACCGTGCGGGTGAGCCATTCGACGCTCAACTACAAAGACGCACTGGCTATCACAGGCAAAGGGCCGGTGGTGCGCAGATTTCCGATGGTGCCCGGCGTCGATCTGATTGGCACCGTGGAGCATACGACGCACTCCGATTACGAGGTGGGCGATGCGGTGATTCTCAATGGCTGGGGGGTCGGAGAAACGCATTGGAGCGGCCTCGCCCAGAAGGCACGCCTGAACGGGAACTGGCTGGTGCCTTTGCGAGGTCGGTTCACGCCGCAGCAGGCGATGGCCATTGGCACCGCAGGCTACACTGCAATGCTTTGCGTGCTGGCTCTTGAACGGCATGGAGTAAAGCCGGAGCACGGGGATATTCTCGTGACCGGTGCGGCGGGCGGCGTAGGTAGTGTGGCGACGGCGGTTCTGAGCAAGCTTGGTTTTACCGTCGTCGCAGTCAGCGGTCGGCCGGAGGAAGCAGACTACATCAAAAGTTTGGGCGCGGCGGAAATACTGGATCGCACGATGTTTGCGTCGCCCGGCAAGCCGCTGCAAGCAGAACGCTGGGCGGGAGCAATCGATGTGGTAGGCAATCACACGCTGGCCAACGTTTGCGCGACGACCCGATACGGGGGCGTCGTCGCGGCCTGTGGGCTGGCTGGCGGAATGGAATTTCCCGCGACCGTAGCACCGTTCATTTTGCGTGGCGTAACGTTGGTTGGCATTGACAGCGTAATGTGCCCCCGACTTAAGCGGCTCGAAGCATGGCGACGCTTAAGCCTCGATCTCGATGTTTCAAAGCTTGCCACAATCAGCACGGAAGTCGGCCTGACCGAGCTGATGCCCCTCGCGCTGAAGATGCTCAACGGGGAGGTAAGAGGCCGCGTAGTCGTGGACGTGAACCGCTGATTGAAGGAGTCGGCAAGATCCTGAAGACTAGCGGGTGTGAAGGATCGCCTGAGTAACTGCTAGCGGTGGGATCAGAGTTGGGAGTTGGGAGTTGGGAGTTGGGAGTTGGGAGTATGCCCGCGAAGCCGAAAAGGCAACAGAGGCAAATGACTGTTTTGGGATTCGGATGACCGCATCGTACCGTAGACGCTCGGGTAAAGCCGAACGAGTGGAGGCGGTTTCGCTCGCCGGCGCCCCGGTACAGACGGATTCGTTGTGTTCGCACGTGCCAAGCAATAACGGAGGTAAGACAGGAAGATTGTTGCGACAGAAAAATGAAAAGTCGGGAATGTCGCGTGCATCATCTTCCTGCCTCCATTTTCCTACCTTCTCTATTTCCGACTCTTCGCATCATCGGTACTGATGCTTCGGTCTCTCCTGCCGTCGCTTCGCGACTGTACGCCTGGGTGTTTGCACTGTTCCCCGGACTCACGTCCGGGGCTTTCGCCTTTCGTCGCGTTGCGACTGACGATTGGACTGTGATCTATTGAACTGTGATCCATTGGAGACGGATCAAATATTGTGACACCCCAAGGAGAAATCTGTGGTAAACCGTGAACACAAAGCGTATCCTAACATCCGAGAGACACCGCTCTACTCGCCCCGCGCACTCAAAAACCTATTCCCTAATGGTCGCTTTTCCGTTCGTGCCGGGTGACCTCGAACGTTTCTCGGACTAAGCGACGCTGAAATATGGAGCATGAATTGTTTGCAATCGCTTACGTCTTGGGTTTAGCAATATTGCTTGGCCTCATCTTACACGGCACGTACCACAATGGTGACGCCGCTAGCTCGATAAGTGGGGTCCGCAATGTGGCGAGGCCCCGCGCAGGTGGACATCTCGGCCATGTATGTGTCGGACTGGGCAAGCACACGACCATTCCTGTGTGGCTCTGGCGTTTCGTATTTGTGATGTTACTATTTGCAGCGGGAGTCGGCTTTGTCAGCTACCTTATGTTGTGGATCTTTCTACCTGTCGAGGTGGCTAACGAAGACGCCTCCAAGCAAGCTGACTAAAACGAACGCAAGAGATCAATGCTCGCCAACGGGCACAACGTCGGCGTTAAGGGTAGCGGACCTCGCGCGAGAGTTTCGGATCGGCGGGTAAACACAACGAAAGTTTTGACGATTTCCGCTACCACCAACCCTCATTCTTAGCTGCAACGCTGCACTAGTCGACATTCACGAGTTCGACGATGAAATGCAGGTGCGAGTGAGGAGGAATGGAGCCTGGGGAACCGCGTTCGCCGTAGCCGAGCTTTGAAGGCACCCACAGTTCGATCATTCCGCCCTCGCCAACGAGTTGCAGTCCTTCCGTCCAACCGGCAATGACATTTTGCAAGGGAAAGGTTGTTGGTTCACCTCGCTCGTAGGAGCTGTCAAACACTTTTCCACCATTGAGCCAGCCACGATAGTTGACGGTCACCGTGTCGTCGGCCGTCGGTTTCACGCCGTCGGACTTTCGTAGAATCCGATACTTCAGCCCGGAATCGGTCGCTGAGAACTCGAGTGCGGCATCCGCATCCATTGGACCCGTACCGGTTTGAAGTTCAGGACTGTCGACAAACGAGGTTGGTTTCCATCTCGCTTTTGCGGTATCCGAAGTTGCCAGCTCTGAAGAAAGGTTCGGGCTGGGTTTCGCGGTGGAGCGACACCCCGGAACCATGATAACGACGCTCAATAGACACCATGGCAACCAATTCTTCATTGTCGTTCCAACGCTCCAGTCTCGCATCAATCCAAAATGCCCATCGGAAGCGAACCTTGCCTCCTTTTCTCGCTGGGGCCTCCATTCTTCGTGGGGCCTCCATTCATCATTGGGGGGAGGTTAGCGAATACAGGCATTTCTTGAAAGTCCGTAATTCGCCAAGATTTGCTTTCACACCGTCACGTCATGTGTGATCTCGGCTATTTTTGTATTCTGGAGCAAAGATTCTACCCCCACCGCAAAGGATTCGAGCATTGGACCACTCTGGCGAGTTCACCTACACGATTTGCTGTTGGCTTTTGCGACATGATCACGTCAGTCGTGGCAGCGTTCTTTCGGAGCTCACGCGTTCGCGGCAAGCTGACAAAGAGCGCGGCAGTTGGAAAACGCCCGAGAATGAAAACCAAGAATCATTCGTGCTGGACTGGGCCGAATGATGCGGACGCGTCCAAACATTTTGTTCGTCTGCAGCAAAAACCAATGGCGAAGCCCGACGGCCGAAGCGATCTATCGAAGTGACGATCGGATTTCGGTTCGTTCGCGAGGAACGGCAAAGGCCGCGGTGCAAACGATTCGGGCAAGCGACGTCGCGTGGGCGGACGCGATTCTGGTGATGGAAGACAAACATCGTCAGCGAATCCTGGCCGACTTTCCTGACGAATCGAAGTTCAAGTCGGTGCATGTGTTGGACATCCCCGACGACTACCGATTCATGGACGACGAATTGTTGGAATTGATCAAGTCGGCTGCGGAACCGGTGATTGACCAATTAACGCAATAACAAAGAGATCTTTCATGCCGCACTGTCGCTAAGTTTAAATAGAACGGTTGAATGAACATCCGAATGCTCAAGTGCACGGTCAGTTTCAATCTTTTCTTAGGTCTTTCAACTCCACGACGCTGACGGTGTCGACGTGAAACAGTCCACCTCGTTGGGTCTCTGTGTTGTTAAAGAAAATGGTCGCGGTGGTATCGTTTTCGCCTGTCGTGAATTTGATGCTGTAGGACTGAAACCAGTTGTGAAAGACCTTGCGGATCAATCTTCCTCCTCCATAGTCTTCCACACCCATCCATCCCTCGTGGAAGACCAGCGGCTTTGTCCGCAAATTGGACGGTTCGAGCGTTCCAGACGTCGCCGGCGTGCGAAGATGAGCCGTTAATAGGTAATGCGTGTTCGGTTTGACTGTGATTTCTTGCGATGCCGCGCCGGTCCCTCCTGCTCCGATCTGCATCGCATTCGGGTCGGCGGATTCGTTGTTGTCTTTCCAGTACTTCCACTTCGATACGTCTTGCACCGCGACAGCGCCCTCTGTTTTCCAACCGCTCAGATCTGTAGCGAAATCGCTGTTGGAAACCAAGTTTGGAAGGTTTTGGGTTTCGATATTATGGCTATCGACACCTCGTTTCCAAATGCGGACGTAGTCAACCTCAAAAACCGCTTCATCGCCAAACATCTCCGGGCGAAGTTCGCTGATTCGCCCCTCCCAGTCAAACAACTCGCAGTCGATCCAAACTCTCTGGGGCTTATCAATCACCCAACCGCCGAGACCGTTGAACATGACCCGATTGGCTTCTGATTTGGTCAACGTCCGAATCAAATTGCCGTCAACGTAAAAGCGGATGTCGTTTTCGGTCCAGTCTGCGGCATAGACATGCATCGTGTCGGTCACGTCAAAGCCGAGCGTGTGTTTCTGAGTCCAATGCCTTCGATTACTCAGATTCTCATTGATCGCTCGGTCCCAATTGTGAATCGACATCTGCATCGTTTGCGTGATGTCTGCGTTGTCCTTCGTGACATCCCAGCTCTGGCCGACGTGTTCGAACACATCGAGTTCGCCACGGTTGTCGGTGCCGACTGCCCAGAAGGCTGCCGACATGGGACTCTTGCCCACCCGGCAGCGAATCTCCATGTATCCGTAGTGAAGAAATTGTTTGCTGATTAACGCGCCAGTGGTTATCGGAGGGTTACCGTAACCCTTCGCGAATTCAAAGTCAGGAGCCCAGCTCGATTTGATCTGCAATCGTCCCTTGCTTTCTGTTATCGCGGCGGGGATGAACTGCGAATTGCGACCTCGGTTGTTGTTATAGTACGCCCCTTGGCCGTCGTCGCGGCCCTGGATGTGCCATTGTTTTCCGATCGAACCGTCGTTGAACTCGTCACTAAATTCCGGCTGTAGCTGCCACTGGCCGAGGTTCTCGGGATCGGTATGCGGCAATAGTTTTGGAGTTCGGTCGTAGTCGGACTGGGCCATCAATGGGTTCATGGAATAAACTGCCATGCCGATAAGCAGCAGCCAACATACAGGCGATAGGTTGTTCATATGATGGTTCGATTGACGTGGTTGGCGGAGATGCAGGGCGGCGACCGTGAATCAGGTATGCGAGATTTGCCACTTACTTTGGCGGTGCGACGATTCTATGACAGTGATCCTGAAAGAATATCATACCTCATGCGCACGTCTCGCAAGGTATTCGTGATGTCGATCGGTCTGCCGGCGTCTGCATTGACGGTTCGCTTCGAGCCTTCACTGTCATCTCGAACCGAACCCGAAGAGGATTTTATGCTTGAGGTGCGAGCATTTTATGGCGGCGTCGAGATGGCGATTGCGGTGGCGAAGAGTGAGTACGTCCCTGCACTACTCCGCAGAGAGATCCGTTAGTGAGCGAATCCAACTCGATCATTCTCAGAGAGTATGAGACGCAGGATGACGCGTTTCCCTTCGATTTCAAAACCGAGATCATCATTCTGTCCCGCATGCTTCGGATTGATATAGCCCGAATCGCTTGACTCACCCGGTGATGACAGTTCCAATTCACTTGGATCACCCGACTAACCGGAGGTTAAAAAGATAGTTCTGTCGCTGTTCATCTAGGAAACTCGGAAAATCAAAGCTACTTCCCCGCAGTGAAACGGTAAGAAGATGACGACAAAAAAGATCGAGGCGTTAATCCCAGACTTGTGGCTGCAGACCGTGGAACCGTGGGACTCGGCTGCGCTGAAAGAGTTCTGGGGCTGTTTTGCTGGCCGGATTCCAGCGGATGTGGCGGCTTTTTATTCTCTTACCGATGGCGGTGAGATTCCAGAGTTGGAATGTCGTTTCTACGGTCTCGAAGAAGCAATAGAGATTGCTGAGCACATCAAAGGACTTCGAACAGAGATACCGCTTATTCCCTTTTTTGAGGCGAGTGGAGAAGCGTCCGATCCGATTTGCGTAATTCTTGAGCCCGGCTTGGCTGGAACGGTGGTTCAGTTTTGTCATGATCGCGATTCGAGAGTCCATGCGATCTCGTTTTATGACTTTCTGCTGAAAATCGCAGAATTCGACGATGGATATCTCGTTGCATCGGATCACACCTTTTGTTTTCCCAAGAAGCTGACCCAAAAAGAGAAGAAGATCGCTGACAAGCTTGTCGAGCGATCCAGAATGCAAGTCGATGACGATTCGGAATGCATCAATGCTGAATACGAACCAGAACTGTTCGCTCAACTGGCTCAAAGCATGCCGATTGCGAACAAGTCCAAACTTCTTGATCCATTCACTTACAACAATGGTAAAGCACGGCGCGATGCAGCTTTGAAGCTTTATTACAAAGACACTCCCGAATCCAAAGCGAAACTCGCAGAGTATTGCAAGATTATGACCGATTTTGCAAGAGAGTTGGAAAAGGCACTTGCAAAAGAGGGTGTCGAAATCGCACTTAGTGAAAATTTTGGCGTAGTGCAGACTTGCTTTGTTTGCTACCGGAACAGAAAGGTTTTGGTTGACGACGTCTATTCAACTGAACAAGGTAATAAACGCTGGGATCGCATGCGGAAGTGGATTGAAGAAATGGATAAACTACTGGAAGCGTATAGTGATTAATCATTGCTGAACGCGGGTATTCGCTTGATTGGAAAGGCAAGGTGACAATTACGTGAACCGGAGCTTCGGATCCGGCGGAATCTGACGTCAACGCGTAACATCGCCGCCGGTTACGCTGGCCGTTCGTCGGATAGGAAACCGTTCTACACGGCCGCACGGGGCCAAGCGGCCAGTAACACGAAATGAAAACCATAGGTCTTTCCGATGGCACAGACCTGACGCTAGTTGAGCCAGAAGCCGGTCTCGAAAACTTCGTCAACGATAGATCGGCGTCCATCACTAACGTCGGATTTAATGACCGACGTCCGATTGTTAACCACCTACAACAAACATTCCAACCTCGGAACCTGCCATGCAAACGCTTTCTTTTGTCTCAATTGCCTCGATCGCCCTGATTGCAACTACTGTGCTGGCACTTGAAGAGACTGATACGCCACGTGAAACTAAGATCGTCGTCGCCAAGATCGAAAAACAAACGATCGCGTTGTCCGGAGAGGCGACCTCCGATCATGAACTCGTTCTGCGTTTAGGAAGAACAAAGCGAACAAAACAGCTTGAATGGTCGTCCCCACTCAATGGCAAATTCGACGCAAAGTTCAGTGCAACTGATAAACTGCCGTTGGGTGATGAAAAGCTTGGCAAAGGTATCGTTTTCGAATTTACGACAACAGGTAACGGTGGTGGTACTGTTGGGGGCATAACCAACATTGCCATGTCAGATCGCGATCCCGTTCCAAATGGCGTCGTCCGTCTACGCACGAATCAGCCCAAGTCCAAGAAAGTGCCAGCGTTGAAACAAGTTGGCGACGCGATCACGTTTGCGGATATCGTATGCGATGACGGTACCGAAATTCCTGTGTCCGTCCTTGTGCGTGAACGCCAGATAGCAAAGCCGTGAACTTGCGGACTGAGAAGGTCTGATTGATGAGCGGGTTTAGGGGAGTGAGGAGTGAGGAGTGAGGAGTGAGGAGTGAGGAGTGAGGAGTGAGGAGTGAGGAGTGAGGAGTGAGGAGTGAGGAGTGAGGAGTGAGGAGTGAGGAGTGAGGAGTGAGGAGTGAGGAGTGAGGAGTGAGGAGTGCTTGGCGGGGAAGCCGGTACAGGTTGATAGGTTGTGTTCGCGCGTGCCAGGCAATTATGAATGCAAGACAGAAAGATTGTTGCGACAAAAAGATTGAAAAGACGGAGTGTCCTGTGCATCATCTTCCTACCTCCATTTTCCTACCCAATCTTTTCCTGGGGGTGACGGCCGAGCAGGGATGCAAGCACACGCCGGCAATCAGCATCACGTTAGTGTGACCAAAATTGGCGTTCATTCGCGTGATTCGCAGGCAACTTTCTATAAGCAATAGTTGGCCCGCGAATCTCAATGCTCGTGGTGTGGACTTGATTACGGTAAAGAGTGCGAAGTGATGCTAGGTGCGAAGTGTCGGCTTGGAGCCGGATGCGTTAACGGCGCCAGTCCGGTTCTGAAAAGGTTCGGTGAACCATTGAACTGTGACCCATTGGGCAGGGATCAAATATTGTGACACCACAATAGGAAGTCTGTGGCTAACCGCGAACATAAAGCGCATCCTAACATCCGAGCGACACCGTTCTACGCGCCCGACGTCGCGGGTGAGGCGTTTTGAGATGGAAACCACATTGCCCCGACTCCGTCATCGCGGGCCGTTCGCGGATCAAGGAATCCATGAGTGACTCATGATCGGTAATCAACGCATGCTTACGCGGCAGAGTTCAATCGCTGTGAGCGTTATTCACGCGGACGTCCATCGACGAGGTCTAATTCGCGGGTGACGCTTCCTTCTTCGTCCCATTCGGTGTACTTGCCCTCCCATATGCCTTGTTTCTTCGAGCCGCGAGCTTTGGGCTTGCCACTTTCGTAAAACGATTCATATGCGCCGTGGGCAACTCCGTCGACGAAGCTTTCGCGATGCTCGACCTTGCCGCTCTCGTAGTTCACGACGAGCGTGCCGGATAATTGTCCGTTTTTAAACGGATACTCCGCCCAGCACTGCCCCGAGTCAAAAAAGTACTCGCTCTTACCGTGTCGCTTTCCATCGACGTACGGAATCGTCTGGACCACGCGTTGTTTCTCTCCATATCGAGTGAGAACGCCATCGACAAATCCTGCTTTGACTTTTGCTCGGACCAGCACCGCGCCGTCGTCATCCTCATGAATCATCTCCCCGGTGAAGGGTGTCGATTCGCCGAACTTGTGAATCTTCGTATCAATGTATTCAAACCCGTCACAGAACTCGTGGACTAATCGAAAACCGGGAACAGCACCGGTCTCAACGTATTGAGAGTGATACATGTCCATGAAGATCGTGATGTCTTTGCCCTTGACCTGGTACATATCCATGATGTGGCCATCAGCGGCGGCACCGGTGCTGCCCACCCGGCTCGCTCCAACGCGTTTTCCGTCTAAGTCTCGCAGTCGCGACAGGTACCAGTGCTCTCCGTCCGGGGCATCGCAGCGAACCGGATTATCCTTGCTTCCAATTGCAGCCGCAGGTTTGGAGTTGCTGCGCTGGATTGTTTCCTGCGCGGTTCCACTCGTTGCGAGCAGCAGCACACCGCAAAGAACAAACTTTTTAAGAATCGATTGCATCGCCGAACCTAGTAGAGAGCTTGAACCAACCGAGTCGATTATATCAATGACACCAATTCACGCTAAGATGACATGCATCGCTTACTGAACTTCCGAATGGGAGTGGCGAACCATGCCGTCCACCGGAGGACGGCTTCGGGCGTTTATAAATGGAAAGTCAACTCGCCGTCACGGTGACGGCAATCGTTAGGCTTGAGGAAAAACTCATGAAAGCCATTCTACTTGCTCTGTTTCTGATCTCCGCTGCCTATGGTGAAGAACCAAAGTTTGTTTTTGACAATCGACCGGAGACGGGATTGCCACGGGAAGCCTCGGCCCAAATGGATGCAGAATCAAATTTGAAGGGCGTGGAGTTGAAAGAATTCCAAGCCAAGTTAACCGCGCAGGAAAAAGGGCTACTCGACAAATCTCCGATCCAATTACACGAGATAACCGAGGGAACGATCAAGACTGTCCGGATCCGTTATTTCAACCAAGAGACCTGGGAGACCGAAGAGCAAGCACGCGAGTATGTTCGCGGCTTTCTCGCTCACAAATCGTTGAATACGTTTGGCTTTCAGGTTTGGTCTCAGGGCGTCGACGTGCCGGAGATCGAGTGCCTCATCGACTTTACAGACGAATACCGGAGTAAGCTTCGCGAGGAGCAAAAGCCGTGTCGCGAAGGTCGGTTGGTCATCTGGAACACTGAGGCATGCTTTCGCAGCGCCACCGGCAGATGGTGGTTTGTGTCTGCGTTCGACCACTTTCACAGGTCTCATCCCAAAGGGAATCGCAAGCTTGCAAAAGAACAGAAAGGACAATGAAGCCTAACAAACCGCTGGACCGGAGTGCCCGATCGGGTCGGAATTGAATGGGAGGCGGATCGGCGGCGACCCGGTCAGGAGTGCTCGGCAGTGGATCAGGGTGCAACGTGTGTGAGGAACCGTGCCGGTGCACACGAGTAATTAAAAAAACTGCTTTTCTAGTGGTCACTTTTCCGTTCGTGCCAGGTGACCTCGGGCATTCGTCGAATCAATCATGCTTGAACAGTCGCAACGAGAACGTCTGCAGATCATTCATGCCTACGAATGGGCAGCCGATACGGAGGCTGATAGCAATGCAAACCTCGAACGCCTGTACCACGCAATAGAAACCGTCGAGGAACTTTGGTTTGCGTCATTTATCATTCCGCTCAATCCAGAAGGCGGCGACTTTTCCTTGATCCTCGATCATCCACTATGCGATCGTGGAATAGCGTCATTTCTATATTGGGCGTTAGATCCGGTCAAATTGTATGCTGAATTCGAGTCAGCCAAGATGTTTGTTCCAGCGCTCCAATTACTTCGACAAATAGAGTCACGATTGCTGTCGGGTTATTACCAATCAGCTGTCGTGGGTTTCTCGCCTACCATGCTCGATCGACAATTGGAACACGACCGAATCCCAACTGAATTGCGGGCTCCGACGAAAGGAATCCATTTTTCGTTGGACTACAGGGATGCTGTATTTGCGCCAAGGTATTAAAATTAACGAACAAAGAAATTCATGCGAGTTGCGAGTCACCCCTTTCCACACGGTGAGTCACTCGGCCGCAACCACGTGATTTCGGTCGTTATTTGCCTCAACCAAACGAGACATGACCGACATGCCCGTAATCATACGCCGTATTGTTGACGACCGCTTCCAGAACCATATCGAAATCGCGTGAGGCTCATGGGATCTGCGTACTCAAATTGAGGCACTCGAAGAGTGGTTGGTCGCCAACCCGACAGAACTCCATTCTTCGCATCATCGGGGTGCCGACGTCGGCTTCACTGTTCGCTTGAATGCAACGGGCGGCGGTCCACCGATTACTCGGAAACTGATGGAAATGTGCATCGGATCAAACCTGGAAATCTACCTTTCCGAATACGATGCCGAACCCGATTCGTAATGCGATTAAGGTCACATGGAAAACGGTAAATCGAAATGGGGCTATACCGAGTTCAACGGACTTTTCAACCGAGTTCGCTCATCGCCGAGGATTCGAATGTTCCTCAAGCTTGACCAGGATGGGGGTCGCCACGGATCGGATGCACGCTACGGCAAATACAAATCGGTGGATGGGAGGGTTCCGCGCAGTCGGTTCTGAGGTCAAGTCCTCTCCTCGCCCCGTAACCCCGATAGTCTCGTTACCTGACTGACCTTTCGCGACACACTCGACTACGGCCTGATTGTGAAGCGATCGGTTCGGCAAACCGGACAGACTGACGCCTGTTGAACGCAGGGCGGCCCCATTCCACAGCGTCATTCGTGTGCGAGTAGTGCAGAAAAGTGTTCCCATCATGTTGAGACGCTCATTACCACCCAGAAACGTAATCGTTGCTCGGTCCCAGTTTGTTTAAGCAATCGCTTCTTATTTTCTAACCTGCGATTTTTTAACCTTTCCTCGTAAGTGTCCTGCCGTGTGATGGTAGTGCGATGCCTCGTTTCGAATCGGCAGTCAACCAACCCTGCGGCAATCGTCGTTACCGATTGATGCCGTCGTAGATCGAAGTTCGCGGCAGACAGAAAGACTGATGCGACAGAAAGATTGGAAAAAAGCTGATGTCTGGTGCCTCATCTTCCTCCCTCCATATTCCTACCCTCTCCATTTCCGATTCTTCGCATCATCGGTACTGATGTTTCGGTCTCTCCTGCCGTCGCTTCGCGACTGTACGCCTGGGTGTTTGCACGGTTCCCCGGACTCACGTCCGGGGCTTTAGCCTTTCGTCGCGTTGCGACTGACGGTTGAACTGGGATCTATTGGAGAGGGATCAAATATTGGGACACCCCAACGAGAAATCCGTGGCAAACCGAGGACACAAAGCGTATCCTGACATCCCAGAGACGCCGCTCGACTCGCCCGAAGGACCGGGCATCGCGTTTTTGCGATGGAAAATCAACTCCCTGACCTCGGTGATCGTTAACGTTCGTCGGCTCGAATTGAATCAGAGGCACACGCATGCAAAAACGAACCGTTTATTTTATCGCTTTGGCTGTCGCCGTGCTTGTGATTGGAACAGTGCTTGCTTACACCGTATTCGCGAGCCGATCCGATCTCGATGGTTTTGTTAAACAACGCCTCGCTCTGCTGAAGCAACTTGACGCCAACATGATGAACCTCCCTAGTGGTTTTGAACATGTGTTGCCGCCGAACGAGACATCATCTCATCCGCCCGCCGGACACATTGAATCCGTGGTTCAACAAGGCAATCTTTGGTACGCCGACAACTTTTCATCCTACGATCTAAGAATCGTCGCCCCGCTTAATGACGCGTCGCCACGTGATAATCTCGATAAACTGTTTCCGCATTTGGCGACTGGGATAGCGGACCTTGGATTCACATCGCCAAAGAGTGGTGGTCCGGACTGGATTGTCGACAACGAACGGGCCGCTCATTCGACATACTGGCGTGACTCCGACCGCAACTTCATTATCACTATTTCCGTCGTCATCGATGCTGAATCCGATTCCGCTCATGTCACACGGTACTTACACGAACGGTTCGTATGAAGTACACCGGCGAACTAGGCGTTGCATGTGAGCGGGCGGCAGCGTGTGTCGAGAAATCCACATCAACCGCGCCCGCCACGTGAACATTTTTCTCTCGCATTGTAAATTGCTCCGATGAAATTGCTGCTTGTTAGTTTTTCAACCGTCCTGATCGCGGCCGCTTTTGGGGCGGGTTGGTTGCTGGGGAATCGAGAATCCACTCATCGTCAACTGCTAGCTGCTACAGAGTGCGAAAAACGCATTGCGGAAGCCCTGAATGTTGCCAAGGTTTTGAATGACGCTACGAATACAAACTTATGGATTGGAAACCAATTCTCCGATCAACAGCAAAAAACAATGCTGCTCGCAGAGATCCTCTCGCTTTCGCAGGCTGAGCCGTACAAAAATGATAGCCATGACGGAATGGTTGCTGGTGACAACGTCTTTCTCATGCACGCGAGAAACGCGTTGGAACTGCTTGAATTTGAATCGGCTGAATCATTCGAGCATCTGCTGGGCCAAGAAGGTCACTTTGACAAGTTGTACCGATCAGCGATTCAGCTTCCTGATGGCACAACAATTGGCACCCCTCTCGATTTTGCACATCGTGCATTCACATCTCGCGGATGGATGCCATCATTCCCAGCGACACAATGGCTAAAAGCAGTCACTACCGAGGATATTGAATTGCTTAAAACGTGTTTCGCTGACTCCGTTAGCCTTCCGACAGGAGAATCGTGGGACAATCTTCTTAAGAATTACCGTGATGAACTGACGCGAGAAGTTAGTTCGTTTGATTCGTTTGCGTTTAGCTTCCCTTGGAGTGCCGACGATATGAGTGGTGAAGTTTATTTGAAGTTTGAAAACGATCAGCTGCGAACTTTCCCTATCGTCAATGTCGGGGGAGAGTGGAAGTTGGGAAGCCTATAGACATACTGCTTGCAGAACCATGAAATCATGGGACGATGAATGGGAGGGCGTTTTTGTATGTTTGCAAGGCTGTCGCTTGTCGCTCGTGATTTCTTTCTTTACTCGACTTCTATCGATTCATGAACGCTAGGTTTCAAAATGCACTGACGTTTCTCGAACTCGGCACACGTCTCAGCCCGGGCGCGCGTGAGTGCGAGCTCGAATGCGATGTTGAGAACGTATTCCAATGGATGTACTTCAACCTGCCGCAATTCGACGCGTCGTTAAACATTTCACGTGACCATGGGTGGGTTGCGGTGCCGGAATAGATTGAATGCAAATACGATGTTAGCGATCCACGATTAGCCACAGGCCCAGTATTGACTGTTGCGTGCGGAACTGGCCTAAAGCGTCGATGCCTCACCAGTAGCCCTGATTCTGGACTACGCCACACGATGTGATGGATCACGTGAGCTGCCCCAAGGGCTCCTTCATGGCGTTACGATGATCCGTCATGTCTTCACTTCGTACTGATCGGGCACATGAAAGATTCTCCAGTAAGGATGCACGGCAGTGGTCGGTTGCTTGTCTGGGGATTCGAGCGGTAGCCCATCGCGGCACCAGCCCAGAATTCCGTCGCGATAGTTCGTCGCGTTGACACCGGCGGTAACCAGCTTCCGGGCGTACAGATAACTGCGTCCACCCACGGTGCAATAGACGGCGACTTGCCGGCCCGCGAATGCGTCCGCTTCCGCTTCGTATTCCTGCTGCGTGATTGCACCCGGAATTCTTGATACGGATTGTTCCGCATCGCTGCGAACATCGACCAGTACCGGTGGCGTGTTATCCGACTTTAATGCCGACCGAAGATCCGACGTCGAGATCGTGCGAACTTCGGGCCGCCTAAGAAAACGACGTGTCGCTTCGATGGTTCCGAATCCGCTGTCGCAAAGTCGAATGATTAGGTTGCCGATTGACATCGTTTGGTATTTTCTGGTTTCGTATTTTCCGTTGGGTGCACAAGTTGATTGTATCGCCCCAGTGCGTCAGTCTTCCGAAAAGACTTCGCAGAAAGGGCGCAGATACCTACGCTGATCCGACCAATCCGTGATCGCGAAAACGATTCGCTCGAAAGCTCCGGCGAAATCTCCCTCGAGTGCACTGCGAAAATCCTTTGCCGTTTGCAGCGGATCGTTGGCAAACGCGCCACACCCCCAAGCGCCCAAGACCAGCGATTCGTATTGATAGGCCCTGGCGATTGCAAGAACGCGATGAATCCGCCTGCGGAGCATCGGTTCAGCATCCAATCGACCAATCGCTGGAGCGTACGGTGCAGCACAGGTCAGAAAATCCAGCGGCCACGGTTTGTCGCATTCCACTCCCGCATCGTTTCGGAAAACTGGCACGTTCGGCGAGAGGATCGCCCAGTCGCTTGAGGCGGCCGGATCGTTGTCGCGATGGAATTCGTACATCGGATCGCCAAACAGCGTGGTGTACAACGCACTAGATCGGCAAAGCGTTTCCTCTTGTGCGGTCGCGCCTCGCAAGAATCCACCGCCAGGCTCAACGCCATTGGCAAAATTGAGTGCCAACGGTCGACGCCCTTCTGTGACCAGCGCATGAGCGGCGGCCAGCGTGGTTTCGTTGGCGACGGTCACCACAGTCTCTTCATGCTCGTCATCAACCGATCGTCCTTCCGCATTCGGAAGTTGTGCATCGGGCGGAATGGAGACCTTGGCCCGCTTTGCCGCCTTAATTTCCGCTGACCAGTCGACCAATCCGTGATCGGTCAGGTATTTGCCTTTGTCGATGGCTTCGAGAGCGGAGCGTCCAAGCGACTCCGCGATTTCGTACCGTATCTCAAGAGAACCTCGATGTTTGCGAGCCAATTCATCCGAATCAACACAAGCAGTGCAACGCAGCTTATTCATCGTTTCTCCTCACCATCGACTCGATCGTGCAAATCCCATTCTCGATCTTCGCCAGTTCGGCAATTTTGGTCCGTGGCGACACGAGCAATTTACGACGCCAGTTCAGCGTTTTGTCGGTGAGTAGCCTACACGCATCCCGGTCGAGGAGAGAGATCCGTATCGACTTGCCGGCCGTTTGCATCGAAAACCGCTCCTGAAGGAAAGTTTATCATTAATGTCGCTGATCGCTCCGCGATCTTTGCGTTTTAGTTGCGGGAAATGCCTCACATTATCAATGTGACGTTCCGAGCGATCAGCGACAATCCGTCAGTGATTGATTCGACCTCACATAGTCTACAACCGTCGAATCGCAAACTGATCCCCTATCATTTGTCGCACGAAGTCTCCTTAACTGCGACTGGTACCGTGTTCGCCGCCTCTATGTCGCCTCGACCAGGAATAGGGTTACCTCTTGCGTGACGATCGCTCGGTGGGCAGTTGCAGGGCCGGCAGTAATCGAGAGTGCGTCGCCCTCGCGAAAATGAACACTTGAATCGGTGAACTCGACTGAAAACTCGCCGCTGACGACAAATCCTACATGTGCCTTGATGCAGGGCTCGGACTCTTGAAAGGGCGGCGAAAACTGAACCAATCGAAGCACCTGGGTTGCGTCTGTGAAACGCTTTTCTCTCGCGCCGGGAGCAATTTCAATCCACGGCAAGTCGGCGAAGCGTATGAGGGCATCATTCATGCTGGTTGTTCTCCTCGACTAAGTCGGTCGACTCGTTTGAGGATGGTCGGATACCGATGGGGGCCATGCATGGCAGCGATGTTGCTCGCTGCCTGGGAGACAGGAATGCCGACAGACGTTATGTAGAGCGGTCGCGTACTGCCGCCTCGGAGTAGCGCGTGAGCGTGATGTGATTGCTTGAACGGATTCTTCGCGACTCCGATCACGGGAATGATCTGATTCAAGGCATCGTACAGATACTTGCCAAGGCCAGGATGGTCTTGATCGTCCAACCAAACATAGCCGTCAACTACGACAAAACTTGGCGGCGTTTTGAGTTCCGCTAGGACGGCTTCGATGCAGGGCAATTCTCGCAAGTAGAACTGCCCGGGTTGGTAATCACGGACGTTCGCAATACTTATGACGTGTTCCGAAGCCGCAACGGCATCTTTCCAATCCGCGATGGCGGTGCAGGCAGCGATTGCTGTCGTTGGATCGGATTCTGAATCGGTGTAGCCGACGTCGATGCAGGCGATTGTCATGCTGGATTCACGTTGATTGGGTCAAACAATTGTTTTCAGTCAACTGAGACACTATTGCCACGCATCGGTTCAGTATTTTCCTCAAGCCAGCCTGATTGAGATTCACGCGATTTGCGAACTCTGCAATCGCCTCGACACTTTTGAGGACGGCCTGCAGCGAAACACACGACGAACTATCTATTAGTGCAATATTCTTTAATCTTCTTAATGGATGCGTCGCGTTGTTGCTTGGACCAATCGGAGTCGAATCGAATCGATTCGATCGAGTGGCTGATGGCCGTAGCTGCTCGATTGCGCACATTAACACTAAAGCCCGGAATCGGGCGATCATCGTCAAGCAACGGCAACAATAGCTTTTGGGAAAGCGGGTTCCCATACCACAAAACTTCACAAACCGTATTACACCTCGATGGCGTATTCGGTTTGAGGAAGTCCGACAGGATCATTTCCGCCTCGCTAGAGGACTTTTCGACAATGAGCTTAAGTAGTTGTTTACCGTCTTTGGTGTCTGGTGGCAGGCCATTCAGAATGTCCTTGGCACGAACCAACACTGGCGCCCAAGACTCTTCTGTGATCGCATTGGCTGCGACCAGAAATAGATCAGGGTCATTCGAGGATTGAGCAATCTTCGTGAGCTGCTCTTTGACGGCGGGTGACTTCGATTGTGCAATAGCAGCTAGGTACGAGCGCGGAAAATCAATCTTCGTTGCAGTCTGAAAGTCATGACTCTGAAGCCGCTTGGCCAAATAGTCTCCGAATTGCGAACGACTCGCCAGGCACGTCAAACATGCCTCGACCATGTAGTCGTCGTCTCTAAACCTCTCCGACTCCATCATGGCCTGGACTCTTTGCCCCACTGCCACGGAATCATCATGCGTCAGCGATTTGACAAATCGAGCCAACTCATAATTGTCAAACGTCGAAATCGGTTTTCTTATCCAGTCCATGAACTTGACCGGTTTCGGCCAGTCGAATGTTTCGTGTAGGATCCTTCGCGCCAGCAACTCATCGGAATCCAGTTCGATTCCGTTCTCTTCCCTCACGTCGGCAGAGATGATCCGCCGAAAAAACGCTGTCTGCAAAGCATCACGATAGTGTTGCCCTTGCTGAATAAGAATTGCTTCTAAGTTGCGTTTCCTTATTCCTGCGTCGTCGATTCCGGCGAGCTGCTCGAATAACTCATACGTTTTCTGCCCATCAGGAATCGGACGATTGAGCCACTCCAGGACGAGCGGCTCAACCTCCTGCGGATAGTACAATGACAATCGCAGGTAAGCTCCGGTCGCTCGATATTCAGAATCAGGATTCCGAAAGTCCTCGATCAGCTTGTTTCGATGCCCGTCCCTGTCCAGCGTGCCCCATTCATCAAGTACGGCTTGCCTCTGTTCTTTGGACCAGGTTGGCGAGTTGATGATCCGTCCTCCCGTTGGCTGATACCGACTGGATGACCAATTCCGATTGAAGATTTGCCCCAACGCCACGAAACAGAGATCGCCAACGGTAACTTCATGCCTATCTGGGTGTTTTTTCGATTCGCCAAATGTATCGAGATTCACGCCTTTTGGTGCGATGTTTGTAGTCGCACGATTGAAGTCATATTCGTTGTTGAAAGCGATCCACATAAAACCACCAGACTCAATCGGCGGAAGCTTGACTTTGCGTGCATCGCTCAGATGCTTCAGCAACTCGGGAACCGCATCGAATCCGGACTCAACGATTCTTTGCATGGCAGGCGAACGTTGTCGGCCGGTTGCACCGATGATCAATGTTCCCAATTGCTCGGTATCGTGATACGGCAGGAAGTTTGATCCAGAAAAGTACTGACCGTATCCGGTGTCGGGTGAATCAACTTCGACGAGCTGCTCGATGAGCTCCGAGACGGTTTCTGCGTACAAGCCCTGAGCGAACAGGGCGACAAACATGATCGCCCAACAATCGATCGGGATGCGGAAACATTTCATTGCAAGCCCCATGAGAAGATTTGGTTGCTGCGAATGACGATATCCTACGTGTGCGGCTGAACGAAATCAATGAACGAGTGGCAAGGTTAACTATCCTCGCGTATGAGCAAAGGGTTGCTTGAACTGTAGAGGCTCTGGGGAAGGCAGTGAATTAAGGAACGCCCGCATTGGATTGTTCCTCAGCGGGCGTTTCGGCGTGGGTTAGGCTTCTAACCTGACGAATTTTACAAGCAGGATGCTTATCCCACGTTGCAGTTCCACTGATTCCACTTCGCAGACGAAGCGGGATGCGTCGATTTCTAAAAACGATGAGAGAACGTTGAACACGGGATCACTGAAGTCGCCGATGTTCAAGATGCTGTTGTCGTTTCGCCGAGTTGCTGATCCAGCCGAATGGCTGGTTCCCTAGGATTGGATGTTCATGAGTCTAACGCCATTAGATTTTCGATGACCCGGCTAACACGACACTGGAGCGAACCAGACAGCTTGATAAAGTGGATGTTTCGGCGAATGAGGTCGGACTCAATCTTCGTCTGAAACTCCTCGCGGTGCACTTCGCCACTGCGGTCCCAAGTGTCATCGTACGGAATGTCTGTGTCGCAAACGAAGCAAAGTCGATACCGATCACGACATGCGTCCGCCAATTCCGCCACTGTCGGGTGAGCCTCGCCGTGATAGTCGAGAGAGAATTGATACGTCGTGGTCGCGTCGGTATCGACAAACAGATAGCGATTTGCATTGGCAATGATCTCGTCCTCACGTTCGCGATGTCCGACTGCGATCTCCGCGAGCTGCTCCAGCGTTAGACGACGATCGACGTGATGCGACTCCCAATACTCGCGACCGAACTCCGGTACCCATTTCGTTTTTAAACGTTTGGCCAATTCACGAGCGATCGTTGTCTTGCCCGTCGAGGGGGCACCGAGAAACACGATCCTTGTCACTAGGTCCATGTAGACAATCGGGTCCAGATAGCTGCGGAATCGATAGGGTTCTTGGCGAATTGCCGTCCCGGAAATAGGAATTTGCTTTCGATCTTCGTCTACACGGCAATCAATCGCCCCCAGCGCCTGACTGACGTGATGCCCATAAAACTCACTGCTGTAGAAATGCGTGACGTCTCGGTCCTTCAAGAGTTGACGCAGATAGGCGTCGTGCAGTGTGGTAATCTCGGGGGCCTTGCCGACAACGGTTGGCCCATCTATCGCCAGAATGACTTCGACGCTCGGGTACAATGTCCTGATCCAACCGGCCCTTGTCTCCAAGGGAACCGGCGTGACTTCCGGTGCGTCGTAGATCACTACGATGGTGTGGTCGTTCTCGGCAATTGCACGCTCGATCACCAATTGATGCCCGCGATGCAGTGGTGCATATTTTCCTAACGTCAATCCCAATGTCACGTAGCGACCTCGTCCGTTCCTTGCTTCGCCAACTGCTTTTTCCAAATCACCAACCCAACGCTGGCTAGAATCAAAAACGTCATGTAGAGCACCGCAGTCGCGTTGAGCTCTTTTGTGAAATAAACCCAAATGGCAACGATATCGACACCGATCCAGAAGCCCCAGTTTTCAATGTATCGTCGAGCGAGCAAGAACTGAGCAACAAGACTTGCCACGGTTGTGAACGCATCCGGGTAGGGAAGCGAGGCATCCGTCCACGAGGTCATCGCCCAGCCCAGTCCGATCGTTGCAGCTACCGTGACGGCGAGCCAACAACCGAGCCATGATGGCGCAAGCGACTTCACGATTAGGTCCTCGTCGCCAGCATCTTCACGAGTCCAGTAATACCAGCCATAGAATTGTAGAAAAACGTAGATCACATGCAGTAACAAATCCGAATACAGTTTCGCATCGTAAAAAATGATGATGAACAACAAGACCTGGATCAGTCCGGTCGGCCAGCACCAAACACTCCGGCGGATCGTCAGCACAACGCATAGAAAACCAAATCCGGTCGCAGTAAGTTCGATTAAGTTCATCACGACACGTTTCCCGGAATCTTCAAAGCCCTTGGCGTGATTGGAAAGAACAGCACCACAGGCTGTTGGTCTCTAGTTTCAATCTATGCAAGTTGACGCCGTCAAAGATTCTAAATGAAAAATGCCCGCAGGGGGACTGCTACCCTGCGGGCGTTTTGTGGTGGACTACCCACGGAATCATCGAATCGCTCCGCAACGATTCTTGATTTCCGTACAGACTAATGCCTACAGACTCGCTAGGCGTCGTCCCTAAAAGTAGTCGTGCCGATTGACGCAATCGCAGACGCCCCGATCGTAGGCATCAACGTTTGAATCGCTGTCCGCTGCCACGAGGGCATTGGTCTTTGCGACCAAGCTTTTCCTCGAGATGCTTGCCTTGGATCATTCGGACTCCGCGTTTGACTTTCGTTTCCAACGGGTAGTTCGCCGTATCGAAGTCGCGGCTGAGGCATTTGCCCAACCGGACTTGCTGTGATTTCCGAGTGGCGTCTAAAGCTCGTTGATCCAGCTTTCGATCAACTCGACCTTTTCAGGTGCGTCGATGGCACCATTGCCTGACAAGTACCAGTCCCAACCTTCGGCTTCAGCAAAGTAGGCTGCAAAGGCTTCCGCAAAATCATCTCTTGGCGAATTCTTTGCGTAACCACTGTTGAAATTCGCGGACTTCAGGTAGTACCAGTCGCTCCCGTTGCCAGCTTGGTCGTAATTCGAAGCGTCCGGGTTCGTATCTTTTTGGGTCCATCCGCTCAGCGATTGAAACTCGTTCCAGTGCGGATTTTCGACATCCCAAAAATGTCCGATCTCATGAACTACATAGCAACGTAGATAGTCTTCGGTACGAGTGAACTGTTTGTCGGAAAGTACAATTCGCGTGCCGCTATTGAATCCTCGCAGTTCGCCGGCAAATCGCTCGAACGTGATGTCTTGTTTCGCGGCCGTCTTTAGCAAGCTTGTGTTGTCCGTGGCTCGATGAAGTGCAGCCAGAGCGAAGTCCAATCGTTGGACGTCCGAATCGGACCAGTCTTTGCCAGGATAAGCCGTGTCCGTTCCTTCGATCGTATACGTCGCTGTCACGCCATTTTTGAATTTGATCGTCGCATCCTCGGAGTCGACATCCTTCAGCGTATCAGGATCAGAGGGACTCGAATCGGGGCCAGCGGTGAGCCACGACAGGAATCGATCGGCGCCCGTTCCTCCAGCGACCAGATCGAAATCGGACCCGCCGAACAAACCGTCATTGCCCGATCCGCCGTCCAGATTGTCGCCGCCCGATCCGCCATATAACGCGTCGTCTCCGCCGTCGCCCTGCAGGACGTCGCCGCCCGCGTTGCCGAAGATGATGTCGTGACCATTGCCGCCGATCAGCATGTCATTGCCGCTGCCACCACGAATGGTGTCGTTGCCGTTTCCTCCATAGACCTTCACGCCGTCGTTGCTTGTCACCGATATTTCGTCGTGACCATCGTAGGCGTAGATGACAAATTGGTCGTTCACGTTGGTGACGTCCAATTCGATTTGGTCGTTGCCGTTGGTCGTGTTCACCCAGATGTCGTCGCTCGCCGAAAGATCGTGCAGATCGATCGTGCCGGCATAGTCGATGTCGATATCGCCGGTCACATCGATGCTCCCCCCATTAATCACCTGGGCCCGCAGTCTTGTCAAGCCTCCGTACGATTCCCCTTCCACCGTCAGGTCCTGGATGAACAGCGAGTCGGATTCGAAATTAGAGCTTGCCAGATAGGCGTACACGTCGTCTTGCACGACGACGTCGGTGATCACTGCGGTTTGTGACTGGCTGTTTCCCCGAATGGTCAAGTCATTGTTGGCCACCGCGTCGCTACCGATTTGACTTGAAATCAGAGCGAACGTGTCGTCACCCGTGTCGCCCGAATCAATCGTCAGGTCGTCGCGGGTCGTGATCCGCATGATGTCTGCGGCGTCGTTGCCGTTGCCGAACAGCACGCCGAGATCAAACACATCGAAGTCGTGGGCGTAGAAATAGTCATCGCCCTCGCCCATGTCGATCATCATCGATTTCACCGAGCGTCCGTCAACATCGACGTACTTGCGACCGTTGATCTTCGTCGCTCCGCCATCCTCGGACGAAATTCGAAAATCGCCGTTCCGCAGCTGCTGGATTTCAATAACGTTAGCTTGATCGTCACCCTGCACGTGCAATGTTCCCGAATTCATTAGCACGGACACGTCACCGGCCATCATTTCCCGACGCTCGAGCGATTCGAGTCGTAGATTCTTGCGGGATGTGGTTCGCTGGCTCTTCGTACGCGGCATTCGACGGTGTTTGGACAACATGCTTTTTCTCCGGGCTCTGCAAATAGTTAGAAAATGGTTACTAACTAGAGCGGGGATCGCATTGCATTGTTACATCACGAATGGGAGAGACGCGAATTCGTGTGATACACTGGTCCAACAGCTCGCATCGTCCTGTACGGGTCAACGGTTCCCGATTTAGGTCGTGCGAATGCTCGAAGGTCGATTCTATTTTCGACGTGATGCGTTTCGCTTCTCGGCATCGAACAGTCGGTCTGCAATTTCAGCGATAATGCGATCGAGTCTTTTTGAACTCAATGATTTCTCGGAGTATTCGACTTCGTTGGCGGGCTTGTTTGCACGATTGTTAAACCAGCGAATTATTTTAAGTTTTGTTGGTCGGTTTTTGAGAGTGAACGGTGAGAGGACCGCCTTACCCTGTATTACAACGAAGGTCCAAGGTTCACCCGTCCTATCAATTGCGCTGTAGTGTTGTTTTTCGACAATGTCGAGCGGTAAAAGCTTTTCGAAGAGTTTCCTCGCTGACTTTGCAGCGAGAAGCACTCCATCAATTTCAATAATGACGGGATACTTGGGTGCGCGTAAAAAATACGCTAGTTCATCGAAGCTTGTCATTTTGTCCTCCTTGGATTCTTAACATTCTATCGGTTTGCACCTGTACGGAAAGTCGGGCGTCCATCACCACCTGGTGCCAACCGCCGAAATGTCTGTTCGCTTGGAGCGGAGGAAATTTTGAATCAATCAGCATCTCGTGGCGGAATATCACTGATCACACGATATTATGGCCCGATCCACGATGGTCGATTTTTTCTGTGGACTGAACTGCTAACGATTGTGAATCGTTTTACGTTAGCCGCTCGCGCGTGAGCGGCCGGGTTCCACGCATTACCCGGTGCCTTACGGCCCACGGCTCACAAATACCGAGAAAGCATGGGACAGTCGAATTAAACGAAAGGAATTTACCTTGATACGTTCTTACTCAGTAAGTCCACCCGGTTTGGCGAGTTTTCAATCGAGACTGACGCGAGTAGAAGATCCTCGACGTCTCCGAACAATTGCCGCCGCCTTTCTCTGCGTGAAACGCTAGACTTGATCCTTGAAACGTGTAGCTAACCGACAAATAAGAGGCTTTTCTGAGATGAAAGTAATTGTAGATTTGTGTGTCGTCCCGATTGGCGTCGGTGTATCCGTGAGTAAGTACGTCGCGGAGTGCCAGAAGGTATTGCAGGAAGCCGGACTGGAGCATCGGCTTCACGCCTACGGGACAAACATCGAAGGTGACTGGGATGATGTTTTCGCCGCGATAAAGCAGTGCCATGAACGTGTTCATGCACTTGGGGCGCCGCGAATAACCACCAGTATTAAAGTGGGAACTCGGACGGACCGAGAACAGTCGATGCAGGACAAGATTGACAGCGTCACCAAGACCTGAACCTAGATGTCGCCACCAACGCGAGGTAACGTCGGCCTAATGGTTTGGTGTTAGCCGATCAATGAACCTGCGTGGTTCATCCTGTAAGCGATCGAAGCTTGTCGTCGTTTCTGTCAGCACGATTGCGGAAGCATTGGCGACGTCAATGATACGCGGCACTTCGCCCGAGTTGCATGACCTTCAAAGTTTCGAAAGTCGGTTGTTTGCTGCGGCAATCGCTAGAACCCGAGCTTTTCGAAGTCACGCAGAAGCTTTTGACGAATCATTTTACGAGTCGAATCATCCTGTTCGGCGGCCAGCGGATATTGTTCGACGGGGTCCTCGGCCATGTGAAACAGCCGGCCGTCGTTGTACAGTTTCCAGTCTTGCGTTCTTACCCATTTCAGACCCGAGCTTTTACCGTCGGGTTCGACGCCACCGGGCTTGGGAAGCACGGCTTCCTCGCAGTAGGCGAAAGAACGTGGCGAGGCACGCTGACCTCGAAGCCGGTTGGCGAAACTGACGCCATCCAACTTTGGGTTTGCCGGCAGAGGCACGCCAGCCAAATCGAGAAAGGTCGGCAGGATGTCGCTGAAGTCCACGAGGTCATCGACTTGCTGTCCTGGCGAAATCGTGCCTGGCCAGTTGGCGATCATGGGAACATTCGTACCGGCATTGTTTAATTGCTTCTTTCCCCCCGGCACATCAAGTCCGTCTCGACGCGAAACCACCGGAGTTCTGATGAGGTCCTTGCCCGCGGCACGGATGATGATCTCCGGCGGTGTACCATTGTCCGCGAGGAACAGGATCAGTGTGTTTTCACGAAGCTTCAGCGCGTTCAGCGCGGCCACCATTCGGCCGACTCCTCGGTCCATTTCGGCGACCATTTCTGAATAGTTGTCATAGCGATCGAAGGGACCGTGGGGGACGGGGGGATCCAGATCGTCGGTGACTTCATGCGCAACCGCCATCGAGTAATACGCCAGGAATGGCCGATCGCGATTCGCTTTCATAAACTCAATCAAACTACGCTGGTAGAGGTCCGGCCCGTAGTGACCCAGCGTATCTTTCCGCACGTTGCCGTTGGTGTAGATCATCGGCTCGTAATACCGCGGCCCCTCGTGCCAACCGAACAGATCGGATTGTTCAAACCCCATCCGCTGCGGATGAAGCGGGTCGTCTCGCAACAGGCACAGTTGCCACTTGCCCGCAATTCCATTCGTGTACCCAGCGCGTTGCAGGATATTCGAGAACGTTTGGTCTTCGGCGACTTTGGGGTAATCGCCCCAAGCGACACGGCCGTGCCGAAACGGGTATCGGCCCGACATCAATGTCAGCCGCGAGGGATGGCAGACGGGCATACTGTAAGCGTGATTGAATTTCATGCCTGTGCGAGCCAACTCGTTCAAGTGCGGAGTGCGGTAGGATTGGCCTCCATAACACTCCAGTACCTCCTGACCGACATCGTCGGCGAAGATGAGCAGTATGTTCGGTTTGCGATTTTCTGCCTGAGCTGCGCTTCCTAAGCAAAACAGGACCATGCATGATTGCACGAGGAATTTGGCAGGATACTTCATAGACTTTCCTCTGCATGTCTTTGATAGGGTGATGTCGGAAAAGTGCTGGTCACCGGAGCCGTTGCTTCAGTCGACCATTGCGTCTGAAAGACGATTGTATCCTGGATCGCGACGCCTCATACAAGCGTCGTCAATAAAAGGGGGGACTTCAAAGGGCGGCTTTTCTTCGTAGCGGAAGTCGTCAAGACTTTCGATTCACGGCGAGTCCCCCTGAAACTCGTGACGAGTTCCGCTACGGAGGTCTTGCCAGGACTGACGTTGGACTGCGAAATCTTAGCCGTCGCAGTAAGTTGTATTTTGTTGTTAGCCGTGAAATGCGGAACGACCCCAACGTTTGGACTCCATCGTTCTACCCGCTTCGCCAGACCGAAATCCTGATTCGCTCAGCTAACTCAAGCAAGCAAACCGTTTGCAGCGATCCGCGATACAACGAAGCGGAGTGTGGCAATCATTCCGGTGTGGCGGCGTCTATCACCTCGTAAAAGTCTTCCATGATCGCCGCTGAATCAAAGCCCTCCCAAAGCACCATTTTGAGCGGATTGTTCGGGCGATCCACCCAACCTTGATTGTCCAGCGCGGGGCGAGGTATTTCGATGGCTTTGCCGAATTGGGGGGCTTTGAGTATGGCAACAGCCGTGGCGTCGAAGAAGGAACGGAACGGCGGATCGCCATGCTGGGGCGCATGCCGGTAGAGGCTGACCGAATAATCGCCAAAGTTCGTAAAGGTGCCGCCATGGCGTCCTTCGATTTGGTGGTCGACTTTGGGGCCCTTTCCAGGCAGCTTGTCGAAAATGTCCTTCTGGTAGGCCTTCACTCCCCAACTTCCCGATGGATCGTTGTAACGCACCGTCACCATTTCAAAGTCCACCGGCAGTGACAGCACATAGTCGATACAGGTTAAATCCGCCGTCATGTTGTATTCGCCAGGGCGGGGATAGTTGGAGCCGAGCCAAACAATCTTGACGTTGGGGATGATCGAAGGGTCCTTCGCAAGTGCCAACGCAATGTTGGTCAGTTTTCCAATCGGCAACAGCACCAATTTGCGATCGGATTGCTTCTTCGCTTGTGCGATGATGAAGTCAACCGCTTCCTTGCCGTCATACGACGCTTCATGAATGTGCGGTAGGATTTCCGCAAAACTTCCGTTGGCCCCTTTGAACATGGGCAATTGTGGATAGAAGCCGCAGAGTTTGACGACACGCACGGCTTCAGCCATTTGTTCGTCCACATCGCCGCCATTGTGCGTTTTATTGACGGTGATGCCCTCGACGTCGAAGCTGTCTTTGCTTAATAACGCATAGGCGATAGCGTGCTGGTCATCCGTTTCGTTGTTCGCGTCCGAGTCGATCAGCAGTCGGATCTTCTGCCCGTCATCGGCGCCCACGAATGTGATCATCGCTGCCCAAAGCAGTGCGATCAAAATGCTACCCTTCAGTCGTTTCATTTTTCAGTTCTTTCCGTTTGCGTTTGATATAGACATAGTAAGCGCCGCTGATCGATTCGCATTTTGGCGGCGATTTTTGGATGTTGGCCGACTACATTCTTGTTTCGCAGGGGGGCGATATCAAGATCGATCTTCATCGGTGGCATCCTGCGGCAGTTTTGCTTCGCGCCAATCTTCGTAAGTTTATCGCGACTCTGGAACCGTCCATGCCTTCCGGTCGTTCATGTTTCCCGAGTTCGCTGTCGTGGCGGCCGCGTTTGGGTTGCTGATGCTAACGATCTTCATCCATCTTTGCGATCACGGCTAAACAAAATCAGGCCCCTGAACATCACAATGATGCTGATTCTCGGTGGGATGGTACGCACCGCAGACGAGCATCGAGAAATTCATGACAATGCAGGGTTCGATTGAGTACGAATCGTAACCAATTCGATCTAAACGACCACAAGTTCAGGCTGCTCTAGGGATCAGCCAAAGCCATCAGTCGAAGGAGCTCATGGGCCCGCTTGGTTTAGAATTAATTGATAAAAGAAACGTACGATCTCCGTGTAATCTTGTAGCGCGATGCGTTCGTCGATTCCGTGGAATCTTTGTGTGTCACGTTCGGCGATCCGGGCTGGGATAAAGCGATAGATGTCCGCAGCAAAATCGCTGTAGTGCACACTGTCAGTGCCGCCGACCAAAACAAAGGGTGCGACAGCAACCTCTGGATAGACCTCACGAATGGTGCGATGTAGGTCGTTGAAGGCAATCGATTCGGTACTCGACAATCGCGAAGCCGCTTTGCCAAAAGGAAGCGGAGAAACATCCACGCGTGCATCGTTGATACTCTGACGGAGATGCTCCGTAGCCTCTTCGATCGAGTCCCCCGGGATTAGTCTGAGATTAAGGGTTGCGGTAGCATGTTGCGGCAAGACGTTGGCTTTGACGCCACCTTCAATCAGTGTGGGTGCGACGGTCGTACGCAGCAGTGCATTGCTGCTCGGCTTCCGGGCCAACTGACTTTTAATCAAGAGCTCTGTCAACCACAGGTTGGCCATTGCGAGACGCCGACTAAAAGACGGCATTTCGGGGCCAAGAAAGCGGAGAGTGTCGCGCAGCCCACTGTCGATGCGGGCAGGGAATGGAGATGCTTGCACCCGGTCAATTGCCGAAGCCAAAATGCTGACTGCTGTTTCCGGTGGTGGCATTGAGGCATGTCCGACTTCCGTGGGCGAGACTTCGACGCTTAATTGAACGTCCAGCATTCCCTTTTCCGCAACTCCGATCAAAGCAGCGGGTTGGTCAAGACCGGGGAACTCGGTGAAGATGCAGCCGCCTTCGTCGAGGACCATATGCAGCTTGCGGCCGTGGCTGCGCAGCCATTCCGCCATTTTGCCGTTGCCATTTTGTCCGCCGAGCTCTTCGTCATGTCCCAGGGCAACATAAATCGTGCGCTGCGGCTGGAAACCGTCGGCGGCATGCCGATCAATGGCTTCGAGGATCGCCATGACTCCGTGTTTACAGTCCAAGGTTCCGCGTCCCCACAAGAATGTGCCGTCGATGTGGCCGCTGAATGGCTCGTGCGTCCATTCCGAGCGGGTGTTCGTCTCAATGGGGACGACATCAAAATGAGACATCAATAAGATTCCCGGCAAACTGGGGTCCTGACCCGGCCATTCGAGCAGCACGCTGGGATTCAACGGGTCTCCAAAATCGCCGCCGGTCCGGCGAACAAACGGAGGGCGATGCAGGGCGGGAAACGTCTCCGCTAGATAATCTCGAAATTGAAACAGTGGCGAGTCCTCCGTCAACGTCGACGGATGTTCGGACACCGTCGGAATTTGGATCGCCCCCTGGAAATGCTTGTAAAGCGACTCGTTGTTCCAGGGTATCTGCTGTGCGGGCGCAACCTGCAGTTGTTTGCTCGAGAACCAAAGATAATTCCAGCCCAGGACAATCAGCAGCATGATGAGAAGCCCCGTGAGGACATAACTGCTGCGACGAGCGAATTTCTTTAAGTGATTCATCGGAACCTCTTTCCATGAAGCAAACGATGCCGCTGGGGTCTCGCCATGAATTGATTCAAGCGAGATCGTAGTTGGCACGTCATGGCTGTGGTAGGGTATCGCAAAATTGGTACGACCTGCGTCGTGGCCATTCAGTCAGCGAGCACTTGCCTCCGGTGCAAGAAGACTGCTCAGTGCCTACAATTGAACTGAAGACGACTACAATCGACTGCTATACGGAGCAGGGTGGACTGTTGAAATCGTACCAGTAGGCAGCATAGCAAATTGCCTTGTTGAGTCGAAGGTTACAATGTCGGTGTTGCACTCATGAGTTCGCTGGCGCGAAGGCTTGGCCTGGGCGATGCCTGAAAACTTTATGTGATCACTTCGGCCAGCCGCGTAAAATGCACGCAGATTCTCGAGTTTGCAGGCGTCCCACTTCAAAACGACCTAGCAAATCGCTGGAAAAATGGAAGTTTTAGATTTTTTGCGTCATGGAGAGTTGCTGATTTACGCTTAGATTGGAACGGCCGCCGTTGTCCCACGAACACCGTGACTAAGCAGGTAGGCAGGAATCATTGAGTGAAATCCCGTTAGCCGTTTGGGCGAACGCTGTGAAGCATTTCGTAGCGGAACTCGTCAAGAGTTTCGGGGGACACTCGCCGTGGATCGAAAGTCTTGACGACTTCCGCTACGCTAAAAACACACAAACCTTATAGGGAAAAAGGCTTCACAGCGTTGCGTTTGGGCGCTAGCCCCGGTTCATCGCCGGAACCGTGGCTAGCGGGCTGTTGATTTAGTCGATCTTCAATGAACACTGTTAGCCGTTTGGGCGCTAGCCCCGGTTCTGGGGTGACGAAACCGGGGCTTGGCCCAAGCGGCTAACTAAATCAACAGCCCGCTAGCGCCAAAACGGCCAATTTACTGAAAGACTCCTGCCTAACTGCTTAACAAGAAAAGGCGTGTGAATCAATGAACAACCAAGTCAACAGACGAATTTTCTCAGCGGTCGCGACCGGTGCCATTTTAGGCTTAAGCAAGCCGGTGGCGGCTGAGTCGACGGTGAACCCGACGCTTGATATACACGTCCATCTGTTCGGCGTAGGAGACAGCGGCTCTGACTGTCACGTCGCTGACAAGGTGTCGCAAGGTTTTCTGTTTCGTCATTTAAAAACGATGCTGAAATTGAATGACGCTACAAACGGAACCGTTGACCAACAATACGAGCAAACAATGGTTAGGCAGGTTGCGGAGTCCGAGCTTTCGATGGCCGCTGTGCTTGCTCAGGACGCGGTGTACGGCGCGAACGGCAAAATCGATCTGACGTCGACATCTATCTACGTTCCTAATGACTATTTGTTTGAAGTTGTAGGAAGACACCCAAAGCAACTGATCGCCTGCCCTTCGATCAATCCAAATCGTGCTGACGCCATCGATGAGCTTGAGCGATGCCATGACCGGAAAGCGAGAATGCTTAAAATTCATCCACCGACACAAAACGTTGACTTGATGGATCCTAAACACACCAAGTTCTTCTGCCGGTGCCGTGAATTAGATATGACGATATTGGTGCACACGGGGCATGAGCACAGTGCACCGATCTTCTCGCATGAACTAGCTGCTCCGCGGAAGCTGCGTGCCGCGTTGGACGAGGGCTGTCGAGTCGTCGCGTGTCATGCTGGCTCCGGTTGGTTTAGTGATTCACCGTCGTACCTTGGCGAGTTTCTTCAACTGCTCGACAAATTTCCGGAACTTTGGGGAGACACGTCGGTTTTGGGAACCGCTTTTCGCGCTCAAGATTTCGGTCGTTTGCTTGATTCCGGCAAAGAAGTGCTGGATCGATTGCTGCATGGCAGCGACTTCCCCTTTCCCTCATCACCCTTGGTCTTTGCAGACCGCATCGGCCAGGACACTGCACTGAAAACAGCTGGGATCCAGAATCTGATTCAGCGTGACTTCACGCTCAAGAAACATCTCGGAATTGGTGAAGCGAGCGCCTTACGTTCGCATCGGGTGGTAATATCCTAGGCACTTTAATTTCGTATTTGGAAGAACACCGACTTGCGAGGAGACAACGGAGCGATACCAGTGATAGGGGAATCGAGAGTTGCTTGGCTTGTACCAAAACGAGTTACTTAAGTCATGAATTGGAAACCGAAATTCACAATCGCGGGTCTGATGTTGTTCATCGCGGTCGTGGCGATATCCCTGGTGACTTACAAGCAATTCAGGCCGCGATACACGATAGGCTCCGACGCTGTTGCCCGAATCAATGACCGGGCACAGGAAATTGTGAATGCAGCGTTTCCTGAACGCATCGGTGCAGCACCTGTGGAAGGCGTAGCATTGGACTCTCTCCATCGCCGTCCGAATGGCTACGACGCGCGGGTAAGACTCTCGTATACGAACATCGTGAATGACAAAAATCACATGGTTATCGAATTGCGGTACGATACCGATGGTGTGTTTCTTGATGCGCGAATCCGCAATTGTAACGATCGGTGGGCGTCGCCTGTCCGGCTGATCGATTTAACAAAGCGATAAGTGAAGTACCTCGAACATTCATTGACTCACTTACAAATTGGAAAGCAAGCCGCCATGAATGAAGTCGTTTGCGAGGGCACCGCCAAGCAAATGGGGAACGCCCAGGGGGCTGCCCTGTCGACCAATATTTACGATGCGTTGGAAGCTGTCGGGAACTTGGAAGCATTTCGCTTGATGAAGCCAAGTTACATTCCATTTCCAGTATTTCGCCGTATAGCAGAATATCGTGCCGCCCGATTCTTGAACGCAGCATTCCGATCGACGCCTTTGGATGCCGCGGACCGTTTACGGGGAATTTCCGAAGGTGCAAAGATTTCGTATTCAAAGCTGGCGATTTGTAGCCTCTTGGAAGTAGCTCTCAGCGATCTCGTTCCCTTGGTCACCGCCGGGCCGAACGGGCTTCAGGCCGGATGTTCCGCCGTTGCGGTGACTGGAAACGCATCGTCAACCGGGCATCCCATCATTGCACACAACTTTGACTATCTTCCAGTAGTGCAGCCCTATTATTTCGTGCGACGAAGTCGACCAAAGGGAAAACTGCGTTCCGTTGAATTCGCGGTGTCGCCGCTCGCGGGGGCCATCGATGGAGTCAATGAAGCGGGTTTGGCGATCACTTGTAACTACGCCTATGTTACCGATCCGATCAGTCCAGCTCCATCCATCACCATGTTGATTGCCGAGGCACTTGCGTCCGTGCGAACGGTTGACGAAGCATATCAATTCTTCGCGAATCGAAAGCGTGCGGGTGGAGGCCTACTGATGCTGTCGGATGAGCACGGCACGATTGCATCATTCGAGTTGTCCAATACGCAAATTCAAAGAATTTCTCCCGTATCCGGCCGCGAGACCATTCATCACACGAATCGAATCCGCGGATCAAAAATCGCGAGCGTTGAACTCGAAGACCAGGCACACTACAAGAAGAATGCACCTCGCGCACTGCGTGGCACGCGAGTGCATCAATCCGCAGACATGCGTAGCGTCGACCTTAAATGCAGGCTAGATGAAAAATCCGTTTTCGACCTAGAGTCTCTGCATACCGTCATGTCGGACCACGGTGACGGACCGTCGCAAGACAGTGTTTGCATGCACAGCAATTATTGGAACACCACCGCCTGCGTCCAACTGCAGTCGAAAGAACGCAAGCTTCGGGCGTCATTTTCCAGCGCATGCAACGCAAAATTCCAAGAGTTTGACTGTTGATGAAAACTCTAACAGCGACTTCGAATCAAGACACTTAAAAATCAACCAACACGACCATTGCCGCTGTAGATTTGCCTGTCGAAATCAAGGGAGCCGATGAACGCACCCACCAACACTCACAGCTTCCAATCATCTTGAGCCTTGTGTTGATCGCGGGTGGACTTCAGCTGCTTAACAACACCAATTGCCCCCACGGCGAAACCGTTCCGTACACATGATCGGCAGATTGAACCGGAATCACCGTAATGGCGAACAACACGGCGCAGAAAAGTCGACTACTGAAATTCATTATTCGCAAGTCCATATGTGATGAGTGAAACGACAGCCTACTCACCATAAAGCGAGCCCCTTGGCTCATCGATGACGCGCGAATTTCAGCGATCGGTCAAATTTTTTCAGGATTTTCCCGTGAGACTTCGGTAGGCCAATCAATTCTGGGATGACGGACGTAATGGCTTTATTGAATCAGACGCAGATACCAGAACGCTAAGACAGCAACGCATCCAGCGAAGCTCGCGAAACCAGCAATCATTGCGACTCGCTTCCGATTGGGGTGGGCCGCCCAGACGTACACGTTGCTGGCGCCTGCCAAAATGCCCATCCCAAACGCACCAATTAATGGTAATTCGTGACCCAAACGTTCACTACTACTGAGGATCCAATAGAGCCAAGCGTCGTAGGACAAGCTCACCAAGGCCAATACACTCGCAATCACCGTCGCGACACGTCCCGTCCTGACAACGCTTTGTGTATTCGTAGAGAACGTAAGCGTTAGTCGGCGTCGATCGATTGAAACCAAAACGAAATGGGTGAACACCACTGCGACCATCGTCGCCGAAATCATGATGCCGCCAATAGCGTTGATCGTGACCAGCGATTCTCGGGATGTGTAGCTTCCGACACTGTACATCACTGCAGGCAGTGAACCCACTACTACGGAGACCAAATGACAGCACGCCCTGCGATACATCAATCCCAATACAAGTCCCGCCAATGCACCGCACCCTCCCGCGAACATCGGCATGCCGATGAGAATCAACCCCGAAAATTCGCCATCGAGATTCAACCAGTGGCTTAGTGGCGGAAATAAAGCGATCAACGACAGAATCTCCCCGACAACAACAGCAGCAATAGTACCCACGAACAATCCAACTAACGATGCCATCGCTCTATTCAGCGATGCCGGCGTCCGTGCAGAGATGCGATCTTCTGAAGACTGGGTTGCAGCTGGTTCGTATGGATTCGGTGTCTCTTGCACGCTCTTTCCTCCCGACGCAAGTGTGGGAAAACGCGACTTGGCACCGTCCTCTGACAGCGGCCAATACGACACTGAGACACCACTGAATCCCAGGGCCCATCGCTTGTAGCGGCTTCAACTCATTGACAAGAAAGAATTTCGGTTGGTGGTTCGCCACCAAGGCGATTTGAATAGGTCCGTGCCTGCGCAGTGGCCACGAATAGTAGCATCTCAATCGAATTGAAAAGTTTCATGAGCAGAGACCGGTTGTGGAGCAAGTTTTTTACCAGCCTGTTTTAACTGTGTTGCGAAATGACAGGTTGAAATTATGCTCATCCTATTTGGATCCGTATGCCTTTGCTTCGGCTTCGAGCTTCGCGAGATTCGGGTCGGCTTTGTCGATGTACTCCTTGATCGCTTTACCGGCGTCAACAACAGCTCGATTGCGAGCCTGAAACTCGAGATCGTGGTTCAAGGATTTGCGGATGGCGTTGCGTTTTTCGACGGCGGCGTCCACGCTTTGGAATGCTTCGGGGTAGCGGGCTTCGAGCTGGGCTTGTCGGCGGGCCGTTTCGGCAACGAGGGCAGCGAGTTGCTTGTCATCGGCGGCTTCGAGTTGGGCACGGGCTTGGCCGAGTTCCGACGGGAACCGGTTTTTGCTGACGCCATCCTTTTTCAGACGCGCAAGTTCGGGCTTTGTGGAGAGGACGTAATCGTCTTCCGCACGACTCGCTTTGTGGACCTGAGTTTCCATGATCTTGAAGTCGGGGTCGGTCTCCTTGATGTGCTGTTTCTTCTTTGCGATGAGTTTTCCGAGTTGCTTGTGGGTGGTGAAGGCTTCTGGGTAGTCCGCGTGCAGAGCGGCTTCGAGCTTTTCATGCCTGGCCACGAGGTCCCGGTAGGTCGGGTCGTTCAGAATGAGGCGGGACTTGAGGTTCATGTACTCGAGTTTGTATCGCTCGGCCGGGTTGCGTCTGACAGGCTCGCGGTTGGCATGAGCTATCGCGAGCTTTTTGCGAGTCTCGGTCCAGTCATCACGCTGATCAGTGGCCTTCCAGACGTGGACGTTGTCGATCGAGGCACCGGGGAGATCGAACTGGAATGCGAAGTACTGGCGAGTGCGGTCAATGATCGGGTGTTTGCCGAGCACAAATTCGCTGTCGTTCAGGTGTGCAACGATTTCGTTGCCCCAGTATTCGACCGTCATGGTCTGCCACTGATCGGGACGAGGTTTGCGGGTGCATTCGCCAAGTTGGGCGGGAACATACCCTGCATCGTGATCGACGGGCGTCGTGATTTGGAAGTAATCGGGGTGGATTTGGGTGACACTGTTGTAGTGTCCTCCGCTGCCAGTCACGAGTCGCAGATCGGTCGTTTGGCCGGAAAGTTTGAAATCAAATTGAATGATGGTGTTGTGGAAGGAAGGGTCTTTGAGGAAGACGCGTTTGGTCTCCGTCGGATCGACATCCGTACGCAACAACGCCCCATCGCGCAGAGCGAAATCGGCCTTGAACCACCAGCGGTCGCTGACTGTGGCGGGGTCGAAGTCATCCGCGAAAATGAGTTCACCGGGGATGCACATGAAGGCGTTGGGTGGTGCGGGAGGCTCGGCGGTTGCTGTCGCCGAGATCACTGAGCTCAAGAGCACAGAGCTACAGATCAGAGAGAGAAAGAGACGAGAGGTCGTTGTGTTGGTTCGCATCTCGGGTTCCCGGAGAAAAATCGAAGTGGGTTCAGTGGGGCAGGTTTATAACCTGCCGATAGATAGATGGTTTGTGGATTGCGGATGACAGGTTAAAAACCTGCCCCACGATGTTTCACATCAGGTTCCGTTTGGATATTTGAACGTGAGATTCTCAATAATGCCGGAGAAGTAATTAGGCGTGTTGTAATCTCCCACCGGTTCGATCAGATCAGCACCGATCTGAATGGATTCGCCGGGTTCGTGCTGGATGATGCCTGCTTCCGCTTTTCCGACGAGCTTGTTGTTCACTTTAAGAAATATCTCGCCATTGCGATTCCAGTTCGCTTCGACTTGGGTGGATCCAATTATAGCGGCAGAGGAACGGACCACCGTGTGTTTTTTATTTGCACATGTGGCGAAGCACAGATGGCCTTCATCGAGGTAGATGCTGTAGCCGGCTCGATTGCCGCCGTGAGCCAGGATCACTCCAGAGGGAGAACTAGAGCGCATGGTCCCCTTGATCTGGAGTGAGCGGCCTCCCGCCACTTTTGGCGCACGAAACGCTGGCAGGTCAAGCCATGACTTTCCATCTAACTGAAGCGACGCGGTGTCGCCTTTGACACCATGGTTCACAAAACGCAGGAGTTGATTGTCGGCAAGGATTGCGATCGTCGGTCCGGGTGCGGTGAGTGGAGCTGCTTGATCGAATGCATAGCTCAGGTTGTCGGCAATTCCGCGCGCGTTTCAACACAACCGGTTTCGCTGATCGACATCCACCCAACGCTGATTGATCAGACCAATCGTATTCCATCTTTCTCAATCGCAATGACTTTCTGTTTATAGAGGCCCCCTATCGCTTTTTTCAAATTGTCCTTTGCTCATTCCGAACAGTTTGTCAATCTGTGCTGGAGGAGACTTGTCATGGACGGACGCAAACCCGTCGTGATCGCGTAGGAAATCGAGAATAATTTGACTGTAGTTGTCGCGAATTTGCCGACCACTCTTCAGACTCAAGTCGATTTTTCCGTCTTCGCGAATGTATTTGATATAGCCTTGAATGCTCTGCCCAAAACTGAGCCGCTGATCCACTTCGTCTTTGTACAGCAAGCCCCAATGGCTCTGATCCACAATCGCTTTGAAGCCCAGTTCCGTACTGTTTCCAATAATCAAATCGACTGGCTGCTGCGGACAAAAATTGTGTTGATCATCTTCCTTCACGACTTTGTCAATCTTTGAGGTCGCGGTGATCCGACCTTGGTTGTCAAGATACAGAAACACGATGTAGGAATGCCCCACAGTCATCGGTCGATGCTGTTCCGCAAACGGGACCAAGACGTCTTTGTCCAATCCCCAATCTAAGAACGCACCAAACTGCGTATTTTCTTTTACTTTCAGATACGCGAATTCGCCCACCTCCGCTTTTGGAGTTTGAGTGGTCGCGATGGGCCGATCTTCGGAGTCGAGGTAGAGAAAGACTTCGACCGTATCACCGACACTCAAGTTTTCCGGAGTATGCTTTTTGGGGAGCAAGATCTCGCCTAGATCTTCGGCATCTAAATAGACTCCGAATTCAGTCTCCTTGACCACTTCTAAATTATACGTCCTGCCGATTTTAATCATGATTTTGGGGCTTCAATTCTTTTCGCGAATGCTTGATCGGAGTGGTGGGGCGAATTTTTGAGTGTGGCTTTTCTATCAGGGGCAGACTGGCCTACCCCAAACGTTGACGAGCTAGATTCCAAAGCGGTTCGTAAACCAACGGTAGCAACTGCGATGATGCCGCTGGATCTCGCTGTTCGATTTGATTCAGAATGCGGGTAGCATCTCTCATGGTAGCCGAATCAATTGCGTCAGTTGAGTAGGCCCCTTTCCAACTGGACTGCTTTTTCCGCGTCTTGGTCCGTCAGTCGCTTGAAGCGAGCTAACGCCAATCCACAACCGTGCACGACAGAACACCTGCCTGAGACCATTCGCGCACTTCAAGCCGGATAGCCTCTCGTTTGTCAGCAAAGACGGACAAAGGAGGCGGATCAGGCGAGACCGGACGGTCGGCATGTGATTTGCCTGGGTTCCCTTTGATCAAGGGATTCCCGCCGACTCACAGCAGTCCCGCCACACTACAAGCACGGTAGAAACGATTATATGAGCGAAGTGCCCCTCTCATCCGAAGTGAATGGAACAAGCAATGGCAGAGCAAAGAAATCATCGGACAAGAAACTGCGGCCTGCAAAATCGGGTGACGTGCCATCGGCCAAGACGCCTGTTGGAATTGAGCGATACACCGTGAACAAGGCGATCACGGCAGCCCAGGAAGCGAAGGTTAATGCCGTCAAAGATATCATCGGCGGCGTGCCTCCCTACGATGTCGAAACACTTGCGCGAGTCTTGCATGGCATTCTCGACGGAGCGTCAACCGATGACGCTGAAGTGCTTCGCAATGCCTTGCTCCGCCAGCCATACGCACAGCGCTTCGATGGTCCCGAGCCGGAAGATGACTTGGCATCCAACTGGCGTGAAGGTGCGTATCCGTACAAGAACTTGAAGACTCGCAAGTCGTACGAAAAAGAAAAGTACCGACTGCAAGTGGAACTACTGAAGTTGCAGTCGTGGGTCAAGAAGACCGGGCGAAAAGTGGTGATTCTGTTCGAAGGCCGCGACGCCGCTGGAAAAGGAGGCTCAATCAAACGATTCATGGAGCACTTGAATCCGCGGGGCGCGCGAGTGGTCGCGCTGGAGAAACCTAGTGAAGTCGAACGGGGCCAGTGGTACTTTCAACGCTACGTCGAACACCTGCCCACCACCGGCGAAATCGTGTTGTTCGATCGGTCGTGGTACAACCGAGCGGGCGTCGAGCGGGTGATGGGTTTCTGTACCGAAGACGAGCATCGCGACTTCATGCATCAAGTGCCCGAGTTCGAAAAAAGTCTGATTCGAAGCGGAACGCACTTGATCAAATTTTGGTTCTCGGTCAGTCGAGAGGAACAGCAACGTCGTTTCGATGCGAGAAAGATCCATCCATTGAAACAATGGAAGTTGTCGCCGATCGACTTGGCGTCTTTAGATAAATGGGACGAATACACTCATGCCAAGGAAGCGATGTTCCACTACACGGATATCCCAGAGTCACCTTGGATCGTGATCAAATCAGACTGCAAGAAACGTGCTCGCCTGAATTGCTTGCGATATGTCTTGCAGCGACTTGCCTACGACGGCAAGGACCAAGCGAAGATTAAAGATATTGATCCGTTGCTGGTGGGACGTGCCGGCTCGGTCTATCAACTGCGATGAGGCGTTCCCAGGATGTGCTTGATAAGCAAGTGCACGAAGTCTTTTTGGCACTTTTAAGCAGGGAAATATATGTCATTCCACACAATGATCTGAGCCGACGGCGCCAGTTGCGGGCATGTTTCCTGCAGTATTGACGCTCCCCGCTGCTGGCGCTTTGTTGATCTAGTGAGCCGTGACGCGTGAGCGGCGGGGGGCCATGCATTACCCGGTGCCTTACGGCCCACGGCTTACATATGCGATTTTCATATCGATTAAATCAACAAGCGGCTAACGCCCACGGCTCACATAACAATCGACGTTTTACCGGTATTTACCGAACGACCTACTTAATAGAGAGAATGAATTCAGATGAAGAAGAACGAGCCTATCACCAACATCATGTCGAAAGAGTTAGTTACGATCCACGACCATGAACCCGTTTCCAAGCTGCGTAAGATTTTTGAGGATGGGGACCTTCACCATGTCCTCGTCGTCAGCGGCGAGAAGCTAGTAGGTATCATCAGTTCCAACGATTTGTTACGGATCTCTTTTGGGGAGTTTGGAAACCAAGATGGTAAAGAACTCGATGCCGTTCTGGACCACACGTTTGATATCGCGGGCGTGATGAACCGAAATCCCGTGTCCCTACCCGTGTCTGGCTCGATCCGTGATGCGGCACGGCTGTTAGTGAGCCATCGCTTCCACGCCCTGCCAATCGTGGACGGCGACAAACTGGTTGGGATCGTCACCTCCACCGACCTGCTGCATTTTCTGTCTGAACTTTGATGAGGAACCGCGATGGATCGACGGTTTGTTGGGGGACTCGGTTAACAGCATACGTTTGTCGGCATCACGTCGACCGCCGCAACTTGCCACCGACGACCCCGGGCGTCTAGACTCTGTCTATACACCAAGCCGCAATCTGCGACGAAGTTCGGAGCCCGATCGGTTCATCTCCATCCGCCAGCCGGATAGATCACGGTTCATAAGGCAAAAAGTGAGACTATGAGTGACAGCGACGGACTTATCTTTGCCTTTGCACTGAATGGAAACGGCGGCGGCACAGCACTCACCTTGGATGGAGTTAAGCAATGGCGTCCAGAACACGGGACGCTTTGGGTGCATCTGGACTACACCGCAAGCGCCGCGAGGGAGTGGCTGGAAAATTCTAGTGAGATAGAGCCTGTCATCGTACAGGCACTCACGGCAGAGGAGACACGTCCGAGGAGCTTAGTGCACAAGGGGGGAATGTTGTTGATCCTGCGCGGTGTGAATCTCAATCCGGGTAACGATCCGGAAGACATGATATCCATTCGCTTCTGGATCGACTCAAATCGCATCGTCACGTTGCGGCACCGCCGTGTGATGGCAATTGACGATCTTCGTCGGGCGGTTGAGGAGGGAAGTGGTCCCGTGAATTCAGGCGAGTTTCTGGAGCAATTGGCCGATCGGCTTGTGTTGCGAATGGGGACTGTCATCTCCGATGTAGACGACTGTGTTGACGCACTCGAAGACAAAGTGATCGCCGAGCAAACCTACGAACTTCGCCAGAAAATTGCCGCTATTCGGCGGGTCGCTATCGGAATGCGTCGTTATCTCGCTCCACAGCGCGACGTCATGGCGCATCTGCACAGCGAAAAAGTGGATTGGCTTGACGAGATGGATCGCATGCGACTGAGGGAAATCGCTGACCGCACAACGAGATATGTTGAGGATCTCGATTCGGTTCGAGACCGGGCAACCGTGACGCAGGAAGAACTAAACGGTCGCTTGGCGGAGCAGATGAACAAGACGATGTACATCTTGTCCATTGTCGCGGGAATCTTTTTGCCACTGGGCCTGCTAACGGGGCTGCTGGGCATTAATATCGGCGGAATTCCAGGAACGGAGAACCACTGGGCTTTCACCATCTTCTGCGTCTTGTTGCTTGTCGTCGCGGGCGGGCAGGTGTGGCTCTTCAAGCGAAAACATTGGATGTAAGGGGCGCGTTTCACGTCAGTGCGTATTCGCTTCCGTTCTGGCTTGCCCGGGCGGAGCGGGCAACTGGATGCTACCAATGTACCAATGGTGTTGTGACGCCAAAGTGGAAAGTTGAACAGGTATGAACCCACCGGAATCCAACGATTCGTCTAGCTTTCTGGGAAACTTCTTTGTTTTCATGATGTTCATTGCAATACTGGGACTTGCCCTCTGGTTGAGAGAAAACCGGTCTTCCCGCCACGCGCCCCGATCCATTCCTGACTCAGGCGAACGATATGAAGTTCCTTTCCGCACCGGCAAATCACTCACTCGAACACGCTAGCCGTTCACGATCGACTGAGCGGGCGATGGAATCCACCATGAACACATCCCTGTTTTGCCTGTCACGCCGCACTCGGATTCTTGCGTTGACTCTCCTCGTTTTTGCTGGATGTGAACCGAGCACTCGACCAAGTCCACTTCCGAGCGGTCGCAAATCTTCGACGACAGAATCCCATACGACGGTTCGGCCCAGCAGTGACGCAGTGGCTCGACCGAGTACCAATGCAAACTTCGAAACACCATGGAGCAACTTGGTTGGCACATGGACGGGCAAATCTTTCCAGAGAGAACGAGGCAACTTTGCGACGTCGCGACCCTCAGCCCGCGAAAAGAATGGGCCGTTGTCGCGATACTCCCAAAGAGAGTCGGTTGCGGAAGTTGATCTGACTTTGGAGGTCAAAGAAGAATATCTGGCGATAAAGGGCGTCGAAGCATGCAATCTGACGTTTTCGTACAAGTCCGCCGACACCGAGAAATCGACGGAACGGGAATGGTATCGCATCTTTCCCGATCCGAAGGGCATAGGGCAGATGACGCTTCGGCGTGGTGCTGGTCTTGCCGAGTTTCAACTGAAGCTTGAGGACGACGGCACGTTGACTATCGAAGGAAAACACCCGTCAATCAACTCGGGACCCCGTTTCCCCATCAAAGCGAAACTGAGGCGTGGCGGCGACAACGCTGAGATATCGGAACCGTCTTCAGACGATCCCATGATTCTAAAGTCCACTGACGAAAACTAGCGTGGAGTGGCCACCCCACTTCTAAAACAGATGCTTGGTCGGTTTCTGCCGGCGGAACGTGCGTTTCGCGAACGGTACGAGCTCTCAAGTATCGTGATCGCTATTCCGGCTGGCTGTCTCGGGATCCGTCATGACTCTAAGGTTGCGTCCGACTACCGGAATGCGGGGGCGATAACTGTGAACGACTGGTCGTTCCACGTGATAAATTCTCCATTTGAAAGTAAAACCAACTCGCGGCGGTCGGCGTAGTCGACAAGCCGCGGTGGCTGTCCATGGCGGAACGACATAATTTTCGTACGACTTGCCTTGCGATCAGTGCCGGAAATCTGAACATCGAACTCAGCTCCATCGGTTGTCGTAATGGCGAGCGGGGCACTGCCGATTTCCTCGGGTATGGGATGCAAAGTACCTTTGCAATCGTTGATTTTCAACTGAACAAATATGTCATCGTGAGTGGTATACGGAAGAAACCAAAGGTCACGCTCTTCGGTTAGACAGGATCCTCATCCAACCTAATCATTCAGCCCGGGTTGTAGCGAAGTTGCTGAGATTCTCGGCAACTCACGGCATGGATGCAACAGTTGGCGACTTTCGCTACCCCATCGCAAAATGCTGATTGAAAGCAACGTAGGGTGAGTCAAACAGTGGGGATGGCTTTTGATGCATTCACCAGCGGTACAAGCTAGGATGTAGGTAGGTTAGCGTCCAAGCGTCGTGATGCGTGTTAAACGTGGTTGCCCCCCAGACTATGTCGTGTAGCGATACTGATCGATCCGTGCCGTAATTCACTCTTCTAATCGTCATGAATTTTGAACCTTTACACCACGGCAATTCCTTATTCTTAATCTTCGCGACTGCGGCGCTTCGCTGCTCACGCTTAATTTGTTGTCTGTGGTGCCCGCTATTCTTGGCTGCCCCGGTTTATTCCGCCGAGCCGACAAGCCTGCCGATTAGCAAGATCGTAGACCTGTTGCATACACCGAGGCACGAAGCGGTGAATCGCAATATGGTTCGAGTCCAGGCGACAATCTCGTCGGTCGGTGATGGAATCATTACCTGGCCCTCTCACGCTGGCGCAGCAAAGTCATTTTGTTTGGAAGATGACACGGGAGGTATCTGGGTGCGATCGAGCCTGGCTTTGGACGAACAGCTATTTCAGGACGCCGATTTTCTATCGTCACTTACCTACGGTGCAAAAGTTGATCTCGTCGGACTGCTCGATGCTGGCGGCTACTCGCCCGTGTTGCTGCCGATGCAGATCACGAACTTGGGCGAGGGGCATTTGCCCAATGCAACTCAGCCCGACATGAAGCGATTCCTCAGTGGAGCCGAAAACATTCGCCGTGTCCGAGTCCGTGGGGTCGTCCAAAACGTCACCAAAGAGACGAAAAACTATTGGCTGCTGCGTGTCGAGACGGGCGTCGGTCACTTCTTGGTGCGATTGCCACTCGAGGATCAGTACGGGCCTGACCGGATGCTTGATGCGGAACTGGAACTCACAGGGCTTGCCGGCGCTTCGCGAAACTGGAGATCAGAATTCGTTTGTCCTCGCATGATCATTGATCGTCGCGAACACGTTGAAGTACTCAAGCCCGCACCTGCGGATCCGTTTTCAGTGGACAGCGTTTCGCTGGCGGACTTGGATGGCTTTAAGCCTGAAGGGCGTCCATTGCATCGTCTCTGTGCTCAGGGCACGGTGACGTACTGCGACGGCGACTCTCTTCTTTATATTCAGGATGAAGGAATTGGAGTGCGGGTCATCGCCAGCGATTTGGCTTCGATCGAGATCGGTCAGCGAGTCGAAGTGTCTGGCTTTATCGACAACAGTCGTTATTTCGCTGGCCTTCGTGGCGGATTGATACGCACGCTTGGCGATCGGGAAACAACCGTATCGGTGCTGGCGGATTTGCCCGAAATATTCGCAGAACGGACTCGTTTTGTTGCGGGCGACACCAAAGAAGTCGTCAATTATGAAGGGCGACTGGTTCACTTGGAGGGTGAAGTACTTAGCTTCCAGCCTGGTGTTGGCAACTGGCAGAATCGTCTCGTCATTGATTGTGGTCAATCGACGACGACAGCGTTTTTGCCGGGCAAGGTCAAGCCTTTGCTGCCGGGCACGAAGGTCTTGATGACCGGAATCGCCAACATGACGTTCGCACCGCCTGACACGTCAGCCAATTTGGCAATGCCAACGGGCTTGGATTTGTTGCTACGGGACGCAAGCGATATTTCGATTTTGGAGAGTCCGTCGTGGTGGACGCCGCAGCGAACATTCGTTGCCTTGACGATCATTACGATCGTGGCGCTTGCTGCATTTCTGTGGGCGTTCACTCTGCGAAGATCCTTGGAACATCAGACAAGTCGACTGGCCCGCGAGATGCGCATTCGTCACGACGCCTCGCTCGAATTCCAGGCAGCGATCCGCGAACGCACTCGTTTGGCGGCAAACCTACACGATACCGTCCTACAAACTCTCGCTGGGATCGCCTACCAGATCGATGCCTGCGGCCAGGTGGCCAGCAACGACTCGTCGGATGACTATGACCATCTGCAAACCGCGAAACGCATGATCCAAAGAGGCCAGAATGATTTACGCAACGTTGTCTGGGCGCTACACTGTATGCCGCTGGAGGACGGAACGTTTGTGGATGCCGTCAATCATCTTGCTAGAAAACAAACCGTTGAACATGACACGGAGGTGAACGTCCAATACGACGAAACATTCCCCGTGCTCGCCGATTTCATTGCTGGAAACTTGTTGCTAATCATTCAAGAGGCGATTCACAACACAATCAAACACGCCCATGCGACGAGTGTGGACGTGAAATTGTCATATACACCTGACGCGGATCATATTGCCGTTTCCGTCAGCGATGATGGGGTCGGGTTCGATACTACCAACCATCTCGGTCGCAGCGATGGACACTTTGGTTTCGTGAGCATGGAACAACGGGTGCAACGACTGGGGGGCGAATTGACAATCGAAAGTCAACCAGGTGCCGGGACAACGCTTCGTGTGTCGATTCCTTTGAAAGAGTTTGACCCCGCGATTGCATGAAGTGCTATGTTGATTAACGCCGTTGGCGTACTCCCATCAAACAGATCATTATGTCCACGCCAGAAACGATCATCCCACTACGACTGCTACTGATCGACGATCATTCCGTGATGCGAGCCGGATTGGCAAACATGCTCAACGTGCGGCCTGAATTTGAGGTGGTTGCTGAGGCGGGGGATGGCGAAACCGGATTGGAATTGCATCACCAGCATGCACCTGACGTGACACTGCTGGACATTACAATGCCCGGCATCGGTGGAATTCGATGCTTGAAACAAATCACGGAGCGGACTCCCGACGCTAAGGTGATCATACTGAGTTCATCTGAGATCGAAGCTGACATGCATCAGGTGATCGCATTGGGTGCGAGTGGTTACATCACTAAGTCCGCTTTGCCTGCCGAATTAGTCTCGTCAATCCTGGCTGTCGGACGAGGTGAAAAGTCGTTTGCGAATCACGTATTACGAAAGTTAGAGAGCTACTCGAGCAAGCCTGCATTAACGCCGCGGGAGACGGAGGTTTTACATTTGCTGCGGAAAGGAATGAGTAATCCTGACATTGGGATGACCCTACAGATCACGCCTCGCACCGCAAAGGCTCACGTGGCAGCCATTCTGGTTAAGCTGGAAGCCCACGACCGAGCCGCCGCCGTAGCCCGAGGATTCGAACTCGGTCTGCTTCGTCCCTGACAGCGTTGTCTGGAAACGCCAGCAACAAACGCTCGTACCCAGGCTCCTGGCCAATGCCGTCAACGATTCTTAGGCTTCAAATTACAGCATTTGTGTTTCGTAGCTACGCTCGCCAGAGCGTGGATTGTTGGCGTCCATGGCGAATCACCACCTTCTGGCGACGTAGCTACCAGGAAATCGGTCACGTCGTTGGGCAGCCGCCTAGGAATCAATAAGTGTCGCGATTTCACCCCCTTTCGATCGAGGAAGGTGAGGCATCGTCATTGCCTGGTGACGAACAATTTTGGAAGCCGGCCCGATCTCTTCGGCGTGTGGTGGACATGCTGTGGTTCACCAAGAATTCTCTGGAAATTGCGTGATACTGGCCGATCGGCCAATAGTTTCGGCATTGCCCGTATTACTACATTAGTGAGCACACCGGCACCGTAGTGAGCACCTCGGGAATGCAGTCCCGACAATGAAAGTGCTTTTTCGCAGTGGCTACTTTATTCCTGTCCACGAGCGATGTCCCTACGGCAGCTTTCGGTGTTTGGCAGCATGCTTACAGGACACCCGCATCGGGTTCCTTTTCTTCAAATTTAAACGAACGAATTCTCAATCAATGTTTAAAAAACTAGCCCTCTCGCTGTTGGTTTGTTTTCCATTGGTCGTCGTTGGCTGTGGAGGTGGCGGCGGAGAAAACTCAACGCCAGCTGCGAATGACTACGACGCTTACATTGCAAAGCATCCTGAGGCGGCGATCCACGTAGAGGATCCGCCTGAATAATCGTCGCAAGACTGAAACGATTGCATTTCCAGGTGCGACTGTTGTATCACGCAGTTTTCTTGTCACTTTTTTGTAGGGATTTGTACTATGTGTTTTCGCGAAAAACGACAGGCTTTCACGCTTGTTGAGCTGCTGGTGGTGATCGCAATTATTGGGGTTCTCGTGGGGCTGTTGTTGCCTGCGGTGCAAGCGGCTCGAGAAGCGGCTCGGAGGATGAGTTGCAGTAATAATTTTAAGCAGATTGGCCTCGCGGTTCACAACTATCACGCTGCCTACAACCGGTTGCCGATCCACGGCGGCGGCACGCTCGATATCGGTACCAGTAATGCATGGGAAAGCGGGACGTCCGCTGCGCCCGCAGGCCGTAACGCACTGAATCTATCTTCCTTAGTTGCACTCACCCCATTCTTCGAGCAACAGGCTGTTTGGGAGCAAGTCGTCAATCCGTACCAGGTGACCTCAGGTGCTGCCATCGGTCGTGTATTCCAACCCATGGGACCTGACCCAAATCGCAGCATTAGCAACATTACTAATGCGGTGGGCGGTAGTTATGCTCCCTTTGAAACCGACATTGCCTCACTGCGTTGCCCCAGCGATCCTGGTGTTGGCTTGCCTGCTCAGGGGCGTACGAACTATGCCGTGTGTGCGGGTGATTCGGTATTCATGGGCAACTCAGGTATTCCGAACTCCGTAACGGGCATACCAAGCAGTGGTACCTCGGAGGACGTTCGCACATGTCAGCGTGGATTTTTCGTGCACCGCTCTGCAATGTCGTTCCGGGATATTTTGGACGGACTTGCGAACACGATCTGCATGGGCGAGATTGTGACGGATCTTGGGGATCAAGATAAGCGAACGCACGCGGCAGCCATCACGGGTGACCTTGCCGTCGCCGGTGGTGCTTTAAGATGCTCTACCTTCACGGATCCCACGCGACCTCAGTTCTGGGCGTCAACGGCACCGCTTACCGGCACGGCCGAGAATAAGCGAGGTTACAAGTGGGCCTACTCGCGACCACTGTACACTCAGTTCAATACCATTCGTCCACCGAATCAAGAAGTTTGCATGGGTTCGGCAACATCCGGCGGTTCTCTGTCAGTTGGCTCTCACACCAGTCCGGGAATTGTACCGGCGGGTAGCCGTCACCAGGGCGGTTGCCATGTGTTGATGGGTGACGGTGCGGTCAGGTTCATCACCGATTCGATCGATGCCGGAGACCAGAGCAGTCCGATGGTCCAACGTGTCAATAGTATTTGGGCAGGTCCGTACTTGGATGCGGGGCGAGCCAGCCCGTTTGGACTCTGGGGCGCGCTCGGTAGTCGTGCAAACAAAGAAACAATCTCGACAGAGTTTTAGTGCGTCGAGCTCGGACGTTGATTCTCACCAGGCCATCCGGAGTTATGCTTGATGTCCGTTTTGTCGTAGCGGAATTCGACACGGCTTGTTGATTTAGTGAGCCGCTCGCGCGTCAGCGGCCGGGTCCCACGCACTACCCGGTGCCTTACGGCCCACGGCTCACTGTTGCGATTTGCATTTGGATTAAATTAACAAGCCGCCTAGAATTTTGGCCGCGATAGCGAGTTGAACGAAAGTCTCGCGCGACGTCCGCTACCGGTGCTCGGATCGATGCGTTAATGACGCGTTTTTATTTGGATCTAATTTAAGAATGCTTCGTAGGAATTCTTAACTCAATTTTATTGCACAACCATTTAGGAGTGTTTCGTTATGTCAAAGATGTTACGTCGGTCGTTTTTGAAGAAGTCTGCCGTCGCGGGAATGTTCATGGGGATTTCCGCAAAAAGCTACAATGCAACGTTTGCTGCTGAGGCACCGAGTGAGCGGGTTCGTGTTGGCATGATTGGTGTTGGCAATCAAGGCGGTCCACGAAATAACATGAACTATTTCATGAACAACATCGAGGCGCTGTGTGACCTTGATTCAAACTTTCTCACCGAAGCAGCAGCGTATCTTGACAAGCAAGCGGGACGGTCTGTGGTGATGACCGACGATTACCGTCGGCTGCTAGATTCGAAAGAACTCGACGCGGTCGTCGTGACAGTGCCTGATCAATGGCATGCGTTGATGACGATCCAGGCCTGTCAGGCAGGCAAAGACGTTTACTGCGAGAAACCTCTGACTCTGGTGATCGGCGAAGGCCGTCCGATGATCCAAGCAGCTCGCAAACACAAGCGGGTTGTGCAAACCGGATCGATGCAGCGTAGTGGACTTGAATTCGAATTGGTTACGAAACTAGTGCAATCAGGGGCGATTGGCAAAGTGAAGGAAGTCAACGTCACCCTGCCGGGACCCAATTGGATCGATCATGCAAAATCGCCGGTACCCGATAGTGCTCCGCCGAGTGGCTTCGATTTCGACCGTTGGCTGGGCCCTGCTCCTGCACGTCCCTACAATAAAAATCGCGTTCATTATCTGTTCCGATTTTATTGGGACTACAGTGGCGGCCAGCAGACGAACTTTGGCGCTCATCATTTTGATATTGCCCAGTGGGGTCTGGGAATGGATGACAGTGGTCCGATCAGTGTGGAAGGAACCGCTGTTTATAATCCGAATGGTTGGTACGAGACGCCGGATCAAACCGTCATGAAGTACCAGTACGCCAACGGAGTTACGATGAATTGTCGACAGACTCCTGGCACCCAAAGCAATAAACAAGGAACTGAGTTTATCGGCGAAAAGGGAAGCGTGTTTGTCTGGCGCGGCGGCTTGGTAGCGAGTTCTCCTGAAATTTTGAAATCGGTCGAAGTTCCCAAGCCTCTGGTCCACGATGGCAGCGTTGTCACACTGCCGGACGCGGAAAAACGGTACGCGAATTTCGCGCATGTTCAGAATTTCATTGACTGTGTCAAAACACGCGAGACGCCCGCAGCTGACATCAGCATCGGGCATCGCAGCGCCACTGTTTGCCATCTAGGAAACATCGCCGTGCGATCGGGGAAGAAGATCAATTGGAATCCACAAACCGAAACCATTGTCGGTGACGTGGATGGGGCGAAGTGGCTCACAAAAGAATATCGAGAGCCGTACAGCCTTTCATAGCGTTAGCTTGTGCGGCATTTTTTCAGTTAGCACCCAATTTTTATGCTTCCTCAATTCGGAACGATGCTGAGGCGGCGATTCGCTTTCAAAGGAACATCATTGTGCAAAGAGAACAAGCGGGACTTCGACGTCGAGAATTCATCTCTGGATCGTTGCTAACGGGATTGGCTGCCGTTTCAGCCGGCTCGATGGCTCATGCGGCGGATGCCATAAAAAAAGAATATCGCATTTGCGTCTTTGAAAAGTATCTCCAGGACCTGTCTTATGACGAGCTTGCTGATGTGATCGCAGAACTCGGTTTTGTCGGTATTGAGGCAACGGTCCGCAATAAAGGTCACGTTCTGCCCGAACGCGTCGAAGAAGATCTGCCCAAGCTGGTGGAAGCACTGAAGAAACGCGATTTGGAGGTAACCACGATGGCGACGGACGTGTTGAATCCGTCGGAGCCGTTGAGTGAAAAAGTATTACGTACTGCCAAGTCGTTGGGGATCAACTCATACCGAATGGGATTTTACCAATATGATCTCAACAAACGAATCCTTCCTCAGTTGGAAGAGATCCGGCCGCAGGTGCGCGAGCTCGCAGCATTCAACCGCGAACTGGGTGTGACAGCGTTTTATCAAAACCATTCGGATGCAAAGTACGTTGGCGCCACGTTATGGGACATGTTTGGTTTGCTCAAGGGCATTCCAAAAGACCAAGTCGGACTCGCTTTCGATATCCGCCATGCCACCGTCGAAGCCGGTCTATCCTGGCCCGTGATTTACGATGTCGTGAAGCCGCATGTCGGCGCTTTGTTTGTCAAGGATTTCCAATGGAATGGCCGCAAGGCCGAACATGTGCCGTTGGGAACGGGACGTGTTGATCCAAAATTCTTCGACATCGTCAAAGCAGATGGATTCGACGGGCCTATTTCGCTGCACGTGGAGTATCTCGACAAAGAGGGCACGCAGGCTAACATCGAGGCACTGCGACGTGATCTCAAGGTGTTGCGAAAGTGGCTCAGCTAAAGTTCGCGTTCAGTACACGTAAAATACATCCCAGCCATTGCTTCACGGAAATATCACCCATGCTAACAAATGTCGCCTTTCGCTCCGCGAAAACTGTTTTTTTGCGATCTTTCGCGAAGCGAAAGACGTCAGTAGAAAACCGCACGTCTTTATCCCGAACTTTGACGTGCGTGCTTTTTGTTTTCTTGGTGGGCGATGTTTCCGCCGTCGAGATTCGCATCACTCCTGGTTCCGATCTAAAACCCATACTTAAACAGGTCAAACCTGGGGATGTGATTGTGCTGGCCAACGGCACTTGGACGGATCCAGAACTAAAGTTTGAATCGCTCTCTGGCACGGCGGAGCAGCCGATTCTGATCAGGGCTGAGTCAGCGGGCCAAGTGGTGCTCACAGGGGCAATTGAATTTCGCGTCTCCGGAACCCACGTGACTGTGTCCGGGTTATCGATTCTCAATCCCAGCGGCACGAGCGACGTATTTGAATTCCGCACGAAAAGTTCGATTCATGCGCATCATTGTCGAATCACCGATTGTTCGTTCGAGCAGACGGAACCGGTCAGCGACAAGGAATCACGTTGGATGAACATTTACGGGACCAGCAACCGGGTCGACCACTGCTACTTTGCTGGGAAAACGAACGCGGGCACGACACTGGTCGTGTGGGTTGCGGAAACGCCCGGATCGCACCGCATCGATCACAACCACTTCGGTCCAAGGCCCGAGCTGGGCAAAAACGGCGGTGAGACGATTCGGATTGGAACGAGCGAAGTTTCCGAATTCGTCAACAAGACGATCGTGGAGGAGAACTACTTCGATCGCTGTAACGGCGAGGCGGAAATTGTCTCCAACAAGTCCTGCGAAAATATCTATCGACATAATCTTTTCGAGCGGTCCGAGGGAGCGTTGACGCTGCGTCATGGACATCGATGCCTTGTCGATGGCAATATCTTTCTGGGTCACGATGTAAAACGTACAGGGGGCGTGCGGATCATCGGCAGCGATCATCGTGTAACCAATAACTACTTCGAAGGCTTACGCGGTGACGCCGAGCGTGCTGCTATCTGTTTGATGAACGGAATCCCGAACAGTCCGTTGAACGGCTACGCTCCTGTTCGCAACGCTCTGATCGCTCACAACACTGTCATTGATTGCAAGGTTTCGATGGAAATTGGCCTCAGTCCTAGCAAAAATGTCACGGTTGTTCCCTCGGATTGTCGCATTAGCCACAACGCGTTTCTTCCTGGTAAATGGGAACTCTTTCGCGTTCAAAACGAGCCAAGTCGATTCACCTGGATCGGCAACAAATATCAATCGGGCACGACCCGGGGTGCGGATCTGGTAGAGCTGGAACGTGTGGATATCAAGCTAACGCGAGGACAGGATGGAATCCTCCGACCATCGGACTCGAAATCCTTGCACACTGATCAACCGAGCGATGTCAAGGTTGACATCGACGGGGAAATTCGCAATTCAGATCTCGCAGGATGTGATGATCCGAGCACGCCTGTCACAATCCGTGATCTTGCAAAATCGACGGGGCCAATCTGGCGGCGGCCACTCAAACTGTAAACGCCACATCGCTGAAATTGCTGATGCATTGAGATGCTTTGACCGCATTCTATCGTGGCCAACTCCCAATGCCATCTACTTTGACACCAAGCGGGTGGCGTTGAGCTTGCACGTTGTCATCTCTAACACTTCGATGCCCCACCCAGAACTTGCTCCGCTCGTTCTGACCTCCCCAAAACAAGTTTCGGGGAGGTGAAGCACGTCAAAGGACTCGATTTACAACGAAACAAAAATCCGCACAACCTCCTTCGTTGGGGGAGAGGTAACTGCAGTATCGGCCGGAAGAAAAACTCTCCCCCAATATCCGGCGGCAAAACCAAGGCTTGGAGCGCCGTGCCGCTACCAAAGTAGATGTGCATGGGGCTTCGCCACCAACGTAGTTACCATGTGGTGATGGCTGCGAATTGTAGGAGGACGTTTTTTAGCTTGCGTTGTTTTACGTTAACAGCCAGGACAAGAATTAGAGTCGAGCGGTTCGGTAATCACGTGGGGTCAAGCCGGTAAGTTGCTTGAATGCTCGGTTGAAACGAGACAGTGATTCAAAACCGGAGTCTGTCGCGATCTTGATAATTTGATCGTCAGTCGTCAGCAATAGCCGCTGTGCGTGAGCAACCCGATGACGCGTGATGAAATTGACAATGGTTGTGTTAAACGTCTTTTTAAAGAGCGTGGCCGCGTAATCGGGATGGAGATCAACATCATGAGCGATTTGGGGAACGGTTAATCGGTCTCGGTAACATTCGGAAATATGACAAGCCATCTGGTCAGCTTTGCCTTGAGATTCAAGTTGCACCGACAGACACCGCGAGGGGGTTTTTGACGCTTGGGTTAAGTACCTCGCCATGCGTAGCAATCGAGCTTGAATTTCAAGTGCAGCCGCCGGCGCCAAGGCGTCGTCGACGATGTCATCGACCCATTGCTCAAACATCCATTGCTCTCGTGATGGCGTGCATTTCGCTGAGTCCACCACAATCTCCCATTGCAGGATTCGTGTGCGGAGGCTGTCAGGAATTCCCCACGTCAAAAACCAGGCGAATGGAATCGTGGCGACGTAATACGGCGAGTCTCCTTCGTATTCCACAATTTGATGAGGGACTGTTGCCCAGAAAACCGCAAGACGCTGAGCGGGCACGACGACACGTCGACCGCCCATCATGTAAGTGAGTGATCCTGCGCAGAGATAATTCAGTTCGATCTCGTCGTGCTGATCCGCCCGCGACATCGCTTGCGGAGTCCACTTCTCGCAAGTGAAACCGTAGGACGCAAATCGTGGTCGATCGGGGTTGAAGTGCTTCATCGATTCAGCCGTTTCACTGATTGCCTAGTTAGGGACCTCAGGATACGCACATTTTGCGTCAGAATCCAGGTAGACCAACACTATTGCTCGGTTCGATACTATGATTCACGCAGCAAGATGGCTGTTGGGGCTTCGTGACGACAACGATTTAAAGATATGAAAACGGATTTCTCCATTGTCATAGGACCGCTGCTGCGGCAGATTCTCGCCACTGTAGCGTTGAGCTACTTGCTGGTTTTATTCAGTCCGACGGCGATGGCCGATGACGGAGCGATCGCCGGAAACCGGCACCGCGTCGTCGTGTCTACTGACATTGGCGGGACGGATCCGGACGACTTCCAATCGACGGTCCATCTGCTCGTCTATGCAGACAGTTTTGATCTCGAGGGCTTGGTCTCGTCACCGTTTGGCGCAGGCCGAAAATCAGACATTCTCGCGGTCATCGATCGCTATGAACTCGACTACCCGAACCTGAGAACGTATTCAGACAAGTACCCGACCGCCGACACGCTGCGCTGGATCACCAAGCAGGGTGAAACCGATGCGCCTGGAGGCTCCGGTATCGGAAATTCGACCGAGGGCTCGCAGTGGATCGTCCAATGCGCGAGACGCGATGATCCACGACCGCTGCATGTGCTTGTCTGGGGCGGTATCGAGGATGTGGCCCAGGCACTGCACGACGCTCCAGAGATCTTGCCAAAGCTTCGAGTTTATTGGATCGGCGGCCCAAACAAGAAATGGAGCGTGGATGCCTACAACTACATCGAGCAGAACCACCGGACGCTCTGGATGATCGAAGCCAACGCAACCTATCGTGGCTGGTTCGTCGGCGGCAACCAAAATGGTGAGTGGGGCAATAAACAATTTGTATCCAAGCATATCGCCGGTCACGGTGCGCTTGGCGAGTACTTCAATACGCAACTGCACGGCACGATCAAGATGGGAGATACCCCATCGGTCGCTCGACTATTGCGAGGTGATTCCGAGGACCCGGAAAAAGCAAGTTGGGGTGGCGAATTCGTTCCCATCTGGGATGGGCGCAAAACCATTTTCGATCGTTTGACGACTGCGGCGGATAAAGCGGAAGTGTTCGGAGTGACAGAGTTCGCACTGCCCAAGCCTAAAGGGTTTTCAGCACAGAACACCGCCGCGATGATCTTCGATGGCGGCGTGCCGACTTCAAAAGGCGTCGTCGATGGCAACGTCCTGCGTTTTCGTTTCTCGCCACGTGACGCAAAAGTATGGTCTTATGTGATCAAGAGTGACTTTGAAAACCTCAACGGACAATCCGGAAAGTTCGATGCCGTGCCACCGTCGTCATCGCGGACGAGCAAGCGATCTACAAAACATCCCAATTGGTGGATCGACAATCCCGATCCGGCAACAGCCGAGGGCGTTCATCCGGGTGCCAAGAGTGTGAGTCGGTGGCGCGAGGATTTCCTTCGCGACTTTGCCGAGCGAATGGACCGATGCAAATCTCTGGAAAGCCGAGATCACTAAGCAGGACAATATGAGTCATTCCAAAAAATGGTCTGAGCCGACGGCGCTAGTCGCGGGCATGTTTTCTAGAATATGGAGGGGCCCGCGGCTAGCGCCGTCGGCTCACAGAATGATCGACAATTCACCGGTAAATACCAAATAATCTGCTTCGATTACAAATCGATTTCATGGCTTGCAGTGGAGTCGGCCGGTGGGAACCGGCCCTACTGCAACTGTTTTTCTAACCCAAATCTTTTTAGATCAGATACACAATTCCTCCATCGAAGAATGAGTTATGCACAAGGTCTTTTGTAAAACTGTTGTCGTGATCGGTTTACTCTTGTCCTCTGCCACCGGTTTTGCTCAAACCCCGTTGGCATTTCCAACTGCCGAAGGCTACGGCAAAAACACAGTGGGAGGCCGTGGCGGCAAGGTCTACGAAGTCACTAATCTGGATGACTCTGGCGAAGGCAGCTTGCGTGCTGCGGTTGAGGCCAAAGGACCACGAACGGTGGTCTTCCGAGTCTCCGGAACCATTGACCTGAAGAGCGACATTCGCATCAAGAATCCAAACATTACGATCGCGGGTCAAACGGCCCCTGGAGACGGTATTTGTTTGAAAGGTTACCCACTGATGATCGGTGCCGATGAGGTAATCATTCGGTACATCCGAGTTCGATTTGGTGATGTGTCAGGAAAAGATGCCGATGCGATTTCGGCAAGGTATGTCAAGAATCTGATTCTCGACCATGTCTCTGCGAGTTGGAGTGTCGACGAGACAATGTCGATATACCACTGCGAAAACATTACGGTCCAGTGGTGCATGATTACCGAGAGCATGTTCAATTCGAACAACGTCAAACAGTCCCATGGTTTCGGCGGTATCTGGGGATCCAATCACAGCAGCTACCACCACAACCTGATTGCGCATCACTCTAGCCGGAATCCACGTTTCGCTTCGGGTTGCGGTAACACCGACTATCGAAACAACGTGCTTTACAACTGGGGATATGCGAGTTGCTATGGGGGCGAAGCGGTCCAGCCAGGGAATGACAAACTCACGTTCTCTAACATCAACATGGTGGCGAATTATTACAAACCCGGACCGGCGACTGACCCTGGAAAGCTAGATGTGCTCGCGGAACCATCCGCCCGCGGCAACAACGATAAGGGCAGTTGGTATTTCGCTGATAATTTTATCGAGGGAAGCCCGTCCGTCACAGCGAACAATGCCACCGGCGTGCGCGGCAGCGACTTTGTCGCTCTGGTACAACCATGGGAAGCGATGCCGATCAATCAACAAACTGCGCAAGAAGCATTTAAGGTGGTCCTCAGCAATGCGGGGGCAACACTACCTAAACGAGATTCTGTCGATAGGCGGATTGTCGAAGAAGTACGCACCGGAACAGCGACATTCGAAGGTGTTTACGACACCACGAAAAAAGTGGTCGACGCTTCCAAAGTCACCGGAATCATCGATTCACAGAACGACGTTGGTGGTTGGCCAGAACTGAAGAGTACGCCCGCTCTGGAGGACACCGACCATGACGGTATGCCCAACAAGTGGGAACTTTCCAATGGTCTCAACCCCCACGATGCTGATGACGCGAACAAAGTTGCATCCGATGGCTACACGATGCTGGAAGTTTACATCAATAGCATCAAGTGAACTTTCTCACCTCCTGAAATGAACCCATCATGAACATCCAGTATTGTTCCGATTGGACTTCGGAAATCCTAAGGGCGATTTGCGTGGCTGTCGCTGCGCTACGACTACTCGCGATTGATGTCTCGGCGCAGATGTTCAAGTCAAGCTTGCATTATGCCGTCGAGCGAATCCGTTTGCTGGAAGTGGATTGGACCGATGGAATTTGTCACCCGTGTTTCACCATGTGCCGCGACCAGATGGTTGACTGTGCTCAAATATAAAATATGGAATGCAATGTTTAAATCCTGTTTGTCACTAGTAGTGATTTTTGCCGCCATCGTGCCAACGGCTTCCCATGCTGGCTCGCCTAAACCGCGGATGGTGGTGCTCACCGACGTGTCGACTTGGGAAACCGATGATAGCGAATCGCTGGTGCGGTTGATGGTTCACGCGGACATGCTTGAAATCGAAGGTCTCGTTTTTACAACCGGTTGGAGTCTGGACAAGACTCGTGATGACTTCATCAACTTGATTCATGACGCGGTGAATGCGTACGAAAAGGATCTTCCGAACCTTCAAAAGCGGTCCGATCAAACCGAGCATTTGCAGAACGAGTCGCGTCAAGAGCTCGGTTATTGGCCAAGCCCAAAGTACCTTCGCGGTTCGACGATGTTTGGCAGCAAAAAACGGGGGGCCGAGCATGTTGGCGAGGGAAACGATTCGCCTGGTAGCGAATTGATCATCAAGTTGGCTGACGAAGACGATGATCGTCCGCTTTGGATCACTGTATGGGGTGGCGGCAATACGCTCGCGCAAGCGGTTTGGCGGGTGAAGAAAGATCGAAGTGCAGAGGAATTGAAGACCTTTCTGCATAAGCTCCGCGTGTACACGATTACGGATCAAGACCGCGACCAAAAAACGCCTTTCTCTGATAGCTCCCATCAATGGCTGCGAAAAGAGTTCGAGAAGGATCTTTTGTTCATTTGGGATGAATGCGCTTGGAAATTTCAAAACGGAACCGGCAAAAAGAATTGGCCTGAGTACCAAACGCATATCCAGAACCACGGCAATCTTGGGAAGGTTTATCCCAAATACAAATACGGTGTGGAAGGTGATACACCCGCGTTTTTGCATCTGCTGCCGGTTGGGCTCAATGATCCCAACGTTCCGACCCAAGGTGGTTGGGGCGGCTACTTTGCGTGGGGTGTTAGTGAGGACGGCGAGACGTCGTGCTATACGAATCACAAAGGGCCCACGAACAAGAGCTGCAACTCGCTGGAAAGTCATTTCTATCCCGCCACATTCAATAACTTTGCAGCCCGCATGGATTGGGCCAAAGACGGATGCGGTAATCGCAATCCGACCATCACCATCGACGGAAACCAAGGCCTTGAGATTCTCACCAAGAAACCGCAACAAGGTACGACAGTGAAGCTTGATGCTTCGAAGTCGTTTGACCCGGATTCAGACAAGTTAAAGTTTAAGTGGTGGGTATTGTCGGCGGCGGGTACGTGTGATTCGACCATCAACATTGAAAACGGTGACTCAAGTGTTGCTTCGATCAACGTGCCGTCGGAATCAGCGGTCAAGAGTTTTCACGTGATCTGTGAAGTCACCGATGACGGTGTGCCAAGTCTTACGAGTTATCGCAGAATCATTTTTGAGCCAACCGAGTGAGCAAGCCGTAGGTCCGGTCACCACCGGACAATGCCGTGACCGGCCGGTAGGAACCGGCCCTTCATCCAAATGACCGCCTCCCTTGGACGCATCAACTGTGCGATTTCGACGTAGCTGCCGTCACGTTCGCGGCGGAAATCCACGCTCTGGTGAGCGTAGCGACGACAGTAATTGACCGCTCGTTCCTAGCAGCTTGGCACACTCGCAAGTCGTGCCCCAATGTTCCTAAACCCCCAACAAAGAATGCAAGTCAACAATATGATCAAGCGCATCCTTACCGCCGTCTTATGCCTCATCCCTCTCGCGACGTCGCTCTACGCCGACACCTCAGCGGGAGATCTCGTCAAGAAGCCCGATAGCTGGTTCAGTAGTGATGAAGGACGCAAGGCGGTGGCTTGCATCCTGTCGTGGCAATCCGAACATGGCGACTGGCCAAAGAACAAAAACACCGCTCAAGAAGAATACTCTGGCGACCGCTCTAAGCTACAAGGCACGTTTGACAACGGAGCGACCACCGGAGAATTGAGGACCCTCGCGCACGCTTTTCACGTTACGGGCGAACCTGCTTACGAGAAAGCGTTCCTCACTGGTTTTGACCACATCCTCAAAGCTCAGTACCCCAATGGCGGCTGGCCTCAGTATTTCCCACTTCGTAAAGGCTACTACACCCACATCACCTTCAATGACGGCAGCATGATTCGTCTGATCGAATTTTTACGTGATGCGACGAGCTCTAAAGACTTTGCATTTCTCGATCAAGATCGACGCGCCGCCGCATTAAGTGCGATCGACCGTGGCATTGACTGCATCTTGAATTGCCAAGTCATCGAGGACGGCACGCCGACGGTTTGGTGCGCCCAACATGATGAAGTCACCCTTGCTCCGGCGGACGCCCGCAGCTACGAGCTTGCCTCGCTCAGCGGTGGTGAGAGTGCTGGCATCTTGGTGTTTCTCATGAGTCTGGATAACCCGTCGCTCGAAGTCATTCGTGCGGTCAAAGGCGGAGTGGCGTGGTTCGATGCGAACAAAATCGAAGGCTACCGCTACATGAAAAGCAAGACCGAACTCGCGCTCACGAAAGACCCATCGGCAGGTCCACTGTGGGCACGGTTCTACGAACTCAAAACAAACCGTCCCTACTTCTGCGACCGAGACGGAGTGGTCAAATATGATATCCAAGAAATCGGCAGCGAGCGCCGAGGTGGCTATTCCTGGTATGGCAACTGGGGCAAAAGCGTCGCCGACAAGTATGCCAAGTGGCCTTATCACTAACCAAGAGAGACTGCTGCCTCGAAGGGGTGCTAGGCAGGTAGGCAGAAATCATTGGGTGAAATCCCGTTAGCCGTTTGGGCCCTAGCGCCGGTTGAACTCCGGAATTGTGGCTAGCGGGCTGTAGACTTAATCGAAATGCAAATCGCAGTAGTGAGCCGTGGGCCGTAAGGCACCGGGTAAAGCGTGGAACCCGGCCGCTCACGCGTCACGGCTCACTAAATCAACTACCCGCTAGCGCCAAAACGACCAATTTACTGAGAGACTCCTGCCTAACTGCTTAGCCGCCGGGAACGCAACGAACCTAACATGATCTATTCGTAAACATCAATCCTCGAAAGTACATGAAGATGAACCATCGTCTGCTCGTTTGGCTGCTTGCTGTCATCGCCATGCTAACATTTCAATTGGCATCGGCCGCTGGGCCCAAACCACCGGTGAAGCCGCGTGTGATCGCCACCACCGATGGCGAAGTGGATGATCGCAGCTCAATGATTCGCTTTTTGCTTTACGCCTGCGATTTCGATGTGGTCGGCATTGTGCAAGTCAATTCCAAGTACCAGAAACACGGTCATAGCGATAAGAAGTGGATCGAAGATCAGCTCGATGCGTATGCTCAAGTCCTGCCGAATTTGCGAAAGCACAATCCTGAATACCCCGACACCGCCTCGTTGCGCAGCGTCATGCGTGTTGGCAACGAGACGATGGAGGATTTGTGGGTCGCACCGCCTGACATGAAGACCAAGAACACCGCCGGGGCGCAGTTGATCATCGACATGCTGCTCGACGACGATCCGCGGCCGGTGCATGTCCTTTCCTGGGGCGGGGCGAACACTACGGCATCGGCGCTGTGGAAACTGAAGACTGAATATTCCAAAGACAAATTCGATTATGCTGTGTCACGAATCCGTATTTATTGCATCTGGTATCAAGACGGAGGTGGAGAATGGATTCAGAAGAATATTCCCGGCGCTCACATCTACGAAGCGTATGGCTGGGACAATGTCTGGGACTACGAAAGCTACGACCATGCGCGGAAACAGGGTAAAATGAGCGCCAATCCACCGGCGGAACAGCGATACATGAATGACGCTTGGTTAAACGAGCATGTCAAGAATGAGCACGGCCCCCTTGGTGCGATGACGCCACAAAAATATATTAGCGAAGGCGATACGCCGTCGTTCTTGAACCTGATCAACAACGGTCTCGCCGCCGACGTTGACTACACGCTGGGAGGCTGGGGCGGACGTGGGGCGTATGACGATCCAGCGTTTCCCAATCACATCACCGACAAAAAGCTCAAGGACGATGGGAACGCGAACAAGATGTTTTGGCGGTGGGTTCCGGCCGCCCAAAATGACTTCGCCGCACGGATGGACTGGTGTGTGAAGGATTTTGAAAACGCGAACCACGCACCCGTTGCAAATGTCAAAGGTGGTTTTACTCGTGACGTGAAGGCCGGCGAAACCGTGAAGCTCGAAGCCACCGCTACCGATCCCGATGGCAACAAACTGTCGTACAAATGGTGGCAATACGCTGATGCCGATTCTGCCGTTGCGACCGTGAAAATCACCAATGACGATTCGCTGAACAAAGCCAGTTTCATCGCGCCCAGCGAACCCGGGAAACAGGGTCACATCATTCTCGAAGTGACCGACGACGGCGCGCCTGTGCTCACGGGGTATCAACGCATTATCTACAATATTAAATAATTATTAACAAAATCATGAATCATCTTAGAAAAACAATCCAACTCAGCTTACTTTTGAGTGCCTTTCTTGTCCTTGGACTTCGAGATTGCATCGCCGCAGAGGGCTTCACGATCTCGTGTGAGGAGTCGAAGGTCGTCGTTGAATACGACGGGAAACTTGTTACCAACTATTGGTATCGTGACCACATAGCAAAGAAGCCGTATTTTTGGCCGATGATTGGACCATCCGGCAAACCAATGACGCGTGCGTTTCCGATGGCCACCGTCGACGGCGAGCAGCATGACCATCCGCACCACCGAGGCGTTTGGTTCGGCCACCAGGGCGTCGGGGGAACCGATACATGGTTGGAAGCGGCTTCGACGGATGCTAAAGGCGACAAGCAACAGAAGTTCTTGGCGAGCTTGGGCACAATTGCTCACACCGCGTTCACGGAAATCTCGGCGAACGAAGACCAGGCCGTGATTCGTTCGAATAACGACTACGTGGATTCGGATGGAAAGCAGCTGATGGCGGACGAGCGGTCCATGATCTTTCGCATGTCCAACGGTCAACTCGTTCTCGACTTCGATATCACCTTGCTCGGCAAATACGGAGACGTCGAGTTACAAGATATGAAGGACGCTGGATTGAATGTTCGCGTTCCAACGTCCATGTCACTCACCGATGGCAAAGGACACATCGTCAATAGCGTCGGAGATCGTGACGGCGACGCGTGGGCGAAAAGGGCCGAATGGGTCGATTACAACGGACTGGTCGAAGGCAAACAGCTCGGGGTTGCGTTTCTAAATCATCCGTCGAGTTTTCGTCATCCGACGCGTTGGCATGTTCGTGATTATGGATTGTTCACTGCAAATGCGTTTGGATCGCATAGCCTCGATCCCACAGCGGAGTCTGGTACTTTTACTTTGACCCGTGGTGACAGCATTGACCTGCGCCACCGAATCATTTTTCACGACGGGGACGAAAAAGCAGCAAAGATCGCGGAAGCTTATCGAGCCTACGCGATGACGGACCCAGCCGACTTATGAGGGTATTTATTGCAGTCGACATCCGTTTTCAAACGATGGCGATAACGCTGAAAGCTAACGAAGTTCCTTGCCAGCTATTCTTGACTCCCGCTGGCACTCACAAGCTTGACGATCGGTATGAAAGCTCACTGGACTGCACGAACCGCTTGATCGCTTGACTGAAGTATTAAGCATTTCGGCAGGAATCATTGGGTGAAATCCCGTTAGCCGTATGGGCGTTAGACCCGGCTCAGCGTCGGAACCGTGGCTAGCGGGCTGTTGACTTATTCGAAATGCAACTCGCCTTTGTGAGCCGTGGGCCGTAAGGCACCGGGTAACGCGCGGGACCCGGCCGCTCACGCGTCACGGCTCACTAAATCAACAGCCCGCTGGCGCCAGAACTGCCAATTTACTGAAAGACTCCTGCCTAACTGCTTAGGATGAAAGACATGAGTAAGATGAGCGTCCTGATGGTCGGGACTGGCGAGTACACGACGGGCTTCGTTCCCGGAGCCGTAGCTGCGTCGGACAAGAAGGCGGGAATCGTCGGTGTAACATTGTTCGACCTTCGCCGCCGTGGACTCGTTGATCGATTGCTGATGGCGGGGACCAACGGCACGAAGTTTCCGGCGATTCGTAAGCATCTCGACAAAGCTCTCACGCAAGCGTACCGCGAGATGGATGTCCACTTCGATAGCTTTCCGGCTGACGACGTGCCACGTGATGGCAACGCTTACCGGCTAGCGTTGGACACGATGCAGCCCGGTGACAGTGTCATTGTGTTTACGCCCGACGACACGCACTACCCGATCGCGATGGATGCTGTCGAGCGGGGATTGCACGTGTTGATCGCCAAGCCGATTGTCAAAACCGTCGAAGAGCATTTGACGTTGACTCGGAAGGCAAAAGAGCGAGGAGTCATTGTGGCAATGGAAGTTCACAAACGCTGGGACCCGCTGTATACCGATGCCCGCGATCGAATTCGCAACTTGGGCGATTTCAGTTTCTTTCAATCTTACATGAGTCAACCCAAGTCACAGCTCGATACCTTCCGTGCCTGGGCAGGCAAGTCGAGCGATATCAGTTACTACTTGAATGCCCACCACATCGACTTTAATGTATGGGCCGTTGCCCACCGAGCACGCCCATTGGTCGTGCGAGCATCGGCTGCGACCGGTGTGGCCCACGCGATGGATATCCCGACCGAAGACACGATCACCTTGATCGTCGATTGGGAAAACATCGAAAGTGGAAACAAGGCGACGGCGATCTACACGTCCTCATGGATCGCGCCGAAATCCGATGTGCATTCGCAGCAGCGGTTTTTCTTCATGGGTCATGGTGGTGAAATCAACATCGATCAAGCTCACCGCGGTTACTCAATCGCGTGTGATGAAGCGGGATTCAGTTCACCGAACCCACTATTCATGAAATTTACGCCGGATGCGGATGGCTATTTTTCGGGGCAAAATGGCTATGGCTACCGCAGCATCGAAGCTTTTCTGCGAGCGGTGGAGCAAGTTCGACAAGGCCACTCGCAGCCCGACAATTTCAACGGAAAACTCGCTACCGCGAGCGATACACTGCTGTGCACCGCCATTCTCGAAGCTGGCCGACGCAGCCTTGATGCCAACGGCAAAGCGATCCGCATCGAATACAGCGATCAAGCCGTTGTGTCAGGCCTCAGCGAATTTTGAGGACCTCGTGTGGTCAGTTCACTCTGGCCAACACTAATTGGGACCGTCGGACCACCAGGGCCCATCGGATGTTTAAGTGGCGGTCGCTGTTACGTAGCTAGTGTCTGTCATAAAACCTCGAGGCGGCGTAATTTTACAGCTTGAGAGGGCGAAACGTTAGTGTGAAGATTGTTGGCGACCCGCCTTCAACACCACGATGAGGGGCGAATTTGCAGTGTTTTCAGATGACTGCGCGTACCTTCAGCCAGGAGGGTGTCGTTGATCAACTCTGCGTTGTGTCTTTGACCTAATTAGGCCGCTGCACGTACTGTCTTTGCCGCTGCAGCGTCGGGGTTTTCTGCCGCGATCAATAGCCGGCCAAGCACCTGCAGGTTCCGCCCCAGCACGGCTAGGCCAAGATAGCGTTTAAAACCAACTTCACTGCGGTCACGACAACGTTTCAATCCGTTGCCCCGCTGCAACGCACCGACCGCGGATTCGATTCCTGCGTGACGGTGTCGACGTCGGCGTGAGTCGTCTGACTCGTTGGCAACTTCGGTTGCAAAGTTTTGAGAGTTCCGCGATGGACAACTGACGTTGCCAACGATCGGCAACAAGGCTTTAACGTTCGCCGCGCTGTGAAAGCCACGATCAAGCGAAAGTTCTTCAAGCTTACCTTGGTGACGCTGCTGGGCGATCTTCGTTTGCTCAACCACGACACTGCCGTCGGTTTCATCACGATCCATCAGATAGTAATGGCTGATGAAGCCCGCACCGTCCTCAAAGATCATTGCCAGTCGTCCATACTGAATCGGCTCGCCTGCTTTGCCACGTTGGTAGAGTTGCGTATGAGTTTCGAAAAGGCTGAACAGCTTCTCGCTGTTGGGAACGCTCTCGCCCAGCACCACTCGGCGATGCGCGGTATCACGAACCTGTTGGGTCAAACTGGCCCAACCCGTGAGTTCCTCAAGCCGAATGTGCAGCGAGAGAGGCAATGCGTTTTTCGCTGCCTTTTCCAGTGTTTTGACTCTTTGGAGGATCAAGTCTACACGCTCTATCAGGCTACAGTAGAGCGATTCGATCGCCTCCTTCTTTTTGACGATACGACTGGCAGAGAGCTGATTAATTTGTCGATGAAGCTTTTTGATCGTCTTTAACAAGTGAGCGGACTGACGCCACCGAGGAAGACTGATTTCGTCAGCAAGGGTGCGGGCCAGCGGGATGATCTTCCGCATCCCGTCGTACATCAAGCTGCTTTCGGTTGGGTAATGAATATTCGTTTCGATCACGAACGAGTCGGCGCGAGCCGATCCTACTGCATCGCCATGGAACTGTTGTCCGTGTCGAACAATGATGTGGTTGATCTTCTCAATTGTCTCAGGCTTGATCAGACAACACGAATTGCGAATACGGCGAAAGTCGAAATTCGGGTCTTGCTCCCAATCGTCAACACCGAGGATCGTACGGAGATTGTGATGGTTCTCGGCTTGGTCTTGGAGTTTGTCGTAGTCGAAATTGCAATTCATTCTGAGCACTGCCAGCACGAGAATTTGCCAATCATCGAAACCGGGTCTGCCGGTATCGCGGCGCGAGAGCTCACTGACATCTTGCGCGATTAAGTTGGTAAGGCTTCTTCGCAGCGGACCGTCGAGATAGACATGACGCAGGGCAGCGAGAACGGGTATAATTTCGTCACGACAATTCAGATTCAATTGCAACTGCGCGATGGGGGTTGCTGCGAACCGCATCTGAGGTTCATAACTCTTTCGCATCTCGACCACTCCTTGAAGATTTGTGATGAAATTGGTTTTTCCTAACTGTTTCAACACTCGAACCGGTCAAACGGTTCAGTCTTCAAGGAGCTTTTTTCTAAATAACCCCGTAAAACACGGGATCATTCTGTTTGATGACAGACACTAGCTACGCTCACCAGACGGTGGATCCCTGCTCTGGTGAGCGTAGCTACGTCCGCAATCGTTCAGAAGGTCCTTAGTTCGCCAACGGCATGGAGTTGAGAAGCGATTGACTAGAAAGTTGATCGATGAATGAATCAACTGACATCAGCTGGTCCAGTGATTCACTCGACATCTTTGTCGCTAGCTGATCAGATTCCGACACCGAATCCGCTTCGACTCGATTCACAATGAACTCAAACGAGGCTGATTTTAAAGGGGCCCCGTTTTGTATGCGTTGCTCCCCATCTGGTTCTGACCTGTCGTCGTCTTGCAAATTCGCCGATCGTCTCATATCGAGCGAACTGGAAATCGTTCCAGCGTCTTCGCCCAACGCGCTACCCGAGTTGCCTTGAAGATTAAGATCGTTGATTACACGATTTGCGTCGGCCGCGGTTACCAGGTCATCGCCATTGTGGTCAAAGTAAACGCCTGGCCAAGTCTCGAGCGATGAGGGGTCGGCAAGAACCGATGTGCCGGGGGAGGAAAACTCGCGTCGGCCAAGCTCATTGATGATCTGCAGAGCGTCCAATGCCGTGACGGTGCCACTATTGTTGACGTCTCCGGCGCGAAGAATGTTTTGCCACGGGTGAGGAACCTGCGCTTCGATCGCCTCGCCACCGCCGGAAACTGAGTTGTCGGCTGTGACAATGAAACTGCCGTTGCGAATCGGTGCGGTCATACGCCAATCAGAGGCGTCTCGCACATCAATCACGTCGTCTTCGCCCGTCGCGATCGAGACTAGTCGAGTGGTTGGCGACAAGCCCGCGACGCTCGCCGCGTCAAACGCGATGGTATTAACATCGGTACTCGAAAGATCCAAGTGACCAACATTGGTAACAGCGATCAAGGGATCAGTCAGGTCAAAGACGCCTTTGTCACCGATCAAAACCAATGAATCGGTTCCACCTGCGCCCTCGACCGACAGGCCACCGGACGGGATCGTAAATCCCGTCGCAATATTGATCGTTACAGTTTCATCGGTCGCCGTACCCACAACACTCAGCGAACCGATCTCGGCGATTTCAGCGCGGAATAATTCGATCGCACTCGAGCGGACAACGATGCTACCCTGTTGAATCAACGTGCTGCCATCAACTGTGTTAACGGAGACGTCTGGGGTGTCCACACCACTTAAAATAGCGAAGAATAAATCGAGAAAGTCGCCTGTCGTTCCGGCGTCGGTAGGTTGAACGTCATCCTCGGCTGCCACGATAAATCGCGCTGCGAGATCACCTGATGTGGTGCCTGGTGAAATCGAAAAACTGAGAAAATTGCTGCCGTCATTCACTGCAGCGCCATTGACGATCTGTTCGCCAGGGTCGAGCCAATCTCCGTCCCCATTAAGGTCGATCCAACCAAACAGATTGCCGCTGCCGATCACGTCGACCGAGACACTCGACGTGGTTGACGTGTCAACCGAGCGAACGAGACTGGCAGTCGACTCGACGCCGAGGGGCCCGAAAATCGGATCGTCTGTCGTGTTGGCGATTGTCACCACGACATCCTCCACCTCACCGCTATTCGCAATTCCGGTCGGGCCGACAAAATCGTCTTCGTCGTCGTCAAAGACTCGAAATCGAGCATAGGTCTGACCGGAAACCGCTTCGGGAGGGACGTCAAATAGAATTAGATTTTCGCCAGCTTCCAAGGACTCCCGCGGCAGGGCTTCGCCGGAATCCGAAAAATCGCCGTCGGCATTGAAGTCAATGAATACTGACAACTCTGAAAAACCATTCGCGAAAACCGTGAAACTTGCCGGTTGACCTGGTACAAGGTCTGCTCCGAACGCCACACCATCCTCATCATCGCGACCGATCTTGTCGTCGCTGTCGGCACCAGGAGATCCGATTCCGGCTAACTCACCATCGACAGTGATTCCCAAAAACGTGCTATCAATCAAGTGCTCAGCGGTACCATAGGAATCGGGAGCATCGCCAAAATCCGTGTCGGCGTTGATGACGACAAAGTCAAGGTTTTCGCAAGGACTTTGGACTGTGCACTGACTGGTGTCAACAACAATTTCGCTGGGCTCAACCGTGACGGTATTCTTGGCCTCCACGCTATTATCCGCATCCACCGTAATGGTATAGACTCCCGACTCGGTGGGAGCGAACGAATACAGGTTTAGCTCTGACGCATCGAGTACGCCATCGCCGTTGGTATCTTCGTCATGTGTCTGCGTTGTTAGCTGATCACCGTTCTCGTGCGTCGCGGTAACAATCACTCGTATCAGACCCGTCGCGTCGGCCACCTCGACTTTGCCTTGGACGGGCGGTGGCGTGGGAGTCTGACGAGCCAGACCGGCAACAGCGGTGAAGGTCATCGCCAGGGAACTCTGCAGTTGCACAAAGTGTGTGTCCGTACCCAATGCGACGTTGCCACCGGCGCGTGCGACAAGCCCGGCAAAAAGTGTGCTCTGCAAAAGCTGGAAGGTTGTGAACAAGCTAAAAAAGTAACCGTTTAGATCATTAATGCCCTCGGAAACCCGAAGCGTCCCAGCGGCGGAACAAACGAGGTCGTCGTTTCCGTCACGATTCATATCGGTCACCGCGAAGAACGGCTCCGGATCACAGCTGTTACCAGAAGCCGCGAAAACAGGAGCCTGGAAGACGCCGTTGCCCGGATTCTGCATCGTAAAGAAATCCGATTGAGACCCGCCGTTACTCTGACTGTCGACAAAGACAATTAAGTCCGTCATTCGATTTGCCGGATCGATTGTGGCCAACTGGACTCGGACGTTGTTGATTTCGATTCCCGGCTCAATCTCGACAGTTCGCCCGTCGCTCCAACCCAGTTGTCCAGTGTTGTCGTAGAAACGCAACTCGAAGCCGCCGGATTCCGTACGAACCATAAGTGCGATGTCTGGCTGCCCATCCCGCGTGAAATCTGCCACGATCAGCTGACGTAATTCTTCGTTTGTTCCCACCATCGGGGCGTTGTCGTATTCGATTTCGAGATCAAGGAAGACTCCGAGACCAAACTTGTTTCCCTTTGAGTAAACCTTGACTTGGTTGTCCGCGGGATCAAATCCAACTTCGGTATCTTCTCCAAAACGTGGTCGGATGGAGATTCCGTTATCAAGTTCAATGTTTAGCAGCACGTCCTCTGGCTCGTTTCCAGGAGCGACTTTGACGGTTGTTGGAAAGAAGAAGAAGGGTTGGCTCGAAGCATTTTGGAACTCAAAGACGCCGTTTCGTTCACCTATGAATTTGAATCCCGTTGGATCAATAGGTCCAAGTTCTCCGAGGATTGTCGCGAAGAGTCTTCGCGTCTCGACCTCACCCGACTGTCCAACGAATCGAACCCCATCGGTAAGGATCTCTACGGAAGGGTTGAATGTACCTACATCTTGGATTGCCTCTCCTTGTCCAAGCGGCGTTGCGTGACTGAGTACCAGACCGGCACTTGTCCCTGATGTCAGTCGCTCTCCGCTGGCGAGCAGAGGTGACATCGGGATCAGACCGTCGGTGTAGTAGACTGACGCTTCACCACGCGAGTCGGTCACTCGGGTGAAGTCTTCTAACGGCAACAACGGATCCTGAATGCCGTTTCCGTTGCTATCGATAAAGAACGTGAAACCTTCGACCGGTTCCTCCCCGGCGTCCTGAACACCGTCGCCATTGATGTCGTCAAAGACTTTGACCCTTGTAGGGAATCCCGTGTCGACATTCAGGATCAGGCGTTCCGGACTTACATCGAAATCCCAGAGCACCGATTGTCTCGCTGGATCGTTGCCAGCAGTCGTGGTAATCGGGTTCGTTACTAACAGCAAGCCGTCGCTGAAAAAGGTGCCCGATGATCCGAGCGTTGACGCCAGCGACAAGTCGGCACCGGTGATCACCGTGTCGCTTAATCCAGCAACCAAATCGACTTCAATCGGAACAATCTGGCGAGCCGCGAACGTCGGGACGGCAGCGCCTGTTGAAAAGCTCAGTCCCTCATACTGAGTCAGGGTGATCTGGTTGCCGTTGGTCCAACCGAATGCAAATTGCAGATTGTCGAGCTGATCGACAACGACGACGTCATGGCCACCGATGGGATTTAATCCGCCCTGGCTGATCAAGAAATCATTGAATGTTGCTCGTCCGTCGATACTTCCTCCGACTGCGCCGTACAAGGCATCCGTTTGCGTGAGCCCGTCATAGGGTCCGATAAAGGAAATCGCGATCACGCCATCGATCGCGACTCGCGGATCCCGTTGATCTCCAAGTACCGCAAACGGATTGACAACGACTTCGCCGTCCTGAGGCACGTTCTGCGAGTCGAATCGTTGGCTAAGAATCCCCCTTCCATTTGCATCGTCTCCTTCCCATACCACGATCGTACTAGGACTGAGAGTTTCATCCATTGCAATGTCGGGATTTACCTGGTCGCCAACAGCGGTGGTATTCACTTGCAACTCGGTTCCGGCAAGCATGACGCCCGAACTGTCCGTGTCATAAAATTGTGCAAAGACGTCTTGTCCGTCCGTCCCAGGGCCGTTCCAGGCAATCACAAATTGGCGATTTCGACTCGCGTCACTATCGACCACTGGATTGACCTGATCGCCAGCGGTGGTCGTGTTGACTCGTGTCTCCGCAGTCAATTCGTTTCCGGTAGCGTCGAATCGCCGGAAATAGACGTCCATCCCATCACCGGCGTCCATTGCAGGCCCTTGCCATGTCACAACAAACGCACCGTCGCCAAAGATGGCAACATCGGGATGTGATTGATTGCCCGCCGTGGTCGTGTTTACCTGAATCGTGTCGACATTCCCAGCCGAGTGAATTTGCGCGTAGACTCCCAAACCGTCTCCGTCACGGGCGTCCGCTTCAAACACGGTGACAAACGAATCCTGTGTTGCCTGCGGTGATGCAGCGACCCGGACATGTGACTGATCGACGCCGAAAAGCGGATCCGCATGCACAAATGGATCGCCAATCGGAGTCAGGCTCAACACAATTCGCTTCTCGAGCGTCTCAACGAGCATTCGACGCGTGCATCGAGTACCCTGGCGATTGCAGCGTCGCCGAGGTGGACGGGCCACAGCTTGTTTTCGATGTAACATAACGTTCTCCTCATTTGAGTGAATGACGTTATGAGGTCAGAAACATGGCACGTGCGCGATTGCGCCAGAGAAAGTTCCTGAAGACATTAGCCATGATGCAAGCCGAACCTGAGTTGGCGTGAAGACACAACCAGTGCACAAAAACGCAGTTCACAGGCCGACGCTTTAAAAAATGCATCGGTTGACGCCGGCTTATGGATCATGACTCGGCTTATAAATCTCGACTCGCTTTCCAATATCGCGCAAGAATAGGAGCCTACCCAGTTAATCATATCGCGTGAGTTTCGCGATTTCCAATCGAATACGTATATCCGTAGAATCAATCATATCCGTAGAATCAATCAGCCGTTCGTGGGTGAATCAGCTATGGGAGCCGTGGCCACGACGTCCGTTGGTTTACTAATACGGGGCTGAGATACGTGGACTGGCCGTCGCGGCAACAGGAACGAGGAAAGCTCGAACGGCTCGGCGGGTTGAGCTCTCACCAAAGAGAATCCGATCGTGAGAGCATTTAGATTGGTGGTGCCGCCTGCGAACTTGACGCAACATTTGTTCAGCACCATGACTAAGCGGAGATAGAACGGGGGCAGGCCGCAAATAGGCGGGACTGCCATCGTGATGACGTCACTCGCAGCTATTACTGCGACGTTGCGTACTTGGTGCACGACGGACTTTGTCAGCATAACGTGCTTTTCGTAGCGAGTTCATTGGCGTCTTGTTGTACACTCAATGCTCCCCGCCTTGACTGTTGTTCGGCCTGACCGTCCTTCTACCTGACCGTCCCTCTACGCCTTGCCGAACAACTACATTCTGACCCCACACGAGACTTACCATGATCTCCCGCCGTCCGATTCGATCGTTCTTTCCCAGTGTCGCCATTGCGCTTGCGGTACTCGCGTTGCCTGGGATTGCCACCGAGGTCGCTGCTCAACTGCCCGATCCTGACGGCAAGCCTGCCGACATGTCCAAGCCCGTGCAGGTGTACATTCTGTTGGGGCAGTCCAACATGGTTGGGGCGGGCAAGATCGCGGGGGACAAGGAAGGTACGCTGACCTACGCGGTGCAACAGAAAAACAAGTATCCCTATCTGGTCGACGACGAAGGCAACTGGACCGTACGCAAGGATGTGCGATACGTGCGTGTCATGGGCAGCGGCACCGGAGCGATGCGGCAGTTCAACATCGAATGGATGACAATCCCAGGCGGTAAAATCGGTCCGGAGTTCGGCATCGGACATTACGTGGGGCATGCCATCGACGCGCCCGTGTTGATCCTCAAAAGTTGTATCGGCAACCGCAGTCTCGGCTGGGACCTGCTACCGCCTGGCAGCGAGCGTTACGAGGTCGAAGAGTCGGACAAGAAAACGGGAGAAACCAAGACCTTCGTCTATGCTGGCTACAAGGACTCGCCGGACAAGTGGGAAAAGGGCACCGAGCCAAAACCGATCAACTGGTACGCCGGCATGCAGTACGACGGCGACATCGCCAATGCGAAGAAGGTGCTAGCCGAACTCGATAAGTTTTATCCGGTGGCAAAAACGTACGAGGTCGCAGGCTTCTTCTTCTGGCAAGGCGACAAGGATCGCTACAGTGCAGCACATGCAAGCCGATACGAGCAGAATCTTGTTCATCTGATTAAGCAACTGCGAAAGGATTTTGAGTCGCCCAACGCGAAGTTCGTCTGTGCCACGCTCGGCCAGACCGAGAAGGATGCCGGCGGCAACGAACGACTCATCCTCGATGCGCAACTTGCTGTCGCCAGCGGCAAGTACCCCGAGTTCAAGGGCAATGTCGCCTGCGTGTACACGCACCCTCTCAGTATGGGTGGTAGCTCTAACGGCCATTACGGCGGCAATGCCGAGACCTACATGAACGTCGGCGAGGCGATGGGCAAGGCGATGGTTGAAATGCTGGAAAAGTAAAGCCAGCCGATAACGACCGCCCGTGTTACGAGGAGCCAAACGGGGCACGAACCAGGACCGAAATTTCGCCGGCTGATTTTGTTCAGCCCGTCGCTGGCCACGCGGTGTATAAAAAGGTCGTTGGGGTGAGTGAATGGGCGTGATGATCAAGGTTCAATCGTTCATTGGATCGCCGTGAATGCCGACTTCAGCGATTGCGAATCAAGGGATTCAACCATAGAACGATGGTTATTTTTGCGGCAGTGCTCAGTGCTTCCATTTTGCTACGCAGGGCGAATCCTTGGGCACTCGCAGCAATACAACCGCATCAAGCTCACTCGAATAGGCTGCTACGGTCGGAGGATCACAGGAAACAACCCAGGCAGCGTCTCCATCGCCAATCTCAAGAGCTTCTGATAGTCCTGTATAAGCCGAATGCTTTCCTGAGCTGATGATAAAGTAATCCTTGAGCAACTGTTTCCATGAAAATTGGTCGGGCTCAATCTGTCGCCAAAGCGGTTTTGATAATCGAAGCTTGGCTGGATTTGAAGCTTTTGGTTTATTGAAAAGTATTTGCAGCAAAGGGGGAAATTAATCGATCGGATGACAAATCGCGATCGATCCGCTTTTTCAGCTGGATCGTGCGCGCGGACTTAAACGCTTTGAGACATGGCGTTACCAATCGAATATCGATTGATAACGGAGAGGATTCTAACCGTTCCAGTACGTGGCGGTGTCTCGAGGAGTCGCAACGAGACGACATGCAAGAGCCCAGACGCGAGTCCGCGGACTTCTTTCGCAATCTTCATGCGACGTTCGTCGTCAACCGTAGAACAATTGTCTCAATTGTTTCGCCCGCGAAGCTGGGTCAGGGGAGCAAACAATTGAGGCTATTGTTTTACAAAGCGGCATCTGAACTGCTCTGCATGCCTCAGCATGAGGTGGTCTCCGGTTTACGGAGTCGCTGTTTCGCAATTCGCAGCAAACTGCGCCTTGATCTCCGGGCGACGAAGCGTCCGTAACGCGAGATATCCAAATACGAGACCGAATGGAAAGCCAGTGAATACCAAGGGAAAAATCGCCAGTTTCGCCGTGAAGATTGAGAGCCGATAATTCTGAAAGCGACGCATCTTTACCGTGCCCCACCAGATAAACCCGCTCAGAACAGCATACAAGCCATGCTCGACGGTGACGAAAACGTACTGCTTATTTGGCGTGTCCAATACAGTACGTTTCACGATCCAACCAAAGACTGGCAACATCAGAACCGACGCACGTCCGAGTCTGGCAGGTACCGGCCGATCGTTGAGAATGTCGTATCCCCCCGCAAAAACCCCCAGCGACATGAGGATACAGACTAAGCCTGTTGTTACAGCGAGACCCCGCGCGTGTCGCATCAAGCGACGAGACGAACCTGCGTGTGAGTGTGTGTCATTCATTGGTTTTTTGTCGTGCGAGCAATTGCGTATCAAGTAGGAATCCGTGATCGCCAAAAAACAATGTAACGTGTTCATTGCGGGTAGGTGTGTTCAACCGAATTTCGGCTATTGTCAGCAAATATTCTAGCCGACCCAGCACATGGGGTGTAAACATCAGGAGCGATATCAGTTGAGCCTTTGACTCGTTGCACCTTAACCAATGCAGCGGCGACAGCGATCGCTGCCAATATTGGGGGGGCATGCGAATTGTGACTATTGAGTAATCGCGGACGAGAAGAGATTTGCCAGAAACATTGTTACGACAGAAAGATTAAATCAATCGGTAATTAACCTCGTTCATTTTTTTATCAGATATTTTCTTGTCTTACAAACGCCTTTCCACCAATACGTACAAACCAGTACGTGGCGGTGTCTCGAGGAGTCGCAACCCGTTGTTGTCGCCTTTCGGTTCCCAAAAGTAGCGGAGCTCAACGCAACTTTCACGGAGTGAAAGGCGACTTACCGAGACGTCCGTTGCCGCGTCCACGACTGGGCGAGTCTGAAATTACGTGGTCTTAAGCCGAATGGAAAAAGCAGCCAATCGTATGTTTGTGCTTCCGACCGGATTGCCCGGGCGGAGCAGGCAACTGAAAGCTACGAGAGCTTGGCAAGAATCGATCCCCGCCAACAACGTGACTCGGCGAGCTGCTAAAATCAAAATCGTAAACGATTCCGTCCCCCCTTCGCAAAACGCAACCGTACGATCAGTTGCGCCATCGAATCATGCAATTTTGGATCAGGGAGTAATCAGTTGGCTGCATCGGCAATCGAGTACATGTATCAGTATCCGTTTGCGTCTGTCGTGGACACTTCACGCTGGAAGCTGGCCGGCACTACCGTCAGCGATGGGCACGCAACGTTCTTTCAGGGCGGATTGCAGCGGCCTGATCTTGTGGCGCAATCGTTGCTTGTACTTAATCGTATTGTACGAACGCATTTCTTTGATGCACGACCACCCCAACGTGATCCGATCGTCACAAGCAGTCCCAAGCTGGTGCGTTGGGAAGGTTTTAGCGGTTGCTGCGGAGTATACGCGAGGGTCGATCTTGATCAACGCGCATTCCAAGATGCTGAACAGACCTTTGGGACAACCAATGTCGATTTCAATTCCGAGATGATCAGCCAGCTATCCAAAGTCGGCCGACACGATGAAACACGACTTTCGATTTCGAACGAGGCGGTCGTGCTGAGCACGGGCGAGGCGGAGGTGGTCGAGCGAAAGGTGCCCCTGCCACGGCGTTGGATCAAGGGGCTGAGCGAAGCACAGGCTTATCAGACGAAACTCAAACTCCGGCATACGTTGCATCCCGTTGCAGTCTCGCGGTTATTACAAAGTCTTGGTACCGCGACGCGGGGCAACGAATATCTGACTGTACGCGGATCGGCGGTCAGATTGAGTCGACGTGAAACGCCGGGCAGTCTGGCGATTGGGGGTGCCGAACGTCTCAAGCCGCTCACTCCGCTGTTGCTTCAGGCACGCGAAGTGGGGTTGTGGAGCGATGAAGATTCAGGCGTGTTCGCAGTGTCCATTGAAATGGAAGTGGGGCGATTTTGGTTCGTGTTAAGTCCAGCTTTGCACCGAGGGTTTTCGGGGGAAGGCCAGCTTTTGCAGACGTTGACCAACGATCATGCAATTCAAATGGCGGACGAGATGTACGACCTGCTTGGCTGGCAATCCGAATTGCATCCGGCCGAGTTGGCGGTCCAACTAGGCTGTCACGCCAAAGATGCCGCGGCAAGTCTGGCAGTCCTCTCTACTCGTGGGATTGCGGGTTTCGATGCCGCAACGGGCTACTATTTTCATCGCGAGCTTCCCTTCGCAAGTGTGCTGGCCGAGCGTGATCAGCCACGAATGAAAACTGCCAGAAAGTTGATTGATAAGGGACAGGCCAGGATCGTGAGTTCGACAAGCGACGGCCACGATATCGAAGTCACTGGAAACACGGCCACTCAATTTGTCCGACTTCGCAGTGATGGCGATCGATGCACCTGTGTCTGGTACACGCGGCATCAAGGCCAACGAGGACCGTGCAAACACATATTGGCTGCCAGGATCTTGGTGGAATCGCCAGGGTAACGACCGCGTCCGGCTGGGAAGGCTTTCGTACTCACCGAGGATTGCAAGGGACGTCGATTGTACTACGGAAGGATTTCGAATTTATTTAAGGTAGCCTAGGCTACGTTTCGTCGTCCGTTCAGCATGCTGAACCGTGACGCTCGGCTCGCGCGATTCGGGCGTCCAGCGCCGCAAGGATCGCAGCCTGACGCGGTCCATGCGGGACGTCTTTTCGGGCAAGCAACGACTTAGCATAACTTTTTGCCTTTCCGCTTTTGATTGTCTGTAACACCGGTTCCGTCGACTCGCCGACTTTTCTATCCAGTCGTTCGTTGCACTCGTCAAGAAGTTCGAGCAGCTTGGCGGTGTCACGTGGCAGGTCGCTATCGACGTCGTGGGTAGATAGAAAGGACTCGATCAACACGGCAATCAGCAGAGCATGCTGGTTCGACACCGCGGCGACTTCGGCGAAACATTCTGAAATGCGATTCATCTTCATCCAATCGCCTACAAGGATGTCCCGCCAAGCGTCGGTCATCGTCTCGACATTACAGCGATCTTCGGCAATGATTGCGATCCAAACCTCGGTTGCCATCGATTTGGCATTCGCGTCCTTGCTGGTTGTCGCAATCCATAACGCGCGAGCGGCCATTCGATCGACGCATTGGTCCGTCGCCAGCAGCGGCAGCAAGTAGTGATCGTACCGTTCGTCGACCGACGAACCACTATTCACTCGCTGCGACAGTGCGTGGCTGGCCAACGCCCAATACCATGTCAGTTTCGCGGGCCAATGGGTGGCCAAGTAGGGATAGACATAGGCAGGGGCGGGATAGCTGTGAAGGTGATTCAGTTTTGCGGTGTAGAATCCCGCGTCGTTGAACTTATGGCTCTGTCCGCTGGTCATCTGTTGAAACAGCTGTTCGAAGTTGTCCTCAAGCGGAGTGTCGCCCAAAACTTGCGACAAAAGTTTTTGCGCATCCAAGGCATCGCTAGGCTGCTCTTCAGCCATCGGACTGCTGTGAACCAGCCCGCGTTGATACCGTTTATCTTTTGTCGAGATGACTGACCACTGGTAATTCGCCGGTTGAAAGACGTCCGGCAAATGCCATATTTCGTCGGGGACCTGCTCGCGTTCACCGTCGGGAAGATAGTCGCCCAAGTCCACCCAGGGATCGCGAGCACGTATTGCGACGATCCAAACTTGCAGCGGCCAAGAATCGTCCAACGCCAGATCTTTGTTGGCGGTCTTCATGTCCAGCACGAACTGGGCAAGTTTCAGGAATCGTGGCGACAGGGGTGTCTCGGAACTTGAAGCCAGTCGCCACGCTTCGTCGCGTCCGTTGGGAGCGATACGCAGCATGCTGCGAGTCAAATCGTCTTCGATGAAGTCGATTTTTTCGCTGTCAATGTGCCGAAGTCGGTGCACCCATGTCACCGGAGCGATCCAGCCGCCTTGGTGCGTCGGCGTCGAGAGCAGCGGATAAGTGGTTCCTGAGCGAACGCGATCGGCCAGTTGTCTTAGAAACACACCCATCGGATAACGCTCGGGGATGATCATGTCCTCATCCTCGTCTTCGGGTAGCACGCCTAGCCAAGCACCGATCAAATCCGAGAAGGCGTCACCCAGGATGCCGCCCACCAGGCCACGGTTGGGACGGTCAAAAATGTGGGCGCAGGCTCTGGAGCGAAGCGAATCGGTCTTTGCGTCGAAGTGGTCATCGCGTTCCGCATGCAGTCGAACAATCGCATCGACAATTCGATCGGGCGTGTCGCCACAATCGCTATGCTCAACCGCCTGGGATGCAGCCTCGATTAACAGTTCGACTGAATCGATCGGCTTGATCGGTTGCCGGATATTCGTGACGCAAAGTTCCGTCATTTGCCAGTGGTCGCGTGGTTCCCAGCGGTTTTCGGCAGCAGTTTGGAGAGCTTCGTCGATTTGAAATAGGTTCGCGATCGCTGGGGCGAGTCGGCTTGCTCGTTGTCGCAATTCGTCGAGGTCGACGGGGGCCTCGCTATCGAGCACTGCGTTTGTCGCTGGCGGTTCGGACTCCGGTGAAAGTGAAACGATCAATTGCAACAGTTTTGTTTTTAGCGTTGCGGCCACCACGGCTTCACAATGTTGCAGCTTTTCGATCACAGAAACGTCTTCAGGAGCGATCCGCTGGGCGATCGCGTCGAGGGCAGCGGACTGGACGTCTTTGTTGGCATGCGTCAGCGCCTCGCAGAGACCTTCGATGGCTTGTTCACGGTGACTGCTGTCGCTGGCAATGCGGCTCAGTAATTGCACCGCTTTTAGTGCGTGCCCTTTGGGTTTGAGCTGGAAAATGGCCGGGATTTTGGGGACTGCTCGCTCGGCGTCGAGTAAACCGTGTTTCTCCATCACGATAAGTTGCTCAAGGGCAAAGCCAGCGACCGCCGCCTGCGGATCGGAGAGCAGTCCGATCCAACTGATTTGTAGTTCGGAAATAATTTCTGGATTCGAGCTAGCGATAGGCTTGATGATCGTTTTGGCCAGAATCACGCAGCCGTTTCGCTCGGTCTGGTTCAGCGGTTCGTGAAGCGTCTCAGCAAGCATCGATAGAACGGCTTTGTGATCAAGTAGACCTGCCTTTCCCAGCCACTCAATGACGGGGATCCATTCTTTGGCTATCGAGAGTTGATAGGGCCACTTAGGAAGCTCGTAGATCACGTCCCTGGCCGTATCGACGTCCCGCAACACGGTTTGCGTCGCCTCGCGAGCATTCTGAAACGCATCCGGAAGCTGGTGAATGAAAACGTGTTGAATCCAGTCTTGCTTCACTGTTTGAATCAGGCCGTGTTGATACAGACGGCACCAGAAACCAGCGGTCAGTCCTGCGGAAGCACCTTCTTCGTCGATTTCAGTGACTCGGTCAATCCAATTGTCAATCCATTCAGGTCGGCGATCCGCCATGATCTGTGCCGACTCGGCTTCGTAGCTGGGGGTGCAAACAAATCGCCGGAACGACGATTCCGGAGCGACACCGTAGCTGGCAAGCCAAGCCATGTAATGGAGTTTGTGATCATAGTTGCGCTCTCGCGCTGACATCGGACGGATGCCGTCGGTCTGGCGCTTTTGTTCGATCCGCGGGTCGTCCGGTGTGACGTTGGCTTCGAGCAGCTGAACAAACAGCGAATCGATTCCCAAGGCGAACAGCAAGATGGCCAGCGGTTCTCTCGCCACGTGGCGTTCAGCCTCGCTGCAACTCGACAGCGTCTGAACCACGGCGGCAGGATCTTTGGCAAGAATCGCCGTTTGAAGCGTTTTGAATTCCAACATGATCATCCCACGTCAAGGATTCGAATGAGTTCTCGAACATCATATCAGCTCTCATGATCCCAAGTGGGGCACGCTGCGAAGCATTTAGAGGCGGCAATCTACGGCATTTGCGTTTTTTAGCTACGCTCTCCAGAGTGTGGTTGGTTGCCGCCAATATCGAATCACCACCTTCTGGCGAAGTTAGCTACGAGAAAATGCTTCACAGCGTTGCTAAGTGAGGCTCACATAGGTATGACACGCGGCTGTCGCCAACATCACGGGGGAACGCTTGCCGATCACCAGGGAGCGTGGTGAATGTGTTCAGTCGCCGTACTTGGCGAGGAACCTGTTGGAAATCGTCTTGAACGAGATGCGATCATCGCCCGATCCGTAGACCCACACCAACCCCTCACGTTCTGACTTTGGATTCAGCACGCTCTTGCCTTCCGCGAGTTCCAGGATCTCGTCAAGCGAGCCAGGAATTTCGTGAACGCCAACCGCTGGCACCGTTTTTAACCCAACTTCGTTGCAAATGGATTCCACTTCCGCCTTCTCCAGGTAAGACGAAGCTACGATGTCGAACACGTTGAACACAAACAGATCGGGTTCCTTTAGGGCGTAGCGATTGCGTTGGATTCCTGGTCCGACTAGCTCACCTTGAATCGCAATGAAACGTCCGAGAGATTTCAGTCGTGCTGGAAGCTCCAAGGTTCGAACGACTCGCCAATGGCTGTTGCTGTCGTCTTCAGCCAACTGCCAGTTACGACCGCACACACCAAATCCATCTTCATGAAAGAATGCGGTGAACGATGTCCCATCGATTTTCTCTGAAACGTAGAACGGCTTGCCACGGTAGGAATCATACTCATCCACAAGGTTTTGAATGCGTTCCTCATCCGTCTTGGAAATGAACGAAGGAAACGGCCCCACGACCTCGCCGCCCAAGCACGCCGGAATGGGCGGCTCGTATTTGACGATCCCGAGTTCATCACTGACATCTTCGCCAAGCTGATACGGCCGGCCAAGAATTTCGGGACGAAGCAAAAGTCCCTGGGAAATCTGTCCCCGCAGCTTCACGGTTCGCAGTCGGAAACCCTCGCGATCGTCCATTGTTTTCAACGATGACTTTCGCAAGAATTCGAATTCTTCTCTGACGGGCAGGAACGAGTCGATTTCGCAGTAAATCGCTAGGGAACCTACCGCAAATTCCCCCTTCTTCGTGACGCATTTCCAGCCATCGACGACTGACAATTCAATCAAGTCCGCACCCTGGATCGGTCTCGTCTCCTGAACGGTCCGAATCGTTGCCAATTTTCTCATCACGGTTCTCTCCATTTTGTAGGTTACTACTCGTTCACAGACTCGAGCAAGACAGCAAGTGCAGAAGAGTACGGACATGCTTGGAAGGTTCACAGGATTCGTTGCGAACCCAGGTCAACGATGGGTGTCTCTGTTTCAAATCACTATCACTGGAATTTGAGATGAACACGTTCACGATATTCACAACATCAACAACCAACTCGTCTTTCGATGGAGAGGGCGGGAGAGGTGCGTCGTAAGTGAAATCAAATCTCAAATCGATCCGCAAAGCCCGCCCGGTGATTCACTTGGCGGGCTTTTTTTTTGGCTTGTTCCCAGGCTCCGGCCTGGTATCGCACGGACTTGCAGGCTCCCGCCTGCAGGGGTCAGGGACTCGCGAGGGCCGAGCCTCGAGTGCATTGTGTTTCCGGGCAGAGCCAATTCACAAGTGCAATGCCCATTCGTTTTCTGTTTCTTCGTTCCCAATCATCTGGCGCTCGTGCGAGCGAAATGGCTGCCGAGGCTGCTCACCTCGGTGGCTGGCGACTGGGGCGATACCTTTCCTTTGAAAGAGGAGTTTGTGAGCTATGGTTCAAAACGAAATGTCCCAGAAAGTCTCGGTCAACGTTGGCACGATTGGTCACATCGACCACGGCAAGACGACGTTGACCTCCGCGATTCTGCGTGTTCAAGCCGAAAAGGGGTTGGCGAAATACAAGTCCTACGAGTCGATCGCCAAGGGCGGGATTGTTCGTGACAAGAACAAGACCGTCACTGTGATCGCTTCGCACGTCAAGTACGAAACCGATGCCCGACGGTACGCTCACATCGACTGTCCCGGGCACGCCGACTACATCAAGAACATGATCACGGGCGCGGCCCAGATGGACGGCGCGGTGTTGTTGGTGTCGGCTGCCGACGGTCCGATGCCGCAAACTCGCGAACACTTGCTGCTCGCGCGTCAAGTCGGCGTGCCTCACTTGGTCGTGTTCATGAACAAGTGCGATCTCGTCGAAGATGCTGAGTTGTTGGACTTGGTCGAAATGGACTTGCGAGAAATGCTGACGCAGTACGGATACGCAGGTGTCGACGTGCCCGTGATCCGTGGGTCAGCGAAGCTGGCTCATGATGATCCCACCTATCGCGAATCGATCATGTGCATCGAGCGGTTGCTGGATGCACTAGACCGCTCGATTCCCGATCCGCTGCGATTGATCGATAAACCGTTCTTGATGCCCATCGAGAACGTCTACTCGATCGCCGGTCGCGGCACGGTCGTGACTGGCAAGATCGAGCAAGGAGTCGTGCGCGCGGGCGACAAAGTCGAAATCGTTGGCTTGGCTAGCGAGACCCATAGTGACGTGATCACGCAAGTTGAGTCGTTCGGCGAAGTGTTAGAGGTGGGCAATGCCGGTGACAACGTCGGTGTGTTGCTTCGAAAAACCGCCCACACGGCGATCACGAAGGGGCAGGTGTTGGCGAAAGCCGGCAGCGTTACTCCGCATCGCCAGTTCGAGGCGGAAGTGTACGTGCTGAAGAAAGAGGAAGGGGGACGCCACACGCCTTTTTTCGACGGTTATGCGCCACAGTTCTTCTTCCGAACCACGAACGTGACCGGCAGTGCGTCGGTGATGGACGGAGTGCAAATGGCGATGCCGGGTGACGGTGTTCGCCTTAGCATCGCACTAAAGCAACCGATCGCGATTAGCGACGGCGACCACTTCGCCATCCGAGAAGGGGGCAAGACCGTCGGCTCGGGCGTGGTGACGCGAGTCGTCGCCTAGTGTTCAATAAGCGAAACGTTCGCGGCGGAGCGATCTGTCGCGGGCGTTTCTATTTCAATCAAATCTCGATGACGAAGCCGTTGTTCTTAAGTATCGCGGAAAGATTACAACATGAACAGTTGATGAACTGCGTCGCACCGCGAGTAAAGATACCGTAGTTGCTGATGCCCTTTTCGTCGTGCAAGTGACCGAACGCGTGGATCTTGGGCTTGATCCGTTTTTCAACGTGATGACGCAAGGCCGTGCAACCCACCTGGATCAGTGCCTTCGAGTCCATGTCGTGCGTTAGATCCAAGACTCCCTTAGGCGGACCGTGCGTGATCAGGATATCCACATCCTCGGGAACCGATTGCCAAACGAGATCTAGCTGACCTCGTTTCTTCATGTAGGCCCAATCGTGAAATTGAGGCGTGTAGGGCGAGCCGAACAATTTGATTTCGTCGCATTGCATTGAATCATGAATCAAGAAGCGAATGTCAGGATAGTCATCCGCGCGGATCAGTCCTTGCGCAACTGCGGTCGAATGATTGCCTGGCACGAACACCTTGGTCGCGATGTTTAAACCCGAGTACCAATCGAAGAACCGTCTTGCTTCCGGTTCGTTCGTCGACGCATTTCCATCGGTCGACTCGTCGCCGCAATGGATCACCATGTCCACCTCAGGGACCTGCAGTCCCAGATGCTCGTTATGCGTATCCGAAATGAACCAAATTTTCATCTTCGATCCTTGTGCAGCGCGCATGGACGAATTCGTTCAACTCTCGTGACTTAGGCAGCATTTAAGAGAACCGTGTCACGTTCACAAGCCGTTTTGGTAAAAGCCAAGAGGTTCACGATCAGGTAAGCGGCTTAAACCTAGCGTTACCTCGGGAAAATTATAACCCGAAGCGTGAGCGATAGATTGCAAGTTGCTGGCATAATGTGACCGGGGAGCTGGCGTCTCGCAACAAGCGGGGTATTGCCGTCCTATTTTCCTACCTCCATCTTCCTATCAATGGTTTCCTGCGGGTGCAGGCGTCCCTGTCAGGATCAGGCAAGCGAGCACTGGATTGGAAGGGGGACATGTTGCCCGAAAGAAATCGGCTTAGCGGGGCCTGCAGAAACGGCGTGTTTGTCGAAGTAGCTAGTGTCTGTCATCAAACAGAATGATCCCGTGTTTTACGGGGTTATTTAGAAAAAAGCTCCTTGAAGACTGAACCGTTTGACCGGTTCGAGTGTTGAAACAGTTAGGAAAAACCAATTTCATCACAAATCTTCAAGGAGTGGTCGAGATGCGAAAGAGTTATGAACCTCAGATGCGGTTCGCAGCAACCCCCATCGCGCAGTTGCAATTGAATCTGAATTGTCGTGACGAAATTATACCCGTTCTCGCTGCCCTGCGTCATGTCTATCTCGACGGTCCGCTGCGAAGAAGCCTTACCAACTTAATCGCGCAAGATGTCAGTGAGCTCTCGCGCCGCGATACCGGCAGACCCGGTTTCGATGATTGGCAAATTCTCGTGCTGGCAGTGCTCAGAATGAATTGCAATTTCGACTACGACAAAGTCCAAGACCAAGCCGAGAACCATCACAATCTCCGTACGATCCTCGGTGTTGACGATTGGGAGCAAGACCCGAATTTCGACTTTCGCCGTATTCGCAATTCGTGTTGTCTGATCAAGCCTGAGACAATTGAGAAGATCAACCACATCATTGTTCGACACGGACAACAGTTCCATGGCGATGCAGTAGGATCGGCTCGCGCCGACTCGTTCGTGATCGAAACGAATATTCATTACCCAACCGAAAGCAGCTTGATGTACGACGGGATGCGGAAGATCATCCCGCTGGCCCGCACCCTTGCTGACGAAATCAGTCTTCCTCGGTGGCGTCAGTCCGCTCACTTGTTAAAGACGATCAAAAAGCTTCATCGACAAATTAATCAGCTCTCTGCCAGTCGTATCGTCAAAAAGAAGGAGGCGATCGAATCGCTCTACTATAGCCTGATAGAGCGTGTAGACTTGATCCTCCAAAGAGTCAAAACACTGGAAAAGGCAGCGAAAAACGCATTGCCTCTCTCGCTGCACATTCGGCTTGAGGAACTCACGGGTTGGGCCAGTTTGACCCAACAGGTTCGTGATACCGCGCATCGCCGAGTGGTGCTGGGCGAGAGCGTTCCCAACAGCGAGAAGCTGTTCAGCCTTTTCGAAACTCATACGCAACTCTACCAACGTGGCAAAGCAGGCGAGCCGATTCAGTATGGACGACTGGCAATGATCTTTGAGGACGGTGCGGGCTTCATCAGCCATTACTATCTGATGGATCGTGATGAAACCGACGGCAGTGTCGTGGTTGAGCAAACGAAGATCGCCCAGCAGCGTCACCAAGGTAAGTTTGAAGAACTTTCGCTTGATCGTGGCTTTCACAGCGCGGCGAACGTTAAAGCCTTGTTGCCGATCGTTGGCAACGTCAGTTGTCCATCGCGGAACTCTCAAAACTTTGCAACCGAAGTTGCCAACGAGTCAGACGACTCGCGCCGACGTCGACACCGTCACGCAGGAATCGAATCCGCGGTCGGTGCGTTGCAGCGGGGCAACGGATTGAAACGTTGTCGTGACCGCAGTGAAGTTGGTTTCAAACGCTATCTTGGCCTAGCCGTGCTGGGGCGGAACCTGCAGGTGCTTGGCCGGCTATTGATCGCGGCAGAAAACCCCGACGCTGCAGCGGCAAAGACAGTACGTGCAGCGGCCTAATTAGGTCAAAGACACAACGCAGAGTTGATCAACGACACCCTCCTGGCTGAAGGTACGCGCAGTCATCTGAAAACACTGCAAATTCGCCCCTCATCGTGGTGTTGAAGGCGGGTCGCCAACAATCTTCACACTAACGTTTCGCCCTCTCAAGCTGTAAAATTACGCCGCCTCGAGGTTTTATGACAGACACTAGCTACACTCGCCAGAGCGTGGTCAAATTATTGCACCCTGTTCTGGCGATGTCAGCTGTGGCGAACCTGCAAAACGTAGCCTAGGCTACGTTGATGCCAATGCCTTGTGCGGAAGTGCTCAGCTTTTCGGGCGATAGCCATACGCATGCTGGATATAGCGACGGTCGGCGTCGTAATTACCGTCGTATTCCTTGCGAAGTCGGGTATCCAATTCATCGTTCCACTTTGGGTGATTCGAGCCGTAACGATGCTGGGCGGTGTAGCCAAATCGGAACGCTTGCTCGCGATTTTCAAACGCGTCATCCGAGCCCGCCATCTGCTTGATCGTATCGTCAACATCTTGGTCCATGTCTCGAGCTGAATCGGAACCGAAGTCCGCCTTGGTTTGCTCCCAATCGTTCGCGAACGCCTTTTTAATGCGTTCCCAAGTGCTCAAATCGTTTTCGGTGTAATAGTCAGTCTTGCTCATCATCTGCTCCGTAAATGGGAAGCGGCTGCGGGTAAGTGAATGACGCACTACGATGCAATTGCTATGCCACAGACGATAAAGCGGATACGAACTTGAACAAGTGACGCGGCAGAATGCTTGCGTGTCTTTTGATGCCCCTGGAAATTGAATCATGGTGCTCCAGCTTGCTCTGTAACAAGTCAGTAATATCTTGCGTTGGATGCAGAAGATGCCGACAATAATGAGACGCGATTGCGACTACGACGCTTGGCCAAGCTTTCTGGTTTCAACAACGAAAAACGATTTGCATTCATGCCCTTTGGCTTAGCGCCCTTAGCATCTCAATCAGCTTGATCGTGTCGTTTCCCATTCACTGGTGTCTGGTTTGCTACCACAGCGATTGACTTCGCGAACTGATTGAATCAACTGAATCGGCAGCAGTATCAGTCCGAGTGCTGTTAGCGCTGCCAGCCCGACCAAGCAGGTCATTTGTGTTATGGCAGGCGCAAACACGGACAGGGTGGTAAGGGCGACAGCAAAGACGGCCAGCAAGGCCTTGAACTCGGTTGGCCCGAATGCGGCGAGCGTGAACTCGCCAGTCAGCTTGGCTCGCAAGTTAGTCAGTACTGCCATCGCCATTAGCACAATCACAGCGACCAACCCGATATCGAGACGGCCGCATGCAATTGCCAGTCCAACCAACCAGTAGGTGAACGAGAGCGGATCGGTGAAGTGATCGAGCAATTCACCGCCGTTGCGACATTGCCCAGTCGAGCGAGCATGGCGGCCATCGACACAGTCCGCCAAATGGTTGCAGGCGATGCCGGTTGCTGCCAATAGTCCACCCCATAAATACGTCGTCGAAAAGGCGAGCCCAATTGCCCCGGCAATCGCCGACAGATGACCGATCACCACGATCCCTTCCGGTGGAAACCAGCGTGGAATGTGTAATCGCGGATAAAGGGCGGCTAAAGGCGGACCGACCAGCGGGTCAAGTAGGCTGTGAGAGACACGTTTGGACACTGCGGACTCCTGAAGTTTGCGGACTTATAGAAAGGAGCCTCTAGGCAGGAAATGACTGCGCAATACTTTGCAGTTTTGTGGCGTCTGCCTACAAACGTCGTGCGGAACACGAAAGTGTGTGACTCGAAACGGAAGTTGCCTGCGCAAAGCGGATAGTTCATTTATTAACGATGGACCTGCTCGAAAGCTTATATCACGCTCAACAATTCGATTCTCAGTTCCCATTTTAATGCGTCATCACGCTAAATTAGATTCGTTTGAGAAGTGTCCTTATTCGTTCATTTTGCGTCATGGCCCGCCACAAAACCACGCTTATACAAATAGGGATACAATTTGTTGTGAGGTTTGCAGGTACCCAGCGTAGGAACTTGTGTTAGATATCGCAAAACTCCGATGATGGAATAGAGCGGTGACGATCCCGAGTTGCGAAACGCCGAATTCACCGACGAGCGTCTGTTCCGTCTGAGTCTTGGTTTTGAAGGATACCTAGTTGCCTGGGCGGTGGTGTTTGCACTGATGATGTTCGTCTCGCTCGTTCGTATTCATTGAAATCAGACAATGACCAACACCGATTGCTCATGACTTGAAAGATCAAATCGATGCCTATTGAAGAAGGTGTACAACAGACGATCCATCCGCTGGTGTTCTTGTTCACCGGGGCTGGTTGGCCGTTATTAGCCTTCGGACTTGTGTTCTCCATCTTAGGACTTTGGAATCTGTATTGCGGCAAACATCCGACGATGGTTTTCGTCCATTCGCTGCTTTCATTACTGCCTGCGATGATTGCGATCGTCGGAATCTACATCTCATACAACGATTTCGCCGAGTTGGGATCTTCGTCAACAGCGCCAAAGCCTTCTGAGTTTGCCCGGATCGTAGGCAATGCAATGTCGATCGGTTTCTGCGGGCTTGTTTCCACCGTTCCGCCGGTAGCCTTAGGGATCATCGGTTTATGGAGGCTACGTCCGAAGGCTCTGCAGCCCACCACAGGCAACTGAAATTCAACGCAAAATTCGCAGATTGATTATGACATTGGGAAGGTTGATTGCAGTTTTGGTTGAGCTAATCCAGCGGACGAGAAATTTTAATCAGCATCATGAATCCTAATCGTTCATCGCCATATCGTCCTTCAGGTGTAGCTCCACTGCAACGTTCGACTCGCATTGGCGTCCCCGAAAAGGAGTCGTTATCCGCGACAGGACTGGCGATGTCGATGATTGCACTACTTGGGCCACCGATGATTTGTGAACTGGTAATATCGAGAACTGTCGACGTCCAATGGGGCTCAGTCTCCTTTCTTGCAACTACCTTGTTTGCTGGTTTACTAACATCGATCTTTTCGTTTTCCGTCTCGATGGTTGCCTTTGTGAAGCACCGTAGCTGGAAGTCAGCGTTTGGAATCGTTGCGGCCATTCTGGCGATTCCAGTGACACTGCTATCAGCCTGGCTTCTAGCGATGTTTGTATCGGCGCACACTCCGGTCTAGAGATGCCAAACAATCAGCCCCCCTCAATACTTGGACAAGCACCGAACCGGGTGTCGGCAACATGGGGGTGACGGATATATTTGCGACCACGATCGTAACGATTCACATTGTCGTCATCGCTTTCGATGTTGGCGGGTCGATCGCCGTCGTCACCAGACGTTTACAAGTAACTCGGTTGCGGTTGTGGCAGCGACTCTATTTGACGATCGTGTTTGTCAAGAGCCTTTCGTTGCTCATGTTTGACTCCTGCCCACTCACGAGTATCGAAAACTGGCTTCGGCGTTATGGCCATATCGACACCTCCTACGGCGACTCATTCGTCTCCCACTATCTGATAGGACTATCGAAGGAGGTGGATTTGGTGATGACTTGTTTTTTGATGCTGGCAGGTCTCGTTGCTGTGCTTCGATTTGTCGCCAGCAAATCGCCAATGGACGATGAATTTGAGCGAAGTAGATTCAATAGCATCTCGGCTGCCGCGATAGTGGATCGTTGTGTAGCCAAGCATTGCGTAATAAGACTTTTAGTTTGATCGGTTTGAAAATGATTTCTCAAGTCTTCCTTCCTGATAAAGTTATTACGTTCTTTATCATCGTGGCTGTGGTCAGTGTGACTGTTCTTGCAGTGATTGGGTTTTTGGTTCGGAAGGTTTCCAAAAGGATGGGGCTTGCGAATTCAACGTCTGGCTGTCTTGCCATTCTGATACCGTTACTTCTCGTCATCCTTGTGGTCTGGGGCTTATTTCATCAGTCGCAACCAGTTGACCAATACCAACCTGATGACATGCCACAATATGAACAGGAAATGCAACAAGAAATGCAGCAAATTAAATCGCGGGAGAATTGAATCATGCGTTTTGCAAAGCCTTGTTTGCACGCAAGATGGCTTGATTATCGACAGGCCATCGGTTTAGATGGTTTCGCGTCGCGGATATCGCTTCCGGACTTACAACTAGCGTTGCATGGCTTAGCGAAGACTAGCTGGCACTCGGAGATGCCGAACAGAATATCTTTACATGCGACGCCCGCGAGGCGGATCCATGCAGAGCATTGCGATGCGAAATTTACTGTGCAGCAAGCGGTACATCGAAGGTGACACTGAATCCCCCACGGTCGACCTTGATTTCTGCAGTTCCTTTGCTGCTCGCGGAGTTGATTAAACTCATCAAATGCGTACTGGATCGTGGTGATTGACGATCAACCGTCTGAATGATGTCACCCACTTGTATTCCAACTTGAGATGCGGGGCTATTGGCGTAGACATGGGTAATCCGTATCGATTGATCGGTCGTAGAGACTTGAACGCCAAGGATCCAATCGTGCTGCGTTGCCGCCTGACGAGCATCGGCTTCGGGAACCGCGGTGCGAATGCGAGCCGGGCGGGATTGGGGGCCAAGCGACGGTGACACTGCGAGCTGTGGCGATACGACACTCGGGTTGCTCGACGCGCGGTTCATTGTCGAGTGATTGGGACTAAATCCTGATTGCATTCCCATTCGATTAGCGGCGTTGTAAACGGAATCGTCCATCTGCAGATTGATTAACACGCCGTCCTTGGCGGGATCACTGGGCTGAAGTACCAACAAATCGACTTGCGCCCGTAGCGTGGTCCGATCGAGATCAAACCGCAGATCCAGACGGCGGATCCAGTCAAGAAATGGAAACTTCCAGGACTCGGGTGCTTTCGTAAGCGAATAAAGACTCGCTTCCGACCACGACGTGCTTACCCAATGCGGGTGCTCGCCGGAGTTCTCCACCATGTAATCACCTCCGAGCGGACAGTGAATGTGGGCACCCAGCAAACCTTCGAGTGCGTCTCGCGACTCCTCCGTTGGCAACTGTAACCAACCAGCAAAATCGTTTAAGAATCGCGAGTTTTCGCTGGAAACTTTTCGTGATGCATGGTAGGTGTAGGCTTGAATGTACGGTTCTACCTTAGACCCGCTGAGCGATCCCATCTGCAGCCTCACTTGGGTAGGCTTGTTGATCCACTCTTGGGCGAGCTGGTCAGGTGTATCGTGTTGTATTTTCGTGTTGGTCGATGCCACCATCCAACCGTTACGGTTGGTGACATTGCTCCTGTATTTTGCGACCGAGTCAAGTTTTTCTGCCATGTTCCCGATAGTCCGGCCTAAGGCGAAAAATATGTGGCCCACACCTGGCAATTGCCCTTGTGGCAAAGCGGGCTGCGGTTGTTCCATGATCGATGCAAGCAGTCGCAGCACGCCCGTGCTCGGTGGGGAGATCGCCGCATAAGAGCGGCTTTTGGCGTAGCTCGTGCCTACGTGTTGGTCAACCATTTCAATTCGGCCATTGCTGAAGTTGAAGGCGACCTCGTCGTCACGCAGGCCCAAATACAACCGATGCGATTGCTGGCCGGGATTTAGTCGGATCGCGGTATCAACACTCAGCAGGTCACCATCGACGTGGCCGACTCGACGATTGTCTGCCGCCGCTAAGTGCCGCTGCAGAAAAGAATACTTTGTCGGGGCGTAGGGCGTAATGATGATATCCATGCGGATACGCTGTAAGTCATTGGCTGCCGCTGCGTCCTGGGCGAACACGACCGTGACCGGATCGACCTGTTTCCATTCGGTCCTGTACCTACCAATAAAGGCATTGTAGGAGCTAACCTCACTTTGGGTCGCTTTTTGAATCGGAACGTCAGGCACAGGCAGGAAAACACCGGGAGATCCGCGTAGCGAATCAGTAATCTGTCCGTTGTCGAGCCGCGGATAGCTGTCATCGGGTCGACGCCCAAAGTCGGTCGGTAAAAACTGTGACTTGACAAGGTCATCCATTGATTCCGCATCGACACGTTCGGCCTTTGCAACCATACGAGCCAATTGGAATTGCCTCAGTACTTGCACGGCCTGCTTGCGACGTGTCACTTCGATGCGGTATTGGGGGCTGATCAGATTTTGAAAAAACGGATCTGAAAGGTACAGAAATGCGAGCGTCTGGTTTTGCGTTCTAGTCTTGCTGCGAGCGTAGCGAAACTCTGGCAGTGATCCCAAGGAACGATCGCCACTGCCCGCATCGTAAAACCGCTCGAGCAAGTAACGAGAGTTCGTGACAAGATGGTATTCGCCATCGATTGCATAGAACGATCGAAGGCGATTGTCGTCCGATGCAAGAAAAGAGACAGCGTGAGCACCGATGTCGACGCGTCGCTCTTCGGATCCGGGTACGCGCAATTTGGATTCGTTGCGTTGTGTCTGGATCAGTTCATACAAACCGCGAGCGTCGCGAGAGCGAAACAATATGCCGACGGCGGCGCCATCCGAGAAGAGAGGATCACACCCGATCAAGGCCATGTCCGAAACAAGTTTGTCGAACGATTTGGCAGAAACGTCCTCGGGATTCAGTCCTAATTGGCGTTCGATCTTTTCTCGGGTCTGGTGGTCCAGCGAAGGGGTAGCGACGATATCATCGAGGCTGCCTCCCCAGCTCAGCAAGAATTCTCGAAAGTAGCGATAGTTCGCCAAGTTGCCGGTGCGTAAATAGAAGCACTCGGCCGGTACATGCATCGCGATCGGTTCGATCCAGGTTGATGCGGGGACGCTAGGGATATCGATGCTGCGCATCCGTGGCCGTGGGGGAATCGGCCTGTTCGCTTTCTCGTGTCGGGTCGACTGGTTCAAGGTGACGTCCTCTTGCATCGCAAGTTTGACCGATTCGATTCCGAACAGCATGCCAATCGCCCGCTCAAACTGGCTTTCCAGGCTGAGCGATTCTTGCGGAGCTTTGTGCTCGACTCTTGGCCATGGCCCCGGCAGTTGCAGACGGCGGGCAAGGATATCCAGCAACGACTCTTTAAGCATTTTCTGCTGAGGGTCGAGTTCCTGAGGGACGGTTGAAAATCCTTGCCACCATCGCTGAAGCAATTCGCGATGACGACCAGGGTTTTCAATGACATCAACTTTTTGCGGGTCTAATTGAAGTCCTTGGACGCCTGAAAGCGTCAATTCCGCTGGACCGCCACCCTGATGCAAGAATGAGACGCGAATGCGATCGACTTGCCATGGCGACTCACCTTGCCGCTTCTGATAGGAGACGTCGAAGGTCACGTAGTGAGCGGGCAGCGGAGTGGCGTCGAGGTAGAGAGGCTGATCAGGATACAAGATCGGTCCGTGCCCCTTGGTAAACGTCAACTCCATCACTCCGACATTCAAGGGCGTACCCGAAAACGCCTCGATCACGATGCTGTCTAACTTCACCGCGTCGGGTTTGGCCGGTCCGTTGATAACAGCGTTGTCCTCAACAGTCGCGTTGCTCGCGACGACCGGCTGGGTTTCGGGAGCATTCTCAGCAACGGTCGTTGGATGCAATTGGCGATCCCATCGCCGCGCCAACTCGGCCAACAATTCTTCATTCAACTGATCTGAAGAAATACCAAAATTCTGAGAGATTTTTGGTGGTGGCTCGTCACCCTTCGCGATCGCAACCAATTGCTGGTCAGTCAGCGTACGCAACAGCGACGTCAAATCTTTCGACATCTGCTGAGTTTGCTCGACTATTGGCAATTCGCCCAGAACGGGATCTGCCGATTCAGCGACATCCGATGCCTGGTTCTTGGCTTCGCCCGTCTTTGGCTCGTCACCATCCAGACGGAGGCTGAAGGTCAACGGAAGCGAGAGAAGGACCATCGTGGCCAGCACTCGGTGAAAGAATAACTTCGATCGGTAAACGTTCATGATTGGCTTCCAAAGTGGTTTCAAGAGTCGTATCGATGCCGTAATTCAACTGTCCCCAATTTTCGTTGCCACGTATCTGTGATCCGACGGCACTAGCCGTGGACCTCATTTTGACAACCTTTTACAGAGCGGCAGCCCGACGCTAGCGCGCTCGGCTCACAACGTGGGACAGTCGAAGTAAATGAAACGTTCTCGCTTAATGAAGCTGCAAGCCAGTAAGGAAAGCAGATTCAGATTTCGCGACGTGAGAAGCGAACATCACCCGCTATTAATCATAGGCGTATGATCAACGTGCTGCATGACGCAATTTTTGCACAGCAAAACACCGATTGGCTGAGATATTTAGACGGAGACCTGCTTGATTGAAGCTTTTTACCGTTGGTCTGCTGATGACATGCTGCAAATGCTGCCATATCCGCTAACTTGACGTGTGTCAGCTCAATCCGTCTCTTCTGAGAATTGTCATGAACACAAGATCGAATCTCGCAATCGTGTTACTGATATCTGCCTCGTTTGCTTGGCCATCGCATGCAGGTGCCGAACGAGCCTGGGATGGATCAATCCACTTCGTTGATATCAATATGAAGTTCAGCTTTGGTGGACTGGAATACGGCTATTGGTACGATGTTGGCTACTTAGATTTCCCCGGAAAAAACACTCGTATCAGCAGGGAATATGACATCGGCATGATGATCCTTCCGGATCAAAATGATCCTCTGCGTTCGACCATGAAAGGCACGATTCGACTTGAGGTCGACGGCAAGAAAGCAGAACTCGAGAAACTTGTGCTTGTCCGATCGACTCGATATGGCAAATGGAGGATCGATCCTGAAATCATCAAAAGATTAGAAGACACTGAGAAAGCGAGGCGAGATGCAGCATCGAAGGCGAAAGCGTCGACCACTCGAACCCCACGAGACGGTGGAGAAATGCCAAAAGATGATTGAGAACTTTGGTCGCAACCTGACAATCAATGCTACGAAGTTTTGTTGTCCGCAATCCGAGACGGAGCTATTGCGATTTCTCGACGCAAATCGAGATTCCAAGATCCGCGCAATGGGGCGTTTACATTCCTGGAGCAAAGTGATCGAGGCTAACGAGGCTGTTGTTGATATGCAGCACTTCAATGCCATTGAGTTGCGGCAATCGGATTTGGGGGCGGTGGTTCGGTTCGGTGCCGGTTGCCAAATCAAAGATGTGGTGAAATCGCTACAGCAATCTGGGTTGACGCTTCCAACGCTGGGGTTGATTGATGAGCAATCCGTTGCAGGCGCGATTGCGACCGGCACACATGGATCGGGACGCCAAAGTTTGTCTCACTTTGTTCGTGCGGTTCGCATTGCATCGTTTTCAAACGATGTGGGGCAAGCGGAAATGCGCTGGATTGATGCTGACCAACCCCAGCAGTTACGAGCTGCTCGCTGTTCACTGGGATGCTTAGGTATCGTCACGGAGGTCGAATTTCCCGTTCGCAAACAGTACAGAATCGAAGAACATTTGCGGCGGTACGAAGCGCTGGAAGAGGTGATTGAGAAGGAATCGAGTTATCCACTGCAACAGTTCTACCTCGTTCCCTGGCGATGGGACTACTTTGCACAGCACCGCGTCGAGACCGATCGAAAACGCAGCTGGCACGCGGGTCTCTATCGCGTGTTTTGGTCGCTTGGAATGGACACGATGCTTCACATTGCAATTTGCTCGCTGGCACGATGGCTGCCCGATCGGTGCACCACCATCGCCTTCCGACATCTCATTCCCCGGCTGATTCCTCAGAACTGGAAAGTGGTGGATCGATCGGATCGACAGCTAACGATGCAACATGAACGGTTTCGGCATATCGAAGTCGAGATTTTTGTCCAGCAAAAGCATTTGAACGACTCGATCAACGTGGCAATCGATTTATTGAAGTCCTATGCGTCGAAATCAGCTGGAGAGCGTTACGTTCACCATTATCCGATCTGCATCCGTCGCGTTTTGCCTGACGATACGCTCGTTTCGCCAGCCTCCGGTGGTAAAGAACCGTGGTACACACTTAGTTTCATCAGCTACGCACGTCCCGCCGAACGCAATGGCTTCGAAGCCTTCGCGACCAACATCGTCCAGGAAATGACCTCACGATTTGATGCACGACCTCACTGGGGAAAGTTCTGCCCGATCGATACGAAAACCGTTGCAAAGCTCTACCCGAACTGGGCCGAGTTTAGCGAAGTGGTCAGATCAGTCGGCGATGATTTTCCTTTCGTGAATGACTGGCTGCTTGAATTGCTTCAACCATTGCCGGGTGATGCCTCCGACAGTGTCACTGTCGTTCCACCGATAGAAACCGATCCACTCATGTAAAGGAAGTGATTCGATCTCAGGAACGGCAGCCGACCCACTGTTCACTGTTTGTTAGCAAATCCAATTCGCTTAAGCCCTCGTTACGACTCCCATGTCGCTAAACGGGCGGATAGTTGTTGTAGTTTTCCTTTGTTCTTTTCGATCGACATCAGGGCGACGAGTAGTCCCACTCCTGTTGTGATTCCGAACACCCACCACGGCCAAACTTGATCGATCGAACGTTGCGCGTGCCACACCATGCTGATCACACCAATGAGCACGAAGAAGCTGCCCAAGTACAGGAACGGCCGAACTCGTAAAACGACTCCTGCAGCAATCCCTGCGAGTGCCAACAAGATCAGGATCACCGGCCCCCACAAACTCGATCCAATCTGATGGACGAACATATCCGCAGTGCTGCTGACGTAGATCAGAATTGTCGCGCTGTAGCGAATGGCCGCTAAGAATCGTGCTTCGAGCTGCTCGCGATTCATTTGGGCAACGATCAGTACACAGATCGCCGGCGGAATCAACCAGAACTGCGGATGACTGAAGAAACTCCAACCAGGACGCTGAGCCAAAAGGGACCAGAACGCAGAATTCGCAAACAACACCATCAACACCTTTGGCGGCAACCCGTTCCATAATCGCGACAACCCGATGTAATAGCCAGCGGCGATGGTTAGCAGGATCGTCAACGATGGAATCCCTGGGATAGCACTCGCTATCGATTCTCCTCCGCCGCTCATCAACATCCCAATCGCAGGAATGAGGGGCAGATAAAGACTCGTTTGGCCCAATGTCCCCGCCAATACCGAGTCTCCTCGTCGCTTCAAAAACTCGACCAGTCCCACACTCAAGAACGCGATAAACAAGACAAGGTACGGCCAATACGCTTGAAGCCCAAACAAGGCGAAGTCTCGACGACACAAGAACAAATGCAACCAAGCAAGCAAACCAAGTACCTGGGCCGCGATAATCAATCCACGGCGATAGGAATCCTTCAATTCTAAACGTTGGATGCTTATCCATGCGGCGACGCCGCTTAGCACCGCGATCGTCAGTGCCACACCGATGATCAACGTGAGCGGAAGGTCGCGAATTCCCGTGTAGTCACGAATCACGGATTCTTGAATCAGCATTCCAATCAGCGAGCCGCTCGCGATCACGCCACAAACATAAGCGGCATGATCAAGAGAGCCGCGCCAGCGACTTGTCCAAGCTTCGCCGAACACTCTCGGCATCGCCCACATCAAAGCGGGAAACATCGCGACTGAGACAATGAACCAACGCATCGTTCCACATAGCAACGGGTGCAATTGGCCGCTTACTGGAACACTGGCGGCCATATAAATGGCAAGAAAGACAGTTGCAAATGTAAATCGCTGAAGCGATGTACGGTTCAAACGCTCCGCTAATTCGCTCATTCCAAACGCGGCAATCGCGATCGCCGAAACGAGCAACTGAGAAACTCCGTAGGATGCATCCGACATCATCGAGGCCACGCCAGCGAACCCGGAAACCACCACGCTCGCCATTAGCGGCCAAAGAATTGAATTGCCATGATCCGATGCGGCAGGACTATTGCCAACCGGTCGAACCATCGCAGAACGGTGCAGGCGAACGATCGCCGTCAATCCCATCGCTGCCAAAGCTGACAACGTTGACGCTGCGATCACGGAGACAACGGCTGCATGCCAAGCCGAAAGTCCGGCGAAATGGGTGGCGCTCATGAAGCTGCAACCAATGACGGCGATGGCCACAGTGAGAGAAGCCCCAAGTGTCCACGCGTTCTTACTTCGAACCCAAGTGAGACTGGCAAGAAGAAATATGAACAACGCACGAACCGCAAACAGCAAAAGCTGCTGGGAAGTCTGACCACCGGAATCCAGTCGAATCGTTTCGTGGGCGATTTCAACAGCGACTAGCAGCACCGAGAGCATCGCAAAGCCAACCGTTCCATACGTGTGTGCTTCGTTTTTGATGCGGCTTCGCAACATTAGTGTCGCCTGCCAATACAACATCCAGCCTGTTGTCCAAACGACAATCAACGTTCGCAGTTCATCGATCGACCCACTGGATCGATACCAATTCGCAAACGTCCATCCGCCTCCAAATAGAACCAAGCCACATGCCAAACGCATGCAAGTGTGATGAAGCTGCGACTCCCGTTTTCGTCCCCAAGCAACTCCAATGATAAGTGCCACAATTGAAAGCGAAACGAGTGACAATACGGCGGAGGTCTGCGTGTCAAACACAGGTCCAAGCACAAACGCTGCGATACCACACACGATCGCGATCAGCGAAACAGACAATGTCGAACGATCAAGGCGGTCTTGGCCATTGGCGGCGGAGATCACCGCAACTGCTTCGGAAAAGACAAAAATAGCCACCGCCGACAATTCAAACCACGCAACGAAGTGAAGGTCCCAATAGAGAGCTGCACTGGTCACAACGGCACACGGCACCAAACACAATCCGAGCGATGTTGTTAAATTCATCCCTTCGCTTGTCGTGAGCCACCGTATTGAAACGACCAACCAAACCGCCACAACGATCAACACCGTCGCCGCGTTTTCCGAAACCCATCCGTTATTGATCGAGAGCGCGATCAGCGCGAGAGAGCCACCCAAGTACAGGCTCGCCGCATTGCTCCACTCCGTGAGGATTCGCTGCCGGTTTTCTGTCGAAATTCGCTTCGCCAGCTCTAAGCAAACTGCCAAAACAACTCCGGAAAACACGAGTGAAAGCAACCAGCTTTTTTCATCGCCGAACACCATCGTCGGAACGAGCGTGATGGGGTGGAACAAACTGCACGCCAGAACGGCGGTCAGTACTCCGGCAACGATTGCCGAGAGTCTGCCCGTGCAAGCGGCATAGACACTGCCCGACACAAGGAGTGCCAAAATCGCAATCTGAAGGAAATGGGGAACGATGCCGAACCGTTCATCTCCCGCAAACGCAAGCACGGTCGAATTGATCGCAGTCAGTCCAAACCATGCCGCAGCGACTGCCAATAACGATCGCTCCTCGGCGGTTCCTCGCTTCAATTTTGCTAAGCCAAAGGCGACGGCGGCCAACACGAGTCCCGCGAGCATGGGTTCGCCACCCACAATTCGATGCGTCCAGGGAATCGAGTCCCAAGAAACTTGCCGCATCCAGCTGGTACTACTGAGCACGGCCGCAATTCCCACGGGCAAGCTGGCGATCGCCAACCAAGGAGGACGACGATAGACACTCCACAATCCAACGAAAGCCGACGTTGAAACGATCGCCCACAACCACAACGAAACGATGTCAGACGCCAGTACTGGCAATGCAACAAAGATCAAGCTGCAACATAAAATGCAGATCACTTGACCAACAAACTGGTGCGATGCCAACGTCGACTTCAGCTTGGTCCAGTGTGTACCGACGGCCCATGCTGCGAGCGCGGGTAGGCAGCCAATAAGAAGTGAATTCCCTAGCGGCGAGCCCAGATCACGTCCGATGTAGGCAAATGCAAGCGCGACGGCAATCAATGAGAAAACACTCACACCAAGGAACGACCACTGATGTCGAGAGCCACACGATAGGTAGCGCCGATTCAGGGTGGCAGCCCGGTGAGGCTTTTGAAAACCGATGAGTGCCCCAGCAACCATGAAGCTCGCAGCCGCAACGACGTAACCGGCAGTGTCGCCCAGTGTTCGCAACAGAGCTGGTATCAAAGGAATGATCAACGTAGGGCCCGCAACCGAAACGGCAAATGCGAGTGCTCTTGCGCGTCCGTATAGCGCACGCCCTGTACCAAGCAGCAACACACTATTGATGATGACGCCGATCACAATCGCAATCAGGGTGATGGGCTCCGAAAGCGACACCGCCGCTCGAATGTCCCCCGTCGTTGCTAGTCCTGCCATCACGCTGAGTGGGACCAAAAGTGTCGCGATCAACAGCACTGCTCGACTGGTGTGCCTCAGTTTCCACTTTGCCAATGTGTAGAAACCAGCTAGGAAAATCGCCGCATTCGCAGTCATGAAGATAATGGACGGAACCACACGATGGACCGTCGTCAAAGTACTCCATAAACTCATCACGAGTCCGATCGAGCAGAATACAATCAGAACCCCGGCGACCAATTCTCCCCAACGAATGTTGTGAACCGCCAAAAAGGACGCGACCACCTCGGACCATGCACGTCGATCAGAAAGCGGATAATGCGGAGGCGTGACCGGCGCGACTATTGGACTTGAATCATCGACAAGTTCCGCCGCGACAACCGGCTCACTATCCGGCTGAATGGCAGACGGCGGCGGGATAGGTGCAGCTCCCATCGGCGCCAGCTGCTTCGATTCAATTCGTTCTGCTTTGTCCCATAATTGGGCTGCTTCCTCGCGACTGAGTTGTCCCCGAAATACCAAACGTTCCAAAACTGCGTTAAACCCGTCACGATCGACACGACTGTTAGGAACAGGCGTTGCCCCGACGAGCAACTGATAAAGTTTCGTCAGCAATATCCATGAAAAATGGCCTGCCAGAGTGATCAAACCCCAGCCGAAAAGGATCGAAATAAAGAATTCCACGATTAAGCCATCTGTCCAGAGAAATGGAACAACACCTTCAAATAACCTCCCCGCTCACTCTACAGAGCCCACCAGTGCCCCGGGCGCAGCGCAAGGAATGATGAAATCTACGCCACGATTAGTTTTCGTGTAGAAAATCGACACCGCCACTCGGCTAAGCAGTTAGCCAGGCGTCTGCCCGAAAATTGGCCGTTTTGGCGTTTGCCACGGTTCCGGCGCTGAACCGGAGCTAGCGCCCAAACGAAACGCTGTGAAGCATTTCGTAGCGGAACTCGTCAAGAGTTTGGGGATCCCGGACAGTCAACGAAAGTCTTGATGGCTTGTTGATCTAGTGAGCCGTGACGCGTCAGCGGCCGGGTCCCGCGCGCTACCCGGTGCCTTACGGCCCACGGCTCACCGTTGCGATTTGCATCTGGATTAAATCAACAAGTCGTTGACGACTTCCGCTACGTTAAAACGGCGCAATTCACGGAAGAAAATGCCTCACGGACGTTGTCAGATCGGTTGACGATGATTTTTCTTTCGTGAACGACTGGCTGCTTGAATCGATTCAACCATTGCCGCGTGAATCCTCACTGGATTGAAAAACTAGCTTGTCGTCAGTTGGCTGCTAACCCTGCTCGGCTAAAAACTCCTCCGCGGGTTTGTCATTGATGGTCTTCAGCGTCTTGATCTTCTTGAGCGGTCCGTAGTCTTCAACAAAGGTATTGCGCACATTGATGGTTTCGAGTGGCATCTTTTCTAAAGGCGATAAGTCGCTGACGGCTACGAGCGAAAGACTGAGCTCGCGTAGCGGCAACTCTGCGATCGGACGGAGGTCCGCCAGTGGATTCCCACCAATGCTCAGACTCTCAATCGCCAAGCCCTTCAGAGGCGAAAGATCGTAGAGGCTTGGACCTCCGATGTTATTGAAGGCAGTGATCGACAATTTGGTCATAGGCAGCACTCGAAATGGTGACAAGTCACGCAGCTTGCTTCCGGACCAGATTTTCAGCAATCCGTTTTCGAAGGAGATGCGTTGATCACCAGGTTGGATGCCCTGGGCCGTGAAACCTCCCATTTCATAATCTGGATTGAGTTTGGCGAGCCGAGGAGCGATCCAGCTGAAAATCTCAGCGGAGGAAAGCGATGACGCAACTTTGGCAAACTCGTCGAATTCCCTTCGCATCGAAGCACGCTGCACAAGGAATTCATCTTTGGGAATCCCGTTGATCGTTTCCAACGAGTCGATTTCGGCGAATACTTTGTCGGCGGCGATGTTGTAAAGTACCACCTCCGCATCCAATTGCTTCAATTGCAGTTCACGCAACGGCGTAAAATCAGTCACACTTGATCCACGAATATCGAGCGACTGCAAGGACTTGATCACTTGCAGTGGCCAGATCTGGTGAACCGACCAAGCATCGATAATGCACTGTGTTGGCTGCGGTCCTTTGGGCGTTAGCTCGATGGCCAACTTGGCCGAACGGGTTACCTCAACACCATGATTCGCTAACTCAGCAATCTTCGCTACGACGGCGTTAACGCGAAACTGTGTTGGTAGTTTTTCTGCGGAGTCAAGAAACTCCTTCGTTTCGGCCGGCGTCGAAATCATCAGGCCGCGCTGCGCTCGCATACTTTCGGGTAGCGACTTGATCGGTGTGGCATCACGGAGTTTTCTCTGATCGATGAAAAATCGATCGGCGGAATGACCATTGATCGTCAATTTCGGACCAAGGAAGCGGACCACCATTTCGTGCTCGGGAGCGTAGTCCAGAGTCAACGATTTTAGTGGCATGCCTCGGAGCGGTTCCAAGTCCGTCAGTGGGTTGGGAACGGGGCCCCAATTATTCCAACGGTATTGGTCCGAAGCGTGTCCACCAAGTTGAATTCCCAAGACTTCGAGCGGCATGCCCTTGAGTACGGAAATGTCTCGAATGGGCGTTTCGTTCACATTCAAACTTTCCAACTCGAGGCCTCGCAGTGCGTCCAAGTTCTCGACCGGACACCCTGCAATACTCAGTTTTCGCAGACTTTCCTGTGCGATTGGCTCGATGTCGGAAACCGGATTGGACCACACGTGACACTCACGGATTGATATCCCACGTAGTGGACTCAAATCATCCACCGCACAAGAAAATAACGACAACGATTCCAATTCTGGTTGGGCAATCGGAGCCAAATCAGCAACCATCGATCGTAGCGAAACCGAACGGAGCGGGAGGCCTTTCAAAGGCGACAAATCAAATAACTCGTCTTCTCCGGAAACATCAAGTCTCGAGAAAGGTAAGACTCGAAGTGGCGAGAGATCGCGTAACCCACCGCAAAAGCGGGCATGCACAAAATAGCCGCCCTCTTGTTTCACATATCCAATCAAATCTTGAGAGGACACGCCTTGCGTGACCAGTCGAACAGGGCTTCCGGGATTCAGTCGCGTCAACATCTGATTGACCCAATCGACAACTGGTTCGGTTGGCAAAGACTTTGCGGCTGCTGCAAATTCGTCAATTTCTGTCCGCAATGCGGCGCGATTGGAAAGGTATTCCAGAGCAGGTTGCGCGTTGATCGTTTTCAGGGTCTTGATGAATTTCAGTTGGGCATCGGCAAGCGGATTGTAAACAGCCGTACTGACCTGGATACTTTCCAGAGGCAATTTTTGGATCGCCCCAAAGTCCGTCACGCTGGCTTTGGCAACGTCTATCGTCCGAAGGGTATCCATTGCCATCAACGGCCAGATATGACGAAACCCTGGTGCAACGATCTTGACTGTGGAAATATCATCATTGAACTCGACTGAGCCCCCAAACTTAAAATGGGATTTCAGTTCTGCCTCGACCGCTTTAGCGCGGAGCTTTGGTTTAAGTGATTTCCACATGGCGATCTTCTCGCGTTGTTCTGGCGTCAACTCGAGTTCGCCTGCCCCCGCAGAAGCCCTCGGATTGCCGCTGTTGACGACGTTCGATGGTGCCTCCCACCAGACCTCAACCGTTTGCGTCTCGCCGTTGCGGATCACAAATCGGTTGGTTTCCGTCTTCAGCCCGTCGGAGGAATTGAGCACAAAGCGGTACTCCCCTTCAGGTAAAAGACTTGGCTTCGATTCGTCATACTGAACATTCACCTGTTTGCCAGTCTTCGTGTTTTCGACGGTGAACGCACCTTGTTTGAAACGGGTTGAAAAGTCTTCCCCAGTTGTTTTGATCACCAACGTGCCGTTGGAAGTTTCGACTTTAAACAGGACACCATTGGCCCACAAAAAACCAAAGAACAGCAAGCCAACCAGCGCTCCAGCAGCGATGCCCGTTCGAATCCATGGTGGGGCGACCGACGTTGCCGGTGACGTTGCGGCTGACGTTTCGACACTTTCAGTTGCCGCCGACTTTGTGGTCAATCGATATTCGATGAGGGCTAGGCGATCTGCGACGTCCTGCGCTGATTGCGGGCGTGCCTCCGGATCTTTGGAGAGCAAATGCATGATCAAATCGGCGAATTCGCTATCCATACCCGGTGTGCGTTGCTGGATTGGCTTTGGTTCCGCTTTGGCGACGGCCATCAGCACCGACGTGACGTTCTTTCCGCGAAACGGCGTCTTGCCGCTGACCATGCGATAGAGCACGCTTCCGAGACTAAATAAGTCACTGCGGTGATCGACTTCCTCGCCCAACGCCTGTTCAGGAGCCATGTAGCGAGGTGTTCCAACTACCACGCCCGTGCGAGTGAATCCAGCGTCTCGCTCGATTTCGCGGGCCAGACCAAAGTCGAGAATCTTGACGCGAGCGTCGCCATCGACGAGCCATAGATTGTCTGGTTTGATGTCACGATGGATCAAGTTGCTGCGGTGTGCCGCGGAGAGTCCTTCTGCAATCTGATGCCCAATCCTGACTGCCCTTAGTTCGTCCATTGCCCCTTCGCGAACCAATGTCTCTTCCATCGATTCCCCCTTCAGAAGAGGCATCGCGATGAAGGGGACGTCTCGATCTCGACCGACCTGATAGATGGCGACGATGTTCTCATGTTCGATCGCCGCTGCTGCTTGAGCTTCACGCAGAAAACGATCCGCTGCATCGGTATGGTGGACGGCGCTGGGTTTGATTACCTTTAACGCCACCATTCGCCGCAGTTCGATATCTTCGGCGCGGAACACCATTCCCATTCCGCCTGTCCCCAAGACTTCGAGCACCCGATAACCGCCCAAGCGTCCCAGTTCCGCTGGGCTCTCGGCGTCACGCAACAAGGTTGCGAACTGAGTGTCGCCTTGACCGATGCCCGTACCGATACCTGTACCGTCCGTCGTTTCTGAACCGTCGTTCGTTTCTGAATTGGCATTGGCGTGATCCGCCTGAATACGCTGAATCAAATCATCGACGACATCGGCATGTTCGTCGGGCCCACGATCCGAATCTGCAAAAGCCTGAGTGAGCTCGTCCATCGGACTAAGCGTGTCCGCAAGGGCGCCACAGGCTTCGCACGCTTCCAAATGACTTTCTACCAACTCCGAATTTTCGGGGGTTAATTGGCCGAGTACGTATCGACCGAGGGTGTCATTATTGGGGCAGTCTTTAACAGGCATAGCGTCAATCCAGTTGTAAAATGAGGCCCAGAGATCATCGTCTGGAGCCAGGCCGCCCAGGCGGACGAAGAGCGTCTAATGTAAGTACGTGCCATGGGAGCGAAACATTTCAGACGTTTCGGAGATTCAATCCAGAAGACCTGCGAGTTCTTGACGCAAACGTTTTAGCACACGGCACTTAGCGACGCGAACGGCGTTTGCAGATATGCCCAGTTCTCGCCCCGCATCTGCGGCTGACTGACCTTCGGCCACATACTTCCAACAAGCCTGCCATGTTAGCGGTTCGAATTCTGTCTCCATCAATTGCCGGGCTCGACTCATTAAGAATGCCCGATACTCTCGTTCTTCGAGAAAATCTTCGGAAGCGAAAGAATCGGGAATCTCCTCGGCAATACCCTCGGGCCCCAGCGTATTGAACTTGGCCCGTCGCCAATAGTCAGTCGCTTGATTGCGAACGATCGTGATCAACCAAGCCCGAAAGCGACGTGATGGGTCGTATTCGAATTCGGGCAACTTGACTAACAACTTGGCAAAAACGGCTTGCACGAGGTCGGAGGAATCAGCGGAGGTGAAACCGTTGTTTCGGGCCCAGCGATAGATCAGTGGCGTGTACAGAAACACAAACCGTCGCCATGCATCCTCTGCATTGGGCTTTCGCAATCGCCTTAACAGACTGGCGGAAGTTGAATCCATACGATTTACTCAGGAGTAGCCGAATCAGTGCGTGTTGGGAGACATCTAGTTCACTTCCGCAATCTGCTGTCCCCGCCAGCTCACTCAGCCAGCTCGCTAATGCCATCGGGATCAACCACTCCTCACGGCGGAGAACCCAAGGATGACGGAAAACGTGTTAGGGGGTTTTGGTACCCTTCTGTCCACCCGCATTGTTTACCATAAGCCATGTCACTGAGTCAAATCCTTGCGTTACACATCGTCCCCATACGGCGGGTAAGGAACACGACTGTCTGTCCGTGGTGATTGGCTATTTCCGTATGTACACGTTGCCCGTCACCACGAAGTGACTGACGCTGATTGTGCCTTGGATCGATTGAATTCCGATGTGCTCAATCGCTTTGAGTTCGGTGCCAAGATCAATGGCCTGCTGATTGTTGAGTGTAGCGGAACTTTGGCCGTCGCGTCTGCGTACCGTCACCAGTATCCACTCAGATGACTTTTCCTCCAATTCGCTTCGATGTTCCGTGCCCCGAAAAACCAATCTGGCTTGTGTCCCCACATTCGAAATGTCGAACACCGAATCACCCACCGTTAAGCGACAAGTGGCGTTATCCGCAACCCGCAGTCTGACGTTGACAACAAAATCCGCTCCGTCGTGTGGCAAGACGCTCGCGTTCATCACGCCATCCTCAATCGCTGCGAGCACAACTCGATTTTCTTCGTCCGATTTCCACTCTGCCGCTTTCGCAGTACTTGAGTAGGTCTTGCCACGGCAGACTTGAGGCGAGACTATCCAGTTCATGTCGTTCGTTGGCGGAGCGTTCTTCGAAGCAAGATCGGCCGCGTGCCGATTTTCTTCAGAAGGGAGCTTCACTTCACCAATTGTCAGATCGCCGAGATTGATTGCGTCAGTTAGGTCGCCATCAGAAATCTCCGATTCAGATTTTGCCCGTGTAGTCGGCGCGGACTCTTCGGAGTTCAAAGATGGTTTTGCGTCTGCGTCTCTCTTTGGGTCGTTTGGCTCTCGCGATTTGTCCTTGATGTTTTTACCGGTCTTTCTGGCGGTTTTGTTGTAGTCGCGTTGCCATATCTCTTCGTTGGCTAGGTGACCTGAAATCAGCGTGTCTGGATTGGTGATGATCGACGTCACCAAGAAGGTCCCATCGGCCAGTAGTTCAATGTGGCCACGCATCGATAAATTCATCACCTTGCCCGTGGGAAGATTTCGCTTGCCGGTTTCGATATAGTTGACCAATCGAAAATCGGCTCCTGCGTCTCCCATTTCCAGCGACAGAATTTTCTTACCCACGGCATGGTCGCCAGTGGGCGAGTACTCAATCTCTAGGTAGCCGACAACCGGCAGGTTGGGCTGGTAGTACTGATAGGCGGACCAATGAAGCAACTCGCCACGAAAATTCCGGGGCGTGATTTTGATGCCGTGAATCGTGGATGCCGCCAGCGTTTGGAATTCTGTTTTTACAAATGCTCGAATCGAATCACTCACGTCTTTCCAATCGAACAGCGACTCGAACGCAGCAATATCTTTGTTCGCGATCGAATCGCTTGCACGATCAATCAGACGCTTTTCCTTGCCGTCGGGAAAGTCGACCGGCAAGAGAATGTTGGGCACATCTTCGAAGTACGAAGAAAAACGATTGATCAGGGTAACGCCCGGTTCCGCATTCTGTTGACGTTCTAGCTGTGTGTAGGGTCGCGTAAAATGGTCCGTCGTGCGAACCGGGACTGAGCTCATCGGCGGAGCGTCTCCTTCGACACACAATCGCACCCACCACACGCCACGCATCTGTTGCTCGTCGTCAAACCGAGTGAATCGGCGGAAGTAGACATTGGGAGGCAAGTTACCCGACTTGAGGATTTCTCTCAGTTGCGTGCGAACTGAATCAACCACATGCGGCTCGCCAATGAACTTCTCAATCGCATCGCGAGTCTCTTGCTCAGTGATGGGCGGTTGCCGAAGGCCAACAGGACTTTCCAGTGATGTGTGATTGAATTGGGCGATCGCGTCGTTCAACGAACGCTTTGGGAGGTTCTCTGACTCGACAATGCAATGCGGGTAGCGAATCTCAATTTGGGCGGCCGGCGAAACGCTTGCTCCAACGATCAAGGCTAATGACATTGCCGCAGCACGTCGTGGAATCGAAGGACTTGATGATTGCTTAAAGACGATCTTGAGAGAGTCTGAATCGGTGATCGCCTGAAGGGTTCGCAGTAGCCGCGAACCGCCAACGATCCACAACCCGAACGCGAGCATCGTTTTCAAAAACATTTCTGACCAATCGACGGTTGTAAGGTTCACGGTGGTACGTGCCAGATAACGCCGACTTACAGCCAGCGACTCACGCACTTTGCGATCCTCTATTGGATCCGCATTCACCGCAATTCCCAAAAGCGGAGTTCGAGCTCAGTGGGATGTTCCGGGTCTGGTCTCGCCATCATCGTATTTGCTGAGTTCTGTCTCCAGGTAACTTGAATTTAGGGGCAAGGGAGGAGAGCGTCAACGAAATGTCGAGTGCGATAGAAACAAAGGAGCAGCTTACGACTGCGTTGCTTTTCGTAGCCGGCGACAGTTCGCCTCGATTAAGCACAACTTGATTTCCAGAATCGCCACGTTATTCGTCGAGAGTAAATACTTCTTCCACCGCGAGACCAAAAACTCTTGCGATCCGAATTGCCAGCGGCAAGGATGGCGTGTAGGCACTCGACTCCATCGCAACGATCGTTTGCCGAGTGACGCCAACTTCGTCAGCCAAAGCCTGTTGGGTCAAGCCGGAACGCGTTGTTCGTAGTTCTCGCACCTTGTTCCGCAGTTTCGGTTCCGATTTACGCGGCACGATGACTGCCTCGGTAGAAATGCAATGCAATGGCGCCCTTTACTCCGTAGCAAACGACAAACTGCATCCAGACCACGGCAAAAACGTACTTCGTAGGAACGTCCAGTTCGTGGTAGCTATGCCACATCGCGATCGCAATAAGCGAGAGGAATAAGAACACCCACGCGGTTCCAAACCCGTAGAACTTAGAGCGAAGTTCGATATCTTGATCGCGTTCGTCACTTAGAATCTTGTCGCCGCGGCGAATCATGAACAGCGGTGCGAGTCCAAGGAGTCCGAGCAGCCCAAATCCCGCCGTCGCTCGGTCGCCAAACCACGGGTAAAGAATCAGAACCGAAGTTAACGCCAAAATGGAGACACTCAGTTCGGTCCACGCAACCTTCTGTAACGCGTTCATAACAAGTCTCCGCAGGGCAACTGTTTACCGGGTTCCAACTACGCTATGAATGTATGATATACTTTACATGTGCGATGTCAAGTTTATTTGTCAGTGACGAGTGTCGCCAAAGCCGTTCGTGCTTCTGCCCCCATTTCTCGGCAAGGTGTGGCGATCGATTTGGTTGATGCGTGCAAGTTGCGTCGCGATAGCAGCGAGACGTGACGCGGTGTACGATGCAGCCGCATTGTGGACAATCTGCTCTAATTCAAAAATTATCGAATTAGCGTGTAATGTTTTGCTCTCTGAGGCAACCAATCATGTTACACGGGCCGTCCGTCTACACGTCGAATTTTTCTTCAACCGGAATTCCCAGCATGAGATACGTCTCCTTTGTTTCTAAATCGCTTGTCGTTTTGAGAGTGTTTCTAGCCACTGGCATTAGCTCGACTGCTTTTGCTCAATCGCAGACGACGGAGATGGCCGAAAAACTTGGCGAAATTTGCCGCAAGCATGATGTGCCGGCGATGACCGCCGCAGTCGTCAACGTGGACGGCTTGGTGAAAGCGGATTGTTTTGGTATTCGCAAACGGGGAACGTCAGACAAGGTTGAGTTGTCTGATCGGTTTCCGATTGGATCATGCACCAAGTCGATGACGGCGACTTTGGCAGCAGTCATGGTCGATGCGGGTAAGATCCAATGGGAAACAACCTTGGGAGACGTTTGGCCCAAAGCCTCTGACGACGCCATTCATCCGAAACTACGCACAGTAACGCTTGATGAGTTGCTTTCGCATCAAAGTGGACTGCCCGAGAATGTTTCCGATGTTTCCGCTGGCGCCTGGGCGAGTTTTTTTGACGAGAAGCAATCGCCGACATTGGAGCGCAGACGCATGCTCAAGCTGGTGCTTTCCAAAGCACCGTCACTGCCTCGGGGGAAGTTCGCCTACTCGAATCTCGGTTACGCGATCGCCTCGGCGATGTTGGAAACGCGCGCTGGTGAGTCGTTCGAGTCGCTCATGAAGAAACACGTGTTCGATCCGCTCGAAATGCGTTCGGCAGACTTTCGTTCGATGGCATCCGCAAAGCAACTTCAGCAGCCACTGCTGTGGGGCCATCAGGCCGACGGTGGCGAGCCCGTCGATCCAAGAATCGTGGGATCCGAAAACCCAACGGTCTATGCCGCGGCGGGAACGGTTCACGTGTCCATCGAAGACTACGCAAAGTATTCGCGGTGGCATTTGGCGGGCAAGCCATCGCCGGTGCTTCGATCACAGAACTCCTTTGATCATCTCCACAAGCCCCAAGTCGACTATACCCTACCTGGTGCAAAGTACGGATGTGGTTGGATCATGACGGACACCGGGCTTGGTCCCGCGCTGAACCACGCGGGAAGCAATACGAATTGCTTTGCCTTGATTTGGGTTTTGCCCGAATCCAATTTCGCGGCCGTGGTGTACACGAACTCGGGGCAATCACAGGCGTTCCCCGCTTGCGACGCAATGATGAGTCACCTGATGATGGAACACGCTGCCAAGAATACCAAAACGGAGGGGATCCCTCCGGAGCGTCTGGTCGGCCGATATCAATTGACACCCAACTTTATCTTTGACGTGAACCTCAAAGACGGTCACTTGATGGTTGGTATCACGAACCAGCCGACGCAGGAGGTATTCGCTGACTCACCAACGAAATGGTCATACCGAGGTGTTGATGCACAGCTAGAGTTTCATCTCCGAGCCGCCGGCCCTGCCTACGCCCTTACACTGCACCAAAACGGCGCTGCCCAAAAAGCAAAGCGGATTCGTGATTAAGTGTATCGACGTTTGGTTGTGACTGACCCGCGACAGCCACACTGTTCTACTTTTGGACGAAATGGAGTTCGCTCGTCGACAAGGCTGGCAAAGTGCAGCTTGCGTTCGGCAAATCGCCGTATAAACGGTCTTCAAATTCCAATTCTCGTTAAACCAGGAATACAGTACTCACCATCTTTTTGGCGATTTTTCGTACAAATCACGTTATGTCACCCTCGCGATTCCTCAAGTACTCCGGTAGCTGCGATACTTTACAGTAACAGGTGACTGAGGCATTGATGACCAACGAAACGACAAACTTCCCCACAACTGACACGCCTCGATGTCCACAATGTGGGTCGTCAATCGCGGCGGATTCACTCGGCGGATTGTGTCCACGTTGCTTGCTTTTTCAGGCAGCCATGGACACGGATGATGGTGAAGATTCATCGACACGTCCTGCGCCACCGGACATCGAAGCGGTTCGAGCGGCGTTTCCCCAACTGGAAGTTATCGAACTGATTGGTCAAGGCGGAATGGGGTCCGTTTACAAGGCGCGGCAGAAGTCGCTCGATCGGTTTGTCGCCATCAAACTATTGACTCGGCGATCGATTGGCCAGAACGACTTTGAAGCTCGCTTTACACGCGAATCACGGGCGCTGGCTGAGTTAAATCATCCCCACATCGTTACAATTCACGATTTTGGCCAGGCCGATGGCTTCTACTTTCTGTTGATGGAGTACGTCGATGGAGTGAATCTTCGTCAAGCCATGAATGCGGGCCGAATGTCGCCTGCACAGGCGTTGGCGATCGTGCCACCCGTCTGTGAGGCGCTGACGTTTGCCCATAGCCGAGGCATTGTTCATCGTGACATCAAACCTGAAAACCTGCTGTTGGACCGCGAAGGTCATGTGAAGATCGCCGATTTCGGTATCGCTAGGATTGTTCGATTACCGATTGATGAGAACGCAGAAAGTACCGATTCGGGCGAGCGTCAACCGAGTTCCGATGTGCAGCTAACTGGCGATGTCATATTGGGTACGCCCAATTACATGGCACCGGAACAGATGCGGGAGCCTGGCACCGTCGATCAACGAGCGGATGTCTACTCGCTGGGCGTGGTGTTGTACGAAATGCTCACAGGCGAATTGCCGCGCGGGATTTTTGAAATGCCATCGCGCAGGGTTCAAGTCGATGTGCGGCTGGACGAGATCGTGCTGAGAGCGCTTGACCGTAACCCTGAATTGCGATGGCCAACGACAGAGGCACTCAAGGCTCAATTGGAAACACTTTCGGTCTCCGACGAACATCACGTTGCAGCGGCCGCCCGACCTCGGGAGACTTCGCCCCACCGGGGTTTTACGTTCGCTGCAACGAGTGTTATTTTATTCATGTCGGCCGCAGTATTCATGATCGTGTTCCTCTCGTTACTGGGGATAGACTCACGATTCCTAGCCGCAGCCATGCTGTTGGGTGTTCCGATGTCGTTGGCAGCGGCATTCTTCACGTTAATGTGGGATGATTCGCTCGCGGAACGAGCCACTGCATTAAGTACGACTCGTAAATATCGACCGTTACATTGGATCGCGTGGACTGGGGCGTTACTGGCTGTGCCCGTCGGTGGATTCGGTTTCTTTGTTCTTCTGGCGGTCCTTGACGACCCAAGCTGGAATCCAATACTGATCGAAGCCATTATTTCTATCACAGCTTGGATCGGCACAATCACGTTGCCTCTATCCGCTTGGTGGCTGTTCCGAATGGCACGCCATCCAGGGGTGGAGAATTCTGCGTCGGCAAGCGTATCAAGCCGAAACCGTATGGCATCTGCCATGGGTACAGTCGCGATTGTGCTGGCCATCGCGTTTCCGACGCTAGGATTAAGGTATCACTTCGCAACGGAGTCACAACAGCTCCATGACCAGAGTCAAGCATTAAGCCGCCTGACCGCTCAACTGAACTCAGCATTGGCTTCGCAGGTGATCTTGAAACAGACGCGTACTGGCGATAGCGACATTGAATTGGCAGAGTTGGAAGCGAGAATCGAGGCAACGACACAAGAGCTCAAAGTTCAGCGATCGCTACCAGCATTTGGCAGTATGGGAACTGCACTGAAGTGCTTGGTTGTCGGCATTCTGTTGGGTGTCTGCGGTGCCGCGATATTGATTTGCAATTCGGTGAAAAGCGGAGCGTGGAGAGTGGTACTGGTTGCGTTGACCAGCATTTTTATCATTGGCATCGGAGCCATCGTATTGGCATTGATGGTTTGGAGTTTCTCGCACGTAATTCCCGATAACCGAATATGACGCATTCGTCCGAATTTGACGACGAGAAGAAACCACAATTTGCGACTACCCAGTGGACGCGAATTGTTGCTGCGCGTGGCACGTCGGCTGAAGCGCGTGAGGCACTTGGCGAGCTATGCACCGCATACTACCGACCTGTCGAAGCATTCATTCGGAAGTCGTGTCGATCGCCACAGGATGCTTGTGACCTAACGCAAGACTTCTTCGCACGCGTTCTTGTCGGCAAGGGCTTCGAGAACGCGGAACCGACCCGAGGGAGATTTCGATCTTACCTGCTTGGTTGTGTTAAGCATTTTCTCAGTGATGTCAATGATCGTCGGATGGCGGCTAAGCGAGGTGCGGGAAAGACACCTCTGTCGATGCACGCGTCGGTGTCTGACGAGAATGAGCAGCGTGAACAGGCAGTCATCGATCCAGACGGATTCCCGCCAGATGCCTACTTCGACCGCCAATGGGCGGTTGAAATTCTTGATCGCGTATTGTCGTCGCTGCAGATACAACATCAGCATGCTGGTAAGACGGAAGAGTTTGAGTTGCTTCGACCCTGCCTAACTGGCGATTCAGCGATGCAGACATCGAGTGAGCTTGGCGAGCAATTGGGCCTTTCTGCTGAAGCCGCAGCAATGGCGGTTCTTCGCTTGCGAAAGCGATTTCGTGCGGCCGTTAAAGCAGAAATATCAGTGACCGTGGGTGACCAGGACGAGATCCGAGCGGAATTAGACTATCTGATCCAAGCTCTATCCCTCGCACACGAGGCCGACTAACGAGCAAAGCAGGATCTTGAGTGATCCAACTATTCGATGGTTTGGCGAGCGTGACATTAAAGGAAGTCGCTCGCTCACGCGTTTTGAAGTTGCGTTATTGTATTTGCGGGCGAGCTGTAGGCCGGATCAAGGACGCAGGATCAAGCCGGATCAGTGCAAACGGTAGCCTTTTCAAATGAGCCTCGGACCGATATGAAATTCTCAATTGCGTCCGCCGATCCGGCATTTACGCCGTTTGCTTGATCCGGCCTACTAAACAACGCAACTTCAAAACGGACGCATCAGGTTATGATGGTGATTGCTCAGCGGCCCGAGTGATAGCGAAGTGTTCTAAGCTGGACGATTTCATTAAGGGATCCGGGGGAGTCGAAAAGACCAATCGCTGGTGCGTTTTAACGGCTAAAGCCTGGACCTCAGCATAGAACGGCACTTACTGGTTTTAGCACGATACAAATTTAATATGTCCCATCGAGGAAGAAGAGTGAAGTTCCTGTTTTTAAGCATTATTGTCGCATTCGTGTTTTCAAACCCGGCGTCTGCGCAGACCTCCAGTCTCATCCGCGTGCTCATCGTTGACGGACGCAATAATCATGCTTGGCAGGGAACTTCTACAGCGTTGCGGTCGATGTTGTTGCAAACGGGGGCTTTTTCGGTGGATGTCACGACAGCTCCTAATTCCTATTCGGCTCGGCGTCCCCAACGTCCGGCAAAGGATGCTTCCGAGCAAGAAGTTGCCGACTACGATGCGTCGTTAAAAGTTTGGCAGACCGCCGAGCGCAATTACGAAACTTCCCTCGATAGACAGTGGGAACAGTGGCGTCCCAATTTTTCTGACTTTGACGTTGTCATCGATAACTACAACGGTCCGGATTGGCCAGTCGAAGTCAAAGCCGACTTGGTGCAGTTCGTGCAAGGCGGTGGCGGGTTGATTGTGCTGCATGCAGCCAATAATTGTTTCGCGAACTGGGACGAATTCAATCGCATGATTGGGCTGGGCTGGCGAAAGCACGACCAAGGGATCCGTGTCACGATTGACGATGCGACCGGCAAACCAATTATTCAACCCGCAGGCGAAGGACCTGAGTCAGGGCATGGATCGAAGCATGCGTTCGCGGTGCGGACTCGTGCTGCCGATCACCCGATTATGCGCGGCATTCCCTTGGATTGGATGCATGGCACCGACGAACTTTACCATGCTATGCGTGGACCGGCTGTGGGTGTGCAAGTACTGGCGTCAGCTTTCTCAGCGAAGGAACAAGGTGGTACGGACCAACATGAACCTGTGATATGGACGACGGACTTTGGCAAAGGCCGCGTTGTCACGAACTCACTCGGGCACTACTGGCCCACAGGCGGACTCGGCGATCGGACGCGACATTCACTTCACTGTGTCGGTTTTCAAACCATGATGGCTCGCAGTTGCCAGTGGGTGGCGGGGTATGAGGTGACGCTGGATGTACCCCCGGAATTTCCCAATGCGGAAGCGACGTCGATCGTTTCGCCGGACGACATGCACTGGACTGTTGATGGCGAGACACTGTCTCTAGCGCCGCAAGCAATCGCTGACGCGAGCGAGCGGGCCGCAATGAAGAAGGAGCGTAATCCGTATGCGATGCTTACAACCGAAGAATCACTCGCGACGTTAAAATTGCCCGATGGTTATCGAGCGGAGGTGATACTGGCCGAACCCGAGATTCGTGAGCCTGTGCTGGCGGTTTGGGACGGCAACGGGCGAATGTATGTCGCGGAGATGCGAAGCTACATGCAGGATGAACTTGGCACAGGAACCAAGAATCTACGTAACGGACGTATCTCGCGACATGAAGACACCAATGGGGACGGCACGCTAGACCGTCATACGGTCTTTGTCGACGGGCTGAATTTGCCAAGAATGATTTTGCCGCTGGACGACCGAATTGCGGTGGTCGAAACCGACTCGACCGACATCCATTCGTATCGTGACACCGACAACGACGGTATCGCTGATGAGAAGCTGCTGTTGTTTAAAGGAACGGCAAAAATTGACGCGTCCCGCAGCGTCGAACATCAGGATAGCGGTTTGTTTTGGTCGATCGACAATTGGATTTACCTAAGTCGAGGACGTGAGCGTTATAAGATCAACCCGCCTGTAAACACACCTGATCTTGCGATGAAGGTGAAAGATGAGGCCGCCGTACGCGTAGTGAAGAATCACGTTCAGGTTGCTCCGATCGAATTTGATTGGAACCAATGGGGCATGGACCAGGATGATACTGGGCGGCTGTTCTTCAGTGCCAATAGTGAACCGCTGAAAAGTTTTCAGCAACATCCAGGTTACTGGCGTCAGATTTCAAAACGAGCAGGCGGGCGTTGGCAGAAGCCGACGATCGGCAGTGATTATCAGCCTGAGTTTCTGACGATGCATTCGACGTGCGAGTTTGGCGATCGAGGCGAACCACACGCGTACCAGTCGTTCACATCGGCGACGGGCGGCTCGATTTATCGCGGCGACTGCTACCCCGTGGAAGTCCGCGGCGACTACTTTGTCTGTGATCCCACCGGGCATTTAGTCCGTCGTGCAAAACTGACGCGTGATGCTGGGAAGATCCTTGTCAGCAACGCTTACGAATCTCAGAAAACCGAGTTTCTCGTTTCCAATGACATCAACTTTCGCCCGGTCAGCACGCATAGCGGTCCCGATGGTTGTTTGTACGTCGTCGACATGTATCGCGGGATGATCCAGGACGCTCCGTGGGTGAACGAGCAGATGCAGGCGATGTTGCAGCGAACCGGACTGAATTTCAACATTCATCATGGTCGTATCTATCGCATCGTTCACGATGATTTTGAGCCTACTGCGGTTCCTCGATTGCTGGACATGTCGATCCAGGAATTGGTGACGCAGTTGGACAGTGACAACGGTTGGGTTCGAGACACGGCTCAAAAGTTGATCGTTCTGAGAATGAACCCTTTTGATATTACCGGTCAAGTTCGGGAACAATACCGCGACCGTGCTTCTCTGTTCTATGAGCATGGGGACGTCGTGATCTCGGCACTCCAACGCTCTGTTTCGGCTAACAAACGTCCGCTGGCGCGGCTGCATGCACTGTGGACGCTCGACGGTATCGGAGCGACGTCAGTGGGGCTGCTGGTCAAAGCAATGAGCGATGCGGATTGGCGAGTGCGTGAAGCCGCAGTGCGAATCAGCGAGGGTATCAATCCGTTCGAATACGATGCGGAAATTGCGAAGGCATTCAGCCATCTCTCGGAAAGCGAAGACGATCCGAACGTTGCTCGCCAGTTGATTCTGTCACTTGGCGAGAATCTGACACCGCAAGCAGCTCAATGGATCGATCGTATCATCGAGAGACACATCAGCAACGAAGTCGTCTATTTGTCTGCCATGACGGCGTTGTACAAGCAATCGACTCCGCTGATCGAACGGATGTTGACGGGGAAAGCGTTCCGCACGATTCGTGATTCGGCAACACGGATCAATACACAGCGGCGTTGGATGTCTGGCATTGCGGGGTGGGAACAGGAAAGTGCGCCACCGCGTCCCTTGGACGATGAAGCAATCAAGTTGATCGAAGACGGCTATCACATTTATGCACAGCTGTGCATCAACTGTCACGGGAAGGATGGTCGCGGGATTCCGGTTGCGGGGCTGCCGGCGAAGGCTCCCGCGCTGGCTGGTTCTCCGCGAGTGACAGGACAGAAGGAAGTTTTGGCTCGAATTGTGTTGCATGGTCTGGCCGGCCCCGTCGATGGAAAAACTTATCATGAAGTGATGGCACCGTCGGACAAACAGAACGATGAATGGATTGCGGCCGTGACCAGTTACATTCGTCAGGACTGGGGGAATCTCGCCTCGGTGATTCGTCCCGATGATATCGCGGATGTTCGCGCCGCCAGCAAGGGACGCTACCGACCATGGACACAAGAATCTCTTCAGCGTTTTAGTTTGCCGCAACTCGACGACCGTGATTCGTGGCGAGTCGACTCCAATGCTGGTCCGGAATCTGCGGCTCGAGCGATCAATGGCAAGTCCGATTCGTGCGACAACCAAAATCAACCGGGTCGATGGTACGAAATTGACCTCGGCACACCGCACACGGTCACGTCGATGGTGTTGACATCTGCTACGCCGGATCGCTATCCGCGTGGTGTGGAGATTCGGGTTTCGGATGATAAAGAACGGTGGAGCGAACCGATTACACGCGGAAAAGGCGAAGGAGCGATCAACGTGTTTTCAATGGAACCGACGCTCGGCCGTTACTTCCGAATCGTGCAAACAGGCTCCGACGACCATCACCGCTGGTCGATCAGCGACTTGCAAATCCACGGCGTCAAGGGCAAGCAAGTGATCGAAGCGATTGAAGATGAAGGACCACTGCCACCCACCGAAGAGTTGTTGAAGTTGACCGGGAATGCCGCATCGGGCGAAGTTGTTTTCAAACGCACATGCATCCAGTGTCATAAGGTCGATGGTGCGGGGACCGATTTCGGTCCCGATTTGTCACACATTGCCAAAGAACGAACACCAGCAGAGCTGCTTCAATCCATTCTGCAACCGGGCGCGATCATTGACAAAGCGTATCAAGGTGAAATGGTGATCACTGCGGACGGGAGAATCCTGAGCGGTTTTGTGATCGCTGAGAATGAAGACGGCATCACCATTCGCATCGCCAACAACCAGGTCGACCAAGTGGCCGCTGAAGACGTCGAAGAGCGGCAGTTATTGAAGACTTCGTTCATGCCTACCGGTCTCGAGCGAACGATGAAGCAACAAGAACTGGTGGATCTGCTGATGTATTTGCAGGAACGAAAGTAGCTGACGCAAATCTGAATGTAGTGCTTTGGTTGGACTATAAACTGGGGGTTGGTCTCCTCGGAAGTTTAGATTGCATATTGCAGTAGAGGCAATCTACAAGTCCGTCAAAGCCCTTGCCTACTTTGCACAGCTCGCCTAATCCGATCGTGCGGAGCGCCGTGCAATGAGATATCGTTTGCATCAGGCTCCTCGCTGGTCGATACTTCTGTTCAACACTACTTTCAATTCCAGGAACAGGAGCAAACGACATGGCTAAGAAAAAGACCACCAAGAAGGCATCGGTTAGCCTCAGCGATCTATACAATCAGGTCGCCGCTAAAGCAGACACAACAGGACTCAAGATCAATGTCGCGGAAACGAAACGCGTCCTGGCTTGCTTCTTCGATGTATTGGAAGACTACAGTGCAGCCGAAGCGTTGGATCTCGTCGCGAAAGGCATGAAGCGATCCGGAGCTCGTCGCAGGTAAACCGTGAACGATGCTGCGTTGGCAATTCCAAGCACACTCGATTGACGGCTTGGATTTGTGTATCGCTCGAATTTGGACCCTGAGTTTCAGAATGGAAATCGTGGTCTAACGGTTCTTGTTTTTTGTGGAAGCGAGATTTTTCGCGAACCCGTCGGAAACAATCGCGTCTATTACTTCCGAACACACAGGTCACATTCACCGCAGAACGAGTTGCGAGCCATTTAATGCTTTTACAACTAACGCCCCACTCCAGTCGACTCGAACTGATACACGAAGGCCCATCCTTCGGCGATCCCGGCAGACAATTTTGTCCGTCGAATCTGAATGATGGTCCGGCGTATCGACGTCTGAATTGACACTCGTTGTTCTAGCGAACGCTCTCAATGTGAAGGCACTACACTAGAAGGCTCGGGGTCACTTAGACACCCGGGTCTTTTTTTGTGTCTGCATTGAACGAGCAGTCGTGATTGGTCCATTAGCTGAGGTAGGCCATCGGCGAGCCGCTTGTCTTAGGAACAAGTGCTTGCGGGTTCGACTCCCGCCCTCAGTACTGATTGTCGCCTTTCGCACCGTGGAAGTTAGCGAAGAAAACGCTACTGTTGCGGAGCAAAAGGCGACGAACGGCGAAGTAAACATAACTTAGAACTTTCAAAGACGCTGGAGCCAGACGGCAAGGCATCCGACTGCAACTCGGACGAAGTGGGTTCGACTCCCACCGGCGTTTCTGATTCGAGGACTAGCACGTCATTACAGCTAGCTCATTTGGTTAGAGCATCAGATTTAGATTCTGAATGTAACGGGTTCGAATCCCGTGCTTAAAACATGACTGGCAACCTACCTCGAATTTCTTCCATGGTTCTTCGGAACCGTGATTGCTGGGAACTTATCCGTCAATTCAGGAACGTGGCTTCTAACCACGAAAGCTAGAACGAGCTTTCTCCGAGAGATCTTGACCGATTCCCTATCCCAGCATTTTTTGCATCGCACTGTGGAAAGTTTGGAGAGCGAAGTTGGCGGTCTGGAAACAGCACCCGCTTCACTCTTCGATGTTTCTCACTTCACTTGTCGGAACCCAAATTAGCGAGGCGGCCATGCATGACCTGATTGCAACGCAAATCGACGATCGCAAGCCAGCGTTCAGTCTGACCAAGACGCAGCGCGAACTGTTTCCGCTGGCCTTCGGATCGTTCCTCGACTCAGTCGCAACGGCTACCGGACGTGGTACGTTCTACAACTCGCGAGCCGAGCAAGAAGCGGCTGTTGAATTGGTCCACCGTGACCTGTTCGAAGTGGATCGTGATGTCTACACGGCAGCTCTGATGTTGCCAGGCGTCACGGACTACAGCCGACAGATCGGTGTCCGTCGTTTGCTGAAGACAACGCGTGCCGGCGGAATCTTGCCAGCGGAGTTCGAAGTGGCAGCGATCACGCAGTTGGTTCGTGGGCTTCCAACCCAGCGGATGCTGAAGTTGTTCGGAATGCTCCGCCGTGACCGCGTCAACAATGCGCGAACGCGTCGACTGATCCTGAGCGAGATTCTCGGTTCCGATGGCCTCGAATTCTGGGCGGTCAAGTATCGCGAGAAGCTGCAGGTGGCGTTGACGCACGCGTGGGGACGGCGAACGGCCAGCATCCTGCGTAGCGTGTTGGCAAAGTCGCCGGACGACCGCACCGAAAAGGAATCGCAAATCGTCCGCCAGAACGTGGCGAGATTCGTGTCCGCTGAAGGCATCGGTCGGGTCGAAGAATGCGTCCGATTCATCCTCGGTGATGAAGCCGGCGTGACGCTTGGACGCTTGGCGGCGTACCGTGATGCGAAGTCTGACTTCGATCGCGGCGCTGTTCTGCCAACCGAAACGATGGAAGGTCTGCGAAGCAGATTCCACAAGGATCGAACGAGCGCCGAAGTCCTCAAACTGACGAAGTCCCAGCTGACGATCGGTCAAAAAATCGCCGTCCAGCGAAAGGCAGAGCAGTCGGGGGTTAAGGTCGCGTTCGATCCGGCGAACTACGACGCAGTACGGCTGTACGTTTACGCTTTCGAGATGGGCATGACTGACGCAATTCGGCAGGCTCTTCGTGACAAAGCGGAGGCGGCGGCAGCACGATTGCCAGTCCGGTTTGAACGAGTCGGTGTGCTAGTCGACGCATCACAATCGATGCTCGGTCACGACACACAGGCTCGACGTCCGATCGCAACGGCACTCGCATTGCGAGACTTGTTGGCGGCGACGGCGGACGATGCGGTTGTGATTGCGTCGGATGGTCGAGCGATCGACAGCTATGAACTGGTCCAGCCATCGGGCGACACGTCGTTGGCGGCGGGATTGGTGCAGTTGCTGAAGTCGGATCCAGACGTCGTGTTTGTTTTGTCGGACGGTTACGAAAACGCACCTGCGGGACGTTTCGGTGAAACGGTCGCGGCCGTACGCCGAATCGGAATTCAAACGCCGATTCACCAGTTCACACCGGTGTTCGCGGCTGAATCGCAAGGCGTTCGCAACCTGAGCGAATCGGTGGTTGCAATGCCAGTCAGCAAGCCGGATTCAATCGGGATTGGGTTGCTGAAGGCGCTCGTTGAGTCCGACGTCGACCGTGGCGTCGCGGCTTTGTTGGGAATGACCAAGGTCGTTGGCTACTTGCCGGCGGCATAGTTCGACCGAAACGTCGCGGTGTCCGATTTATCATCGGGCACCGGACGTCCCGGTTCATTGGGAGGAGACAAATTGAAAATGTTCCGTAAGCGAAAGAAGCCAGCGAACACGCGAATTGAGGTGCGGGAAGTCCTGCGCGGATGCGAAGCTGGTCGGCTGCAGAGTGTTGGTTACATGCAAGTCATCCCGTTGGTCAGCGATTTGAACGACAATCGTTTTGTATCGCCGGTCCAGTGTGAAGCTGCCGTATACACGACCAATTACGGTACGCTCGGGTTCCGCAACACGAGTGACTCGGTGATGATCGTTCCGTGTCATGCTGGATACGTCGTGAAGCAGCACGCCCAGGACCATGCGATGGCACACGCTGGCGTGGTTGCTGCTGCGGGGGATCGCAGCTACGACACGGCGATGTGCATTCAGGCCTCGCAGGGTGGCTACATCCAGCAAGGGGCGTATCGCATGCTGATTCTGCCGCACGCTCTTCGCGAGCATGCCCTCGCGAAGCGAAAGACGAAGGATTTTCGCAAGCTGTGGGACGATATCTCGGTGTTCAACGAGCGTTTCGGAGTGACCGGGCAAGGCCACCTCGAATTCTTTTTGAAGACATTCAAGAAGGAGCTTGACGAGTTCGTGGCGGAGTTCGAGTGCGTTGCACGACAGGTCGGTGCGATCATCCTGATCGATGACCGCGTTGTGGGCATCGAACGAGCTCCGTCGCAAGCGTACTGGCAAAGCATTTGGCCGAGCCTGATTCGCGAGTGCTACGGGTCGCTGGCGATCGAAGCGGCAAAGGCCAATGGAGATCGTGCACCGGATCGGCCACCACGAATGCAGTTGCCGGTCGAGATCGCGTCGCTTGATGAGCTTGAATCGTTAATCGCCGAGATCGCTTCGCAAGAAGACGAGCGAGCGCGATCGACGGTTCGCGAATTGCTCGACGAGTCGCTGGCCCTGCAGTACGAAGAAACCGTGGCCGACGTGTCGATCGACACTGCGACCTCGGAGCACTTTACCGGTCAAGTGATTCGCGACGGCGACAAAATCGTCTATGCATCGCTTCCGGCAACGAGTGCCTTCGTCAAGTCGCAAGAATGGACGCGTGCCGAACCATTCGCAATTTGAATGCCAGGGGATTGTAAAAGTGGAAGCAAGATACGCCCGCGGAGGAGTAATCCTTCGCGGGCGTTTTCGGAGGCTGACTCAGAGGTGCTGATGCAGTGGTCTAAACTAAAAGCGGCTGTCCGAATTGAAAGTCTAGATCCGTGCTTTAGGTGTCGGGCATGCATATACAGTGTGAGGCGGAGCGCTTGAGTCTCCTGTTTCGTCCTCCGTCTGGCGACATTAGCAACTTTGGCGTTGTTGGCTTCAACCTCAACGGCAACCAAGCTGATCGCCTAAGCAGGTAGGCAGGAATCATTGGGTGAAATCCCGTTATCCGTTTGGGCGCTAGCCCCGGTTGAATGTCGGAACCGTGGCTAACGCCAACGCGGCTAATATACTGAAAGACTCCTGCCTTTTTGCTTAGAGGCTATCCACCAACCCTCGCAGCGATGCATTTCCCTAGCGATTAAAGTTCGTGCCATTCGAATCGGATCTCGATTTTGCTAATATTGCCGATCGGCGGAGATCCAATATGCATTGCAGGAATGGAAACTCGGCCCGCTGACCGGCGGGCTTGTGTCTCGGTCGTAAATCTAAGATCATCGAACTAGCAAACAATTCCATAACACTGGAGACGAACGATGTCAAAACGCTGGCGAGTTGCCGGGATCAACTTTTCCCACATGCACATGGGCGACCTGCTGCGCAACGTGGTCGATCATCCTGATGCGGAAATTGTGGGTATATGCGATGAGAGTCGCGAAGCAATGCAGCCCGCGATTGCCGCTCTGAGTATTCCAGAATCAACCGTCTTTCTGGACTATCAGAAGTGTATGGAGGTGACGAAACCGGACATCGTCATCCTCTGTCCTCCGACGGGCGAACACGCGTTGTGGGTCGATCGCATCGCTCCATCGGGCGCTCATTTGTTTGTTGAAAAACCCTTTGCTGCGTCGCTGGCGGATGCCGATCGCATGATCGCCGCCGTCAAACAACCTGGCCAACGGATGCTGATCAACTGGCCGATTCGATGGGAACCGTGCTGTTACACGACATGGCGGTTGATCACTGAGGGGCTGATCGGAGATGTCATCGAAGTGCATCACTACGGTGGCAACCGCGGCCCGCTGTATCACGGTGCCGACAAAGTCGAGCACGAACCGACATCTGCAGAGAAGCAGCAAAGCTGGTGGTACAAACGAGAAGCGGGCGGCGGTTCTCTGCGAGATTACCTCGGTTATGGAGTGACGATTGGAAGCTGGTTCAACGGCGGACAAAAGCCAATCGAAGTCACTGCGGTAACAACCGCTTCGCCTGGAGTCGAAGTCGACGAGCACAGCATCACGGTGGCTCGTTACGAAAACGGTTTGTCGAAGTTTGAAACGCGGTGGGGAACCTTCACCGACCCGTGGACTCATCAGCCGCAACCAAAATGTGGTTTTGTCGTGCGGGGAACGGAGGGGACGATTTCAAGCTACGATTACGAAACGACGCTCCGCATTCAGACCAAGGATCGCCCGGAAGGCTACGATTACCCAGTCGAGCAGCTGCCCGAGGGCGAACGCAACGGTATTGAATACGCGATCACTCGAATTGCTAACGATTTACCGATCGAGGGCCCACTGTCCCCCGAAATTGCTCGTATCGGACAACAGATCATCGAGACCGCCATTCGTAGCGCTGAGACAAAACAGACCGTGCGGCTGATCGAGTGATGTCCACTGTGATTTGCCGATATCAAACCGCGGGCTTGATTTAGAATTTTAGACCCCGACTCCTTTATTTTTCTTTGAGCTGCGGATACGTCTTCATCGTCGGTTGATGCCGGTAGGGCCAGCCATCATTGGGTTGCGGCGTACCAGGTGTGGTGCGTCCGTCGGCGAGAGCCCTGGCCAAGTCGTTGACCAACTCATCGACCTTTTCAGGGTTGGAGTTCTCGAGATTGCGAGTTTCGCCAGGATCCGTCTGCAAATTGTAAAGCTGTAGCAATTTTGATGTCGTCTTGACGTTGGTGGCACCGGGCAGGCCATCCCATCCGCCACCACCATCGTGTGTCAGAATCAGTTTCCAGTCGCCCTTGCGAATCGCAAACTTTCCGGACATCGAGTGATGGATCGTGAATGGTCGCGTCGACGCTTGTTCCCCGTTTAAGCAGGGATAGAACGAGAACGAATCCTCGGCGGCATTATCAGGCAGCGTCCCTTTGCTGCCGAGAATGTCGGCGAACGTCGCAATGAAATCGGTCGTGCAAATCGTTGTTTTACAGCTGCTGCCTGCGTCGACCTTTCCCGGCCAACGAACCAGGAACGGCACACGATGACCGCCCTCGTAAATCGACCCCTTGGATGCTCGGAAATGACCAGACGGCTGGTAACCCGCGGCCAGCATTTTTGGGATTTTGACGTAAGGAGCGAAACCGTTGTCCGAGGTGAAGATGACCAGGGTGTTGTCGTCAATTCCCGACTCATTGAGTTGCTCGAGCACTTGGGCGACCACCCAGTCGGTTTCGGCAATGAAGTCAGCGTACCAGCTGTATTGGTCGTATCGTCCTTTGAACGCTTTGCCTGGCCGAATCGGCGTATGAGGCGATGTCAGCGGAAGATACAAAAAGAACGGTTTGCTTGATTCGTCCGCTGCTCGGCGTTTGATATAGCTACGTGATTCTGCCGCCCAATCGGCCAGGCATTCGCTTGCGTCAAAATCATCTGCCGCCGCGCCGATACGTTCGTAGTCATTGTACTCGTTGTGCGGAAATCCACGCTCGACCGTTGGCACCTTCTCAGCAACATCATTTCGCAAATAAACATAGGGTGGCATGTCGAGAGACGACAGGATGAAAAACGCTTCATCGAAACCCACGTCAACGGGCCCATTTTGGAACGGTTTGCCATAGTCCACTTTCCAAGAACCAAACTGCTCTTTCCGGCCGGGGTTCCCGCCGTCAGGCAGCAGAGCCCAATCAACGCCGAGGTGCCATTTGCCGATACAGGCAGTGTGATAGCCCGATTGCTGTAGAAATTTTGGTAGACTCAGTCGATCTGGATCCATCAAAGCTGGAGAGTCTGCTGAGACGAGCACTCCTTGCTTCAGTCGACTGCGCCAGTTGTAACGCCCTGTCAGAATTCCGTAGCGTGTCGGTGTGCAGACCGATGAACTGGTGTGAGCATCGGTAAACCGCATGCCTTGGCTCGCCATTTGATCTATCGCTGGCGTCGGAATCAAACCTCCGGCGTGCGATGGCTCACCAGGCCCCATGTCGTCGGCCAAGATGAGGATAATGTTGGGGTTATCGGACGCCCTTGCACAGGTGTTCAACAGACACAGCAAAAGCACTAGTTTCGTCATTGAAAATTTCATTGTTCTCTTCGATTTACTCGCACACCCGAATCATAACGAGGCGGGCAGTTCTATTGTGGCTTTCGCAGCCACCTTGACGCGAGTCGCACTCATTCGACTCTTTAGCCTGTCCTATCCAGATCTGCACGGCTAGGTTAGTTGAGTTGGCTTACACGAGCAAATCAGCGTTTCAGAAGAGTCTCGATGCGATCTTCGAGTCGCTTGCCCGATGTGAAACCGACTTCATAGTCGATAACCGTTCCGCTGTGATCAACCCAAAAGGTCGTCGGATAGGCACCCACGCGATAGAGGTCGTCCGAAACTGACTTGCCCTGCAGAGCGATTGGGTGAGTTAGATTCTCGTCCTTGACATATTTGGCAACCGCGTCGCGTGCGTCGTTGTACCCGTTGACTGCAATGATCGAGAATCCCTGCTCGTATTTCTCGTGCAGTACTGACAAATGAGGAGCCTCCTGCCGGCAGGGACCGCACGCGAGTCCCCAGAACGTAATCAATGCTGGTCGGCCGAGAACGAAGTCGTGCAAATCGAGTGGATCGCCGTTGAGGCGAGTCAGTTTGAAGTTGGGTGCTTTCGCGCCGACGAGTGTCTCCGGAGCACCTCCGCCCGGTGAATGTGTATAGAGTATCTTTTGAAAGCCGAGCTCTTGTGCTAACAGCAAAGCAGGAGATGGTTTGTATTCCGCAGCGTTTGCTTCGAAAATGCGTCGTATTTCGATGCTTTCCGTTTCAGGGATTTTGGGAGCAGAGCGGGCATCGAATAGAACTTCGACCTTCTCCCTGCCGGCGGTGGTACTGGACAACTTGAACATCATGCTTTGTTTTTCGGTCAGATCTGTTGCCTGCACGGCCTGGCAGATTGCCGATTCTAGATCGGAGGGGAACTCACTCGTGCGTCCGTCGATTGGATGAATCACTTCGACAATGCAATCTGCCTCACCATGAACCAACTTGGACAGTCGCGTTCGTACCGGGAATACCCGTACATGTGCATTTTCAACCAGTGGCTCCTGCGGATCCTCTGGCTGATCAAAATTATCAGCACGGTGATAAGCGTCCTTCCAGTCTGCGGACGTCCTCGTTTCAGAAAGGCTCACATTTTGATAGCCAGCCGAGGCACACAGTTCTTTCAATCGTTTGTTGAGCCGAGTACGCAATGGTGTGTCGAGATCCGCAGGAAATTGGTATCGGCAGACCAGAATCAGATGTTTGGGGGTCGCTGTTGCTGCTCGCAGCGCCAAAAGGAAGGCGTCTTCGTCGAGTGCCGATAGGTCCAAGTCCCCCTCAACGATCAAAGAGTTGCAATTGACGATTGCATAGGCGTCCGCACTGGACGACACAGTGGTTCGGTGTAGCTCCGTTGTAATGGGAGCCACGAAGAAATTTCGCGTTTCGTCCGCCCGAGATGCGGTGCAGATGACCAACAACATCAGGCAACTGAGTAGGGTTCGTTCGCTCGTCATTAATTTTCTCTTGTTACCAAATCTGTTAGTTAAGCAGGTCAATATGAGTCATTCCACATAATGATCTGAGCCGACGGCGCTAGCCGCGGGCATGTTCGATGCAAAATTGGTGGGCCCGCGGCTAGCGCCGTCGGCTCACAAAAGGATCGACGTTTCACTGGTATATACCAAGCGAAGTGCTTAACGGCCCGCGATTGCCGAATCGTGTGAGTTGAATATCGTTGCAGAAATCGCCAAGCTTAGCAGGAAGGCAGGGATCATTGGGTGAAATCCCGTTAGCCGTTTTGGCGAACGCTGTGAAGCATTTCCTGTAGCGGAACTCGTCAAGAGTTTCGGGGGCATGCATCATGGAAACGAAAGTCCTGACGACTTCCGCTACGCTAAAAATACACAAGCCCCTTGTACGGAAAAATGCTTCAAAGCGTTAGGGGAGCGGGCTATGCGGCTAGCTTTTCGCACAATTGACTGGTGGAGACTTGCTCGTGTCGTTCTCCGATCCAGCCGCTCAATCCGTTGATGAAATAGGGTTTGCTCAATACGAGCTCGACGCCGGCCGACTCGGCGGCAGCCACTTGGTGCTCACGTGGTGCGTTGGCAATCCAGGCGTGCGAGGCAATCCGGGCTGTGTCAACCGCTGCCATTCGTGATGTCCATCCCTGATGTGTTGCAGGAACTGCAACGGAGTCGTCCCAGATCACACGATCGAGGTTGCGAATGCGTAGTGCATCGTCTTGTCGCATCCAGATCGCGGCAGCGCCACATGCGGACGCAAGGTCCAATAGCGGTTCGGCGATCGGCAGCGTCGCAGCGATCACGGCCACGGTGACTTTCTGATCGGCGAGTCGTACGGGATGCGACTCGGATCCTTGTATCCACTGCGGCACTTGCTGACGCCAGAGCATTGCGTTGTATACCGACAATCGCGCGGCCGCTTCCGATTTGGCAGCCGCTGCCACGGAAAATCGCTCGGTGTGGCGCACACCTTCGCATGCGGCACCTAACAGGACCATGCCCTGGGCACTCTCGTAGCGTCCGAGCAAAACGTTGATTTGGTTCCAATCAAAGACGCCGCGATGATTGCGGGTGATGATGATCCGGTCGACCGTTGAGGCAGGCCGATCAAGAGCATCTCGTAACGAGTGGCGAAACGCGATCTGCAGTGAATTCGATTCTGCAAATTCGTAACATGCTTGAAACTCAACCGAATTCCTGGGGCCGACCCACATCAATGTACGGCAAGGCAGCGAGGATGCTGCGGAGTGTGAGTGTTCACGCATTGAGTCGATCCGTCTCGTGGTTTCCAGTTGGTCAAAGCTCGTCGACGCGTTCTTCACACTCTTTGATTGCGTGCCACGCTTCGCCGGGCGATGTACTTGTCCGTAGCTCAGCCAAGAATGAGTCGTCGACGATCATGCGACTGAGTTTTGCGAGGATACGAAGGTGAATCCGATCGTCGTAAGAGCAAATTAGAAAGAAAACGTCGGTCAATTGCCCTCGGTCCGAAAACGGCAGCGCCGAGGGGCAAACCCCCAACGCGATCACGGATTCGGCGAGAATGGATGTTTGAGGCCGACGAGGGTGCAGCAGCGCCACGCCACAGTCCAAGGCGGTCGGATGCATTTGCTCACGAGCCTGGACCGCTTCGGCCATCGCGGGTGCGTCCCACATCATTCCACTTTTGGCCGCCAGCGAGCACATTGATCGGATCACGCTGCCGCGAGTTCGGGCGTTCAGCGGTACTTCGATTGCGTCAACGCTGCATAGTTCATGGATGGGGCGGTCGACGGCGGTGGGAGAAACGCGATCGAGAACCTTCTGAACTTGATCCAATTGCTCCGAGTCGCTGGCCCCAATTCGCTCTTCGAGCCAATGGTGTATTTCTGCTTTGGCAAACCGCCACTGCCCCCCCACTTTGCGTGCTGGGATGCGGCCGCGATCTGCCATTTTCAGCACTTGATCCGGCGTAACGTGGAGGTATTCCGCAATACGAGCGGCGTCGAGATCTTCCGTCATAGCAATTGTTTTGGGAAAGGGGGGCAAAACCACTGGCTTCTTCACAGTTTGAGCCTAAGCAGGTGGTTTAAGCAACCTGAGTACCAAAGTCGTTGACTGCAATTTTACGGATTTCCGAAACGCCACGACCGAGACTTTACCATTGACATCGAAACGATTTGCCAAGTATTTCCAGGATTGGCTAAAGTCGCCTCGCGGATTGCCCAACCGGTGTTCCCACGGCCGACTGCGGAACGACTCCAACGAACTCTCAGAGCAGGATCCTATGATTCGCTGGCTCCCTACGAAAATTAACCACATCCTTCACCTGCGATCCGTTGATTCGGGACGCCAGGATTCGAGGACAGTGCGCCGTTTCGTAGCATCGCCAATCGCCCGCCGCTTGCGTTCTTCCGCGTTGACGTCAACGTCTTACGCGGTTTTCGCGTGTGTTTGCCTGGCGTTTGCGTTGGTTTTCACTAGTGGTACAGCGATGGCTCAGGGCGGTTTTCAACCGAGCAACACGCCGATTTCGCCGGGAGTCCCGTTCGGGGGCCGATCGCCTGTCGATATTCCGCAAACCAATTTGCAACCCATGGGGAATGGAGGCGGTTTTTCGAGTAGTCCGCCGGCCGCCTCTCCGTTTCCGTCCGCTCCTCCGTCGCTGGGCGGCAATTTTGATCCGTACGCGACCGGTGCAGCTAGCTTGCCCAGTTACCCAGCCCCGAGCGTTCCGCCCGGCACCACGCTGGGGCCGGTCCAAGTCCCCGGGACGCTGCTGCCTCCGTCGCGACCGGGCGGCGAGAGTTTATTTAGTCGAATTTTCTCGAACTCCGGTTCGGGTCCGATCATGCCCGCCGCGACGAGCGGATTCGGCGGATCGGCATACGGAGGTAACACGGGGTCAACGATCTTACCCCCGGCGAACTATGGCGCAAACGCTTACAGTGCGCCTGCCTACAGTGCGCCCACGTATGGCCCGTCCACCTACGGGCCGCCTGCATATGGTCCAAGCACGGGGTTCGACACCGGAGTTCCGATGTCAGGGCCCGCGTATCCCAACACGGTCTACCCGTCGGTGGGGCCAACGACCTTGTTCCCTGGCGGTATTTTCGGCGGCAATGGAAGTGTGTTTGGCAACAACAGCGAATTCAGTGCGTATCGATTACTACAAGGACCGCGGATCCGGCACACTTATCTAGGCACAACGAACGATCCCGATGCATTGGGGATCAACGACACCGATGTTTCGGTGGTGTTTGCATGGCAGAACTTTTTGTATTCGAGCCAGCCGCTGATGATCGCCCCTTCATTCTCGCTGCACCTTTGGGACGGTCCGGAAAACACGCCTACGCAGAACGCAGATCTACCAGGCAGTGCCTACAGTGGATTCGTCGACCTGGGGTGGCAAAGCGATCCAAATCAAATCTTGGGACTCGAGCTGGGGACTCGCATCGGTGTGTTTACCGATTTTGACACGATGAACAGCGACAGTTTGCGAGTGATGGGAAAAGGTTTGGTTAATTTTCGCTTAACGCCTGCGTCCACGATCAAAGGGGGCGTCTATGTGCTTGACCGCATCCGTTACAACATGATTCCTGCGGGCGGGATTCTGTGGCAACCTGACCCGTACTCACGATACGACATCTTCTTTCCACAGCCCAAACTGGCACACTACTGGAGGACCGTGGGGACTCAAGACGTGTGGTGGTACTTGGGTGGCGAATACGGCGGCGGTTCGTGGACGGTCCAACGTGACAACAAGTCAGAACAGCAAGTCGATATCAATGATTATCGCGTGATGTTTGGATTGGAGTGGGGCCAGCACGAGTTCATTCAAGCGGGACGACGCAATGCCTTCGTCGAAGTCGGTTACGTCTTTGATCGCGAGATCCTGTACGAAAACAAAGACAATAAATTCAATCAAGATGATGCGATCATGTTCCGCGCCGGGATCGGATATTAAACGCGTCCGTCACAGCGGGTTGCATCACCGCCATCCAAGCAATTGCACCTGTCTAGCGCCGACACGGTCCTTCCACTCATCCAAATGCACCGGCAGTGCATGCTCGTGAAAACGAGATTCTGCCTCGACATGGAACCCTGAATCGCAAAGTAGTTGCTCGATTTGTTCGGCCGAGTTGTAGGCATTGCTGTCGTCGGTCTCGTGGACTTCGACATAGATCGCAGCAACACGATCAAGCTTCCCCGTGATTTCCGACAACACACGTTGCTCGGCACCTTCGATGTCCAGTTTCAGGAAGCTGACATCGCGATCGGCGATGTAGCTTGACAATCGTTTGCACTTGACCATCGTTTGGGCGGTCCCCTCACGCTGGCCCCAGGCGGGATCGATCGAGTTGCCTCGCGCGTCACCTCGAGCCGATACATCCCCGTAAAGCGGTACCGTCTCGTCGCAATCGGACACTGCGGCATTGATACACCGGACGCTGGGGATATCGTTTACATCGATATTGGCTTGCAAGATTTTGAACGCGAACGGATCCGGTTCAAAGCAAATGATTTCGGCTCCTGGCCAACGCGTTTTCCATTCCAAAACCGAGACGCCGATGTTGGCACCGCAATCGATGATTAACGGCCGATCACGATCAGGGGTGAAAAATGAAGGGAATTCGTCGATTTGTCGCACCATCGACTCGGCAGCTGCGCGGTTCTCGAACAGCAATTTGTAGCCGCGGAATTTCATTCGTTGCATGGAGAACGGTTGCGGAAGCAGGGGAGGGGAGCGTGATCGCGGTAGATGCGTTGTGAATTTCTACGCGAACTAGCTGCGTTTGGCGATCCCGGGACGATCACCATCGTATCCTGACGCGTGAGTTTTGAAGTTGCACGATTTCCACAACCCGACGCGAAAGCGAGGAAATCTCTATCTTGGTGCGGCCCCTCGCTGACGCGTCGGGTTTTGAATTTTCAAAACTGGACGCTTCCTTCTAAGTTCCGGAACCTCATTGCGGAAATTTCCATGCTTGCTAACCGCTGGGTTGCCTTCGATAATGACAACAATGAGTGATCGCCCCTGTTCCGACGGGACGTGAACGCGAACGCAATTGCAATTCGGAATCAAAGGAACTGTCGATGTGCCGTCCATTCCCCCTTTTTGCTTTTGTGCTCACTGCGTTGTTGATTGCGGCCGACGCGACCTCGGCTGACGATCCGGCCGCGGAGGCTACCCAAGAACGACGCGTGCCGAATGCAGAGCGGCTCGGTCAACTGCTGAAGCGTTTCCCCGACGCCGATACCAACAAAGACGGCACGCTAAGTGAAAAAGAGGCTCGGGATTATCGGGCCAAGATGACGGAGCGACGGCCACGGGAAAATCAAGCCAACCGTATCCCCCCGACGCATCGCGATGTTTCCTACGGTGATCACTCGCGAAATGTCCTCGATTTTTATCAGGCCCAATCGGATCAACCCACGCCACTGATTGTTTACATTCACGGCGGTGGATTCGTTGGAGGTGATAAACGTTCGGTCAGCCCGCAAATGGTCCGTGCGGCTAACGAAGCCAGCATCAGCGTCGCAGCACTGCACTATCGGTTCGTTGACGGCAACGACGTGTTGTTCCCGACGCCGCAACACGATTGTGCTCGTGCGTTGCAGTTTCTGCGAAGTAAGGCGGATACATGGAATATTGATCCGAAACGCGTCGCGTGCTACGGCGGGTCCGCTGGTGCGGGAATCAGCATGTGGCTAGGTTTCCACGATGATCTTGCTGATCCCAGCAGCGAAGACCCGATCGCGAGACAATCGACTCGAGTGGTTGCGATCGGAACGATGGGCGGGCAAGGCACTTATGATCCGATCAAAATCAAAAAATTGATCGGCGGCCGTGCATGGGAGCATCCTTCGATTTTCCTGGTTTACGGTAACCACACCGTCGAAGAAACTCTGAACCCGACCGCAGAAAAGCAGAAGCTCTATGACGAGGCGTCTGCGATCACGCATCTGACCAAGGATGATCCGCCGCTGTATATGATCTACAGCGAGCCGGATGTGGTTCCACCGGAGGACTCGCGCCCGGGGCAATACATTCATCATCCGAATTTTGGCAAACAGTTGCAGCAGGCGATGGACCAACTGGAAATCAAAAACGTGTACGTGCATACGTCGACGGCGGGCAAGCGAAACCCACAATCGGAAATGCTCGAATTCTTTCGCGAGGCGTTTGCGAAGGTTAAGGAGTAGTGACACACACCTTGCGAATTTGCCCACGAAAAGTTGGCATTGGACAACTGCAATGTCTTAGCAGTGCTCGCCTCAAACATTCCAGGTTAGCGACGAGGAAATGTCAGAGAGCATCTCGATATAGTGTCGCTCTTGAATCCTCGACTGCATGAGCACTGGCTTGAACCGAGGCCTCCTGTACTCGGTCGCTTGATTAGTCGCTCGGGTCGTTCACGTTGAATTGATTGAACTTGCCTGCGGTGTCGGCTCACAGAATGACCGCCGTATTACTGGCATAAGTAAATCGACCTGCCTAGAAGATCCGATTCATCGCTTAAATGTGTTGACGAATGCCTGGGATCTTGCGGTATGGCAGGTGTGGTTTGTCCAGCCGAAGGGATTTTGCGGTTGATAGCGTGTGGTTGGATTACTGCACATTATAAGGCGATCTACGTTTGGGTTTCACATCACGGTGGATTCAAGACGAAAACCCGATCATAGCGATCGTCCTCTAACTCGTTAATTTTGATCTTGCGGCTGTGCCCATTCGCAAGGACCGGACGTTGCCCCTTTCTAAACCAAAGTCTGCAGCGAACCGACGACGATGAAAAACGATTCTGCTGCCGACCATCTATGCCGCGTCACCGCGTCTCATCGCGAACCGTTGCCGGAAGCGAAGCCGGTTAGCATGCCTTTGCATCAAGGCATTCCCGAATTCAGTGATTTACTTTTGGCATGTCGGCATCATGCGATACTAACGTTTGTTGTCGGTGCATTTGTTGCTACTGGACTAAGCGGACTCGCATGGTCACTGATTCGTCCGAGCTACCATGCTGAAGCATTGGTGCGCGTCCGTGAACAGCAAGACTTTGTCTTCTCCGCCCAAACTTCGAGGTCGGAGGACATAGCCTTCTTTCGTTCTCAAGCGGCACTCGTCAAATCACACCAGGTACTCACTGCCGCATTTGAGGATGAAGAAGTCCAGCCCTACCTGGATAGTGTCCCCGCTGGGAATCGAGTTGATTGGCTCGAAGAACTCTTGAGAGTCGAGACCCAATCGGGATCGGGGGTCATCAGTGTCAACGTTCAGCATGAATCGCCCGAAATTGCGAAAGCGTTCTGTAATGCGATCACGCGAGCCTACTTAGCTGAGATCACTCATCGCCTTTCCTCAGACCGCCAGCGGCGCGAAACTCAACTCGAACAGGCCGCCATTGCAGCCGATTTGGAGCTGGATAAATTGTGGGAAGACTTGAATCGCGTCGCGGAGACAGTCGGCTCGGATAACGCAGAATCGTTGACAATTCGAGACGAAATGCAGTTTCAATCCTATCGCGACTACGCGCATCAGTTGCAGGCGGCCCAGCTTCGAGGCAACCAGCTGCAAAGCGAACTCGATGAATTGCAGCTTGACGTTAGCCAACGATCACGCCAAGAGCCGAAGCTTGCCGAGGGTCTATTGCAACAGAACGGCGAAGTTCTTGCCGCTCGAAAACGATTGACGGAGATTGAGCTACAGTTCCAGCAGATAGAAAAGATTGCAGCGAGTTCGGATTCGCCGCAGATGAGACGCTTGCAAGATCAGCGAGAGTTTCAAGTTAAAGAACTTGAAGAGATAATCCAAAGGATTCGATCCGGGGTTAACGAACGCTTGCAGCTTCAGATGCATAATGATAATCAGGTAGCACTTGCGAAACTGAGGCAACAGGTAGAGCTGAACCGCAAAGAGAAAGAGTTCTTGCGGGAGCGTCTTTCGGAACTCAATCCGGTCGTCGCTCGTGCTACTCGAAAGACGGCGGTGCCGTTGGATATGTCTCGTCACGCGGTGGAACGACAGAGTCGATTGTCCGATAGCTTATGGAAAACGCTCCAAGAATTTCGGATCGAAGGGAATTCACAGCCGCGCATCATGTTGCAGGCTTTGGCAATGCTTCCCCAGCACGCGAATCATTCGCGTCAGTTAAAGGCGTCTGCTGCGAGCGGCGCGAGTGGGTGCATTTTGATCGTATTCATAATTGGATACCTCGAATGGCGTGACTGCCGTGTACGATCTCCGCGCGACGTGATGGCACGATCGAGATTTCCTGTCTTTGGAACAAATTCTTATGCAGGCAAGCAGTTCGGCCTTAAGCTTGCGTTTCGACGGAACGTCACGAGCAGTGGCGTGCGTGAGGCTGCCGCTAGAATCTTTATGCGGAAACAGAACTCTGACGACACGATCACGCTGATGGTGACCAGTTGCGTTGCAAACGAGCCACGACACTTAATCTCTACAGAATTGGCAGTGGTGCTGGGCGGCTTTGGACGAAGCGTCCTGCTGATTGACTGCGACACCGATCGTGCGCAGTCTTGCGCTGCGTTAGGTGCTTCCGTATCAATGGGCGTCCGCCAGATTCCGGGCGGCAAGCAGCAGCCCACGACGGAAGCGGTCGACAAGCTGATCGTTGCAACCGACCAGAGCGAAGTCGATTTTCTGCCGATCGGTACGGCGACCACTCAAGGCGGTTGGATCGACCCACGAACATTGAGGCATGCGATCGGGGCCATGAAGGCGCACTACGATGTCATTATTGTGACTGGTCCCTCAATGATGGGTTCAGCCGAGAACGCGCTGCTCGCCGAAGAGGTCGACTCGAGTGCAATTTCGGTTTTCATCGACCAAAGTCGCTGGAGCCAATTGGTCCTATGTGAGGATTCATCGCAACAGTCCGGAGTTGCGATCAGCGGTTGTATTCTTCACCACGGAACTTGCGAGTCGGCCCTGCAATTGCAACAGGATCGACCAAGACGGACACGAACGATGAGGCAAACGGATGCAGGAATTGCAAGCGAGGACGAGTTGCGATCGCAGATTGACGAGATGCAAAAAGAACTCGACTGGGTTCAAGGGGCTGGAGCCGATCTTGATCTTGATGCAGAGCACACCGAACGGACCACCGATCAGGGCAGGATGGCGAGCAAATGATTGAATCAACTTTCACGACTTCACCATCCGTCTCGCACTCGTTCGTGCCGGTTACGACCATTGTTTTTCATCCGTCACATCGTCCCGTTGTGACTGTTAAGAAACGGGCGGTTGAAAATACAGTCGAATTACCACCGGCGATTCCGGCGAGCTACTTTCGAATCAAATCGTTGGTGGATAAAGTGATCACGGCGATATTAATGCTGGCTGCGATACCGATTCTCTTGATCGTCGCTGCGTTGATTCTGATTTGCGACGGACGCCCGATCTTTTTTCGCCAATTGCGAGTCGGGAAAAACGGAAAAACGTTTCGTATCCTGAAGTTTCGTACAATGAGAAATGGTGCGGAACAAGACACCGGTGCTGTATGGAGCAATCCCAGCGACAATCGTGTCACCAAACTTGGACGATGGCTTCGCTGTTCGCACCTTGATGAATTACCCCAATTCCTCAACGTGCTTGCCGGCGACATGAGCTTGGTTGGGCCTCGGCCGGAACGACCCGAATTCGTCGAAACGTTGGATATGGAGGTGCCTGGGTACATGCGGCGCACCGAAGTGAAGCCGGGCATCACCGGGCTCGCTCAACTTTGTTTGGGTTACGATGTTTCTGTCGTCGGGATTCCCGAAAAGGTCAAATTTGATCTGGAATACATCCGTACCGCAAGCCTAAGGCAAGACGTCAAACTGCTTGCTTCGACGCTTCCCTACATTGCTGGGCAACTCTACGTCAAGTTGCGGTCGATGCCAAAACATCAGCCACTTGTTCGTTGCCCGAGAACGGAAACTTGTCATTCGAACTCGCGAGAAGCGATACTCCGTTAGCTCTCGAATCGCGTTAGTCGAACGGACCGCAGCTTAAGGCACTGCCGATCTCTCCGGTCACTTGATTTCTTCGAAAACGGGTTCTGCGTATCGGTTTTCGGCTTGACCAACAAGGGCCGCCATTTCGCGAGCGGTTACGTAAAAGTAATGAAAACCCTTGCGTTCTGCGGCCTCACGCAGTCCACGGTGGAACTGCTTCACGCGTGAGCTCATCCATTCCATGGCGTTCTTCTCAGGTGCGCCATGCGTGTGCAGTTTGACAAATTGCCACTGCGAGTGTCCGCCGACGTGGACGCGAGCCCTTAGCCAGTCGTCGATACGCGACTCTGACAGAGGCTGGGAAGCTACAACATTGCCGTTCTCGATTCGAGGCCGATGCCAGAGCGTTTTGTGAGTAACCAACAATGGGCCTTGAATCATTAGCAATCCGTCATGCGGCGGTTCGATATCGACTTTTGCTGCAACGCCGGAATCGTGTGACTTGGGACGTAACGGATCATCAACCGCATAGTAGATGCTATTGATCGTCCGCGTTTGAGCTGGATGCGGGGCCGCAGGCATCGTGAAGTCGGCGTAACAGCCTGTTTCTCGAAGGATTGTCAATTCGTTGTTGACGCCGCAGTGACGACCGTCCGGATGCGAGTTGTCCAGTGCCCAATTGCCGTGGATAAAACCATAACGGATTCGCCCTGACGCATCCTTGTGAAGCAAACCGTGCTTGCTATGCAACGTCTCGGTTGATCGCAGGAGAAGATCGCGTAACGAGTCGGCGTTATCATTGTCATGATGCAGGTGCACTTCCACGTCACCAAAGCCCATTCGTGCTAGCGTAGCGAGCTTTTCGAGATGCTCTTCGACATAGCACTCAACAGGATAGAAGAACGTATGCTGAGGAGGTCGACCACGTGAATCACAACAGCCATCGACAACGTGTGGATAGCCCGTCAGCCACCGATCGACCCGCTGTCGCTGCACTTCCGGTGTGGCGTCGTTCCAATCCGGCTCGAAGTGATCAGCGACACATATGAAAACGTGCGTTGGGGTGGGGGGTGAACTTTGTCCCGCCCGATAGGCTCTCGCGAACGTGCCGGTTCCCATTCCTCGGATTCGCATGACAGGCAAACATATCTTTTGAAAAATGGTAGCGGATCGGGTTGATGTTACGCAGCCCGCCTATCTGCTGCGAGCGGCGTGGGCGATGAAGATGCGATGTTTCCCCAGCTCGGTCGATGGGTCGGATTCCAAATCACTGTATCAGGCCGTACCATCCATCGGCAGATCCCGAAACCGATCGCGGCGTTCATCATCACAAACGAGGTGACCAATCGAACCAAGCGTGAGCCACGACCTCGCTTCGATGTCGCCCATCCATAGGCGGCGATCCCGTATGCAGCCAACTGCATCGACCCTAATATCTGGAAACCGGGCTCGGACAGCAACAATAAATTGCTGACAAGGGCGGCGACCAACAGAAAGGGGCAGCTCCATCGCAACATCTTGTGCGAGACAAAAGCGAATGCCTGCCGACGGTTTTCCCAGCTCAACAGGCCACGCAACGTCGGCAGGCACTGGAACGCACCGATTCCGATCCGTTGCCGACGAAGAAATTCCGATCGCATCCCGCCGGTGCTTGTCGCATACGCGCGAGCCGTGGGGTCTAGTGCTAACCGGCAGTGGTGTCTGATTTGAATCAGCATGGGAAAAACAAGATCATCATTAATGATCGATCGCGACGGAGCAACAAACATCGATCGACGGATCGCGTAAATGGCGCCGCTGGCACCCAACGTTATGCCAAGACGTGCCTCTGACCTGCGGACTCGGTTCTCCATTTTCCAATAGGCAGACTCACATGCAGCTCCATTTTCGTCCACCATCGTGACTTGTCCGGCCGCTACGCCGAGCAGCGGATCGACAAAGTGTCGTGCCAGTCGACGCAACGATTGCTCGTCGAATCGCGTCGTGGCATCGGTGAACACGACTACTGGGCTTGAGACCGACCTCATTGCCGCGACTAACGTTGCGGCCTTCCCGCGACGATAGGTAAACGCAAGTACGCTAACGCGATTGCTATTAAACGCATTCACGACATCGCAAGTGCGATCGGTGCTTCCATCGGAGGCTACGACAATGTTCAACCGTTCTGGTGGATAGTCGCACGCCAGAATGTTTTCGATGCGTTCGGCCAAATGCATCTCGGCGTTGTGTGCCGCAATCAATACCGTGATATCCGGCAGATCCCTATCATTAGATGGGAGTGACGTTGTCGGAGTATCGTGACGGCCAATCATGCGTGCAAACAGGATGACCGCAATCGGATAGACAACGTATGCGTACACTAATCCCAGAATCGAACCCGCGAGAATGAAGACGAAAGGAGCATACACTTTCGATTTTCCAGAAAAAGTCCAGGATACTGCGGTTGGCTGAGACTTATCTTCATTCGGTTCACAACGTCGGCTTGCTCCACTAAATCGACCGGGGCACACAAAGTTGACAGGCGGCGTCGCGCGTCATCGACAGACTGAATCGACGACGTTCGCCAACTGACGTGTCAATTCCCGGCGCGAGAATTGGCCAATAACCGGTTGGTCAAGACTCGGCTGACTTGGCTTTTCACGCAAGAATGTGCTAAGAAACTGTGCGATCGATGCAGGTTGGTCTGGTGAGAAGCGGTGCGTCTGTCCTGTCTGTGCAAGCAGCGAGGCTGTTTCACCTTCACCACAGATGGCGAGGATCGGTCTTCGCAATGCCAAATATTCAAACAGTTTCGCGGGCACGACTCGCTCCGCGCCCGGCTGGTCGGCCAATAGCAACAACAGTAGGTCAGCCGAAGATGCCACTTCTAATGACCTGCAATGCGGTAGATAGTCGTGGTGCTCAACTTGGATAGCTGTTTCATCCAACCGTCGGACGATCGCATCTTGATCCGGCGTACGCCGCCCCACAACGATCAAATCGATTCTCGCCGCGGCCGTGGCATCGATGGCTTCCAGTTCGTTCAGAGCAGCGACTAAGGGGGATATATCTGTAAGCTTCCAAAGCGTCCCAGTATAGATTATTCGCAATCGATTTTGATCGACCGTTGTGCAGTGAAGCGGAGTGAAGTCGTCCTCGTCATAACCGTTGTAGATACAGTGCACCGATGCGAGTCCACCGGATCGATGGACTTGTCGCGAAAGTTCAAGAGCGCTCGCCTGAGTCGTTGTCACCACCGCGTCAGCGGCGCGTAGAACCTTGCCTAGCATTCGCACTTGCGTTCGATAGCCCCGCCCTGATCTCTGATGGTTGTCTAGGTATTGGCTAGCCAAAAGCCACTCGTCACGAAAATCCAATACCAGAGGCAGACCGAAGCGACGCTTGAGGGAGCGACCGAGCAAAAAGGATGAGAACGGCGGCCCTGTCACATAGATAGCTTGATGTGGGATCTGGAGAAGCGTCTTTCTCGCCAACCGCGCGGCGAGCGGGTTCCATAGGGTTTGTGGGTCTGGCTGCAGCAGTGACATTCCCGTTGACTTCAACCGTTGCTTTACCCAGCGTTTCCAAGAAAACGACGTTGAACTCTCCAAGTTGACCAGTCGTTGTTTTGCCTCGTAGGATGGCTCCAGTGTTCTCGCTCGCAAAACGGGCGTTTTCGAATCGAGTTCATTAGTGAGGTCGCTGTCTCGCACCGGCACGGATGGGTTCGCGGCGGTTAGCACTGTGGGTCGCCAACGGAATTCGGGCAAGTACTTCGCGAATTTTACACTGCGCTGCACGCCTCCACCGCCGGTCGGAGGATACGCATAGCTTACAAAGAGCAATCGTCGCTGGTCGCTATTCATTGGGCTGCCTTCAAGCAATCCGCTTGCCACGACGAGAGTACCCGAGCCAAGATGGACTCAAACCGAGATGACATTTCAAATAATTCGGCTGGCAAGAAATCTCGTTTGGTACACGAAGGCGACTCGATTTGCTTGATGACGGCGTCCACCAAGGCTCCGATATCGTCTTCTGGAACCAACCGATCAAGACCCGTCGTTGCAATTTCCGAAACGCCGCCAACATCGGTCGCAACGAATGGCACGCCACAAGAGATTGACTCTAGTAACACATTGGGAATTCCTTCACTGTGACTGGTCAACACCGTTATGTCTGCGGCATTGAAGCGGATCGCAAGTTCTTGCTGGCTAAGATTGCCTTCCATTAGAACGCATTCGTCCAAACCGAGTCGCGAGCAAAGCTTGGTCAATTCCTTTCGCATTGAGCCGTCACCCGCAACGATGATTTTTAGTTGTTCACCCCATCGCTCAAGCCACCGAGTCGCCGCGTGAAACAACAAGCTCGGGTTTTTAACCGGTTCCAATCGGCCAGACCATAGTAGCACGATCGCGTCTCGCGGCAATCCGCAGGCGTCACGAGCTTGGTCAGGGGCGCTGGGGTAGAAACACCGTTGATCAACACCTCGATAAACGACATCAATCTTGTCGCGACTCATTCCCAAATCAATCGCCTTCGTTGCAAGATCCTGGCTGACCACGACCAGTCGTGCCGCTTCGGACAGAACCTGCTGGATCGCCGTCTTGCGACTAGGAACCTTCGCCAGAATCCGCAAATCGCTTCCGCCCGAGACGACGACACAGGGCGCATTTAAAAAACGAGCGGCTCGCTGTGCCGCCTTCCCATCAGGATGGAGCCAGTAGCTGAGTACCAAGTCGGGTGCGAACGTCAGCGCGAGTTTCTTGATCGACGGCAAGATTGACTGCCAATAGAAATCGTCGTAACGGTGCCGCAACAACTTCGGAGGATAGAAATACGTCGGATGGTATTCGCCGTCTCGCGATGGAGAGTTCGCGCCGGCTTTCGAACTGCATAATCGTTCGATCCAAGGAACGGGAGCAATCACGCGCACATCATGGTTCTGGCGAAGTGATGCCACCAAATCGTAGTTGAACGTACCCTGGCGAGGGCGTGTCGGGGTTGGATACGTAGTAGCGATGAACAAAATATTCACGGCGAAATTCCTTTCGCCAATTCGACAATGACGGGACGGTGGTCACCTCCTAAATCGGGTCCGACGACGGAACTGATAACCTGCCAGTGATCGTTGACTAGCACGTGATCAATACGGACACCGTGGTATCGGGTGTGTTTGGTGTATCCGAAGCCGCTTCCCGCCACTGAAAATGCATTCTGATGACTTCCCCAGTAGTCTCGGTAATAGACGCTCTCGACGGGGACATTAAAGTCGCCGGCAATGATGGCGGAATTTGCCAGGGTCGAAATCGACGCACTCAGCTGTCTCGCAACGTTGCGATGGAGTTCACCCTGTTCTCGCATTGCGGTTGGACCTTGTTTGGTGTCCAACCGAAGCAACCGCTCGAGAGCAGGTCGAAATGTCGGCAAATGCAGGGAGACGAGCGAAACGCGTTCACCATCGGGACACAGAACTTCACATTCGATTCCCGCGACGGCGGCATATTGTTCCTTTGATTGGCGAGCCAAAACTGTCACGTCACCAAGTTCCATCGAACTGCCAATGGCCACATTGTGCACTTGGCGTCGATTCCAGCCTAACTTTGGAAATAAAGATTCGGCAGCTCGCTGCGAGCATTCTTGCAGCATCATAACATCGACGCGCTGATCGTTGATTAATTGAATGAGTTGTTGATCGTCAATTGTGCCGCCCCCAACATTACAAGTGAGCACACGGAGTCGAAACTGCTCTTCGGCGTCGATTGGCATCGACGCAGGAAACTGGTAGCCAAGAATCGGAATCAAAATTACGGCGACATGAACGAAATAGACAAACGCAAACCGCCATCGCACGAATAATGTCAGCGGAACCAGCAACAGCAAAGGCAACGCCACCACCCAACGCGGTGAAAAAAGGAACAGCGTAACCAGCCAATAAGAGTTGAGACTCGTTTGCATTACCACCGCCCCAAAAACGAGCAGCAGCAGATACAGAATCGCAATGATCTGAACCGCACGCTTCATGTCATGATCCTGGCATGAGAGGTGGGAGCAGAGTCAGAATACGCTACGACAACTCGCATTTTTCCGGATGCCGTCAATTCGATCCCATCAACCAACTGAATATCCAATTTCGACGACTCGCCGATGTGATCGAGAATTCGACTACGAAGCGAATTATGTTGGTCATCATTCCAGCTCTTATCAACCACTAGGTTCAGTAGGATGCGATCAGGTAGCACCTGTAGCACCTGGAATTGGCGAATTGCAGGAATATCCTTCAGCAAGTGTGGGAAGATCAGTCCGGTCAAGCTTCGGCCGTCAGGAAGTATTAGCACATCCGCCTGTCGACCGACGATCTTGTGCAGTAACGGTAGCCCGCGACCACAAGCACACGAACCGGGGGCGGCCACTGCGCGGTCACCGATGGCGTATCGCACAAACGGCATCGCGGTGTTGAATAAATCGGTGACGATAACCTGCCCTTCTTCCCCCGGCATGCAGGCGTGCCCATCGTTATCGACGATTTCAACGATCAGATTCTCCGATGTCAGATGCAAGCCTTGGTGACGATCACACTCCGCAGCAATCAAGGTAAATTCGCGAGATCCGTAGGTCTCAAAGATAGGCGAACCAAACACGCGTTCGATCAACTCACGTTGATGATCATACAATTTCTCCGCTCCAACGATGATCGCTTCGGGACGGTGCACTGAAAGCCCCAGATCCTCGATCGCCCTTGCCAGCACGAATAGCGGATTCGCATAGGCAACTAAGACGCTCGGACGATAGCGATTGATTCGGCTCACGTATTGGTCGACGTTTGACTCGGACATGCCAAAGCTATTAAGCATGTCACGCCGGTAAAGGAGTCTTTCGTAAAGGTGATCTTTTAGGGCTTGTCGCGACGAAGCATTGTTTAGTTTGATGCCCCAAAGATGTGTTTGTTTCGTGCCCGGCAAAGCACCCGCCCAACCGTAGCCCCGATATGTCGCCGCGACGCGACGGTCGTTGGCGCCACACTCGATTGAAAAGTGTAACGGAGTGCCGCTCGATCCGCCCGTCGATTTACCGACGGTCGACAGCTTCCGGTTGGACGATCGAATGGTAGCCGCATTGTCTCGGATCATTTCTCGGGTGGTAATCGGCAATGCTGTCAGATCGCTGAGAGACTGCACCGAACCAACGTCGATTCCGTGTTCGGCCCAGCGATCACGGTACCAGGGGGAGTAGGACTGGCATGTTGCCAATAGTTGTTCCAGACGCTGGACTTGGAGCGATTCAATTTGCTGCGGATCCCACCATTGACTCGCTTCCAATTCACGCCAGTGGTGAAACGTCTGGCGACGTTTGAGTACCGATTCGAACCCGGGGATGATTAGTTTTTGATACGCCCAGTCGAACATCACGCAGCCTCGCCGGTGTAAAGCGTTTCGTAGGCATGCACCATCTTGCGTACACAAAACTTTGCTTCGACGCGAGCCCGTCCTTCGTGACCAAATTGCCGGCTAAGCACTGCGTCGGCGTCAAGCCGCTGCATCGCGTTGGCAATCGCAGCTGGATCACGAGGCGGCACCAAAATGCCCGTTTGTCCGTCGACAACTACTTCTGGATTGCCGCCAACATGACAAGCGACCACTGGCAATCCGGTCGCCATCGCCTCCAGTAGTGTCAGCGAGATGCCCTCAGTGATCGATGGCAGAATAAACATGGATGCCGTGGCAAGCAGATCAGGAATGTCTGCACGGTTGCCATAAAATCGAACCCGGTCACCCAATTGCAACGATCGGGTCAGCTCCTCCAGTCGTGTCCGTTCGCTACCGTTTCCCACGACGTCCAACGTCAGCGAACATCCGTTGCTCTCTGCTAACTGGAGTGCCTTGATCAGTGACGCAACATCTTTTTCCGGGCTAAGCCTAGCCACCACAATCACCCGTCCACGAGGCCGCTCATGTATCAACGAAAACCGATCTAGATCCACTCCGTTGCAAATGGTGAGGGCTTTGCCAGCCGCGATCCCTTCATCGATCGTCAACCGAGAGCCGTCACTCGAGACGCTGACGACCCGGTCAACCCAGGGTGAAAGTCCGCGAAAAATTCTCGTTTGACGACGCGAAGAATCGAAACGTTGACCATGCCGCGTATGAATGATGCGTGGGACTCGCGCAATCACTGCTGCGGAGACGCCGTACAAATAGGCGGTCGTGTTGTGCGTGTGAACAACATCCGGCTTGATACGCCGAATCACGCCGGCGAGTTGTGCAACGAGTTTCGGCTTGAGCCCGTCTGTCTTGTCCATCGCGATTACGGGCCATTGGTGCGATTCGATCTCAGCCGCCAACTCGCCACGTTGCTGCAAAGAGACAAACGTCAATTCAAACCGAGTACGGTCGGTGAATCGTGCAAATTCGACCAGCAGTTTTTCCATCCCACCAACGTGGGTCCCCAGTGAAATGTGGATGATTCGCTTCACGTTCATGCCGCATCCTCCGCATTGACTGATCCTGAGGTCGCCCCAATCGACTTGACAACTCTCGCGGGATTTCCCGCAACGATCGTGTCGTCGGCAACGTCCTTGGTTACGACCGCGCGGGCTCCGACTATGGAACGATTACCAATCCGCACGCCTTTCAGGATGATCGCGCCATGGCCGATCCAAACATCATCGCCAATTGTCACTGATGAAACGTCGATCGTCGGGGTCGTCAAACCGTTTCGACGATCCGCGGCATTGATGGGGTGACCATCGAAATCGCTGATCCGAACGCCGCCGGCAATCAAACAGTGCCTCCCGATCGTTACGCTGCGGCCGACAACAATGGCACAGTTGTGCCCGATGAACGAACCGGTTCCGATCGATAATGTGGGTGATTCGACGTGCCGAGAACTGAAAGCAAATGACGGCTTTCCCGAGAGCGTGACATCGTCACCAATCGAAAGGCTGCCGCTGCCGACCAGATAGGGCAATTGCTCCATCCGAAAACGCGTTCCCACAGAACTGCACTGACTGCGGAACAATGGCTCGAACCAAAAGAACCTCGCTGTCCACGCAATCAATTCGCGAGCAGCGACATGGGAGCGATACAAAGCGGCGAAGAGTGGACGATTGAACGCAACCACGGGCAGATGACGCTGCAGCACCCAGCGTCCTAGCGTTTTGATTCGATTACGCATTACAAGACTCCTTCGGGCTGATTTTGGCGAACCAAAGAAAGCTTGAGCAAAAACAGCAGCCGTTTTAGCCTGCCCCAACGCTTCATCGCCGGCATGCCCCAAAATGGGAATGGCCAACAGACGAACGATCGCATCAAGATTGGTAACGACGTCGATGGCAACGGGTCGATCGCCGCCCATCGATAGTGAATGTAGGATTTCCAAAACAGCCGATTTGAAAGGGTCATCAGATCGGCGTTGCGCTCGATGACTTCTAACATTTTGCTGCAGTCCACAGCGATGTTTCCGCGAGAGATACTACCTGGCTGCAGGACAGCGGTCGCCAGTGGTTTCGAATCGAGGTAAACCGCGTTGTTCGCGGCGAGTCGAATCCAAAGGTCACGATCTTCAGCCGGTTCTAAACCGGATACAAAACGTTGTTGCTGTAGGGCGACACGTCGAACCATCACCGTTCCCGTCCAAAGCATGGTTCCAAGCATGAATGCGTCATCACCATCGAGTCGCAGAGAGCGGTCATACCATCCGCGCTTCTTCGATACACTCAATTCCCGTTTCGCCCCGGGAGTTTCGCAAAAGAATTTTCCAGCGACCAAGTTCAATTCCGGATGCTTGTTGAAAATCGAAAGTTGCTGTTCAATCTTTTCCGATTCCCAGTAGTCGTCGGCATCAAGGAAGGCAATGAAGTCTCCGGTTGCCGTTTCGATTCCACGATTGCGTGCTGCGGCGGTCCGCGAATTGGTTTGTTGAATCAATGTGACGGGCGAGTCGTACTGACGAACGATCGCAGCCGTGTCATCCATGCTTCCATCGTCGACAACGATTATTTGCGTAACGGGGATCGTTTGCGAAAGACAACTGTCGATCGCACGAGTAATCGTCTGTGAAGCGTTGAATGCCGGAATCACGACGCTGATCGATGAACTGTTCATGCCGCCACCCGCGATTCGCCTGTGACTTGATCGTAGTAGTTCAGGATTTGATCGATCACGACTTCTGTGCCGAACTGGTTGCGGCAGTGGTTCCGCGCGGCCAACCCGATGAGTTCTGCTTGGTTGGGATCAGCCAGCATCTTCTGCCAAACTCGAGCCAGGTTTCCGCGCACTGTGAGGTCAACCGATTTGCCCCCTGGACCGATCATCCATTGCATCACGGGATGCTGATGAACGATGCAAGGCAGCCCACTTGCCGAGGCCTCCAACAGGGCGATCGGCATCATCTCTTTCAAACTGGCGAGCGTGAAGATGTTCGCGGTCCGATACAAATCAGCCATGCGACAGCGAGGAAACCGAACCAGAAAACGAACGCGTTCGCCCAGCAGATTTTTCGCCATCGCAATCAACGCATCGGTATCCGACTCCCGGCCGCCAGCGACGACCAGCCACACGGGCAACGAAGGAGCTGTCGTCCGCAGTGTATGAAACTCCTCGATCAGGTGGTCAATGCGTTTGTGCCTTCGCTTGATTGCCGCCGCTACCAGCACCACCAATCCGTTTTGAGGGATACCCAATTCGTCACGCAGTTTCGTATCCATACCAGGCCGAAAAAGATCCGTGTCGATGAAATTCGGGATTGTCGTCCACGTGCGTTTTTCGACGCCGGCGCTGTCAGCCTCCTGGCGATGCCAGGGAGCGAGATGCTGCAAGTAGGTGATCTGTTTCTGAAACTCCAGCGACTCTTCCGTTCCGTGCGCGAGGATCGTTCTGGTTTTGATTCGACCCTGCCGAAAAGCATTCTGGACCTGTAACGCGACGAAAGGATCTTGCACGTGCAGAATGTCAATCTCCTCCGCTCGCAAAATCTTGATTAGGTTGCGTGCAAAAGTGGTCTGTTCCACCGCGTAACCGCTGCCCAACCCGATTCGCCAGCCGATCGCCGCTGGCATCGAGCGGACGAGTGCACGAGTTTTGGCTGCGTCACGCGTCCAGCAAGGAACCACCCGTTCAAATTTTGACTGGGGCTCGCCGGCGCCTTTGCACAATAGGACATCCTCACCCCGCAAGGCCAGCGCGTTCGCCAAATCGTTGGCCCACGCTTCGATACCGCGTGCGACATGACCGAGCCCCGACGAGGCAACACAAATTCTATTCATGGGATGGAACTCCCATGCTGTTCTCATTTATGTTGTCAAAATCTGGACTCTGTCGTTGCTCGAGATCGACATTCTCAACGGGACGGCGGCGCAATGAAATCAACATGTTCAACAGAATGCGTCGAATCCGGCGCAGTCGTGTGAATCGATATTGCGGCTGGCAAGGATGAGTCCATGGCCAATTCCAAATCGAATTGACCGCTGCGGAAAACGCTGCCCCATAGCGTTTTTCCTCGTCACACAATTCAATCGCCCGTTCCAGCAATCGCGATGACAAACCTTGGTTGACTAAACGTTGTATCCCCGGCACATCGGGATAGCGAAAGGCCAGCGAACGTGTAAATTCCCAATCAAGCGCAAACGTTCGATCGCGGTCCCCGGCACTCAGTCCGTCCGTCCGTTGCCGAAAGCGAGCCATCGGCATCGCGATGCGGCCGACCGTACCGATCCAGCAAAGGCGGAGCCACAATTCGTAGTCTTCCGAGATGCTCATGCTCTCGTCGAACATACCGACGGATACCAGTGATTCACGGCGACAAATAACGGTCGGTGTGCCCAAGCGATTTTTCAATAGCATATCGTCAAAGGCATACGTACAAACCGCAGGTGTGGGGTTTACATCAATGGCTGAACTATCCCAGGGAATCATCACGCCGCCCAACGCAACCAGCTTCGGATCGGACTGCATAGCCGCGATTTGGACGGCCAGCTTGTTCGGCAGCCACGCGTCATCGGCATCAAGAAACGCGATGTACTCTCCTTTGCTCTGCAGGATTCCGTGGTTGCGTGCGCCGGCGGGCCCCGGGCTTCGCAGGTTCTTCACATACGTGCACGGCACGCCAGAGCTGGTGATCGCCGCCCGAGTTTCATCGGTTGAGCGATCGTCAACGACAATGATTTCTAGATCGCTATAAGATTGGCGGGCCACCGACTGCAGTGCGCCGCCGATGTATCGAGCGCAATTGTGGGTCGGAATGACGACCGATACGCTACCTCGCGACCTATTCATAACCGTCGAAACGGCAATTTTCGGAACGATCCCCCTGGCGACGTCAAGGTTCGTGCTAGTCGTCATCGTTACTTCCCTCGATTCGGTAGAAGCTAAGAAAGTTGGATTCCACCGGAGGTGTACGCAGCAGCGAGTTGTATTCATCCTGCCGAATTGGATCCCCATCGAGACGTTTTAGCCGAACATTCTCATCGACATCCAAGAAAAATAGGGCGTCGATGTGGTTCAGGTATGTGCCCGCGCGATAATCGAACAGAACGAGCTTCTTTGTCGAGTCGAGAAGTTCTCGGTCGTTGATGTCGTCAAAGATGGTGATCCCATCACAGCAAGGATTGTCCTTCAATGCGTTAGCGAGATGTGATTTTCCTGCACCCGAACGCCCGACGACCGCCATTTTGAACGTCGGCTTTACGGACGAATGCGTTGAGATGAATTCCGGCAAAAACGAGATCTTGCGTGCAACCCGGTCGCATCGAAAAAAGGGTCGCCCGACGGAATCTTGGCGAAGTTCATCATTGGTGTATCCCATGAACTCGATCGATTGGAATCCACCAAACTTCAACAGCACCCATGCACACTGACGAGGATCATCACCATGATGTCCCTCGAAGTACATCACGTTTGAAAGTCCTGCCAATCGACTGAGAATCGAATTACGGTCTTCCAGTTCTTTCGTGCCATAAACCGACAAGAACATCACGGTATCGAACGGCTCAAGCATCGCCAACGGATTATCCAAATCGTCACATCGAAGCGTCACCGAAGGGCTGGAATACAAACCTCGTGCTCGCTTGATCGCGGCGCTATCAAAGTCCAGTCCCGTCACCTCGCGAGCACCAAGCTTGGCGCAGTGATTGACGATTGCGCCCATATTGCAACCTGCATCGAGCACACGTTTTCCCGCGATATCCTCCGACCTAAATAGCTTCAGTCGCTCATCGGTTTTGTCCCGCAGCCCAACCACTTCGCGGCTTTTGTCGGAGTGATAGTCGACAAACCAATCATCTCGCTTTGTCGCAACAGCGTTTCCGCGTAAGAGTACGCGGGCCATCAATTTTCGAGGCGTTCGCGATATCCGCCGGCATGTTGCTGAAAATTTACTCATCGTTGTTGTTCCTTGCGCCGCTATTGCAGTGATGGGCGATATGTGGACTTCAGTTTTTCGCCTGCAGGACGAAGCGATCTTTCGTCAAGCGACTGATGGTTGGGTAAAGGTATTGGCGTCGATCGGAACTCGAGAGCCCGAAGCTGCAGATCAAGATTAGCGCCAGCGTGGATGCCGCGACCCCGCACACGAAAAGCTCAGCCCAACTGTCAATACCGATGAAGCGATGGACGACGGCAATGAGAGGGGGCAAAAGCAAAACGATCATGAGAGTGGGGTATGTGATCTCCCGTGCATAGTCGTTCCAACGCAGTTTCAGATTCGAACAGACCATGATTGGATGTACGAAGCCGCGACAAACGATTGCAGGTAGGGTTGTCCCTAGGGCCACACCCAAAAGACCGTATTGTCGGATCAGGGCGATACTGATCAACAGGTTCATCGCTCCCTCGGTTGCGATCAACCACGTCAAACCCTTCACCTTTCGTCGGCCAAGCAAAATCTTGGAACCGATTCCTTGCACCGCCGTGAACAGTGCGCCGACGAGTAGCACCTGGAACAATAGCGGCACCGAATGATAGATGTCCGTTTCGACGTACTTTGGACCGACCCAAAGGGCATAGAAATCTTTTGCCCACCAGCCAATGATCAGCGCTGCACTGACGGCGATCAGAGCCATCACCCGCGTTCCTGTCAGGTAGAGACGTTGCAGTCCGGAGAAATCATCGCGAGCGTCGAGATCGGTTGCCGCCGGATAGAACACTTGGCTGACAGGCACAAAAATGTTTGCAAAGTAGCGGACCAAGTTGTTTGCGAGGGCGAAAAAGGCGATCGCCGATACTGGCATGAAGATTCCGATCACCAAGGCATCCGATAGGTTGATGACCAAGTGGCTGACGGCCAGCAAGGCACTCCAAAACCCAAAGCCCATGCATTCACGGCAGCTGGTCCAGTTCGCCTGCTGTAACGTGATTCTCAATTCGGGAAGAATTCTCCGCGCGACGATCCAGCGTAGTAGGTACTCTAAAATGTTCGACAGCGCCCCCGCGATACAAACGCCGATTAGACCGTACCCCGCGACCAGCAAGGCAACCGTCGCAGCAGCAGACAGCAGTCGGCAGAAGAGACTGACCGCAGTGACGAGATCAAATCGTTGTTTTGCCGTCAATGCGACCGAAAACGGAAACAGCACTAACTGCATCGCGGTTGAGCAACCCAGAATCAAAATGCATGTAATCGCCTCGTATTCCAAATCGGCTGACATGGAAAAGAGCTGCGGTGACACAATCGCTGTTGCCATCGTGGCGATCACCACACCGAGCGCGCAGATAAGATTCAACGCGAATCCGCTGCTAGCGGCCATGTTCATCCGAACAAAGTCGCCTTGTGAGAAATACCGCGTGATGTACTGAGTCATCCCGGCTCGCAAGCCAAGATCCAAGAGTCCGTAGTATCCCGTAACACTAATGACCATGGCCCAAACGCCATAGCGCGCATCGCCAATCTCACTCAACACAAACGGAGTGAGGAAAAACGTCACGAGAACTTGAATGACGTAAGCCATCCAGTTGCTCAGAACGTTGCGAGAAATGACGCGAAAGCTACTCATCAGAATCGAAGTCTATTACCTGTCTGGATTGAAAACTACCAACGGACGAAAACACGCACGGTGAGATAAAAGGCGACCAGGGATGTAACGCTCGCAAACACCGACAGCACCAAGAACCGATTACCAAGTCGAAATGTTGACGCATCGCTGACCAGCGTTCGGCCTTCCGGAATGCAGCACGCCGCCGACACCACGCCCAAAATCAAATAGGTCGGTGCAACAAACTGGCGAGAGATCGTCAACATCGCGACCATGGATGCGATCAACGCTGCGAAAATAAATCCGCACAGCCGCGACAAGTCTTCCCCCTCAGCGGAATTCGCATTGCCACAAGTAAGTCGATCAAGGCTTGAGCGTCTCCGCGACCACAGTCCGATCGATGCGGCCAAAAAACAAGCGACGAAAGCTGTTCCACCGAATAGTCCCAATTCGGCAAAGCAGTGGAGGAAGGAGTTGTGAGTCACGATTCCGAGTTCATCGGCGATTAGTCCCTCTCCCAAACCGAACAGCGGGTACCGGAAAAAGACTTCTAAACTATCGGACCAGATTTGAAGACGATCCTGACCGGTGCCATCCTTAATCGCGTTGACATCCGTCATCCGCCTGGAGAACGCCATCGCTAAAACCGGGAGTGGCAGCACTGCCAATGCCGCGATTTTGCCACCGCGGAAGTAGAAAATTGCGGTGGGCACAGCACACAAAAGCGACAACAGCGCACCGCGGGAATGAGTCAACGCCAGAGATGCCAACAAAATAGTTGCGGGAACAAGCCACACATAGCGAGGCCAACCGACATTGGATCGACACAGAAATGCGATGCAGAGCACCACACCCGTCACAAGAGTCAGGCCAAAGTCATTGGGGTCCTGGAATATGCCCGTCCAGCGAATTCGCTCGACGCGGTCTACGACACCATATTCAATCACGCCACGATCTTGAATCGACTCTAACGCAACAATCGACACATAACCAAAATGGTCCAACATCGCTAATGACGCCATTGTCGTGATTGCTGCGATGAGCCAATTCAAAAAGAAAACCAGTCGCGGCAGTGTATTGACAAGTCCCGTTATCAAGCCGAACAGGGCAAGCAACTTGCTGACTTCATAGACCGACGCCCTGGCAGCCCAAAAAAAGCCGTGCGAGAGATGTGACACAGCGACGGAAACAAGCAGGACGAAAAGACAAGCCGTGATCGGACGGCCGGTCAACTTGGCGTGACTAAACTGACGCAAACAAGCACGCGATGATACGACCAAGCAGGCCAGAATTAGGAATTGATAGATCGGCCATTTGTCAAACGCAGGTACCAAATCGGCAGGACGCACAAATAACGTCGCCGTGGTCGCGAGCAAAAGTACAAATCCCCAGCCGTGCCGATCATCAACATCGGTGTCGATGCGGGAAATTGTTCTGTCTTCGGTTGTGTTAAAAACCGCCGTCGCCATCTGTTCCGTTGCTTCCCTGCTACGAAAGGTTCATTGACTCGCATTTGCGATGAACGGTGCGATTTCAAAAAGTCGCCTCTCGCTCCGCAAGCGTTCTATTTCGCGATTTTCGCAGAACGAAAAACGCTAACTCAGATCTGCTGAGTCAAAAATTATCGAATGTATTCAATTTCAACCTGTTCTAATTCCATTTCGATGCCCGAATCACTGTAAGCCTGTAGGTCCAAGTCAGCCGACTCGGGATCGACACGTTGTGTTGATTCGCTCGTTATCTCGATATCAAGACTTGCCTCGGCGGTCGGTTCATCGAAGCTTGCCTGATCCAGGATGTTCAGCGGGACTTCTGCGCTCTCCAGTTCTGGCAAGTCCTCTTCGTATTCCACCACAGTCTCCCACTGACTGTCGGATTCGAGCGACGTCCATCTTGTTTCACGGTAGCCTGCATTTATTGCGGTCGATTCGTAAACAGCGTCTGCCGTTACATTCCGATTCTGGTCAAGAAGGAAAGACTGGCATCCACCAAACGCTAACAGAAAAACGGCTAATGCCTGCTGGACGACTGCATTTCTTATCGATTTGGCGGAAAGCTGATCCATGCTTCTAACGTTGGGTCACTGAGTGAACCCAACACCTCCGCCAGACTTACCTAGTACATTGCCCGACAATCGCGATGCTGTACCTGTGCCCAACAGGGTGAATCCGAGTATGCGTTCTAACGGTGATGTGATTTTCGCAATTGCCGAATCGAACGCGACAATCTTGTTGTGTGCAATGAAGACGCGGTCACCCGGCAAGAGCTGATAGTTGGTGGTGACATCGGCACGCTGAGTGATGCCATCCCAATCGACCGGTAGCATCACGTTGTTTCCCATTTGCCGGTTCGGACGGGCCACCCACATGCGACTGGACGAGACGTAACTGAGCCCGTTGATCTGACTCAACGCATCCATCACGGTTTCGTTCCCGGTGTAAGGAAGGCGAACCAACTCGTCGCCAAGCCCGCCTCCTTGCGTCACGACATAAATAGCTTTGCTGTTGTATGCGTAGACAGAAACCGAGACTTTCGGGTTCACAAAATCTGCCGCCAAATGGTCAGCGATGGCGAACCTAGCATCGTCCAATGTCAGACCAGCCAATCGGACGGACCCGTACTGGCCAAGCGTTACAGTCCCATCGGGGCCAACGATGTGTTCGCCTGAAATCCGTTGAATCCCAGCGACCGAACGTAGTAGCATCGAAACATGCGGTTGACGCAACTGCGCTATCAGGTGCCCTTGAACCGCTTGAATTGCCTCCTCGACGTTCAGGTCAGCTATCTGTACCGTCCCGTAGGAGTACCCCAAATCAATGGCGCCTCCAATCTCGATCTGGTATTCACCAGCAATCGGTTCATCGGGAAAAGTCCCCGACACCGTCATCGAAACCAGATCACCCGGTTGTAAAGTATGGATATCTTGCGATACGTTTTGTTGGACATCGATGGAAAGCACATCCGGTGCCTCGATGCGATACATCGGAGTAGTCACTTTGTCTAGCTCTCGCGGGATAAATGCTTCCTCAAGATCGGAATCGCATTGTCCTTCGATGATCGACTGTAACCCAATCGATGTAACGGGAGCCTGCATCATCACGCAGCCAGAACTGGCAATCACGCATGCGGCAAGCAGCGCGACGGCGAAGCTACGGTAAGATGAAGATTCCGAAATCACGTCATTCAATAAAAGTGAACTTTATCGGCGAGCACCCGGTTGTTAGCCGGTAACGCTCGGGCTTTGGGCCGGTTAGTGGTTGCCGATGGAATTGAATTGATAATAGTGCAAGTAGTTGTTGAAGGTTCCACCACGGCCGGTTTGTGTTCGTTCAATCTGGGGCGATCTCGTTACCGGTCGTTCAATGGTTCGCTGAATTCTTTGGATCTGTGATGCTTGGAAGTTTTGATTCTGCTGGACTTGTCGGCGAGGTTGTACGAACGAGTGGTAAGGACTCAACGCACTGTTATCGTTTCGCAGCAAATCCAGGTAGGGTGACAATCGTTGCTGATACGGGGTCTCACCCGAACCGTTTCGACGCGACTGAGAGCCTTGGACGGACGTCTGAGCGAACACGCTCGAAGGCGTCATCGCCACGACGCCCGCCGCTGACATCAACAGGCTCAGTCGAAGGATCGTGTTGCGTATGTTTTTCATGGTTTAGCGGTTTTCTTGATAGAGCGGGACCCCGAAGTGGTATCGTCTGCCTAACCCGCATATCTTTGCACGTTTTTGCAAGAAAAGTCGGATTCTCGAAAAAATGTCTCAAGGTGCATGTGGGTTTCGTAAGCAAAATTCCGCTGACAAAACCTGTCGGGATGTTTCAAGCTCCATTGGATACGTGCTTTCTGAACGCCTTTGTTTGGGCGTCACACGAGACGGCGTGAAACTCGATCGTGTCAGATGGGAAACGAATTCGACAAGTCCGTTTTCGATAAAATGCCCCGTGGGCGCGATGTCCGGTCTGGTTAGCGGCATTAGGAGTGCCTTGTTGCACCTCAACACTCGATCGAAATCAACACGAGTCTCTGCATTGAAGTGATCACACAGAGAGAAAGAGGGCGGGATTTGTAACGTGAGCCGCCAAATCACAGTGCCGTGAAGTTGCCCGGTAACGGTGCCGTCTGAGTAACGGTTACGAACGGGTGATGAGTGGCAAAGGTTGATAGAGGATAAAGATTGGATCTTAGAAAAACGCAGCCTGTATGGCTGCCCTCCGTGGCAATGACGAAGCGGAATTGCTTCATCACTGCTAATATGGGGAGGCTGGCAAGGTGGGGCTATATTGAAGAGTTCTGATCTCTACAATTTTTGTTACCGTTCATGCCCCGATTTTTGGGGCACGATGTCGCCGAGCACTAAGATTTGGCCGACTCGAATGTTGGTGCCTTGATATTTGGGGGCTTTGAGTTCGACCTCGGGATTTTTGAGACGGAATGCGACGCTCTGTCGGTCGGGTTGGTCCGAGTCGACTTCGACCGTTACCGTATGGACCTGGGTTGGATCCAGCCCGTTCGCGATCGGCAGCGTCGCGATCCGGTGATAAGTGCAGTAGCTATCAAATCGCGGTACCAACTTCGCCGCCCGCTTGCCATCGACCGTGATGATCACTTGTCCGCCGTCAGGACCTACCAAATCGTACAGTTTGGCCGCAGAGCCACGGAACTTGAAGGTCAACTTGCTGCCGGGTTCGGTGGCTTCCCACAACGTCCCCATGCGATTGCCGAAACGTTTCGATAGCGTGTCGTCTTCCGTAAGTTGCTTCCATTCGGGCGACAGCATTTGCTTGTCAATCGGCACCATCTTGGCTGCTTGTAAATGATCCTCGACAAACGGTTTATCCAATTCTGTTTGGTGGTCGAGCGGTTCGGATGTTTTGTTAATCTCCTTGATCGCATCAGCGACAATGTCGGCGTAAATATCATGTCCAGCGTCGAGCGGATGAACTCCATCTTTCGAGAATTGCACCACACCGTCTGCAGTCGGCTCGTCGGATTGAAACACAAGTTTCCCTGAGGCTTCAAGCTCGACGATCTGCTTTGCAAAATTGATCGAAGGGATGCCGTAATGGTCCGCCAACATCTCCATCGCTGATGCCGCACGAGGACTGAATCCCTTTCGCAGATCGTTTTCGTATCCGGTACGGTAGGTATAGACGAAACAGATATCGGTCCGCGGGTTGTCAGCCCAGGTTTGTCGCACGATTCCTTCCATGGCTTTCCAGATTTGCTCGGGTGCCGCACCGCCATCGTTCACTGCGAATTCGACGAATAATAAATCGGGTTTGTGCCGCAGCGCATCCCGCTCGACTCGAAAAACCCCGAGATCGCTTCCGGTTCCACCGATCGCCGCATGAATTTCCGACACGTCGGATGTTGGGAACTCTTTGGCGAACCACTCTCGTGTCTTGACTCGCCATCCGTTAGCGGCAGTAATCGAGCCGCCTAAGTACCCGATGCGGACCGGTTTGCCTTCACGAAGTTTCGCCAACACGTTGCCCAGACCATCACGAGGACGGACGAGTTCCGCTTTCACGGGGGCGAATGTCGGTGTGTCCGCACTCACATGGGGCATGTCCGCGACGAACACCGACACCATGAACGCGGTCGCGAAAATAGATAGATGTTTCAGGTTTCTTGTTATCGTGTTCATCAATTGTCTCTGTCAAATTCTTGGGTTGCTTTTTAGGGTAACGGCTTGCGTGGCAGCAATGTGCCAAGGGCGAGCAGACGCTTACGGAATGACGCGGCGATAAGAATCCTTGATCAAGCCGATCGTGTCGAATGGGATTGGTTGGAACGACGGCACCGCATTGCGAACACGGGCGTCTTTGATTTGCGTGAGCTCCGTTCCGTCCTCGGTTGCAAATCCGATCACGATCGGTTCTTGATCGCTACCGGCGACGTTTTGGAAACCGTTGATGTCGGGAGCCATTGCGATGCCTTCGGCTGCCCCTACGGTATTGACCGCCAAGTTGTCGTTGACGACTAGTTTTCCCAGCACCTTTTTTACATTGGCATCAAAATTCCAAACTTGCTTGGCGCAATTGACGAAAACATTCCGCTTGAATTCGTTGTGAAGTGGTTCTCGTGGCGAATCGTCCATGATTTTTGCCAATCTCGGATACCGCTCACTCCAAGGCGGTTCCTGGTAGTTCATCTCTTTTGCTTTGCGTTCGAGTTGCCAACTCGTGTCGGTAGGACTGTTCCATTGCTTCCAGGTCATCCCGCGTGAATCGAGGTGCATTCCAATCGGGCAATCGATCACCAAGTTATTGAGGACTCGATTGTCTCGACCGCCACCGATCATAATCGCGCGGCCCGCGCGGAGGAACACATTTCCTTCGATCGTGTCGCCGCTATCACAATCGTCCAGATAGACGCCCATGGTGTTGACGTGAGTAGAATCACCACCCCCCAGGTCGTGAATGTAATTGTGCCGCAGCTCATTCCCTTGGCTGGTCCAGTTGCGTCCGGTATAGAACGCACCCGAATCGCCTGTTTCCATCACGACGCGATAGATTTCATTGCGTTCGAAACGATGCTCGTTGCCGCCGTATTGGATGGCGTTGTGGGGTGCGTCGTGAATACAGTTGTTCGTGACAATTTGCCCACAGCCGTGAACCCCGATTCCCGGTGCGTACGATCGTTGAAACAAACCGTAGTGGTGAATGTGATTATTGATGGCTCGATTGTTCGCGGAAGTCAGCGATTTGAGGTCGCCACCGTTGAGCGAGATGCCCCCCGTGCCCAAGTTATACAAGTCGCACGATCGAACGGTGTTGTTTGATCCGTCGATAGAGATACCACTTCGGGCAAGATTGGCGATCACGCAACCCGCGATCTCAATCGATTGGGTCCGCTTTAAATGAATGCCGTCTCCATGACCGTACTCAAGGGCCAACCCTTGAACTTTCACATGCTTAGTGTCTTCGACTTTGATCAGCGGTTGGTTGATGGTGGCCAGTTCGATCGAAGCATCGGCAAAATCAGATTCGGGGTAGTAATAGAGTTTCCCCGCACTTCGATCGAGGTACCATTCGCCGGGCGTATCGAGTTCCTCGAGCGTGTTGAAGGCAAAGAAGCGACGTTTCGCGGCACCCCAGGTGCCCGCCTTGATGCCGTAGTTATGGGGTGCGGCGAGTTTAATGACTTGGTTCGCTTGATCATACGAATCGATACGAATCACTTCGTCGTACCAATCGTGCGTCCAATAGCCCAGCAACCATACTCCTGCGTCCAGATTCCACCGAGCGGGACGGGAATCGTCAAATTCAAAGGATCCTCCGCGTGCCTTTCGGAGTGTCGGATCCGCTGAATCAGGCTCTGCTAGTCCTGTGTCGATCGCCTTACTGAAGCTGGCCCATCCCTGTTCCGGCGTATCGAGATTCGGCCAGCGGGCCAGCGGTTTGGGATGACGATTGACATACAACCAGGGAGCGACTGGAACGCCTCGAAACGAGGTTTTGAAAGGCGTGAACGCTCCGGGAACGATTTTCGAAACGTCGCAGACGAGGATTTTGTCGCGGACCGTTTCGTCAAGTCGCGAGCGAACCGCGCCGTCGGACACTGCGGTAAATTTGGAAGGTGAAAGTTCGACGCTGCCACGGATCCGCACGCTGCCCGGCTTGGTGGCTCGGTAGACGACCGGAGCTTCGGCGGTGCCACCATCTTCGGCTGTTAAATGGAACGATGCATTCAACCGATAGACGCCGGGAGCAATTTCGACCGTCACGGATTGATCGGATTTTAGGATGCCCGATTTACGTGCGGCGCGAATTCCGTCTCGTGCCTGATTCAAGCTTTGAAACGGAGCCGATGCCGTTCCATTGCCTTTGGCGGCGGCATCCGCGGAGACATAAATATGGAAACCATCACCTGATGGAGTGTTGCCTGCATCTTGGGGCGGTTTATCTTTAGCAAATAAAGAAACGTGACCGACTGCGAATACAGCTAGAAGCAAATAGGGAAAGAATTTTCGGTTCATCAGTTCAGTGGTGTGCGAAAGGATAGAGCGAGCGGTTAGGAGCGGGTGGTTTGGAGCGAAAGACGGCAGTGGAAAACGTCCCCCTATTCGTTGTGCATTTTGACGTCATCCAAGAAGAATGCGGCATCGCTGCGAGCGGCAGCGATGAAACCAACCCAGCGGGTATCGGTCCAGTTGGGATCACATTTCAAATCGGTCACCTCGTGTCGCTCGCCATTGGGCAACACGAACCTGGCCGCCCATTGACTGTTCGTTTTGCCTTGGGGTGCCTCCATCGTGACGTCGACCCAAGTGTCGGGGGCGATGTCGAACAGTTTGCGGCCTCGGCTGGTGACCGCGCTATCGCTGAACTGCAGCACAGGCCCGGTTTGATACGGTTGGGTCTTGCTACGCCATTCGCATGAAACCGCGACCGACGGTTGCAACCGGATGCGGAAGCTCAATTGCGTTTTGCCTTTGGTGTAGTTGGGCTCCCAATGGAAATGAGGATTGTAGGCGGCTTTCATGTCAGTGGAGTCTTGCACCTTCAGACAGCGTCCACTGCCGTCCGGCGTCGGAGCCACACCGATCAGCGTCTTTCGATCCTCCTGATGCAGCGTCGCGATTCCTAGCAGCGAAACCGGGCTGTCGGTATCAAAGTCGTCGTCCACATCGATCGGTGCCGATGGAGGAACAACATAGGGTTCGCGGAACTTCGTTGCAGCCGCGAGATCCTTCCACGCTTGGTCGCCCTGCACCCCGGCCAGCGTGGTGTCGAAGGGGACAAAGCCAATTTTTGCTGCTGGCGATCCTGGCCGTAGCGTGAAATCACGGTTTTCTGCATCGACGAACATCGGATCGGCAACGATCGAATCTTGATCGTGTCCAGCGTCACGCCATTGCTGCCACGTTTTTCCCGCAAAATCAAACGGTTGTCCCCCGGCACGCCAGTACAGATTATGGTTCATGGCGACTTTGGAACCGTTTTTCCAACCCGAGTAACCGAGCAGTCGCCCTTCGTCAAAATAAACCAAATTACGCTCGAACGTGAACGACAAATGCGGTTCGGCCCGCGTCACGGCGACTTGGCCTTCTTCGGAAAAGGCTAAGATGTTGTTGCGAACGATGTTTTCGCGACCGTAGTGTTGATGGAACCCTCCGTCACGAACGTCGTGCACCAAGTTGTTTTCGAAAACGATATTGGAACTGCCTTCATCGGGATAAAGGCCCCATCCGCCGTAACGGGTTGCATAGACATCGTGGATCACATTGTGGCTGACCGAGGTGCCTTCACTTGGCCCCAATGTGTAAACACCTCCCATGTCGCTGAGGATGCGGTATCCGATGTGATGCAAATGGTTGTATTCGATGCGGTTGCGTTTTGCTCCGCTTTCGGCGTAGCCCCAACGCCACCCCACCGAGACGGCGGTGTAGTAGAAATCCGCGACGTCGCAGTGTGTGATCGCATTGTCGCTGCTGTGGCCGATCCAGACACCCACGGCGTGCGGCAAGACCCGTCCGCCGCTGTGTAGGATACAGTTGTCGATAGTGATCCCGCCGGTGCGAACGGTTTCTGGTACCAAGCCCATCTCGCCAATTCGCACTGCACTAACGCCGACGTCCGCAACCCGTGTTCGTTTGACGCTGCAATCACGGCATGCTTTGCGAAACCAAAAGCCACTACCGCCAATGTGCTCGACCGAGCATGCGGTGAAACGAATGTCCTCGGCGCCATCAAGCTGAATCGCGGTGGCGTCCACGTTCATTGCAGCTTGATTCGAGCGGATGCCGATCTCGGGAATCCGATATTCCGCGTGTCGCAGCTGCAGTCCGTCAAAGTGGATATGTTTGACGCGTTTTTGTGGATCGTTAATGTCGCCTTGGAAATCGAACAAGCGAGGCACGCCGGCGGCAACTACCCGCGCCGTCGTCATCGACTCGTTTTCACGTGGATGATAGAACAACCATCCATCGCGATCCAAAAACCACTCGCCCGCCGCATCCAATGCTTCGCGATAGTTTTCGATGAAGTATAAACAATCGCGTTTCATTGGATTGTGAGGTTTCATGATTTCGCCATGGGTGGTGAACAGATGACGTTGTGGGTCGCTGGTTTGCAGCCACTCACGCGTGGTGTCCCATTTGTGATACACGACGACTTGAACATCGCGAAGTGATTCGCCGTCGGTGTTTTTCAGCGAGGCCATGTCATCTGCTTGCGCGGCAAACGTGTGCGTCAGCATTCGCTTTGATCCAGCGATCGGCACCTCGCTGACTCCGAGCAGAGTATGGAAATCGCCTTCGTTCGGCGTTCTTGCTCGCGAGGCGCGGCGCCCATTGACCCACAATTGCTCGAAACGCCAATCTTGGTTATTACCTGATTTCGGTTCAGCGACGCGGGTTTTCCAAAGCCCGGGGTGCTGTGGATCAGGTTGCCATCCCGAAATTTGCCGGCCACCGGACAGCACCACTTCGCCATTGCCTTGGTAACGCACCGGACGGTCGGCTGAATGACCTGAATCGGCCGCGGTGAATTGCACGGTTTGATCGAGCGTGTAGTGGCCGGGACGTAGATGGACGGTAACCGCTTCGTCGGGCCGGGCAACGCGGGCGTCGCGAACGGCTTGTTGTGCGCGAGTGATCGATGCAAACGGTTGTGATTGGGTTCCCGATTGTGTATCAACGCCGTCCGGCGAAACAAAAAAGTGGATCCCCGCTTCCGCCGCCACGACGCAGGTCGATGGCAAAAGCAACAGGATTGCTAGGGCGGAAAACGTTCGAATTCGTTGTGACATAAGTTAGCTCGTCAAGTGAAGTCAGTCGTCATTTCAGCCGCCTGCATTTGCATGCTTCGATCAGCTGATAATCTCGTGCACCACGCGTCCATGAACATCGGTCAAGCGAAAGTCGCGACCGGCGTGGCGATAAGTCAGTCGTTTGTGGTCAAGCCCAAGTAGGTGCAACATCGTAGCGTGCAAGTCATGGATGTGCATCTTGTCGATGACGGCTTTGAACCCAAAGTCATCGGTTTCACCGTAGCTCATGCCACCTTTAACGCCACCACCGGCCATCCACATTGTAAAACCGTGGTGATTGTGATCGCGTCCGTTGCCATTCTCCGACACCGGAGTGCGACCAAATTCCCCGCCCCATACAATCAGCGTATCTTCGAGTAACCCACGTTGTTTCAAATCGGCGATCAGAGCGGCGATGGGTTGATCGATATTTTTACAGAGTTTAGGCACAGTATTGTTGTGGCCGCTGTGGGTGTCCCAGGGTTGTCCGTTGCCGTAATACACCTGAACAAAACGAACGCCTCGTTCGACCATACGACGCGCTAATAAACAACCGTTCGCAAATTCGCCCGTCCCGTATGCATCGCGAGTATGCTGGGATTCGCGATTCAAGTCGAACGCATCGCTCGCTTCGAACTGCATTCGATAGGCGGTTTCAATCGCTTCACTACGAGCGTTCAGGATCGAATCGTCACCCCGCGTCGCGACATGTGCACCGTTTAGCTGTTGCAGCAAATCGAGTTGTTCACGCTGGGTCGCGTGATCCCACTGAGTATTACTCAAGTGCGGCAACATCTTCTCAGGATCGATCGTCGAGTGGTTGATGTAAGTCCCCTGGTATTTCGATGGCAGAAAGGCACTGTTCCACAGGATCGAAAATCGCACGGGCCGCCCAGGGCACAAAACGACATAACCCGGCAGATTCGGGTTCTCGGTCCCAAGTCCATACAGAAACCATGCCCCCATGCTCGGCCGTGTCGGAGTGATGGTCCCGTTGTTCATCTGCAGCAGTGCCGGCCCGTGATTAGGATTGTCGGCATGGACCGAGTTGATCACACAGATGTCATCGATGTGTCGGCTCAGTTGCGGCAGTAACTCGCTAACCGGCAGCCCGCTTTCTCCGCACTGGCTGAACTTAAACGGCGATGGCAACAGGCCTCCGGTGGGACGCTCGGTCAACAGATCGGCACCCGCTGGCTTGGTGCCTGCATACTTTTCCAGCGCCGGTTTGGGATCAAAAAGATCGCCCTGGTAGGGACCTCCATTCATAAACAAATGGATGACGCGTTTCGCCTTGGCTGGAAAATGAGGCCCAGATACGTGAATCGGCTCGGCCGCAGATGCAGCAAAGGGCGACGTCATCATGCCTGCGGCGCCGAGCATGCCTAATCCGCCCCCGAATTGTTGCAGCAAGCGGCGGCGGTCCAGCGATGACCCGTTAGGTTGCGAGTGGTTCAGCATCAAGCATCAATCAATGAAGGTGAATTCGTTGGTCGCTAACAAAACATGGACGTATTGTTGCCAGCGGTCGGATTGCGATTCGGGTTTCGCATTGGCAAGATAGGCCACTCCCAAATGGATCTCTTCGTCGCGAGGTTCTCGCGAAAACAACCGCCGGTAGACCGCGGCGATCGTATTTGACACGTCTCCTGGATTTTCCTTTGCGAGCTGATCGGCAATCCATTTTGCTTGTTGATTCAGCAGAGGACCGTTGAGTGCATACAATCCTTGCAGCGGGGTGACCGTTGCCATTCGTGCAGGACTGTGCTGTGTCGGATCGGGAAAATCGTGCACCATCAACGTCGGCGAGACATCACGTCGATTCACGGTGGCGTAGAGCGTTCGCCGATTGTTTGCGGCCGAGTCGAGCGTGAGTGACAGACCACCGAGCGTGGGGTCCAAGCGTCCGCTGGCCGTTAACATGGCGTCACGCCACTCTTCGAATGTCAATCGACGTCGGTTCATCCGCGAGAGCCAAACATTTTCAGGGTCGATGCTGGTTCGCTGTGGCGAATCGGCCGAGGATTGCTGCCACGTGGCCGACATCAGGATGTCGCGATGCAGTTGCTTGATCGACCAATCGTTCTCGATGAATCGGGCCGCCAAATCGTCTAGCAATTGCGGATGGGTTGGGCGACTGCCTTGTTGACCAAAATTGCTTGGGGTGTCGACAATCGCTTGGTCAAAGTGAGCTAACCAGATTCGGTTGACGATCACGCGTGCGGCCAACGATGCGGCTTCGTTAGTGATCGATTCCGCTAACTCCAATCGTCCACTACCGTTTTCAAAAGGACGTGGATCTTCGCTCAACACGGTCAGGAACCGGCGGCGAACGACGGGGCCGGGGCGATTCGGATTGCCACGTATGAACGACGGTAAATCACGAGGTTCGGGCCGGTATTCGAATTTCGTTCCCTCTTGGGGCGTTTTGCCGGCGCGAACCACGTACATCGATTCTTCGGACAACGCGTTGGCCATCGGCGTGTCGTAGTGCGGCGTTGTCGATTTGAGTTTCGCGATCTCTGCGGACAATTCGTCGATGTTTTCTTGAGGTACCGGCTTTTGTTTTTTCAGTTTGGCGACTTCGGATTCCAGTTTTTTAACCGCTTGCTTTGCCAAACGGACTGGTTCGTATGTTGCTTCATCAATCAAGGGACGCTCTTCATGTCGGCTGCTGGCGAACACACCAGCAAGTCCGTAGTAGTCGTCCGCACTGATCGGATCAAACTTGTGATCATGACAACGGGCACAGGCGACCGTTAATCCGAGAAACGAGCGAGTGACCGCGTCGACCCGTTCTTCCCATTCATCAGCCACGATGACTTTGATGATTTCGCATGGCAGCTTGGGCTCTTTCCAATAGGTCGGACTTAGACTGATGAATCCAAGGGCGGGCAAGTCCTCCGGGCCTGTCTGTGGCATCAAGTCGGTGGCGAGTTGACGATGAATGAATTCGTCGTAGGGGATGTCTTTGTTAAACGCGTCGACAACCCAGTCGCGATAAAGATGGGCCTGGCTTGTTTGCGGCAACCAGCTGGCGGTGCGATCCGTGTAGCGTGCCATGTCCAACCACCATCGTCCCCACTTCTCGCCGTATTGTGGTGATTCCAATAGCGTGTCGACGAGATTCTCGTAAGCGTCGTCTGATGTGTCTTCAAGAAACAATTGCAGTTGTTCAGGTGTTGGCGGCAATCCGGTCAAGTCGAAATACAGCCGACGAACCAGCGTCACGCGGTCCGCAGGTGGCGACGGGGTTAGATTGTGTTCTTCCATCGCGGCGAGCACGAACGAGTCGATCCGTGTTTGCGGCCAATTGGGCAGATTTACGGTTGGTAGCGGTTGTGGCTCGACGGGCTGAAACGACCAAAATTTGCGGCCTTCGGCAAAGTCGATACCGCTGGGTTTTCGAATCGCCAGATCATTTGATAATGGAAATGCTGCGCCGCGTTTGACCCAGCGGGTCAGTTCAGCAATCTCACTGTCCTCCATTTTTCCTTTAGGCGGCATCTGAATGCCGTCGTCGTAAAGAATCGTTTCGATCAGCAAGCTTTGCTCGGGTGATCCGGCAACGAGCAGAGGACCGCTGTCGCCGCCTTGAGCGATCCCGGACGCCGAATCCAATAGCAAACCGCCTTGCACCGTGTCGGAGTCTGCGGAATGACACTCGTAGCAATGTGTGCTGAGCAGCGGTCGAATTTTCCGCTCGAAATATTCGATTTCTGCTGGATCCTGCTCGATGTTCGCTGGCTGTGGCGTTTCCGCAGCCGTGCTGGCGACGAGCGTGACACAGCTCAGGAAAAGAATGCAGAATCGAAAATACATAGACTTTCGGACGATATTTGAGGCGGGCAATACTTCGAAGGCGGGAACCGATAGTCTATACGATAAGCAGGCATTATGCACCTAATGCGGGATGAAACCCACAAAACTGGCAAACGGGAGAAAACATAGCCGCCGAGGGCAACTAAAATCGGTCTTTGTATGGATTCCAAGATCGAAGTTCGATTGCGGTTCGGCGTCGTTCGCGTAGAATCCCTATCCGAAGAATCGCGATTTCCTCGGCCCCATTTGTCTTCTTTGTTCTCCCTGCCTCTTTCCTTTTCCCCACCTTCCGGAGTTTCTCCCCCCATGCGTTTGATTTTTAATCCGAATCGAATTCTGCCGACTCGATTGGTCTCCGCGAATGGGCTTGTGCTACTGATTGCCATGCTGACGATGATGCCGCCGACGGGGTGTGCGAACGAAAGCAGCAGTGATGCAAAGGTCTACGACGTGGTGATCTACGGTGGCACCGCCGCGGGCATTGTTGCGGCCGTGCAAGTCGAGCGACTCGGGGGCACCGCCATCGTGATCGAACCGAGTTCGCGAATCGGTGGTTTGACGACGGGCGGTCTCGGCCAAACCGATATCGGGAACAAGGCCGCAATTGGCGGCATCTCGCGTGAATTCTATCAACGCATTTCTCAGTACTACCAAAAGCCAGAGAATTGGAAGTGGCAGACCGCGGACCAATACAAAAGCAGTGGTCAATCGCGTACCGCCGATGGCGAGTCGACGATGTGGACCTTTGAACCGTCCGCAGCACTCGCGGTACTGCAGAGTTTCGTAGACGAGCACGATGTGAAAGTGGTCTACAACGAACGACTCGATCGCACAGGAAGCCGGCGGTCGGGCCAAGTCGGCGACGGCGTTGAGATCGCCGGTGGTAAAATCAATTCGATCCGAACCGTAACTGGAAACGTTTACCGCGGCCACATGTTTATCGATGCCACATATGAAGGTGATCTGTTTGCAACCGCTGGAGTCAGTTACACCGTGGGACGCGAAGCCAACGCGACCTACGACGAAACACTTAGCGGAGTGCAAACCGCAAACGCCCGGCACCATCAATTGATGCCCGGTGTTGATCCGTACGTCCAAAAAGGCGATCCGTCGAGTGGTTTGTTGCCAGGCATCGACCCTACAGGCCCTGGCGAAGAAGGTGCCGCGGACGATCGCGTGCAAGCGTATTGCTTTCGGGTTTGTTTAACCGACCATCCCGAAAATCGTATCCCCTTTTTCAAACCCAAGGATTACGACGCGAGTTTGTATGAGTTGATGCTGCGGAATTTTGAAGCGGGCCAGTCTGGGTTTCCCGTGATCAACTCGGGCATGCCCAATCGCAAAACCGACACCAACAATCGGACAGGTTTTTCGACTGACTTCATCGGCCAGAACTATGACTACCCCGAAGCAACGGATGCGGAACGTGAGCAGATCATCGAGCGGCACCGCAATTACCAGCAAGGTCTGTTTTGGACGATGGCCAACCATCCCCGTGTTCCCGAGGGGACTCGCAAAATCGTCAGCCGCTGGGGAACCTGTAAAGACGAATTTGAGCGTGAAGACGGTTGGCAACAACAACTCTATATTCGCGAAGCACGACGTTTGCTTGGTGACGAGGTGATGACACAGCATCACTGTCAAGGACGCAAGTTTGCTGAAGATCCGGTTGGCATGGCGGCCTACACGATGGATTCGCATAACGTCCAACGCTACGTCGATGCAAATGGTCACGCTCGCAACGAAGGCGATGTGCAAGTCGGTGGATTCCCGCCTTATCCGATCTCGTATCGTTCCCTGCTGCCTAAGCCGAACGAGTGCACCAATTTGATTGTTCCTGTGTCGTTGAGTGCGTCACACATGGCGTTCGGTTCGATCCGGATGGAGCCCGTGTTTATGGTGTTGGGGCAATCATCGGCAACCGCTGCGATCCAGGCGATTCGTCACAAACAAACGCTGCACGAAATCGACTATGCAAAGTTTCGTGAGCAAATGACCGCCGATGAACAAGTCTTGGATTGGAAACCAGAGCTGCGTGAAGGATTCTCGATTGATCCAGAGAAACTATCGGGAGTTGTACTCGATGACGTCGCTGCCAAACGCACCGGTTTTAACGGAGCGGGTTATACGGTGCCGAAGTATGTCGGGCACAATTATCGGCACGACGGGGACGTCGACAAAGGAAAGCAGCAGGCGACGTATTCGTTGGCGGTCGCGGAGCGGGGACGTTATGCGGTTCGTTTGTCTTATACAGCCAACGCCAATCGCGCATCGAATGTTCCGGTTACGATTACCATCGCTGATAAAACGCGGACCGTGACGGTGAACCAACAAAAAAGTCCGGGCAATGACGGTTTTATCACGCTGATGCAGGATGAGTTGGTTAGCGGAAACGTCACCGTGACGGTCAGCAACGAAGGCACCAACGGATACGTGATCATCGACGCCGTCCATTTGATGCCCATCAAGTAATCTCAAACGAGAGAGTCCACGCTCTGGCGAGCGTAGCTACGACATTGTCGCCGTTCAGCAGCCGGACTCTAAAAAAATGTGAGAATTGGGTGCGGATGTGAGCTCAAAGAGGGCATTGCTTGATTGCAAAGCCCTGGTGTTGCCGCGTCCCATTCATGGGATACGGGCCGCAACTTATCCAATCGCTTTGCTCAATCGCAATTTGTCGGGATTATAAAACCCGCTAAATTGCTCAGGAAATAACGTCCGCTTGATTTTGCGAGCTGAACGGTTGCACACATTTCAATTTTTGATTTGTAATCTCCGCTCGCAAAGGTGTAGAATTGTGAGCTAATGAGGAGATTGAGATGATGGACGTTCCAGTGGAGACGGAGAAGCGTTCGGCAACCAATCCGGCGACATGGGTTGATGAATACGGCGACAGCCTGTATCGGTATGCGTTATCGCGATTGCGTGACGCTGAGGCCTCAGAAGAGGTCGTCCAGCAAACTTTTCTCGCAGGTCTTGAGCATATCAAGCAGTTTTCCGGGCAAGGCTCTGAACAGGGCTGGCTGCTAGGGATCCTCAAACGCAAAATTATCGATTTGGTTCGTGTCCGCAGCCGAACGACTCAATTGATCGAAGAGGACGGTGGCGATCCGCTAGATCGTATGTTTGACCGCAACGGAAATTGGCGGAAAAATACACACTCGACGCTTCAGCAGCCCCTCGAATCAATCGAACGAGAGGAGTTTTGGCCAATTCTTCGAACCTGTTTAGCGGATCTCCCCACCGGCCAAGCGGACGCATTTACGCTTCGAGAGATGGACGAATTGGGGACGAAAGAAATTTGTAAGAAAATGTCGATTAGTCCGTCTAACCTGTGGGTCTTACTTCATCGAGCCCGTTTGCGTCTAGCAAACTGCATGAAAAGTCGTTGGAATTTAGAACAAGGTTAAGTGGAAGTCGATTCAATGCTGAGCTGCAAAGAGATATCCAAACTTGTTTCGCAATCAATTGAACATCCATTGCCTTTTCGGAAACGGATGGAGCTTTGGATGCACATGCGGTTGTGCAGTCTTTGTTCGGCTTTTCGCCGCGACGTTGTTTACATGCATGAGCGAATGCAACAGGACGCACCTGATTTGAGCGAAAACGGGGAAGGTGATACGGAAAAACTTCCGGTGGATGCCCGTCTGAGGATCAAGCAAGCGATCCGATCGCGTCAGTCGTAAACATTACTGTGGTTAAGAAGTTTCGCATTTTTGTGAGGCGTGGCGTCATTTCGAACCAAATTCCCTGAAGTTGACCTTGGCTACAACTGGGCTTTACTTCGTGAACGTCGCCGAATATTGATGGATCGCTTTGCGGAATTCTTGCAGTAGTCTGCTTTGGAATCGATACGGATTCCACACTGCCGCGATCGTTCGCATTGGCTTCGGACTGGCTAAGGAACGATAGAGACGTCGTTTGCTTTTGTCGATCGCTCGTGCCATCGCCGGCACCATCGAAATGCCGTGCCCGAGAGATACGAGCTCTTGCACCATTGTCAACTGACTCGTCTTTTCCATCGAAACTGGCTGGAATGCCCGTTGCTGGCAAAACGAAACGATGTTGTTCGATAGACAGTGGGCTTCATCAAGCAGCACGAACGGCAGCGTTTGAATATCAGCCAATCTGATTTGCTTCTTCTGGCTCAGTGGATGTCCCGCCGGCATCACAAGGTGCAATTCCTCTTCGAACAGGTTGTCAATTTCGAGATACTTGGCCGGGATGGGTAACGCCAGGATCGCTAGATCCAATTCACCCTGCGTCAACCGTTGCAGTAAACTTTGCGTGGGTTCTTCCTGGACGAGTAGTCTCGCCTTGGGGAACACGGACGCGAACTGGTGTAACAATCCGGGCAGGAAATAGGGAGCGATCGTGGGAATGGCTCCCAACCGTATCCGACCTGATTGGCCGTCATCGGTGATCTCGCTGAGTGTGTCATCGATAATCGACATGATCTGGCGAGCCCGACTGACCAACAGTTCTCCCGCGTCGGTCAGCACCATTTTTCGTGATTGACGTTCGAACAGCGGTTGACCAATCTCCTCCTCTAATCGCTGCAATGATCGACTGACCGCAGGCTGCGACAACCCGAGTTCCTCGGCAGCCCGAGTGATGTTTGCGGTTTGCGCGATCTTCAAAAAGTGAGTCAGTTGGTCAAATTCCACTGCAGATTTCCTCACGAGTGCCATTCGCGCCAATACGCCCCGAGTCGGAATGCCCCGAATGCGTGAACTTTGTGAGCCGACGGCGCTAGCCGCGGGCAATTCCCCAACAAAATCGAAGGGCCCGCGGCTAGCGCCGGCGGCTCAGATGAAAACGCTCAATTCAATCCCTTTGGGCTGTCCCCAGGCGATGGAGCGTATTGGAACCGACCTAATGTGTGCAATACAAGACGGGCTCGATCCGCTAGACTGTGCCTCATGATTTTGCATATCGACATGGACGCGTTTTATGCGTCGGTGGAACAGCGTGATAACCCTTCGCTACGTGGCAAACCGATCGTGGTCGGTGGCAGCGCAACGGGCCGGGGCGTGGTGGCGGCTGCCAGTTACGAAGCACGTCGTTTTGGCGTCTTCAGCGCGATGCCAATGAAAACAGCACTCCAGCGATGCAATCACCTCGTTGTCGTGCCAGTTCGAATGGAAGTGTACGCGGTTATCTCGCGTCAAATCCGCGAAATATTCAATCGCTACACACCGCTTGTCGAACCACTCTCGCTCGACGAAGCCTTTCTTGATGTGACGGGATGCCAAGCTTTGTTCGGTTCGGCGATCGAGATCGGGCGACAAATCCAGCAAGCGATCCTGAGTGAACTTGGTCTGAATGCTTCGGTGGGCGTTGCCCCCAATAAATTTCTCGCCAAAGTCGCCAGTGGTCACGCCAAACCTCGAGGATTCACGGTTGTCGAAGCCGACAAGGTCCACAATTTTCTAGACCCGCTTCCGATCAACAAAATTTGGGGAGTCGGCAAGCGGGCTGAAGAACGTTTAGGGCAGATCGGTATCTATCGTGTTGCGGATCTGCGAAACGCGGATATTGATCAATTGACGCGATCCATGGGCAGCGGGTCGGCAAATCACTTGTACGCATTGGCGTGGGGGCGAGACAACCGTGCCGTGGTACCCGATCGCGAAGCCAAATCGATTTCGCACGAGACCACCTTTCACGCAGATGTCTCGGACAGTGAAGTGTTGCAAGCGATCCTGTTGCGATTAACCGAGCAGGTAGGCCGCCGATTGCGTCGGCATGATCGCTATTGCAACACGGTAACGTTGAAGCTGCGGTTCAGTGATTTTCAGACGCTCGCCCGCTCGGCCACGCTGGCTTCGCCCAGCAATTCGACCAACGAGTTGTGGGAAACCGTACGTGACACTTTGCTCACTCGGATTCGCATTCATCAACCCGTTCGGCTGGTCGGGATGGGAGTGAGTTCGCTGGTCAGTTCACGGACTCGCCAGCTCGATTTGTTCGATGACAACTGTAGTCGCGACGCGCAAGTGGACCAGGCGACCGATTCGATACTCGATCGTTTCGGCAAAGGGGCCATCCGCCGCGGCACGACGCTGGAATCTTGACCTCGTCGACAGCGGCCCTCACGTTTTACGCCCCTGGGAGCGAAGCGGATGGAGTGCTGATGGCAGAGCGTGTTTATGCGTGAGCAAATTTATTCGGCGAAAGACGACTTGTTGCGATACTCGCGAGGGCTGCACTGCATGGTTTTGCGGAATTGACGCGAGAAATAGTTGCTGTCGTTGAAGCCTGCATCAAATGCGATCTCGGTGACTCCTTTGTTCGTCGTGCGCAGTAATTGTGCGGCGCGGTCGATTCGCAACCGTATCAAATGTGCAATCGGCGTGCATCCCATCGCTGATTCGAATGCCCGCAGAAAGCTTCGTCGCGACATCTGGGACAATTCAATCAAGTCATCCAATTGAATTGGTTCGGTAAAGTGACTCTCCAAATGCGAGATTGCATTGGCGATGCTCAAAAGCGATTTAGAATCAACATTCTTTGTTCGTCCATAACATCGTGAAAGATGTCCAACGATTTGCATGAAGGTTGCGGTTGCAATGAATTGAAACCCGCTGGTTCGATCACGCAGTTCGCTGTCGAGTTGGCGGATCAAATCCACGGCGGTGGCAAGTTCCGTATTCGTCACCTTCAACCGACTTTTGAATTGATGCTGTCGGCGCCACGCGGGTTCGAGATGAAACAACGCGTGGTATCCCGGTAACGAGGGAAGATCGTGCAATCGCAGCGTCAGTGCTTCCTGTTGAAACAAAATATTGGTTAGCTGCAATCGGTTTGTGTTCAAATAGTCATGGGGCCGAGATCCGCCGATCACGAACACGTCACCCGTGGTTAACGGCCACGAGTCTTCACCGGTCACGTGCAGTCCCTCACCGCCGGTAACGACAACGATCTCAGAGAATTCGTGTGTATGGATTCCGAACGCTTCTTGCGGATCACGGCGTTCCACAGCGATGGGAAACCCGTCCTCATGAAACCAGTCTTCGTTTTTGAGGATTTGCATGGTGGTTTCGCCCGCGTTTTGATTCGGGGGCATTGCGAATGTCCGATCAAGCCACAAAATAGGAGAAGAGAATCGGCACTGGTGGCACTATTGTGCTAATAAATGTCACGATAGTGAAGGTAGTGACCCAAAACCTACGTTATTGTCTAATTATTAACCACTAGGCTTAAGAGGTCTATTCGAGAAACGAATGCTTTTTGAGCCCGAGTCGCACAAGGCTCCACCCTGATTGTGACTCGTTATTTAGATTGAGGAATCATCCGCGATGGTCAAGTCTGCAAACATTGAAACCGCTTACCGATTGGCGCAAGAGCGTTACGAGTCGCTTGGAGTCGACGTTGACGAAGTGATCAAGCGATTGCAAAAGGTTGCGATCTCGCTGCATTGTTGGCAGGGGGACGATGTCGCAGGCTTCGAGGACAACGGCAGCGAATTGGGGAGCGGTTTGGCCGTTACGGGTAATTACCCTGGCCGCGCTCGTACGCCCGATGAACTTCGTCAAGACTTGCAGATGGCGTATTCGCTGATCCCCGGCAATCATCGTTTGAACTTGCACGCTTGCTACGGGGAATTCCACGGTCAAGTTGATCGTGATGAAATTGGAGTTGCCCAATTCGAAGGCTGGATTCAATGGGCCAAAGAGCAAGGCGTCAGCCTCGACTTTAACCCTACCTTCTTTGCTCATGAAAAAGCGTCGGACGGTTTTACTCTTTCGCATCAGGACGCGGGCGTTCGTAAATTCTGGATCGATCATGGGATCGCGTGCCGTCACATTGCCGCGGAAATGGGCAAGGCACAAGGCAACCCGTGCATCAATAATTTCTGGGTTCCCGACGGCTATAAAGACACGCCTGCGGATCGCAAATCGCCACGTGAACGCTTGGCCGCATCATTGGATCAAATCTTTGCCGAACCGGTTAGCAGCGACCATACGCTCGATGCGGTAGAATGCAAATTATTTGGCATCGGATCAGAGAGCTACGTGGTCGGCTCGCACGAATTTTATCTTGGTTATGCCATTTCACGTCAGAAGCTACTTTGTCTTGACGCCGGACACTTTCATCCCACCGAAGTGATCTCGGACAAAATCTCGTCCGTATTGATGTATGTTCCCGAAGTGCTGCTGCACGTCAGTCGCGGGGTGCGTTGGGACAGCGATCACGTGGTCACGTTCAGTGACGAACTGCAAGCGATCACTCACGAAATTGTGAGAGGAAAACATCTGGATCGCGTGCACATCGGCCTCGACTTTTTCGACGCCAGCATCAACCGCATAGCAGCGTGGGCGATTGGTACACGCAATGTGGTGAAAGCTCTTTTGATGGCGATGTTGGAACCGACTCAGACGCTTCAACAATTCGAACACGATGGCGATTACACATCGCGATTGGCGATGATGGAAGAATTGAAATCGATGCCGTTTGCCGCCGTCTGGGACTATTACTGCCAAACGGCTGGCGTTCCCGTGGGCGCCGAGTGGCTCGAAAAGGTGCGTGAGTATGAATTAAGTACGCTTTCGTCACGGACCAATGAGTCGACTCCGGCCTAAGACGTCCTTTCGCCGTTTCGTGCCCACCACCGGTAAAGATTTCATGGATGTTCCGTAGTGGAGCTTGGTAAAGATCCCACCCCGAGGATCTTTAGCAAGATTCACTACGACATGTATTTACTTCGTATGCTGAGCGATCAGCGACAAAGCGGCATGATGCTCAGCAATGGCCGCTTACTTTAAAGATTAGAGATACCCAAAGCGAAGGAAACAACTGGATGAACGAAGCCTCGGCCCACGCCGCTGAAGAACACGCCGCTGAAGAACATACTGGTGGTGAGTACGAACGCCAACGAGTGCCTGACAAAGCGTTATTGGGCGCTGGGAAATTCTGGGGCATGTACGCTGGCGAACACGCAGCAGGCACCGAGTTTATGATCGGCCCGCTATTTTTGGCCGCCGGAGCTAGCCTCGCCGATCTGATCCTCGGTTTACTGCTAGGCAACATTTTGGCGGTACTGACGTGGCGTTACCTTGTCACTCCGATTGCGGTCGCCAAACGATTTACGCTTTATTACCAATTAGAACGGATCGCGGGCGGGTCACTCGTCAAGCTTTACAACGTCGTCAATGGCGTGTTGTTCTGCTTCTTAGCCGGAGCGATGGTGACGGTATCGGCCAGTGCGGTCGGTGTGCCATTTGACATTCACTATGCCGTTCCGGAGCAAACGTTTGGCTTCGGTGCTCCCTCGTTCACAGCGCTCGTTGTCATCGTAGGGATCGTGATGGCAGTGATTGCCGCAGCGGGGTACCAAACGGTGGCAAGAGTCGCAAACATCGCGGCTCCCTGGATGATTTGCATTTTCGCTGCGTGCGGAATCGTGTCATTAATCCAAATGGGAGCGACCAGTAGCGAAGCTCTCTCCGAAGGCAAATACTGGAGCGATGCAGTTGCGTTTGTCCAAGCAAAGAGTGGTGAGAAGCCGTTCACATTCTCACAAATCGTGATTTTTGCGTGGCTTTGCAACGGAGCGATGCATTTTGGGATGGCCGACTTGTCGATCTTCCGCTTTGCACGAAAACCCTCTTCGGGTTGGGCTCCTGCGGTCGGAATGTTCCTTGGTCATTACATGGCCTGGATTGCTGCGGCACTTCTGTTGGCAGCACAGATCAAACTCTCCCAAAACGACTCGGCCAACCCTGGCATGTTGGCTTGGGGAGCCCTCGGTTGGACCGGGATTATTTGTGTCGTGATCGCAGGTTGGACAACCGCAAACCCCACCATTTATCGAGCTGGCTTGGCGTTCCAGGGCATTTTCCCAAAAAGCTCTCGCACCGTGATGACATTGGTGGCCGGAGCGGTCGCAACCATGGCCGGGGCGTTTCCAAACTTGTCCGCCCAGCTACTCGGATTCGTCGGTACGTACGGCACAGTCCTGGGCCCGATGGGGGCAATCATTTTCGTCGACTACCACCTGATGAAGCGATTCGGATTGCAAGACGAGTATGCAGCGCGTCGCAGCCAGTCGGTCAACATGGCTGTGCTAATTGCCTGGCTATTGCCGGTCTTCGTCGGGCTTTACTTGATCTTCGCTCGTGACCTGTTCGCCGCCTACGCCGTTATCCCATGCTGGATCATCAGCGGAATCCTGTACCTCGCTCTCAGCAAAATGCTTCAATCGCCTGAGAGTGAAGTTACCGCCAATTAATTGCCGCCCCTTCATCAACGAGAAAAACAATGAATCCAATCGTATTCAAAGTGGCTTCGCTGCTAGCACTGGCGGCGACCATCGTTCCAAGTGTTCTCTGCTTCGCCGGCCTGATCGATCTGAGTGTCGTCAAAACATCGGCATTGATAGGAACCCTAGTTTGGTTCGCTGCGACACCGTTCTGGATGAGCCGCGATATTGATCCCGAAGAACTGCACCCTGGCAGCGAACCGAGCGTCGAGATTTAGTCATCCACATTGAGCCGGTGACCATTGTTGCAATACGGTGATGTCCCGGGCTTTTACCCCCCTATATACACCGCAGCTCGCTTCCGGCCCCGCAGGCTTTCGAATCGACGGGCGTGTTGCTGCGTTCGTGCCTACTCCCATTTCACCCACCCATTCTGACAATATGCAAATCGAGCCCAACGTCTTCCGACGTCTTTCCTTGTTTTCACTCGTGGCGACTCTTCTCATCGCTGGCGGACGCCTGACAGCGGCCGAGCCAGGCTTGAGTGTCTCTGATTCATCACTTCGCTGCGAATATCGAGTCAATCCACTCGGGATCGACACACTTCGCCCGCGTTTGAACTGGATCGTCACTTCGGATCAGCGAGGGGAATCGCAAACGGCTTATCAAATCCGAGTGGCATCATCGGCCAAGTTGATTGCGACCGACCTGCCCGATCTGTGGGATTCGGGAAAAGTTTCGTCGTCCGAAACACTGCACATCCAATATGATGGAAAACCGCTTTCGTCACGGCAAAAGTGTTATTGGAAAGTCCGCACTTGGGATCGCAATGGCATCGCTTCGGATTGGAGCGAAACAGCATTCTGGACAATGGGGCTGCTAGAAGAATCCGATTGGGATGCCGAGTACATCTCGTACAAAGACTCATCATCAATTTCTAAAGACACCAGCAAGCTATATTTGCCGGCGGCTCGCCAGTATCGCAAAGCGTTTTCCTCTGAAAAGGAAGTGGCACGTGCGACGGTGTATTCGACCGCACTGGGAATCTACGAGCTCGAGATCAACGGCTCGCGAGTCGGTGACGCGTATTTTGCACCCGGTTGGACTGATTATCGCCAACGGGCGTACTACAACACGTACGACGTGACTGATTTGGTCAAACGTGGCGAGAACGTCATCGGTGCTCGGGTCGCAGACGGTTGGTACAGCGGGTATGTGGGTTTTGGCTTGTTAACCGGCATGGGGACCGAACGCCAGGGAAGGTGGAACTACGGCAAAACCCCGTCATTGATGACGCAGATGGAAGTCGAATATATCGACGGCACGCGAGCTACGATCAGCACCGACGCGACTTGGATGGTCACCGCGGACGGGCCAATTCAAGAGGCGGATCTGTTGATGGGGGAATCCTATGACGCCCGTAAAGAGATGCCGGGCTGGTCGTCACCCGGATTTAATGACGCGAACTGGGACAACGCGATCCTGGCACGCGACATGGAGAACGTCGTCGCAGACTTTTACGAAGCTCATAATCCCAAAAATGTCGGTGGTGGAACACGCATTCAAGGCACACCACGTGACCTGGGCTTCAAACGTCCCCGACTCGAATCGTTTCCTGGCGTTCCCGTCCGTATCACTGAGGAACTGCCAGCGAAAAAAATCACCGAGCGTGAACCGGACACCTATGTTTTTGACCTCGGACAAAACTTTGCGGGTGTGATTCGCTTGAAAATCAAAGGACCCGCCGGACATCGCGTCCAGATTCGCTATGCCGAGATGTTGCATCCCGATGGTCGGATGATGACCGAGAATTTGCGTAAGGCACGGGCAACGGATTACTACGTCTGCAAAGGCGACCCGAATGGCGAAATCTACCAACCACGATTCACATTCCACGGTTTCCAGTTCGTCGAAGTTGCAAACTTTCCCGGAAAAGCCGACTTGGATGCGGTGACCGGTTTGGCGATGCATAGCGACACGCCAATGACGAGCACGTTTGAGTGCAGTGACCCAATGGTCAACCAATTGTTCAAGAATGTAGTCTGGACACAACGAGCAAATTTTCTTGATTTGCCGACGGATTGTCCTCAACGCGACGAGCGGATGGGGTGGACCGGAGACGCACAAGCTTACGTTGGAACGGCTGCTTACAACGCCGACATCGGTGCGTTTTACACCAAATGGCTTCGTGAGTTGATGGAATCACAACGCGAAAGCGGTGCGTTTCCTGGCTACGCTCCGTTCCCGTTTCAACACGGTTGGGATTTTGGATCGGCCTGGGCCGATGCCGGTGTGATCTGTCCCTGGACGATTTGGCAAGCTTACGGCGACACTCGCGTTATCCAGGATTGTTGGGAACCGATGACCCGGTTCATGCAATGGCGAGAACAGACGAGCAACAACGATCTAGGCATCGTTCATGGCAACGCATGGGGCGACTGGTTGGCGCAAGGCGCTAGCACGCCCTTGGATTACGTCGATACTGTCTACTTTGCAATCTCGGCGCGGATGATGTCCGAAATGGCCGAAGCGATCGGCCACGGCGAGGAAGCCAAAACGTACCGCGACCAATTGCAGCGGACCAAGAAAGCTTTCCAAGCGAAATACCTTCGCGACGATGGCAGCATCAACGTGAACACTCAAACCGCGCAAGCCTTGGCGTTGTTTGCCGATCTTGTTCCGGAGAAACAACGCGAAGCGACGGGACGTCATCTTGCAAAAATGATCGCCGAAAATGGCAACCACATGTCGACCGGTTTTCTAGGTACACGGCCGCTGCTTCCGGTGCTTTCGAGTGCGGGACAACACGACCTGGCAACCTTCTTGCTTCAATCCCGCGAGTTTCCATCGTGGGGCTATGAGATCGAAAACGGTGCGACCACGATCTGGGAACGCTGGGACAGCTATACCAAAGAAGAGGCGTTTGGACGGCACAACGCCGCAATGAACTCGTTCTCGCACTATGCGTTTGGCGCGGTATGTGAGTGGATGTTTGATACCTTGGCTGGAATCAAATCGGACGGCCCGGGATACAGCAAGATCATCATTCATCCTCATGTGCCCACGCCCAACAGCAATGCGATGTACGATGTCATCGATTGGGTGCGAGCTTCGCATGACTCGATTCGCGGCACGATTCGTAGCGATTGGAAGGTCGCCGATGGCAAATTCCATTTGCGCGTGACGATTCCAGCGAACACGACGGCGACGGTGGTTCTGCCGACCGATGATCCGCAATCGGTTTACGAATCAGGCAAGTCCGCCTTGGATAACGTGAATGTCAGCAAGCCTCGCATTAAAAGCGGGGTTACGATGTTTGTTGTGGGGTCGGGTGACTACGAGTTTACGATGCCTTTCGCGAAGCAACCGGTGCGCAAAGGTCTAGTGACGTCAAAACCCAAAGACACTTCGATCAATCCGGATGGCATCGACATGACGAATGCCAAGGAATTGGTGCGATGGAATTTTGATAACAAGGCGGATGTGAAAAAGTGGACGCACATGTCCAACGTCAAAGTCGAGCAGCGAGACGGTAAAGCGTTCTTGGTCGCCACTGGCGACGATTCACAGATGTCGACGCGACTTCCAGAGACGGTTTCCGGGACACTCGTAATCGAATTGCGAGCGATGCCTAGTAAGGGAGCAACGAGCCAGTTTTTCTGGGCGATGCCCGAGCGTGGATTTAACGGAACACAGCAGAGCATCCGTCCGTTGACTGCAAGCGATAAAGTGAACGCATATTTGTTCAGCGTGAATGAGACAAAACCGATTCGGAGCATCCGTTTCGATCCGTTCAATACGTATGACGAACATGCAAACGTCGGTGAAATGTTAATCGAGTCGATTGCGATCTATCGACTTGGTGAATCAACAGATTCCGGCGAATAGGCTTTAAGCAAGTAGGCAGGAATCGTTGGGTGAATTCCCGTTAGCCGTTTGATCGCTAGTTCGACTGTCCCATTTCGTGAGCCGAACGCGCTAGCCGCGGGCCGCCGCACGGTAAATCGCGGATAAAAAGAGGCCCGCGGCTAGCGCCGTCGGCTCACAAATGCAGGGAAAACGAAAAATGGGACAGTCGAGGCGGCAGGCTTGTTGATTCAGTGAGCCGTGACGCGTGAGCGTCCGGGTTCCACGCATTACCCGGTGCCTTACGGCCCACGGCTCACCACTGCGATTTGCACTTCGACAAATGCAATTAAGCCTTACGCCTCGGGTGTACGGCCGAGGACAATATCAAACTTCGCTGCCAATTCACCCAATTTTGAATCCGCCAGCGGGGCAAAGTCAACGATTACCGATTGGCGTGCCGCTGGATCATTGATCCGTCGCAGCACTCCGTCGTTTTCGTTTTGTGCGTTGCCCTTCACATAACACTGAGTCGTAAATGGCTTTCCGGAGTTTTGCTTGACCGCAAAGTGAATGTGTGGCGTGCGACCAGGGTACGGCACCGGTTTGATCGTGCGAAAATAGTACTCGCCCGTGCTGCTGGTCAGAAAGCGTCCAAAGCCTTGGAAGTTTGAATCTCGCCCGCGACCACTTTCGCCACGTGAATGCAAGTAGGCACCGTGGTTATCAACTTGCCAAATCTCGACCACGGCATTGCGAATCGGGTTGCCTTTGGGGTCCAGGATTCGCCCTGTCAAATGAGTGATCTCACCCACCGACGGTTTGATTTGATCGTTAACGATCAGCAAATCGTTGTCGGTGTCCAGTGGCAAACGATCAGGATAAAACGGGCCAGCGGTTTGAGCTGGCGTACGCATCAATTCTTCGGCGAACACTCCGGGCGTGACCATCGCCGCTGTCAATAACGAAGATTGAGCAAGAAAATGACGCCGATGAAATAGACGGTTTGGTTTCATCTTCACTAAGCCTAAATAGAAACGGGGAATGCGACTGCGGGGCAGACGCGGGTGGGGAAGCTTGTACGGCTGACGTTATTCTAGCGGAACTGCAGGGTAACGACCTGATAATCGTTTTGGCATCGCACTTGGGGTGTAACGAACGCCTGTTCCCCAGTCACCTTGAGGGCGGTAGTGTGGACTATTGCGAGTTGATTGCGGTTTGTAAGCAGACTGGCCACTTTCGTCGCACCACCATTTCAACCATTTTTCGCTCAACTCGTTGACGACCGCAGGCTTCGCCGCTGCAAGATTCGTTGTCTCGAGGGGATCGTTTTGTGTGTCAAACAGTTGCCAGCCGGCTCCATCCACTTCGGCCAACGTCCAGCGATCGGTGCGGATTGCACGATTATCCATGTATTGGAAATAGAGCGGGCGTTTCCGATGCCACGCTGTATCACTGAGTATCGGCAGAAACGACTCGCCCGCCACGTCGTCGGCATCACTGCCGAATGCGTCGAGAAAGGTCGGTAGCACATCGACCATGTGCACCGCACGAGAGTCGATGCGTCCAGGTGTGCCCGTTTTACCGGGCCACCAAGCCACCGCACCTGTGGTGACGCCACCAGCGTGTTGGCCAATTTTGTACATTCGCCATGGTGTCACGCTCGCATAAGCCCAGCCGGTGCCGGGTTGCCAATTCGATCCTGGATCACCCGGCAATCGATCCATTTTCAACATTGCTTCGTCGACCACCGAAAAAGAATCGGTTCCATTGTCGCTGAGAAACAGAACCAGCGTGTTGTCGCCGTGCCCGTTGTCTCGGATCGACTGCATGACTCGCCCAATTCCGCGATCCATACGCTGGACCATCGCCGCGAAAACGGACATTCGCAAGTCTTCTAAATCCCGTTGTTCGTCGCTGAGTGAATCCCACTGGGGAAGGTTCTGGGGATAGGACGGAAGCACAGCATCGGCTGCTACGAGCCCCATTTCTTTTTGGCGGTGGAAGCGGGCTTCGCGAATGGCCTGCCAGCCTGCAGCATACTTGCCTCGGTATTGCATGATGTCGTCACGCGGAGCCTGCAGCGGATTGTGCGGAGCTTGGTAACTTAGATACAAAAAGAACGGATTGTTTGGTTCCTGTTTTGAGGCGTCGTCGATGAACCGAATCGCCCGGTCGCTCAATGCATCGCTGCTGTAATAGTTGTCACCAAAGTCCGTAAACGGCTCACGATCAAGTCGGTAACTGGGGGCTCCGGCGAAATGATCGGCAAAGCCTGACAAAAATCCAAAGAAGTGATCAAAACCGCGGTCCATCGGATGGCCATCTAGATGCCATTTTCCGATTAACGCCGAACGATACCCCGATTCACGCAGTCGTTCTGGCAACAGGGACGTTTCTTGGAAATTCGGCAGAGCATTCGGCCACCAGCGACCAGTCAACATCGACGCACGGGAAACGACGCACATGCCACCATTGTAAAAATGGGTCATGCGAACACCTTCATTGGCGAGCTGATCAATGTTGGGAGTCGATATCTCGCCTCCGTAACAACCTGGGTCTGAATACCCCATGTCGTCGGCAAGAATCACGACGATGTTGGGTCGTGAGTCGGCGTATGCGGTATTAGCAACCGCGAAGGAAACGGTAAACGCAAACGCAGTCATCAGCGAGAATGGCCGCAATACCAGATGCATTGTTTTAAACGCAAATTTCAATAACTCCGTCACAATCATCCTTCACATCTTAAGATTAAACAGAATGAGCCAAGTTGCAGCACTGGTTCTGCGGCAGGAGCCGGGGAACGAGCGTTTTGGCGTTAAGGATCGGAATCATTGTCATCGCCAGCAGCAGATCATGCAAACCGGCGTGTCGCACCGTGCATGCGCGAAAGCAGGATGCGCGTTAACCCGCAGCACCAAGACCGACGATCCACGCGACCGCGATCAGCGTGATCGCTGAGACTCCCGCAACGGACTGAACCCACCGGCTGGCCAACCAGCGATCAGGCAAACGGCTTCCAGCCCAGCCAATCAGCAACCCTGCGACGAATCCAGTGACGTGGGCGAGCACGTCGGTGCGTTCGCCGCCGACTCCAGTGAACGCCAGTAACAGCACTCCACCGATCAACGGACTCCATCGTTTAAACGGTTTGTCTTGTGCCGACGCCCAGCGGCGAAGCCCATGCGATACGATCATCCCGAGTGCGGCAAACACTGCGGTCGAAGCGCCGATAGAAGTATGTGCCGCTGCTTGGGCCCAGGCGTTCATGCCGTTGCCCATCGCACCGGCGATCACAATTCCAAGCCATGCCACACCGCCTCCGAGGGATCGTCCGGCAAGCAGTCCAAAGACGGTTCCAAATAACAGGTTCCCCATCAAGTGGGCCGCATCTAAATGAAGCGTTAAAGCTGTGATCATTCGCCACCACTCGCCCGCAACGACGCTGCCCGAATGCATCCGCCCGGCCTGGAACCACTCAAATCCAAACGCCGATTTTGCGGCCAGCACTGCGACAAACATCAGAACGACTGCGTACAGAAAGACCGCCGGAGTCGCTCCTTCGAAAACGGGATCTGCGGTGCGGCGACGTGGCGCGGAATCGCTGTTTTCGTTTTGATACGCATCGAGTTCGGCGATGGCGACGTCCTGGTTTTCTCGAGCAACGACGAGCAACCATGTGCCTTCGCGAGATACCGCCTCGGCAGCAATGCCAGCGGCCATCAGCACAAGACGTGCTTCGAAACATTCGCTTGATCGGTTCGTCCTGAGGACGATTTCATCACTTGGCGGCTGATTATCCATGCCACTATCTTCGGCGTGGATGATTGATTTAGCAATCCGACGAGCGACAATCGTAGGACGGAACGTAGCGGAGTGGATTTCCGGCAGGGCGGTGGCAACGAATTCACCATCACTTTCGCATCTGCCGGATCTGCGTCGCTTAGGGCGACTTGATCCGGCCTACAACCACGACGAAAAATGCGGGCGGGGGTTGCCGAAACCACCTCTAGAAATGCTGGCTGTTGATCGAGTTGGCTCTAGATACAATAAGAGAGTGCATTGTTTCCCAACGCCGCACCCCTCTGCCTTTGCGACTTTGTAACGGTCGTATCAAACAATTCCGCCTAATTTACTGTCCGCATCGGGTCCAAATTCGATCCCCGGTTGATCTTTTGCGTCCATCAACGATAGTCAACGCTTTCGAATTGAATCCGATTCCAACCAGACGACGCGATGACCGAGAAAACCCAAACGCCAGCGACCGACGATCTTCGCATTAACGAGATTAAGCAGTTGATGCCACCGAAAGATCTGATGGCCGAGATCCCGGTCGAAGCCGAGGTCGCGGAAACTGTCTCCAGCGCTCGAGCGGGCATTCAGCGAGTGCTTCGCGAAGAAGATGACCGTTTGGTGGTTGTCATCGGCCCGTGTTCGATCCATGACCCCGAAGCGGCGCTGGAATACGCTCAACTGCTGGCCGTGGAACAACAAAAGCATCACGACAATTTGCTGATCGTGATGCGGGTCTATTTCGAGAAACCTCGCACGACCGTCGGCTGGAAAGGGTTGATCAACGATCCTGGGTTGGACGACAGCTTCGAGATCAATCACGGCCTGCGAACCGCCCGAGGTTTGCTGCGTGACATCAACGCGATGGGTCTGCCGACTGGCACCGAGTTCCTCGATTTGATAAGTCCCCAATACATCGCCGATCTTGTCGGTTGGGGAGCCATCGGGGCACGAACGACCGAAAGCCAAGGGCATCGTGAACTCGCATCCGGTTTGTCATGCCCCGTCGGCTTCAAAAATGGAACCAGCGGCAACGTGCAAATCGCCGTCGATGCGATCTGCTCGGCCCAGCGTCCGCACCATTTCTTGTCGGTCACCAAAGAAGGCACGTCGGCGATCTTTGCTACAACCGGCAACAGCGATTGTCACGTGATCATGCGAGGCGGTATTCACACGAACTATGACGCTGCGAGTATCGATGCCGCATCTGATTTGCTAAAGAAAGCAAACCTGACCCCGCGAATCATGATCGACACCAGCCACGCGAACAGTCGTAAAAAGTACACGCGTCAACGCTACGTGTGCCGCGATATTTGCAGCCAGGTTGGCGATGGCGACAATCGCATCATGGGCGTGATGATCGAAAGCAATTTGGTCGAAGGCAACCAGAACCTCAGCGACGGAAATTTGGTCCGTGGCAAGAGCATCACCGACGCCTGCATCGGCTGGGACGAAACAATCGCGATCCTGCAAGACCTCAGCGACGCGGTCGAGTCACGCCGCAGTAAATAATCGGTCGTCAAAAGACGGCAATTTTTGGTGAACGCCAGCACTGGTACCCAGGCTCCTGCCTGGGTACCCAATGAATCGCAGGCTCCCGCCTGCCGCGCGAGTAAAGGCGAGGCGGGAGTCTCGAAAGAGTTGCAGGCCGGATTAAGGACGCAGAATTATGCCGGATCGGCTCAAACGGTTGCCGTTTCGAATGAGCCTCGGCCCGAGATGAAATTCCCAATTGCGTTCGCCGATCCGGCATTGTCGCCGTTTGCTTGATCCGGCCTACTGAAAAACGCGACTTCACAACCTGACGCGTTGAGTTCAATCGCAACATCGCCGTCACCACGTCGGTTTCCTCCGGTGAGTCGTCGGACAACGCATTGACGCGATCGATCTAGACATGCGGATCGATCCAGCCGCCTCGATGCGTCGGAGTGCTCAGCGGCATCGAGGCTGTTCCCGTAGCGACCTGCGAGGCGACTTTACGACTCGCTTCAAGCCTCGAAGTAGATCACACGTCAAGCGAGGATCCTGCATCCGCCCCTGGAAATAATGCGGTTTTTTTTGCGAATCCGTTTGTGTGGCCAAACACAATTGACGTCGCGGACCATCCAAGTTGGATGCGTACGGATATCGATAGATTTGGGTGATCGCGACAGCCGAGGCGCTGATGTCCCGGAGAGGGCAAGATGGGTTCGTTGGTCAACGGGATCAATGCACCACAAACTAACGCGTTTGCGGCTATAATCGCACTCAGCTCGGTCTATCCTACTACTATAAAGCAATGCCGAACTTCGAAAATATTGTGGGATAGGCTTCGTAGCGAAAGTCGCGAAGACTTTCGTTCATCTGTGCCCCACCCCAAAACTCTTGGCGAGTTTCGCTACGAAAAATCCGTCTGGCTCGACAGCCTGGAAGTCGATCCGACATTATAAAGCCAAATGGAAACAACTAACAAGCATCGACCCGAGCGGGTCTGGCGGCACGGCGAGCATGTGCCGGAGCTGGATGGGCTTCGTGGATTTGCCGTTCTGATCGTGACGCTGTATCGGTTCGGAAAAGAGTTCCCGACGGATACCGTGGTCGGCAAAGCGATCGGGTTGCTGTTGAGCCAGGGGGATCGAGGCGTCGATTTGTTCTTTGTGCTCTCGGGCTTTTTGATCACTGGAATCTTGGTCGACGGAAGAGATCGCCCACACTACTTTCGCAACTTCATTGCCCGCCGCAGTCTACGGATTTTTCCTCTATATTTTTGCACGCTCGCGGCAATTGTGGTCGGCGCAAGGTTCATCCCTCAGCTGGCTGAAATGTTTGCACTCCCGCTTGAGAATCAGTTTTATCTGTGGACCTATTTGGTCAACATCAAGATGAGTTTCGAGAACCAATGGTGCTTCGGTTACCTCGATCACTTTTGGTCGTTGGCGGTGGAGGAGCACTTCTATCTTGTTTGGCCACTCATTCTGTTCTGCGTCCGACCGACATTGACGCTTCGTGTCGCGATCGGTTTGGCAGTACTCAGCGCGGTGTCGCGAGTCGGCTACGTCCTGGTGTCGCAACACGGTGTTGCTGCTGACGTTTTGACAATCTTTCGTGTCGACGCGCTGTTGATCGGAGCCGCGGTTGCCATCATCGCTCGCAATCCACACGGTCTCGAGCCGCTAAAAAAATGGTTGCCGATCCTGGTCGGTGCTTGTGTTGCAGTCGTCGCGATGGGGATGTTGTTCGGTAAGGGGTTGTACACGATCCCGCATACGTTGTGGCCGGTGATTTGGGCATGCGTCCTGGTGTGGTTGATGACGGCGAAACGCAGCGACGCGCTGGCTCGCTTTTTCAACTTGGCGGTACTGCGATCGCTTGGGAAATACAGCTATGCGATGTACATCTTCCAAAACCCTTTGATACCGCTTCTGTCCGCAGTCCTAACCGCCACCACGTTCATCTCGGCAATCGGCCATCCCATCGCCAGCCATCTCGTCTACATTGGCTTGATGTTCGCAATGACCTACATCGCCGCGGTCGCCAGTTGGCATTTGTTGGAACGGCATTTCTTGAAGCTGAAACGGTATTTCCCAACGAACGCCGCGGTGTAAGGCATCAAGTTCGAGCTGAGCACCCAGCAGTGCTACGCCTCGGACTTGAACAATTCCCAAAGGCCAGGAGAATCAATATTTATCCGTTTTTGTGAACCGATGGCGCCAGCCTAAGCTGCTAAAAATTCGTTGTTGACACCACGTTTAACTATCCCATTTGCGTTATTTTTGTTTCAGTTGATCGCGAATAGTTAGTCACGACGCGACGTAATGTAGTAGCCCCAGACGTCAGTCCGGGGGTTGGGAAAACAAAGCGAACCCGAGTCGCAACGCGACGACAGGAAACGCGGAAGACATCGTCCCCGGACTGACGTCCAGGGCTATCGCCTGCGGTCGCTATCGCGACTAAGAATCGAAACAAAACTTGCGCAGCCCTAATTTCCACGACATCGCAAATATTTTGCAGCCCAGCGATATCCGCAGCACTCGAGATTCAGTGTCAACGTCAGACGTTTTGCGGCCCTACGCTTGCCGCTAGCCTTCCGTTTTTGCTTCAAACTTTTCCGTGTCTAGTGCCGTCAACTACATCGCGATCAGCCACGCCGAGTACAATTTCGTCTTAACGGCGACTGAACCTACCCGATGGGAATGACCTGATGAGACCACTGACGACGCTTGTGTTTGCTGTATTTGGCTCTCTGTTTTGCGGTCCCCTGTTGGCGCAACCCTCTCGGCCTAATGTCATCGTGATCTTCATTGATGACATGGGATACGGCGACGTCGGGTTCAATGGTGCGACGGTTCCCAAGACACCCCACTTGGATCAAATGGCTGCCGAAGGCATGAAGTTCACCGACTTTTACGTTGGATGTGCTGTCTGCTCGGGATCACGTACCGCGTTGATGACCGGATGTCACTACCAACGTCTGAGCATGGCGGCGGTGTTGTTTCCCAACAGTGATCGGGGGCTCCATCCCGACGAAGTCACATTAGCGGACATGTTGAAATCGGCGGGGTACCGGACCGCGTGCGTTGGTAAGTGGCATCTCGGGCATCTGCCGCCATGCCTGCCAACGTATCAAGGATTCGAATCGTACTATGGGATTCCTTACAGCAACGACATGTGGATCGATCCCGCCAACAAAGTCTCCGACGACATGGTCCTTCGTAATGGTGTGACGCTGGCCGATTTGAAAGCGGGCAACAAGATCAAAAATGAAGTGCCTCTGCTTCGCAACGAACAGGTGATAGAATACCCCTGCGATCAAACCACGGTGACGCGGCGTTACACCGAAGAAGCAATTCGGTTTATCAATGAAAGTAACGATGCCCCATTCTTCCTTTATCTGCCACACACGATGGTGCATTTGCCGCTTGCCGTCTCCCCTGCGTTTGACAATCCCGACAACGATCTGATCACCAATGCGATCCAGGAGGTCGATTGGTCAGTCGGTGCGATTTTGAAATCAGTGAAGCAGGCCGGAATCGCTGAGAATACTTTGGTCGTATTTACCAGTGACAATGGCGCCGCGGTTGGATCTTCTCTGCCGCTGCGGGCGAAAAAGGGAAGCGTGTATGACGGCGGTATTCGTGAGCCCACGTTGATGTGGTGGCCTGGGAAAATTCGCGCTGGTTCGGTCTGTTCCGAAGTTGCTGCGTCGATCGATCTGATGCCGACGTTTGCCGCGCTGAGTGGTGGGGAGTTGCCGCAGCGAAAGATCGACGGCAAAAATATCTGGCCATTGATGAGTGGTGCGGTGGACGCCAAAAGTCCGCACGATGCCTACGTTCTGATGCATGGACCGGGGACGGTTCGTTCCGGCAAATGGAAGTTCTATCCGTGGCAAGAGGGCAAAGGGAAACAGAATCGCGACAACGCCAAGTGGAAGCCATCGCCCGAACCTGTACAGCTCTACGACACTGTGGCTGACATTGGCGAAACCACGAATGTTGCGGCCCAATATCCGGAGGTCGTCAAACGGCTTCAACACGCTTATGACACGCATGTTGCTGAAATTAAGGCGAATCAACGTCCGACGGCGGAAATGGTGCGTCCCGAAGGGTCACCGTCACCGGCGCGTCCGGGCGGAGCCAAGAAAAAGCCTGGTAAGAAAAAGTAAATTCGTATTTGAAGCGCGATCCGTGAGAATCGTCCCGATTGCATTCCCAATGACGGTTGTGTCCGGTTACGGCACTGGTGTCGCGACGCATGGTCACGCTGTCGAGACACCTGACGTTCGCGTGGTTCCGACCGATGACCAAGGTCACATCGAAATTGTTGCCTTCACATTGCGGTGCCAGAGCTAAACGCTAGTGCCTCAGGCCCCTCGGTGCCTCACCTTTCTGGGTGATTTAGCGAGAGGGGTTGCTTTGGTCGGCAACCAGTCTGGTCATCGCGTCTAACAACGCTTGTTGTCGAATCGGCTTGGCGACATAGGCGTCCATTCCGGCTTCTTGGCAACGCTCTTCGTCGCCCTTCATCGCATGAGCGGTCATTGCGATGATTGGAATATGTTGCGATGTCCCTTGTTCACGTTGGCGAATGATGCGTGTCGCCTCGAGACCGTCCATCTCTGGCATCTCGACATCCATCAAGACGATGTCGAACGCTTTCGAATTCGTAAAATCAACCGCTTCGATGCCATTTTTCGCGATGGTGACAGTGTGACCCCATTTTCGCATCAACCCCATTGCGACCATCTGATTGACCGGACTGTCCTCGACCAGCAGTACCTGCAAACTGCCCAGTGTAGAAGTGTCCGGTGATTGCGTTGGTTGCGCCGCAACCAATGAGGGCGATGTGATGCCGACTGCTTCAGATATAGCGTCGAGCAATTCGGACTGCTTGACGGGCTTCATCAAATGCGTTGCCACATTCAGCTGTTCGCAGCGAGGAATATCTCCTGATCGCATTCCCGAAGTCAGTAACATGACCTTGGTATCAGCGAGTTTGATGTTGTCCCGTAACGATTCAACAAACTGGAAACCATCCGTGTCCGGCATGTTCACGTCCGAAATTACCAAATTGTAAGGGCTGCCCTTTTCAATCGCCGATTTGACTTGGGCATAAGCATCGCGTGCGTTGGAAACGGCCAGCGGCTGAATCCCCCAATTCTGAAGCGTCTCTTGCAAAATGCGACGATTGGTTGCATTGTCATCGACGACCAAAACGCGAAGTCCGCGAATCGATTCCGGATCTGAATGCTTCTTTTCTGAAGCCACCTTCGCACCGATTGGCAACGCGATGATAAAGCTGAACGTGGTGCCTGAGCCAAATTCACTGCTTACCGTTAAATGTCCCCCCATCAATTCGACAAAACGCGATGCGATTGCCAACCCCAACCCGGTTCCGCCAAACTTTCGCGTCGTTGATTTGTCAGCCTGTTCAAACTCAGCGAAAATGGTGTCGAGCTTGTCTTGTGGAACTCCAATGCCCGTGTCGGTTACACTGAATTTGAGTGCAACTCGTTGATTCGATTGGTCCTCAACCACCACGTCGACGACCACTTCGCCTTGCTCTGTAAACTTGATGGCGTTACCGACTAGGTTGATCAAAACCTGACGCAGTCGGCCAAAGTCACCCACGACGATTTCGGGAATGTTTGGATCGAAGTGATAGGCTAGCTCGAGCCCCTTGTGATGAGCCCGTGCTGCGAGCGACTTCATCATTGTGCCGATGTAGTCACGGAGGTCGAATGGGGCGGGGTCCAATTCGACCTTGCCCGCTTCGATCTTTGAAAAGTCAAGGATGTCGTTAAGCAGTCCCAGTAACGCTTCGCCCGATTCGAGTACCGCCTGAGTGTACTCTCGTTGTACCGAACTGAGATTGGTATCGAGCAGCAACTCGGCCATGCCGATCACCCCGTTCATCGGAGTGCGAATCTCGTGGCTCATGTTTGCGACGAATTCGCTTTTCGCTCGGCTGGCCGATTCTGCCGCCTCTTTGGCAGCTCCCAAAGCACGTTCGGTCTGTTTTAACTTGGTGATGTCACGCGAGATGCCAAACGTTCCCACCACTTCGCCTTCTTGTGTTTGCAGTGGCAGCTTTGTAGTGGAGACCCATCGTTCGAGCCCACTTGACCAAATCAAGTGCTCTTCCGATTCAACCAGCGGTTTCAGCGTCCGCATAATCTCCTTTTCATCTGCGAGCGCCTTGCGAGCGTGTTCGGGATCAAAAAAGTCAAAGTCGCTTTTACCGACCGCTTCGTCGGTCGATCCGAGCCGCGAACGATCCGCCTTGGCACGATTGATTCGAATGAACCGTCCTTCGGCGTCCTTAAAATAAATGCTGTCAGGTATATGGTCCATCAGGGACTGCAAAAGAAAGCGATCATCAAAAGATTCGACGGGCACAGGCTGCGGATCCGGATCCATCGCTTCGGATTCGCTCTCGTCCGTTAGTCGCTTTTCATCCATATCGGAATCTCGGTCACTCTTGGTATTGCAGTCTCAAAGAAATGCCGGCAAAGTGATCAGCAGGTCCGGCGATTTACAAAGGTATCACAACTCCTTTGCCTTCGCATTGTTTCACGCCATTCGAGCCATGATTTGAAACGAACAAAAATTTTGAAAATCTATACAGAATGCCACTTCGACTATCTTAGTCGCTGAAATCGCACGGGACGAACCTTTACCCCTGATTTCCTTCGCTGCCCACTCGGATGCGGCGGCGTAAGGAAAATGCGTCAAGGAAGATAGGTTTTCTTTTGCTGTTCCCATAACTTATCCTATTTCCTGCTTCATTTGCAACGCAAATCGAAATGGGATGACGCGTCAACTTGCCCCGGTCTAAATCCTCAATGTCTCGCGATTCGCTCTCACGCCAGTTCATACGCAGAGACGTTTGACAAGCAGTCGCCCAACCGTTTCACGCAATTGTTGTATTTCAAACGGTTTGCTGATGTAGTCGTCCATCCCGGCATCGAGACAACGTTGCCGATCGCTTTGTATCGCGTTCGCTGTTAACGCCACGATCGCGGGGCCTGATTCAATCCGTCCATCCGTTTCACGTTTGCGAATTTCCATTGTCGTCAGATAGCCATCCAACAACGGCATCTGACAATCCATCAGCACGACGTCGTACGATTGGCTGTCGAGTGCTTTGAGGGCATCGACACCATTGCCAACCACGTCGCAGTTCCAACCGCAGCGGGTAATTAACTCGCATGCGAGCAATTGATTCACTTCGTTGTCATCAGCCACCAATATTCGTGCAGTATCACAGGGGGCGATATCATGGGCTGAAATTTCGTGCGTGGGGGAGGGCAGTTGAGTATCCATTGACGGAGTATCTAACGACGAATGCGATTTCGATTGCGAATTGCCATCAGCCGCAGTTCCTCTGCGGAAGGTTGCGGTAAACCAAAATCGAGATCCGACTCCCTCGTTGCTCTCGACGCCCATTTGTCCCTTCATTTTTTCGACGATCGATTTGCTGATCGATAATCCGAGCCCCGATCCGCCGTATTTTCGGCTGACCGAACTGTCGACCTGTGAAAAGGATTGAAACAATCGCCCCAGGCGATCGGCAGGAATTCCAATGCCGGTGTCCTTAATCGAAAACAGCAGTGTCGCCTTTTCGCTTCTCAGCTGTTGAACCTCGACGTTTAATTGAATCTCGCCACGCTCGGTAAACTTGATCGCATTGCTTAGCAAATTTAGCAGAATTTGACGCAGTCGATGGCTGTCACCTTCCAAACACAATCCGGGCGGGTTATCGAATTGGCAACTGATTTTGACACGGTTCGCGTCGACACGTACTGGCATGCTCAGCATGACGTCGTCTAACAACTGTTGTAGATCAAACGGATGATCTTCGAGTTCCATACACCCTGCTTCAATCTTTGACAGATCAAGAATGTCGCTGATTAGTTTTAACAGCGACCTGCCACTGCTTTGACATGCGTCGACGAATCGACGTTGACGATCATCCAGTGGCGAATCGGCAAGCAATTCCGTCATCCCGATCACCCCGTTCAATGGCGTTCGAAGCTCGTGGCTCATGCTGGCTAAAAAGTCGCTCTTCGCCTGATTGGCTTGTTCGGCATTGCGGGTCGCGTCCTCGAGTTGCACGGTGTGCATCGCCAAGAATCGCATCTCTCCAACGCTTTGCCGAATCGTAATCAGCAATACGATCTCTTCGAACATCAGCCAACTTGTATGCTCGATCCAAACCCAATGGGATGCGGTCGCGATCCCAAACACGGATTCGGGCCACCAAATCCCTCGCACGATATGGTCAATCGCGACGATCAAAGTAGGAGCAACAAGCACTTTCCAATCGCGATAGGCAGCCAAGAATGCGAACGAGCCGAAGATATGGAAATGCGTTTCGATCCGTCCGCCCGATAGATGGATAAGTAGACTCGAGAAAAGCACTTGGCTAATCGCAATCACATGCCGCGTGATCGTCCGACCAGGCAACATCAGCGCCGTAGCGACGGGCAGGCACGTCAGCAAACCGCCGCCTACAATCGCGATGATCAGGTGCGGATGAATGCTTCGCTCGGCTCCGTTCCATGTACTTGGTGATATCCAATATGCCAGGGCGATGGCTACTCCCCATTGCAGCATCATCAGCACGGCAAACATGCGATCGGTCCGGCGAAAGATCGATGAAGCATGCTCGTCAAAGTGGGCTTGCACGGCTGCGGCATCCCAATTGGCTTCACGCAACACTGCGTCGGTGCAGCGTCGCGAATACGCCCCAGGTGGATGAATCATGGCGCTGCTCCATCAGACATCTTGACCGAGCAGTTAGTGATGTCCTTTGATTGTGGCAAACACAATTTGCATCCGAATACCGGAGGGGATATCGCAAAATCGCGAGCAATCATTCCATCCGAATCAATTGAAAGCGCGGCTAGCCGTTCACTCAGCAATTGTCCGCCAACGCTATCCCCCTCGTGACCACGTGAGACCGTAATCCCACCCGCAAAATGAAGTTCTCCTTTCTCATCAAATAGCAGTACCGTTCCGCTGGTCTTCACACCAAAACGATCGGATTCGCGGCCATCAATATCGACAATTAACTCTGCGTCGGAGACCTCTTTGGCTCGTTTGCAGAGCGGACTTGCGGCCCACTGATTATCGTTTTTACCAGGAACACTCGCCACGACCAATGTCTTGATGCGACGATCCGAGGATGCCGTATTGCGGTCCAAGATCTTGTCCAACTCTCGGACGGTTGCCCAAGAACAGGGGCAGTGGGGATGCAGAAACAGCACGAGAGTGGGCGTATTGTCTGCGTGTGCGAGTCGTGAAATCGCAGGCCATTGCGTTAACCCGTCTGCAAGGTTGGTCGAATCGACTTTCAATCCGTACGCAGTCATCCAAACGGCAAACGCCAGCACGCTGGCGAACCAAAACGCGGTGATGCCGCCCCACACCCAAGGTGCGATAGCGTTTCGCTGCTGATCCATAGAGGAAGGATCGATCACGACGTCGCAATCGATCAACTCATCAATCATCGTTTGCCCCGACAAATGTTGTTGTTCAAATTGGGCGGTATGTTTCGCGTTAGAAGTGGATCGAAAGGGACCGCCCTTCAACCCTAGGATTAAATTGCGACGCCTTACGCAAAAAAACGATCGCGATGCGTAAGAATGCTGTCCTTTGCACTTCAATTCCGCCGAGGGGCACATGCAGAATCGGGCTATTCGTCATAATCGCCAACAAAATGGCGTGAAAAATACGACGTTTTCGGTGAACGCCACCAATCCACGCTCTGGCGAGCGTAGCCACAAAACGCAAATGCTGGAATTTGAAGCTAGAAATCAGTCACGGCGTTAGGTTCCTGCCTGGGAACCAGGGGGGGAGTTCAACGAGAAGTGTCGCAAAAACACGACATTTCCGATCTGGCACAGGCAGCCACTGGTTGCTGCCAAAGTCACCATTGGCAGTGAAAACACGGCAACCGCTAGCGACTCGCGGGCACGCGTACGGGAGCGTCAGGACCGTAGCAGATGCGTTCAAATTTCTGGTGTGTTTCGCCCAGCGTGACGGTATTGCGATACGAATCCCAGAGGCCAGCGTCAGCATCTTCGCAGACTATCACGGTTCGGTTTGGATCAAATTCGCTCAGGCTCGCCGGACCGCCTTGAGCACCAATCCCGTTTACGATTACAAGCGACTGCGTCTCAGGCGATGAGTAAACGGGATCGAGTCCGAGCGAAGGCAGCATTTCGGCGAAAAAATCAAAACCGTGAGTCAGCATACGCATGTATCCCACTCTTTTCAAACTTCGTGCTGCTTTAGGTGCAGGCTCGGAAAGCGATGCGATTCGAGCAAGCTCACGCCTTGTAGCATCAATCACCGAGGAAAGTGAGTGAAACTTTAATCGTTGCACGGTTTCATTAGGTGGAAACTCGACCTTATCCCATGGTTCCCAGTTTCCTGCGGCAATCCAACCCACCAGCACCGCAAGCTTGATGCTATCGACTTGATCAAGCCGAGTGGACTCCAACTTCGAAATATGGCCATAGGAACTTTCTAGTTCCCCCAACGGCCAACAGATCTCAAGTGGAATATTCCACCGGCCCAGCAGTTTGGACATCGTCTTTGATTGCGACATTCCAAAAATTCGCTGCTCCATCTCGCTCAACGAGCCCTCGGTTTGGCCTGCGACCTCAGTCATGATGCTGTATTCCTCAGGAAACTCGGTACACAGACCGACACGACCCTGTAGATGCATGACTGCGCCGAGCACAAAGCCGGCCGTTTCACTTCGTTCGCGTTGATCGCTGAGTATCTGGGCCGCAATACTCGCTGCCGTACTCCGTCGCCAAAGTAGTTCGGCATCCAATCCGGCAAATCGACGATCTCGTAAAGTGTTGCAGGCGCTTGCCCCAAGCGCCCAGCTCACCAATTCGTCGACGACCAATCCGGTTGACGATCAATACCATATCGCTAATCCGCTGACCAATTGGATTGTAATGGCTGCTATTACCCAGTCGCAAAATCTCCGATGTTAGAAATGGCTCCATTTGAATTCGAGCCACAATATCGCGTGTCTCCACTTCGTTGTCGAGAGTCAATTGGTAAATTTCGATCGACGTGGGTGACATCGGCAACGCAGCGAACACATCATCCAATTTGTCATTCACCGAAATACTTTCGGGCAGTTTTCGCGGTTCGGGGGACGGCGTGGGCATCTCCTTCGTCGCGTCGGTTTCCGCGACAGGCGAACTGGAATCGGGCGTTGCTGAGCTCTCGAATTGCTTTTCTTTGTCAACGGCCAGACGACGTCGCGACACAAGCATATTCATCTTCGCAGCAAATGCTTTGTAATCCGTTGGCTTAAAAACGATGTCATCGACGCCACGCAACATTAAATCCTTGACAATCCGCGGCTCCACGACCGACGTGTGCACTGCAATGACTGGCGAATGCTGCAGCGCCAGCAGCTGCACAACGAGAGCATGTCCATGCATATTGGGCATGCGGATATCAGTAACGACCAAGTCAAATGAATGACTCTCCAACATCGACAACGCTTGTGCCCCGTCACTCGCCCCCAAGCACTGAAATCCTTCCGAACCGAGTGCGAACTCGAGCATTTGCCGAGGAATTTCCTCGTCGTCGACGACCATCGCCAGAAATTTTGGTTGCTCCATGACTCGTTGTTCCATGCAAATTTTAGCCAGAATCAGAGCATCGGTATTCTCCCCGACTCACCCAATCATGACCCTAAATCAATATCTGTTCTCTGGTTAGTGCTACTGTCTTGTTCCGTTAGCCGAATATGTTAGCGTCACAACTTTTCAGTATTGGCAGTTTCTGTGAGCCGACGGCGCAAGCCGCGGGCGACGTGAAAACTGCTTCAAACCGCCCGCGGCCAGGGCCGTCGGCTCAGTCATGCGGAAAAAAAGCGACAATCGAATTAAGACTTTGCGTTTATATTTATAGCAAGCGGAACTCGTGGCGACTTTGAACGGGCTTGTCACAAAATCCGATGCAAGTAAGCGTCTACACGAACCGAAGCACCATCTAATTGATAACAAGCATTTGCAGCGAGCAATAGCCTTGTCTCACAGCTAGCATTCGAATACAGCTAATTTGTTTCAAAAAGAGATCTGTCCGCCATCATTTCGCCGCGTGCTCGCATGCCGAGCGGCGTGCGACTTCGGCAAAACACGCTTCAATGGTTGCTCTTAATTGCGTCGGGTCGAACGGTTTGGCCAGATACTCGTCCATACCCGCATCGAGACAGCGTTCTCGGTCGCCTTGAATTGCGTTGGCGGTCAGCGCAACGATCACGAGATGCGAATCCATTCGCTTTTCGGATTCTCTTTTCCGAATGCGTTTCGTTGTAACGAAACCATCCATGATTGGCATTTGGCAATCCATCAGCACGATGTCGTATGTCTTTTTCTGCAGTGCTTCGAGCACTTCGACGCCATTCTCGACGACATCACACTTCCAACCAAATCGCAAAAGCATCTCTCGTGTAAAGAGCTGGTTAATCTTGTTGTCTTCGGCCAACAGAATGCGAGTGTCCAACATCTTGAGATCACTCGACTTCGCTTGTTTTGGAAGCGGACCAATATCCTTTGGCGAGGGAATTGCATCGACGGATAATCCAAATTTGGCAGTAAACCAGAACCGCGAGCCCACTCCTTCTCGACTTTCGACGCCGATTTTCCCGCCCATCTTTTCAACGATTGCCTTGGAAATCGACAATCCGAGACCTGAACCTCCATATTTTCGACTGACGGAACTATCTACTTGTGAAAACGAATGAAACAGTCGATCGACTCGATCGGCGGGAATCCCGATGCCAGTATCCGAGATCGAAAACAACAGAGTGACACTATCGTCCGTTCGCTCTTGGGGTTCTGCCTTTAAGTTGATCTCGCCATGTTCAGTGAATTTGATTGCGTTGCTCAACAGGTTCACAAGCACCTGGCGTAAACGATGGCTATCGCCAGTCACCTGAACCATCGCCTGAGGATCGAGTGAGGAATTCAGTTTGATGTCCCTGTCTTCCAGACGTAGCGGCATACTTTGCAGCACATCATCAAAGAGCTGACGAAGGTCAAATGGGTGATGGTCTAATTCCATGCGTCCTGCTTCGATCTTGGAAAAATCAAGCACGTCGCTGATCAATTCAAGCAATACCTTGCCACTACTCTGACACGCGCTGACAAAGCGGCGTTGGCGATCGTCCAGCGGCGAATCGGCCAGCAATTCGGTCATCCCGATCACGCCGTTCAGTGGCGTTCGCAACTCGTGGCTCATGCTGGCCAGAAACTCGCTCTTAGCGCTACTTGCACGCTCTGCTTCGACTTTCGCAGCAACCAGCGCCTGTTGGTTTTCTCGCCGTTGACTAATGTCAATCTGGGTCGCAATAAAATTACAAAGCTCGCCGGCTTCATCGAAAACGGGATCAATCTTCAGGTCGATCCAATGGCCTTCGCCCGACTTTTTATAGTTGTAAATTTCAACGGCGATACTTTCCCGGTCGCTAATTTTTTGGCGAATGGTTCGGGTCGTTTCTGGATCAGTATCGCGTCCAATAAGAAAGTCGCCCGGTCTCCGCCCTACTGCATCCGCAGCGGCGTACTCACTCATCTGAGTAAACGCTTCGTTCACCCATTCAATGCGACATTTCGCGTCCATGATGAAGACCGCATGTTGAGTCTTACTCGCGACCAACGACAGTTTCGAAATTTGGCGATGCGAAAGCTGCAAGGCATCTTCGGCGCGTTTGCGTTCAACGAAGACCGCGATGGTGTCGGAAATGGAAGCGAGCGTTTCCAGCGTGGTGGCCTGCTGTGGCTGATGACCAAACAGCGCCAGCACACCGATGACGTTGTTGCCCACGATAAGTGGATAACCGGCGAACGAAACGACTGGCTCACTAAATGCCCAACGTGGGTCGTCCACTTCCAGATCGTCTTGCCAGTCATTGGTCAGATAAACCACGCCGCGCTCGGCGATATGTCCGACGCACGATTCGCCCACCGGGATTTGCGATTGCAGTGCGTCGAGGTGTTTTTCTAGTCCAGCACTGGCTTTTAGTTCCAACGTATTTTCGCATGATTTGACCGTCCAAATACGCGCCGACGCGACTTCCAATCGATCGACCATCGCCTGACAACACTCTTGCAGTCCGGTATGCATGTCGTCCGCTCGCGACAAAGAACCGCCCACGTCGGCAGCAAGCATTGCCAATCGATTTCGTTCGGCGAGTATCTCTTCATTTTGTTTTCGCTCTGAAATATCACGAACGATAGTGACGAAACGAGGCGGTTCGTCATCGGGCGCGATGTATTGCACGAACAGATCGACGGGGACATCACGCCCGTCTTTCCGCCGTACCACAGTCTCGCCGCGTTGCATCGTCTTTTCTCCGGACTTCAGACTTGCGATCATTCGCTGCAACTCTGCCTCGGACATATCGACATCGACATCCATTGGCCCCATTTGGCACAGTTCCTCGGCGGAATAGCCAAGCAACTGGGTTGCTCCTAGGTTCACGTAGTAAAAGTTGAGTGTTTCGGGGTTCAGCATGAATACCGAATCATGGGTCTGGTCAAGAGTGGTCTTAAATTGGTTTAGCTCATTTTCATGCTGTTTCCACTGCGTCAGATCGACGTGACTGCCCACCAAGCGATTCGGACGACTGTCGCCGTCACGGCAAACGGTAAAGCAACGAGAGAGCACATGCACGAAATGATTGTCTTTGTGCAGGATGCGACATTCGACTTCAAATTTCTCTAGTTCCCCTTGGATGTATTGATCAAGTTTTGTTGCGACATCATTACGCTCATCGGGATGCACCAATTGAAGTGCCGCGTCAGCGTCATCGCCAATGTCGTCCCGATCGTATCCCAACATCTCCAGGAATCGCGGTGAAAAGAAGACTTTGTTAGTCTCTAAATCCCATTCAAGAATGCCGTCATTACACCCGAGCATCAGTACATTAAACTGCTCGCGGCTGACATCCAATTCCTTTTCCAACGCGACTTGTTTCGCCAGCTGTTCTTCCGCATTCCGCTTGGCTTCGTTGAGATCGGCGGTTCGTCCCTTGACCAACCTTTCAACGACTTCCGTTCTGCGGAATAGAAAGGCCACAAGAACACTGAGCATTGCCGACGTCACGATTCCCAAAAACAACATCGTATTGAAAGTTGAATCACGACGAATCGCGATGTAGTCGGCGTTTGCAGTAAAGTGCAAAGTCCAAGTTCGACCGTCGCGTTGAACAACCCCATGATAATCGAGCAAGGCGGCAGCATCGCGTCCAAGGATTTCTTGTAATGCACGACCGTCCGTTTCATGCTCAACCAATCGTGCCGGATGATAGTAGGTGGGACGTTGATCGGGCGTTGCCGTATTCTCGGACAACTCGATAGAGATTCCTGCTGGAGTTAACGGTTCGAGTGCATTCTCTAGCACACGATCCAAACGTAATCGGCCAACGATGTATCCTCTCAATGCGTCGGTGGGATCTGGATTTGCGGTATCAACTCTCTTCTGGAAGATGGGACACACCAGAAAGATGCTCACTCCCGGACGGTCATCCCCACTCGGCAAAGCAGGGGAAGCGGTAATGCGGTTTGATGCCAGCGCAATCGCGAAGGACTCTCGCAATCGGGGATCTTCACTTAGATCTTCTCCGATCTCCATTCCAGAATAGTTTGCCGGACATTTGTAAGTCACCGGTAAATAATCATCGCGGCGTGGTGCGGGCTGCAGCTGAGCGTCCGAATCACGCTGGACAATCCCCATCGGTATCACCCAATCGCCACTTTCGTATTCCTCTCGTTCCGAGTCGTCAATGTGGCGTACCCAAGTGATTTCATCAAATCCGACGCGTTTAGGATTCACCTCATTAATGAAACGTCTGAATTCTCCGGGATTGACCGAATGCGAACTGATGTAAAGCGACTTGACGCTCCGAATTAAATCAATCGGTCTGGCCAACTCGGATTCGAACACGGCGACTCGCTCATTGGACGCGCGTCGAAATCCCTTTTCAATCGCCCTCTCGTCAAGAGAACGCATCACGTGATGCAGATAAGTGCTTCCAAGTACTCCACCGACAAGCAGCAATAACGGCAGGTACCGTGTCATGGCGCGGCTTTGCAGGATCGACGAAAAGACGGAGCGTCCTGCGGCGAGAGTCATTGTCTTAGTGCCAAATGTCAACAATGTCCCGACGACCTGTATCACGGTGGAATTAAATCGCTGGCAATTGCTAAGCCAAAAAGTCAAACATTTCTAGAGAACGAATGCAATTACCGCTTAATCTTAAAGGATTCTGGTTGGCGGTAGTACTGCATTTGCTGCGAAATGAGCAATGACTTTGTGAATCCGTGACTACAGCGGCACTGCGGTTTGTTTTTGTTGCTTCAACACCGGAACATAATCAAGGCAACGATTTAATTCTTTACGCAGAACATCCACAAGCGCGACAACCTGGTCGAGTTTGCCCGCATTGCCAGCCGTCTCAATGTCCATGGCAATCGACTGTAATTCATGTGCAGCGAGAATTCCGGCGATTCCTTTTAGCGAATGTGCCGTCGCACCCACACCATCGGTATCACCCTGGTCGATTTGCGACGAAATCTGCTCGAGCCTCGCGACACTGTCTTTCTCAAACGAATTGAGTAGCAATTCAGCAAACGCGAGATCGCCCATGCAGCGATCCATGAACTCTTTCTCGCAGATCGGCGGGGTAAGCGATTCGGTGCTCGCAATGTCCTGTGAATGACAAGTTTCCGCTACTGCGAGCGTGGGATCCACTTTCGCTAACCATTTTGCCACGATTTCGGTTAATTGTTGAGGGCTAAAAGGTTTTGCTAAATAATCGTCCATGCCCGCATCAAGACACCGTTGACGATCGCCTTTCAACGCATTTGCGGTGACTGCCACAATCGTTGACACCGTTGCGAGTTGTCCCGCAGATTCCATTTGACGAATTTCCTTCGTCGCGGTGAACCCGTCCATAATCGGCATTTGGCAATCCATCAGAATCAAGTCGTATCGTTTCTCCTTGATTTTTGTGATCGCTTCAACACCATTAAGAGCCGTGTCACATGACCAACCGCTACGTGCCAGCACCTCAAGTGCGAGCATCTGGTTAATATCATTGTCTTCCACCAGCAAAATGTCTGCTGGCTGAGACCCGTTCGCGTTCAGTGGCATGGGGTGGATCTTCCAAATGCAGGGTAAAACGCGGGGATAACACGCCAACACCGGTGCATCATCAAATTCATTCAATTGCAATAATATTTTCTTGATCAGTGCGAAGACTTGATCACGGCTAAATTCTTCACTGCGGTCGTGGACGTTTGCCCATCATTAGACGCCACCCGGACGGGATGGTGAAGCTATACATAGGTACAACGCTTTGTTGCTCAAGTTATCACCGGATGCATAGGAGATCATCGTCACACGATCCGCTGAGAGTAAATGAAAGTTCTTTCGATTTCTCAGCGACTGAATCGCTTATTTCCCTCTATATATCGCTGACGATTCCACACGCGACGTCTTACCGAAAAACAGCATTCCGTGCCACCTCGTTTTAGTCTGGTTCGGCAAATACAAGTCAGGACTGTATTCACTCGCTACCCATGCAAAATCAGCCTAGACAATTCGAGTGAAACGAAACCCCTCGGCGCGGTTTAACAAACGTAGATCACAATTTCGGTCTCAGCCCGATTTAGGGAGGCCAAATCTCCAACAAAACCAAAATTCAACACTTTCCCTGTAGTTTTGGCAATATTTGTCGGACTGATTTTTCGCAATGAGCGACAGATATGCCGGGAAAATGGATTGTACGGGAATTTGATGGACTGGAGATTGGACTAGCGCTTACGATGAATGTTGTTGCAATGCACAAATGCGTTAGAACAACGTAAATGCGTTCGCGACGTATTCGGAAAGGGGCGGCACCAACCCGTGGTGAGTATCTAAATTGAAACCCGATTGAGGCAACCCGTTGCGTCGATAGCAAATGATTGCGTTTCACTTTTGGTATGTCGAAGGCACTTCTGCCTGTTGGCGCTGTCCGACAAAGATCAATAACTCTGCAAATCGTGAGGTAGTCATGATCACAGCATCCGAAGCAGGCTTGGCAGGTGTCGTCGCAGGGAAAACGGGCATCAGTACGGTTGGGAAAAAGGGATTCGGGTTAACTTACCGGGGGTATTCAATTGAGGATTTGTCCGAACACGCGTCCTTCGAAGAAGTTGCATGGTTATTGCTGCATGGCGAGCTGCCGATGTACGAGCAATTGGTGGCGTTTTCGGAAGAGCTGCAAAGTCGCCGATCGCTTCCCGATCGACTAAAACAGGTCCTCGAGATTCTACCTCGCACGGCACATCCGATGGATGTTTTACGCACGGGGTGTTCGATGTTGGGTTGCATCGAACCGGAGGAATCACCCGAGCAACAGTACGAAATCGCGATGCGGTTGTTGGCTTCGTTTCCGTCGATGCTTTGCTATTGGCATCACTATCACCAAAGCGGCGATCGAATTGATGTCGAGACCGACGACGACAATTTGGCGGGGCACTTTCTGCATTTGCTTCACGGCAAACCCGCTGCGGAACATCTTTGCCGTGCCCTTGATGTGGCGCTGATTTTGTACGCCGAACATGAGTACAACGCGTCGACGTTCGCTGCACGAATTACCGCGTCGACAATGTCGGATCTGTACTCCGCTATCACCACGGGCATTGGCACGCTGCGTGGTCCACTGCATGGCGGTGCAAACGAAGCATCGATGGAATTAGTCGAAGCTTTCGTCAACGCGGACGCGGCAGAGCAAGGCGTAATGAACCAGCTGGCGGCCAAGAAAAAGATCATGGGTTTCGGCCATCGCGTCTACAAGAAGTTTGACCCACGATCGGACGTGATCAAACGCTGGTCGCAAACGCTCTGCGAAGAAACGGCGTTGACGCCACTGTACGAGATTTCCGAGCGGATCGAAGCGGTGATGCGACGAGAGAAGGGGCTGTTTCCCAACCTCGATTTCTATGCCGCAACGGTGTTCCATTGTCTCGGGATTCCGACGTCAATGTTCACGCCCTTGTTTGTTTTTTCACGAACAGCCGGTTGGTCCGCTCATGTGTTTGAACAACGCGGAAACAACCGACTGATTCGCCCTGCTGCCGAATACAACGGTCCCGGCCCAAGAGTCTTCGTGCCGATCAACGAACGAGCATAACACCAAGAAATGTGGGATAGGCTTCCAGCCTGTCATCAGCTCCTCTCGTAGCGAAACTCGCCAAGAGTTTCGTCGGTGTCGTTGGGGTGCGAACTTTAGGGTGATGAAATACAACAATGTGTATCTCATTCACAGGCTGGAAGCCTATGCTACGTAGAGTTGACCGGTTGGAAGCCTATCCCACAACTTTACTTCAAAGTTGGTTCGCCTTGCAGGTAGCCGAGCGACGCCAAGAACCGGTCCATTGCATCGACGGTTGCTTGATAGTTTTCGGAGTTCCCAAAGTTGAAGAAACCGTGTCCTTGGTCCTTGTACAAATGTAAATCACAGCGTCGACCGCTTGCTTCCATGTTCTTCTTGAATCGCTCGGCCGTTTCGACTGGAATCAGCTTGTCGTTGGTGCCGAGAAACACGATCGTGGGAGGCGTCGTGACGCTGATGTTGTGCGCCGGTGAGATGTCTTGCCAGTAGTCTTTCACCTTGGCATGTGACCAGCCGCCGACGGGGCCGTTGTCAAACACTGGATTGAATAGGACCAACGCGTTGGGGACAGAACTGACGCTGGTATCTTCGCCCTCTTCGTTGAATGCTTTGGTGGTCGCGGTGGCTGCGGCGACATGGCCGCCGGCGGATCCACCACCCGCGATCACCTTGTTGGGATCGATCCCCAATTCGCTGGCATGCTTGCGGACCCAACGGATGGCCGACTTTCCGTCTTTGACGCATTCCTGCGGCGTGGTTTTGTGTTTGCTCTTGATCCGATACTCTGCGGCGATTGTCACGATGCCACGCGAGGCCAGGTACTCGCAATGCGGATAAAATTGACTTGGACTTCCGCTGACCCATCCGCCGCCAAAGAAGAACACGGCCACAGGGCGTGCATCGGTTGCTTTGTGGTCGGCTGGGTTGAAGACGTGCAGTTTCAATTCTGTCTCGCCGACCGTCTTGTAGACGATTTGCTTGTCAGGTGAGAATCCTTTGGTTTCAAGTGCAAGTGCAGGGGAAATTGAAACCGAAAGAGACAGAACGGTGAAAATGTGTATGAGCGTTTTCATGTTGAGATTTTGTCGCGTTGAGGAGTGAACTTGAGCTGGTTAGTGTAGTCAATCTTGTCGTGTCTCGCGCCGTCCTTGATCACGACGCGAGACTTCGCCAACTCATTTTTTCCAACAAACGCAATCGTCTCGACCTAAAGTTTCGACTTTAAAAAATTGCTTCGCTCGATCGCAAATTTTTGCAAAGACATCGGCTCGGTTGACCCTTCCTTTGAATCTGCGTCGGATCGCGTCGCGGTGAGGAACGCTTCGGTCGAATCGAGTTTGCGTGTGTCTGTTTTGACAACCGGGGCAATTAAGTCGCGGTATCCGTTCACCGCCGGGCCGAGGGTTGACCAATCGAGTGACTCGTTGGCAATCTGCCCAACATATTCCATGTAACGTGCTCGCAATTCAGGAACGGCCAGCAATCGACTTCGCAGTGGCATGCGTTCACTGTCGAGTCCTACCAACGGATCCAAGTCGACACCGCCGTGTCCTGGCCCACCAGGTCCGCCCGGCCCACCGGGTCCACCCGGGCCTCGACGTCCTTCGCGGCCGCGTCCTCCAGGACCACCGAAAAAGTCTTCAAATCCTGGCGGTGGTCGGAAACCACCGGGGCCTTGCCCGTCAGGTCTAGCGTCTTGCCCTTCAGGTCCTGGCCCCCGTCTGCCCACGTCAGGGCCGTCGGGACCTCTGCCCCCAGGGCGTCCTTGTCCGCCCGGGCCGCCTGGTCCATGTCCCGACAAGGCAAACGCTTCGTTCATATCGTGTGGGACAAGATGGAACTTTCCATCAGCGTCGAGAAAAATGCTGTAGTCACTCGCACGCGTCCAGTAGCCGTCGCCATTGACCAGCGCGACGTCCAACGCCAAGAACTTCAACACGCCGTCGATATCGAGGATCGGATCCAGCGCAGACTGCAATTGATCCAGCGGTGTTTCGTTTAGCGTTTGGCACAGCTGAACCAGTGCCGTCCAGGCCTTTTTGCCATCGTTGGACTTCATCTCGAAGCGAGACTTGTACTCATCGAGATCGGTACCGAGATAGCGAAGGCCTCCATCGGCGCCGGGATTTCCGCTGACTTTCCAGCGAGTGCCTTTGGAGCCGCCAAAGTTCTCTTCCAGAAATATTTTGTCGAACTGTTGCGTACTGACGTACATCCCCCAGCTTTCGCCGTTGATCACAACGTGAACAAAGTTGGCTTTGGGCGCCGGGATATATTGGCGTGCAATATGCGAATAAACCACCGAGCTCATCATCGAGGGATCGCCGTGACAGTTAAGCAGGTTCAACGTCTTGTATCCGTAAAGCCGTTGATCTTCATCTGCCATATCCAGCGAGACATTCAGCGGACGTTTGCTGCCGTTAGGCACGTGCCCGTAAGACGACATCCCGCGAAAATGCACCCCGACGTTGGGATAGACTTTTCCGTCTACCTGCATCCGAGCAGCGACATCGACATCGGTCCCATGGAAGTCTTCGAGCTCGGATTCCCAGTCTTCGTTTTCAAATTCTAAGAATACCGTTCGCAGGACGCTGGTGTCGTAGAGCGGTTTGTCTGGGTAATTAGTAACCTCTGCGGGTGAAATCTTGGGGCCTGGGGTGCCTGGCTGCGTCGCCGGTCCGCGTCCACGCATCCCGCCGGGACCACGACCGCCTCCGGGGCCCTGTTCTCTCGAACCTGACGTGTTTTCTTCTAGAATGCTTTTGCGTGCAAGTGTTCGCTCCGAGCGGTCGAGCCAGCCATTTTCGTCTTGATCGAATTGCTTCAACACTTTGCGTTCTTCGCGATTCGGACCTCCGGGACCTCCGGGGCCACCAGGGCCACCAGGACCTCCAGGTCCACCGGGGCCTCGCATGTCCGGTCCGCCTGGACCAAACGTCCCGGGCGGCTGAGCGTATACGATTGCACCAACGAGCACACAAGTGCATGCGATCAAACAAGTGGGGAGCAGTTTTCGCTTCATTATTGTGGTTTCCTGAGGAATGAAAGGTTTTTATCGGCCTTGACGCAGTTCAACGCTCTGCACACCTTCGATCAGATTCAATTGGTTGATTAAGTCCGTTGCTTTGGTGTCTGCATTCAAGCGAATGCGGTAGTTCAAATCGAGCGAGGCACCTTGCTTGCTGGTCCCGCCGGATGTCAGTTCGACCTTTTCGAGCAATCGTTCGAAAACGCTGCCAAGTGCGGCTTCCGGATCCCGACCGGCACCAAGCCGAATCGTCAATCGAGCGCCACTGCGAGTCCAACCATCACCCCGTTGTCGTGGTCGCACCAAAAATGCTGCGATGCCGGTCACCGCCATGCCAACAATGGCAACGGTCAAACGATCCGCACCAACGGCCATTCCGACTAACACAGCAAAGATCACAAACGTGATGTCATGCGTGTCTTCGACCACCGTGCGAAATCGAACGATCGATAAAGCACCAACCAGGCCGAATGCCCAAGCGACGTTCTGACCAATTACCAAAGGCAACATCGCACAAAGAATCGCCAGTAGCACAAGCGTCGCCGGGAAGGTCGGCATGACCTGTTCTCGAGGACGTACCCATCGATAGATCGCGGCGATCACACAACCGCACAAAAATGCCACGACCAAACGGATGGCCATCTGGATTGCGGTGCTGTCGTCCGGCGTGCCTACCGCCTCCGTTAACCAAACTGGCATGTCGCTACCTCGCTTTCGGTAACCGCTGCGGCTGACATAAGTTCAGCAGACATGGCTTCGGTTGACGATGGCGAGTGGTAAATGGCAGCACATTGGTCCAACGGGCGATGCAAAACACACTGGCGATACATGGATGTTCGTTGCGGCAGCAAGGCAAATTCATAGATCAGCGACTTGAAAATGGCTGGGAGCGAAACAAAGTATTTCATCCGCACCAGATGCATCGGTAACTGAGTTGTGGCCACGTTGACTGGATCCACCAAGTCGGAATGCGATCGGCAGTGGATGTTTTGGTCGACGGTCAGACGAATTGGACCCTCGATTGAATTTGCATTCATCGCGAGTCGGTCAAACTGGATATTCAGACTTGGCTGCAACGCTTGTTTGACGATGTGTTTGTGGAACCATTTTCCGTCCCATGTTTTGTCAACCACATCGGACTCGAGTCGTTTTAGGTCGCTCGACGCGGCAACGGTTCGACGCAGCTTCGTTGTCTGCTTGTCTCGCTTTTGTTGTTCTAGAAAGACGTTCCAGGCATGGTCGATACGTCGCACGCGGCAAATTTCTTTGTCAACGGACTTGGTTTTGATCGGACGTTGCCATTCTGCGGCGTCGTAATACAGGTCGCTGACGTCGCAGTGCGTCGGTTCGGCAAACCGACTGGACGCCGAATCGATCAACGCCGACGTGGCAGCGTCATTCAGAACAAATGTGCACTCGTACCGGCGGGAGAATTTCAATTTGGGTCTCTTTATCGATTACATGCCTAAACGCCGCGGATGGCAGGGATATTTGACCGCGAGATCCGCTGGCAACAAGACATGCGTTGAATTAACCCCCCGAGGGCCAAATTTATTTACGAAAATCTATTGGCGTCGAATTGTTGATCAACCGTTAGACCGCACTCGACCACGCAGAAGCCGCTTCTCGACCACTCCGAGAGATGACTGGACGAGCGACAGAGTATCAAAAAAAGGGGTTTTTTGGGGGGAAACGTCACGGTACATGTCGAGATGAAAGACAATCATAGTCGCCTTTCGCTCCGCGAGAGTAGCGTAGGACCGGCGCAACTTTCGCGGAGCGAAAGGCGACTTTGAATTGCTGACCCAAGAGCCACGCTCACGCTCCTGGGAGCGTCCAGACGGGGTCGAACTCACCGCCTAGCTGGGACTGAATCACTCGTAACATCAGCAGTTTGGCGGGGCCGTCTTGCGGATGTTCGAGCAACAATTGAGCCAGAATGTCTTGCGCTTCGGCATGTTTTGCTGACTCGAACGCCGACAATGCATGCTCATAGGCCGCACACCCAGCAGTCAAGTCATCAGACCCGCAGCGGCCAAGTTCATACAGTTGTACTGGCTCGCGGATATTGTGGACGCGGACACTGCAAACTCGTCGGCCACGCAAACTCGCGTCGACACGCCCCGCAGTGCTCTGTGTCATCAAGATCGAACTCCGCAGATACTTCGTCGCTCCTTGCACACGACTAGCCATGTTCACGGTATCACCAAGCGGTCCGTATTTGATTCGGTGCGTGGATCCAGTATTTCCCACGACGGCTAATCCGCTATTGATACCAATCCCCATTCGCGTTTCACCCCCTACTGTCGACCGCCATTTTTCGCTCAGGCCATTAACCGCTTGCTGAATGGCGACGGCACAACGACAGGCGTCTCCGGCATGTTGTGGCGATGCGATTGGGGCGCCCCACATCGCCATGATTTCGTCGCCGACATAATCCACGATCGTTCCGCCATGGTCCAGCACGATGCGGCTGAGTTCGTTCATGACATCGCTGATCCAGGTGATCGTCTGCACAGGCCCCACTCGCTCGCTAGTTCTACTGAATCCCCGAACATCACAAACCATGACGGACACATCCGCAGGACTCGGCTTTTCAAGCAAATTCGCGTTACTAAGAACTTGGTTCAAGATATTCCGAGGCAAGAACTTGCTTAGTTCCGCCAAACGAGCGTCGATTTGCCGCAGACTTGAACGGATCCTGGCGTGCAGTAGTCGTTCATCTGCGGGTTTTTCCAGGTAGTCGTCCGCCCCGTTTTCGATGGCGTCCGCTGCGGCAAATTTCGTCTCGGCGTCCGCGACGACGATGATCGCCGGTTTGCCGGTGGTGGGTGACAAACGAATGCGATGGATCATTTCAATTGCGTCCATTTCGATAAAATTCATATCCAACAAACAAACGTCGAACCGTTGTTGTTCCATCAACTCAATCGCCGTCGATGCACTTTCAACACCCACCACACGGTAGTCATACACTTTGAGTTTGCATTCCAAGTCGGCTCGCGATTCGCGATCGGCGTCAACCACCAACACCAACGGACGCGGGCCGCCGCTGCGTGTGAATGGCTCCGTGACAAAGTGTTTGTCAGTCTCCGCAACCCGACTGTTTTCGGGCGTAACGGGTACAAAATTCATTCGCGACATGATCGCGGCTCGATGGTTCCAGAACATATTATCATTCATCCGTATCATACGAATTGACCCCGATTAACCTCGTAGATTTGAAGAGACGCTGATTGCGGACGGTGTCTGTCGTCAGCCATGACTGCGGAGATATTCGCTGACTTGCGAATTTGAATTCCGACTGTTTACAAATACGCCGCCTCGCACATAGCTGGTGCAGTCGATTTGATGAACAAGAAACCGAGCGAGTGTTTCAATGCTGATAAATCGGCCGCGTAGTGCGTGGCGGTCTGCAACACAGGTGCCGACCCAACGCAGATCCTTCAGTTTTGAGCAGCGGACGATCGTCCAGTCGAGATCGCACTGCATTAGAATTGCCGCTTCGGTTTGCTTGTCCGCCAATCGCGAGCGACTACCCAGTGGCGTCGCCACGCGTTTGGCGAAATCATGCCACCGATTTCGTCGATCCTCCGGCAGAACGACGCTCGAATGCGACACGACGATATAGCGGCGTGCACCTTTGCGATGCAGTTTCGGAATCAAAGAACGTGTTAACTTTGATGCGGGAATGCCCGCGTTCAACTTGCTCGTCTGCATCGTAGGACCGTAGCAGTTGATCACCGCAATACATTCGCTGACGATGTAGGTCAAACATCGCTGGTCAGACAACTCGCACGGAAACACCTCGATCTCGCCCGAGGCGTCGTCGAATTTGGGATCGTGGACCTGAGTCTTGACGTGAAAACCACAGCGGCGAGCGACCGAGATGACTTGGCGTCCTAAAACGGTATCGCCACCCAAGATACATATCGAGCGAGCAACGTGCATGATCATCCCTCGATCCATTGTGCCACAGAAACACAACAGCTATGAAAAGAACAAGAATGCGTTATTCGAAATAACGCTTGTCTATTACATAGGGTCGAAAGACGCGGTTTGCTGTCACTTTTTAAGACCGGTGATTTCGCTAACTGCGAATCACGGCAGTTTGTGTTTCCGCCGAGCCGCAATCGCAATACTTCCCGCCACGATCGCCGCCCCCGCGGGATACACCAACTTTGAAATCCGGATCGGAGTCTTTTCGGAAATCGGCTGCGTTTCTTCGTTCGTCATTGCTTCGATTGACGCAAGGATCGAATCCAACAGCGGGCCCGAAATCGGTTCGACCACTCCCGATGCGAGCAAATCCAAACACCGGTGATAGCCGATGCTCGATTCCAACTGCACGGGGACGAAATCACTCGTGACTGCGCTCGTAGACGACGGCATGCTGGCACGTTGCAAGTCGATCAATCCGCCGGGGCCGGAAAACCAGTCCAAAATTGACACGTCCACCAAGGAAGGTGCGGATCGAAGTGCCGATCGCAAGGGCCGCTGCAGTCGTGGGAAAATGTTCTTGTTTAGCTGCCAGTCGCTTTCTTGGCTTTCACTGAAATTCTCGAGCGGCCGCAACTGTAATGAGGAATGAGGCGTGAACAGTCCGTCGTCGTCAACGTTTTCGGTGTCGGTTTCTAGCAGCGACTCAAGCGGAGTCACCGTAGGATCGTCAACGCGGGTGGCGTCGATACGAACAATGCTATCGTCGTCATCATTTGCGACGGTCGTAACCGCCGATTCGGAATTCACGGCATCACGATCTTCGGATCCGGCGGTGTCTTCGACTTCACTCTGTAGCGAAGCGAGGATTTCGTCCACCGCACTCGTTGCGAGTGGCAGGCGGTTATTTTGTGGTGTGGGATTCTGGTTGGACGTGATGCTGCTGCCAACCAGAGGTGTGGGCAAATTCGCTGGAGCCGCCGACGAAGTGACATTGTTGTTGTTCGGCAACGAAGTTTGCTGAGCCAAGTTGGATTGTGCGTTTTGATTCGTCTGACTCGAGCGTTGTTGAAATCGGTCCGCTCCGTTCCCGAGGGGGCCATTTCCAAGGGGGCCGTTGCCTGGTCGACCAAAGTCTTGCGATCTATTTTCCTGTTGCCTGTTTTCCTGAGGCCTTGTTTGTGGCCCACGCAGTTCAGAGCTAGCTGGTACACGGCCTGCAACTTGGCGTGGCGTATCATCCTGTCCTGACGCATGACTCGTAGGTGTCGGTTGGGAATTCAGATCAACATCGATTGGCGAATCCAAAATTTCGCCTGCCAGTAGCGAGCGTGTCTCAAGACGTTCGAAGCGAAGATGACGCAAGGGCTCGAGTTCAGTCATTTTGAGTGCTCCTCACGGCGTTGACGTTAAGTGAATTGTTTTGGTGTTTTGCCAGATAGGATTGATAGCGAGGCACTTCGGGGGCGAGTTGGACGGCTCGTGACTGATGCTCGACCGCTTCAGAAAAATGCCACTGGGCAATGCGTACATTCCCGAGTTTTCGTTGCATAAAGCCCACGTTATTTAGAACGCCGCCGAGCATGCTTTGGACTTCCGCGTCTGCGGGGAACAATTGGGCAATTGATCTTTGCTGCGTCAGTGCCGATTCAAACGTTTTCACGGCATCGGCGGGACGACCGATCGCTGCGAGTGACAGACCGAGATGATTTAGACTGAGCACCAAGTCACGTTGGTAGGTTGGCGAATCAGGCCAACGCGTGTGCAATTGCTTGACAATCTCGATCGCTTGCTCAAACGACTCAATCGCTTGATCGTGCTCTGATCGCTGCGCATACGCAGTCCCTAAGGTATTCAGCGTCAACACGACCTGCGTCGCTAAAACTGCGTCACCCCGATCTCGTTCGAGCGCTGCGGTTTGTTGCGTTAACGCCTTTTGAGCGAACTCAATCGCTTCGTCGGGTGATCGTTTGCTGAGCAGACCGGCAAGATTTGCATGAATCGAGGCCAACAAACTGGGATCCTGATGCGACGTTTCCAACAGACCAATCGCACGGCGAAAGACGGTGGACGCATCCTTGCTGTTTTCCGCTTCGGCGAAAAGCAAGCCTAGATTATTTAGCGTCGTCGCTAGCTCGATCGTGACGACCGTAGACCAATTGCGGTTGTTGTCTACCGAGACAAATGAAGTGGGCTCCAACTGCAACAATTGTTGCTGAGTCGCAATCGCCTTGCCGAACCAATGGGCTGCTTGATCAAGCGATCCGTTTTTTGCGAATTTTTCGGCGAGGTTGTTCTGACTGATCGACCATTTCAATTGTACTGACGGATCTTCGGACGATTCGTTGGCAAGTTGGTGATAAATCTGTTCGCATTGCTCGAGCGCCGCGATTGCGTCCTCCCCCGCGCCAAGCTCACTTTCGAATTCACCGATCTTTCCGTAGGTGATCGCTAGCTGTTGTCGTAACGCAGGATCATCGGCCGCTTCGCTGGCAAACCGTTTGTAATAAGCGAGCGTTTCGCCGAGCAGTCGGCGACGCACCGCCGCAGCGGCGGGGATGTCGGACAACAATTCGGCCATTTGTGTGCCAAGCCGATTAATCGATTCGCGTGCAATTTGTTCATTCCGGGTTGCACGGACTTCGTTGGCGGTCGCGCGAGCCCCATTGGCATCCGAAAGCTTTTTTTCAGCCGCTAAAATCGCGGTGAAGATTGTGAAACCGACCATCGCAAATGTGCCAACGAGCATGGTAACGGCAACGCTGCGGCGATGTTGACTGGCGAACCGGGCGACCCGGTCCAACATTGTCGGAGGTCTGGCAATCGTGGGTTCGCCAGCTAAAACGCGCCGGAGGTCGTCAGCAAACTCTTTCGCGGTTTCGTAGCGTCCGTCCCTGTTCTTTGCCATTGATTTAGAGATCACTGTCTCCAGATCGCGTGGTAAGAACGGACATCGTTTGCGAAGCGGCACAATCGCGTCGTTTTCAATGTTACGAAGAATTGTCGATGCATCGTCGCCCTCGTGTGCGGGGCGAAGCGTTAGCATCTCGTATAGGGTCGCCCCAAGTGAATACACATCGGTGCGGCCATCGACGATCGCGGATTCGCCCCGTGCTTGTTCGGGGCTCATGTATTTCATCGTGCCAACGATGTCACCGGATTGAGTCAACGAAACGTCACTCTGAACCCGTGCCAAACCGAAATCGGTGACCCATAATTTTCCATTTTGATCGACAATCAAGTTGGACGGTTTGACGTCGCGATGGACAACTCCGAATTCATGTGCCGCATGTAAACCTTCGGCGGCTTGGATGGCTTGCATCACTGCCGTGCGCCACGGGTCGTCGGCCGAATTGGCTGACGCCTCGACTTGATCTTCAAGCTGGAATTCAAGGCTACGCTTCAAGATGATCTCGTCCACCGACATTCCGTCGATGAACTGCATGGCAAAGTAGTGAACACCCCGCTCGCAGCCGACAGCGTGCACCGGCACGATATGAGGATGCTGCAAGCCGCCCGCCGCCTCGGCTTCGTGTTGAAAGCGAGTGATTTGCCGCGAATCTAGAACGGATGGCAGCGGCAAAAGTTTGATCGCGACGGTGCGTTTGAGCGAACGTTGAGTGGCACGATAGACGACTCCCATGCCTCCACGACCGATCTGTTCGTGCAGATCAAAGTCGCCGAGCCGCTGTTGGTGGATTGCGTTTCCAGGACTAACGGCGGTTGCGCCATTCTTTCCATTTGTATGATTCGAGTCACGCACGGTTGATATTCGTGCGTTCGAATCATCAGCAACCGGATCCATGCCCGCGGCCAAGCGATGCAGATTTTCTAGCCCCGCGACGCAGTAGCGCAGCGGTTGAAGCAGATCGGGATCGTCGATCGTCAATTGCTCGACGGTCGGCGGCAGTCCGTCCTCGAGTCCCAGCATGTATTTTTCTAACAGCACACTGAGTTGCTCTTTTTGTGCGTCCGTCAGATGCCGGGTCGCCGCAGGTTCCGTACTTAAGTCGGTCATATTCATTACACGATCCTAACTAGTGGTCTGTTGATTTAGTGAGCCGTGACGCGTGAGCGGCCGGAGTCCACGCATTACCCGGTGCCTTACGGCCCACGGCTCACTACTTCGATTTGCATTTTGATTAAATCAACAGCCCGCTAGTGGTCTGTTTTAAGGTAGTGGACGAGGCAAACCCTAACTTTCATTCCTGGCAAACCACTAATCGAATATTTCACATGTTTCTTTGAATTTGTTGATCGCTCTCAACCACAGCATCCGCGCCGCGCCGGATTTACGTCCCATTCGTTCGGCAATCTCATCAAACGACAGCCCTTGCAAATTACGGAACACGATCACTTCGCGATATTCAGGCTTTAGCTTGGCAAGTTGGTTGGACAAACGAAGTGCCAACTCGCGACGTCCCATGTTCTCACTGGGCGACGCTCCGCGATCCGCTAAAATGTTCGCGAGTCGGGCCATGCTGTCGTCAACATTATTGGCGACTTGGTCCAAAGCGACCTCACGTCGAATATCTCGTTTCTTAGCAAACACGTTCGCTTCGATGGCATGCCCCAAGCAGTTGCTTAGGATTTGACGCAACCACGCCAGCAACTCGCCTTCGCTGCCGCCACGAAAAGCAGCAAAATCTCGATGAGCCGCCATCATCGTTTCTTGGACAAGATCCGATGGGCTCATGCGCCGTCGCAATCGACCGTCCAATTGGGTGGTCGCCAATACACTCAAATAGTTGCGATACAGCTGAAGCAGTTCACCGAGCGAATTTGTGTCTCCATGACGAACTTGATCGAGCATCTCGGCAACGGAAACTTGCACATCCGAGGATTCATTTGCAGTAGCAGTCGACATCGTTTCTCCCTTGGATGACGTTGGTGTGAGACATTGCCTGGCATTTCTTCATGCGTGATTTGATGTCAAAAGAGGCCAATAATGTCCGATTTTTGTATATCGTTTCGATGAACACCACTAAAAACGCTCCTTCCAGCCTCGCGCCTAACTTCGTGAACCATTTTTGTGCTGCAAATTATGGCATTCGCGTTTCGTAGCTATGCTCGCCAGAGCGTGGATTGTTAGCGTCCAATGCGAAGCACCACCTTCTGGCGAAGGTAGCTACCAGAAAGTCGTTCGTTTTCGTGGGGAATAACGCCGTGTTTCGACTTTTCTCGCCTTAATCAATTCAAGCGAGCGTCAATTCGACAGACGACGAAATTCCCTTTGATAATTAGTAAGGACGATTCCCAACTTCTTTTGTGACACTTTGAGAGCAATTCCGACCCAAGAATGAAGACCACAAGCTTGTCTTCTCTTCTTTTCACCTTTTCAAACGTGCCACCTTGTCTGGAGGGTTTCCCCATGGCTCATTTTCTAACTCGTTGGTTCAGCCACCTTTACGTCTCACCAACCGCGAAGCGTCGCTGCCCCCAACCACGTCGCCGATTGCGTGCGGAGTCGCTTGAAACACGCCAGTTATTGGCTGCCAATCTTTTTCACAACGACTTGATGCCCGAGGATGTCAACAACGATGGGATCGTCTCGGCTGTGGACGCGTTGACGGTGGTCAACGAAATGAATCGCCAGCGGGATAATGGCGGAGTCAACGGCACCGTTAACCAGCGGGGAATGATGCCCGATGTGAATAATGATGGACGCCACACCGCGATCGACGCGTTGATGGTGATCAACCGGCTGAACCGTGGACGTGGTTCACAGCACATCCCCAGCGATTCACCGCAAAGTCCACCGACTGAAGATCCGCAAGTCGAAGATCCGACCACCGATCTCACCGATGAAGTACGCTCGATTGACGGAACCGGCAATAATCTTGACAACCCCGAATTCGGTGCCGCAAATATTCCCCTGCTGCGAGTTGCGGATGCCGATTACGCAGATGGAATTTCGGAACCTGCGGGAGCGGATCGTCCGAGTGCTCGCGAGATCAGTAACACGCTTTCGGCTGCCGATCCCGAAGGAACCACCAACGATCGCGACTTGACCGATTTCGTCTATCTGTGGGGGCAATTCATCGACCACGACATCGACCTTTCGCTGACTCAAGAGGGGGACGACGCGGAAACGTTTGACATTGCGGTTCCAACGAGTGATCCTCTGTTTGACCCCTTCAGCACGGGCGAAGCGGTGATTCCGCTGACACGTTCGGGTGTTGCCGACGGTACGGGAACCTCGGTTGACAATCCAGCAGAACAAGTCAATTCGATCACCGCTTGGATTGACGGTTCGCAGGTCTATGGAAGCGATCAAGCCACGAACGATCTGCTTCGTGAATTCAGTGGCGGACGGATGCGAATCACTGACGAAGGCTTGTTGCCTACCGATAGCGATGGCAACATCCAAGCCGGAGATATTCGCGCCGCGGAAAACCTCGGGCTGACTTCGATGCAGACACTGTTCCTTCGTGAACACAATCGATTGGCTGACGAAATCGCATCCGAAAATCCTGATTGGAGCGACGAGGATATCTTCCAGGCGGCTCGCGCAATGGTGATCGCCGAGATCCAATCGATTACGTACAACGAGTTCTTGCCTGCCTTGCTCGGGAAAGATGTGATCGCTGATTACGAAGGTTACGATTCGAGTGTCAACCCATCAATTGTCAACGAATTCTCCACTGCGGCATTCCGATTCGGACACACGACGCTCAGCGACAATGTCGATTTCGTTGGCAATGATGGGATCGAAGTTCGCGAAGCGGTTTCGCTAGCCAATGCCTTTTTCAATCCATCGCTATTGGAAGAAACCGGTATCGATTCGATTCTGAAAGCGGGCGCCTCGAGTCTTTCACAAGAGGTCGACTTGGAAGTCGTTGACAGTTTGCGTAACTTCTTGTTCGGACCTCCCGGTGCGGGCGGATTGGACCTTGTGTCGCTGAACATCCAACGTGGACGCGACCACGGGTTGGCGGATTTCAACTCGGTTCGCACAGCATATGGTTTAGAGGCGTACGAATCGTTTGACGAAATTACGAGCGACACTGAATTGCAAGCTAAGCTCGAGTCGCTTTATGGTGATGTCAACAACATCGATTTGTGGGTCGGCTTGTTGGCCGAGGACCATGCCGAGGACAGCTCACTCGGTGAAACGGCATCGTTGATTATTGCCGATCAGTTCGAGCGTATTCGCGATGGCGATCGCTTCTATTACGAAAACACGCTCTCGGGACGCGACCTTCGCGAGGTCGAGAACACAACACTAGCGGATGTGATCGAGCGAAACACGGGTGTTGATTCGTTACAGGATAACGTGTTTTTCTTTAGCCCATCGATCGCGGGCACGGTCCTGTCGCAGTCAGCGGTCGTTCAACCGACCACGGCAAATCGAGGTAGCAAGGGTTCGCCGCGAAACGGGGGACGTCCAATCGATAACTTCCGTCCCAGTGTGCCGATGGAAGGTGTCACGGTCGAATTGCTCGATAGCGACGGCAACGTGGTCGATGCGACCGTAACCGATCGTGCAGGAAATTACGAATTTGGTTCGTTCGACCATACCGGAGCGTATCATGTTCGCATTGCAGCATCGAATGAAATGGAAACCGTCGGACTCGATACCGTCGATACGCTGATCAGCAGCGGCGATATGCATCTGAAAGGAATCAACTTTATGGTAATCGTTTAGAATGGTTGCATTTTTTCCTCGCTGCTGAATGGCTATACTCTGAATATGAATAGCGAAGTAACTAAAATTCTGACGGCCATTGATGGCGGCGATCGGCAAGCCGCGAGCCAGTTATTGCCGCTTGTCTATGACGAGCTCCGCAGGCTGGCGTCGCACAAAATGACGCAAGAAAAGTCGGGGCAAACGCTGCAGCCGACCGCCTTGGTCCACGAAGCCTTTATGCGGTTGGTTGGCTGCGAAGATCGTCCGCAATGGGACAGCCGCGGACATTTTTTCGCGGCAGCTGCCGAAGCGATGCGGCGAATCTTGATCGAAAGCGCCCGGCGGCGAAATGCTGAAAAACGCGGGGGCGGGTTGTCGCGGTCCGAACTCAGCGACGACGATGCTGTGCTAGATCCCGACGATTTCGAGACCCTGCTGTCGCTCGACGAAGCCCTCACCAAACTGGCAGCCGAAGATCCGGACTTGGCAAAACTGGTCGAACTACGCTACTTCACCGGTTTGACTATCGACGAAACGGCCGAAGTTCTCGGCGTTTCCCCCCGGACAACTAAGCGGAATTGGACCTACGCTCGGGCTTGGCTGCGACGAGAACTCGATGCGCCTGAATAAACATCATCGTCATTTCCGCTTGATTAACCCTGAAAAAAGCAAATCCAACAAATGGGTGGCCCCAAGTGTGTCGGCGTCACGCATGACACACTAACTTGGATATTTCAGAAGTCGTTGCGGTGCATTTGCCGAGGTTGGCCTGCGACGACGCCAAAATCGTCCGGGCCAATGCGAGAGTTTTTTTGCCGATTGAGTTTTAGGTCACCATGAGCAGTCCCAACGAGCGATCGATCTTTTTGGAAGCCCTTGATTCGTCGACCCCGGATCAACGTAACGATTACCTTGACTCGGCTTGCGGTGACAATGCGGCGTTACGCGCTTCGGTCGAAGCGTTGTTGGCGGCACACGATCGTCCGTCCAACCCGCTGGACAATCCGCTCGGCAAAGGGCTCAGTGAAATGCCCACAATCACGTCGATTGCGCCGCCACCGAAATCGCCTGAACATATCGGGATGAAAATCGGGGCGTACCGCTTGATGGAACAGATCGGTGAAGGGGGCTTCGGATTGGTTTTTGTTGCCCAACAAGAACGGCCGGTGAAGCGCCGAGTCGCCCTCAAAATCGTCAAGCCAGGCACAGGGTCCAAAGAGATCATCGCCCGCTTTGAAGCCGAGCGACAAGCGGTTGCGTTGATGGACCATCCCAACATCGCCCAGGTCTTTGATGCTGGCGTGACCGATGATGCTCGCCCCTATTTCGTAATGGAACTCGTTCGCGGCGTTCCCATCACCGAGTTCTGTGACAATCACCAATTGGATGTTGCGGCCCGTTTGAGTTTGTTCACCGACGTCTGTTCTGCGGTCCAGCACGCGCACCAGAAAGGAGTTATTCACCGCGACATCAAACCCAGCAACGTGATGGTGACGCTTCACGATGACAAACCGGTTGTGAAAGTGATTGACTTTGGTGTCGCCAAAGCCATCGGGCAAAGCTTGACCGATAAAACCATTTACACCCGCTTCTTCTCGATGATCGGCACGCCGCTGTACATGAGCCCCGAGCAAGCGGAGATGAGTGGATTGGACGTCGACACACGCAGCGACATTTACTCGCTGGGAGTGATGCTTTACGAATTGTTGACGGGAACCACACCGTTTGATCGCGAGCGTTTGGATTCGGCGGGCTATGACGAGATGCGTCGCATCATTCGCGAGGAAGAGCCGCCCAAACCCAGCGCACGGCTGACCACGATGGGCGAACGATTGAGCACGGTTTCAGTAACCCGGCACACCGAGCCAACGCGTTTGACTTCGACGGTTCGAGGTGACTTGGATTGGATTGTGATGAAGTCGTTGGACAAGGATCGAACACGGCGCTACGAGTCGGCTGCCGCGATGGCGGGCGACATTCGGCACTATCTCAACGAAGAACCGATCAATGCCCGCCCGCCTAGCCGCAGTTATCAAATTCGAAAATTCGCTCAACGAAATCGGGTTCCATTGATCACGGCATCGCTCGTTGCCGTCACGATGATCATCGGATTGGTGACCAGTCTTTGGCAAATGTCGGCGGCAATCGACGAGCGTGATATGAAAGACCGGGCGCTGCAGGAAGCGGTGCAAGCTAAAAACGACGCCACTGCGGCTCGACTCGAAGTCGAACAATTTGCCGAGCGTTTGACGTCCGCAAATCTGCTGGTAGCCAGCGGACAAGCCCATGCGGATGCCGAACAATGGCCCGAAGCTCGTCAAGATTATGCCGACGCTATCCAAATGCAACCTAGCTATTATTTGCCATGGGTCCAGCGTGCGCAGTTTTTTACGCGATTGAAACTTTGGGAGGAGGCCGCCGCGGATTACGAGCATGGTTTGAGTCTGGGGGCACCGACCGATTCGCCACAGTGGTGGGGCGTTCACGCGTTGTTTCAATTGACCGGTAACGAGCCAGCTTATAGCAAATTGTTAACGAAAGACCTCGAACGAATCCAGCAACACACTGAGACGCCTCATTGGTGGACGTTACGCGGCTTAGTCATTTCAGCAGAACCTACGTCCGCCATCTCAATCGAACAATTTGCCAATGATGCCGAACGTTGGTTAACCGACCAGGCGGCTCACCCATCCCACCGACCAGGCGGAGGACCGCCGCGGGATCGAAGACCACCGCGAAACTCGCCACTGGATGAATTGGATCGACCGTTTGATCCCCCGGATCGAGAGTTTGATCCTATGGATGAACCTGAGGGCCGTGGCTTCGGACCTCCAGGAAGGCGACCGTTTGATGATCCCGGTCGACCGCGAGATCATTTTGGTGGGCCCCCAAGCGGCGATTTCTTGCCACGCCAGGTTTGTCAGTATGTGGCCGGGTTGGCACATCTACGTGCAAGCGATTTCGAGTTGGCGATCGATCGGCTTCGTGAAGCGGGCGAAGACCCGAATTGGCCCGGCGCCGAGATCGTTCAAGCACCGCTGGCTATGGCACTACACCGCAGCGGTCAAGCCGACGAAGCTCGGGAAGCGTTACGAGCGGCGGATGAGTCGCTGGGCCGCTGGATCCGCGACTTGCAAGGTCAACCGACACGCTCGTCCCCCATTCCCTGGTTCGATTTTGTCGAAGCGATCGTCTTGCACCGCGAGGCCACGATCCTGTTGACCGGTTACGCCCCGGTCGAGAATCCGGAACTGCGAGTGTTGCGACAAACTTCGCTTGACCTGATCCTGCCGTGACATTCATCGTCCCGAATCGACCCTGATCAATAGGGAACATCGGTTTCCTGCAGGTGTCGGAAAACAAACTCGGGGAGAAGCGTAATGTTAGTGCGATTCAAATCAGCAGTGTCACCAGCCGTGATTCCATTGTTCATGGCGATAGCAGCGTGTTGGGGCAGTGATGTCCAAGCACAATGCTCAGGCGGTCGAGGAGGCGGCGGCCCCGCGAGCGGTAATATCGCGACGGTGTCGCCGCAAAGTGTGACTCCGTTTAATTCGTTTGCTGCGATCCAATCTGTCACTGCACAGCGTCAAATGTATCAGATGCGAACGCAGTTGGCCCAATTACAACAGCAACAACAGCAGCAGATGTTGGTGATGCGTCAAAATGCCTATCGTCAACAACAGCAAACACAGGTCGAACGCGAACAGGAGTTGCTTGCCCAGCGGCAGGAACGCGCCGAACAAAAACGCGAAAAACGGGCTCAGCGACTCGCCGCCCGCGTGGCGGAACGTCAGAGTATGACGCTCGCAGCGAAACAACAGAAAGTCGACCCGTTTGCGTCAACTCATCTGACGTCCACCTATTAAGCCGCTGACCACTATTTCGACTGTCCCATTTTGTGAGCCGAACGCGCTAGCGTCGGGCTGACGCTCGGTAAAACGTTGGCAAAATAAGGCCCGCGGCTAGCGCCGTCGGCTCACGAATACGCTGAAATCGAAAAAATGGGACAGTCGAACTATGCTCTTTTATCTCCTGACATCGAGACGGATGCAAGTCAATCAGGAGAACTCTTCTCGCAGCGTTTGTGAGCATTTTTAGATATGCTGTAGGGCCGGTTCTTACCGGCCATTTTGTAATCGTCCGGTGAGAACCGGACCTACATCGCACATCAATTATAAGGTGCCCTAGTTCCTACACACTCTCGGGTTGTGTGGGGCCGCTGCGGTGGCAATACCACGATGCGTAAGTGTAAAACGCTGGGTATGCGAGTGAGATTAGCAGCAGTTCGGTGGACGGACGCGGGTACTGCCACAAGATCGCAATCATCGTGAGCGTCCACAACGCGGCGCCCCCTAATATCCAAACCCGCCACGGTCGCGGTGCCAAATTGGGATAAATCATCCATACGGGCATCACCGTCAAAATGGTCAAGCACCACATCGAGATCGCCGTCAACCAAGGACTGTAGACGGAACTGAATACACCGGCGTACAGCGCGAACGCATTCCAGTACGAAGGGAATCCACGAAAGAAACCTCGCTCTTCGTCTTTTGCATGAACGTGTGCAAAACCAAGCAGACTTGCTGCCATCGCCAACATCACGGTCCATCCGGTGCCCGCCGGTAACCACTCCATTCGCCAAATCAGCAGCAAGGGGATAAAAGCGAATGTCAAATAGTCAATCAAATCGTCGATCGTCCGCCCGTCGATGTTGGGGGCAAATCGCTTGACATGAAATTTCCGAGCCAGGGGGCCATCAAATGCATCAATCAACGTCGCCAACAGCAGCCACAAAAAGACAACTGGTGGATCGCAATTCGGCGACGCGATTTCGCGAACCGCGAGTGCCGAGGGAATGATCCCTGATGCGGTAAAGAAATGCACTCCATAAGCGGCAGCACGACGCCTCAATTTATGTTCGTGTTGCATGGGAGAAAATTGACTCGTGCCTTGATGGGGATTTCTCGAGCGAGCTTCAAAACCTACAAGCGAATTTATTGCTGCAATACTGAGCCGTCGGAGCTAGCGGTCGGACTGCTAAAACGATGGTGTTGTCGTGATTTTTGGTTGCGTTGGTTTTCTGCCACCTCTCCACCAACTTTGCAGATTGCTGATTTAGTTAGCCGCTTTGGCGCTAGCCACGGTTCTGACATTCAACCGGGGCTAGCGCCCAAACGGCTAACGGGATTTCACCCAATGATTTCTGCCTACCTGCTTAGCGGGCAGTTGGTTTTTTCGAAATGCAACTCGCAGTTGTGAGCCGTGGGCCGTAAGGCACCGGGTAATGCGCGAGACCCGGCCGCTTACGCGTCACGGCTCACTAAACCAGCAGTCTCCCCCGACTTCGTCGGTGGAGAGGTGACCGCAGTATAGAACGAAAGAAAAACACATTCCTAATCTCCTAAATCAATGCCAAAGTATTAGCTGCCGGCCGCAAAATTTACATTTCGCTTTGCCCGCGGCTAGCGCCGTCGGCTCACTCGAGCAGAACTGGTTCGATGTCGGGGCTCTAATTTATCAATAAAAAAGAGCAGCGAACTGAACCTCGTAAATCGCAGTGCAGTGAACTGGTGTGGTTCGACGCTGCGATCACAGAATTCCGTCCGCTGCCCCCACCACTCTCTTGCGTCAATGGTAGTGTGTCGACAACTTTGACCCTGCAGTCATCTGCAATGGTTATCGAGTCGGGTTCTTTAGAGAACAACGATCAAAGCATGGATTACACCGACGATCCAAAAACCGACGATGGTTAGGACGAGGTTAAGCCAGAACTGGGTGCTCAATCCCGAGTGCATGAATACGGCTAGTGGCGGCAACAAGACTGCGAGGATTACCTTCAGTAACTTGCTTTCGTTTGCGACGGTGGTGGCCATCGTTATTCTCCGTGAGAGGATCTTGTTTAGATTCGCCTGACAGTACGTCCGATCAAGCGTTCAGCAAAGTTAAACGCGAATCGCGTGCCACGACTAAAGCTTGGACACGTTAAATACTCGAAACCATCCCTTCATCAGCGAATGAACGGCGTAACACATAAGTCCAAACCCAGTTATCGCCAATAAGATCTTTCCGTAGGATTGCACGGCGATTACAGCTAACGCATCTGCCAGTCCGGTAACCTCTTCGCCACTTGCTCCCTGAACGGCCGAGTTGAGCAGAAAGCTTCCAATCAAGATGAATGCCACCCCGCGAGTGGTTAGTCCGACGCGTCCTGCATAAAGTGCGACCGATCGTAATTTCTCGCTCATCGCCGTAAAATCGTACTTTTCCATGAACTTTGCCCTGTAGGCCTTATAGCCGAATGCAATCCCGGCTCCGATGACCCCCAACCCGACCACGCCTAAGATTGCCCGACCCCAAAGTGAGCCGAGCAGAAAACCGTGCCCTGCATCGGACTGTCCCGAATGAGTTGCGATACCAAGTGCCAATGACGCCGCAAAAATGCCGAGCAGGACGTAGGTCACCCCGCTGATCACATAACCGATCCGTTTCACGACTCCTTTTATATCCGTACCGTCTCCCTCGGTATCCTTGCCCGCTTGCACCAGCCGCCATGCGGTGTAACCCATCAAACCAATCGCGATCAAGCCAAGCAGAATGCGGCCAAACGGTTGTTGTCCAATTTCCCGAATCGCACCCCGTGCACCCGAGATTTTGCCGCCTGCTCCGATCGCCAGCTGAAACGCCAGATAGCCGACGACAAAGTAGACGACGCCCTTGGCGATGTACCCGGCACGACCAAGCAATTCGACCCAATGCGGAACGTCGGGAAGCGACGCGGTTTTGAAGCCTCGCCATGTAATGGAATCGGACGCCGAAGCGATCGTGGGAGCGGTGGTAGCCATAGTGATTTGCCAAATGAGAAAAGGGGTATGTGAATTTGGAAGGAGCCCTCCCTGGGAATTCCGCAGCTCTTTGTGCCTCCATTCACTTGCTGCCCCCTTGCTAGGCAATCGGCGTACCACTTCGAGTGTAGCTGGTCGAAATTTTTGTCTGACGCGTTCTACTCGTCTCGTGCGGCGTTTCCTGTGACTCGTTAGCGGCACATTGATTGCTCTGTACGAAATAACTCGCCGGAGTGGCTAAACCACGAGGCTCGTGAACCTACTACAGGATATTTGTTTGATGTTTGAAAAATGGATCAGCGTTGACTTGGCCGTGATTCCGTTCGTGCTCCTCTCGACGATCGCGACCTATGCCGTGATTCTGCTATACACAAGAATCGTTGGACTGAGAAGTTTTTCAAAAATGTCGGCTGCAGATTTTGCGATGACCGTGGCGGTCGGATCGCTATTTGGATCAACGATTTCCTCGCCGTCGCCCAGTCTGATGTTGGGGATCACAGCAATCGGATGCCTGTTTCTAGGACAATGGCTGATTGCTGTGCTTCGGCAACGCTCGGCGACGTTCTCTAGCGTGGTTGACAATCAACCTTTATTGCTGATGCAAGGCCATGAGATGATCGAGGCGAACCTACGCAAAGCTAATGTGACTCGCGAGGATGTGTTTGCCAAATTGCGCGAAGCCAATGCGTTAAACTACGACCAAGTGCTCGCGGTCGTCTTCGAATCCACTGGCGACATCTCGGTACTACACTCAAACGAGTCCACCGCCGAGTTGGAACCCGAGTTCATGAGCGGCGTGATTGGCTATAGTAAAGACTGAGTTGTCGTCACATCGCAGTTGACGACTCGTCCTCGCGAGCTCGCTCGATCAATTCTTCTGCCTCTTCGTGGTCCTCTTGCGTGTCGGTCATCGCAGGCTGCTCCTCTTTCTTTTCGGGTTCCAGTTGCAGCTGAATAAGAATCGGAAAATGGTCGGACCCTACTTCACGCAAGCGGCGAATTTCACGAACGGTGAAATGCCGAGAATGAAAAATATGGTCTAGCGGAAAGCGGAACCAGACATGTTGAGCGTGAAACGAATTGAAGAACCCGCGACCACGTCGTGGGTCCAGTAAATTGCTGATTTGCAAGAACAATCGTGTTGTTCGTGACCACGCGACATCGTTTAGATCGCCGCCCACGATCACCGGCAATGTCTCATCACGCACCTGTTCGGCATGCAGCAATAATTCTGCATCACGGGGCACGGAATCTTGATCTCGCACCGGTTCCGGTGGTCTTGGGTGAACACCCACAACACGAAACAACTCACCGGACTTCATTCGGATAACCGCATCAATCGATGGAATGTCCGACTGGATCAAATAGCGGATCTCCGAAGACTCGATAGGAAAGCGGGACATCAGCATCATGCCGTAGCAGTTCTCTTGCGGCTGTGCGACCACGTGAGGATATGTATCGGACAATTTTTCAAACGCATCCGCCCAGCGTTGGTTGACTTCCAGTGCCACGATGATATCGGGGTTTTCGTTACGGATCGTGTCCAGCCACAAATCGTGGTTTTCATTCTCCTGCAACAGATTCGAGACCACGACGCGGATCGAACGATCATCGCTAACATGCTCGGTCGACAATGCCTGAGGTTTCGCAACCTTTGTGTAGGGCAGAATGCGGATGCCATGCCAAATCACCAGAAAAATGAAAAAGCCAATCATCACGAGGGCGGTCTTCGTGCCAAAGGATCCTTCGAGCACCGCGTTGGTTACGAAATACACAAGCGTGACAACGAAGCCTATCCCCACGATTTGGGCGCGAGGGAAATCCCATCCACGAACAAACCAATGAGGATTGGAGCTCAGGTTTAGCAAGGAACCGGCTACGAGCGCGGCCATGACGATGAAGCAGACAGTACTGATAATGGTTGTAATCATAAGTGGGGCCTTCGGATGATGCCGAAAAATGATCGAGCGAATCCTGTACCGAATGGCTTACCGTTAAATGAGGAGGCGAGTGGGGATGGGGGAGGTGAGGTGTCTGCGATGTAAGCCAGCATTTTTTTAGCATCACGCCGCGAGCCGTCCGGTGGCAGCGTGAAAAAACGTTCGATTTCGATCGGGCGGCTTGCATCGCACCGCCTTAAAACCAACCTAGTGCTTCGTGTAGTCTAAGACCTAGGTTTTTTAATGTAGTGGAGCTTGCTAAAGCTCCCATTTTCCTGGGTGTGGGAGGATCTTTAGCAAGATCCACTACGCAAAAATATAAGACTGACAAAGTACTGATTCGCCTTTAACTGTTTTTGCACTGGTCATGCACTAGGATTTGCCACAACAGCATGCCGCCGAGCATGATGGAAATGAACAAAAAGAGCGACGCAATGGCGGGATAGCCAAACACCGTCAACCCCGCTTCCATCGACATCATTCTGGATGCCGCGAGAATCAAGGCCGCAATAATTAGGCCCGCAGTGATGCGATTGGCGATCTTTTGCATCCCCGTGATGATTTTGTCTTCATCAAGAGAATCGACCTTAACGCGAAAGTCACTTTCGGCAACACGCCGGCTAATCTCATTCATTCGCGCTGGCAAATTCTGCATCAATTCAGCCGATTCGATGATCGCTTGATAGGCATCGCTTAGCGACAACCGTTGCGAACCATGTTGCCCGACAATTTGATTTGCGTGGTCCCGAATCGCTTGGGTCGGATTGAACTCGGGGTCGAGCAACTTGACGACTTTGTCGAGATTCATCAGCGTTTTGCCAAGCATCGTGACTTCGTTCGGTAGAATGACCCCCGCGTCGCACGCCGCCCCTTGAATTTTCATAATCATTCGGCCGGCATTCAATTCGTCCATCGACGCGCCATGGCCGTCAGAAAAGACTTCGGCGATTTGCCGCTGGAGTCGGTCTCGATCGTATCGCGATGTTTTTTCGCCAGTGAGATGAGCAAACTGGGCCGCGGTTTTGGAATCGCCGTTGCCGACCGCTAGTAGTAATTTCAGCAAGTCACGCTGCATCGCAGGAGCAACATGAACGACCAACCCAAAGTCGAGTAACGCAATCCGACGCTCTTGGGTCAGCCACAAGTTGCCGGGGTGCGGATCGGCATGGAAATGACCGTCGACAAGGATTTGATGCAAGTATGCCGAGAAAATTTCGTCAGCGAGCTGGCGTCCATCCAACTCCAATAGCACCACGGGGCTGACGTCAGTGATTTTGACTCCTGAAACTCGCTGCATCACAAGCACGCGTTTGCGACAAAGATCCAGCACGGGTTCGGGAACATAGATCGAGTGATAATCGGCAAGCGATTCCTTCAATCGTTTCGCATTGCCAGCTTCGCGTCGGTAATCCAGTTCGCTTAGAATCGACTTTTTGAGCGTTGCCACCAGGTTGACCAGCTGGTACTTTTCGCCAAACTCCGTTGTTGAGTGAAGCAACGCCGCCAATTCTTCGAGAGCCCGCAAATCATCATCGAGATCGGGCTGCAGATCAGGTCGCTGGACTTTGACAATCACTTCACGTCCGTCGCGAAGCGTCGCGTGATGGACTTGCCCCAACGAGGCGGTCGCAGCGGGGCACTCTTCGATTTCGGCGAAAATCTTGTTGGGGTCGGTTTGGTACTCGCTCGCCAATAACTCGCGAACGTCCTCCCATGGCACCGGTTTGTTATCGTCCTGTAGCCGTGAAAGTGCCTCGAGATAGGGCTCAGGCAAAAAGTCGCCTCGGGTAGAAAGCAGTTGGCCCAGCTTGATGAACGCCGGTCCAAGTCGTTCAAGATCGCTCGCCAAGTCGTCGGGCGTTGCCGAGTCGCTGCGAACATCATTGTCGTATTCCTCGCTCTCTAGATCGATACCTGTTGTCTTCAGCAGGTCGCCTTGTCCGTATTTGTGAAGCAGCAGAGCGATGTCTTTGTAGCGTCGCAAATACTTGGTTTGTAGTGGAATCATGAGTAGCTCGATGTGGGTGCAGTGATGTTCGTCTTGATTGAATTCGTGATCGATTTTCGACCGGTTTGCGGCCAAGGTGATCGGGGTGGATGCGGACAAGCAGAGCAGTTGTCATGCCGATCCGAATTTAACACCTGACTCGTACGCGGGTGAAATGGCCGTAATTTGGGACACGATTCTTGCGTCACTTCGTATACGGTTGTGTCAGAGGCAATTGCACCGAAACATCTATGGGTTTTGGCACATCAATTGCTTCGCGATGCCGGTCAAGTGCGAGTGGAGCCATTTCGCGCGGTGCGAACGCATGCCATCGCGACGACGCGTTTCATACCGGCACAATGAACATGTAATGCCCCTGATACGAGCGACGTGGCTTTCACGTTGTTTCGCTAATTCGTCAAACTCAACAGGACGTGACTCACCGATGAAATTGCCAACACATTACTTCCAATCAACGTCACGTTTAGCGGCGATCGCGTTCACCACGGTTGTGATCAGCGCCGTCATAATTGGATTACCTGCTGCTGTTGCGCAACAAGCCACCAAACCGGAAGCCGCCGAACAACAAATCACCAAAACCGAACCTAATAAATCTGACGAAACCAAGCCGGCGACCACGGCGCACCGTGGAGAGCTGCGAACGCACGCAACTGACCAACCCGGTCAATCGCAGCCACGTCGGCTTGGAGTCGGGCTATCCGAGTCTGCGTCCGGCATTCTTGTTGAAAATGTGGTGCCAAATAGTCCGGCAGAACGAGCGGGATTGAAATCAGGTGACGTGATCTTAAAGATCGACAATCGCCCGGTTCCGAATATCAATCAGCTGCTTCAGAAGCTTAAAACAAATACTTCGGATCGATTCGAAATCACGTTGCGACGCGGCGAAACGGAGCAAACTGTCGTTGCCGAGTTTCTTGCCGACGCGGTTGCGAACAAAAATGTTGGCTCCATGGGGACTCAAGCATCTATCCCTGCCGCAAATCAGTCGAAGCCTGCCGCAAACCAATCGAACGAGTCGCTTCGAGCCGACGTACAGCGTCTTCGCGAGGAGGTTGAAGCACTGCGTCGCCAGGTGAACAAACTGATACGCAAACAAAGCCAAAACGACACCAAAAAATCCGAGATTGGCGAAAATGACAATCGTGAGCAGAATAAGGCTACTCGCAAAGATGCCAAATAAAGCGATTCGACCCAAACGACGATTGGCCAATCAGTTTGCATGACGTCGCGCTGATCTGTGCCAGTTCGTTTCCTGTTTCCTATCCACGTGGATTGCCGTCTGGATTAGCACGGGTCACAGCTATAGAATCGGAAGATCGAAAAAGCTTCTAGGCTTAGAGGCAGCAGACGTTTAAATCGAATTGCCGGATGGAACAGCGTCATGAAGGACGGAGAGAATCAGTCGAAAATGCTAGTGGCGAACCACTCCAATTCACTGAAAAAAGTGCTGACCGGAATTCAAGGTTTCGATGAAATCACAGCAGGCGGTTTGCCGGCGGGGCGGCCCACGTTGGTTTGTGGAAGTGCAGGATGCGGCAAGTCCTTGTTTGGCATCGAATTTCTTGTGCGCGGTGCGACGGAATTTGACGAGCCTGGTGTTTTTGTGACGTTTGAAGAAACGGCCGAGGAACTAGCTGCCAACGTCAAGTCGCTTGGATTCGATCTCAATCAGCTGAGCGACGAAAAAAAAATCGCGATTGATTATGTTCGCGTTGAACGCAGCGAGATTGAAGAAAATGGCGAATACGATCTGGAAGGATTATTCATCCGACTTGGATTTGCAATCGACTCGATCGGCGCGAAACGCGTTGTTCTGGACACCATCGAAACGCTCTTCAGCGGACTGTCGAATCTTGCCATCGTCCGATCCGAGTTACGACGGTTGTTTCGCTGGCTAAAAGATAAGGGCGTAACCGCCGTCATCACCGGTGAACGTGGTGATGGGCAACTAACACGCCAAGGGCTTGAGGAATATGTTTCGGATTGTGTCGTCATGCTTGACCACAGAATCATCGATCAGGTTTCGACACGTCGACTAAGGATCGTCAAATACCGTGGCACCTCCCATGGCACCAACGAGTACCCGTTTTTGATCGACGAGGAAGGCATTGTGGTGATGCCCTTGTCCTCCATCACACTGAACCACACTGTTTCGGCAGAGCGAATTTCTTCGGGTGTCGATGCGATTGACGAAATGCTGGGCAAAAAAGGCTTCTATCGCGGCAGCAGCGTGCTGGTTTCGGGAACTGCGGGTAGCGGAAAATCTTCGCTGGCGGCCCATTTGACTCACGCAGCTTGTGTACGCAATGAACGCGTGTTGTACATTGCAATGGAGGAGTCGCCCGACCAGATCGTGCGAAACATGCGGTCGATCGGCTTGGATCTAGCTCCTTTCGTCACCGATGGTTTGCTGCAAATTCATTCCATCCGTGCGACGTCCACCGGGATCGAACAACATTTGGTTCAATTTTATAAGATGGTTAGGCGTTTTCGCCCCAGCGTTGTGGTGGTGGATCCGATCAGCAGCATGGAGAGTGGGGGTACGCACTACGACGCCAATTCGATGGTGACGCGACTAATCGATTTCTTGAAAACTCAAGGAGCCACGGCGTTTCTAACGAGTTTAACGGGCGGCGACGCAGCGATCGAAAAAACGAGTTTGGAAATTTCCTCGCTCGTCGACTCCTGGCTGCTGTTGCGAGACGCGGAAACTGATTGTGAACGTCACCGAGTTCTTTACGTGTTAAAATCAAGAGGGATGGCTCATTCCCACCGCCTCCGACCGTTTCGGATTACGGACAATGGAATAGTGCTTTCCGACAACCCGTCGAAGTGTGAATAATCTTGCGGTCGACGTATTATTGCAGCGATGACGAACGGATAACCTCCCCAACATTTTGCACCTTCTCTCGAAACTACTGAACTTCACTGGATCAACAAATGGACTCGACCGAATCCCTGTCGCAAAGTATTGATCCAACGCAGGCCGAAGAGTTCGAACGATGGGAGCTGCGACTTTACGTTGCAGGTAAAACGCAGAAATCGATCACCGCATTCAACAACCTGAAGCGGTTGTGTGAGGAACATCTGAAGGGCCGTTACAGCATCGAAGTCATCGATTTGGTGGAAAAACCGCAACTTGCTGCCGGGGACCAAATTGTCGCGGTACCGACGGTGGTACGGAAATTGCCCGAACCCCTCTGTCGCCTAGTGGGTGATTTGCGAAATACGGAAAAAGCTTTGGTCGGACTTCAACTGCGGCCGTTACGGTCCTCCGACATGCTGTAATCCGAAACGCGTGCGTCTGATTTGGGAGTTAGCAGGAAGCTGCGCCCGTTATTTCAAGGCCTTGACAAAGTGAGCGAATGGACGACAGACTGGACGATCAGCGGCCACCTGTAACCTTGTGGAACGAGGGTGTGGAGGCCGATTCGCAACGTTTTATCCTCCGATTGTATGTGACGGGGATGACACCACGATCGATTCGTGCGATCGCTCAAATGACATCCATTTGTTCCGAATACTTGCCAGATCGTCACGATCTTGAGATCATCGATATCTATCAGCACCCCTCGCTGGCAAGCCAAGACCAAATAATCGCATCACCGACACTGCTAAAGACAAGTCCACCGCCAGAAATCCGTTTAATAGGGGAGCTTTCGGATCGAGGGCGAGTATTGAGCTCTCTAGGCATCGCGGGATCGGAATAAGTTCAGTATGGACGACGCTCCGTTACAAGCACAAAACGATGAACTCCGCCGGCGCCTGCTTGAAGCCGAAAACACGATTGAGGCGATTCGAGGAGGCGAGGTGGATGCGTTTGTCGTCACCGAAGGAGGGACTCAGCGAATCTATACCCTCGAGGGTGCGGACCGTCCTTACCGGTTACTCGTCGAACAGATGCAGCAAGGCGCGGTCACGTTGACCGATCGAGGCGACATCGCTTATTGCAATCGCCGCTTTTCCGATTTGCTGTGCTATCCTCATCATCGTTTGATCGGCACATCGCTTGCCGATTTCGTCGTGCTGGAGGAACCCAATGCCTACCAGCGTCTGCTCGAAGAGGGGCGGACGTCTTCCGCACAAACCGAAGCACAATTAATTGCTGCGGACGGCGCCGCCATTCCGGTGATTTTGACATTCAATGCCTTGGACCCGGAAAGCGGCGTTGCCATCGGAGTGCTGGTCACCGATCTGACTAGCCAACGCTCGCACGAGCGTCTTCGTGAAACGACCAAGCAATTGAAGATCAACGAAGAGCGTTATCGGACGCTGTTTCAGTCGATCGACGAAGGCTTCTGTGTCATGGAGATAATTTATGACGATCAAGGGTGTTGCAACGACTATCGTTTTGTCGAAGTAAATCCCGCTTTCGAAAAGCAATCCGGAATCATTAACGCGGTGGGACGTACGATCCGCGAGTTGGTACCCGATATTGAAACGACTTGGTTGGAAATTTATGGCGAAGTTGTCAAAACCGGCATTCCGAAGCGGTTTGTCAACGAGGCCAATAAGTTGTCACGTTGGTTCAACGTTTATGCGTTCCGCTTAGGAGGATCGCAAAGCCGACGCGTCGCGGCACTGTTTACCGATATTACGCATCAGCGTGAAGCGGAACTTCAGTTGAAACTGGCGCGGTCACGGTTGGAATCGACCTTAAACGCAGGTGAAATCGGCACGTGGGAATTTGACCTGATCGAACAAACGGTCTCGGCGGATGCCAATCTCGCTCGCATGTTTGGTATTGCGCCCGAGGAAACCGATGGGCGATCTTTGTCGGCGTATCTCGCAGCCATACATCCCGATGACCGCGACGATGTCGGCCGCGAAATCCGTCTTGCAATTGAAAGCGGCGAGCGATTGGAAGTAAGCTATCGGATCACCGTCGAGGGGCAGCCGGTTCGCTATGTAGTTGCACGAGGTCGAGTCGAACGAGACGTAAACGGCCGTGCGGTGCGACTGCCCGGCGTCGTGATCGATGTCACCGCACAGCGGCTCGCAGAAGAATCATTGCGTGAAAGCGAACGGAATCTGCGGTCGATTGCCGAAAGTCTCGAAGAAGCTGACCGACGCAAAGATCAATTCTTGGCGACTTTGGCCCACGAGCTACGAAATCCATTGTCGCCGATAAAGTCCGCAGCGCAAATGATGCAAGCGGTTGACGAAGATCCCAAACAACTTCGCGAGCTTAGCGCGATTGTTAATCGTCAAGCGGACCAAATGGTGCGGCTGATTGATGATTTGTTAGACGTCTCACGAATTAGTCGTGGGAAAATCAAATTGCGCACCGCGTCGGTCGATTTGCGTGACGTTGTTGCGGTTGCGCTCGAATCGTCCGCTCCGTTTATCGACGATTCCAAACAAACGCTGCATGTTCAAAATGCTGACGAAGCCCTCTACGTCACCGGTGATGCCGCGCGTTTGACTCAGGTGATTGTCAATCTACTTAACAATGCTGCAAAATATACGCCGGCGGCTGGCGAGATTTTCCTGAGCGTCGAAAAGCACGGAGACGAAGCTTGGATCAGCGTGCGAGACAACGGGATTGGTTTGGACCAATCCTCACTTGAAAGAATCTTCGCGATGTTTGAGCAAGTCGATGTCTCGAAAGAACGCGGACAATCCGGTTTGGGCATCGGGCTTTCACTTGCGAAAACACTCGTGGAACTTCACGGGGGAACCATTGCGGCGGAAAGTCCTGGGATCAACAAAGGATGTTGTTTTGTTGTCAAGTTGCCATTGCTGATCGGATACGAGCCGCCTGCTCACGCGGATGCGGTTGAACCAAGCGTCGAAAATGGTGAAGCGAAAACGTATCGGATTCTCGTTGTCGATGACGCCCGTGGAATTCGCTACGTGCTGTCACGTATGTTGATCAAGATGGGGCATTCCGTCGTCGAAGCCATTGATGGCGAAGACGGATATCGAAAAGCGATCGAGTATTTGCCGGATATCGTTTTCTCGGATATTTCGATGCCAAATATGAACGGTCACGAATTGGCACAAAAAATCCGCCAGACAGAGGAGCTCGGGCACGTCCGCTTGGTAGCGTTAACCGGATTTGGCCAAGACGCGGATCGCCAGCACGCGATCGAGTCGGGATTCGATGAACACATCGTCAAACCCGTTGACATTAACGTCGTTCAGCAATTGCTGCGCAACAACAAATGACGTCGTATATTGTCGAACCATTATCGCAATTGTGCTGCCAGCAGATGCAGGATTTCAAACTCCATTGCGGCGTTACGACGTACTGGTCGGTAGCGTTTTGATCGTGTGTTGAAACGCAAAACGCTCGAGCCGCTGAGGGTGAGTGGTTTTGAGACCTTCGAGAGCCTCGTCAATTCGCCCCGGCGTGCTCGTGACGATCACTAGCACCGAGCCGTCGGCAATCATTTGCTCGAAACTTTTCGCGGAATGATGATGGATTCCCCAGTGGCGAGTTTCTCCTAACAATCCACCTACCGTGGCGCCACCGACCAATGCTACCAAGGGACCGGTCACGACCACCGGGATCATCAGAGTTGCGATGGAGAGCGGCAGAGCCACTGCGCCGCTGAGGACTGCGCCTAAACCCATCGATGCGGCCACATCGCGTTTGATGGTCGCCCCACGTTCCCAATCCAGATTCGCCAATGCTTCTTCGTGGCCGCGCCACACCAATGACACGGCGTCGGTGGCAAAGTCGAATTTTTCCAAAACCTCGACACCGACTTGGGCTTTTGGCAACGTGTCGTAAACCGCCACTAGACATTCCGCATTCATATTCCTTCTCCTCAAATTGGCACCCGATAAAGGGTGGGGTTCAATAGGTCAAGTTGTCTAAACGCCAATGGGCATGTGATCGTCCATCAACGCATAAAGTAGAACGCGGCCGCCAACATGATCAAAATTAAGATGATGAAGTAAGTGGCAGCCACGATGGCGAAGGCAGAACTTGGCTGCCGTCGATCCAACGACATTTGCTCCTCTTTGCCACGTTCGCTTGCAGGAACGCCGCTGTCATCATCATCTTCATTGCGAGCGGATGTTTCGGAGTTGACCATCGATTGCCTTTCATTCACGAGACTGCTCATCATACTTCCTTTCATAGCCAAGCTTGTTTACACGAAACCGAGACCACGGATAACTCGATTCCGGGTAATCCACACGCTGCACGGCGCGTGCCGAACGACATAGCGAGTGACATTCCCCATCAAGGCGCGACCGAGAAAATTGCGTGGCGTTTCCCCCACAATCAACAAGTCGCTCTGACGATTTTCAGTGAAGGTGACAAGCCCTTCACTGACATGTTCGCTTTCGATCAAGTGCGGTTTTGCTTGCGGAACTTTGTCGTGCAGCTGTTCCAACGCCAATTGGTTCGCTTTTGCAGCCAGCTGTTTGACCGATTTTGGGTCTCGCTCAATCTGAAACGCCACTCGACTTGCAAAGGAGATGACCGCGACAAGATCAACTTCGGTCTGGCGTCCCCAGCCTGTTTCCGCAAATTCTTCGAGAGCGGCTTGCGCTGATGCGGTTTCCTCATAGCCGATCGCGATCCGTAACGGACGATCAGGGTCGTCGACTGGGCGTGGCCGCACGACCAACACGCTGCAATGTGCATGTGTGGCTACAAATTCACTCGTGCTGCCCAGCAGCAATCGACCGACGATGGAATGCCCCCGTGCCCCTACGACGATCAAATCGGCACCGCATTCGCGGGCAACGTGAACGATGGACACTCCTCGATCCCCTTCACGAATCTCGTGACGCAGGTTTACGTTGGCACCTTCGAACATTTTTTCGATGTTGGCATAACACTCATGCGCGTACGCCCGTTCGCACTCGAGTGACTTCAGCATCCAATCCGAGATTGGATAGGCACGATCAATCGAAGGGATCTCAAGGACCGTCACCACGGTCAAATCGACCTTGTCCGGGTGCGGCAAGTGCGCCAAAAATCGGGCTGCAACTTCAGCACTCTGGGAACCGTCGATTGCAAGAACAATATTCTTCATGTGATTGCTCCGTATCCTTTGATCCTACAGTAATACCATCAAACTAGCAAAACTTTTCCCTGTTACCGTGCGAAGTGATTGGCAACTCATCGGCTGTGTATGGACGCCAGGCATAGGCAACTGCTAGGACCGCAAACGCATTGGTGGGACGGAAGTATCCTCCGCATGCTCTGCAATTGTGAGCCGACGTCGGTAGCAGCAGGGCTCATTTTGCCGACGATTTGCGGTCTGGCAGCCCCGCACTAGCCAGTTCGACGCAAAATACGCGACAGTCGAGTTGGCCGGGAGTTTATTCCCAACTTGCACTCGGCTTGGCAGTTTTTCCAATGCCGTAGTAGAGAAGTTTGAGAGCTGAACAGCAATCAAATTGGGGGGGCAGCTACGGCAGCAGACGGCGTGAGACGCTTTAGTGTCCCGAAACGCGAGCTTCGTTTGTCACGATTAAGTCGAGTGGTCCTGCTCGCGCGAGATGCTAGAATACGGCCGTCGCGTTTTGACTTCGGCACGATCCGATCATTGTGATCGCCGGGGCAATCGCTTTATCGCCTTCAAGACAAAACATTCTCGCTCTAACGCTGACGCTTCCCCGTCAAGGTGGACTCTTTTTTATGCAACACGCGTTAGATCAAGTTCTGGAGTTGGGGCAATTTGCGATGCTTGTCATCGCTGTCAGTGTCGGGGCAATTTTGCTGCTGTCACTGGTTGACCGACATCCTCGTGACAAAAATCCCCAAAATGACCGCGACTCGAAAAAGTAGCGGATCACGCCAGCGGTTGAGCCTCTTGTTCAACGGGTTTTGCTGCGGGCATCGAAAACGCATCAAGTCGTGCGACCAACACCGTTTCTAGACAAAACGTGAGTTTGTGATGCGGTTGGAATTCCCGTCGCAATAGATCCACCATCTGCGTACATGCCGTAGGATGAGCGATGACTTCGATACGAATTTGCGGTTTTGGCACCACTTCGCCGGATTGCAAACCGCTCCGCCCGATGCCGAAACAGGGTAGTGACGTAAACCCAGTGGCACCGAGACGAACAAATTCATTTTCCAGTCTCGTTTGCAATTCAGGTTCGGTGATGACGGTTAAGCGTTGAATTTTCGACACGCGACGGCGACGCGCCGACTGGGCGTGCCCCGCGACAGGTTCGTGGGCATCCAATCCGATGACGTTAAAGACCAAGCCTTCTTGTTCAAAGTCGGCCTCCATCTCGTGCAACTTGTCCATCACGCTGTGGTCGACGAGCTCTGTTTCCGAAAGATCGAGCTCGACATTCTTGCGTTCCAACAAACCCACGCGTTCGATCTGGCGACGAATCGGGATCCAGTTGCTAAAGATCGCGGATTTGTATGCTACCAAACGAACGGTTTGACCATCGTCGTCAAGCAACTCAATTTCAGGCTTGATTAGGGTCTTCAGTGGCACGCCATTGGATAGATGCATGGCGACCTTGGTCGCGATTCCGATTCCGATTCCGATCAGCAGGTCGGTTGCAAGGACAGCTACCAACGTGACTGCGAAAATCACCAGTTGTTCACGTCCGATTCGCCACACATTCATGAATTCTTGGGGGTGAGCCAAACGGAACCCGGTGTAGATCAGCATCGCAGCGAGCGCCGCCACAGGGATCCGATGTAACACCATCGGAATAAAGGCAACACAAACCAGCAGGAACATGCCGTGCCAGAAATTAGCAAACCGTGTTCGCGCCCCATTATCGATGTTGGCCTTACTTCGAACGATTTCCGAGATCATCGGTAATCCACCCACCATCGAAGCACATATATTGCCCACTCCCACCGCAATCACATCACGGTCCATGTTCGTTTTGCGTTTCCATGGATCAAGCAAGTCGACGGCCTTTGCACTCAATAGCGATTCAAGGCTGCCTATCACAAAGAACATAAACACCCAGCTCCACGCTTTGGGCTGAGCCAGTGCTGTAAAATCGGGTGTAGTGATTTGATTGAACATGCCAAATACCTGTTTTGGCATTTCGACCAAGTACTGCTCGCCCAGTTGGTACTCGTGGTTTTGCAGCGTGTAAGAATGCTTGTGCATCAAGTCGAAACCCATCCCCATCGGGATGGCGACGATCAGCACGATCAGCGGCGAAGGCAACAGTTTCGTCCAAGCCGTTTTGGTCCGTATCATCGGCCAAATGAACATGATCAGAACGCTGGTCAATCCAATGGCGGCGATCGCAGGATTAGCCTCCGCTACAAACGCGGGAATTTTCCTGAGCATCTCAATCGGAGTGCCTGATGCGCTGACTCCAAGTGCCACAGGGATTTGTTTTGCGATAATGATTACGCCGATGGCGGCCAACATGCCGTGCACGGCCGAGATCGGGAAAAATTCACCGAGGATGCCTGCTCGGAAGATCCCGAAAAAGATCTGCAGCAACGCCGCAACCACGCCGACTGCCAACGCGGCCCGATACGCGGCAACATCGTTCGCGCCCCAACCACCAATCGAGGAACCATCGCCACCAAAGGACTCGACGCACCCGAGCACAATGACGATCAAACCTGCCGCCGGGCCTTTGATCGTCAATTCAGAATTACTGAACAACGTCGCAATCACCGATCCGACGATTGCAGTGAAGATGCCAGCGATCGGAGGGAATCCGCTCGCAATCGAAATCACGAGACACAGCGGCAATGCGATCAAAAAGACCAGCAACCCCGAAATGATGTCGTCTTTAAAGTACTTCTTAAACCCCTCGAGGTTTCCGCGAGGCACTTCTCTCTCAATCGGTGCGTGGTCGCTCATCGGTATCGTTCCTGAGACTTTCTGTGGTTGTTTCTTGGATGAAGAAATAAAGGTTGTTATTACGGTCGCTACCGTCAACAGACGATGGGATCCACGCTCTGGCGAGCGTGTCTACGCGGATCATTCATTCGTCGCTCACGAGCGACCGATCGGGTTGGTCGCTATCGGACGATTCGGTTTTAATCGCACTTTCGCGTGGCACTGCGGCCTCAAGTTCGGTTTCAACTTGCTCGACCTCTTCGGGATCGACGGTCATCGGGTTGGTTTGCCGTCTTCGCGTCAACTCTTTCGCAGCGTGGTACCGCGACGCGACACCCGGTTGAGGAAACAATCCACCGCCGAGAATAAGCAAGCTCAATACCAACACCGCAAGCTTTTCGGCCGGGCGAGCATGCATCGGAATGGGCGTCCGATTGTGGCGTCCTGTAAAGATGCGGAAGTAAGCGAACAAGACGGCGATGCCGTTGAGGGCTGCGGCAATCACGACCATCGAACCGACCAACGGATACACGTCGACCGCACCTTCGATTAGCAGTTCCATGCCGACAAATCCCACCGTTGCTGGAAATCCAATCGATGCCAGACCTGTCAGCAAGAAGAATCCGGACAGAATTGGCATCTGACGGTAAAGACCGTGAAAATCGGCGAGTGAAATTCGCGATATGCGTGCCTCGATACAGCGAAGCGTGATCCCGAATCCGGTCAGCGACATGCCAACGGAAATCCATAGACACAATGCACCGGTCAATCCAATCGGAGTGACCAATTCCATTCCGACCAACACGAGAGACGACTGGCTCAACAACAAGTAACAAAACATACGTCTTGCCTCTCGCTGAACCAACGCCATCCCACCTGCATAGACGGCGGTAAACAGCGATAGAATCGCAATACTCTGCATCGCCCATGACGGCGCAATGGGCAAAATTAACCGCATCACCGCATACGCACCCACCAACGGCGTTGTAAACAGAATGGCCGTTCCGAAGGTCCCCTTCTCAAATAGATCCGTCATCCACAAGTGAAGTGGGAAAATTCCGGCACGAAGTAAGCAGGCGACAGTCAACAAACCACCAGGGATCAGTACGGCACTCGAGCGGACGTCGACTAACGACAACCACGCCCAACCGGCGAGCAACATGACGATAAACGCTCCCATGTGGATCACGTAGATCCGCGAGCAACGTTCGCGTTGGCGAAGTTCCAAGTATGGCGGAATGGTGGACACCACCAACAACATGATCAACGTCCACGACTCGCGGCAACTGAATGTGGCCAGCATCAACGACTCCGAGACCAAAGTCAGCCTCAATGAGAATCGCGGTGCTTTCGTGCGAAGCGTTGACATCACGGTGACCAAGAAAATCAGCGCGACCAACGGCAACTGGAACGCACTTAGCTCATCCACTACGAATATGTCGCGTGAAAACAACCAGTCAAGGAACAACCAATGGTCGTGGGCTTCAAAGGAGCCCAGTGAGACAAAGTCAATTAATTCGCCCACCGTCAACGCAAATGTGGTGGCACAGATGATCACGCAATGACGGAGCGCTTTATCGGAACTACCAAGAAAATGAACCCAAAGAGCTCCGAACATTGGCAGTAGGATTGATACTTCAATCCATGGAAATCGTAACTCTGGCATCACGCAACTCCTTCGCTTTCTTCAGGATGCAATGGGACATTGTCCGATTCACGCGATGCTTCATGCGAAAGCAAGTCGGTTACACGACGTTCCATTAAATCAAACATTACAAACAACGAGAGGAAGGGACGCACAATATATTTGTCTAACGCGATGTCCATGAAACCGCGATCAAAACCGAAGCGATAGGCCCAGCGCTGAACACTCTGTGGCAGCATCCGTACCCAAACCGTTTGCGTTTGCGTTATGCGGGTTCCCATCGCGTTTTCGAGTTCGTTGTAATCTCGCAGCAGTGATGGGGCGCGTAGCAATTGCATCGTGCGAAGCGAAGCGTGCCCGATGATGTGGATCAACGCCAAGTAGCGAAATCCCAGTCCAATTTCCATGACGATAATTCCGACTTGAGTTAATGACGCATAGGCCAGCGAAACTTTGATGTCGCTCTGCACGCGGGACATCAAGGCACCACAGACAGCCGAGACCGCGCCGAGCACGATGACCATCAATTGCAACGTAAACGAGGCTTCCAGTAGTGGACTCATCCGCAACAACAAATAGACGCCGAGGTGCACCGACAACGCACCATAGAAAATCGCACTTGATGGCGTCGGGCCTTCCATCGCTCGCGGCAACCAACCTGAAAACGGAAACAACGCCGATTTACCGGCAGCCGCGATCAGCATCAGTGACCCAACAAGCAACGCCTGACTCGAATTCACAGCTGCGGTCCCTTCGGGCCAAACCCCCGAGCTCATCAGACCACCAAAATCGCCTTCACCCGTCATATGATGCATCGTGATCGCCGCGATCAAAAACGCAGCATCCGAAAGACGATAGATCGACCATACACGTTGGCCGTTGCGAACGGGATTTTCACGCTCGTGGAAGTAAGCGACTAATAACGCCGACGACAAACCGACCATTTCCCAGCCGACGAACAGCGTTTCGATTGTTCCCGCCAACGACGATGTGACCATGCCACAAAAGAACACCGCGTAATACAAAAAGAAGCGGCCGTAGCCTTGTTCGCGATGCAGATAGCGACGCGTGAACGCGCCAACGACGCCACACAACACACATGACAGGATCAGAAACGGAATACTCAGCCGGTCGAATACAAATTTCAGGTGAAAGTGGAAATCAAGATCCTCGTCATGGATCGTGACCCAATCGCCCAATTCGATCGGCACATAGCGAGTGCCGACAATCAACATCAGCAGCAATATTCCGATGGCGGGAACCAATGCGAACAATACCGCAGCCTGAGTCGTCCGTGAGATGGTCGTCTCGCTAAGCGGGCGATCCACCAACGCCGATAGTCCGAGGATGGCAAGCAAGATCGCGGGGCTTGCGACCACGGCGGTTCCCAGAACATGGAAGACCGTTTCAGTTAGGTTCATCGCTACCCTTCGCTGAGGATGTTATTTTTTCAAATGAAGTAGGCAAGGAGAGTCTTTTCTCAGAGACAGGAAATTTGTTTTCGAGGCGGCTTAGGACGTTCGGAACAATAAATGGCGGGCGGTAGTGGACGAGGCTACGAGTCCTGCAGCTTCATTCAGCCCAAAAGGACTCGTTGCCTCGTCCACTACGGAAGACGCCGCCAGTTATTTTTCCAGGCGACTTAGTCCGCGATCACGCTGGTATGTCGCGGCGGCGATTCCTCGATCGATGCAAAACCGACCGGGCCCCGCTGTCCGCGGTACCAATCGATCGACGACTCGACCGCAGGCAATTGTTGCGTTTCTGGAGTGTATGGTTCGTATTTTCCGTCGACATAACGGCTGATCGCCAGCGTTTCGGGATCAAGCAACGCGAGTTCAACCCATCGGCCTTTGACCAGTTTGGCAATGCCTGGACTCGAGTCCATCACAAGCTCCATTTTTTCCGGAGTCGTTTCGATCAGAAACAACATCCTCATCGCCTCGTGAATTTCCACCATTTGCTGTGACAATCCGGGGCGTAAATCGCTTGAGGCACCCGTCATCACGCCGATCATCGAAGAGACGTTGTGCGGCAGTTTTGACCCACATCCATAGCCTTCGTTGTCAACGGTCGAGAAATAGTACTCAAGATTAATGCCCGCACAAACAGGAATCGCGGCACCAAGAATTCGCTTTAAGATCGAGACCTCTTCGTCGTCAATGCTCGGGTCATACGAAGTCAGAAAAACTCGGCGATCGAGAAACAAACCGCGGCTCCATTCACGCCGACCGACGAAGGTCAACGCGTTGGTCGCGTGGTTGTATTCAGGCCGGGCTTCGGAAAGGTCTTCGGCACGCTGCTCGACATGCTCGAGTGCTTCGCGTGGAGTGAGATCCAACGGCGCGGATTCAAATTTACGCGATCGCTCGTGGGCAACACGTGCTCGCGTCTCGTTGACACATTGTTCGATACGACGGAACAAAGGGCGGTGAGTTCGGGGCAATAAATCGAGATCGTAGTATTCGACACTGTCGTCGCACGTATTGTGATAGGCGCCGACGAAGCGCACCTCATCGGGAATTTCGATCCCACGAGCTGCCGTCAATTTTCGTACCCGCGGGTCATTCGCCATCATCGCAAACGCACGGGCGTTAGGGCCACCACGACCGCCGCTGCATGCGCCACAATTGTACGCCGATTCGTGCGGATTATTTAGACTGCTGCTGCCGTGACCAAAGAAGATCATGATCGGTGGGAAATCCTTGACCTCTCCGATGTCCTGCAAGATACGAACGACAATTCCTGACATCTCCTCCAAACTGTAGCCGAGCGATTCCGGATCGGCACCGGGCTCTGCCGCCGTCCGCTCGAGATGCAACTCGGTTGCGGGTGGACGAACAAATGTGCCAAAGGATTTGCGAATCTGAGAGGTTAATCTCGGAGCCATGATTCGGGCGACCATCGGAAACGTTGCGATCGCACCAAATACGCCCGTCACCCAGCCTCCGACCATCGTCCGGCTGCTGGCGTGAACTTGGTGAGTCATCCGCCCGATCTGACGACGCCGATGGGCGCGTCGTTCACTGGACGTGACCGTCGAAAACGTGGGTTCTTCGAGCACGTAGTGTTTGGGCGTAATGATGTTTGGACACAGCGGACGAAAATGTGCGTGGTCCGCTCCCTGGTAATACATTGCCACTGCGAAAAAACCGGCGGCCGACGCTGTTTCACATTCGGGATCGACCTCTTCCAAATGTCGGCGGAACGATTCTTCGCGATCGTCTATACAGAAAATCGCGATGAATGCCGGCCGCTTGTCTTTGGATCGCTGCAGTGCCACACGACGTTGAGAGTGCGTTGCAACCGCATCGAGCGTGGCAATTTGATAATGCCGTTCATAGGCAATGTGCAAAATACGTCGCCGCTCGGTCGACGAAAACAACTCGATTTCTTGGATCAAACATTTCCACTGAGGTTTGGACATGTTGATCAATTGTTCGGGAATCCATCCGCCTGCTTGTGCCAATTGAAACACCGCATAACAGCGTTGTTCGGTCGATGGTCCCGTGTCCCGTTTCCATTGACGTCGTGCCAGCGAATGGATTTGATCAAGATCGGACGTGCCAAATCGCCGTCGGCCCAGATCGGCGATCGCATGACGCTCTAGCAGCAGTCGGATCGCTAGATACTCGTTCAACGTGCCGCTTGGTGCCGGTTTAGGCAACCACGGTGCGCTAGATTCCATCTGCCAAATCATCCCGGCCCAGCCACGCAGAGCCAGCAGCGTTAACTCGATCTTCTGTTCGAATTGGTCCGGTTTGATTCCCAACGCACTCAGTGAATTTGCGATCGACTCGATCGGATCAAACGTCGAATTGACAACTTCTTTGAGTTCGTTTTGCAGCCCATCGATCCACGCAGGTTTGATCGTCATTGGATTGCGATACAACGCAGCAAACGACTTTGCGAATCCGAGCTCACGCTCTGGCAGTGACCAATCAGCCAGCCCCTGGTCGAGAAACGCACCGCAAAAGCGAATCAAGACTTCGTTGACCGTCACATCAATATCGTCGCCGGTAATCGAAAGCAACAAGTCTCGCAAACGCGCCGGTTCTTCCTTCACGTGGGTTTCGAGCGCCGCCGCCTCGACACCATTATGACACACCGCCCACATAAGCTTTAGAACAAACACTTCCCACTGTGCATCGGACCATGAGTCAATGTCGTTGCCACCACATTCGTGGATCACGTCCTCGACCACTTGCGGCAGCAACGTCGAAGCGGTTTCGCCGGCTCCTCGAACAGGGCCGTGTTGGCGGTTCCGCATGACCCAATTGCGGGTATGTTGGATGACTTGTTCGCGACGCTGCGGCGAAATCTCACGGCTGAATCGTCTCAGCAAATCGCTTTCGACGAGCAACCAACGCAACTCCGCATCGGGCGCGGTATGCAACGTCATCTGCAGCATCGCCAGCCGCAAAGTGTAGCGAGTGCCAAAACTCGCAACCAAGTTGTCTGCGTCGTCGTCAAGTTCATCCATCAGAACATGACGCAAATCGTCGACAGAAATTCGTCCGTTGACAATCTCGTCGCGATAACGCTCTTCCGACAGATACGGTTCACAACCATACAGTTCACCGCCGCGAAGTACCGCCTTTTCGAACGGCATATCCTCGAAGGAATGTAAGGTATTGTGATGGACGAAAACCGAGATCGGTCCCTGCGAGGGCAAGTAGTGCTCCGCATGCTCGATCGCGGCTCGAATTGCAGATGCGGTGTCGGATGTCGGGATGACGTCACCGTCGTGGCGAGAGTCAACGTCCGCTGACACATCTTGCATTGAATCGATCCTCGATGGCTTTTATTGGGAAATATCGTGTCGTCTGGAACGACAAAGGCTCAGTGCAAGCACGCCGCGTGCCGTGTGATGTAGCCGCAGTGCTGGTCCCTCGGCCGTTTCGCCGTTTCTCGCAGGATTTACCGCTAAATCAATTCATGAAAAATCAGCAAAGAACCGCAGGAATTTAGGATTTGCCAATTTGTTTAGCAAATGGGGCGACGCCCAAGGACCCGGGGCTGCAAATTTCTGCATGGTGTATGCAGAACCTTGCAGACAAAGCTAAAACCACTCAAAATGCGTTGAGTGATGGCGATAACAAGCCTGCTGTTGCGCCGCAGCTAGATCCGTTTTTGCGTAGTTGATAAGATAAACGGCTGTGCCTTTTTGCCCTAATCTGCTTATTAAAATTCATGACTCAATCCGCCGTAGCACGAACCCAACTGACTGACTCAAACGCTGCCGGCATCGACCTCGGGGAAAAACTTCGTGATTCGTTGGGAGGGCTCGAACCGGACGCCGTCATTTTGTTTGCGTCCCCGCAATACGACTACACCTCCTTACTCGCCGCACTTCAGCAAACGTGCAAACCGCACGTCTTGGTCGGTTGTTCTTCGTCGGGCGAGTTTACTTCGCAGGGCAACAGTGACGGTTCTGCATGCGCCGTGGCGATTTGTTCCGACGAAATCGAATTCTCGGCAAATATGGCGATGGGTCTACGGCAGGATTCCGAAGCGGTAGCTCGGCAATTGGCGGGATCATGGCAGGGCGAGCATCGGCATCATTTTCGCTATCGGACGGCGTTGGTGTTGACCGATGCGTTGGCCGGACACGTCGAAGAGTTTTTGAATCAATTGACAATCGCCACGGGTGGCGGATACCGGTTCGTCGGAGGCGGTGCCGGGGATGATGCACGTTTTGAAACGACGCATGTCTTCTGTGGTACCGAAGCGGCTACGGATGCCGTGGTCGCACTCGAAATCCTGTCGAACAAACCGATCGGAATCGGAGTTGCCCACGGGTGGCGGGATGCAGGTCCGTTGTTGCGAGTCACCGAGTCGCGAGCCACCGACGTAGTCAGTTTAAATGCGACGACTGCGGCCGATGTTTTTGCCGAACACGCTCAGGCCACTGACCAACAATTCGACCGTAATGCCCCCTTGCCTTACTTTCTGCACAATGTGTTAGGGGTTCAAACTACCGACGGATACAAGCTTCGCGTGCCGCTTCAGATCCAAAGCGATGATTCCGTTGCCTTTGCGGCCGAGGTGCCAAGTGGCAGCGCCGCTCGGATCATGTGCACCACAGCAGTTGATGCCAGTGCAGCAGCCAGCGCGGCGTGTCGCTCGGCGCTGGACCAGCTCGAAGGCTCAGAGCCCTCGGTGGCCCTCTTCTTTGACTGCGCAGCGACTCGATTGCGACTTGGGAAAGGTTTTGGATTAGAATTGCAATCGCTGCAGGAGACACTGGGGACCGACTTTGTCGGCTGCAATACGTATGGCCAAATCGCGCGAGCGGAAGGACAGTTTAGCGGGTTTCATAACTGCACCGCTGTCGTCTGCGTCATTCCCGTTTGAGCCACGTTATGAATCTTGCGCAGACGCTAGACTGGATCGCCTCGCTAGCGGACCCCGCGACGCGACGCGAAACCGCCGAGCAAATCGCACGCGGTCTCGGACTAGAACACTTGTTCGTATTCGCCGAGGACGCCGATGTCGGACTTTTTTTGCCGATCTCCGGTTTTCCCCAAACGTTGCCTGAGGGGCAATCGTGGCAGAAGTATTTGCGAGAATGTCGTAACTCGGCTCGTCACACCGCGACGCTCGCCTATCCGGTTCGAGACCAGCACTGTTCCGCCAGCGGTATTTCGATCGGTTCACTCGTGATCGTGTTGCTGGGGGATCCTCGCGCATCAGCTGCGGCGATCGATTTGTTCGAACAAGCCAAACGCGGCTGGGAACTTTTTGCATACGGTGTTTCGGGCGAACTCGCCTCGGTGACGGCAGCACGACACGCGATGGACGCTCGCGATGCAGCGGAACAATCTAGCCGCCTATTGCTGAGTCTCGATACGGCACGACGCGAACTTCAAGATGCCGTCGTCGCGGCGGATCAGGAAATCGACCGTCGGCGGTTTGCCGAAGCCGAAGTTTCGAGGCTGTTGTTGGCCGAGAAGCAATTTTCGCGGCTGCTTTCCGAAAGCGAGGCACGTCTTCGTTTGGCGGCGCGGGCCGCCGGATTCGGCACCTACTATGGTGACATGCAAGCGAACCAAGTAAGTTTGTCCCGCGAGTTTATGCAGCTGCTAGGATTGCCCGCGGATCACAACGACACCCTGCGGTTAAACAAATTGCTGAGATCGGTTCATAGGGACGACCGTGAACGTGTCTCGCAGAAAATGGACCAAAGTTTGGACCCTGGCGGGAGTGGCGAATTTCAGGATGAACATCGAATCGTCCGGCCCGATGGCGAGGTGCGGTGGGTGATGATGCGTGGCAGCACGATCTTTGCAGGCGATCCCCCCACGCGTTATCCCTCTCATATCGCCGGCGTCGCGATCGATATCACCGAGCGACATCAATACGAAGATCAACTCAAAGAGGCACGTCGCGCAGCCGAAGCTGCCAACGAAGCCAAAAGTTTGTTCCTGGCCAATATGAGCCACGAAATTCGCACGCCAATGACCGCGATTCTTGGCTTTGCCGACCTGCTGCATCCGCGTCTGCAGGATCGCGAAGACAAAGCATTTATCGAAACGATCAAAGCCAATGGAGATCACCTCTGCGAGATCCTGAACGACATCCTTGACTTGGCAAAAATCGAAGCGGGCAAAGTCAATGTTCGGCGCGAGCAGCATAGCATCGTCGCATTGATCAACCATGTGCACTCTCTGTTGAACGGCCGCGCCACAGAAAAAGGATTGCGTTTGCATGTCCAGTACGAAGGATCAATTCCAGGTGCGATCCATACGGATTCGAAGATGCTACGGCAAATCTTGATCAATTTGGTCGGCAATGCGATCAAGTTCACCGAAGATGGCGAAGTGCGAATCGTGATACGCTGTCACGCCAACGACCAGCGGCTTGAAATTGCAGTGATTGATACCGGAATCGGGATCCCGACACCCGATTTGGAAACGGTGTTCACCCCTTTTGAGCAGCTCGACAATAGCGCTACGCGAAAGCACGGCGGCACAGGTTTGGGACTTGCCATCACTCGCCGTTTGGTCGAACTGTTGGATGGCACGATCAGCGTCGACAGCACGATGAACAAGGGATCAACGTTCCGATTTACCTTGTCGACGGGTTTCTTAGAGGACGCCCAATGGATCTCGCCGTCTGCGGCTCAGGCAGAAACGCAGAAAACTGACGTAACCAACGAAACTTCCGAAAGACCAAACGAGCTGCTCGAAATATCGGGGCGCATTCTGGCGGTGGACGACAGTCGCGATATCCGTTTCTTGGTTCAAGCGTTCGTGCGTGCTGCGGGAGGAGAGATTTTGTCCGCGGTCAATGGAGCGGAGGGGGTTCAAAAATGGATTACCTATCGCGACAGCGGGATGGACATCGACGTGATCTTGATGGATATGCAGATGCCGGTCATGGACGGAATCACCGCAACAAAACAATTGCGGGATCGAGGCTTTAAGGGGCCGATCATTGCACTGACGGCAAACGCGCTACAGCGTGATCAGCAGCGATGTCTTGAGGCCGGGTATAGCGACTTCATCACCAAGCCGATCGACCGACGTGAATTGCTCGTCAAACTTTCGCACTGGCTCGAGCACAACGCATCTTAAGCGGTCTGCCGTTATGAGTAGTTAGGCAGGAGTCTTTCAGTAAATTGGCCGTTTTGGCGCTAGCGGGCTGTTGACTTAGTGAGCCATGACGCGTGAGCGGCCGGGGGCCACGCATTACCCGGTGCCTTACGGCCCACGGCTCACCACTGCGAGTTGCCTTTCGAATAAACCAACAACCCGCTAGCCACGGTTGCGGCGCTGAACCGGAGCTAACCGAATTTCACTCAATGATTCCTGCCTACCTGCTTAGCAGGAGTAGGTGAAAGCCAAAAATATCACAGCATGCCGAAACTCTTGGCGAGGTTCGCTACCTCGACGAATGTCGTTCTGGGCGATCACAGATTCATTTCAGCCTTGGCCTCGCAGAACTTATCAATCGCAAACTGCAGATCCTCTTCCGTGTGGGCGGCGGAAATCTGCGTGCGGATGCGGGCTTTGCCTTTGGGCACCACGGGGAACGAGAAACCGATCACGTAAACGCCCTTGCTGAGCATGATGTCGGCCATTCGCGACGCCAGCACCGCGTCGCCGAGCATGATCGGGACAATCGGGTGTTCGCCAGGCAGTATATTGAATCCAGCCTTTTCCATCCCTTCGCGAAAATACCGAGTGTTGGATTCCAACCGATCACGAAGTTCCGTCGACTCGTTTAGCAATCCGATGGCACGGAGTGATGCTGCGACAATCGGAGGTGCAACCGAGTTTGAAAACAAGTACGGACGGCTACGCTGACGCAAAAACTCGATGATCTCGCGACGGCCACTCGTGTAACCACCGCTCGCTCCGCCTAATGCCTTGCCCAGCGTTCCCGTAATGATGTCGATGCGGTCAATCACATCGTGATGCTCATGAGTTCCACGGCCGTGCTTGCCCATGAAACCGACGGAGTGCGAATCGTCGACCATCACCATCGCGTTGTACTTGTCTGCGAGATCACAAATACCCGGCAGATTCGCGATGTATCCATCCATCGAAAACACGCCGTCCGTCGCGATCATGCGGAAACGAGCCGCGGATGCTTCCGCCAATTTGGCTTCTAAATCCGCAAGATCATTGTTGCGATAACGAAATCTCTGTGCCTTGCACAATCGAACGCCATCGATGATCGACGCATGATTCAGTTCGTCCGAAATAATGGCATCCTCACTGCCCAGCAACGTCTCGAACAAACCGCCATTCGCGTCAAAACAGGACGTGTAAAGAATCGTGTCTTCAGTACCAAGAAACTCACTCAAGCTTTGTTCAAGCTTTTTGTGAACATCCTGAGTTCCACAGATGAAACGGACCGAGGAAAGTCCGTATCCCCAACGATCAAGCCCCTCGTGTGCTGCCTTGACGATCTCGGGGTTGTCAGCCAACCCCAGATAATTGTTGGCACACAAATTCAACACCGACTCGCCCCCGCCCACTTGAATACGAACATCTTGGGGCGAGGTAATAATCCGCTCGGATTTGTAAAGTCCGTTATCACGGATCTCGCCTAGCTGCTCTGATAAATGGGTCTGAAACGCGCCGTACATTGAGTTGCTTTCGTTGGAGTGAACTTGTTGGTCCGAAATGGAAACGAGCGACTAAGTGAGCTTCGTTACGCCTGGAATTGCGAATGCAGGCTCTGGTCGAGCACCGTTCCAATCCAAGTCTTTAGGAAACAGATCGAGCGACGATTTTTCGCTGACAAAATCCCAATCGACACGCTGACCGGTGTAGGCCGCCATCCGTCCCATTACCGCGGTCAGCGAACTTTCCGCGGTCGTCCGCAGTTCGACGATCGGGTTCCCGCTGCGAATCGAGTCGACAAGATCCTTGTGTTCTTGACGATACGCGTCGGCGATGCTGCCCTTCATGCTCCACGTTTCTTTGCCGCTGCGATCCATGAACCGCGAACCGCCGCTCATTGCGTCAATGTAAGCAGTGGCTTTGGTTCCGTAGATCACATTTCCGTTGTCCCCCTTGGTCCCAGGGATTTGCCGGCACATGAACGAGCAAACTCGGTTGCCAGGATATGTGTAGTCGACCGAAACGTTATCCCACATTTCACTGTCCTCGGGGCGAGTGAATCGTCCTCCAGAACCGTAGGCGGTTTCGGGCGCGGATCCCATCACCCAATTGATGGCGTCGATGTTATGAACCGCTTGCTCGGTAATCTGGTCACCCGACAACCAGATGAAGTGCATCCAGTTGTTCAGTTGGTACTGCGTATCACTGACGCCTTCTTTACGATTCTTGTACCAAATGCCACCGGAGCAGTAGCGAGTCGTGGCGCTGACGATCTCACCGATCTCGCCATCGTGAATTCGCTTGACTGCTTCGACATAGTTGACTTGGCGGCGGTACTGTGTGCCAGTCACAATCGACGTCCCCTGCTTGACCGCTTCGTCATGAGCTTTCACACAAACACGGAAACCGGCGGGGTCGACGCATGACGGCTTTTCAGCAAAAACGTGCTTTCCGGCGGCAACCGCCTCGGCGATGTGATAAGGACGGAACCCAGGCGACGTGGCCAGAATGACCAAGTCGACATCGGGATCTTCGAGCACTTTTTTGTATGCGTCCAAACCGACGTGGATACGATCGTCCTTGACGTCAATCTTTTCGCCATGTCGCTTGCTCAGAATTGTGCGAGCTCGCTCGCAATTTTCTTGCTGCAAATCGGCCATTGCCACCAAGCGAACGTTGTCGTTGATAGAAAGCGAGTCGTTGAGAGCTCCGGTGCCTCGTCCGCCTACCCCAACGATTCCAATTCGGATTACGCGATTCGGATCGTCTGATCCCGAAGCTGCGTGCAGCGTCTGAGGCGATAGAGCCCCAGTACCGAGGGCGGCAGTGCCTAAGGCCGCCGACAATGCGGTGCCACTGCGTAGTACGGTGCGGCGATTCGGCGTGTTGGGATTCGGCTCGCTAGACAGTGCTGCCGAATTGCTGCTGTTTTTATTCGAGGTTGTATGGGTCGTCATGAGATTCTCCGAGAAAGGGTAGGGGATCAATGGTTTCGTAACTCATGAACGACATAGGTTACGAGTCTAAAAGTTAGCAGGGGGAGGTTGGTTCGTTCGTCAGCTCCATTTCAGAATCACTTTGCCCGATTGTCCGGACATCATGACGTCAAATCCTTGCTCAAATTCTTGATAAGGGAACCGATGCGTGATCACGGGCGAGAGATCGAGTCCACTTTGGACCAAAATTTTCATCTTGTACCAAGTTTCGTACATCTCTCGTCCGTAAATTCCTTTGATCGTCAACATGTTGAAAACGACCGTATTCCAATCGATTGCCATTTCGCCCGACGGAATGCCAAGCATCGCGATCTTTCCGCCGTGGCTCATTTGGCCAATCATCTCTTGAAAGGCCGCCGGGTTGCCAGACATTTCCAACCCGACATCAAAGCCTTCCTTCATGCCGATTTCTTTCTGTACATCGCTAAGTTGTTCGTGACGAACATCGACGGTGCGTGTCGCTCCCATCTTTGCCGCCAATTGCAATCGATACGGATTCACATCAGTGACAACGACATGCCGGGCACCAGCGTGTTTCGCCACCGCTGCCGCCATGCAACCAATCGGTCCCGCGCCCGTGACCAATACATCTTCGCCTAGGACCGGGAACGACAGAGCCGTGTGCACGGCATTGCCAAACGGGTCAAAAATCGATGCCACATCACGATCGATCGAGTCATCGTGGTGCCACACATTGGTCATCGGCAACGAAATGTATTCAGCGAACGCTCCGGGGCGATTGACGCCGATACCCTTTGTGTCAGCACAGAGATGCCGCCGACCCGCCAAACAGTTACGACACCGTCCGCAGACCACATGCCCTTCGCCGCTGACAATTTCGCCGGGGTAAAAGTCGGTCACGTTCGAGCCGGTTTCAACGATCTCGCCGACAAACTCGTGCCCTACGACCATTGGCACCGGAATCGTCTTTTGTGCCCACGCATCCCATTTGTAGATGTGCACGTCGGTACCGCAGATCCCGGTCCGATCGATCTTGATCAACACATCGTTGATACCAATCGTTGGCATCGGAACATCTTCGAGCCAAAGACCTGGCTTCTTTTCGCGTTTTACCAGTGCCTTCATGACGAGGCTCCTACAGCGATGATTTCTTGGAACGTATTGGAAAAGGCGTTCGTTCGCCGCCTTGGGCATGCACTGACGCACTCAACTCGCATCAACGACGTCATTTGTGATACTTCTTTAAAATGCCAATGAATGATTAAACGAACTGCGGTGCGAAGGCGTTGCCGACCTTTCTCGCACGCAGGGGAGTGTCGACATCGACTCCAAGCTTAAGCCCGACATTGACTAACAAATTCCATCCGGCAGCCATTTGCACAAACCCCGAAAGATCCCCCGCGTCAGGGATCGTGATCGTGGGAAAGCATGTCGGACGTGATGCAATGGCAACAATCTGCATACCAACGTTTCGCTCGAGCACTTCGCGAAATTTCGCTTCGCTGGCGGCATACGGCTCGATCCATATCAGTATATCATCTGTGTCCATCACCTCTTCAATGCCGTGCACTGCATAGGTTCCATCCAAAAAGTCAGCTGATTTGCGAACGATCTCGTTCGTCTTCAGTGTCAATTCTTCTGCGACTCCGTCATTGCGGCCGGCCCAGTACACCGTTTTCGCGCGGGCGACGCGGCAGACCAAATCAGCTGGTAGCTGGGATAAAAGGGCCGTCTCGACATGATCGGCAAGTTCGTCTTGACGACTTGCGAGCGTTCCGCTGCCGTGAATGTGCTCCATCAGAGTTCGCAGAAACAATCCCTGTTCTATCACCGTCTTGGTGGCTGCCACTGCGTTTTCTTCGCCGCATTGCAGTACGTACCCCGCAGTTGCAAACGTTTCGAGTTGGGTGTTCTCAAAAGTGGCCAAACTAAAGCGTCGCGAGTGTCCGTCGAGCTTTAGGCTGTAGAACAATTCGATTACTTCTGCGGTACGTCCCGAATTGGAAAGCCCCAACACCACCCAATTTCTTAAGTCATACTCCATCGCTTGTAGTGCCGATTCTGCGTGCAATCCGATCGAGCATCCTCGCTTCCGCGCCCATGCGATCGCGTGCTTTGCAGGAAAGAAACGGCTAGAGCCTTCCCCCGTAATCATCAGATTGCCGACGTCGCAGACCGTACGAGCCAGATCACGTACTCGATCGGAATCAAAGCTACGAATCAAATTGGGCACGGCCAACATATCGTTGACCAAACCAAATTGGATGAAATGCTCGCTCTCGGGATTCATACGTCATCTTTCTCTCTAGAAACAGCGGTTGTCAAAGGTTAGGGTCGCGATGTTGCTGGGGAGCAAGATTTCAAACGGAAAATTTGATTCACATCGGACGCTAGCTTGATTGACTAAGATCGCAATGCGGTCTGTGGCTCACCGGTTTCAGTACGGCGTGCTGCTTTGAGGGGAAACAATTCTGCAAGTAAATCGTTCACAGGATACGCGTGGCCAGTGTGCTGGATAAATGCTTCGGCGACTTCCACACCACATTCGTTCCCACGCTTCTGGTTGTACGATCGCATCGTGGACAGATACTCGTCGATCCCATTGTGCACGCGAAGCCATTCTCGTTGGCTGACGTGACACGCCAGCATCGCGGTCTTCGTATCAAGTTGATCGCTAATTTCAACCCACGTCGTTGGTTCCACCCGGTTTCCCAAACGGTCGGTACCGCCATGGCCGTCACAGTAATACAAGTGAGGCACAGCTGATCCCGGAACCAGTGGCAGTGTGGACGCATTCGGGGCCGCGAAAACGAAGCTTGCTGCACGGCCCAATTGGCCTGTGATTTCGTGGTCGGCATGGTAATCCGACATCGGCATCGTGATCACCAACGTGGGGGCGATTTGTCGAAACAAATCAATCGTCTTTTGCAAGGCCTCGCGATCGTAGACGACACGTCCATCGGGCTCGTGTAGACAATGAAATGTTGCTCCGGCGACTTTGGCGGCCTCGGTTCCTTCGGCAATTCGCATGCGAGCCACCTCATCAGCGTCGCCCGTTAGCGAACCACAATCACCGGCCGTGACCGTTGCGATATGAGTCTCCCATCCCAATTCGGCCAGTCGAATCAGTGTGCCAGCACACGTGATTTCGGCGTCATCCGGATGTGCCATCAACGCCAGTGCCACTTTGCGCTGTGAGCGATTCTCTTTGCTGGACAATGTTCGGTGCCTCATACGATGCGGGAAAATTATTAGTCCGACTGTGATCCAGTTTGCCCAGTATTTTTACCGCTGTCCTCACGTACGATTGCTATTTGTAATGCTCTGTGTGCGCTTTGGGCTATGTTTTTGAGTGGGGTATGCGCATCACCGACTGAGGTGATACGTCATTTACCTCATCCAGCATTTGCTTGGCCTAATAATTGTAGATGAGACCGCGCCGTTACGAAAACGTACCAGTTTTGCGAAAAACTTGCTGAAAAAACACCACGAACGCATACCGGCGCACAGCGAGTACCATAAATGGCAACCCTTTGTGTAGATGCAGCACGGACAGCGTTTAACATGGCAGGTTCACACGGCGGATCAGCTCTGTCAGATCTCGCACCTCCCCTTCCTATCGGAATTCACTGCGATATTCCCGTACGCATAAAGGAATCATCCTTGTCTATTCAACCGACCGAAGTCCGATCCAATGTTCGACCCAGCGTCCGCCAGTGGATTCGAAATGGTATCGAAGTTGGCGTGTTTTCAGACGCCGATGACGCAAGTCGATCCGCGGCAAATGAAATTGCGACGTTGATTCGCCAACGTGCTGCCGAGGGCCAACGCTGCGTTCTCGGATTGGCGACCGGATCGACCCCGGTGCGTGTCTATCGTGAATTGATTCGGTTGCATCGCGAGGAAGACCTTTCGATGCAAAACGTAGTGACGTTCAATTTAGATGAATATTTCCCAATACAGCCTAATGCTGCACAGAGCTATGTTCGCTTTATGAACGAACAACTATTTGATCACGTCGACATTCGCCGCGAGAACGTTCATATCCCTGACGGAACCGTCTCGATCGAATCCGTTTCGGAATACTGTCACCAGTACGAAAGCCGAATTGAGCAACTCGGTGGTATCGACATTCAACTACTGGGTATTGGACGAACCGGGCATATCGGTTTTAACGAACCTGGCTCGGAACAATCATCGACAACACGGTTAGTCCGACTTAGCGAAATCACACGCGTTGATGCCGCGAACGATTTTGGTGGTATCGACAATGTGCCTCGGATGGCGATCACGATGGGTGTTGGAACCATCCTTCGCTCGCGTCGCATTCGGTTGCTTGCCTTTGGTGAACACAAATCGGCGATTGTCGATCGCGCCGTTCAAGGGGCAATCTCTCATACGGTGCCCGCTACCTACTTGCACGATCATCGCAACGTCGAATTCTTGCTCGACGAACCGGCTGCATCGATGTTAACCTTGCCGGAAACCGAAACACTGGCTCGATAAGCTCGCTGTCTGTGGAGTCACCCTTTGAAGTCAGCTACCGATCGCGATCGCCGTCTCACTCAGGTCTTCATGATCGGCGACGTGATACGGATACCCACGCTCGCGAAACTTACTTGGTTCTGATACATTCTATGCGCTGTTTGGCGGGTGTTTAGATCTCGCGATGCAAGTAAATGCGATTGTCGACGACAGTAATGTCGCGAAATTGCCGTAGTCACTTAACCAGTCATCATTAGTATGAAACCCTCGTACGAGAAACTTGTTCCTCCGATTGGCGAGTCATTCCGGTGCTTCGATCGTTCCGAATTACTCTCTCCTGTGAAGTGGCACCGGCACCCTGAAATCGAGTTGACGTACATTCACCACGGCGCAGGTTCGCGGGTGGTCGGCGACCATCTCGGCAGTTATGGCGATCATGACCTGGTCTTGCTCGGTTCACAACTTCCGCACACATGGGCATCCGACGAGTATCGTGGCCAGAAGTATGATCGCCATGCCGCGATTGTGCTGCAGTTTCATCCCGACTTTCTCGGCACTGAATTTTTCGGTGTTTCCGAGATGGCGGCGATCAACAAAATGTTGCAACTGGCGAATCGCGGTTTGTGGTTCCCCGAGTCGATTGCCGAGCGTGTCGGAGCACGAATGACTGCCCTGGTTCAGCAGCAGGGCGCATCGCGATTGATCGAATTATTTTCGATTCTAAACGTATTGTCCGAGTGCACTCAGACCGTCCAGCTTGCGAGTGAATTCTACTCAGTCACCTCCAGCCAAGATGTGGAGACGCGGATCCAAAAAATTTGCGATCACATCGCAAACCATTTGACCGATCCTGAGCTTGGTCATGCCGAATTGGCTGAGCTCGCCGATATGAACGCGTCTGCCTTTAGTCGCTTTTTCAAACAATCAACGGGTCGCACCTTATCCGAGTACATCAGTGAGCTGCGAATCGGTTTGGCGTGTCGCTTGTTAACGGATAGTGACGACTCCATTCTTTCGATCAGTTTCCAAGCGGGCTTCGCAAACTTATCAAATTTCAACCGTCGTTTTCGACAATTGCGTCAAATGACCCCGCGTGACTATCGCGCTCGATTTCGAACTGCGTCGTGAGTAGGGTTCACGTCTTCGGTTTACCTTACTCTTTTCAGTGCATGGGGCGTTGTGGGCCATAATTGTCGCACGGCTTTCCAAGCCGTCAGCGTGCCCCAGCAACGAGCGTCACCTCGCCAAGTTGCACTTCCGACTTCAAGCAACCGCCCGCGAGACGTTACCAGCTTGGAAAGCTGGACGACAATCGTTCCCATTGTCGCACGGCTTTCCAAGCTGTTAGCGTGCCCCAGCGACGAACGTCAACTCGCCAAGTTTCACTTCCAACATCAAGCAACCGCCGACGAAACGTTACCAGCTTGGAAAGCTGGACGACAATCGTTTCCATTGTCACACGGCTTTCCAAGCCGTCAGCGTGCCCCAGCAACGAACGTCACCTCGCCAAGTTTCACTTCCGACTTCAAGCAACCGCCCGCGAAACGTTACCAGCTTGGAAAGCTGGACGACAATCGCACTCATTGTCGCACGGCTTTCCAAGCCGTCAGCGCGACTAAGCAACGAACGTCAACTCGCCAAGTTGCACTTCCCACTTCAAGAAACCGCCCACGAACCGTTACCAGCTTGGAAAGCTGGACGACAGTCGTTTCCATTGTCGCACGGCTTTCCAAGCCGTCAGCACGACCCAGCGACGAACGTCACCTCGTCGAGTTTCACCTCCGACTTCAAGCAACTGCCCGCGAAACGTTGCCAGCTTAGGAAGCTGGACGACAATCGCACTCATTGTCGCACGGCTTTCCAAGCCATTAGCGTGCCCCAGCAACGAACGTCATCTCGCCAAGTTGCACTTCCGACTTCAAGCAACCGCTCACGAACCGTTACCAGCTTGGAAAGCTGGACGACAATCGTTCCCATTGTCGCACGGCTTTCCAAGCCGTCAGCGCGACCGAGCAACGAACGTCACCTCGCCAAGTTTCACTTCCCACTTCAAGCAACCGGCCGCAAAACGTTGCCAGCTTAGAAAGCTGGACGACAATCGCACTCATTGTCGCACGGCTTTCCAAGCCATTAGCGTGCCCCAGCAACGAACGTCATCTCGCCAAGTTGCACTTCCGACTTCAAGCAACCGCTCACGAACCGTTACCAGCTTGGAAAGCTGGACGACAATCGTTCCCATTGTCGCACGGCTTTCCAAGCCGTCAGCGCGACCCATCGACGAACGTCACCTCGTCGAGTTTTACTTCCGACTTCAAGCAACCGCTCGCGAAACGTTCCCACCTTGGAAAGCTGGACGACAATCTCACCGATTGTCGCACGGCTTTCCAAGCCGTCAGCGCGACCGAGCAACAAACGTCACCTCGCCAAGTTTCACTTCCAACTTCAAGCAACCGCCCGCGAAACGTTACCAGCTTAGAAAGCTGGACGACAATCGCACTCATTGTCGCACGGCTTTCCAAGCCGTCAGCGTGACCGAGCAACGAACGTCACCTCGCCAAGTTTCACTTCCCACTTCAAGCAACCGGCCGCAAAACGTTGCCAGCTTGGAAAGCTGGGCGACAATCGTTTCCATTGTCGCACGGCTTTCCAAGCCGTCAGCGTGACCCAGCAACGAACGTCAACTCGCCAAGTTTCACTTCCGACTTCAAGCAACCGCCCGCGAAACATTACCAGCTTGGCAAGCTGGACGACAATCGTTTCTATTGTCGCACGGCTTTCCAAGCCGTTAGCGCGACCGAGCAACGAACGTCAGCTCGTCAAGTTCCACTTCCCACTTCAAGCAATCGTCCGCGAACCGTTACCAGCTTGGAAAGCTGGACCCACCATGCGTACAGACTAGAAGTGCCCCAGTGACCTCCGATACAAAAATTCATCTCCAGGTAAATTGGCTTTTTTGGGATTTTCGCGAATGTATTTGCGTAAGTATTGAAGTTGATCCTCATTCCGCACCAAATGGTCAAACGGCTCCGGAAACCAAAGCTCTCCATTTCTTGCAAATCGTTGATTGATTTCCCTCGCCGTGAACCGCATCCATCCTCCAGGCTGCCGTTTTGCAGTTTTTTCATCCGCAAAAGCGACCAAGCAATGAACGTGATTTGGCATCACGACAAAATCGCCGAGATAGTAGCGAGTGCGATGAAACTTCTGCAGTGACTCGCTGACGATTTGAGCTGCTTCGGGATGGCGCAGTTCACAGCTGCCGCAACACTTATCCAACGTCATTTCTCTGTTCTGGTGAAACTGCTTGTCAAAAGCAATCCTCATCTTCGGCGACAGCCCGGTTCGTGCCAGTTTCCAGTCTCCGTCACTGGCAATTCCGCAACGCATCAAGAAGTCGATTCGCTCTCGATGCCATCGTCTCAAAACGTCAGCGGGAATGGAGTCTTTTAATCGCATGGTCAGAAAGACGATTACGGCGGCCTGTACCCGATGAGGTCGCTGTCGATCCCACTGCCAATATTCTGCCTTGGGATCAAAGAGTTCGCCCACTGGATCGGCCATTCTGATTCACCCCGTCAATACAACAAGAATCATGATGGAGTCTAATGTTTGCTGAAATGAAGTGCAAATTGAGCCCCCCGTACGACTGCCAAGTTTCACTTACGACTTCAAGCAACCGCCCGCGAAACGTTACCAGCTTGGAAAGCTGGACGACAATCGTTCCCATTGTCGCACGGCTTTCCAAGCCGTTAGCGGGACCACACAACGAATGTCACTTCGTCAAGTTCTACTTCCAACTTTAAACAACCGCCCGCGAACCGTTACGAGCTTGGAAAGCTGGACGACAATTGTTCCCATTGTCGCACGTCTTTCCAAGCCGTTAGCGCGACCGAGCAACGAATGTCAGCTCGCCAAGTTTCACTTCCGACTTCAAGCAACCGCCTGCGAACCGTTACCAGCTTGGAAAGCTGGACGACAATCGTTTCCATTGTCGCACGGCTTTCCAAGCCGTCAGCGCGACCGAGCAACGAACGTCAGCTCGTCAAGTTCCATTTCCCACTTCAAGCAATCGTCCGCGAAACGTTACCAGCTTGGAAAGCTGGACGACAATCGTTCCCATTGTCGCACGGCTTTCCAAGCCGTCAGCGTGCCCCAGCAACGAACGTCACCTCGCCAAGTTTCACTTCCCACTTCAAGCAACCGCCCGCAAAACGTTACCAGCTTAGAAAGCTGGACGACAATCGCTCTCATTGTCGCACGGCTTTCCAAGCCGTCAGCGTGCTCCAGCAACGAGCGTCACCTCGTCGAGTTTCACTTCCGACTTCAAGCAACCGCCCACGAAAAGTTACCAGCTTAGAAAGCTGGACGACAATCGTTCCCATTGCCGCACGGCTTTCCAAGCCGTTAGCGTGACCAAGCGACGAACGTCAACTCGCAAAATTTCACGTCCAATATCAAGCAACCGCCCACGAAACGTTACCAGCTTGGAAAGCTGGACGACAATTGCTAGTTTCGCTTCATCCGGCGGAGGACGTTGTGTGTGATTTGTTGCAACCGCGGATCAGGGCCTTGCGGTGATGTGTAGACGCTCGGACGGACGTAGCCCGGCGGTTCCGACAATCCGTCTGCCCACCAGCAGGTCGCGGCATTAAAAACAATGTTGTTCTTCGGACCCGGATATACGGTGGCGGTGTACTCGCCACCGTTGGTGACTCCCGGAGCCGATTGAGTGGGGCCGCGAGCAACGATTTCCAAGCCCGCGATATCGGCCGGATCGCCGTGCCACTCCCATCCGATGACGCCCGGGATCGCATCTCCCCTCTGCATCTGAGTTGCCGCGTACAGCCAATGGTCCGGTTGACTGCAAACCCAGTCCGCTCCCCCTGTGACCGGGCCGGTGCTGTGTGCACCAACCAGTTCGTTGGCGTACGGACGCTCGTGCTTCAGCGTCGACATCGAACTAAACTCACGCGTCCCACCGGGCGGTCCAAACACACCGACGCGGTGCAGCGATCGAGTGGCGTCATCCCACTCAATGCGTCCGCAAACCGCGTTGCCGGAAAAGAACCCGACGCTTACCCCCGAGGCAATCGCAGCTTGCAAATTGCGAAACATTTTGATTGTCCAGTACTCGTCGTGCCCAACACTAAGAAAACCATCGCAGCGGAGCGGTTGCCCGGCGTCGCGGTGCAAATCGGTATTGGAAACATAGGTCACATCGTAACCTTCGCGTTCGAGCCAATAAACGAACGGAAACTCCCACAGGAAAAACTCACCAGAGCCGATGGAGAGTGGGGCGTCTGAGATTTGGCAATACTTTCCGTAAGGGCGATTAAAGCTGACCTGCGATTCGCCTCCCCAATGCCACGGCGTTTCGCCATCATCGTAGAGTGAAAACTGAGAGGGCCAGCGGTTGTAGGCCTGCCACGTATGATCGCTACATTGAAACATCAGCTCGGCGGGCCGTGTGTCGCGGACAATAAAGATCACATAACTCTGCAACCCTTCGGTCAATTCCGTCAACTTGCCGACGTAGACGCCGCTGACCCAATCCTCGGGAATCCGCATCTCGAAACTGGCCGGCCACTGACAATTCTGTAACCGCCGCGGCCCGACGGACGGCAACTTCTGGACGCTTCCCTGTAACTTGTCACTGGCGTGGACCAACCGGCCGCCATCGCCTCCGTAGTATCCCAAGCGATAGAACTCGATCGTAAACTCGCTGACCGGATCGGTGCTGACCATCACCTGCAGCGTTTCGCCTGGCAAGATACTGGCGTGCGAAACATAGCCCTCGATCCAGGGGCAGCGGTATTTTGTGACTGGATCGATCCGTGTCTTGCGGAGCATCCACTCCTGCGTACCAGGCTTTTCGTTTTCTGCTTTCACCGCAGCCGAACGAACATCGGCGGAAGATGCGTGCTTGGGCAGCATTAACGAAGTTCCCGTGGCAGCTGCCACACTCAGCAATTGACGACGGTCAGGCAATCGATTCATCAGCAAGCATTCCTAACAAGTACATTACAGCGAACGGCGAGCGACGATTGTACTCCATCTCATCACGCTGCATCGTTTGTGTGTGACTTTCGATGCGTCGAGAATGGCCAAAATTGAGCCCAACTCCGTGAATCATCCACACTGCCGATTTGAATTTGCGGTATTCTATTGCCGGTGGTTTGTTGATGTTGTTGGGTGACATGGTAACCGTTCTCGACGCGTCTCTTCTCAATTTGGCGATTGCGGGTGTGACATCTCAGATGAAGGAAACAAACATGCATGTTTCAAAGATATTCGTCGGATTTGTTTTTGCTGCGATTTGTCTGGTTGGTGCTGCAACTGCTCAGGATTCGACAGACACCACCTCAACATCAAGTGATTGGTTCTGTGGTGGTGATGGGCACGAGTCAGCAACACCAAGCACCGGCCCCTACTTTTCGCCAATCCTTCAAAAACGATCGGCCGTCACTTGGTTAAATCGCGACCAAGCACTGATGGATTCATTTACCAAAGGATTAAAGTTGCGTTACAACGCCCACTTCGTCGAAACGCCTTTGGACGAGGTGTGCAAAGAATTGTCGAAATTGATAGAGCTACCGATCATCATCGATCGGCGAGCGTTCGAAGAAATTGGGTTAACTAATGACACACCCATTAGCTTGACGGTGAACGATGTGTCCATCGGCGCTATCCTGGCACTCGTGCTTCAAGATCTCGATTCGACATATACGACACGGAACAGCGTAATTGAGATCACGACAATCGAGTCAGCGCAAGAACGTCCCGCCACCTGTATTTATTGGCTCGACGATACTGGAATGCTTGCAGATGACCCATCGTCAGCAGTTTCTCTTGTGATGAGTTCAATCGAACCGGGCAGCTGGGAGTCTGGCAATGGATCGGTGCTTCCCGTCATCCGTCTCGATGGCAGCCGTCGCACGGGGGTTGTGTTTTCGACGATCGAAACGACGCATCTTCAAATTGAGAATTTGTTTGCGGCAATTCGTGCTGCAAACTTACAAGCGAGAACAGCTGCAACACCAGACTGACCAACCCATTAGTGCGTGAAGATGTGATCGGTCAGTACGGCATCGAAAACGAAGAAAATAATGATCCGAAGCCCCGGAGGGGCGACAGAAAGCGAAATGATCGATCGCTGCCGCCCCTCCGGGGCTATGGTAAAGTTTGGCTCCGGAAATACTGGGGCTCGCGCCCCAGGCTAGGTGCTGTCGAGCCTCCGGCACTTTAAAATGTCGCAACTTCAAAACTGACGTGTCGGGTTATGATTTGCTGGGAAAAACGACAATAGCGCAACTTCAAAAGGCCGAAGCGGGGGCAATCGAAGTACAAATCCAGCAACACAAATGCATCCATTCGCTCGAGTTACAGAGAATGCGTTCAATCTGTCGCCCCGAATTTTTTTGATCTCACGGGCTTAAGTGCTTGCTCCGCATCGTAATATTTCAGCCCACTCCGTCATTGTTACTCATATCGACGAGCAACTCTCGAGCCGCTGTCGGTTTTGCCCCCCCGACTGATTTCACTCGCCGGTTCCTACTCGCCCTCACAAACGTTGAAAGTTTTAACTAATCTAAAGGACTCCAATAAGCCACCGCATCCTGCCGTCACCTGACGCCGTGCCCGAACCGCTGCTCTTATGAATCCGCTGAACCTGTTTCGCCGCTCGACGCGTCCATCGCCGCCCCCCCAGGCCCACATGACATGGGCTTCGCGGAGTATCTCGAAAACGGTAACGCGGACCGGGGTGTTTTTGAAAAAACAGCTTTGGATCTGGCCGATTATTGCCGTTGTTATCCTCTCCGTGATCGGCTTCGGAGTCCGCCACGCCATCGAAACGACGATCAAGGCCAACGTCAGCTCGGGGTTGCAGTCGTTGGTGACGCTGGAAACCGAGATGCTGAAGAAATGGTTCGCCGTTCAAGAATCGACGGCTGAATCGTTGGCGAACGACGCTCAAGTCCGTCAAACCGTTTATGAGATTTTGCAGCCTGGCACAGTCCCTGGGGCGGCGGTGGATGTCGCCCCAACGCGGGATCTACACTCCAAACTTGCCACCGAATTAGCTGCCGCAATGGCTGCTCACGACTACGTGGGATACATCGTGGCGAATAAAGCGAAACACATCGTCTCGTCGTCGCACGCGGCACTTATCGGCGAGCAGAACATCCCCGAGTATGAAACTTTTTTGGATCGCGCCCTCGATGGTGACACGATTGTATCGCCCCCTTTTCCCAGTGTGGTGATGCTCAAAAGTGGTGATGGTCGCAACCGTATGGGTGTCCCCACCATGTACGCCTGCTCTCCGATCCGCGATGCGTCATTCCAGATTATTGGCGTGTTGGGATTGCAGATTCGGCCCGAACGCGAATTCACTCAAATCTTGCAACTCGGCCAAGTCGGCACTTCGGGTGAGACTTATGCGTTTAATTCCGAAGGGCTGATGATCTCGAACAGCCGGTTTGACGAAGAGCTGATTTTGCTCGGCTTACTGCCTGATCGCGAGCACTCTCAATCGATGCTCGAACTGATGGTGCGTGACCCCGGTGTCGATATGACCGTTGGAGAGCGTCCCGAGGTGCGGCGATCGCAATTGCCGATGACAAAAAATGCAGCCGAGGCAATCGCAGGCAATTCAGGACTCGATGTCGATGGATACCGAGACTATCGTGGCGTCTCCGTGATCGGTGCCTGGACTTGGCTGCCGAAATACGGAATTGGGTTAACGACCGAGGTCGAGGCGTCGCAGGCGTTCCGTCCACTGGTGATTTTGCAGCGAACGTTTCTGCTGATCTACACGCTGCTGATCCTCAGTGCGATTGCCATTTTTGTGTTCATGGTCGTGGTTGCCCGATTGCAGCGACAAGCTCGCGCGGCGGTGATCGAAGCACAGCAGCTGGGACAATACACGCTCGAAGGTAAACTCGGCGAAGGAGGCATGGGCGTCGTCTACAAAGGCCGGCATTCAATGATGCGGCGGCCGACGGCGATCAAACTATTGCACGCCGACAAGATCGACGAAAACTCTATCAAGCATTTTGAACGCGAAGTCCAAATCACGTGCCAATTAAACCATTTCAACACGATCGCAATTTACGACTACGGTCGTACGCCCGAGGGAGTGTTTTATTATGCGATGGAATACCTCGACGGCATCGACTTGCAAGAGCTCGTGAGAAAATACGGTCCGCAACCTGAACGCCGCGTGATCCATATTCTGCTCCAAATTTGCAACTCACTTTTCGAAGCACACTCCAAAGGTTTGGTACATCGTGACATCAAACCGGCAAATGTGATGTTGAACCGACGCGGTTGCGAACCCGACGTGGTCAAAGTGCTCGATTTTGGGCTGGTCAAAGCGATTGAACCGCAAACGCATCACACGATGCTCGGTGGCGGCGGTGGGCTGGCCGGGACGCCGCTTTACATGTCGCCCGAGGCGATCCAGGCCCCGATGTCGGTCGATGCCCGCACCGACATCTACGCGGTTGGCGCCGTAGCCTACTTCTTGTTGACCGGAGAACCGGTGTTTGCTGCAGCCGGCTTGACCGAGTTGTGTCAAAAGCACATTGACGAAGCCCCTGTGCCTCCATCCAAACGCGGCAACACGAATGTGTCCAGTGATCTGGAAGATGCGATTTTGAGTTGTCTCGAAAAATCGCGAGCAAAACGGCCTCAGACGGCACGCGACCTCGCTCAGCTTCTACTGCGGTGCAATGAGGCAAAACGCTGGACGATCGAAGATGGCGATCGCTGGTGGGGCCGGCACGAACGAGGCTCCGGTGGGAGTAGCCGCAGTGATGATGCAGCCGACTCACCCGCCGCCGTCGAAGCGACGTTAGACCTGACCCAGCTGTCCAGCGAAAACGAAGACAAGGACAAAGACGAGTCTTAAATCACTGCCCAGACGACCAGCCTGGGCGGGACTACCTGCTGCCGTTGACACGCGACGTGACGAACGAGTTTTGCGCAGCCAAGAACATTCACTGCAATGACGCAATGTTATTCTTCTTCTTCCGTCATTTCCTCTTCGGATACGTCGCTGGTGGCCACCGCGAGAGCTGCTTCATAGTCGGCGATTGCTTGCGCATCGGCACCATCGGTGACTGTCCGATTCGGTTCTTCGCCGCATCCGCAGATGATTGAGCCAAAGAAGAGCAATACTGCAACAGATAGGATTTTCATTTGATGGGTCTCACTGGATGAAGGCGTCTAAATAAATATGTGTTGAGGCAATCGCAATCGCCCTTTGGACAAGGTTGGCGGCCCAACCAAAGGGCTAAAGTACGTTCCTTTCACCTAGAACTCACTGTCGATCGTTTCTCGGCTAGCACGCGTGCCCAACGCACCCCAAAGACCGTAGGGACTCTTGGCACCAGGGTTGTACGCCTGGTTGATTGAACGTGCTGTTGAATCGCCGGCGTCGATCGAGTCGGTGACAAACTTGACGGCACCATCCCCCATCAAAACATGACATCCGCCTTGATGGTGGCTGGACATCGTAGCGATCAGCGACGTGCCCAAGGTGTTGTAGGGGCCACAGATCTCACGATTTGGGGAAAGGATCGTCATGCAGCCACTGAATAACGGCCCTTGGTCTGCCCAGCGGTATCCTCGACCAAAGCTGGCACGGGAAACCATCTTGTAAGTGGAAAGCCAGAAGCTGGGACGCTCTGGGTCAACCAATGGCAAACATCTCGACGGGTTATTGCGGATGTTCCCAAGAGAAATCCCAGGCGCACTCTTGTTCTTACCATTTTCGGTAACCTGAGTTCGATTGTTCATGTCACCAAGGTCGGTCATGATTTCACCCATCGCGACCGTGTTGGACAAGCCATCCAAACAGTCTCGGAATGCTGTAGCCTGCAGCGGCTTGAAGAAACCTCGGTGAGAAGCCCGTGCCATCTTGGCCCGTGCCGTTGTAATCTTAGTGCGCTGGTTGTTGTAAGGTCCGAAATAGACTTGCCACGACGAGTCACCGACACAGGCGGCGTAGTTAGTTCGACCGAGGGCAGGAAGTCCGAAGCCAGGGTCGCTGGGGCAGCGAAATGCCTGTACCTCCGTTGCCCACGGGATGTACTGAATCTGATCAGGCGTCGGTCCCATGGCCGGCCAAGGCGCTGTGGTGGTGCCAACGGAAGCCGTGGTGTTGCCATCGGTCCGGGCCGCACTTGGATTGGAAATTTGCTCCCAAAGCGCCTGCTGTTCGATGAATGGTAAAGCACCAACCAACATGCTCAGTCGGTAGCGATTTCCCTGCGTACTCGCCTTAAACCAAGCGTCGCCGGCTCCCGGCTGTGTTCCCGCGCCTTGTGTTGGAACTTGCTTGTAGGCAGAGTGATAGTTGTGAATTGCCAGGCCAAGTTGCTTGAAATTGTTGCTGCAACTCATTCGCCTTGCAGCTTCGCGAGCAGCCTGCACGGCGGGAAGTAGAAGTCCAACTAGAACACCAATAATTGCGATGACCACGAGTAGCTCCACTAATGTGAAACCTCGATTTCTTCTTTTCCAATACATACCTTGACCTAAGAATGAGAAAGGACGGGCAAAGCATGCAATTGAACTAGCGGGGTCGCATGGCACTTTGCCGGCCCACAGCGGATGAGATAGTACCGTTATCCCCCCTCAAGTTGGCCCTGTAAAGGGTTTGCTTGTAAAATACTCAAAATTCGGTTGAAAAAGGAAAAGTTTTGAGTACCAGTCGGGCGGTAAAAGTAACCACACTTTACCCATCTTTCCAAAAAGGTGTCCGACACCTTTTTTTCGGTGGGACTCAATTGATAGCGGCAATGCTTTATTGGACCCGGTAAATGCTTGCGTACCGACCGACCGGTCGGTACTATCTGCGAATGCCCAAAACGAAAGCTGCCGAGACGACCGCCCGGATCATCGATTCGGTGATGCAATTGATCCTGCAGGGTGGACTGCCGGCGGTGACCCTCTCAGCGGTGTGTCGCAAAGCCGGACTCAGCAAAGGAGGGCTGATGCACCACTTTCCGACCAAAGAAGCGTTGATCGAAGCCTTTCTGCAGCAATCTGTTCGTGATTACTTGGACTTAGTCCAACAAACCACCGACCAGCATGCGGCCGGGGCGGGAAAGCGGGCTAAAGCGATTTTGGAGCTCTTTCTTGGGGAACCGAAAGATTGCGAGCCCGGCATGGACGGCGACTGTGCCGCGGTGATGGTGGCATTGATCCAGGGAAGCGGCGGCAAATCGCTTGTAGATGAGGTGTATCAGACGCTGTTCGATTTGATCCGCAACGATGGGCTGTCGCGAGACCTCGCCGATTTGATCGTGGTAACAATCGATGGCGTCTGGTTACAATCGGTGATCACTGCAGACGAGAGGATCGCTCCTCGCACAAAGCGAATCCGCAACAAGTTGAATCAGCTAATTACGAGCGAAATATCGATGAAGACAAGATCGATGAATACAAAGGCCATTCCGAGCGAGAACGAACGAACATGAATCAAGTTCCATCAAAACGTTCCCACGGCAGTCGGCTGCGCACAGCGGTCGGATCGGTCCTCGTCGTCGCGGGTGTCCTCGCACTGCTGGCGGGGATTGCTTACGCCAAAAATCGCCAAATCGAAGCGTCGATGTCAGCGACGCCGCCCCCGGAAATGCCTGTCTCGGTTAGCTTCGCTACCGCAAAATCGACCACGTTTCGCAAAACGTCGGTGGTCATTGGCAACATGTTGGCACCCGAGTCGATTACGTTGAGAACCGAATTAGCTGGCGCGGTCACGAAAGTGTCGATGGAACCGGGCGGCGAAGTCGAAAAGGACGCGGTGCTGATTCAATTGGATGATCGCAGCGAACAAGCCCAATTGAAAAGCGCAGAAGCGTCACGCAAATTGGCGGATTCAGCTCTGCAGCGAGCCCGTCGCTTGAATCTCGCCAATGCCAACAGCGAATCGGAATTGGACGTTGCCGAAGCGGAATTGACGCGAGCCGAAGCGATGATTGATGAGTTACGAGTTCGTATCGACAAGAAAACACTCCGTGCCCCATTCAAAGCCCGCGTAGGGCTATTCGATCTGCATATTGGGGAGTACTTGGTTGAAGGTACCGAGATTACTTCGCTCGAAGGGATTTCCGATTACTTGAATGTTGATTTCGCAATGCCATCGCACGTCGCGGATGCAGTCGCGATCGGCGACCAGGTCGAGTTGCGAGTCGGAGCAGCGGGATTGCGGCTGACGGCAACGATTGTCGCGCTGGACGCATCGGCCAACGCAATATCGCGATCGGTCACCGCACGTGCTCGATTGGACAACCCACCTGTGATTTTGCAGCCCAATGATTCGGTGCGAGTGACGGTTCCTTATGGCCCTCCGATCCCCGCACGACTGATCCCCGCCACGGCGGTTCGTCGCGGCCCCAGTGGGACGTTGGTGTTTGTTGTGACCGAGCAAGATGGCCAGATGCGAGCCCGGTCGCGTGACGTGGACGTCGCTGGCAGCGAGGATCCGAATGTCCGCATCATCTCGGGTGTCGAGGACGGAGAACAGGTGGTTGCCGACGGATCCTTCAAAGTACACGAGGGCGACTTAGTGGCTGATGTCGCTGCGACGACAACGACCGTTTCGATGAGTGAAGCGGAGACAGCAAAGTGAAAGCGATCACCGACTTATTTATCCGTCACCCAGTGCTTGCGATTGTTGTTAACCTGATCTTGGTTCTGGTGGGGTTGCGCTGTGCGACGTCGTTGCCGATCCAGCAATTTCCAAAATTGGAGAGCACTTCGATCACGGTCACGACCGTCTACTTTGGCGCCAGTGCTGAAACGGTTCGTGGATTTCTGACAACGCCGATCGAGCGTGCGGTGTCATCGGTGGCGGGCATCGACTACGTCGAATCCAGCAGTATCGCAGGGATCAGCACCGTCACGCTGCGATTGAATTTGAATCATGATTCGACCAAAGCGTTAACGGAGGTGAACGCACGTTTGCAACAAGTACGTAGCGAATTGCCCGCCGAAGCAGAACCGCCGACGATCGAATTGGTCCGCGCTGACCGGCCCTACGCGTCGTTTTACTTGAGCTTCACGTCGGATCGATTCAACTTGCCGGCGCTGACCGACTATCTGACTCGAAACGTCCAGCCTCGTTTGTCGATCGTTCCGGGGGTACAGAAGGTAGGAATCGAAGCAGGCCAAACGCCAGCGATGCGGATTTGGATCTCACCGGAGCGTTTGAGCGAATTGAACCTCACGCCGGGTGATGTCTATTCAGCACTACAGCGAAATAACTTTCTGGCGGCAATCGGGCAAGTCAAAAGCGACACCGTCCAGATCGACTTGCTGACCAACACCGATTTACGCAGCGTCGAAGAATTTGGTGATTTGATCGTCTGGCAGGCCCCCGCCTCAGCCAGCGGTCCTGGTACGATCATCCGGTTGTCGGACATCGCTCGCGTCGAATTGGGCAGTGAAGAACCCACCGCGACCGCGATGTACCGAGGACGTGAAGCAATCTACGTCAGCGTGTGGCCGTTGCCTGGCAGCAACGAGATCGAAGTCGCCGCACGATTGCACAAAGCCATGGCTGAATTGGAACCAGAGCTTCCCGCCCACATCGATATGCAACTTGCGTACGACGGCACCAAGTTCATGCGGCGATCTCTATCGGAGATCTCAAAAACGCTGACGGAAACCATCGTGATTGTCGGTTTCGTTGTCTTCCTGTTCATGGGATCGGTGCGATCAGCTCTGGTTCCGCTGGTGGCAATGCCAGTGTCCTTGGTGGGTGCGGCGATCGTGATGTACCTGCTTGGTTTTTCACTGAATTTGCTGACGCTACTTGCGATCGTGTTGGCGGTCGGTTTGGTGGTCGATGATGCGATTGTTGTCGTCGAAAACGTGCAGCGACACTTGCAGGACGGACATGGAAAAATCCAGGCGGCGCTCGTCGGAGCACGTGAATTGGTCGGTCCGATTTTGGCGATGACAATCACGTTAGCGACCGTTTACGCACCGATCGGATTTCAAGGTGGCTTGACGGGGATGCTGTTCCGCGAGTTCGCCTTCACGTTGGCTGCGGCCGTGGTGGTTTCGGGCGTCGTCGCGGTCACTCTGTCGCCGATCATGAGTGCTTATTTGTTGCCAGCCGGTGGCCGCGAGGGCGCAATGACGCGGCTAGTCAATCGGATCTTTGCGGCAGTCCGTCGCCGTTACGCCAGCGTATTGGCATTGGTGCTGGAATTGCGATGGTCAATCGCACTGGCCACGCTCGTTGCCGGCGCGGCTGCGTTTCCGCTGTACTTGTTCTCGGCAAAAGAATTAGCGCCAGTCGAAGACGAAGGCGCCATTGCGGTGATGCTGGCCGCCGCACCGGATTCGACGCTCCGCTCCACAACGCGTTGGGCAGGCCAGCTGGCCACCGGTTTTCAGGCAATCGAAGAATCCGAATACATGTGGGCCGTCGTCACGGCCGGTGGTGGTTTCGGGGGCGTGATCACCAAGGATTGGGACGAACGCAAACGAAACACACAACAGATTTTGCCGCAGGTCTATGGCATTGCGTCGCAAAACCCAGGCTTGGAAGCGTTTCCGGTATTGGTTCCGCCGCTTCCCGGAGCGGGCAACTATGACGTCGAGTTGGTACTCAAAAGCGATCTTCCAGTAGAACGGCAACTTGAACTCGCCGAAGAGATCGTGAGTCGCGGTCGCGCGGCGAATCTGTTCATGTTCGTGGATACTGATTTGAAAATCGACTTGCCTCAGGCCCGCGTGGTAGTGGACCGCGAACGCTTGGCCGATCTAGGGCTCGATCAAGCCGCGGTCGGGCGTGAGTTGGGTGTGTTATTGGGCGGAGGCTACGTCAACCGATTCAACTATTTCAACCGCTCGTATCGCGTTATACCGCAGCTCGAAGCCGCGGACCGGCAATCGACCGGCTCGCTAATGGATTTGAAGATTCGCAGCCCTTCGGGGCAATTAATTCCGGTTTCGACATTTGCATCGGTCGAACCAGAAACGGCACCGAGAACGCTGAATCGATTTCAGCAGCAGAGTGCCGTGAAAATCTTTGCCGCCGTGTTCCCTGGTGTGACCAAAGAACAGGGGCTTTCCACGTTAGAGGCTATCGCCCGCGATGTCGTCGGATCCTCTGCGACGCTGGACTACTCAGGCGAATCACGTCAAATCCGTCGCGAAGGTGCGTCGTTGGCAGTAACATTGGGATTTGCACTGGTGCTGATTTACTTAGTGTTGGCCGCCCAATTTAAATCGTTTCGCGACCCCCTGATTGTGTTGTTTGGCTCGGTCCCTTTGGCGATGACCGGAGTGCTAACGCTGACCTTCTTAGATTTGACCACGATCAACATCTATTCCCAAGTGGGGCTGATCACGCTGGTGGGATTGGTGGCAAAGAACGGAATCCTGATCGTCGAGTTTGCTAATTCGCTCCAGGAAACTGGCGTGGCAAAACGGTCTGCGATTATCGAAGCCGCACAAACGCGATTGCGTCCGGTGTTGATGACGTCGGTGGCGACGATGCTCGGTCATTTGCCATTGGTGTTTGTCACCGGAGCCGGTGCGGAGGCTCGAAACAGCATCGGGATCGTGTTGGTGGCCGGAATGGCGATCGGGACGGTGTTCACGTTGTTTGTCGTTCCGGCACTGTATATGTTGCTCGCCGCACAACATCGGCATGATGGTCAGCATGAAGATCATGCTCTTGAACCGGTCACGCTGCGTGACAAGTTCAAGAAGGATTTATCGGGCGAGAAGACACGTCCTGAACCGAACTTGGCTTGATCGCGTGACAGCATGAAGTAGCGGAAGTCGTCAAGACTTTCGATCAAGCATGATCGCTCCTTGTCGGTTATCGCTCAGGTTTCGTATTCAAATTCAAAAGTCCCGGAAAGGTCCGCGTGGCTCTGCGGATTCCATCTCGCTTACCCAGTTCGAGTAACGTTGTTTTAGCATCGCGAGAATGTCGGCATGAGTTTTGGAAAGATCGGTTTTCTCGCCGATGTCGGCTTTCAAATCGAACAAGCCTCCGCCATTCCCCATTTTTACCCACTTCCATTTGCCAACGCGGGCTCCGATCAAATCACGCCGTTTCCAAAACATTTCATCTCGGGGTGACGAGACCTCGCCGCGGAGTGTTGGCCACCAATCAAAACCATCCAAGACCACTTCCGTCGGTAATGCGACGCCGGTCGCCGCCGCGAGACTCGGCAGCAGTTCCAAACTCGACAAAAATGCATCGTTGACTTTGCCCGCCTTCACACCGCCGTTGGGCCAACGCACGATGCAAGGGACTCGAATGCCACCTTCCCATGTTTGTGCCTTGTGTCCTCGCAGCGGTGCATTGTCGGCTCCACCACTGCCGCCGTTGTCTGAAAAGAAAATGACGATGGTGTTATCAAGGATCTGCTTCTGTTCTAAGGCGTCAAGCATCTTGCCGATGGCGTCGTCCATACAAGTCACTGCGGCACGATAATCACGACGTCGCGCTTCGGGTGTCGCCACAGTCGCCGGCGATCCGTACCGATACTTTTGTGTAACTGTGGTTTCGACTTTTACCGGCGGGTACATCTTCTTATACTTTTCAGGTGCTTGCACCGACGAACGAATCTCGGGCTCAAGGGCCGATGAATTGTGCGGCGCGTTAAACGGAACGTACAAAAAGAACGGATCCTTTGCGGCATGCTCGTCGATAAACCGCAATGCCTCACGCTGGAACAAATAGGTGCAATAGGTCCCCTTGTCCGCTTCGGTGGGCGACAGATTGCGAACCATACACGGCACGCCATAACGCTCATGCGTGAAATAGTCGATTCCGGTGTTGGTGAACCCATAATAATCGTCGAAGCCACGGGACGTGGGGAGATACCGCCGCAGCGTTCCGAGATCCCACTTTCCGAAGATGCCACTCTTGTAGCCTGCCGACTTCAGCACGGCCGGAATCATGACTTCACGCTCGTCCATACCGCCAACTCGCTCGAAGCTGACCGCATACTCTTCGGCGGAATAACGGTGACCGTAGTCGGGAGCCTCGTTGCGAATCATGTCATAGACACCGTTTCGCTGTGGATAACGCCCGGTCAATAGACTTGCTCGCGATGGCGTGCACGCGGGCCACGCCACATAGAAATTGGTCAGCCGAGTGCCTTCGCGTACCAACCGATCCAGCGCCGGAGTGAGGATGCCGTTACCGAGTACCCCCAGATCGTTATAGCCCTGGTCATCCGAGACAATCAGCAAAATATTAGGACGTTCGGCGGATTGCAGCGGAGAGGCCACTGCAATCAATAATAACGTGCACCACAAAGTTGCGTATCGGTACAAGGTACTTCCCCTTTTTATGTAATTGAAGCAAAATGCGAAGGCATTGAGCATGGTGCTGACCGACTCCGTGTTCGAGTTAGCGGTTTTGAAAACAATTCGCAGGAAACACGAGACGGTACTAATCGTTGTCGTTCCAGTCGGTGAATGGGTGCGTTCGCTTCACCAAGGGTAGCGAGACGCGTTGGCCTTGCCGGATATGAGAGGCGAACGTCGCGTGCACCATTTCAAGGGTCACTCGCCCATCGATGTCACTGCACAGCGGTGGCCGATCTTCGTTAATCGACGTGATCAGATCGCGAGCCGGCAGGATGTGTTTGCTGACCAACGGTTTGATGTCAGCGATCGGTTCTGGCTTGCCGATTCCCGCACTACTGATGTTGACCCAGCGGCGAGGTGTTGACGTGGGCTGAAACGGACTGCCTTGCAGGATATGGACGAGAGGTTCTGTGTCCATCCGAAGATCGATCACTCCTTCGGTGCCAACGATTTGGATTCCGAACCCTGCTTTCCCCACTCCTGCGCCGCGAATCGAATCAAAGAAGACCGGGATGCCGCTCTGGGTATCGTAACGAGCGTGCAAGCGATTTCCGGCGATTGGCCCAATCCCTTCGCTGCCCTCAACTACGTCCGCAGTCGTCGCGGGATGATCGCCCGCGTAGTATGTGGCTGAGCACGTCGTTGGGTTGCCGGCAAAGTAGCTGGCAAGGTTAAACAGGTGAGTGCCCAATACCCACAAATCTTGTCCGCCACCCCGTGCATCCTCTTTTCCACGACAGCGAATCTCGAGTACTTTTCCGATCGCGCCCTCCGCGATGGCCGTCTTGGTCACCGGCAATGCCGGATGGTAGCGGTTGCGATGCGCGATGGCCAATCGCATCCCCGATCGTTGACACGCCGCAACGATTTCGTCTGCCTCCTGCAAAGTGCCGCAAAACGGCTTCTCGATATACACTCCCTTTGCGCCGCCATCCACCGCCGCCATGATCATCGCGTGATGCTGATCGACATGACGTGGGCCAATCGCGACAATTTCAGGGTGCGTTTGCTGAATCATATCGCGGTAGTCCGAGAACGCATGCTCGCACTTGAGTCTTTGTTTGGCACGTTGTTGTCCCTGCGGATCCGCGTCCGCGACGCTGACGATCTTGGTTTCAGGTAATTCCAGCCAGACGGTGTCGATGCCGTGACCAAAGTCACCCCGGCCGGTGTGTCCGATCACCCCGATTCGCCACTGTTTCGAATCATTCGCGTGCGCGAGTGAAGACGCGGCGGCCAACGCAGCAGCAGTAGACGAGACAAAAACGCGACGCGTCATCTTCGCCGTATCGGCCGCACTGCTGGAGCATGATGTGTGGCGCATGCAATCAATCGAAAGCTGGGCTTTGGCAGCAGAGCATGGTGGGTGGGGCATTCGAATTGCTTCTGGCGAGAGAGGTGAGGTGGGATGAGCAAACGGGAAAAGAATGAAGACCATAGTATAACACGTTTTTAGTGTCGTCCTTTGCTCAACGAAATCAAGATCCCACACAACTTTCACGAAGCAAAAGACGCCATTGATTGTTTAGAAATTACCCACGAAACGTTGATAGTGGATCGGTTCTTTCGGGAAGGTAAATGTCGAGTGCTGATCACAAGAGTCGCCGACATCAGACTGCTTCCGGTAGTCATTGGGGGACGTTACGAACCGTCCTGAAATTCACTGCGTCCAGGTTAGGCGACGAGTAACAGTACGGCATAGCCGCCGGCTCCTAGAGCAAATGCCCAGAAGCGGCTCTCACGTTCCTCGGGCAATTCCTCTTTGAACGTGTTCAGCAAAATCCCGCCCGCCAAAAAGGCGATGGTTGATGCCGTGAACGCTTCGTGAAGTTCGGTGGAAACGCCGATCGCCCATCCCGCTAACACCGCAGCGGACAGTATCCAACGACCGGCCCGATGGTAACGCTGTTTATGATGCTGGCGAAGTCCGTGATCGTTGACAAGAAAATGCAGACCGATCCCCACCAAATACAACGCTAGCGAACGTAGTCCCCGATCTTCACGCACCAGCAGGTAGCCGAGCAACGCGTTGTAAAACGCATAAGAAACAATGTGTAACCAGAACGTTTGAATGCTTGATTCCTGGAGTTCCGAATCGGACTTGGACCGAATTGCTACTTTCTCGAGCCCGTAAAAAAGTACCAATCCTGCAAGAACCAGCAACCACAGCAAGTGTTCGCCGAGCCTCTGAAAGCCATGATCCGCAGTCGACTTGCGGAGTACTTCATGATGCTCCTGTAATTCAGGCAACAAGTGCACCAACGCATATGCCACGGCGACGCCACCCGCAATAGACAGCCATCGACTGCGGGGGATCACGTCAAGGAAACGAAGCGTCCCCGCGAACAAGTGGATCAACGCCAGAATGCTCGCTCCGATAAATGATTCAACAATCATGTGCGCAGATCCTATCGCTGTATGCCTGGCGACCTATTGATGATCGATAGCCAACCAACCACCTCCAATTAGCAAACCTTGTGAAACAAGTTCGTATTTCAGGACAAGTAGCAAATACAGAGCCAAATACGATTCCTCGCAATACGCCGCTAATTTGCGAGTCGATTCGGATATTGGGGGTGAGTTTTTCTTCCGGTCTTTACAACTGTCAGCTCTCCACCGACTTGGGAGACTGCTGATTGAGTATGACATCACCGTTCTGATGTTAGCGGCTTTGACGCTAACCACCGTACCGTTGTCCAACAAAAGGTCCCCTAAAAAGGGAGCACCGGAACTGTGGCTAGCGGGCTGTTGATTCAATCGAAATGCAATTCAGATCAGTGAGCCGTGGGCCGTAAGGCACCGGGTAATGTGTGGAACCCGGCCGCTCACGCGCGAGCGGTTCACTAAGTCAACAGTCTCCATCGTTGGTGGAGAGGTGGCAGAAAAACTGCGCAACGAAAAATCACGACAACGGCGAAGTTTTAGTGGCCCATCTCAGGACATCGTCCGCTCAAAGATCAAACATCTGAGTCGTTGCACCAGGGCAGCTTGGACTTGGCTTCGGGTTCTTTGGGGGTGAATGGCTCGCCGGTTGCCCGGTCGCCGCCTCATTCATTATGCCGTCGATCTCCAGCCCTCTGGTGGGCGCGAAGAATACGCTTCAATCTTTCTGTCTCCTCTGGATCTGACTTCACACGACGTGTCTCTCCAATAGGCAAATCTCTCAACCGGTTAGGGTCGACCCAAAATCCATTCTCCGAATCGGAAACATAAATCCAATCCGCAGGAATACCGGCGAGTTGATAGCTGTCCCAAGTTCCAGAAATCCAAACGCCGTCCACTGGCGTGCGGTAGAATCCCTTTTGGGCTATCGCATTCATCGACGTATTGGAATCGATGAGCTCCGTATCGATGCGGCAAGGCGGGCTGTATTCACTCGACCACCAAGATGGCTGCGTCGCATGGGGAACCCAAAAGCCATTTGACGACGTGAAGTCGCCAATAGGAGTTTTGATCTTGCTAATCGGTAGACCGCTCGAACCGACTGGAGTTGTACATGTTCCGTGGAACACTTTTCGTCGCTGTTTGTCTGTTTGCGTATTCCGGTCAAGCGGCCGAAAAACGTACGTGGCAATGGCAGCTTAATCCAGGTGATGTCTTTCACGTTGAATTCCACCAGCGAGTGAGTTCTACAAACTCGTTGAGCAACGGAGTTGCTCAAGCATTGGGTGGGCGGGCGTTACCGGACACTCATGATTTGGCATTCGTCTTTTCGTGGAAAGTTGCAGAAGCAACCGACCCTTCGCCAGAGAACTACCGGCTCGACAACAAGATTGAGTTAACGCAGACACTCAAGCGAGTCATTTTTAATTGTCAGTTCGGCGGGGTGTTAAGCAAACGCTACGATTCGGCGAACCCTCCTAAGAATGCCAATGCCGGTGGACTTTTTGATGTTCACAAAGAGTGCCAGATGCACCTCGATGAGCCGACAAAGATCCAGCTGACCCAAAGCGGTCGGCTTTATTATGACACATCTGCCGTTGACTGGATTGCGGACACGGCCAGTGAGTGGTTTTTTAAGTCTAATCTGGCTTGCGACGACATGGGGTCGTTGTTGGAAACGCTGCTTCCCCAGTTCCCTGCCGATGCGGCCCGTCGCCACAGCCCGTGGCAGCATGAGGTGGATTTGGGAGCAATTGTGAATACTGGCAAGATGACCTACACCTACAAGCCGCGAGTGGCACGGGGAAGCATCGTCCTGATCCGACTTGAGGGCAAGCTCGATACCGAAGCGGCACGAGGCAACCTCACGCTGGCTCCCATCAATGTAGTGGGCCACAAGTGCACAGGTGAAATTCGCTTCGACATCAATCGCGGCCACGTTACTTCCGCAAAACTTCACGAGTTGGTCCAGGAAGACGCAGTCGGCATACGCAACAGCTACGAAAAGTTTGTGCAGCTTACAATTAGGCGAGAGTCTGGTACTGAAGGCGACAGCGCAAAATGAATGCCCGGCCTGTGGAATCGCCCAAGTAGCGTTGACAGTAGTTGTCGCGAAAAACAACGGTACCTGATCCTCTCTCCTCTGCCCTCTTACTTCTTCTTCACTGCGATATCTCGGATCAGACGTTACACGGATCGAAAAATGGGACGGCAATTTTTGTCTCATGTAGACTGTCGGTCCAAACCGGCTTGAGCTAACTGCCTTATCACTGCGAGAGAACGACGATGGAGAAAAAATTTCCAATGATCTGCACGTTTGTCATGGTGGCCTTCTTGGCTTGCCCGGCCGACGCCGTCGAACCTGTCCCAGGCGTGCCGAGTGTGATGCCTGGCGAAGCCTCAACCCAGGCCCGCGTTTTCTTTGATGATTCACTCAACGTAGCAGGACTCGATGACCCGATCGAACCGACCACCCTGGTCGTCGACCGCTCGATGGACATTCCGGACAACGGTGGATTCGAGCGTGGATTGGAGGGTTGGACGTTTCGGCCCGGCGATGATTCGCAAGTTTCTCTGGTCACCGGTGGCAGCCAGCGGGGCCAGATTTTGGAACTGAAACCGAACGGTCGGTTGCTGGGCGTCGAGACCACGCATTTGGTCATCGGGCAACAGATTCACGCCGCTACTGCATATCGAGTTTTGGCGGACCTAAGGTTCGCAGGTCTTGACAGCGGAGTCTTTGCGTTCTCGATGTATTGCTTTGACGGCCAGGGAAAAGCACTGAAACAGATTTCCTTTTACCCCTTGAATCCCAAGTCGTCGGCACATGATTGGCGGCGTGTCAGGGGAGAGTTCGGCCCCGGCACTAAGAATCCGCTGCCCGAAGGGACGCACAGCATCTGCATCCGCTTTTCCTTCCATGAAGCAAGCGGCAATTGTCTGGGCGAAGTGGCTGTGGACAATGTCGCACTGGAGGCTTACGAGCCACCGCAACAAAAGGGTTGGCCAAGCGAGATCACCGCGGAAGTGGGAGACTTGGGAGTTCGGTTTGAGAGTCGATCCTTCTGGACCTTGTATCGCATTGATTATAAGCAAGTCCGGCTTGGCTTGGATCACTGGGGAAGTCATTATGGTTCGGTCGTGAATTTCCCGAACGAGGGGTTCATCGGCAGCGGCCATACCGAAAACGAAGACGAACAAGTACTCGAATTAGCGATCTGGGTCGATGACAAACGGGTCGAAAGACCGCCATCAACGCTGCGATGCCAGCAACTGAAGTTGCGGAAGAAGTCACGCATTCGAGACTTCGTTCTACACACCGAAATCGAGGTCCAAGACAACAAGATCGTGGAGGATGTTCGGTTGCTGGCGGATAAGGCAACGCCGGTGAATTTGATTTATCACTTCATGCATCCCTGGACTGCCACTGCAACGGACTACCTTGCCGAGCTGACCGATGGTTCTCGGCTGGAAGGAGCATTTCAAGGAGACGGGGGTCAGCGGATCGACAGCGCGGTTCGTTGGTCGGCAATCTACGATCGCCCGACCGGCAAAGGCGTTGTGACTTACGTGGCGGATGTGCCCGACGACGACGATTGGCGAACACGCTACTGGGATCTTCCCGATCGGTATCGCAAACACTACCTGACGACCTTTTTAAACAGCACCGTGCCCGCAGGAAAAGAGCTTCACTATCGCGTGGTAACCGTCCCTTTTGAAGCCGATCCGAAGCAGTGGAAAGAAGCCGCCGCAAGCGTCGCGGAGAACTGCAAAAACAACTGAAATTCCCCGCGCATTAAGACTGCTAAGAAACGTCAGCAAACATTACGGGCCGACAGTCGCTGATCGCTCCGGACGTGCCGGTAATTACTGACGTAGCTACGCTCGCCAGAGCGTGGATTTCCGCCGTCTGGCGACGGCAGCTACCCGGAACGAGATAGTCGTTGATCGCTCCGCGATCAGAACGATGCAGCGTGTAGCGATCCACGACATTAATTCCCCCAGTGCTCCTAACACAGGGCCGTCCACTAATACTGCGTCCATTCCGCTCGACGGCACAGAGAGTCGTTGAGTCAGCGGAGGGCCACTCGTTGTGCAACCAACCGACCACGATATCTTTAATTGGCAAATTTGGGTGGGCAAGTCTTGGTGGATGGCGCCGTCCGAATTATCCAAAGATTTAGCATTCCAGCGATTGCCGCGGGGAGCGTCAATACAGCAGGAAACATGCCCGTGGCTATCGCCCTCGGCTCAGATCATAAGGTGGAATGACACACATTGAACAGCCTTACGCCTCCGTCGAGGCGATACGCTCGGAAAGCCGAAGGATTCTTTGTGCAAGAAAAATGGGTGCGTAAAAATGAGCGTCGAATTGTATTCCTGCACTTACCTCAGGTTGTGCAGTTGAACGCTGTTGGGGCTGTCAGGGCATGTAGGGCCAGTCTTGATCACCGTCTCCGGTTCAAGTGAAAATACTGGATCTCCATAGACTTTCTCCGGTCGGCCCCTTGCGGCACTTGGATCTGCTAAAATCTGGCAAACATGCGTTCCAACATGCCGACTTTGAGCTGCCTCTATGATCAACAACCTCTGCTTCCTTCTGTTGCTGTCCGTCGTCGGGTCTCAACCCGTTGAGGATTTGTCCGTGCTCGATGCTGGGAACTCCTCCAATCCAAGTTGGATCGATTGGAATGACCCAGGCCTGATGCTGGTGCATCATCTGAACGACTTGACCCGTGCCTGCCTGACGTCACGCGAAGCTGAGATTGGCAATTTGAAGAGTGCCGAAGCTTGGGAAAAACGGCAGGCGAAAGTCCGACAGACTCTCGATCAAATTCTTGGCCCTTGGCCCGCTCGATCACCGCTCAATCCGCAGATCACCGGTACTCTTCGCAAAGATGGCTACCGAGTTGAAAAGATTGTCTTTGAATCGATGCCAAATTTTTATGTGACGGGGGCACTGTTTATACCCGAAGGCCACTCCGGACGTGGCCCCGCGATCCTGGATGTCATCGGACATTCCACTCAGGCATTCCGGCGAGACCTTTATCAAAACGTGATTCTTAATCTCGTCCACAAGGGGTTTGTGGTGTTCGCCATCGATCCGCTTGGACAAGGAGAGCGGTTGCAGTACTTTGATCCCCAGAGTGGCAAATCGACCGTGGGCTCTTCCACCATGGAGCACTCGCACGCCGGAGTGCAGTGTTTTCTGACCGGACGGTCTCTTGCCCGCTACTTTACCTGGGACGGTATTCGTGCGATTGATTACTTGTTGACCCGCCCAGAGGTCGACCCGGATCGCATCGGCGTGACAGGGCTGTCGGGCGGTGGAACGCAAACCAGCTACATCGGTGCGGTTGATCAACGAGTCCTTGCGGCAGCACCCACGGGATTCATCACCAGCCTCAGTCGGCTGTTGGGTTCGATCGGTCCACAGGATGCAGAGCAGGTCTTTTATCATGGTCCGCTGCTGGGCATCGACCACGCGGATCTACTCGAAGTGCGAGCGCCAAAACCGACACTACAAGTGACCACGACGCGGGATTTCTTTAGTATCCAGGGCGCGCGTGAAACGGCCGCCGAAGTGCGCCAGGTTTTTGAAGTCCTCGGCCATCCCGAGCATTTCGATCAAGTGGAGGACGATTACGAACACGGATTTACGAAGAAGAATAACGAGGCCACTTACGCCTTCCTGCAAAAGTCTTTGGAACTACCGGGCAGCACCCAGGAAACCGCCTATCCATTTTTGACAGAAGCAGAGTTGACCGTCACCGAGACCGGCCAGGTTTCGACCTCGCTGCAAAGTGAGACCGTTTTCAGTATCAACCGTCAAGAGGCGATGCCGCTGTTGAAGAATCTAGAGGATAGCCGCCAGGCATTGACAGAGCATCTACCGCGGGCGGTGCGCGAGGCGAAACAGTTGTCCGGCTACCGCAATCCCCAACCGAAAATGGCTCCGGTTTTTCGCGGGCAGTACCAACGGGAAGGTTACCGTGTCGAAAAATGGGGACTGCCGGGAGAGGGCCAGACCATCATTCCCACTCTGGTATTTGCCCCGGATGACTCCGCCCCACGACCGGCCATCATTTATGTGCACGGCAAGGGCAAGACGACCGACGCGGCAGCGGGCGGAACGATCGAAGAGTTGGTGCGAAGCGGTTACATCGTTGCAGCGCCCGACTTGTTGGGCTATGGCGAAACCAAATACAAGTTCAAGCAGGGACACGCTCCAGTACAACCGTTTTTCAATGCTTTAATGGCCGGTCGGAGTGTTGCAGGTATCAACGCGGGGGATGCGGTACGTGTGTTGAAGTTTTTGCAGGAACGGGACGATGTAAAGCCAGACGAGATTGGAGCCGTTGCCGTCGGGGATGTCGGTCCAGCACTGTTGCACGCGGCTGCTTTTGAACAACAGATTCAGTGGCTGGTGCTGGTTGAATCGCTGTTGGACTATCAGAGCATTGTCATGAATCCCCTTTATGACGTGAACGCCAATTCGCTGGTGGCCGGAGCGTTATCGGCCTATGATCTGCCCGATTTGTTGGCCAGCGTCGCGCCCCGACGTGTCGCTCTTTTACAACCGAGGACCCAGCAGCGAACCGCTGCGTCAAGGGATCAGATCACTGCATCGCTGGGGTTTGCGGAGCAGCACGCGCAGGATAAATTGCGAGTCGAAACGAAGGAGATCGAGCTCAAGCAGCTCATCCAGTGGTGCGTGAAACCCTAGGCCTTTGTCGTTGTTAGCGGCGGACACGCAGCGTCGGCGAACCGAAGAATATTTGTCGGAGCGGGCGGGACGGCCCACCGTATCGCCGGGAATGTTCAATCAGCCGAATCGTGTTGCCATAGACATGAAGGGGGCGCCCTGGTCGTTGATGAATCGGCATGGCTTTAATCTGATCACGATAAGCCCCCGTGGGAACGATAATGGGACTCCAACAGGTTGCTGCCGAAGCGTTGGGCAACGTGGTGGCAAGACACAGAGGCAATAGGATAAGTAAGAGAGTACGTAACATGGAACCTTTCTTGGTAACGTGTGTCAATCGTCAGTGCGAAGCTTGATTCCGCAATACAATTGTCACCAAGCAATCGTCGTACCAATCTCTGTTTTGCAAAGTATGCGGCGGGTATCACTCCCCTCCCCAAGAAGGCGTGTCGACAATCACACCCCCTAGCCGCACGGTTCTCCCGGCCATTTTCATCGTAGTGGACGAAGCGATGAGTCCTTTTTTGCATTCAATTACGCGGGGACTTGTTGCCTCGTCCACTGCGGAGGTTCGGATTCCAATGCCCGGCAGCGGCTTCCACGAGGACATCCTTCACTCATTCGTCGTCGCTTCACTCGGGTGCAACGGCAACGCTGTGAAGCATTTACAGGCGGCAGTTTACGCCATTTGCGTTTCGTAGCTACGCTCGCCAGAGCGTGGATTGTTGGCGTCCAATGCGACTCACCACCTTCTGGCGAAGGTAGCTACCAGAAAATGCTTCACAGCGTTCATGCAACGGGCGAAACGCTCGCAATTGAATCCTGACACTTTTGTCTTGTCCGAGCCGAATCGATCGGCCAGCCCAAAAAGGTCTAGACATTGTTAATCGTCAACTCGGTATTGCTAAGTAGATCTTCGTAACGGAGTAGCTTTGTCGGAAATGCGGGTTGATCGATCCACGACCGCACCTGCATGCTCCAGTTCTGCAAGTATTGTCGCACCAACTTGTCTTTGCCGCCGCCGATCGAATGCCGCGGAATATTTAGCATGCGAACTGCTTGGTTGATGGAACAGCCCCAATGGTCTGCGACCGAATCGACGACACTAAGCGGATTGCGGACCGTGTAGATTGCACCAAGTGATAATTCGCGTCGGATCAGAGGAAAGCTGTTGTGTCGCACTCTCGCTTTTTGCGTTTTGCCAAACCCCTGCGGCTGCGCCCGCTGGGCCAATGAGAGCTGTACTTTCTCTCGCAGTTCGTCCACTTCAGCGTCGCTTAACTTGTCACAACCTGCAGCCCGTTCGAATTCCTCGCGGCGAGAATCCGAGATGGTCGTTTGGAAAGCTTCGCAAAGAGAGAGCGATTCTCCCGGCGGTTAAAGATAAGCCGCAAACAACATCCGCATCCACGTATTGCCCGACTTCGGATACGACGCCAACCAAACGATTCGTTTTGCCCCTTAGTTCTCCTTGCTACGCATTATCTTGATTTCGACGTTCGGCAGCGCACTCTGGAGAATATCCAAAGAGCGATCGGGAGGAAGATCGCCGCTGATTCTTAGTTTTTTCAACTTTCCAAGTTTCGAGATCTGCTCAAGTGGACAATTCATAATCAAATCACTGTCAACAGCCAGTGACTGAAGGTTTGCCAGCCCGCTTAGCAGTTCAAAACAGCTTGGTGTAACGAGAGTCTCACTTATATCAAGTTCAGTCAATTTCGATCCTCTAAGGAGAGAAATGTGCTCGTCCGCGGTATTCGTTTGCAATAGGACTAGCAACTCAACGGACCGCAGTAACTCGTATTTAAAAACCTCGCGTTTCAATTTGCATCCATCAAGTCGCAATACTCTCAGAGAGGGCAAGACTAGATTCTCAAGACCAGAGCCATCTAACGGGTTGAATCCTACATCAAGCAAGGTCAGTCCGTGTAACCCATTGAGGAACGACAAATCAGAGTCATTAAGACCTGAGTTTTGTATGGTCAAGATCCGTAATCCCGACCCGAGTCCATGATCGACATCTCTTCCAAAGGTATTGCGTTTTCGAATCAAACGCAGATTTAGCAGTAACAAAGGATCGAGCTCTCGATCGGTAAACTCGACTGAAGACACACCTGGAAAGAAACGTGCCCCGCGTACGTTGTATTGCTCAACAAATGCTTTGGCGCGTTCGTCGAGCCTCGATAGAACGCGGTGCACGACGATATTCAATCGTGTGCCTCGTTTGCCTATTCCAAATCGAAACTCCTCGTACTCCAAATCCACGAGCGAATCTAAACAGCTTGCCGCGAAACGCCAATCAAGGCTATAAACATTCCGAGCCAAGAATGAGACAGTGTCCTCCAGCGGGTGGACATCCTTTTCAACAATCTGAGCGACGATGTCCTGGACTAAGTAATAGCGCGACGCCAATAAACCGTCGGGAACCTTCTCTAAACCCACTTCAACGGCATGTTCTTCAAATTCCCCGTCGCTCGACGTTGCCCATCGAACCACCGCCAGTTCCTCGGCATCAACGACGTTGATGTTCAGCGGCAAGACAAGCATACAGATTGGCAGCCATCGCCATACGTGGATCGGCGATCTCGTCATAATGGATAATCATCCGTGATGGATAAGGGGGCCACCAAGCACAAAGTCATTCGAGTTTTGATCGTGCAAAACTCCTCTAAAATCATTGGAGGTTTCCCCAAGCCTCTGGTCAAAGTCCGCACTTGTGGACGGATCCGTTGTCAGTAGAGACGTCAATCGATTCTGATTGTTTCTACTAATGACCCAAACGTTTGCACTAATGCGACAAGCGTTTGCATCCATGAGGCAAGAATGACGTGAGCGAAATCGTATACTTAGCGAGATATCGTGTCAAACAAATTCACGTCAAAACATAAGGTTGTCTTTCGCCCGCTAACAAGTTAGACAACAGATGCTTTCCAAATAATCACTTGCCGTTGGGGTCGTAAGACAAAAACTCACCCACGAATGAAGAAAAATTGGTGCCACCCTCCGATGTCCACGCTCTCCAATGTCGACGCAACGAAGGGCAGTTCATCAAAGGTGGGTTTTCCATACAGGCAGCCGATCTCCTGTGCGAAAGGGCAAACGCGGCATGAGACCATTTTTGGGGGGGCGATTGCCCGATTCCGAAAGACGTTCCTAACAAGCAAGGCCCGAGGAAAACAGCGTCGCGTATCGCCACTTGGCCGTTGGCAATCAGCCGAGGAGTGCGCCGCGATGTCACTCTTCCCTGCATCGCAACATGCCAAGAAAATCACCGGTCAGACAATCTTCATTGAGGGTTGCCAAGTGATGCACTCTTGATCTTGCTATGATTCTGAACATTGCCGACGCGATTCGGGACAGGTCGGTGTTATCAGTTCACTCACTTCTATCGGACAACTTATGACTCGCTGGCCCGGCATTTCGCAATTCAGATTGGACAACCAAGTTGCCATCGTCACCGGTGGATCCAAAGGACTCGGGGAAGTGATGGCAGCAGGACTGGCGTCCGCTGGAGCCAACCTGCTGCTCATCAGTCGCAACGAAAATGAAGCCAAGGATGCTGCGGCCGCGATCGCCGATGAGTATCCCATCAAAGCAATCGGAATGGCCGCGGATGTTTCCGAGGAAGGCCAAGTCAAAGCATTGACGCAGCGTTGCACCCGCGAGTTCGGTCGCATCGACATTCTCATTAATAACGCGGGGATCAATATCCGAGGCCCCATCGAGGAGTTATCGCTGGATGACTTTCGCAAAGTCCAAAGCATCAATGTCGATGCAATGTGGTTGTGTTGCAAACATGTATCGGCGGTGATGAAACAGAAGCAGTATGGTCGGATCATCAACATGGCCAGCACATTGGGACTGGTAGGCTTGGCCAATCGAACCCCCTACGCAACCAGCAAAGGGGCGGTGGTCCAAATGACGCGGGCGCTCGGTTTGGAGTTTGCGCTGGACAAGATCACCGTCAACGCAATCTGCCCCGGGCCGTTCTTGACGCCAATGAATGTACCGATCGCGGAGACCGAGGAAGCCAAGCAATTCATCGTTGGCGCAACCGCACTGAAGCGTTGGGGCGAGCTAAGTGAGATTCAAGGTGCCGCGTTGTTTCTCGCCAGTCCCTCGTCGAGTTATGTCACCGGTAGCATGTTGTCGGTTGACGGCGGCTGGACGGCGAGATGATCAAAGTTTTTCCCCGAGATCGGATCGTTGGCATAAAAGACATTGCCGGACGGTTCGATCGTACGCAGGCACCTCTCCACCGACGAAGAGATTGTGCGGCTTTTATTTCGTTGTGAATCGAGTCCTTTGACGTGCTTCACCTCCCCTAAACTTGTTTTGGGGAGGTCAGAACGAGCGGAGCAAGTTCTGGGTGGGGCATCGAAGTGTTAGAGATGACAATGTGCAAGCTCAACGCCACCAGCCCTCCCCGGAAAACTCGCTGAAGGCTCCTTTTCCGACCCTCCCTACTTCGTTGGGAGGGTGAAGCAAGTGATTGCTACCACTCAACTTAAAACCTGCACGACCTCCGAAGTCGGGGGAGAGGTGGCAGAAAACCGGCGCACTCAGACCCCGCAACTTTAAAACGGACGCCTCGCGTTTCTTCGGACTCACACGACTATTGCCGTCTGTATAAACTAGACTTCGGCCTGAACAGACGGACTCAGGATCCTGTGGCGTGGATTGGGTGAGCCTAACGCTCACCTTGATTGCTTTTAGTCCTCGCCTCTGAACACAGGAGTTCATGCCTTCAAATGCCAACCTCGCTGGCTCGTAGAATGGCCGTACCGAGGTGAATTGATCTCCCACCCAACCCCGCGGAAGAACCTTGATGATCCTGCTGTTGCCGCTTTTGCTCGCTTGTTCGTTTGCCTCCCCGTCGACGCCAACCATTTCAGAACTGAATGAACTGTTGGGCTCGCTGCGCGAAACGCATGCACCTGATACTCGAGTCGAACTTTGGGATGTTCATGTTCATGCAGCGCAAGGGGCCTGGCAGGTACGGGGAAACCTGTCCAGCCAGGAGACTTTTGATGCGGTTCAGCGAGCACTTGAGAAGCAGTTTCCAGAGGTGGTCAACCAGCTGGTGCTACTGCCCGAGAAGGAGACGGGATCAATCGTCAATGCACTGGTGAATAATTCGGTGATCCATTTGCGTCGTGAACCCAGCAGCACCAAGGAACTCGTGACACAGGCCCTGTTGGGCACCCCCGTTCGGATCCTGAAAACAGAGAGCGGCAAGGCTCTGATCCAAGTTCCCGACGGATACATCGGCTGGGTGAATACAGCCGAGGTGCAGCGTGTCAATCAACAGCAACTGACAGCTTACCGAGAGTCAGAAAAAGTCATTTATATGGTCCAGTCTGGACGGTCCTACAGTGCCCCGGATGTCGAGTCGTTGCCGGTCAGCGACCTCGTGATCGGGAACATCCTGTGCAAAGTCTCTGAGCAGGCTGGGTTCACCCAGGTCCTGTACCCCGATGGACGTCTGGGTTGGGTCGATAGTCGCGAACTGGTTTCAGCGGAGGCGATCTTTCATCAAAGTACCGCGCAGGAAAATCTTGTTCAGACAGCCCTGAAGTTTCATGGGATTCCCTATCTATGGGGCGGAACGTCGTCCAAGAACATTGATTGCAGCGGACTGATATGCAACGTCTATTTCATGAATGGAATACTGTTGCCAAGGGATGCAAATATGCAGGCCCTGATCGGCAGAGAACTAACAACCGACTTTATTCCGGACGACCTGGAGCCGGGTGACCTGCTATTCTTTGGCAGAAAAGCATCAGCAAAAGCAGAAGAGAAGGTAAGCCATGTGGCCATGTACATTGGCGGGGGCGAATACATTCATTCAGCAGGTTACCGAGAACGGGTCAGCATCAACAGCATGGACAGCACCCAACCCAATTTCATCGAGAGCTACCCCGCTATGTTTGTGAGAGCGGTTAGGATTGTTGGCGAGCGATATGACGGTTTCCGGCCCACGGCGAAGAATGCCTTTTACAACGAAATCATCAGGAGCACCGAATGAAGAGCGGAAGAAGAGTCTTTCTGAGCGGTCTGGGATTGGCTTCCCTGGCGACTGCATTCCCAATGACGAGGTGCACGGCACAGGAAAACCCCGCATCGCCCGCGTTGACGCCGGCGCGGAATGGAAACGGGAAAATGAAGTTGAGCTTCAGTCCCTATGAGTTGCAACTCGAACACACCTTTACCGTCGCTGGAAACTCTCGAAACACAACTCCCGTGGTGCTTGCCGAGATTCAGTACGAAGGACTGACGGGGTATGGGGAAGCATCCATGCCTCCGTACCTGGGCGAGTCGCAGCAGTCAGTGATCCAATTCCTCAGCAAGGTGAAGTTGGGGCAGTTCAAGGACCCTTTTCTGTTGGACGATATTCTCGCCTATGTGGACGCCTTGGATGAAGGCAACCGCGCGGCAAAAGCGTGTGTCGATATTGCCCTGCATGATCTGCTCGGCAAGTTGCTAAACAAGCCGCTGCACAAGCTGTGGGGGATCAATCCGGCAAACACCCCCATGACCTCGTTTACCATCGGGATCGACACTCCCGAAATGGTGAAGATGAAGACAAAAGAGGCTGCACGATTCAAGGTGCTGAAAGTCAAACTTGGGGGAGGCAACGACCGGGAAATGATCGACGCGGTGCGTTCGGTGACGGACGTGCCCATCTATGTCGATGTGAACCAGGGGTGGAGCGACAAGCACCAGGCGTTGGAGATGGTGCACTGGTTGGCAGAGCAGGGGACTGAGTTTGTGGAGCAGCCGCTTGCCAAGACCGCCGTCGATGATTTGGCTTGGCTGACGTCCAAAAGCCCCCTTCCCATCATTGCCGACGAGGCGTTTCAGCGTTTGGGCGACGTGGCCGACTTCCAAGGGGTGTACTCCGGAATCAATATCAAGTTGATGAAGAGCACCGGCTTGCGTGAGGCCCAGAAGATGATCACCGTTGCCAGAGCTTTGAATATGAAGGTGATGATTGGATGCATGACTGAAACGTCTTGCGCCGTGTCGGCGGCCGCACAATTGTCGCCGCTCGTGGACTGGGCCGATCTGGACGGGAACCTGCTTATCACCAATGATCTCTACGAAGGGGTGAAGGTGATCGACGGCAAATTGACACTCAGCGACTTGCCCGGCATTGGGATCCGAAAGCTGAATGCCTGATGTCCCGTTCCACCAGCCGCAGCAGCGGCGACAGCACGTAGCCCTGAAGCGTAAGTCTTGAAGTTGCGCATTTTTCACAACCCGATGCGTAAGCGAGGGAATCTCGATCTAAACGCGGTCCCTCGCTGACACTTCGGGTTATGGTTTGCATGGAAACACGACAATAGTGCAACTTTAGAATGCATAAGCATGAAGAACTCGGGAGCCCAAAGTCCGAAAGCTACTGAACCGGCGCCAGCGATCGCACAGCTCGCGACAGTTCATGGAACCAGCAACGTCACCAACCGGAATGTTTTTCTCCGGGCCAACCTATCGCCACTTCGTGGCTGTTGTTAGTCCCGAAAGGACGGCACGATGTAGCCACGGGCGTGAGCCCGTGGATGCTGGAGACAACGCGATTCCAAAGCCCCGAAGGGGCGACATGAAACTTCGTCCGCTCGGAGTGATCGAGGCATTGCGTTAGTCTGCCACCTGCTCCCGCTGAAACGAAGAGGTTTGACCCATTTGATTTGTCAAATACCGAACCTTGCGTCTTATCCTGGCGCAGCCGCAAGCAGCCTGTATTGGAAATTGGCAAAATAATTGACTGGCAAAATGATTAAAATCCAAAGCACCTCCAGTCTGGAAATTATTTTGCCAAATAATCATTCTGCCTAATCCACGCACACGAGAACCAAGCAGAATCATTTACTGCAATGAGTTATGTCAGAATGAATAAAACACATGGGGCAACCTATCGCCACGAGCGTGGTTGTTAGTCAGTCCCCGAGGGACGGCACGATGTAGCCACGGGCGTGAGCCCGTGGATGCTGGAGACAGCGTGATTCCAAAGCCCCGAAGGGGCGACATGAAACTTCGTCCGCTCGGAGTGATCGAGGCATTGCGTTAGTCTGCCACCTGCTCCCGCTGAAACGAAGAGGTTTGACCCATTTGATTTGTCAAATACCGAACCTTGCGTCTTATCCTGGCGCAGCCGCAAGCAGCCTGTATTGGAAATTGGCAAAATAATTGACTGGCAAAATGATTAAAAACCAAAGCACCTCCAGTCTGGAAATCATTTTGCCAAATAATCATTCTGCCTAATCCACGCACACGAGAACCAAGCAGATTTACTTACTGCAATGAGTTATGTCAGAATGAATAAAACACACGGGGCAACCTATCGCCACTTCGTGGCTGTTGGTTAACCAACTCTTCATACGATTTGATTTCGGATCGTTCGTCAGCCATCAGCCTTACCTCATTTTTTGGAAGCCTGAAGAGCAACTGCCTAGATAGTTCGAGATACTGATCCATTGGCGTTGTGGCAGCCTCGGCGAATCGTTACTCGGCCGCCACTCGCGACTTCGCCCATCGACTCGTTCGATAACTTCCACAAGCAACGATGCGTGTGTATTAACGAGAAGAGCGACAAGGTTTCAGTCAACCGCACCTTCGCACCCGAATTCAATCCAACCTAGATGCTACGGTTTCATCGCCCGGGCGGCGAAAAGACGATTTGTTGAGAGCGCTGGCATTGTCAGCGTGATCGCGAGGATTCTGGGTAATATTCAGCAATGTGCGAATCGGCTAGGCGTTCGATTAATTCACGGACCAGGTAGCTATCGGATACCTCAATAACTGTCTGACGAATAGCTCCGGCGCCATCTTGTCTGGGTGTCGTCACATTCGCAGGCCCAGATGCCTCGGTTTCCGAAAACAGATTCTCATCGATCTCCTGTAAGCCACCAGGATTAGCGAACTGAGACAAATACATCTGCGCTACCAGCTGCAATTCCGACTCGCCAGGCAGTTTGCAACTCACTTCTCCATTTGGAAAAATTAGGATGTTAACTGCATTCGCTGGAATCTGGATCGATGGTATGAGAGGGGGGCCAGATCGCGCAGAACCCAATACCAAGTAGCCATCGGCGTTTATACTGAGATTGCCGACGCGTGCATAAACCATCGCATCCGTGTTTGGATCGACTGCCTGAAAGAAACCCAGGCCCTCAATCGCGACATCTAATTCGCGACCAGTCGATCTCATCCGGTTTCGAAGATAGACCCGTGTGCCGTCTGGTAGAGTCCTTTTTATGCGGGTCTCAGTCGCCGTTTTACCAATCCGTATCGCGGTTTCGTTTGCACGAGCTGCCAACGCGTCAAGATGCATGCGTAGACTGTCCCGATTCTCTTCCAATATGGCTCTCGATTCTGAGCTGTAAGTAAGAGCGAGTTTTGCTTCAAGCTCACGAAGGTTCGCCGAAACGTCCTTGTAAGCATTGAGGTAGCTCTCAAGCTCGATCTTCAGTAACTGTATTTTGACGTCAGTGGCTGTTGACGCGTCCTCCGCTTGTATCGAGAAACAAAACGAAACGACAAGTCCGAGGGTTGCTATCAAACGCATTCCCTGCCTCATTCGATTGGAAAACCAGAAACGATACGTCAATACTAACAATCGTGTAGCAGAAAGGCGAAGGGTTTGGCAACTGAGACCGTCGAATGCCAACTCGGGCGCTCAGCGACTGCCAGCAGTGATGGGAAAATAAAGGTGGCAGGAGTCATTGTTTTGGTTTTGATGAACTCTTGGGCGTCCCCGAGGGCGTAGCGTTAATTCTAGGTCGAGGCGACCGGCTGTGGCCTCTACACGCACGAAATTGCATTTCCCGTGAATTACGAGGAAAATTGCGAAACGGCCACGCAGTCCATAAAGGAGCAGGTACATGCTAGCCGCTTGCAGGCCAATCCTACGGGGACACCGCGATAAACCCACGAACTTGCTCGCACGGTGCGGATCGATTGTAATGGGGTGCTGCGTGCGTCTAAACGGTGCACCGGAGTCGGTGCTGTGAATTCGCGTGCTGGCAATCTTTTAGGCGGTGGGGCGGTCGCCTTTTTTGTTCGCTTCCATTCTTGTGTGCGGCACGCCGGTTAGCGTGGTATCCGAGAGGACGGATGACGCGGCGACGCCGCCGGCAATTATGGATGTGACCGAGCCGGAACCGGTGGCGGTTGATCCGATGACGCCGCTGGCCAAGCCGGAGCCGATTGTGACCGAACCGGCGACGCCACAGACGTATCCGGTTGCAAAACCGACTGTGTCGTCGTATCCGGTCTTAGTGGAGTTGGCACTTGCTTCGCTGCGGGAAAACAAGACGGCGGCACCGTTGGCGGCCGGGAGCGGCGGCGATCTCCGAAAGGGCAAATGTGTTTATCTTAATGAGGCAGCCAGAGTGTTGTCGGTCGTTGGCCAAGACGTTATGCAAGTGATGTTCGTGTAGTGACGAAGTTGCCGTGCCTAGCCCTTCTCCCAGAAGACCTGCATTGCCTTCTCGATCGCGTCCGATTCTTCAAAGTTCTTTTCCCAGGGCTTTGATTCTCTTCCTCGTACAAAGTTCGTGTGCGTCACCAAAATACTCATCGTTTGGACAGAATGGACAAAACAAAATCAGCCGAGCGTTGTTATATTTTGCACCGCAGTTCAATTCATTTTTAATGAGGGATTTCGGCGAGTCGTCTGCAGAGTTCGATGCGGACTGATGGGCCTAATCACTGGCCTGCAACATCTCGAAGTCGGTCATGACCTGATCGATGATCGACCTTGACATTGGCATTGTCAAAAACTCCTCATCGTGATCCGTCAGTGGAATCTGCGGCTCGACCGCGTCAATGGGGTGAATCGTGGGCACCGTGAGATCAGGGCTGCTGATCTTTATGAGCTCCGTTGTTGGCTCGGGTTGTCGTTCGGACGGATCGACCAAACGCTGGTGTCGGAGTGTTTGCTCGTCGTATTGGACTATGCCAACGGCTTGGACCATGCCAACGACTTGGACCATGCCAACGACTTGGACCATGCCAACGGCGGGCAGCATCTCCGACTCTGCAGTTACATCTTCACCTTGTCCGGAAGATCGGTACAGTGCGTTAATGACTTGCAGTGCGTCCAGAGCGGTTACCTGACGGTCGCGTGAGACGTCGAGAAAACGGTACGCGGAAAGGTTCAGTGCGTTGGCATTGGGCAGCTGGTTCGCCCCTGACGATCCACCGGTGGTGAGTGTCGGTCTGTTCAGTTCGTTGATCACTTCCAACGCATCGACCGCGGTCACACGTCCATCAAAATTGACATCGAAAGAAATGATAGGATTGGTGAAGTCATCGGGTCCAATTAAATTGGCGAAAACGCCATCTTGAGAAAATCGTCGGCTGATTGCTCCACCAACGATGCGAACCGAATCGAACTTCCAACCCCCATCGAAAACCACTGCATCGCCTGAATCCGAAACGATATCGACGGTCGCATTTTCGAAGAAGTTGCGAATGGTAGCGACGTTGAGTTGGAGTCGGTTGTCGCCGATTCCGCGGATATCAATCGACTTCACAGGCGTGTTGACGGTGAAGGTGTTCGACATCGATAAAATTTGATCCGCACCGGAGATAACCAGCAAATCGCTGATGGGTTCGGGTTCGCTATCGCTGATCTCGAAAACAAAACCGTTCGATGCGATTCCTGTGACCGTCATCTCACCGGCACCAGGCTGATTGATCGATTCGAATTGGATCGTGGCGAGCGTGACAGATTCAGTCGAACTCGCTGGCCAAGCTCCCAAGAAGTCCGAGAACGAAAAAATCATCGTCCGATCGGTTCGCAAGTTTCCGTCATTGATGGCTTTGTCCTCGGGACTCTCAGCACTGATGCTGTTGACCAAACCATTGGCAAAAACGAACGGTAGATTCAAAAAATTGACTTGACTGGAATTGTAGTGAACTTCGATCAGCAGCCCTGGTGGAATCGTTCCACTGGCACCATCGGTTTTGTACATTACATCGACGGTGAACTTCTCGCCGGGCGACGGATTCGCGTCGATCGCCGGGACCACTACCAATTGGCCTCGCACGACCGGGGCCGGCTCGGCGATTCGAGTAATCCTGGTATCAAGTGTGTTGACGGTCAAGACATTCGCTGACGTGACGGCCCCTTGCATCAAGATGCCGATATTCAAGTCCAGACTCGGGTCCGATTGGACCGCAGGATCGCGCAATGCCTCACCGACAAACTCGCGCGGTCGTAATTCAAACCGCGTCGTCCCAACAGGCAAAACGACGGGCGGCCCACTCATCGAGACTTCGATCGTTTGCGACGTGGCGGGCAGGAACAAGTCAAAGTCCACTTCGGAACCAGAATTCGCGAGTGTGTGCTGCAAGAAAATATTGCCACCGGCATTGGGATCAAAATGCAGCTCCGTGGCCGTCACGCCGTCAGGCAGTACGAATTCGTAAGCCGTGTCGTAGGGCAACCGCACGAAAATCGGTTCGTCCGTTCCCAACAAGCGATTGCGATTCTCTCGCACCATTCGATCGACAATCTCATCGATTTCCGCCGACAGCGGATCGTTTAGAAAACGTCGAAACTCTTCTGGAGCATCGACGGTGCGGCTCGGCGTGCCTTTGGCCTGGGTCATCACCAGCGTACGAACGTTCGCATCAACGCTGCTGCGTAGCAACGTATCCTGGTACTGCACGAACTGGCCGAGCGTGAGCAGACGGTAGCTACCCGTTCCGTCAATGAAGTCGCCTTGGCTGGCGTAGTAGGGCGATGAACCGAGCACCGCACTGCTTGATATACGCTCGGCGGGTGAGTCTCGATCCGACAACGACAACACACGATCGGCAACGGCTTGATTCAGTGCGGGAACGGAACCACCGTCGATGAAGGCTTTGATATCCGCTGGCAGCTTTCGCTTGCTGTCAGCGGTGAACGTGATTCCATCAGTCAGTGCGGTATCGAATCGCGACGTCAAACCGATTCCCGACAAGTGGCGAAGGATCAGCAAACCGTCGATGTCCGCCTGCACGTCACCATTGTTGTCGACATCCAACCGGCCCATCGCTGACAACTCTTCCAGGTAAGCGTAGATGTCCGTGGCACTCGTTCGCGTGGCCGCCAAAGTGACCACGTCGGTCGACGTAATCCCGGCAATGAGATCGGCACCTGTCTGGCCATCCATGAACCGCGCGATCAACAATCCATCCGTCGTCGGCAATAGCCGCCCGTCGCCATCAATGTCCAAGGCCAGATCGGTGTCACGCACGAACAGATTCGTGGCCGATTCGAACTGGGCTTGCATCGCGTTGGTGTTCAGCTCGTCGGTGCGCATGCCCAGTGCCGTTAACGGGTCGCTGCCCTCAGCCGTCAGCGTCACACTTCGCGGCGCACCACCGGAGAATTTGACACCAAACACGGCCTCGCTTCCTAGCAGATTCTCAAACCCTTTGAGCCGAAACGAACCGCCATTGAGCGTCTCGAGCTCCACGCCCGAGTACGGAGGGATGACCGCGACAACATCACCCACGGAACTCTGCAGCAACACGTTACTGTGCAGGACACCATCCGCACCTATTAGCGGGACGGTGAAGTACGTGATCGCACCATCGATCGGATCGACCGTTGTGGGCTGACTCGATGTCAATACAAACGCACCACCGGGAGTTTTCCCATCGCGGACCGAACCTTCCGTCATATCCTTCAGCCGAAATGACTTAAGCGTTGTTTTGCTGGCGGGCAGGTCGAACGTTCCCGCAAAGATGGATCCCAAATTGATCTCTCCCACACCAATCGCATCCAACAGCGAATGCGATGTTTCGTACAGCGGACCGATATCGAACAATTCCTTGCCGAATGCGTTGAGTTTCAGTCTCAAAATTTCGAGCATCCCGATGATATCGAACTCCAACTTGATATCGTTGGAGAACCGATTGCCAAGCGTCACCGAAGGGGTGATTTCGACATCCTTGCCTTTGGAATCGACTCGAACTTGTGAGCCTGGCATGAAACTAATCGTTCCGCCTGAGGCGATCACTTGGGGCGAAATCGCATCCCCAATGAAGACGTCAATCGTCCCGCCGCCATTAAACGCGAAATCAAATCCGGCTTGATGGTTGGCATCAAAGAACGGCTCGACCTTCACCGTTTGTCCGATCGCAAAGCGTGGCGTGATCACATAAGAAACCGTTGTCGCCTCGATTTCGATGGGTCCGGCATCGATCGTATAAACGCCAAAAGGTCCAAGGGCGCCGATGTCGACGGACAAGGCGGCGAGGTTGCGTTTGGAATCCAATTCGCTGCCCGGTGCAAAGTCGTCTGTCGTCGCCGATAAGGTTCCACCGGAATTGTCGAATTCCGTGTCCGACAATTGGATATCGGGAACCGTCACGGCTAACTTGCCGATCGATTTGGTGACTCCGACACCAGCCTTTTCCGCACCAACGGAAAGTTCTAATTCCACGCCCAGTAAGTCTTCGGCTTGCCCGAACGAGATGTCGAAGGCCCCTGCTTTGACATTCTGTTTGCCCTTGTCTTTTGTGGTCAACTCTTTCTGGTCGGCTTTGGCCTCGCGGATTTTGCGATCATTGTCCGCGTCACTGCCGATACCACGTGATTTATCGATGGACGCCTGGCGTTCGCTCTCTCGTGCGCCGGCCAACTTATCGATCAGTTTGCCGCCATCTTCGATTCCATTGGCCAGTAGTTCGGCATAGTCCAGGATCGACAATTTGACTTCACCATCAAACGCGGGCGGGTTGTTCCCACCATTGCTATCGGACGTCAAGCCATTGGGGCCGAGAAATTGTGGATTGCCGTTGTCGTCTTCTTCCTGACGATTGATCGAAAACAATGGCAATGTCAAATCAACGCCAACAGGCAACTCACCGCTGACACAATAGACGACACACCCCTTGCCCGAGATCGATGCATTGAACTCAAACACCAAATCGGCGTAGGCACTGATTCGTGGCGAAACGGTGAACAAGCTGCCGTCGTTCAACTGAGTTCCCGTTGAGATCGTGAATAGATCTCCGGCACCCTTGTTGACGGAGTAAACAAAACTGCCGTCATAGAACGTGTCGACGCTGCCCGAGTTGACGTAGTACCCATACTCGATGCCCAACCGTCCGTCGACGCTGGCGGTTGCCTCGGCACCCCACTGGCTGCCGAATAATGGGTCTTTGTAGATTCCGGCGCCGACCGCGAATGACTTGTCAAATTCGAGGCCCAGGAATCCAGGCTCTTTGGGCACACTGCTGTTAAGCCGCCCATCATCGATTCCACGCCCGAACACGGCCGCCGAGTCGGAACTGAATTGACTCGCGTTCCGAGTTTCCGCGGTGAAAGCGATCGATTGAACTTGACTTGCCTCGTAGGCGCCGATGTCACTGAATTTCCCATCAAGACCTTGCGTTGTAAAAGCATCGGAGGCTTGATCCGTGACGGGGAAGCCGCGTTGATCGACTAAGCCGACTCGCACACCATTGTCGATCGCCTTACTCAACGCTCCCACTGCGTGCGTTTTGGTGCGTCCACCATTGTCCGCTAAGGCCAGCAATCCCGGGTCGGACGTATCTGTGGCTGCCTCGCCATTTTCAAAAGTAAAGATAGACGCAGACGGTCCGCCCACGCCCGAGAGTGACTTCTGAGGACCGTAATTCGGAATCACATTGCGTATACTCGCTCTTGCATTACCTCCGGCAAAATAGACCTGCTCCGCCACGACGAGAGTGGATGATTGCAGTGAGCGGTTATCAGCAATGATCGTATTGTTGAGTCCCAAAAAACCGATATCGGAATGCAACCCGGCTCCCACCCCAACCCCAATCGTGTTGAAAGCGATCGTGCTGCTATGGATATTGGCACGATTGGTGATGGTATTTAAGAGAAAGACGCCGCCACCACGACCCTGCGGAGCGTTGATCGTGTTTTCCGAAATCGTGCTGGTCGTAATCTCTGTACTGCCCTGCGCATAGACGCCTCCACCAGCGCCTGGACGTGTGCCTCCGGAGATCACATTTCCACTGACTGTTGTCCGCTCTATCGATAGGACACCTCTCGCGTAGATCCCGCCCCCGGTCGCTTCGGTTTGGCTATTGCCGGCCCGTTGCTCAGCGAGCAGTCGATTGCCAGCGATGGTGGAATCAAAGATTTCAAGTTTGGTCTCGGCGTCGATCGCGCCACCTCGATCGAATCGTGCCTCGTTGCCAGAGATCACGGTTCGCCGAATCGTCGTAGGCACCCCTTCGTCACTGCTCCGCGGGCGTCGCGCGTCGATCGCTCCACCATTGTCGGCGCGGTTGTTACTCAATATTGAGTCCAGGATGACGAGCGGCTCACTGCTGAAGATCGCGCCGCCGGAAAGAACCGCGTCGTTATTGTCGAGCAAGACATTGGGACCCACCTGCAGTGAGTGCCTGTTAAACACGGTATCATCTGCGGAATTTGAAATAGCACCTCCGCGATTCGCCCGATTATGATTCAATACCGAGTCGCGGATGACCATTGTCCCGGAGTTCGAGATCGCTCCACCGCTAAATTGAGCAGCTTCGTTGTCGGAAAATACCGTGTCTCGAATCGTTGTGTCGCCTGCGTTGTACAATGCGCCGCCAAGGGCCTCTACTTTGAGAACTCCGAAATCATCATTGGATCGAGAACCAAAACCGTCACGGAAGGTGAGTCCGGAAATCTGCGTTGTCGCCAACGGGCCGATCTCGAGCATTCTGGTCGTATTGTTGCCGCTGATCTCGAGCAGGTCCGCACCGGGGCCAGTCAGCACCAAGTCGTAAAGAACTTGCAAGGCTGAGTTCAACGTGATCCTGGACGTGACGCCCACGTCGGTTTGAATCAACGACGGCGCGAACCGAATTCCGTTTGGATCGGGTGAGCGATTGGCGATCTCGATCGCTTCACGCAGCGACAACTGGCCGGGCGAGTAGTCACCATCAATCTCGTCATCGAGCGTAGAAACGACCAATTCGCTGCTGCTGAAAATCGGTCGGATTTGAGCTTCATACGCACCGATATCGACCGGACGGGTCAGTACCAAATCGTCGGCAAACGTTCGTTCAGTACGCACAAACGGATAGCCTCGTTGGTCCGAGACAAGGGCATCGTCATACGGCGTCTGCAAGTCGACCGGAATGATCGCATTGCCGCTCGCGTCATAACGAATTCCCTCCGCCTGAGAGGGTAGAAACGGTGTTCCGGCATCCACCGCCGGACTATCGAGCTTGAGTGCGTGAACGGCAGGTCGACCGATACGCCTGTCTGTCTCAACGAGTGGCAACAAGGGTGAGTTGCCTAGATTTTCGGATAGATCGCGGAACAGAACGCGATCGAGTTCGATGGGGTTGCCCGTGGAATCACCGACGATATTTCCATGGCCGATGTTGCCGTTGGGGTCCGGCAGCAATCCGCCTGCACTCGCCGGATCACCAATGAGGTTGTAACGGCTTTGATCGACGAGCAGCGGCTGTGCAGAAAGTAGATGAATGTCATCCGGAGTGCCGGCGATGGAACCCCGTGAGTTGCCCGCCACGATCGAATTGACCAGCCGAGTCGAGGGGTGACCGTCGACTTCCTTGACCGCCAATCCCCCACCGCCACCGACCGAATCATCGTTTGTGTCGGCGCGATTGAGAGTGATGGTCGTGTTAATCAGTCTCAGTCGAGCAGACAGTTCCTCTTGCTGCTCGGGAGTGAATGCGTCCCTTTGGCTTTGATTTAAATTGGGTTCATCTTCGAATCCGAACGTGATGGGATCGTAGAAGAGACCGCCACCGAAGTCACCGGCCTGATTGCCCGAAATGGTTGTGTTGGTGAGCGTCGTTTGAGGCCCTTTCAGAGAAAGCACGCCATCGCTCGCTTGCCGCCGCAAAGCGATGGCACCTCCATTGAGAACAGCAACATTGTCGATCAATGCACTTTCAGTAACGACGAGCGTCCCACCCACGTTATCGATACCACCTCCAACGGCAGCCGAATTCGAGGCAATCGTCGTGCCACGGACTGTCAAACTCGCGGAGCTTTCCTGCCGGATCAGATCGGTTGACGAGATGCCGAAGCCACCGCCGGAAACGGCTGCGGTGTTATTCTCGATCAAACTATCGACTACGCTCGCGGAAGTCCAATCGACGAAAACGCCTCCTCCCACGTCAGCGGAGTTGTTCGAAATCACCGACTCGATGATCGAAGTGAATCCACTTCCTTGCTGACTTTCTTGGGGCTGTCCATTTTGTTGAAATTCAAGGACACCGGAAGCCAAGATGCCGCCACCGTAGGAAGTGCCGTCGGGACTACTCGCCGTATTGCCTTCGATCGTCGATCGCAACAGAACCAAGTCACCCTTGGCACCGGACGCCGTGGGCCGGATTGCGATGCCTCCGCCGCGAGACGCCTTGTTACCTCGGATCACCGAGTCTTCGATGATTACTCGTGCAAAACCACCCCCTGTGGTCCCCGCATGAATACCGCCACCGTTGGCTTGTTTGATCGTATCGCCATTGAAACCGTTCTCTTCAATGATGCTATTGCGAACATTCAGCAATCCGTTTGCAAAATAGATGCCGCCTCCTTGGTTATGATCGATGACAAGATCATCCAAGGTGAGGTTGGACGCGTAACCGATAAATCCATCATTCGGGAAAGAAAAGTTAATGACCGAAAAGATTCCGCGGGCAGTCGCACCCGTGACCCTCAACCCTGAGATGTTGACGGTATCGTCGACCATGAACACGAATGCAGCACCACCAGCATCGATCGTCAACATATCCGATCCAGGACCGATGATGCTCACGCTGCCGGCATCAACGGTGGTCCGGTCGTTGTCAACCGCGCTCCCGTCGACGAACAACGCTCCGGCGTAGATTGGAGTCCCACTCAATCCACGCCAATTCCGCTCGGGGTGCATTTCTGGACGCAACGTAATCGTTTTTGGAACCCCGTCGCTGAAGAGATGATCAGCAAAGCGAATCACATCCTGTTCGCCGCCCGCCTGGATCGTACTATCAAACAAATCGCTATCGAATGAAGCCGCGTGGATTGCTTGGCGAAGCGTGAATCCACTCTCGGAAGATCTGAACGGACTTGTAACCTGGGCGTCATCCTCCAGGCTTGTAACGATGTAGGTCGTCAGTAGATTCCGCTTTTCGAGCGTCTCAAACCGGCTCAGTCGACTGCGAATCCGCGAGGATTTGCGTTCTTGTTTCGGCTTGCGTCCGAACAGGCGTGTGTAGTGATGGGACGAAAACATGAGTTCACCTCGCGAGTTAATTTTGGACGGCAGCAAGTTCAACAATCTGTTACGTCACAGAACCCGCTCGATAGTTGTTCGTAAAACCGTTACTCGAAAAGTCACTTTCCGTAAGAAATGTTTCCCGCGTTAGTGATTGTTCTAACAGCAGCCCACGAACACGGCTATACTCGCCGACGGGGAGCGTCTTGTTCCTAAAGTTGTCACTAACGAATTATGTCGTCCCTAACGAACCATTTATGTCGAACATACCCAACTTTTCGTTGACATCGCCGAGCCTTTTGGCAGGCTTGGCGTCACGCGACGACGAGATTTGGGTGCGTTTTGTCCAAATCTATGGACCTCTCATTGATGAGTGGATCGGTCGTGCTAAAGTGAATCCGAGTGCCGTCGACGACATCGCCCAAGACATCCTCCTCGCGATCGCGACGAGTTTCGACAATTATCATCATGACGCGAAGCAGAGTGGAAGCCTGCGACGTTGGATTTGGGGCATTGCGAAAAATAAGATCGCTGATTGGCAACGCAAAGACGCGCAGCAAGTGAAGGCAGGACGCGGTTTATCCTGTTTTCGTCTCATCAACCAATTGCCCAATGTCCCGTTTGAAGACAGTGACCCTGGTTCGCAGCACAAGACACGCATGCAATTGGCGGCCCGAGCGCTGGCGATTTTGCAGACAGATTTTGAACCGCTGACGTGGCAAGCTTTTTGGCGGTCGGTGATCGACGGTGAGAAAACTTCGGAGATCGCCCAAAGCTTGAACATGACCGCGGTGGCCATTCGACAATCCCGGTTTCGAGTCCTTCGGCGACTGCGGGAAGAATTGGGCGAGGATTTACCTGGCACGCTGTGATGATGTTGTTAAGGCTCGGGTTCTATTTTGCAGTAACGGTTTTGCGAAGAACTGGTGTATGAACAAAACCACTCAACACTGTCCCGATCCCTCGACCCTTGCGGATTGGATCGAGGGCGCGGTTTCGGACGAAATTGCTGAGACAGTAGTGGCTCACGTCAGCGAGTGTCAGACGTGCAACGAATGGATTGAACGGGCCGAGGCCGAGCCCCGAAGTTTGATCGCGTTGCTTCGTGCTGGAATCGGTGCGGACACGGTCAACGACACCGTCGATCATCTTTTTGCCCGCAATCGATCGCCTCCTCTGCCACTTCAGCCCAATGACATGCCAACGCACATTGGTGAATTTCGCATCGTTCGCGAAATTGGTCGCGGTGGTATGGGAGTCGTTTACGAAGCCGAGCAAGCCGCGTTGGGGCGGCATGTCGCGCTCAAGGTTTTGCCTCCGCATTCGCTCCAAGACGATAATCGAGTTAGACGTTTTGAACGCGAAGTGCAGGCGGCCGCCCGTTTGCACCATACCAATATCGTGCCGGTGTTTGGTGCCGGAAGTGATGGCGATTTGCACTTTTATGCCATGCAATACATCCAGGGCTGCGGACTCGATCGCGTGATTACTGACACTCGCGATCGACAGACGCAAGGAACCTCCGGACTTGAAACAGCGTTTGGGGCCGAGACAGATCCAGCGGTCAATGGTAATTCAGATAACTCGCTATTCGGCACATCTAACTTCGCGGTAACTGTGGCGAAATGTGAGCTGCCACATCAACGTTTTGTGGCAGAGATCGGTGCGCAAGTCGCTTCTGCCCTCAATCATGCGCATGCGTATGGAGTTGAGCACCGTGACATCAAGCCCGCAAACCTGATTCTCGATGAACACGGTACCGTATGGGTCGCAGACTTTGGGTTAGCAAAGCTTGATGATGGATTGGAGTTAACTGGCACGGGCAACATTTTGGGAACGTTCCGTTTCATGCCCCCTGAAACTTTTCAGGGACACTCGGACCCTCGCAGTGACATCTATTCACTGGGGATCACGCTGTACGAACTATTGACACTCGCACCGGCGTTTGCCTCCAGCGATCAGCGCCAACTTGTCCATGACATTACCAAGAGCGGTCCTCCACCTTTGACACAAGTCGTCGATGGCGTATCCCGCGACTTAGCAACGATCATCCACAAAGCGATCGCCCATGATCCACAGGATCGCTATCACAACGCGGCCGAATTGGAGCAGGACCTACGCAGTTTTGTTAACGACGAACCGATTTTGGCTCGTCGCCCATCAATGTCCGAACAACTCGTGCGTTGGGGGAAACGCAATCGTTCACTCGCGGTTTCGCTGTCCGCGTTCGCAGCCCTGCTGGTGATCGCATTTTTAGCGACGGGCTGGGCGGCGATTCACTTTCGGCGAATGGAACTTTCTCAACGGACGCTCACGACACAGCGTCAAACCGCGTTTGAACAGGCCGAGGCGAGTCGTCTCGATGCAGTCGCGAACCTCAAGCAAGCGAAGATTGGCGAATCAGACATGCAAACGATCTTAGGTCTGCAAGCGGCTGAAAAAGGCGATCTCGGTGAATCCCTGTTGTGGTACGCGAAGGCGGCCATGATCGGAGACGGGAGTCCTCGCCGTCTCTGGGCGAACTCGATTCGCTTCCGTACGACTCTGCGACAAATGCCCCAGCCCATCGTAGTGTCAGAACCGGGCTCCATACAGTCAATGGAAGAACTCGAATTTCATCGATCGGCGGACTTTTTTGCTTGTCACGCTTTTCTCGACCAACACTCCGATTTCATTTGGAATCTCGCTTCCGATAATCGTTTCAAGTTTCCCCCGGAAATCGGCAATGCGTATCGCGTTCGCTGGAATCCGGCAGGCGATTTGCTTGCTGTCGCGAACGACGCGAACCAGCTTCATCTACTTGCATTTCCTGAGTTGAACGTACTTCATCAGGTTGATTTTGCATCTCCAGTCAGGCATCTGAAATTTACTTCCGACGGAAAGAAACTCTCGATCGCGACAGGTTCCAGCGCCTGCTTAATGTCCATGTCGGCCCCTTGGTCAACGATCCAGTGCCAACCGCTCGATGAGCAGGTTTTGGCCTGCGTGTTCGATCCAACGGATACGAAATGGGTCGTGCTGGGTGCCGATCAATTCGGTGTCATTGATATTTCCGATTTATCGGCAACGCCTTCGGTTTCGCTTCGAGGCCGTCATCAAAAACGTAGCCTCGGTGGGACAATATGGCCACTGTTCACCACCGCCAATGAAATTGTCACACTTGAGATACGGACTCTTGCCTGGTACAGTTTAGAAACCAACGAGAAAACGCGAATGCTGGCGTTGCGGGACAAGCCGTATTGTTTCACATTGGCGCCACAGACGGACGACATCTACACGTTCGCATTTTCAGGCTCTCATCGAATCACGGCTGATGACATTACGCCCATCGGCCAGGAACCCTACTTGGCCGTTGCACAAATCGGATCGACCGTTTCGTTGATGACCGTTGGTCCGCGGCCGACATCTCGAGTATGGGATAGCAGAAACGGCAAGTCTCGATTAGGGCCGATCTACAATAGTGTCGGTTCGCGGCTGATCTCCTTTTCGACTGACGGCAAGAAAGTTGCAATGGCCAATCACGATGAGCAGTTCGGTGTCTGGGCCTGGCCGGGCGAGACACCGCCCGCCGAGATCACCAAGTTCCCGCGCTCATCCAACTACGATCACCAACGATTCAGCGCGGACGGGAAACACTTCTTAACAACGAATCGAGCGACACAGCGTGTTGAGATCTTTGACTCATCAACGGGAAAACAGATCGGTCGATCGATTCATGCGAACGGTTCTATCTTGGATGCTCATTTCTTAGGCGATGGATCGCGAATCGTGACGTATTCTAAATTGACCGCCAACTCTTCGATCGTCGAGGTGTGGACATGGCGTGACACGATTGAGCGAGTACAAGCGATTGAACTCTCACATCGAGCGCAAAACGATTTGCGTGGCCGCTGCGCAATCCAGCCGGATCGTACCGGCAACTATTTGGCGATCATTTTGAGCGACAACGCGATCGGCATGTTGGATTTAGTCGAGGGCAATACGCTTTGGACATCAGCATTGGAAATGCCCTTGTCGATTGAGAACTTTGAATATCCCGATTGGCTGTTTGTGGCGTGCCAGTCCAATGTTAACCGTAATGACAAAACATTCGTTCGGATCGACCCACTGAGTGGCAAGAAAATTCTTGCTTATCGATCGAGCGGTCACGCCATTGACTTTGCGGTCGTACTGAAACGACGAGTCATCGTGGCCGGAACGACCTACGGGCTCAAATTCTACGATCTTGATACCGGTCGCCTACTGGAACGACCCGACATCGGGCTGCCGAACTGGGTGATTGCGATGACCGTGTCGACCAGCGAAGATTACTTGATGGTTGTTACCAAAGACGATCTGCTAAGGGTATTCGACACGGAGACGTTCGAGCAGGTATCGCCAACGATGGAAGTGGGTGCCGACCCACGATGTGGGATGCTGTCAAATGATCGAATTATCGTGACGTACGATGATGTCGGAATGGTTCGGTTTTGGGATTGGCGTGATGGTAAATCCCTGGGCCAGTCCGTGTTGGTTCCGACGAAGTTGCTGGATCAAAAATCCGGTGGGCACTGGTTTTGCGTCAACCATGATCAACGACGGATGTTGATTGGTGGGATCCCTGAATCGATACTCTACGATCTCGATGACTTTCACAGTGAGACGTTTGTAGAGCCCGAATTCGCACAGCGTTGGGCCGAACTCGTTTCGCAGCGCAGCATCTCGGGCGGCATTTCGAGTTTGTCGGCTCGCGAGTGGTTCGATCGCTGGGAAGCATCCACTGACATCCGAGATTATTTCCGTGATCATGGCGAGCAGGCAAAAACTCCCCAAAAGTAGCTCACTTTCTTGCCGTCCTTCAACACAGCCCTGGAAATGCGGTTGCATTAGCAAACGCGAATGACTTGTTGAATTCGTTCTTTCCAGTCGACGCTGAACGAATATGCATTCATGAACGCTTCCTTGATCAAGGCGGCAAGTTTGGGGTGACGAACTTTTACTGCGAATGTTTATTCGCCCTCAACGCTACCGATTCGGACTGATCTTGCTGCCGAACTACGGGCATGGATCGCCGGAAAGTCCCCTCTGATTGCGTGTTTCGTGTTCCGTCGGGATTGCTCGACATCTTGGACAAAGACATCGAAGCGGCTGGAATCCCCAAAGTGGACTCGGAAGGGCGAGTCGTCCACGTTCACGCCCTTCGTCATTCGTTTGGGACTCACCTGTCGAAAGTCGGAGTCACGCCCAGGGTTGCCCAAGCAGCGATGCGTCACAGCAACATTAGTTTGACGATGACGACCTACACCGACCCGCGATTATTGGACACCGCCGCGGCTGTGGAATCGCTACCAACATTCGACGAACCACGAATGCTTGCACCGACGCTTGCACCAAATCTAGGCAATTGTGGTAAATCAGGGTCACTTGCTGTCCATTCCGCCGGTATTTCCGACGATGAGCGATTCGGTCCGCGCACGAAAAAAACCCGTGAATCACGGGGTTTTTCTGATGCGGCCGAGAGGACTCGAACCTCCACGGGATTAACTCCCACTAGGCCCTCAATCCCCTCTCTTACCGTTGAAATAGGGTGGCAGTTGAGTTGCAATCGCACTGCTCACATGCAGTTACGTCAAACTCACGTTGAGGTCGAATTGTATCCAAATTGGACCTAAACGTCCAGTGTTGCCACTGAAACGCCACTGAAATCGTGGTGTTGAGTCCCGCTAGGCTCGAATCCCCTGTTTAACCAGTGGTTTAAGAAGACAAATGAGTCGCAAACGAAGTGCTCGCAGGTGAGCACGTTAAACTCGCTGAACCCAAGCAATACTCAAATCTCCAATCTTGCCTCTAATTCGCCGCCAAAATGGAACCGCGTTCGGTAGTATACTGACGAACCTCTATACTTCTGTTCCGTAGACACTCAGAGCTTTCCTTTCGCCTTTCGGATGCTCACCAAAACCCCGCAAATTGCGTGGTTTTCTTTTGTTTGTGGCTTTTTCCTATCTTCGATCTCACGTCGGTTTTGCGAATTAGTGGGTGGATTAGTGGGCAGCAATTCCACGGCATGCCCAAGAAGCTCGCATGATTCTAGAATTGAATGGTCGATTCGATGCATCATCGTTGCGGGGCTGGTTGAGCTTCGTCATGACAACTCAGCAGCCCTTCGAGTCGTCTCGATTCAAGGTAAAAAGAGTTTACAATGAGCCATTCCTATAAACCCAAGAGTGCCCTGGACACGAAGCCCGCAACAATCTCCTTGGTGTAGAGACGGCAGACAACCTAAACTAGCACGGGCTACACAGACCAAAATATTTCAAGCCGTATTTATGCCCCAAAGCAGCAAAACTCGTCAACTGTTCTATCGCATCGCATTCTTCGGGATATCGAGGAAGTGCCCATGCTGCGGGGCATCGTTGCGGCGATTCCTTCCCTTTGGACTCGTGACAAGAACGGAGGCGAGTTGTCCAGTGTGTCATTCACTCGAAAGGCATCGTCTGACTTGGGAATTGATTAGACGAAAAACGAACTTGCTGAATGGTGCAAAAAAGAGACTACTGCATGTTGCTCCGGAACCAATTTTGTCAAAGCTCATGCAGGAACATGATTACATAGACTATTTGTCAGCCGATCTCGTCAATCCAAAGGCTTTGGTAAAGATGGATTTGACGGAAATTGAATACCCAAATAACTCTTTCGACGTTGTTTACTGTAGCCACGTTCTCGAGCACATTCAGGACGACAGTTGTTTGATCGAAACTTCTCTTGTGTCCATTGCGACGTATTTGAAACAGTTGCGAGTTTAGGCTGACTTAGAGATGCCATTCCAATATCGTAGGTCTAAAAACCTTTTTCGATTTCCTGACGCACGCGGTCAAAAAGCAGTCTAAACCATTCGGTAAAATGCTCAGGGTGCATTTTCAGTTCTTCAGCCAACGATACGGTGTTAATGTAGCGGTAGGCGACTACCTCTTCTTTATTGATGATGGGTGGAACATTCGATTGGCCGACAAAGATATGGTCCAGCTCTTTCTCGATCAGATTGTTGTCAAGACTGGCCGTATATTGAAAGGTAAAGGCCTTTTTTAGGTTCACATCAAGACCCATTTCTTCTGTCAGTCGCCTCCTCGCAGCATCGATACTAGATTCGCCTTTCATGGGGTGTGTGCAGCTAGTGTTAGACCATAGCCCGCCAGAATGATATTTGTGGTCGGCCCGCTTTTGCACCAACCACTCAAAATTTGAAGTGAAAACAAACACGGAAATGGCCCGATGCAGGACACCCTTTTCATGTGCCTCCAGCTTGCTCATGTACCCAAGCACTTCATCCTGATTGTTGACAATTATTACCTCGTTTGGATTCATTTCATCGCCTTTGTTGACTTACGGTTTTGCCGGAGGCTGTGAATTCAATTTTGAACTGTGAGTCAAGGCATAGGCAATCAAACTCAAATTCACAGGGTTGCTCGTCCTCACTCTTCTTATCTAAAGACCTGCTCATATTGTTTCGGAGAATTCTGTCGCATATGCCCGTGCGACGAAATTGAATTTGCGGTAATATCGGGGTGAAAGTGGGGCTGGGACGCCAAGTTTGCTCTCCATCTTTGTTATCATTGGGAACTGAGACGTGCTACATAAAGATCGCTTCCGGCCGCCCCACCGCATGATCCAGGGCACGCTCTTTACTGTAGCTGATTCACAGTGCGGTAGAAGCTCACTAATCTGCTTGCAGAGAATTGCCAATTCGCGATGCACTGACATTTGCGAGGAAGCTGCATGGGATGGTGGTCGACGAGTGGGCCGTCAAATCACAGTAGGCAGTATCGAGAAGCCGCCACCCATGGCGTCTATCTGCTCAAGCCGAATCTGGAGGGCTGGAGTCGAAACGTGATAGGCCACCTTTTTGGTTTAAATTAGGGCCACGATCGCAGTAACTCGCTTTTACCCGGCTTCGCTTGATTTGCTATGCCCCATTTTTTGAATACGCGTGACCAATCGATTCTTCCGTCCGGAGGTGAAAATATCGTGCTTTTTCATCCCCACGTAGCCAAAGGAACGCTGGAGGAAATCGCCGATACGCTGCAAACCCGCTGGATCGGTCAAGGGCCGAAGGTCGAAAAGTTTGAAACGAATTTCTCCGCGAAGCTAAAACTCGATCACACGCCAATAGCTGTCGGCTCCTGTACCGACGCATTGCATTTGGCGTATGTGCTTTCTGACCTTGGGCCAGGCGACGAAGTGATCGTGCCGGTGTTCACCTGTACGGCGACAAGTATTCCATTGCTGTATCATGGAGTGAAATTGCGGTTTGCCGATTTGCAGGCGGACACTATGAACATCGACCCAAATCATGTGGCCAGGCTGGTGAACGAGCGCACCAAAGCGATTGTGGCTGTGCACTACGGCGGCCTGCCGTGCGACATGGATGAACTACAAGAGATCGCCGACCAGGTAGGTGTTCCAGTTATTGAAGACGCCGCACAAGCCGTGGGCGCTACCTATCGCGGCAAACCGATTGGCGCGATTTCCGACTTCACCACGTTTTCGTTTCAAGCGATTAAACATATCACCACTGGAGATGGTGGCATGCTAATGATCAAAGACGTCGGTCTGAAGTCGAAAGCGAAACGCATCCGCTGGTTTGGCATCGACCGCGAAGCAAAGCAAGGCGGCACTTGGGCCAACGACATCTCAGAAGTTGGCTACAAATATCAAATGAGCGATATTGGCGCCGCGATGGGTCTGGCTGCGCTGAAGACGCTCGATCAAACGCTTAGTCTTCGGAGAGAGTTGTTCGCTCGGTACACCGAACAACTCGAAGCCGTTGCTGGAGTCCAAGTAGTGGGCACCGGGTTCACCGATCGCGAACATGCCGCTTGGCTGTGTACAGTGCTGGCTGAGCGCAGAGCCGATCTTGAAAACAAGCTAAGGGAACATCAAATAGAATCGGGGCAGGTGCACTTCCGCAACGATCGTTACAGCATCTTCGCCAATTTTCGTTCCAACGATTTGCCCAATATGGATGCGGTGGAAGAAACATATCTCGTGCTCCCACTTCACACTTATATGACGTTGGCCGACGTCGATCGTGTTTGCGATACCATTCGGTCAGGCTGGTAGCGTCTCATGTCGTATATTTTCATCCTCGCCAATCGACTGACGGCGCCTCATTTGAGCGTTAGATCGCTACAGTTTCACCTGTTGTTTTAGCAGAAGTCGAACCTCGATGTTCAGTTCGACGGGCGCCAAGCCGAAACGTGATATGCCGCTCCCCAGCGTTGGCTAAAGCGAAAATTCATGGTGCACCAGCCGAAAATTTGGATAGCAATACTTTGGCCGTGCAAGAACGGGAAATCTTCCGCATTGCACGAGATTACGACCTGACAATGTCGATAACCGTGCCATCCTGGTCCCTTCACCAGCAACTGTGCGAAACGTCGAATAAAAAATCCTAGTCGACATTTCGCTGGTGTTTGACCGCCCGTTTCTGCTGACAATGAACTCGAGCGAATCGACGAATTGCCCGCCATCGCGGACGCTGAGACTAGCGAAAAGCGATACGCGCTGAAGCTACGACCTGAGACATAACTCGCAAGTGTTCGTTGTAACTGATTCGCCACAGTTGGAATCCTCCGCGCAACATCGCAGCGAAAACGAATTTGTTCGCTCGCAACAACATGATTCTCGGCGTGATGACTCGCAAAAACAATAGGTTGGATCTGTTTGCAAGGAACGACCGATGATCTGTATCGCATTCTCGAAACATAGGAACGTTTGTTCAAGAATCTCGAACATTTTCATTTGTGTTTATGTTTACTTGGTACGCATCCCAAATGCTTGCCTCCTTTTGAAAATGTGCGATATTCTGTCGTGACTTCGCACGATGTCGATTCTTGCTACCAAGGCACGGAAAAAACACGCACAAAAATGAACCGTTCACGGTCAGTTTCCCCTTGAGGATTCAAAGACACCGTGATTCGCGGGGATTCCGTTGCAGACGCCGAAAAATCATCGCAAAACACTTGTAAAATTTGACACGGGAAAACACGGTGTTTTTCGGTTGACGGCGAACTGCTGCCAAAAACGTGAGGGTTGGCCGCGATACCAACGTCCAAGATTCGGCGAAAAACGAAACCGCGTACAGCACAGCCCAGACGTCCTGTTGGCCAAACCTCAATCTCTGGAAACCACTCTTTGAAATGCGCAACATGGAACCACGATTGACAGTGCTTGGAGTCAATGCTGCTCACGATGCCTCTGCGTGCATTCTCGTTGATGGACGTCTCGTTGCTGCAATCGCTGAGGAGCGCCTCACCCGAGTACGGCACCATGCTGGATTTCCCTATCATGCATCTAAGTATTGTCTAGCGGTTGCCAGAATCAAATCCATTAATGACCTTGATTGTATCGTATTGAACCAAGCTCCTTCGTCCACGCGTTTCGACTCTGAACTTGTGTTCGGCGGGTTCACAGGAACCCTTTTAACTAACCCGTCTCACCATCTACTACACGCATACTACGCATGGGTTGCATCGAATTTCCAAGAGACCGCGATCATGATCGTTGATGGCAGTGGATACAGTTTCGATGAACACAGGTCTAGAAATAGTCCATTGCTAGGAACTGCACCTCCTGACTCTGCAATGGCCGAAGCTATGTCAACATACGTTGCTCATGGCCAATGCATCGAGCTTGTAGAAAAGACGTGGGCTCGGTGGGGTCCGAGTGACGACTACCTGCGTTTTCCAAGTCTCGGCCATATGTATTCAATGGCTTCGCAGTACATTTTCGGGCACTGGAAATATGCTGGCAAGACTATGGGGTTGGCCTCGTATGGCGATCCAACATCTTTCCCGGAACCTTTCATTGAGGCGGATGGATCGCAGGTCATTGTACGTACCGACTGGCCACTCACATTACCGCCTCGGTCAGAGTTGCCCGCTCATCGCGATAAAACTTGTTGCGATGTAGCAGCCAAAGTCCAGTCGGAACTTGAGCGTGCGATGCTTCACATTGCTTCGCAACTCCAGGAACAGACAGGACTGCGCCAACTTTGCATCAGCGGGGGAGTTGGTTTAAATAGTGTCACCAACGGAAGAATTCTCCGCGAGTTGAACTACTCTGACTTGTATGTTACTCCTGCAGCAGGTGACTCGGGAGTATCTGTGGGCGCCGCGTTCTATGGCCACCATATATTGACTGGTGAACTACCGGTTCGCCCAAGACGAACTGACTTCCTAGGGCGACGCTATACAGGAAAGGAGATCGATCTAGAATTGAAGAATCGCTCCCATCTGATCAGTTGTGAATCAAACAGCAACGATGTCAGTCATGCTGCGAGCGATATTGCAAACGGGCGGATTGTTGCTTGGTTTGAAGGGCGGAGCGAACTAGGTCCACGAGCGCTGGGGAATCGAAGCATACTGTGTGATCCGCGTTCGGTTGAGATGCGGGATCATTTGAATGAACAAGTAAAAATGCGAGAGCCCTTCAGGCCATTTGCAGCATCGGTGTTGGCTGAGCATGTGCATGAGTATTTCGATATGCCTTGTGAGGACCCGTTTATGCTCATCGTCGCACCAATTTGGCCCCATTGTCGCGATGAGATTGCTGGCGTGTGCCACGTCGACAACACTTGTCGCGTGCAGACCGTTTCGAATGAGCATGAGGGGCAGCTTCGCGGGCTAATCGAGGCATTCAAGAAAATCACGGGACTGCCTCTGCTCCTGAATACATCGTTCAACATCAAGGGACGTCCGATCGTAGAGACACCCGGCGACGCGTTGGACTGTTTCCTCCAAAGCAACATGGACGTGCTTTACATTCACGGACGACGTGTCACTCGAAAACTAGAAGGCAGCCAGCATCGTTGAGGTGCATCGCAAAACAATTTCCTTTGAGTGAAGTCTCGATCGCTTAATGGCGATGACCGAGAGAACCTTGTTGAACTAGAGTTTTCACCTCACGGCTTTCAGCTAGAACAAGACCGCCAGTCCCTTGCAAGCTTGGCAAGTGAAGCCATGACCCCAAGATCATGTGCCATCGTTCTGGATCAAGGTGCGCCCAACCTCCCGATGGAAAAACCGTCAGTTCACCGACATAAATCCGACCATTCACGTTGAATAGATCAACCCGAAGAAAGTGAAATCCTTCAGACAGTCTGGTCGCGACTCTCAGCATCTCATCAAAATTCGTTGGCATGTGTGGATCGACCTCGGGGGCCGGCAGGCGAGCCCAAGTCATGTCCATTTTCTCCCACTTCGTATCGTAATAGACTCGTTCTTGTGATCCGTTCGCAAGATCCATATCAACGTGCAGGAATTTTGGAGTCCCCGCAAAACAGTAAAACTTGTAGTCGCGAAGTGGCTCTCCTGCATTCCCGACCAACTCCTCAACAATGAGTCGAGGCTGAATCCGACTGTACATCCACTCGCCTCGTTGCGCGCCGTGCTTCTGCTGGAGCCAGGAAGCACTTAGCCTTTTGACCGATAACCAATCGACAGATTCTTTGTTAAGCCATTGAAAGTTCATTTTCCATCCGTGAGTTGCCTTGAGGACTCCAGCGTTCGGCAGCAACGAGCAAGAAATTGCTTCAGCCGACTCAAACACGTTCGTGCAATTAATTAGATAGCGTGCCCCAACTCGCTCTCGGACAATGTCTCTCACAGCAAGCTTGTCTGCAATTGAAACCAACAATGGCCTCCGGTCGAATATCTTTAGCCAGTTCAACTTCTCGAAAAAAGTTACTGGTTTCTCAAGCGGGAAGTCGCGACCGAATTTCTGCCTGTAAATGCTGTTAATTAAGCAATATTCTGGCACGGACTCGCATGGAATCTTGTCTTCTGTTGTCAAAAGTCTACACCACTGTCCATTCTGGGCTGCCGCTATCAACGCGAACATGGAGAAGTTCAATAGGATACGGGACACCCTTTGGTGTGGCAAGTTTCCTGATGGCGTTCTCCATGCTGCAGCGACACTCCTCGACAATTTCATTTGGGACGCCACAAAGTTGCCCCTCAAAACGCACCCACCAGTTCATGTGCCCCTCAACAGTGTCGTAGAAGGTATCGGTGGTTTGGGTGACCGTAACATTCTTCTCTGGAAACGCCTTTGAGAAGATTTCCTCGGCCTCTTTTTGATTCATCTGGCACCTTAGTTTTGCCGCTTTCACCAGCCGATTTGCTCCCAAGTGTTTTAAGAAGAGAGGCGTAGTTTCTTTGATAAAGTTTCGTCCGGTCCCACGGCCCGCGAAGAACAGATCCAAATCACCAGAAGCACCTAGCACCCTAGCGAGTTCCTGCGCTGACAACTCAGGCGCGGTCGTCCAGTGGAAAGAGTGAATGCTATAAAGGTAATCGGCGGAGGAATCTGGAAGCGGTAAACGCTCAAATCTGCCATCGAGGATTTGAACGTTTGGAAATTTCGCATTCACATCCTGTGCGCGTATTCGCAAGTTGCTCGCAGGCTCGACTCCGATGAGGTCCACTGGATGGGCTAATTCTTCCGCGAGCCTTCGCAACATTGCTCCGGTCCCGCAGCCGACGTCGACAATTGAACCGTACGTCATCCGTGACAAACGTTTTTGCACTTCGCGGAAAATTTGATTAGCGGAGCGGCTCCAACAAGATGTACCTGAGTGCTCACTCTCATACTCGCGAGCCAGTCGAGAATAGGCGTCGATTACTGTGGATTCCATGGTCAATTGATACGCCTTTTGCATACGTGGCTGCTATGAACTTGTTTCTTGGCCCCCAAGGCCGGATTGGATCAAGCATTGTAGGGCGCGACGATCCGTTTTTCCATTGTGCGTAAGGGGGAGTTGCTCGAGTTCGACGATCATCCGAGGTACGGCAGGAGGCGGCAAGCGGCTTGTGCAGTACGAGGTTATCTCAGATGGGCTGGCCTTAGGCTGGCAAACGAATGCGACCACACCCTCGACGAGGCCATCGACTCGCGGCCACCCGATCGCCGCAACGCTGTCAGTTTGGGCACCATTTCGAAGCACGCTCTCAATTCCTTCAAGCTCCACTCTATGCCCTCTTACTTTCAACTGGTGGTCGCATCGCCCCAGGAAATGCAAACGCCCACTCGGATCTTGCATCGCTCGATCACCGGTCCGATACCAAGATGTGTTTCCCTCGCCTGGCAGTTGAACAAAAGCCTTCTCGGACACGCTGGGCTCTTGGAAATATCCAGACACAACTTGGGATCCCGACAGGAATAGCTCGCCTGGTTCCCCATCATCGCACTGCGAGCCAACTTCATTAATTAGCCTTACTTTCTGCCCATTCAACGCGTTCCCGATTGGAACGCAATCAGTAGGGTAAGTTTCGCTAGGAGCAAATTTACATGAAGTGATGGCAATTGTGGTCTCCGTTGGCCCGTACAGGTTGTATAGCTCACCGTCCGGGGTCGCGTTATGCCACATAGCTGCTGCAACGTGGGTAAGCTGCTCGCCACAAAACAAACTCACACGAAGTGTCGGAAAACCATTGGAGCGCAACAGCCCGAGCCCTGACAGTATTCCGATAACGGAAGGAACTGAAAACCAAACGGTCAACCGATTGTCACGAATGAACTTGGCGGGCAACGCAATGTGTCGATCTGGAATACAGTACAAAGCCCCGCCCCCAAGCCAACATACGAACATATCGTGCACACTTAAGTCAAACGTCAGTTCGAAGTTTTGAGAAACTCTATCGCCAGGATGGACTTCAATAACATCCGAGATGTTTTTCAAGTACGAAGACAATTGACGGTGGCATACCGGGACCGCTTTAGGCCGCCCTGTTGAGCCTGACGTAAATAGGATGTACGCAAGTTCTTCGTCGCTTGTATCAGCAACATTCAGTTCCGAGTGGCGAGAACAAGGACTGTGCTTTCCATGTTCGGACGCTTGATTTACGGCGATTGATGCCATCGAGCAAGCCTCGTTCGCGATGCCCGGCAATATCAACTGAACACATGAACACACATCCAGTGCCTTTGCCTTGTCGATGCATTCGGGGCCAACAACCATTGCCTCGCAATTCGCGCCTTGAACCATCTGACGCAGCATCAGTGTAGGGCATCGGGGATCGAGCGGTACATACACATGGCCCCGAGCGAGGATCGCGAGAACGCTTGCGTACGCCTCAACGTTCCGTCGCGCAAGTATCGCGATACGAAGAGGATGCCCTGTCTTTTTCGACGGCAGCAATTGAGCGTAGCTGCTGGCAATCCTGGCCAATTCCGCATATGTGTACTCAGTCGCGTCTACCACCAACGCGACATGGTCAGGGTATGCTACAACGCTTTCCGTAAATTTTTGGATGACGTGATTAACCATCATTGGGTTCCGTTGACGAATTCGGAATTCTCTTGGGGCTTCACTTTCTAACAACGATTCGAGGGTGTGCCGAAGGGACGCATGGTGGCTGCGGGCAAAAATACCGAGTATAACATTTTTAAGCCAAATTACGCGGTAACGAAAGAGAGTTGAAATGTTTTCTCGAAAGTGGATCGACGAGCAGATTGCTCCTGTTTTCGAAGACGTTGGAATTAAGGTATCTGAATCATCTCGTGACTTGCTAGTGTTGGCTCTGAACACACAGATTGAAGAGGGGCTAGTCGAGAACCCAAGGGCTCTTGCTAGGGCGATCGAAGCATTACCACTCGAGGATCTTCCTGCGTTTTACAGAATGAAATATGGTAATCGGACGCTATCGTTCAATCGCACCGTTAGACTTCTAGCAGACCTGCATGAGCGATGGATTGACTCTAGGCACCTCGCAGAAGACTGTAGCCAGGATTCGGAGTAGCGTATGTGTGGCATCGCAGGTATCGTCTCGAGAGGAACGTTGGATGTCTACCAGGCCAAATTTGCTGTACGGGAAGTCTTGGAGAGGCAAATCCATCGCGGCCCAGAAGGAGTTGCGGTAGGGCATATCGGCCATTGCGTGCTGGGACATTGCCAGTTGTCGTTTCAAGCGATTGGACGCAATTGCCAGCCGTATTTTACTCGAAATGGTGATGCTGCGATTGTGATGAATGGCGAGATATTTAATCTCGACTCACTTCGGGCAAGATATGGCGGAGAACTAAACCTCAAAACAGATTCCGACAGCGAACTCATTGGAGAGCTGTATCAGGTTCTTGGGAATGATCTTTTTAAAGAGCTGAATGGAATGTTCGCAATCGCTGTATACAGTCTGCAAGATAAGTCGCTGACCCTTGCGCGTGACCGGCTGGGAAAAAAACCTCTCGCGTACATGATCGAGGGCGATCGAATCGTCTTTTCATCAGAGATGTCTTCCATTCTGGTTGCCAGGCAAGTCAATCGTGTCTCACGGCAGGCAGTTGCAGCATTCCTAACGTTCAATACGATTCCCAGCCCGCTTACGATGGTCGAAGGGATAAGAAAAGTTGAACCAGGGCACTTTCTAACTTTCTCGCCCGATGGAATAGATGAGGTCGGCTATTGGCGCATGTCCAATCTCCCAGCGTCAAAAGAGGCCTCTCGATCCATCGGTTGCTCGTTGTCTGAGCTTCTCCAGGATGCCACACATCGCCGGATTCAGGACAACGTGCAATACGGGTCACTGCTGAGCGGAGGGCTGGATTCAGCACTCATCACCTCAATTGCATCCAAAGCACTAGGCCCAACCTCGCTGCCTTGCTATTCGGTTGGCTTTCCAACGTCCCATCGTCACAATGAAGCAGCCGCAGCGCAACAAACAGCTGAATATCTTGGTTGTCCATGCAGTTTGATTAATGTCGATGCGACTTCGTTTCGCGATGCGGCAGGAATCGTATTGCGAAGTGTAGATGAGCCGAATGCTGATTCTTCGTTGGTCCCGCAGTTCATCGCTTCACAGGTGGCCAGCTCAGAAGTAAAGGTCTTGTTGAGCGGTGATGGAGCAGATGAGTTTTGGCTTGGGTACAATGTGTTCGCATGGCAACGGTACCTTGGAACTAAAATTGGTAGAAGTGCGTTTCGCTGCTTTGCAAGCCTTGCAAAGTTTCTGTTGGGATCAGCTGACTGGGAAAAGGCAATACGGTCGTGCGACGAACAAAAGCCAGAGCTGCGGTATTATCGAGCGATTTGCGGAATCTCACCCGACTTGATTAGCCTACCGCTGGACACGCACGGATTGGATTCAGCAATTGCGAGCTTTGTGAGTAATGCACGTCCCGACAGCGATGAACAGAGGCTTCAGTTCGGAATGATCGCCGTATTCCTTCGTAGTGGAATCCTGCAAAAGATTGACCAAACTTCGATGTTAAACGGGATCGAACTGCGGTCACCATTTTTGGACGAAATGATCGTTGATTACTCGCTGTCGATTCCGACGAATTCGAAGATTTCAATTCGCGCACTTAAGATGCACGTTAGACAGGCTGCTCGCAAATCCTTACCCAGATCGATTGCAATGCGAAGGAAAAAAGGGTTTCGATGTCCAATTGATGGATTACTTAGGAGCAGGGTCTTGCGAGAGTTGGTCGACGACAGCTTGCTCGCGAGATCGAGTCCAGTTTCAGGTGTCATCCCGCGTGATGGTGTTGAGCGACTACTGTCCGAGCACTACGAGCAGAGGTCCAACAATGGTAAGCTGATATGGTCGCTCCTTTGCCTAGGCCTTTGGATGCAACATCGAGGACTTAGATTGGGTGAAGGTGAATGAGAATTAAAATTCTTGGTATGTCTACGTGGGGTGCGCTTGGGAATTGGCTTTCAGCCAAGGCTTTGGCTTCAGTGATATCAAACGAACGCCCAAACTGGGATGTCACGCTGATTCGGACGGACGACCATATCGAATCGCTCAGCAAAATCGGCGGCGAAATCACTCAAGCGACTCTCACGTCAACGTCGGGTCAAGAGCGACGAGAACTGTATTCGGGCATCATGGCGAGCTGGGACGATTGGTATAGCAGCGGTAACGAAGTGGTCCAGAGAGACGTTAGCGACGTAAACCGTCTCTTGGCTCCTGGCGATGCCGACTTGGTAATCTGCAGCAAGGGGTTGCTCGGTCGTTTGGCATCTGCCGCCCGATCACGCCATGATGCATCCTTCAAGATTGTTAATTACGTTACCAACCACGGCCATTTCCAATTTCCGTTGCACGCTTGCGACGCAATAGACGGATATCTTGTGCGTCTCGAGGCTGCCAAAGCATTTATATGCGAGAAGTGTTCTGTTTCGAACGAACGGGTTTTGAACATCGGCTATTTGCTTCCTCTTTCCCAACGATTCAATGAGCTTTCCACGGATGGACGAAACGCTACTAATGCACGCTGTATCGTGCTTTCGAATCGCGGCAGTTCTCATTACCTAAAACTGCTTCACTGTCTCAGCAAAAAATCATGGATTGGGAGCATTGCAGCGATCTTCCTAGGCTCCAGTTCACTGCTGGAAAATGCTAAAGCGTACGCATCTGCATGCCCCAAAACCGAAGTCTATGACAAAGTTTCGCAGGTAGAGTATCTTAAACTTCTAGGAAACAAGTCGGGGGTTCCCCTGTTCATTTCAAAGTGTAGCCCCAACGCCGTTTTCGAGGCCTTGGCATGTGGCATGATCCCAATCGTCATTCGCTCTGGACTGCCCATGGAAGACTGGGCCGCAGATTTAGTTCAAAGCGAAGAGCTTGGAATTGTTTGTGAATCAGAGGAGAAATTGGTAGAGTTTTTTGAATCATCAGAACCTCTACGATTTGAGACATATTTGGATCGTGGAAAGCAGTTTGTGAGTGTGATGCTTAATCAAGAACAGATACCCAAGAATGTTATAGAAGCCCTCCATAGCATACACAATTCAGGGGTAAGGCCGTGAGCAGTTTTTCGCGAGATCTTCCTGACTATTTCGTGCAAGAGTGGAACGATGCAACATTGAGTTTGCTCAAAGAAATGGATGACCTTGCGAAAGAGCTCGGGATGTCGGAGGAAGCACGGAGTTATATTCAATCACTTAGTGCTTATCCTAGGTTTCCGTACATCGCGGCACTATGGGTTCCCGACCATGATGACAGAATGAAAATTGGTTCAATAATCTGCATGCACGCGATTGGACTCAAGTTTCTCGACAATATTCTTGATGACGACTCCGGGCTCTCCAGACTTGACTTAGCACTCGGAAGCCCCATTGTTGACGAAGCTTATGTTCGACTATTGAGATACAGAAACGGCGTCAGGGCGGTTCGAAGACTTACTTGTAACGTAGCCAAGGTTTGGCGTGTCGAACTTCAGTACGTGCGAAATCCGCCAGTGAACCTTAAGGCTTGGTTGGACTACACTGAGACAAAATCGGGGCTCCTCATGAGTGCCTGGGCTGAGTCTGCATGCATTTGCGCTGAAGTTGAACCAGCAGGCGCCAAGGTTTTTTGTCGCGCCTATTGCATTTTGCTTCAGTTTGCGAACGATGCGCATGGTTACTCGAATGGCGAAAGGCAAGGTAATCTGATCCACTTGTTCGTGAACGGTGGAGCCACTCGCGTGGAGCTTGATCACCTGCTTCGGGATTTGGTGGATGAGGCTCGGACGTCACTGGAGATTGAATCGCCTGCCGTCCCAGTATGGCCACTCGTGGAATCTGCTGTTAGGAGATTTGATGTATTCATGCAGGAGTTTAACGAAGGATAGCCAATGAAAAAGTTCTATGTTTCAGATTTGCTCGCACCTCTGATAGATGCACAATCGGTCCGCGACATGGTGACGGAAGCTGTCATGAACGAAATCGGCGAACTGATAATTGAGTTGCCAGAAGGGACAAGAAGCAAGTTGTCGCCGGTTGCCCAATACTACGGAGGTAAGTGCATGGCATATCCTGCCGTGTGGTTTTTCTCGCAGTACTCCTCGATCGGGATTAATGACCTGCGGGAGCGCCTTGGTGAATCCGTCTCGACAATCTGCTTTAGCTTGTCTACCTCGGTCGCAGACGATCTAGTCGACGCGGACGAATGTCCGTCTGAGAAAGAACTGATGTTCTTTTACTTGCTGCTCATGCGATGTCTTGCGTCTGACGAATGGCAGGGCAAAGAATGGCGAAAAGCCTTCTCGAACTACGTGACGCCCTTAATTCCGATGTTTGTAAATTCAGGAGCCAGATTTCCAGCTCCCTGTAGTCCAGAAACTATTTCAAACGCTGAGGCTCAGGCCGCGAGACGGATTGGGAATTTCCATGGATTAATTGCGTCTCAGCTAGATTTGAACACGAGCGAGGCATCGCCGTTCATCGCACTCGCACAGCGTTTTGGCGATTGGTGTGCAAGGCTAGATGACGTGGTTGATTTCGATGATGACGCCAAAGCGGGACGATGGGATACGTTCCCGATAGCTGTAGCCGTTCGGGAACGACCGTCATTGGTATCGGTTGAGAAACTGGCGGATTTGTATGCGGAAATCCGTACGAGTGGATTACGAGAGAAATGCTTGGACACATTAACGACAGAGTTGCAAGAGATTGGAAATTCGGCTGCTAAATTGGGAGCAACCGGCTTGTCTAGTTCTCTGATGAACGCAGCGAAGAAGGTCTCTGGGACTCTTTTACCGATCATGAAATGTTAAAGAAGAAAATATTTCTTGGAATAGCCTCGCTCGTAAGAAACGGTTATCGCCCTGCCTACAACGGACCTCAATCAGTGCGTTTTTTTAGCAGAGATGGCTCAGAGACTTTACGCTGTCAGCCTTGGGCCGTTCCGAATGTCAGTCGAGCAAGTCGTGCAATACTTTTTGTGTTGCCGACGATGCGAGAAAGAAGCAGTAAGGCGATTTCGTCGATGATTCGAGTAATGGCAAGTCAGGTGGCCGAGGCGCAGGCGGAACACGTTGATTGCGACATTGCCATGATTATTGGGCTGCAATGGAAACTTAGTAAAGATGAGAACAGGGGGATAGATCATTTGCTGTCGATGCTTAGTACGTGCGACCAGGATAAAACCCATGTGTCTGGTTTGCTTCTAAATGGATTCCGAAAAGCTGATACCCTCAACGCCGTTATCGAAAACACGCAAAATATTTCTGCTATAGGATGGGTCGACGATGACGTGAGTCTTGAGCCAAACTGCATCTCTCAATTGGTAGAGGAGTGGAAGTCAGTTACGCATCCGTGCGCCGTTGGTGCGAAAAAGATCGGCAGCGCGCACGGAACGACTTCCGGAAGAGCGCTTAAGTGGGCCAAGGAATTCACTCGCCCCGCAATGAACTATCCTCACGGGTGCTGTATACTCGTGTCATTTCCCGTCCTCCGAAATGGAATTCCGCTTCGGTACGTTTCGGACGACGGCTTTGTGTGCTTCGAGCTTCTGAGGCCGATTTCAGCCGATCCAATGGATCGACTGATCATTTCCAGTAAAGCGGTGTGCCGTTTCACGGTCGGGGTATCAACGTTCGGTGGAAATGTACGAAGGATACGGCGGATCTTAATGAATCACGCGGTTTTTCTTGCTGACTACCCGTATGAAAAGAGCATGCTGTACATGCAGAACTGCCTGTTTTGGGGCCTTTGGCCGCTTGCGCCGATCGAGCGTCCATCGCTGCGTTTATCCGTAGTGATTAGATGGGCGCTAAAGTTACTCTATTTTGTGTTTTTTTGCGTTGTCGTCCTCGAAATAATCTTGCGAGGCATCATTGGACGACCGAGGAGAGTGATTCCGTGGTAGTCCTCATTTAACTGATATTTCACAGAGTCCTTTAACATGGTTTTAATTATAGACGGACGACCGACGCCTGACGCAATCCAAGCGTACGGGCGGGAAGGCTTGATCGAGTTTGAGCATCTTATTGATGAAGTTGCTATTGTCGATTTGGAACGCCGAATAGACCGAGTTATCGAAGGCGATTATGCATCTGGCATGCCGCCCAAATACCGTACAGCCGAACCCATCAGCGTGTCCTCGAAAATGTGTCGCGTGTCCTATCCAAGCATTTGTGATCCCGACATCAGCAGTATTCTAAAAGGGAGCGGCATTGGTCGTGCTGCTGCTGGGCTGATTGGCTGTAACGGAATTCAGGCGTGGTTCATACACGCGTTGAGAAAACCACCCGTCACCCGGTCCGAGGAGAACGTGGGGTACATCGGTTGGCATCAAGACGGCCAGTACGCGCGGAATTTCATGCACGGCGATTTTACGACGGCATTTATTTCACTAACCGATGTTGATGAAGACTGCGGTCCAGTCCGCTACGTTAATGGGTCACATCGCGGAAAGTTGCTGAAACGTGCGGAAGGGAGTGGGTTTAGTCATACGGGTGGACTGAATGTTTTGCGTGAGCGTTTGCTTCCGCATATAGACTGTGAATGGGACGAACGCGTTCACACACCGCGCCGGGGAACGGTCACGTTTCACCACAGTCGCCTGATCCACGGAAGTGGCCCCAACTTTAGCGAGCATCCAAGGAAAACACTGGTGCTACATCTCCGGTCTGAGTCAAACGCGTTTCTTCATACCGACGCGGTTCTTCCCACACACGACGGCACTTATCAGATTTCATTGATTGATCCTGTCGCCTGTCCTGTTCTCTTTGGCTCAAAGTCGCTGCTTGGCTGCGAGGAGTTTTTCTGATGAGTGTAGTGCTTGGTATACATAGCTGCGGGCATGACACAGGGGTTGCGGTTTTTCGGCACGGAGTGCTTGAATACGCAATCGAGACTGAGCGATTGACCCGGCGTAAACACGACGGGCGTGTGGAAAAGGTGCTTGAGCACCTTGCCAATCGATTTCCAGGTATCGATCGCGAAATCACTTTGGTGGCAGCGAGCACAAATCTAAATGGGCGAGCACTCGGAATTCGGCCTGCGGATGAACATCTTGCGCAAGATTGCATCTCAAAAGGCGGAAATCAGTTCTTGACACGATGCTCGCCGTTTGGAATAGAGACGCCGTGTTTAGTTGTCGCTCATGAAGCATCTCATGCGACGCTTGCGTGTCACTTTGCGGGCTGGCAAGAAGGCACATTAGCCTTCGTCAATGAAGGGAACGGCAGCTTCTCTCGCAACTCGGCGTATATCTATCAAGATCAGGCCTTGGCACTTGTGGATAGCGACACCCTTCCATGGTTTGGAACGGGAATCGGATGGACTGGAGTCAGCTGGTTTCTGGGTATGGGAAAGTCTCCTTCCTGCGCTGGCAAGGTCATGGCACTCTCTGCATACCACCACTTCGATGACGGTGACCTTCGCCCTCTTCTGAGAGAGTTACCTTCCAATTTGCATGCTCTATCGGATGACAAGCGGCTACAAGCGGCCAATCTAGTAAGATCAGCGGGGTCAGAAATCGTCGACTCGGAGCGAATGCAGTTCGCCCTTCCCAAGGCGCTGCAGAGCCTATTTACTGAGTCCTTGAAGAACGAAATTCAGCGTCTCGTTTCGCTGACCAATGCAAAAAACGTCGCGTTATCTGGTGGTTGCGCCCTGAACTTGCCAACAAATACTGTGCTTCGAGAGTTGTATCCAAATTTGGCGATCCCCCCCGCCTGCAATGACTCAGGCCATGCGCTCGGCGCCGCGCTGTACGCACTCCGATTTCACCTCAGCATCGATCCTTCGACATTTTCCGTTTGGTCTAATGGGCCGGACACAACTTCAGAGCCTAAGATTGATGACCACCGATTCGAATCATCTTGTTTTGACCCGAAGGTAGTAGCCCGATACCTGGACGAGGGTAAAGTGATAGCGTACTGCGATGGAGTAGCAGCGATCGGACCAAGAAGTCTTGGGAACAGGTCATTGCTTGGAAACCCCGAGACTCCAGGTATGCGATCACTGGTTAGCGAAAAAATAAAAAAGCGGGAGTGGTTTAGGCCACTTGCACCGATCATGACTGACGCCGCTTTTTCGAAACACTTTCCAAATCAACCGCTGTCACCGCACATGCTTTACCAATACCAAATGCCTCAGCTATTCCTGCCAGAGGCCACGCACGTGGATAATACAGCCAGGATTCAGACCGTTCCGGCGGCACATTCTAACCCGCGGTTGGTTGCGATTCTGGATGAGTTTTATGCAGCCACTGGAGTTCCAGGGCTGATAAATACATCATTGAATGCCAGAAACAAGGCAATCGCTTGTAACTACATGCACGTACTCGATGACTTCGAGAACGCTCCAGATGTTCATGCTTTTGTTTTCGGCGACCATATATTGACTAGGAAATAGCAGACTCGCTCCATTGATACCGTTGGTCCATGAGACAACGGCTCCGCGAATTAATGCCATGTTTGAACTCGAAATCATCTCGGCCAGCGACAATGCTTCATCGCCAAGTGAAGACCCCGAATCTAATTGGACAAACTCGGTCGCGGCAGTTTCGTTGCTCCCTTGGGAAGAGCATTGCACCGAGTGCGCTATGCCCGCCTGCTTTAAGACTTGCGAGTTCTATGAAGCTAGACCCGATGGAAAATGCCGGAGATTTAGTCATGGAATTGTATTTGTTCGCATGACTGCGGAATGGCCAAGAGCTATCGTTCGAGTGGACTTTAGGCAATGGGGAACATTGCTCGCATATGGGAGCCGTGTTATGCGAACCCCAGTCCAAGTACGCAAAATTGAATGGCTAGTATCACTTGCTGAGTCATTGGCTCGAAGGTCACCGATTCGAAACATTAAAGTATTATCAAGGCAAGCAATCGTCGCGAGGATCGTTCGAAAGCTGAAGCAAAGGGTGGCATCATCTGGCAAATTGTCTAGCATCAGAGCCTCGCCAACAAAGTTCGTAGCGGAGGTGTATACGGATGAACGGGCACCCGCACCAATCAGCATTAACTTCGTATCAAGACAAGAACCAAAGCTGAACCGGCAATTTCTCGCCCCTCTCAACGCAGGATGGAACTGCATCGAAGTAAGCGCTGACGTGTTCTCCCCTGTATATCTAGACAGCCATGACTTCCTAGTGTCGATCGACCCCCACCTCGCCAATGAACCACACTCAACACGCACTTTGTTCTTTGCGGCGATGGCATTCTTGTCCGACCGCGATTCGCTTTACGACAAAGCGACTGATCGCCTCACGGACGCGATTGGTAGCGATGCAGTAAAGGCTGTGATTTGGGACCTCGATGGCACGCTATGGCACGAGACCCTGATTGAGAACGGGATCGAAAATGTCCGCCCCAACCAAGTCTTACTTGATGCCGTTCGGCATTTGGACTCAGTAGGTATCGTCCAGAGCATCGCAAGCAAAAACGACTTCGATCAAGCGGTGTCAGTCCTGACCGAGTTGGGTGTCTTTGAGTATTTCATTTTTGCGAAAGCGAATTGGCGTCCGAAGAGCCAGAATGTTGTTGACATTGTACGCGCGCTCAATGTTGACGAAAACTCGGTGCTTTTCGTAGACGATTCCGCGTTTGAGCGTGCCGAGGTCCAGTCAATGTTGCCCAGGATTCGATGCGTTCATCCATCACAAATGGAATCTTATGCTTCAATGGATATCCTCAATCCTGCGGTTTCAACCGAAGCGACTCAGCGAAGACATTCTTACAAGGCTGAGGAAAGACGCCAGCACGACAGTTCGAGGCTTGCAGATTTCCAAGTGTTCTTAAAGCAATGCATGCTTGATCTCACGATAAGTACAATGTCGGAGGAGGCGTTGGATCGTGCCTATGAACTTGTGACGCGAACTCATCAGTTGAACTTTTCGGGTACCATCTTGTCTCGGGCCGAACTACTTGACGTGAGTCGCTCTGACGAAACGAGTGTTTTCTTAGCTCGGTGCAAAGACAAGTATGGAGACTACGGAACGATTGGGATCGCTACGTTTGTGGCGGAGTCGGGGGTCAGCAGAGTCAGCAATTTTGCGCTCAGTTGCCGCGTCCAATCGAAGATGATTGAACACTATTTCTTAAAATGGATTTTTGATTTGGCTGCACGTTCTGGCCACTCCGTTCTGCATGTCACATACGTCCAAACGAAACGTAACTCGCCTGCGGGATCTGTATTCGACGATTTGAACGCTGTTCGCTGTGATCAACACGACAATTGTTTTCTACTCAAGAACAACAGCTTTTTATGTTTACCCCAAGATCTAATTGTCGTCGACTATGCGCAGCTGCCAAAGCAGGTTTGATCGAGTCATGCCTTCGCGTTGGAACGCGTTCGCAATTCGTAAGTATAGCCGATGAGCCCACATTTACCTTCACGTTTGATGACGCTCCAACGACGGCATACCGTCTTGGCGCCCCAATCCTCGAAGATGCTGGTTGCGAGGGAACCTTTTTTCTTTGCGGCAAATATATCGAAACGCCTTCGTCGTCTTTTGTCTCAAAGTCCCAGGCACTTGATCTGGTTAAAAGGGGGCACACTCTGGGCGCGCACACCTTCAGTCATGTCAACGCTCATAGAGTGTCGCCCGATGTGTTTTTTGCTGATGCCTTGTCTGGCAAGGAAAGCCTTTCGCGATTGTTGCGAGTTGGTGAGCCCGTCTGTTTCTCGTACCCATTCGGTTCGATTACCCGCCGGGTCAAGTCGTTTGCCGGAAATAATTTCCATCTGTGCCGTGGATCCTTTCCAGGTATAAATCTTGCGAGCATTGACCGTGCGATGATAAGGAGCAATCGCCTCTACTCATCGCGATTCTGCCGGGAGCGAGTGGAACGATTGATCAGAAAAACGGTCCGGCTTAAGGGATGGACTGTGTTTTATTCACATGATGTAGCGATGACCCCAAGTCCCTACGGTGTCACGCCATCACATCTTCGCTGGACGATTGATCTGTGCAAGAATCTTGGTGGGCGCGTGGCGGTATTCCAAGACGGGCTCAAGCACCCTTTATAGCACAGGACATGTACGAAGGTCATTCCGACAAAGGCTTTTCGGCGGCGTGCATGATAGATACTTCCATTTTTGCGGTACAGATTCGTTGGGCCTGGGAGCCATATGAGCGACTTATTGAGCCATATAGACGTTGTCATGTCACACTTTGAGGTTACCAAGTACCTCGAGGTCGCCGTTCGTTCGATTACGGAACAAACCAACTCAAACTGGACTCTGCATTTTGTGGATGATTGCTCGTCGACAGACGATTGGAAATCGATCATGCGTCCCTTTCGAGACGACGCGCGGATTCGCTGTTACCAAACCTCTCAAAACGTAGGGCACTACAGGATTAAGAACGCTATTTTGTCAAGGCTTCAAGGTCCATTTGTTGCGTTTCACGATGACGATGATTTTAGTCACAAAGACCGATTTCGGAAGCAGGTTTCATTTCTAGACCGATCTCGTGCAGACATGGTCGGCTGTAGTTTTGCACATGTTTCTGATGCGGGGAGTGTTTGCTCAAGCCGAAAGATGGTCCGAAACGCAAATTTTGGGCTTTGGCTTGGCCGTAAGTTCGTGCTTCTTCAGCCGACGATGATGGTTCGCCTAGCTGTGTTGCATTACTTGAATGGATTTGACGGTACTGCCAGAATCGCTGCTGACTCGGATTTCATTTTGCGAGCATCTCATTTCTTTCGCATCCGCAATTTGCAAGATACTCTGTACTACAAGCGGACGCACCCTCTAAGCTTAACGGAAGCACCGTCCACGGGGTTTGGATCGCAGCAAAGAAATGCCTACGGCCTGAGCATGCGTGAAAGGCATCTCCATCGGCGGAAGTTAAGAGGCGAACACTTGAGGGCTGCCGCGCAGGCACCAGAAAACGACTTGGAATTTCGTTTGGAACGAGTTTGACGAACTCTGCCGAATGCAATTTGAATTTTGAATGAGTGCTGAAACGAAAAGATTTTCTGAGGACACTAACAAATGATCACCGATAGTCAACTCGCGCTAGCCATAACTGAATGGCTTTCAATAAACTCATTAGAGCCAGCCATCCACATGCAGATTTTTGCAAATACGAATCTCTTTGAGGCTGGTGCCATCGATTCGCTGGGGTTAGTGCAACTGATTGACCATGTTAATGATGTTTCAGGTTATGAACTAGATTTGCTCGAAGTCGATCCCGACGACCTAACGACGATTGCGGGAATCTGTCGATGTGTAAACCGGCAGAACCCTAAACAGGGTTAGGTTTGTTTTTTTGACGATACTCCGATAAACTTCTTTCGTTGCTAGGCACTAAGCAAACCATGGCTATCAATGTCGTTTGTCACGATACCCGCTGGGTCTCCGCAGTACGCGCATTTAACGATCGGCTCGCGGATCAGGGCTCGAAATGGGGATTTTACCCAGACCCGATTCCCGCCTGGTTGCCGAAGTCAGAAAATGCCGAGATTTTCCGCGAGTTCTTCTTGGCTGTCGATGGTGAAGTCGTTCGGGGAGGCTATGCGCTCAAGACTCAGCCCTTTTTCATCGGTGGCACTAGGACACTCGTTTCTGCAGTTCAAGGGCCAGTCACGGAAGGGGCTGTCAACAGATCTTCTGGTGGGATTGTCTATCATCTCTTGCGCGACATGCACCAGCGGCAACCGTTGCTTTTCGGTTGGGGGATGGGGGGCTCCGACCGCATTCTGCCTCAGTTGCTTCCGCGGGTTGGTTGGGCAATGTCGCAATACTCCTGGTGCCAATTTGTGACACTGAACTCGGGCAGGCTTAGTAAACGACTTCCAATCGAAACACTTCGATTAGAATCGTTTGGCTTCTCGAGTAGCACTTTATTGCCCGAACCGCTCCCTGAGATTAATGCCAGCGAAGTGCCGGATTTCGGAAACTGGAGTGATGTGATTTGGAATAACTGTTGCCGGGACTATGCTTTCGTTGGTCAACGAACTTCATCGATCTTGCGTAGTCTTTACCCTCGTGAAAACTCTAGTTACTTACGTCTTCGCATTGACAGGTGTGATCAACCTATCGGATGGGCCGTGCTCGTCATACGAGAGATGCAGGACGACGAAATATTCGGGAATGCGATTGTCGCGTATCTTTGGGACTGCATGGCTGCTGTCCGCGAATGTGACAATGTCATTGCTAGCGTTTTTGCTTACTGCGGATCGAAGGGGTGCGATTTAATTCTGTCATGCTTGTCTGAGGAGAATTGGGTGAGTTCCATTAATCGAAATGGAGGTCGGGCCTATATCGATCGCCAACGTGTCTTTGGGACTTCTCCAGCGCTTTCAGCGCTGCTCGAATCTTCGCAAAACGTCTTTCTTTCAGACGGTGATGCCGATGGACCAATAGGGTTCTTTGGAAAAAAGATGGGACTCGCTCCTGGTGGTAGTCACTGATGAGTGTTGCGATATCGCTAACCTCCTTTGCTCTTGTACTCTTTGTGGCGAGTTGGTGTTTTAGTCGGTCACGCCGTTGGCAATTCTGCGGCAGTATTTTTCATAGGGCGAACTTGACTGAAAGGATTGTTGCCATAACATTTGACGATGGTCCGACGCCTTTGGAAACCGATTGCGTTCTCCAGATATTGCGTGACGCGGGGGTCAAGGCGACATTCTTTTTAGTCGGCCGCGACATTGAAAAATACCCCGAGTCCGCTCGTGCAATCTCTTGTGAAGGGCACGAAATTGGCAACCATTCATACTCTCATAGCAGACTGCTCTTCAAATCGCATAAGTTTCTGTTTCAAGAAATAGAGCGAACTGACGTGGCTATAAAAGCAATCGGCTATTCTAAGGATACGCATTTTCGACCTCCATACTGTAAGAAGCTCATCGGGCTTCCTGTGGTTTTGGCCAGGCTTCGCAAGCACACAATCACGTGGGATATAGAGCCAGACTCAAGTCGTAGGAACCGTGATGACCCAGCTAGAATTGAAGAAATTGTTCTGAGCCGAATTCGTCCTGGCTCAATTGTGTTGCTTCACGTGATGGGCACACGCCGCAAGGCGTCTCTTCAGGCGCTCCCAAGAATCATCAATTCCCTTCAGCAGAGAGGATTTTTGTTGGTGAGGGTCTCTGAATTACTGGAGATCGCGGCGGGGGGAAGAGTGGCTTAGTGTCGATTTTGAAAGCAAAGACGCCTTTTCGACTTGGCTCTTCCATCGCTCCATTGTGAGTAGCGCCCCTAGCACCTGTGAGTTGTTGACTCGTAACAGTTGATGGTCGTTGATTAGTTTCACGACGCCCGACGATCCAAAGAGAGATTCGGAGACACTTCCTCTTGATGTCAGAGTGTCACGTAGTATTTCTACGACGGGTCCAGAGAAAAGATCTTGCTGCAGGATATGTGAATCGATTGCGTGTTTTCGCTTTATGAAACGCAAGTAGCAGTCTCTCAGCACTTGGCGAGAACTTTTCAAAAGGCTGCGGCCTACACTTGTGGCTCCCACTACACGGCAAAACCTGCATCTCGCGTGTTCCCAGGGGACCAGCTTATGGCCGTTGACAGGTAGCCAGTAAGCAGATTTCAAATGACTTCGAATCAGCAACTGATGCAATCGGCAGTTCAGTCCGAATGGAGTTGAAAGAGAAAACAAACTTTCCAGAAGACGAGTGCTTTCGAACGGGGTGTGCCTAAGGGCTTCATCAGGAAGCCTTGCGCCCTGTCCCCATCGTCCAAACCTTTCGAACAGCATTATTGCATCCAAGCGGTCTGGCCCGATCTTAAATTCTTGAAAGTAGAATTCGACAATACATCTCAGGCGCGCTTCTAGATGTTCGGCGATTTCAACGGCTGACCAGGACAATGAATCGATCCGAAATCCAAATATGGAACTCGTGGCATTCATCAGATCGCTGGGTGTATCCAGTGCCATGTGCCATGGATAGCACGCCCCTCGAAACAGTCCGCCGGCGCCCCCGCTGAGCCTTGGGTTCTGATTGATGCCAGCGGAGATTGCAGGTCTAAATGCACGTTTGGAGTTTGTGTCACCATTTCTGTAGAAAGCCAACACGTCGCAGTTGTAGAGAAAGGCCTCTTGCGACTCAAATCGAGGTTCGGTCGCCATATGACGAATCCCATTGTTGGCTGCGATTTGCCTCGCAACGCGGACGTCGATGCTGTCGGGCCTGCCTGATGTCGTTGTCAAGATGCGGTCAGGCGGAATTACGGATAACGCCAACGCAAGCACTGACCGACTATCGAATCCAGCAGTTAGTTCCACCTCCACTTCCTCTTCCCCTTCAGCCAACTCCGCAACATTGGCTTGCATTGCATGAAGCATCGCGTCCTCTGAGCTGAACACATTACTTCCATGCTCTCGTTTAAGCGGGGCCGAACGCGTCTTCTGAATCTGGGAGTTTGGGGACCATGTTAACAACTGATACGGCGAACAAGCCTCGACTGACTTCAAGAAGCTGCGTCCTCCGAGCGACCAGTCGCACGCGACGGTAGACGCCATCGAGACAAGGTCGAATTCGATGTCGCATCGGCCAGTACCAATCAATGCAACCTCACAATTGGATATTGCCAAAGAGCCGGAGCAATTGAAGTACCGTAAACACCGACGACCGATCGGGTCGCTCAGCAACGTAAATTGTCTCTTTGTGCGATTGAAAATGATCGCCGAAAAACTTCCATCCAGATCCCTTACACCAAGATGGCTGTCACGTTCCCAAGCATCCAGTATCGCGCTGGCAGGCTTACGTAAACGCGGGGGCCCAGTTCCCGCAGTTCCGTAGCACAAGACAGTGGTTGTACTGGAAGTTGCGTGGGAAACGAGGCGTTTCCGCACATCGCTTGGGACGATATACCAGCAGTAAGCATCCTGGAGTGACAGAACGTGAGTCGAGGTGTCTGCAAGGCAACCATTGGGTATGACGTTTTCGGTAACCTGTAGGCTTCGCTGTGAATCGGACTCAGCGTTTGCTCCCGCCGACAAAAATAGTACATTCATCAGTTGGCGATTCTCTGAACAAGTCACATCGAGTGAGAGCGGACGCTAACACTACGTGGAATTCGTATCGGGGTTAAGTGGCTCGGACAGTATTTCTGGCCAAAGACGTTCAATCAAGTTTCGTAATGCTCTGTGTTCGGGGGAAACACGCAGAATACCGTCTATTCCAAGGAACGAGGCAATCAGTTCTCGATTGGCAAATGGGCTTATCGTCTCACAGGCGAGATCGTGTTCGGCGAACTGCTGAGAGATGCCGTTCCCCATCCGATGCTCCCAGTAAGCTAGGTTGAGAATTGGAAACGTAAATGCGCAGTCAGGCAGCGCATTGCCCCATATTCTCAATTCGTTTTCCACCAGTTTGCATGGGGAGTAACCAAAACCACAAAACGCTTTAGAAAGAAAATCTCCAATGTTCGTCTTGGTTACGGAGGTTCGAGAGGTTTCACGCGGGTTCTTTCGAAGAAGTTCACCACCAAGCCCTGTCAATGTCACAACGTTATCCAGGCTCAAATCCTTAGGTCCCGCAACCATGCGTGTTCGTCTGTTATCGCTTGCGTGCCTAACATTCCGGTTAAGTATTTGTCGCAACGAGTCAGTCAGTGGTTCCACCGTATTCCTAACGTGGAGTTGGAATCCGTGCGTCTTCGCTAAGGACATTGGGATGCGTATGTCCTGGTGGTTGTCATCAAGCGAACCCATCTTGTCTACAAAGACATGCATCGAATGTAGCTCGTCTTTAGACCCAGCAAGCAATATCCGGCTATCTAGGCCAGCTGTGACCGGCAGATGTAAAGTATATCTTGTGGCCAGCGCGGATATCGCTCCTTGTATTAGCTCTCGACCAATTTCAATCACCTCGTCCATGTCCAAGGACGCGATTTTTTTGTACGGAAAAAAACGAACTACTTTAGCTGCATCCAGTTCGAGGTAGTGGTTAGGCAGAAGAAGCGAGCATTCACGAAATTGTGTCTTCGTGCCAAACCACGTGTGCTGAAGTTCATGAAATGTGACAGACTCGAGGAACTCACGAACCGTCGGGTCATCCGAACGGCTCAATTCGCAGCACTCATGTAGGATGTTTGGCTGAGAGGCGCATGCTAAACCCGATTTCGTTGATGCGTAAAAAATGGACCTGGCACCAACTGCATCTCCCCAGATTCCTGACCTGTGCGTGTCATACCAAACAACGATCCAGCGACCGGTCATTCTATCCGTCAAACGGAGGGCAGTGTCGAGCGAATTTGCTTGCTCAAGTAAATTGCTTGCGATTTCGTCGTGGCCCAATGAAGGTGATCGCGGATCGACCATCACTCCCAAGATAAAAACTTTCCTTCTCCCATATATCTGCTGATACACCTCTAGATCAGGGTGCCAAAATAGGTCTTTGTCAGGCGAAATGGGCGCAGAACACCAACCTTTCGGGGGCCGTATATTGTGCCCTGCTAGCAAAAACTGCCTTCGAAAAAGCAGGCGATCGGCTAGATCTAGCATGCCACATACCATGCACAGATGCGGCTTGGCCTGCAACTCGCTATCGAAAGCAACGCGTGCGTCAGATCTTCCTTGATGCTCTTCATAGTTTTTCCACGCAGATTGCTTCGTTCATCCCGAATCGCTTAAGCCTCACAGAATGAGTCTCAAAAAGCCATTCAGGATTTACAAGGAGCGTGCTTATCAAGATATGACTCTGCTTCCTTGCGAAGATGCTCAAAAAGCCCAAGCGTAAGCTTCTTGGCGGCAAGGTTTGCTTCGGCACTTCCACGTCCTGTTTGCTGCCGTTTGAATTGGCGCATCTGCATCTTAAATCCCAGATACGCTTCCTCTGCTGCAGCAACGACTTCGGTCGGCAAGCCACGTTCTTGCAAAAAATCCACATTGGCGGAGCTTAGATTCGTGTTTGGCACAGTACTGTTCCTCTAAGAAGGGTTGAGAGATACGAGAATCCTCAATTATTGCTACACGCAGTAGCCGCCCGCAAGGGGTAGAATTGCAGCTGACAACCAATTTGCCAGGTCGAGAGATTGACAGACATTACCACGATATCCACGGGTTGTCCGGCAGGCAATACGAATCTTAGGAGCAGTAATTTTGACAGTTGAGAATAAGCCGCTATCCATTGGTTTCTTGGGGAAGCCGAAATCTGATCATGCTGATGCACTAGGGTCGTTGGCTTCATGCATTAACGCAAAATACATTCGCATTCCAGATTCTCCCAATAGCGGAGCCTATCAGGCGAGCAAAATCCGAATTGTACGCCAGTTGTATCGAGGTTGCATGCAATGGAAGGGCACCGCACACCGAGCGTATCTCAAGGACGCTCTCGGGGCAATTGATTCTAACGATGTCGATGTCTTGGTGGCTTATTGGGCAACCAACCCGCTAGCTGATGCGATTGCGATAAAACGTGAGCGACCAAGAACGGCAGTTGTCGCAAACGTTCTGTGTCACCCAAAGGGATTTACGGGAAGAAGCATGGTTTTAGCGGATCAGCTCTTTCGTAGAGCTGCAGCAAAGTTGGACGGTTTTATTTTCCCGACCCATCAAATGAAATACTATTTCGAGCGCAGGATTTTTAGAGGAATTCAAGTTCATTCAACTGTAATCCCTCCGTGCTGGTCTGGAACCATGAGCCCTTCAATCGATATAAAGTGCGACTATTCGACTCCTTCAATTTTGCATATGGGGCGAACCGAATTGAAAACTCATTCCCGTTCCGAGAATCTCTTAGATCAATTGATGAACTGCGGAATAAATGTTCACTATTGCCCGGCCGATCCAAAAGCCAAGCAACACCCACATCAGCACTACTTTGCTCGGCGTTCTCTACCTGAACTAATCAAGTTTGCAACGCAATTTCCTGCTACGCTTGGCGGGTTCATAACCCCGTCGCTCGCCTCTAGCCGGCAAGTCCATCTTTCGGTTCCCGATCGACTGATCAGTAGTGTCGCAAGTGGGGTCCCCGTCGCTCTTCCGTTCGACGGGTACGAGGCGTACAAAGAATATCTGCACCAATATGAAGCAGTCATTCGATTTGACTCCGCCGAGGTACTTGCGAATCAATTACGAAACCCCGATAGCTTACGTAAGTTGAAAGAACTAAGCCAGAACACGCGATCCCACTATCGGATAGAAGCCCATGCTGAGCAGTACTTGCAATTTTTCACGACCGTTATCGATGGGTGTCGATAAGTGCTAGATCGCTTCCTTGAAAAAATCAGTGGAAGCAGTTGCCAAAAGGTTTCGCTCTATAATCGCTGTGTTTCCTGAACAAGTGATCTCGCGCTGCAGCAGTTGGCACTAGACAAGTTGCGACCATCTAAGATTTCGACTGGTTCGATTCCACCGCAGGCGATTACCGAAGCCAAGGATCGATCCGAGCGAGGTACGGGAAGCGTTGTGACACCACGATCGCAACGACTGACTATCGGTCTTGCCGTTGCCATTGGTCGCGAAGTTATCTCGGTCGAGTATTTCGATTCGCGAACCACTGCAGCCAAAGTGTGGAAGCAATTGACTGTTGCTTTCGCTGTCGACACAACGTCGGTCAGCCAGGAACATTGGTCGCTCACCACGCGACCGATCGCCTTTGGTTAGGCGTGTATGTCGTTGTACTCCTTCCACGCACTACGAGCCGCGACAACCACTACATCGTTGGGTTTAGCCAGCAAACCTTCCGCTTCGATCTTCGACTGTAACTCTCGCAGAAGAAATGCTTCACGCTCAGAGACCACCTCTGTCGAGTCTTCAAGCATTTCGTCGATGGCTTGGTCCAACAATGACGACCATTCCGTAAAGTGAGTGTTGCTTGTTGCCGCCCTGGGCTCTGGGATCGGGCAAGTTTTCAAACGTTGCAAAAATCACAGGCGTGTTTGTAATCATGGGCAGTCCTTTGGGCTCAGCAGTTGGCCAGAACTAGCCAACTTGGTTCCTTTGATTAGCAAGCAAATCGCTTGCTAATTTGACGGAACCAACTACAACGCAGCAATTGTTCCAAGGCGAATCAAATGCGATTGCCCTGGGTGCATTACCTTGGATGTCTCGCGAAGCATGGCCAGCGAGGATGTGATTAATCGTCTGTTCGAGTTGTTTGTGGCCTACGACGTTCCCGATTGCATCCGCTGAGGTGGCCCACGCTTGACGGGCGCGCCATTCCTTAAGGATTGAGGTTCAGCTCGAAGCGGTTTGGTGACAGGTAATCTATGGATGAATGGTTGCGCAGAGAGCTTCCAAAGCCCTACTGCGAGACGAACTTCTTGGGATGGAGGAGTTCGACAGCTTTCGTCATGCACGTGCCCATGCTTCCCCTCTGTGCCAACATGAGTGAGACAACTTTGAAATTTTGCAAAGTTGAGGGCACGGAGAGTTTACATGACCGAAAACGCCGACAAGAAAAATTGAGAAAAATCCTGAGGTGACTGGGAAAGCGGCTCGGCGTCGCTTTACAGCAGAGTACAAACGCCGCATCGCGATCGAGGCTGAACAGTGTTCCGAGCCCGGTGAGATTGGAGCCCTACTACGTCGCGAATGGCAGCATCTTGTCACCGTTGAATCCAAGTCAAAACCCTCGCGTGAACAATGCGTCGGGTGGCCTAGGATTCGCTCCGCTGCACTTGTCGAAGAAGTGATCCCCACAGTAATCTGCCCGGAAGTCATTCCAAAATGTAAGAGCTGTATGTCAACCGACGCAACATTCGCATCAAGCCCCCGGTACAATGCAGTTGAGAAGGCTGCGCGCTCGACTTTCGTCTCCACCAACATCGAACCCAGTCACTTTCGATCGAAGGCCCTAAATAAGGCCTTTCGTTGGAGAAAAACAAATGCCCCACCGACAACAAATAGTTTGTTGAACTTGGGACCAGAATCCTGGAGGGTCTCGCGTGGATCCGACATGAAGAACTCAGACACGGCTCCAAGCTGGCAATCACTCCGCCCGCCAAACACAAATTCAACGATAACCCATATGATCGGAAACATCATCAGTCGTAAAGACAGTAGAATTCAAGACGAGCCGCAAAGTGTTGATGGATCTGCAGTGGGAGTGAACTGCGTGGGTGAGTTTGGTGTCGGATCGAACCGAATGAAAAGGCGAACATTCTTGATGCGACTTGGCGCAACGGCTTCTTCAGTTCTGCTGTCTGACAGCTTGGCCCAGTCAGGCGAGCCGCGTCGCCGTTTTGCGCATCGCCTACCCCAGATACGTGGTTGCTATGATCTGTCCGCGTGTCTCGTCGGCAGTGGGTTTCGCGGCAAAGCCAGCGAGAGCTGCGAGTCAAGGCGAAATGTGTCTCGTGACTTCGGCGGCATGACAACTGGGGTTCCGCGTTTGGTTACGTGGCCACGTGACACTCACGACGTGCGAGCTGTTGTTCGGTTTGCGAAGAACCACAGAATGCGGATCGTGCCGCGCGGTCGCGCTCATTCGGTTGAGGGGCAGTCCGTTGACGAATTTTCGATTTGTCTCTTAACCAAGGAACTGCAACTACCAAGCGGAAGACGAATCGAGCTTGATACAGCCAATCGGCGGGTAACGGTAGCCGCAGGCGTAACTTGGCTGGAAATCGTCAAGGCAACAAGCCAATGCAAGCTGATGCCATTTGTACTTACGAGCGCATTGACAACAACCGTGGGGGGCACTTTATCCACCGGTGGCGCATTCTTCGGAAGTCATCGCTTCGGAATGCAGATCGATCACGTTTACTCGATGACGGTAGTCGACGGGACAGGGGCATTGATCGAATGCGCGCCATCATATTCTGAATCCACTGCTGGAAACTCCAGAATCTGCGACGCAGTTATGGGAGGATTGGGTCACTTTGGTGTATTGACGGCTGCGACTATTGACCTTCGACCGTGCACGGACAACATCCACGAATATGTGCTAGCCTATCCATCATTTGCAGCACTCGCGGATGCCACAAGAAATGCGGGCAACGACGGTGAATTTGAGTCAGTCATTGGGCGCGTTAGTCGCGACGATAACACAAAATCACTTCGATTTATTTGCGTCGTCACACTAGGGTCCAACGATCCTAGAGTGCCAACACAGCTTCCAAGGAACGTGGTCGCTCTCGGTGGTTACGCCGTTAGCCGCTCGGTGGAGCCCTATCTTGAATACGTATCCAAATCGTCCGTCAAATACGAAGCCGATATGAATGAGGGCAAGTATCCCTCAAGGTTGGCCCTGTGGTTCGAGGTTGGCTTTCCCTCGGTTGAACGATCGCTGATTTTTTCGAGTGCGTCTCAAGTTCTTGATACGCTTGAGGCCGGAGAGTCGGTGCTCCTCGTTCCCCAAAAACCTAATGACGTGCCCAACACGGAGTCATTGCACGTAGGGTCATCACGACTTGGTTTCGGAGTCCTTCAGTCGCGAGCAAACTGCTCAGACGCTCTTTTGTTACGTGAGACGCATCGCAAGTGGCTCCCGATCGCGTTTTCCTTGGGTGGAAAAAACTACAACGTTGATTCGCTGCCGTACACCACAGATCTTTGGAGGAGCCATCTTGGGGCTCGATTTCAAAGAGTGAGAACCAACAAACGCAAGTTTGACCCGTATTCTGTGTTCCCGCGTTTTCCTGAACTATATGATTGACAGTTGCTGCGGAAAATGTCCATCGTATTGGTAACCGCGCCGCAGCCGGCTTACTACAAAAAGGCCACACGCTCAAGTGATTTGAGCACAGAAAAACCAACGCGGGAGAGACACAGGTTGCCGCCCGCTCACTCGGTGCTATAAAATGCACGAGCCAGGCAGTTCGACACTGGAATCTCGGTCCCTTCTTCAAGCCAAAGCCATTGACCACAAGTACTCTTCGGCATAATGCTCGCACTGTGCTATCAGGCAAAATCTCATTTATTTAAAGCAAAGGGCAGAAAATGACTCCAGAAGAATTCGCGGCTTTTGCGACAACTTCGAGAACAGTCCTTTATGGATATCTCTCTGACCTGCAACCAAAAAACTGGGCCATTTGAAGTGAGAAAATCGGGTTAGAATTTGGCCGTCATTTACAGGAGATGATGACCATGAAGAAGTCTCGATATACGAACGAACAGATCGCCATTGCGCTCAAGCAGGCGGAGGCCGGAACGCCCGTTGAAGAGGTATGTCGGAAGCTTGGCGTGAGCCAACCGACGTTCTATCGTTGGAAGAAGAAGTTCGATGGACTGGGAGTTGAAGAGCTCCGTCGATTGAAGTCTTTGGAGGAAGAGAACAGGCGATTGAATTCGTTGGTGGCTGATTTGAGTTTGGACAAACAGATCTTGCAGGATGTTCTGTCAAAAAAGCTCTGAGGCCTGCCCGCCTTTGTGAATGTGTCGAGGGAGCCCAGCATTGTTACCGCATCAGCGAGCGTCGTGCTTGCAAACTGGTCGGTCTGGCTCGGTCATCGATCGCTACGAGTCCACGAAGGATGAGCAGGCCGCCTTACGAATGCGTCTGAAAGAGCTGGCGGCAACGCGAGTTCATTACGGCTACCGTCGATTGCATATTCTGCTCAGGCGCGAAGACTGGGACGTGAATGCAAAGCGAGTCTATCGACTCTACCGCGAGGAACAGCTGAATTTGCGAACGAAGACACTGAAGCGTCGAGTCAGCTGTCGAACTCGTGTCGATCGACCCGAGGCGACTCGCATTAACGACTGCTGGGCGATGGATTTCATGTCCGATGAGCTGTTCGATGGCCGCAAAATACGCCTGTTAACGAAAGTCGATCTCTTTACCCGTGAGAGTCTGGCGATCGAGGTCGGTCAGCGGATGCGTGGCGGCGAAGTTGTCGCTGCATTGGATCGGTTGGCGATGGATCGAAGATCGCCCAAAACGATTCGAGTTGACAACGGTCCTAAGTTCACATCAAAAGTTTTGGATCAGTGGGAGTATGCCAATGGCGTCACGCTTGACTTCAGTAGGCCTGGAAAACCAACGGATAACGCTTTCATTGAATCCTTCAACGGGAGCGTCCGAGCTGAATGCCTCAACGAAAATTGGTTCTTGTCCTTGGAGGACGCAAAGGAGAAGATTGAAGCTTGGCGAGTTGACTACAACGAGCATCGACCCCACAGCGATTTGGGCAACCTAGCCCCCAAAGATTTCGCTTCATCTGGCCGGGCTAGCCCGGCCAGATGAAGCCCGGTTTTTCTCACTGACGGTGGTACAGATTTGGGTAGCAGGTCTGGCGCAGTCCAATAACGAATTGCCGATGCAATTTGACGGCGGGTCGCGATCACAGTAGCTCACTGAACAAGTGAAGTATTGCCCACGCAGCGTCAGTGTGAGTACAATATGAGTGTAACGCAGGTGCTTGCTGAAACGCGGTATTTCACTGTGCCAAAGTGCGATTGAAGCTTGAACCCAACTTGTACTTAATTTGCAAATTGGAGATTCAGGTTCTAGTGCGGTATAGAGACGTGTTTGCGTTTTTTGGCAGACGGATTTTGGGGACAAGATTGGACGTTTGACCGCAACGCAAAGCAAATCTAAGATGAGTTGCAATTAAACGTTTCATCAATCCAGGAAGGAGATTGCGGTTCAAAACCAACTCATTCACAGTGCAGAAGCAACCGCCGAAGATAGCTTAAGGGCCTAGTGGGAGTTAATCCCGTGGAGGTTCGAGTCCTCTCGGCCGCATTGATTTTTACGGGGTTTTTGAACGATCCAGATCTTCAAAAACCTAGTGTCACTCAGCAAGTGACACATTGAACTAACACTGGATTCGCGTCGCTGGCCTGAGCCAGGGACGTTCTCTACGCTCAGGGTTCCCCTTTCGAGCGAAAGAGTCCAATCATGGCGTCACTTCATCCTGAGCCTTCGGGCACCATCCACATCGTTCTCCGTATCGGAGGGCGACGCTTCAAACGCTCCCTTGGCACCAAGATTGAGTCCCGAGTGGTCGTTCGGCGAGACGCGATCATCGAGATGCTCGATTTGATCAAGCGAGGCCGTTTGGAAGTCCCTGAGCACGTTTCCTTCATCAACTTCGTGATGGCTGACGGCAAGGTCGATTCACTGCCTCCTGCCGATCCGCTTAAAACGCGGGCCGGTCGTGTCACTCTAGAGTCTCTTTTCGCGGCATTCTTCGATTCGCTGCCCGTCGACAACGTTGAACCGACAACCATCGGCACGATGCGGACGCACCAGAAACACCTGACTCGAATCCTGAAGCCAAATTTCGATATGGCCAATTTCACCGGCCAGACGCTTCAGAAGTACGTCAACGTACGGGCAAAAGAAACGACCCACTACGCGATCGATAAAAGCAAGCCAAAGGATGAACGAGAGTACAAACGGGTCTCGGCAACGACGATCCGGAAAGAAATTGTGACGCTCGGCACGGTTTGGCGATGGGCGGCATCCGTTCCCCTTGTCTCAGGCCTCTTCCCCAATCGCGGCACTCGATTGCCGAAAACGGATGAGAAGCCGCCTTTCCAAACGTGGGGAGAGATTGAACGTCAGATTCGACAAGAGGGCCTGACCGGGATCGAAGCGGATACTCCTTGGGATTGCCTGTACCTGCGACAAACGGAAATGAATCACCTGCTCAAGCATGTTGAAAAAGCGGCTCGCTCCCCTTTTATTCATCCGATGTTTGCGATGGCCTGCTTCACCGGTGCCCGACGCAGCGAAATCATGCGGTCGCGTCGATCCGATTTCAACTTTGAGACAAAGTTTGTTACGATTCGCGAAAAGAAACGTGTCAAAGGTCAGCGATCGACTCGGCGTGTTCCCCTCGCTCCCCTGTTCAAGTCAATCATGCAAAAATGGTTCGACGACGAACATCCCGGTGGCCCGTGGGCGTTCGCTCAATTCGATTCGTTCGTTGATAAAGAACCGCTGCCAATCAAGCCAGACCAAGCCCATTCGCACTTTCAGTTGACGCTCAAAAGTAGTCGCTGGGAAAAGGTCAAAGGTTGGCACTGCTTGCGCCACAGTTTCATCAGCAACCTCGCTTGCAGCGGCATCGACCAGCGAATTATCGATGAGTTTGTGGGACATTGCACAGAAGAAATGAGAAGGCGTTACCGCCATCTTTTTCCAGATGTCAAACACGCGGCAATCGCTCAAGTGTTTGGTGGTAAACCAGTCGCCCCTCGATAAAAGACCATTCGAACTGTAGCAATCGGTTCCGTAGACACTCAGGGCTTTCCTTTCGCGTTTCGGATGCTCACCAAAACCCCGCAATTTGCAAGTTTTTTCTTGCACCTACGTTTCTCCTATCTTCGATTTGGCGTCGTTTTTGCGTATTAGCGGGTAGCAATTCCACGGCATGCCTAAAAAGCTCACACGATTATAGAATGGAATGGGAGGCAACCGGCGTTCCTCCAGGTTGATTTGGCGTCTGAGGAAATCTGGGTAAACAAAAAGCGGCCTTCCTACAATGATTCGGGTTTTCAATAGCCGTTGGTTCAAGGCAGGAGGGGGCGCGGAGCATGGTTTATGTCGGTACGGCGTTCCAATGCGATCACGGGCGTAGCTTTTTGGACCATCGGATGCTCGAGAACCCACGAGCATCGGCATCTCATGGGAGACTACAAGCCACCAAGCCTCGCACGCTGATTACCCCGAATTGAATGGTCGATTCGATGCATCATCGTTGCGGGCCTGGGGGAACTTCGTCATCACAATTCAGCAGCCCATAGAGTCGTCGTGATTCAAGCTAAAAAGAGTTTACAATGAGCCATTCCAATGAACCCAAGAGTGCCCTGGACACGCAGCCTGCAGCAATCTCCTTGGTGTAGAAAAGGCAGACAGCCTAAATTAGCACGAGCTACGCAGACCAAAATAATTAAAGCCGTATTCATGCCCCAAATCAGCAAAACTCGTCAACTGTTCTATCGCATCGCATTCTTCGGGATTTCGAGGAAATGCCCATGCTGCGGGGCATGGTTGCGGCGATTTCTTCCCTTTGGACTTGTGACAAGAACGGAGGCGAGATGTCCAGTGTGTCATTCACTCGAAAGGCATCGCCTGACATGGGAATTTATTAGACGAAAAACGAACTTGCTGAATGGTGCAAAAAAGAGACTATTGCATGTTGCACCGGAACCAATTTTGTCAAAGCTCATACAGGCACATGATTACATAGACTATTTGTCAGCCGATCTCGTCAATCCAAAGGCTATGGTAAAGATGGATTTGACGGAAATTGAATACCCGAATAACTCGTTCGACGTTGTCTACTGCAGCCACGTTCTCGAGCACATTCCAGACGACAGAAAAGCCATGCGAGAAATTTTCCGTGTTTTGAGAAGAGGTGGTTGGGCCATACTACAGGTACCGATTACCAGCAACTTTACTTTTGAAGACGCAACTATTCAAAGTCCCGAAGAGAGGGAAAAGGCCTTCGGGCACCACGACCATGTCCGTCGATATGGCCAGGACTACCGAGACCGTCTTGTAGAAGCTGGGTTCTCAGTTGAGATCATTGCATTTGCGCGTGAGCTAGAACACGATGAATCCAAACGCCTTGGCCTTATCCTAAATGAGGATGTCTACCTCTGCACCAAGTTTAAAGCGAGTTGTTGAAAACGAGCAAAATTTGCCACCATTAGAATTTAGATCATAGCCTGTAGGCCATGCATATATTGCATCTGAAAGTACGCATGTGAGTATGGAAGCAACCGCCGCGCTGGCTTGAGGTTCTTGCTGTTAAAAACGCCGGCAAGCAAGTGCCTTATATTGATACGCTCAACAATTCAGCAATCTCGCGTAGAGATCCTACGCACCCACTCTCTCCCCTGAATCAATTCTGGTTCGTTCACGCATGACTGGTTTTGATCGGATACGTATTCCAAAAGTTTCTCGTACCAGCATTCGGTAACCGAATCACATTGTCTTTGCATTGTTGTTTGAATACACCTGGCAATTCCAGCCGAAGAAGGAACCCCAAAGAAATCCATTATCTCGAACACTGCTTCATTCTTTCGGTCAACAAAGTGTTCGTACACGACCTCCTTGTACATCACAGAGTTAACCCTGAAGAACAATTCCCATCTCAAATTACTGTCACAGATAGAGTTTACTGCAATGCAAACTGCACGGCCGTCAAACGCAGCAGAATTTCTTGGGGCCTGATGCGAAGACCAAGACTGAGTCTGAATTGCTCTCACCCATGAAATTGCTTGTCTGATTATGTCCAAACGTCTACAATATAAAACGCGAATGTCAGGAAAATGAACATCAAGCCTGAGTCCACGCTGCAAAGACTTGGTGAAATCGTGCTGATGGATCTTAAATCCGAACACGCCGTTCGAAGACGAATACCTTTGCTTGATAAACTTAATATACTTTTCAAAGTCACAGTCAAGCTCCTCTGCCGTTCGGCGATCCAGTTTATCAAGGATTTTTTGCTTTCTGTCTCCGAATTCAAAGTACTCCGCTGGAACCCCAAGACACTTTGTCGATCGCAGCAACGAACATAGCAAACTGCTACCTGTCCGAGGTGTTGAGCAAATCATGTAATATTGCATTGAATTAGCAAAAGAAGACGGCAAGACAACTCGACGCACAAATTGTGCATTGCGACCTGTAGCAGGATTAAGCTAAGCAACACGCCCGCTGGCTACGGACTATCGAGAGCGGATTGTTAGAACGATTTGCATCGCCTCTTGGATTGCAGCAGGATCGATTGATATGACTCTGCGTATCTTTTCGAACGCGAGTTTGTAGCCATCAACCAGTTCTTGTGTTGCCAGCGTGGGAACAGTAATCGCTAGCGTGTTTACGGAAAGCTCAATCGCATTCAGAAAATCGGAATCGCGGTAAGTTGCTGACCATTTTTCTCCATAGGGCCATCGCGACCCCGTTACTTCTTCATAGAACATTGCTCCTTTGTATAAAGGCTGGCGATGTAGCAACTGGTAAGGCTCCCGCGACACTTCCACTCCTTCGTCAGTCAAAAGGCGGAGCAGCGCTTCTGTGGATACGCCAGACACAGATGGGACGTGCCTAACCCTGACTCCATAGAATGCCCCGCGGGAAACGCCTTCTATACGTTCCGGCGCAATAAGCCCGGGAACTTGCTCAACAACTACCGATATTCGATCAATCGCGTCTGTTCGGTGATTTATCCATGAGTCAAGTTGTTGCAGGCTCGACAAGGCGATCGCCATTGCGAGCGGGTGGGGACGGTACTTTGGCCCAATGCCAGTGTAAGAATACTGCGCAAAGGCTTGTGACGTGACATCCCTCTCGATTCTTCCACCAAAATGACCATGTGCGAGCATCTTATCAAAGAGGTCCGTGGAATTAGTCACTGCGATACCCGCCTCGCCCGCTGCAAGTAGCTTTGACGCCTGTAAACTGAAGCACCCAATTTCGCCATATGTACCGACATGACGACCCTCAATTTGTGCTCCATGGGCGTGTGAGGCATCCTCGATAAGCGGGATCGAAACTCGCTTCGTTAGCCTCGCCACCTCTGCTATATCACCGGGGTTACCCCAGAGGTGAACGGCAATCACGGCTCGAGTTGCGGGTGATAATTTCGCTTGGATGGCGTCTGCATTCATGCAGCCGGAGCTAATATCGACGTCGCAAAAAACCGGACGCGCACCGCATTGAATCACTGCATTTGCTGTCGAGGGCCAAGTTAGTGTCGGGACGATGACTTCATCGCCAGGGCATACACCGACTGCAAACAATGCTGAGTGCAATGCCGCAGTTCCATTGCAAAACGCGAGCGAGTGCTTGGATCCCGTGTATTGTGCAAATCCTGTCTCAAACTCCCGAATTACGCCAGTACCATCGTTGATTGATAGCCGGCCGCTGTCCAGAACTCGCTGGACTTCCACTTGTAGCTGAGGCGACGAGGGCGGCCATTGCGAGTCCACTTTACATCTAACAGCACAGGGGCCTCCGAATGTCGCCAACTCGCTGACCAAAGGATTGAATTCTTTGCTTTTCAATATTTACCTATCCTAATCTTTGCGTAGCAATCGCAAACTAACTGGACAACGCTCAGCTCTTTATCGTCAGTTGTTTCGCAATTCTGTATGCGACGACAGAAATCCTGCACCACTGAATCGTACTCATGGTCCAGTGACTTTTTGAAACCGTCGTAACCTTGCAGCATGTTGACGCACAACTTCGATCCGTCTTCGTATTCCAAGGTTAAGTCCTTGATCTCGTCACTATGACCCCAATCAAGTTGTACTTCTGCCAGGATTCCTGATTCATCCTCCAGATTGATGACAGCACTCACTTCCACTGCTCCGCTCCATCGCTCAACGCGGCAGTCAACAACACGAATCCGACGCATGAAACCTGAAAGCAGGTCAAGCGCATTGGATCCATTGTCAATGATGCATCCGCCACCTGACATCTCCTTATCCAAATACCAATTCTCGCCACCTGAGTGTGCCTCAATATCCTCTAGGTAGCGAATCCTTACTCGTTTAAGTGAAGTTGCGTGACAGTGCTGAATGGCACGACGAATATTCGAATTGTACTTTCTGTGGAACGCAGTCATCAAAACAAGTTTCTTCTTGTCAGCTAATTGAGCCAACCGCATAGAGTCACCAGCGTTCAACGCCAACGGCTTCTCACAGCAGACGTGCTTTCCCGCCAATAGCGATTTCTCGCAAACTTCTGCATGCAAATAATTTGGCAGGCACACAATGATTCCATCAATCTCCGGATCTGAAGTTAACTGGGAGAAATCAGTCGTTACCTTGGTAGTCCCGCCACCGAATCTCTTGAGTTTCTCTGGCTGCAAATCACAGGCTGAAATCAATTGGACTTCTGCACTTTCTTTCATGGCTGAAAGGTAAAACTTTGCAATTGAACCGATTCCCACAATACCAAACTTTCTAGCTTCGCATCGACTTCCATTGGAGGAAGTTGCAATATTGGTAAATGATCTCCCTGCGAATTTTTTCTTATCCATCTTCTTTTCGTCCGTTGAAGTACTCGATTGCCCAAGCGTGTAACTCGGGCTTGTCTGAACACCATTCCCAGCAACCAGAATCCGAAACTCGTATATCAGAATAGGGGTCGTAGCCGAGTCTATTAACTTCATCTTGCCTTTCTAAATAGCGACGATTTTCATAGTCGCCATGCCATAGATGCAACACCTCCCCCGAGATGACTCCGATCTTTCCATCTACAATCGAATATGCGAGTTTTGCCCAGTCACGAAAATGGCTGAACTGCGAAGCGGTTCTAATCAATCGCTTGGTTATGCACGAGCACTCCGGTTCACCTGCGATCGCGTGGGCAATGTAGTGATCGCCATTACCCAAAATGCAGGCGTCATATAGCCCACACTCCCGGAAAAACTCACGCTTAGCGGCCCACGCAAAGCCAGTATGCCCGTGCGCGTCCCAGCCTTCCCTGCTTTGCACAGCAGAATCATTGTAAACGAGACCAAAACTGTTCCATCGCGGCCCCGTACCCGTAAAACATGTTTCACCTCGGGGAAGCCGGATTGCCGATGAAAACGGCTGGACAACCACTTGAGTATCTAGCGCAGCCGACAATTCCAATGCCCATGAAGAATTGACGAACAGTAAATCGCAGTCCAACCAAACAACCTTCTCGAATTTGGAGGGAAGTGTCCTGACAGCCTCGTTGATAAGTCTTTCTTTCTGCCACATTATGTCGTTACAACGAATCTGACGAACATTCTTGAACTCATTGAGCTCAAAGTCTGAGTCGCCAAACTCGCATTCGATTGTAAACAAAGGAATGCCAGAAGCATCGATAGGATCGCGAAATTGCTTGTAATTTTCAAGCTTCGTAGAGTAGTGACTTGGGTTGAAGTACGTTGTCACTATCGCAATATCAGAGGCAAACTTATATTTGTCTGCCGCAATTAAACGCTCATCTTTAGTGCCCTGCAAAGCATATCTCCGGTGAAAACATCTGTCGTTATTTGTAACCTGTTCGTCATCTACTCAGTTTGCTGCCTCACCGTCCTCGTTTCGACGCTCGAAACATTGTCGAACAGCATTGTGTAGACCGGGCTTGTCGGTTGCCCACGCCCAGCTTCCCTCTTCTGTTTCGGCAAGATCGGTGTACGGATCAAATTCGTGCTTCTCGATCATGGTGTAATTGTCTTCTGTGTGTCGATCCGCAATCGATCCGTGCCAAAGATGAAGAACTTCACCAGTGACGGACGCCACACGGCCCTTTACCTCCTTATGAAATGGTCTTGCCCATTCCAAATAATGCAATTCTTGTTTCCGGTTCATTCGATGGTTTCGAATAACCAAGTCAAAGTCACCATATGCGGCACAATTTATGGCAGAATCAGCGCCTCCAACTGGACAGCGGTCATATAGACGATGTCGTTGTAGAACGTCACGTCGCATTGCCCACGCATGCCCAGGACTTGCGCTACCCAACGCTCGCACAAAAGCCTCTTGATTGTACGCGATTGAGAACGAAAGTCCTGATTCTACCAAGGCAGCCAATCCCCTACGGAAAAAAAGGTTGCGGTCAACTGGATCGCACGCCGAAGCGGTCGGCTTTGGGAGGTAGTATATAACGCTAAACAATTGGACAAGCATAGAAGACTCAAGAGCTCTTACAGTCTCTTCCGGCCATCTGTTTTCCAAAAAGATAAGATCGCAATCTAGCCAAGCGACGTATTCGCACGACGCAGGAAGAGCATCCAACGAGAGATTCAACAGCCGTTCCTTTTGATCCAGAATATCCCCGCCAGAAACTCGGATGATCATGTCCGCGTCATTGTCAGTAAGCTCATAAGCATCGCGATACGACAGCTCAATTGTCAAAAGCGGAAGATCAAGTTGCCTTCTAAACCGCAAATAGTTTTCCCTTCTAAGGCGGGAGCCCATTGGATTGAAAAAACATGTCACGGCCCAAATTTGCGATTCTTTATTGCCCATTCTTTCGCTCTACTCCTTGCTCCCAAGCCGTTTCGAAACATTTATATCTGAAATGCAATGGCACACAAGCTTTTCGCAGACAATGCCGGAAGTCGGAAGAGTCCACTGCGTTTCGTTGATGTTCCCTAGCTTTCCACCTTGACAACAAACCGCTCGTGATACTTCTCCAAATTGATCGACCGCCAGAGACTCGATGCCAGCTTCGCAGCTCCAGTTGGGCCAGTGATTCTTTCCTGCAGCAATTATTTGACTACCGGATGACCGCTCCGAGGATCCGTCCTCGTATTCAATCTTTAGCATGGCTTTCCCCGGATTCTCGTTACCCCCATCACCTAGTTTTGAGTCGGCAAGAACCTTCCGCTGGCTATCGGTGTAGGGATACAAATCAGATCCAAAATCAATTAGAAGTGGCTTGAGCGTGATTGTCGCTTGCTCGCAAGTCTTCGAGAGAATCTCTGCATTTCGCAAACACTCGTCGAACCTTTCCGGAACCATTGTCACATTGATGTGTGTCTTCAGACGGTCCTGCAGCAATTTGGCAACCGCTGCAAACTTGTCCCTATTGGCAAACTCTATGTGGAATGACAGCACGATGCTTTTCAGTAGAGACGCTGTTGAGGTCCACCAGTCTAAGCCGGGACTGCCATTGCTGATCAACCTCGCTTCACCGCCAGCGCAATTGATTGCTTCGAGCAATTTCCTCAAGTGCTTATAGGCGGTGGGCTCCCCGCCTGAAAACACAAACGTGACCGATCGATCAAGAACCCGGTAGTGTTCAATCACCTTTTCGCTAAACGCTATCGAATCGGAAATTTTTGGCCAAGCAACTTTGCCGTCGTGTAGAGAATCTGGGCAATAGCTGCAGCTGTAGTTGCATGCTGTTCCCAGAATCCAGTTCACGTTAGTTTTCCGAGATGCAGCGTCAGATAGCATCGAAACAGATACAGCATTCTTCATCAGCTACACTCAGGTGGGGCAACCCGGACTGGATCACCAGATTTTCGATATTTGGGAATACGAACATCTGCTGGGCAGACGCAAGCTTCTTTCTGACAAGTAACAGTAAGGGATTTGATTGAAAACGCTTCGAAGACATTTCCAAGGCGCTTCGCTCGGCAGATACTGCCGTACACATCTCCATTATGGTAGATGTGCAGTCCGTTACTCCCAACGTTACATGACCAGCCGAGAAAACGATTCAATTGCTCATCGATCATGGAGCTAGCAGACATAAGTGATTCGCCACCGTTGCGATCGGAAACCTGAATATCATGCCCCGCCAATCGCAAGTTCATTAAATCGTCGCACTCCTGCGAGTTCTTGTCATTGTTGGGCCGATTTACCGTCGTTCTACTCTTTCTATTCAACGACGCTACAGCCGGTGACGCACCGTGTTCGTCTAGGAATCTGGCGTAATCAAATTCCACATCCCATTTTGGATTTAGTCCTTGGCTGTTGTAGTAGTTGCGAACTTCCGAACACCGGACTGGAATATGTTCAGATGCAAGTGCATCGACGAGATGGTTAATTTTATCCGCTGCCCATGGCTCCATCATCAGATTGACGGTGAGTAGCTTACGACAGCCTGAGTCTCGTAATTTCCTATGAACAGAAATGGCCGTTGTGAAAAATGACCTCGAGTTCATGAATTCGAAGTGAGCGCTGAACGTTACGTAGTCAACAAATTCAAATAGATTGGCATAATATTCCTCAGTGCGAGACCCGTTTGTCGTCATACCAACAGCGTCAAGAATGCCGCCATGAGTGCAACGCAGCCAGCTTAGAAACTTTTCCAAATCCGGATTTAAAGTTGGCTCGCCTCCAGTTAATTCGAGTCTAATTTCTCGAGCATCACCCGCCGCTTTCTTAGCACGAAGAATATTTCCAAATGCCTTTGTCATCTCAACAAATGTCAAATGGCCGCTAGACAAATCGTGAAGATCTTTCGGGCAATAAGAGCAAGAATAGTTGCAGCGTTTTCCAAGATTCCAATTTACGACGAAGATCGATGATTGAATCCCGCGGACAGAACGCATGTCCTCTAGATTCATGTTTAAGTTTCCTGCAATTTCGATAGGGCGATTTCAAGCAGCCCAATACGGAGGAACTCTAGAATTTCTTCAGAAGGAGGTTGCGAACCTGCATAAGGGGTTGGGTTAAGATCAATTGCAAATGCTTCATCGTCGCGGCTGCAGACAATGTCGATACAACCGAACTCAGCTCCCATTGCATATGGTAAATTGGATCCAATCTTGACCACTGATGGGGGTAGTACTGCTAACGCGTCGTGTTTACTAGACTCCAGATATGCGACGTTTGTGTCGCGATCATCTCCGCAGATCTTCTTTACGACTCCAGAGCAATGCCCCTTGACTGCAATCCGATGAGAACCCGCAAAGTAGAGTCGATAGAAAAAGTCGTCGGGGTTAGAGATGTAGCGTTCAACGATTAGTGATGATGAAAGATAGGCCTCTTTTGGTAATTGATCCGAGGAAACGACGTTGTAATTGAAAGGCTTTTCCTGCTTATTTAGAAGCCGGGAGATTGTCGAGTCAACCGGAAGGACGTCTGCATGCCTTGATTCAGACAGTCCTCCACAATTAAGGTTCGATTTGACTATCACATCACATACTTTCGATGGATGTGAAGTCAGCTTGAGCGAAGGAAGCCCCGCCTGATCCAATGCATTATGGAGCGTCGATTTGGTAATGTCGTTGCAACTGCTATTGAGAAAGCACAGCGATGGGGATCGCAACGCCTTGGTGACCTCAGAGGGACTGAAAGGAAGGTCATAAAGTACTGAGGCGTTGATCTGAAAGCAAACAATACCCTGATTTGGAACGATACTAGCGAATTGTTCGCGATATGCTTCGTCGAAAGGCTGCACCTCAATTCGCTTTGCGTCAGGTAAAATGCAAGGAAGGAGAAACCCTTTCCATGCGGACCACTCAGCAATATATAGCTCAAGCATAAATAACTCAGATGAAGTCAAAGAATCTTCACGTTTTCGTTTTTACAACTTGTGTCATCTTCTCCAATAACGAATAAACGATTTACATCGTATTGCGAGACGAAGTCAACGAAACGAAAACCCAAGCGTTGGCCAGCGGCTATACGCCCGGCCAGACACGACAACATCCTAAATCATTTTTCTGTAGATCTTTCTGAGGCGGCAGCAGAAAGCCGTGTTATCGCGTCTGCAAGGTTTTGAGTTGAGTGAGCATGCTGAGTAACTGAGTTGGCCAGCTTGCTGTTTGCGAACGCAATTTTCCGATTTGCAAATGCAAGTTTTTTGGTGGCAAACGCGAGTTTCCCCATCGAATCGTCCTTTGTTTTGGCTATGAACAAGAATAGTTATCGTTTTATATAACACATGCCAGCGTATGGGGGGGGCTTGCCTGCCAGTGATTTCGCAAAAAGATGCGATTTTTTCTCAAGCCGGGGCCTCCCCGAACTGCAAAGTGAGTTGCTCGACCTGTAGCGTACTTGGTCTCGGATGAATGGCCAACGCAGCCTGTAAGCGGCAACGTCCATGAACGTCTTTAAGCCGCTAGCTCAATTGGCAGAGTTTGATCCGCTGTGCTTGATACGAGACGGGTTCAGCCAAATAGTAAGTGCTTTGGCACTTCGTCGTCGTATTCACGTCGCATCGGCCCGAACTTCTTCCTGCCTCCTTCGGTTCCGTTGACACTCATAGCTTTCTTTTCGCGTTTCGGATGCTCACCAAAACACCGTTTTTTAAAAGGGTTTTCTTTTATACCTAGCTTTCCCCTGTCTTCGATCTCATGTCGTTTTTGCGTACTACCGGGTGGTTTCTGGCGAGCGTTCCCTGTCGGTTGCGCGTCGGTATTGTGACTTCGAAACGCAATTGGGGAGGGCGCCAAACCAGTCCTATTGGAGTGCCATTCAACGAACGGATCGTTGATCGTTCGACAAACTCCAATAATCGCCTCTTTGACACGCTTTTTTTGCTTCCTTATCCACAATATGCTTGTGCGTCGCGGACGTTCTCATCCCACAGGTCGCTAGCCCGCATTCCAGTACCAGACTCAGGTCAAACTCGTGCATACAACTATTTTGCTGATGGTGGCCTTTGGGCGAATAACCCGGTGCTTGTCGGACTAATCGACTCGCTTGGCATGGCATCCGAGGGACAAGAAATCGAAATCTATAGTTTGGGGACATGCTCAAGACCAACTGGCGAGAATCTGCGCCCGTCGGATGTGAATCGAGGCCTAGTTGGCTGGCGGTTCGGTGCTGATGCTGCCGCTTTGTCGATCGACGCACAGGAAATGGCGTACGACTACATGGCAAGGATGTTGACTAAGCACGTAAAGAATACGTGCACTATCGTCCGTTTTCCATTCGACGATGTGCCCGCCCACATGATGAACTATTTGGGACTCGATGACACGCGTGAAGAGTCAATGGATGAACTCGTTCGACAGCTTCAGTTGGTACTTGGCCAGCCGAAGAGTGGTTTCAATCTCCGGCGAGTTATGGATGACGGTGGCATTTTGCTTTGCAATCTGTCGAAAGGACGGCTCGGTGAAGACTCGGCCAATCTTCTCGGTGCGTTGTTGCTCAGCTCACTGCAGTTAGCAGGGGAGTCGCGAGCCAACATTCCCGAAAGTGAACGTCGGGACTTCGTGTGCTACGTCGATGAACTACAAAACTACTCAACCACCGCATTGGCGACATCGTTATCGGAGGCCCGCAAGTACCGTGCCCCGCTATTTGTCATGGCGAACCAGTACCGTGAACAGTTAGCCCCAGAACTACGATCGGCGATCATTGGTAATTGCGGTTCCGTAGTCACGTTTCAAGTTGGATCGGAGGATGCACCGTTCTGGTCCCAGCATTTTGGCGGAAAGGTATCACCGGAAAACCTGATGACGATACCGAAGTATCACGCGGTTGCGAATATTCTGATCGACGGAATGCTTTCAGGGCCAATGACCATTCGAACGCTACCGCCACCACACAGCATTGCGAGCCGAGCGGAGAAGATCAAACGGCACGCGTTGCGCCAGTTTGCTCGGCCACGCGAAGCACTGGAGCAACAGGCAGATGCGATGTTTCAGTAGAAACTAAGTTTGGGAAGATTGGAGTTCTGGAAATATTCGAAAATCCATTTGTCAATGGGTACCGACGACGATGTCGGGTGCGTTACTTTGCAAATTGCTTCCTACTGACTATCGATTGAATTTCTTGGATCAAAGGCTCACATCCGGTTGCATTCTTACTCAAGAAAGCGGTATTCGGACTACTCTTTACCAAGTCGGCAAAACAACTATCGGCCGGGTATCCCGTGTAGAAGATGACCGGAATATCCGGGCAGATGTCACAGAGTTGCTGATTGTAGAACGTCCATCCCTCACCTCTTTCCTCGGGAGGCCGACACAGGTCTTGAACGATCACATCATATCGTTGACCACCGTTTAGGTACGAAAGAGCCTCTGCGCTACTCTCGGCGTAATCAACGTCGAATCCCACCTTGGTAAGTTCCATTCGGCAGATTGTGGCTTGTGTGCGAGAGTCGTCAATCAAAAGAACACGCATGGCGCCCAATCCTTTTTCAAATTACACGAATGTTGCTGACGAAAACTATCGCTCGATACCAGATATTCGAGCACCGACGTTCGTCGCCAAGCACCGACAGTCCGAAGTCAACTGATTTGTAACCAAATTGTACCTCTTCGCTTGGTTGGTCGCCAAGCACTAATGTCCCACCATTTTGCAGCGTTCGAGCGTCGTCTTTGACCGCTTTGGGTTGCTCGACAATCATGCGATCCACGCGAAAGTGATGTTTTTCCTTTGTGGTGATGAAAAGTTCTGGCAAACTATTTGCCAGCATGCGAAAACAACTTGAATTTTGGGATGGGGACGAAAACGAGACGTCAAAGCCGCTAAGTGCCGAGATAGAGGACAGGCAGGCTGAGACAGAACGAAGAGTCATCGAACTGTTTGTTAATCCAGAGCGGCAACATAATTTTAGCGGCGAATCGCACGAGATTTGGCCACCAGCGGCGAACTCCCGAAACAGCATTTTTGTGGATCGCATTCGCAACGACATCGATGGGCCCGCACACCGTTTTGAAATACGTCGGCATGACTTCGTCGAAGTGTTTGTCGACAAGGACGACCTGCGTTACGGACGGGTCGTGGGGATCTCACCGAAACGCCAGGAGGTACGTGTTGCCTTTGATGACGAACACGAGGAGATTTGGTTCGATGTCGCCTGTATCTTCCCAGCAATTGAAGAAGCGAAAAGAACAAAGAAACCTCGGGCACTTGATAGGCAGAACGTTAGTGAGAGCGGCAATGCCGCGAGTTTGCAGCAGGAGATTGCCAAACGTATACAACACCAAACGGACTATACCTCGCTTAAGATTGTTTCGGTGGTGCGAGTCGGCTCGATGAAGGGCAGGCCGAAACTGACGAGTACCGTTGAAGCTCAGGCGTTCTTCAAAAAATATTGGAGCGACAACCCATCGCCAGACCAAGAGCGGTTTGTTATTGCAACGTTGGATACTAAACACGTTGTTCAGAGCGTAGTGCTTATCACCCAAGGCACATTGGACGCATCACTCGTCCACCCACGCGAGGTGTTCAAGCCCGCCGTCATTGAAGGAGCGAGCGCGATTTGCTTAAGTCATAACCATCCGTCAGGCGACGCGACTCCGAGTCGCGAGGACCATGAGGTAACGACTCGATTGACTGAGGTCGGAAAACTGTTAGGCATTACAGTTCTCGATCACATAATTGTGGGCGATGGCACACTGGATACCAAGTCGATCCGTGAATGTTGAACATGATGTTGGCGGCATAACGTGAGCAAATTTGAAGACCTACTGGTTACTTGACTCTTCGCTTTTTGGTAGTAACGGAGCTAGGCCGTTATTCGCTCTCGCAAGTTGGCATTCTTCATCGCCAGCCCGCATGGCAACACAAACATTCGGGCGAGTGGGATAGATGTCGCAGTGATTTTCCTTATCAAGCATTTTGCATGGCTTACCAGGCCCGGCGATTAAGAGGCACTTTCCATCTTGTTCGAGTTCGGCCATCAGTTCAGCATAGACCATTTCACGCGTCCAAGAGCCGATGTCGGCCGTCGCAAGCTTGGGCTCTCGCATTATATCAATGTCGTAAACCTCGACGATCAGTTCTTTGCAACAAGCACCACATTGATCACATTCAAATTCCATATCAGCAGGTTGGCGGTTGCAGAAGGAGAAGTCAACCGAATTTGCATGCCAATGAATCTGTGTGGAATCGTGAGGAATCCGTATTGCCGTTTGTGGCACGAGCAACGCAGCACAATCCTTCGCTGACGTGTCAAAAGCTTCCTGCGGCTCTGCTTTGTGACACCGCTCTTGATTGTGCAGAAGAAAACGTGCCCTCAGCGGCAATTTACTTTCTTCCCTCTTACTCTCATGTTCATACTTCATCATCACGGGCTGCAACAAGTTGAGTTCGACATCCGTCGCTATGTCGACGACAATCAACTCTATGTCGCACTCGTCCAAATGGATGGCGATCTGTACGCCGATCTTTCAGTTTGCATTCCCGGTGTCCCCTTGGCCGAAGGTGAGTTCATCTTCAAAACGTACAGCGGCAACGAAGGGCTGCTCCAAGCCATGATGTCGACAGGAAAAATCGAAATCGTTCGCACAATCAATCCTCCACTGGGCTTCTTGCCAGTCTGTCGGCTACGCAACTGACGCTTTATACGGATCTTTCAGTCTGTCTCGTCGTGTATCACTCGATGACGATGAATTCGTCTTCAAAACGTACGGCGAGAATCAGGGACTGTATCAGGCAATGATCAATGTCGAACGAGTGCAGATGGTTCGGATCATCAATCACTCTTTAGGCGACTTGTCGGTCTGTCGCTCGATTGGATTGCTCATTGACACTCACAATCGGCTTTAGTGGCGACGCACAAACGTTTGTCTGTGTCGATGAATCGCAATGAACGCTTGACGCCACAGTCGGAAGCTAGTCTCGATGTTCGCCGAACGCTTCACCGAATAGCAGAGTTCGGACATACACAAACTGTTCATGGCTAATCAAACCAAATGTGCTGAACGGTGTCATTCCGACAAAGATTTTGGTTCTTTCCCAAGGGTCGTGTTTATCTACAGACTTTGCATCGTCAAGAATCGTTTGCCAAAGTTGATTGCGGTACTCTTCGGAAGATGGGTCTCCTTCGACCTTGTTGTCGCCTACTCGCGATGCGAATACCTTCCGCGCATAGTTTGCTTGATCTGTGGTAATGTATTCGACTTCGTTCGCCGCAACGATACCACAGAGCAGTTTAGTGCGTTCCCAAATGTCCGAAGGATCGAACGAATTTACGTCGGACAGAATCCTAGCCCACCATTCCAGTTCTGTCTGTTCGTTCATCAGACCGTCCCTGTTAAATCATTGAGTCATGGTTGAATCACAATTAATTGTAGCAGTCCACTAAACCGAGGTCAGGCGATCATCCCGCTGGCGTTGGGCATTCTGAGCCGTTGAGCGTCATGAATCCGCTTGAAGGGGAAGGCGGAAACGCCGACGAGGCACGGACAGGAATGCACATTCAATCGCTGACGTGTCAAAAGCTTCCTGCGGCTCTGCTTTGTGACACCGCTCTTGATTGTGCAGAGGAACTCGTGCCCTCAGCGGCAATTTACTTTCTTCCCCCTCTCAATCGTGAAATGTCCACGAACCAAATCACCGGCACATACGCTTCTTACCAAAGGCATCTTGGCCAAACTTCCCACACTCGGAGCATCGTCCGAAATTCGCGATCCGATCGTTCAGGTTAAATGGTTCACACCTGATGCCAATTGGACTTGGTGGGTCATCGAATACGATCCTGAGTCACGCATCTGTTACGGACTGGTTAACGGACTCGAACAAGAATTCGGCACCTTCTATCTCGACGAAGTTGAAGAGATACGCGGCTCACTCGGACTTCCTGTCGAACGCGACCTGCACTTCGATCCGCAGCCTGTGTCGCAGGTCATGAATCGAGCGTAAATCATCGAGTCAAAGGCTCTCGAAATTCGAGGGCCTTTTTCTCGTGTCATTTGCGGTATCCGCGATAGTCAAACATTACGTGAATTGCCGTTGTGTTGGGCAATTGACTGATGCAGACGGTACTCGGATCGCTTGGCGTCATGACCATCGGTCACGAGATGGTTCGCTTTAGAACACCTATTCCGTTGGCGTTTAAGTAAACATTTTCGTAAACTGTTTGAAATGGAATTCACAAGCCCCAGTCTTCAAAACCAGCCAAGGACACGGGAACCATGAAACGACGAGTATTCGTTCAGCAGTGTGCTTTACTACCAGGTTTGGCATTGCATCACGACTCTGCGCAAGCGAGTCAAGCAAACGCCCGCGTATCTATCCGTGACTATTGCTTCGATGGAACCTACGCCGAATTTGAACTTTTTGTCGGCGAGGATCTTGGTTATTACCTGGCAGAATGGAAACCATACGCAGAGGCGTTTGTGTTGCGAACCCGCAAAATGAAACTGCGGGCTGAGAATGCGAACCTGCAAATGGGATATTTGAATGTTCATTCCGCAGGGAAATCGGTCGCTTTGTCATCGCGAGAGTATCTCTTTCGTATCTGCGGTGTTAGCGTCCAAACAAGTGTGGTCTCGGCGGAATTCCCCACTCGCGGCCGAAAGGACTACGAAGCCACACAACATCAGATTGAACAGATTTATTCCGAAATTTGGCAGCTCAATCTAAAACATCAGTATGTTTGGGCTGCAATGGATTCGTTCCGTCACCCGCCACTCCCTATCGAAATCGATCCCGTGACGGGGCTGCGTGTTTACAGAAACTAAGCGGCGAGGGGAGAGCGTTTGGCGAAGCGGGAGCTATCACTGGCCTTCTTCCCTCTGAATACTGATTGGCGGCTGGGAAAGCGGCAAGATCCCTTTCTTTGTGGGGAAAACGCCTTGGTCACGCTTCTTGCGTGCTTGGATACCCCAGTAATCACTGGCATATTCGCCGTTTCCCGTGATACAATGTGTCAATGAAGTACGAACCGAAGTGGACGCAAACCGAAGATGATCGACGTTGTGAGTTGATCGGTCGTCAGATCGCTGGGACGATCAGTATTTCCGAATGTACTGAACTGGCGAACCTACAAAAGGCGGCTGAGCGGTATTTCGACCAGGTCGCTTCGCCCGATGTGGATGGCGCCGTCGCGGTTTATCAGGAACTTCTGGATCGTCTTGGTAGATAGCACGCCACCGTTGGCTTGCGATTCGAACAGGTGAACCTGTACTGTGATGTGGGGAAAGAAACGCCATTTTACTGGCCTTGCAAACCCTAGATCGTTATACTGATGCGTATGAATCCAACCGCAGAATCCACCGCATTCGATCGCGCCGTCAGCCCTGTGTTGCGACAGGTCTTGCCGCAGCCGAAAGCCGAGACCGTCATCAGCTTTGATGTCGATCCAGAACTGCGTGCGCGGATCGAAGAGCTTGCGACTAAGTCAACCGAGGGAGAACTGACTGACCAGGAGCGGCTGGAGTACCAGGGCTACGTCCGAGCAAACAAGTTCATCGCCACGCTTCAGCGACAAGCTCGACGTCTTTTGAATCCTGCTTCTTAATGACGGTGAACGAATCGACCAAAACGCTCGTTCGGGAACGAGCGGGCCTTCGCTGCGAATACTGCCAACTACGCCAAGACGATTCGCCCTTGGCCGTTTTGCATGTCGAGCATGTGATTCCTCGCAAGCATGGCGGAACCGATGACATCGAAAATTTGGCGTTGGCGTGCATTGACTGCAATTTGCACAAAGGTCCAAACTTAACGGGCATCGATCCCGACACGGAAGAAATCACCGTACTATTTCATCCCCGCCGAGACGTTTGGGACGACCACTTCGAGTGGCAGGGGATTCAGATCGTCGGCAAAACGCCCGTCGGTCGCACAACCGTTCGCGTGTTCGAGATGAACAGTGACGAGCAACTCGGTTTGCGTTTGTCGTAACTGAAATTTACTCTTATTTTCTTATCAAGCAAACCATCGCCCTGATCGGCTGCGGAAAAAAGAAAGCCACCCGAGCCGCGCCAGCGTGCGAGCTTTACACGGGACCGTTGTTTCAGGCGTCAAGACGTTGGGCAGAGCAGAACGCCGACGCGTACTTCATTGCGTCGGCAAAGCATCTAGTCATCGAGCCAGCCACGGTCATCGAACCGTACTATCTAGCGATGTCCGACTTACCGGCGGATGAGCAACGATGGCGAGCGAGACAAATCGAAGGCCAGTTTCACTTGCGTTGGGTCGAGCACTGCGTGTTTGACCGGAATGCTGATGGATTCAAAGTTGCGGTTGATAAGCCACGGGTCGTTCTGCTTGCCAGTCAACTCTACCTGCGCGGCTTCTACGATCAAATCTTGGCTGGACGCGACAAATACAGCTTTGAAGATCCGCTTCGCGGACTTGGCATCGGCGACCGACTTGCCTGGTTCAAGGCACAAACGCGATCTTCAGTAAATTCCCAACTGAAATTGTTCTAAATCTTTGTGGGGACTCAAATGACCGTTTTCGATTGCAACACCACCTCCGGTCCTCACCACCACTGCCATTCGTTGGACATGCTCAAAGGCGCGGTTTTAGACGTCGTTGCCGTCAGCCTGCCGTACCTATTCGTCCGCGTTCACGATCCAATGCGGGGGATCTCCGCAATGTCGATCGATATTCGCGACCTTCAATTTATGCATGTCACACCTGAATATGCCGCGGCCATTGTTACCGAGTCAGAAAAATCCCCGCAGGCACGATGCCCCTTCTAAATGCCTGACCTTAGCGGTTGTAACGCGAAACCGGTCGCATGGATGTTTTGCTCACGCTTGGCTAAAATACACCCCCAGAACGCCCTGTCCCGACAATGGTGAATGAAAAATAAGATCGCATGGCAAAAATTACCCTCCGAAAACTTGAACGCCATCTCTTCGCTGCGGCCGATATTCTGCGTGGTAAGATGAACGCGTGGGATTATCAAAACTACATCTTCGGCATGTTGTTCCTGAAACGGGCGTCTGACGAGTTTCATTACCACTACAAGCAAATTTTCGACGAGCAGATCAAGCGTGGCCGAACCGAAGCTCAAGCCAAGAAGCGTGCCGAAGCCAAGGAACGCTATGCCGAGAAGCACGTTTTCTACGTCCCCGAGGCTGCCCGGTGGCCACGGTTGCGAGATGACATCAGCAAAAACGTCGGTGAAGAACTCGACAAGGCACTCTCGGCACTGCAAAACGAAAACCTGAGCGTTCTGAACCACGTCCTCGACAACATTCACTTCGCCAACACGCGGCTGAATCTGACCGACAAGACACTTCTCAAATTGATCGCTCATTTCAACAAGTTGTCATTGCGAAGCGTCGATTTTGAATTCCCCGATTTGCCGGGGGCTGCTTACGAGTACTTGATCAAGGTCTTTGCCGACAAAGTGCAAAGTGGCGGCGGCGAGTACTACACGCCCCGAGACGTTGTTCGGTTGATGGTCGGGTTGGTCAAACCGACCGAAGGGATGAAGGTCTACGATCCCACGGTGGGTTCGGGCGGGATGTTGATCCTGTCCAAGGAACACATCGACGCGCACGGTGGCGATAGCAGCCAAGCGGCGTACTACGGCCAGGAGAGCAATCCCGACAGTTACCCGATGTGTAAGTTGAACTTGATTCTGCACGGGATCATGTCGGCCGACATTCGCAAGGGCGATGTGTTGACCGATCCATTGCACAAACAAGACGGCGAACTGATGCGGTTCGATCGCGTGCTGGCCAATCCGCCATTCAGCATGAACTACACCGCGTCCACGCTGACGTACAAGCATCGCTTTGGCTACGGCTACACGCCCGAAACCAAACGTGCTGATTTGATGTTCGTCCAGCACATGCACAGCGTGCTGGCCGACGGCGGCATGATGGCGACCGTCATGCCCCACGGCGTGCTGTTCCGTGGCGGCGAGGAAAAGAAGATTCGCACCGGGCTAATCAAAGACGACTTGCTCGAAGCTGTCATTTCCCTGCCACCAAACTTGTTTTACGGTGCGTCGATTCCCGCCTGCATCATGGTGCTGCGGGCTAAGAAGGCCAAGCCGAAGGCCCGCAAGAAGAAGGTGTTGTTCATCAACGCCGACGCCGAGTTCTTTTCCGGACGCGCTCAAAACTACTTGCGTCCAGAACACATCGAGAAGATCACGACCACGTTCGATGCGTTCGCCGACGTGCCCGGTTACGCGACCGTCGTCACGCACGAACAATTGGAAGCGGAAGACTACAACCTGAACGTTCGGCGTTATGCTGACAACGCACCGCCGCCCGAGCCACATGACGTGCGTGCTCACTTGCTAGGTGGGGTACCACGCTGCGAAGTTGGTGATGCTTGCGATCTGTTCGCCGCTCATGGGCTTGCGGCGGCGAGTCTGTTTGTCGACCGCGATGAAGACTATTTCGACTTCGATCCTGTGATCGACCAGCGTGGTGCGATCAAAACGCGGATCGAAACGGATGCGGGCGTGATGTCGAAAGAGACCGCGATGGCGGAAGCGTTTGAGGCGTGGTGGGGCAAACATTCCAAGGGGCTTCGCAAATTGGCACTTGGGCGATGCCCTGCGTGTCTACAGCGTCCAGTTCATCTTTTGTTCATCGTAGGGGCGTTCAAATAAGCACAGGTCGACGGGCCACTGTGCGAGCCCGACGTTCGTGTGAATCACTCTTGGGAACGAACGGCGAGCTGCCGTGACCCGTGGTTCTCGACGATCTTCATGGTCAAATTCAACGACGATCGTCTCGCTGTGCCGAATATCGTGAATCGGGTGCTGAGGAACCTCGGGTTCAACAGCAATGATCAAGACATCGTTTTTCTCGTTTCGCCGACATTCGATCAAGGCGAAGAAGTTTATTGTGTCATTCGAGGCATAGTCCGCCAACGCACCCAACGCCCAATTCCAGACGCTACGCAGCGTGGCGAGTTCTTTTCGGATGGTCGTGGGGCTGAGCGTCCGCCCTCGAATTCCAGGCTCCCTGGCCCGCTTATTAACGTACCGCTGCAAGTCTTCGCGGATCAGTTGCTGAACTCGAAATCGCGGCCCCAGATGACGCTCCAGGTGGCGTTGATGGATTTTCATCCCCTTTTCCGTATTCACTTCCAGCGAGTCATCTGGCATTTGATCGAAGAAGGTTTGAAATAGTTCGCCCAGATTGACACTTCGAACGACCTTAGGTTTGCCGTCGAGCCGGCCGTCGGAAAGCAGGAACGTGGCGACGTCAGCATTCTCAGGGACTTCCAGACGCCCACTTTCAACTAACCGAATATTTTCGATCAACCGTTGCAAACGGCCTTCGGCCTTGGATTGCTCCTGTGTCTTAAGCGATCGTTTGAACTTCTTCCCGCCAAAACGAAAGCTGAGATGAATGTTTCCGGACGGGTCAGTTTGCAGCCAAGCCATGATTCGCACTCCAAAAGTTCTAGGAGTGAGTTTGGACTAGACAGCGTGCCATGCCCAGCGACGCAACCGCGATGCAAAACCAGCGTTGCCACCGATCTGCCACTGATTTGCTTGGGCCAAGAAAAAAGGACTCAGAGCGTGATCGCCCCAAGTCCTTGGTTGTCGCTATTAACACCGCAATTTACGGTGTTTTTTTAGTGCGGCCGAGAGGACTCGAACCTCCACGGGATTAACTCCCACTAGGCCCTCAACCTAGCGCGTCTGCCAGTTCCGCCACGGCCGCTTTTGTCGCGTCTTCGCTCAGCAGTATGCAGAGTTTTGCCTCATCGGCCGATTTCGTCAACTACCCCAATGCGATTCCTGTTTCCATAAGCAAAATGCGACTGCTTGGAATACCCATTGTTCCTGTTTTGACGACCAATCAAGCTAGTTTAGGCCTGAGATAACCTTGTCCACTCGTGCGGCGTACCCGTTTGAAATTAGGGTAGCGAAACTCGCGTGGGAGGTTCGTCCTGGCTGCTAAACGTCGAAAGTCTTGGCGACTCTCGCTACGCAACTGGACGAAAGTCTTGACGACTTCCGCTACGATTTGGACGAAAGTCTTCGCGACTTTCGCTACGCAACTGGACGAAAGTCTTGGCGACTTCCGCTACGACGTAGCCTGCAGCGCCGCTTACAAATCAAAGTTCACTCGCTTCCGCTTTCGGCCTCGGCCGATCATCGCGTGCGTCCAGTCCGTGTGCAGCATCTCTTCGCCACCGGCGAACTCGCGTATGATCCATCCGCGGCGGGCGGCGGGTGATCCCGACGGCGGTGATCGCCGGCGACGGTCGACGTTCTTCTGATCCACAAAAATCACTTCCGGCTTGGCCAACAACAGCTGTTGGAAATAGCCCTCCGAAGACAATTCGTGATAGCGCAAATCAATCTTCTTCTTGTCCGTCCACTCCGCCTTGTCGCCCAACGCTTCAATTAAGTTGTGCTTCGTGAGCCAATCGACGCGTCCGACTGCGCCGCTGGTTTGCGCGTGGTCCTGGCGAAAGGCGGCCAACACATCGATCAGTGATTCCCAGCGTTCCAGTACAGTTTCGGACTCGCCTAGCCATTGGTTCGATGTTTCGGCAACAAATTGTTTGGCCGCCAGAAAATATTTCCGCTGAATTTCGAGAGCTGACAATTGGCCCTTCGATGTAGGGACGCTGGACACCAAATTCCAGTCGCTGGCGATGCGATGGATGGACGCGACACCGTCTTTCAAAACGGGTAAGTCCGCGACTGCACCGGATTCGATCATATCGAGCACCAATGACACCGAAGCAAATTTCACGTACTCGGCATGATCCGCCATGTTGGAATCGGACAAGCCGATCTGCAATCGTTGCCGCCGCGCGAACATGATTCGCGTGGACGCCAGCGACAGAAACGTCTTGGCACAATAGTGACTCAACCAATGTCCATAGACAAACACAGGCCGCTCACCGCGAAAGCCACCCATGTCCGCAATCGTGTCGATCGCCATCGCTTTAATACTCAGCCGATATCGACCGTCGTAATCAAGTGCCCCGGATCCACACAGTGCTAATCGTGACGCCAGAAGCGCAGTCAAATATCGACGCTGCGGACGAAATGCGATATGCCTAGCGACAAAACGTAACACCAGAACGATGGGCAGGTGAATCCATCGTAGTGCTTCAACAAAAATCCATGTCACGGTGGGCGGAACGGAGTCGAATGTCGTCTTCGCGTCTTGATCGAAATGATCTTCTTCGGCGGCGTCAGTATGCACCGGGGAATCTTTCGCTGCCTTTGTTCGTTTGCGCCGCTGTGCGATCCAGCCAATCGTCATTAGCAACCACAGCAGCGGCACCGAGGCAATCAAACTGACGACTTGCATCATCCACAGCAGACACACAAACAGTCGATAGACCAGCAACCACACGCCGTTTGCCACATCGGCTTCGTAATTCTCTTGGCAGCCGTACACGTGAGAGTAGGCATCGGAACTGTTTTTTAAGACGCGAAGATCGTAACTGGTTTCAGAATCGGCTGTGGCATCGGACACCAATTGATCGATCGATCGTTGGCAGGTCAGCAGTTCTTCGGGACTTCGCACTTCCGGAGTAGCAATTTCGATCAAACCACCGGGGGCGTCGTGCATCGTCATGTTCGACTCAAAAGTCACCGCGCCGCCGCTGGCCAAAAACATTTGCTCGCTGTCGAATAATCCTTTGGCGGTCGGTTGATCGCGACGAATCGCTTCACAGATCTGCTCGTAGACAAACAGCGATGCCGGCAGATCATCGGAAGACAAGTTTTGTGGATCGACCGCGATCGTCGCGTACTCGGTTTCCATCCCCATCAATCGCGACACGAGCGCGGTGGTCCGCTTGCGACTGGCTGAAGTCGCCGAAGTGCGATCGTCGGAAGATCCACGAGCATTCAAAATCGCGACTTAAAAATTCCGAGGCATTGAAATGATGGGAAACGGTGTAGGACTGCAGCGTCGTATTCTAAGGCGTGCAGTATCGAGCAGATAGGGCGGGAGTGGGGAGTGAGGAGTCTGGGAGTGAGGAGTGAGGAGTGGGGAGTGGGGAGTGGGGAGTGGGGAGTGGGGAGTGGGGAGTGGGGAGTGGGGAGTGGGGAGTGGGGAGTGGGGAGTGGGGAGTGGGGAGTGGGGAGTGGGGAGTGGGGAGTGAGGAGTGGGGAGTGAGGAGTGAGGAGTGAGGAGTGAGGAGTGAGGAGTGAGGAGTGAGGAGTGAGGAGTGAGGAGTGAGGAGTGAGGAGTGAGGAGTGAGGAGTGAGGAGTGAGGAGTGAGGAGTGAGGAGTGAGGAGTGAGGAGTTGGGAGTGAGGAGTGAGGAGTGAGGAGTGAGGAGTGAGGAGTGAGGAGTGAGGAGTGAGGAGTGAGGAGTGAGGAGTGAGGAGTGAGGAGTGAGGAGTGAGGAGTGAGGAGTGAGGAGTCTGCGTTCAGAAAATTTGCCTGTGCGCGACTCGCAGAAATACCTACCCAGCCGCGAACGCGTCCGCCCGATCCGCATGCGGCCAGGCAAGAACAGCCAAGACCCCTCTCACTCCCTCTCTCCCCTACTCCCAGCTCCTTCCACTTCTCCCCTTTCCCCTTTCCCCTTTTCCGGTCATTCGCGGCAGCATTTTGTATAATAAGTGAAACACCGCTCCCGGATTCGTATTTCTGAGTTCGTTTTTTGAGGAGACAGCGATGAATGTGTCAACCGAAGCTCCGCGCCGTGTGACTGCGAACGTGTCGATTGGGCAATATCTGGTCCGCCGCTTGCAAGACTACGGTGTTAACGACTTGTTCGGCATCCCGGGCGACTATGTATTGGCACTCTACAGCGAACTGGAAAAGAGCCCGATCAACGTTGTGGGATGCACGCGAGAGGATTGTGCGGGGTTTGCCGCGGACGGCTACGCGCGGATCCGAGGGATGGGAGCGCTGTGTGTGACCTATTGCGTCGGCGGATTGAGTGTCTGCAATTCGATCGCGGGTGCTTACGCCGAAAAATCACCGGTCGTCGTGATCTCGGGATCTCCTGGAATGAAAGAACGCAGCACGGGGGCATTACTGCATCATATGGTTCGCAACTTTCGCACTCAAATCGACGTATTCGAGAAATTCACGATCGCGGGGACAGAGCTTTCTGATTCGTTGACCGCGTTCTCCGAGATCGATCGAGTGCTTGATGCCTGTGACCGTTTCAAACGCCCTGTCTATATCGACGTGCCTCGCGATATGGTTCACGTCGTGCCTCCGATCACGCATGGTTACACCGGCGCGACGTTCGCTAATAGCGAGGAGGCCACCCGTGAAGCGATACAAGAAACCGTGCGGCGACTTGCCAATGCAAAGAACCCTGTCATTCTGGCGGGAGTCGAAATGCATCGCTTTCGCTTGCAAGAGCAACTGATTCAATTGGCCGAGTCTGCGAATATTCCGATCGCGACCACGATGTTGGGCAAAAGTGTGGTGAGCGAACGGCATCCTCTGTTCATCGGATTGTACGAAGGTGCGATTGGGGATCCGCAAGTCACGCGTTTTGTCGAGGAGAGTGATTGCCTGTTGTTGCTGGGGACTTTTCTAACCGACATCAACTTGGGAGTGTTCACCGCAAATTTGGACCCGAGTCGTTGTATTCTGGTGACCAGTGAAACGCTGCGTATTTCCCATCACCATTTCCACGACGTCGACTTGAAGGGTTTTCTATCAGGGTTGATTGACGCGTCACCGACCACGACGGATCGTGACACAACAAACCTGATTCCTCCACGCAATACCGAGTCGGAGGACGAAGCAACGACGGATTTGTTACAGACAAGTTGGATGATTCGTGAGCTGAACAAGTGGCTCGACGCGGACACGATCGTGGTTGCCGATGTGGGAGATTCTTTATTTGCTGCGACGGAATTGACGATCCATGAACAGAGTGAATTTCTGAGTCCGGCATATTACGCTTCGATGGGCTTCAGTATTCCTGCGGCGTTGGGTGCTGCGATGGCCAAGCCGGACCACCGAATCGTGGTGCTTGTCGGCGACGGTGCTTTCCAAATGACGGGACAGGAATTGAGTACGATCATCCGCCAAGGACAAAATCCGATTGTAATCTTGCTGGACAACCACGGTTACGGCACCGAGCGTTATCTGCACGAGGGCGAGTGGAAGTACAACGAGATTGCTCAGTGGAATTACGGTGACCTACTGAAAGTTTACGGACGCGGTGTTAGCCATTTGGTGAAGACGAAGTCGGACTACCTTGCGGCGTTGGAACGAGCATGGAACGAGAACGATACGCCTCATTTGATCCATGCCAAGCTGAAGGAAAACGACGCCAGTCAAACGTTGCGAAAGCTCGCCGAACGGATGAGCAAATCGGTGGGGTAAAAGACGCATTCGTAGCGGAAGTCGTCAAGACTTTCAGCGGTCAGGGGATGGAGCGGTCGTGGAACGAAACTCTTGACGAGTTCCGCTACATTTCACGCCAAACGCTGAAACTTCACTCGAAAGATGCCGCAATCTGGCAAAACACGCTCATTCCTTACATTCGTACCGGAAACGGGTTTTTCTTGCGAATAAAGTGAGGACAGTGGGCTCTAGGCAAACGTAACCTTGGGGACGGTCTACACCGGACGCCCCCATTACATTGCCCCCTGCAGCCTGCTTCGCCGAAACTTCGAATTTATCGTCACTTCCCACCCACGTGTTCTGATGCCCCATCTCTCGCCTCGCTTGATGACGTGCTCGTTTAGTCGACTCGTGATCTGCTGCACACTATTCATAAGCACCGCGTTCAACATTACCTCGACATCCGCCCAATCGCCTCCGATTCCGGATGTGCTGAAGCCTTGGCAGGATTGGGTGACTTGGGACATCAAAAACCGCGATTGCCCGAAACTCTATAACAACGCTAATGAAGCTATCTGTGTCTGGCCGTCGACACTGACATTGACTGCAGACGAAATGGGCGGTTCGTTTGAACTCGAAGTCCAAAGTTTCGACGAAACATGGATGCCGCTGCCTGGTACCGCCACGATCTGGCCCAGCAATGTTCGCTTGGATGGCGAGGCGGTTGTTGTCGTCGAACGTAACGGCGCACCATCCGTCAAATTGGCTAAAGGAACGGGCAAGTTATCAGGCGAGTTTTTGTGGAATCAGATGCCTCAACGAATCCAAATTCCTGCATCGATTGGCATTTTGTCGTTGGCGATAAATGGAACCGATGTGGCAAACCCGACATGGGACTCGAAGGGGGAAGTGTGGTTGAAGCGTTCTCGTAGCGAGCCCACCGACAAAGATCTATTGACCGTCAAGGTCTATCGCAAAATTGACGACGGTATTCCGCTGTGGTTGCGAACCCAAATCGAGCTGACTGTTTCTGGCAAAAGTCGCGAAGAGCTGCTGGGATCGGTATTGCCGGCAGGATGGCAATTGGCAACCGTGCAAAGCCCAATCCCCGTTGCCATCGACGAACAAGGATTGATCAAAGCGCAAGTGCGTGCGGGCAAATGGACGATTAGCGTTGACGCGTTTCGCACCCACGACGCTGGCGAAATTCGTTTTGCACCCAATGCTCAGCCGCTCGCCGATACGGAACTTATCGGACTTCGCAGCGACCCCGATTTTCGCGTCTCGCAAATCGAAGATCTGCCAATGGTCGACGTTTCGCAAACGACTTACCCCAATGCTTGGCGAAACATTCCTGTTTATCAGTGGGATGTCAACAAGCCGTTCCATCTGGTGGAAAAAATGCGTGGCATGGGCGAGCAAGCTCGCAAGGGACTGAATATCTCGCGTCGATTGTGGCTTGACGAGAACGGCCAAACGTTAACCTATCACGACAAGCTGAACGGCCAAATGCAACAGATTTGGCGACTCGATGTAGCGGAGAATCATGAGCTAGGAGCCGTCCGAGTCGATGACGAAGCTCAATTGATTACCGTTAACCCGATCACAGATAAGCGTGGTACCGAAATCCGTCGTCGCAATTTGCAGATGGAAGCTGTTGGAAGGGTTTCAATGACGGACTTGCTGTCGGCAACCGGCTGGGAAGCCGATGCCGAATCACTCAGTTTGACGTTGACCACACCGCCAGGGTGGCGAGTATTTGCAATTTTGGGTACGGATCAAGTGCGAGGCGATTGGTTAACAGCGTGGTCGCTACTGGACTTGTTCTTACTGCTGGTTTTTTCGCTGGCCGTGTTCAAATTGTTCGGATTTGTCGGTGGGATCGTTGCCCTGCTCGCTTTTGGATTGTCGTATCACGAACCCGGATCACCGCGAATCACTTGGCTATTGCTGTTGATGCCGATCGCTTTGTTGCGAGTCGTTGGCGATGGGAAAATCAAACAATGGATCGCAGTATGGAAGTACGTGGCGATCGGCGTGCTACTACTTTGCGTCGTTCCATTCATCGGGATGCAGGTGCAAAACGTGATCTATCCCCAGCTAGATCCGCAGGGAATGTCGTATGGCAGCCGAGGATTGTTTGTCTGGAGCGGGATTGGGTCCGGCGTTTCGCGTTCAGCCCATGTCGAGTCATACTCGGCGGAAGGCGACATGGAATACGCCGATGAAACTGGAGCACAGAGCGACCGGATGCCATCGAAATCTCGACGAGGTCGTCAATCTAGCGTCCAGCAACTTGGTCCCCGCTTCGACATCTCCATGAACTTGAACTACGACCCTCAGGCGGTCATTCAAACTGGGCCGGCTCAGCCACAATGGAATTGGAATAATGTCGTCTGCACATGGAACGGTCCCGTTGCGGCCGACCAACAGATTCACCCCGTGCTGATCTCGTTGACAATGAACCGCATCATCACGTGCATTCGCGTAACGCTGTTGATTTTGTTGGGTATCATCTTGTTTCGCGAACGTGGACGGCGATGGCCGTGGTCGCGGACAGCGCCGAAAGCGACTGCAACCGCCGCAGCGTTGGCATGCATGTTGTTGCCAGCGACGGCAATGGCGCAAGACAACGCAGCAAGCAGCGACAATGCTGGCGGTAATGCAAAACAAACTGTACAACACGACGTTGAATTGTTGAGCATTCCGTCGCCCGAAATGCTAAGCACATTGCGTGAACGATTGCAACAAACTTCGGATGCATTTCCGAATGCTGCCGAGATTCCGGCGGTTGATCTAGCCATCAACGACAACGTGTTGACGATGGATGTGACCGTGCACGCGGCCGCCGACGTTGCGGTTCCATTACCCGGCCGTTTGCCCGCGTGGTCTCCCGTGTCTGTCACGCTGGACGGGGATGACCCGGTGGCGGTCAGTCGCCACGATGGCTATTTGTGGATTATTTTGAAACAAGGCGTCCATCAAGTCACCGTAAAGGGCAGGGTTACTGAGGCAACCGAATGGGAATGGAGTTTTTTGCTAAAACCGAGGCGTGTTACGATTGCCGCCGAGGGGTGGAAAGTAACGGGAGTGAATCCAAACGGGGTTCCCGCCGAGCAGGTATTCTTTGTCAAAGAGCAAGAAGTCAGTGAAGACCAGGCGGCTTACGATCGAACCGATTTTAATCCCGTTGTTGTGGTTGACCGTCGGTTAGAGATTGGATTGATTTGGAAAGTCCGTACGACAGTGACGCGGCTTTCGTCGCCTGGGAAAGCGATTTCAATTGTGGTGCCACTACTGGAGGGCGAAAAAGTCCTAACGTCGGGCCGCGATGTCAAAGACGATTCGGTCGCGGTTCAATTGGCGGCAAACCAACAATCTTTTGCTTGGGAAAGCGAGCTAGAGCGTCGTAACGAAGTGATACTGTCGGCTGCGGAAACCGATCGTTGGGTCGAACGTTGGCAACTTGTCACTTCGCCGATCTGGAACGTCTCTCTGAGCGGACTCGCGCCGATATTCGAAGCGGATGAACACGCCTTGATCCCGGTATGGGAACCATGGCCGGGAGAAACAGCAACGATCCTGTTCAGCCGTCCGATTGCCGTGGTGGGTGACACAGTCACGGTCCAACGCGTGAATTTGTCGTCCACGTTGGGGGATCGGCGACGAACAAACACACTCGAGATTGACCTGGAGTGTAGTCTGGCGAACGACTTCGCAATCACGCTTGAGCCGGAGATTGAAATCACGTCGCTGACGCTCGACAAACAATCGATTCCGATTCAGCGGTCAGGCAGCAACTTGATTGTGCCAGCACGACCAGGGCGTCAAACCGTCGAAGTTCAATGGAGCAGTTCGAAACCGATTGCAACCGTGGTGCATTCACCCGAAATCGCGTTGGACGCGGAAGCCTCGAATTTGTCAACGACGATAAATATGCCCGAAAACCGCTGGATTTTGTGGGCCGAGGGGCCGCTGCGTGGACCCGCAGTCCGATTTTGGACGATTCTTGCCGTTGCCATCATCGTCGCGCTACTATTGGGCAGTCTTCCCATGTCGCCGCTGCGACGTTACGAATGGGTTCTGCTTTCGATCGGTTTGACGCAAGTCCCCTTGTTTGCATCGATGTTCGTCGTCGGCTGGTTGTTCTTGTTGGCGTACCGTGGCAAGCATCCGGTTGTTGGCCGCTATCGCTGGAGCGACTACGCGCTGCAAGGCGTGATCGTCTTCTTGACGCTGATTGCACTGCTGGTGCTATTCATTGTGGTGGGCGAAGGTTTGCTCGGGAACCCAGACATGTTTATTGCGGGCAACAATTCTTGGAGAACGCAACTGATCTGGTTCACTCCACACAGCGGGACGCAGTTGCCCGTCACGGGCGTCGTTTCGATCTCGGTATGGTTCTATCGTTTCTTTATGTTGGTGTGGGCGTTGTGGTTAGCGGCAGCGTTATTGCGTTGGCTGGCATGGGGCTGGAAACAGTTCAGCAAAGTCAGCGACGAGGAACCGGTTTTGCAAGCCAAGGTGGTAGAGCCAGAATCCTGAGTTTGATTTTGCTAGGCGGGAATTTCGACACATCTCGTTGAACACCGCTGGTTCCCAGGCCCCAGTCAACGCCGTGAACGATTATTACGCCGCAAATTACAGCATCTGCGTTTCGTAGCTACGCTCGCCAGAGCGTGGATTGTTGACGTCCAACGCAAATCACCACCTTCTGGCGAAGGTAGCTACCAGAAAATCGTTCACGGCGTTAGGCTCGAGTGGTGGTGGGATTCGCTCAATTGACCGCCGCCGAGTGTGTTATCGGTACTCTGTTCCGCATGTACATTCCAACGGTTTACCCCAACGCTGTGAAGCATTTTGCCTCTGGGGTTTGTACATTTTAGCGTAGCGGAAGTCGTCAAGACTTTCGATTCACGGCGAGCTACCCCCGAAAGTCTTGACGGCCTCCGCTACAAAAAGCTTCACAGCGTTGGGTTGACTCGAACGATCATCGTCGTAGGTGAGTAAACCGTATGTTGTCGTTGTTGCAATCGTGTTCATGGTTGATTTGCAGTTGCTCGTAATCGGAGCGATGGTCTGCTGTGAAGACAAAGGCGACTCAAGAACGCTGGGGTTGTTGGGAGACGCTGTAATCATGGGATTCACGTTACTGTTTGTGCTGCCCGACAAGCATGACGTGGCGTAAGCATCCTTACTTGATGAAACCTGTTGGGCGGAACCTGCATCACTTGCAAGAATTACCGCTTCACAAAGACGTACGGTACCATTCTTACGAGGACGATATTCATGAATAAGACACGCTTCATTAAGACTATCTATTTCCTATTGCTGCCGGTCTCAGCAACTTTGGTGCTGTTGTTCTCGTCGCTGGCTACCTTTGACGTGATGTCTCAAATTAGTGAGTTGATGGTCCCGAATTCTGATCCCGCTGTACAGTTGCCGATACATTCGATCTCGGGACAAATCGGGTTGGTACTTGTTGCATTGGGAATGGTCATGGCAATGCGTTCACGGATCGACGGAACCCTGCCGCGGATTACTATTGCTTTCGCCGCTGTGGTGTTCTGCCTAGCAGCATTAGGCATTGGTGTCGGCACCCTGCAACTGGAGTCCGCTTTTCGCAGTTTAGCAACGGCAGCGACGATCGATCCCGAGTCATTTGAGCAAGGAGTCGTCTCAAGCAAAATACCGTTGCTTTTCGGTTGGTCTTGTCTGCTAGTCGCGTCCACGATGGTGTTTGTAGCGGTAGCGATTTCAGCGAAATCAGATCAACTCGCGGGTTCATCACTTTGGCGTCGACCGAGTTTCCTCGTTGCCACGCTGAGTCTGGTGTTAATTCTATTGGTCGTCGCCTGGAACGTGTCATCGCTGTTAGGCCTTCGCGATTCGTTGAGCGGAACTCAAATTGAACCCTCGGCAATCGCTAGGGGTGTCACGGGCATGACTCGATCCGTGTTCGTTTCTTTGGTCGCTGTACTCGGTTGGGCGATTTCTTGTGTTTTGATGGCGATCCGAGAAGAACGGGTTCAAGACATCCAAAATCGAGAACCTGCAACGGATATTGTCGCCAGCAATTGATGTCGCACTGGCGGTTTCGGCCGTGCTGACTTGAACTGTTCACGCCATGGTGCGCCGGCGAGCAGATCGCAGCGAAACTCGCAGAGAGTTTCGGGGGTACTCGCCGTGGATCGAAACGCTTGACGAGTTCCGCTACGAAATGCTTTACTGCGTTGCGGTATCGGCCTCGAATTTTACAAAGAAGTTTAACACGCCGGAAAACCGCTGAGTTTGTGGGCCGACGGACTGCCGCGAGAGTGCACGCTGTGATCGCCTAGAACTTGTTCGTAATCAGGTCTGCTCGGCTAGGAACACGATCACTCAGCTCGTACAATCTTGGGACGCCGTTCTGCCCGTTCCTCCCGCCAAGATTCGATTATGTCGCCCGAAGACGAAGCCATCCGTGGACTGCGTGAGGCCTTGAAGGTTTCGCCCGACAATCTGCCGCTCCGTGTTCATCTTGCTCAAACGTTGTCCACCTACGGTCGATTCGACGAGGCTGCGACGGAGTACCGAAATGCGCTGTCGCTTTCGCCAGAGAACGCGGACGTTAAATTTGGCCTGGCATCCGCGTATCTGTCGCAAGATGAGCAGAGCAAGGCGATGGTGATCCTCGAAGATCTGTGCCGGTCTCAAACCGCCCCCGCAAAAGCGTTTGTGGTGCTCGCCAAATTGCTGTTGGGCGAAGGCAAAGTGCGAGATGCGGTGATCCAGTACAAAGAGGCACTCGAACGCGATCCGACTAGCGCCGATCCAATTCTCGGCGATCAACTTGGCGTAGGCGAAAAATACCAGGATGGTGATGTCGTCGAAGGACGCAGTCGTGAGTCGACACAACCCGAGGCAGAGGATTTTGTCTCTGAAATCGAACGTCCCAAAATCAAATTCGAGGATGTCGGTGGGATGGAGAAGTTGAAGGATGAGATTCGGCTGAAGATCCTGTACCCGCTGCAACATCCCGAGATGTACGAAGCGTATGGCAAAAAGATTGGTGGTGGTATTTTGATGTATGGACCGCCAGGCTGTGGCAAGACGTATTTGGCACGTGCGACGGCCGGCGAGCTTGGGGCGGGGTTTATCTCGGTCGGCATCAGCGATGTGTTGGACATGTGGACGGGCCAGAGCGAGCGAAACTTGGCACAGATCTTCGAACAGGCTCGCTACAACAAACCTTGCGTGTTGTTCTTTGACGAAGTGGATGCGCTCGGCGGTCGCCGCAGTGACATGAGCAGCGGAGCAGGGCGTCATGTGATCAATCAATTCCTGTCCGAGATGGACGGCGTCGACAAATCGAACGAAGGTGTTTTGGTTTTGGCCGCCACCAACGCGCCCTGGCACGTTGACCCAGCGTTCAGGCGCCCAGGACGTTTTGACCGCGTCTTATTTGTCCCGCCACCCGATACCGATGCACGTGCTTCGGTTCTGCGGATCCATCTGAAGGGCAAACCTCAGGATGCAATCGATTTTGCCCAAGTTGCGAAGAAAACGGCCGAGTTCTCGGGCGCGGATATGAAGGCGGTGGTCGATCAAGCGATCGAAGAAAAGCTACGAATCGCACTGAAAGAAGGCATCCCTAAACCGCTTGTGACCAAAGATTTGATTGGCTCTGCGAAAACGCTACGTCCAACCACTCGAGAATGGTTTTCCACGGCTCGCAATTACGCGATCTATTCGAATCAGGGCGGCATTTACGACGACGTGTTAAAGTACTTGAATCTATGAACGGACACCTACAACGCGCGTTAATGCTGCTGGATCAGTCTCGTCACGAGATGGCCATCGATGAATTGCGGCAACTGCTGGCGGTCGAGCCTGACAACGCGACGGGCCATGCCATACTCGCGATCTGTTTCTCGGAGACGAAACAATACGCCGATGCGCAAGCGGAATCGGAATTGGCGATTCATTTGTCACCGGACCAGGCATTTGTCTTTTACGCTCAGTCGATCGTATTGGCCAATCGCAACCAATACGCAGCAGCCCAAACGGCGATCGAAACCGCAGTGGGGATGGATCCGTACAATCCGGACTATTTTGCAAAGCTTGCTGAAGTTCAGTTCAACCAACATCGTTGGCAAGAAGCCCTCGACGCGGCCGAAACGGGGTTGTCGTTAGATGCCGAGTCGGTGACGTGCACCAATCTACGTGCGATGGCACTGGTCAAATTGGGACGCAAGATTGAGGCTCAAGAGGCGATCGGAGCTGCGCTGAAACGGGCTCCTGAGGACGAGTATGCGCATGCGAACATGGGATGGACACTGCTAGAGCAGAACCAGCCCGAGAAGGCGATGGAACACTTTCGCGAGGCCCTGCGGTTGAACCCAGAAATGGAATGGGCACGCGCGGGCATTATCGAAGCGATGAAGTCTCGCTATTTCATCTACCGCATCATGCTGAACTGGTTTCTGTGGATGCAGAAACTGCAACAGAAAGCTCAGTGGGGCGTGATCATCGGTGCTTACATTGGCTTTCGATTGCTGTCGGGATTCGCGGACGATCATCCGCAGTGGTCACCATGGTTGCAACCGTTGTTGATTGCCTACATCGCGTTTGCGCTGATGACTTGGGTTGCCAGTCCGTTGTTTAATCTGGTTTTGCGAACGAGCAAATTTGGCCGTTTGGCGTTGTCAGAACATCAAATCCGTAGCTCGACCTGGGTCGGCGTCTGCGTGCTCAGTGGCATTCTGTTGGTCGCCGCGTATTTTGTAACCGGCTCGGAACCGTTACTGGGCTGTGCGTTAGCGGCGATGTTATTGATACCACCGCTGGGGCGAGTCTACAGCTGCGAAGAAGGGTGGCCGCGTGCGACGCTATCGCTCGTCACGATCGCCCTCGGCTTTTTGGCCTTGGTGGTCGTGTCGACACTACTGGGTAGCTACCTGATCCAAGGCAAAGTCAGCGCGGGGTTGCGAGGTATCGGAGGACTATTTTTCACGCCGCTATTGTACGGTTCGATCGCGGCTCAGTTTTTGACCAATGCTTTGATGTCCGCTTCACCCAAACGAGGCACGGACACCGGAAAAATGGTCTGGATCGTGGGCGGGTCGCTGCTCGCGATCGTTGGGACTTTCATCTTGGCGTTCATCGGACTTGTGATCTTCGTCGGCATGCAAAGCCCCGAATGATGCATTTATTTGCCTGACCGCTGTGCCGTCAACAATATCAGCCGATTTTCGTCAAAGAACTCGGTCGCCCGCGCGGTGATCGTCCATTGATTGTCGTTTGCGTCCGCTCGAATGGCGTTGACGACGCGTTGCAAAACGAGGTTTTCAAGAATCTCGATCGACTTCGGTTCACTGCGAGCGTTTTTCGCAGGCGTTGCTTGCTCGTAGACCTCGAGCGAGGTTTCGAACGTGCGGGAAGTCGATCCAGCATTAACCGTCTGGCGAGTACGTGACTCGATTTTTCGCAAGCGATTGGCGGGAGAATTGTTGTCGATTTGTTTTTCAGCAATGGGGGTAAATACCCAGCGGCGACCGGACATCGAGATTTGCCCAGTAATTTGAGGCATGATGGTTCCTTCTCGCAGCTGCTGGCGCAGCGAATTGGCTTGCCCCAGCCCGGGGTTGCGTGTATCGCTACCGAGGGCATCGCCGTGTCGCGTTGCGAGCGTACTGAGTCCATCAAAATCGCTACGGTTTTGTCCTGCTACAGCCTGTTGCGAATCGTCGCCGAATCGGTCGGCAGCCGACGCGTTACCATCGATCGTGAACACAAACAACGGAGTCAGCACCGCGATCAGCGTTGTCGTGGGGATCAGACCAGCCATCAAATAACGCGAAAAATACATCGGCGTACGGGCCCACAACAGCAATAGCGGTAGTAGCAGCATGATGGAATATCGTTGTGGTAACAGTTTCAGGGGATGAAACAGTTCCTCGGATAACGGCTTCCATGCAGGCCGGGAACGGACAGAACAAAACGCAGCAAACGCCGCAACTCTTAATTTTCTTTTGGCATCGCAAACGCATGCAACGTAATCACGGCGCCAAATGCGATCATCGACAATCCGAGCCAACGTGGCGGTTCGACTCGCTTCATTGGTTTCGGATGGACACGTATTAGGAGCGAACCCAAGCTCGGGGTATTGCTTGCGGTGCTGGTTTCGCTAAACCGAGCTAGCGTCCGCGTCGTGGATTCGTTCAGTACAAAGGAATCCACCATACGAAACTGAACGCCGAGCAATACGAGCAGCAAACCGAGAAAGAAGTAGCGGTGGCGATATCTTGTCATGACAAACAAAGCCCTAGCAGTCTTCGTGTCACCGTTTTTGGGAGGGGGTGACGCGAAGTGACATGGATTGGAGAAACGAAGCATCGAGGATCGGTTGATGTCTGACTCAGACCAACCGTGGCGTATAGGAACCAGATCGTCGTAACGAGCCCGACAACGTCAACTGATTTCCAAAGTGATGGTTCGCATGAAGTGCACGGTTGAGGCCTTGCACAGCGGTCGTGCACTGGATAGCGGACGTGGCGAGGATGCCAGTCAATCGTGGCTAGCCAACGCCATTAAGAGAATTTGGGTGCGAATTCGTTTGCCAATACGCTAATCGCGCGCTGATGGGGATGGGGGCGTGATTGGAGGACGTGTGGGGGTAGCGAAAGGCGCGAAGACTTTCGGCGGAGAGTGGGAGGAAGCGGTCGGGGAACGAAACTCTTGACGGCTTGTTGATTTAGTGAGCCGTGACGCGTGGGCGGCCGGGTTCCACGCATTACCCGGTGCCTTACGGCCCACGGCTCACCACCACGATTTGTATTTCGAATAAATCAACAGCCCGTTGACGAGTTCCGCTACTTAAAGGTCTAGTTGCGGCTGAGGGCAACTTGCTTGCTGGCCAACCGCAACCGCAGCGTGGGACTGACCAAAAAGATCACAAGTCCGACCCAGACGAACCCGAATCCGATGATCCGCCATCCATCGAGAGGTTCACCGAACACGAACGCTCCGACGATGAACTGCAGCGTTGGACCGATGTATTGCAAAATCCCAATCGTTGACAAGTTGACCCGTCGCACGGCTGCGGCAAACAGCATCAGCGGGGTGATCGTGACCAAGCCGCCGCCGATCAACATCAGCGTCACGGTGGAACTGGCCCCGATCATCGCACTATCGCCAGCCATCGCTTTGGAACCAAGCATATAGAGCGCTGGCAGAAACAAGATCGCCATCTCGAACCACAATCCCATGATCGCGGGCAAGTTGGTCTTCTTTTTGATCAGTCCGTAAAACGCAAATGAACTGGCCATCACCAGCGACACCCAGGGAATGCTGCCACCCGCAATCGACATTACGGAAACCCCGACCGCAGCGACCGCAACGGCAAGCCACTGGATTCGTCCGAGCTTCTCACCAAGTACGATCACCCCCAGCATCACGTTCAACAGCGGGTTGATGTAGTATCCGAGCGATGCTTCGAGCACGCGGTTGTGCTTCACTGCCCACAAGAACGCAAACCAATTGATGGCAATCATGACCGCAGCGAGGGAATAGATCGCCCAATTCTTTGGGTTTCGAATCGCGATTGCAAACGCTTGGTACCCCCCGAGGTTTCCCTTGCGGAGCACAAAGGGGAGGACAAGGCAGAGCATCAAAAAGGACCATAGGATGCGATGCCATACCAATTCCGTGGCGTCCAGGTGGCTGAGTTGTCGCCAATAAATCGGAAACAAACCCCACAGAGTATGTGCAGCGATCGCGCAGAAGAATCCGAAACGCAAATCCAACGTCGAAGCAGCGGCAGTTTTTGCGGACGAATCCAAGAGGATACTCGGGTTTGTTTAAGGGGGGCAACGATCAGATAGCAACGATACTCTGGAACCACATCCACGTAGAGGGGATGGGGCCGGACCGCTCAGGACTTACCCCGTTAAGGACCGAAATCTCCCCTCATCCGCCACGATGGCGTGGATACCGGATCGACACCCAAAGTCATCGACACGTTCGCCCCTATTTTGTCTGGATCAAACGGAGGTAATCCGCCTGCGTGGAACGTCTCGATCTGTTGCCCGAAAACGGCCCGCCGCTTACTGGATCGACTTGGCTGATTTTCCAAGCTCCAGGTCTTCGGGCTTCAAACCACGCTCGACGAAATAGTTTTCGGGCTGAAAACCATAAAACGAGGGATCGTAGGGATCCACATAGCTGACATCCGCTTTTTGGGGAACGTCTTGGCCCGTCAAAAAGTAGCTGGCGTTGACCAACAAACGTCGTAAGTCTTCGCTCAGGAAATCGACTGCGGCACCCGCAGTGGTTGCAAAACATTGGCCTTCTTTTTCGCCTGAGGGTGCTTGGTAGCTTTTGAGCCACGCCAGCGGCATCATCGGATCATTGACTGGTCCTTCGACGATCGGTGCATCGGGATCGAGCGCCGCGATCACCGCACCTCGCAACAACACCGTCGCTGCTTGTTGATCCAAATGCACGACACCGTAGATATCCGAGGCGGTGTAGATATCCGACACCGAGTTCAGGATGGGGTGGTCGGCGTTCTCTTTGACGACGACCGCTCGGCCACCTTGTACTTTGTGCTGTCCGTGATGGCTGTGCCAATTCTCGCCGATCACTTTGATGCCAAAGTTAGCCCAGTTGTAGCCGCCAAACTTGCCGCTTTTAAAAGCGTGTGTCGAGGTACGGAATCCGATGACCGGTTTCCCGGCATTCAGGTAGTCCAAGATGGGCGCCATCTGATCATCGGGCAAAACTCGCCAGCGCGTTCCGATGATCATCAAATCAGCATCGGCCAACGTTTCGAGTCCAGGGATGTTTGAATTATTGTTGGGGTTGATGACGCCTGTTGCTTGGTCAATTGCAAACAGCACGGTGCATTTAAATCCGTGTCGTTGGCTGAGTATTTTACCGAGCATCGGACACGATTCTTCGGTGCGATATTCTTCGTCGCCTGAAATCAAAACGATATGGCGACCGTTGGAAGTTCCCGCAGCAGGCTCGAAAACTAGCCGATCCGCAGCGAGCGAGAGTGTTGTGGCGAACGCGAGTGAAACAAACACGGCAGCGCGAGTGGTGATCATCGTATACCTGGCGGGAAACATGAAATGGACTGAGATCTGGAATTCGCTAGTGTACTTGACGTTCGTACCGAAAAACAAGCAACGAGCACGAGGGAACGTGAACCTAAACAGCAGGGTTTGCTGCGATGTCGATGGAAACGGGCAATTTAGTGAGCCAATTTCTTAGCTGGCGGATAAAGACGTCGTTTTGCTCGTCGGCGACTCTCCAAACGGCGGCCTCGTTTGCTGCCGCCAGCCGCAATTCAGCAGCCCAATGGTCCAGTGATGTGAAGATGGCATCTTGTTTGGACGAGGGCACATCGATTGCCTGGAACTGAACTTTTCCACCCCGTGTCGGACGCTGCAGAAGGACCAGCCGTCCCGCATCCGCGGCGAAGCGTTCTCCCTCGAAAAAGACGCGGCGTAATTGATGATCGGCGTTGAATTGAAATACTGGGTCGGCACTGCAGTACATGCTTAATTGGCCGAGACTGCGAAAACCGATCGTCACGACAATTCCGTTGATGATTGTCTCGCCGCGAATTGACATTTGATGTCCGTCGCGAAGTAGGTCCTCTCGATCTTGTTCCTGTTTTGCCATGGATGGATGTTATACCAAGTGTGATTTGCAGTTTGCAAGCGAAAGTCCCAGCATGCTGGTGTGATCACCGACACCGACCGTGTTGTTCTGTTTTGAAGTCTGCAAAAGCTGCCGCGTCCTTCGCCACTTGTATTGGACAGTGAGACGCAAGATATTGCATCACGAGAACGGATTTCCAAGTTGGGGGACGCCACTTGGATACGTCGTCCAAGGAAACTCTCACGTTTCGCTCAGGTTGGACTTCCAAAGAGTGGTCGTGCCGCGTTTGCGCTCGTCGTGGCAAAAGTTTTAGTAGCTCCCCCAAGCTTCGTTGGGCGACTGCTGATTTTGTACGACATCACAGCGTTTAAGTTAGCCGCTTGGGCTAACGCCAGTTGAATGGTGACGGAACCGTGGCTGGCGGGCTGTTGAATTAGTGAGCCGCTCGCGCGTGAGCGGCCGGGTTCCATGCATGACCCGGTGCCTTACGGCCCACGGCTCACCGCTGCGTCTTGCATTTCGATTAATTAACAGCCCGCTAACGCCAAAACGGCTAATTAAATCAGCAGTCACGTCGGCTGAGGTGGAACGACCTTGATCGATTGCGAATTCGCGACTTATTAACCGGCCGATACATAGATGAAAAATCGGCAACTTGGCAAATCGGCAGAAGCCGAGTGCGGATTCAAGCACCGCATCGGCACCCAGTTTGGAATACGCGGTCATATCGACGACAGACACACTCACCCGGCACATTCCCACTGCTTGGAACCCGCGATATCCGAAAGAGCTCATTTGGCCGGGATAGCGCTGCCAGCTTAGGAATCCGAAGGTTGTGCGATCGCGTTTTCTCTCTTTCGGAAACTCGAAACCAGAATGCTGCTGTCCCCATCATCGAATCGCTTGATGGGTGGTGCGAAAACTCGCATTGAGGGGTTTGTTTGGCGCGATTATCGGCGTTATCCGTCGTTTTCGTCTTTTCAGTGGTAATATGCGTGGGATAGCTCACTCAATTCCTTTTGTGGGTTGGGGAGCTTGCGTAGACTATAGGGTATAACGTCGAGACAAAGTTTCTTCGCGATTTATCTCGTGTCGTTTCGGCGGCTCGCAAGTGCCTTGGTTGCGATGTCCGTCGCGTGTCCACTTTTCTTGAATCTTTTCCGGCGACCCTCTTGTCTTGCACGTCTTAGTGATGCCATCGATTCCTCTTCTAAACGGCTTCGTTTGTACGTGCTGCGACTCAGCAACACGGAATGAAGTTTCGTGCGAGGAAACATTGCGCAATGGAGAACGTCGACTAAAACCAGCTTCGCTTTCCCGTATGAATCGCCAACGTCGAGTCACGTCGTTGCTGGTTCTTGCGTTTGGGATCATGACATTTGGGATCACAGCGATGTTGGCTGGCGTGGCAGATGCCCAGGGGCCAGGATCAGAGCCGCCCCGCAGCATCATTCAATCCAGCAGCGATACGGTGGAGCCCAACTCCGGCAGTCCGCTGCGAGTCAAAGGATTTTTGTTTCTTGATGAGTCGGGCGTGCCGGTACTAATGCCAGGCACGACGTTCGAAGAAATCGAGCGGCTTCAGAACTTGGAAGCGGGCGTCGATTCTCGAAGTCAAGCGTTTGATTTTCAGTCGCTAGAGATCACGGGTGCCGCGTCACAAGGACGCGCCGAGCTGAAGATCGTCATTCGCTTGACGATCGATTCGACTTCGGGACGCACGGTTGCGATTCCGTTACGGATGCGAAATTTCATTCCGCTCGGACCTCCGGACGTCAGCGGACTGGACGAATATCGCATGACCGTCTCGGGTAGCGAATCCGGACACGTTTTGATGCTCAAGACAAATCGTCGTCGCGACGTCGTGATCACGATGAACGTCGCGGCGCGGGTTGAACCGGGACCGAATCATTCGCTGCAATTCCAACTGCCCGATGTTCCCTCGCTCGTGCGAATAACAACGGATGACGAACAATTTACAGGTGAGATTGTCGGGCGAGGCGATGAAGTGTTGCAGACGCAGCGTTCGGCCGCCAATTTCGCCGAATTCGTGATCGAAAGCGGCGGAGGTTTGTTTACGCTTCGCTGGGGCAAACGCGATCGTGCGACCGACGGCGCGCCATTGTTGGAAATCGATAACAGCCGGATTGTAGTCCAGTGGGATACACCCCAGGACCAACCGATTGCATCGTGCCAGATGATCATCCGCAGCGTGCGTGGCAGCATCAATGCATTGAAATTGCGGCTGCCCGAGAACGCCGTTTTACTTGACACACCCACGCTTGGATCCAATGGGCAATCGGTCGAAATCATCAGCCCGGTGTCACCGACGGGACCATCGACCAATGGTGAAGGGACGGTGCTTGATATCGTGATTCCCGAAGGCGAGCGTCAACAACGAATTGATTTGAATCTCGATATCCAGTTTTCTGCGAGTGACCCCAACGCAGCCAATCCGCTAATCTTTCGTGCCCCGGAAGTGATCGGGGCGCTTCGTCAACGCGGCGAGATCCAAGTTTCTACGGGCGACGATTTCCGATTGAGATGGCGGTCGCGGCCTTGGGTGCAGAGCATTCTGGCGCAACCGACCGAAGAGACCGGACGATCTTATTTGTTCCGTTATGATCGCGCGTCGTTCGACCTGCCGATCTGGTTGGCGACCACGCGACGTCAATTGCGGCTATCAACCGAGGCCGAGATTTCTCTGCACGACTCGATCGCCCGCGTGAAGTATCGAATCCTTTCGAGTGGTCGCGCCGCCGAAGGAACGATGCTGAAAGTCGACATGGGATCATGGCGATTGCGTTCGATTGAAAACGAAGAGACCTCGGAACAGATCGAAACGGGATTGAATGGCAATCTCCACGAGATCTATATGGAATCGGTTGCCAATGGCGATCCCTCACCCATTCGGATTGTTGCCGAACATGACTTGCCGAGCGGTTTGCAACCCGATGGCAACGCCGACGCAAATGAGGGCGTTGCGTTCACGTTGCCTCGGATCACCGATATCGAAGATACGATGCTGGTCCAATCCTCGACCGTTTCAGTAGCCAACCAAGGGCGAATGTCGTTTGTGGTCGATCTGCAAGACTCGCAAAATATCGATCGTGTCATTAATGCTGAAAATGCAACGGCCGTAGAAACCCCGCGTTCCAACTATCGCATTATCCCACCGGATGCGCCAGGGAAATTGGCAGGTCATGTGGTTCAGCAATCGCCAACGATATCGCTGGCGGGTGACGCAACCATTGAAATCGAAGGACAGAGCTTACACACGACGCTCGATTGGATTGTCAATTCATCCTTAGACTTAGAAGGTCGTCTGCCAATACAAATCGCATCGCCCGATTCTCGCAGATCGACAACATCGACTGAAACCGGGGGGGCCTCCCTCGCTACGACCGAGGATGCCGGCAGCGACCCTAGCAAATCAGGCGACACCGGGGAGGCGGCCACGGCGAATGTAGCACCGTTGGTGTCACCAATCGGTTGGACGGTCAAGGTCAACAATCAACCGGCTGTGTTGGAGTCGCGTGGTGATGATCGGTACGAATTGATTTCCGATCAATTGGCCAGCGGTTCGATGGCGATACGCTGGGAATTGCTGCGACCCCTTCGCCAATCCACGAACAATGACCAGATTGAAACGGTTGCCATTCCTCGGCCGTTTGGCGTCGACACGACGTTTCGTGGCTCAATGCGGGTGATGATGCAAGGCGACGCCGCTACTGAAATTGTCGCCGCGGACTCAACGACTAACCAGAGTGACCGAGGGGAAGAAGCTTCGAATTCCGAGAATAACCGCACTCGACCATCAACCGCTCGTGGCGACGACAAGTCGACCATGATATTGGAAGCGTTGCCACGCGAGCCGCTTCGTTTGCGAGTCCGATCGCGGCAGACGGATACCGAGGACGTATTTATCTCTAGAGCCGTACTGCGAACGACGGCCGGTTATGCCACGCGGATGGAGCAATTGCTTGCGGATGTTGAAGGCAGTCCCGAGCTGCGTTTGGGGCTCCCGACGGGCGACTACATGGTTTCTGCCGAGGCATTGGTGGATGGAAACGTCGCCAATGTACGTCGCGAATCCAACGCATTGGTGATCCAATTGCCAGCCGATGGGACTTCACACTTGGTGGACCTGAGAGTCTGGTTGCCGTTGGATGCGTCGACGATGGCAGAAAGCATTGGGCCCGCTTTGGATCTTCCGATTGGCGTTGGGCGTGTCTATTGGGAGATCGTGACCCCGCAAGACTCGCACGTGATCTGGGCATCGCCGACGCTAGGGCGTTCGATGGCGTGGCGTTTTGATCGCTGGCGTTTGTACCGCGAATCGACTCAGACGTCGCGTTCGATGGCGGCTTGGGTTGGCGGAACAGACCTCATCGAAGTTCCGCGTGGAAACCGCTACCTTTACGTCGGATCGGATGTACGGTCCTTTCGAGCGGTAGTCGTGTCTCGCACGGTTCTATGGGCAGCAACCGGATCGATTGTGTTGTTCATCGCAGTCCTGTTGTCCTTTGTGCCACAGACACGGCACCCGCTGTTTGCTGTGGTCGCCGCGGTGATGTTTGCGGGATTGTTGGTGGTTGCGCCGGACGCTGCCGTATTAGCAGGACAACTCGGCATGATTGCACTCGTGTTGGTCGTGGTGATGTCAGCAATCAGGACCATGGTTCAATCACGGGATCACAGCAGCGCACTTGATTCCCGACCACGCTCGCGTCGAATTGATGGCTCGACGCAAATGCAAAAGGACAGCTCGGGCGCCAGTCGCGGTACCATTTCAGCGACCCGCTCGATGGCGCATGCCTCAAGCGTGAATAAGGTGACACCGTGAGTCGCTGCGTTTGGCTTTGCACGTTCATTCTTGTCAGCGTTCTGGCTATGCCGCTGACTTGTCTGAGCCAAGACTCGCCCTCGATAACGCAGCCACAAGCGGCTGATACCGTTGATGATGAAGCGACTGCAGCTGCCGAAGACGTTGCCGGCGGCGCCGCCGAGGCCAGCTCTGGTTCAATGCTAAATCAGGACGCTAGTGACCCCGTTGACAGCGAGCCGTCGGACGGCGAACGGGTTGACAGCGAACCAGGCGACGGTGAATCCGCAGACAGTGAGAGCGTTGAGGCCTCAGACTCAGTCACCTCAGAGAATCCTTTGGCGGTACTGCCTGATCATTTGCCCGACGGCACACGGCTACGACTGATTGCACTATTCCATTCTCAGCTTACCGAGCTTGTTCCCGAGAATTTCCAGCCCATCTCGGTGCTGCGACTGAAGGAAGCCATCGATTTGGCCAGTAGTCTGGTGCCGGACGACAACGCCAGTCGACTGCGTCATGCGTTGTACGTGATCCAATTAGACGGCGATACGTTGATCAGCGATCGCTCGGTGCTTGATATTCAGTGCGATGATAAGGGGATCGTCCGTCGCCGATTGGGCGAAGTCAATCTTGCCATACATTCATCCGCTCGTAACGGCAACGTCAGCAACACATCGGCGATACCACGACTCGAGTCGCTGCCGGACGGAAACTTGATGGCAATTGTTGATGGTGATACCTCGCTCTCATTCTCTTGGAGCTTGAAGAGTTCCACCCAGGGGTTGGTCAAACAATTTGATTTGCGGTTGCCGCCATCGCCTCAGACACGAATCGTACTGCAAGTTCCCAAGGGCATTTCGGTTGAATCGCTTGACGGCGTCGTTCGTTTGTCGCCGAGTCCACCTCCGGAACTCGAACTGAGTGCACGAGGTGTCGACGCTCGCTATTACATCATCGACGCGGGGGGATTGTCACGGGTTCGCCTCAAGACGACGCGTGAAGGTTCGCGTGACAATCCACGCGAACTTTTGGTGCGAAATCAATACACTCAATACGCGATAGACACGTCGCGTGTCGTGTGGACGCATCAATCGATTCTGCAACTGCAAGTCCCCGATCGTTTGCCGTCAATGATTGTAGGCGATAGTGCAATCACGTCGATCTCGGTCAACGCAGTCGAAACTCCGTTTAGCACGACGCTAATCGAGGAAGGTGTGAACCGCATCGACATTGACTTGGTTGCCGGTTCATTGCCTCTGTCGGACACACCCACATCGGTGACCATCAAAGGCCAAACGGTTTGGCAAGATAGCGATGGGTGGTGCAACTTGCCACAACCGCAATTCTTAGTCAAAGGCACGGTCGTTTCGGAAGTGACCAGCAAGGTTGACTTGACGATGACGGACCCGCTGCGAGTGATCCAGTGGAAATTGCCCGACGGTTGGACCCTCTCGCCGGAAACCAGCGAGGCTGAACAGACACGCCAAATCTCGGCGACCGGGCCTCCCTACACGCTCGATGAAGCCGTCGTCGATCGCTTTCTCAATCTAGGTGAATCGAAACAAAATCAATCCGATGCCGTGGATAACTCGGGTACCGAAACGACCACATCTACAGCAAAACCGCCCGGTTTTCCGGCTTGGTCGAGCGTGCGGCTTGCAAAAGCATCGCCATTACGCGAGTCATCCACTGCGATTCGTTTCGCGTTAGCGGATGGATTGATTACGGCGTCAACTCAGATGAAAGTACGGATGGATCCTCGGCGAATCGAGCCGATTAAGATCGAATTGCAGCGTGGTTGGGCATTGCAATCGATCACGCTGGCTGTCTCGGGACGCGTGATCGAGACACCCGCAATCAACTCTGCAAACTCTCAGTTTACGATTTGGCCCGAAGCCAGTGACGTATTTGATTCCGAGTTGCTGATCCAAGCGACGGGGCAATCGAGGCTGATCCAAGCGGATCCACAAATCATTGTGCCGAAGAGCTGGTTCCTGCGATTCGTTGATGTCCAAGGCGACTTCATTGCTGCCGTGACACCGCCCGACGACTTGGATTGGTCCAGCCAAATGTCGCTGTTGAGCCAGCGGATAAAACGCAATGACATTGCCAAGCCGATTCGCGAATTTTTTGATCCGGTCAGTAAAAACGCAATGTACCTGCGCTGCGTGACGGGACGCACCCCAACGCTGATGCTGCAACCGCCAAGCGTCGCGTTTGACGTTGCCACCACGATGGTCATCCGGCAACAGGATGACGAGGTGCTAGAGGATTTGGTAATCGAAATGTCCTCGACAAATCCTTCGCCGCCGACGATTACCACACAAACGGGGCCCGACCACGATCGCCCTGCGTTTTCATGGAGTTTGCGACAAGCCGACGGTCTTGCCGCCATCAGTTTGCCGGCGTCAAACGTGATATTGGAATCCCCGGATTCGGATGGTGTGTACACCATCGATGTCTCGCAATGGAACCTCCGCGGCAGACGTCTGGTCGGTCGACGGCGTTATCCGCTCACTTCCGATATGTCGATTCGTCTTCCCGTGATCCCTAACGCCACGTCTCAGACCTCGGAAGTCTTGATCGGCGAAGGTGTCGTGGTCAAGCAGAGCGACGATTCTGTCTTGCGTGTTCCCGTCGACTCTAATTTTCGGCTCGATGAGTTGATCGATGGGCGGCGAGACGATCACTCCGCTGTTTCCCCAGTTGGCGAAACAGGCGAAAGCGACACCGCTACGTCGTCACCCACGCAATCTGATTCAATCGAGGTGGCGTCATCATCGGCTCCGGCAAATTTGATCAAGACACGATTGCGATACGATGCGGTTGACCAACCCTCTCTCGTCATCGCCAAAAGCAAAACGAATCCCAATGTCAATATTGTCTGGCATCAAGATGTCACGTTGGTCGCGTCCAGCCATGGCACGGACCGAGTGGAAGCGATATTGCAAGTCACGGCCTCGAAGCCGCTGGAAATTCGCTACGATTCCGATTTGCAACTGGTGTCGGTCGAACAGAATGGAGTGGCGCTCGAATCATTCGACCTCGACCAGCGGCCGTTTGTGGTCCAGCCCATCAAGCCTATTCGCAGCCAACGAGTTCGATTGGTGTGGAGTCGGCAACAAATTCATCGTCGATGGTGGCGAAAATGCACCGTGCCTTCAGTGGACGTCGCAGCAGTGGTGATGCAGTCTCAATCGGTGGTTCGTGCATCGTCCGACTCGTTTTTGCCTGGCATTTTATGGATTGACGCGTTGTCGGCGACACCCCGTTCGACGCTGACATTGCCTGCGGGCACCGAGATCCTGCTGATTCGCCGCAACAACGCGCTGGCCCTCGGATGGTTGACCGCGATCATGGTGTTTGCGTTGTGCTGGGCGGCTGCTCGTCGATCGCTTTACATCAATCTGATGATGGTTGTGTTGCTGGCGATGATGGCCGCTTTGTGGTGGCCGTGGCACGCCATCTTGATCGGATGGTTTATCGTTCCCGCGATTATGGGGGCCTTGTTGGTCAGTACGTTGCGTTGGAGGACTTTTATGGCGGAGCGTGACGAACGACGCCAGCAGCAGATCGATGAACAGCATGATTCTCAGTTAGCTGAGGAAGCCGCCTTGGATTTTTCGTTGACCGCACCGCCTAGCGTGATCGCCTTGGTTGCAGTTTTGAGCTTTGCATCGGGTAGCTCGCATGCCCAGGATGCAAACGTCACCAATAGCGATACAAAAGCCGCAATCTCTGCCTCATCCCCGATCCAACCAAGCGTTGACGTATTGGTTCCCGTGGACAAACAGGGGAATCTTGTTGGCGACAAGCTTTACGTCCCTCGCGAATTAAAAACATCGCTACTAACGCTTTCGTCTCGATCGCAACCCGAGGACGCTCGGTTCCAATCGGCAAGTTATCGGCTGAGGGTGGAATCCGATGAAGAAGCGTTGCGTCCGGGAACGCTGTTGCTCGATGCAGACTATATCATTCACACGGATCGCGCTACCGACCGCGTGAAACTGCCGTTCGCGCCCGACACAATTCGCCGAATCGAGTTGGTTCAAGACGAACAAGATCGCATCGTTCAATTTGTTGCCAGCACCGAAGAGGAAGTCATTGCAAGTGTGCCGCTGGGAGAACGATTTCGCTTGCGAGTGACGCTAATTCCTGATTGGATGCCGAGTGAGCACCGAGGCCAATTGAACGTCAAATTGCCGCCCGTCTCCTCATCGCGTTTGACCGTCGAAGGCAGTGGCACACTGGATCGCGTACGCATCATTGGATCGACCGGCCAAGTGCTTTCGCAGCGTCAATTGCAAATCTGGACTGCGGAACTCGGACCAATCGAAAAACTGACGATCGAGATCGACTTTAACCAAGGTACCCCGACGACGACGTCACTGCCGCTACGGCGACGATATTGGCTTCACGCTGGAAAGGATTACACCACGGTTGAATGTCAGGTCGAGCCGACTTATGCAGTCTCGGCGGGGGACACCGTTTCACTTCTGATTCGTGATTCGTTGATGCCCACAGTAGTATCCACCTCGTGGGAAATTCGGCAAACCGATCTGCTTAGCCCAACACGGCGGCAGGTAACGCTGGCGGCGTTATTGGACTCACCCGGTCCAATTCAATTGCTATGGACATTGCCATCGCGTGTCAGCAACGCAGATATGTTCGAGGATGCCGTATCGATGGTCATTCCGGATGTCGTACCGACAATGTCCGGCGATAGTGAACCTGCTTGGGTTGGCATCAACAGTGATCCGGGAATTCGTGTTCTTCCGGTGACACGTGAGCCTTTGGATGCATTGACCGACGACCAATTCCTAGCGGTTTGGTCAGGATATCGTGGCGGCAAACCTGATCGCACTTTTGTCGCGTTTGGTCAATTGCCGTCGTTCCAATTGGTCAGTGTTCCGTCGCCGCGACCTACCATTGCCCAGACGCATCAAGTTCATATTGCGGACGATGCGTTGGAAATTCGCTATCGAGCAGAGATCGTTCACAATAGCAAGCAACCGCGGCGTTGGATTCTGAAACTACCGGCCGGAGTTTCGCTACGGCAATTAGCCATCGATGGACAACCGACCGATGCTCGACCGTTAGTTTCCAAAGCGTTCACCGAAGTCATGCTCGGTGACCTTTCCGACCGATCGACGAGTGTGGTCGAAGCGATCGCGGTGTCGAATTTGCCTGCCAAGGGCAAGTTTACTTTGCCAAGGCTAACGCTAGCCCCAAGTTCGGATACAACGGATCGCTACTTTGTGACGCGTGACCAATCGCTCGATGTGCGAATCGCGACTCGTCCCCCCAATGAGTTTGTTGAACGCGCAACAACAGGCGACTTGGACCATTTGGCAAAAGGCTGGGTGCCGGTCGTTGGCTACGAATTTAATTCGAGCATGGTCGGTGATGCAATGCGGATCCCCACGATGGTTCTGAGGTCGTCGACCCGTCCAACCCGGTTTGACGCCAGTCAACTAATTACGTTGTCGTGGAGCGAGGGACGCTGGAGCATGCACTCGTTGACACGGTTTGGGCCAGGCAAACTTCCCGATTTTATCGATATCCAGGTCCCGACCCGGTGGTGTGAATCACTTGATGTATTGTCCGCCGCTCGTTGGTCTCGCCAACCTGCAAACGAAGTATCGACACAATTAATACGTGTCTCGTGCGACGAACAGGTCCGCGAGACGCGGGTGATTTCGATTCAAGGAACGCTCGCGACGGCGGACAAGTCGCGGGTCAGCGTGCCGTCGATTCAGATTCTGGGCGAAGGCAGTCGGTCCGTCCACGTTTCGGTCCCCAGCCGCTTGACGAATGAACCGATTCGTTGGCGATCGAACTCGGTTCGGGCCGCAGAGCTTCCTCCGTTTTGGGCGGAAGTTGCCCAGCAGAATGACTTGGATCTTGGCGGACCTCGAGCGACATTCGCAGTGGCGGCCAACGGATGGTCAATTGAGTTGGCTCCGTTGCAACAACAAAATCGCATCGCAAAAGTGATCACTGCGGACACGCGAGTGTTTCCCGGGCACAAACGAACTGTCGTTATGTCGCGTTTCGATTTGGTTCCTGGTTCGCTTGAATCGGTCGATATTGCGTTGCCACGTGGGGCAACCTGCTTGGGGGCATGGACAGCAAACCAGGCCGTCAACTCGACCGAGGTGCCACCCGCCGACTCGTCGGATGTCGCGGCGGCCGAAGCCAATGGAGGCAAGGTTATTCGGTTGCCTCTCTCGCTTAGTCGGCTCGCCCAAAGTGTCGAAGTGATGTTCGATGTGCCATTGTTTAGTGCTCGGCAAAGCGACTTTGCAGCCACGATTTTGGCGGTCCCCGTTAATGACGCATGGATTTCAACCTATGCCTTTTCGGAATCGAATGATTCCGAAACATCGAAAATGATCAAATCGATCGCAAACCACGACAAGGAGATGGAGGGGCTAACGCCGGAACAGACGCGTGCGGCCATGCTCCAACAACGCGGGATATCGTTAGCTGCATCCATTGTGCAAATGATTAGCGATTCCAGCGACATTCTCGCCGAACGGCCCACGGCGGAATCGACCACGTGGATTCGCCCCATGATTGCCAGATACGAAGAATTGGCAGCGGAAGCGGGGTTTCCTGTCCAATGGGAGGTAACGGCAAAACCGACAGGTAGCAACGCAGATACAGATGCGAAGGCAAAAGCAACGAGCCAGTCAAAAGAGCTTTCTACGGCAAAAACCTCGGCGGATCAACGTTCCGGTCTCGCCGGGGAGACGCTTTCCGGATTGCCGAGCTGGGAGAAACTTAATGCGCAGATGTTGGTGCACGTAAAACGCTATTCCAGTGGATCGATTGATATTCCGTTTCTGTTTTCCAATCGCGACAATTTAAAAGGTTATCAACTTCAGCAGATCCAGCGAATGGATGAACAAGTTGTCCTCGATCCCGTTCTACCCGCGGATTTGTCTGAAGCCCATCTGCAATCGATCATCGTGAACTCGATTTCGCTGTTGGGTGCACTCGCTGTGGTGGTGCTGCTTTGGCCGTTGAAACGATTCGTTGACCCGATAACTTCGTATCCCGCTTTCTGGCTCTCGCTTGTTGCGTTGTGCGGTTTCTTTGTCGCCCCCATACCGGTTGCCGCTAGTTTGTTATTGGTGGCGATCTCGGCTCCGGCATTGCCACGCAGACGTTTCCGCAGACGGCTAGCTCGGTAGCTTTGATCGCGACTCATGCTCCGGCAACCGCATTTCGGTTAAACTGTTGAGCCTTCGCCATCACAGAGTGGCGATCCAGCCAACTTGCTCCCACCCTTTCAAGCCCCCTGTTGATCACGCCATGAAAAAATTGATTCTCCCGGTATTGCTCGCTTGCATCTGTGCACACAGTACAAGATCCGTATACGCACAGTCCACTTCGCCGGCGGCGGTCGCACAGCACGTCGATTCGGTGGTCATGCCATCGGGTCCTTACAAGTATGAAACCAAGCCGGACGACGAAGCGTTTGCCGCATTCAATCCGCGGAAAGCGCCGGCAACAGGACCTTTGTTGCTGAGAAAAGGGGATCGTTTAGCCATTTGCGGTGATTCGATTACCGAACAGAAAATGTACTCGAGGATGATCGAAACCTATCTTACTGTGTGTGTGCCAGAGCTCGAGATCACGGCGCGTCAATATGGATGGAGCGGTGAAAAGACCGACAACTTTCTCCGCCGCATGGATCAGGATTGTTTGACATTCTCTCCAACGATTGCCACACTCGCCTACGGCATGAATGATTCACGCTACCGTCCGTTCGACGCGACCAATGGTCGCTGGTATCAAGACCATTACTCGGCGATCGTGCAACGTTTCAAGGTAAATGATGTTCGCGTCGTCGTCGGGTCACCCGGTTGTGCGGGGAAAATTGCGAGTTGGGTGAAATCCAAAGCGGGAGATCTTGAAGACCATAATGTTCATCTGTGTGCTCTACGCGATATCGCAATGATGGTAGCAGAAGAAAACGAGGTTCGCTTTGCCGATATTTTTTGGCCGATGTACCAGGCTCAAGTGTTTGCACCCGCACAGCATCACGCAACACTAGAGTCACCCTACAACGTTGCTGGAAACGATGGCGTTCACCCGGGCTGGGCAGGACACACGATCATGGCTTATGCGTTCCTAAAAGCATTGGGACTCGATGGTGAAATTGCCAAGATTGAAATCGATCTTAAAAGTGGAAAAGTAACGACCAGCGACGGCCATCAACTCGTCTCCTACGACGATGGAAATGCGACACTGCAGAGTAAGCGATACCCATTCTGTGCCAGCGGCGATGTTGATCGCGACAACTCGATCCGTTCGGGTATGACTCTGATTCCGTTTAACGAGGATCTGAACCGTTTCACGTTGACCGTCCACGGTACGACGAACAACGAATACAGAGTGACTTGGGGCGACCAATCTCGGGTGTATTCTGGTGCCGATCTTCAGGCGGGAGTCAACTTGGCGAACGATTTTGCGATCAACCCGTTTTCCGCGGCATTTGCGAAAGTTGACGAGGCGGTTGCAGCGAAACAAGCCTTTGAGACTCACCAAGTCAAAAAAGTCTTTCATGGTAAAGAGGGCAAGACGGACTTTGCTGCAGCGGTCGAGAAGACGGAATCGGAGCGTGCTCCACTCGCGAAATCGATCCGGGACGTGATGCAACCGGTGACTCATACGATCCAGGTCACGGCGGTCACGCAATAGATCGGGCTTGCATCGTGATAGATTGCTTCGGCCGCCTGATAAGAAGAATTCAAGTGGCAGGCCGACTTCACCTAGCAGGCGGACTTCAAGTTTCGATGCGAACGCCCGTAACACAAAGTTGACGGGTTGGTTGGAAGGGCGATGATCCTGGGCAGCAAAAACTTTGGGAGTGGCGTCAGATGTTGGGAGTGAGTTCTTCTTCCGGCCAATGCTGCAGTTACCTCTCCACCAACGAAGTTGGTGGAGAGGTGGCAGAAAACCAACGCAACCAAAAATCACAAGAAGCCCAAAGTTTTAGCGGTGCAGGCCAATCCGCCAGCGGTGATTTCCCAATCACGGCGCAAAAAAAACGGCATTGCTTAGGAAGTCCTAGGCATGCCGTTCGATATTTCAATGTTTTCACTTTGTGCCCCGTTGCCAGGGCAAAGCTGCAATCAGTTAAACCGTGAGGTCTTAGTAGCGATCGCCACGACCGCCACCGCTGCCGCCGCGACCACCGCCGCCGCCACCATAACCGCCGCCACCGCTGCCGCCGCGACCACCGCCGCCGCCGCCACCGTAACCGCCGCCACCGCTGCGACCACCGCCGCCGCCGCCACCATAACCACCACGTCCGCCGCCGCCTCCGCCGCCACGTTCTTCACGAGGGCGAGCTTCATTGACTGTCAATGAGCGGCCGTCATGTTCCTTTTCGTGCAGTCCAGTGATAGCCGCTTGAGCTTCAGCATCGCTGCTCATCTCAACGAACCCGAAGCCTTTGCTCCGGCCACTATCGCGATCAGTGATGACCTGGGCGCTTTCAACCGTGCCAAACTCTGAAAACAAATTTTCCAGATCAGAACTTGAGACACCAAAGCTCAAGTTTCCACAATACAATTTCCTTCCCAACGCTAAACTCCTGTGCAAGGATTTGACCGCCCGCCGTTGGAAGTTGCGGGCATAAAAGACTGCGGCCTATTTGGAGACCTACCAAGTGGGACGGACGAAACTGCACGCCCCGGCCTACTAAATCCGGCTACGAGCTGCACGATCAACCAACCAACCAAGGTTCAATTTACCGATTTAAACCGCCGCGTATAGCCCAAAGTCGCTCCAGAAACTGCTCCCAAGGGGGAAATTTACCCAAAAATATCGCCGCGATGTCTCGACCACTCGGACCCACGAAACGCGAAAACAACCGTCCCTAACGAGGCGAACTTCTTATAAGCAAGCAAATCGGAGGTGCCGATCCTATCCCCAACCGTCGGGATACAATTAATCCACTTTCCGCCATTCTCGCTCTGGACACGCCAGTTGAAGCGGATAATTGTGCGGCAAAACAGCCCAAAAGCGATGCAAATAACGATCGTTGGCAATTGAAGTTGATCCAGCAATTGCAAAACCGAGACGTGAGCCCTTGAGAAATCAGGCACTCTTCCCCTTTGCATGATCGCCAGCCCTCTCAGGGCCGGCTATCCGCGGTCGCCCACAGCGATCGTACTAAAGTTCACGCGACCAATCCCGCGCCCGAATTTCACTAATCGCTTGCTCGCGAGTTTGTAATTCACCGTCAAGTTGACGCTGCCTAAGATGTCGCAATATCTCTGCGTACACGGGACCGGCGGGAATATCCAACTCGGCCAGATCGCCGCCGTTGAGCAGGGGAACCGGGTCGAGCACATCCTTGGATTGGGACAACGCCTGCTGAACGCGTTCGATTCCTTCGTGCCCGAGCTCATCTGCGGCAGCGAGATCCATTGCGACGTCCAGTACAAACGTCACATCGCGATCGATCAAGATCGGTTGAATCTTTGACCAGGCCAATTTGTGTGCATTCACTAATTTTGGTGCTGCCGAAACCGCGGCCGTGATGATCCGCACCTCCTCGTTCGAAAGCTTCCAGCGGTCGGTGATCGCCGCAAGATCCGCGGACGGCTTCTTGCTGGCCAGCAAAAGAGTGGCAAACGCAGTAGAGAAGGTACGGCGACGCTTCTTCACGAACAGTCTCGCCACTCTCTGGCGATCCATGTGGCTTAATTCTGGCAAAACGTGAGGCGTCAGCGACAGGCTGTCGAGATAATCCAGTCCGCTAGGGACGTGTTCCGATGCCATGCAGCGACGCATCTCGACCCCGATTCGCTCGCCGCTGACCACATTAATCTCGTCAGCCTTTTCACGAATCGCTGCCGCCGTTTCAGATTCGACTTGAAATCCAATCGTGGTTGCGAAGCGAACCGCACGCAACATTCTCAGTTTGTCTTCGGCAAATCGATGGCGGGGGTCGCCGATCGTTCTCAGCAGCGAACGACCAATATCTTCGCGTCCACCAACGTAATCGATAATTTGCGAAGTGCTTGGGTCGTAAAACAGCCCATTGATTGTGAAATCGCGTCGCATCGCATCTGCCGACGCATTCCCAAAATGAACGCTGTCCGGGCGTCGACCATCCAGATAAACACCGTCACTGCGAAAAGTTGCGACTTCGGTCGGTTCGATTTTTTTAAGGTTTCGCAGAGGGGCGTCGTCTTTTTTGCCAGCCACTGATTTCTTAGACGCTGGCTTCGGAGACAAAGGTTCTCGGCGATCTGGCAACACGCCCATCACGCCGAAGCTAGCTCCGAACGAAAGCGTACGATTCTTGCCAAACACATCACGGATCGCATCGGGCGTCGCGTCGGTCGCCACGTCATAATCTTTGGGCGATTTCCCGAGCAGCGCATCACGGACGCTGCCGCCCGCGAGATAAGCAGTAAAGCCAGCACGACGCAAACGGTCGATGATTCGGATCGCTTCCTGGGCCGGTTGGCTGGAAAAATCAAAGTCGAAAAGGGTGCGAATAGGATTCAAAAAATCGACGTAATTTGGGGCACGGTAGTGACATCGAGCGATCAGCCGTCGACTCGACACAACGGGCGATCGACGCCTTCGCTGGTTAACTCCGATTGTGGCTCAAGCGATTCTTGGGTAAAAGCACGGTATGAGTCACTTCAAGCAAAGAATCGGAAAAAAGCGAGGTGTCGTGGGAGTGATCTTCCGCGACGAGAAATTGTTGATCATTCGCCGCTCGTTGACCGTCACGGCACCAGGAAAGCTATGCTTACCCGGCGGGACGATCGAAAAAGGAGAGAGCGAGGAGTTTGCGTTGGTTCGCGAAATGCAAGAAGAACTGACGATTGATGTAACGCCAGTAAGATTGGTTTGGCGAAGCGTCACCCCTTGGGGGACCACGCTGGCGTGGTGGCTTTCCCATCTTGATTCCGACGCGACCCCGGTGCCCAACCCGGACGAAGTCGCTGAGTACCGCTGGATGAATAGCAGGGATATCTGCACAGAACGTGAGATGCTGCCCAGTTTGCCCGAATTCATCCAGGCGGTTCGCACACGCGAAGTCGAATTGGATTTCGCATTTTAGTTGCGGTCTGCCGAACGCCCGCCAGGATGAGTGGCAACACGTGCAGGATTGCCTTCGCTGATCGACATTGCAATCCATCCTTCGCGCAATTCCAACTGGCTGATCTGCAACTTTTCTGCCGCGGGATGCGAAACCAACAATTCCGTCGTCAGCGGGAACCCGTGATTCGGTGATAACACCTTGTTGAAAATCGCACGGATCGGCAGTCGCTCTCGCATCGATAGGCTAGGCCCACTGATGCTGAGATGCCCCTCGCGAACAAGCGTCGCTCGCAGACCCTCAACTTGGGGCACGTACGCAGCACGCACAACGAAGCGACGCAAATCAAACGTCTCTCCGCGAGTCAGTCGTACAATCCGTAGCGTCAGCCAAAGCTTGCCATCTTCGATTTCGACGGTGATCGGGCGTGTCTTAGCAAACTGAATCATGACATCGTTGGGGATGTCGTCGGGGACCACGGCTAGATTTTGTCCGAACAGCATCATTCCTTCGCCAACCATGTCCGCAATGAAACGAGGCTGATCTCGCGGTACAAGCTGTTCGAGCGTGTTGTTCATCGCAGATTGATGGACCTGGACACTCATCAAGCTGTCACGAAGTGCGCGTGGCCGTGGGGTGTAGGCACCAAGCTGCCAATCGCCCGCCAGTCGATAACGCGCCAACAAGCGGTCGTTGGTCGTTTGCATGTCGGCGACCTGTGGGTCAAGCTTCAGTGCACCGAGCGGTCCCAGTACCATCTTGGACAAACTGCGAGCCGAATCTTTGACCTCTTTGTCGATGCGTTGATCAATTTCGCCACCTACCTGATCGCGAACTTTTTCTTGGGCGAGACGGTTCGAGATCGGTTCGAGTGAATCGTAGCGTGATGCGGCAATACTTCGTACGAGTGCACCAATCAGCGGCCAGTTGTCGTATTCGGTTTCGATTCCTTGCAATCGGTTTTCACCACGAACATCGACCCATGACTCGCCTAGTTGTACCCCGTCGGGGGTAATTTCAATGGGGGTCGTCGCTTGGAAATCAGTACCACCGCGCGTCCGCAGTGCAACGGGGCCGCTGAAACCCACCGATTGCGTCTGTACATTCCCGGTGGTTTGCAAATCAATTTGCCAATGATTTGGTGATGGCAACAGTTTGATACTGAGCGCACTTTGTACATGGCTCATCCCACGCACACGACTGCCTAGCATCCGAGTGCGAACGGGGATCGATTGCGGAGCGATCGTCGGCAGCATTCGTTGCAGCATTTGCTGGCTGATCGCCATCCGCACGTTTGCGTTTCGATAATAGGTGTCAATCGCTGTTGCGACTTCGACTGCGACGGGGTTGTCCGCGTGGCGAAGCGTTTGAACGGCCTCGGCGATTTCGACCGAGACGGTATCAATCTCGTTGGATTCTTGGTGCTCGATTTGATTTAACAGACTCGCGTAGTCCACCGCACCGCGAGTCCAGGGGCGAACGACGACGGCAAGCTGCTCGATCGCATCGTTGCCAAGCCAATCACGATGTTCGGGGTGCAACCCGTGCCAACGCAAGCGGGCAAGGAAACGTTTTGCCAACATCGCACGATCGTCTTTGGAAATTCCTGTTGCTGCGTTTTCGATCGCGTCGAGCAGCAAAAATTGACTCCATCCTTCCGCATCGCCGGTTTCGGCAAGAATCTGTCGTACTTTGGCAACATAGGCTCTGGCGTCGACTTCACTGTCGATTCCATGACGCGAGCTGAGTGTTTGTGTGTCTCCCGTTTGCGTTAAATGCCAAATCGGTTTCCATACCGCTACACGTCGTTCGATTGCAAAACAGGCGTAGAGGAATCGGATCTGGATCTCACGCGTCGCCATCGCTTCGGCGGTCGCGCGGCCGTGTTTGCGGAGCACATCGAGTTCATCGATCAGCTGACCAGCACGCGAAACACCTAGACGCGGTTGAGTACGCAATTCACCCAGCACAGCCTGGACTCGTTGTGTCCAATGATCCACCGCAGTCATCTCTTCTTGCCGACGCGTCGTTCCAACGTCGTACGATTTGAAATCCGCCTCGGAGTCGGAATTTGCAAATTCAGCCAACAGGTTCAACTGTTGGTCTAGACGGCTTGTTACGGGCCAGCCAGCGGGACTCAGCTGGTGTGATCGACGACTCGCTTGAAAGATCGCTCCAGCGTCTTGCGATGATACTGTGTCATCCGAGAGGTTGGCTTTGGCAATGACCTCCGGAGTGCGCGGGTCGAAACTGGATTGGGGGCTGATCTTCGACAGCACCGAAATTGATTTTGGCAAAATCGATTCGCGTGTACTTGGGTTGGCAGCAAGATCAACCGACGGTGAGCGTGTCGGTAAAGCGACGTTCAACGAGACTTCATTGCCACTGACGCGAGAATAGTCAACGCTGGGACTCAGGATCGCAATTTCATCATAAGATCTTGCTAGCGACAACTCGTCGTCGATCATCGGATTGTCATGCCCAGCCAACTCGTGCTGTTCGTCGCGAACCGGAGCAAGTAAACGACCAGGGGTGGCCGCCGTCTCCGCCTTCGAAGTTGCCTCAGGCTGTTTGGATGGCTCAGCTTGCTCTGCGATTGCGGCCACACTGGGTTTCGCAGGCGTTTGCTCATTACGATCGCCGGTGACATGAGTCTCGTTCGCGTTTCCGATAACCGTGTTGGTCGCCCCTAGCAGCAAGCTGCCTTGCATTTGGTCTTCATCGACAGCCGACTCGAAAGCGAACGCGTCAAAGCGATTCGCGGCTGCGATGCTGAGTTCGGCATCCAAATTTTCAGGAACGGCCGGCATCGGTTCTTCGATCGCTTCCGGCAATTCCGTGGGCTGGTCGCTGGTTGCGATCGAGGCGGATGGCGAGATTAGCTCACGCTCAAGCCGAATCGGCATCCGCATTCCGCGTGAACCATGCTCGGTGCGTTCGACGAGGGTCACGTCGACGACCGGAGGTTCAATTTGCTCGTGCAATACGCTAACTTCGATAGTTGCAGAATCTGCTTCCGATCGTGAAACTGGTTTAGCGGTGGGCAGCACCGACACCGTCGAAACGACTGCTTTTTGACCTTTCGGCTCGGCGACGGAGTGTGCAGTTGGCGAGTCTTGATGCCGTTGTGGTGTTTCAAACGCGATGAACGAAGGGTTATTTGCCCCGAACCACGAGACCGCTACAACGACCAACGAGGCTAGCAAGGGCCAGAAAACCAACGATCTTTTGACGTCTTTACGCATCCCGATCTCATCTCAAATTAGCTTGAAAAGTTAACAAAACGGCCGTTTTTCGGGTGGTTGCCGACCATGGCAATTCTCTCTGGCCGTTGTAGACTAGCATCGGCGATATAACCGTCTCAGTTCACAAAGGACTTACGATCGCTAAAAAAAGGCGAGAAGTCGCCAGTCCCCCCAACCCGCACGAGCGGTTTTTATGTACCATTTTGCGAATCAAAGTTCGTGTTGGCTGAGCGACCGAAAGTTGCTATCAGTAGCCTAAACGCTGTCCGTTTACTCTCGCTTCTCTAAACACGTCTCTGCGAAATGACCGAAATCACTGGGAAAGTCTACGTCGCTGGCCATCGCGGTATGGTGGGTTCGGCGGTCTGCCGCCGATTGGCAAGCGAGGCTAATTGCGAAGTCTTAACCGCCTCTCGTGACACGTTGGATCTGACCAACCAAAGCTCGGTCGAGGATTTTTTCGCTCAACATCGCCCCGACTCCGTCATTTTTGCGGCAGCCAAAGTCGGCGGAGTGCTTGCAAACGACACTTATCCTGTCGAATTTCTAGGCGACAACCTGTTGATGTCCACCTTTGCCATCAACGCGGCCTACGCTGCGGGTGTGAAACGCTTCCTGTTTCTCGGCAGCACGTGTATCTACCCCCGTGATTGCCCGCAACCGATTCAGGAAGAAGCACTGCTGACCGGCCCCCTTGAAAAGACCAACGAAGCGTACGCATTGGCGAAAATCGCTGGATTAAAACTTTGCCAATTTTATCGGCGACAACACGGTGTGATGTTTCACAGTGCGATGCCGACTAATTTGTACGGCCCTGGCGACAACTATCACCCCGAGCACAGTCATGTGTTGCCGGCACTGTTGCGACGATTCCATGAAGCCAAAAACGAGAATCTCGACAGCGTGACCATCTGGGGTACCGGCACTCCCCGACGCGAATTCCTTTACGTCGATGACTTGGCCGACGCCTTGACATTTCTGATGGCACAAGACAATCCTCCCGATTGGGCGAACGTTGGCACCGGTGTCGATTTGTCGATCCTGGAACTTTCGCACCTCGTAGCAAAAACGGTTGGCTACGAGGGGGACATCAAAACGGACCCATCCAAGCCTGATGGCACCCCTATCAAGTGCAGTGATGTCTCCCGGCTAAACGGCATGGGGTGGAAACACAAAGTTGAACTCGCCCACGGATTAAAAAGAACGTACGATCACTTCTTGAACGAAGTGGAATCGGGACAAATGCGTTCGGTCTAGATTCGTTTTATTTAGATACTCAAACACGTTACCTCCTTTTCGCAACACAAACAATTCTCCGATATTGACATGACCAAAAACGCATTGATCACCGGAATCACTGGACAAGACGGCAGCTACCTCGCGGAACTGTTGCTCGAAAAAGGCTACACTGTGCACGGCCTTGTCCGTCGTAGCAGTACTTTTTCAACCGAGCGAATTGAGCATATCTATCAAGATGTTCACGAAGACTCGCGACTGCGTCTGCACTATGGTGACCTGACCGACGGACAAGCTCTGACCAATCTCGTGCTCGAGATCGAACCTGACGAAATCTACAACCTAGGTGCACAGAGCCATGTGCGTGTCTCGTTTGACCAACCCGTTTACACGTTGCAAACAGTTGGCGTCGGTGCATTGAACGTGCTCGAAGCTGCACGGCTTTTGAACAAGAACAAACCGGTTCGCGTCTACCAGGCCAGTAGCAGCGAAATGTACGGGGATGTTTTACAGACACCACAAACCGAACTGACTCCGTTCAACCCTCAGTCGCCCTACGCCTGTGCAAAGGTGTTTGCGTTCCATCAAACCGTGAACTATCGCGAGAGCTACGATATGTTCGCCAGCAACGGAATCCTGTTCAACCATGAATCGGAGCGTCGCGGTGAAACGTTTGTGACACGTAAGATCACTCGAGCCGCTGGGCGAATCAAAGTCGGGATGCAGAAGAAACTGTATCTCGGTAATCTCGATGCCAAGCGTGACTGGGGCTACGCAAAAGACTATGTCGAAGGGATGTGGCGAATTTTGCAGCACGACGAGGCAGACGATTTCGTACTTGCCACCGGTCGTACGGAAACGGTTCGCGATTTCGCACGCCTTGTCTTCCAACAACTCGACCTTGATTACGAAGATTTCGTCGAGATCGACCCTCGTTATTTCCGTCCTGCCGAAGTGGAATTGCTATTGGGTGATCCAAGCAAGGCGAAAGAAAAGTTGGGATGGGAAGCGACAACGAACCTCGAAGAACTGGCCCGCATCATGACCGAGCATGATTTGGAATTGGCCAAACGCGAAGCTCACGCGAAGAGCTTTGTCCCCAGCTAGTGCAGCGTCACAGCTTAAATTTAAGGGCAGCGAAACTCGTCAAGAGTTTCGGATCGCTAAGCAAATCACGAAAGTCTTGACGGCTTCCGCTACTCATACGTACCCGAAACCTTAGGCGAAACGGGCCATTAGGGACGGGGGACCGTTTGAGTCTCAATGAAGTCATGAAGCCCTTCGAGGCCGCCTTCACGGCCGAAGCCGGATTGCTTCATCCCGCCAAACGGTGCTTCGGCGGTCGGTCCGGACCCGGTGTTGTGCCCGACGTGACCGAACTGCAATCGCGAGATTACCCTTTCCGCTCGCTGGTCATCTGCGGTGAAGACGTATGCTGCTAAACCGTATTCCGTCGCGTTGGCGGCATCGATCACCTCTTGCTCGCTTGCAAACTCAATGATTGGCGCTACTGGTCCGAATGTTTCGTCTCGGACGCATAGCATGTTTGCCGTGACACCTCTCAAGACCGTTGGCGGATGAAACCAACCAGCGTTTCTGCTGGCGATTTGCGTTTCCGATCCAGCGATCCGCGTTGCACCCTGATTGATCGCGTCGTCCACATGCGAGCGCACTTTGTTGAATGCGTTTTGATCGATGAGCGGTCCCATCTCGGTTCCCTCCTGCATTCCGTCGCCAACACGCAGCGCTGTCGCTCGCTCGGCCAGTCGTGTGGCAAATGCGTCTGCGATTCCGCTCTGCACGTACAAGCGGTTGGCGCAAACACAGGTTTGGCCAGATCCGCGAAACTTGTTCGACATCGCGTGGTCCACGGCTTGTTCCAAGTCGGCGTCGTCGAAGACGATAAAGGGTGCATTGCCACCGAGTTCGAGCGACAGTCGCTTCAAGTGAGGGGCGGCGGCAGCCATCAATTTCTTGCCGACTGGCGTCGAACCAGTGAAGCTGATCACTCGCACCGCAGGATGCGCACACAACACGTCGCTGATTTCACCCGCTGGGCCAAGGATCAAGTTCGCTTTGCCCGGAGGCAATTCAATCTGTTCCATCAAGCTGAACAGAGCCACCATCGAAAGCGGTGTTTTCGACGATGGTTTCACCACGCTACTGCAATCGGCCGCGAGCGCAGCGGAGAACTTTTTCGCCAACATTGCAAGCGGAAAATTCCAAGGTGTCACCAATGCCACGACACCTGCGGGGCGCGAGTACACCGTCCACTGGTGGCCGCGAGGTCGATCGGCAAGCTGCCTCGGTTTCAAATGATCCACAACCGTTGAATAGTAGCGAAAGAAGCTCGCCGCATAGTCTGCTTCCCCTTGCGCTTCCTTCCAAGGCTTGCCATGCTCATGAGTGATGATCCGACCAAGCTCTTCACGATGCTCGGTGATCAAATCTGCGAGTTGGCTGAGCCAGCGGCGCCGCTCGTCAATCGTCGAAGGGGTCGCCAAAGCCGCTGCCGCCGATTCAATCGCGAGTTCGGTTTCCGTACGTCCCATCACGGGGACGATGGCGATCGTGTCACCGGTGGCCGGATTGACCACGGGCATGGTCTTGTTCGAGTCCGCACCGCACCACCGTCCATTGATGAAGCCGTTGGTCGTTTTGAGTAGTTCGGATTGAAGCATCGCTAGGGTTTATCCGGTACGAGAATGAGGAGAAGGATGAGATTGATCGCTCAGATCGTCGTGAAGTTGAGTCGGATTCAAGGTCGTTGATCGGTCCGACAGACTGACGACGATGGCAACGGCAAGCGAAACGATGAACGCGGGCGGCAGCTCGGACAACGCTGAAAATGCCTCGCCGACGACAGGTAATTGGGGTGCTACGAACTTGAAGAACGGGACGCTCGCGAAACCCGCCAACATTGCCGCGAGTGCTCCTCGAGCAGTCAATCGCGACCAGAACAGGGACAAGATCATGGTGGGACAAAACGTTGCCGAGATTCCCGACCAACCAAAGATCGCGAACCAAAACACCGTGCGACCGGGTACGAGCGCGGCGACACAAAATGCGATACAAAGCGCAGCGGCGGCGAGTGCAAATGTGACGATGCGACTGCGGCCCAAAAGTTGTTCATCACTCATCTCCGGATGGCGAACTTTTTGAAAGTAGTCACGGACGAACGCGCTCGACGCCAGTACGAGCAATGAATCGACGGTCGACATGATCGCTGCGAGCACAATCGCGATATACAGTCCGGCGACCCAATCCGGAACCGAGCTTGCGACCAGCATCGGCAATACCTGCTGGCCTCCCGATCCGAGTTCGTCTTGTACGGTTTGATTGGGCTTCATCAGTAATGCGCGCCCCACCATTCCGATCAGTACTGCGCCGCTAGTGGCCAACAACGTCCAAACAATGGCGACGATTGAACCAGGACGGATCTCTTTTTCGGAACGCAACGAAAGGAATCGTACAAAGATCTGCGGCGACCCCATGAACCCAAGACCGATCGCCAGGAATCCGAGCGTCGTCAGCAGCGACTTTGCACCGGGGCCATCCGGTCCCCACAACGACAACAGTGCCGGGTCTTGTAGTCGCAGTGCATTTACCGTGGGCTCAAATCCCCCCGCGGCAGCCAATCCAAAGAACGGCAGGGCGACCAAACCGACGACCATCAGCGACCCTTGAAAGACGTCCGACCACACCACCGCGACGAACCCACCACTAACGATGTATACCAGCACGACGGCGAAACCGACGATCGCGCCGACGTAGTAGTTCCAACCTAAGAAGCCTTCAAATGCGGTACCGATCGCATCGATCTGGGCGCTGACATAGATCGTGACAAACACCACAAGCGTGAACGCGGCAACCAATCGAATCCGATGGGTAGTATCTCGAAGTCGGGATTCGAGATAGTCGGGTATCGTGACCGAGTCGTAAAGATCGGTGAGGCGTTTGAATCGCCTGCAAAGAAATATCCACGCGGCCGCAACGCCGAGTACCTCTCCCAACACGACCCACAACGCTTGGGCGCCGACGGCCGCTCCCATTCCAGTCAGCCCAATCAGCAACCACGCGGATTCACCGGTCGCACGACTCGAAAAGGCTGCGGCCCAAAATCCGAATCGCTTACCACCGGCATAGTAGTCGCGTAAGTTCTTCATTTGGCGCGAAGCCGCAACACCGATCATCAACAAGATGATCAGATACAGAACGATACCGATCAGTTTCATGGCGTGTTTCTCGTTCGCTCCAGATTAAAAACTGGGGGGAGTACAACTGCTAACGAGCTCACATTCCTCGTCTCCGATGTTGCGAAACCGATGGGGAAGGCGGCTGTTAAAGTAGTAGCCATCACCGCGTCGGAGTACTTCAACTTGTCCGCCGACAGTGACCTCAATCTCACCTCGAACCACGATCCCGGCTTCCTCACCCTCGTGCGACAACAGCACCTCGCCGGTGTCGCCGCCAATCGCGTAGATCTCGTGCAGCATCTGCATTTGACGCTTCGACATATTCGATCCGACTTGACGTAGAACCACCAAGCCGTCCGCGATAATTGCGAGTTCTGCAGTTCGAAAAAAAACTTGCGAGTCCGGCTCGAAGTCATCCGCAAAGAAGTCGGCGAGTGACAAGCCGAACACCTCCAGAATCTTCTTGAGCGATGCAACCGAGGGACTCACCCGATCCTGCTCGATCATCGAGATGGCGCCATTCGTGACACCGGCACGCTTGGCCAATTCTCGTTGCGAAATTCCATACGCCTGACGCAACCGAAGCAGCCGAGATCCAACGGCTTCCGATTCGCTTGATGCTGGTTCTTTCGAATTCGGCTGGACAGGATCGCCTGAGTTGCTTAATATTTTGGACATTACGACCTCGTTTTTACCGTGGTTTTGCAAACCATACCAGTTTTCGTTTAATTTATCAATCCAATGAAATCTAGTGAAAGCCTGATTGCTCGTCGCCAAGTCGTCACTCCACGTGGCGTATCTATGGTGACACCCGTGGTCGCTGCGTCGGCTCGCGGTGCCATCATCGTGGACCCCGAAGGCCGCGAGTACATCGATTTCGTCGGTGGTATCGGCGTGATGAATGTCGGCCATGGTCGTGCGGAAATCGTCGACGCAATCAAGACTCAGTGCGACGCTTTGCTGCATACTTGTTTCCAAGTCGCGTCCTACGAACCCTACGTCTTGCTATGCGAAAAGATGGTCGAGCTATTCCCGCATGGGGAACACACCAAAGTCATGCTCGTCAACACGGGGGCCGAAGCCGTTGAGAACGCGATCAAGATCGCCCGACAAGCGACCAATCGGCCTGCCGTGATTTGCTTTTCCGAAGGCTTCCATGGTCGCACGATGATGGCGATGTCGCTGACGAGTAAGGTCAATTTTAAGATTGGATGCGGACCGTACGCACCCGAAGTGTACAGGCTGCCTTTTCCGAACTACTTCCACTACGGCGATGGCTTGAGCGAACATGCATTCGTCCAACGCGAGTTGAGACGGTTTCGCGAATTGCTACTCAACTCCGTCCCTGCGGAACAAGTCGCCGCGGTCATCATGGAGCCGATTCAAGGCGAAGGTGGATTTAATCCCGCGCCTCTGGCTTACTTGAGCGGGTTGCGAAAACTTTGTGACGAATTCGGTATTCTGCTGATTCTTGACGAAGTGCAATCGGGATTCTGTCGCACGGGTCGATGGGCCGCTTATGAACACTATGGCGTGGTTCCCGATTTGTCGACTTGGGCCAAATCGATGGGTGGTGGAATGCCGATCGCATGCGTGATGGGCAGAGCCGATGTCATGGACGCAGCACGACCTGGCACGATCGGCGGAACCTACGGTGGCAATCCGGTTTCCTGCGCGGCTTCGCTGGCCACGATTGAATTGATGGAACGCGAACAGCTTAATGCTCGCGCTGAAATCATTGGCGAGCGAGTGACAACACGATTGAATGAGTTACAGAAACGTTTCCCCAAATCCATCGGGGATGTTCGTGGACTCGGAGCGATGATTGGTGTTGAGTTCGTTGTCGATGGTGATCACTACGAGCCGGCGACACAATTGACGAACGAGATTCTCGCGGCCTGTGTGTCACGAGGGTTGTTGATCATCGGCGCTGGTGTCTACGGCAACGTGATCCGCTTCCTCGCCCCTCTCGTGATTACGGATGAACAACTCGATCGTGGTCTCAGCATCCTTTGCGAAGAAATTGTGTCCGCCATCGAGAATACGCAACAGAAACAAACCATACCAACAAAAGCGAACGCGATATGACCCCCTTTTCCATCGGTGGCCTGCAGCTGCACACCTCAGGTCTGCGAGACAATTTGCCGTACATGACGGCCAAACTTGACTATTTCATGTACCTGTATCCCTGGGTGCAGATGGTCGTGTTCAGCGAGTTGGCTTCGCATGGGCCCAACCCGGCCAAGGCGGAACCACTACCGGGGCCATCCGAACGCAAGTTCCAAGAGATGGCCGCGAATCACAAGATTTGGATCGTCAATGGATCGCTGGTCGAAATTCTCAATGGAAAGAAGTACAACACGCTTTCGGTGATTGATCCAACGGGCAAAGTCGTCGGTCGTTATCGCAAGATGTTTCCGTTCTTGCCCTACGAAGAAGGCACGTCGTGCGGCGATTCGTTTTTTGTTTTTGACGTGCCTGACGCCGGACGCTTTGGCGTTTCGATTTGTTATGACATGTGGTTCCCCGAGACTTCGCGAACGCTCGTCAGTATGGGCGCCGAGGTTATCTTGCACCCAACGCTGACGGGAACCATTGACCGCGACGTCGAGCTATCGATTGTTCGGGCAACTTCCGCGATGAACCAGTGCTTTATGTTCGATATCAATGGCGTTGGTGATGGTGGCAACGGACGCAGTATCATCTGTGGCCCTGCTGGCGATGTTCTGCACCAATTCGGTGCCGCCGAAGAACTTGTGCCGATGGAAATCGATCTCGATCGCGTTCGACGATATCGCGAAGTCGGAATGCGAGGACTGGGGCAACCGCTCAAGAGTTTCCGCGATTCCGAGGTCGTTTTTCCTGTCTACGCTCCCGGTGGTCGACGCGGGGACTACCTGCAATCGCTTGGAACCCTCGAAAAAATGTCTCGCGGTTCTCGTGCCGGATTGGATGAAGGCGCCGGACTCGATCAAGCTTGAGCAACCCAGGTGTTGAAGTGATCGAATGAACCGCACGCCTGCAGGGAAGATGGAAATGAAAGACCAAGTTTACGACTATTTTGATCTCGAGTCACTGAATCCGTCGAATGTGGCGATCTACAACGCGACTCGATCAAGAACGGATATCTGGCATTTTTTGCGAGACAGCGCACGCCGGCTCAACCGCATCGCTAAATCGGGCACATCGGCAGAGCAGACTGATGTGATGTGGCTGACGGATGCCTGTACAGAAGTCTTTAATTTCCTGCGACCACTGGAAGAGTACTTTGTTTTTCCAGGACTAGCAGCGCTCGAGCAAGTGTGCACTTCATTCGAAAGCAGGCGTTACGAGGATTTCGCACGCCAAACGCTCCGCATGGTGCGAATGATGTCCAGCGGAATGTATCGCAAGCTGGATTTGACGGCCTCACGTTTGACCGATTATGGCGATCTGATGAGCGTGGCCAAACTCAGTGAAGAGATTCACGTGCGAATCCGTCAGGAAAAACGCCCCTACTTTCAGGTCCTCGTCGTCGATGAGATCGGCGACGTCGAATCGAAAGAACTTCGCCGAGAATTGAGAGACCTCCGTCGCGATGACGACCTCTTCTTTTATGAAATCGTGGTTGTTCGAACTTTCGAAGACGCCTTGGTGGCGGTGGTTTTAAATCCCGATATTCAAGTCTGTGTCATTCGCTACAGCTTTCCATTTGCCACAAATTCCAAGTTCAAGCTACTGCACGAAATTCACTCGTTGCTAGAGCATGATCCGAACAAAATCGCGTCCATGATGCCGACGCAACGCAGTTTGTACTTGGGGAAAATGCTGGCGAAATTGCGTCCCGAGCTTAATCTTTACCTCGTTACCGATGCTCCCGTGGAAGCGATCGTGGGCGAGCCGAGTCTCGCGTTTCGCCGAGCGTTCTACAACCAATCGAACTATCATGAATTGCACCTAAGTATCCTCAAGGCTGTCAACGAACGCTTCGCGACGCCATTCTTCAACGCGTTGAAAAAGTACAGCCGCAAACCGACAGCAATGTTCCATGCCTTGCCAATTTCTCATGCCGCGACCATCGTTCGCTCGAACTGGATCGGCGATTTGGGGGAGTTTTATGGTCATAAGATGTTTGAAGCCGAAACATCGGCGACCACCGGCGGGCTTGATTCGCTACTGCAGCCCGCCGGGTCACTGCGAGATGCCCAGGAACGAGCATCCAGAGCGTTCGGTTCACGGCGAACGTATTTTGTGACCAACGGCACGTCCACCGCGAATAAGATCGTGATGCAAGCGATCAATCGTCCCGGTGACATCGTGTTGCTGGCGCATGATTGCCATAAATCTCATCCCTACGCCGTCATCTTGTCGGGTTCACAACCGGTCTATTTGGACGCCTATCCACTTCCCGAATATTCGATGTACGGAGCGGTTCCGCTTTCTGAAATTAAACTTCGGCTATTGGAGCTTAAGCGTGCCGGAAAATTGGATCGCGTCCGCATGCTGCTGCTTACCAATATGACGTTTGATGGTGTGACGTACGATCCTGTTCGGATCATGGAAGAGGTGTTGGCAATCAAGCCGGACATGATTTTCCTGTGGGACGAAGCCTGGTTTGCCTATGGTCGGTTCTCTCCCATCCTGCGTCGACGCACCGCGATGTGGTCCGCTGCGCACTTGCGTCAGCGGTATGCCAGCGAGCAATACGCTCGCGAATACAAGATATGGCGCAGCAAGTTTGACGAGCTTGATCCTGATGACGATGCGACGTGGCTTGACCAGCGTTTGATGCCAGATCCCTCGGAGGCTCGCGTTCGCGTCTACGCAACTCATTCGACGCACAAAACACTGACAGCGTTCCGTCAAGGCTCGATGATCCATGTGCACGACCAGGACTTTGAGCATCACACGCGCAATGCGTTCAATGAAGCGTACATGACGCACACCTCGACTTCGCCTAACTACCAAATCCTCGCGTCGTTGGATGTGGGACGGCGGCAAGTCGAACTAGAAGGCTACGAGATGGTCAGCCGTAGCATCGAGCTTGCGATGATGCTTCGCGAACGTATTGATTCCGATTCATTGATCGGAAAGTACTTCACCGTACTAGCACCTCAAGAGATGATCCTTGAACAATATCGGCCCTCGGGATTGAAGGAATACTTCAGCAAGACAAACGGTTGGGGCAGGATGGATCAAGCTTGGCTCAGCGACGAATTCGTTCTCGATCCGACACGAGTTACGTTGCATGTGGGGCGTTTGGGAGTCGACGGCGACACGTTCAAAAAGCTGTTGATGGATCGCTTTGACATCCAAATCAACAAGACATCTCGCAACACGGTACTATTCATGATCCACATTGGCATGACGCGAGGTACTATTGCTCACTTAGTCAACGTGTTGACGGAAATGGCCAGAGAGATGGATGACAAACTGGACCGATGGAGCGAGGTCGAGCTTGCGGCTCACGCTCAGTGTGTGCGATCACTCAATGAGGATCTTCCTCCGCTACCAAACTTCAGCCGCTTTCATCGTGCTTTCTTGACGTCGCCGGACAGCACGACGCCTGAAGGCGATCTAAGGCGAGCGTTTTATAAAGCATACGATGACACCGCTTGTGACTTCATAAAGCTAGAGGATGGATCTTTATTGCGGGCAATTGACGCGGGCCAAGAGCTTGTTTCTGCAGCGTTCATTACTCCCTATCCGCCGGGCTTCCCGGTGCTCGTGCCCGGTCAGGTCATTTCACGCGAGATCGTTCAATTCTTGATGGCGCTCGATGTGACAGAAATTCACGGTTATGAACCCATGTTCGGGCTTCGAGTGTTCACGGAAGAAGTCGTTGCGATCGAAGATGAGCGAGCCAACGGACGCAAACGTGCTTCTCACATCGCCAAGTCTTCGAAGACGAAAATTTCCGTCTGAGTCGGTCGTAGTTTGATCCGCCCTTTTCTCTCTCATTCCTAGCCGCATGGAACCGCCTCAATGTCAACCAGCATCGCTACAAAAACCGCCACCAAAACACTTCGCGGCATTCCCGATATTCGTCTCTTCTTTCACCGCAATGAGACGCCAATCTATTTTGTGAGTGCAACGAACTTCAATTTGCTCGGTATCGACGAATGGGTTCGCCACTTTCGTTTCATCAGCTATATCGATTGCTTCGATGGTCAGCACCCACACGTGATCTCGCCATCGGAGATCCCGCACCGGCCATTCACTTCAATCGAAGACATTAATAATTACTTGCTTGAACACAAGGAAGTCGTTGATCTGATTCGAAAACGGTCTCAGGACGGCAAAGCCGGTAAAGCAGTTTTTCTTTTCTTTGACGAGCAAACCGAAGAACTGTGTCGTCAACTTGGCTTAGAAGTTTGTTTCCCACCGGCGAAGTTGCGTCAAGAAATCGACAGCAAGATCATGACGACGCGGATCGGTGACCGTGCGGGAATTGCGAGCGTCCCAAACGTGCTCGCGAAGATCGGAAGCTATGCCGAACTGCGAGAGAAAACCGGTCACCTCGGCGACGACGTTGTCATTCAAACGGCGTTCGGAGACTCAGGTCACACTACATTTTTCATTTCCAACGAAGCCGACTGGGACAAGCACGCCGAGGAGATCAAGAGTGATCCCGAAGTCAAAGTGATGAAGAAGATTCGCTGTCGAGGTTCGGCCCAGGAGGCCTGCGTGACGCGACATGGAACCATCGTCGGTCCATTGATGACGGAGCTTGTCGGATTCAAAGAGTTGACACCGTATCGTGGCGGTTGGTGCGGCAATGAAGTGTTCGCAGAAGCGTTCACGCAAGATGTTCGCAATAAGGCTTGCGATATGACGTTCAAGTTTGGCGAAGAACTTCGCAAACTTGGTTATCGCGGCTATTTTGAGCTCGACTTCCTGCGAGACCTCGACACCGATGAATTGTACCTCGGCGAAGTTAATCCACGAGTAACGGGCGCGAGTGCGATGACCAACTTGGCAGCGTTTGCTCATGCCGATGCACCGCTATTTTTGTTCCATTTGCTCGAATGGGCGGATGTCGATTTTGAACTTGACGTCGCGGATCTCAATCAACGCTGGTCAGACCCGGACAACATCGACAATTGGGGCCAATTGGTCATCAAACATACAGCCGACACGGTCGAGTTGATCACGTCGGCGCCGGAGTCCGGAATTTGGGAACTCAACGACGACGGAAGCATTAAATATGTGCGAATGCAAACACACCGTCGAACGGTTGAATCCGAGAAACAAGGTTTCTTCCTACGCATCTCAAAACCAGGTGACTACAAGTACGAGGGGGCCGATCTGGGCATCCTGATTACGCCGGGCCGGTTGATGACCGAAGACTTTGAACTCAACGATCGAGCTCGCGCGTGGACGGAAGGCATCAAGTCGCACTTCGTTTCGCGTCCTGTCCCGGCTGCCGAAACGGTGGTCGCTGAGCAAGTCGCCGAAGCCGGCAATTTCAAGTTAATGTAACGTGAAAATTTCTTTCCAGTCGATCGCAGAGCCGACCCCAGGCGAGAAGTGGCGCCAACTCTTCGAGCGTTTCTGGCCGTCGTATTCACGATGGTTCATGAAAGAAGGCGACGAAGCACGCCCTACTTTCTTGAGTTGCGAGAGAGCGCTACGAAATTACATGCCCGAACTGATGCCGACTTACGAGCGAATGCTCGAGTTGTCCGGCGGTGGTGATCAGGCGGCGCGTTTTTTGAGCCTCTATTGCCCGACGAACTATATGTCGGGATGTTCGCAAGCCGTTTGGATGCGTGATCGGCCGTTTTTGATACGCAACTACGACTACAGCGACAAGCTGTGGGAAGGCAAGTTGTGGCATACCCAGTGGAATGGCACCCGCGTGATCGCAATGAGTGATTGCTTGTGGGGAGCGCTCGATGGGATGAATGAGCATGGGTTAGCGATATCGCTCGCGTTCGGAGGGCGTAAAACAATCGGCGACGGATTCGGTATCCCGCTGATCCTGCGTTACATCCTGGAATTCTGTGAGACTACGGCCGAAGCAACGAGCGTTCTTGGACGTGTCCCCAGTCACATGGCGTATAACGTCACTGTGCTCGACAAGGCCGGGGCCTATGCAACAATTTTCGTTTCGCCAGACCGTGATATGGTGGTTTCGCGACGCGCATCGGCGACCAACCATCAAGACCGCGTCGATTGGCCCGAACATGCAATTGCAACCTCTAGCCTCGATCGTGCGCACGTCCTGTCGCTCCGCCTAGGCGACCCGTTTGAAACACGTGAACGATTCGCATCCCGATTTCTCGAACCGCCCCTTTACCAAACCAAGCACGAGCAAGGCTGGGGAACGCTGTATACCGCTGGATACGATCCGCTCGCGGGTGGGCTTACGATTCGGTGGCCCGGTCACCATGTTGATTTCTCATTTGATCATTTCGTCGAACAGTACCTCGTGATACGGACGCAACCCGGCCTGTGACTTGGTGATCGAATAACACATAAGCGACTGACGCTTGTTTCGTCGTCGTCCGATTCATCGGCTCGAACTTGTGGCCAATGCGGATCGTCCGAGTTTGACTCGTTGTTATGTAACGGGATACAGCAACACGATATCGCGACCGAAGCCGCTAGGGAGGCTCGTTGGCCGCCCTGGCGGCAAAGCAGGGAGTTCTCGCCCCAATCCACCGTCGTCCAAAATCTCCCGATCTGCGTACCAACCTCCCAATTTTATTGACTGACTGCACTCCTATTTCGTATGGGGTGTCACTCCTCGATTTTCAGTCCAATCCTTATCACCCAGACATTCGTCACAGTTTCTCGGCGAAGCTCTTTCTTTCGCTGCGGTTTGCCTGATGGCTCGTTATTCGCCGTGCAACTCTTTTCACGGTGGGAATCTGCGTCCGAGCGACGTAGTGGCGAATTCCCGCCGCCGCAGGACTCGCGTTCGATTTTGACATTAGGGGTAATAGGGATGCTGCAATCCGCTTGGGAAGAAACCGTCACAAAAGCACAATCGGAATTACCTGAACCGGGTGGTCAAGGTCATCTGCTGCAAATACATCCGCTTGAAGTTAGCGCTCGCTTGATTGACCTGCAGCAACCGCAAACGACGGTGGGGCGTGACGCTAGCTGTGGATTGAACATCGCCGACAGTTCGGTATCCCGACGTCATGCTCTGATTGAACGCACTGGCGACGAGTATCACGTCACCGACCTCCAAAGCACCAATGGCACTCGTGTTAACGAGTTACCTGTCGAGTCTGCGACGTTAAAACCTGGCGATCGAGTTCAATTCGGCAACTACATTTTCAAATTTCTCTCTAGCAATCACATCGAGCTTCACTATCACGAAGCTGTCTATTCGATGATGACTCGCGATGGATTAACAGGAACGTTGAACAAGCGATCGTTCCTCGACATCATCCATCGTGAATTCCAAAAATCGCTCCATCGTGGCACTTCTCTTTGTCTAATCATGATGGACATTGATCATTTCAAATCCGTCAATGACACCCGCGGCCATCTTGCAGGCGACGAGGTTCTCAAGGAATTGGGCAATCGAGTCAACTCCGTGATCGCCGAACATGATGTGTTCGCACGTTATGGTGGCGAAGAATTTGCGATCCTGCTTACTGACCTTGTGAATTCCGAAGCGATCGAAGTCGCCCAGCGCTGCCGGGCTGCCGTCGAAGCCGAGCCGTTTCCAACGTCCGTCGGACCGTTGCCGATCACAATCAGCGTCGGTGTGGCCGAGTTTGCTTCACTCGAGTCACCTGAACACGAAGACCAGCTCGTACAAGCGGCGGACGCGAAGCTCTACGAAGCCAAACACGGTGGACGCAACCGTGTCTGTAGCTAACTCCGAAGCGACAGCAGCCGGGTTTGTGCAACCGAGTTCAACGAACTTGGACGAATCAGCATGCAACGTCGACGCGACGTCGGCCGGGTTTCGCCAAAATACGTGCAAGTCGAATTCGGTTACGGAGTGTAACGGAAACCGTTCCGCGGACACCGATCCGGGATCCGTGTCGTCGGATGCGGTCAAAGACGATCCGTTGATTGGTTCGACCATCGGCCGATTCCAGATCGAATCGGTGATTGCAAGCGGCGGTATGGGGTCGGTTTACAAGGCGTTGCAATCTGAACCGGTTCGGCGCTATGTCGCGTTGAAGATGATCAAAAGCGGTTTAGAGGACCAGGCCACCATCAGCCGTTTCTATGCCGAACGTCAAGCGTTGGCACTGATGGATCATCCCGACATCGCGCGGGTTTATGAAGCGGACGCCACACCGTCGGGCACTCCCTATTTCGCGATGGAGTACTGCGAGGGACTGCCAATCGATCAATACTGCGCCGAACGATGTTTGGGCGTCAATCAGCGCGTGGAATTGGTCATCCGCATCGCCCGTGCTGTGCAGCGTGCCCACGCAAATGGAATTGTTCATCGTGACTTAAAACCCGGCAACGTGATGGTTTCCGATTGCGAGGGGCGGCCCAATTTGAAGGTCATTGATTTTGGTATTGCCAAGTTCACTGATGAGACATACGCCACTAGCAATAACGCGACTCGCATTGGCGAAATGGTAGGCACACCGGCATACATGAGTCCCGAGCAGGCTGCGGGGGCGACAATCGATGCGCGAACCGACGTGTTTGCGATCGGCGCGATCTTGTTCAAGTTGTTAACAGGTTCGACTCCGCTAACGGCGCCGCCGGATGACGCTCAGAGCCTAGCCGACATCATTTTGCATGTACAGTCGTTTGAACCCGTCACGCCGACCCGTCGCATTGCCGATGCTGATGATGACTTCAAAGCAGTCTTTGCAGAAACTCTCGGATTTGCCAAGCCAAATCAGTGGGCTGCGGCAGTCAAAGGGGATTTGGATTGGATTGCGCTCCGCGCAATCGAACCCGACAAGCTGCGGCGCTACGCAACGGCCGATGACTTGGCCGACGACTTGCAGCGATTCCTGAACCGTGAACCTGTCGTCGCCGTTGCGCCAACCTTCAGCTATCGTTCGCGAAAATACTACCAACGTCATCGCGTCCCTGTCATCGCAGCGGCCGCGATAGCTTCAACGATTCTCATCGCCAGTGGCATCGGGGGCTACAGTTGGCAACAATATGAGCGCGAAAGACGAATTGAAGTTGCGGAAGTCACGTCGGAAGTCGAGCAGCTGTTGGGCGACGCCAATGCGGCACGTTCGCGGGCTGCAGAAGGTGGCGAACACTCCGATGCTGAATTTCGAACCGCGCAAGCCAACATCGCAAAAGTCGAATCGCTACTGGCCTCGCGTCCTTCACTATCGGGTTTGCAAGTTCGCTATCTCGCGGCGCGATTACAAATTCGTAGCGACGAATCTGCATTAACGCTCATTCGGCTGCTTGATGATGCACGCGAACGGGCAACCCACCTCACGCCAAGCGACATCGGTGATACGTTTGGTCGATCCATCGCGGTCGATTCCATTTTGCAAGCCTACCGCGACTTTGGAATCATCCCTGCGGAAACTCCGGCATCCGATGCTGCCGCCAAGTTGGATGCTTGTCCGCGTACGACACTTGGAAGCTTGATCGAGTCTCTCGACTGTTTGTTGAGCGAAGGGTCGGCAGCGGATTGGGCTCATGATGTGCTCGCGATCATGGATCCTGATCCGTGGCGGAGCGAACTACGAGGGGCCATTTTGTCGGCAGATTTACACGTGCTGCGTACACTCGCGGAGTCCAAGCACGTCGATACTCAGCCACCCTCCAGCTTGATTCAATTGGCCGCATCGCTCCATCAGTTGGAACCCTCGAACGACGCGATTCGTTTGCTCAAAATGGCTCAGAAGAATCATCCAGCGAACTATTGGGCCAACCACTTCCTTGGCACCGCCCTGTGCGTGGCCCACCAGCCGCCGCGTCCAGAAGAAGGACTGAGGTTCTTGACTGCTGCGGTATCGCTGCGTCCCAACAGCGTAGGGGCACGCATCAACCTCGCTGAAAGTCTCGAGCGGGTCGGTGATAGGGAGTCAGCTTTGCCCCATGTGAAAATCGCAGCAGAGCTAATGCCTGGGTACCGCCCGCTACTGCAGCGACTTGCCGCACTATCGAGCGACATTTCGGAGGTGAAACAACCGGTTGCCACTGACACAACAACGCAACTGGGGGCGGTTGAACCCGCAGCGGATTCGCCCATCCGAAGGATTGACAACTAAACTCGTTCGGCTGGATACACACGTGGGAACAGCACGTGAGTTCGCAGTCACTCGCCACGATTACGAACTGGCGTTGCAAAACAGCGGAGAGCACAGTGATGCAATAACCGAGGTCGAAGCAGCACTTCAGCTGCGTCCCGACTACAACGCCGTTCGGTTGTAGCATGAAAAAACGTTCGATTTCGGCCGGGCGGCTTGCGCCGCACCGCTACTAAACCACCTGGTTAGGACCTTCGGAGTAATTACTGACGTAGCGGAACTCGCGCGAGAGTTTCGACCAGCCTGGAAAACGAAAGTCTTGACGACTTCCGCTACGGGAAAACACGTCACTTATTGTTCCGACGGTGCTTAGTGCCAAACTAGATGGCATCCGCTCACGCTGCGGAAACCAAAACGCCAAATAACAAACTCATCAGGATGGCAATCAATGGGATGTTTTTTTTCAACATAGTCGGTACTTATTCGGGCGGGGCATCAGGATTCCAGGCACGAGAGCTGAATGGGCAACGCAACAACGCTTGTCGTTCCAAAGAAAATCTAGGCCCGAAGTTCGTGATACTGGCTGCGAAACCGTATTCCAGGGCGATCGAGACGGTTTGTAACACTGACAAACCACGTAATCGGAATGATCCGTTGAAGTCTCCACGCGATAGCGAGCTGCTGATTGCTGCTGCAATGCCGAATTGCTGTTCAGCTTCGCTTGGTAAGTGGTGACACCGCGTGCCCTAATACGACTTGGGGACGATTGCCAAAGTCCGAAAGGGCGTTTTTCGCGTGAAAACAGCCCTTTTGCCTGCATTCTTGAGAATTTCTGTCCAAATTGCAGACCGTTCGGAGTGGTTAGGTGCGGAAGGACGTTTTGTGCAACCGCATGAGGTGTCCATCCGTGCCCACGATTCCGCCGTAACCGTGCCGGTTTTCGACTTCGAAACAGTCGAGCTTCGCGGGTTGCCTAGGAGCGATCGTGGCGTGCGAAATGAGACGCTCGGGCTCAAAATAATGGTGACCGTCGGGCACCGATGTGGGGTTCCAATGAGAAAATGGAGTCCCGGGATCTACGGTATGATGCAAAGTAGAGGCCGAGCTTTCTTTCCCTTTTATATACGGTCAATGGTTGCGGACCCGTTTTGATGAACAACATAGAACTGAATCGATTAATCGCAGACTGGCTCGATGGCCGGATTGACGAATCCGATTCGGAATTGCTGCAACAGCAATTGCGTCAGTCGTCGCATGCACGTGACTTGTTCCGTCAGTACACAAAACTTGACGCCGGACTGCGGGAAATCACCGGCGGCATGATGATGTCAGACCGCGTCTTTGACGAATCACTGGCGGACTCCGGTGCGCCGGTAAGTCTTAATAAGTCTGAGTCAGTTCGAAACGGAGCTGGAGTGTGGACACAGCTGGCAATCGCAATGTCGCTTTTGGTTGTGGTTGGCGGGATTGCATACCAGCTCGGTAAAACAGGTTCATCAGACTCGTCCACAGCGACAGCGAATGCATCGCCAGCGTCGGTCACGACAGCGGAAGGCACGATCGCGGGTTATGCGACGCTGCGACGGGTTGCTGATTTAGAGTGGTCCGATGACTCGCCATCCTATCGTGAAGGCGATGTGCTGCCGGCCGGTGTGTTGCAGTTTGACACAGGCGTTGCCGAGATTGACTTTTTCTGTGGCGCCACGTTGGTGGTGGAAGGCCCCGCAAAAATGAACTTGGAATCAGATTGGTCGGTGCAGTTGTTAGCCGGTCGAATGCGAGCCAACGTGCCTCCGGCTGCACGGGGATTTGTGGTGCGGGCAGCCGAGTCCGAGATTATCGACTTAGGCACCGAGTTTGCTTTGGAGGTCGGCCCCGATACGGCAAGAGTCGAAGTTATTGATGGTGAAATCAAGCTTCGCGGCGGAGAATACGACGGCAACCATCTTACCACCGGACAAGGCCGATCGTTGGCAGGTAGCGATTCCGGCCAAGATGCGTTTCAAGGTCTCAGTACGGTGAGTGATGTACGGCGACGACGTGATCAAGAACAGCAGCGGCGCCTCGAGCAGTGGGAGGCGTATTCACGAGAGCTTGCGTCGGATGAGCGATTGATTGCTTACTACCCCATCAACGACTCAAAGAGCGAGCGTGTGATTTCAAATCGAGCCATCTCAGGAAGCGAGTTGAATGGTGCAATTGTCGGCTCGGTGGGACATGTCGAAGGACGCATTGGCCCCGATGCGACAGGGCTAGACTTTAGCCGTCCTGGTGCGCGAGTTCGTACACGAATCGACGGCGATTTTGATGCGTTTACGTTTGTCTGCTGGGTCCGAATTGACAGTCTTGGTCACGTGTACAACGCCTTGTTCATGGCGGACGGGTACGAAAATGGTGAGCCTCACTGGCAAATCGATAGCGACGGCAAAATGATGTTCTCGGTGATGGTCGATGACAGTGCCGAGGTGATGTATTACAGCCGCGTCGAAGATGCAGTGGTTCGTGATGCAGGTCGCCATCTCGTCTATCGTACCGAACCGATTTGGGACCTTTCGAAATCGGGTCGCTGGATGCAATTGGCCGCTGTCTATGACCCGCAGGAAATGCGGGTTCGTCAGTACGTTGACGGCCAATTGGTAAGCGAAGATGAAATTCGGCCCGAGTTCTTGGTCAGCCGACTGCAAATTGGCCCCTCTGAGATCGGTAATTGGGGGCAACCCTTCCGCAAAACTCCTAGCTTCGCGGTTCGGAATCTGAATGGTGCGATCGATGAGTTGGCGATTTTTAATGCGGCGTTGTCTTCGCAAGAGATCGAAGATTTGTACAGAAACGGTAAGCCTGCGGGATACTAATCACTCGACACAAATTGTTTGCTATGACCTTAGAATTGCTATCTACAAAAATGAGAAACCTAATTGTCGTTGGTTGCATTTTGCTTATGCAACCTTCGCTGTTGGCTGACGAAATCGACTTCGAGCGCGACATCCTGCCGATCTTCAATGAAAGTTGCGTCGAGTGTCACGGACCAGACGAGCAGGAATCGGGTTTTCGCGTTGATTCGCGTGTGGCGCTGCTGAAGGGTGGCGACTACGGCGATCCCGGGATTGTGCCTGGCGATGACAGAGTGGGCCTGCTGATCAAAGCGGTGTCGTACGAAGACAGTGACCTCGAAATGCCGCCCGAGGAAAAACTGAGCGACGAGAAGATTGCATTACTTCGCCGCTGGGTGAAAGAAGGTGCGGTATGGCCAGGCCAAATGGACGCCAAAGTGGTTCGCGAGAAATCGGATCATTGGTCATTCCAACCCGTGGTTCGGCCTGAAGTCCCATCTGGAATTACACTTCCTGATTCCAATGTGGCGAGTGCCAATACGCAAGAATCTAATCGCACTGCGATCGACGCCTTCCTGCTCGATCGGCTTGCCAAGGATGGATTGCAGTACTCGGAACCCGCCGACCCTCGTTCGTTGATTCGACGCGTCTCGATTATCTTGACCGGGTTGGCTCCAACCCCGGACGAAGTTGACGCATTTGTGATGGCGTCTCAATCGGATTCCGAGGCTGCCTATACAGAACTTGTTGATCGATTGCTTGAGTCACCTCACTTTGGTGAACGCTGGGCTCAACATTGGCTCGATGTGATTCGTTGGGCCGAAACCAACGGATCCGAGAGCAATATGTATCGCAAGAACGCCTGGATCTATCGCGACTATGTTGTTCGAGCGTTCAATGAAGACAAACCTTACGATCAATTTCTGTTTGAACAAATTGCCGGCGATACCGTTGGTGTCGGTGACGCAACCGGCTACTTGGTTTCGGGACCTCACGTTCCGTTGGCGACAGTGGGCCGTGAAGAGACCGCAAGACGCCAGGCACGTGCCGATCGCATGGACGAAATTTTGCAGACTGTCGGTGCGACAGCGATGGGGATGACCATCGGCTGTGCTCGCTGCCACAACCATAAATTTGATCCGATTTCCATCAAGGATTACTACTCGATGTCCGCCGTATTCCAGGACATCGAATTCGGCAGTCGCTTTCCTGAATTAGCAGAGGATCACCCACGACGGATTCGCGGGAAAGAACTGTATGCCCAGATCAATCAAGTACGTCGACAACTTCGCACATTGGGGCCTTGGGAAGAAGATTGGATTGGCTACCAAGAAATCCATTTTCCCGCGAAGACGACCCCAACGATTCGAGTATCGTTTCAGTCGAATTTTGTCCGTCTGGATGAACTTGAAGTTTTGGGTACCGAGCAACTTCACGAAAATCTCGCGTTGGATTCCAGTGGGACGGTGGTTGACTATTCCAAAGCAAACACGTCGGAGGGGTCTCCGATAGGCAATATCAACGACGGATTGTTTGGAAACGACGCTTGGATGGTCCGAGGGAACAAGAACAGTAAAGAGAAGCCGTGGGTCCAATTCACATTCAAAGAACCTCAGCAGGTCAATCGCATTCGACTGAGTACGAATCGTGAAGACTACTTGGAGACCGATTATCTGGACAATCTCAACAAACAGATGTACGAGATTGCCAAGATCGAAGTGCAGGATGAGCAGGGCGAGTGGACCGAGGTCTTCAGTGCACAGCAGATAAAGGAACTAAACAAAAAGCATTCCGAACGTGATGTAATCAATCAAAAGCTGCAAGCGTTGATTGAACAGGTTAACGAGGAAGGTCCTAAGCCGAGTTTTGTGGCACGCTTCATTAAACCCGTGAAAACGCACGTTTTTAGTCGTGGCAGTCCCGAGAATCCTGGCGAAGAAGTTTACGCTGCTGGGATGAGCGAGCTCGGAGGCGATTTGGGAATCACACCCAACGCGAGTGGAAAGAAACGGCGTGCTGAATTTGCGAATTGGGTGATCGATCCCACGAATCCTTTGACAGCCCGAGTTGCTGCCAATCGTTTCTGGCACCATGTTTTTGGTCAGGGAATCGTTACGACGACTGCTGACTTTGGTGCCGCCGGGGCGCCGCCGACTCATCCGGAGTTGTTGGATTGGCTCGCGGCCGAATTGGTACAGCCTAGTGAGCAAGCTGATCATGCCGCCCCTTGGTCGATGAAACATATGATTCGATTGATGGTCATGTCCGATGCGTTTCGGCAATCCAGTTTGCCACGTGACGAAGGGCTTGCGGTGGACGCTGGTTCGAATCTGTTGTGGCGTTTTCCTCCGAAACGAGTAGAGGCGGAAGTGATTCGCGACTCGATTTTGCAAGCGTCCGGTGTTCTAGACACATCCATTGGTGGCCGCAGTTTTCGGATCCACAATGTGAAGAAACGGTACGCGCAATGGGAGATCGAAGACAACTATGGACCCGAGACATGGCGTCGGATGATCTATCAAGAACGGATGCGTCGCGTTGACGACCAGATGTTTACCGCATTTGACTTTCCCGATTGTGGACAAGTTCAAGCGAAACGGCCCGTTTCCACCACGCCTCTACAAGCGTTGAATCTACTCAATAGTGACTTCGTGATCGAACAATCGAAATTAGTTGCACAACGTGCTTTGGACGAATCGGGTGGCGACATGCGGCTGAGTGTCCGCCGATGTTTCGAACTGTTGCTGACACGAGAACCATCGCTGGATGAACTCGAAGCATGTCTCGATCTGGCGGAGCAAATCGATCTGTCGCTCGTTTGTCGAACCCTCATCAACACCAACGAGTTCGCCTTTCTACCGTAAACCATTGTTTAAGTATCCGAAGCGAAAGTTGACAAGACTTTCATCCACGAACAAACGTAAACAATAGGAAACCAATCATGTCAAACTCTGAAAAACTGTCACCCCTTGGTCGACGTCTGCTTGATCGTCGCGGATTCCTGCATACCGCGGGACTATCGACTAGCGCGTTGGCGCTCGCCAGCATGCTGAACAAGGACGGATTGTTAGCCGCGGATAATACAGCGGCGTTCGGCAAGAATCCAATTCGTCCGATCATCGATCCGAGCCGTCCCTACGCTTCACGACCGTCGCATTTCCCGATGCCCGCCAAACAAGTGCTTGTCATTTATTTGCCTGGGGCGGTTAGCCACGTCGACACGTTTGATTACAAACCGGAACTTGCAAAGCTGCATGGCCAAAAGCCACCCGGAATTCCTGAGGTGACGTTTGAAGGCCCTACCGGAAACATTGCGAAACCGTTTTGGGATTTCAAACCGCGAGGCGAAACTGGCAAGATGGTTTCGGATCTACTGCCGCATCTCGCCAATCATGTCGACGACTTCTGTTTCTTTCACGCATTAACCACCGACACAAGCGCTCACCCTCAAGGCGAGAACTTCATGAATACGGGGTTCACCATGGAAGGCTTTCCTTCGTTTGGTGCGTGGGTTACGTATGCATTGGGGACCGAGAACGAAGAGTTGCCGTCGTTTGTGGCGATCAACGATCCACGTGGAATGGCGAGAAGCGGCAAGAACAACTTCGGTAACGGCTTCTTGCCTGCCGCGTTTCAGGGCACCGATTTTAGTGCGACCACACCTCCGAACAATTTGCGTCGTCCCCAATCATTGACGTCGGCCGCGGATCGTGGCACGGTTGATTTGCTAAAGCGACTCAATGCGAGACATCTTCAGCAGTATCCGGGGGACGAGGATTTGGCGGGACGGATCGCCAGCTATGAATTGGCTGGCAAGATGCAAACCACGGTGCCCGACGTGATGGACATCTCGGGTGAAACCGCAGCGACACTGAAGGCTTATGGCGTCGAAGGAGGCAGCGAATTACGTGGCCAGTATGCCCAAAACTGCATCCTTGCTCGTCGATTGCTGGAAAAGGGCGTTCGCGTCGTTCAATTGTTCAACGGTAGCGATCCATCGGGCGGAAACGGTATCACAAATTGGGACTCGCACTCGGATATTAAAGAAACCCATTCGATGCAGGCCGAGATTATGGACCAGCCGACCGCAGCACTATTTGCCGATCTGAAACAACGAGGCATGCTCGAAGACACGTTAGTCGTTTGGGCGACCGAATTCGGACGCATGCCGTTTCTGCAAGGCAACGGCACAGGACGCGACCATAACCCGAGTGCGTTCACTTGTTTTCTCGCCGGTGCTGGCGTGAAAAAGGGATACAGCTACGGCGAAAGTGACGAATTCGGATTCAAAGGGGCGATCAACCCAACGACCGTCTACGATTTTAACGCGACCTTGTTGCATCTGATGGGACTCGATCACGAGCGTTTGACATTTTACCACAATGGGATCGAACGCCGGTTGACCAACGTACACGGTCACGTTGTCAAAGACGTATTGGCATAACAGGCCTCCGCAAACCAAACCTCAACCGAGTTTACCGCTGAGTTCCCCACGGGACTTGCGGACATCAAAATCCATTTCTCACGCGTTATCAGCTTGGAGTCTTTTGTATGAAGAATGTTGCCCCAATGGTTCGTTCGCGTTCGATGCAAGTGGGAATCAGCGTGTTCGCCATCGCAGTGGCACTGAGCTCGACCTCCGTTGATGCTGGCGATCCGCCTCGGCCCAATATTGTCGTAATCTTATGCGACGATCTCGGATACGCGGACGTTGGTTTCAACGGCGCCAAAGATATTCAGACACCTGCTTTGGATCGCCTGGCACATGACGGCACCATCTTTACGTCGGCTTATGTGACACACCCGTTCTGCGGTCCAAGTCGAATGGGGCTGATGGCTGGTCGTTATCCACACGAGTTCGGGGCGCCGTTCAATCTGCCCAACGCAGGATTGGGAATCGAAGAGTACAACCGCCAAGGCATCTCCGTCGACGAAACTTTGATCAGCACGGTGCTGCAGGGGGCGGGCTACTACACCGGAGTCATGGGGAAATGGCATTTGGGAATCGACTCGCAGTTTCACCCCAACAATCGAGGTTTCGATGACTTCTATGGTTTTCTCGGCGGCGGCCACGACTACTTTCCCGAGAAATACACGGCGACTTACGAGCGTCAAAAGAAAGCGGGAAAGACCGTATTCAACGATTACGTCTTGCCGCTGGAACACAATGGAAAAGAGGTCAATGAAACGGAATACATGACCGACGCGCTTTCGCGTGAAGGCGTTCGATTCGTGAACGATGCGGCCAAAAAAGACCAGCCGTTCTTTTTGTACCTTTCCTACAACGCACCGCATACACCGCTGCAGGCAAAGGAAGAGGACCTAGCCAAGTACGCTGGGATCGACGACGAGAAACGACGGACTTACGCAGCAATGGTGCACGCTGTGGACCGTGGCGTAGGCGAAGTCGTGAAGGCACTCGAGCAAACCGACGAACTCAATAACACCCTGATTGTGTTCCTCAGCGACAACGGTGGCAAAGAAGGTGCCGGATCCGATAACACGCCTCTGAATAAGGGCAAAGGAAGTGTTTACGAGGGTGGCTTCCGTGTTCCCATGTTTTTCCATTGGCCCAGTGTGGTTCCAGCTGGCAAACGGTTTGAACATCCCGTTTCGACGCTCGATTTCTACCCTACCTTCGCGCGTCTTGCAGGGGCAACCGTTCCAACGGACAAGGAACTCGACGGCAAAGATATTTGGCAAGACTTTTTGGCCGATCGCAGTTCGCGAACAGGACAGCCGATCTTTGCGATGCGTCACTACGCGGAGTTCAGTAACGTCGGCATCCGCCAAGATCAGTGGAAAGCATGTTGCATCGGCAAACATTGGACTCTCTTTAATATCAACGAAGATATCAGCGAAACGAAAGACCTGAGCCGCTCGTATCCCGAGGTCCTGCAAAACATGATTTCCGCCGCAGAAAAGTGGAGTCACGGCCACACGCAGCCATTGTGGTTTTATACCGCAAAGGAAGGTGAGAAGTGGACAGAAAACGAAATGCCAAATCCAGAGGCCATCTTTGGCAAAGATTAAGCAGATAGCCAAAAATCTTTCGGTTTATTAACCGTTTTGGCCAACATGGTGAAGCATGTATTCCTAATGTGTTTGTGTATTTTTAGCGTAGCGGAAGTCGTCAAGACTTTCGATCCACGACGAATGTCCCCCTAAACTCTTAGCGAGTTCCGCTAAGAAAAGCCACCCACTCGGTGCATCGTCAGATCGCAGTAGTGATCTTTCTCAGCCGAATGGGCGGACGATTTGCCCTTTCTTCTCTTAAAAAGTAGAGAATATTTGTCCAACTCGGTTGCGCATGGGGGTGGTTTTATAGCAACCCGATCCGAATCGGATTTGCTACTTGTCTCGTAGATCGAGAACCGACGTTCACCCACTTCGTCACGACCGAATTCCAACTCACCTTCCTTCTTGAAAGCCAAAATGACTGTTGCATTTAGAAACATTGCGTTTGGCGTGGTGGCCGTCTCGTTCGCGGCGTCCCCTTTGGCCATGGCCGACGATCCGAAACCGGTCGGTGACGTGCTGAAGGCGAGTCCGGCAGATTGGGAACTGGTTACTCAGTTTTCGGATGAATTTAATGGCAACGCAATCGATAAGTCGAAATGGAACATCGACACCGAAGATTGGGGCACATGGAGCTGGGAGCCTGACAACACAACGCAAAGTGAAGGGGCGCTGCATCTGCGGATGGTTCAAGACACTCACCAACGTGGCAACCAGAAACTGGATTACACCTCGGGGATTGCCAGGACTCATAAAACGATCACCTACGGCTATTTCGAGGCTCGGGTGAAAGGTTGCTCTCGGTTCCCCGGAGCTTCGCCTGCGTTTTGGCTGCATAGTAAGGGCCCCGAAAATCGCTATCAGGCGCGAGATGGTGAGACGGTGACCTACTCCGAGATCGACATCATTGAACTCCAACAGAGCGAATTTGACGCCAAAACGAAAGAGCATAATGGCGTCAACCATATCGACTGCAATCTGCACACGCAGTTGTTGAAGAATGGCACAAAGGAATGGATTCGTCCTAATACCAATCCGCCTATGTGCAAAAACGAATTCATTGCTCCTTGGGATCCACGTGACGACTTCCATGTCTATGGCGTTGAAAACACCCAGGATTGGGTTGTATGGTACATCGACGGAAAAGAGATCGGTAGAAAGCCGAATCTGTATTGGCATCTTCCCATGCACGTGACGTTTTCGCTCGGGCTTCGCTATCCCTTCGAAGCGTACAAAAACGGCAACCGGGTTCCTGTCCCTGAACTGACGACGAGCGATGGTTTTCCCACAACGATGTTGGTGGATTATGTGCGGGTTTGGCAGAACAGCGAAGCGAGAAACAGTGAGACGCAACAAGCCGAAACGCCAAAAGCGAAACCGAAGACAAGCAAATCGGCATCCGTAAAGCCGATTATGAAAAAGACTCAGTCGACGGATATGAGCAAAGAGCAGTTCATTGCGATGGAAAAAGCCAAATGGGAACAGAATGGCTGGCCATGGAACGCAGCTAAAGTTGAATCCAATTTTGACGAGATCGATGCCAACCAAGACGGGATCGCGACCGGCAACGAGCGACAAAATTGGTTCGCGAAGAAAAAGGCCTCGGAAAATAATTGAGCGGAGTGTCGTTCATCACCTGTGATTTGCTTTGCCAATAAGAAAATCGGTCCGCCAGCAAAATTGGGTACGCCATGAAGATTGATTGCATTCGAACTCACCATCTACGAGATAAGCTCGACACTCCGTTTGGCTTTTCGCAGTGGTATTACAACACCCGCAATACGATGTGGGTCGAGATCATTGCGGATGATGGGACTACGGGGTGGGGCGAATGTTACGGGCCTTCGGAGGTTTATCAGACGGCGATCACGAGCTTTTATGGGCCCCGGTTGTTAGGCCACGACCCGATTGCGATTGATCGACTGTGGCACAACATGTGGCAATGGTCGCTCGATTTCGCTCGCGGCGGAATCATGATGGGCGCGATGTCCGGAATTGATATGGCACTTTGGGATCTCAAAGGCAAGCATTTGGGGATGTCGGTTTCGGATCTGATCGGTGGCCGTTACCGCGATTCGTTTCCTTGTTACGCGACTGGCATGTATTTCAAGGAGATGTCCGAAGATGCATTGCTCGATTCGATCGTCGCCGAGGCTGTTGGCTATCGCGAACAGGGTTTCAAAGCCTTGAAGATTAAAGTCGGTAAAAATCTGGACTTCGATGCTCGCCAAATCGCTGCCATGCGAGATGCGTTACCCGATGCGATGTTGATGGCCGATTCCAATCATGCCTATGACTTGCCCGAGGCGATTCGCATTGGTCGTGTGCTTGATGACTACAACTATGCTTGGTTCGAAGAACCGTTGTCGCCCGAGTACGAATCCCAGTTTCGACAGCTGCACGACAAGGTGAACGTGCCGATCGCGACTGGCGAGTGTGAACAAACACGTTACGGGTTCCAGCGACTGCTGAAGTCGGGCGGCGTTCAGATTGCTCAGCCTGATCTCGCCTATTGCGGTGGCATCTCCGAGGCGTTGAAGATTCGTACGGTCGCCTCATCGTTAGGTGTCAACATCATTCCTCATTGCTGGGGTACGATGTTAAATCTAGCTGCCGCGACTCATTTCCTCGCTTCGGGGTTTCGCGAGCCAGGTCGACTCGAGGACGCCGGTGCGCTGCTTGAGCTCGATCGGACACCAAACCCGCTACGTGACGAGCTTTTTGAAACCCCAGTCAAAATCGAGAACGCCACCGCGTATGTGCCGACCGGCCCGGGCCTCGGCGTGGTGGTGGATAAAACCGCCCTCAAGAAATTCCAAGTCAAAGAAACCGAGATCCGATGAATCGACGATCGTATGCGATGCTAATCAATGGCCAGCGTATCACGACGGCAAAGACCTTCTCCGTCATCAACCCAGCAACGGAAGAAGTGATTGGTGAGGCCCCCGAGGTGGATGGGGAGTCGGTCCAACTCGCACTGACGTCTGCCCGTGATGCGTTCAAGAAATGGTCGCGACTGCCGCTGTCCCAGCGTCAAACCATTATTTTGAAGTACGCCGATTTGCTCGAGCAGAATCGTGATGAGATCATCGACCTGTTGATCTCAGAGACGGGCAAACCGATCGACAACGCCGAGTATGATTTCGGCATGCTCACCACCTGCTTGAAGTTCTTTTGCGAGGAAGCGGCACGGATCGATCAGCGGGTGATTCCCGACCCGGACGGTCAATTCCTGCATTACACGCTGCGTCAACCTTTGGGCGTAGTCGTGGGCTATTTGGCCTGGAATTTCCCGCTCTTGAATCTTGGCTACAAGCTTGGGCCTGTGTTGGCGGCGGGCTGCACCGCAATCATCAAACCGTCACAACTAACGCCTTTGGCAACCCTTCGTTGTGCTGAACTGTTAACCGATGCAGGGGTGCCCGACGGAGTGGTCAACGTGATTAGCGGAACCGATTACGACGTGACGGGGCCGTTATTAGAGAGTGACATTCCTTCCATGTTCACCATGATCGGATCGACGCGAGCAGGTGTCGGAGCGATGAAGTCAGCATGCACCAACGTTAAACATTTTTCCGTTGAACTCGGCGGCAATGCCCCCGTGGTGGTCTACGACGATGCCGACATTCAATCTGCGGCAACGAAAATCGTCGATTTGAAATTTGCAAACTCCGGACAAGTCTGTGTGTCGCCCAACCGATGCTTCGTTCACGAATCGGTGTACGACGCATTCATCGATGCCGCAAAGTCGCACGCCGCAGGAATTACCCTCGGTGCAGGACGCGGCGAGGGTCGCCGAATGGGCCCGATGTTAACTGGGAAAGATCGCAACCGCATGCTCGAACTGATCAGAGAGGCGGAGCAAGGTGGCGCATCGGTGGTCTGTGGTGGCAAGATCCCCGAGCAACACACAAAAGGCTTCTACTTGGAACCGACCATCCTTCGCGATGTGAAACAGGACATGAAGCTATCCTGCGACGAGATCTTTGGTCCTGTGTTACCAGTCATCCGATTCACGGACGATGACGATGTGATCGCAATGGCGAACAATACTATTTACGGATTGGCGGCCTACGTGTTCACGACCAACCTGTCTCGCGGATTAAAAGCGGCCGCCGAAATCGAATCAGGCAGCGTCTGCGTGAACGCGGTACATTATTCTGTCCAACTACCCCACGGGGGATTAAAGCAAAGCGGGGTTGGAAAAGATTGTTCTCGCTACAGTTTGCAAGAATACATGACGCTGAAACGAGTTTCCGTCATGATCGAGTCTTAAGTGAATACGGGACGCAGTGAAAGCGACTAAAGTGCCGCAACTGAAATCTCCTTCGACAAACACAAATGAAACCGAGTGAAACAGAGAATGTTCCCCAACGATATCTTGCAACGATTGAAACGGACCGGTGTCGTCGCAGGGTTCTCCGTCGAGAAGGTCGAACACGCGGTGCCGTTGGCCAAGGCGTTGTTGGATGGCGGGATCGAAGCGATCGAGTTGACGCTGCGGACCCCGGCAGGAATCGAAGCGATCAAAGCGATTTGTACCCATGTGCCTGAGGTGCTGGTAGGTGTCGGTACCATTTTGACACCGGATACCGTCCTGCAAGTGAAGTCGGCAGGCGCCGCATTTGGCGTTGCGCCTGGGATGAACCCTCGTGTCGTTCGTGCGGCGCAGGACGCTGGGCTTCCGTTTGCACCGGGAATCGCAACGCCTTCGGATCTCGAAGCCGCTATTGAACTGGGGTGCCAGTTCGTGAAATTTTTTCCCGCAGAAGCCCTGGGGGGGATTACCTATCTACGCAGTATGAGTGCTCCCTACAAACATCTCGGGATCGAGTACTTCCCGCTCGGAGGCCTGAATGCGGAGAACATGATGGACTATTTGCGAGAGCCCAATGTGCCTGCGATTGGTGGATCGTGGATTGTGAAACAAGAATTGGTGAACAACGAAGACTGGGCCGGTCTCACCGCTCGCGCCGCGGATGTTGTCACCGCAAGTAAAGAAAGGATGAATTGATGAGCAAGGCTATCGTCACTTTTGGTGAAATCATGGGCCGTCTAGCGGCGCCCGACCATTTGCGTTTGCGTCAGGCACGTGACTTTGAAGTCACCTACGCCGGAGCGGAGGCCAGTGTTGCTGTTTCCATTTGCAATTTTGGCGGATCGGCACGCTATGTTACGGCACTTCCGAAACATGCACTCGCCGACGCGACCGTTGATTCTGTTCGAGCCATGGGCGTCTGCACCGAACATATTCTGCGAACCGACGTAGGTAGATTAGGACTCTATTTTCTCGAGACCGGGGCCAATCAACGTCCAAGCAATGTGATTTATGATCGGGCGGATTCGGCGATCGCGATCACGCCAGCGGAACAATATGACTGGGATGCCATCTTCGACGACGCCCAGTGGTTGCATCTCAGTGGGATTACGCCCGCGCTTTCGAAGAATGCGGCGAATGCAACGTTGGTGGCGGCGAAAATTGCCAAGTCAGCTGGCTTGCAAGTTTCGATCGACTTGAATTTTCGCGGAAAGCTATGGAACTGGAATTCGTCCAAGCGTCCGCGAGAATTGGCCCAAGAAACGATGCGTACGATTCTTCCGTTCGTCGATTTGGTGATTGCCAACGAAGAGGATTGCCATGACGTACTCGGCATCCAAGCGGGCGACACAAATGTGCATTCTGGATCGCTGGACACATCTCGCTATCCCGATGTCGCACGCCAAGTGGTGAAGCAGTTTCCGAATATTAGCAAAGTGGCGATTACGCTTCGAGAAAGTCTGTCGGCATCCCATAACAATTGGGGAGCGATGTTGTTTGACGCGGCCTCTGACAAATCGTTCTTTGCTCCACTGGACGGTGACGGAAATTACCAAGCGTATCAGATCAAAAATATTGTTGATCGCGTGGGCGGCGGAGACGCATTTGCGGGCGGGTTGATCTTTGCGTTGACGACTCCGCAGTGGAGCGATCCGCAAACGGCAGTGAAATACGCAGTGGCCGCTTCGTGTTTGAAGCATTCCATCAAAGGTGACTTTAATTTTTCGACACGTAACGAAGTGGAAGCCTTGATGGGCGGATCCGCTTCAGGACGTGTGGTGAGGTAACGAACGTGAAGGTATTGTGGGATAGGCTTCTAGCCTGTCAGACCGCGAATACGATGAACAGACTGGAAGTCTATCCTACATAGAACTTAGCCTTGCACATGACGACAGGCTGGAAGCCTATCCCACATAACTCAACGAGAGAAGAATATGCGAAACCCTTTGATTGTTATCACGATGCTGCTCGCGATGCTTTCGACTGCCACCGCGGCGGACAAGCCGAACATTGTATTGCTGTTTGCCGATGACGCTGGCTACGGCGATTTTGGATTTCATGGTAGTCACCATTTCAAAACGCCAAACTTGGATCAACTCGCTAAGTCCGGCGTGTTGCTAAAGAGTTTCTACGTGAGCGGCGCCACTTGTGGTCCATCACGCGCCGGATTGCTTTCGGGGAAATACCAGCAGCGTTTTGGATACGAAGAGATTAACGTCCCTGGAATCATGAGCGAACACAGCAAGTTGCTCGGTGATGAAATGGGATTGCCTACCGAGCTGCAAACCATGGGCGACCATTTGCAGGGACTCGGCTATCACACTGGGATTTTCGGCAAATGGCATATGGGTGTCGCAGACCGATACCATCCACTGAAACGCGGTTTTGATGAGTTTTATGGCTTTCGAGGCGGCGCTCGCAACTTTTTTGCTTACCGCGATCCCAAATCCACCGCACATGAGAATTGGATGGAGCGAGGATTCGAGAACTACAAAGAGCACGAAGGTTATCTGACGAATGTGCTTGCCGACGAGACGTGCAGTTTCATCGAACGCAATAAGGAAAAGCCCTTTTTTGCATTTGTCTCGTTCAATGCCGTTCACACGCCGATGCAGGCCGACCCGCAAGACAAAGACACGTTTGCCAATCTAAGCGGCGATCGCCGAATCGCAGCGCAAATGATGTTGTCCATGGATCGCGCGTGTGGCCAGATCATCGATAAGCTCAAAGAACTCGGGTTGACCGAAAATACCATCGTCGTTTTCACGAACGACAATGGCGGCCCCATGGATAAAAATGGCTCAAGCAACTATCCGTTTGCGGGGGTCAAGGCGACTCAACTCGAAGGCGGACTCCGCGTTCCGGGGATCATCGCTTGGCCTGGGAAATTGGATGCTGGGACGGCCTATGACAAACCGCTTATCACGCTAGATTTGTTGCCGACGTTTGTGAAAGCCGGCGCTGGAGATCCATCTGCTATCGAAGGCCTCGATGGCGTCGACATGATTCCCTTTTTGCAGGGCGTCAAAACGCAGCGACCTCACCAGACGCTGCACTGGAAAATGGAGACGCGCGGAGCCATTCGCGAAGGCGACTGGAAAATGATCCGCTATCCCGACCGGGCGGTCGAGCTGTTTGACATCGTGCAGGATCCAGCCGAACAAAATAACCTCGCTGCGTCGAACCCCGAAAAAGTGAACCAGCTGTACAAACAGATGTTTGCTTGGGAGCTCGAACTGCAACGTCCGCTGTTCATGTTACGCCGCGAAGAAGAGGGTTGGTCGTCACGCCGAGCGGATCAGTTTCGCAAGCCACCTGCAGAAGATTATTGAGAGCTAGTGCATGATCCAACCTAAGAATTAGGGGTCGAGCTGTAGCGAAAGTCGCCAAGACTTTCGGCAACTCACGGCATGGCCGAAGAATTTTGTAGGACCGGCAATTTTCAAAATGCTCTAGCACATTCTTTCGCGGCGATAGCCAAACATCCGACGCGTTTTATACCACTGGGATTGCGACGATGAATTCACATACGCGAAACGCGTTTATTTACGCGACGATTGTTGCCATGGGCGGCTTTCTGTTTGGGTTGGACGCGGCATTGATTGCGGGTACCGTCGACTTTATCAGCGAGGAGTTTTCGCTAACGTCGATGCAGTTGGGAACGGCCGTTAGTGCGCCAGCTTTGGGGGTACTGATCGCATTGCCCTTTGCTGGCTATATCTGCAATCGCTTCGGGCGAAAAAAAGCGATTCTATTGATCGCGGTCCTTTATCTGATCTCTGCCCTCGCATCCGCTTTTGCTCCGAGCTACGAAGCCCTGGTCGTCGCACGTTTTCTTGGCGGGCTTGCGTTTAGCTCGATCTCGTTGGCGTCGATGTACATCGGCGAAATCGCACCGCCAAAATGGCGTGGAAAATTAGTGTCGATGACTCAAATCAATATCGTCTTCGGCTTGTCTGGCGCCTACTTCGTCAACTATCTCATTCATCACTGGGCTGTTTCAGGCGGTGCATGGGTCGTGTCAATAGGGATGGACACGCACACTTGGAGATGGATGCTCGGCTCTGAAATCCCTTTTGCAGTACTTTGGTTCGGTTTGCTGCTGTTCATCCCAGAAAGCCCCTCGTGGTTTGTTTATCAGCATCGCACCGACGATGCCAAACGAACGTTGCGAAAGCTGTTGCCTGAGTCTGAGATCGAGCATCACATCGAAGAAATGCTTGAGAGTTTAAAAAAGAGTTCGGAAGACCATTCGATAGCGTCGCAACTAAAAGAGATCTTTAGTCGGCGGATGCGATTGATTTTCATCATCGCATTCACGATCGCGGTTGCTCAGCAATCGACGGGCATCAACGCGATTCTGTTCTACGCTCAAACAGTTTTCAAGCAATTGGGGATTGGGACCGATGCGGCGTTTGTGCAAGCGATCTGGGTTGGATTGACGAGTGTGGTGTTTACAATTTTGGGATTGTTGCTAGTCGACAAGCTAGGTCGCCGTCCTTTGATTATTTGGGGGATGGTTTGGATCATTGCTAGTTTGGGGCTTTGCGCGTTCGCGTTTAATAAAGCTCGCTATGTGCTTAGCGAAACCGCGATTTCGGAAATGGTGGACATTCCTGATGCGAATCGTCTCGTTCCATTAGCGGGCGTTCAATACGACAATGATGTCGAATTCAAGAATGCGGTTCAGAAAGAGATCGGAGAAAGTGACGCTCAAAAACACCAAAGTCTACTGCTAGAAAGAAGCATTCAGATCGACGCGACGATGGTGTTGGTGGGGATCCTTAGCTTCATCGGTGCATTTCATTTTTCGGTTGGACCGGTGATGTGGGTTCTGTTCTCGGAAATCTTTCCAATTTCAGTACGCGGTATCGCGATTCCGTTCTTTACGATCATTACCAGTTTGACCAACTACGTCGTGCAAAAGTTTTTCCCATGGCAGTTGGAGAACATGGGCATGGCCTCCATCTTTCTGTTTTATGCTGCGACGGTAGCGATCGGTCTTGTGATCCTTTTCTTTACGCTCAAAGAGACAAAGAATATGAGTATCGAGGAGATTCAACTAGCGCTAGTTTCAAAACCCTAAGGTGTGAATTTGCATCCGGTTTTCGACGCGGCAGAACGACGCCGCCGGCAGTTCACCGGCGAGTACCGAGCGGACGGTGTAGCGAGAACCGCTACTCCATCGAAATCTATTTTGGAATTGAGTAACGACTTCAATGAAAACTTCGACTTCCCATACTCGTGCGATCGTAAACAACTCAAAAAGTCCTTACGTAATCCTTCGCAACATCAACTATGGTGATTGTCGATGGACCAATGGATTTTGGGCAGAGAAATTCAAGCAGTGCGCTGAAGTCATGGTTCCCTATATGGGATCGGTTCTCAAAGGCGACATTGGGCATGGCTATAACAATTTTAAGATTGCAGCCGGATTAATGGAGGGCCAACATAAGGGGTTCGCGTGGCACGATGGTGACTTCTTTAAATGGATGGAAGCGGCCACCTATGTCTACGCGATGAATCGAGATGACGCGATTCTGAATGAACTGGACGACGTGATCGACGTGATTGGCAGGGCGCAAGAAGACGACGGATACCTGCACACCAATATTCAAATCGATGGCATCCCGCATTTTTCCAACCGCAAATATCATGAGATGTACAACTGCGGCCACTTGTACACGAGTGCCTGTATTCACAATCGTATTACGGGTAAAACCAACTTTCTGGCGATCGCGATTAAGAATGCGGATCTACTGTACAAGTTGTTTCAGCCGCAGCCCAAAGAACTGTCGCGGTTTGGTTTCAATCAATCTCAAATCATGGGATTGACGGAACTTTACCGCAGCACGAGAGACCGGCGGTACTTGGAGTTGGCGGAAATCTTTATCAATAACCGTGGCAAATCGGAGGTCGTTGAAGACGCCAGCACCGCAGGCTATCCGATCGGTGACATGGTTCAAGAACGCGTCCCACTTCGCGAGGAAACCGAAGCGGTGGGACATGCCGTGCTTGCACTTTACTACTATACAGGCGCGGCGGATGTGTATGCGGAAACGGGCGAAAAAGCTCTGATTGATGCACTGGATCGGCTTTGGGACAACGTCGCAAACAAAAAGATGTATGTCACTGGTGCCGTTGGACAAGCCCACTTTGGTGCATCCACTCGTCGTGACAAAATCGAAGAAGGGTTTCTGGATGAATACCTCATGCCGAACTCCACCGCCTACAACGAGACGTGCGCCAATATTGCCAACGCCATGTTCAATTGGCGATTGCTGAGCATCAAGGGCGAATCGAAGTATGCGGATATCATGGAACTTGTGCTTTACAACAGTGCATTGGTTGGCATCAGTGCCGATGGTAAGCACTACTTCTATGCCAACCCGCTGCGAATGAACCACGGGCAACGCGAATACGCGGACCATCGAGATTGCACCGAGTCCGCGAACCGCGAACCGTACATCGAATGCTTTTGCTGTCCTCCCAACTTGGTCCGTACCATTGCGAAAGCGTCGGGGTGGGCCTACAGCTTGTCTGAAAACGGAGTGACTGTGAACCTGTTTGGCGGCAATAAACTGGACACGACGCTGCTGGACGGATCTGCTTTGAAGTTGACGCAACAAACTTCCTATCCTTGGGAGGGGCAGGTTCAGCTAACGGTCGATGAGTGCAAGACGCCCCCCTTTTCGATCAGCGTGCGCATACCGAACTGGGCAGTCGGAACGACCATCCAGATCAACGGCAACGATGCGAGAGTCGAGGTCATTCCGGGAACCTTTGCGGTGATCGAGCGTGCGTGGCAGGCCGGCGATGTGATAACGCTCGACATGCCGATGGAGGCCACTATGGTTGAAGGGCACCCTCGCATCGAAGAAGTGCGCAACCAAGTTGCAATCAAGCGAGGGCCGATTGTGTATTGCATTGAGACGCCTGATTTGCCCGCGGGAGCAAAAACGCTCGACGTTTACCTCGAAGGCGACTCCGAGTTGAAAGTGTCGCATCGTCCTGACCTATTGGGCGGAGTGACGATGATCAGTGCCAACGTGCTTTTGCGCCCCGATACGGCCCAAGGCATGTACCGTGCGGTCAAAAAGCCTCAATGGAGTTCGCATAAAGTCGACTTCGTTCCGTACTATGCCTGGAGCAATCGAGGTACGGCTGAAATGACAGTGTTCGTACCGGTCGTTTGGAAGTGACCCGGCGTGGTGCGAAAGTCGCCAAGGCTTTCGCCAGACAATTCAAGAGTTGAAACAGACAGAAACGCTTGGCGAGTTTCGCTTTTACAACGACTTCGCAATATGCAATGGGAAACAGACATATGATGAAATACTTCGGATTGATCGCACTATTACTTTCACAAATCTCGCTCCATGGTGACGAGCCGAATTCGGTTGCCGATCAAGTAAACAACGCAAAACGACCGAACGTGCTGTTCATTGCGATTGACGACTTGCGTCCTGAACTCGGATGCTACGGGTCGGAAATTGCGATCACTCCTAACTTGGACAAGCTGGCGGGTGATGGATTGCTGTTCAATCGAGCTTATTGTCAAGAAGCAATTTGCAGTCCGTCGCGTGCCAGTCTGATGACAGGGGCCCGCCCCGACACGATCGGCGTGGTTGAGAACAACGCGAAATTCCGTGATCTGAATCCGGACATCATCACCCTTTCACAGCACTTTATCGCAAACGGATACGAAGCCGTTCATTGCGGAAAGATTTTTCACAATCCTGAGCATTCCGATATGGCGAACTCGTGGAGCCGGCAGCCGTCAAAGAAAAAGCTGAAGCTAAAGGCTCCCTTCCCCGCCTATGCTCTCCCAGAGAACCAAGCGATCCAGAAGAAGAACCTGGAAATTTTGGAAGCTAAATACGGCAAGGGCATCAAAGGCACAGGCTTGGTCCATGGCCCCGCTTATGAATGTGCCGATGTGCCTGATCAAGCCTATCGAGACGGCTACAACACGGACCTTGCCATCGCCACGATGAAAGAGTTGATGGCCGAAGGCGACAAGCCGTTTTTTCTTGGTTTAGGATTCTATAAGCCGCACCTTGAGTTCATTGCTCCGAAACGTTACTGGGATCTCTACGATCCAGCAATGATTCCTTTGGCCGAACATGACGAAGCACCCATCGGTGGTGCGGCAATGGGACTGCATGCGTCCTTTGAGTTGCGAGTCCGCGACGGCATTTCAAAGTTTGGACCGATTGAGCCCGAACTGGCTCGGACACTCAAACACGCCTATCTGGCCTGCGTCAGCTACGTTGACGCACAAGTTGGACGCATGCTGGCGGCACTCGACGAAGCAGGATTGCGTGAGAACACCATCATCATTGTTTGGGGCGATCATGGCTGGCACCTCGGTGACATGGGCGTCTGGGGCAAGGCGACGAATTATGAAATTGCGACTCGGGTACCGCTGATGATCTGGACGCCCGATATGCCCGCGGGCAGTCGGGGCAAGACCACGGATGCTCTTGTTGAACTCGTCGACATGTATCCAACGCTTTGCGAACTGGCGGGACTCGCCCAGCCATCCCATTTGGAAGGAACCAGTTTCAAGCCTTTGCTAGAAAGCCCGAATCGTGAGTGGGAAACAGCCGCATTTAGTCAATTCCCTAACCCGGCATTGCGAGAGTGGGCTGCCAATCCGTTGCAGCAGAGCATGCGTGAGACCTTCTTCGGGCCGTTGATCGAAGAAGTCGAATCGCGGATCAAAACACAGCAAAAAGAGAAATGGGACCGCGACGTGTTTGAGAATCATTTGATGGGGTACACGATGCGAACGGACCGCTACCGTTTGGTGGTCTGGAAAGATGTACGAACCCCCGATTCGGAACCGATCGACATCGAGCTGTACGACCTCAAGAGCGATCCAAATGAAACCGTGAACATCGCCGATCGTGAACCGGCGCAGGTGAAAAAGTTGCTAGAGCAGTTTAATGCCGGCTGGAAAGGAAGTCTGCCAACGGCCATGAAATAGTAGGACTGACGATACGCCGAGACTCAGCGCAATCCGAGTTTTTAATCGGCAATCAAGTCGCGGAACTCGTCAAGAACTTTAGCTCTGAGAAATCGACATGAATTCTCTGAGGCTATCGTTTCGAGATAAATCCACAACAAAAGAGAGTGACTCATGAACAGCTTGCCAATCAAACCCTACGCCGTTGCTTCGCTCATTGCCATTCTGACAATGGGCAGTTCTGTCATCGCCAAAGACTCTCCAAACTCGGCGGATTCCAAGAAAATTCTCCCCGCGTCGGATCCCTCGAATTCGGGCGGCTGGGTTCTCAATGAAGCCGTCAGCGACGAGTTCAATGGCGACAAAATCGATAACGACAAGTGGTTCGTCCAAGGCCAAAACGGCGAATACTATATTTGGAAAGGTCGTGCGCCTTCTCAATTCGCCGCCCACAACGTCCGCGTCGAAGACGGAATGTTGAAGCTGAGGTCACAATGGGAACCGGACTTTGATTTCGCCAAGGAAGACTACGCGGGTGGAACCTATGGTGACAAAGTCGCCCCAGTCACGACCGCCGGCGTGATCACACGAAAACGTTTTCTCTATGGTTATATGGAAACTCGATCCAAGGCAGGCAATGCTGCGATGACCAGCTCGTTCTGGACGATCGGCCATCAGAGTGAGCTCGATATCTACGAGCAAATGGGGAACCCCAAGATGGGAACTCATACGATGGAAAACGACTTTCTTTTTACAGTGCACGATTGGCGTCCCGGTCGCTTTCAGGCGGAGGTTGGAAACAACAAAACGTTCACTCACAAGCATAAATTACCGTTTCGCGTTGCGGATGACTTTCATGTCTACGCATGTGATTGGGGCCCCGAACATCTAAAGTTTTATTTGGACGGTCAACTGATTCACGAAACCACCAAAGAAGCGGTCGGAGATGGATGGGTGTTAACCAATCCTATGGAGATCTGGTTCGATTCGGAAATCTTTCGCTGGATGGGATATCCGGACAAGGATGAGTTGCCGGTGGATTATGAGGTGGACTATGTACGTGTTTGGCAGAAACCGGAAGCCAATTTGCTTGATCGTGCCTTCTACGGATTCGAAGGGCCTCTGCTTTATCAGGACAACCCCAAGCCTTTGGATTTGACGCCCGAAACGGATACCGAGAATGATTATTAGAAATTTTGGCGGATCGACGATGACTCGCCATTCTCGACGGTCTATGAAAAGTTCGCTGGCGGTATCAAAAGTCTGAAGTTCGATCCAAGTGTTGAGATTACGGGTGACAAAACCGCGGTCGCGGGTCCCGATGGATCAGTGAATCTTCCCAAGGGCAAGTTCACACTTTCAATGGAAGTGTGGGCCGAGTCCAATAGTCCGCTTCGCAAGATCCATGTGACGTTGAAGAGCCCAAATCAGGAGATTGGTACATTTGATTTAAGTGAATTGCAGTCGGGGAAATGGGTCACGTTGACACAAAACTTCGATCGTGAGCACGGATCGAATGGGGACGACTGCATGGAAATTAGCGTTCAGAAAGCGGACACGTCGCAGAGCGAGGACGCTGGCGTTGTTTATATCGATGAGATTGCCATTCGTGCTGCTAACCATTGATCGGCTTCTCGCGGCGATCCGATGACACACGATCATCGGAAGAGGTGTTGTAAGAACGCGTCACGCGTTGGGACCGGGATGCGTTCGAGCACGACGTCTCGATGGCCCCTCAGCAGGCTTTATTGGGCTCAATCGCATGAGATGAGTGCGTTACGGTACGATTTTGGAGGCCAATCAACCTCGATGTGACATGTCAGAGAGGCGTCGGCTTGTGTATAACCTGCATTACGCCGGCTCAAAATATGAATTAAGACGGGCCGTCGCAAAGTCACTTTCCTGCCTCGATTCGATTTTGGGATTAATGATATGGCCAGTGGTTTGTTGATGTTGTTAGACGACATAGCTACCATTCTCGACGACATTGCAATCCTGACCAAAGTGGCTGCTAAGAAAACAGCGGGCGTTCTGGGAGATGACCTGGCGCTGAATGCCCAGCAGGTAACAGGAGTCGACGCGCGACGTGAGTTGCCTGTCATCTGGGCGGTCGCGAAAGGCTCGCTTATCAACAAAGCGATATTGGTGCCGATCGCACTCGGGCTGAGCGCTCTAGCCCCTTGGTCGATCACGCCGCTACTGATTATCGGTGGCTTGTATCTTTGTTATGAAGGCTGTGAGAAGCTCGCTCACAAGTTCTTGCATCACGAAGAAGACGAACAGCATCATCAGGAACTGGAAGCCGCGTTGACCGATCCCAAGGTCGACATGGTTGCGATCGAGAAATCGAAAATACGAGGAGCCATCCGTACTGACTTTATTCTCTCGGCCGAGATTGTGGTGATCACATTGGGGACCGTTGCGAGTTCACCGTTTGCCACTCGACTGATGGTCTTGGTGGCGATCTCGCTGTTGATGACGGTTGGGGTCTACGGTTTAGTGGCCGGGATTGTCAAAATCGATGACCTGGGAATGCGGTTGATTCGTTCGAAAACCGACAAGTCAGATCCTGGCCTCCGTCAGAAGTTGGGCTATGGACTCATCACTTCTGCACCGTACTTGATGAAGTTTTTGTCGGTCGCAGGAACAGTCGCAATGTTTCTGGTAGGCGGTGGGATTTTGACGCACGGCATTCCAGTGCTTCATCACCTTGTGGAATCACTTGTTCACCCGCTCGCGGAAATTGCCTCGATGGGCAGCGTTTTGGCTAGCATCGCCAAAATGATCCTCGACGCATTGCTTGGAATCATCGGAGGAACGATCTGTTTGTTGATCGTCACGGGGGTGCAGCGTCTGCGCGGACGCAATCAAGCGACCGAAAGTGGTGCGGCGGGCTAGTGCTGGACAGCTAAAGCTAAAAAGTTGACGTAATTTTTGGTTGTGCAATTTTTCTGCCACCTCTCCACCAACTTCGTTGGGGGAGAGGTCGAACGGAGCCTTCAGCGACGTTCGGGTGAGGGGGCTGACCGAGCAAGCCACTCGCTAACGATAACACGGTTAGCACCAGAATTGCTCGCCGATAGCGCGGTCGCCCCCTCACCCGAGCAACGCCTTAAGGGCGTGCTCGACCTCTCCCCCGACCTTCGTCGGGGGAGAGGTAACTGCAGTCTAGGACGGAAGGAAAACTCCCACCTAATATCCGACGTCAACACCAAAGTTTTAGCAGCCCCAGGCTTGCGCCCGTCATGCCGCGATTTTATTTATAGTAGAATGCGCTGTTCCAAACCGTCCATGCGAACGCATCCTCGCCAGCACAAGCTTGCTCGACCGTCGTTCCAACTTTTGGAAATTGACTGACAACTTTGGCAAAATTCACGATCGATACAATGACACGAAATCGAACAAGCAATCTGATGAAACATTTGATTTTTGCACTGATTGGAATTCTTTCCATAACCTCGGTGACGGCGGACGAACGCGGCAAAGCAAGCCCGCGAAACTTTGTCTTTATTCTGGTTGACGATCTCGGTTGCAGAGATCTTGGTTACGAAGGCAGCACGTTTCACGAAACGCCGCACATCGATGCACTCGCTGCTTCGGGAATGCGATTTGACCACGGTTACGCTGCATGCCAGGTCTGTAGTCCGTCGCGAGCCAGTATCATGCTGGGCAAAGCCACACCTCGCCACGGCATTACGGATTGGATCGGCGCAGCCAGTGGGATGAAGTGGAATCGTGATGACCAAGTCCTGCCCGCCGAATACGTTCACACTCTTCCCAAGGACGACACGACTCTTGCCGAAGCATTTCGCGAGGGAGGCTACACCACTTTCTTTGCGGGTAAGTGGCATCTCGGTACCGAAGGTTCGTGGCCCGAGGACCACGGGTTTATGATCAACAAGGGCGGCTGGGATGTGGGCAGTCCCAAAGGGGGCTACTTTGCTCCATGGAGTAATCCCCGTTTAGAAAGCGGACCTGATGGAGAGTCGTTGACGCTAAGACTCGCTAATGAAACCGCATCGTTCATCGAATCGAGCAAAGACAAGCCGTTCTTGGCTTACCTGTCGTTCTATACCGTTCATGGTCCGATCCAAACCACGGAAGAGCTTTGCAACAAATACCGTGACAAAGCCGCTTCATTAGGGCTGACGAAAAATGACAAGCGATTTGAGCTGCGTCGCCGCTTGCCCGTTCGCCAGGTCCAGGACAATCCGATTTATGCAGGCATGGTCGAGACGCTCGACAACGCTTTCGGAATTGTAATGGGCAAATTAAAGGAAACCGGACTCGATAAGAATACGGTCGTTATCTTCACGTCGGACAACGGCGGTGTTTCCTCAGGCGATTCATTCTCGACGAGTCTGTTGCCGTTCCGCGGTGGCAAGGGAATGCAATGGGAAGGTGGCATTCGCGAACCGTACATTATTCATGTACCTGGCATGACCGAGTCGGGTTCGTCGAGCGAGGTGCCGGCGATTGGAATGGACTTTTATCCGACGATGTTAGAGTTAGCCGGGTTGCCACTACGACCGCAGCAGCACGTCGATGGCGTCAGTCTGGTTCCAGTGTTGAAAGGGGACAAGATTGCGGAGCGGGACTTGTTTTGGCATTACCCACACTATGGCAATCAGGGCGGCGAGCCCTCGTCGATTATCCGCAGTCATGACTGGAAAATGATTCATTACTATGAAGACGGTCGCAACGAGTTGTACAACCTGACGACTGATCTCAGTGAAGAGACCGATGTTGCAACGCAGCATCCCGAGCGAGTAGCCGAGATGAAGAAACGGCTTGACGCATGGTTGATGGAGACCGGTGCAAAGATTCCACAACCCGATCCGCGATTCAATCAAGCCAAGTTCGACGCGCGAATGAAAAAAGTTCGGGACGTGCAAATGCCAAAACTCGAGAAACAACACGCGGATTATCTCGACAAAAGTAAAAATCCAAGTCCTGATTGGTGGGGCAGTGCAAAGGATTAGATCGGCGTGGTGCGATCACGCTGAATCGATCGCCAGTAGCTTCCACGCAGTTTCAAGTAGGGCCGGTTCCCACCGGCCGTCCTTGACGGCTCGATGGAGTCGGCCCAATTCCCTCTACTTTGACACTAATCGGGTGGTTTTTGTGGCGGTGCGGCGCGAGCCGCCCGGCTAATTTAGAACGTTTTACTCACTTCAGCCGGACGGCTCGCGCCGTTCCGCTACCAATGTAGATGGCATTGGGAGTCGGCCGGTAGGAACCGGCCCTACGCTAGAGTACAGCTAACGCATAGCTTGCCGCGATTCTTACGATGTTGTAGCGTGCGCCTTCGCGGCGGCCTCTTGCTTTGCGACACGATGGTCGTGTTTGTCACGCACGATCAGCACACTGCAATGCGAGTGGCGTAGCACGTATCGCGACGTGCTGCCGAGAAACACTCGCGTCAATAATCCACTGTCACTGTCGCCGATCATCATAAGATCGACGCCGTGTTCATCCGCATAGTCCACCAGGGTTTCGCCGATGTGATCGCCTTCGACCAAGTGGATTTCTGTGTCCAGTCCCATCTGTTGAACTGCTGTCTCCATTCCCAACATGTGCTCGTGCGCATTCTTTAGATATTTCGTCCAGAACTCGGTAGCTTTCTGACGGATGTCCTGTCGGTAAAAGGAGCTGACTTGTAAGACGCGAACCAAATGAACCTCAATGGACGCGTCCCAATTAAATTGTCCGAGCCAATCGATCATGCGTTGATCCTGGGGCCTACCCGACAACGCGATGACAATTTTCCGAAGTGCCGGTGGCGTGCTCGAATCTCGCTGCGGACGAACGATCAAGGTGGAGGTTTCACTATGGGTCGCGACGTAATCCGAGATGCTGCCCAACAGCACGCGTTCGAGCCCCGAATGGCCGACCGCACCCAGTACGATTAAGTCGGAGTCACTGTCTTGGGCCACTTTCAAAAGTTCAGTCGTTGGCGAACCGACTGGAACGTGAGTGTGCAGCGAGTGGACGGGGCCGCTTAATTCAGCTGCGGTCTGCTCGACGCGTTCCTTGGCCGCCTCACATTCCTCGTCGATGAACAGCCCTAGATCCGTTGGCATCAACATGGTGCCCGAATCGATCATCATGGGCGGCACCACGGCGGAAACAATTTCCAAGTCAATCGGTTCTCGAAACGGTAAAGAGAGCAGATAGTCGGCAGCCGCTTTGGAGTGCTGCGATGAATCGTTAGCTAGAAGTACACGCATGATTGTCTCCGATTGGCATCATTGAGGATGCGATAGCGTGTCAGTAAAGACACTGCGAAATTTCCTTGCACAGTACATCTCATGGCAATTCGAGTGCCATCTCTTATTGTAAAGGGTTTCAGCGACTTGGGACCGAAGATGTGCTCCAAAACGCGCGTTTACATCGCCGCTCCGTGCGGTAGTGCACAATGAACAACTGAGCAGAGTGCTCGCCAGGATTTAGGGGTCAAATGGGTCACAAAGACGGCGGAGCGATCAGCGACATTCGTTTGCCACTCGGATTTGCGATTCGAAACGAGCCGTGTTTCGGTGAGTCCATCTGCCGCATCTTTGCACGCACACATTTTCCGCAACAATAGTGAGACCAACCGCACGGGGGAAATTGGATGGACGTTGAAATACTCAGCCGACTGCAGTTCGCTCTCACGATCATGTTCCACTATCTGTTCCCTCCGCTTTCGATCGGACTGGGACTGCAGCTTTTTCTGTGCGAATGGCGGTATTTTCGCACACGTGATCCGGCGTGGGAGGCCGCGGCCAGATTTTGGACTCGCGTATTTGCCGTCAATTTTGCGATCGGAGTTGCCACCGGGATCGTGATGGAGTTCGAGTTCGGCACGAACTGGGCTGCCTATTCTCGGTTTGTGGGCGATGTGTTTGGATCGGCCTTAGCCGCCGAAGGCATTTTTGCGTTCTTCCTCGAAAGCGGCTTTCTGGCCGTGTTGGTGTTCGGATGGGATCGCGTCGGCGTGAAAATGCACCTGTTCAGCACACTGATGGTGTTTCTGGGATCGGTGTTTAGTGCCGTTTGGATCGTCGTCGCCAACAGCTGGCAGCAAACGCCCGCCGGTTACCACATCGTATGGCATGACGTGCAAGGCGAGATGATGCCACGGGCCGAGGTGACCGATTTCTGGGCGATGGTGCTTAATCCGTCCTCGGTCGATCGGCTAACCCATACGTTGATCGGCGCGTTCGTCTTAGGAGCATTTTTCGTTGCATCCGTGTGTTCGTTCTACTTGCTGCAAAAACGGCATCTTGCCGTCGCTCGTCGGTGTCTGTCGATCGCGTTGCCATCCGCTTTACTGTTCACGCTGTTGGCCGCGATAACCGGACACGACTCGGCTCAGCAACTGGTCGAAACTCAACCTGCCAAGCTGGCTGCGATGGAGGCTCATTTCCATACCACCGATAAACCCACGGGCCTTTATCTGTTTGGTTGGCCCGATGCCAAAAACGAAAAAGTGCATTTCGGCGTCCAATTGCCGTACTTGTTAAGTGCGATGGTTTACAACGATCCGATGAAACCGGTCCCTGGCATGGACAAAATTCCCGAGGACGAGCGGCCTCCGGTGTGGTTACCGTTCCAAACATTTCATTTGATGGTTGGCATCGGAACGATGATGATCGGCGTGGCCGCATTGGCGTGTTGGTCGTGGTATCGCGGTTCGCTCGAGAAACGACGATGGTTGTTGTGGATGATCGTTGTCATGCCCGTCGCAGCGATGACTGCCAACCAAGCGGGTTGGATTACCGCCGAAGTCGGCCGCCAACCTTGGATCGTCTACCCGTCGGTGCAAGGAGGTGTCGAAATGATGGGGCTGCGAACCGCCGACGGTTTGAGCGAATCGGTGACCGCCGAACAAGTACTTGGTTCGATCATCTTGTTTGGCGTCATTTACTCGCTGTTGTTTGCAGTGTGGGTGTTTGTGCTGAACCATAAAATCCAACATGGTCCCGAGTCGCCCGAGGAATTGACGCAGTACAAACGGCGTCGCAGCGGAGAGTACAACGAGGAATCAATTTCCGAGGTGATTGGCCACCAAGGCACGAACCGAGGCGGTGGATTGATGGAGGACGGGGTACTATGAATTACGAAGCTCTGACGTTTATTTGGTTCGTGCTGTTGGGCGTTTTGCTTTGCGGCTATGCGATTCTGGATGGCTTTGACCTCGGCGTCGGGATACTGCACCCGTTTATTGCCAAAGACGACCGCGAGCGGCGACTGGTCATGAATTCGATCGGCCCGTTGTGGGACGGCAACGAAGTCTGGTTGGTGACCTTCGGTGGAGCACTTTTTGCCGCCTTTCCCGTCGCCTATGCCACTGTGTTCAGCAGTTTCTACACCGCATTCTTTTTGCTTTTGACATGTTTGATCGGCCGCGCCGTCAGTCTTGAATTTCGCTCCAAAGTCCAATCCGTTCGCTGGCGATCGGTTTGGGACTCGGGCTTTTTCCTCTCGTCGTTGACCGCAGCTGCGCTGCTAGGCATTGCCGCGGGGAACATCATGGCCGGGATGGAGTTGGGGCCAAAATACAAATACGAAGGAAGTTTGCTCAGCCAGATCTATTGGTATCCGCTGCTCGTCGGTGCGTTAACCGTTTCGCTGTTTGCGCTTCACGGAGCGATCTATCTGTATTTGAAAACCGAAGACGAATTACAAGACCGCGTGCGACGGGTGATCCCTCGTTTGATCTACGTGTTTGCCGGTTTGTATGTCATCGTGACGCTGGCTACATGGTGGCACGTTCCCCATGCGACAGAGAATATCGCCGCCCACCCCATCCTCTGGGTCGTACCGATACTGAATGCATTGGCGGTATTGAACATTCCTCGAGCGATGCACTTGGGCAAACCTGCCTACGCGTTTTTCACATCGTCGATGGTGATTTTGGCGTTCGCGTCGCTATTCAGTGTCGCGATCTTCCCCAATTTCATGCTCTCGACGATCGACCCAGCCTACAGCGTGACACTGGACAACGCCCGCAGCAGCCAACAAACGCTAGGCACGATGTTGATCATCGCCGCGATCGGCATCCCCTGTGTACTCAGCTACACCGTCACGATCTATTGGATTTTCCGAGGCAAAGTCAAACTCGACCCGCATAGCTATTAATCGTCCCACGATCTCGCCTCAACTTCTCACCCCTGCAGTCAGCACGATGCATCAATTGGTGTTCCAATGTATGCAATTGTGAACGATAGGAGACTAAGGTTCGCCGTTTATGAGGGACGAAAGTCTTGGCGACTTTCGCTACGAAGAATGTTCACTACGCTACCGGATGAGCGAATGGGCGCACCGGTGTGGCCGTATTCGCCCAGTCTTAGCGACGCGTGGGCTCGGCGGACGGAGTCGCATTCACGTCGGAGTCGCCATCTTCACGTAGACTTTGATGACACCGAACGCAGCTGACGGTCAAGTGGTTAAACGCCAAGGTCACACCGTCAATATTCTTCCGTTTGGATTGATTGATCAATTCATCCGTCACGAATTGAAAGGTGTTGACGTGTTTGCGGTACTCTTTGTTGCGACTTCGCACGAAGCCTTCCATCGTATTAAGCACTCGCATTTTTTGGGCGTTCGCTTGGATCGTGTCAAAGTCCTGCATCGCCAACCCACGCAAGATCGCGCTGGAGTAGTCGAGTTTCTTCTCCATCCAAAAATCAATTGGCTTGTCTTCAGATTCGACGATCTCTGTGGCGGTGCTTGTTGGCTCCTGCGCGAAGCAGACAGGTAGCAATAGCAGACTGAATGCGACCGAATATAACGTCTTCATGGTTTGTCTTTCGATGGTTGCGAAATGAAGCGAGGAACGATTCATTTGCAACAGGGCAAACCGAGTGCCACAGAGCCAAACATGGGGATATGGATCAGGCAATAATCGAAGACATTAGAACTTTGTCTGCAAACTGTTTGCTATCGTGGCGTCTACGGAGCGACAGGAACTTGTGTCGCTCCAGCGGCTCCGCTCGTTCTAACGAGCTGGTTAGATGCCCGACCGAACGGGCACTGTTGATGGTGGCGGCGAACTGCCGAGAGGTGCGGCGCTGTTACCTTGCGGTGCAGGCGCGAAGCCTTGTGGCGGTGGAGCTTGTTCGATGCCTCCTCCAGGCGGTGGTGCTTGCTCGGTAGCGCTGACGCCGATGTCATTCATCAGGTGATGCAGCGTCGCTTCGATTCGCTCGGTCTTGGCGACAATTCCCAAGGCACCAATTTGACGGTGCTGGTGACGTGACCAACCGCGGATATCATCTTGAATGTGATGGAACAATTGGTCCATTCCACTTAGACGCGATCGAACGGCATCGTGGTCGTTGTTGTGATCCGCTGCATGGATATACTTCGCTACGCCTAGCAGCTGATAGCCTTCGCCGTAGGTTTCTGCGAATCCAACGTTGTGAGAATAGTTGTAGTGAAAATCGAGTAACAACTCGTTAATCAGAAACTCCAATTCGCCCGACAGATCGTGGTACTGGGTAAATCCGCCAAACGGCATTATTGTGGGACGAGCGATGACGTGCGAGTTCGAGGATTGTGGCGCGTAGTAGTAGTTGTTGCCTTGGACGTAATATTGCCCACGACCGCCGATCGACCTGGGGACAACATAGCTGCGATTCGAGTGGATCACATCATGGTGCTCGCGTCCGACAACATGCCCATGACTATCGCGGATGACATGGTCGTGATGGTCGATGTGCGAACCACCCCCAATTGGGATTTGAATACCACGTGAACCGCTATGCAAAACGTCGTGATGCTCGACGCCAACTGCATGTCCATGTGAATCGCGAATCACATGATCGTGGTGATCGATATGAGGTTGCGAATTGCCGCGGCTGCCGAAGTTGATCCCCCCGTTGCCGATGCGAATCTGAAACTGTGCCGAAGCCTGCTCTGCGATCAAAAAGACGCTGAGAGCCATAAGAATTCTAATTATCATCACGGAAGTCCATCTATCGAGTGAGTGCATTTTGGGCGGGCAAGTGCAGCCGCAGCGTCGTCGCTTATTCTGTTAACACCAACTCTAACCGCTAGAATAGCGGATGCCGTTTGGGACGAGGACCTAAACGGCCAAAAACGACCACGAAAACGATGCAAGTCATCCTAACCGCAACAGAAAGGATATTCGGTTTGTAAATGATGGACAAAAATTTTGGCAAACCTGCGGCGATTCAGCTAAGAAAGTACACCCCCTCGGATGCTCTGCCGCTGCTGATCCTGTTTCGCGACACGGTGCACCGCGTCAATTGCCGCGACTATACGCCTGAGCAAATTTCCGCTTGGGCCCCGGCTGATCTGCCACTGGAACCTTGGGCAAAACGTTTCGAGGGAAACATTGCCTATGTGGCTCATGACAACGACATCATCGCTGGTTTCGCTGATATGACGCCCAGCGGCCACTTGGATCGGTTGTATGTTTCGGTGGACTATCAGCGCCAAGGCGTGGCAAGTCAACTGTTGCGAGCGATCCTGCGGTCGGCACATCAGCTGGGATTGCAAGAGGTCACAACCGATGCCAGCATCACCGCAAAGCCATTCTTTCTTGCTGCATCGTTTGTCGTCGTACAGGAGCAATCGGTGCTCTGTCGATCACAGCGAATGACCAATTTCAAGATGCGTTACACTATTTCGTAACGCGAGCTAACTGCGCTGCTGAACCATCGAGCCGATTCTCTTGAACGCATCGACCTGCGGGCTGTTGATTTAACCAAAATGTAAATCGCAATAGTGAGCCGTGGGCCGTAAGGCACCGGGTGATGCGTGGTACCCGGCCGCTCACGCGTCACGGCTCACTGAATCAACGAATCGCTAATTCGACTGTCCCACCTTGTGAGCCGTGGGCCGTAAGGCACCGGGTAATGCGTTGCACCGGCCGCCCGCTCACGCGAAAGCGGCTCACTAAACCGACAGCCCACTTGCCGCCAAGCGGAACAAGCTCATTGGAACGCGGCGAGAAGCGTTTCAGTGCCCAATCGCCAATGAGCTAACGCCATCTCACTTCGATTTCTCTTCCTTGGGGAAAGGCCTCAGGCCAAGCAACATCTCGGCCCTTTCGGTGAGTGGTCGGGCTGCAAGGTTTTTATCGGTGTACTCGGCCAGGTTGCTGCAGACGGTCGCGTAGACCGTTTGACGATCGTGACTGGTATCGATTTCAGCACACTTGTTTTTGCTCTTGAAAAGCTCAACGGTGGGCAATGTTTCCGACTTGAAAGTATCGAATCTCAATTTCAGACTTTCGACATTGTCATCAATTCTTCCTGTGTACTTGGCACGCCCCAGGATACGCTTTTCAAGAACCGCGTAGGGGCATTCAAAGTACAACATTTTAGGCAACTCCGTATCCTCGCCAAAGATCTCGTACCAGCCCGCCAAATTGGATAACGAGCGGGGGAAACCGTCGAGTAGGAAGTTGTTCATCCCCGTCGTCCTGGTAATATGCTCCATCGCGTTTTTGAGCAGCGTCACAACGATTTCGTTGGGTACTAACTTTCCAGCAGCAATGATTTCAGCGATAGTGTCTGCGGTCGAACCGCCAGACTGGCGTTCGGCGCGGAGTAGATCTCCTGTGGACAAGTGAGTCCATCCGAGTTGAGACTCGGCAAGCTCACACATCGTCCCTTTTCCGGCACCGGGGCCACCGAGAACAAAGACGACGTTGGGTTTGGGGCAAGGTTGCCTGGGATCGTAATGGTGCAGCACCACTTTCGGCGCCGGTGCGACTCCCTTCTTATAGACATGCCATTCTCTGTCAGTGGGTGGCAGCTCATCTTCGCATGTCATTTCGTAAGCCAGATGGCCATCGAGTCGGCAAATTCTCCAGGATTTGTAGCTGTTGCTGTAGGACAGAGCAGGGCTCCGAGCTGATTTTCCATCTGCCCGATCCCATGCCATCTTGCCGTTCCAGTAGCCGAGACTTGATACGGTTCCCGATTCTGATTCAGTCGGAGGTGCCGTAGAAGGAACGAACAAACCATCCACTTCGGGAAGCCCGGATCCAGTCACCTCAACAAAAAGAGTGTTCGGTTTACGTTCGTTGTTTTCGACCATAGCTTTTTACTTACGTTTATTGACACCACTGGAGATTTCGCTGGCCGTAATATGCGATGCCGCAAAACCAGGATGACGTTTTGACTCGGTTTTTCGTGAACGCAGAATGTGTTCAGGCATTACTGCGATATCCGTGGCTCCCCTGCCGTCGAGAAGTTAGACAAAGTTATAGCACCGACGACGATGCTTCGCGGGGGGGGGCAGTCAAAAGCGATAACGCCAATTTCGGATGTTGCGTTGTGAAAGACGGAGTTTTTTTGCCAGCAGGACCAAGCAAATATTTGCACGGTGCCGTCATCGGGCTCGCTGCTGATGGATTAACGCAGACGTGACACCAAGTCTGCGACGATCGGCTTCGAGCAGTTGTAGGAGACCACTTGGATATCGAGATCAAAGTCGCGATATTTTAACACCGCGCGTTCGATTGCTTTTACGATCCACTCGTCACGATTGCCGAAGACGCCGCCACCAAGCAGTGTCAGGTACAGTCGGTTAAAGCCAGTGCGAACCGTATTAAGAATCGCGGCACACAATGTTGCTTCGTAGGCGGCGTCGAGGATGAGTTGGGCGAAGTCAGCCCACTGCTCCTGTGGTTGACGGCCATACGCGATCGGTAACGCCGAGCAATATGCTTGCGAGACGAGGTGTTGGGAACCCGGCAACGTCACTGCGGCATCGCTTTGCACTCCAATCCGCAGCTCGCCTCGCAGTTCGTCCAGCTCATTTTCAGTCGACTTTTGCAATCGGGTTACAATGGCCTCGAGTCCACCGTCTGTCGGAAACAAATAGCCGTTTTGCATCGACCACAGCCTTCCTTGGGCATTGCCAAGTCGCTGTCCCAGATCAGCTGAGCAGTCGATTTGCGGGTTAGCGGTTTGACCAATTGAATCCTGAACGGGGACAAAGTAGTTGCGAAAGATCGTGCCGGCACCACACGCGATCGCGCAGGCAGGGCCTTGAGTGTGATCGTGCTCGTAGATTCCCACACCCTGCTCGGGCGTCACCGTGGGGCCAGCCATTTCCAGCAAATTGAATTGCGAAGCGACTTGAAAGAGCGCGTTCGCGTTTGCAGAATCCGTATGCAACTGACGAACATCGCCAACGATTTCGGCAATCGTCGCTCTTCCTCTTGCAACATCCGACGCACGAACACGTTCACGAAGTTCAGACAACTTGGGAGTTTTTAGTCGTCCACAGGCGATTCGCTTGCCACTCGGGCAAACGAGAAAGTCACCTTCAACCGAAAGTTCACGCCGCACCTGCTCGGGTGACATTTCGTCAATCTCGGTTAGTTTTTCAAACCAAGTCATGTTTGTATTCACCGTGGAAAGGGTTTAAGAGGTTGTAAGTCGAGTCCATTGCATCATCGATTTGATGCTCCGATTTATGTTACGCTAAATGAGACGGCATATTGTGGAGTGCTAATGGTGAGGACGTTGGCCAATGAAGATCGAAATTATGGTGGGGGACGTTTTATCATTTCCGGCGGACGTTTTGATCTCAACCGCCAATCCTTGGCTGAATTTGTCGGGGGGCGTTAATGGTGCCATTCTGACCGCGTGTGGTGAAGGAATCCAGGCCGAGCTGCACGCTCATTTGAAGCGTCTGGGCGCAGCGGCGGTTCCGGCCGGAACGGTCGTGAGAAGCGAACCCAGTTCGTTGCCTTTCCGGCACATCCTTCACGCGGTTGCGATCGACCCATTCTATGACTCGTCGCCTGAGCTCGTGCACGCGACATTCTCTAACGCGATGGCGATGGCAATCGAGCTGGGGGCGAAATCGATCTCCTCACCGACTCTCGCCACTGGGTACGGTCCAATGTCGATCAGTGATTTCGGCAACGCAATTGCGCCCCTTGTGGGAGACTCGAGGTTTGACGGTATCTCGGTAACGATCGTTGTTCGTGGAAAAGACGATGCAAAAGTCCTGAAGGACGCGATAGCGGATTCATCGTTGCGGCCGTGAGAGAGACGTATGAATTGTGAGTGTTCTTCTTGCGGATCGTCCGACTGTTCTGTGTAAGGTTTTCCCGTAATTGTAAGTCGACAGCGTTAGCTGCTGGCCTAGTTTCGAATATCAAAAGAAGTGTAAATGAGTCACGATCCGATCACAGGCTGTATTTTAGGGACCGCCGTTGGTGACGCGTTGGGGCTTCCTTACGAAGGTGTCTCGCCGGATCGAGCGATAACGTTGCTGGGGGCGCCGGATCGGTATCGTTTCTTTTTTGGACGTGGAATGATCTCAGACGACACCGAGCATACTTGCATGGTGGCTCAGTCAATGATTGATGCGGCGGGGGACGTGGACGTTTTCAGACGGCGGTTCGCAAGGCGGCTGCGATGGTGGATCCTGGCGTTTCCCGCAGGCGTAGGGAAAGCGACGGCACGGAGCGGGATGAAGTTGTGGTTGGGTGCGAAACCGGAAAACGCGGGTGTCTGGTCCGCAGGCAACGGGCCGGCAATGCGTGCGGCCATCTTCGGAGCCGCGATCGACGACCTGCCGTTGATGTTACAGATGCTGCGGGCATCGTCGCGGTTGACGCACAGCGATCCCAAGGCTGAGTACGGTGCGATCGCGGTCGCGTTGGCGGCAAGAAAAGCCAAACAAGAGGGTGGCATTGATGCGAACCAATGGTTGCAGAGCGTTGTCGATGCTGTTGGTGAAGACGGTTCGGAGTTCGTTGAATTGTTACGACGAGCGATAGAGAGTGTGAGTGCGAACGAGTCCACTATGGCGTTCTCCAAGTCGATGGGGCTGAGTAAAAGAGTGACGGGCTATACCTACCACACCGTACCGGTCGCCATTCACGCTTGGTTGTCTCACCCGTGTGATTACCGGCTTGCCGTGACCACGATGATTCAGTGCGGTGGCGATGCGGACACGACTGCTGCGATTGTTGGTGGGATTGTGGGGGCCGGTGTCGGTCGCGATGGAATTCCAAACGAGTGGCTCGATGGCATCTGGGAGTGGCCACGTAGCGTCCGCTGGATGGAGTCGCTAGCTGGATCGCTCAACAATGCCATCGCAAACGGCACGTCGACCGTATCGCCCAGGATCAATCCGATCGCAGTTTTGCTTCGCAACTTCCTCTTCCTATTTGTTGTTCTTTTCCACGGTTTCCGCCGACTCGCTCCACCTTATTGATAATGAATACTAACAAAGACCAAATCGAAGCCAATTTGCGTCTGCACGTGGATCGTTTGGCGGGGTTGATCGGTCCGCGCACTCTGAAGAAACCGAAAACGATCAACGCGACGATCGGATACATCACATCCCAGTGGAATGAGATGGGGTATTCGATCCAGCAAGAAGTGTATGACGCGATGGGCGACGAGGCCACCAATCTGATTGTCGAGCAACCAGGAAAACATAGTTCAAAAGAGATCATAGTGCTTGGTGCTCACTATGACACCGTCTCATCGACCCCCGGCGCGGATGATAACGCTTCTGCGGTTGCCGTGTTGCTAGAGGTCAGTCGATTGCTACGTGAGCACACTGGCAAACGAAACGCTCGTTACGTCGCATTTGCCTGCGAAGAACCACCCTATTTCAATCTCGATGCGATGGGCAGCCAGCACCATGCCCGCATGTCACGCCAGCGCGGCGACAAGATTGCGGGGATGCTGTGTTTGGAGATGGTTGGGTACTATCGGCTGACCCAAGGTTCACAATCGGTGCCCCAGACGATACCGAGATGGATGCGGCGATTCTTTCCGCAGCGAGGTAACTTTCTCGCTGCCGTTGGCAACATCCCCTCATGGAAACTGTGCTGGAGTTTCCGTCGCGGATTCAAACGTGGGACGCGGCAGATGCCTCTGTTTTCAATTTGTTTGCCTGAGAAGGTCAACGAGATCCGTCTGAGTGATAACAGTTCGTTTTGGGATCAAGGGTATCCTGCATTGATGTTGACCGACACTAGCTTCCTACGCAATCCGAACTATCACCAAGCGAGCGACACACCGGACACGCTTGACTACCCCCGCATGACCGAAGTAACGCTCGGCGTTGCCTCGGCCATGCGGCGATTGCTGGGGTAAAAACTCTCACTGTTTCTCGAGATCGCCCAATTGCAGATTCAACGCCCCGACGGACATGCGGATCTCCCACAGCGATATCGCCAATGATCCAACCATCAGAACCAGACTGATTCCGAAGACGATCTTGCCCAACGCGATAAGACCCGCGAATAGTAGTCCCATGCAGATCGTACAGGACAACAGACTTGCCACGCCGAGGGTCTGCATGTCGCGAATCAAGTTCACGCGTTTACGGAGGTTCGCAATCTGCGCGGCAGCTACGGGATCGGGCGTTTTTTGGTATTCGCGATGAAGCGTTCGGATGACTGTTGCCAACGCCAAGAATCGGTTGGTGTAGGCGAGCAACAACAGCGAGATCGTCGAGAAAAGTAACGCAGGCGTGGTGAGATCGATGGCCATGAAGATGTATCGCAGACGTGGGGTGTGGGACGCAAATCAACAATTGCTTTGTCGAATCGACAGAGATCAGAATACCTACATTGCCACAATTACGCAGGTGTGCGAGTGAGGATTGTCTTGCCCGATCGAATTGGCGGAAATGCCCGCTGGAGGCTGGTTCTCGGTTGCATGAACTAAGATCCAGCCGATACTCTGTCCAGATGAACTCGTCTACTCCTGCACCGAAAACGCCCCGCACCGCCGTTGCCGAGCTGCTTTTCGTCTTCACCGGCTTGGTCGTTGTTTGCCTCTTTTATCGTGCCGATTTGGCTGCACTGAATCCCGCGAAATGGGCTACCGTTTCCGCTTGGACGCTGTTGCTAGTGGGACTGGTGATGGCTCAGCAACTTAGATACCGGTTTGATTGTTTGCTGCGACGACTGAACGCTCGAAATGCTTTGTCGATTTCTGACGCCGACTTTACAGTGATGAAGCAGAGTTTACAGTGATGAAGCAGAGTTTGCATTCACGAGCAAATATCGCGTCTGTGGCGGGGAGCATCATGTTGCCTGTGATTCTGTTGATCGCCTATGCGTTGGTCTGGGCGAACGATTCGTCCGCGACGAGTAGCTCCTTTGCAACGCCGGCGATGACACTTGAGATCGTGATGGAATTCATTGCCGCCGCCATTGTTGGCAGCTATGTCGGTCGCGGTGTCTACTATGGGTTCTTGGGAACAGAATTGTCGCGACGTCATTGCAAGGTCAACATGATTCTGGGCCATTCCGATCAAGCGTGTGGGCTGCGTCCGATCGGCGACTTTTATTTTCTGCAGGCTTTGATCGTGGCATTGCCGGTCGCGTTCTTTGCTTTCTGGGCAGTTATGATGCCGGTGTGGACCGCTACTTGGCCCGAGACACATTCGAACTTCACTACAGATTGGCAGGGAGTTTACGTCGTTTTTCTAGTGGTTGCCATCTTGTTGGAGTTTGCATCGTTTGTGTTTCCATTGCTCTCGTTCCATCGCCAGATGAAACAGCAGAAACAGATGCTGCTTCCATTGGCGGACAAACTGAGTGCGAAACTTTCGCAGTTGCAATGGAAGCGAACTCTGATGATGACAGGCGACGATAATTCTGAAATCGAGAAGGAATTTGACGGGAGTTCGGAGTGTGGAGATCCGGGACAATGGATTGAACAAATTGGAACGTTGGAAAGCTTGCCGACGTGGCCGATCGCCCCCAGTATTCGTAATCGATTCGCCGCTGGAAATATGGTGTTTCTGATCCCCGCGGCATTTCGTCTAGTTCAATACCTGATGAATGCAGCTTCCGCTGGATTGCCGCTCTCGCCAACGTGATCAAGGCATCGCATTATCGAAATCGCTTTCGGTAACCCAGTGGTGTTAGGCCCGTAACTCGTCGAAAGCGTTTGGTAAAATGGCTTTGATCACAGAATCCGACTTCATTGCCAATTTCGACGATACTCTTTGACGTTTGAGTCAGCAGTTGTTGGGCACGCTGGATGCGACGAGACAAGACATACTCCGTCGGCGAAAAACGCAAGATAGATCGGAATCGTGCGTTGAAGTGAGTGGCCGACAGATTCGCCAAATCGGCCATCTCCTTCATCGAGATCGTCTCGGTGTAGTGTCGATCGATGTGCTGGATGACCGGTGACAGTTCTTGAAAAAACTCCGATTGGTCCTCGCGTGATGCAACCGGATACATCACGCCGGCTATGCCGATCACTTTACGTGACGGGTCAAACAGTGGCGTCTTCGTTGACACATACCACTTGGGGGTGCCACGAACGTGAGGCACCAACCACATTTGGTTAGGGATGACGTTGCCACTACTCATCACGCGGCGATCTTCGGCGTGATAGGCTTCGGCGAGCGCAGGTGGCTGGAATTCAAGGTCGGTACGCCCGAGTAATTCTTCTTGACGTTCCATACCAAATACTTCCGTCAAAGTTCTTTGATTGACGCCGATATAACGATGCTGAGCATCTTTGGCATAAAACAGGACGGCAGGCAGGTATTCGTACAAATCGAAAACCTCGCGAATTCCAGGGGATTGCCTGAAAAACGCATCTTGAAATTCTTGGGAAGTAGTCGAAGTTGCTGTGGGCATCGTCAAAACGTACCAAAACGGAGTCTCTTTGTACAAGACTCTCCTAAGACAGAGGCACATAATCGTAAGAGTACAGAATTCGCCCTTATGCAAGTAACGACGATGAACCCATCTACTTTAAGAATCCTTTGTCAGACGCAACTTAGTGTCGTTGTATTCGTGATGGTCTCGACTTTGGCAAACGCGGAGGAAATTTCGTTCAATCGCGATGTTCGCCCGATTCTTTCGGATCGTTGCTTCAAATGCCACGGGCCTGATGCCGCGAATCAGGAATCCGAATTTCGTCTCGATACGTTTGCCAACGCAACTGCGGACTTGGGTGGCTACTTTGGTGTGGTTGCTGGCGACCTCGAGGCGAGTGAACTGCACGTTCGGATTTACGATGAAGATGATCCGATGCCGCCTGCGGATTCAATCAAACTATTGACGGACAAAGAGAAAGCGATTCTCGATCAGTGGATTCTCGAGGGTGCAAAATTCGAGTCGCACTGGGCGTTCACACCTCTGCCCGAAACGATTGCAACGCCGGACGTTGCCGAACTTGGCGAACTGGCCGATTGGCCCAAAGGCCCGATTGACCGGTTCATTGCCAAGACGCTGGTGGAACAAAAGATGAAGCCTGCTGGCGAAGCGCCGAAGAACAAATGGCTACGCCGCGTCACGTTTGACTTGACCGGTTTGCCGCCGACCGAAAAAGAAATTAGTGACTACGTTGCCGATGACTCACCCGACGCGGGAGCCAATGTCGTGGACCGCTTGCTGGAAAGTGTCGCCTACGCCGAACGCATGACGAGCGATTGGCTGGACGTGGCTCGCTATGCCGATTCGTACGGGTATCAACAAGATACCGAACGTTTCGCTTGGCCCTATCGTGACTGGGTGATCGAGGCGTTCGGCAACGGCATGCCTTACGATCAATTTATCACGTGGCAACTTGCCGGCGACTTATTACCAAACCCATCACGCGAACAGTTGCTGGCAACGATGTTCAACCGCTTGCATTCGCATCAACGCGAGGGAGGCGTGTCGGTCGAAGAGTTTCGGGTCGAGAACGTCTCGGACCGGACTCATACGGTGGGTACCGCGGTGCTGGGGCTGACGATGGAGTGCTGTCGTTGTCACGATCACAAGTACGATCCGATCACGACGAAGGACTACTATTCGCTCAGTGCGTTCTTTGACAATATCGACGAAAATGGATTGATTTCTTATTTCACCGACGCAGTGCCGACACCGGCGATGCTGCTGCCTGATGATGATCAACAGCAAAAACTAGACATACTCAACGGGCAACTTACCGAAGCGGAAGCGGCCTGGCAAAAGCACCTTGGCACTCACGTCGATCCGGCGTTCGCCGACTGGTTAAAAGTTCGCGAAGTCGAAACGTGGATACCCGGCGAAGTCGTGGAACTTTCCTTTGACGAAACTCAGCCAATTATCAAGGACGTCGTGAAGAAGGATACCGCGAAAAAGGATGGCCTGAAAAAGAATACCAATGCAGCAACCAAGGCCCCAAATGCTAAGCCACAAAAGCCAAAGGTTGACCCCAATAAATTTGCTTTGCTGAACGGACGGGGAAATAACGGAATCAGTTCAAATGCCAATTCCTTGGTCGCTGGCAAGTTTGGGAAAGCCATTCATTTGACGGGCGAGGATCCAGTTGAGATCCCCGAAGTCGGACACTTCGAACGACATGATCCGTTTTCATTCTCGTTGTGGATTTGGTCGCCGGAAGTCAATGAACGAGCAGTGATTTACCGCCGATCACGCGGTTGGGATGACGCGGGCTCGATCGGTTACGAGCTCACTCGCGAAGGAGGCATCCTGAGTGCCAAGTTGTGTCACTTTTGGCCTGGCGATGCGATTGCGATCGAGACGGTCCAGCCGATGGAAGCGGATCGTTGGTATCACGTCGCAGTGACGTACGATGGATCGAGTCGTGCTGCGGGACTGCAGATCTTCGTCGATGGAAAGCCAGTCGAGACCAAGATCGACAAAGACCACCTGACGCGAAACATCAGTACGTGGGCGGACAGCTACGAAGCAAACGACCAGTATGATTTGGCGATCGGATCACGTTACCGCGACCGTGGCTTCGTCGGCGGCAAGGTGGATACATTTAGCGGTTTCGACCGTCAGCTCAGTGCCATCGAGGTGGCTCAGTTGTTCGACGGCCGTTCGCTGAAGGCGTTAATCGACAAGCCGCATGTCGCTCTCTCGCACTACGACCGTAAGCAATTGCGAGAGTACTTTGTTCTCGCCGTCGACCCAACGACGCAAGACGTACGTGATGCCCTCCGCGACGCCCGGGCAGCCGTGAATACGCATGTCGACTCGATTCCCGCCATCATGGTGATGCGGGAAACCCAGCAGCCACGTCAAACTTATGTGCTCGATCGAGGAGTTTATGACGCCAAGGGCGAGCCGGTCGAACCCCGTACGCCTTCGTTTTTGCCGCCGATGTCCGACGAGTTGCCTCGTAACCGACTCGGGCTGGCTCGTTGGTTGACATCACCCGATCACCCGCTGACCGCCCGCGTCGCCGTCAATCGATATTGGCAGTTGATGTTTGGTCAGGGTCTGGTGAGAACGCCCGAAGACTTTGGCAATCAAGGCGAGATCCCGACTCATCCCGAGCTTTTAAATTGGCTCGCGCGCGACTTCATCGCTTCGGGTTGGGATGTTCGTTCGTTAATTCGCAAAATCGCATTGTCGGCGACCTACCGTCAAAGTTCGGTGGTGTCCCCAGAACAACGCGAAAAAGATCCGACAAATATCTACTACGCTCGAGGCACCGGCATGCGTTTGTCAGCCGAGATGATTCGAGACAATATTTTGGCGACCAGTGGTTTGCTGACGAAGGATGTCGGTGGTGAACCGGTCAAACCTTATGATTTGGCTCTCGCCTACACACCCTTGGACGTCGACGAAGGCAACAAACTGTATCGCCGAAGTCTTTACACTTTCTGGAAACGTGCGTCACCTGCTCCGGTCATGATGGCACTGAACGCACCCAGCCGCGAAGTGTGCCGGATGAAGCGAGAAATCACCGACACGCCGTTGCAGGCGCTCGTGTTGCTCAACGGTCCTCAGTTTATCGAAGCATCGCGAGTGCTTGCGGCCGAATTGCTTGACCAATACGGCGAAAACGCCACGGAACTGGCTCACGACGCGTTTCTGCGATTGACGTCGCGTGAGCCATCCGTCGAAGAGTCCGAGATTCTGGTCGAGATGTACCTGAATCAGTTGGACGAATTCACCAACAATCCCGAACGTGCGATCGAATTTCTGAAAATCGGCCAAGCTCCTGTCTCGCCGAAAACGGCTCCAGCCCCATTGGCAGCTGCAACGGTCTTAGTCAATTCCATTATGAACTTGGACGAAAGTGTGAGGCATCAATGAGTCACCCGAAAACCACCCCAGGCACCGGTACGCCCCTCTGTACCGGCAACGACTTGAATTCGTATTCACGCCGACAATGGCTCAGCCAGTTTGGCTACGGCGTTGGCTCGATGGCGTTGGCCACGTTGATGCAACAAGACGCCGCGAAAGCGGAATCGGCGGCCACGCTTGGTTCCGGTTTGCACCACGCTGCCAAGGCCAAGCGAATTATATTCCTGTTCCAATCAGGCGCGCCTTCCCAGATGGACTTGTTCGATTACAAGCCGGTTCTCAATGAGCGTGACGGCGAAGAACTGCCTGCGTCGATTCGAAAGGGGCAACGCTTGACGGGCATGAGCGCGCATCAAGCAAGTCTGCCGATCGTCGGTTCGCCGTTCAAGTTTTCTCAGCACGGTGAAAGTGGCGCATGGATGAGTGACCTCTTGCCCCACACAGCGAAGATTGCCGACGAATTGTGTTTTATCAAATCGATGAACACCGAGGCGATCAACCACGGCCCCGGTGTCACAATGATGCAATCCGGTTCACAGTTCCCCGGTCGCCCCAGCATGGGAGCGTGGTCGTGGTACGGTCTAGGCAGCGAGAACGAGGATTTACCCGCCTTCGTCGTGATGGTGTCGAATGCTCGTGGTGGCCAACCGTTGTTTGCCCGACTTTGGGGCAGCGGTTTTCTGCCGGGCAAGTATGACGGCGTGGAGTTGAGATCCGACAAGGATGCGGTGCTGTACTTGAACTCGCCCGCCGGCATTTCGTCATCGAGTCGCCGCAGTGCGCTCGACGGACTCGCGAAGTTGCACCAGTTGCAATTCAAGTCGACGGGCGATCCGGCAATTGAAAACCGCATTGCCCAGTACGAGATGGCGTTTCGGATGCAAACGTCGATCCCCGAAGTGACCGACATATCCAACGAAAGCGAAGAAACACTGTCGCTCTACGGCGACGACGTGAAGACGCCCGGCACCTATGCGGCGAACTGTCTGCGTGCCAGGCGAATGGCCCAGAGTGGCGTGCGATTCATCCAGCTCTATCAACCCGGCTGGGATCATCACGGCAATCTTCCGAACTCCATTCGCAATAAGTGCAAACAAACCGATCAGCCGACTGCGGGGCTCATCCAAGACTTGAAGAATCACGGCATGCTTGACGACACATTGGTGATCTGGGGAGGCGAATTTGGTCGCACTAGCTATTGCCAAGGCAAGATCACGCCCGGCAATTTCGGTCGTGACCATCATCCTCGTTGCTTCACAATGTGGATGGCAGGTGGCGGTGTGAAAGCAGGCTACACCCACGGCGAGACCGATGACTTCAGTTACAACCTCGTCTCGGATGGCGTTCACATTCACGACTTTCACGCCACGATTCAGCATCTGATGGGAATCGACCACGAACGGTTAACGTACCGCTACCAAGGACGTGACTTTCGTTTGACCGACGTCCACGGACACGTCGTCAAAGAACTGATCGCGTAGCGGAAGTCGTCAAGACTTTCGTTTTCCGCGATGACCGAAACTCTTGACGAGCTGTTGATTTAATCGGAATCCAAATCGCAGTGGTGAGCCGTGGGCCGTAAGGCACCGGGTAATGCGTGGGACCCGGCCGCTCACGCGTCACGGCTCACTAAATCAACAGCCCGTTGACGAGTTCCGCTACGGGCTGCTCCCCCCAATGCAAGAGACTGCTGAATTAGTACGACATCACCGCTCTGACGTTAGCCGTTTGGGCGAACGCTGTGAAGCATTTTCTGGTAGCTACCTTCGCCAGAAGGTGGTGATTCGCATTTGGACGGCAACCATCCACGCTCTGGCGAGCGTAGCTACTAAACGCAAATGCCGCAATTTGCCGCCTCTAAATGCTTCACAGCGTTGCGTTTGGGCACTAGCCCCGGTTGGATGGTGACGAAACCGTGGCTAGCGCCAAAACGGCTAATTAAATCAGCAGTCTCTTGAAGTCGGGAGGAAGCACCAGAGCAGTTTTAGTTTTGATGTAGCTACCGTCGCCAGACGGTGGACCACGTTCTGGCGAACGTAGCCACGGCTCAAATGCATTTGTTTGTGCCACGAGTGACCTATTTCGATGGTCCAACGATTGTCCGCGTCCCGTGGTTAGCGTTTTCGATATTGCGACGGCGAGCAACTCATGATGCGGCGAAAACTGCGACTGAAATGGGCGTGGTCGTAAAAGCCACAGCTATGGGCGATCTCGGAAACGGTGTGCTCACTCTCGCGAAGAAGTTTCGCCGCATGCTCGACGCGGACGCGAACCAAATATTGACGCGGCGAAGCACCGAAAGCGTGACGAAAACGACGTTCAAAGTGGCTGACGGATAACCCCGCCATATTGGCGAGTTGGTCGGTCGACAGATTATCGGAAAAGTTGGCGTGCAAGTGTTCGATGACGTTGGCAAATGCGTCAACGGTGCCCGATGGCGTCTGGATGCGTTCAATTTGCCGCGAGAAACCTGCGACTCCGATCACCCGCCCTCGGCCATCTCGCAGCGGAATTTTGCTGGTCATCACCAACCGCGGTGAGCCAGCGTCTTCGGGGGCACTTTCGACACGATTGATGATCGCTTCCCCTGATTCCATCACCGCTAGATCGTCCGCACGGTACTCGTCCGCACGGGATTTTGGGAAAAAGTCGTGGTCCGTTTTGCCGATAGCGTCAGCCTCAGATCCAACGCCGCAATACTCGCAACCCCGGCGATTGAGCGCCATAAAACGGCCTCGGCGGTCTTTTGCGAAAAAGGACAACCCCGGCAGATAGTCAAACAACGCAAACGCTTGGTCGCTTGGCCCAAGGCGAGCGAAAAAGGCGTCTCGCAGTCTGGTATTTTCCATGGCGCTATTTTACACGGATTTGAGTCCCGCGTGCAAGACATCGGCCCTACGACATGCGACAATGAGGCTTCATCATTGGTGCGAACTCAACGCCGTCAACGATTTTTCCGAAAGCCTTCGTGCCGATTTGGGAGTAGCGGAAGTCGTCAAGACTTTCGTCCCGCAGCGAAATTCCCCGAAACTCTTGACGAGTTCCGCTACGAAATCGTTCACGGTGTTGGGTGCAGACCCAACATTTTGGTTCGATCGTGATCACCGCAATGAGTAAACATGAATAGCACAAGACATCTGAAACGTAGAATTCAAATGCATCGATTACACTTCGTCTCGATTCCATTGTTGACCGGTTTGTCGATCCTCTTTGCCGCGACCGATGTGTATGGCAAAGACCTCGATTACAACCGCGACATTCGTCCGATTCTTTCGGACAAGTGCTATTTTTGTCATGGACCGGATCACAACACACGCGAAGCCGACTTGCGATTGGATTCACGTGAGGCCGCGATTGACGTGATCGAATCAGGCGATCTTGTCGACCGGATTACCAGCGACGATCCGGACATGTTGATGCCGCCGCCGGATTCCAAAATCGAGCTGACCGAGCAAGAGAAGCTGACGATTCAGACTTGGATCCAACAAGGCGCCGCTTACGAAGGCCATTGGGCTTTTGAACTGCTTCCCGATTCAGTCGAAGTTCCCTCGGTTAGCAATCCCGATTGGTGCCGCCAGACGCTTGATCGTTTCGTGATGGCGAAACTTGACGATGAAAACATATCACCTAGTCCAGAGACGCCACCACTACGTTGGCTACGACGTGTCACGTTGGATTTGACAGGATTACCACCGACGCTGAAACAGATCGCCGATTTTGAAGCTCAGCTCTCTGCTTCCGGCGAACAGGCTTACGAGACCGCTGCGGATGCACTGTTGTCATCGCAGGCGTTCGGTGAACACATGGCCGTCGCCTGGTTGGACGCGGCACGCTACGCAGATTCGTACGGTTACCAATCCGACAAACTCAATACGCAGTGGCCTTATCGCGATTGGGTTGTGGACGCGTTCAACAAAAATCTGCCCTACGATCAATTTCTTACTTGGCAGCTTGCCGGTGACCTGCTTCAACATCCAACGCGAGACCAATTGGTTGCGACTGCGTTTAATCGCATCCACCGACTTAATAACGAAGGCGGGGCGGTGTTCGAGGAATGGCGAATCGAGAACGTGGCGGACCGTGTTCACACGTTCGGAACCGCGGTGCTGGGATTGACGATGGAGTGCTGTCGTTGCCACGATCACAAATACGATCCGATACCCACGGAAGATTACTATTCGCTGTCAGCGTTCTTTAATTCGATTGACGAAAGTGGCGTCTACGATCGTACCGAAAAGGTCCCTTGTCCGTCGATTTTGTTGCCCACTCCCGAACAGCAAATCGCGTTAGAAGAAGCCCAAACCGAACTTGGCCGGGCAGAGCAAGCGTATCAGCGGTCACTCGTGGAGGCTCGTCAACGCTGGACCGTATGGACTCCCGAGCATTCGGAACCGCTTAAGATTCCCGATCTGCGATTGGCACTGAGTTTTGATCGTGGTTTCGACAAATCGATGAAAGCGATCTATCACCCTTCCGAATCGGACCGAGCTTGGACGAAGATGCCAGAGTTAGTCGAAGTGACCGATTCGCCGCTCGCCCGACTCGACCCCGCGTTGGCTGCCGACAAGGGGCAGTCCGACGAGACGCCTCCCCGACGCGCCTTAACATTAGATGGGGAACGCGGAGTCACGACTCATGGGATCACGCCTTTTGATCGCTGGTTGCCAATGTCCGTAGTCGTGAGTCTGCGGGAAACCAAACGATCTCCGCTGCGTAGTTTAATCGCGCATCACACTCGCGGTACGGATTGCGGATACAACGGCTGGGATTTGACCATCGAAAACGGCTACCTCGAATCAAGAATGGCTCGCGTTTGGCCAGGCAATGCCATCGCCGTTCGAACGGTCGCACCGTTACCGGTGAATGTATGGCATCAAGTCACCGCGACCTATGATGGATCATCCAATGCCGCAGGGTTGAGACTCTATCTGAACGGCAAGCCACTGGAAACCACGATCATTCGAGATCAGCTGAAAAAGAGTTGCAATGTGCTGGTGGACCACGGCGGAGAGTTCGTGGTAGGACAGCGTTTCCGTGCTCGTGGTCTCGACGGAGGTCTGATCGACGATGTGCAGGTTTACGACCGAGCGCTCACAGAGGTTGAATTGCGGGTGCTGGCGACGGGGGATGCGGCAGCATCGAGCGGCAAGCCAGGTTTCGAGTACTTTGCTTCGGCGATTGACGAGCCTACACGCGATGCGATGAATGCGTTGACGCAGGCACGTCACGCCGTCGTGATGGCCGAAGAAGTCATGAACGAAATTCCGATCATGCAAGAAAACGAACAGCCACGTCCTGCTCACATGCTGGCCCGTGGCGAGTATGACGCTCCAAAAACCGATGAAACATTGGTCGAGCGAAGAACCCTCTCGGGTTTGCCGCTTGCGTTTCCCGAAGACGCACCGAACGATCGACTTGGGTTGGCTCAGTGGGTGACCGATCCGCGGCACCCGCTCACTGCACGCGTTGCCGTGAACCGAATCTGGGGCAACTTTTTCAGTTCGCCACTGGTGCGAACGCCTGAAAATTTTGGTTCTCAGGGCGACTTGCCTACGCATCCTGAGTTGCTTGATTGGCTCTCTCGCGATTTCATCCAGAACGGCTGGGATATGAAACGTCTCTGCAAAAACATCACCCTGTCGGCTACCTATCGACAAGAATCGTCGGCGACGCCAGAGCAGTTAGAGTCCGATCCCACGAATCTGTGGTTGGCGCGAGGCCCCGCCTACCGTTTGGCCGCCGAGCAGATTCGCGATCTGGCGTTGTCTGCGTCCGGCTTGTTGAACGACGAAGTCGGCGGTCCACCGGTTTCACCTTACCAACCCGGCGAAGACTTGTGGAAAGAGTCCAACAGCATGTCGCCGCCCTTCAAGCAATCGGTCGGCAAGTCGCTGTATCGTCGCTCGCTCTATTCGGTTTGGAAACGAACGGCGCCGTTACCCAACATGATGGCGTTTGATACGACGACACGAGAAGTCTGTACGGTCAAACGCTCGCGAACAAACACACCACTGCAAGCCTTGGTGCTACTGAACGATATTCAGTTCATCGAAGCGGCTCGCGTGATGGCTCAACAATTGATCGCCAGCGAAACGGACACGCCCGTGGAAACCGCCTTCCAGAAATTCGCAGGACGCCAACCCGACCCGCTGGAACAACAGGCGTTGCAACAATTGTTCGACGATGAGCGGGCATTCTATATCGAGCACCCCGCAGCTGCGAAGAAGCTTGTGTCGCTTGGTGACACGGAACTGAAGTCCGAAGCGGACTTCATCGAACTCGCCGCGCTGACCAACGTCTGTCAGACCATTCTTAATCTTGATGTCACTATTTGGAAACGATAAAGCTATGTCATTCGATCCATTCGCCATCAATCGACGGCATTTTTTCAAAAATAGCTGCACCGGTGTCGGTGTAGCAGCGTTGGCTAGTTTGCTCGGCAACGACCATACACATGCTTCTCCGGGGCACGCAAATCAGGCAAAACCAGGGTCTGCGACTGGCACCCATTTTCCGCCGAAAGCCAAACGAATCATTTACTTGTTTCAATCCGGCGGTCCGGCTCAACAAGATTTGTTCGTTTATAAACCGCTGCTGAATGAGATGAACGGCAAAGAATTGCCTGCGGAGGTCCGGGGGGAGCAACGGCTGACCGGCATGTCGGTGAATCAATCGTCGCTGCCGATCGCTGGGTCGCATTTCAAGTTCAGCCAACATGGCGAATCCGGAGCTTGGTTGAGTGACTTGCTTCCGTATCACCGCGATATTGTTGACGATGTCTGCTTTATCAAGTCGATGCACACCGAGGCGATTAATCACGACCCGGCGATCACGATGTTTCAAACTGGTTCTCAAATTGCAGGTCGACCGTCTCTCGGATCTTGGTTGTCCTATGGTTTGGGCAGCGAAAACGAAGACCTTCCCGCCTTCATCGTGCTGGTGTCCGCCGGTCAGGGAGGACAACCGCTTTACGCTCGGCTGTGGGGTAACGGTTTCTTGGATTCCAAATACCAAGGCGTTCAGTTTCGCGGTGGTAGCGATCCAGTGCTCTATCTGTCAAACCCGGAAGGCATTCCAGCGGCCCGTCGCCGAGCACAATTGGACGTGATTAACAAACTCAATCAACATCAGTTCGCTAAGGAGTTGGACCCCGAAATTGAGTCGCGGATCTCTCAGTACGAAATGGCATTTCGGATGCAAACCAGTGTGCCTGACGCAGCCGATTTCTCGGATGAACCGGAATCGACGTTCGAACTATACGGCGACGACGCAAAGAAGCCAGGCACGTTCGCAGCCAATTGTTTGCTGGCAAGACGACTGGCCCAGCGAGATGTTCGGTTCATTCAGCTGTACCATCAGGGCTGGGATCAACATTCCAACTTGCCCAAACAGATCACCGAACAAGCCAAGGAAACCGATCAAGCCTCAGCGGCGTTGGTCAAAGACTTGAAACGACTGGGGCTTTTGGATGATACTCTGGTGATTTGGGGCGGCGAATTTGGCCGCACCTCTTACACCCAAGGGGTGCTGACTAATGACAACTATGGTCGCGACCATCATCCTCGCTGTTTCACGACATGGATGGCTGGCGGAGGAATCAAGCCGGGGATTAGCTACGGATCGACGGACGAGTTCGGCTACAATGTTGTCGAAAATGGGGTTCACGTTCACGACTTCAACGCGACCATTCTGCACCAGATGGGCATTGACCATGAACGGCTGACGTATAAATATCAAGGTCGCCGTTTTCGTTTGACCGATGTTCACGGCGAAGTGCTTGACGACATCATCGCGTGATGGATGCCTCAAAAGTAACCTCTTTGTATTTCAAACTTACAGCCTTTTTGTCCTGAGATTACCCGAATGATCAATAGCGTTGATGACATTCCGAATCCATCACCAAGTCAATTGGCCGAGTTGCCGCGTCAAATGGGATTTGTTCCTTCGTTGGGTAAGTCTCTGCATACGCTGACGAAGTCACAGATCGACCAGTACAACGAAACCGGTTACCTGATGCCCTTCGACGGACTCGATGAGACGGAAGCTCGCGAGACGCGTGCCTTCTTTGATGGCGTATTGGCGGCATACATCGAACTGGGGCGAACCAGCTATTCAATTAGTACTGCACATCTTCGCTTTGCCCGCATTTACGACTTGGTGCAACATCCGCGGATCGTGGATGCCGTGTCGGATCTGCTGGGCGAAAACATTGTGTGTTGGGGATCGCACTTCTTTTGCAAAATGCCGCACGACGGAAAGCGTGTCCCTTGGCATCAAGACAGTACGTACTGGCCACTGAGTCCCACCAAAACGGTGACCGTTTGGTTGGCGATCGATGATGCGGATCCCGAGAACGCGAACATGAAGTTCATACCCCGCTCGCATGTTCACGGTTTAATCGATTACGACGAGACGGAGGACACCGACACCGTGTTGAATTTGGCGGTGGCAAACGCGGAATCGTATGGAGACAAGGAAGTGGACGTGGCGCTGAAGGCGGGGCAGTTTTCGATGCATTCTGACTTGCTGCTGCACGGATCCGACGCCAACGAATCGGATCGACGGCGATGCGGACTCACAATTCGTTACGCCGCTGCTGACGTCACGACTTGGTACGACTGGCACAAAAAAGGCTTCGTCGTACGTGGCGAGAATTTGAGTGGCCAGTGGGCGAACCCGCCTAAACCGGCCCAATAAGCACGTAGTGCGACGATCCTTTTGTGAGCCGTGGGCCGTAAGGCACCGGGTAATGCGTGGTACCCGGCCGCTGAATAACGCCCTCCACGCCTTTGTACCCGCCAGAAACGCAGCTGCAATCAATCTCGGCAATTCCCGAAAGTCCACACTTACGCTCGTCATTCCAATGACGGCTGGAAGCCTTCGAGGTCAGCCTCATAGTCCACCACAGAGTGGGGCCAAAACTCTGCCGTTTTAACCGATTGGTAGTGGAACTCCGAGCACACCTTTGGACTGAGCGCAAAATAAATGTCACGTTTCAAGTAGGGCCGGTTCCCACCGGCCGTCCTTGACGACTCGATTAAATCGGCCGGTAGGAACCGGCCCTACGCTCAGTCAACGCTTCAAAATGCGACAGTTAATTTCCGCTCGATCCTAAAGGGAAAAAGGGACATAGCTGTTTCCAAGCGTGAAGGTTTATCTGTCTTGTCCCAAACAAGTACACAATGACAAGACTAACCGTCGAGAAAGACTACGCTGGCTGTCTGATTGCTTCCCCGGCACCGATTTCCCCCAACCGCAGTCGCGGCGACAGTGACTTCCACTGGCCCACATGTCATCTCCGACAGAACTGATGGCAGCTTTTACGATGAAAAGATTAGGTAGGAAAATTAGGGGTAGGAAGATTGGAGACGAGATACATTTTCCTACCCCTAATGTTCCTACCGGATCTCTGGAAGTTATCATTACGTATTATTCATCAAGTAAGGACCGAGCGGGAAATTAATGTCACGTTTCAAGTGGGGCCGGTTCCCACCGACCGTCCTTGACGACTCGATTAAATCGGCCGGTAGGAACCGGCCCTACGCTCAGTCAACGCTTCAATAAGCGACATTTTATTTCCGCTCGATCCTAATCCCATCCCTTACGATTCGGCGATCAAAGTGAAAATGTCATTCGCACTTGTCTTCCTATGGTTTTTTGCTTTTGCAATCACTTTCCCTGGGCCTAGCCTAGTGGCGGATGATTGCAAGTGCAGTGACCTGTCATTTGGACAGAAGCAGGTCTTGCAGCTACTTTCTGATAGACCGGCTATGGCGGGCGTTTTGGATAAGGATGGACCTACTTATAAGTGGGTCTGTGAGCAATTTTCGCATGGATACGATGGCAGACGCATCCACTGGGACTACGCCCTACCCCAATCTGGTTTGGATTCAGAGTATCTCTCATGGACGGGTGGTGGGCATCCACCAGGATTCGTCCGAATAAGCGGGCGCCCTGGGTTGTCTGGGATCGATCAATGGATGGTACTATTATACGAATTGGAGAACATCAAGAATGCGACCGAATTGGCACGCCTAATTGCGTCCTCGATTGAGAACGCTAGTACACGCGAGGAGTTTATTAAGAGCTCCGTTCGTATGGAATTCGATGCCTTCCATCGCCTCAAGAAGCGGCTTGTATTATGGAACGAGCTCGGCATCAAGAGTCCGCTTTCGCCGCGTGAATCGTGGGTGGTGGATGTAGAGGAAGACTTTGACGTTTTCTACGAGCGCACAAAACAAATGCCTTTACATCGGAAAGCATTTGAAACCATGTACGACACCGCTGTCGCACCACACATTGACCGGTGAGCCGTGGGCCGTAAGGCACCGGGTGATGCGCGGTACCCGGCCGCTCACGCGTCACGGCTCACTGAATCAACAGCCCGCTACATCGACTGTCCCACCCTGTGAGCCGTGGGCCGTAAGGCACCGGGTAATGCGTGGTACCCGGCCGCTCACGCGTCACGGCTCACTGAATCAACAGCCCGCTACATCCACTGTCCCACCTTGTGAGCCGTGGGCCGTAAGGCACCGGGTAATGCGTGGTTCCCGGCCGCTCACGCGTCACGGCTCACTGAATCAACAGCCCGTTAAATCCACTGTCCCATCTTGTGAGCCGTGGGCCGTAAGGCACCGGGTAATGCGTGAGACCCGGTCGCTCACGCGCGAGCGGCTCACTAAATCAACAGCCCGCTACATCGACTGTCCCACCCTGTGAGCCGTGGGCCGTAAGGCACCGGGTAATGCGTGGTACCCGGCCGCTCACGCGTCACGGCTCACTGAATCAACAGCCCTCTAAATCCACTGTCCCACCTTGTGAGCCGTGGGCCGTGAGGCACCGGGTAATGCGTGGTCCCCGGCCGCTCACGCGCGAGCGGCTCACTGAATCAACGGACCGCAAATTCGATTGTTCCATCTTGTGAACTGAACACGCTTGCGTCGGGCTGCCCGTCGTAAAAACGTCACCAGGACGAGGCCCGCGGCTAGCGCCGTCGGCTCACCAATACCGGAAGAACGAATGAATAGGACAGTGGAACTACCGTCAAAACGGCTGATTTGGCCGCAGGAAAATGCGGTGTTCGATTCCAAGCGTTTGTAACTCCAAATGCTTGACAGCAGACTTTGCGTGACAATATATTGCATTCGACACTCGGCCGCGTACGCAAACAGGAAACCCTAGATGAAGTTGCACGCTTTCTCCTTGGATGGTTTTACATTGTCATTCGTAACGACGGCGTGTCTGTTACTGACCGTTGGCTTGCATCGACGTTCATCGGCTCGGATGTTTGCTGCCGTAATGTTGATGAGCGGCGTGACGCCTGCGTTTTGTCTCGTGTCGATGGCGGCAGAGCCGCCCCAGGCGTTTGATGATTCTGGACCGGTGGTTCGTGGTTCGGATGAATCCCTGGAAGTACGCCTTCATGGTTCCGTCGTGGACGAAAAAGGAAATCCCGTCGCTGATCCCAAAGTCACAGTGACGCTAAGGGCCATCGAGGGCACGAAGACGATTGGGCTCGACATTCGCGGAAACCAATTCGAAGTTTGGCTGCCGACAAGTGGATTGAATTGGTATCGACTCGAACTTGAATGTCGCCGAGGTGATGAAACTGCGTATCGTGTTGTAAACCGCTATCGGATTCGGCAAGCGGCAATCGATGGAATCAATATCAAACTCCAGAAACCGGCGAAGTCAACCGATATTGTGGTCCAATACAAGGATCAGCCCGTCGCCAATGCCAAGGTTAAAGTTCAGATGGAACACAGCCGAATCGTTCGTGGCACGACAGACGACGGCGGAGTCCTAAGAGTGGATTTGTATCCCAACGAAAAGTTGAGTTCGCTGACTGCGTGGACTGAAGATTATTTGTTTGGCGGTTTTCAGTTTATGAACCCGCCCCTTCGTGATCGCGATGCATCCAGTCATACCATTGAATTAAATCGCTGTCGCGATCAAACGATTCGCATGGTCGATGTGGACGGCGAACCCATCGAAGGCGTCGAATTCCAAATGAATATCGCGACACGGAAACCCTATTTTAACTTCCTCGGCGTCGTCGACGATGCGTTGCTAAGAACCGACGCGAATGGAGAGTCCGTGCTGCACTGGTTTCCCGATTGGCCCGAAGTACATCAGAACGCGGATTTGCAAAGCCAGCAGTGGTTCGTTTTCGAAAAGCCGAAACGCGTGGATGACGTTTTGGTGACCACCCTAAAGCCTCGGATCGAACGAAAACGCGTGATGGGCATAGTGGTGGGCAACAAGCAAAGCCTCGCAGGAATCTCGGTTGAGTTGCAAAGCTTCCAGGCTGAGCGTGATGGTCAATTTGACCGAGTTTACGGGACCACTAATGAAAGTGGTCAATTTTGGGTCGACGTGCTTCCTGGATCAACCTATTCGGCATGCGTGAACGATGTGAAATTCGTCAGCGATTCTGTAAATGGGGTGCTGTACGACCTTAAAACACAGCAAGCAAACTCACCTATTGTTACATTGAAAAAAGGGGCAGTTGCAAAGGTGAAACTGACGACTGGCTCCGAGCGAACGCCGATGCCAGACGTCGAGGTTTCATTTAGAAGCTCGTATCGGTTCACTTGGGATGAAAATGGCAAATCACGAACAGGCTTTAGCGCACGTGATTTTTCATCCACGACGAATGCTGAGGGAATTGCCAGTGCGGTCGTGTTTCCTGGTACTGTCACTGTGGGCGTCTATCAACCGGAGTGGCGACCGGGCGGGTCTATCGAAGTCGTCGATGGAGGCGATAACTTCATTGAACTTCATCGCAAATTGGCCGAGCCGAAGTCCGTGAGTGGACGTTTGGTTGTCGCAGACGCTGATGATGTCAACCTCGCTGAATGTCAATTGAGCATCGGTTCATTGGACGGACAGACTAGAGACCAGCGTGATCTGCAATGCGATCAGGACGGCAAGTTTTCACTAAAAACATTGGCGACGAAGTTGGGTGTGCTTGCAATCACCCAAGATGAGAAGTACGCGGGAGCGGTCGTCGCTCGCGATCTTTCCGAGTCGATCATCGTCACCATGCACCCTACCGAGACGATGCGTGGCCAACTGATCGATGCCGACGGTAAACCCGTCACCGAAAGAACTATCACCGCCTATGCGACTCTGGAAGACGATGAAGACACTAGCACTGTCGATTCGTCCGGGGTGTTCACGAATGGTGGATTGGTGAACCTCGCCAATTGGTCGTTGAAGACCAATGAACGAGGTGAATTTGCGTTCACGGGACTGCCTTGCTTCATCCCCATTTCATTCTCCGCCGAAGGGGATCTTAGGACACGGGAGCAAGTTTACTTGGAGCCTGGAGAAGTGCGTCCACCGACAGTATGGAAACTCAAAGGTAAGAATTCAAAAGAGGCTTCTCGACCCAAATCAATCTCGCGAGTTTGGTCTGAAAAGCTGCGTGATTGCATGCTGAACGGCTACCGCCCCATGATCATTGTCGCAAGCGAATCGGATGAAGCGAATCAGTTCATTGATCTGAATCTAAAAAACGGTAGTATCAACTCCGTTTTGGCACGGTTCGTGACATTGAGACTCACGCCCGATCAACTCGATGCAGAATTTCTTGAAAGGATGGACTTGAAAGTGCCATCCGATGGTGATGTGTTCGTGGTTGTCTGCGATCCCTTGGGGATCGAACTTCAACGCGCTACGTTCGGAATAAACGATGCTAACATCAAAGAGCAGGTCGCTGAATTTGTACTTCGGAACGCCCCGGCGAAAGTTGATGTCAAACAAGCTTGGGACGCAGCGTTTGCGATTGCGAAGAAAACCGATCGCAGCGTCTGGGTCAGGATCGGAAGTCACTACTGCCGCGAGTGCTTCGCGCTCTCGTGTCTGCTGGACGACCACGAGGACGCATTGAGCCAAGACTATGTGATGTTGCAGCTCGAAGACATTGATCGCGCTAATTTCCCTGAAATCTACGACCGTTTGCCTTTGTGGGAGCAAACCGGCATCACCTTTCACGGAATCTTTGACGCAAGCGGAATGAAGTTGATCGATAGCGTTGGCCCCCTTGGCAACATCGGTTACCCAACGAGTTTTGAAGGCAAACGACACTTGCGGCGAATGCTACAAACCACGCGTAAACGGATGACGGACGAGCAGATCGACGCGATTATCGACACTTCTCGTTGAACGCCACCAACAGATCTAGTGTCCCAACGGCCAATCTTCTCCGTCGAAACATGCGGAATGTCGTTCCCCAAAATGCCCGTCCGAAAGACCACCCCGATTCCCCATCAAGTATGATGGTGCGGTCGATCGGGTGTGGGGCGGACTCAACACGATCTCAGTAAGAGCAATGACACTTGTCGTTTTGTTGAGGGTGGTATCGTGGCGGATCCCGTGTTGAAACTGAATTGCCCTTCGTGTGAGAAGACGCTAAAAGTTCCTGAGTCGCTTCGGGGTAGAGCCGTTCGATGCCCAGCTTGCAAAACGGCCTTCCGAATTCCGGCTGCCAAGCCGAGTCCCTCGCCGCCGCAGGCCCATCAGCAAGTGAGTCCGTCGCAGGGCCGCGTGCAATCAGCCAGACCACAGGACACGCTGCCGGCTCCGTCGCCGGTGGAACCATCGCTGGCACAGCCGAGTCGAAAACAGCAACAATCACCGCAACCAAACACATCACTGGACGGGTTCGATTGGGATGATTTGCAACTCCCTTCGTCAGGAGCAACCGCATCTGTGGGCACATCGGTTCCAGCAGCACTCGATGACGATGATTTGTTTTCCGACTTGCAGTTGCCTGCCGTTGCTGCCAATCCGCCTCGAGTAGCATCGCCGCTGGAACCGTCTGCGGTGAAACCGTTTCCAGTAAAGGCCGCCTCCGTGAATGCCGTGCCAGGACGTTCGGCAGCAGCCGCGATTCCGAAAGTGGATCTTAGCAAAGAAATTCAGAAGCAATTGGGCGAGCCGATTTCGATGCACCGCTCGAGCCTCGGTTACCGTGCAGGCTTGGGACTGCTCAGCTTATTCATGATGGCAATGCCGCTGGCTTACGTCGCTCTGGTGGCTGCGACAACGTGGATGGTTTACCACTACACGTTCAATATCTTCCCCGAGATGGTTTCGGGGATCGGTGTTCGTGGCGGACGGGCGATGGTCTTCGTCTGGCTGCTAATGTTCTCGCCGATTGTTGCTGGCGTGATCACCGTGATTTTCATGTTGAAGCCGATCTTCTTTTCATTAGTCGGATTCGGGCCAAGCCGTACTCGCGCGCTGACACGCGAAGGAGAGCCGGTGCTGTTTGAATTGGTGGATCGGATTTGTGATACGATCAAGGCGCCTCGTCCCAAACGGATCGAGGTCAACAGTGAAGTGAATGCATCGGCGTCGTACGGCGCCGGATTTAGGGGGATCATTAAAGGAGAATTGGTGCTGACCATCGGCGTACCCTTAGTCGCAGGGCTGTCGTCGCGACAATTAGCCGGCATTTTGGCACACGAGTTCGGTCACTTTTCGCAAGGGGCGGGCATGCGAGCCCAGTTGATCATCGGGGCAATCAACATGTGGTTCGCCAAAGTCGTTTACGCACGCGACGGGATTGATGAAATGCTTGACGAAGCGATCGAGGATAGCGAATCGGCGTTTGGATTGGTGTTGCTACTAGCGAGCGGTTGTGTGGGACTGGTGCGTTGGGTACTGTGGGGGTTCATGGTCGCTGCGCACACGGCGAGCACGATTTTTAGTCGACAGATGGAGTTCGATGCGGATCGCTATGAAATCGCGCTGGTGGGGTCCGAAGTGTTTGTTTCGACCGGCCAGGAACTGCATCTTCTGAACGCGGCGTCGGGACGATCGATGCAGTCGGTCGTTTCGTTAATCAAGAAGGCCGTCCTAATTGATAACATTCCAAAAATGATTCAATTATGTCGAACCCAGATGAGCCCAGAGGAAGTGGAACTCGTAAAACTGTCGATCACGGTGGGTAAGACGGGACTGCTGGATACTCACCCCTGCACGCGAGAGCGAGTCGAGGCTGCGGAGCGTTTAGCACAAGCGGGAGTGTTTACGATCGACCGTCCGGCTCGTGAGCTGTTTCGCCACTACGATGCGCTCTGCAGCAATGTGACGCAAGACTTCTATCGCAATGCGATTGGCCGACTGGTGAACCCAACCGAATTGCAGCCCGTGGATCAACACTTGCATGTTGTCATGCGAAATGCAGCCCACGGATCCGTGAGTCGGAGTTAGTGTCGGCGGATCACTTGCCGATGCAATACAGGTATTCTTGCCGCGTGTCGTCTTCGTGGGCGGCGGCTCGCACATAAATGCGATCTCCGGTGATCGCAGCGGAGGCAAACACGCTCTGCCCCAATTTGTTCTCACCAAGCTCCTCGAATCCATCCGGAGTAGCTCGGTAGATAAACGTCACTCCATCTTCGTTGGTCGCGTATATGCGATCGTCCACCATCACTGCCGAACTAGTGAACGATCCACCCAGTCGTTGTTTCCAAACGGTCTCTCCCGTACTGGCGTCCAGGCACATTGCGACTCCGGCATCCAGAGTCAGATAGAGATGCCCGTCACGATACAGGAACGAGGGGACATACACTCTTAGATTCTGATCCCAAACGACTTTTCCAGAGCCGTCCGCAGCGATCGCTGCGAGATGGTTTCGAGGGTAGCCACCGCTGCTGTACACGTGTTTGCCGTCGGTCACCGTGGTGGTAACACACTCAGTCGTCGCCCCTTCGATCTCCCACAACGTTTCTCCCGTCGTTGGATTTAAGCTGGTGACCAAGTCACATCCCGTGACAATCAGTTGATCGCGACCGTCAATTTTGTAGACGACTGGCGATGCGTAATTAGGCAGCTCGGGGCGCCCTCGTGTCCAAACAATACTGCCCGATTTTCGATCGAGTGCCGCAATCGCACCACCCGCTTTGTTGTCGCATGTCACAATGACCTTGTCTTGATAGATTGTTGGTGACGATCCATAGCCTTGGTGGATCAAGTAGTCGCTGACGCGGGTCTGCCATACAACTTTTCCATTCAGATCCAACGCCGAGGTGATCATCGCACTATCGTTGACAAAGTTGATGTACAGCTGAATTCCGTCGGTTGCGATTGTCGAAGACGCCAACGTTGCTTTCTCGTTGGCTTTGCGACCACTCTTGTTCTCGAAGCCTCCTTTGTGCACGACGGATTCCCAAAGCTTTTTACCGGAATCGCGATCAAAGCTGAGCACCAGCTGGACTTTTCGAGTTTCATCAGCGGTCGGAAGATAGACGTGTGATCCGAGTACCGTGGGCGAACCGTGTCCGCGACCCGCGATCGGGGTTCGCCACAACACGTTTTCATTTTGGCTCCACTTTAGAGGCGGATCTTGATCCGGCGACGCGATGCCGTTGACCGAAGGACCTCGCCATCCGGGCCAATCGGTCGATGTCAATTTTGAATCGGCCGCCAGGCGAGGCGTTTGTGCCGTGGCAAGGTTGCCGTGCGACAGACAGCACCATGCTACAGCAACCGTGGTGGGGACGACGCAGAAAAGTCGCTTCAAGGAAATTTCCATCTATTAACAATCGTTGTAAATGAGTTTTAGCAAATGAAAGTCGGATTGAACTGCAGCGAAAACAATATCGTTGATCACTGGGGACGTGCGATTTATATGTTGATGTAGGGTGGGTCAAACAAAACCAGGTGTCAGGTGGGTCGGCGTTCGCGATTGCAGGTTTGAATCAAAATCAGTGGTTGGGTGGAGTTCGTCGGTTCTGTGACGACCCACCCTACAATCACTCAGCCCGCATTAAAATCACAAGTAATAAATCCCACGTCGCCCGCGATCACAACAAAACCGGCCATCGAAGCAACGTTTTTGATGGATCGCAGATTGTTAGGCAATCATTAAATATACGATCGCTGCAAGCGAGCCACCGACAATCGGAGCGACGACGGGGACCCATGCATAGCTCCAGTCGCTATCACGTTTTCCCGGGATCGGAAGCAGAGCGTGCACCAATCGAGGTCCCAAATCACGCGCCGGATTGATCGCGTATCCGGTCGTCCCGCCAAGCGACAGCCCAATGCCAAACACCAACATCCCCACGGGCAGGAAACCGAGCGTGCCCAGCCCGAGTACGGGATTCGTATCCACAGCGGCGTCGCCATGCGTCAGACTCGGAGTGATCATCAAAAAGATGGGCAGGATCAAGGCAAACGTGCCAACGGCTTCACACAAAAACGCTTGCGGTAAATTACGAATGTTGGGCGAGGTGCAGAAGCAGGCTAATTTACTGTCAGCGTCCTCCGTGACTTTGAAATGTTCACGGTAGAACAGATAGACTAAGGCCGCACCCGCGATGGCGCCAAGCATTTGCGCGGCAAAATAAGGAATCGCCATTCCGAGACTCAATTTGCCCGCAATCAACATCGCTACGGTGACCGCAGGATTAATGTGAGCCCCACTAAAATCATTGGCACAAAATGCGCCGATGAAAACGGCAATTCCCCAACCCGCGGCGATCACGATCCATCCGGAATCATTTCCTTTGGTACGTGCTAGTACGACGTTGGCAACCACGCCGTTGCCAAACAGGATCAGCATCATCGTGCCAATAAATTCTGCAACAAAAGGTGACATGACTTCGATTTTCGGCTTCGGTGTTCAGGGTAGGGGCGGGATCCAACGGAGGTGACGACACGGCAGGAACACGTGAATCGATCAAGCAATCGCCGGCATCAGAACACAGATGATAATGCAAATAAAAAGGGCTGCCTGCCGAAACGGCGAATCCCCGTCATCATTTTGCATTATTCTTGAGGGCGAACTTTTTAAACAGGCTTGGAGTCGATCTTCCCGCATTACTGGATCGGCGCCAGCAGTCGTGAACCTCGAACGAGTAGCTGGAACGGGTAGGCACTGTCGGTCAATTCGCTACCGGGTGCCGGATCCGAATTGCGAAGATCCTCTTCGAGTATTTCCGCCAAACGGCCGGCAACAGTCGAATCAAAGAACACCATCATCAGCTCGAAATTGAGCCGGAACGAGCGATTGTCAAAGTTAGCGGTGCCGATCGAGGCAATCTCATCATCAACCAAGATCACTTTTTGGTGCATAAAGCGATCTCGATAGCGAAACATTTTCACCCCTGCGGCCTCCATTTCCGGCAGATACGAAAACGAAGAGAGCCAAACCATGCGTGCATCCGACACTTCGGGAATGATCACGCGAACATCCACGCCACGCAGCGCCGCCAACTGCAACGCCGTCGACATCTGTTGATCGGGGACGAAATAGGGACTTGCGATCCATACACGCTTCTCGGCGCGATTGATTACTTGCAGAAAAAACATCGACGCGGTTTCAAACGAGTCCGCAGGCCCGCTGGGAAGACAAATCCCCTTGACCTCGCCATTCTCCGATTGTATCGGTGTCCACTGCAGATGATGCAGCAGTTCGCCAGTAACAGCGTGCCAATCCTCAGCAAACACGATTTGAGAACATTGCACCATCGGGCCTTCGAAACGAACGTGAGTGTCACGATAGACGCCGAGTTTTTCGTTATCGGCAAGATACTCATCACCGATGTTGTGGCCGCCCACAAATGCCTCACGTCCATCGACGATGACAAGTTTGCGGTGATTACGGAAATTCAGTCGCGTCGTGGATCCGTCTTCGAGCGGCGGATTGAACCCGTGAATCTGCACTCCCCCGGATCGCAGCTTGTCGATATATCGATTGGACATGTCGCGGCTGCCGTACTCGTCATACAGCACCTTCACTTGCACGCCTTGTCGGGCCTTTTGCAACAACAGCTCGGCCAACCGGTTGCCAAGAACGTCATCACGTAGGATGTAAAATTCAACCAGCACGTAGGATTTGGCCTGCTCAATTGATTGAAACAGCGAGTCAAATGTCTGCTTGCCATCTACCAAAATGGTTGCCGCATTTCCTTCGGTGACTGGGAAATGAACGAGCTTGCTAAGTAGACGCTGCGTTTCATTTTCCGGAGCCAACGCCAATCCCGACTCAACCAGATCTCGGTTCAACCTGTCCAAGATCGGGGCGCCTTCGGATTGACGGGCGCGGTAGGCGATCGCTTGTTTGCCGTAATCGGTTTCACCGATGGCCCAGTAGGCGGGAACGGCGATGTAGGGGAACGTATTAAGCGTGACGATCCAAGCAATCGCCCCTTGTGGGGTACGAGGCTCACTGAGCACGTTGATGGACGAAACGAAGCCAAGCGTATGAGCCAACAGTAGGATCGAACCAGTGATGCTGCGGCGATGCAACCGCATCCAAGCGACGACACGACGCGAACGCTCATGACGCAAATACAACAGCCGGATCGGCCGCCAAAGCGTCCGCGAAACCGACTCGCGTTTGCGCTGTATCCAATCAAAGACTCTCGCGGGGAATAGACGCCGCTTTGTCGGAGACGCGGCTGGAGTGGTCATCAGTTAAGCAGCTCATATAAGAAGCGTCATCGGAGGTCGGATCACTGCGACGAGGTTCAAAATGCAGCTTTCGTGCCAACCCAGCGTCGTCATCCAGCTTCTTCTGCTCGTTCTGCTACGAGTGGGAACAAAAATTGCAAGACATCGACTTTGACAAAAACGGAAACGGAGTAAATGAAAAGCGATGCTGCACCTCAAAGGGATGATCAGCGAACCGATGTTCTGGTGGGTGGCGACAGCGTCCGCGATTGTGTTTGCGGCTTCACTCGTCGCGGTGCCTTGGCTGATTCTGCGACTCCCGGATGACTATTTCAACCACGACCATCGCATCGCGGTGCGTCCGCAAACGAGGGCGGCGGTCTACTATCATTGTCTGCTCGTTATTTTAAAAAACATCGCCGGAGCCGCGTTTTTGACGATGGGAATTGCGATGTTAGTGCTGCCGGGACAAGGCCTGCTAACCATTTTTATCGGGGTGTCGTTGATCGATTTCCCCGGAAAATACCAGCTGCAGCGATCGCTGGTGTCCAGGCCCTTCATTCTGACGCCGCTGAATTGGATCCGGCGTCGCGGCGGAAAAGCCGAATTTAGAGTGCATTCATAATCGATTCAGATACGATGACCGCTTAGAACCCACTGGGCTTGGTCGAGCGAAGTCCAGCTTGGTTCAAAGTCGACCAATCTTGCTAGTGCTTTGTCAGGACTAAAAACCTGCATTTGTCGTAGCGGAAGTCGTCAAGACTTTCGACAGTTCTCTCTTCCGAACGAAACTCTTGACGAGTTCCGCTACATCAAAAACAAATCTGGGCAAAACACTGAATTCAGCGAAGATCTAGCGAGACCACCATCCCCTAAGCTGAAACTATTCACACAGGAAACGGATTACTGATCGGTGCACGCAGCGTAGGCGGCTTGACGATAGAACGTGGCATCCTCGTTGCTGATTCCCTTGGGAACAAAAGTTGTCTTTGTCGCATCGATGCCTGTCAGTGATTCGAACCACACCAACCCTGCTAGAAAACAGCCGTGGGTATTGGCATGTTTGTAGTCGAAACCCAAGTTCGGCTTGTCACCTTTCTTCTGCCAATGCCATCCGACGACCAGCGAGTTATCTTGGTTGGGTAGGTTCGGATGCTCAGGGTTTTCGTAGTCATAGTTTGCGTCGGGAACCACAACCGAGCGTCCTGCGGTGGAACGAGCAATTTGGAATGCGGTACCTACAGGAATAATGCGACCGCCGAATAGTTTCGCACTGGCGTCGTAAGCGTCATGCAACCGCTCGTACATTTGCTGCTGGCTCAAACCATCTTTTACCAACAGCGGCGAGTCTTGGCGGTAAGCCCACGTTTGGTGAATCAACAATTGTGCGGTCGGCGCCAATTCACTCACCAGAGCAGCCAATTGATCGATGTGAGGGTGATAGGTCTCGGGTTTGTAACTCAGAGCACTCATTTGCTGTACGGTGACAAAGTCCCATGGCTGCAATTTCAAATAGTCCTGCAAACTCAACTTTTTCCGGCTGGCTCGGTCACTGTAAGGTTTCACCTCGCTATCGGTCGCCGACTGGAGCGCAAGCGTGGCGTGTTTTTCCAACGTGCAACCTCCAATGTTCGCAGTGCCAATCACAATATCAACCGAGCCTTCGGATTGAGCAATGTCGCGCAGATACAGACAGGCGTTTTGGGCGAAGCTGTTGCCAATGGTCAGTACGCGGACCGTCCGTTTGGATTGTTGCAGACGGGAATTTGCAGAATCATTCTCCGTTGCGGATGAATATGGCGTGATCAGCAGGATGAGCACGACGAGAAGGACGAGTCGTGAACGGAGGCGGGTGAGGCGCTGAATCATGGCGTGGAGATGACGTGTTGGGTGGGGGAGGCGGCAGGGAACGTCATAATTCTAGCAAAGATTGAGGGCGTGCGACTGCATCTCGCAGCGCCGCAGCCAAACTCACCTAGAGTTTCGGCTCCATTGAAGCTACATCTCCACCGACGAGGGAGACTGCTGAAGTAGTACGACATCACCGCTCTTATGTTAGCCGTTTGGGCCAACGCTGTGAAGCATTTTGAGCACGTAAAAAGCGGGGTTTTCACCAAGCTCCGAATATGAAAAAAGCCAGATTCCCCCCAGACACTAACTGAAACACTTCAGTCAGAAAGGAATCTGGCCATGAGTCGCAAGAAGCAGACAAAACGTAGTAAGCAAAACCAACGTCGCAAACCTAACCGCCAATCTCGTCGCAAGAACAAGACGATCTTCAACGAGGTGTGTCGTTGGATTGTTCCCAAAGGTGAATTGTTTACCAAAGATACATTTCATGGCAATATCAAATGGATGCCCGAAGAATTGGCGATCCAGGCACTCATCTGGTCTTGGCAAAATGAGATAAACGTCACCGATGCCTTCGATCAGACGATGGAAATCTGTGAAGAGCTGGGGCTTCACTGCACCGCCAAAACCTACACGGCCTTCATGAACGCATTGGATCGCTACGAATCGCTGTTCACGACGCGGCTTCGCCAGAGACATCAGTCATTGGCCCAGGAAGTGGGCGGACGTTTTTGGAGGTCCGCTGACTGGGTACTGATCGGCTTCGATGGGTCACGCGTGACGGTCCCGCGAACGGCCGCCAATGAGAAAGCTTTTTGTGCACCCAACTATGGCCGCGGCGTGCGTGCCAAATACGGAAAGAAGAAGTCCAAGGGGATGCGACGGAAGCGGAACCAGAAGAACAAACCTCAGCCACAAGAACCTCAAATCTGGGTCACGATGATGTGGCACATGAGCCTTCGTCTACCGTGGACTTGGCGTTTGGGGCCATCGAACTCAAGCGAACGAGGCCACGTCGTGGAGATGCTTAAGGAAGAGACTTTCCCGGAAAAGACACTGTTTTGTGGTGACGCGGGCTTCGTAGGTTATCCTCTGTGGAGTGCGATCCTGGCTGCCGGTGGTGACTTCCTTGTTCGTGTCGGAGCGAACGTGAAGTTGCTCAGCGAGCAGGCTGATATCAAGCAACTCGGTGGAGGTCGAGTCTTGTGTTGGCCCAAGGGGAGGATGGAATCTGGCGCCCCGCCGCTGAAGCTGCGTCTGGTGAAAGTGAAAGTTGGCAAGACGAAGATGTGGATGCTTACGAGCGTATTGAGCGCTCGTAAGCTGAGGCACAAGCAGCTCATTGGTTACTACAAAATGCGTTGGGGAATCGAAGTCGAATTCCGCGGCTTAAAACAAACCATTGACAAGCACAAACTACGTTGCCGCAACAGCGATCGGGCATTGGCGGAACTGGACTGGTCGATTCGCGCGATGGCGATTGCCGAACTGCTGGCGCTGCGAGAACAGATTCCCGAACAGCAAGACGTTCCCGAGCAAGTCGACTATGATCCGAAAAAACGAAGTTTGGCCAACACGATGCGTTGCTTGCGACGCTGCATGCGTCGCCTCGACAAATATTGCAGTGCGAGTGACAACATGCTGCACAGCCTGTCGCAAGCCCTCGTCCAGACCTATCAAGCGGGCACGGACAAGAAGGCGCGTTACCGTCCAAAGAACCCACACAAGAAACCGTTGGGCGATCCTGAAATAAGAAAACTGAACATGGAAGAACGTAAAAAACTCGCCGAATTCCATCAAAACCAAGCAGCCTAAAATACTTCACAGCGTTGCGTTTGGGCGCTAGCCCCGGTTGGATGCGGACGAAACCGTGGCTAGCGCCAAACGCAACGCTGTGAATCATTTTCTCGTAGCTACCTTCGCCAGAAGGTGGTGATTCGTATTGGCCGGCAACCATCCACGCTCTAGCGAGCGTAGCTACGGAACGCAAATGCCGTAATTTGCCGTCTCTAAATGCTTCACAGCGTTCGCCAAAACGGCTAACTAAATCAGCAGTCTCCCAAGTCGGTGGAGAGGTGGCAGAAAATCCTCGCAAAAAAAACGTGATATGCCCAACGTTATACAGGCCAGACTAGCACCCAAGCGGCTAAAGAATTTCACCCAATCATTTCTACCTACGTGCTTAACGCCGAATATGATGATAAAACAGACGCGAACGTTTCGTGGTACATTTTTGCTTCCGCCGTAAACTTTGCGACCCCACCAGCACTCTCCCGCCTTTTTGACGTTTTCGATGATCTCACGTTCCATGATCTCCCGCCTCGCCTTGACGTTTCTATTTTGTTTTTCCTGTACTCTATTGACTTTGGGGGCCAGTCCCGATGCCGCTCCCGTCCCCGACGTGACTTGGTCACTGGACAACCCGAGCGAATTTCTCGTCCATGGTGAAGTTGAAACCGCCGATGGCGTAAACGGCCAATCACTCATTTTTGACGGTCGTTCATTGCTGACAGTGAGAGACTCTGCTGAGCAAATCGCTGTCAGCGAAGCATTTGCACTTGCAGTCTGGGTCAATCCTTATCAGGTCGGCAAGACACAACAAATGATCGCCGCAACGCATCAATATTCGTTGGATCAGCGGAATTGGGGGGTGATGATTGACAAGGACAAGCGATTCCGGCTGTACGTCTGGCAAGACCAGTGGGTAACAGTGGACTGTGACAAAGTTCCCGAGCTTGGACATTGGCACCTGGTCGCGATACAAGTGCGAACGGGCGCCGCTGAGCTTTGGGTTAACGGCGAGCTTGCGGGACGCATCGAGCTGAAGCGACCACTCAAGCCAACCGCGACTCCGTTGACCTTTGGTGGAGTCAACGACAACGGCCATATTCGCCAAAATTTCAAAGGTGCGTTGGATTCCGCACAGTGGTTCAATCGGTCTTTAACCGCCGAGGATATGAGACATCTATATCACCCCGTGACTTCAACCCATGCCGTTCCCGATTTGCCAAAACCGGTTTCTCTTTGGGACGAGACGTCTACTTTGCCCTCCGCTGCCGAGCTTGCGCAAGTCGATGGAGTGCGATTTGGTGTCATCAAGCCATACGAGTTTTCCAAAGATGGCTATCGTTTCCTGCACGGCGTTGCACTCGGTTTTCATCAGGACCGGCTGTACGCTTCGTTTGGGCACAATCAAGGTGGTGAGAATACCGATTCAGAAGAGGCACGAGTCTGCCACAGCGATGATGATGGACGAACCTGGAGCGAGGTGACGACCATCGACGCGGGGGTCGAACCAGGGATCGGGGTCAGCCATGGCGTGTTCCATTCGCACGGCGGCGAGCTGTGGACGTTTCACGGCGCCTACTCAGGGACGATGGACAACGTCCACACTCGGGCTTATCTGCTTGACGAGGCGACGGGCACGTGGGCGTCCAAAGGGACGGTAATCGAAGGCGGCTTTTGGCCGATGCAGCAGCCAATCAAAATGCAGAATGGTAACTGGATCATGAGTGGGCTTCGCGTCGGAGATGGCGCCCCCGCAGCAGTCGCGATCAGCCACGGAGATGATTTCACCGCCTGGGACCTGATCGTGATTCCACGTGGTGAAGGAATCGGAAAGATGTGGGGTGAATCGACGGTGTTTGTAGACGGCGAGACGATCGTCAATGTGTCCCGTTATGGTGCCGAGGCAACCGCGTTGCGTGCCACCAGCGACGACTACGGTCGCACTTGGACTGCCTCGCTTCCTTCGAATTTGCCGATGACGACAAGTAAACCGTACACCGGGACCCTTAGCAGCGGACAGCACTACCTCGTCGGAACCACAGCGGCGAACAACGGCGGACGACGTACGCCGCTGACGATTGCGGTCACGCGTCCGAATGAGACGTTATTCAGCAAAGTCTTTGTCATTCGCCACGCCGAGTTTGCGGACGGTCCAGGCGAATCTCATCCCAAGGCATCGCTGTCGTATCCCTACGCGATCGAACATGGTGGAAAATTATATGTCGGATATTCCAACAGCGGTGGTGGCGTTGGCCGCGTCGGAAGCGGCCGCGAGTTGTGGAACAACAACAGTGCCGAATTAGCCGTCATCCCAATCGAAAGTTTAATATCGCCGTAGCGAGAGTCGCCAAGACTTTCGACAAGCACCAATGCGACTTGAAACTCAACGCATAGTGTCGCTAACCAGTGAGGCAGGAGTCTTTGAGTATATTGGCCGTTTTGGCGCTAGCCAAGGTTCCGGCGCTGAACCGGGGCTAGCGCCGGACTGCTAAAACTTTGGTATTGACGTGATTTTTGGTTGCGAAACTTTTCTGCCACCTCTCTCCCGACTTCGTCGGTGGAGAGGTAACAGCAGTATCGGCCGAAAGAAAAACTCACCCCCAACATCCGACGCCAATACCAAAGTTTTAGCGGCCTGCGGCTAGCGCCCAAACGAAACGCTGTGAAGCATTTTTTGGTAGCTAGTGTCTGTCATCAAACAGAATGATCCCGTGTTTTACGGGGTTATTTAGAAAAAAGCTCCTTGAAGACTGAACCGTTTGACCGGTTCGAGTGTTGAAACAGTTAGGAAAAACCAATTTCATCACAAATCTTCAAGGAGTGGTCGAGATGCGAAAGAGTTATGAACCTCAGATGCGGTTCGCAGCAACCCCCATCGCGCAGTTGCAATTGAATCTGAATTGTCGTGACGAAATTATACCCGTTCTCGCTGCCCTGCGTCATGTCTATCTCGACGGTCCGCTGCGAAGAAGCCTTACCAACTTAATCGCGCAAGATGTCAGTGAGCTCTCGCGCCGCGATACCGGCAGACCCGGTTTCGATGATTGGCAAATTCTCGTGCTGGCAGTGCTCAGAATGAATTGCAATTTCGACTACGACAAAGTCCAAGACCAAGCCGAGAACCATCACAATCTCCGTACGATCCTCGGTGTTGACGATTGGGAGCAAGACCCGAATTTCGACTTTCGCCGTATTCGCAATTCGTGTTGTCTGATCAAGCCTGAGACAATTGAGAAGATCAACCACATCATTGTTCGACACGGACAACAGTTCCATGGCGATGCAGTAGGATCGGCTCGCGCCGACTCGTTCGTGATCGAAACGAATATTCATTACCCAACCGAAAGCAGCTTGATGTACGACGGGATGCGGAAGATCATCCCGCTGGCCCGCACCCTTGCTGACGAAATCAGTCTTCCTCGGTGGCGTCAGTCCGCTCACTTGTTAAAGACGATCAAAAAGCTTCATCGACAAATTAATCAGCTCTCTGCCAGTCGTATCGTCAAAAAGAAGGAGGCGATCGAATCGCTCTACTATAGCCTGATAGAGCGTGTAGACTTGATCCTCCAAAGAGTCAAAACACTGGAAAAGGCAGCGAAAAACGCATTGCCTCTCTCGCTGCACATTCGGCTTGAGGAACTCACGGGTTGGGCCAGTTTGACCCAACAGGTTCGTGATACCGCGCATCGCCGAGTGGTGCTGGGCGAGAGCGTTCCCAACAGCGAGAAGCTGTTCAGCCTTTTCGAAACTCATACGCAACTCTACCAACGTGGCAAAGCAGGCGAGCCGATTCAGTATGGACGACTGGCAATGATCTTTGAGGACGGTGCGGGCTTCATCAGCCATTACTATCTGATGGATCGTGATGAAACCGACGGCAGTGTCGTGGTTGAGCAAACGAAGATCGCCCAGCAGCGTCACCAAGGTAAGTTTGAAGAACTTTCGCTTGATCGTGGCTTTCACAGCGCGGCGAACGTTAAAGCCTTGTTGCCGATCGTTGGCAACGTCAGTTGTCCATCGCGGAACTCTCAAAACTTTGCAACCGAAGTTGCCAACGAGTCAGACGACTCGCGCCGACGTCGACACCGTCACGCAGGAATCGAATCCGCGGTCGGTGCGTTGCAGCGGGGCAACGGATTGAAACGTTGTCGTGACCGCAGTGAAGTTGGTTTCAAACGCTATCTTGGCCTAGCCGTGCTGGGGCGGAACCTGCAGGTGCTTGGCCGGCTATTGATCGCGGCAGAAAACCCCGACGCTGCAGCGGCAAAGACAGTACGTGCAGCGGCCTAATTAGGTCAAAGACACAACGCAGAGTTGATCAACGACACCCTCCTGGCTGAAGGTACGCGCAGTCATCTGAAAACACTGCAAATTCGCCCCTCATCGTGGTGTTGAAGGCGGGTCGCCAACAATCTTCACACTAACGTTTCGCCCTCTCAAGCTGTAAAATTACGCCGCCTCGAGGTTTTATGACAGACACTAGCTACCTTCGCCAGAAGGTGGCAATTCGATTTGGACGCCAACAATCCACGCTCTGGCGAGCGTAGCTACGAAACGCAAATGCCGTAATCTGCCGCTTCTAAATGCTTCATAGCGTTGGCCCAAACGGCTAACGGGAATTCACCCAATGATTCCTGCCTACCTGCTTACGACCAAGCTCGTCCCAATTCGCTGGCGTTAGCCTTTGATCTCGTTCCATTGCAATTCGTGCGGCATCACGTTTCGCTTGACGGAGACGGCAGCCGCTCGCCCGGCAGCTTCGCCCATCGGCACCGAATTTCCCGTCACTCGGTAGCTCGAATGGGCAATGAAATCGCCGCTGATGCAGCGTCCTGCCATCAGTAGCCCGTCGACATCGGCGGCAATCAATGACGGATAGGGGATGTCGTACGGCTTCAGTCCGCCTTTTTTGAATTCGCGACTGATCTCTTTGTTGCCGTCTTGATTGAGTGCATGGACGTCGATCGGAAATTTAGCTTGGCAAACCGATTCAGGATGCCTCAGTCCTTTGGCGAGATCTTCGGCGGTAATGGAGTAGCGTCCGCGGATGCGTCGGCCTTCACGAACTCCGATTTGTTCGGCGGTCGCAACGACGGCAACGTCCTTCCAAATTCCGCCTATGCTGCGCAACCCCTCGACAATTTCATGAATTTCGCGGCGAGCGCGGATCGTTGCTGCGGTAATTGCGTCGGCATCGAAGGCCGAGACGCCGTATTCGTGGTTGGTCATGATCGAATAGATACCGCTGTGCAAATGGCGCAGTGTCGGAGCACGATAGGAAGGTGTGACCCCGTTGTCTTCCATCAATTTCAGTAGCAGTGGCTTGGCCGAAGACGCCGTTTCGCGAATATAGGGACGAGCAGCATCAGAATCGATTCCCGTCAATAGCGCCAGCATCGACATTGGTTGACATTCACATTGGCTGCCCACTCCGACGTCGAAACTACAGCCCGCGTGGGCGGCCAAATCGCCGTCGCCGCTGCAGTCTACAAATCGCTCGGCAAGCCAGGCTTCGCGTCCGGACTTAGACTCTGTCAACACGGCGACGACACGATTATTCGCGTCCGTCACGGCACCCACCAAGCGTGTATGCAAACGAATTTTCACCCCCGCCTCGACACACAACTCTTCCAATACCAACTTGGCAATTTCAGGATCGTAGACGGTTCCGTGTGAATCATGAGCGACCTTGCTGCCTCGCGATGCGAATGCTTTCAGCAATTCAGCCATGATGCCCGATTTGTTTTCAGCATCGAGAATTTTGGTCAGCAGCCCGGCGGTCCAGACACCGCCTAAACAGCCAGCGACCTCGATCAATTGGACCGATGCTCCTGCTCGGGCGGCGGCAATGGCTGCGGCGATTCCTGCCGGCCCACCACCACATACCAGCACGTCGGACTTCCCAGCCACCGGAACGGACCGCTGTTGTTCGATCAGTTGCCGCCCGTCTGGCGACAACTTCCCACGAGTTTGCAGCACATCACCGCTGACAGGATTCGCTACTCGCGTTGCTCCAATGGCGTCTGCAGCATGGGTGTCTGGCGAAGTGAGCGATGCAGAAACAACCAAGCCACCGGCGGTTGCTTGCAGAAATGTGCGTCGTGACGGTGCTTTATGATTCATAACGATTCCTCGGTGGGCAATTAAGGTGGGCTACGCTTGCTGGTTGTCATCGGGACACGCAATCCGCAATTTGATGCTGCCAGCGTGGTGAAACAGGCCAGGCGTGTTTCGTGCTTCGCTATAGACTATCCGAAACGCAATTCGATTGCGTGAGTAGGCATCGAAATAGTGCGTGAATTGTGCCTAATTATCGGACAAGTCGCCGGGAACGCAGAACCAATTACGTGGCATTTGCGTTGCCTCGCCAACCGCGTCGCACGGTCGCACTGACAATCCCAGCGAGGATGCCAAACACGACTGCCCACGGCAGCAAGGCAATCAGTAGCACCAATCCACTTTCGGCGAGTTGGCGAAGCGAATTCAGCGATCCACCCAGTGCATTCGCTAAACGGTCGGTCAAGGTCGGTGCCGCTGGTGGGATGTACTCCTTTTCTTCGCGAACCGTGATCGTAACGGTCGCTAGTGTGGTTCGATCCGCAAGAACTCGCAGTCGGCCTTCCATTCGCTCGATCTCTTCTCGCACGCGGGCGAGTTCTCGTTCGATTTCCAAGACGTCTGACAACTTCCCCGTGCGTTCCGCGAGCATCGTGATGATTCGCTCTTCGAGTTTTCGGTTGTTTCGAATACGAGCTTCCACATCCACATATTCTTCGCTGACGTCCTGGGCATCCTCGCGACGCGACTCGGCGAAACCTAGCCCGCTCATCCCGTTTAGCAAATCGTTGTAGCGGTCGACCGGGACGCGAATCACCCAAGTGCCGCTTTGGCGATCGTTGTATCGACGATCCGTCTCGCTTTTCGAAACAAAGCCGCCGACGGAGTCAACCAATCGCGGCAACGCCGCTTCAAATTCGCTGTACGTCTTGACGACCAAGGTCAGCGACGTGGTGTAAATGATCCTACGCTGCGATTTTCGTTTCGCTGCGGCATTGTCACCCGTCTGGTCCGACCCTGCAGCGGATGTTGTCGAGTCAGCTTCGTTTACGGCTTGCGTCTTCGCCAACGCATAGTCGTTCGCGGAGCCAATCTCGTAGGCCGCCACCGACTCGACGGTATCAAGCTTCCCCGCAAAACGAGACTCGGCATTGGATCCGCAGCCCAGAATCGTGGTGACGCTGATGACAACGAAGGTGAATCCAACTAGGTTTCTTGCGATCGGGAGGTGGATGAAAGGTTTCATGGTCGACTCGTAGTGGCATTGAGGAAACTGCAGAAAAAAAGGGCTCCAAGAGTAAGACGAGGCACGCCGGCATGCAGATTCTGAAAATTGGACGCATTCAGAAAATTGTCGTTGTTTCGATCAAGGCGAATGCAACGAGCAAGCAATGCCGCGGTCGCTACAAGCGTTGCAATTGATCCAGCCCCCCATCGCAGGCCGCCGATTCATCGGTTCGAGTGACTGGTGAACGTCCTATCACAAATTGCGCCGCATGCTTTTACAGAGTGTCTCGACATTCTGCGCGTCCAATTCCGTACCTAGATCGCCGACATCACATCACACTGAAGTCAATGCCCACGTCCCCCCCATCCACCTTGAATACGCACTTAGTGCAGTCGGCATCGCCGATTGCGCCAGCGTCGACGAGTGCTGCGCGGAAGGTGGATGTGTTGGATGGCAAAATCATGATTGTCGATCATGAGCCCGTGAACGTGCTGGTTGCCAAAAAGCACCTTCAATCGGCGGGATACTGCAATTTCGAGACCTGTGTCGATACGGCCAACGCCTTGCAGTCGATCATCACAGCGTCCCCCGATGTATTGCTACTCGACGTGAATATGCCGAATGCAAACGGCATCGAGATCCTGAGAGTTCTTCGCAATCATTCGCGTTTCCGACATCTTCCGGTCCTGATCCTGACGGCCAACGACGACGCTGCTGTCAAATTATCGTGTCTCGAACTTGGCGCAACTGATTTTTTGATCAAGCCCGTTGATCCAATGGAATTGGCACCGCGTGTGCGGAATGCATTGCAAAACAAAAGTTACCAAGATCAACTGCAGCATCATACCGAAGACCTCGAAGAAACAATCCAGCAACGTACCGCTGACCTCGAGCGATCTCGCCGGGAAGTCATTTACTGTTTGGCACGTGCGGCAGAGATGCGTGATAACGACACCGGCAATCACGTGATTCGTGTGGGCCGCTTTGCCGGCTTGATCGCCGGCGCGCTCGGGTTGCCAGATTGGTATGTAGAAGACATCGAGCTTGCCGCTCAGCTGCACGATGTTGGCAAAATTGCAGTTCCCGATGCAATTTTGCTGAAGCCAGGCAAGTTGATGCCGAGCGAGTTTGCCATCATTCAAACTCATGTCAAACTCGGACACCAGATCATCAAGCCGCATACGATCAACGACGGCAGCTCGTTTCGACGTTCATCCTACGAACCGTGCCCGACGGGACGAGACAGTGGATCATTGATGCGATTGGCCGCCAGTATTACGCAGACGCATCACGAAAAATATGACGGTTCCGGTTACCCGCTTGGTTTGGCTGGTGAAGACATCCCGCTAGAAGGCCGGATCACTGCGGTCGCAGACGTTTATGATGCTCTTGCATCAGAGCGTCCCTACAAACAAGCGATGCCTCGCGAAAAGTGCTTTTCGATTCTCGAAGAAAGTCGCGGAAGTCACTTCGATCCCAAAGTTGTCGATGCCTTTTTCGCAGCGGTCCCCGAGATCGTGAAAGTGCAAACCGAATTTATGGATCACTACAACCGTGACGCTAACCCCACTCCGCCGACTGCTTAGTTCCGTCGGAATCATTACTAACGTAGCGGAACTCGTCAAGAGTTTCGACCTATGCTGTGATTCGCGAGAGTCTTGACGACTTCCGCTACCAGTGAGGACGGTCACATAAAGTTCCGAAAGTCCTTCATTGTCGCCAATTCTCATTAGTAGTTTTGGTCAATGAGCAATTCCCCATCGGCGCGGTCTCCGAGCTGAGTGAACAACGCGGGGTCGATCGATTGACTTAGGAATCGTGTAGAACCATCGGCGAAGCCAAAGTTGCCGCCACCCGCATGAGAACTGCCAAACCCGCCAACCCTCAGTGAACCGTTTTCAAGTTCGGGCTGAGAGGTATGATCGAAAAAACGCTGTGAATTTTCGATCATCGTGCCCGTGTTTCGCAGCGTTGCGCGTGTGCCAGAACACCATCCGAGAGAATTGCGATTGGGAATCATTTCACCAATCAAAATGGTTTGCGAGCTTCCGTCACGAATGTCACTGTATCGCAACCGGCTATTCAAAAACAGCAATCCGTTGTTGTCCGCATCAATTGGGGCTTCGACCGAGTGATGACAGCCCGCATAGTTCGATAACGCCGCGTGTGCCGTTGTTTGCCCATCCTCCAACGGGATCATGATATCCGAGCTTACCCCGGGGAACGAAGGACACATGAACGTGGGGATCTGGCTTGCTCTGACGGGACCGTTGACAGCAGCATAGACTCCCGCTTTCTGATCAAAATGCTCAAACGTATTCTGCTGTTCGACAAATGGCAGGATTTGCACCATCCAACTGATGTGTTTGCCAATCGGTTCGTTACGCACCGGGCCTTCGTCACTGATCACCCCCGCCGGTAAATGCTCGTGGCTGAAATCATGGTGATGAACCGATAGACCGATCTGCATCATGTTATTTAGGCAGGAAGATCGTCGAGCCGCTTCACGTGCCGCTTGCACCGCCGGTAACAGCAATCCAACCAGAACGCCGATAATTGCAATCACGACCAGCAATTCCACCAACGTAAAGCCGTAGCGTATTCGCGCTGGTTGACCGGCGTCGGGACGCGACGGAAGATCGCCGTTGGTGTTGGCAGTCATCACAATGGAATAAGAAGTTAATTTTCGATACATTGTTCTACTCTTCGTTTGTCGTTGGTGAAGGGAGGTTTGTTTTTGAAACTTTGAAGGAGTAACTTTTTTGAGTCCTGGTCGCGATCTTCATCGCAGGACTCGCATCCGATTGAGATAACATGGCAACCACGTCCACAGCGACCGCGTCGGAGGGGTTGTCCTCAGACTCGATATCCTCTGGCTCAATTGGCTTTAACGTGATTTGAACTTTGACTTCCGCAAAATCCGGTAACTCTGCTTTGGGAATCCAGTTCTCGCCTTGGTAATTTGGATCCGCTTGGATTTGGTTTACGGCTCGATCAATTCCCGCAATCAGCAACCACTGCGTCTGCATGGCCTGATGACGACGTCGGGTCTCGCGTTGGCCACGCATTGCGTTGGCAACCGTTGCGACTACCAGACTTGAAGCCACGATCAAACAGACCAGCATGCAGATCAGCACGACACCGTGTCGTTGATTCTGACGTTGCAAGTGATGGAATCGCCATGCACCGGTTTTGAATCTTCTGCGATGAGTTACGTTCGTTATTCTGTTCATGGGGTCGCCTCCTCTTTCCGCGTCTCACGATCAGCTGAGTTCGGGTTTCTTCGTTGCAAAAGCCTGCCCAACTTGGCGATTGCGTGGCGATCGATGCGAGATTCGTATCCGTAACTGTCAGTATCAAAGCGGATCGCAAGCGAGGCTTCATTCTTTGACTCGGAGTAGTCAAAGGAAGCGGTATATGATTTTGCCAATGTGTAGGTTTCAAGCCGAACAGTATTACCTTCGTCCGCTTCGGTCCGCGTGATTTGGTTCGCTTCCGTCTTGTATATCACTGACAGCCAATCACCACGCAACAGTTGATATACACTCTCACCACGAACAACCTGATCACAGCGATGAACATCGCTGCGGAATTGATCCACCATCCGCTGACACTCGCGATCATGTGCCGCCCGCGAGTTTCCGATTGTCGACCAAGTCATTGATTGGTGGACTAACCCCATCGCAAGTGCCATCAAGGTTCCGCCGGCCGCCATCGAGACGACGAGTTCGATCAGAGTGTGTCCCGTTTTTGAGTACCTCATTCGATTGACTCCGCTTTTAACCAACCAGTTAACGTCAGTGGTTCCGGAGAACCGACACGCTTCCAATTGATTGACAATCGAAGTTGGGACTCATTTTCATTCCGAACGATCACCGCAGTCAAAACCGCGTCTGCAAGTAATGTGCTTGCGGCTTCGGAAACCTCGACTTTATGAAGCTGATTCTCAAGTTGCTCGATTGGCAAATCGATTAAGGTTTCCATTTGGTTGGTCAGCTCATCCAGGGCCATTTGTTGATGACGCGTTTGTTGCCATAGTCGACCACTACGCACGGTGAGTGGGGCGGCGACGCCAACACCGCTGACCAGCAGCGTTGCTGCGACCATTAATTCAAATAGTGTCGCGCCACGACGACGTTTCCTATGTTGGGGCGTTCGGTGATTCAAGTTATTCATTAGCGGGATATTGGGTTAGAAACCGAGTAAGTCAGCTGAACTAAGAATTGAAAGAATCCAAGGCACACCAAGACCACGACCGAAGCGACGATGATGATTAGAATTGGATGCACGAGTGCTAACCACTTGTCACACCGTCGGTCGAATTGTTCGCGTTTCCATTGGCTCAGTCGTCGTAATGTCCATGCGATCGACGAAGACGAAGTCAATCGGTCTAACGCGGCGGCCTCGGCCGATGTCAATAATCGTGCCTCGGCCATGCTGGTCCACAACTCGGTACCCTGTTCGACCTCGTTGCGAGCGAGCAACAATTGCTGGCGTATTTTGGGTTCGAAATGGTAGCGAGCTAATGTGGACAGGGCGCCGGGCATGGGCCGGCCCGCTTCCGCATTGTCGGCAAGCATGTTCAAAAGCTCCGCGTTTCTTGGCGAGGCGATGTTTGCGGGAAACCAACTCGCCAGTGTTTTTCGCACCCAACGTGAAACGGGGCTGAAAGTGACAATGACGCCGATCAAAAACGCCATCGCCAACCATGGCCCGAAATTGATGAACATCCGACCAAAAGAGATCAGCAGTTGAAATTCCCATGGGAAAGCGACAAATTCTTCCTTGGGTGAGATTTCGTCCGCCAAATTGACAAGTATGGGAACGATGCTCGTGAACAGAAACAGTAAGATCAGTGATACCACCAATGCAATCATCGAACCGTAGATCCAGATCTGGCGGATGTGCGTCTGCCGACGATTGCGAGATTCGTCATTTTGCTCCGCTAATCGATTCAGTGTTATTGGTAGGGTGCCATTCTGCGTCGCAACTCGGATTGTCAAGACCGTGTTGTCGGTGAGTACGTCAGGCGTTTGCTCCAACGCTTCAACGAGACTGCTCCCTTCGCTAAGTCGCTGTGCCAAACGTTGCAACCGACGGCGGTATGACCAACGATGCTCGGTTGCCAGATTCCGCACCAACAATGCCAAATCAAGTCGCTCGGATGTTCCGATCGATAAGATGCGGATCAGCGATTGCTGACATGTGTCACGCGTGTCGCTCGGCCACCAAGGCATTGTTTTCCAGCGAGTTCCCCAGTGATATCCACGCATCAAAAGTTCTTCGAGCATTACGATAACCCCGTAATAAGACTGAAGATTGGCAAATACAGCGAGAACACGACAACGGCGACTACAAAAGCGACGCCCAAGGTTGCCAGTGGCGATGTGATGCCTCCGGCCCAATCAACACGGTTCCGCACACGTTCGCGGTAAATTGCCGACAAAGATCGTAGTAATGCCGTGTTGGGCTTTGACGTGCTGCCGGTTTTATCAGGCCCGCTCGTCGAAAGTGCATAGATTAGATTCGCGGGCAATCGGCTCGCAACGAAGGATTGGTTAAGCGGCGTCGTTCCCTGGTTTGCATGATTGGCAAGTCCGACGGCAAGATTACGAAGGTGTCGATTTCCACACGATTGGCCTGCAAACCATATCGACTCAGGCAGCGACGCGCCCATGTCGAGCAACTCAGCCAATTGGTTCGTAAATCGGGCCATCGCCGCAACGCTGGCTGAATTCCCTTCGGCAAAACGGCCAAATAGTCGAGTCGCCAGTGCAAACTGGGTCCACAATCGATACATCGCATAAATCGCCAACACCACTGCGATGACCACCAACAAAGATACAATAGGGGACTCTGTCATCGTGCGACTGCACCACATCAAAAAAAGCGTCGGCGCGGGCAATTGGAGTCCAAACTCGTTGTACATTTTTTCAAAGGTCGGCACGATCGTAAAACAGATGACGACGAACACGATGAAGGCAAGTGAAATCGCTATCGCGGGGTAAAGTAAGACATGCCTAGATTGAATCCGTGAGTCTGATACTGCATTGGCGTACGCTAGCGCACTTGTCAATCGTTTCGCTTTCGATGGTTCAGCCATCGCGGCACTGGCATGCGTGAGCCAGATTGCAGTCGCTGGGTCACTCATTAAAACACTCGCCGAAACGTTCTTTTCAAGTTGCTCAACCAATCGCCGTAGTTGCCGACGACTTTGGCTACGCGGCATCTCCTCGGCAAGTGCCGTGAAAGCAGCAATCAAATCGCCGCGATGCAACAACATGTTCTCCACATGTTTTCGAATCGCCGATTCAGGAGTGGGGATATAGATGGGCATTGCACCTGGCAACGTAAAAGTAAACGAGATGAAGTTACAGGAAACGTGTTCGCAAAGCGTCGTAGTTCGACTGCTGCGTCAAATGAACCTAGCTCGTTAGCGTCGGACATGCTGCTAACGTCGATGGCTAACAAATACGAAAAGCAAAACAATGGGACACTGTGAAACTAGGTAAAAGCTTCAAGGAAATGGATCCAAGGCACAAAAATCGATAATGCGTAAATCAGCACGATGACTCCTCCGATCAACGCGGTCGCGATTGACGGAACGAGGTACCGCCAAACAGTCGCAAGCCGCTCCGCCTTGTTTCGATAAGAGCCGGCAACAAATCGCAATACATCGCCGCGTTCGTGCTCGTCGATATTGACGGTAACTGCCCATCGCAACAGCGGTGACAATTGGTTTCCATCTCTCAACGACAATGTTCCACCGGCATCGGTTGACGCACCAATTCCGCAAATCGACATACTCTCGGACATCGGAATGCCTTGTTCAAGCAAGCCCGCCATTTGTTCTGCGGTTTGGGAACTCTTCACTGCGTTTGCGTAGCCGGTACCGCCCGGGATCGACGACCAATGCAATCGTTCGCCGTATCGTTTCCAAAGAAAAGCCCCCACTACGAACAGCAGCACCAACATTGGTAACCATGCCGGTAACCAATCGCGTACGATTTCGAGCCACGAAAATGTGGCTCCTTGTTCAAGCGATAAGTCCTCATAAACGGATTTGATCTTGGGGTTTGTATACGAAATCGTAAAGATGAAGGCAGCCAGCGTTAAAACGACAACGATCGCAGTTTGGAATAGCCATTGACTAACATTTGATTTCAGTCGACGTTCGGACTGAGCCTTGCCGCTTGCGACCTCCAGTGCGACGGCGGTATCGCCGGTTCGCAGCAACGACAGCAAGGCTTGTCGATACCGCAACGAGATCAATGCATCCTGCTCGATGGCAACTTGCACCGAATCGCCTTTTGCAACTCGCACCCCAACGCGGGCACCGAGCTGTGATATTGCCTGTTCGATTGATTGGCGGTCATCATCATTTCGGATATCAATCGGCAGCCCCGTCTTAGCGACAAGAACAAGCTGTTCGTTGAACTCGACGATTTTGTCAAACTCTGTCACTGGATGTTGAGTTCCGTAGCGAATGCGTGAAGAGGAAGATTTCGAACGGTGAAACCACGACAATTCCATGAGCAGACGGCGTTAGCCGCGGGCAACGTGAAATCCGCGTTCAGATGCCTGCGACAAGTGTTGTCTGTTCCGATTATCATGCCGAGTTTGATCGGCATGGCCTGACACGGACTATTGTGGCATTCGAAAGCGACTGGCCTGTGTTTGACGCAGCTGAGTGAACGCTTCGCACATGCCCCATTGAGAACCAATGTCCGACTGCATCGACAGCTCTGCCGCTTTGCGATGCAACTCGCCTGACGTTGCTCCGGTAAATCGTGTTTGATACTGGCCCACCAACTCGACAAACGGTGACGCGAGGCAAAACATCAAAATCGCACAGACAAAGAAACCACCAATACGCCGTTCGATCATCGTGTCATTGCAAACATTGCGTGCCGCCTCGAGGGTGCGAGGACGCAAATCGTCCGACGGGCGAACATAGTTTCTCGCAGCGTGGATTCGTTTTTCGAGTTCGCTCAGGCCATCTTCGCCGCGTGCGTCGTGGTACAACTCACTCATGAGCCACCTCCGCTTCGCCTGCGTAAAGCTTTTCAGCGAGTTTCTCGATCGCGTAACGATATCGACTCGCCGCAGTCGACGGTGTGATTTCAAGTACGGATGCGATCTGGGCAAACGTCATCTCTTCCCAGATCTTGAGCACGACGACTTCACTTTGTTCGGCCGGCAGGGTTCGCATCGCAGCCCAAACGGCGCGATGTTCGTCCTCGAGTTCCACCGCGTCAACCACTCGCCGAGTTAACAAATCAGTCAAATTGCCGACAAGCGACCAGCGTTTTTTTCGTCTTAGGATTACAAGCGACTCGTTGCGTACCATGCCCAACAAATATCCCCACGGCTGGTCGGCAGAGGACAATTTCTCGGGTTCCAGGGCGACGCGGACCAGTGCGGTTTGCACGGCATCTTCGCCGTCATGTTGATTTCGGGTGATCGTGGTGGCATAGCGAACGAGACGTTGAGCCGTCAGATCGTAAAGCCCCGACAGTGCCGGGGCACTGCTTTCGGCGATACGCACGGCATGTAGACGCACGCGTTCGGAAAAGGTTTCAAAGTTAGCCATCGAACCTAAGGATGCGCGGTAGCGGCAGATTTGTCTAACGTTTCTGAGAAATATTCAAATTATCTCACGAGTCGGTGAATTTCGTATGAGCCAGCTTAAACTGCGCGGGTAACGAAAATGCAACGGATCGAAATTTCGTTAGCCGTTTTGGCGCTGGCCACGGTTCACACGGCAAACAAGAGAACCGTGGCGTGCGCCAAAACGGCTAACAAAACAAACACCTACTCCTAATTCCGTGCTCAGCGGACGGTTTTCAGCAGCGCGAACACTTGATTCTTCAGCGTTTTGAAGCGATCCTCGCTCAGTTTCCGGTAAAACGCTTTCAATATGGCTGCGCCGTGGCCGTGATCTAACTGCGTGACCATTTGCGAAACGACATCGTCAAGCGTTCCCGAGTCGATCGGATAGGCGTCGCCCGTGTAGACGCACGCGTAGCTTGAAATCGTGTCGCCAAACAGCTCGCGAACATATTGAACAGCCGCTGCCATCGATTCTTCTTTTAACGTGTGGGGTTGCCGCCAATCGTAAGGCGGTTCCCATTCACGGACGGGACGTAATAAATCGATATGCGTCAGTACGGCGATCACGGCTGGAGGCTTCAATTTGCGTTCTTTTTCGTAAACAGTTGCGAGTTCCTCGAGCATTTGACGATCGGCGTCACGAGCCGAGGAGTTGGCAGCCATCACCAACAGGATGATGTCGGCGGATTTTGTTGCTGTACGTATTTCACGTAATTGATTCTCTGTGACGTCGGCTTCGTCGTACCCCGGAGTGTCCAGCAGCGTTAACTGGCTTGTGGATCCAGGCAACTTGTATTGGTGCCGCGTGACTTGCCGCGTCTCGGGCATGACGCTCGTGGTTGCGACTTGGTTATGCATCAACGCATTGATCAGACTCGACTTGCCCGCTTTGACTTGGCCCATCACCGCGACAGTGGTTGAGAGGTCGTCCAAGTCGTCAATCGATGTTTCGCCACGATCGAATTCGTGAGCGACGGCCGCCATCTCGGCGAATTCCAACCGATATTTACGCGCCCCGCTTCGCAGACGTCCGCTGTACATTTCGATCAAGTAGTAGCCGAGTTGACGAAGAAAACGTTGATAGAATCCGCGAATCAACTCGTTCTGCAATTCCACCGTGACGTTCGCCGATTTTCGCCACAGCGGATAAGCCAACATCTTCGCGGGATTTAAGATCGCCGAACCGACGTAGAAAACTTTCTGAGCAACATCCAACGCATTGACGACTTTGGGAAGTCGTTTGATTTGACCAATCGTCGCCAAGTCGCTGCCCGGTATCGACGCGATCACCCATTCCTCGAGATCCTCGGCTGCCAAGTGAATGACTGCCAAGATTTCGACCAGAGTCAACGGATGAAAAAGCTCGTCGCTGTTTCGTTTGTGATAGTGAAGCGCCAATCGCTCGGCCAAAATTTGCGCATCGCCGATATAGCGGTTGAAATCCATTACCGATTCCGCGTCGATATCCTGAACCTCACGGCGATATTGCTCGACGATTTGGATCGCCGAACTATCTTGCGGCGTCCAGAAATCAGGAGCCGAAAGCGGCTTGCCGGAGAACGTGCGATTGACCTTCGGCGGCTTCCAAACCTTGCCGATCAACCATGCCGATCCCCACATCAATGGCAGAAACCAGACGATTTTGTAAAACCATCCGGTTTGATAGATTGCAAATGCACCTAATACGACGTAACAAGCGACAGGCAGCGTCCAAAGTAGAAACAGCACGACGAAGCGGAGACTGACACTGCGGATTCCATTCATTTGGCTCTCCATAGCTCATGGCCACGCTTCAGTTCTTCGGCAAAGATCTCTTTCAGTTGCTCGGAACTCGGTGCATGTCCTTCGCGAAGATCGGCAAAGTACCAATCCCACGACATGCCAAGGGCATAGGTGAACGCGAACGAGGTCGCCGCACCGGCAGCCATCCCCACCCAGGGAATGAACTTCAGTATGCCACGCATCCCCAAACGCAGTGCAACTCGGGTTCCGGCTGCACTGCTGAGCACCGCCCAACGAGCCGGCGTGATCTCTTGTTCGTAGATCTTGGCAATCTTCATTGCCAAATGAGTTTGGATGCCCAGCACAACGGGGATATCGACCCATGGAACTGGAACAGCACCCGCAGTTCCGGCCAGTGCACTGGATGCCAACACCTGCCATCGTGCTCGCGTTTGTCGGGCCGAGGCGTTGTTTGATTCAGTGTCGTTAAGCGTCAGGATTGCTTGACGATAAGCCAGTGGTAACTGAGCTAGGATTGCATTTTTGAGCCGATCTCCACCGAAATTGGGATCGGCAAATCCGTCTTCAAGCTGCGTCAGATCAACGGGGATCACGACATCATGAAGACCCGCGAATTGTTTGATCTTTTCTTGGATCAGCTCGGGTAACGGGTCCGGAATCGACCGCGGTTCGTCAGTGTTCTGATCCGTTGATTGCGAAAACGGATCGGGACCGTCGGACAAATCGACGCTACCGGTGACCTCATGCAGACACGTCAACACGAGCATGATAGGGCGGGACGGAGACGCTTTGCGAATCCGACGCAGCGGTTCGATCACACGTTGCAGTGCATGATCAGCCACTCGGACGGTCACGATCATCAGCTGAGTCGATTCGGAAAACGCAGCAATGTCCTCGGTCGGATCGTAGCTGGCTTCGGCTAATCCACGAGTATCGAGGAACGACAGCAGCGGCTCGAGCGAGTCCGGAAAATCAAAACGACGTGACGTCCTCGTTTCAGGACGATAGCCTTCCCCGATCGTCGCTCCTTCGGCTCCCGTCAAAAAGCGAATGACCGAGCTTTTGCCGCTTCCGGTTTTTCCAAACAGCCAAATCGATGGAATAGGCGTCTTGTCACGAATCTCTTGAACTTGTTTTTCGTACGCGGCGTCGTGTGCCGGCCGGTCGCTACGCCAATTCCATCGTGCCAGTGACATTCGTTACGCGTCGATTCGTGTGCGTGCTAATGAGAAGAAGGACCACACGAATTGTAATGCAAGTTGCCAATTTTTTCGATGAGGCCAAATCGATTAGTGGGGTCGTGGATCGCGTTAAAACTCCTATCGTGCAGGGATCTTTAGCAAGATCCACTACGCTAGTTGTTTGCTTCACAACCCGACGCGATGGCCCGATTTGGGCCATCGCTAGATCAGTCACTCCATCAACCTGGCAGTATCATTACGCCAAATCGGGGACTTCGAAACCGGCTCGGTATTGACGTTTCAAAAACGTGTTGCCTGCATCGGCGTGCTCGCCGACAAACTGCTCGGTTTCAGGATCAAGTTCCAGCATGGGGCTCAGCTTGATCTCGTCACTTTCCATCGCGATGCCGTTAGCGGACAGATGCGTATCCATTTCATTGAGTAACGATTTCCACAAGGAGGAATCGAGTTCCGCGGCCTTTGCGTTGGTGAAGTTTTCACCCGAACGGAAGGCGATGTTCGCAAGATTACACCAACCCGTGCTGTCGTTGCCCAAAGCGATTTCCGCATTGAGCGACTCGCGGTCGCGGGTGCGGACAGCATCGATGAAGTTGGCTTGGTGAAGGACGTCACCCGAATTGCCTTTAAACTTCTTGATCACTTTGCCTTGTTCGTCGAACGCGGTTCCGCCGCCACGTTGGCCTTCGTATCGACCGCCTTCGCAGTAAGCGATGTAGCCGCTGCTTGGGCCCGGGTGTTTCGGACTGCTCTTGGAACCGGGGGCCGAAGGCAAGTTCGACAAGCCGATCACAACCGGTATCGATCCGGTGTCAAAATAGGCGAAGTGAACATTCGGCGTTTCGCCAGCATCGTTTAGAGCAACACGTCCACCGCCACCGAAGATTCGCCTCGGCAGTGCGACAGAGTCTTGGAAAACATTGTTGCGACAATCATCCAGCACGTGCACGCCCCAATTGCCCATCTCGCCCGATCCGGTGTTCCAAACCCAGTGCCAATCGTAGTGCAATGCTTTGCGATAGATCGGTTCATCTTGTGCGGGGCCAAGCCACAAGTCGTACGCAACGTTCTTTTCGATTTCCAGTGGTTTATCAAGTTTGCCGATCGATGGGCGGATGCCATAGCGGTTCACACGAGCCGAGGTGACTTCGCCGAGTGCTTTTTCTTCGTGCAAGAACTTTTTGATTTCAGCCTGCATCGGGTCAGACCGCTGTTGCGTTCCGAGTTGGCAAATCCGATCGTACTTGCGTGCCGCGGCAACGGTTTGTCGGCCTTCCCATTGGCTGTGCGACAATGGTTTCTCGACATACACATCCTTGCCTGCTTCCATCGCCCAAATGGCGGCCAAGCAGTGCCAATGGTTGCAGGTCGCGATCACAACCGCATCGATCGAATCGCTGGCGATCAAATCACGAAGGTCGGTCCAACCTTGGGCTTTGGGGAATCGTTCTTTGGCCAGTCCGAGGCGTTTGGAATCGACATCGCAAAGTCCAGCGATGTTGACACCGGGAACCTTGCTGAATTGGCTCATCAACCCACCGGCGCGGCCGCCGCAGGAGATGAAACCAATATTAATCTCGTCGTTTGCATTGGCGGCGCGAAGCGTTTTCGGAGCAATCGCGGTGGTGACACCGGCGGCGAGACCGGCGATCAGGGTTTGGCGTCGATTCAATTGCATTGGTGCGTCTTTCGTTGTTTAGAGGAGAGTTTGCGGGTGCTAGACGTGCGTCATGGTGAGTTGAACTACCGCTAAGCGGTGGTTTCGTCATTGTAGTCCTTCGGCTGACAAGTGAATACAAGGCCCGAAATCCTTGGAAAGCTGTGACGGATATTCGGACCACGTTAGCCGCTAAATCAAAAGTACGGCTATTGGGGGACGGGATTGCTGTAACAACTGCCCCGGTCATGACGATCATCTCGTTTAGTGCACAGCGGAACACGGACGAAGCACAAAGATCGCCGGAAATACTGGCTACGTCCTTCTGCTAGTGCGCTTGATTCGAACGATTTTCGCGTAATCTCGGCAGCCGGCCTGGCTCTGATCCGCCCGGAACCAGGCCTGCAGCCTAGCCTACGCCCCCGCTTTTGATGAAAGATGCCATGGTCGCCTCCTTGCGAATTTTCAACGAAGAGTCGGGAAATCCAAAATCACTTCGGATCGGCAGCCGGTTAGACAAATACCGAATCATCAGCCGTTTAGGCGAAGGCGGGTTCGCCACCGTCTATGCCGCCCACGACACGATCGAAGACCGCCGCGTCGCGTTAAAAATTCCCGATTCGCGGCACGTCGCCAACTCGCAATCGGTTGACGATCTGAAACGCGAAGTCCGGATCATGGCAAAACTTCGCCACCCCGGGATCTTGGAATTAAAGGACGCTCGGTTTGTGGAAGGCCATTTCGTGATGGTCTTTCCCATGGGAGACGAAACGCTCTGTGATCGTCTGAGCCGTCGTTTGGCTCGCGCTACCGCGGTTGATTATTCACTGCAGATGATTGATGCCGTCGCTCATGCGCACCAGCAACGTGTCCTGCATCGTGACATCAAGCCAGAGAATTTCATTCTGTTTGCAAACCAGACAGTTCGTTTAACCGACTTTGGGCTGGCACGATTTCAAAAAAGTGGCAAGCACGTTTCGGCATCCGGAACGCTTGGCTACATGGCACCTGAACAGGCGATGGGGCACCCGAATTTTCGCAGCGATGTTTTTTCACTCGGTTTGGTGCTGTATCGAATGTTGTCCGGTGAGCTGCCGGATTATCCGTTTGAAGCCCCACTGCCCGGATATCAGAAGCTTCGTCGAGGATTGTCAAGCGATTTTGTGGCATTGATTCGCAAGGCGATTGATCCTGCACCCAACCGGCGTTTCCGTGATGCGATCGCTATGCAGAATGCGGTGAGCCGGATCCGTTATCCGCTCAGCGATCGCAGCATCACTCAGTTGGGGCGATCCGAAACCACATCCCGAATCAGCCAACGACGCGCGGGATAAAGATTCATTGCGATAACGTGAAGCCAGTCCAATTCGACTGGGCAGTTCGCGTCGACTGCGCTACAATCCAGAGACCTCTTCGGTTCTCTTCTAATGGATTTGTCATGTCGCACGATTATCGCTCTCTATTGCTCCGCTCAACGAGCACCGCTCTGTTTCTCGTGATCGTTTTGACAACATCCGGGGTCGCACAAGCGCAGCGGGGTGACTTGATCGAAGGTTTGTTCCGCACGATTGCGGAAGCACAATTGGAACGCGAGCAACGCAATCGGTTGCCGACTCAGCCGGCACCGCCGGTCCAGCAGAACCAACCGCGTCAAAATCAACCTGCGAATGTTCAAGTTGCTCCGACGCCGGCCGCCAGTCGTGCGAACACGACGGCGCAGGTCCCCAGGATCAACGTTCGCAGTCGCGAGGCAGCGGATTTTGCCCAAGAACTCGTCGACTTTTACGTTACCGTTGACCGCTTGGTTCCGGATCTGCGTGAGCATTCGGCGAGCGTTCCGAGCATTCGTCCATTGCTGCCACAGGCCTACCGAATTGCAGCTGACGCACGAACGTTGATCCAAAGCTGTGACAACCTCGCGTCGCTGCAACCGATAGCGTTGCACTATGCGGAACTCGATTCGCGATGGCGGCAGCTATCGTTCAACCTGCGTTCACTCAATGGACTTGACAGCGATTGCACAGGCTCGATTCGCCGCGCCGACCAGTTGATCGCTTCGATGGAGCGTCGGCTTAACATTGGCCCCCAGTTCGATCGTTCGCAATTACGCGACTTGATGATTGTTGCATCCACCTGCATGGAAACGGTGATCGACGATTTACAACTGGCTTCATTGCCAAGCAAGCAGGCCGAAGAAATGACGCACGATTGCCGCTTGTTGCAGCAGAAGCTACTCAGCCAAGCACAGTCGGTTGCCGAAGGCAGCTACGAGGATGTTGTTTCTCGATTCACTGAGTTCGTTGGTCAATGGAGTCCGTTGGGGCGCCGCGTGGCCGCGATCAATGATCGACATCTGAATCGTCGCTTGGATCGGATTCGCGACGTTGCGAACCAGACATATGCATTGTTGTGGATTCCGCCGCCGACCAGCTCGGTGGACGTGCGAGCGGCGTCGGTTCGCTTGCAGGCGAGCGTTGGCAGCATCTTGGACCGTTTGACGTTGCGATCGATGGTGTCCTTGAATCCATCCGACCAAATTCGCGTGATGGAATCCAGTCGCCGGTTGTACGACCAATGTCGTCAATTCGAAACTGCGACCGCTCGCAATGCGTCGATGCGTGATTTGGGCGGTATCTTCAAAACCATCGATTCCGACTGGAACGGCTTGCGTGGTTCGTACATTAAAATGGGGACGTTGCCCAACAGCATGATTGTGGAAGTCGACAGCGTTTGTGAGCAATTACGTCAAGCGCTCAACGTCTCCGGATCAAGCAGCACGCCCATCGATTTGGCAAGTTTGGTTCAAGCTGCAGCCTCGCTAGAGGGGAATGCTGAGTATTTGGACGCCGATGTGCAGCGATTCAGCCGCTATATCTCGTCCCAATCAAAACGAAATTCCCTGGTCGAAGGATCAAAAGATTTCTACATTCACGCAAAACGGCTCCATTCTCAGTTAAGCGGGAGAGCCGAATTCGGTGAATTACAGCGTGAAGCAAGTCATTTAATGGACGGCTGGGAGCAATTGAGCCGCGAAATTAACGATTTGCAACGAAACGGAGTCCCCTCACGCTCGGCAGATGCAATGCAACGTGCTCACCGCGAAATGGCCCCCTTCGTCGCACAATTGGGGGCGGCACTGCAGCAGCGTTAAATAGCCGTCGCCAATCACGCTGGCCAAGTACTAGGGAAAACGGCGTGCATCCGCTATGGTATTCGCCATATCCGAGGCCAATTCCAGCGAACCATTACGAAGATGACAATACAGCGTAACCCCACTCGTCCAGTCAAAATCGGCTCGATCACTGTCGGCGACAATCATCCCATCGCCGTGCAAAGTATGACGGCGACGAAGACGCAAAATATCGACGCTACCGTGGCGCAAGCCGAAGCATTGCGTGAACAGGGAGCGGGCGTTGTTCGCATCGCCGTCGATAGCGACAAGGACGCCGAGGCGCTCGCGGAAATTCGCAAGCAGACGACGGCCAACTTGGCGGTCGATCTGCAAGAGAACTTTCGCTTGGCCGAGAAGGTCGCGCCCTACGTTGACAAAATTCGCTACAACCCCGGCCATCTGTACCACCATCAACGCGACAAACCGTGGCAAGACAAGGTGCGGTTCATCATCGACCAGGCGAAAGAGCACGATTGTGCGATTCGCATCGGCGTGAATTGCGGAAGTATGGATCCGGCGAAAAAGGAATTGTACGATCCATCGGACTCGATCACCCCGATGATCGAAAGCGCCCGCGAACACTGTGAACTTGTGGATTCGCTCGACTTCACCCGCTATGTCGTTTCACTCAAAGACAGCGATCCTCGCAAAGTAATCGAGGTCAATAAGCGGTTCGCTGAATTGCGTCCCGACGTGCCACTGCATCTCGGCGTAACCGAAGCCGGCATGCCGCCCGATGGGATCGTGAAAACACGGATCGCGTTTGAGCAGTTGATCGGCAAAGGGATCGGCGACACTGTACGCGTCTCGCTCACGCTGCCCAACGATCGCAAACCCGAAGAGATTGACGCGGGGCTTTCAATCGTCCAAGACATTTACAGCGGGCGTGTGCGGAGCGTCGTCGTTTTTGACGACTCGACGCTCAACATTATCAGTTGCCCGAGTTGCTCACGAGTCGAAAACGAAGCGTTCATCGAACTGGCGGCCAGCGTCAAAGAGATGACTGAGTATGCCAAGAACCACGCGATCACCATCGCCGTGATGGGATGCCGAGTAAACGGCCCCGGCGAAACCGATGATGCCGATCTTGGTTTGTGGTGTGGTCCGGCAAAAGTCAATCTTAAACGCGGCACCGAAGCCTTGGGCGCATTCGGCTATGACGAGATCCTGCCCAAGCTGAAACAAGAGCTCGACGATCTGATCGCGAAAAAGGGCTGAGTTCGACTTTCGTCGCCTATTCGGTGAGCACCTGCACTCGTTCCCAAGCTCCCGCCTGGTAACCCAATGAATTGCAGGCTCCCGCCTGCCGAGCGCGCAAAGACGAGGTAGGAGCCTCGAAAGCAGTTTCGGGTAGGGCCGGTTCCCACCGGCCGTCGTTGACGGCTCGACGGAGTCGGCCGGTAGGAACCGGCCCTACAGTCTGAATTCGATTTTCTTCGCTCTATGTAGAACGATTGTCTCAATTGTCCACCCGGCACCGCTGGGTTAGGGTGCGAGCAGGTCCCAGCCGAAACTCTTGGCGAGTTTCGCTACGTCTATTTTGGCTACGACGGGTTTTCTGCGACAACTACTGCTTTGGCGTGCTACGAGATCTCGGCCAATTTTGCAGCGGCGTTGTCGCACAACGAACGTGCTTCGGCCTCGCTTTCCGCTTCGGCAATCAATCGCACAATCGGCTCGGTGTTGCTGCCGCGGACTAGCAACCATTTGTCCGCCCACGCCAATCGCAGACCGTCACCGGTGCTCGCGGTTGCATCATTGTGAGTCGCGATCAACGCTTCAAACAAAGCCGGCAATTTTTCAGCGGAGACTTCGGCTTTTGATTTGTGGATGTGAAGCTTAGGCAGTCCATCCGCTAATTCGGCCAGCGTCTTGCCGGTCGCGGTCATCAAGTCGAGCACTTGCGCCATTCCGACAAAGCTGTCGCGGACGTAGCCCACGCGAGGGTCGATGGGACCGCCGTTGCCTTCGCCGCCGTATTTCGCGTTTTTCGCGATCATCATGTCAGCCACGTTCGCTTCGCCCACGCTGCTGCGGAACGCTTCGACGTTTGCTTCCGCCGCCAATCGCTCGCTCATCCCACTGGTCGCGCCGTTGATTACAATCGCGCCGCGAGTCGATTCGTGTTGCATCGCTCGTTTCACACACAACGCCAACGTGTATTCTTCGCCGATGTAACGGCCGTCTCCATCAACGAGTGCCAATCGGTCCGCATCAGGATCCTGACAAAATCCGACGCTGCAACCGTGCTTGCGAACTTGCTCGGCGATCCCAGTCAAATTGTCGGCCGTCGGCTCGGGCACATGAGCAAAATTGCCGTCCGGTGTGTCGCCGACAATCACCGCATCACAGCCGAGCGCGGCGAGCAGTCGTTTGCCGAGCAATCCGCCTGCGCCATGATTACTGTCCAACAACACACGATGTTTGGCTTTTACGATTGCGTCGACATCAACGGTCGCAAGCACCATGTCCAAATGTTCTGCATGAGGATCCGACTCGGATGACGATGAGCCGATTTTGTCGAACGAGCACCAGGATGCTTCGCCAGCGAGGTAAGCATCGCGAATCGCCGCTCCCGTGACCGCATCCAAAACGCGGCCTTCAGGTCCGAACAGTTTGATGCCGTTGTACGGAGGCGGATTGTGGCTGGCGGAAATTTGAACCGCTCCTGCCGCCTTTCGCGTGCGTACGAGAACACCAACGGTTGGCGTCGCGGCGACATCGGCGTCGATACAATCTCGCCCACAAGCGTTCAAGGCTGCGATGATCGCTTGTTTCAGCATAATTCCACTGCTGCGCCCGTCGCGGCCCACGACAATTGGACCGTCTGGCAATTTTGACGCAAACGCAGCGACGAAGCGAACGGCGACTTCGGGCGTCAATGACTCGCCAACGATACCGCGAAGTCCGCTGACGCTAATGATTAAATCGCTCATAAGGGGTGGTCTGTTCAACGTGAAAGAAGAGTGAGTGAATGAAGTTAGTTTTTGCCGCCCCACGTTGCAGGTGACCCTGCAAAACAAATAGAATCACGTTCTACACGGGGTATCAACGACGGTGCGTCCACCATGCGAAGCGGATCCCGCCGGCATGGTATATGATTGCGATGCCGCATCCGCGGCAGCCCATCGGTGGGCCGGTTCGGGTTTTCAGACGCATAGCTTAACTGCGAACCCGTAACATCGGACATCCTGCCTCTGTTTTTTTGACCACTGATTAACTATTTCGGAGCGATTCGTGCAAGAACTACTATCCGCTGTTGAAACCGCTGCGAGCGAGTCAAAGATTAGCAAGTCGGCTGCAGGCCACATTCGATCATGGCTGACCGAAGACCGGTATGCTCCGTACCGCGACGAAGTTGCTAAACACATCCGTGAAGGCCAGTGGCAGAAGCTGGATGACGTATTCTGGACCATTGTTCCATTCGGTACCGGCGGTCGGCGTGGACGGATGTATCCAATCGGTTCCAACGCGATCAACGATCGAACAATCGGCGAAAGTGCGCAAGGATTAGCGAACTACGTGGTCGATTACGCCAAACGCGAAGGACGCAGTGGTCAATTGTCTTGTGCGATCGCCTATGACACTCGCCACAAATCGCGGCATTTTACCGAGCTATGTGCCGGGATCATGGTCGCTGCGGGATTCAAGGTTTATTTGCTTGACGATTACCGCGCTACACCTCAGTTGTCGTTCGCGGTTCGCTACAAAAACTGTGATTGCGGCATCATGGTGACCGCCAGCCACAACCCGCCGAGCGATAACGCGGTAAAAGTTTATTGGTCAAGCGGAGCTCAGGTGTTGCCGCCGCACGACAAGGCGATCATTGAACAAGTGATGTCATGCCAAGAAATCAATGTTGCCCCGTTTGACAAAGCATTGGCCGATGGACACGTCGAAGTGGTCACCGAAGAAATCGACAAAGCGTTTTTGGAGGCCGCCGCAGCACAAGCTTTCCCCGGACCTCGCGACGCCAAGATCCTGTACTCGCCACTGCATGGTGTCGGTGCCGAAGCGGTAATGCCACTATTGGAACGGGACGGTTTTAAAGAAGTCGAAGTCTACGGGCCACATGAAGAAAAAAGTGGCGACTTTCCCAACGTTCCCGGGCATGTCTCCAACCCGGAAAACAAAGCGGTGTTCGATAAACCCATTGAATACGCGAAGTCAGAAAACTTTGATTTGATCCTGGCGACCGATCCTGATTGCGATCGACTGGGTGTGGCGGCTCCCAAGACGACCGATACCACAGGCGAATGGGGCACCTTCGATGGCAACCAAATCGGGTCGCTGCTAGCCGAATACATCCTCAGCAAGCGTAAGGCCGCCGGAACCTTATCCGCCGACCATTACGTTGTCAAAACACTCGTCACCAGTGAATTGATTCGACGCATCGCGGAAAGTTACGGCGTTCGGTGCGTGGGCGATCTGCTCGTCGGATTCAAATACATTGCCGAAGTCATGGATCGCGAAGGACCAGACGAATTCGTTTTCGGCACCGAAGAATCTCATGGTTACTTGGTGGGACAATACGCACGTGACAAGGATGGTGCGGTCGCTTGTATGTTGATGAGCGAATTGGCAGCGGAATTGAAAGCGGAAAGCAAATCGCTTCACACTCGCTTGGCCGATCTTCATCGCCAACATGGCTACCACAAGGAGGCGTTGATCAACTTGGTGATGGAAGGCAGTGAGGGCATGGCGGCCATGCAGCGTTTAATGAAAGCGTTCCGCGAAGCACCTCCAAAATCGCTCGCAGGCATCGCGGTGAACCAGATCCGCGACTATGGAAGTCAAGTGAAGTTGGATGTCGCAAGCGGCAAGAAATCGCCTCTTTCGGGACCTCAGGGCGATTTGATCATCCTGGACTTGGACGAAGAAGGCAATTACGTCGCGGCGCGTCCGAGCGGTACCGAGCCGAAGATCAAATTGTACGTCTTTACTCGTGTTTCGCCTGCGGAATCGCAAGATTTGGATGCGGCGGGTCAAACGATCGCCAAACGACTCGAAGGCATCGAGAGCGACATGCGAGCGTTTGCAAAACAGAATTGCTAAGCTTGTTGCGGTTCGGTAAACGCAATGACAGGGGTAGCGGAACTCGTCAAGAGTTTCGACCTGCTTGTCTAGTTTTCTGGTTCCGAGGCTCTGCCCAACGCCGTGAACGATTTTCTGGTAGCTACGCTCGCCAGAGCGTGGATTGTTGGCGTCTAATGCGAATCACCACCTTCTGGCGAAGGTAGCTACGAAAGTAATAAAAAGTAATAAGCCGTACGTCCCCCGCGATCCAACGTACTGATCGCAGAGCGATCAGCGACAATCTGGTAAAGCGGGTCGCCCAATAGATCTAATCTTGGGTCTACTTTGGCGGGTCATTCGCTGTTATTCTGATGTTGGGCTCCAATTCTTTTCGCCCAGCGATTGCTATTTCAGGAGGGTGCATTGTGACATTTTTTGTGGGTATCGATGTTGGTGGAACCACGTCAACGGTGGCGATCGGAAACGAGAAACGCGAGATCCTGCGAATCTCGGATCAATTCCGGACGCAGTCCAGTGAGGGGCCAGCGGCGACCGTCGAAGACCTTCACAACGCAGTAATCAGCAACCTGCAGAGTCTCGACGGGACAATCGCTGACGTACAGTCGGTGGTCATTGCGACGCCAGGTCCGGCCACGCTTGATGGCGTGTTGTTGACCACGCCGAATCTGGCTCACCCGGATTGGGTCAACTTTGGGATTCGTGCAAACTTAGAATCTCGTTTGTCAAAATCCGGAGGAAAGACCCCGGTTCGTTATCTAGGTGACGGGCAAGCTGCGGCACTTGGCGAGTACGTCATCCGCACTGACCAGCTTGTGTGGGAGGACGCACCGCCGATCGATCCGGATGATCATCAACCGGACAAGCTCGACTCGTTGTTTTTCATGGCCGTGGGCACCGGACTCGGCGGTGGCGAAGTTTCGCGAGGAAAAGTGGTCCGCGGGCGTGAAGGACGTGCGGGCCATGCAGGGCACATGTTCCTGCCCTACGATTCGTTTCGTTACGACCATGATCGTCAGCTAAAAGTGGGCAACGCTTATAGTTCGGCGGAGTCCGCTGTTTCGCTGACCGCGTTGACACATCAACTCGGTTACCGTTTGTCGTTACCGCAATGGAGCGACCATCCGCTGAACTCACTTGATTGTTCGATCAAGGACAAAGCCAAGCAGCTCCGAGAATTTGCGGCCGCCGGAGATCCCTTGGCAGTCGAGTTGTTCGACGATCAAGCGGCCGCACTCGGCGTTGCGATGTTGATCATCAATTACATTGGCGACTTTGATCTGCTTGTCATCGGTGGCGGCGTTTGCGACTTGTCGGACGAGTTGCGTCGCAGGTATGTCAAACAAGCCGAACAAGCATATTACCGCCACGCACTTGATGGGTTTCGCAACCTTGCGGGACTGTCGTTTTCGCAATGTGGTGACCAGGCGTCCGTAATCGGCGCCCTCGCGGAAGCCTACGAACAATCATAAGCTGAGTTTGCAGAGAATCATTCACCATTACGACGTTGGCAGTTCCACTCCACCTCTACGTTCCCGTATGACTATTGACCAAATCGAAAAGTTGATTCCGCATCGCAAACCGATGCGACTTGTTGACGAAATTGTCTCGATGACCGAAACCGAAATCGTTTGCAAAAAAACGTTCAGCGAAGACGAGTTTTTCGTGCAAGGGCATTTCCCAGGCCACCCGATTGTGCCTGGCGTGATCCAGTGCGAATGCTGTTTGCAAGCCGGCGCGATTCTGCTGGCCCAAATTGCCGAAATGCCCGAAGGGTCGGTGCCAGTCGCAACCCGCTTGGACAATGTGAAATTCAAAAATATGGTGCGCCCAGGCGATACCGTCGAAATTCACGCCAAATTGGAGGATCACGTCAGCAATGCATTTTTCCTGACGGGCAAAATGCTACTTGGCGGGAAAGTCACTGCACGACTAAACTTCGCCTGTACCGTGGCCAATCCCGGATAAGTCGGTCGACCGTAAAATATGTGTCGGTTTTACCGTAGTAGACGTGGCTACACGTCCTGGGGGCAGGATCTTTAGCAAGATCCACTACGACATTAATTTACCGCTGAGCCCTAAGTCGGTTGAAGTGTGGATCGCATACGCATTACCCGGTGCCTTACGGCCCACGACTCACCACTGGATCGACTTTTCGATTAAAACGACAACCCGCCAGCCGCGGGCGCCTGTTAAACAACGTTGACGGGCATCGGCGTCGGCACATCACGACCACGCAATTTCACTTCGATACGCTGATTCGACACACTTTCCCACAATCTGATACTGCTGTGAATTCGACTGAACCAAACGAACCCGTCGCCGACTTTTTGTCTCTTCGTGATAAGACGATTTTGATCATGGGCGTGGCCAACAAAAAAAGCGTCGCGTTCGCCATCGCTAAAGTGCTGCGTGCCGCGGGCGCGAGCGTAATCTACAGCGTGCGAAGTGAATCGCGAAAAGAGAGTCTTGGCAAATTACTAAGTGGTGAGACCGTGTTGGTTTGTGATGTCGAAGATCAAGCTCAGATTGATCAGCTGGCCAATACGCTTACAGCGGACGGGATCACGATTGATGGTTTGGTCCACTCGATCGCGTTTGCCGACTACCCCGAAGGCATTCGCCCGTTCCACGAGACGACGCGTCGCCAATTTCTGCAGGCCGTTGATATCTCGGCCTACTCTCTAATCGCCGTTTGTAATGCGCTTCGCGATCGTTTCGCCAAGCAGGCGTCAGTAGTTACGATCGGGATTAGCACAACACGTATGGCCAGCGAAAGCTACGGATTCATGGCACCGATCAAGGCGGCACTCGAATCGTCATTGGCGTTTTTGACGAAATCATTTAGTCGCTTTAGCGAAGTTCGATTCAATGCGGTCTCAGCCGGTTTGTTGAAGACAAGTGCGTCGGCTGGCATCCCAGGCTACGTTGACTCGTATTTGTACGCTGAAAAAGTCATCCCCCGTGGCCGTGCCATTTCCACGGACGAAGTTGCCAACACGGCCGCGTTCTTACTGAGCCCACGTAGCAGCGGTATCGCGGCCCAATCGATCGTGGTGGATGCCGCGATGGAGATCAACTACTTCGATGCCGAAGTTGTCCGCGCTGTCACGGCCCAGGATATTGATTAGCATTATCGCATTCACCACTCAATTTCATCCATTCCCATAGCCTCTTGTACATATGAATCGCAAAATCTATATCAATGGCCAGTACTTCGACCGCGAAAACGCCAAAATCAGCGTTTTTGACCATGGACTACTTTACGGCGATGGTGTCTTTGAGGGCATGCGAATCTACAGCGGCACTGTGTTTCGCTTGCAGCAACATCTCGAGCGGCTGTGGGAATCGGCTCGCGCGATCGCTTTGACAGTCCCGATGTCGATCGAGCAAATGACGAAAGACGTCAACGCCACCGTCAACGAAAACGGGTTGACCGATGGTTACATTCGGCTGATCGTCACGCGTGGTGCGGGGCCGCTCGGACTCGATCCGTTTCGTTGCAATGATCCGCAAGTAATCATCATCGCCGACAAGATCACGCTGTATCCCGAAAGCCACTACACCGACGGGTTAAAGTTGGTGACGGCATCGACGATCCGCAATCACCCTGCCGCTCTCAGCCCACGCATCAAGTCGCTCAACTACCTGAACAACATCATGGCCAAGATCGAAGGCCTTAATGCAGGTTGCATTGAAGCGGTGATGTTGAACCACAAAGGCGAAGTCGCAGAGTGCACCGGCGACAATATCTTCGTCGTCAAAAACGGCGTCTTGACCACACCACCGATCGATGCGGGCATTCTCGAAGGCATCACTCGCAATGCGGTTCTGGAGCTTGCGATCAAAGCAGGCATCGAAACTCGCCAGGCTCCGATGACACGGCATGACATCTACGTTGCCGACGAATGTTTCTTGACCGGCAGCGCCGCAGAGGTAATCCCTGCTGTCCAGATCGACAACCGCGATATCGGCGATGGAAAGCCCGGACCGATCACGCTTCAGTTAAACGAAGCATTTCGCAAATTGGTACACCAATCCTAGATCGGCAATTTTTTGCTCAATGATTCTCGGCGTTATGCAACGTTGATTCTCTCGCCGGTTTTCTGAAACAGGTGGACATCGCACCGTTTGACACCGAGCATGATCGCGTCGCCCACTTGCACATCGCAATCACGCTCGAGGATAGCGTTGATTGTCGAGTCAGCCAGCTCAAAGCGGGCGTGGCAGCGTCCGCCAAAATCCTGGCGCCAACGGCAAGTCGCTTTCACCGTGATCGCTACGTCCGAGCTATTCTCGGTCGCGATCTTGAAACTTTCCGGTCGGATTGCGACATTGACATCACCCTCGAACTGCAAGACTTGATCGAAAGATGTTGGCGTGCCTAGCGGCGATATCAGCTGCCCGCCGCGAAGTGCCGCAGCAAACACATTGATCGGCGGCGAGCCGAGCGACTCTGCAACCCTGATCGACGAGGGATGGTGATAGATTTCTTCGGGACTGCCGACTTGCACGATTTTTCCCGCATCCATCACCGCGATTCGATCGGCCATTCGCATCGCTTCGTCCCCATCATGCGTCACATGGATCGTGGTACCCGGTACCTCGCCGTGCCAGCGAATCAGGTCTTGTTGGAATTGATAACGGGCCGATCCATCGAGTGCCGACAGCGGTTCGTCCAACAACCGGACTGCCGCCTGCCGCACGGCCGACTTTGCCAGCGCCGCTCGCCGCAATTCCCCGCCACTAAGGTTTTCCGGGCGACGATCCAAAATTGATTCGAGTCCAAGACGATCGGCGGTTCGCGCAATGCGTGCTTCGCTTTCCGCCCTATCGACAATTCCTTTCAACGGATAGGCCAACGATTGACGAATCGATAGGTGCGGGTACAAACCGTCACCCTGGAACATCATCGAAACGTCTCGCTGACGCGGCTTTTTGCCGGTGACGTCTTCACCTCCGAGAACAACACGGCCGCCGTCGGACGACTCGATCCCCGCAATCACTCGCAGGGTCGTCGTCTTGCCACAACCACTTTTTCCGAGCAGCACCAAGTACTCATTCGCCTCAACATCCAAACACAAACCCTCCAAAACCGTCTTGCGACGGTACTGTTTCGAAAGTTCGATTAGTTGAACGGAAGACATCAGGATCGAGCAATTTTGGTGAATATTGTTTTGCAATAATGGGGGCGTCGCGGTGCACTACAATAGATGGCATCCCCCAACGAAACAACAGAGGCAGCGAAACAACGGAGGCAACGTCATGGATTTGATCATCGCCTTGACAATCACCACGGTCGTTGCTGCGTGTCTGATCGTCGCGGTGGCATGGTTGCTTCGCCCAACAACCGTCATTGTGCACGATTCGGAGTCGTCGGTGGCGACACAATCCAACGTGCCGTCAGTTGTCTTGGGCATCGCCGTGCTGGTTTCGTTTGTGCTGCTGTACGTCACGAAGGATCGCATGGGGTGGGCAACGATACTGCCGATGTCATCTGCCATCATCTTTGCGAATTGGACCGTTTTCGCGCTGGCGGTCGCCAGCGGTGCGGCGTACCGATTGCCCAATCGTCCGCTGTGGCGACGTGTTCTTGCCGCTTCCTTGATGGCCGTGTTGGCACTTGCGACCCTGTTTCAACCTGTTTTGCAACCCGTGTTTCGACCGGTGAAGGGAGCAAATCAGTGGGATGCAAACCAAGTTTGTATTCAAACACAGACAAATACATGCAGCGCAGCAGCGGGGGCAACCTTGTTGAGAGCTGTCGGCATCGAAACGACCGAAGCTGAGATGGTCAATCATTGTCTAACGGATGCACGCGGGACACCGTCGCTTGGTTTGTGGCGGGGACTTTCTTTGGCGACGACGTCATCAGGATTCCGCCCCCAGGTGTTGCAAACGGACGTCGAAAGCCTGTTGACGAAAGGACCCTGGCCCGCTGCGTTGGTGGTCGGATTGCCTCGATATGGAGCGGATCCCATCTACGTCAAACGGTATGGCTGGGATCCTGGCTTCCGCCATTCGATCGTTTTGTTCGGTCGCAAAGACGATCGGTTACTTGATGTCGGCGATCCCTCCATCGGCCGCGAAACTTGGAGTGACGACGACCTCCGCGTGCTGTGGCGAGGCGAAGGAGTGACGTTGGTTCCTCGCTAGAAAAGCCTGAACAATCCTTCGTCATCGCAAGTGTCGAATCAACTTGGCCACTTAATCATTTGAGTTCGGCGGGCAATCAAAAGTTCCATTCCCCGAAACCGAGGGGGGAGTCGCACTGAGGCAAACCGACGCGGCGCCGCCGAACGCTGTGAAGCATTTCTTGTAGCGGAACTCGTCAAGAGTTTCGGGGGCATACATCATGGAAACGAAAGTATTGACGACTTCCGCTACGCTAAATTAGCACAAACTCTACAAGAAAAAATGCTTCACAGCGTTTGGTACGGCCCAGCTGAGTCTGTTATTTCACGGCCAATTGGCCCTGATTATCAGGGGCGTCTTCTTGCGAGGGGGGGCTGGCCCTGTACTGCTGCTCATCGGTCCCGCCCGGCAATTTGCCGAAACAAAGCTTGCCATTGCCCCGGGTGGATGATGATAATAGATGTTGTCACCACGAATTTCCCGGAGTCCCGCCAATGACACCCCGCCTAACCCTTCTGCCATTTCTCGCCCTATTTCTCTGCGGAACGATGATTTCGACGCTTCCTGCGGATGAGACAAAAGTCTCGGCAGACAATGACGCAAAAATTGGTTCCACCAGTGAAGCCGAGCCGGTCTATACACCCAAGAGCAAATCGGAGTTGCGTCGCTCGCTGAACCGAATGCAATACGATGTGACTCAGAACGAGGCTACCGAGCCCGCCTTCCGCAACAAGTATTGGGACAACAAAAAAGAGGGCACCTACCGCTGTGTCGTCTGTGAACAAGAGTTGTTCGACAGCGAAACCAAGTTCAAATCGGGAACTGGTTGGCCTAGCTTCTACCAACCCAAATCCGAGAAGGTCGTTGGATTTCGAAACGATTGGCGATTGATCTACACGCGAGTCGAGGTGCACTGCTCGCGATGTGGCGCCCATCTCGGGCACGTTTTTGATGACGGCCCAGAACCGACAGGCAAGCGTTATTGCATGAACAGTGCCTCGCTTGACTTTGTCGAAGCGTCCAAGCAGGCGGCTGACAAAGACGCAAAGAAAGATTAGCGGTTGCCATCAACCGATCTTTTTTGCCCTAGTGCTTTTGAGGTAGCGGAACTCGCGCGCGAGTTTCGAATCGGCGGGTAAATACAACGAAAGTCTTGACGACTTCCGCTACCACCAACCCCAATTCTTAGCTGCAACGCAGCCCCAGGTTCCGCTCATTCGCATCGTACCGGTTATGCCGGGCTCGAGTGGTGCGACTGTTGTTTTAGCGTCTAGCGGTCGAATCCATACAACTGGACCTCCTGCTTTTCCGCGGAGGATTCAGAACGAGGCCAAAACGGACTGGCCCGTCCACGATTCAGCCGAGGGAGCTAGCCGATGCAGTCAAGAAACACAAAGCGGAAATTCTTTATTAAAAGCCTAATGTCGGGCGTGATATTGACTTGTTCCACCGCCTTGGCCGATCAACCCGATTCAGTCCAAGTCGCTGAACTCGATGGTTTTCCGGTCTTCGAGCAAACAGATAGCGATGACTTTGTGGCCTGGACCGATGAGATATTCGGCAGCGGTATTTTGGATGCAAAGCAGAACGTCGCCCAAAAGAGCGATGCTCAGAAAATCCAAGAACACGCGGCAGTTCAGCTTGGTGCGTTGCCTTCTTATTTTGGAGAGCAAACTCGCATTGCTCAGAAATCCGACGGCGTAGTGGTGTCGAGCGAGATCGACACCGCACGACAAACGCCCGCCACCGTTGTCAAAACGCCCGCCAAAATTAAACGTGTCGAAAGCTACGCGTTGAATGTCGATCCAATCGATAATTCCAACCGAATTGCTCAACGGCCAAATGACACTAGTGCAAAAAGCTCGGCAGGCCGCAACAGCCTGATGGACGGCGATATCTCGTATCGCACCCCCGAAGTGGTCGGCGGACGGCTTGAGTTGCCTTCGATTGCGGCCGCAAGTACTTCGATCGAAAATATCGGCAATGGGCGTATTCCCGCGGGTTTCCGCTCGGATGAGGGATCGCCGATTATGGCATTACCTGAACAAGGTATTGAGCGTGATCCGTCCTGGAGTTGGACGACCAAGGCTTGGGATGCACCGAATACGTTCTCGCATCCGCTGTACTTCGAAGATCGTATGCTGGAACGGCATGGTCACGAACGCTGCCCCCACTTGACCCCGATGATCGCGGGAATGCGGTTTTTCACGACGGTACCGATGCTGCCCTACCTCGCCACAATCGACCACCCCTGCGATTGCGACTACACACTCGGGTACTACCGCAGTGGTTCATGTGCACCTGCTTACTTGCAGCGTCCACCGTACGAACGACGTGCCGTGGTAGCCGAAGCCGCCGCCGTGACCGGCGTCATCGTTGCCTTCCCATAGTACCGTTGAATTTTCTTGCCGACGTATTTCTTAGCTGAAATCGAAGGGCCAGGCCTCTGAGGTGTATCAACACCGTAGAAGTCTGGCCCTTTTGCGTTGGGGCCTTTTTTGCGTTTGCCCCCCCAGATTTGACGGCAACGGGGCGTTTTGGTCGACGCACGAACCGCGTCGATTGCGTGCCACCTGCCCTGCTTGCCTTTCCCACCCCGCTTCCCGTTTCCCCTCTGGCGATTTCGCAGCAAAGCGTTTAAAACAAAGCAACAACACACTGCCCTTTTTACCAAATGCTCTTGGACTCGCCCGATGTTTTACCTGATGATTTTGGCTGTTGCCGCGAGCCGCTTTCTGCCGCATCCCCCCAATGTTGCCTGTGTCGCCGCTTTAGGCTTGTTTGCGGGTAGCTATCTGTCCGGCCGGCGAGCCTATTTGGTGCCTTTGGCCGTGATGGGATTGAGCGATGGAGTGGGCCATCTCGCAGGAATCCCGGGACTTGGCTTCTACAATCCTGTCTCGATGGTGTTCGTTTATCTAGGCATCGCGGCGTCGGTTCCCATTGGTCGTGCGTTGACCAAAGCTGGCGGAACCAGCCGACTGTGGAAAGTCCCTACGGCATCGCTTACCGCATCAACTGTCTTTTTCGTGCTCAGCAATCTGGGATTGGTTCTAGCGGGTTGGTACCCACTGTCGATCGCCGGATTCGCCGCCTGTTACATCAACGCGATTCCGTTCTTTGGTTTCACCGTTGCGGGCGATTTATGCTTCACCGTCGTTATGTTCGGTGCCTGGGAACTTTCCCGATCGCGTTCGAGCGTCCCCGCGATGGCCTAATCCCTGGGCTCTGGCTGTTGACGCCGGCGTTTTGCACGCTCGAGCGGCGGAAAACTACTGTCGCGGTTGAATATTAGGGTAGTGGAGCTTGCTAAAGCTCCCTGTGTCTTGGGTGTACGAGGATCTTTAGCAAGATCCACTACCGGCAACCCGATATTTCATGTCTGACGCAGTATTAGGTCATTTCACCCGCTCGCGTCCGTCTGCTGAGCGGAGGTCAAATCTCGCGTAAATGCGATGGTATTTGGCGCCTCCCCGCACGACCCGATCTTTCGGGGGTGCCGTAGGCGTTTCGCTAACCGGCAAAGTCCAACACGACTTTTCTGGCTGTGCGGATTCCTCTCTATTTGCAGGCTCAATTCGTAGCCCGATCATTCCAGATGTTTCGGCAATCCGGTCGATATCGCTAGTACCGCCAATAATCTTTCGCACGATCGCTTGTGTTGTACGGGTGACGAAAGAGAGTGCGGCGTACTCAAGTGAATCTGGCCATGCGACGCAACCGAGACATCCATTTAGCTACGCAGGCTCCGGCATCCTCGCTTTGCCGAGCCAGCGATCGTCTGAAAACCTCGTGGCGTAAATCTCGTCGAGCTGCCCTGCTTGCAATGCTGCTCGGAGCCACCTCGATCACCAGCGTTGGCTGTGGTGTGTTCGACCGGATCAAGGACGGTCCCCATGATACGAAAACGTCGTATCACGATGACTTCGCGATGCGGATCGAGTACCCGGAAGTCCAACAATGTGCCACGGCGCCGTCGGAAGCTGCCCAGCAAGCGACCGAACCTCTGGCTCTCGAAGATCCGTCGCAAATTCCAGCATTAGAGCTGACACTCGAGCAAGCGATTCAGTTAGCGGTCCAGCAGAGCCCCGTGCTACGATCAATCGGCGGCACCTTGGTGACCAACCCCCAAGGCGTCAGCACGACATTTGATCCCGCGTTGGCACACGCTAATCCACTGACCGGGACCGAAGCGGCTCTCTCGGCCTTTGATGCTCAGTTCTCGCAGCAACTGTTTTGGAGCAACGCCGACCAGCCACAGAACATTTTGGCCGGTTCCTTGAATGCACAGTTCACCCCGAGGGCATTGCAAGAAGACTACGGAACGTACATAGCCGAATTGTCGAAACAGACCGCGCAAGGTGCGAGTTTTGCATTGCGTCACAACGTCAATTACACCGACAGCAACCGGCCTAACCGTGCATTCCGTAGTGAGTTTGCTGGCTTTCTCGAAGCCGAATATCGTCAACCTTTGATGCAAGGCTCGGGAACAATGTTTAACCGCATTGCCGGTCCCAATTCGGGAATCGGGCAGTACAACGGTGTCCTGATTGCACGCGTCAACGAAGATGTCGCATTGGCCGATTTTGAAACCGCAGTGATCAGTTTGGTTGCCGATGTCGAGCAAGCTTACTGGGATTTGTCGGTCGGTTATCGCGTGCTCGAAGCCAACGTCAAAGGACGTGACGCGGCATTACAAACGTTCCAGTACCAACAAGTCCGTCTCGAAGCGGGTGCGGGACGAAGCGACGAAGAAGCCCAAGCTCAATCGCAGTACTACCAGTTCCGTGCTCAAGTCGAGGCAGCACTCGGCGGTCCCGAGGGTTTGTACACACGTGAGCAACGCCTGCGTTATCTGATCGGAATGCCCGCCAGTGACGGACGTTTGCTAAAACCAACCACCACCCCGACCGACGTCCGCGTCGTGTTCGACTGGGATAGTGCACTCGGACAAGCACTGACCCGTCGTGTCGAGGTTCGACGTCAACGATTCAATCTGAAACGGCGTGAGATGGAATTGACCGCCGCACGTCTGAATCGACGTCCTCGTCTGGATTTCCTCGGCAAATACCGTTTCCGTGGACTTGGCGATCATTTGATCGGTGACAGCGACAAGGAAGCGTTCGATAACCTTTACGGCAATATCACAAGCGGCAATTACCAAGAATGGCAAGCGGGCGTGGAAATGAATCTCCCCGTGGGCTTGCGTGCCGCCAGTGCGGCGGTGGCCCATGCAAACCTAAACTTGCGTCGTGAACGTGCGGTGCTCGCGGAAACCGAACTGCGAGTCAGTCACGATCTCTCCGACTCGGCCCGTCAAATCATGTTGACGCACCAGTTGTTGGAAACCAACTACAACCGCTACCTCGCTGACCAACGACAAGTGGATGTCCTGCGTCGCCGTTACCGCGACGGGACGGACAACATCAACTTCCTGTTGCAAGCCCAACGGCAAGTGGTGACGTCCGAGGCTGAGTTCTATACTTCGCTGACCAACTACAACCTTGCCATCCGAGACTTCCATCGTCAAAAAGGCTCTTTGCTGGCTTACAACCAAGTACAACTTTCCGAAGGCCAATGGGCACCAGGAGCCTACCAGGATGCGTACGAAACCGGTCGTCACTTGACTCCACGTCGCAACCCAAGCGATGTGCAGATGCCGTCGCCATTGACCACTGGCGAGTTCGATCCTTCGGCTCCACAAATGCAGTCGTTCATGACCGCACCGGCTTCGGACACCATGCTTGAATCGTCACCACAACAAAATGGTTCACCCGAACCTGCGGCACCCACTCGGGACGACGAAGCGTTAAAGGGCGAAGACGTGGTTAACGTCACCTTTTAGGCTTAGGCAATCTTAACGGCGTCAAATTCAACCAAAATTTGATTGAAAACGAACAGCACAGGCGATGGAAACATCGTTTGTGCTGTTTTCGTTCCCACCCGCTTGCGCAATGTTTCACAAGCCGAATTGCGGTAATAGTTTGACTTTAAGCCTCGCCACGCGTTAGGTTGGAATCAAACCCCCGCCTCAATCCCGTCGACGGGATTGTCTCTTTTCTAATTAACAAGGGCTTGGATATGAACGAAGTGAAGGCCGCAAGCGATATCATGCGTCGCAATCTAGTGACGTTGACACCTGAATGCGATGTCTTGAACAGCGTTGCAAAACTGCTGAGAGACAACATCTCAGGTGCTCCAGTACTTGGATCCGATGGCGGTTATGTTGGTGTGTTCAGTGAAAAGTGTTGCATGAACGCGCTCACCGAACCCGTCGAAGCGGCTCGAACGGAAGGTCTTCACATCACTCGCGTTCGCGAATTTATGATCAGCAAACTTGTCACGATCAAGCCCGAAATGGATGTGTTCGAGGCGATTGATCATCTATTGAGCCGTCGAATTTCGGGAGCTCCAGTGGTCGATCATCAAGGTCATTACCTTGGGATCTTTTCAGAAAAGACGGCGATGCGAGCGCTGATTGCGGCTTTGCATGATCAACTTCCTGGCACGAGCGTCGACCAATACATGAATTTGGATCGAAATCGAATCATTCACGAAGACGATTCGTTACTGGATGTCGCTCACAAGTTCCAAGAAACCCCTTACCGTCGTTTGCCCGTATTGCAAGGCGAACGGCTGGCGGGTCAAGTCAGTCGACGCGATGTACTTCGTGCGGAATACCGATTAGCCTGTGAAGTCGTCGAGCGGTCAAAGGCGAATCACGCCAGCGACACGTTGCGACACGCCGCGTTGGCACGGCAAATCGGCCCTTACATGGACCAAGAAGCGCTGACGGCGTCGCCGACCACCGATCTGCTTGGCATCGCACAGATGTTTCTCAATTCGCCATATCGCCGGTTGCCGATTATTGAAGGTGGTCAATTGCTCGGCCAAGTCAGTCGTCGCGACTTACTCGAAGCGGCTGCCGAACTGCTGCGTCCAAAACCCGAACGTCGCGGCGCGGAAACGCTCTACCTTAGCACGGTTTCCAACACCACTCCCGAATCGTTCCGCCGTTAGATCAGCCTCGAAACGATTAGAGCGATTTGACCGATGATGTGGGATCTAAGCTGTAGCTGCGTTCGCCAGAACGTGGTCCACCGCAAACGCAACACTAAGCAGGTCGTTCGCCATATACCGGTGAAACGTCGATTCTTTTGTGAGCCGACGACGCTAGACGCGGTCCCGGCAACATTGAATTGAACATGCCCGCGGCTAACGCCGTCGGCTCAAATCAATATGTGGAATGACTTATAATGGCCTGCTTAGCTACGTCAAAAGTAGAAATGCGCTAGTGACGAATACCGCATTCGAATTAGCGTCATAGGTCATTGCGGCCTACGACGAAGGCGTTAACCGACGTCGCGCTTCGCGGACTTTTTCAACCACAGCGTCACGGTTTTCGCCGACGCATGTTAGGTGTCCCATCTTGCGTCCCGGCTTTGCATGAACCTTGCCATATAAATGCAGTTTCACTCCATCCACGGCAAGAGCATCATCCCAGGGTGGCGTTTGCGTCTCGTCACCCCACACATCGCCCAACAAATTTGCCATCGCAGCACCACCGCAAACCATTTCGGTATTGCCTAGTGGCAACCCACAGACCGCACGTACGTGCTGTTCAAATTGGCTGGTGTGACAAGCTTCGATCGTTAAGTGACCTGAATTGTGAGGCCGCGGTGCAACCTCGTTGATTAACACTTGCTCGCCACCTTCACTTGAGATGACAAACATCTCCACGCACAACAGACCCACGACGTCGAGTGCTTCCGCAGCCGTGATCGCTATCTCAGATGCCTGCTGACGCACTGTATCGGACAGGGTAGCCGGAATCATTGTCACATCGAGAATATGATTGACATGATCGTTCTCAAAAATGGGAAATGTGGACGTGCGACCGTCCGCCGTTCTCGCCACCATGACCGAAACTTCGCGATCAAACGCAATCAGTTGTTCGGCCACCCATTCGTCACACAATGTCCAATCGACATCCGACGCATCAGCCAGTGTGGTGATGCGATGTTGCCCCTTACCGTCATAGCCGCTGCGTGCAGTTTTCAAAATCAAAGGCAAACCAACAACTTTTGCTGCCTCGGCCAGCGACTCTGCGTCCACCACTTTCACAAACGGGGCAACCGGCAACCCAGCGTTTTGTAGCGTCGTCTTTTCACGCAAACGATCTTGCGCGGTCGCCAACACATCGCTTGACGGATACGTCGGCGCGTACTCTTGGCACTTCGCGATCGTCGCGGCTGGAATATTCTCGAACTCTAACGTGATCACGTCACATTGTGTCGCGAACGCTTCCACCGCATCCATATTGTTAAGCCGACCAAAGACACAGTGATGCGCAATCTGCGCCGCGGGTTCCTGTTCGGTCTCACAGAACACGACGACTTGGTAGCCCATCTGCGTTGCAGCGATGGCGAACATGCGGCCGAGTTGACCGCCGCCGACCATTCCAATCGTTTGGCCCGGAAGGATCATTTTGAATTCAGAATCGTTTTTCAAAGTGGTTTCGCTCACGTTGATTCTATAGCTCCGCCGATTCGAGGACCGCAGCGGTTTGATTCTCGACAAACGTTTCCAAACGTTTTGCCAACGCTTCGTCGGACAGTGCCAAAATTCGAGCAGCCAAGATGCCAGCGTTTTTGGCGCCCGATGTGCCGATCGACATCGTCGCAACGGGAATTCCGCCTGGCATCTGCACGATCGACAGCAGCGAATCGAGACCTTGCAGAGCTCGGCTTTGTACCGGCACACCGATGACCGGCAAATTCGTTTCCGAAGCGACCATGCCGGGCAAGTGTGCGGCGCCACCCGCCCCTGCAATAATCACCTTCAGTCCTCGCGTTTGGGCCTGCGTCGCATAATTAACCATCCGTGTTGGCGTCCGGTGGGCCGAAACCACGAGACGCTCGTTGGGAATCTGCAGCTCGTCCAAAATTTCCGCGGCCGCCCGCATCGTCTCCCAATCATTGCGGCTGCCCATAATCACGCCCACCAAGGCATCGGTATTTCTAAATTCGTTTTCGCTCATGACAAACTTCGATTCAAATGGTTGAGGACGTAAATTGCGGGTGTGTTTGCGGACTTGAATGCTCGCCAACTTTACAAAAATCAACGCAGTCCGCACACCATATTGATTTTGGTTGCGGGTAACAGTCTCTCCGTAGCGGAAGTCGTCAAGACTTTCGTCCGTTGTACTTACGCAACGGAATTAGCACGTCTTCCGCATTTTTCAAATTGGCCGTTTGGGCACTAGCCCCGGTTTGGTAGTGAAGAACCCGTGTCTAGCGGCTTGTTAATTTAATCGACATAAAAGCCGTGGGCCGTAAGGCACCGGGTAGTGCGTGGTACCCGGCCGCTCACGCGTCACGGCTCGATAAATAAACAGCCCACTAGCCGCGGGCCTCATTTTGCTAACGTTTTACCAAGCGTCATCCCGGCGCTAGCCCGTTAGTCGTCGATGACTTCCAATTTCGCGAACGCCAAGCGGAAATTGTGTTCACCATCATCGAACCGCACGGTCGCAGTTCGCTTCGGGCCTCGCCCGGTGATCGAGACCACCGTGCCGTGCCCATATTCCGTGTGCCGCACCTGCGTGCCTTCGCGGTAGGCAGTGACCGGAGGAAAACCGCTGTCGAGCATTTCAGCAGCGGTCTTTAATCCCGCAACTTTGGTCGACTTTCGTTTCTTTGTTTCCACCATTTCGGCCAGTTCCGCCTCAGGCAACTGGCACGCCTCATCATAAGCCGTCGCAGGCGACTCGTGCACCGTTGGCCCCGTGTCGTCGCCCGCGATGTCATCGCTCTCGTCCGGCAGATCCCATGACTCGGGATAGCCGCCATGAGCATCCGGATCTTCGTCGAACCAGTCGCGATCGACGGTGCTTTCCACTTTCTTCAGTTCATCAAGTGGCAATTCGTTCAAAAACGGACTTGGCACCGCAGGCCGCGTGTCCCCTCGCACCGTCCGCCGCTTACAAACGCTCAGCTGTAATCGTTGCATCGCCCGTGTGATCCCCACGAACAACAACCTGCGTTCCTCTTCGAAACCAGATTCGGTTTCCATCGATCGTGCATGAGGCAATAGCCCCTGTTCCACGCCAACAATATAGACACAGGGGAATTCCAAACCCTTTGCAGCATGCAGTGTCATCAGCGTCACGCGGTCATCGGAATCCTCAAACGCATCCGTGTCCGCGACCAGAGCCACCTGTTCCAAGAACGCTTCGAGGGTTCCATCTTCGGGATGTTGTCGATCGAACTCGACCGCAGCCGAGATGAATTCGTCAACGTTGCCGATCGCACTGCTGTCTTGTTGATCGACCGACGATTTCTCTAGGTACGCTTCGTACTTCGTTTCTTCGACGAGATAACGCAGCAAGTCCTCGAGCGTTGCCGATGACTTTTTGCTCAATCGATCGTAGATCTCCACAAATCGCGTGACAAAGGTTGCCGATCGTTTAGCGATCCCGTCGATTTGGTAGACGTTGCGGGCCGCCTCCAACATCGGAACTTGGTTGCGATCCGCATAACCACGCAGTCGCTCGACCGTCTTGGCACCGATGCCACGGGTTGGCACATTCACGACGCGATGAAATGCCACATCGTGACTGGGGTTATTGATCAGATGCAAATAGGCCAGCAGATCTTTGATCTCTTTTCGCTGGTAAAACTCGACGCCGTTGATGATTTGGTAAGGCAACCCACGACTTCGCATCGAATGCTCGAGCGACCGAGTTAACGCATTCATCCGGCACAGGATCGCAAAGTCACGCGGACGCATCCCTTCGGCGCGGATCGCGTTACTGATTTCGTCCGCGATCCCGTCGGCTTCTTGGTACCCGTCTTCGTACATCCGCAACACAACCGGATCACCTTCCTCGTTGTGCGTGTACAGATCCTTTTGCTTTCGCTTTCGATTGTGACGAATCAATTGATCCGCGACACGCAAAATGTTCGGAGTGCTGCGATAGTTTTGTTCGAGACGAACGGTTTTGACCGCCGGATAGTCCTTTTCGAAGTCAAGGATGTTGTTCAAGTCAGCACCACGCCACCCGTAGATCGATTGATCCGGGTCACCTGTTACTGACAAGTTGGCGTTGTCGATCGACAATCCTCGGACGATCGCGTACTGAGCCAAATTGGTGTCTTGGTATTCGTCGACCAAGATGTAGCGGAACCGGGAATCGAGGTCTCCTCGCAATTCAGGGTTGTTCCGCAACATGATCGCGACATGGAATAGCAAGTCGTCAAAATCGACCGCGTTAGCCGTCAATAATTGCTGCTGATAGACTGGATAGACTTTCGCAGCAACCGCGTCTCCTGTGCGGCTGGACGCCGCCAACATCATCTCGGGTGTAACCAAGCGGTTTTTTGCGTTACTGATGATCGAGGTGATTTGTTCCGGCGACGTATGGCTGGTGGAGACTTCGGCGGCCAGGATCGCCCGCTTCATCGCCTGTTTCGAGTCCGACGTGTCGTAAATCGAATAGTTTTCCGACAATCCAACAAGCGGTGCGTAGCGTCGAAGCAAGTGAGCACAAAAACGATGGAACGTCCCCATCCAAACCGGCTTGCCGGGCGCGAGCGCGTCGACACGCGACCGCATTTCGTCCGCGGCCTTGTTGGTGAACGTGACCGCCGCGATTTGCGAAGGCGAGACGCCTTGGGAAATCATGTAGGCAATTCGGTGGGTGACCACACGTGTCTTTCCCGACCCAGGGCCCGCCAGGATCAGCATCGGACCATCAATATGGGTGACCGCTTGAATTTGCGACTCAGTGAGTCCTTTCAGGATGGCATCCATGTCAAAAATCTCGCGGTAGAACAGCCGGGACGGAAGAGGCGGGACAAAAACAGAAGAGGGGGAACAGCGACGCGATTGCTGAGACGCCTTATAATACAGACTCCGGCAAATTAGCGTTAGTGACCCCCACGGACGCACCCCCGAAGCGGGTAGCCCCCACCCCGTTTTGCCCGAACTTCAGCGGTGCAAGCACGCTGTTGATTTAATCGAAATGGTGAGCCGTGGGCCGTAAGGCACCGGGTAATGCGCAACGCCGTGAACGATTTTCTGGTAGCTACCTTCGCCAGAAGGTGGTGATTCGCAATGGACGCCAACAATCCACGCTCTGGCGAGCGTAGCTACGAAACGCAAATGCTGGAATTTGCAGCCTAAAAATAGTTCACGGCGTTGGGGTAATGCGTGCGACCCGTCCGCTCACGCGTCGGGTTAGGATGGTGATTGCTCGGCGGCCCTGTGAATTCTGCGGCCCTGTGAATAACGAGGCTTTCTAAGCTGGACGCACTCTCACGCGTCGCGGCTTACCAAATCAACAGGTCGCAAGCCGTCTGGTCGACACGAATGAAGATGTCATTAACCAAATAGGTGACCGATATTTAGCGGTACCGGCCAATCGCGACAATGAACTCGGCCGACTCCCCTGCTTGGGACATTTGGTAGGATGAAACTGTTAGACTGAACTGTCCGACTGGATCGGACATTGGATCCAAGTTGACGACTTTACCCATGGAAAAAACGCATCAATGGCTGGAAAAAACGTTTTAGGCGGCGAACTCGCCAGCTGCAGTAATGATCCACTCACCGGATTTTATCGCGACGGTTGTTGTAACACCGGAGGATCTGATTCGGGCTTACACGTCATTTGCGCCAAAATGACGGCTGAATTTTTGGAATTCAGTCGATCACGTGGCAACGACTTGAGCACCCCCAATCCGATGTTCCGATTTCCCGGATTACGCCCCGGCGACCGCTGGTGTTTATGTGCTGCCAGGTGGAAGGAGGCGTACGACGCCGGAAAAGCCCCACCCGTGGTGCTCGAAGCGAGTCACATCAGCTCGTTAGAGTTTGCCTCATTAGAAGAATTGCAAGAGCACGCGGTGCTCGAAGAAGAATGAAAAATTTGAGTTCAGATAGGGCTTGCAGCAGCGAACCTGATTGCTAGAATCCCTGTCATCTGAAGAGGACACACCCACCAGGGAGTCCTTTGAAGAGCAGCGAGCACCCCTAGCTCAATTGGATAGAGCATCGGTCTACGGAACCGAAGGTTAGAGGTTCGAATCCTCTGGGGTGTATTTGCATTGAAGCCATAAACCGGGAAGGTTTATGGCTTTTTTTGTGGACTCGTTCTGCAGATAAAGAAATTCCATTTTTTTCTGCCTGCCTGATCCGCTCACCCGGCGGTGTGCTGCCACGCGGACCTTTCGCTTCGCGGCGACGAAAGCCGCTGCGGACCGTTTTGAAAAAGAGCTACGTCTCTGCGATCCGTCCTGTGCCGTTTGCCTTTGTGTCGTAGGGGAGACGACTACAGGCAAAAAACACAGCTCGCGGTTTTGGACACCCGATGCGACTTCCGCTTCAAGTAGTCTTTGAGCGTACCCGCTGATCGGCATTCGGTGGATGCCACTTGTTGTCCTAACAGGGATCTTGCAATCAAGCCGGAATGCGACGACGGCAATTCGATGTGTTAATCTGCGGCAATAGGGCAGCTGCTCAGCCAATCAATAGACGGGTTCGAGCCCCACGATTAAAATTGGCAGCGATCGGGCGGCTCGAGTTCCAGTTACTCGCTGCGCCAACGCTCTTCGATGGATCACTGACATGGTTCGAGGGTACCTGATGTGTCCTGGCTTGCAGGCTTGTTCTGTTCTCCGTTTACTAGGCATGCGGCTGACAATCACGCTGGTTGTCTTTTCACCGATCCGCACGTCGATCGACGCGTTTTTAGGAAATGCAATATTTTGTCACGCAGATGCACCGACGGGTGAACAGCTTACGCCGGAGGCGATCGACAGCGATTCGCGGGTTCGCCGCGCGGAGCAGGCTGCGTGTCAGGCACGACTGCGACAGTACGCTTCGGATATCGCGCTGGCGCAGCTCTGTTGGCAGCAGGGCCGCTTGGATCGAGCCGTTGCATTGCTCCAGCGCCATCGGCCGCTAGCCGACGGCGAAGACTTGCGCGGTATCGAATGGCACTTGCTATGGCGACAGACGCACGCTGAACAGAAAGTCTTCGACGGACATGCCAACCCGGTACGCGCGTTAGCGTTCCTCCCGGACGATTCCGCCGTGGTTGCCAGCGATGCGTCCCACACCTATGCGTCGCCCGGCGAGATTCGCGAATGGTCGTTGTCAGCAAAATCGGCCAACTTAATGATCTGGAGACAACCACCGCCCAAGCCAGCGACGGCAAACTACTACAGCGGCTTTCGTTCGCTCGCCTCAAGCCCAGATGGACTTTCGATCGCCGTACCGGATAGTTCGAAGCTGCATGTCGTTGATCGCAAGGGACGCCGAGTCAAATGGACAGCGCAAGGACACCACGATTTCGTCATGGCGGTGGCGTATTCGCACGATGGCCGGATTATTGCTTCCGGTGGACTCGACAAAGTTGTCAAGTTGTGGAACTCGGACAGCGGGAAGCTGATCGCCACGCTGGCTGAACACGAGTGGGGTGTTTTGACACTGGCGTTCTCACCGGACGGCCAAACACTGGCGGCCGGCTGCGGTGACGACCGAGCTCCCGATTGGAGTCGACGAACCCACGGCGAACTTCGACTGTGGGACGTGCCGACGAAACGCCTCTCTCGATCGATCGCGGTCACATCTTCGGTCGATTCGGTTGATTATTCCAGCGACGGGCGGAGGATTGCAGTCGGCATGTTCGATGGTTCGCTGGCGGTCGTCGATACTCGCGACCATACCACAACCACGATAGAAACTCAGTCGCCTAGCCCGATCCATTGCGTGCGTTTTTCACCCGATTCGATGTCCTTGGCCAGTGCCTCCGCCGACGGACGGGTACGCCTTTGGGAGCGACCGTGTTAAGATTTGGCAATAGTCGCTTATCAAAAAACTAAATTTTTGATTCGATGTTTCGCCTCGATGCGCAGCATCGAAGGACATAGGGGGCTCCTATGGGAGTCTGGCTACGTGTATGTTTGGACCCTTGTACCGAGCGGCAACGCTCGAGTACGTAGGCAGTCGACGAGCGATTTCGGTCGTTGGTCGGCTGCCGTTTTTTCCAAATACTTCGCTCGATCCCTGGCTCGACGCTTGTTCGGGCTCGGCAAAATGGGGCCGCCCCTTCCGCATCGCCGTCACATCGGCCTCAGATGCTGGCGCAGGCCAATGTGACGGCGACGCGAAAGGGGCTCTTCAACCGTTATTTCGTTGGTGGACTGATCAGACCATCGCGGCGAACTTTGAAGTGTCAAACGTTTCTTGATTACGAACCATCTGATTGAGTGTCGAAAGAAGCTTTCGTACGCAAGCGATCATCGCCAGCTTGTACGGTTTCCCTTGCTTTCTTAGACGTGTGTAAAAGGCTTTCAGACGCTCGTCGTACTGCCGAGCTGATAACGCTGCCATGTACAATGCACAGCGGACCGATTGACGCCCACCACGCACCATTCGTTTACCATCCTTGGTGCCACTTTGCTTAGCCATCGGCGATACGCCAACTAACTTCGCAATCTCTTTGCGATTGAGTTGCCCCAACTCAGGCAGCGAAGTCAGAAGCACATTGATCGTGACCTCGCCCACGCCGGGGTGGCTCTTCAAAATCTGCACTTTGGGCTCTTGCTTTGCCAGCTCTTTGAGGATCTCGCTGAGTCGTTTATCAACGCGATTTAGCTGGTTTTCGATGTTGCGCAGCATCTGTTTTAGCAACTTGCGAGTCTCTTTGTCGGTGGTATGTAGCAACCGCGATCGTTCTTGAGCCTGCATCTTCAGAAGCGATACCCGACGATGAACCATCGCGGTGTGATGCTTCTGTTGCTCGCTGCGTCTGACTGCCAAGTGGACCGGAACGTCCTGACCAAATCGACAAATCATCGCTGCATCAATCGTGTCGGTCTTCTCAAGCCATCCATGGCCCTTGGCGAAGTCTCTGACTTGCCGTGGGTTGACAATGGCGACGTCAATCGAGCTGTCGTGAGCCATGTCAGTCATCAACAGGTGATAGCTGGCGGTGGATTCACAGAGAATCAATGTCGCGCTGTCAGGATCAATGCGGTCAAGCAATTTCGCTTGAATGCTCTTCACGTCGTTATCAATTCGCCCGGTAAGCTTGTTTTGAGAATCACAAAGATCGAGATTATTTTTGGCAACATCGACTCCGATGACTCGTTGGTAACCGGTTCGCGACAGTGGTGTTTCGTGTCGAGTGTTTGTAGTAGATTCGTTGCTCATCTTAAAAGTCCCTGCCTAGTAAATGCGGTCTGGCATGACGCCGACCTAGCGACCGTTCGGGTAAAAGAACTGACTCACGATCAAGCTCCCAATCGCTCTAGCCTGGGGCCGAGAAGGGTCGGATAGGATCTGTGAGTCAGCGACTTTTCCGCAGAGCGACTGCGAAAAGGTCATCACAGCGAATCGACGCGAAAACCGGTCGAAACACCACAATGATCATATACTAGGTCAGCAGCGGATCCGAACTCGCGACCTATCGAGGCCATCGTGGATCCGTCGACTGCTTGGCCTTCAGTCACGACGGTCAAACGCTGGCCAGCGGCGGATCCGATTGCTCCGTCCGCCTTTGGGACACCCAGGTTTATCCAAATCGAACACGCGTTCGCCTGCCCGCTATGAGTCTGCACACGACTGCGTTTACTGCAGACAGTCAGACGTTGATCGCGTCGGATTATCACCACGTGTGGCGGATCGACGCGATGACGAATCAGGTCCACAATTCGTGGGCAACGGAACACTGGACCCAGACCATGGCGTTGTCGCCCAATGGCACCGTGCTGGCCACCGCTGGACAACGTGATACGGAGGGTGGCGGCGGGCCGATGTTGCAGCTGTGGAACGTCCAACTCGCTGCGCCCATTCGCGACATCACCGTCGAACTGGATTCGATTAATCGAGTTGCGTTTTCCCCCGACGGGCATCTGATTTTGGCTCGATGCTCCGGTGACAAACGTAGTCAGACGATCACCGGTGTTTGGCTGGTGGATTCGGGACAATGCATCGGCACTTGGACCGATTCGCATGGCGTCGTGTTTTCACCCGATAGCCGATGGTTGGCTGCGATCGACTCCGAGCAGATCGAACTGTTTGATATCGAGAAGCAACAAACGATGGCGACACTCCGCAGCGATGCAGGGAAAGTGCTCGGGATTCAGTACTCGCCCGACGGATCTCATTTGGCATCCGCCTGGGACGATCACTCGGTAAAAATCTGGAATGTCGAAACCCGGCAGATCATCAGCACGCTCCGTGGTCACAAGGGGCAGGTCGAACAGTTGCAGTTCACCCCTGACGGACAGGGACTGCTCACATCCGATCCAAGCGAAACGAAGTTTTGGAACCTGGCGGATAACTCGTTGCGTTTTACGATCCCGCATGGCAATTGTCCTCTGGATTTCACTCCCGACGGTCGGACTCTGATTTCCGCTCCTGACGAAGTGTATTTTTGGCAGGTAGCAACGGGCGACGAGCTGCTGGTCTATCCACGCTACGGCTACGATTCTCGTAGCCTGGCAGTTTCAAGCGACGGCAACTCGGTCGCGCAAGCCGGTGGTAATCGCGATGAAACCGCAGGCGTTTGGCTGTGGCAGGCCAAACGCCAGCCATAGCCAAGAGACCGCAGACAAATAAGTCATCGCTTTAGCGGAACGACGCGTACCCGTAGACCCCCTACCCCAATTCGAAGTCGCAAAGCGACATTAGCAGAGGATGCTCAGCTACCAGCCCCAATCGACTTCGTTGTTGGGACTGCGCGGTGCGGGCACGAAAAAAGCTCGATGGTCTGGCCTAACCACCGAGCTTTTTGGACTTTTTAGAACAGTGCCTTCATAACGAACTCGTTCGCTAAAACAGCGAGTGCCACATCCGACGCGGATGCGGCGGGGCACGATTCAAATTCAACAAGAGGCGTGCTACATGTTGATCTCAAAACCTTTGCGGCTCTCGCGGCTGAGGAATGCGTTGGCTTCTTCGTCGCCAATAATCTGACGGGCGTTTGGATCCCAATTCAGCTCGCGTCCCAGGCGGATCGAGATGTTTGCGAGGTGACAGGTCTCGAGCATCCGGTTGTGGGACCAAACGTCGGAGATCGGTTGCTCACGAGAATCCATCGCAGCGATGAAGTTGGCGGTGTGATTTTGGCTCACCGGGCCGCCGTAGACTTCCTCCACCGCCCCTTCGGGTAATGGATTGTTTTCCAGATCCTCGATCGGTTTACCTGCCAGTTTGCCGCGATTGACGAAGAAACGTCCCTTGGTACCCTCGAACAAAATGCCATTGTCGCCTTCGCTGGTGATAATCATCGGGATGTCACCTGGCATGTTGGCGTGGATCTCAAACTTGGTCGGCGAATTGTATTGATCGCTGACGGTCGGATAGCCATTCTTATATTCCACCGGAAGCGAATAGCTCACCGGTGTGACCTTGCTCGGTCCGGTATCGCTCGCACCCAAAGCCCATGTGGCAATGTCAACGTGGTGAGCACCCCAGTCGTTCATTTGGCCACCGGAATATTCATACCAGTTACGCCAGGCGTAGTGGCAATTGGTATAGAGCGGCACGCCGCCGCCGTAACCTTTTCGCATCTCCGGCAAGGCACGGTAGGGCACCTTCGCGGCTGGGCCGAGCCACATGTCCCAATCGAGGCCTTTGGGAACATCGATCGCTGGGATCACTGGCGAGCCCGAAGCACCGTTGATTCCACAAGTGACCTTAGTAATCTCGCCGATCCGACCGTCTCGGATCAACGCGATCGCTTTGAGGAACCTGTGCTCGCATTCGGTCCGCTGCATCGTTCCGACCTGGAAGACGCGTCCGGTTTGCTTGACAATCTTCTCGATCAACTTGCCTTCGTCGATTGTCAATGTCAGCGGCTTTTCGCAGTAGACGTCCTTGCCAGCCAGCATTGCTTCGACCGAAATTTTCGTGTGCCAATGATCGGGGGCTCCGATCATGACCGCATCGATGTCGTCGCGATCGAGGACCTTGCGGTAATCGTTGTAGCCGTCTACTTTTTTGCCGGTTTTCTCCTCGAGCTTTTCGAGATTCGCCCCCAGCACATTGGCGTCGACGTCAGCAAATGCGGCGAAGTCGGCAAATTGGGTCGATTTATTGGTGATGGTCCAACCCTGGTTACGCAACCCAATGGTGGCAAACACGGGGCGGTCACCTGGCGACGGAGCTCCGAAGGCCCGACCGGAGGTAGACATCATGACGCCGGCTGAGCCGGCAGCGATGCTTCCCAAAAATTGACGGCGAGAGGGATTCAATGGAGTGGGCATAAAGCTATCTCTCTAAAGGTTTGTACGGTTAGTGGGTCAGGTGTTTGACAGACCCCGGGGAGGGGCGTGGCAGCGTCGCCAAGCACCTAGAGTCTAGTTTAAACGAACGGGAATCGTCGTGTGTGTTCCGACAGGGCACGGGAAGCGACAATTTCGACTGACAGTTTGACGTCAAAATTCCTGCTCTCGGCTGTGTTGCGATTGGCACACTCGTTGCATTTAGTGTCTAGCAAGCAGGGAAGGAACTGCCAATTTCGCAAAGTCTATTTTCATTGTTCCTTTGAAAACCTGGAGGATCAAGCGATGGTAAACACACGATGGCAGACAGCAGCGGAATTAAATCGCCTCCGCAGCGAATTGGAGCGGGCTTTTGCACCGAACGGTCGCGGGAGTGCAACTACCACGACAGGCGTCTACCCACCAATGAATCTGTGGGAGAACGACGACAACTTATACATCGAAGCAGAATTGCCTGGGTTCGAGATGGATGATTTGGAGATCTATGTCACCGGAGGCAACCAAATTTCAATATCGGGCGAGCGTAAGCAACCTGAACTCGAAGGTGGAGCTTGGCATCGACAGGAGCGGACGTTCGGCAAGATCCGCCGCACGTATGATTTGCCCTGCGATGTCAACGTTGACGATGTTTCGGCGAACTTTACGCATGGCGTCCTGACGTTGACGATGCCCAAGAGCGAAGAAGTGAAACCACGACGAATCGAGGTGAAGGCAAACTGATGGTTGGATGTCAGGGCGTCGGTCGGTGTTGATCCGGCGACGCTAATGAATTGTAAATCCATTCAAACGAGAAAGGAGGAGACAAAATGATTGACAAATTAATTCCTTGGAAACAAAGGAGTGACGAATTAAAGGTTCGTGATGATGATCGTCCGATTTCGAGTCTCCACAGTGACTTCGATCAGATGTGGGATCGATTATTGAGTGATTGGAACGCAGGCGGTATGAACAAATGGAGTGATGATTCGCGTATGCTGCGAGCGAACGTTGGTTTCGATGACGCAGACAACGAGTACGTTCTTCGTGCCGAGTTGCCTGGATTTGAACCGGACGACTTTGACGTCAAAATCAGCGGCAACATGTTGACGCTTAAAGCCGAGCGAAACGAAGAGGGCAAAGCAAACAACGGAAGTTACCGTCGCTACGGAAGCTTTTATGAGTCTTTCGCCCTGCCGCACGGTGTGCAAGTGGACAACATCGACGCGAAGTATCACAGCGGCGTGTTGGAGGTTCACTTGCCCAAGAGCGAGGAATCTAAGGGCAAACGCATCACGGTCCAATCGTCCTGATGTGTGGCTGCAGGTTCGGATGACGTTCTAGCGTTGGAGCCTCCGCAAGCATGTTGATAAGCACTTAGGCAGAAATCATTGGTTGAAATCCCGTTAGCCGTTTTGGCCAACGCTGTGAAGCAATTTCTAGTAGCTACCTTCGCCAGAAGGTGGTGGCGCGCATATACGCGGCAACCCTCCACGCTCTGGCGAGCGTAGCTACAGAATGTAACAGAATGTAAATGCCGTAATTTGCCGGCTAAAAATGCTTCATAGCGTTGCGTTTAGGCGTTTGCCCCGGTTGGATGGTGATGAAACCGTGCCCAGCGGGCTGTTAATTTAGTGAGCCGCTCGCGCGTGAGCGGCCGGGTCCCTCGCATTACCCGGTGCCTTACGGCCCACGGCTCACAACTGCCACTGACTCGTTCAGGAATTTCAATGATGGAGATTTTATCATGGCCTTTCAAACTGTTGAATCAAAGTCGATCGTGGACGCAGTCCAATCGCTCGTCGATCGGTTTCGTCTTGAATTAACCGGTGCGAGACAGGCGACTCGCACCCAGCTTGTCGATTTCCTCGCACGAAAGCTCAAGATCAACCAAAACGCAGCCGCGAAGCTTTTCGATGATCTGCGCGAGGCCGGTGTAATTGTGCGAGGCGACGAAGGGCTTGACGATGCCCATTTGCCTGGACGTGATGACCAGTCCTGGGAGATCGATGCCAGCCATAGTGCGGTGCTAGCCGTCGACGCAACCGTGGATGCGGACGTTGCCGAAAAGACTGAGTCGCCTGCGTTGACCTTGATACGTCGAGCGATTCGGCACCGTGCCACTGATATTCATCTCGACCCGTTCGATGATGAAATCGAAGTTCGCTTGAGGATCGACGGCCAATTGGAACATTACTGCCGTTTGAGCGAATCGATTGGCAAACCATTGCTCCAGCAATTGAAGGTAATGGCGGGGCTCGATCCCGCTGAGCACTTCCAGGCACTCGAGGGTCGATTGTCGCTGCCCACGTCGATTTCACATTACGACGTGCGAATCACCGCAACGCCTGTCATCAACGGTGAAGCCGTCTCGTTACGACTTCTGCGGCGAGATCAAATCATTCGGTCACTCGATTCTCTGGGACTGGCGACGGCGGATCTTCATGACCTACGGCAGCGGATGGGCGTTGGCGAGGGAATGATTCTGGTCGGTGGTCCCGCCGGCAGCGGCAAAACGACGACGCTCTATTCGTTGGTCTACCACCTCGATAACGGGCGACGCAACATTGTCACGATCGAGGACCCGGTCGAGTACTTTGTGCCGGGCTTCTCGCAGATTCAGGTAGACACACGCCACAAAATGTCGTTGGCAGCAGGGTTAAAGACGGCCTTACGGATGGACCCCGACATTCTCTTGCTTGGCGAGATCCGTGATACTGAAACTGCCGCTGCGGCAATGAGGGCGGCAAGCTGTGGCAAGTTTGTATTTACAACATTTCATACTCGCGATGCAGCATCGGTGGTGACGGCGTCGCGAGATTTACAGGTCGATCAGCGATCGTTGGCCAGCAGTTTGCGAGCGGTCATTTCTCAGCGACTAGTGCGGCGACTGTGCGAGCATTGTCGAGACACACGAGCAACGACGGATACGGAACGGGTACTGTTCGAACAGGAAGCGATTGACGTTCCCGAACGGTTGCCGCGAGCCGTCGGCTGCAAACATTGTCACGGGTCAGGGTACCACGAACGAACGGGTGTATTTGAAATCGTCGTTGCCACCCCTGAAATCGCCGATGCGATCGAACAGGGTAAGGGCGAACGCGAGCTGCGAGAAATTTTGCGTCAAGCAAACATTACAAGTCTAACAAAAGACGGACTACGAAAAGTGCGTAACGGAATCACGACGTTGGAGGAAGTCAAGGCGATGTACGGATTTGCCGCTTAACATTCATGTAGTGAGGGTTTGCAAGCAGCGGCAGCCAATTCGATTCTGAATCGGCTGCCGGAACGTTACCTCTCTGTCTAAACGGTTCGTAAACCGCGTCGCAACGTTCAGGTTGCCAGTGAGCTACTAGAAATTCAAGTCAGGCCAACTGAACAATTCGCGTTGCCAAGGCATCCAATAAGGGCCCGATGGCACGGGAAGCTTCGGTAGCTGGAATTCGCCTTCACCGCGGTCGTCGAGACTTCGCAACAACTGTTCTTTTTGTGACGTGGGTAGTTCGTCATCTTTTTCAATCGCATCACGAACCTCTTGTCGCGTTCCTGTGTACTCGCGGTCAATCGAAGTGCCATCTTCCCCCTTGTATTTCACCTTCGCGGAGTACTTGCCGTCCTTGCCTTTCATCACGCTCATCGATTCGAACCGTGTCCATTCGGTACCGTCGACGCTGGCGTCCTGTTTCTCGGTCAAGAAATCGGGCTTGTAAGGAATCATCGGAACGTCAAACCGTTGTGTAAATCCGGGCCAGTTGTTTTGGATCGGAACGACTTTGGCTTTCTCGCCGAGTCTCACTTTGACGGTATTTAGTTTGCCCGCTCGTACGTACTCCAACTCTACCTCCGTTCCTGGTTCATCGTTGCGAACGCGTTTGACCAGTTGTTCTGGAGAATACAAATCTTGGTCGTCGTAGCGGATCAGCACATCATGTTCGCGAAGTCCCGCCTTGGCGGCCGGCGAATCGTCGGTGACGTGGGAAACGAGAATGCCACGTCCCTTGCCAATGACGTCGGGCAGATGGCTTGTCAGAACTTGTGGCAACGGCTCGACACCGAGCCCGAGCGTCGCTTGGGTTTGACGAGTCTCACTGCTTTCGTTGCTTGCCCTCTCGGAATCGGTGGAACTTTCCGTTGCGGTGATGTTTAAATTGGTCTTCGCGTCCTCGGCATGAGAGTCCGCAGTCAGACGGGTTCCCACGGTGAGAACTGCGATGGAGAGCAACAGTTTCCAGGCATTCATTTTTAAGCTCCTTGTTTTTGAGGGGATTTTCTTGTTAATACGTTGAAGGTCACTTGCAAGATCTTGCATCTGTCGTGCCGGTGGAGAATTTGGAGGTGGACTAAACGCTCGCGGTTTCGCCAACTAAAAAACTGGTTTCACCCGTTTCGATGTCGTATACCGCTCCGACCACCTTCACTTTTCCTGCCGCCACTGACTCACGAATAGTGCGGCTTCGCTCGATAATCAGATCGACTGTATGCTGCACGTTGCTGCGAACCACCTCGCTTACCACGTTGTCTCGATCATCACCAACCAAATCATGGAACCGCCCTAACTCGATTGGCGAAACCGTGTTCCCGATTTCATCGACGATCGCGTGCAAGTGCTGGCAGCCGCTTGCTTCTTCGACATCTTTGCCTTCACTTAACACTTTGAGTGACGACGTGACAGCGCCGCATCGGGTATGGCCCAACACCAGTACCAACTTCACGCCTGCAACGGCCACTGCGTATTCGATGCTGGCGAGTGATTTGGTGCCAATCACATTGCCCGCTACACGAACGCCAAAGATGTCCCCGATATTAGCATCAAAGACCACCTCGGCCGGGACCCGTGAATCGATACATCCGAGCACGACCGCAAGCGGTGTTTGCCCTTTTGCTGTAGCGGCCAACGCGCGACGATAGTCGTGTGACAGCTGATTGCCCGAGCAGAACCGACGATTACCCTCTTTCAGAATGTCAAGAACCTGTTCGGGCGTTAGCCTGTCTTGCAATTCACGCGTTGAGTAATCCGCGAACCGAATTTCATCGCGGAGCTCGTATCGGTCCTGGAAATTTCGCAGACTCACCTCTACACCTCGCGCCGGACCTTTTTCCTCCTTGAACTCACGAATCAGGCTAAGAACATCCGGGTCGATGTAGTCCGTTTCGCTAGCATCGATTAGCACATGTGAGCCAGGCTGAGCATTATTGAAAATTTCATCGAGTGCTGCGCGGTTTAAGAAACTGACTTGGTTAGCGAGTTCGATGTTCAACAGTTCGCGATCGATGTGGGTTTCCACGACGCGGCGAATCGGTTTGCGGAGGTTGCTCCTGAGGATGAAAAATATGCTAACGGCAAGTCCCAGAAAGATGCCTGATAACAGGTCGGTCATCACAATACCGACAATCGTTGTGATGAAGGGGATGAATTGATAGCGTCCTTGGTTCCACATGGTTCGGAACAGCGTGGGACTGGCCAATTTGAAACCGGTCACGATTAGGATTGCGGCCAGCGCGGCAAGCGGGATTGCGTTGAGCGCCACAGGGAATAGCACGACAAAAAAGAGTAATAAGATGCCGTGAAAGATTGCTGAAAGTTTCGACCTCGCACCGGTATTGACGTTGACGCTGCTGCGGACGATCACCGATGTCATCGGCAATCCACCGACCATCCCAGCGATCATATTGCCAACACCTTGTGCCAGCAGCTCACGGCTGGGAGGGGAATGCCGGCGTTGAGGATCGATTTTGTCGACCGCTTCCAGGCATAACAATGTTTCGAGCGACGCCACGATCGCGATCGTCACCCCAGCAACATAGATGGCTGGATTTGTCCACTGGGTGAAGTCGGGAAGACGCAGGAAATTAACGACTTCGCCCAGCGACTGCGCGACTGGAATCTGAACCAGGTGGGTTGAACCAATTTCCCATCGTCCGCCAAGCGTTGCGAACCAAAGCTGCAAGCCGACTCCGACCAGTACGACCACGAGCGGACCGGGGACAAGCGAGTTTTTCAGCATTGACGTGCGATTCCAAAGCACGAGCAGAAAGAGGCAGGCCAAACCGACTGTGGCTGCGCCAAGGTGAATCTGTTCCTGAAAGGTCTGGATGATCTCGGTGAACGTGTTGTATTGGTCGAGTTGTAAGAACGCCCAGTCGCCCTCGACGTTCGAGTCTCGTCCGAGCAGATGGGGTATTTGTTTCAAGATTAGAATCACGCCGATTGCGGCCAACAGCCCCTTGATCACGCTTGATGGAAAGTAGGCCGACAGCGCCCCAGCTTTTGCGATTCCCAAAGCGATTTGAATGACGCCGCCAACGACCACCGCTAAGAGAAACGCATCAAAGGACCCCAACGCTGCGATTTGACTAGCTACAATCGCGGTCAGCCCTGCCGCCGGTCCGCTGACACTGGTGTGAGATCCGCTGAGCGACCCGACAACGATCCCCGCGATGATGCCGGTGACGAGTCCCGAGAACAGCGGTGCTCCCGAAGCGAGTGCGATACCAAGACAGAGCGGCAACGCAACCAAAAACACGACCACTCCGGCAGGTACGTCGTGCTTCAATGTGTCAGGCGAAAAGTACTTCGTCGTTGACGTGCTCATGATTTGTGCTCCCAGTGGCAATTGCGTCCTATTGGTTGTTTAGGGGGTGCCCCAAAGCAAGGCCGTTTGCTTTGATATGAACCGGGTTGTTTTTGTTGTGCCGCGGCGAGGGGCCGCCAGCC